>NZ_CP166196.1:0-2967500 GCF_052327315.1 Asticcacaulis solisilvae
CTGCGCGAAGCGGCGCGCCATCCAGTAGGTCTGGTGCCGCACGAAACTGCCGACTTCACGGTACAGGCTCGTCTGCACCGCCGCCGGAATCCTGTTGTCGAGCGCATCGATGTCCGTCCACAGGGCCTTGATGTTGAACAGGCGTCGCGTCGCTTCGAAGGCCAGGACAAAGCCCGCCGTATCGACGCCGGCGCCCCGCATCAGCCGCGACGCGAAGCTGGGCCCGCACATATTGACGATCTCGTTGGCCAGGACGGTCGCGATGATTTCGCGGCGCAGGCGATGGCGCGCGATGGCGTCGCCGAAACCATGCAAGGCGTCCGGGAAATAGTCGACGGCGACCTGGGCAAGGCCGGCGTCATCGGGCGCGCTCGACGCCACGATATCGTCGAACAATACGATCTTGCCATAGGCCATGGTCACGGCCAGTTCGGGGCGATAGAGGCCCCTGCCCTGTCCACGCCGCGCCTCCAGCTCGGCATTGGACGGCAGGCCTTCGACCTTGCGGTCGAGCTTGCCACGGGCCTCCAGACCCGACATGAAGGCCTGAACGGCCGTATTGTCCTCGGCGGCGTAGGATTCCTGCAGCGACAGGGCCAGGGTCTGGTCATAGTTGTGGCGCAGGACGTGGTGCGCCACCTCGTCGGTCATCCTGGCCAGAAGCGTGTTGCGCGCGTCCAGCGTCATCTTGCCGGCCGCGGTCAGCTGGCCCAGCAGGATCTTGATATTGACCTCGTGGTCGGAACAGTCGACGCCGGCGGAGTTATCGATGGCATCGGTATTGAGCCGGACGCCGCGTTCGGCGGCGACGATGCGGCCCGCCTGGGTCATGCCGAGATTGGCGCCTTCACCGATCACCTGAGCGCGAATCTCCGTCGCGTCGATACGGATAGCGTCATTGGCCTTATCGCCGACATCGAGGTGGCTCTGCTGCGGCGCCTTGATATAGGTGCCGATTCCACCGAAATAGAGCAGCTCGACCCGGGCCTTCAGGATGGCTTGCATCAGGTCGAACGGCGACACTTCATTGGCGTCGAGGTCGAGCATCGCCTTGACTTCGGGCGACAACGAGATCGATTTCTGGCTGCGCGGAAAGACACCGCCGCCCTTGGAAATCAGTTCCTTGTTATAATCCTGCCAGGACGAGCGCGGCAGGGCGAACATGCGCTGGCGCTCGGCGAAGGATTTTTCCGCGTCGGGATCGGGATCGAGGAAGATGTCGCGGTGATCGAAGGCCGCCACCAGCCGGGTCTCTTTCGACAGCAGCATGCCGTTGCCGAAGACGTCGCCCGACATGTCGCCGACGCCGGCGACGGTGAACGCTTCCGACTGGATGTCCTTGCCGATCTCGCGGAAGTGGCGCTTGACCGCCTCCCAGGCGCCGCGCGCCGTGATGCCCATGGCCTTGTGGTCGTAACCGACGCTGCCGCCCGACGCGAAGGCGTCACCCAGCCAGAAGCCGTAGTCGGCCGAGACGCCGTTGGCGATGTCCGAGAAGGTCGCTGTACCCTTGTCGGCCGCCACGACCAGGTAGGGGTCCGGCGCGTCCCATGACACGACGTCGGCCGGCGGCACGATCTCGCCCTTGGCATCGATATTGTCGGTCAGGTCGAGCAGGCCCGACAGGAAGGTCTTGTACGCCCGCACCGCCTCGGCGCGAATCGCGTCGGGCGTACCGTTGCGCGGCAGCGATTTCGGGAAGAAGCCGCCCTTGGACCCGACGGGCACGATGACCGCATTCTTGACCTGCTGGGCCTTGACGAGGCCCAGGACCTCGGTGCGGAAATCATCCTTGCGGTCAGACCAGCGCAAACCCCCACGCGCCACCGGCCCGAAGCGGAGGTGCACGCCTTCGACGTGCGGCGCCAGCACGAAGATTTCGCGATAGGGCTTGGGATTCGGCAGGTCGGCCAGGTCGCGGCTCGATACCTTGAACGAGATATAGTCCTTGGGTTGCCCATCCGGACCGGGCTGGAAATAGTTGGTGCGCTGCATGGCGCCGACCAAAGCCGCCAGACGACGCAGGACACGGTCGTGGTCGAGACTGGCGACCTTTTGCAGCAGATCGTCGATCTTTTCCTTGAAGGCGTCGGCTTCCGCGCGGCGGGAGTCTACATCGCCACCGGGTGCGAACTTCAGCGTGAACAGATCGAGCAGTGCCTGAACCACATCGGGGTTTTCGCGCAAGGCCGCCTGCTGAATATCGGGGCT
Source organism: Asticcacaulis solisilvae (assembly GCF_052327315.1). NCBI lineage: Bacteria > Pseudomonadati > Pseudomonadota > Alphaproteobacteria > Caulobacterales > Caulobacteraceae > Asticcacaulis > Asticcacaulis solisilvae. The sequence continues at coordinate 2,212 of NZ_CP166196.1, forward strand.
GGGGTCGAGCCCCGACTGGACGCGGTAGCGGCAGAAGGCGCGGATCAGGGCGATTTCGCGCCACGACTGACCGGAAAGCGCCAGGGCGTTGAAGCCGTCGTTTTCGGTCTGGCGCCGCGACAGGGCCATCAGCACCTGTTCGAAATCGTCGCGGAAATCGACGAAAGGCGTCTTGTGGCCTTCCGGCAGCCGGATAATGAATTCCTGCACCCAATAGCCGCCCAGGGCATTGGACTTTACCGGATAGCCGTATTCCTCGAGCGTGCGGCAGCCCATATTGTCGAGCACCGGCAGGATGTTCGACAGCGGTATGGCGCGTTCGACCTTGGAATAGACCTTGAAGCAGAAGATATTGTCGGCATCTTCAAGGCGTTGATAGGCGCGCACGGCATAGGGGCTGCCCTCGCTCAGCGACGCCAGGTAGTCGACATCGAGCACGGCTTCATTGACCGAATAGCGGTCTCGGTAGCCGGCGGGAAAGGCCGCCGCCCATGCCATCCAGTCGATATCGCCATGCGGCAGGGGCAGGGTTTCGAGGATCGCCTCTTCGCGCACCAGGGCATCGACCTTTTGCGGCCACGAACGCACGATGTTTTCGATATCGGCTTCGACATCGGCGATATTGGGCTCGAAATGGTCGCCCGGCGTCACGCCGATAATATAGTGGACGCAGCTTAAGAGGGACTCGTTGATGTACGGGTACGACGCCGACACCCGGCCGAGATAGGCATTGGCCAGGATTTCGCCGGCCTGTTTCTGCATCTGCGATTGATAAAGCTCGCGCGGGATATAGAGCAGGATCGAGATGAAGCGGTCGAACGGGTCGTTGCGGGTGAAGATCTTGACCCGCGGCCGGTCCGACAGGTGCAGGATGCCGCGCGCGATGCGCAACAGGTCCGCTTCCGACATCTGGAACAGTTCGTCGCGCGGATAGGTTTCGACGATGTTCTTCAGGCGCTTTTCGTTATAGCCGCCGTGGATACCCATGGCGAAGGCCTCTTCCAGCACGCGCTGCGCCTTGCGGCGGACCAGCGGCACTTCGAAGGCCGGGCGGTCATAGGCTTCGGAGGTGAACAGGCCGACGAAGCGCACCTCGCCCGACGGGTTACCGTCCGGGCCGTACCGCTTGATGCCGATATAATCCATGTAGACGCGGCGGTGGACGCGCGACTTGATATTGGCCTTGGCGACCGTCACCGGCTCGGAGTTTTCGAGCTGAACGATCAGCTGCTGCGACAGGACCGCCGGCTCGGATGAGCGACGCAGCACGGTACGGTTGGCGTCGCGCAGCACGCCGAAGCCTTCCTGCATCTGGTACAGCGGTTCTTCGCGGGCATAGGCGCCGTCGGTGTCGCGCGGATAGGAATAGCCACGCGCCCCCAGGAAGACGAAGTGGTTTTCATCGACCCATTTCAGAAAGGCCAGGTTTTCGTCGAGGACCGCCGGATCGGCCTTGAGCGTGCCGGCGGCGCGCAAGGCCTCGAGCGTCGCGATCTCCTGGGCCAGCAGTTTCTGCATGCGCGGAAAATCGCGCACGGCCAGCTTAAGGTCATTCAGGCTTTCGTGCAGGCCGGTCAGGACCTGGGCGCGCTTTTCCGGGCTCAGGCGCTCGATGAAAACCAGCATCATCGATTCCGCGTGGCCTGCAACAGCATCGCCCTCCCCGGCCAGACGATGACCGTCGGCGTCGCGCCACACGGTGACCAGCGGATGGAACATGGAGCGGATCGAAACACCCTGGTCGATCAGTTCGCCCATGACGGTTTCGACAATGAACGGGGAATCCGGCTGGACGATCTCGACCAGGTCGTAGACGCTGCCGTCGCCCAGCGGCGTGATGCGGCGCAGGGTTTGGGCGCCCGTCCTGGTGACGCCATAGGCCCAGAAGGCCTTGACCACCGATTCCATATCGGCCGGCGATACGTCGGGCAGTTCCTCGGTGTCGAAGTCTTCGAGAATCTGGTTGAGGAAGGTCGTTTCGGACTTGGCCAGGCTATCGGGCCCGGCCTTTCCCAGCGCTGCAGCAAATGTGTTGAACAGATGCGCGCGCAGATCGGAGTGCGCGTCGTTGCGGAAATCGTCCATGTCGATACCCATTCCTGCCGTTGCCGGTGCGACGACTCTAGGCTGCGTCGCTTACGGTGCAAACGTTTTAAATCCGGAATGCTTTAGCATTCGTGCATGGGCCTGGAAAGTTTCTTTGGAAACTTTATAGCCGGTCCACGTTTACCGCTTCGCAACCTCTGACTGACGCAATCTTAAACTTTGTCTGTTAGCGTAAGCCCTTATGGTACAACCCGTTCTTGCCCTGATTGCGTGGTCTTTGGTGATGCTGGCCTGGCTCTATGTCCAGCGCCTGCCGACCCTTTTCCGCTATGCGTTGTCGGAAGCCCGCCCGCAAAGCGGCGAGGTCGCGCGCCGGGTGCCGCCGCATGTCCAGTGGCCGGCGGACAATTACAATAACCTGCTTGAACAGCCGATTCTGTTCTACGCCCTGTGCCTGGGGATTTACGCCACCGGATCGAGCACGTTTTCGCTCGAATACTTCGCCTGGCTCTATGTCGCCCTGCGCGTCATCCATTCCGTGGTCCATGCGACGTGCAATATCGTCGTCATCCGCTTCGGCCTGTTCATCGCCGGGTCGGGCGTGCTGGGCCTGATGTGCCTGATCGCCACGGCGCATCTGTTCACGGCGTAGGGCTGGCCGGCTCCGGCTGGGCCACGAACGGCAGGATACGGTACATTTTCAACACATGCTTGATCCGCCCGGCTTCGACGCCGGCGCGGTCGCCGTGTCCGACATAGAGGTCGGCGCGGACATCGCCCTTTATGGCCCCACCCGTATCGAGCGCCGATACCATGCGCTGATAGGCCGGAAAGGCGTCGGCCAGGGCATTGCTGCCGGCGTGGGCGTCGAGCCAGAACAGGTCGCCATAGTCGTGAAAGGCCGGATCGACCGCGATCGCCGAACCCGGCGGCAAGGGCAGGCCCGCCGCGCCATTGGGCTCGGTCTGGTCCGGCACGATCGAAAAGAAGGCATAGCGCGGATTGGCGTTCATCACCTTCTGCGCCTCTTCGCCGCGGTGCGCCGCCAGCCAGCTGTGGATCGTGTCGCCCGAGGTCTGGCTGGGTTGCAGGATGCCGCGGTCGACCATGACGCGCGCAATGCCGACAAAGGGATAGCCGTTGTCGGCGGCGTAGGCCGCATAGACGCGCTTGCCATCCGGCAAATCCAGGAATCCCGAGCCCTGCAGTTGCATGAAGAAATAGTCTTCCGGTCGCATATAGTAGGTCGCGGCGGCCGGCTTCTTCTCGATTTCGGCGCGAGTGTAATAGGGAACGTACTTGCTCCCGACTTTGCGCGCGGCAACCTTGGCGGCGGTCTGCGGCGGTGTCATCTGCGATCCCGCCACATAGACCAGGTCGTCAGGCCGCATGCGCACGGGCTGCGAGAATTCGTCGCTCGGCGCCAGCACCGCGTCATAGTCGGGTACGAAATAGCCGGTCAGCAGACCCGCCGCATCGGTCGTCACCGGCGCGATCTGCAAATTGTGCAGCAGGAAGATCCTGATCTGGTCGGGCGATTCAAAATCCTGGGCGGCCATGGCCTGGCAGACGGCGGCGAACCCCCTGCCCTTCTTGTAGGCGCAGGTGCCGCGCAGCGCTTCGAGCGCGACGAAGGCGTCGCTCTGGTCCCAGCCCGGCAGGTGCGACAGGCGCAGCGCTTCCGGCACGGGATTGGGCGTGGTGTCGACGAGCGGCGGAGTCTGCGGCTTGCCGGGCGGAGTGGTGACCGGCGGCACCACCGGTCCGGCCGGATGTTCGGCGCAGGCGGCGGCCAGCAGCGTCAGGGCAAGGGCTGCACCATAACGCCAGTCTGGGACCCGTCTCCCGGAACGGGAGATCATGCCTTGGCGGCCATGGTGTGGGTCAACAGCCACGGGCTGCCGGGGTTGCGCAGGCTCTTCTGGAAGGTCCAGAATTCGGCCGTCCGTTCGTAGGTCTTTTCCGGCTTTTCCTTCACTTCCGGCACGGCCGTCCCCTCGCCCCCGGCTTCCACCGGCTGCGGAATATCCTCGAACATCAGTTCGGACAGGAAACGCACGCGGATCTGCGCGGTATCGTCCTTGAAATCGATCAGGTCGATATCGGCCTTGGGCGCCTCGACAAAGTTCAGGCGGCGGGTTACCGGCGCGGACCGGTTTTCGACGGCCTGCTTGAAAATGACATAGACGTTTTCCGACAGGCGGTCCTTGACCGTGTCGATCTCACCGCGGTGATAGGCCTGGACAATCTGTTCATAGGCCTCGCGCGCCTTTTCAACGAAGTTGATCTCGTTGAAATTGATGTCGCGCGACTTCAAAAGATCGAGATTGGGCAGGCGCGGCGCCTCGGCCGGGCGTTCGAGCTTCAGCGTGCCGTCCATATCCTCGGCCGGCTTGGCCAGCACCTTGTCCTCGACACGGAAACCGACCTTCCGGCCAAGCACACTGTACAACTGGACCAGGATGATGACGGCCACGATAGCGAAAATGACAAGGGCAGCAATATTCACGTTGGGATCTCGGGATTACCGGGCGCATGGACGCCACGAATTCGGTCGAACCTGGAAAAAGGCCCGAAACAGCGGGCCATCAGGCAATATATAGGAGAAGTTTCAGGAAGGGGAACTCTTCGTTTGATTGCTTAAAATTTTCTTATCTGTTAGCAGGGCCTCCACACAAGCGCGGCGGCCCCGTCCCCGTGCGCACCGGAGTCGTCTTTCATGTCTGATACCCCCGAAGTCCAGCAACCGCCCGCCGCCATGACCGTGCTGGCTCAGTTCATCCGCGATTTCTCGTTCGAAAACCCGCGCGCGCCGAATTCGCTGCGCGTCGAAGCCCGTCCGGAAGTCGACCTGGGTGTCGAAATGAGCGCCAAGGGCCGTTCGGACGGCCTGTTCGAAGTCGACCTGAAGCTGTCGGTCAAGGCTGCGACCTCGGATGGTCCGATGTTCGCCGTCGAGCTGGTCTATGGCGGCCTGTTCCAGCTGGGCAATATTCCGGAAGAGCTGGTCGAGCCGACCCTGCTCGTCGAATGCCCGCGCTACCTGTTCCCGTTCGCCCGCCGCATCGTCGCCGACGCGTCGTCGGACGGCGGCTTCTCGCCCCCCTTCTTCATCGATCCGATCGATTTCGGCACGCTGTACATGCAGCAGAAGGCCGGGCAGCTGGGACAACCGGCCGCCGGCCAGGCTTAATACCTACGGTATCAAGCGTTTTGCAGCTCAAACGCCGCATGGCTCGGGCAAATGCGCCCGGCCGGCGGTCGCCCTTGCCAACGGCGATTTCGCCAATCGCCGTTGGCAAGGGCGTACCTTTACGTGGGTTGGCGTCCGGACAGCTTCGGTGGCCAGCCGATCAGAAGCGGCATGACGACCAGGGACCAAAGATCGATGCCGGCGTGGATGGCCACGACCAGCCACAGATTCCCGCTATACAGATAGATAAGGCCGAGCAGGGCGCCGATGATCGTCGTCGCGATGACGCCGAACACGCCCTGATAGGCGTGGCCCAGGCCGAAGATGACCACGGCCAGCCAGAAGGCGAGGGCGGCCTGGCCCGTCACCGCCGCCAGCAACAGCGGCAGCGCCAGACGGAAAAACAGTTCTTCAGACAGGCCGGCATTCAGTGAAATCAGGATTGCCCAGAAGCGTTCGCCGCCTGTGCGCGGCAGGAGCGCGGCCAGCGCCGTCTTCGGCAGGACGTCGCCGCGCTCGATCAGCCGCTTCATCTGCGCGCCACCCAGCCACGACGCCAGGCAGATAACCGCGATCCAGGCGGCGGCGATCCCGTAAATCCATCCCGCCGGCACGCGGAAAAGCACCGAACGCACGGTTTCCGACTCGAATTCCTCGGGAACGGCCGCCAGTCCGTCGAGCCGGTGCAGCACGATCAGGCTGATCATGGCGCCGGCGAGGAACAGGAGAAGCGACTTGACCAGGCCCGCCCGGTAAAAGGCGGTGCGGTCGACATCGGCTGTGCCGGAAAGCGTCTTGTAGCGGCTGACGTTCAGCCACGAATTGACCGCGTACAGCGTCAACAGGAACAGCAGGAGGGCAAGGCTCAGCCCGCTGCCGGCCACAGGCTCTTGTCCTTGAGATATTTCTTTATGAAGGCGTCGTGCGCCTCGGCTTCGGCCACCGTGATCCGGCTGGCCAGCGGGCGCGGGCGGGCGCCATAGTCCTGGACGCTGGCGATAACGCCCTCAACGGCCTTGACGACGGCGACTTCGAGATCGAGCGCGCGTTCCTTGCCGCCCAAAAGCTCGAGATAAACACTGGCCAGCAGGCGGGCGTCGATCAAGGCGCCGTGCAGGTCGCGTTCGGCCAGCGAAATATTGAAACGGCGGCAGAGCGCATCGAGCGAATTGGCCATGCCCGGATATTTGTGGCGAGCGATTTCCAGCGTGTCGATCCACTGGTCGTCGGGTGTCACCGGCTTGCCGTGCTTTTCCAGCTCCATATTGACGAAGCCGCGGTCGAAGGCCGCGTTGTGCGCTATGATCTTGCGGTCGCCGATGAACTCCAGCATTTCGTCGCAGATATGGGCGAACTTGGGCTTTCCGCGCACCATTTCATTGCTGATGCCGTGGACCCGGATGGCGTCGGCTTCGATCTCGCGTTCCGGATCGATATAGCGGTGAAAGGTGCGGCCTGTCGGCAGCAGGTCCTCGATCTCGATGCAGCCGATTTCGATCAGGCGGTGCCCCTTGCGGTGGTCGATGCCCGTGGTTTCCGTATCAAGGACGATTTCCAATGCCATGAGGTCACATATGTATGTGATGCGCCCGACAGATCAAGGAGATTTCCAGGTCAAGCGAGACCGCCGCCGGTGAAGCGGTTGACCAGTTTGCGCACCTCGGCCCTGGCGTCGTCGAGGCTCTGGCCGGTGTCGATGACGAAGTGCGCGCGTTTACGCTTTTCGGCGTCAGGAATCTGGCGGGCGAGAATCGCGGCGAATTTTTCTTCGGTCATGCCGGGGCGAACCATGACGCGGGCCTTCTGCACATCAGCCGGCGCCGACACCACCAGTACGTAGTCCAGATGCGCCTCAGCGCCGGTTTCGTAGAGCAGGGGGATATCGACGACCACCAGTTCAGCGTGGCGACGCGCATGTGAATCGACAAACATCTTGCGATCGTCGACCGTCAGCGGATGGACAATGGCGTTCAGCCGGTCGAAACCGTGGTCGACCGTCTTCAGCGCCGCTGACAGCTTGGCGCGGTCGACATGATTGTCTGTCAGCACATCGCCGAACGCTTCGGTCAATTGCTGCTTGATTACCGGTGAGGTCGCATAGAGCCGATGGACGGCTTCGTCGGCGTCCCACACCGGAATGCCTTCATCGCGGAACATGCCGGCGATGGTCGACTTGCCCATGCCGATCGAACCGGTCAGGCCCAGTCGGATCATTCGGTTTCACCGAGGAAGGTGAGGGCCAGGGCGCGGATATCGAAGGCCGGGTTGGGAGTCGCGCCATAAAATGCCTCGAAGCTCGGCCGTGCCTGTTCGATCAGCATATTGAGGCCGTCGACCGTCTTCAGGCCGCGCTCTTGCGCCGCTTTCAGCCAGTTGGTCTTGAGCGGGCGGTACGTCATGTCCATGACCGTAGCCTGGTCGGGCAGGGCGTCGAACAGGGGCAGGGGCCCGCCGGACGCCGCATTGACCACGGCGACGGCGTCCGAAAAGGCACGGTCCACGTCGGTCAGTTCGAAGGCTGTCACAGTCTGGCGCACGCCTTGGGCGGCCTGGCCCTGGAAGGCGAAGACCAGGTCTTCGGCCCGGCCGATCGTGCGGTTGACGATGCGCACTTCCGGCGCACCGGCGTCCAGCATGGCCGCGACCGCCGCGCGCGACGCTCCGCCCGCACCCATGATGACCACGGGGCCCGCGCTCAGGTCGCAGCCTGGCGCCTGCAAATCGAACGCGCGTATCAGGCCGTAACCGTCCGTGCTCTGAGCATGAACATAGCCGTCGGCATCGAAGGTCAGGAGATTGGCCGAGCCGCAATTGCGGGCGCTGTCCGCCACGGTATCGGCCAGGGCCAGGGCCTGTTCCTTGAACGGCGCCGTCACATTGAGGCCGCTGATGCCATTGCTGCGGCAGGAAAGGATCAGTCTTTCGAACGCATGTTCGTCCCTGGGCCCAAACGCAGCGTAAACGCCGTCAAGCTTCAGGTCGCGCAGCCAGGCATTATGCAGGAACGGGCTGAGCGAATGTCGCACGGGCTGGCCGACAATGGCGGCGACCAGGGCAGCGCCGGTGGGCAGGGTATCGATCATGCGGGAATGACCTCGAGTTGGCGCAGCTTGCCGAGCAGGGGCAGCATGGGCAGGCCCAGCACGGTAAAATAATCGCCGCGGATGGAATTGAACAGATGTACGCCCGAGCCTTCGAGCATGTAATTGCCTACCGTTTTCAAAAGCGCCTCACCTGTCTCTCCCAGATAGGAAGCGATGAAGGCGTCGCTCAAGGCACGCACCGACATTTCCGCCGTCTCGACATGCGACCAGATCAGCTGGCCGTTCTCGTAAAGCGCCATGCCGGCGTGGAGATAATGGATCTTGCCGCTCATCCGCTTCAGCAGGTCGCGGGCGGCATTCATGTCGGGAGACTTGCTGATCAGGTCGTTTTCGAGCTGCAACACCTGGTCGCCGCCCAGCACCAGGCCAGGATTTTCCAGGGAAACGCTTTCGGCCTTGGCCTCGGCCAGTTTCAGCGCGATGGCCTTGGGCGTGAAGCCCTTCGCCAGGCAGGTATCCTTGATGTCGTCCTCGTCGACGGCCGACGGAATCCTGACGAAGGGAATTCCGGCGTTCTGCAGCAACATGGCGCGCGACGCCGAACCGGACGCGAGGATAAGGGGGGTGTCTGTATGCATTCGCTCAGGCTCGCAGTTTCGCTGCCGTCATAGTAACGCAGCCTTCCGATGTCGAGTTAAATGCCGCCCCATTAAATACCACCAAGCCGGCCGGTGCGCTTTTCATTGAGCAGGCTGATGATCGCCGCCGACGTTTCCTCGATCGAGCGCCGCGTCACGTCGATCACGGGCCAGCCCTTGCGCTCGAACAGCCTGCGTGCCGCGATGATTTCCTGGCGCACGGCCTCCTGGTCGGTATAGGTCGACGGCCGGTCGTCATTGTTCAGGGTCAGAAGCCGGTTGCGCCGGATCTGGATCAGCCGTTCCGGCGAGGCGAGGAGGCCGACGATCAGCGGAATATCGAGCTGGTCGATTTCTTCCGGCAGGTCGCGGCCGGGCACCAGCGGAATATTGGCCGCCTTGATCCCGCGGTGGGCCAGATAGATACAGGTCGGGGTCTTCGACGTCCGGCTGACGCCGATCAGCAGGACATCCGCCTGTTTCAGCTTGTCCGCCATGGCGCCGTCGTCATGGGCGATGGCATAATTCAGCGCCTCGATGCGCTCGAAATATTCGTTGTCGAGATTGTGCTGGGCGCCGACGCGCTTGGATACCGCCGCGCCCAGATGCCGCGAGAAGGCGACAACCAGAGGATCGAGTACGCCGATCGCCGGAATGTCGAGTTCGCGGCAGCGCAGCTCCAGCTGGCTGCGCAGTTCCATGTCGACCATGGTGTGCAGGACGATGCCGGGGAAGCTTTCGATTTCTTCCAGGGCGCGTTCCAGCTGCTTTTCCGAACGGATCAGCACGTAGATATGTTCGATCGGCAGGATGCCTTCGAAACGCGCCGCCGCTGCTTTCGCAAGGGCGTTCAGCGTTTCCCCGGTCGAGTCCGATATCAGATGGACATGGAAATAGGTACCGATACGGGGCAGGGCGGTCTTGAGCGGCGTTTCGGGCATGGGATCACCTTATATACAAGCGTCTTTAGCTTTATTCGCTGCGCTGCGCCATGCCTCCCGTGGGCTTCGACTGTCACAAAAAATATAACTGTGCACAGAACCGGGGACGGTTAAGGGATGGAATCGGCACAACCGGCCGGAGTCCGCCGACTCGCCTGGCGGGCTGGTGATGACGGTTGAAAACCGGCCGGTTTTTTCACCTGTCGCCCCCAATTGTTAAGAATGTATGAATGCGATCCGGCAGCCTGTGTGTTGTTTAACAGTTTGTTAACCATTCACAGACGCGTCGGATATCTCGTTTACGGAATCTTAATATAGATTGACGTCTGGTTAACTATCCTCGTTATCCACATCCTGTGAGAAGAGGGTTTTCCCGAGCGGGACAGACTGTGAAAAACCCGTGATAAGCGACATGGGTGCGACGATTTTCCCCGTCTTCCACGCCCTAAATAACCTCTAATACCTCTTTCTTTTTTTTTGGGTTTATCTAAGACGGGAGCCTCGTTCTGCACCGGATTGACTCCATGACCGCCTTTCAGGCATCCATACTCTCGGTCCTGTCGGGACAGACTGTTTCTCCCACACCGGTATGGTTCATGCGTCAGGCCGGGCGCTACCTTCCGGAATACCGGGAACTGAGGGCATCGACTCCGGGTTTCGTCGAATTCTGTCTCGATCCGGTGAAAGCCGCCGAGGCGACTTTGCAGCCGATCCGGCGTTTCGGCTTCGACGCAGCCATTCTCTTTTCGGATATCCTGATGATCCCGCTGGCCCTGGGTCAGGACCTGGCGTTCGCGGCGGGTGAGGGGCCTGTGTTGGGAGAGCTCCCCGATGAAGGCGTGATGCGCGACAAGGCAGGGCTTGCCGGTGAAGCCCTGGCTTCGGTCGGTGAAACGCTTCGGCTTGTACGTGCGGGACTTCAGCCTGAGACAACGCTTATCGGGTTTTGCGGCGGTCCCTGGACCGTGCTGACCTATATGCTGAACGGCAAGAAAGCGCACGACCGCAGCCTGATCCGAACCTTCGTCTATGACGATCCCGAAAAGGTCATGCGGCTGATCGATATCGTCATCGAGGCGTCGGCCCAGTACCTGCTGATGCAGGCCAGGGCGGGCGCGCAGGTGTTGAAGATTTTCGAGAGCTGGGCGGAAGGGTTCCCCGACCCGTATTTTGACGACCTGATCATCCAGCCGCACAAACGGTTGATCGCCCGCGTACGCGAACTGGGCGTGACCCTGCCGATCATCGGCTTTCCGCGTGGCGCCGAGGCGCGTTGCCGGTCATACCTCGATGTCGTCCCGGTAAACTGCCTGGCGCTGGGCACGGCCACACCGCTTTTGCTTGGGGCCGAACTTCAGAAAGACCGGCCGATCCAGGGTGCCCTCGATCCGGTGGCGTTGCGGTCCGGCGGTAGGGCTCTGGATGCCGCGGTCGACGGGATTCTTCAAGCGTGGGGCAACGGTCCCTTGATCTTCAATCTGGGCCACGGCATCTTTCCGGATACGCCGATCGCGCACGTCGAGCAGGCGTTGAAACGGATCCGCGGACAATGAACAACGGCTTGAAGGTGCTTCCCAACAAACGCGTGGCCGTCCTGCTGTTCAATCTCGGCGGGCCGAAGGTCCAGGAAGACGTTAAGCCGTTCCTTTACAACCTGTTCCGCGACAAGCGGATCATCAGTCTGCCATTCGGCCTCCGCCAGGGCGTGGCGTCTATGATCGCCAGCCGCCGGGCGCCCGAAGCGCGCAAGAACTATGCTCATATGGGCGGGGGGTCGCCGATCCTGCGCGAGACCGAAGCGCAGGCAAGTGCCCTGGAAGCCTATATCAACAGCAAGACGCCGGGCCTGGAGACGAAGGTTTTCGTCGGTATGCGGTATTGGCATCCGTTCATCGAACAGGCTGCGGCCGATATCGCCGCCTGGCAGCCGGATGAGGTCGTGCTGCTGCCGCTCTACCCGCAATTCTCTTCGACGACGACGCTGACGGCCTTCGAGGCGTTCGACAAGGCCTACAGGGGGAAGGGCAAGGTCACACGCGTCTGCTGCTACGCCGCCAATGATCATTTCATCAAGGCGCACGTCGATACGATCCGCAAGGCGTTGAAGCGCGTCAAGGACCCGGAAAACTACCGCCTGCTGTTTTCGGCGCATGGCTTGCCGGAAAAGATCGTGCGGTTGGGCGATCCGTACAAGGCGCAGGTCGAGGCGACGGTGGCGGCGGTCATGGCGTCGCTGGGCACCGAGATCGAGCACGTCATCTGTTACCAAAGCCGGGTAGGGCCCTTGCAATGGATCGGGCCGGCAACCGACGACACCATCCGCAAGGCGGCCAGGGACGGCAAGAATATCGTGCTGGTGCCGATCGCCTTTGTGTCGGAGCATATCGAAACCCTGGTCGAGCTCGATATCGAATATGGGCATCTGGCGCGGGATCTGGGCGTGAAGGACTATATGCGCGTGCCGGCCCTGGGCGCCGACGCCTGTTTCATCCGGGCCTTGAATGACGAGGTGCTGAAGGCGATCGGGTCCGAGGCGTCTGTCGTCGGCGACCAGACCTGCCAGGCCTGTCACAAATTCTGTCCCAAGCCGAAGAAGCGGGGCGCGCGATGAACTGGTACGATCTCGTTCGGGGACTGCATATCCTGGCGGTCATCGCGTGGATGGCCGGCCTGCTCTATTTGCCGCGGCTGTTTGTCTATCACATCCAGAACGCCGGCAAGGCTGAGGTGACGGGTGTCTTCCAAGTCATGGAGCGCAATCTCCTGCGCATGATCATGAACCCGGCCATGATCGCGACCTGGCTGTTCGGCGCGGTCCTGGTGTGGATCAATGTCGCGCAACGCTGGGGCTGGAGGTTTTTCTGGGAGCCCTGGTTCATTGTGAAGATGATCGGGATTGTATTGATCACCGGCTATCACCATTTCCTGGCGGCTCGGCTCAAGAAACTGCAGAACGGTGAGACTATCGGCAGCGAAAAACTGTGGCGCAAGCTCAACGAAGTGCCGTTCGTGCTGGCCATTATCATGGTGCTGTCGGTGACGTTGGAATACTGTTCAAGGTAAAACTCATGGGTTTGTGGGGCCGCGGAGTCCACGCCCCATAAGTTCACCCTTGACGGTATCCACCGTTGGTGTAATTTCCGCCCCGATTTGCGTTATCGCAAAACCCCATACAGGCGCCACGTTCTGTCGGACTGCCTCCCCAACTTACATTTCAAGCCATTGCCGCCCAGCGGACTGGCATACGGATAAGTCGGCCCACGCCACGAGTCCGTCCACTTCCCGAAAGACTACCCCTATGGATAAAGATCCCGAACTCGAAGGCACCGAAGAGGTTCTCGATACCGAAATCGAAGCCGAAGACGACGAAGCCATCGAAGGCGCCATGAGCGGACAGAAAATGTCGCTCCAGACGCTGAAGGACAAATCGCCCACCGACCTGCTGACCTTCGCCGAACAGCTCGGCATCGAAAACGCCAGCAACCTGCGCAAGCAGGACATGATGTTCGCCGTCCTGAAGGCCCTGGCCGAAGAAGGCGTCGAAATCACCGGCTCCGGCGTCGTTGAAGTCCTCCAGGACGGCTTCGGCTTCCTCCGAAGCCCCGAAGCCAACTACCTGCCGGGTCCCGACGACATCTATGTCAGCCCGCAACAGATCCGCCGCCACGGCCTGCGCACCGGCGACACCGTCGAAGGCCCGATCCGCAGCCCGCGCGAAGGCGAACGCTACTTCGCCCTGCTCAAGATTCAGACGATCAATTTCGAAGACCCCGAGACCATCCGTCACAAGGTCCACTTCGACAACCTGACGCCGCTCTATCCCGACCAGCGCCTCTGGATGGAAATCGACGATCCGACCCTGAAAGACCGTTCGGGCCGCATCATCGATATCGTCGCCCCGCTCGGCAAGGGTCAGCGCTGCCTGATCGTCGCTCCGCCCCGCGTCGGTAAGACCGTGATGCTGCAAAACATCGCCAAGTCGGTCGCGGCCAACCACCCGGATTGCTATCTGATCGTCCTGCTGATCGACGAACGCCCCGAAGAAGTGACCGACATGCAGCGCACCGTGCGCGGCGAAGTCATCTCGTCGACCTTCGATGAACCGGCGACGCGTCACGTGCAAGTTGCTGAAATGGTTATTGAAAAGGCCAAGCGCCTGGTCGAACACAAGCGCGATGTCGTCATCCTGCTCGACTCGATCACCCGTCTCGGCCGCGCCTACAACACCGTCGTGCCGTCATCCGGCAAGGTGCTTACCGGCGGTGTCGACGCCAACGCCCTGCAACGCCCCAAGCGTTTCTTCGGCGCGGCGCGGAACATCGAAGAAGGCGGTTCGCTGACCATCATCGCGACTGCCCTGATCGACACCGGCTCGCGCATGGACGAAGTCATCTTCGAAGAATTCAAGGGCACCGGCAACTCGGAAATCGTGCTCGACCGCAAGGTCGCCGATAAGCGCGTCTTCCCGGCCATGGACGTTCTCAAGTCCGGCACGCGTAAGGAAGACCTGCTCACGGCCAAGGACGTGCTGCAAAAGACCTATGTTCTGCGCCGCATCCTCAATCCGATGGGTGCCCAGGACGCGATCGAATTCCTGATCGACAAGCTGCGGCAAACGAAGAACAACGCAGAGTTCTTCCAGTCGATGAACACCTGATAGAATTAAGAGAGGCCACCGTTCGCGGTGGCCTCTTGGCTTTTGCACTGCAGCAGCCTATGTCAGGGTCACACTCTTTTTCGTCCGGAGCGATGTCATGAAGGTCACGGTCAATGTCGAATGTTCGCCGCAGGAAGCGCGCGCTTTTCTCGGCTTGCCGGATGTCGAACCGTTGAACGCCTATGTCGTCGAAGCCATGCGTGCCCGCATCGAACAGAACGTCCATCAGATGCAGCCGGAAGAGATGCTCAAGACGTGGTCGAGCCTTGGCGTTACCGCGCAGGACCAGTTCTTCAAACTCTTTCAGTCGGCGGCCAAGGCGAGCATGAGCTCGTTTACCGGGAAGACCGACAGCAAGTAGGGAGTGTTTCACGTGAAACACACCATTTTTGCCCTCGCGAGCGCGCAGGGCCGCGCCGGCGTTTCCGTCATACGCACCTCGGGCCCGCAGGCGCTTTCGGTCGCAATGCAATTGACCGGCAAGACTTTGAAGCCACGCCAGGCAACCTATGCGTCGTTGACGCATGACGGCGAGGTGATCGACCAGGCGATTATTATCGCCTTCCTGGGTCTCAGTAGTTTCACTGGCGAGGACAGTGTCGAATATCAGGTCCATGGGTCCGCAGCCGTCCTTGACCGCCTGTACAGCATTTTTGACAGCCTCGGTTTCCGTCTGGCGGAACCGGGTGAATTCACCCGAAGGGCGCTGGAGAATGGCAAGCTCGACCTGACCCAGGCCGAGGCAATTGTCGATCTGGTCGATGCCGAATCCGAGGCGCAACGTCGTCAGGCGCTGACGCAGCTGGATGGCGGTCTGAAGCGGCAGTATGAGGGCTGGCGACAGGGACTGATCGACCTGCTGGCGCGGATCGAAGTCTATATAGACTTTCCCGACGAAGATCTCCCAGACAGTCTTCAAGCCGATATCCTCGGCCGTATTGCAACCTTGCACGGCGAACTCGAAGCGGCGATTGCAGACTCGCGGCGTGGCCGTCAGGTGCGGGAAGGGTACCGGATCGTCATTCTCGGCGAGCCCAATGCCGGCAAGTCGAGCCTGTTCAATGCGCTCCTGAAGGCTGAGGCAGCGATCGTTACGCCGATTGCCGGCACGACGCGCGACATCATAGAGGCCCAACTGCGCATCGGACCTTATACGGTTCTGCTCTATGACACGGCCGGATTACGCGAGACCGACGAGATCGTCGAAGCCGAGGGTATCCGTCGGGCGCGTAACAAGGCTGAGGAAGCCGATCTGCGTATCTGGGTGGTCGACGGGACGCGCGCCGATATCGATATCGGTGACGTAAGAGCCGAGGATCTTCTGGTATTCAACAAGGCTGACCTGGCGCCGGCACCCGATGTTTCACGTGAAACACTGGCGGTGAGCCTGACGACGGCGCAGGGCGTCGATAATCTCATCGCCACGGTCGAACGTCGCGTCACCGCTGAACTCTCGACGCGGACGTTTCCGGCCGCTACGCGCCAACGGCATATCGATCGTCTGAGCGAGGCCAGGCAGGAACTAGATGCCGCCTTGGCCCGCCGGATGCGTGTTCCCGAACTTACCGCTGAACATATTCGCCAGGCGGTCAATGCCTTCGATGCGTTATTTGGAAAGTACGATGTCGAAGGCGTGCTCGACGTCGTCTTCTCGACCTTCTGCATTGGCAAATAATCGGTGTTTCACGTGAAACAGCGATTCGACGTCTCGGTCGCGATCTGCTATATCACCGGCCCAATTCTCCAGGACAAAACAGTATGAGTGAGACCCAGACCCTTTGGGATGTTATTGTCGTCGGCGGTGGCCATGCCGGTTGCGAAGCCGCGACCGCGGCCGCGCGCATGGGCGCAAAAACATTGCTGCTCACCCATCGCAAGGAAACCCTGGGTGAGATGTCATGTAACCCTGCCATCGGCGGCCTGGGCAAGGGTCATCTGGTGCGCGAGATCGATGCGCTCGACGGCGTTATGGGCCGCATGGCCGACATCGGCGGCATTCAGTACAAGGTGCTCAATCGTTCCAAGGGTCCGGCTGTACGCGGTCCGCGCGCCCAGATCGACCGTAAGCTCTATCGCGAAGCCATGCAGGCCGAGTTGGCTGCCACGGAAAACCTGACCATCGTCGCAGCCGCGGTCGAAGATCTGATCGTGGACGGAGACACTGTCATGGGCGCCGTCGACGCCGATGGCCAAGCCTACCGCGGCCGAGCTGTCGTTTTGACAACCGGCACCTTTCTGCGCGGCGTGATCCATATCGGTGAAAAGCGTCTGTCTGCCGGTCGTTGGGGCGATCAGCCGGCGAACGGCCTGGGGCAGCGTCTTTACGACCTCAAGCTCGATATGGGCCGCCTGAAGACGGGGACTCCGGCGCGTCTCGACGGCAAGACGATCCATTGGGACCGCCTGGAACAGCAGCTGGGCGACGATCCCATAGAGCCGTTCTCCTACCTGACCGACCGCATCGACCGGCCGCAGATCGCCTGCGGCATCACCTATACCAATGAAAAGACCCACGCCATCATCGCAGAGCGGCTGATGGAATCGGCGGTCTATGGCGGGCATTTGTCGGGGAGGGGACCACGCTACTGCCCGTCGATCGAAGACAAGGTTGTCAAGTTCGCCGACAAGACCAGCCATCAGGTCTTTCTCGAACCCGAAGGCTATGACGACGACACCGTCTATCCCAACGGCATTTCGACATCGGTGTCCGAGGCGACCCAGGAGGCCTTTCTGCGCACGATTGCCGGCCTCGAAGACGTGGTCATCAAGCGCTATGCCTATGCCATCGAATACGACTATGTCGATCCGCGCGAATTGCATCCGACCCTGGAATTGAAGCGCCTGCCGGGCCTGTTCCTGGCGGGTCAGATCAACGGCACGACAGGCTACGAGGAGGCGGGGGCGCAAGGCCTGATGGCCGGCCTCAACGCTGCGGCCCGTGCCGGCAATATCAGCCCCGTCATCCTTGGCCGCGACGAAGCCTATATCGGTGTGATGATCGACGACCTCGTGACGCGCGGCGTCACCGAGCCCTATCGCATGTTTACCAGCCGGGCGGAATTCCGCCTGTCGCTGCGCGCGGACAATGCCGACCAACGCCTGACCGACCGGGGTATCGCTGCCGGCGTCGTGGGTGTACGTCGTAAGGCTGCATGGACGGAAAAGCGCGAAGCGCTTGAGGCCATTCGCCAGCGCGCCTCTGAACTTTCGGCGGCGCCAAAAGACGCCTTGGCCAAAGGCATTCAGGTCAATGGCGACGGCCAACGCCGCAACGTCGCTCAGTTGATGGCGTATGATACTTGCTCGCGCGACAGGCTCGAGGCCCTGTGGCCGGAGATCGCATCGTGGCCCGAAAAGCTGTTCGAGCAGATCGAGATCGATGCCCTTTACTCGGGCTATATGGCGCGCCAGAAGGCCGAGATCGAATCCTTCCGCCGCGACGAAAACCTCGCTCTGCCGGATGATCTTGACTACGCATCGGTCCCTGGCCTGTCCAACGAAGCGCGCGAACGCTTCAATCGCATTCGTCCGCAGACGCTTGGTCAGGCGGGTCGGATGGAGGGCATCACACAAGGTGCGCTGACGACGCTTCTCTTCTACGTCCGTAACCAGGCCAAGAAGACTGCCTGATATGACCGAAGCCATGACGCCGGAGACCTTCCGGGAGCGACTGGTGTTTCACGTCAAACACGAGGCAATCGACGACCTCTCCGCTTTTCTCGACCATCTGACGGCGCAGAACGAGGTGATGAACCTCGTCGGTCCAGCGACCATTCCGCACTTCTGGTCGCGCCATGTCCTCGACAGCGCGCAACTGCTAGACCGCCAGCCGGATGCGCGCCTGTGGGCCGACCTCGGCGCGGGCGCCGGTTTTCCCGGCCTGGTGCTGGCCATCCTGCTCAAGCATTCCGATCTGCCCGATCCGCGCATCTATCTGATCGACTCGCTGGCCAAGCGTTGCCGCTTTCTACAAAGCCTGGTCGACGATCTCAAACTGCCGGCGACCGTGATCAACGACCGCGCCGAAAACATCGATCTCAAGGTCGATGTTATCACGGCCCGCGCCTTCGCGCCCTTCCCGAAGCTTTTCCAGTTCGCCGAACGCTTCTTCAAGAACGGCGCCGAAGGCTGGTTTTTAAAGGGGGAAAACGTGGAAAGTGAACTGGCCGAGGCTGGCAAACATTGGCGTTTTGAAGTAGACCAGTACGAGTCCCTAAGCGATCCACGTGGTCGAGTCGTACATATCCGGAGGCTGAAACGTGCCCGATAAAGCTGGCGACGATCTCGACATTCAATCGCCACGCGTCCTGGCCATTGCCAACCAGAAGGGTGGTGTCGGCAAGACGACGACGGCCATCAATCTTGGTACCGCGCTGGCCGCGATCGGCCAACGCGTCCTGTTGATCGACCTCGACCCGCAGGGCAATGCCTCGACGGGTCTAGGCGTCCCCAAGAACGAACGCAAGAGCTCGCTGTACGACGTCATCGTCGACCAGAAGCCGATCGGCGATACGGCCCTTAAGACCTCCGTGCCGGGTCTTTCGCTTCTGCCGTCCGATCCGGATCTGTCGGGTGTCGAAATCGAACTGGGGCAGGCCGAGCGCCGCTCATATCGCCTGCGCGATGCCCTGGACGCCCTCGATCAGGACCAGCCGCCCTACGATTATATCCTGATCGACTGCCCGCCGTCGCTCAACCTGCTGACGGTCAACGCCATGAGCGCGGCCGATGCCGTCCTGGTACCCCTGCAATGCGAGTTCTTCGCGCTTGAAGGCCTGAGCCAGCTGATGCGCACCATCGATCTCGTGCGCGGCTCGCTCAATCCGCGTTTGAGCCTGCAAGGCATCGTCCTCACCATGTTCGACAAGCGCAACGCCCTGTCGGGCCACGTCGAACGCGATGTGCGCGGCCACTTCGGTCATCTCGTGTATGACACGGTCATACCGCGCAATGTGCGGGTGTCGGAAGCGCCGTCCTTCGGCAAGCCGGCCCTGATCTACGATATGAAATGCTCCGGCAGCCAGGCCTATATCAAGCTGGCCAAGGAACTGGTGGCGCGCGAAAAGACGCGTCGCGACAAAGCGGCCTGAGCCGCAAGGAATTATTTCTAAATGGTTGAAAAACAAAGAGGTTTAGGCCGGGGTTTGTCCGCTTTGCTGGGTGATCCGGTCGCTGCGCCCACCATCCAGACGCAAGCCGAAACCACGACCGAAACGCCGCGCGCCCCCGAACTGCCGATCGATCTGCTTGTCCGCAACCCCGATCAGCCGCGCCGCGTCTTCACCGAGGCCGAGATCGAGGAGCTGTCGGCGTCGATCCGCGAGAAGGGCATCCTGCAGCCGATTCTCGTTCGTCCGGCCCCTGGTCAGACCGGGAAATACCAGATCATTGCCGGCGAACGCCGTTGGCGCGCGGCACAACGCGCCGGCCTGCACCAGGTGCCCGCCATCGTGCGCGACCTCGACGACCTCGAAGTGCTTGAAATCGGCATTATCGAAAACGTCCAGCGCGCCGATCTCAACGCCATGGAAGAGGCGAGGGCCTACAAGGTCCTCATGGAGCGCTTCGGCCGCACGCAGGACGCCCTGGCGCAAGCGCTCGGCAAGTCGCGCAGCCATATCGCCAACATGCTGCGTCTTCTGGGCCTTCCCGAAATCGTCCAGGACCATGTCCTGCAAGGCCGTTTGACTGCCGGCCATGCCCGTGCCCTGGTGACGGCGGAAAATCCCGAGGCCCTGGCCGACCAGATCATCGCCGGCGGGCTTTCGGTGCGCCAGGCTGAAGCCCTGGTCCGCGACGAACAGAACCGTCCGTTGAAGCCGGCGGGCCAACGTCCCGCCGCCGCGGCCAATGCCGATATCCAGTCGCTGGAGCAGGATCTCCAGGAGGCCCTGGGCCTCAAGGTCAAGCTCGACGACAAGGGCGGCAAGGGCGAATTGCGCTTGACCTACGCGACGCTGGAACAGCTCGACGAGGTCTGCCGCCGCCTGATGAAGGGGCAGTAGACTCCAACGGCATAGCCGTTGGCAAGGCCGCCAATCTTTTCGTATTTTGGCCGCCGCCGACTTGTCCTCAAAGAGCGAAGCGTTAGGACGCTTCCATGGGCGGCGAGCCATCGGGGCCGCCCGTGCGGCGGCGTTTGAGCGGCTTAAAGCCCTGCGCGGTTGGCCTTGCCGGCCACCTGCATGAATATGCGCTCGGCCAGCAGAAGGTCGGGCATGCCGGT
This sequence comes from Asticcacaulis solisilvae, assembly GCF_052327315.1. Classification (NCBI taxonomy): domain Bacteria; kingdom Pseudomonadati; phylum Pseudomonadota; class Alphaproteobacteria; order Caulobacterales; family Caulobacteraceae; genus Asticcacaulis; species Asticcacaulis solisilvae. The sequence goes on from NZ_CP166196.1 coordinate 22,957, forward strand.
CGACTTGCATTGCCGGTCGACCTCGACGATGTCGCGGGACAGGGCGTCAAGCCCGTTCGGTCCGTCGAAATTCCATGCCCGCGCCTGGCGCACCATGTCGTCTTCTTCTTTCCAGAAAACGCCGGCGGCGCGTGCGGCCTCCTTGCCGCCCATACCGGACAAGAGATGGTTCTTGAGCAGCCGTACCTTGCCGAAATGCAGGCTCAGCGCACGCATGGCGTCGGCGCCGCCTTCGCCTTCGGCAAAGGCGCGGCGCAGGCCCGATTGCGCGGCCTTCATGCGGCCGCCGAACGCGTCCGACGCGGCCTTGAACAGGGACGCTTCCGGTTCGACGCCCAGGAAATCCTGCAATTCGGTTTCGTTGATCGTCTTGTTCGAGCCTGGACCGATGAACAGGACCAGGCGTTCGATTTCCTGCCGGGCGATACCGCGTTCCTTGGGCAGGCGCTGGGCGAAGATGTCCATGGCGGCTGTGTTCAAGGACACACCGTTTTCCTGCAAGGTTTCGCGCGCCATGCGGATGATGTCGCCGGTCTCGTCGTCATAGCAGGCGACGCTGGCGAGGTTCTTGTCGGTGTCGGCCAGTTTTCGCAGGGCGGAATCACCACCCAGCGACCCGGCCTCGATAATGATGAAGGCGTCGGGATTGTAGTCACCGGCGGCGTGGCTCTTGACGATCTGCGCCACGGCCTTGTCGAGTGCGCTCTTTTCCGTGAAGAACTTGAGCCTGATCAGACGCTTGCCGCCCATCAGCGACAGGGCCTGCAACTCGCCTTCCAGCCGGCCGACATCGCCGTCGATATCGCTTTCGGTCAACAGTGAAACGTTGAACGGGTCGTTGATATCGGGAACGATCGTCCTGGCCAGTGTGGTGGACCGTTCAAGCACCTGGCTGCGGTCCTTGCCATAGATCAGCACGCCGACGGCATTTGCCGGCGGCTTGCGGAAGAACGCATCGATCTCGGGCTTCTTGCCGAGCTTCATCGCAGGAAACTACTTGGTCTTGGGGTCGTGGAAATAGAGCGCGACCGCGGTCTGGATCTTGCGGGCTGCACTTGCCGCCAGACGCTCCTGGGCGTCCTGTTGCGACACGATGCCGGTAAAGGGCGAACTGGTGACGTTATAGGTAACTGTCTCGCTGAAGGTGGTTTTCAGGAGAATGGCGCCCGTGGCGGTGTCTTTCAGCGTATAGGTGACAGCGTCGGTAAGTTCCGAACGCGTCGCGGTATCGTCGACGCGATAGCCGACCTGATAATGCTGTTCGTTGAGCGCGATGATCAGCCTGTATTGCGGCTTGTCGGTATTTTCGCCGAAGCCGTTCTTCAGTTCCTGCTCCAGGAAGTAGCCGGTGCGCGTCTGCGGGGTTTCGACGGCGATCTGCGACAGCTTGGCGGTCAGGCCTTGCTGGGCATACAGCGGTGTGAATCCGCAGCCTGAAACGGTTACGGAGACAGCCGCCAGGGCCGGCAGGGACAGCAGTCGAAGGGCGATGCGCATATTGGCCTATCCCACCACGAAGTTGAGAATCCGGTTGGGGACGATAATGACCTTGCGGATCTCGGTGCCCGCAAGATGCCGCTTAACGTCTTCATCCGCAAGCGCGGTTTCACGGATCTCGGCTTCCGTGGCGCCGTTCGGCACGGTGATTTCGCCACGGCGCTTGCCGTTGACCTGCACCGGCAGGACGTAGACGTCGTCCTGGGCCAGGGCCGGATCGAAATGCGGCCAGGCTTGCGCGGCGATCAGGCCGTCATGACCCAGACGCGTCCAGCATTCCTCCGCCAGGTGCGGCGTCACCGGCGCGATCAGGCCGGCCAGGAAGGTCAGGGCCTGGCGGCGTGCCTCCGAACCGGTCTTTGCGATATCGCTGGTGCGCACCGTGGTGACGAATTCGTACAGCTTGGCGATGGCGGAGTTGAAGCGGAAGCCTTCGAAGCCTTCGGTGACGGCCTTGACGGTCTTGTGCGCCGCCTTGATCAGTTCGGCGGCGGCACTTTCATCCGTGCACGGAATATTTTCGGCCGGCAGGGCGTCGAACAGGTCCCATACGCGGTGGGTAAAGCGCCACGAGCCTTCGACGCCGGAAGTCGACCATTGCACGTCGCGTTCGGGCGGCGAGTCGGACAGCACGAACAGACGCGCGGAATCGACGCCGTAGGTGTCGAAGATATCGCCGGGAGCGACGGTATTCTTCTTCGACTTCGACATCTTTTCGCTGTCGCCGATCTTCACGGCTTCGCCGGTCGAAATACGTTTGGCGAGGCGGGCGCCATCGGCGTTCGACACCTCGACGTCAGCCGGCTCGACCCAGTCGCCATTGGCGTCCTTATAGGTCTCGTGCGTCAGCATGCCCTGGGTGAACAGGCCGGCGAACGGCTCCTTGACGTCCAGATAGCCGCAGGCATTGAGCGCGCGCGTGATGAAGCGCGCGTAGAGCAGGTGCAGCACGGCGTGCTCGATGCCGCCGATATATTGATCGACCGGCATCCAGTAGTCAGCGGCCGTCTTGTTGATCGGCGCGTCGGCGGTCGGATCGGTGAAGCGCGCGAAGTACCACGACGAGTCGACGAAGGTGTCGAGCGTGTCGGTTTCACGGCGCGCATCGCCACCGCAATGCGGGCATTTGACGTGCTTCCAGGTCGGATGACGCTCCAGCGGGTTGCCGGGCACGTCGAAGGTGACGTCTTCCGGCAGGACGACGGGCAGCTGGTCGTCGGGTACCGGCACCACGCCGCAGTCGTCGCAGTGGATGACGGGGATCGGGCAGCCCCAATAGCGCTGGCGCGACACGCCCCAGTCGCGCAGGCGGAACACGGTCGCGCCGGTGCCCAGGCCCATCTCCTCGATGGTCTCGATCGCCTTGTCCTTGGCGGCTTCGATCTCCAGACCGTCCAGGAAGGCCGAGTTGAAGATATGTCCTGGCCCGGTATAGGCCTCGTCGGCGACCTTGAACGCGGCGGCATCAGTGTTCGGCGGCAGGACGACTTCGGTGACGCTTAAGCCATATTTGCGAGCGAAATCAAGGTCGCGCTGGTCGTGCGCCGGGCAGCCGAAGATGGCGCCGGTGCCATAATCCATCAGCACGAAGTTGGCGACCCAGACGTCGAGCGTCTCACCCGGCTTGAACGGATGTTTGACGGTGATGCCGGTGTTGAAGCCGAGCTTCTCACCGGTATCGATGTCGGCCTGGCTGACGCCGCCCTTGTTGATCTGCTTGAGGAAGGCAGCCAGGTCCGGATTGTTCTTCGCTGCCAGATCGGCCAGCGGATGGTCGGCCGCGATGGCGACGAAGCTGGCTCCGAACAGGGTGTCGGGGCGGGTGGTATAGACCTCCAGCCCATCGGTGAAGCCTTGCGGCGCCGTATCGGCGAACGGGAAGCGCAGGCGCAGGCCGCGCGAACGGCCGATCCAGTTGGCCTGCATCAGGCGCACCTTTTCCGGCCAGCGTTCCAGGGTGTCCAGTCCCTGCAGCAGGTCGTCGGCAAAATGCGTGATGCGCATGAACCACTGGGTCAGCTTCTTCTTTTCGACCAGGGCGCCCGATCGCCAGCCGCGGCCGTCGATCACCTGTTCGTTGGCCAGCACGGTCTGGTCCACCGGATCCCAGTTGACCTGGCTTTCGCGGCGATAGACGAATTCGTTCTTCAGCAGGTCCAGGAACCACTTCTGCTGCTTGCCGTAATAGGCCGGGTCGCAAGTGGCGAATTCGCGCGTCCAATCGATCGACAGGCCCAGCCGTTTCAGCTCGCTGCGCATATTGGCGATATTGTCGTAGGTCCAGCCCTTGGGGTGGATCTTGCGCTCCATGGCGGCGTTTTCCGCCGGCATACCGAAGGCGTCCCAGCCCATGGGATGCAGCACGTTGAAACCGCGCGCGCGTTTGAACCGCGCCACCAGGTCGCCCATGGCGTAGTTGCGCACGTGACCCATGTGGATGCGTCCCGACGGATAGGGGAACATCTCAAGCACGTAGTATTTCGGCTTGTTGGGATCGTTCTGCGTCAGGAAGACCTGCGCGTCGTCCCAGCGCTGGCGCTGACGGGGTTCGGTTTCTTTGGGATTGTAACGAGCGGACATAAGGCCTTGGCAACGGTCTGAAAGCGTTGATTTTGAACGAGGCTTATACGGCGCGTTCGAGACGGACGCCAGTTCAAACTGGCGTCCGTTTGATCATCCGGCCTTCAGCGCTTCGATATCGCCGCTTTCGATGGCGGCCAGGCTGTTTTCGATACGGTCGACAGGCCAGTCCCACCAGCGAAGACTGAGCAGATCGGCGACGATTTCGTCGCTGAAGCGCTGGCGCAAGGGCAGAGCCGGATTGCCGCCGACGATGGTGTAGGGGGCGACGTCCCGCGTCACCACCGATCCCGCCGCCACGATCACGCCGTCGCCGATCGTGACGCCGGGCATTATAGTCGCACCGTAACCGATCCATACGTCGTTGCCGACGACCGTATCCCGGAACGGCAGGTTGACATAATCGATCATGGTCTCCGGCTTGAACACCCGGAACGGATAGGTGCTGAAACCGGCCATGGGGTGGTTGGCCGAGCTGGTGATGAAGGTCATGCCGTGCGCGAACTGGCAGAAGCGGCCGATGGTCAGCCGCTCATTGCTGATCGGGAACAGGTAGGGCGCCAGCAGCTGTGCCCAACCGGCCGGGGTCTCGGGCGCGGCGAAGTGGCTGAAATAGCTGTATTCGCCGGCCGTGATGCGCGGATGGTCGATGACCGCTTTCAGGTGGACGGTGTTGGGGATGGTAACCCCTTGCGGCGTGCGGATCGGATGCGTGGCACTTGCGTCGAGAAGCGGCATGATCAGGCCCCGAACCGGCGCATCAGGGCGGCCTTGATGCGGCCATGGGCATCGGCCGACGCCGGCCGGACGAAGTCGTAACCGATCGCCACCCAGTCGGGATGATCGGTTTCGAATCCCAGCCGGACAAGCGCCGCCAGCGAGGTCACGAAGACCTGGTGGCGATAGGGCAGGAGAATGCCGCCGTGCGCCTTGCGATAGGCCTTGGCTTCCTCGTAGGTCGCGAACCAGGCATTCAGGCTGTCGCTGATGCCCGGCCGCACGAAGACGTCGGAAAAGTCCGGTTCGTCGCCGGCTGCCTTCAGGGCGGTCCAGCATTCGAAGCCAGCCTCCATCGCGACGACGGCCAGGGCGTGCTTGAGCTGCGCGGAAACGGGCGTTTCACGTAAAATACTGAAGCGCGTTTCCGCATCGAAATCGCCAGCACGCAGGGCTTTCAACAGGCGTGCGGCATCGCGCTTATAAACGGATACAGGTTTGGTTTGGGGAAGGGCAGACATGCCAGCTCCTTTGTCGAACGGCCTTTTCCCCAACCCGGGAAGACCACAAAAGAGTCAATTGTCAGTGGACGTCGTAATCAGTGTCAGGATGACCGGCGGCCTTTCGTGGGGCAAGGCCGTCCTGACGACCTTGGCCTGCACATACCGCCTGAGGCCGGAAAAATCAACCGTATTGGCAAAATCGCGGTACGATTACGGAACAGGACGTATTTTTTACGCGCAAAGACCGAGTTTTCATGTAAAGAATCATCCATTAACCGTGTTTTTCGCCTGACGGGTGGTATCTTGATCAGTCTGAAGCCGGCCTCGCAGCGTACCGAAGGATTTTCGGATGACGCCGCGGAGCAGCATCATAACGACCGCGGCTTGACGATGCGCAAGCCGGCGGCTGCCTATCAGGACCGCTGGTGGTCGACGGACGACGGCCTGCGCCTTTACGCGCGCGATTATCCGGCCAGCCCCGGCCGTGTACGCCTGCCCGTCATCTGCCTGCACGGCCTGACGCGCAACAGTGCCGATTTCGAAGACGTCGCGCCCTATATCGCCGGCCTCGACCGCCGCGTCATCGTGCCCGATATCCGTGGCCGCGGCCTGTCGGAATACGACCAGGACCCGATGAACTATCACATCTGGACCTATGCCCGCGACATCCTCGACCTGTGCGACAGTCTCGGCATCGGCCAGGCCATCTTTGTCGGCACGTCGATGGGCGGGCTTATCACCATGGTCCTGTCGACCCTGCGCCCGACCCTGATCCGCTCGGCGATCCTCAACGACGTCGGGCCGGTCCTGTCGCCGCGCGGCCTCGGCCGTATCGCCTCCTATGCCTCGCAGGGTCACCAGACCTTCAAGAATTGGCACGATGCGGCGGTCTATGTCGGCGAAGTCAACAAGGTCGCCTTCCCGAACAATACACCGCACGACTGGCTGAAGTTCGCCAAGCGCGTCTTTATCAAGGGCCGCGACGGCCTGCTGCGCCTGGCCTATGACACGCGCATCACCGAGGCGTTCAAGAGCGTCACGGTGACGTCCAGCACCTACGACATGGCGCCCTGCTATATGAGTCTGGCGACCGGCCGGCGCGTCATGCTGATCCGCGGCGCCCTGTCGGACCTGCTCGAGCCGGAAGAGGCCGAAAAGATGGCCCTGCTGTCGCCGGATTTCACGCGCGTCGACATCGACTATGTCGGCCACGCGCCGATGCTGACCGAGGCCAAGGCGCGGGCGGCCATCACGGAGTTCCTTGAATCTCAAGGGTAAGCCATGTCGCGTACCGTGATCTTCGACAGTCCCTTCCTGTTAGGCTTCGACGACATGCGCGCGCTGATCGAGCGCGTCAGCCGCAGCCACGATTCCTATCCGCCCTATAATGTCGAGGCGTTCGGTGCCGACCATATCCGAATCAGCGTGGCGGTGGCCGGTTTCGCGCGCGAGCAGCTGCGCGTCGAGGTCAGGGGCGCCCAGCTGATGATTTCGGCGGCGAAGGACCGGGCTGACGGCGATGAGCGGGAATACCTGCATCGCGGCATCGGCATGCGCAGCTTCAACCGCGCCTTTGTTTTAAGCGATGGCTTCGAGGTCCGTTCGGCCAGCCTGGCCCACGGGCTGCTCAATGTCGATCTGATCCGCCCTGAGGCCGCCGATGACGTGCGGGTTATACCGATAGGCTGAGGCTATTCCAACGGTGATTGACCTTTACTCGATCGCCGTTGGCAAGCGCGACTGCGCTGAAAAAAGCTTAATATCAACGGTCATCCATTATGACCGTTGATATTAAGCCGCGTTCGAGTCGGCGATGCCGGTCAGCACGGCATAGACGGCGTCGCTGTTCTCGATCGAGCGCAGCTGTTCGCGCAGGTCCTTCTGACGCAGGACACGCGACACCTTGGCCAGGGCGCGAAGGTGCTCCGTGCCAGCGTTTTCAGGAGCCAGCAGGGCAAATATCAAATCCACCGGCATGTCATCGATGGCTTCGTAATCGATCGGTTCTTCCAGACGGATAAACACGCCGTACATGCGGTCGAGGCCGGTCAGAGCGGCGTGGGGAACGGCGACGCCGGTACCGACGCCGGTAGACCCCAGGCGCTCGCGCTCGGTCAGGGCCTGATGGATATCAGCCGCATCCAGCCCCAGCTGACGGGCCGCGATATCGGCGACAACCTGCAGGGCCTGGCGCTTGGAATTGACGCTGACACTGGCGTTGATCGCACGGCGGTCGAGCAGACTCGTCAAGAACATAGGAAATCCAAAATAAGCGGCCTGCGCCGCACCCCTGGGTCTTTTCGCCAGCCATTAGCCGGGCGGATTGCTCGCGTCAACCCGCCCGGTAAATATAAGCCTGATCTGAAACGATCAGTTGAACGCTTATTGTGCGGCCTGGACCATGTGACTGGCCTTGCCGTTCATCTTGCCGTTGCCGGCCACGGCGCCCGGCGCCGTGCGTTCCGGATCGATCCAGCCGATATTGCCGTCCGGACGGCGATAGAGGACCGACAGGCCGCCATGGGCAGCGTTGCGGAACATGACGACCGGATAGTTGGACAGCTCAAGTTCGGCCACGGCGGCCGACACCGTCATGGTGCGCAAGGGCTGCTCGGTTTCGGCGATGATCATGGCCTGGGGCGGCGACGAGTGGTCCATGCCGTCGTCGAGCTCGTCGAGATCTGCATTGCCGTCGCCGTCCGGGCTGCGCAGGACGGTGACATTGGCCGTTTCTTCCTTGGCGGGAGTGCCGTTATGGTGCTGCTTCAGGCGTTGCTTATAGCGCCGCACGCGCTTTTCCAGGTGGTCCAGCATGACGTCGAACGCCGTATGGGCGTCGCCGCCGAAGGCATGGGAAACCACCGATTGACCCGAAGCCAGGCGCACCCAGCAATCCGCCTTGAACAAATAGCCCTGCTTGGAAAAGGTTACCTCGGCGGTCGTGCCGCCGCGGTCGAAATACTTGGCGATACTGCCCTCAGTCTCACTGAGGACGCGCTCCCGCAGGGCATCACCGACTTCAACCTGTTTTCCATTGACTTGAATTTGCATGGCGTATCACGCTCCGTTCTTACACAAAGAACCGCGGCCCTTGCCGATGAACCCGGCATATTTGGGGGGCCGGCGCGCTTCCGGAGGTCCAGGAAGCCCATTCACTGTACGCTCTTATGACTTAAGCGGAATTCACTAATCTGTGTAATCGCGCGTCGGTGCGGTCACGATATGATAGCGATTATTTAAGACTTTTCAGCAGGTTGTCTTTTGGTAAACGTCAGGTCCCGGATTGCGGCAGCTTGTCGCCGGAGGATGCAAAAAGGGCGGCCCTTGCGAGGCCGCCCTTCGTTCTAGCCTGTCAGGCTGGTCTTAGTCGCGACGGCGGCGGCGGCGCGGGCGGTCGCCACCGCGGTCACCACGGTCGCCACCATCGGCCATTTCCAGTTCACCGTCGTCGCCGTCCTCACCGGCGGCCGCACGGGCAGCCTGGCGCTCGGCGCGTTCGGCGTCCAGCTTCTCGGTCAGGTCTTCACCGGTCTCCTGGTCGACGACCTTCATCGAAAGCTTGGTCTTGCCGCGGTCGTCGAGACCGAGGAACTTCACCTTCACTTCGTCGCCTTCGTTGAGCACGTCAGAAACCTTGCCGACCTTTTCGCGGGCGATCTGGCTGATGTGGACCAGGCCGTCCTTGGCGCCGAAGAAGTTCACGAAGGCGCCGAAATCGACGATCTTCACGACCTTGCCCTTGTAGATGGCGCCGACTTCCGGCTCCGACGCGATCGACTTGATCCAGTCGCGCGCGGCGTCGATCTTCGACTGTTCGCTGGCCGCGATCTTGATGGTGCCGTCGTCCTGGATGTCGACCTTGGCGCCGGTCTTTTCCACGATTTCGCGGATGACCTTGCCGCCCGAACCGATGACTTCGCGGATCTTGTCGACCGCGATCTTGATCGTTTCGATCTTCGGCGCGAATTCGCCCAGCTCTTCACGGGCGCCCGAGATGGCCTTGTTCATTTCGCCGAGGATATGCAGACGGCCGTCCTTGGCCTGGCGCAGAGCCTTGGTCATGATCTCCTCGGTGATGCCGGGGACCTTGATGTCCATCTGCAGCGAGGTGATGCCTTCCGAGGTGCCGGCGACCTTGAAGTCCATGTCGCCCAGGTGATCTTCGTCACCCAGGATGTCCGACAGAACCGCGAAGCCGTCCTTTTCGAGGATCAGGCCCATGGCGATACCCGAAACCGGGCGCTTCAGCGGCACGCCGGCGTCCATCAGGGCCAGCGAACCACCGCAGACGGTAGCCATCGACGACGAACCGTTCGACTCGGTGATTTCCGAGACCAGGCGGATGGTATAGGGGAATTCGTCCGTCGCCGGCAGCATCGGACGCAGAGCGCGCCAGGCCAGCTTGCCGTGACCGATTTCGCGGCGGCCGGGCGAACCCATGCGGCCGGTTTCGCCAACCGAGTACGGCGGGAAGTTATAGTGCAGAAGGAACTTTTCCTTGTACGTGCCTTCCAGCGCGTCGATGAACTGTTCGTCTTCGCCGGTGCCGAGCGTGGCGACGACCAGACCCTGGGTTTCACCGCGGGTGAACAGGGCCGAACCGTGGGTACGCGGCAGGACGCCGACTTCCGACACGATGGCGCGGACCTTGTCGACCGGACGGCCGTCGACGCGCTTGCCGTGGTCGATGATGTCGCGGCGCAGGACTTCGGCTTCGCATTCCTTGAAGGCGGCCGAGAACTTGTTGGCGTCGACGCCGTCGGGGTTCTCTTCCGTCTTCACCAAAGCTGTGGCGGCCTTCGACTTGGCGGCGCCGACGGCGGCATGGCGGTCATGCTTGCCGGTGAGGGTGTAAGCCTGGCGGATATCGTCGCCGACCAGGCCCTTGATCGAATTGACGATCGGCGAGAAATCCTCGGCTTCGAAATCGAAGGGGTCCTTGGCCGCGTGGTCGGCCAGTTCGATGATGGCATCGATGACCGGCTGCATGCCGGCATGGGCGAACATCAGCGCGCCCAGCATCTTGTCTTCCGAAAGCTCCTTGGCTTCGGATTCGACCATCATCAGGGCGTCGGCGGTACCGGCGACCACCAGGTCGAGGTCCGACTCCTTCATCTGGTCCACCATCGGGTTGAGCACGTACTCACCGTCGATGATGCCGACGCGGGCGCCGCCGATCGGGCCCATGAACGGAACGCCCGACAGGGTCAGGGCAGCCGAGGCCGCGACCATGGCGACGATGTCCGGATCGTTTTCCATGTCGTGCGACAGCACGGTCGCGACGACCTGGACTTCGTTCTTGAAGCCCTTGACGAACAGCGGGCGGATCGGACGGTCGATCAGGCGCGAAACCAGGGTTTCCTTTTCGCTGGGGCGGCCTTCACGCTTGAAGTAGCCGCCCGGAATCTTGCCGGCGGCGAAGGTCTTTTCCTGATAGTTCACCGTCAGGGGGAAGAAGTCCTGACCGGGCTTGGGGGCGCGGGCGTACACGACGGTCGCCAGCACGGTGGTTTCGCCATAGGTGGCGAGGACGGCGGCATCGGCCTGGCGGGCGATACGGCCCGTCTCCAGGGTCAGCTTGCGTCCGGCCCAGTCAATGGATTTTCTTTTGATGTCAAACATTTGTGTTCTTTCGTACGTATGCGCCGGGACTCGTTTTCCCTTGGCGCCTAGGCCCGTCGGGCCCCATGCCCTTCGGGTCTGCCGTCATGGACGGCCATTATCGAACCTATTTGTGATTCACGCTTCAGGTTCGTTTTCTTGGATCAGCAACACCTATTCGAAGATGCCGCGGGGTGTACAGTTTCGCCGGAAAGGCGAAGGTAGCAGATATAGAACAAGGGCCTGGGTCGGAACCCAAGCCCTTGGTTGAAACACTTAACGGCGCAGGCCGAGGGTTTCGATGATGGCCTGATACCGGTCGGTATCGCGGCCCTTCAGGTAGTCGAGAAGGCGACGGCGCTGCGAAACCATTTTCAGGAGGCCGCGGCGGCTGTGGTTGTCCTTCTTGTGTTCCTTGAAGTGCTCGGTCAGGTTCGAGATGCGCTCGGACAGGATAGCGATTTGCACTTCCGGGCCGCCGGTATCGGTACCGGAACGCTGGTGGGTCTTGATCAGGTCCGTCTTGCGATCGGGCGTAATCGACATCGGGTATCTCCTTAAAAGGATCAAAGGTTCAAGATACGGGTCGGATAAAGTCGTCCGGCCCTGAGTTCGCAAAGCGCCTGAACCTGACCCTCATGAACCGCCTGCACGGTATCGGGAAACTCATCGAAGCCAGCCTCGCGGCGGACTTTCTGAGCCTCGGAAACCAATGCGATTTGGCGGGGCAGAAGGGCAAGGTCACGGCCTTGCTTCAACTTTGAGGCCTCGTCTTGCGTAACAGGCAGGGCCGGGATGTCGTCCAGCGCCGTCTCTACGGCAAGCAAAGCCTCAAGTTGGGCGCCTCTATGCACTAAATCGCCGAGCTTTTCCAGTGTTATTGCGGACCTGGTGTCAAATGCACCGACCTGCTCGCGGCGCAACACCGAGACGTGGCCGCAGACGCCGAGATCGGCGCACAGGTCGCGCGCCACGGATCGTACATAGGTGCCCTTGCCGCAATGCAGGCTCAAGCGCGCCGTCTCGCCGTCGAAGGCATCCAGCCTGAGGTCGAAGACTTCGACGGGACGGGCCTTCAGCTCGACCTCGACCCCCTGGCGGGCCAGGTCGTAGGCGCGTTTTCCGTCGATCTTGATGGCGGAAAAGGCCGGCGGCACCTGCTCGATGTCGCCGATATAGGCGGGGATGGCGGCTTCCAGCGCTTCGCGTGTCGGGCGCGCATCGGATTCGGCGATGACGCGGCCTTCGGCGTCGCACGAATCCGTGGTGCGGCCGAACGCGATGGTGAAGCTGTAGACCTTGTCGGCCTCCATCAGGTAGGGCACCGTCTTGGTCGCTTCGCCCAGCGCGATCGGCAGGATGCCGGTGGCCAGCGGGTCGAGCGTGCCGGCATGACCCGCCTTCTGCGCGTTGAACAGGCGTCGCACCTTCGACACGGCCTCGGTCGAGGTCATCTCATACGACTTGTCGAGGCAGATCCAGCCATGCACCGGATCGCCCTTTTTCGTGCGCCCCATGGTCAGGTCCTAGTCTTCGTCTTCGCTGTCGTCGTGACGCAGGTCGCGCGCGATTTCCGGCCGCATGAACAGGGCGTCGATGCGCGCCGCCTCGTTGAAGCTTTCGTCGTGCAGGAAGCGCAGGTCCGGCGTGAACTTCATGTCGATATGCTTGCCCAGGACCCCGCGCAGGAACTTGGAATGGCGGTTCAGCGCGGCGACGGCCGGGCCGGCCTGGACGGCGGAATCGCCCAGGCCCGCGCCCAGGGGTTCGACGAAGACAGTGGCGTGGCGCAGGTCGGGCGAGCAGCGGACTTCGGTCACGGTGATCGACACGCCGTGCAGGTCTTCGTCGTGAATCTCTTCTTCACGCAGGATTTCGACCAGGGCGTGGCGGACCAGTTCGCCGGCGCGCAACTGGCGCTGGGTCGGGCCCAGCTCGGCGTGGCCGCGATTTTTGTCTTTGGAATTGGATCGTTTCATCCGGCCCATATAGGCGTTTTGGCCGATTTTTCTATCTTAAAATGCCTGACTGACGTTAGTCTCGCGCAAAACAGGCTTGGGAGGGTCGGTTCATGACAGCAAAGATCGAATACGTGCCGCGCATGGAGGGTCTTGATTCCTTGCGCGGCTTTGCCCTGATGGGGCTCTTCCTGGTCCATATGCCCGAACTCTATGAGCTTTACTGGGCGCATCCGGCCAAGGACCCGACGCAACTGCTGTGGCACAACGTCATCTTTTCGGTGTTCGCCGGCAAGTCTTTCGCGCTCCTGGCCATGTGCTTCGGCGTCAGTTTCTTCATTATCATGGACCGGGCGGCCAGACGCGGCGTCGACTTCACCGGACGTTTCATCTGGCGGCTGGCTGTGCTGGGGATCATGGGCGTCCTGCACGGCCTGTGGTACCGCGGCGACGTGCTCGAAGTCCTGGCCGTGATGGGCGTGTTCCTGCTGCCCTTCTACCGCGTCAAGTCGAACACGGTGATCCTGACGCTCGGTGTCGTCTTCCTGCTGCAACCGATCCTGCTCTTCCAGATGGTCAGCGCGCTGAACGGCGCGGCCTGGGCCAATACCGCGCCCGGCTACTGGGGCGACAAGATTCCCGACGCCTACCTGACCGGCCATAGCCTGATTGAGACCATCCGCATGAACTGGGTCGCCGGACATCCGTTCAAATGGCTGTTCATGTATGAAAGCGGCCGCCTCAGCCAGATCCTCGGCCTGTCGCTGATCGGCCTGGTCCTGGGCCGCATCGGCTTCTTTGCCGACCCCGATCGCTTCAAGGCCCTGCGTCTCGGCGGCTTCGTCGTGGCCCTGGCCGCCATGGGGCTGCTACTGGTGTTCAAGGGCCAGATCGCGGCGCTGGTGCCGGGCTCTAAGGCAGTCTTCATGCCGCGTGTCCTTGCCGACACCATCCTGTCCAGCCTGGCCGATCTTTCGATCATGTTCGTCCTGGCTTTCGGCTTCCTCAGCCTCTATTTCAGCTTCGCCAACCGTGTGCTGAACCTGCTGGCGCCGGCCGGCCGCATGACCCTGACCCTCTATGTCCTGCAGTCGATCGTCTTCGTTCCGGTCTTCTACAGCTACGGCCTGGGCCTGCATGCCACCATGTCGCAGGAAACCGCCGTGCTGATCGGCATTGCCGCTTTTGCGGTGCAGGTCGTCCTGGCCCACCTGTGGTTCCGCGCCTTCCTGTACGGCCCGCTGGAATGGCTGTGGCGCGCCGCCACCTACCTGACGCTCAAGGTGCCGTTTATTCGCCGAGCGTGATCGTTACCGGCCGGTCCATGGCGGACATGATGCCGGCCATGATCTCGGCCTGGATTTCGAGAATGGCCTTCAATGGCATATAGAGGCCCAGGCGGTTCCATTCGGCCGACTGGGCCTTTTCGCGCAAGGTATTCAGATGCGCGACGGCCAGCCAGAACGACATGAGGTACAGGCCCCAGACATGCGCCGTCCACGCCGTCCAGGTCTCGACCTGGGTTTCCAGTGCGTTGGTCGCCATGAAACGCAGTGGCGTCGACAGCGGCCTGGGCGGCACCATGTGCGACAGGATGAAATCCTTCAGGCCTTCGCCGCGAAAACGGCTGCGGTTGGCGATGGCTTCGGGCTGTGCCTTCGGCCCGGTATCGACGGCGTAATAGTCGAGGATCGCTTGGCAGACCGCCAGGTCGTAGCAATAGAGCCGGCGGCCGTTGAAGGTCAGGATGCGGTGCGGTTCCTCGCGGTGGTCGCCGAAGCGCGCCAGCCGGGCGCGCACGGCCAGGATGCGGGGCTTGTCGAGGTGCCAGTCGCGGCCGATATTGCCGATATGCGCGTTCTGCACGCCGCACAGGGCCGCCAGTCCGCGCTGCGTCAGATAGGCCTCGCCGTTGCTCAACAGACCCATGCCGATGCCGTCGTGTTCGCCATAGCAGCTGACGCTCAGCGGCATGGCCTCCGTGACGGATTCGCCCGTGGCGGGAACAGGAATACGCGGCAGATCGAACACAGCAGCCTCCGGCGGGGAAGAAGTGTATTCGTATAGACAACCGAATCACCCCGCCGCCATGGTGCGAGTGCGAAGAGGGTTAATCAAGCGTTAAAAAGAACACCGTTCGCAAAACCTGTGGGCGAGTTGTGGACGGTCATGAAACCGTCATGCTTGTTTTTTGTTTTGGCGCGCATCTTGTCCAAAAACCGCGGAACCCGTTTTGGGATGCGCTTTCAGTTGAAGACGACCGTCTTGCCGCCATTGATCAGCACGCGGCGCTCGGCATGCCACGTGACGGCGCGCGCCAGCACCCGGGCTTCGATGTCCTGGCCGATCGCCACCAGCTGCTCGGGCGTGTGGCCGTGGTTCACGCGCTGCACGTCCTGTTCGATGATCGGACCTTCATCGAGGTCCGATGTCACATAGTGCGCCGTGGCGCCGATGATCTTCACGCCACGCTGGTGCGCCTGGTGATACGGCTTGGCGCCCTTGAAGCTGGGCAGGAAGGAATGGTGGATAT
This sequence comes from Asticcacaulis solisilvae, assembly GCF_052327315.1. NCBI lineage: Bacteria > Pseudomonadati > Pseudomonadota > Alphaproteobacteria > Caulobacterales > Caulobacteraceae > Asticcacaulis > Asticcacaulis solisilvae. The sequence continues at coordinate 38,346 of NZ_CP166196.1, forward strand.
TGATGCAGCGGCCTTCGAGTTGCCGCGCCAGGTCGTCGGACAGGATCTGCATATAGCGCGCCAGCACGACCAGATCGGCCTGGTACTGGTCGATCAGCGCCAGGAACTGCTTTTCCTGTTCGGCCTTGTTGTCTTTCGACACCGGCAGATGGACATACGGAATGCCGCTCCATTCCACCAGAGACCGCATGTCGTCGTGGTTCGACATCACGCAGACGATGTCGACCGGCAACAGCCCCGAACGCCAGCGGTACAGCAGTTCGTTCAGGCAATGGCCGAACTTCGATACCGCGATCACCACCTTCGGCTTGATTGTCAGGTTATGGATCGACCAGTCCATCGAGAAACGGTGGGCGATCGGCTTGAAGCCCTCGCGCAGGATATCCATTGGCGGCATCTTGGGGCCGGCCTGGCGGAAGACCATGCGGACATAGAAGATGTCGCCCTGGCTGTCGTGGAACTGGTTCGACTCGACGATCGAAATGTCGTTGTCGTTGAGATAGCCGGAAACCGCCGCGACGATGCCGCGCGTATCGGGACATTTAATGATCAGGACGTAGTGCGTCGGGTCGAATTCGCTCATATGCCGCCTATAGCAGCAAAATCCTGAAAAAGTCTAAGGTTTCAACTGATCGGATATCGAAGATCAGTTTGTGGGGCCGCCCACCCCGGCCCTTCGCATGGCTCCGGGCGTTCGGCCCGGAAATCGATACATCTGGTATCGATTTCATCCGGTTCGCCAAGGGCGAACCGGCGAGCCTCACCCCACGCCCCGTAAAAATCCAGTCCCTAAAACGCATTCGACCCGCCACAAGGACGGGTCGAAGACGTTTTATGAAAGGCTGGATCAGAGCGTTCGCTTGATCTCTTCGACCGTGAAGCACTCGATGAAGTCCCCGGCCTTGATGTCCTGGAAGCCGTTGAACGCCATACCGCATTCCTGGCCGACCACGACTTCGTTGACCTCGTCCTTAAAGCGCTTCAGCGTCGACAGGACACCCATTTCCTGGATGACCACGTCGTTGCGCAGGATCCGGATGCGAGCACCCTTCTGCACGCGGCCTTCGGTGACCCGGCAGCCGGCGACCTTGCCGACCTTCGAGATGTCGAAGACCTCGAGGATTTCGGCATTGCCGAGGAAAGTTTCACGCTGGATCGGTGCCAGCATGCCCGACATGACGCCCTTGATGTCGTCGATCAGGTCGTAAATGATCGCGTAGTAGCGGATTTCCACGCCTTCACGCTCGGCCAAGTCGCGCGCCTGCTTGCCGGCGCGGACGTTGAAACCGATGATCGGAGCATTGGAGCCCTTGGCCAGCTGCACGTCCGATTCCGTGATGGCGCCGGCACCCGAATGGATGATGCGCGCACGCACTTCGTCGGTCGACAGCTTTTCCAGCGACGACACGATGGCTTCGGTCGAACCCTGGACGTCGGCCTTGATGATGAGCTGAAGCTCCTTGGCCTTCTTGTCGGCCAGCTTCGACATCATGTCGGTCAAGGACACGGCGCCGACCGGGGCCACCATCTTTTCGCGGCGGACGCGTTCGCGATACTCGGTGATTTCGCGGGCGCGGGCTTCGTTTTCGACGACGGCGATGGCGTCACCGGGGCTCGGCGCTTCGTCGAGGCCGAGGATTTCCACCGGCATGCTCGGACCAGCGTCGGGCAGCTGCTCGTTGCGTTCGTTGATCAGGGCGCGGACACGGCCGAAAGCCGAACCGGCCACGACGATGTCGCCGCGCTTCAGCGTACCGCGCTTGACCAGGACGGTGGCCACGGGACCCCGGCCCTTGTCGAGCTTGGCTTCGATGACGACGCCTTCGGCCGTACGGTCCGGGTTGGCGCGCAGATCGAGGACTTCGGCCTGCAGCAGGATGGCTTCGATCAAGCTGTCGAGGCCCTGGCCCGTCTTGGCCGAGACTTCGATCATCTGGGTGTCGCCACCCAGGCTTTCGATGACGATTTCGTGCTGCAGCAGCTCGTTGATGATATTCTGCGGGTTGGCGCCCGGCTTGTCGATCTTGTTGACGGCGACGATGATCGGCGTCTTGGCCGCACGGGCGTGATTGATCGCTTCGACCGTCTGCGGCATGACGCCGTCGTCGGCCGCAACCACCAGCACCACGATGTCGGTGACGTTGGCGCCACGGGCACGCATGGCCGAGAAGGCGGCGTGGCCGGGAGTGTCGAGGAAGGTGACGCGCTCACCCGACGCCACCCGCACCTGATAGGCGCCGATGTGCTGGGTGATGCCGCCGGCTTCGCCGCCGGCGGTGTCCGTCTTGCGCAGGGCGTCGAGCAGAGAGGTCTTGCCGTGGTCGACGTGACCCATGACCGCCACGACCGGGGGCCGCGGCTGGGTATCGTCCTCGTGGTCGTCCTCGGAAATAAAGCCTTCCAGGACGTCCGATTCCGACACGCGCTTGACGGTGTGACCGAATTCCGAAGCCACCAGCTCGGCGGTGTCGGTGTCGATCACGTCGTTGATCTTCAGCATCATGCCTTGCTTCATCAGCATCTTGATGATGTCGACGGCGCGGACGGCCATACGGTTCGACAGTTCCTGCACGGTGATGACGTCAGGAATGACGACTTCGCGCGACACACGGGCCTGTTCGACCTGCGAACCCTTGCGCTTTTCACGCTCCCGCTCGCGCGCCCGGCGGACCGAGGCCAGCGACCGCATGCGGTCGGCGGCGCCCTCGTCGTCTCCGACCACGGCTTGCAGGGTCAGGCGGCCTTCACGGCGCTTGGGTTCGCCGCGGGTTTGCGACACGGCCTTGGTCGGTGCGCCGACCTTGCCGCGCTTGGCGCCACGATCGTCGTCATCGCCGGCCTTGCCGGTCTTGACGGGGCCGGCGGTGCCGCGGCTGGAACGGATACGGTCGACTTCCGGAGTCGCCGGCGCATTGGCCGATACGCCGCCACCCATACGGGGCGGACGCGGGCTGTTGGCGCTGTAACGAACGGTTTCACCGCGCGGTGCGTTCGGATCACGCGGCGGACGCGGCGGTGCATTCGGGTCGCGCGGCGGACGCGGCGCATTGGGATCGCGCGGCGTATAGGGACGGTTCGGATCGCGCGGCGGACGGCCGTCGGTGCGCTGGCCATCGCGGGGCGGGTAGGACGGGCGCTGGCCATCGCGGTTGCCATCACGGTTGAAAGGCGGGCGGCCTTCGCTGCGTTGTCCGTCACGGGGCGGCTGGCCGTCGCGGGGCGGATAGGACGGACGCTGGCCATCGCGGTTGTTGTCGCGATTGCCGTCACGGTTGAAAGGCGGGCGGCTTTCGCTGCGTTGTCCGTCACGGGGCGGCTGGCCGTCGCGAGGCGGATAGGACGGACGCTGGCCATCGCGGTTGTTGTCGCGGTTATACCCTTCGCGCGGCGCCCGTTGATCGAAGCGCGGTGCGCGTTCGTTGCGGAACTGCGGTGTGGCCGGCTGGCTGGGCGCCGACGGCTGCGCGGGCGCCGCGGCTTCCTGGGGTGCGGATTGTGGCGCGGACGGCGCGGGAGCGGGCTCGGCGCGCGTCTCGGCCGGTTGCGGTGCGGGTTGCGGCGCCGGTTGTGCGGCGGCACGGGCCGCGGCCTGGGCCGCCGCGTCACGCGCTGCGGCGGCGCGGGCATCGGCGTCCTTGCGCTGTTGTTCCTGAAGCGCGGCCTGGATGGCGCGCTGACGGGCGTCCTGTTCTTCCTGACGCAGGCCACCGGCACCTTGCGGGCGTTGCTGCTGCGGCGCGGACGGCTGCGGACGCGGGGCCTGGGCCGACGGATTGGGACGTGCCAGATTGGTATCGTGGCCCGGACGGGCAGGTGCGGGTGCGCCGCCGCCGGCGGGCGGGGGCGTGCCGATCCGGCGCTTGGTCTCGACCACCACGGTCTTCGACCGGCCGTGGCTGAAGCTTTGCTTGACCGTACCGGTCGAAACATTGCCGCCCACGCGCGGTTTCAACGTGAGCGGCGCGCGGCCCTCACGGTTCTGGTCGTTCGTCTTGTCGTCTTTCGCGTCGCTCATACGGCTTGCTTAACTCTTAACCCTTGTGAAGTCCGCCGAATGCGGCCTTCCGATTTCAAATGAACTCTTGGCGGAAGCGTCCCGCTTCTGGCCGGACGCCTTGAACTTATGGTCGATCAGGGCACTGATCCGTTCGGCTTTTCCCAGGCGGGCGGGACAAGCGCCTCGAAGCCGGAAAGCCGTTTCATCTCGGCCGACCAGCGTTCGACACGCCGCCCCGGCAGAAGTGCTGCGTGTATGGCATTTTCCAGCCCCAAAGCCAAACTTAAATCCGCGTTTGAAAAGCTTCCGCAGACTTTTGTGACAGAGCCTGACGCTTTTGCGGCAGCAATGATGCGTTTGCGGCCGTCTTCGGCGCCGTCGGACGCCTCGACCAGCCACGCAGCCTTGCCCGACTTGACAGTGGCGAGCACCTTCTCGAAGCCGGTAACGATGACGCCTTCGCGCCGCGCCAGCCCGAGAAGATCGAGGCAGCGGCGGCGAAGCAACTGATGAACCTGGGGGATAAGGCCCGGGTCGACGTGGACCTTACGCCGCGCCGCCCTGGCAAATATATTGCGCCGGATCGCCGTTTCAAGGCTTGCCTGGTCGGACCGCACCCACAAACCGCGTCCCGGCAGCTTGTGCGCCACGTCGGGCACAAGCTGGCCGTCCGGCGACACGACGAAACGGATCAGATCGTCCGTACCCGTTGTCTCGCCGCTGGCGATGTCGCGGCGCGCGGTATCCTTCGGCAGTTTGCCGGCAGGCGTTTCGCACACAAGCCCGGTCTCCGCTTCGTCAGAGGCGGAGATGGCTTCCCCGGTCTCTGCCTCGTCAGAGGCGGAGATGCCTTCAATGTCGGTTAAAGATGGCGGCTCATTGTTCTGCGGTGGCGACATCCTCGCCCTCCTCAGCATCGTATTCGCCGTCCGCTTCGGCGTCTTCCTCGACCTCGTCCTGGACGGGGGCCTCGATCCAGCCCAGCGCGATGCGGGCGTTGAGGATCAGGGTCTCGGCATCCTGCAGCGACAGCGAGAAGGACTCGAGCGCACCCGGAACGCGGACGCGTTCGCCGCCGCGCTGCTCGAAGCCGCCGCGCAGTTCGTCGGTGGCCAGGTCCGCAACATCCTCGACCGTCTTGACGCCGGCTTCGCCGAGCGCGACCGCCATCGGCAGGGTCAGGCCCGGCAGGCTCAGCACGTCGTCGTCGACGCCCAGTTCACGGCGCTTGGCGTCCTGTTCGGCCGCTTCGCGCTCCAGGAAGTCGCGGGCGCGCGCCTGCAGTTCCTGGGCGGTGTCTTCGTCGAAGCCTTCGATGGCGGCGATTTCGTTTTCATCGACATAGGCCAGGTCCTCGACCGACGAGAAGCCTTCGGTGACCAGCAGCTGGGCGATGACTTCGTCGACGTCCAGAGCTTCCTGGAACAGGGCGGTGCGCTCGGCGAATTCCTTTTGGCGGCGCTCCGAATCCTGGCTTTCGGTGATGATGTCGACCTGCCAGCCGGTCAGCTGCGAGCCCAGGCGGACGTTCTGGCCGCGGCGGCCGATGGCCAGCGACAGCTGTTCGTCCGGCACCACGACTTCGACGCGGTCTTCTTCTTCGTCCAGCACGACCTTGCTGACTTCAGCCGGGGCCAGGGCGTTGACGATGAAGGTGGCTTCGTCCGGCGACCACTGGATGATGTCGATCTTTTCGCCCTGCAGTTCGGCGACGACGGCCTGGACGCGCGAACCGCGCATACCGACGCAGGCGCCGACCGGGTCGATCGACGAGTCGTTCGACAGCACGGCCATCTTGGCGCGCGAACCCGGGTCGCGGGCGACGGCCTTGATTTCGATGACGCCGTCGTAGATTTCCGGCACTTCCTGCGCGAACAGCTTGGCCATGAAGCCGCCGTGGGCGCGCGACAACATGATCTGCGGACCCTTGGTCTCGCGGCGCACGTCGTAGATGTAGGCGCGGATGCGGTCGTTGACGTTGAACACTTCGCGCGGGATCGACTGGTCGCGGCGCATGATGCCTTCGCCGCGGCCCAGATCCACGATGACATTGCCGTATTCGACGCGACGGACGGTGCCGTTGACGATTTCGCCGACGCGGTCCTTGAACTCGTCGAACTGGCGCTCGCGCTCGGCCTCGCGCACCTTGTGCGTCACGACCTGGCGGGCCATCTGCGTCTGGACGCGGCCCAGCTCGAACGGCGGCAGGACTTCGATATATTCCTTGCCGGCGAAGGCGTCCTTGTCGGTGCGCAGCGCTTCGCTGAGCGAACGCTGGGCGTATTCGTTCTCGACCTCTTCATCGTTCGTCACGGTGACGATGCGGGTGATGGTCATTTCGCCGGTACGCGCGTCGATATGGACGCGGATGTCGTGGTCGGCGCCGTAACGGTTGCGCGCGGCCTTCTGGATGGCCTCTTCGATCGACGCGATGACGACCGACTTGTCGATCGACTTTTCGCGGGCCACGGCCTCGGCGATCTGAAGCAGTTCCTGGCGGTTGGCGCTAATCCCGGTGAAGCTCATCTTTTGTGATCCTCTTCTTCGTCATCATTGGCGGCGTCATCGTCGTCGAAATCCTCGGCGTCTTCGAAGTCGTCGTCAAAATTCTCTTCGTCTTCGTCCTCGTCGTCCTCATCGCCCTCTTCGTTTTCTGGGCGGTTGGCGCGCTGTTCGGCGCCCCGCTTCATCAGGTCGTCGGTAAGGACAAGCTTTGCGTCGATGATCCAGGCAAACGGGATCATCGCGGTTTCCTCTTCGCCGTCCAGGTCGATGGCGACATGGTCGTCCTCGATGCCGGCCAGCTTGCCGCGGAAGCGCTTGCGGCCCTCGGCCAGGCGGTCGAGTTCCAGGCGGGCTTCCAGGCCTTCATAGGTCTCGAAATCCTTGAGGCGGGTCAGCGGCCGGTCGATGCCGGGCGACGAGACTTCAAGAATATATTCGCCGGCGATCGGGTCGTGCTCGTCCATATAGGCCGAGACGGCGCGGGACAGGCGGGCGCACTGGTTGACATTGATGTCGCCGTCGGTCTTGCGCTCGGCCATGATCTGCAGGCGGCGGGCGCCGCCGGGCTTGTTCGAGCCCATCAGACGAACGCGCACGACATCCAGGCCCAGCGTTTCGGCGATGGGATCGAAGATTTCCAGCAGTTTGCGGTCTTCGCTGGTTTTGGCGCGCATAGGGTCGATTCAGGTAATAAAAAAAGCGGCCGGCCGGTCAGGGCCGCCGCTCGAAAGCCTTGCGGCGATCGGACGATGTAGCGTCTATATAGGTGCCTTTTGGCGAAAAGCCAAATGTTTTTCCAAATGTTTTTATTGTGGCGGTGAGGCCGGCTTTTCAGCCGTCTTGTCTTCGGACGGTGCCGGAACAGCCTCTTCCTTCGCCGGTTTTCCATCCTTCGGGGCCGTTACCGCTATCACCGGATGGCCGAAAACGTCGGTATACTGGTCGGGCAGGTCGATCGGATAAAGCCGGCCGGAATACATCATCAGCAGCAGGTAGGTAACGTAGAGGCCGGCGCCCTGCACGATCACCAGGCAGGCGACGCCCAGCCGCTTGTCGGTCTTCTTGAAGATGTCGTAGGTGATGCAGCCCAGGTGCATGAACAGGGCGACCACCGCCAGGCCGTACAGCGGCATGAAGACCCAGGACCAGCCGGGCGTGATCATCGTCGCGGCGGCATAGTCGAAATTGGTGTCGAGGTTCAGCACCAGCCGCCCCAGGAACACCCATGCGACGTGCACGAAGATAAAGACCGCCAGGTAGGTGCCCGAAATCGCCTGAAGTTGGTGGATGATGTCCTTCTTTTCCCGCCAGATCACCCGCGACAGGGCGATGCCCGTTATCATCTGGATGACGAAGGCCATCAGCAGCACCATCTCGACCACCGGATGGCGGTAGATCAGGCGCGCGGCCTCAAGAAATTGCTGGTGCGCAGCGATCCCTTCAAGTCCGATCAGATGATTTGCAAAGTGCAGGCAGATAAAGGCGAAGATGAACCCCGCCGACACCTTATGCAGACGCTCCATTACCCAGCTCCCCGAAAGCCAGCGTTAACAATGCCTTAATTTGACCGTCTTGGCTATAGGGACGGCAAAAAGGACTTTCGGGCAGGCATTTCGGCTGTCAGCGCTTCGGGCGGGCGACGCGCGGCGTCTTGAGACGGCGGCGATTGATGTGGTCGTCGGAGGCCTTCACGCCCTTGACCTCCTCGCCGGGCACCGGACGCTCGCCCTTGAAATAGAATTTCTGCCAGGCTTCCTTCATGGCTTCGGGATTGCGCGCCATCAGGCTGTCGTTGAAGGCCTGGCGGGTGTCGGCCCAGGCCTGGAACTGCTTCTTGAGGTCCGGATCGCTTTCCAGCTGCTTGATGACAGGCTGGACGTCGTCCATCTTCTTGTGCTCGACGACCTGGATGAAGCAGAAGGGCTCGCCCTTCTTGAAGCTGACCATGCCGGGGCGCGTCATCAGCCAGTTCATGGTGAAGGGGAAGGGCAGCCAGTCGGTCTCGACCAGTCCTGACAGGGCCTGGATGCCGTCCTTGGAGTGGTTCGGCGGGCCGCCGGCCAGCACGGCATAGCCCGGCGGCGTGCGGAACATATAGCCGGTATGGAAGGTCACGACGCCATGGGTAAAGTGCGACTGCACCAGATGGTCCAGATTATAGGTCGGATCGGCGTCGCAGGTGATGGTCAGGTCGTTCTTGCCCATGCCGCCGTTCCACACGATGGTGATGTCGGTCGGACACAGGATTTCCCAGCCGGTGGTGTTGGCCATGACGAGCGGCAGGCAGCGATACGGAAAGCGCGCCATGAAGGCGTCCATCCAGTCGCGGTCCGGCCGGCCGGGGACGATCTCCGGCGGATAGGTGGTCATGACAAAACACTCGAGTTCCATATCGACTCCGTTGGTGCTCCAAATCGCGTCGCGATTTGGCAAGGGCAAGTGCCCGTCCGAACTCGTGTGAGGAGCCCAGCGGCGCATGAGCGGCAGATATCATCTTGATCTTTCAGATCAAGATGGCCAGTTTGCGGTTCGATGACCGATATAGCCTACACGCCCGAAAAATTGCTGAGAGCCTTAGACGATTTGGGCCTGAAAACAAGCACCCTGCACCACGAAGCGGTCTTCCGCGTGGGTGAGGGCGACGACATAAAGTCGCAACTGCCGGGCGCCCATACCAAGAACCTGTTCCTCAAGGACGACAAGGGCCAGCTGTGGCTGATCTCGGCCGAACAGAAGACGCAGATCAATCTCAAGGCCTTGCCGAAGATCATCGGTTCTGGCCGCCTGAGCTTCGGCTCGGAAGAGCGTCTATATAATGCGCTGGGCGTGCGGCCGGGTTCGGTGACGGCGCTCGGCCTGGTCAACGATCCGGACCACACGGTGCGCTTTGTGCTCGACAAGGTTTTGCACGACGCCGGGATCGTCAACTTCCATCCGCTGACCAATACGGCGACGACGGCCCTTCCCCAGGCGGAATTCCGTAAATTCCTGGCCTGGCAGAAACGCGATCCGCTGGTGATCGATTTTACAGTCTTGTCTTGATGGGCCTGCCTTGACCTGATTGCACCCGCGACCCACTTAGGCTAAGCCCACATCTCCGCTCAGACAGGCTTTTATCATGGCTTCCGCAGACCCCAATATCATCGACGGTACCGAACAGACCTTCATGGCCGACGTCATCGAAGCCTCGATGACCCAGCCGGTGATCGTCGATTTCTGGGCGACGTGGTGCGGGCCGTGCCGCCAACTGGGCCCGGCGCTCGAAAAGGTGATCGGCGAGCAGAAGGGCAAGGTCAAGCTGGTCAAGATCGACGTCGACCAGAACCAGGGCATCGCCGCGCAACTGCGCATCCAGTCGATCCCGACCGTCTACGCCTTTGTCGGCGGCCGCCCGGTCGACGGTTTCATGGGCGCAAAGTCGGAAAGCGAACTGCGCAGCTTTATCGAAAAGCTGGGTGTCAGCGACGGCGGCCCGACGATCGAGGACACCCTGGCCCTGGCCCAGCAATCGGCCGACGACGGCGACGTGACCAGCGCGCTCGAAGCCTACAGCTTTGTGCTCGAACAGGATCCGCAGAACCTCAAGGCCATCGCCGGGGTGGCCAAGGTCTATCTCCAGGTCCAGCAGCCCGAACAGGCCAAGGCCTTCCTCGAAATGGCCCCGGCCGATACCAAGGACGCCGGTATTTTGGGCCTGCGCGCCGCGCTCGAACTGGCCGAAGGCGCGCCGACCGATGTCGCCGGACTTCGCGCCCGCGTGGCGCAGAACGGCCGCGACTTCGACGCGCTCTACGATCTCGGCCGCGCGCTTGCCGGCCAGGGCGATCCGCAAGGCGCCATCGATACCCTGCTCGAAATCGTCAAGTACGAGCCCGAGTGGAACGAACAGGCGGCCCGCCAGTATCTGTTCAAGATCTTCACGGCGCTGGGCAACGGCTCCGATATCGTCAAGGCCGGCCGCCGCCGCCTGTCGTCGATGCTGTTCAGCTAGCGACGTATGTTGGAAACACTTGCGGTTGGTCTTCCGTGGGCGTCCCCCTTCCGTCACTCGCTCCGCTCGCGCCACCTTCCCCGTAAACGGGGAAGGAATTAGCCAATCAAACTCCCTTCCTTCCCCGTTTACGGGGAAGGTGGCTCCCCGAAGCCTTGGCGAAGGGGAGACGGAAGGGGGGAACGTAGTTGCAGCAAGCGACCCTGCTGCACGTAAAGTTTAACGACCTAGGAAAAACCGATGTCTGAAACCGAAACCGTTTCGCAGCCCGAAAAGTCCGGCATCGATATCGATCCGCGCCTGCTCGAAGCCTTGGTGTGTCCGGTGACGCGCCGGCCGCTGACCTATGACAAGGCGGCGCAGGAACTGGTCTCGCCGACCGCCGGCCTGGCCTTCCCGATCCGCTCGGGCGTGCCGATCATGCTGGTCGACCAGGCCCGCAAGTTCGATCCGGTCAAGGCCGCCTAAACCAGCTCACCCCTGAGCAGTTTCGGCAGATCGCCCGTGGCTGCGCCGGCGTCTTCCATGACGAACTGGCGCAGGCCCGGCACGCGGTTGAACAGCCCCATGCCGACATCGCGCACCGTGCGCAGCAACGGATTGCCGTTGGAAAACAGGCGCACGAACCCGTCCATGATGACAGAGGTCGAGACATTGTCGAACCGGCGCCAGCGCGCATAGCGTTCCAGCACCAGTTCCGATCCCAGGTCTTCGCCCAGCCGCGCCGCCTCGATCAGCACTTCGGCCAGGGCGGCAGCATCTTTCAAACCCAGGTTCAGACCCTGACCGGCAATCGGATGGATGCCGTGCGCGGCGTCGCCCAGCAGGGCCAGCCGCCCCTTGTGCATCTCCTCCGCCAGGCCGAGACCCAGCGGGTAAAGGAAGCGCTCACCGACAATAGTCACATCGCCCAGGAACTCGCCGAAGCGCGAGATGAAATGGTCGTAGAACAGGCCGTCGCTCATGCCGACCAGCGCTTTCGCCTGGGCGTGCTTTTCCGACCAGACGATGCAGGCGCGGTTTTCCGTCAGCGGCAGGATGGCGAACGGGCCCGACGGCAGGAAATGCTCATAGGCGACATTATTGTGCGGCCGCTGCATCTGGACGGTGGTGACGACCGCGCTCTGGTCGTAATCCCAGTTGATATGGCCGATCCCGGCCTTGTCGCGCAACGAACTGCGGCGTCCCTCGGCCGATACCACGACCGACGTCTTCAGCACCTGGCCGGTATCCAGCGTGACTTCGGCCAGGCCGCCCGTATCGCGGAAATCGACCACGCCCGCCGGCACGATCAGGTTGATGTGGCGTTCGCGGATGGCGTCGTACAGAACCTGGCGGACGTGACGGTTCTCGACCATGTAGCCCAGCGGCTCGTCGCCCGTGCGGCCGGAAATCTCATCGGCCTTGAAGTTGAGGAAGAAGGGCAGGGGCTTGCGCGACGCCGCGCCCGGCAGGTGACCGTCGGTCACCATGATCTCGTCCATGCGGCAGGCGCGTTCGGCGATCGCCGGGCCGACACCGAGCGCATTCCATTGCCGGAAACAGGCATAGGCAATTGCAGACGCGCGCCCGTCGAACCCCACATCGAGCTGTTCGGCATAGGGTTGCCGCTCGACCAAAGCCACTTGAAGGCCGCCCGATTGCAGAGCCAGGGCCAGGGTCATGCCGGCCATGCCGCCGCCGGCGATGATGACGTCGAGATGCGTATCCATGCCGCCTATCATAAAGCCCGGGCCTCAAAGTGCAATGCGGCAAAAAGTTCGGGCAAACCGAACAAGGTAAACAGCTCTTAACCCTTTTCATGGCACTTGGATCGGGATTGTTCACGCTTGCCCGATAGATGATGTCCAGCCTGACCCTTACTGTTTGGAACGCCTTCGACAGCCACATGCGCGCCATGTGGCGTTCACCGGTCATTGCCCGCATGCGCGGCGCCTGCCTGGCCCTGTTCGGTCTGGCCGACCTCGTGGCACTGGCCACCTACCATTCGACCGATCCCAGCTTCAACGCGGTCAGCCACACGGCCGTGGCCAATGCGCTCGGCCATTTCGGCGCGATCATTTCGGATATCGGCTGGCAATCGATCGGCCTGTCGGCCTGGCCGGCCGCCGTGCTGATGATCTATTTCGGCGTGCTTCGCACCTTCCACCACGACCCCGACCAGACGCGTGGCGCGCTTCGTCTGCACGCCCTGTGGGCTTGCCTGTTCCTGGTGTCGCTGTCGGCGGCGCTGGGACCGCTGCTTACCGGTACCGATCCGGTGATGGCGCAAAGCCTCGGCGGCTTCTGGGGCCAGGGCCTGAACAAGCTGCTGTCGTCGCTGTTCGGCTTCATGCACCTGCCCATGGGCCCGCTGATCGCCAGCCTGCTGTTCTCCGGCCTGGCGCTTTACGGTTTCAACCAGACGCTCAGCCTCAAGCTCAACGCCTATCTGCGCATCGTCCAGGGCGTGGCCAGCGGCGCGGGCTTCAACCGCCTGTTCAGCGGCCTGACCGATCGCCTCGAAGCCAGCACGGCGCGCATTAACGCCAAGGCCGCGGCGCCGGCTGCGCCCAAGGTTCGTAAGGGCAAAACCCAACCGGTCACGCTGGACGAAGACGATGACGACGGCTTCGAAACCGTCGACAGCCTGATCCCGGCCAAGGCCGCGCCCTCGGTGCCGATCGCCCCGCGCGTCGAGCCCCAGGTCTCGGCTAAGGTCGCCGCCAAGGCCCCGGCCCAGCCCGCGCCGGCCTTCGACGACGAAGACGACTTCGGCATCGACATCCAGGCGCCCAAGCCCGCCGCGCCGGCGCCGACCAAGCAGCCCGAATTCGAATTCCTGCGTCCCAGCAATTTCCGCCTGCCCGACCTGACGATCCTGGCCAAGCCCAAGGCGCGCAGCCAGGCCTATGACGAAGACTCGCTGCGCCAGAACGCCCGTATGCTGGAAAGCGTGCTCGCCGAATTCGGCGTGCGCGGCGTCATCGACCAGATCCGCCCGGGCCCGGTGGTCACGCTGTACGAACTGGCGCCGGCCGCCGGCGTCAAGGGTGCGCGCGTCGTGGCCCTGGCCGACGACATCGCGCGTAACATGTCCGCCCGTTCGTGCCGCGTGTCGGTGGTTCAGGGCCGTAACGCCATCGGTATCGAACTGCCGAACCAGACGCGTGAAACCGTCTATTTCCGCGACCTGCTGGCCTCGACCGAATACGAGCGCACCAACCACATCCTGCCGATGGCGCTGGGCGAAACGATCGGCGGCGAGCCCTACATCACCGACCTGGCCAAGATGCCCCACCTGCTGATCGCCGGTACGACCGGTTCGGGTAAGTCGGTGGGCGTCAACGCCATGATCCTGTCGATCCTGTACCGCCTCGATCCCGAGCAGTGCAAGTTCATCATGATCGACCCCAAGATGTTGGAACTCAGCGTCTATGACGGCATTCCGCACCTCTTGGCCCCGGTCGTCACCGACCCGAAGAAGGCCGTGGTGGCGCTCAAGTGGACCGTCAAGGAGATGGAAGACCGCTATCGCCGCATGTCGAAGATCGGCGTGCGCAATATCGCCAGCTTCAACGAACGCGCCCGTGCCACGGCGGCCGAGGGCAAGAACTTCATCCGCAAGGTCCAGACCGGTTTCGACGAAACAGGCCAGCCCGTCTACGAATACGATGAAATGGTGCCGGAACCGATGCCGTACCTCGTCGTCGTGGTCGACGAAGTCGCCGACCTGATGATGGTGGCCGGCAAGGACATCGAAGGCGCCGTGCAGCGCCTGGCGCAGATGGCCCGCGCCGCCGGCATCCACCTGATCATGGCGACGCAGCGTCCGTCGGTCGACGTCATCACCGGCACCATCAAGGCCAATTTCCCGACCCGGATTTCGTTCCAGGTCACGTCGAAGATCGACAGCCGCACCATTCTCGGCGAACAGGGCGCCGAACAGCTCCTTGGCCAGGGCGACATGCTCTACATGGCCGGCGGCGGCCGCATCACCCGCCTGCACGGCCCGTTCGTGTCGGACGGTGAAGTCGAAGCCGTGGCGCAGTTCCTGCGCGACCAGGGCACGCCCAACTATCTCGACGACGTCACCTATGGCGGTGACGAGGAGTCGTCGGGCGAAGGCGGCGGCCCGGGCGAGGGCGGCGGGACGGGCGACGACCTGTACGACAAGGCGGTTTACTTCGTTACCTTCGACCGCAAGGCCTCGACCTCCTACATCCAGCGCAAGCTGCAGATCGGTTACAACCGCGCGGCCTCGCTGATGGAAAAGATGGAGCAGGAAGGCATTGTCGGCCCGGCCAACCACGTCGGCAAGCGCGACATCCTGGTCGGTCCGCCTCCTGGTCACTAACCAGGGGGCAAGCCCCCTGGACCCGGACCCGCGACAGTGTTTACGCGCTCGGGCGACGAACGGGGTCAAGGGGTCCTTGGATCCCTTGCCTTAGAGTCTTTCTATCTTGAAGTAGGGGTCCCTGTCCGGAACCGTCGCCAGCCTGAAAGTCGGCAGGACGGGCTTGTTGTCTTCCAGCGAAATCCGGTACTTCGACAGCAGGCTGGCCAGGACGATCTGCGCTTCGACCATGGCGAAGCCCGCGCCGATACAGATACGCGGCCCGGCGCCGAACGGCAGGAAGGTGTCCATGCTGGTCCACGGCGAGGCGATGCCGGCAAAGCGATCGGGCATAAAGGCCGTCGGATTCTCCCAGTACTTACGATGACGGTGCAGAATGTAGGGGCTGATCCACACCTCGGTACCGGCTGTGATAGCGTGGCCGGCGATGACGTCGTCGTTTATGGCCTTGCGCACCACATAGGCCACCGGCGGATAGAGCCTGAGCGTTTCGAGCAGGGCATTCCTCAGGCGCGGCCAGTGCGCCAGGTCGTCCATACGCGTGATATTGGTGACGGGAAAAGCCTGGATTTCCGCGCGGATACGGTCCTGTTCGGCCGGATCGAGTGCCAGAAGATAGGTCGCCCAGAACAGCAGGCGTGACGTTGTCTCGAAACCCGCGGCCAGCAGGGTGCCGCACTGGTCTCGAATTTCGTCGCTGGACGGGGCTTCGCCGGTCTGCGGATCGCGGGCTTTCAGGAGCAGGTCCAGCAGGTCGCCGCGGGCGTGAGCCTGGTCGCCGCCGTGGGCTTTTCGGGTCGCGATGACGTCATCGACCATTTTGGTCCAACCGCTGCGAAAACGCTTACGGGCGCCGAAGGCCCAACCGAACTGCGTTTCGGTTTTCGCGATGGCGTCGAGCACGGTCGGGCGGCCGGCGCCTTCGAGGTAGGTGCGCGCCATGACGGTCATCCCGGCGCGGGATTCGTCGGCGGGCAGGGAAAACAGCGCCTTCAGCACGGCGTCGAGCGTGGTGCGATGAAAGACGTCGGTGAACTGCGCGCGTGTGCTGCCAGACAGCCGGTTCAGCATCATGTCGCCGGCGGACTGGAAGTGCGGGGTCAGATCGCTGACAGCGGCTGGGGTAAACAGCGGCGCCAGCATACGGCGCTGACGGCGCCACACCTCGCCCTCGGCTAAGAACAGACCGATGCCCATGACGGGGCGAAACAGGCGTGACTGGACGACGGGCCGCACGTAATTCGTCATGTGGCTGCGCATGACGTGGTCGATGCCGATGGGGTCGTTGATGCTCAGCGTTTTGACACCTAATGCATCCGCCTGGCCGTACAGGGCCTGAAACGACTCTTCGGCGTAGATGGTGAAAGGATTGGCGAAAAACTGGGGCAGCCACCGCCATTTGGGCAGCGGTTTGGCATGGACCGGGTGGGCGGGAGGAACGACGAGGCCAGCGGTTGTCATGCGGTTACCATTCTCCTGTGCCAGCCGCTGGTCAAGGGCCTGTTCATCGCGGCTTCACCTGGCAACTACGGGCGCGTCTTTTTCGCGTCTCACAATTGCCCGCTGGCGGCTTTAATGGTCTATGGCATCGACCATTCAGGAGTTGTGATGAACCGCCGTTTGATGATTGCCGGGCTTTTGAGCCTGGGCACGCTGATGTCCGCGCCGGCCTTTGCCGGCGGCAAGAACAATTTCGATTCCTATATCGCCACGCCGAACTTCAATCCGGCCGACAAGGACCGCATCGCGCGCGCCACAGCCTATATGCAGGGCCTGAGCACGGCCGAGGGTCATTTCGAGCAGACCGACTTCCGCGGACGCGTGACGCAAGGCAACTGGTACCTGGCGCGGCCGGGCAAGATCCGCTTCGAATACGACCCGCCGTCGTCGCAGCTGGTTGTGGCCGACGGCAAGCAGGTCAAGGTATGGGACCCGCGCCTGCAATCCTTCGACGCCTATCCACTCGATGAAACGCCGTTGTCGCTGTTCCTGTCGCGCCAGATCCGCTTCGACCAGGGCGTCATCGTCACGGGCGTGTCGTCCAATGCGTCGGGTTTCACGCTCAAGGCGCGCGACCGCCGCAAGCAGATCGAAGGGTCTGTGACCTTGGTCTTCGACCAGGCGCCGAACGGCAGCCTGACCTTACGCGAATGGACCATTGTCGACGCGCAGAACCGTCCGACAACCGTGAAACTGACCAGTTTCACCCGTGATTCGGCCCTGAAGCCTGATTTGTTTGTGTTAAATAAGCCAGCATCAAAAAAATAATGCGGGTTCGACGATTTTTCTTGTCGAATTTTCCAGACCGTGTTATTTTTCTCACATGGAGTTCGCGGCGGCGAGTTCCTGACGTGCGTTTTTCCCTTTTTTCTCTTCGTGTTATGTGCCAAATCTGACCCGGTCCAAGCCCTCGGACCGGGTCTTTTTTTACCGCCAACACGGGCTATTCCCTTTGACAAAGCTCTCCCTCGCCACCTGGAATATCAATTCCGTGCGCCTGCGTATCGACCAGGTCGTCCGGTTTCTCTCGGAAGCGCAGCCGGATATCCTGTGCCTGCAAGAGATCAAGTGCCAGGAAAACGAGTTTCCGCGCAAAGCCTTTGTCGAGGCGGGCTATCCGCACATCCACATCATGGGGCAAAAGGGCTGGCATGGCGTGGCCCTGGTGTCGAAGCGGCCGTTCGAAGCCGGCGACGTCCCGCCCTTCTGCCGCCGGGGCGAAGCGCGCGCCCAGTCGATCGTCATCGACGGCGTCGAAATCTGGAACTTCTACATTCCGGCCGGCGGCGATGTCCCCGACCGCGACACCAATGACAAGTTCGACCACAAGCTCGAATTCTACGAACGCCTGAGCGACAGCCTGCACAGGCGCGACAAGGACCGGCCGCTGCTCATCTGCGGCGACCTCAATATCGCGCCTGGCGAATTCGACGTGTGGAGCCATCGCCAGATGCTGCGCGTCGTCAGCCATACCCCGGCCGAGATCGCGGCCTTCGGCACCTTCATGGCGGCCGGGCAGCTGCACGATCCTTTCCGCGTCGCCTATCCCGATCCGCAGAAGCTTTTCACCTGGTGGAGCTATCGCGCCGCCGATTTCCGCAAGTCCAATCGCGGCCTGCGCCTCGATCACGTCCTGCTCAATCCCGGCCTCATGAACCAGATCAAGGGCGTCGTCGTCGCCAAGGTGCACGACACGGTGCGCGAATGGGACCGGCCCAGCGACCACGCGCCGATCCAGGTCACATTCGAGATATGAAAAAAGCGCCGGATCGTCTCCGGCGCTTTTTTTAGAACTGCAGGCGATAACCGCCAGCGTCTGTCATCAGAAGCCGCGCATTGGCGGGATCGGGTTCGATCTTCTGGCGCAGGCGATAGACGTGGGTTTCCAGCGTGTGCGTCGTCACGCCGGCATTATAGCCCCAGACCTCGGTCAGCAGCTCCTCGCGCGTGATCGGCTTGCCGCCGGCGCGATAGAGGTACTTGAGGATATTGGTTTCCTTCTCGGTCAGGCGCGTCTTTTTCTGCGACTGGTCGACCAGCAGCTTCAGCGCCGGCTTGAACTCGTATGGTCCGATGCGGAAGGTCGCGTCCTCGCTGGTTTCGTGGCTGCGGACCTGGGCACGGATGCGCGCCAGCAGCACGGCGAAGCGGAACGGCTTGGTGACATAGTCGTTGGCGCCGGCGTCCAGTCCCAGGATGGTGTCCGAATCGGACGTCTGGCCGGTCAGCATGATGACGGGCGTGGTCAGCCCGCCCTTGCGCAAGAGCCGGCAGGCCTCGCGGCCATCCATGTCGGGCAGGTCCACGTCGAGCAGAATAAGGTCGGCGTTGACGCTCTTGCCGAGGCGCAGGCCTTCGGAGCCGTTGGCGGCCTGAATGACCTTGAATTCCTCGTGGAGTTCGAGCTGCTCGGCCAGGGCCTCGCGCAGTTCATCATCATCGTCGACAATTAGGAGGGTTTTCTGTTGCACCATGATCCTGTAACTTCGGGTTTTATTCTTATGGTCAGCCGCATCATCGCCGAAATGCCAAAAAATTTTATAGCATATAGCGACGGACGGCTAGGTCTAAACCTACATAGTGTGCGTGCCGCCTTGGGAAAAGGGGGCGTAATCGATGCCGCCGCCAAAAGGGAAGGCGACGGCAAGTCGCCTTTGGGCGCCTGGCCGATCCGCTACGTCTTCTATCGGCCCGACCGGGTGGCGAAACCCGAAACGCAATTGCCGGTGGTGGCGCTGTCGCCGGACGACGGCTGGTGCGACGATCCCGCCGACCCGGCCTACAACACCCATGTGAAGTTGCCGTGGCCGACCAGTCATGAAAAGCTGTGGCGTGACGATCATGTCTACGATCTGATCGTGGTATTGGGGCACAATGATGACCCTGTCGTGCCCGGCATGGGATCGGCCATTTTCATGCATCTGGCGCGTGAGGACTATTCCGGCACGGAGGGCTGCGTGGCCCTGGGTATTGACGACCTGCTCGACGTCCTCAGCGAAGCCGAGCCGGGCAGCCAGGTCGAGATTCGCGACTAACTAACTCCGCGCGCCGAAAATGGCCGAACCGACGCGGATTTCGGTCGAGCCGAAGGCCAGCGCAGTCTCGTAGTCGTCGCTCATGCCCATACTGAGCTGCGTTATGCCGTTGCGCCCGGCGATCTTTTTCAACAGTGCGAAACAGGGTCCGCGCGGGCCTTCGACCGGCGGAATGCACATCAGGCCGGCGACCGTCAGCCCATAGGTTTCGCGCGCGGTCTTTATAAAGGTGTCGGCCTCGCGCGGCGCGATACCGGCCTTCTGCTCTTCCTCGCCGATATTGACCTGGATCAGCAGCTGCGGCGACCGCGCCTGTTTCTGGATTTCGTCCGCGATGGCGCGGGCGATCTTGTCGCGGTCGACCGTTTCGATGACGTCGAAAAAGGCAACCGCGTCCGCCGCCTTGTTGCTTTGCAGAGGTCCGATCAGCCGCAATTCCAAGCCGGGATAGAGATCGCGCTTGCCGTCCCAGCGCTCGACGGCTTCCTGGACGCGGTTTTCGCCGAAACGGCGCTGGCCGGCCTCGAGCACGGGTTCGATCGCGGACCAGGCCTGCGTTTTCGAGACCGCGGTCAAAATAGCGCTGTCCTGCGGCCGCCCGGCCGCTTTCAGGGCCTTGTGCATCTTGCCGACAATCTTAAAATAGCCGGCAGCGGGGGAGGACTCGGAAAGTGTGTGCGGCGATGACATACAAGACCCGCTTTCAGTATCTGTTCGACAAGGCCCGGGACATAGCGCAGGCGCAGGCGGTTTTGAACCCGGCGGATCCCCGCCTGCCACCACTTTTTTTCGTCACCGACCCGAAACGTACCCCCCACCCGGAAGATATCGCCGCGCACCTGCCGGCGGGTTGCGGCGTGATTTACCGGTCCTTCGGCGAAGGCCATGCCGTGCAACGCGCCCGGCTGTTGCGGAAAATCGCCGACGATGACGGGCTGGTCCTGCTGATCGGCGACGATGAAGACCTTGCGCGTGAGGTCGGCGCCGACGGCGTTCACCTGCCGGAACGCCACATGGACCGCGCGCCGGCCCTGGCCGAAGACTTCCTGGTGACCGTGGCCTGCCATTCGCCCGACGCGATCGGCCGGCGGGATATTCATGCCGCCCACGCCGTGCTGGTGTCGCCGGTCTTCGCCAGCCGCAGTGCTTCGGCGGCCGGGGTCGAGCCTTTGGGTGTCAAGGGCGTACGGGCGCTGGTCGCGGCCAGCCCCGTGCCGGTCTACGGCCTGGGCGGCATCAGCTGCGACACGATCGGCATGCTGAAAGACAGCGGCCTGTCGGGGGTCGCCGCGGTCGATGCGTTCAGTTTATCTGATTAGAATTTAAACGTCGTTTCCAGGCGGACGCGCGGATGCGCCGTATTGGCCTGGGCGGCCGAGCTGGGCTCGGGCTTGAAGGCTTCGGTCTTTTCGCCGAAACCGGCAGCGACACCGACGCGTAAGGACGGCGACAGCTTGTAGAAAGCGCCGGCATCGACATCGTTGAGGCCGGATGGGCGCGATTCGGGCTGGTTGACGTCGAACTTCAGACCCCATTTGCCCTTGAGATCGAACTGGTAGACCTTGGACTTGCCGAAGGTCGTCGTCTGGTCGCTGATATAGGAGTCGCTGGCCGAAAACGGCGTGAGCGCGACGATATCGTTCGACTGATTGGCCTGTGCGCGTGCCTTGGACGACTGCGATGTAACCGCCCAGGCGGGAGCGCTTCCGGCCGCGGCCAGAATCGCTGCACACAGAGCGAGGGTTACAAAGGGCTTCATTCCGTCTTCAGTCTAACTCGATGGCGAATAAAAAATATACGCGACAAGCTGTAAAACTTCGGAAATTGCCCTGGTGCCCCCAAAGCGCATCCGCGAAGACCGTAGCTTCCGGCCGTATAAGTTTACACACCCATTCAGGCACACTTATATCAAGATCGAATAAAACCGATCGGCGATCGGGTCAAACGGATATGGGGCGCCTTTCGCCTATTTGCGATATTCGCCTATCGGCTGTGTCCAAACGGCCACGGATTCCGCCATATTTTGGTAATAATTCTATAATTTTTTCATATTAACAAAGGTTTACGTTAAGACAGGATGAGGGTCTGCAAGGGCCGCTTTTCCGGGCGGACCGGCCGCGCCCTTATGCGGGGCCACAGTCTTTCGCGGGCGTAACGCACACGGCAAACTTCGCGAAGTTTGGACTTAAATTTGCCGGACTGTTGCGATTGATGTAAACGAACTCTTGTCATCCCCCTTAGGCTGCATGCTATAGAGGTCGGCCAAGAGGCGGCGATAATTGGAAGACTCCCGGCAAAACGCAGTGGAAACAGGGGTCTCGACAGAGATGCGGAGTGATCATTCGATGACGACTATGCGACGTTCGGCCCTGGTCCTGGGGGCTTTGGCCGCGACCCTCGCTTTGGGCGCCTGCGCGAGTACCGCGCACAAGACCGACACCGCATCGGCTTACAAGACCCCTGCGACCGAAGACGAAAAGATTCCGCTTAGCCACCTGTTCGGCGGCGGCAACGGTCCGAAGAAGTCGAACGTGACCGAGCAGGCGGGCATCGGCGTGAACGCCTATCTGTGGCGCGCGTCGCTCGACACCATTTCCTTCATGCCCCTGACCTCGGCCGACCCGTGGGGCGGCGTGATCATTTCGGACTGGTACGCCAATCCGCAAAAGCCGGATGAGCGTTTCAAGACGACCATCTACATCCTCGACTCGCGCCTGCGCGCCGACGCGCTCAACGTCTCGGTCTACAAGCAGGTCCAGGTCAATGGCCAGTGGCAGGACGCCGATGTCTCGCAGCAAACCCAGCTCGACATCGAAAACGCCATCCTGACGCGCGCCCGCGAACTGCGTCTGTCGAACGTCAAGAACTAAGCGGTTCAGCCGCGCAAAGATAAAAGGCCGCTGGGGTTCCAGCGGCCTTTTTCGTTTTTTAAATCCGCGATATGAGGCGGTGCATCGGCTTTCGCATCGCCCTCATACAGCGAAGCGATAGGGCAAAAGCTTGCCTTATATGCGTGAAATGATCCTGTGCATTGGTTTGCGCGCCGTACCGGGCACCCGATTGAGCTTGATCAGGCCTTCGGGCTCGCCCCACAGGTCATAGGCGTCGGCGCGCGTCACCTTGGCCTTGACCAGGTCGCCAGCCTTCAGGCCCGTAAAGCCCTTCAGGAAGATATGGCCGTCGATTTCGGGGGCGTCGCCGCGCGTGCGGGCGATGGCCGTGCCGTCGTTGCGGATGTCGTCGACCAGCGCTTCCTCGATGCGGCCGACCTTGGCTTGCAGCTTCTGCGCCGAGATGCGTGACGCCACCGCCATGAAACGCGCCAGGCGGTCCTGCTTGACGTCTTCCGGCACATGATCCGGCAGCAGCTTGGCGGCCGCGCCTTCGACGTTTTCGTAGGCAAAGGCGCCGACGCGGTCGATCTTCGCCGCTTCGAGCCAGTCGAGCAGGAAGTTGAAATCGGCCTCGGTCTCGCCCGGGAAGCCGACGACGAAGGTCGAGCGGAGCGTAATGTCCGGACAGATTTCGCGCCACGACTCGATGCGTTGCAGGGTCTTGTCCTGATTGCCCGGACGGCGCATCGCCTTCAAAATCTTGGGACTGGCGTGCTGGAACGGGATATCGAGATAGGGCAGGATCTTGCCCTCGGCCATCAGCGGGATGACGCCGTTCACATGCGGGTAGGGGTAGACATAGTGCATGCGCACCCAGATGCCGAGTTCGCCCAGGCCGCGCGCCAGGTCTTCGAACGACGCCGACCAGTTCTGGCCGCGCCATTCGCCTTGGGCGTAGCGGATATCGAGCCCGTAGGCCGAGGTGTCCTGGCTGACGACCAGCAGTTCCTTGACGCCGGACTTGGCCAGGGTCTCGGCCTCGCGCAGCACCTCGGCCACCGGCCGTGACGCCAGGTCGCCGCGCAGGCTCGGGATGATGCAGAATGAGCAGCGGTGGTCGCAGCCTTCCGAAATTTTCAGATAGGCATAATGTTTGGGTGTCAGGCGCACGCCGGGATCATTTTCGGGGACCAGCGGGCGGAACGGATCGGGTTTTGGTGGAACGATCGTATGAACGGCGTCCATCACGGCGTCGTACTGGTGCGCGCCGGTGATCGCCGCGACATTGGGAAAGCGCGCGCGGATCAGGTCGGCTTCGGAGCCCATACAGCCGGTGACGACGACCTTGCCGTTCTCGGCCAGGGCCTCGCCGATGGCATTCAGGCTCTCTTCCTTGGCGGAATCGAGGAAGCCGCAGGTATTGACGACCACGACGTCGGCGCCGGCGTAATCGGCGGCGGTCGAATAGCCTTCGCCGCGCAGGCGCGTCAGGATGCGTTCGGAATCGACCAGGGCCTTGGGGCAGCCCAGGGAGACAAAACCCACCTTCGGGGCGTCGGACTTCAAAACGGCATCACTCATAAAGATAGAACTTGCTTTTCCATGGGGGAATGGGATTAAGGCTCCCCATACCGAATATTGACGCCGGGCGGAAGCTATTCCCGACACAGATAGTCAGGAAATATCCCCCTACAATACTGAAAGGGCCTTTAATGCTGCTTTTCGCCGATACCGCCGACACCAAGGTCCTGGCCGAACTGAACGAAACCGGCCTGATCGACGGCGTGACGACCAACCCGACGATCATCGCCAAGTCGGGCCGTAACATGTTCGAAGTGATCAAGGAGATCTGCGAACTGATCGAAGGCCCGATCTCGGCCGAAGTCGCCGCGACCGACGCTGAGACCATGATCAAGGAAGGCGAAAAGCTGGCGACCATCGCGTCGAACGTCGTGATCAAGGTGCCGCTGACGCTCGAAGGCCTGAAGGCGACGAAAGCCTTGTCCAGCCAAGGACTGATGACCAATGTCACCCTGTGCTTCTCGGTCAACCAGGCCCTGCTGGCCGCCAAGGCGGGCGCGACCTTCGTGTCGCCCTTCGTCGGCCGCCTCGACGACCAGGGTGCCGACGGCATGCAGCTGATCCACGACATCCGCACGCTTTACGACAATTTCGATTTCGACACCGAAATCCTGGCCGCAAGCCTGCGCACCCCCGCCCATGTCGCCCAGGCCGCGCTGGCCGGCGCCGACTGCGCGACCCTGCCGCCGCAGACCTTCAAGGACATGTTCAAGCACCCGCTGACCGACAAGGGTCTCGAAACCTTCCTGGCCGACTGGGCCAAGACCGGCCAGACCATCCTGTAAGGATCGTCATTCCAAACGTGAAAAAGCCCGGCAGGTGCCGGGCTTTTTTATGCCTTGATGGCCTGGAGGCCAAGCTTGGTCGCCTCGGTGCGCAGGGATTTCTGCGCGGCGCTGAAGCCAGGGGCCCCGCCGCCGTCCGAATTGTACAGGATGGCGACCGTCAGCTGGGTTTCAGGCACGCTGCGCAGGTGGCCGGTAAAGCCGTTGACGCGGCCGCCGTGCGAAATAACCTTCAGGTCGTCCTCAGGCAGGGTGCCGATGCCCATGCCCAGGCCATATTCCATGGCTTCCGGACCGCGGTGCTCATAGGCCGGCGTGCCGTTCTTCAACAGGGTGGGGGTCGTCATCGCCATGACGCTCTGGGCCTTCAGAACCTTGCCGGTCAGCAGGGCCTTGTGCCACAGGCACAGGTCTTCGGTCGTAGAACGGATCGCACCGGCGCCGCCGATGAAGCTGGGCGACACGGGCGGGTTCAGGTCGAAACCGTGCGGGGCGCGGAAGTTCGGCGTGTAGCCGGCGCAGACATTGGCCGTCGTGCAGGTCTTGTCGATGACCGTGTTGCGCAGGCCGGCCGGCCGGAACAGGTGCTGGTCGGTAAAGTCGGCGAAGGCCAGGCCCGATACCTTCTCGACCACGATACCCAGCAAGGCGAAGCCCGAATTGCTGTACAGCCACGACGTGCCGGGCTGGAAGCGATAGAGCGGCGTGCGGCTCTTGATGATCGGCACCAGTTCGTCGGCCGTATAGTCGCGCGTCTGCGCGGCGACCAGGATGTCGTGGCTCTGGCCGTTGATATAGTCGGACAGGCCGGCCGTATGGCTCAGCATCTGGCGCAGGGTGATATCGGCGGCGCGCGGAAAATCGGGCAGGAAGCGGGCCAGCGGATCGTCGAGCGTCAGCTTGCCCTGTTCGGCCAGCAGCAGGATCGAGGCGGCGGTGAACTGCTTGGTGATCGAGGCGACGCGCGATCCCGTCACCGGCGTCATCTCCACGCCCGATTCGACATTGGCCTGCCCGAAGCCCTTGGAATAGAGCAGGGTGCCCTGGTGCATGACGCTGAGGCTGAGGCCTGGCGTCAGCTTGCGCTTGACCATGCCATCGGCCAGGGCGTCGAGCGACGGCCAGTCGTGGATATCGCGCGGAATATCGACGGCGGCCAGCTTTTCGGCCACGGCCCTGGGCGTGGCGGCGGGTTTCGACGCCATACGGGCAATTTGCGTGGCGCTGCCGGCCAGGCTCAACAGAACCAGCCCGGCCAGACCTGTTTTCAGGGTCGTCCGGCGGGACACGACCCTTGGATCGAAAAGGCTCGCGCCCTCTGCCCCCTGATCGTCATGCTCTGTCATCATACGCTACTACCTCGATAGACTGTCGTTACCCCCGACCGCTGCCCGGCGGAAACTTGCGGGTTCGCCGTCACCCTGCGATGGCGGCGGAAATATTCCCGACCACGGTCCGGACCTGCTTTTCGTCATCGCCCTCGGCCATGACGCGGATCAGCGGTTCGGTGCCCGAAGGCCGGACCAGTACGCGGCCCGAGCCCTTGAGCATGGCCTCGCCCTCGCGGATCGCCTGCTTGACGGCGTCGGACTCGAGGGGCGAAGTGCCCGTGAAGCGAACATTTTTCAGAACCTGCGGCACCGTCTCGAACTGGCGGCCCAGCTGGCTCATGGTCTGGCCCGATTCCACCAGCACCGCCAGGACCTGGAGGGCGGCGATAAGGCCGTCGCCGGTCGTGGCGTGGTCGCTGAGGATGACGTGTCCGGACTGTTCACCGCCCAGGTTGAAGCCGCCTTCGCGCATGCGTTCCATGACGTAGCGGTCACCGACCTGGGTACGGTGCAATTTCAGTTTACGCTGGTTAAGAAAACGTTCAAGCCCAAGGTTCGACATGACGGTGGCGACGACGCTGCCGCCCTTTAGGAGGCCCTTGGCGGACAGGTTGCCGGCGATGATCGCCATGATCTGGTCGCCGTCGACGATCTGGCCGTGTTCGTCGCAGATGACGACGCGGTCGGCGTCGCCGTCCAGCGCGATGCCGATATCGGCGCGCAGTTCCTTGACCTTCTCGGCCATGGCCTGCGGCTGGGTCGATCCGCACTTTTCGTTGATATTGATGCCGTCGGGCGTCACGCCGATCGAGAAGACCTCGGCGCCCAGCTCATAGAGGGCCAGCGGCGCGACCTTGTAGGCGGCGCCGTTGGCGCAGTCGATGACGATACGCAGGCCGTTCAGCGTCAGGTGGCGCGGGAAGCTGGCCTTGGCGATTTCGACATAGCGCCACTGGGCGTCGTCGACGCGCTGGACGCGGCCCAGCTTTTGCGGCTCGGCGATGCCTTCCAGGATATTGCCGTCCATGCGCGCTTCGATGGCCAGCTCGACCTCGTCGCTAAGCTTGTAGCCATCAGGCCCGAACAGCTTGATGCCGTTGTCGGCGAAGGCGTTGTGCGAGGCCGAGATCATGACGCCCAGGTCGGCGCGCATCGAGCGCGTCATCATGGCGACGCCGGGGGTGGGCAGGGGGCCGAACAGGCGCACGTCCATGCCGACGCTGGTGAAGCCGGCGACCAGGGCCGGCTCGATCATATAGCCCGACAGGCGGGTGTCCTTGCCGATGACCACCAGGTGGCGGCGATCGGTTTCCGACATGAACATCTTGCCCGCCGCCATGCCGACGCGATAGGCGACTTCGGCCGTCATCGGGAAGGTGTTGGCGCGGCCGCGGATGCCGTCGGTGCCGAAATATTTTCTTTGGGTGGGCGTGGCGCTCATCAAGGACTCAACGAATTGGTATTATTCGGAAAAAGCAGAAAACGCGATTGGCTGCTTATAATCGACCCAGCGATTCCCGTGCAGTCACATCTTCGTGCCCGATGTTACAGAAGCATGGTTAAGAACTGATTTTTCCGGCAATTGGCAAGGGCTGTGAAATGTTTGGTCACCGCAATTTACGTGTCATCCACAACCGCTCTGTTATTAGAGCGCAATCCGACAAAGTGGATACCACTTTTCGGACAAATTGCGCGTTCAAGCAAAGACTTGAGACGCGCCTGCGATTCCTTGTAAACGCAGACGCGCGTCTCAAGCGAAAAACAACGCTCCCTGATCGAGGATATAGGACCACATGTGCGGCATTATCGGCATTATCGGCAATTCTGACGTCGCGCCCCGCCTGCTGGAGTCGCTCAGGCGACTGGAATATCGCGGCTACGATTCGGCGGGCATCGCCGTGCAGACCGGTCACGGTCCCGAACGCCGCCGCGCCGAAGGCAAGATCCGCAACCTCGAAGCCGTGATCGACGAACAGCCCCTGCCGGGCGTCGTCGGCATCGGCCATACACGCTGGGCGACGCACGGCGCCCCCAGCGTCCGCAACGCCCACCCGCACCACTACGGCAAGGTGACGCTGGTCCATAACGGCATCATCGAAAACTTCGCCGAGCTCAAGGCCGAGCTGAAGGCCAAGGGCCAGGTTTTCGAGTCGGACACCGATACCGAAGTCATCGCCCATCTGCTGAACGATGCCCTCGAAGGCGGCCAGCCCCTGAAGGATGCCTTCAAGCGCGTGCTCGACCGCCTGCACGGCGCCTATGCCCTGGCCATTTTGGTCGAAGGCGAGGAAAACACCATTCTCGGCGCGCGCCGCGGTTCGCCCCTGGTTATCGGCTGGGGCGAAAACGACGAAATGTTCCTGGGTTCGGATGCGCTCGCCGTCGGGCCGTTCACCCAGCGCGTCACCTATCTCGAAGAAGGCGACTGGGTCATTCTTTCGCGCGGCGGCGCCCAGACCTTCGACGCACAGGGCTTCCTGGTCAACCGCCCGGTGACGACGGTGTCGGCCTCGGCCGCCCTGGTCGAAAAGGGCTCGTATCGTCACTTCATGGAAAAGGAAGTGCACGAGCAGCCCGACAGCTGCCAGCGCACCCTGTCGGCCTATCTCGATCCGGTCGCCGGCGAAGTCCGCGCCGACATCAAGGCGGCTCTGGACTTCAGCCAGATCGTCCGGATCCAGATCATCGCCTGCGGCACGGCCTACTACGCCGGCTCGGTGGCACGCTACGCCTTCGAGAAGCTGGCGGGTCTGCCTGTGGATGTCGAGGTCGCCTCGGAATTCCGCTACCGCAGCCCGGCCATGATGCCCGGGACGCTGGCGGTCGCCGTGTCGCAATCGGGCGAAACGGCGGATACCCTGGCGGCGCTGCGCTGGTGCAAGGACGAAGGCCTGAAGACCGCCGCCGTCGTCAACGTCCATTCCTCGACCATGGCGCGCGAAGCCGACCTGATGTGGCCGACCCATGCCGGCCCGGAAATCGGCGTCGCCTCGACCAAGGCGTTCACGGCCCAGCTATCGGCCCTGCTGTGCCTTGCCGTCTGTGCGGCGCGCCAGCGCGGCCGCATCACGGCGCACGAAGAAGCGCACCTGGTCCAGGTCCTGCTCGAATCCCCCGGCCTGATCAGCCAGGCGCTTGGCATGGACGCGGACATCGTCCGTATCACGCATAAACTGTCCAAGGCGCGCGACGTCATCTACCTCGGCCGTGGCGACATGTACCCGCTGGCCCTGGAAGGCGCGCTCAAGCTCAAGGAAATCAGCTATATCCATGCCGAAGGCTATGCCGCCGGCGAGCTGAAGCACGGACCGATCGCCCTGATCGACGAAAACACGCCGGTGGTGGTCATCGCCCCGGACGACGCTCTGTTCGAAAAGACAGCGTCGAACGTCCAGGAGGTCGCCGCGCGCGGCGGCCGCGTTATCATGATCACCGACACGCCGGAAAAGGTGCCCGCCCTGTCGGAAGACGCCGCCAGGACCCTGACCGTGGTCAAGGCCCCGGCCTGCGACCCGTTCATCGCGCCGCTCGTCTATTCGGTGCCGATCCAGCTGCTGGCCTACCATACGGCCGTGCACAAGGGCACCGACGTCGACCAGCCGCGCAATCTCGCCAAGTCGGTCACGGTCGAATAGGGTTTTCCGGCCACCTTGTCCGAAATCGCTGCGACATCTTTGTCGCAAATCCTTACCTTGAGGAAAGAAGTCGTCCTGTGGTTGCGGCACCATAATGCCGCACCGCAACAGGACTTGGCCGCCCGGCTGTTAACGCCCGGCTGCCGCGGGACGGAATTGCCGGTCCGACTTTCTGCTTACCGCAGCCCTCGACGGGGCCGGGCGCGGTCATACCGGCTTGCAAAAAGTGCCGTGAAAAGCCCGGAATTTCTGTAAAACACAAGGTTATACCCGGTAATACCGCTGAAATTCCTTATATTTCGGAATGCCATCCGGTTATTAACGCTTGCCGCCGGGGAACAGTAAGTCGATCTGTCAAGTGCAGTTTGCAAACCTTTGCACAAATACTCAAACCATAACCTTTTGTTAGCCATTTTGCCGATTGTTTGGCCCCAATGGCACCAGAAAGTGGTGTCCAGCAGTGAGGCTTACAATGACAAAACGTCCTTTGCGTTTCGCAAGCGCGGCAGCGGCCATGGCGCTGCTTTCCATCCCTTTATGTGTCCATGCCGACGGCGCCCGTGAAATCCAGGTCGCCGGACGGACCCTGACCTTCCTTGACGGCGGGCCCTCGGGCAAAGTCGTTTTTGCAATCGTTTTCGATCCCTCGAAGCCGGCTTCGGTCGCCGAGAAGGATGAGGTCATGTCGGCCCTGGGCAGCGGCATGGCCGCCGGCGGCGCCACCATCGTGGGCAAGCCGGTCGAAGCCGGCGCGGCCGCCTCGGCCGGCGATGTCGGCGCCTTCTACATGACGCACGGCGTGAACTACGCCGCCGTGGGCGCCGTCGCCAAGTCGAAGAAGACATTGAGCATCAGCTCGGACATGGCCTGCGTCCAGTCGGGCGCCTGTGTCATGGGCGTGGCCGCCACCCCCAAGGTCGAAATCGTGGTCAATTCCGCGACCGCCGCCGCCGTTGGCGCCAAGTTCAAGGCCGCCTTCAAGATGATGATCAAGGAAATCTAGGCCCCGGGCCTGTGGAGTGTATCATGCGTAAAGTCGCAATCGTTTGTAAAATCGCCGCCTCGGCCCTGCTGCCGCTGGCCTTCGCCGCCGGCGCCCACGCCCAGTCGATCGACTATGGCTCGCTCGAACAGTTGTTCGGGGAGCCCGTCACCACCTCGGCCACCGGTTCGCCGCAACGCTCGACCGAAGTGCCGGTCGACATGACCATCATTTCGGCCGACGACATCAAGCGCTCGGGCGCCCACGACCTGCCGACCCTGCTCGGCCGTGTCGCCGGCGTCGACGTGCTGAACTGGTCGAGCCAGAGCAGCGATGTCGGCATCCGCGGTTATGATCAGCCGATGTCGCCGCGCCTGCTGGTTCTGGTCAACGGCCGCCAGGTCTATCTCGACCACTACGGCTTCACCGCCTGGTCGACGATTCCGGTCCAGCTGTCGGAAATCCGCCAGATCGAAGTCGTGAAAGGCCCGAACGCAGCCTTGTTCGGCTTCAATGCCGTGTCCGGCGTCGTCAACATCATCACCTACAATCCGAAGTACGATAATGTCGGCTCGGGTTCGGTGACGGTCGGCTCGCGCAACGACAAGGAAGTGTCGCTGGTCCAGACGATGCGCCTGACGCCGAGACTGTCGGCCCGCATCTCCGCCGGGGCCGCCAAGATGGACGAATGGGACAATACGTCCAACTTCACCTCCAACCAGTACTGGGCGACGCCGTCCCGCGCCACCTTCAACCTCGATACCGTGGCGTCGCTGACCGACAAGACCGAGCTGCGCTTCGAAAGCTCGTACTCGAATACCCAGGCGTCCGATCGCGTCTCGAACTATGACGCCATCTTCGGCAAGTACATCACCGGTTCGGTGAAGCTTAACCTGACCTCGGACACCTCGCTGGGCCTGGTGACGGCGACCGCCTATCGCAACACCCTGCGCGTCGACAACTACCTCGGCGGGCCGATCACCCTGCGCAACACCATCAGCGTCTACCAGGTCCAGGACCTGTTCAAGGTCGGCAAGCACACCTTCCGCCTCGGCGTGGAATACCGCAACAACGAAATGCCGACGACGCCGCTGGCCGGCGGCCAGGTCAGCTATCGCGTCGTGGCGCCGTCCGCCATGTGGAACTGGGCGATCTCCGACACGGTCAGCACGGCCCTGGCCGTCCGCTCGGACAATGTGTCGCTCAAGCGCACGGGCACCTTCCCGGCCGGCTTCCCCCTGGCCAGCAACGCCAACTGGGACCGCGACTTCTCGACCTTCAGCTACAATGCCGGCCTGGTCTGGCGTCTGAGCGACAAGGATACGGTCCGTCTGATGGGCGCCCGCGGCGTCCAGGCCCCGACCCTGATCGAGCTCGGCAGCTTCCAGCTGGTGGTGCCGGTGACCGGCGGCGCGCTGGCCGTCATGGGCAATCCGACGATCGCGCCCAGCGTGGTCGAAAACACCGAGGTCTCCTATGACCACAGCTTCAAGGCCGCCAAGCTCGGCATCCGCCTGTTCAGCCAGTCGAGCGACAACATCAAGGGCCAGCCCGACTCGACGCACCTGCTGCAGTATCCGACCCTGACGACCTATCCGGCGATCGGCTGGGACAACGCCTCGAATTCGAAGATGAACGGCTTCGAGATCTCGGCTTCGGGCAAGCTGGGCAGCAATGCGCACTGGAGCGGCGACTATACCGGCACGGACATCAAGGATACGGCGCTTGCCGGCCATGATGTCGTCGCCAGCCGCGTCGACTTCTCCCGCCTGTCGCCCAAGGAACGCGCCAATTTCAACATCGGCTGGGCCGGCGGCAAATGGACGCTCGATGCCTTCGTCCATCAGACCGGTCATTTCGAAACCTTCGCGCCGACGACCTACGCCATCGTGAAGATCCCGGCCTACACGACGCTGGCCGCCAATATCGGCTATGACCTGGGCCACCAGATGACCCTGGCAGTCAGCGGTCAGAACCTCAGCGGCGCCCACGTCCAGACCGCCGGCTTCAAGGTTCCGTCGACCGTCCTGGTCTCCCTGTCCAAGCGTTGGTAACACCATAGCCGCCGGGCCTTCCGCCCGGCGGCTTCCTCCTCTCCTAGAGTGCATGCCATGACCTCCCCGATCAAAAGCTGGACCCGGCCGTCAGACTGGCCGTTTATCTGGAAATTCCTGGTTCCGTCCGTGGTCGCCATGGTGCTGATCGCGGCCCTGGCCATCGCCGCGACCCTGGCGCTCGGCGCCCAGGCCCGGCGCATGGAAACCGTCGTCAACGGCACGATGGAAAACGCCATGTTCCTGAGCCAGGTCCGGGCCGACCTGCGCGGCGACGCCCGCGACCTCTATAACGCGCTGGCCGCGCGCGCCGGTGGCGACACCACGACCGGCAGCAGCGCCAACGCGTCCAGGATCGCCGAGAACCTGAAGTCGCTTCAGGACCGCGTCAAGGCGCGCGCCGCCAAGGCGACCGATCCCGAGGACAAGAAGGCCTATGACGAGCTGATCAAGGAAATCGACGGCCAGAAGGGCGCCGTGGAATTCGTCTCCTCGATGCTCGAAATCGACCTGAACGCCGCCATCTCCTTCCTGGGGCCATACGCCACCTCTGAAAAGAACACCGACGCCATCGTGCAGAAGGTGCTGGACCGCACCGAAGCCCGCGCCAAGGCCCAGGCGGCCGAAAGTGTGCACTCGGCGCAGGGCCAGGGCATGCTGATTGCCCTGATCGCCGGCATTGCCGCCGTCGTCGCCGGCGCTTTCGGCGTCATGATCGGCCGCAGCACGTCGAAGTCGATCGGCGCCATCGCCGACGCCACCCGCCGTCTGGCGGCGGCCGACATGTCGGTCGATCCGCGCCAGCTGCAGCGTGGCGACGAACTGGGCCAGGTCGTCCAGGCGCTGGAAGTGTTCAAGGACGTAACCCAGCAAAGCCGCGCCCTCAGCGCCGAACACGAAGAGGCCGCCCGCGCCCGTCTGGAACGCGCCGCCGAGATGGAAAGCCTGATCGGTGGCTTCAACAGCGAATTCGCCGGGCTGATCCGTGGCGTCGAAAAGGCGTCCGGCCACCTCGAGCAAAGCGCTTCGATCCTCAACACCGCGTCTTCGGACAATGCCAACCGCGCCCATTCGGCGGTGACCTCGATCTTCTCGGTGCGCGATTCCATGAGCGCCGTGGCGGCCGCCTCGGAGGAACTGGGCGCGACGATTTCCGAAGTCGACCGCCAGGCCTCGGCCTCGGCCGATGTCGCCCGCGAAGCGTCGCAGCGCGCCGACCAGACCCGGTCGGTGGTGGGCGACCTGACCCAGGCGGTCGCCCGGATCAATGAAATCGTCGACCTGATCTCGTCGGTCGCCAAGCAGACCAACCTCCTGGCCCTCAACGCCACCATCGAAGCGGCGCGGGCGGGCGATGCCGGCCGTGGCTTCGCGGTCGTGGCGCACGAGGTCAAGAGCCTGGCCGACCAGACGTCCAAGGCGACCGAGGAAATCCGCAACCGGATCGGCGATGTCCGCCGCGCCGCCGACCGCACGACGCATGAAATCGGCAGCATCGCCGACGTCATCGTCCAGATGCAGGGCATTTCCGAAAACACCTCGGAATCCGTGCGTCAGCAGGTCCAGGCGACGCGCGAAATCACCGTCAGCCTGTCGACCGCCGTGCAGGGCGCGGGCGAAGCCTCGGCGACGATCGAGGAACTGAACCGCTCGGCCGCCGACGCCGGCGAGGTGTCGGGCGCCGTGACCGAAGCCTCGCGCAGCCTGTCGAACCAGGCGGACGAAATGAAGACCGTGGTCGAGACCTTCCTCAAGCGGGCGGCCAACCTCTAAAGCTTGGCTTTAATGCAGCCAGACGTCCGGGACCGCGGTGACTTTCGCCGCCGGTCCCGGATGCACATTGAGCAGCATGATCTGCGGCGGCGCGTTGAAACGGACGGGAATCCCACTCGATCCCAGACCTCGCGTCACCACCAGGATGCGGTTGCCGATTACGGTCCAGCCTTTGGCGGTATCGTTGGTGTGGCGGCAGACGGTGATCGGTGCGCCGATCAGTGGAAATCGTACCTGTCCGGCGTGGCTGTGGCCTGACATCTGGATGCCGACACTATTGGACGCCCAGTCGAACAGGCCGGGATTATGCGTCAGCGCAACAGTCGCCGCCCCTTTCGGCGCCTGGGCTTCAGTGCCGGGGAAATCGGGATGCTCGGTCTGGCCGTCCTCGACGCCCAGGATCCATACATCACCTTCCGGTCGTGCGATCCGCGCCGCCTGGTTTTCCAGCAGCCTGACATGCGTCGTCGCCAGGATCTTGCGCACCGTGTCGCAATCCCACCAGCAGTCATGATTGCCCATGATGGCGTAGACGCCATACCTTGCCTGGAAGGCGCCAAGCGTGCGCAGGCCTTCTTCGTCGAGCGCGATCTGTTCCGGCGGACGCAGGGGCCGCGCGCCGAATTCCTTGCGGCCCTTGAAGACATCGCCGCCGATATAGTCTCCGGCAAACAGAACGACATCGGGACGCATGGCATTGACGCGGGCGGCAATGCTGCGCACCCGCGCCGGCGTCATGTGCAGGGTGTCCATATGCAGGTCGGACAGCAGGACGACGCGCAACGGCGCCGTCGTCTGCGGCCACGACGGCGTCGCGACATCCAGCTGCGTCAGGGTCAGGCTTTCCGGCTCGAACCAGAAGGCCACCGCCGCCGCCCAAGCCAGCAAGACGCCGGCTATCGCCCAAATGATTTTCCCCCGGCTCATGGGGGTTGCATAACACGGTTCCCTTGCACGAGAAAGGCAACTTTTGGGTTGCTATTTATAAGGCGCGTGGCTAAAAAAGCGCAACCATGGAGTTGCCAATGACTGACCGCATCGAAAAGACAATCATGCTGAAAGCGCCGCTGGAAAAGGTCTGGCGCGCCATTTCAGACTCGGCGCAGTTCGGCAGCTGGTTCGGCATGAAGCTGGACGGCCCCTTCGTCGCGGGCCAGGACATCACGGGCGCCATCGCGCCGACCACCGTCAATCCGGATATCGCGAAGATGCAGGAACCCTATGCGGGCAAACCGGTCCTGCTGCGTATCGAGACGATCGAGCCCATGACGCGCTTCGCCTTCGGTTGGCACCCTTACGCAACCGATCCGGACACGGACTATTCGACTGAGCCGATGACTCTTGTCACCTTTGCCCTGTCGGAAACCGAAGGCGGGACACGGCTGGTGCTGACCGAAGCCGGCTTCGAAAACCTGCCCGAACACCGCCGCGCCGAGGCGTTTAAAATGAACGACGGCGGCTGGACGGCGCAGATGGGCCTGATCGAGGCCTACCTTGCACGCTGAGGTCTTCGCGGCGCTGGGCGATGAGACGCGACTTGGCCTGATCCGGCGTCTGGGCGAAGGCGGTCCTGCCTCGACGGTGCGTTTAAGTACAGGTACCGGCATGACACGCCAGGCGGTGACCAAGCATCTGAATATGCTCGGCCGTGCCCGCCTGGTGCGCCATCGCCGCCAGGGCCGGGAAACCCTGTGGGACATAGACCCGGAAGGCTTCGATGCGGCGCGCGCCTTCATCGATGCGATGTCGCGGCAATGGGACACGCGCCTCGAAGCCCTCCGGCAGTTTGTCGAGGATTAGGCGTCTTCTCGCAACGCCTTCGCCGCCGCGACCATGTTGACCAGGGCCGGCTTGACCTCTTCCCACTTGCGCGTTTTCAGGCCGCAGTCGGGATTGACCCATAGCTGCGTGTCGTCGAGGCGTTGGCGGGCCAGCGACATCAGCCCGGTCATCTCGGTGACCTCCGGCACGCGCGGGCTATGGATGTCGTAGACGCCCGGCCCGATCTCGTTCGGATACTTTTTCGACGTAAAGACATCGAGCAGCTCCATCTTCGACCGCGAGGTCTCGATCGAGATGACATCGGCGTCCATGGCGGCGATGGCGTCCATGATGGCGTTGAATTCCGAATAGCACATGTGGGTGTGGATCTGCGTTTCGTCCGCCACGCCCGAGGCGCACAGCCGGAAGCTTTCGACCGCCCAATCGAGATAGGTCTGCCAGTCGCGGTGGCGCAGCGGCAGGCCTTCGCGCAGGGCGGCTTCGTCGATCTGGATCATCCGGCAGCCGGCGGCCTCAAGGTCGGCAACCTCGTCGCGGATGGCCAGGGCGATCTGACGGCAGCTTTCCGAGCGCGGTTGGTCGTCACGCACGAACGACCAGTTGAGTATGGTCACGGGTCCGGTCAGCATGCCCTTGACCGGCTTGCCGGTCAGCGATTGCGCGAACCACCACCACTGCACCGTCATGGGTTTGGGACGTGACACGTCGCCGAACAGGACCGGCGGGCGGACATAGCGCGATCCGTAGGACTGAACCCAGCCGTGTTTGGTGAAGGCAAAGCCCGACAGCTGTTCGCCGAAATACTGCACCATGTCGTTGCGCTCGAATTCGCCGTGCACCAGGACATCCAGCCCGATCTCCTCCTGCCAGGCGACGGCGCGCGCCGTTTCAGCCTTGAGAAAGGCTTCGTAGCCCTCCGCGCTCAGCTCGCCCCTGGCATGGGCCGAGCGCGCCTTGCGGACTTCGGCGGTCTGGGGGAAGGAACCGATGGTCGTAGTCGGAAAGGCGGGAAGGGCGAACTGCGCGCGCTGGACCCGGGCGCGGGCGGCGAAGGCGCTCTTGCGCTGCCCGTCGGCGGCGGTGACGGCGGCCAGGCGCGCGGCGACCGCCTTATTGTGAATCTTGGCAGACGTCCGGCGCGCCGCCGCGGCCTGGGTCGAGTCGTCGAGCAGGGCAAGGCTCGAAACCGAGTCCTCGTAGCCGCCGCGCAACGCCCCGGCGACCGTCACCAGTTCGCTCATCTTCTGCACCGAGAAGGCCAGCCACGACCGGACGTCGGCGTCGAGCGCGTCTTCCAGGTCGAGATCGATCGGCACGTGCAGCAGCGAGCATGACGGCGCGATCTGGAAGCGGTCCTTGCCATGGGCGGCGATGACCGGCTCCAGCGTGTCAACGATCGCGGCCAGGTCGGCGCGCCAGATATTGCGGCCGTCGATCACGCCCAGCGACAGGACCAGGCCCTCCGGCGCACGGTCGAGGACAGGGTTCAGTTGCTGCGGTTTACGCACCAGATCGATATGCAGACCGGCGACGGGTAGTCCAACGGCCGTGTCGAGGTTTTCCTCAAGGCCGCCGAAATAGCTGGCGACGATGATCTTCAGGCCGGGCACCTGTTCGGCGAACGTCGCATAGGCGACCTTCAGGGCAGCCGTTATGGCCGGCTCGCCGTCGAGCGCCAGCACGGGCTCATCCACCTGCACCCAGTCGGCGCCGGCGTCGCGCAGGCGCGTCAGGATATCGACATAGACCGGCGCCAGGCGATCGATCAGCGACAGCGGATCGAAGCCTTCGTCCGTGCTCTTGCCCAGCTTCAGGAAGGTCACCGGCCCGACCAGAACCGGACGCGTGTGATAACCCTGGCGCTTGGCTTCCAGGAACTCATCGAGCGGCTTGAACGAGGTCAGGTGGAAGGTTTGGTCGCGCGTGAATTCCGGCACCATGTAGTGATAATTGGTGTCGAACCACTTGGTCATTTCCTGCGCCGGCACGCCGTGGCCGTGATGATGGACATGGCCGTGTTCGCAGGTTTCGGTGTGGCTCTTTTGCGAGCCGCGCGCCATGGCGAAATAGGTGCCGAGGTCTGCTTTTGCGCCGTAGATGGCTGGAATGGCGCCCACCATGAAGCTGGTGTCCAGCATCTGGTCGTAGAGCGAGAAATCGTTCGACGGAATGATATCGACGCCGCGCGCCTTTTGCCGTGCCCAGTTGGCGGCGCGAAGCTCAGCCGCCGTCTGCAGCAGCGCCGTCTGATCGGTCTTGCCAGCCCAGTAGGATTCGAGGGCGAATTTGAGGTCCCGTTTCAGGCCGATGCGCGGTGTCCCGAGCGTGGCGACGGGCAGTTGGAGGTTTGACACTTTGGTCCCCGTAATGATCGGTCGGGGAGTTTCAGGCACACGTCGGCGATAACGATCCGTATACGGAACGAAAAGACGACGCAGCCCGCGGCCCACCGCCCGGGTTGGATATGCGGTCGGGGCAGGTCTCCTGGCTCGCGGGTCACGGCCTTGATCCGCCTTCTCGGGCCGGTCCGTGTCGGGACCTGTCCAATGGCATAGTGGATCTTGGCTCGCCGCCTACAGTTGCGGGGGCAGCGCCGGCCTTGCACCGGCTTCCCTCTTGGCCGTGATGCACGCAACACGGAACCTCGACCCTGCCTGTATGCGGCAGGTCGGGGCCAAAGTCAATAAAGATATAAAGATATCTTTATATGGTTATATTATTGAACGTCGTCGCCGCTCGGCTTGTAGACGATGGCGCGGTGCTGCGGCGCCAGCGCCGCGAGCAGCTGGTTCTGCGCGGCGAACGGCACATGGTTCTTGTCCATCGCCTTTTGCAGGTCCTCGACCAGGGCGTTGAAGTCGCCTTCGTGGATGCCGATCTTGGCGTGCGTCGCGTTCATCTCGCGGCCGGTATAGGTGCAGCCGCCGCCCAGGATCTGGCAGAATTGCAGGACCAGCATGGCCTTGATGTGCGGAATCTTCTGCGGCTCGAAAAAGCCGTTGATGCGCGGATCGGCCATCACATTGACGAACAGGTCGTCGGTAATGTGGACCAGGCCGTCATGGCCGCCGAACGCCTTGTACAGATGGTCGTCGTGGGCGATGACCGGCGCGGCGGGCGGATAGGTTTCCGCCTGGGCCGTCGCCGAAACGAGACAGCCGGCCAGGGCGATAACGGGGGCGATACACAAGAAACGCATGGGATGATCCTGATCAGAAGCCGGCTTGCAGCGAGGCGTAAAAGCCGGTCTGGCGGCGCGTGACGATATTGCCGA
The DNA here is from genome assembly GCF_052327315.1 of Asticcacaulis solisilvae. Taxonomy (NCBI): domain Bacteria; kingdom Pseudomonadati; phylum Pseudomonadota; class Alphaproteobacteria; order Caulobacterales; family Caulobacteraceae; genus Asticcacaulis; species Asticcacaulis solisilvae. The sequence goes on from NZ_CP166196.1 coordinate 77,741, forward strand.
GGTCGACATAGGCGACGGTCAGCGACAGGTGGCGGTTGAAGGCATAGGCGGCGAAGGCGTCATAGGCGGTGCCTTCATGGGCGACGGCCAGGTTGTCGGGCTTGGCGCGCACCTCGGCGCCGACAGCCAGCCGCTTGCTCAGCAGATAGGCGGCCGAAGCCTCGAATTCGGTATGGTATTTGTCGTCGATGCCGCCGAAACCCAGTATGCCGTACTGGTTGGCCTTTGTTTCGCGCACCGTGGCGTTGAGCAGCAGGCTGTGCGCCAGCAACAGCTTGGTAGCGCTGAGATAAAGGTCGGTACCCTTGCCGCTGCGCGCGCCCAAGGCTGTGACAAGGCCCGCCTTGTCGTTGGACTTGTACTGCACGCCCGCCGAAATCTGCGGCAGCCAGCGGTCCTGGTCCAGCACGGCGTCGCCGATCAGCCGCACCTTGGCGCCCAGCGTCGTCTGGTTGATCGTGTAGCCGTAGCCCAGGCCGAGCGCTGCACCGACGGCCTGCGTGTCGAACGCCTGGCGCGACGCCGACAGTTCGATGCGGTTGTCGACGCTGAACAGCACGCCTTGCGAGGTGATCTTGTAATCGGTGGTCTTGATTTCGGTGGCATAGGCGTTGCCGCCGAACTGGCCCGCGCTGTCATTGCCGCCGATGACCGCCCAGGGTGTAAGGCCGCCGCCGGCCGAACCTTCGACCTGGCTGACGCCGCCGGTCAGCAACAGCTTGCCGCCCGTCACCGGAATGGACTGGGCATGGACGGCTACCGGCGCGATCAGCAGCAGGGCCGCCATCCAGGCACCGGAATACAAACGCTTCATTACCTGTACTCTTTGCAAACAAGGTCTTTCCCGCGAAATTATGACAGACAGCTATTAAGGACGGGTGTCCGTCCGGCGTGTCATTTGCGCACAGTTTTTCCACGTTGCGCAAAAATTTCCGAAAAAAGCACACTTCGTGGGATGACAAACGACGAGACATCGGCCATATGACGCGTCTCATCGCTTTTTGTTCCCTCCCATTGGTCTTCGGGTCCCTCACCGTCATGCGCGACTTTTACCGTATCCGCCGCCTGCCTCCGTACGTCTTCGAAGAGGTCAACAAGGTCAAGGCTCGGCTGCGCGCGGAAGGCGTCGACGTCATCGATTTCGGCATGGGCAATCCCGACATGCCGACGGCGCCGCACATCGTCGACAAGCTGGTGGAAACCGTCAGGAAGCCCAAGACGCACGGCTATTCCGTGTCGAAGGGCGTGCAGGGCCTGCGCAAGGCCATGGCCGGCTATTACGACCGCCGCTATGGCGTGAAGCTCAATCCCGATACCGAAGTCGTCGCCACGCTCGGTTCGAAGGAAGGCTTTGCCAACCTCGCCATGGCGATTACGGCGCCGGGTGACACGGTCATCTGTCCGAACCCGGCCTATCCCATCCACGCCTTCGGATTTTTGATGGCTGGCGGCGTCATCCGCCACGTTCCGGCCCTGTCGCCGGAACAATACCTGGCCGGTATCGACAAGGCGGTGAAGCATTCGGTGCCGACGCCGTCGGTGATGATCGTGTCCTACCCGTCGAATCCGACGGCGCAGTGGGTCGATCTCGACTTCTACAAGGAGGTCATCCGCCTGGCCAGGAAGCACGATCTGCTCGTGCTGTCCGACATCGCCTATTCGGAAATCTATTTCGACGACAATCCGCCGCCTTCGCTGCTCCAGGTCGAAGGCGCCATCGAGCGTTCGGTCGAAATCAATTCGCTGTCCAAGACCTACGCCATGGCCGGTTGGCGCATCGGCATGGTGGTCGGCAATTCCGAAATCTGCGCGGCGCTGGCGCGGGTCAAGTCCTACCTCGACTACGGCGGGTTCGCGCCGATCCAGGTGGCGGCGGCCGCGGCGCTCAACGGACCGCAGGACAATGTCGACGACATCCGCGCGACCTATAAATCGCGCCGCGACGTGCTGATCGACTCGATGAAGCGCGCCGGCTGGGATATCCCGCCGCCGCCGGCTTCGATGTTCGCCTGGGCGAAGATTCCGCCGAAGTTCGAGCATATGGGGTCGATCGACTTCGCCAAGCTGCTGATCGAGGAGGCGCACGTCGCCGTGGCGCCGGGCCTGGGCTTCGGGGAATATGGCGAAGGCTATGTCCGCATCGGCCTCGTCGAGAACGAGCATCGCATCCGCCAGGCCGCGCGCAACATCAGGAAGCTGTTGCAGCCGGAGTCCAAACCTGCGTCGAAAAAGGCCGAAACGGTAGATTAAGTCCGTCCGCCTTCGGAAAATTCGCGCGATTGACGTTTTTGCGACAATCGCGCCACACCCTTGGCGTGTCAGGTGTTTACCATGCTTAGGCTTTGACAAGCGCTTAAAATTGCGCTTCACTCCGACTATTGTGCAGTGCACACGTTTTTGCACGAACTTGACAATATTTGCGCGGACTTCACATCGACGGTTGCGGGTTACAGCCCTATCCCTGTCCGGTGTCGTCTCAGACAATTGAGGTGTAGCGTGGTTAGTGTTGAATTTAACATGGACTCGCCGTCGGAACAGGATGCGTTCCTCGGTGCGTTTTTCAAGTTTGTAGAAGCCGCCTCCATTCAGAATACCGATTCGATCTCCGTCCGTGCCGACACCCATGGCGCCAACCAGGTCAAGGTCGTGACGTTTGAAGACGCCATCCAGGCCGATCAGTTCCGCACCTACTGGACGCAACGCCGCCGCTGGCTGGGCCTTTAATTTCATATGTCCGTGATTGAACCGGGCGTGCGCACCCGTTAGGGTCGGTGCGTCTCCGATTCCCGGTCTCTTATGCTGCGCCTCAGGCATCTCCCTCTTCGTTATCGCCTGCCGCTTATCCATGGCGCCCTGTGGCAGCTTGTCCGCTGGCGGTCGCGGCACTGGCCCAAGGCCACGCCGCATGATGCGCTCAAGGCCGGTGATTTCGTCGTCTCGGGCTTTTTCAACGAGTCCCTGGGCATAGGGCGCGCCGGCCGGCTGTCGGCTGCGGCGCTTCGTTCGGCTGGCTATTTCATTACCGAACACGACCTGCGCCCTGCCTTCCGGGGTATCCTGAAAGGCAGGGCCGAGCTGCCGGGCAGGGGCGGCGTCTGGTATATCCATGCCAATCCCGCCGAACTGATGGTCGCGCTGCTGGCCCATGCCCCGGCGCAGTGGGCCGGCCGCTACCGTATCGGCTACTGGGCCTGGGAAACCCCGAAGGTGCCGGCCAGCTGGGTCTGGATGGCCGACTTCCTGCACGAAATCTGGGTGCCCAGCCGCTACGTCCACGACGCGCTGTCTCAGGCCTTTACCGCCGAAGGTCGGCTCGACCTGATCGACCGGTTGCGCCTGATGCCGCATCCGGTTCCGCTGCCTGTGGTCAAGGGCCATGGCGAGCGCAATGCCCTGCGCGAAGGCTTCGGGCTACAGCCGGGCCTGGTCGAAGTCCTGTCGCTGTTCGACACCAAGTCGTCGGCCGTACGCAAAAATCCCTGGGGCAGCATCGAGGCCTGGACCCGGGCCTTTCCCCAGCCCGCCGAGACGGCGCGCCTGACGCTCAAGGCCAGCGACCTCGGCGACGACCGCGCCACGGCGCAGCGCCTGAACGCCATCCTCAATGAACGCGAGGACATCCGGCTGGTAACCGAACGCTTCAGCGATGCCGACATGGACCGCTTTTCCGCCTGCTTCGATATCGTGCTGTCGCCGCACCGCTCCGAAGGTTTCGGCCTGCCGCTGGCCGAGGCCATGGCGGCGGCCGTGCCGGTGATCGCTACCGGCTATTCCGGCAATCTCGACTTTATGAACAGCGGCAATGCGCGGCTGATCCCCTTCGCCCTCATCCGCATCGACGATGTCGACGGTCCCTATACCGGCCTGGAGAAGGATCCGGATCAGGTCTGGGCCGATCCGGATCTCGATGCCTTAAGCGCCGCGATCCGCGAACTGGTCGAGTCCCACGCTCTGCGGGAAGCGCTCGGCAAGGCGGGCCGGGAAGCGGTGCGGCGCCTTTCGGAGCCGTGGCGGGCGGAGAGTCTTGCCGCCCAGCCATTCAACGCGTGGCTCTGAAGGCCCGCCAGCCCGCGACGCCGCACAGCAGGACGAAGGCCGCCGCGATGACCATATGGCCCTGAAGGTCGGCCTTGCCGTGCAGCTCCATGTCGGTCATGAAGCCCTGCCAGACATAGACCATAAGCCCGCCTGCCATCACGGCGAAGCGTTGCACCGCCGTCCATGAGCGGCCCAGCGTAAAGACCGCCATAAAGGCGACGAATGCGACTTCGCAGCCCAGCATCAAGGCCACGCCGACCGTCCACGGCCAATGCGCCAGCGCCGGTCCGAGGTGTTCGATGATCATTAATCCGGACCCGGACAACAGGGCTGCGCCGAACAGGATGGCCGCATGCGGCGCGGGCTTTCCGGTGGTTTCGCTCGGCTTCGGCCACAGCAGGGCCGCGACGATCAAAGCAACGACGACCAGCCCGTTGCCGACCAGTTGCGGCACCGACGCCATGAATGGCACCTGCTTGTAGGTAAAGACCGCGATCAGGGCCGAACCGGCCAGGAAGACCAGCGCGAACAGGGGAATGGTGACCGGCCCCAGCCAGCGCTCGGTCCGCTTGTCGTTATAAAGCGTCTCGGTCAGGGCGATCGGCACGCTCATGCTCCAGATGACATGGATGGAGATGACGAAAATCACCCAGGGCAGGGCAGTGCCGATGGCCGGCAGATAGCCGAAATCGAGCAGGCGCAGGTGCATGTAGTTGGGATTGAACAGGGACTGCGTAATGAAGCCCTCTTCGATGAAGCCATAGGCCGTGGCCAGCAGCACGATCGACGGCCAGCCCTTGCCGGTGCGGCGGACGACTTCGCGGATCAGCAGGGCGCCCGATCCGTACATGGCGGCCATCAAAGGCAGGATGGCGATCATCGACATGGGCAAACTGCCCAACAGATATTCGCCGACCAGCGGCGACAACAGGAACAGCGACAGGATCGGGAACAGACGGCGCATGGAAACATCTCCTCAATATCGTCTGATAAACAGATAATCTAATATTAGACAATCTGCAAATGGATTATATAAGATTGTTGAAACTGCCGCCGCGGCCCCCTATGTTCACCGTCCAAGGAGATGCCCATGAATCCGATCCATCCTGCGCCGCTCGACGACGAAATCGTCCAGGTCCATGCGCGCAGCTTCGGATACGTCCTGGCCCACGTCCACGGCCTGTTCAATGCCCGCCTGGCCAGGGCGCTCGAAGGCTCGGGGCTGCATATGGGCCAGGTCGTCGTTCTCGCGACCCTGTGGGCGCAGCGCGAACTGCATCAGGAAAGCACCCTGACCCAGACGCGGTTGGCCCAGGCGTCGGGCATCGAAAAGTCGTCCCTGGTCCTGTTCCTCGATGCTCTGGAAAAGGATGGCTGGATCGAACGCCGCCGCCATCCCACGGACCGCCGCGCCCATATCATCCACCTGACCGACAGCGGCGTCGCCCGCTTCGGCGAGGTCGGCGTGCGGCTGCAGAAACAACAGCAGCTCAATCTGTCAGTTCTGACGGCCCACGAACAGGCCGACATGCTGCGCCTGATGACGCGGTTGTTGCAGCATTTGCAGGCGGAATAGGCGCCTGGCTTGACTCTGCCGGGCTTTTGCGGCATTGCAGCGGCCCACATCCGCGCAAAACGCTTGCGCCCTTGTCCAGACCCCTTCGCGATCACGTCAGGCCCTTGCGCCACAGAGGATCGGAAGGATCCCCGTCAGCGCGTCGCGCCCACGGGGATTTTTCGTTTGGATAAACGGCGCAGGCGATAAGCGCAACCTTAGGAATCTGGCATGTTTGACAGCTTGAACGAGCGCCTTTCGGGTCTCTTCGACCGCCTCTCGGGGCGGGGCGTCCTTTCGGAAAAGGACGTCGACGAAGCCCTGCGCGAGGTCCGCGTCGCCCTTCTCGAGGCCGACGTCGCCCTGCCGGTAGTGCGCCAGTTCATGGACAAGGCGCGCCAGCTGGCCACCGGCGAAGAGATCATCAAGGCGGTCAAGCCGGCCGACCAGGTCGTCAAGATCGTTTATGACGGCCTGATCGACATGCTGGGCGGCGAAGAGCCCGAGCCGCTCAATCTCAACGCCGTTCCGCCCGTCGTCATCCTGATGGCCGGTCTGCAGGGTTCGGGCAAGACGACGACCTCGGCCAAGCTGGCCCTGCGCCTGTCGAAGTTCGAGCGCAAGAAGGTCATGATGGCCTCGCTCGACACCCGCCGCCCGGCCGCCATGGAGCAGCTGAAGCTGCTGGCCGAACAGGTCGGCGTCGACTTCCTGCCGATCGTGGCGGGCCAGAGCGCCGTCGACATCACGCGCCGCGCGCTTCAGGCCGCGAAAATCCAGGGCTTCGACGTCCTGATCCTCGACACCGCCGGCCGCACCACGCTCGACGAAGCGCTGATGACCGAGGCGGCCGAGATTGCGAAGATCTCGAACCCGACCGAAACCTTCCTGGTCGCCGACAGCCTGACCGGCCAGGACGCCGTGCGCACGGCCGCCGCCTTCCATGAACGCCTGCCTTTGACCGGCCTGATCCTGACGCGCGCCGACGGTGACGCCCGCGGCGGGGCCATGCTCAGCATGCGCGCCACGACCGGCCTGCCGATCAAGTTCCTGGGTGCCGGCGAAAAGGTCGAGGCGCTCGACGTCTTCGACGCCCGCCGCATCGCCGGCCGTATCCTGGGTCAGGGCGACGTCGTGGCCCTGGTCGAAAAGGCCGCGCAGGAGCTGGATGCGGCCAAGGCCGCCGCGACCGCGCGCAAGATGGCCAAGGGCCAGTTCGACCTCAACGACCTATCCGACCAGTTGCAGCAGATGAAGCGCATGGGCGGCCTGGGCGGCATCATGGGCCTGCTGCCCGGCGTGCAGAAGGTCAAGAAGCAGATCGACGAACTGAACATCAACGACAAGACCTTCGACCGCCAAGTGGCGATCATCTCGTCGATGACCAAGATCGAGCGCAAAAAGCCCGACCTGCTCAATGCCTCGCGCAAGCGCCGCATCGCGGCCGGCGCTGGTGTCGAGGTCCAGGAAATCAACCGCCTGCTCAAGCAGCATCGCCAGATGGCCGATACCTTCAAGGCGATGTCGCGGTCCAACGGCCGTGGCGCCATGGGCCAGATGGCCAAGATGTTCGGCATGGGCGGTGGCGGTGCCGCGCCTTCCCAGGCCGATCTCGAAGACATGGCCAAGAAGATGGGGATCGACCCCAATGCGGCCGGTGGCGGCGTGCCGAATGTCGATCTCGACAAGCTGAAAAATCTCGGCGCGGGTTCCGGCCTTCCGGGTCTCGGCGCCAAACCTCCTTCGGGCCTGTTCGGTGGCCTGCCGGGCTTGCCCGGCGCAAAGCCGTTCGACCCAACTAAGAAATAGTAATCCCCCCAATTCCCAAAAATTACCAAGGAAATTGAAATGCTTAAGATTCGTCTGTCCCGTGGTGGCTCCAAGAAGCGCCCCTACTACACCATCGTCATCGCCAACTCGACGGCGGCCCGCGACGGCAAGTTCATCGAAAAGGTCGGCACCTACAACCCGATGCTGCCGAAGGACGCCCAGCGCGTCACGCTGAAGGTCGAGCGCATCGCCGAATGGCTCAAGAAGGGCGCCCAGCCGACGGACCGCGTCGCGCGCTTCCTGTCGAAGGAAGGCCTGGTCGAGTGGAAGCACGGCAACAACCCGCAAAAGGGTACGCCGGGCAAGAAGGCCCAGGAACGCGCCGCCGAGCGCGCCCAGCGCGAAGCCGACCGTCTGGAAGCCGAAGCGGCTGCCAAGGCCGAAGCGGCCGCTCCGGCCCCGGCTGCTGACGAAGCCCCGGTTGAAGCCGCCGCTGAAGAGCCCGCCGGCGAATAATCTTTTCGCCGCATGCGATAAGGGCCGGAGTGCAAACTCCGGCCCTTTTCATTTGAAGAGACATCGCAAAATGGCGGAAACATGGGCGATTCTTGCAAAGTCGGGTTCCCCCTTCCGTCACTCGCTCCGCGAGCGCCACCTTCCCCGTAAACGGGGAAGGAATTAGACTATCACACTCCCTTCCTTCCCCGTTCACGGGGAAGGTGGCTGGATCGGCGTCAAGCCGAGCCAGACGGAAGGGGGAAGCGGTGGTAGCTGCAGGCGATTCTGCTTCATGTAAAAGTCATAACGCTCCAGAGATATCCCCATGAGCAAGACCGAGCCCCAACTGATCTTCGTCGCCCAGGTCGGCGCCGCCCACGGCATCCAGGGCGAATTCCGCCTGAACAGCCATATGGACGACCCCGCAAGCGTGCTGGAATATAATCCGCTGCTGGGGGCGGACGGCAAGCCGGCGCTTGAGATCACCACGGCGCGCGAACACAAGGGTGCGCTGATCGTCCGTGCGAAAGAAGCGCCCGACCGTACGGCGGCGGAAAAGCTCAACGGCCTGAAGCTCTATATCGACCGGGCAGAGCTGCCCGAGGCCGAGGAAGACGAATATTACATCACCGACCTGATCGGCATGGCGGTGGTCGATGTCGACGGAAACGCGGTGGGCCGCGTGCTCAACGTCGACAATTTCGGCGCCGGCGACCTGCTCGATATCCAGCCGGAAACGGGCCCGAGCTTCTATCTTCTCTTCACCAACGACAATGTCCCCGAAGTCCGGCTGGACGACCGGGTCATCGTGGTGGATCTGAGCGGGATTTAGCGTCTGTAAGGGACCCCTCCACCCCTTCCTTGCGCTTGCCAAGGCTATACCTTGGCTACGCTCACCCTCCCCACGCTTCGCGTAGGGAGGAGAAATCGAGCTCAGCCGCTCCTCCCCATCATCGATGGGGAGGGTGAGCGCAGCCGAAGTACAGCTTCGGCAAGCGCAAGGAAGCGGTGGAGGGGTATCTTTCTTAGTGTATCCCGCCGGCGGCTTCGATGCGCTGGCCGTTGATCCAGCCGGCTTCGTCCGACAGCAGCATGGCGATGGCACCGCCGATATCGTCCGGCAAGCCGACGCGGCCGAGCGGCGTCTGGGCGGCAAGGGCGGCATTGAGCTCGGCGTCGTCGCGCACGCGGCCACCGCCGAAATCGGTCTCGATGGCGCCAGGCGCCAGGGTATTGACCGCGATGCGGCGCGGCCCCAGCTCCTTCGACAGGTAGCGCGTGAAGACCTCGATTGCGCCCTTCATCGACGCATAGGCCGCGTAGCCCGGATAGCTGAAGCGCGCCAGGCCCGACGAGATGTTGACGATGCGGCCGCCATCGGCGATCAGCGGCAGCAGCGTCTGCGTCAGGAAGAAGACGCCCTTGAAATGGATATTCATCAGGCGGTCGAACTGGTCTTCGGTCGTGTCGGCGATCGGGTTGTAGAGGCCGATGCCGGCATTGTTGACCAGGAAGTCGAAGCTGTCGCGGCCCCAGGTGTTTTTCAGCGCGGCCTTCACCTGATCGACAAAGGCCGGGAAGCTGGAAACATTACCGGTATCGAGCTGGAGCGCCACGGCCTTGCGGCCCCTGGCCATCAGCTGGGCGACGGCGTTTTTCGCCTCGACATCGTTGGAATGGTAGGTGAACAGGATATCGACGCCTTGCGCGACAAGGTGTTCGGCCATGTTGCGGCCGAGGCCGCGGCTGCCGCCGGTGATCAGTGCGATTTTCATGAGGCAATCTCCGTGTTGGGATGGCCGTCTATTTACTGTACGCGATAAAGGCGATAAACATCGATCAAACACCCATACTGTTCGTAAAATCAGAACAATGAATCGTCTCGACGCTGTCCTTGCCTTTGTCCGTGTCGCCGAACTGAGCAGTTTCACGGCGGCTGCCACGTCGCTGGGTGTGCCGAAGTCGAGCGTCTCGGCCGCCGTCCAGCAGCTTGAAACGCGGCTGAAGGTTCAGCTTCTTTACCGCACCACGCGGCGCGTCCAGCTGACGCACGATGGCCAGGCCTATTACGAGCGGGCGCGCGAAATGTTGGCCGACCTCGACGACATGGACTCGATGTTCGAAACGTCGAAGGACCTGACCGGCACGCTACGCGTCGATATGTCGGTGGCCGCCGCGCGCAAGCACGTCATCCCCCGCCTGCCGGAATTTCTCGACGCCCATCCGGGCCTGTCGATCGAGCTGTCGTGCACCGACCGCCGCGTCGATGTCGTCGCCGAAGGCTTCGACTGCGTGCTCCGCGCCGGGGCTTTGGTCGACTCGACCCTGGTGGCGCGGCCGCTCGGCCATATGAAGATGGTCAATGTCGCGGCGAAAACCTATGTCGATCGCCATGGCGCCCCCGGGACACTCGACGACCTCTCGCGCCATCGCCTGATCCACTACAATCTGCAATTCGGCTCGAAACCCGACGGCTTCGAATACTGGGACGGCGCGCAGTACCGCATGATCGCCATGGGCGGCGTGATCATGGTCAACAATACCGAGGCCTATCACAGCGCGCTGACGGCCGGCCTGGGCATCAACCAGTCGCCGACCTCCAGCGTGCGGGCCGGCCTGGCCGACGGTTCGCTGGTCGAGATACTGCCGCAGTATCACGCCGAACCTCTGCCGGTGTCGCTGATCTATCCCCGCCGGCGGCACCAGGCGCGACGCGTGCGCGTCTTCATGGACTGGATGGCCGATATCCTGCAGGACATGCTCGACTAACGCTGTCTTCAGTGTCATTGTCGGATAAAGAAAAACAATGAAACGCCCGACTTCCTTCGACATAGCGGCCCTTGCCGGCGTCAGCCAGGCGACGGTGTCGCGCGCCCTGTCCAACGCCTATCCGGTCAGCGAGGACGTGCGCCGCCGGGTATACGAAGCGGCGGCCAAGCTCAACTACACGGTCGATATCAATGCGCGCAAACTGCGCTCGAAGAAGATCAACACCATCGCGGTGCTGGTCTCGGAAGATCTCGACCAGCCCGACAACCGCATCAACCCTTTCTTCCTGCCGCTGATCGGCTCGATCCTCGACTATGCCGGCGAAAAGGGCGTCGATGTCCTGGTGTCGCTGCAAAAGCAGAGCGACAACTGGGGCGTCGACTACGGCTTTTCGCGCCGTGCCGACGGCATCATCTTCCTGGGGTATCGCGATTTCGAGACCTACCGGCAGAAGGTCGAGGTGCTGCGCCAGGTGGGTGAGCCCTGGGTGGTCTTCGGACCGCAGATCGCCGAAGATCCCGACCTGTTCGTCGGTTCGGACAACGAAGGCGGAGCCTATGCGGCGGTGTCGCACCTGATCGGGCTCGGCCGCAGACGCATCGTTTTCCTGGGCGAGGCGTCGGAGCGCCATTCGGAATTCTTCGAGCGCTTCAAGGGCTATGTCCGCGCGCACGAAGAGGCGGGATTGAAGGTCGATCCGGCCCTGGCCATCGACTGTTTTATCTCGCGTGAGGAGGGGGGCGCCGCGATCCAGCGCCTGCTCGACGAAGGGGCGGATTTCGACGCGGTGTTCGCCGTGACCGACCTTCTGGCCATCGGTGCGATCCAGACCCTGCAAAAGCGGGGCTATGGGGTGCCGAAGGACGTCTCGGTCATGGGCTTCGACGACCTGTGGGTCTGCACGTGCATCAATCCTGAGCTGTCGACCGTGCGCCAGGATACGACGACGGCGGCGCGCGTCCTTGTCGATACGCTTATCCGCCTGATCGACGGCCAGCCGGCCGAGATGACGCGCATCCCGACCCAGCTTGTTCTTCGCGAATCCTGCTGAAACAAAATTGCCCTCGCCGTGGGAGTGACGGCGAGGGCACAGTTGGGGTCAAAGGGTTGAGACCTAGTCTTTGACCTGAGCGAAGTGCGCGGCGGTGACGGCGGAACGGTCCCAGACCGTGCGGTCACGCAGAGAGCGCAAGAGTTTGACGTATTCGGCGTGGCTCCAGGCCAGCGGCGTGGCGCTGTCCGTGCCTTCACCGATAGTGTAGCCGTGCGGGTCGGGCGAACCGACGCCGTCGAAGACCTGTTCGGGGATCATCAGGCCGTCATTGGCGAACAGTTCCATGCCCTTGACGTAGACGGCGCGGATGGCGTCGATATCGGACGGGGTCGCGCCGCCGGGCTTGAGGGCATCGAGCGCCAGTTCGTAATGTCCGCGCTCGCCGGTGAAGATCGGCCAGACGCGGCCGCGCTGGTCGGGGCTCATGGTGCCGTTGACCGCATAATCGCCGCCGCTCGTCTTGTCGCCATAGCCGTCATTGCCGTAGCGGCGGAAGCCGGGCACGACGACGTTCGAGCCGGGAAAGCGGAAGTCGTAGCGGACGCGCAGATTATCAGGCAGGTCCTGGTCGTCGACGACCTTGAGCGAATCCGTGATGTGGCTGTCGTCGGCGCGGCGCACGCCATAGCGCACCAGTTCCAGGAAGCCGGCGTCGACCATCAGGTCGGAGCGCAGGCCGGCGTGGCCATTGCGTTCGTCCTGGGTGCCGGGATTGTTGGCGTCGTCGCTGCGCGAGATGCGCAGATAGTAGCTGGCGGGTTTGTCCTCGCCCATGACCTTGCCGCTTGTGGTGAACAGGCGCTGCTCGAGCTTTTGCGAATATTCGTCCGCCTTCTGACGATAGAGCGTGGCGTCGGCTGTATCACCGGCGCGGGTGGCGATATCGGCCGCCGTCGTCAGGCCGGCGATGATCGCTGCCGTGGTCGACGGCGAATGGCCCTCCTGCTCTTCCCAGCGTTCCTGCTGCGAATAGGGCGGGGTGATCGTGGCATGGTTCCAGTCGAGCCCGACCGTGCCGCCCTTGGCCAGGAAGTCGGCGGCGGGCTTCAGCATGGTCTTGTAGGATGCCGACAGCTGGGCGTTCGAGATCAGGCCGAGCTGGTTGAGGCGTTCGCCCAGCAGGATCGGCATGGCGGTCTGGTCGAGCTGCACACCCACCCATTCCGGCGTACCGTCGACGTGCGATTTCTGCTGGAACCAGCCGGTGGCGCCCGTATTGCCTTTGGTCTTCGCGGTGACCTGGACGGTCGGCAGGTAGCGGAAGGCGGCGACGGGGGTTTCCTTGTCGCCGAGCGCGGCCAGCGCCATGGCGACCTGATAGAAGTCGCGCGGCCAGACGGCCTTGTAGCCGGTCGACGACTTGTCGGTCTTCAGCTCGTCGCCCCACGGATTGCTGAGCGAGGCGATCAGCGCGCCGGCGGCGGTGTGGTCTTCCTGGACCTTGAGCGCGATGGCGCTGGCATAGAGCAGCCTGCCATTGTCTTCCGACACGGGGACCAGGCTTTTCAGCTCGGTCAGCGACGCCAGGTAATCTTCCCAGCCGACGCGCTTGCCGGTGCCGTTGAAGCGGGCCAGCACTTCGGTATAGCCGGTCTTCAGAGTGCCCTGGGCAGACAGGTCGGCGGCGGCCGTCGTGGCGCCGAAGCCGACCGCCAGGTCGAAGTTCGTGCTATCCGAAACCACGGGAAGCTGGCCCACCAGCACGATATTGCCGCGGCCCTTGTCGAGGCCGGCGTGGACCGTGCCCAACGCCTGACGGGCGGTAATGTCGGCGATGCCGTCGGACACGCCCGTATAGCCGACATTGGCCTTGACGAACGGCACCGAGGCGCGGGCGCTCAAGGCGACCTTGCCTTCCCAGGCCTGCAGGGCGCCGCCACCCACGCGGCCTTCGTCATCGCCCGACGTATTGGCCATGCTGGGGTCGAGTATCAGATAGGGTGTGATCTTTCCGGCCATGCTCTTGACGGTGAAGCGCACCATCAGCGACTGGCGGTCCGGGTCGGTGAAGACGTCCTTCACGATGACGAAGCGGCCCTTTTTATCGGTCGTCGTCAGGCGATAGGCGGGCGACAGGGGACGGCCGGCGGTATCGGTGTCGATATAGGCGACGGTCGAGGTCGTATCCGTGCCTTCGAAGGCCGTCCAGCCGTCGCCGGCAATGGCCAGCTTCAACTCGCGGATCTGCGCCTCATGGATGCGGCCGTACATGGTTTCGGTGACGATGCCGTCAGCCAGCGAGAACCACACCTTCGACACCGGGCCGGTGACGGCTTTGTCCGAATACTGATAATTGACATAGGCTTCGTAGGCGGTGCCGATGCCCTGCTTGCCGGAATAGGACCAGGGCGACGCCTGGCCGGGGCCGTCGGTGGCCGCGCCGCCGGCATTGAGGGTCGGATTATGGTTGGCAGGCGTAATGGCGGGCTTGTCTTCGGCCTGCGCCGAAAAGGCCAGCAGACCGGCCGCCAGGACCAGTGCGCCGCCGGACACGCCTTTGAAACCCCGAACGCGGGCCTTGCCGAAACCTGAAACCACCCTGAGCCTCCATTACGCCGTCATCGCGGCGACTGTCGTTTTTTGCAAAGTACCGCAAAAATGTGGCTCCCGTCGTCATGTATACGTATTCACGGAATCGATTTTTTTAAATTTCTGGCTAATACTACCAATAACAATTTGATAAAATGAGATATTTTTGATCGTGGGTCGCAAATCGGCATGGTTTGGAATTTTGCAGAGGTTTTGCAATAAGCCTGTCTTCTCTGATAGGGGACTGTGGCGGTGACTTTTTTTGCAGACTTTATGAAAGCACTTGCCTGCAAAGGAGAAAGTGTTCACCGTAGGTCAACGGCACTCGGGTAGCGGCGTAATGGACGGCATCAAGGGCAAGATACGGCTGGAAGACCTCGCGCGCATCGCGGGTGTCTCCGTGGCGACCGTGTCGCGAGCGCTCAACGACTCCCCGGCGGTCAATCGCGTGACCAAGCGCCGGGTCTGGAAGATCGCGCGCGATCACAACTACGTCCTCAACCAGGACATGCCCATGTCGATGTCGGGCAGCCAGGCCACGATCGCCATCGTCATTCCGCCGCCGCACGGCCGCGAAGGCCGCTTTTCGGATCCCTTCTACCAGGAACTGATCTCGGCGGTCGGCGAAGCGGCGCGTGACATGGGCTGCGACCTTCTGCTGTCGCACCTGACGCCGCGCAACCAGAACGACCTGGTCACCCTGATGCAGAACATCAAGGCCGACGGCGTCATCTTCCTGGGGCAGTCTTATCTGCACGACCGCTTCAACCACCTTGCCGAAACGACGCAGAAGTTCATCGTGTGGGGCCAGGAGCTGCCGGGCCAGAAATATTGCACAGTCGGTTCGAACAACCTGCAGGGCGGCACGCGCGCCACCAGCCATCTCGTCCGCCTGGGGCGCAAGCGCATCGCCTATTTCGGAGAGACCGAAGGCAGCGAGATGAAGCAGCGCTTCCAGGGCTATCTCAATGTCCTGTCGGAAGCCGGTATCCCTTACGATCCGCGCCTGGTGGTGCCGACGCATTTCGATATCGCCTCGGCCGAGGCCTCGATGCTGGCCCTGCTCAACCGTGATATCGGCGTCGACGGGCTGTTCGCCTGCTCGGACATCATCGCGCTGGGCGCCATCCGTGGCCTGATCCGCTCCGAGCTTTCTGTGCCGAAGGACGTGTCGGTGGTCGGCTATGACAATATCCAGCTGGCCAGCCTGACCCACCCGTCCCTGACAACGATTTCCCAGGACCTGACGCGGGCGGGAAAGCTGATGGTGTCGAAGCTGATCGGCTCGATTTCCAACGACGAGACCCATTCCGAGATCGTTTCGACCGAGCTCGTCGTGCGCGAGTCCTGCGGCGGCTGATCGCCCTGGTAGCGCCAGCCATTTAACGGAAAAACCGGCCGTCAGCCTCCGCAAGCCACGCCGCGCGGGTAAGCGCTGTCACGGTATTCCTATCCCTTTTTGCAGAAAATTTCATTTATTTGCAAAATTTTGCAATGGTTGTCAAAAATCGCAAACTGCCGATTTGACGGCTGAATCGCCCAAATCTTCCGGTAAAAATATTACAATTTACCGTGTTTATGCCCCTTTTGGGCCAATTCCGTCACATCAAAGTCACATCATTACGAATTGTTCAGGTTTTTTCGGTCCGCTTTTTTGCATCATCTTGCAAAAAATTGCAGACCGTTGGATAGTAGGGTCAGGCGCCGGCAAAAAGAGCGCTGAAGGGTTGAGATGTTGAAGATGCGTCTTTGGCGCAACGAACAGATCAGGTTCAGGAGGAACAAAAAATATGTCTAAAGTAATCGGCCAGGCGCTCCCGCATGCGGTGGCGCTGAAAAGAAGCCTGCTCACCTGCGGCGGCACCCTCGCCCTGCTGACGGCCTGCGCCTTCACGGCGCCCGCCATGGCCCAGGACGCCAAGCCGGCGGCGTCCAATTCGGCCGACACCCAGACCGTCGTCGTCCGCGGCATCCGCAAGGGCATCCAGGACGCCATCACGGCCAAGAAGAAATCTTCGCAGATCGTCGAAGCCGTCTCGGCGGAAGACATCGGCAAGCTGCCCGACGCGTCGATCGCGGAATCGATCGCCCGCCTGCCGGGCATCGCCGCCCAGCGCACCAACGGCCGCGCCCAGACCCTGTCGGTCCGCGGCCTCGGTCCCGACTTTACGCTGACGACGCTCAACGGCCGCGAACAGGTGTCGACCAACGACAACCGCTCGGTGGAATTCGACCAGTATCCGTCCGAACTGATCAGCCAGGTGCTGGTCTACAAGACCCCGAACGCCGGCATGGTGGCGCAAGGCCTGGCCGGCACGGCCGACCTCCTGACCGTCCGTCCGCTCGCCTTCGGCAAGAAGGCCTTCGCCGTCAGCGTCCGCGGTGAAAAGAACAGCGAGACCGCGGCCATCGGCGGCATGAAGAACACCGGCAATCGCCTGTCGGCCATGTACATCGACCAGTTCGCCAACAAGACGATCGGCCTGGCCATCGGCTACGCCCATACCGACTCGCCGTATCAGACGCTCAAGAAGGAATCCTGGGGGTTCACGACCTGCTCGGCCTGTCAGCCGGCCGACCAGAGCCTGATGATCACCGGCGGTGAAAAGGATGCGGTCGACTCGTCGAACCTGACGCGCGACGGCTATATCGGCGTGCTGGAATTCAAGCCGAACGACCACCTGCATGTCACCCTCGACGCCTACCACTCGGATTTCAACGAGCTGCAGCGTATCGCCCGCCTCGAATATCCGCTCGCCTGGGGCGCCAACAACCTGCAACCGGGCTATACGACCGGCAATGGCTATGTCACCAGCGGCACCTTCACCAACGTCAAGACGGTGGTCGAAAACTACATCAACCAGCGCAAGGCCAAGCTCGACTCGTTCGGCGCCAACGTCACCTACGACCTGAACGACCAGTGGTCGCTGCTCGGTGACGCCAGCTATGGCAAGGTCACGCGGAACGACTTCCTGATCGAATCGACCGCCGGTACCGGCGCTTCGGGTTCGGGCGCCACCGACACGATCAACTTCACCCAGAATGCCGACGGCACGACCAACCTCAAGGGCACGGTCAACTATGCCGACTTCAGCAAGGTCTTCCTGACCGATCCGGGCGGATGGGGCGGCCCGATCGCCAACCGCGCCGGCTACGCCAAGATTCCGCACATCACCGACGAGATCAAGGCGATCAAGGCGGCGGCGACGCGCAAGCTGAACGGCGGCTTCCTGGCCGACATCAGCTTCGGTATCGACCATACCGAACACACCAAGGCCAAGGTCGGCGTCGAAGGCTATCTGGGTCTCAAGGGCTCGTCGGCGACGGCGGTCGTTCCGGCCGACTACCGTACCGGCACGACCGATGCGCAGTTCCTCGGCAATTCGTCGGGCATGATCTCGTACGACGCGCTGGGCCTCTACCAGTCGGGCTTCTTCAACTTCCAGGAAGACACGACGACGGCGTCGCTGCAAAAGACCTGGAGCGTCAAGGAAAAGGTCGACTACGCCTATATCCGCGGCGATATCGATACGACCTTCCTGGGCAAGCCGCTGTCCGGCAATATCGGCGTCATGTCCGAACACGCCGACCAGCAGGCGACGTCGCTCTATACCACGGGCGCGGGCGACTTCGCCCCCGTCACCGGCGGCACCAGCTACACCGACATCCTGCCTTCGGTCAGCCTGAACTGGCAGGTCGCCGACGACACCACCCTGCGCTTCGGCGCCGCAACGACGGTAGCCCGTCCGCGCATGGACGACATGGCCGCCGGCAGCAGCTACAGCGTCGCGACCGATGGCACGACGTCCGGCAGCATCAACGGCCAGGCGGTCTATTGGTCGGGTGGTGGCGGCAACCCGAAGCTCAAGCCGTGGAAGTCGAACAATGTCGACCTGTCGCTTGAAAAGTATTTCGGCCGCAAGGGCTACGTGTCGGCGGCGATCTTCTACAAGGACCTGAAGACCTTCATCTTCAACGACACGACGATCCACGACTTCACCGGCGTGCCGTTGCCGTCGTACTGCAAGAACTCGTCCAACGTGAACATCTGCACCAGTGCCGATGCAAACCGTATCGGCCTCAGCTCGCAGATGAACAACGGCAAGGGCGGCCATATCGAAGGCATCGAACTGTCGGCGTCCATTCCGGGCGAAATGGTGGCGCCGTGGCTCGACGGCTTCGGCATTACCTGGAGCGGCGCGCTCAACCAGTCCCAGGTCAACATCCACGGCAGCAATTACGACGTGCCGGGCCTGTCCAAGCAGGTCATCAACACGACGGTCTACTACGAAAAGCATGGCTTCTCGGCGCGGCTCAGCAACCGCTACCGCGGGGACTTCCTGGGTGAAGTGCCGAACTACACCAACACGCTGGAATACGACTGGGTGCATTCGGAATCGATCATCGACGCCCAGCTCGGCTATTCCTGGGATGCCGGCCCGCTGAAGGGCTTCTCGGTGTCGCTGTCGGGCCAGAACCTGACCAACGAACCCTTCACCCTCTATCAGGGCAAGGGCCAGCGCAACCATACCATCCGTTCGGAAAAGTATGGCAGCACCTACCTGTTCGGTATCAATTACCGCTACTAGGACTTGAAGACACCTTGTGCACCTGCCGGTTTTGCGACCGGCAGGTGTTTGTTTTTTTTGAGCTCAGGCGCCGCATTTCCCCCTTCCGTCACTCGCTCCGCGAGTGCCACCTTCCCCGTAAACGGGGAAGGAATTAGAGAGAATTAAGCTCCCTTCCTTCCCCGTTTACGGGGAAGGTGGCTGGATCGGCGTCAAGCCGAGCCAGACGGAAGGGGGAATGTGTCGTTACAGCGAGCAATACTGCTTCACGTTAGAACTACAACGATCTTGTCCAGGGAGGCCCGCATGGCGCGTCCGGTAGAAAATATCCTGATCCTTGGCGGCGGCACGGCGGGCTGGCTGTCGGCCACCATGCTGAGCAAGGTGCTGGACGGCCAGGCCAGGATCACCCTGGTCGAATCCGACGATATCGGCACGGTCGGCGTCGGCGAAGCGACCATTCCGCCCATCCTCAATCTTTTCACCTTCCTCGGCCTCAACGAGGATGAACTGATGCGGCACGTCCAGGGGACGTTCAAGCTGGGCATCGAATTCATCGACTGGAAGCAGAAGGGCCACGCCTATACCCACACCTTCGGCGGACCGGGCAATCCGCTGGGTATCCTGCCGTTTTACCAATACTGGCTGAAACAGGTTCAGCGCGGCCCGGAATGGGCGGCGAAGACCGGATCGCTGTGGGACTACAGCTTCAACGACCTGGCGGCCAAGGCCAACAAGTTCGCGCGCCTGAAGAAAATTCCCGACACGCAGATGGACGGGTTGAACTACGCGCTGCATTTCGACGCCGGGCTGCTGGCGCGTTATCTTCGCGGCCATTGCGAACAAAACGGTGTCGTTCGCCGTGAAGGCAAGGTCGGGAGCGTGAACCTGCGTTCGGCGGACGGTTTTATCGAGTCGCTGACATTGGAATCCGGCGAGACGATCGCCGCCGATTTCTTTATCGACTGCTCGGGCTTCCAGGGCCTGCTGATCGAAGGCGCGCTCAAGGCGGGCTATGAGGACTGGAGCCAGTGGCTGCCGTGCGACCGCGCGATCGCCGTGCCGACCGCCTCGTCGGGGCCGCTCAAGCCCTATACCCAGGCGCGCGCCCACCCGGCCGGCTGGCAATGGCGCATCCCGCTGCAACACCGCACGGGCAACGGCCACGTCTTTTCCAGCCGCTTCATGGAGCCCGAGGCGGCGCAGCGCATCCTGCTCGATCACGTCGACGGCGAACCGCTGGCTGAACCGCGTCTGTTGAAGTTCACGACCGGCCGGCGCAAGCAATCGTGGATCAAGAACTGCCTGGCGCTCGGCCTGGCGTCGGGCTTCATGGAGCCGCTGGAATCGACCAGCATCCACCTGGTGCAGTCAGGCCTGCAGCGTCTGATGCTGTGCTTCCCCGACATGGACTTTCCGCAGGCCGAGATCGACGAATTCAACCGCGCCACGCGCCACGAATATGAGCTGATCCGCGATTTCCTGGTGCTGCACTACAAGGCGACCGAGCGGAACGACAGCCCGTTCTGGGACTACTGCCGCACCATGCCGGTGCCCGACAGCCTGACGCGCAAGATGGACTATTTCGCCTCGCGCGGCCGCGTGCTGATCGAGGAAGAGGATCTGTTCAAGGAGATGAGCTGGATCCAGGTCCTGCTGGGCCAGGGCATCATGCCGAAGGGCGCGTCGCCCCTGACCGAAGCCCTGCCGCCCGAGCACCTCCACGAATATTTCCAGAGCATCAAGCAGATCCTCGACCATACGGTGCAAAGCCTGCCCAGCCACGCTGACTATGTGGCGCGCTACTGCAAGGCGCCCGCTTAGAGCGTCTCCGCCAGGAAGGCTTTGACGTCAGCAAAGATGGTACCCTTGCCGCGGAACGGGATCGACATCGCAGCCGCCATGTCCTGATGGCTCAAACCGTCATAGAGCTTCAGCCGGCAGTCGTCGCCGATCGCCCGCAGCTTCGCGTCGAGGTTCACGGCGTTGTGGATATAGACGACCGTGTCGGCGCGGCTGTGCAGCAGCAGGAAATGCGTATCCAGCTTTCGAACGTGGTTGACCGGCAGGGTTTCCTGCGGACGCGGCCACTGGCCGAAGGCGTCGCGGCTGGCCGGCACGTCGAAGGGATAAAAGTCGTACGGGCCCGATATGCCGACGACGGCCTTGACGGGGATGTCGCCGAGATACTGCGGATCGAGCGCCACCATGACGGCGTTGTAGGCGCCGGCGGAATGGCCGCTCAAGGCCAGCCGGGTGGCGTCCGCGCCGTAATCGCCGGCGTGCGCCACAAAATGCCGGACCGCCGCGCCGACGTCCTCGACAAACGCCGGATAGCGGACGTCCGGCACCAGCCGATAGTCGGGCAGCATGCAGACATAGCCCATGGCGGCAAAGGCGTGGCCCATCCAGCTGTAATCGGCCTTCGACCCGGAGGCCCAGTTGCCGCCATAGATGAAGACCACGACCGGCAGCTTTTCGCCGTCGCGATTGGCCGGACGATAGACGTCGTAGCGCTGGCGAGGATCGTCGCCGAACGCAATGTCTTGTGCGACACGGCGCACCGGCCCGTCCTTGGGCGTCACGGCGTTGAACATCGTCAGGGTATTGCACGCTGAAAGCGCCGTAGTCAGCCCGCCGAGCAGGCCCATGGTCAGCAGGCGGCGTTTGGTCATTATCGTCTCATGCATCGGCGACGCTTATGCCCGATTTCGGTGTCGGCGGTTTCGGTTTCAAGCCTATGCCCTTCAGTGCGATCTTCAGCGCTTCCCAATGGATACCGGCGACGACTTTCAAAGTCATCAGCGGAAGTCCCAGAAACAGCCGCCAAAGGGCCTTGTCGGCAAGCGCCTCCCGCCGGGCAGTGAAGGCAGCGAACAGCATCCTTTGCTCGCCCTTTTTCAGGTCGATCTTGAGAGCAAAGGTTTCGGCAGGCGCGATCAGGTCGAAATCGTAGCTGTGACCCCTGGTCTCCATGAAGGGCGAGACGTGCAGGCGTTTGCCGCTGTGCTGGTGGATCGTCCGGCCGGCATCGTGCACCGGCATGACGTAGGAATGGCGGTCGCCGAAGGTGTTGTTGACCTCATAGACGATGGTGCGCACGCGGTCGTCCGGCGTCACGACAAAGTAGAGGCTGATCGGATTGAAGACGAAGCCCAGCACGCGCGGCATGGCCATGAGGAAAATACGGTCGCCGTCTGTCCAGGCGTCGCGGCCGCTGAGCATGGCGGCCATCCGGTCGCGCAGGGAGCCGGCCTTGTCGGCCTGGTCCGGGCCATGGTCGCGGTCGTAGAAGCCGAACAGGTTGAAGCGATTTCGCGACAGCAGGTGCACGGTCTTAAGATCGTCGTCGATAGTGTCGAGATCGAGGAGGACTTGAAAGATATGATAGGCCAGGCGGTGCTGTTTCGGTGCAAAGCGCCGGTGGACGACCTCGCCGCTGTAAAGGCCCGTTTCCATCACTCGGCTGCCTGAAGGATAACATCATCCGTCCACGGATTATATTGAATGCGGCTGTGGCTCCAGTCGAAATCCCAGGGCCGGTGGACGCCGCTGATCGCTTCCGCCACGGCCAGTCCCGATTGCAGCCCGTCTTCATGGAAGCCCGAACCGAAATAGGCGCCGCAGAACCACAGGCCTTGTGCCCCTTGCAGATCGGCCAGCTGGCCTTGCGCCTTTATGGCATGGGCGTCGAACAGGGGGTGGTCGAAGACGATTCGTTTGATCGTCTTTTTCGGATCGACGTCGTGCGTCGGATTGAGGGTGACGAAGTAGTTCTGTTTGGTCTTAAGGACCTGAAGCAGGTTCATCCAGTAGGTGACGCAGAGCTGCCGGTCTTCGGCGGATATGCGTTCGCCCAGATAGTTCCAGCTCGACCACGCCGCCCGGCGTCTGGGCATGAAGCTGTCGTCGGTGTGCAATACCACTTCATTGGGCGTGTAGCGGAAGGCGCCGAGCACGCGCTTTTCGGCGGGTGTGGCCGCGTCACCGAGGATTTTCAACGTGACATCCGCGTGGGTGGCGAAGACGACCTCGTCGAAGGTTTGGCGCTCGCCTGACTTCAGGATGACCGTCACGCCGCCCTGCCGGCGCTCGATGCCTGCGACGGGCGACCCGGTGCGGATGCGGTCGGCGAACGGCCTGATCAGTGCCTTGAGATAGGCCTGGGCGCCGCCTATGACGCTGCGCCACAGGATGCGATCCATGATCTGCAACAAGCCGTGGTTCTCGAAGAAGGCGATAAAGGCGCGGAACGGATAGTCCATGATCTGCGCCGCAGAGGTTGACCAGATGGCTGCGGCCTGGGGCAGCAGATGGTCGTCGATAAAGGCCCGGCCGTAATTGCGGTCGCGGAGATAGTCGCCCAGGCGATAGTCCTGGCGGGCGCGGGCGGCCAGGTCCCGGGGCGCCTCGCGATAGAAGCGCGCGACGTCGTAAAGCAGCGACAGGAAGCGCGGACGAAAGAGGTTGCGCGCCTGCGCGAACAGGCCGCGCATGCCGAGGCTGGAATATTCCAGCCGGCCCTGGTCGATCGACACGCCGAACGACATGTCGCTGAGCTGATGCGCCACGCCGAGGTGCGCGAACAGCGCCACAAGGTTGGGGTAGCAAGGCTCGTTGAAGACGATAAAGCCCATATCGACCCACAGCGGGTCTGCCTCGGTGCCGACATTGACGCTATGACTATGGCCGCCGGGCTGCGCTTCGCTTTCGAAGACGGTGACGTCGCGATGCGGGTTGAGATGCCAGGCGCAGGACAGGCCCGCTATGCCGGAACCGATGACAGCGACGCGTCTTTTTCTGAAAGTCTGTCCGTCCATTGTCGTGTCTCCCGGGCGTATTGGAAGGTCTACGCGGACACACGAACCTTGGATCACCTGCGATTTTCCGGCAGCCGGTGATCCGGTGACGGGATGACGGCGTATTCCATTGCAACTGCATCGGCGGATGACGGCATCCGCCCGGAGTGGGAAAATGACCTTTGACCATATCTCCGTAATCGGCTTTGCTCATCCTGGCATGGACACGGATACGAACCCGCTGCGCGACACGACCCCGGATCTGCCTCCGGAGCGTTTGATCGCGCGTATTGCCGAAGCCCGTGACCGCGCCGCCTATGCCGCATTGTTCACGCGCTTTGCCCCCAGGCTGAAGGCTTTTGTCATGGGCCAGGGCTTGCCCGCCCAGGAGGCCGAAGACCTGGCGCAGGACGCCATGCTCAATGTCTGGCGTAAGGCGCATCTGTTCGATCCGGCCAGGGCGACCGCCGTCACCTGGATCTACTCGATCGCGCGCAACCTGCGCATCGACGCCGCCCGCAAGGCCAAACGCGTCCGCGACCTGCCCGACGACCTGTGGCAGGGTGAGGGCGATAAACCCGCCGATCAGGAACTGATCGATCACCAATCCGCGCGTTCGGTATCGGCGCTTATCCGCGCCCTGCCGGCGGATCAACAAACAGTACTCAAGATGTCGTTTTACGAAGACCTTTCCCACGGGGATATCGCCAGGGCCCTGTCGCTGCCGCTTGGCACCGTCAAGTCGCGGCTGCGCCTGGCCCTGACGCGCCTGAAGACCGCTCTGGCTGTTCCGGGAGGCCGCGCATGACGCATGTTCATCCCCCCGAGGACCTGTTGTGGGACTATCACCGCGGCCGCCTGTCGCCGGGCATGCGGCTGGTTGTCCGCACGCACATGGACCTGTGCCCGCAGTGCCGGTCGGAGCTGAGGCTGTTCGACCAGGTCGGTGGTGCGCTGTTGGAGGAGATCGAAGGCGTGGCCATGTCGGACACTGCGCTCGACCTTGCCATGGCGCGCATCGAGCGCCCGGATGAGCCGGAGCCGGAGCCGGCCGCGACGATCAAGCGTCCGGCTTTCCTTGAAGGCTTCGACTTGCCGGAAAGCCTGAAGACGGCAAATATTCCCGGCCGCTACTGGGCGGCACCCGGTGTGTGGATAGCACCGGTCAAGTTCGATGAGGATACCCAGGGCACCAAGACCTATCTGATGTTTGTCAGGCGCGGCATGGTCATGCCTGAACATACCCACCGTGGTTGCGAAATCACCTTGATGCTCAAGGGCACGTTCAATGACCTGAATGGCAGCTATAGCCGCGGCGACTTCGTGCTGTGCGACGAAACGATCCAGCATTCGCCGGCGGTCGGTGCCGATGAGGATTGTCTGTGTCTGGTGGCGCAGGACGGCCTGATCCTGCCGAAGACCCTGCTCGGCAAACTGTTGCAGCCGTTCGCGCGAATCTGATGCGCGCCGTCCTTACCTATTTCGTGACGCTGCTGGTCATGCTGCCGCTCGATGCGGCCTGGCTGACCCTGACGGGCGGCGCCTATCGCCAGATCATGGGCAGTCTGCTGAAACCGCAGTTCGATCTGCCGGCGGCGATCGCCTTTTATATGGTCTACGTTTTCGGCGTGACGGTGCTGGTGACCTTGCCGGCATCGAAACCTCTGCCGGCGGCGATGCGGGGCGCAGTCTTCGGCTTTACGGCGTACGCCACCTATGATTTGACCGCGCTGTCGGTCATTCGCGACTGGCCTCTGTCCCTGAGCCTGGTCGATATGGCATGGGGCACGGTGCTGACGGCTGTCGCTTCCTGTGTCACGGTGTGGATCATGAACCGGAAGACCGCATAGCACGGGCGACTTTCGAGCGTGGCGCCCGGCCGAGCACACCCGAAATGAACCAGGCCGTGTCGATAACAGCGTCGAGGTCGACACCGGTCTCGATACCCATGCCGTCCAGCATATAGAGCACGTCTTCCGTCGCGACATTGCCTGACGCGCCCGGCGCATAGGGGCAGCCGCCCAGGCCGCCGACCGAGGCGTCGAACACGGCAATCCCGTAGTCCAGCGCCGTCAGGATATTGGCAAGGGCCTGGCCGTAGGTATCGTGGCAGTGCAAGGCGATCCTGCCGGTGGGTATGAACTTCAAAACCATGTCGAGCAGGCGCCGGATATCGCCGGGCGTGGCCACACCGATCGTATCGCCGAGACTGATTTCATAGCAGCCCAGGTCGAGCATCTTTTGCGCCACAGGAACCACGGCTTCGGGCGCGATGCGGCCCTCATAGGGACAACCGACGATGCACGACACATAGCCGCGTACTTTCAGGCCGTCGCGCGCGGCGCTTTCAGTGACGAAGCGAAAGCGTTCCAGGCTCTCGCCGATCGAGCAGTTGATATTCCTGCGGCTGAAGGTCTCGGACGCCGCGCCGAAGATGGCGACGGTGGCGGCGCCCGCGTCGCGCGCCGCCTCGTAGCCTTGCAGGTTGGGTGTCAACACGGGGTATGACACACCGTGGCGGCGTGCGATCCCCGCCATGACCTCAGCCGCGTCGGCCATTTGCGGCACCCACTTTGCCGATACGAAGCTGGCGGCCTCGATATGCTGCAATCCGGTCTGCGACAGCCGGTCGATCAGCGCGATCTTGTCGGCGGCCGACACGATCTCCGTCTCGGCCTGCAAGCCGTCGCGCGGCCCGACTTCATATAGCGTGACGCCTGACGGTCTCACTTCGTTTCCTCGAACAGCTCGCGGCCGATCAGCATGCGGCGGATTTCGGAGGTGCCGGCGCCGATTTCGTACAGCTTGGCGTCGCGCCATAAGCGGCCTGCCGGATATTCGTTGGTATAGCCGTTGCCGCCCAGGGCCTGGATGGTCTCGCCCGCCATCCAGGTGGCTTTTTCGGCGGCGTAGAGGATGCAGCCGGCGGCGTCCTTGCGCGTGGTCTCGCCACGGTCGCAGGCGGCGGCTACGGCATAGACATAGGCGCGGCAGGCGGCCCAGGTCGAATACATGTCGGCGACCTTGCCCTGCATCAGCTGGAAGGTGCCGATGGGGGCACCGAACTGCTCGCGGGTGTGTACATAAGGGATGACGACGTCAAGGCAGGCGCGCATGATGCCGAGCGGCCCGCCCGACAGCACGACGCGCTCATAGTCGAGGCCCGACATCAGGACGCCCGCGCCGCGCCCGATCGCGCCCAGCACGTTTTCCTCCGGCACTTCGCAGTCGACAAAGACCAGTTCGCCGGTGTGCGAGCCGCGCATGCCCAGCTTGTCGAGCTTCTGCGCCACCGCAAAGCCCTTGAAACCCTTTTCGATGAGGAAGGCGGTGATGCCCTTCGACCCGGCGTCCGGATCGGTCTTGGCGTAGACGACCAGAGTGTCGGCGTCGGGCCCGTTGGTGATCCACATCTTGCTGCCGTTGAGCACGTAGCGGTCGCCACGCTTTTCGGCGCGGAGCTTCATCGACACGACGTCGGAACCCGCGCCGGTCTCGCTCATGGCCAGCGCACCGACATGCTCGCCGGAAATCAGCTTCGGCAGGTATTTCGCCTTCTGCGCCTCGTTGCCGTTGCGCGCGATCTGGTTGACGCACAGGTTGGAATGGGCGCCGTACGACAGGCCGATACTGGCCGAGGCGCGCGAAATCTCCTCCATGGCGATGGTGTGCGCCAGATAGCCCATGGCCGCGCCGCCATAGGCTTCAGGCGCCGTCATGCCCAGCAATCCCATATCGCCCATCGCCCTCCACAGGTGCATTGGGAACTGGTCGCTGCGGTCGGTCTCGTCGGCCAGGGGTGCGATCTCGGCGGCAGCAAAGCGTGCGACCGCGTCGCGCAACTGGTCGATATCCTCGCCGTGGCCGAAGGAAAGGTGCGGGAAGTGGATCATGGGCTTAGTCCCTGATTTCGACCAGCAGCGCCTTGTCGGCGACCTGGTCGCTTGCGCTGGCGTGGACAGCGGTGACGGTGCCGGCCTTGGGCGCCTTAATGGTGTGTTCGATCTTCATGGCGCCGAGGATCAGCAGTTTCTGGCCTTTTTCAACGGCGTCGCCGGGCTTGACGAAGACATCGATCAGCTTGCCGGGCATGGGGGCGTGGATATCGCCCGACACCGTGCCTGCATGGTCGGCATCGCCGCGATCAAGATGAAGGTGGGCGCGCGGCGGCAGGTTGAGCCAGAAGCCGTTTATGTCGTTCCACGGCGACGTCGGATCGGCGCGAACGGCCGCCGCATCGGGCTCTGCGTCAGGCCAGGGCAGGGTGAGTGTGTCGATATGGCGGCCGATAAAGCCAGTGTCGATCTCGCCCGCGGCAAAGTCTGTGTCCGACACGACACGGCGCAGGAAGCCGAGATTGGTT
Source organism: Asticcacaulis solisilvae (assembly GCF_052327315.1). NCBI lineage: Bacteria > Pseudomonadati > Pseudomonadota > Alphaproteobacteria > Caulobacterales > Caulobacteraceae > Asticcacaulis > Asticcacaulis solisilvae. The sequence goes on from NZ_CP166196.1 coordinate 105,684, forward strand.
GTCAGGCCTTGAACACCTGTATGGATCAAGGCCTCACGCAGTTTCGCGATGGCGTGGGCGCGGTCGTTTCCGTGGACGACGATCTTGGCGATCATGGGATCGTAGAAGACGCTGACCGCGTCGCCCTGTTCGACCGCGGACTCGATGCGCGCCGTCTTCGGAAACTCCAGCCTTTCCAGCTTTCCGGTCGCCGGCAGGAAGTCGTTTTCCGGGTCTTCGGCATAGAGACGGACCTCGATGGCGTGGCCCAAAATCGCGAGGTCGTCCTGGTTTTTCGGCAGGGGCTCGCCACAGGCGACGCGCAACTGCCATTCGACCAGGTCGGTGCCGGTGATTTCCTCGGTCACCGGGTGTTCGACCTGAAGGCGGGTGTTCATCTCCATGAAGTAGAAGGGCGCGCTGCCGATGCCGCCCGACACATCGACGATGAACTCCACCGTGCCGGCACCGACATAGCCGATCGCCAGGGCGGCCTTGACGGCGGCCTGGCCCATCTTTTGGCGCAGGCCCTCGGGCAGGTGGGGGGCGGGGGCTTCCTCCACGACCTTTTGGTGGCGGCGTTGCAGCGAACAGTCGCGTTCAAACAAATGTACTACATTGCCGTGCGTATCGGCGAACAGCTGGATCTCGATATGGCGCGGGATCTCGATATATTTCTCGATCAGCACCTTGGGATCGCCAAACGCGTTCTGGCCTTCTCGCTGTGCCGAAACCAGGGCGTCGGCGAAATCGGCGGCCTGGTCGACGCGGCGCATGCCCTTGCCGCCGCCGCCCGCCACCGCCTTGATCAGTACGGGATAGCCGATACGGGCGGCCTCGGTCTGTAAGCCATCGGGGCTTTGGTCATCGCCATGATAGCCGGGCGTGACGGGCACGCCGGCTGCGCTCATCAGCGCCTTGGCCGCGCCCTTCAGCGCCATGGCGCGGATCGCCGAAGGCGTCGGGCCGATAAAGACCAGACCGGCGGCCGTGCAGGCTTCGGCGAACTCGGCGTTTTCCGACAGGAAGCCGTAGCCGGGATGGATGGCCTGGGCGTTGTGGTTGAGCGCCGCCGCGATCATGCGATCGCCGCGCAGGTAGGAGTCGGCAACCGCCGCCGGGCCGATCAGCACGGCCTCGTCGGCCTCGCGCACAAAGGGAGCATGACGGTCGGCTTCGCTGAAGACAGCGACGGTGCGCACGCCCAGGCGCTTGCAGGTGCGGATGATGCGCCGGGCGATTTCGCCGCGATTGGCGATCAGGACCTTGTCGAACATCATTTCGCCCATCCCGGCTTGCGCTTTTCCAGGAAGGCGGCGATGCCTTCGCGGCCCTCGGCCGAGGCCCGGCGGGCCGCGATGCGTTCGGCCGTCATGGCCAGCAGCGCCTCGTCTATGGCGGCGTGCGCCACGTCGCGGATCAGCGCCTTGGTGTCGGCCATTGCGTCGGGGCCGTTGGCCATCAGGCCGGATATGATCGCGTCGGCGTCGTCGCCGATCTCGTGCACCAGGCCGATACGGCGCGCGGTGTCGGCGTCGAAGCGCTCGCCGGTGAGCATGTAGCGGCGCGCCTGGCTTTCGCCGATTTTTCTTGTGACATAAGGCGAAATCGTCGCTGGTATGAGGCCGATCCTGACTTCAGTCAGGCCGAACTGCGCCGCGCCTTGCGCCACCACGATATCGCAGCAGGCGACCAGCCCAACCCCGCCGCCCAAAGCCGCGCCATTGACCAGGGCGACGACCGGCTTTGGGCAAGAATCGATCGTATATAACATCCGTGCTAACTTATAAGCGTCCTGCTGGTTGGCCTCGAAACCTTGTGTTGAGGCCGCCTGCATCCAGTTGAGGTCGGCGCCGGCGCTGAAATTTTTGCCCGCGCCCGTCAGCACGATAATCCGCGCTTCGGCGTCGCTGCCAAGACGGCGGAAAGTGTCCTTCAGGTCGGCGATCATCGCGACGTTCATCGCGTTATGCACCTCGGGCCGATTGAGCGTCACCAGTGCTATGCCCTGATCGATGGAAACGGAAATCGTCATGAGGCTTACATCCGGAAGACGCCGAAGCGCGTCGGCTCTATTGGGGCGTTCAGTGCGGCGGACAATCCGAGGCCCAGGACCCGGCGCGTGTCGGCGGGATCGATGACGCCGTCGTCCCACAGCCGCGCCGAGGCATAGTAAGGGTGGCCCTGCGCTTCGTAGGTGTCGCGGATCGGGGCCTTGAAGGCCTCTTCCTCGGCGGCCGGCCAGGCGCCGCCCCTGGCTTCGATGCCGTCGCGCTTGACGGTCGCCAGCACATTGGCTGCCTGTTCGCCACCCATGACCGAGATGCGCGCATTGGGCCACATCCACAGGAAGCGCGGGTCAAAGGCCCGGCCGCACATGCCGTAATTGCCGGCGCCGTACGACCCGCCGATGATGACGGTGAATTTCGGCACATTGGCGCAGGCGACGGCGGTGACCATCTTGGCGCCGTGGCGGGCAATGCCTTCGTTTTCATACTTCCGCCCGACCATGAAGCCGGTGATGTTTTGCAGGAAGACCAGCGGAACACCGCGTTGGGCGCACAGCTCGACAAAGTGTGCACCTTTCAGCGCGCTGTCCGAAAACAGCACGCCGTTATTGGCGACGATGCCGACCGGATAGCCGTAAAGATGGGCGAAGCCGCACACCAGGGTCTCGCCGAACAGCTTTTTGAACTCGTCGAATTCCGAGCCGTCGACCAGCCGGGCGATGACTTCGCGCACGTCATAGGGCGTGCGCGTGTCGGCCGGGATAACGCCATACAGTTCATCAGGCGCATAAGCCGGCTCGACGGCCTCGCGAACCTTGAGCGGCACAGTCTTGCTGCGATTGAGATTGCCGACGATACGCCGTGCGATCAGAAGCGCGTCGGCGTCGTTGGCCGCCAGGTGGTCGGCGACGCCGGAGATGCGCGCGTGGACGTTGCCCCCGCCCAGGTCCTCGGCCGAGACCTCTTCGCCGGTCGCCGCCTTGACCAGCGGGGGGCCGCCCAGAAAGATGGTGCCCTGGTTGCGCACGATGATGCTTTCATCGGACATGGCCGGGACGTAGGCGCCGCCGGCTGTGCAGCTGCCCATGACGACGGCGATCTGGGGAATGCCGCGCGCCGACATCTGCGCCTGGTTGAAGAAGATGCGCCCGAAATCGTCCTTGTCCGGGAAGACTTCGTCCTGGTTGGGCAGGTTGGCGCCGCCCGAGTCGACCAGATAGACGCACGGCAGGTTGTTCTGCTGGGCGATTTCCTGGGCGCGCAGGTGCTTCTTGACGGTCAGAGGATAGTAGGTCCCGCCTTTCACCGTCGCGTCGTTGCACACCACGACGCATTCGGTGCCGCTGATACGGCCGATGCCGGTGACGATGCCGGCGGCGGGGACCTCGTCGTCGTAAACCTTGTGCGCTGCCAGCGGCGACAGTTCCAGAAATGGCGAGCCTGGGTCGATCAGCCCGGCGATACGGTCGCGCGGCAACAGCTTTCCGCGCGCCAGATGTTTGTCGCGCGCCGCGTCGGAACCGCCGCGGGCTATGTCTGCGGACAGGGCACGCAAGTCATCGACCAGGCCGCGCATCCGGGCGGCGTTGGCGGCGAAATCGGGGTCGGCGGGGTCGAGTTCGGAGGTGAGGCGGGTCATGCTTCCCGCAAGGTACGCCCTTTCATTGCATTGTTAAAATCAATAATGCCGATGAAATGAATAGATGATATCTATGTATCATGGAGCTCTATCTGTTGCGTTATTTCCTGGCGGTGGTCGAAACCGGCAGCTTCACCAAGGCGGCACAGGCCTGTCTGATTACCCAGCCGACCCTGTCCGCCGGCATCCGCCGCCTCGAAGAGCAGATGGGCGTCGGCCTGTTCGTCCGCAACAACAAGCGCGTCTTTCTGACGGCGGCCGGATCGCGTTTCCTGCCGCGCGCCAAGGCGATCCTGCACGAGGTCAATATGGCCACGGCGGAACTGGCCGAAACCGAAACGGATGCGGTCATCCGCCTGGGCGTCCTGCAAACCATTCCGGCGTCGCTGGTCGCCGGCTGGCTGCGCGATTTTCTCGTGGATCATGCGGACGTTCGCTTCGATCTTTATGACGGCACCGAGCAGGAGCTGCTCAACCGGCTCGACGAACGGGGCATCGATTATGCGCTGTCGATCCGCCGCGTCGCTGACGACACGGCCATGCCGCTGTTCGAAGAGGGCTATCGCCTGGTCCTGCCGCGCAATCATCCCTTGTCGGGGCAAGCGGTGATCGACGGCGAGGCCCTGGCCAACGAAAACATGATCGTGCGCACGCGCTGCGAAGTCCTGTCGGAAACCTCGAGGCACTTCACCGACCGCAATGTGCGGCCACCGCTGGTCTATCGCACGCCGCAGGACGAACGCGCGCTCAGCATGGTCGGGGCCGGGGTCGGCATCACCGTCATGCCGGACAGCTACTCGGCGGACGATATTGCCGGCGTCCCCCTGGCCGGATTTACCCCGCGCCGCACGATCGGCCTGTTTCGTCCCCGCTACGGCTTGTCCGAACGGACACGACTGGCCGGCGAGGCGTTTTCAACCTTTCTGTGCAAGCGCTTTTTATCCTGAAAACAGGCCGGAACTGGCACCATTCTTGAACATCCCGATACCGCGCACGGCAGTGTGTCCATTTTTTAAACGGTATAGCCATTTCGGGATTCTACAGCCTTGGACGATCTCTCCTATATCCGCGAACCGCACCGGGCTCCGACCGGCACGCGTGAAGCCCTGACCTGCGATGTCGTGATCGTCGGCGGCGGTTTTGCCGGCGCGCTGATGGCCCTGGTCCTGGCGCGGCGCGGACTGTCGCCGGTCGTGGTCGATCCGCACGACATCCATCCGCAGGACTTCCGCTGTGAAAAGTTCTCGCTGGCCCAGGTCGACGGCCTGGTGGCCCTGGGTGTGGCGGATGCATTCGCGCCCCTGTTCGGGCGAAACGCCGACGCCATGACGCACCGGGGCCTGCGCTATGACCAGATGGTCAACGCCTTGCGCGAGCACTGGGGCGACGGTGTGCGCCTGGTCAGGGGCAAGGTGACGGCCGTTGCCCGTGATCATGCGTCGCAGACCCTGACGGTGGCCGGCTTCGGCACGGTGACGTCGCGCCTGTGCGTGCTGGCGACCGGGCCGGGTGAGCGCCTGCTCAAGGACCTCGGTGTCAGGCGCCAGGTCCTGTCGCCCGATCATTCGGTGTGCATCGGTTTTACGCTTTTGCCCGGGCCGGACGGCTTCGGCTTCGACAGCCTGATCCATCGTGGCGAAAAGCCTGGCGACGGTGCGGGTTTCGTCAGCCTGTTCCGCATGGCGGGTGACCCGTCGGACGCCCTGCGCGCCAACCTGTTCCTTTACGACGCCATCAAGAGTGAGCGCGTCCTGCGGTTCCGCCGCGATCCCCTGGCGGCGCTTCTGGCGGTTATGCCGGGCCTGAAGGGGCGTCTTGGCGGCGCGACGGTCGCGGGCGAGGTCGAGCTGCGCGCCACCGACCTCTATACGGCGGATGTGCCGGACCTCGAAGGCGTGGTGCTGATCGGCGATGCGCGCCGGACCTCGTGTCCGGCCTCTGGCACGGGTATCAGCCGCATCATCAATGATGTGCGCATCCTGGCCGACCGTTTCCTGCCGGACTGGCTGGCGGCGCACACCGAGGTTTCGCGTTTCTATGCCGACGCGGCTGTCCATCGTCTGGACGCCGACCTGCACCGCCGCTCGATGAACGGCCGCAGCCTGGCCGTCGATACCGGAGCGGTCTGGCGCCTAAAGCGTCTGGCGCACAAGGCGCGCGCGATGTTCACGCGGCCGGCCCCGCCGGCCGCGGAGGCGCATTTCTACACTGGTGACGGGGTGCGCGTGCGCTCCGCCGTCGAAATCCTGGCTTCGCTCGACATGGACGGCACGCTCGACGGTCTGCCCTTCATGCCGGAAATGGTGGCGCATATCGGCCAGACCGCCCGCGTCTTCCGGCGCGCCGACCGCACCTGTGTCGAAGGCCACGGCCTGCGCGGCATGAAGGATGTCGTCTTTCTCGACCAGTTCCGCTGCGACGGACGGGCTCACGACAACTGCCAGCGCGATTGCCTGATGTTCTGGAAGGAAGCCTGGCTGGCGCCGGACGGTCCGGCCCTGACGCCGACGCCGCGCGCCGAGGCGGCGGCGCGCCAGACCCTGCTGCACCTCGCCACGCGCGGCATCGACGGGCGTTACACCTGCCAGTCGACCGAACTGGCGCGGGCCAGCCATGCCCTTTCGAAGACGCACCTGGGCGCGCTGCTGAGCGAGCTGAAAAGCGGCGAACTGAAGCCCCAGGCCTTCGGCACGATCGTATGGCGGGCGCTGGTCAACAAGGCCCGGGCCGTCATGAAGCTGCCGGAACTGGGCCAGATCGTCGGCCCCAAGGGGTCAAAGTCCAAGGGCGACCTCAACCTGCAACCGGGCGAGTGGGTGAGGGTGCGCGACGCAGCCACCATCCGCGCCACGCTCAACGGCAAGGGGCGCAATCTCGGCCTGAGTTTCGAGCCTGAGATGGAGCGGCTGATCGGCCAGGTCCGGCAGGTCGACCGGGTGGTGGAACGCATGGTCCATGAAGAGACGGGTGAAATGGTCCGTCTTGAGCGCACCGTTTCGTTGAAGAGCACCTATTGCAAGGGCGCCTGCGCCAAGAGCTGCCCGCGCGCCAATCCGCTGTTCTGGCGCGAGGTCTGGCTGGAACGGGTTCCGGCGCCGGAATAAAATCGGTTCACAGTTTGTTCTTGATGACATAAACTGACGCGAGTCAGTTGAAGATCAAGGCCATGTCCGAGGCGCCGACACCTCCCGATGCACCGGTGCGAAAGGTGATCCATATCGATATGGACGCCTTCTACGCGTCCGTCGAGCAGCGCGACAATCCGGACCTGCGGGGCAAGCCCGTGGCGGTCGGCGGCGCGCGAGAGCGCGGCGTGGTGGCGGCGGCTTCGTACGAGGCGCGCAAATACGGCGTCCATTCGGCCATGGCGTCGGTGACGGCGCGGCGCAAATGCCCGGAGCTTGTCTTCGTCAAGCCGCGCTTCGAGGTCTACAAGGCCGTGTCGCGCCAGATCCGCGATATCTTCCTCGACTACACGCCGCTGGTCGAGCCGCTGTCGCTCGACGAAGCCTATCTCGACGTCACCGAGAACCTGAAGGGCATGACGTCGGCGACCGAAATCGCGCTGGAAATCCGCCAGCGTATCCTTGAAGCGACCGGGCTGACGGCCTCGGCCGGCGTGTCGTACAACAAGTTCCTGGCCAAGCTGGCCTCGGATTACAACAAGCCCAACGGCCAGTTTGTGGTGACGCCCAGGATCGGCCCGGCCTTTATCGAAAGCCTGCCGGTGCGCAAGTTCCACGGGGTCGGGCCGGCGACGGCCGAGCGAATGCGCAAGCTGGGGATCGAGACGGGCGCCGACCTGCGCGCGAAATCACTGATCTTCCTGTCTCAGCATTTCGGCTCGTCCGGCGAATGGTACTACTGGATTTCGCGCGCCGTCGATCCGCGCCGTGTGCGGCCAGACCGGGAACGCAAGTCTGTCGGCGCCGAGACGACATTCTTCGACGACCTGTCCGAAATCGGGACGGCGCGGGACGGGTTGTTGCCTCTGATCGACAAGGTGTGGCGGCATTGCGACGCCCACGGGTTGCAGGGCCGCACCGTTACGGTCAAGGTCAAGTACAGCGATTTCCACCAGGTCACGCGTTCGCATACAGGACGCAAGGGTCCGGCAAGTCTCGCGGAACTGCGCGATCAGAGTTTCGCGCTTCTGGACAGTGTTTTCCCTGTACAGAAAGGGATTCGGCTGCTTGGCGTCACGGTCTCGTCCTTTCCCGGCGGGCACGAAGTGGAAGACGAACCGCAACTCAGCTTTGACCTGTGAACGGCTATACTGTAGACCTTTTGTCCAGGCTGCCATATACGGGCGGCGGCACAGGTGAGGCCGTCAAGGCACACTATTTTATTCGCCTGTTCGGCGTATGGCATTGATTTTGCATTGCACATACGCTTAAGAACCTGAAAGTTAATCGCTTTTGGGCTGGTGTTGTAATTTCGCTATATCGCACCTGCGATGTTTCGTATAGCCTGCGGATTATTGGCATTCGAAACAGCCGGGCGATGCCGTTTTTTTTTGACATTGAGCTGGGGTAATTCATGAAGTCGATTGTTGTGATGGTTGGAGCGCTGGCTGGCGCCCTGGCGGCCTCTCAGGCCGTTGCCGAGCAGGCGCCGGGCCTCTATGTGGCCGGCGGCATCGGTTATAACTGGAAGTCCGACCAGGAAGTGAAGTCGGACAATGCGATCGGCAGCACCGGTCAGAAATATATCTACGACCTGTCCACCAAGGACACCCTGGCCGGCTTCGCCCGCCTCGGCTGGCGTTACAACGACCATTTCCGCGTGGAGCTGGAAGGCGCTTATCGCCCCGGTGACATCAACGCGGCCCACGGCCCGGAAAAGCGCGACTTCGGCCACGGCCTGAAGGACGACGCGATCTGCGGTACGGTCTCGGCGACCGTCTGCACCTCGCCCAGCGGCAAGATCGACCAGACGACCCTGTTCGTCAACGCGATCTACGACTTCTATCCGGAATACTCGCTGCATCCGTACATCGGCGCCGGCGTCGGCCTCGACTATGTCAACGGCAAGGTCGACGGCCGCCTGGCCCAGGTTTCGGAAAGCATCAGCCTGAAGGGCAGCAAGGTCGTTCCGGCGGCGCAGTTCCTGATCGGTGTTTCGGCGCAGCTGTCCGAGCGCCTGAGCCTCGATCTCGGCTACCAGCTGACCTATGCCGGCAAGGTGAAGTACAATTCGAGCGTCGCCCCGCTGTCGGGCAACGCGAACGCCGACTACACCCCGGGCGCGTTCCAGGGCGACTTCAACGACCAGGTCCTGCTGGTCGGCCTGCGGTATTCGCTGGGCGCCAAGCCGGCTCCGGCCCCCGCGCCGCAGCCCTACACGCCGCCGCCCGCTCCGGCGCCGCAACCGGCCCCGGCGCCGCAGCCGCCTGTCGAGGCCGCTCCGGCCCCGGCCGCCGCTCCGGCCGCCGAAGCCCGTCAATTCACCGTCTACTTCCGCTTCGACCGCTATGCGCTGACGCCGGAAGCCAAGGCCGTGGTCAAGTCGGCTGCCGACTATGCCCTGAGCAACAACTCGCACAAGGTCACGGTCGTCGGCTATACCGACACCTCGGGTTCGGCCGCGTACAACATCAAGCTGTCGCAACGCCGCGCCAGCTCGACCGCCAAGGCCCTGGTGGCCGACGGTGTCGCGAACGCCGACGTTTCGGTCAGCTGGAAGGGTGAAACCGACCTGGCCGTGCCGACCGCCGACGGGGTGCGCGAACCGCGCAACCGCCGTGCGACGATCGACATCCAGTTCTAAGTAAAGGACGCCCGGCTGGGCAACAGCCGGGCGTCTGCCGCTCTGCCGGCAAAATTGTGGTGACGTATAGCGTTCAGGCTGCTAAGACAGTAACCATGTTGCGTCAAAGGGGCTGGCAGATCGCAAGATCCGGGTTGCCCGCCTCTATACTTCACAAAAGTCCGTAGCCGCGGAGTTTTGGCGGCGAACTTAATGCTTCTTGGCGACGGTCGATTTTCGTCGCGCGGTTGAATTGGCTGGCTTGTACTTTTTGATATTTGTTTTGCTGCGCACGTGAGGGCTGCAGCGGATATTGCGATATTTATTTGATTGGGGATTGTGATGCTTCATGTCGATGCAGGAGTGCTTAAGGCCGACAAGGTGACGGACGCGCAGGGTATTTCCGTGCAGACTGTCCGCCACGAAACGGCTGTGCCGCAGGCGACCGTGTCCGAGCGTATCATCCGCCTTCTGGACATCTTCATCAGCCTTGCGGTGTTGATTTTCTTCTTCCCGGTTCTCGCCGTCGTCGCCGTCGCGGTCAAGCTTCAGGACAACGGCCCGATTTTCTTCGGCCATACGCGCATCGGCTGCCATGGCCAGGAATTCAAGTGCTTCAAGTTCCGCAGCATGCTGGTCGACGCCGAGGCGCGTTTGCAGCGCCTGCTCGAGACGGATGCCCAGGCCCGCGCCGAATGGGCGCAGGACCACAAGCTGAAGAACGATCCGCGCATCACGGCCTTCGGCCTGCTGCTGCGCAAGACCAGCATCGACGAGTTTCCGCAGCTGTGGAACGTGCTCAAGGGCGATATGAGCCTGGTCGGCCCGCGTCCGATCGTCCGCACCGAGATCCGCAAGTACGGCAAATCCTTCCGCCAGTACGCCTCGGTTCGTCCGGGCCTGACGGGTCTGTGGCAGGTCGCCGGCCGTAACGATGTGTCCTATACCCGCCGCGTGGCCATGGACCGTCTGTTCTCGCGCCGCAAGAGCGTCAGCCTGTACCTCTATATCCTCTTCATGACGGTCCCGGCGGTGCTGATGCAACGCGGATCTTACTGATTTTTCCAAATATATTCGTGTTTAAAGCCGCCGTTATATTCACGGCGGCTTTATTTTTACCGAATTGTGAACACGTTAATTTGAATTTAACCACAATATCTTATAGTAAACGTGAATTAACTGTGATCATAGTTGAAGATTTAATCATGATCCTTAGACGTTAATTCAAATATCTATGCGAGGGTAAGCTTCGAAAGTGAGGCTTATTCTATGCGCTCTTCCGATTGTGCCGCTCTGGTTCCGACGCTTGCGAAGATGGGTGTGCTTGCATCCCTGCTCGGTCTCGGTGCCTGCTCCACGGTCAACTCGACGGCATCGCTGGAAGGTCCCGGCGCCGCTCCGGCGCGGGTTGCGGACTATGGCCGTTCGCCGGCCTACGAAAACTCCGATCCGGCGCCGCGCCGCGTAGCCCTGTCGAACAACCTCCGGTCGGACGCCATGCCTTATGGCGGCCGCACGGCGGCCCCGATGGGCTTCCTGGAAATGTGCTCGCGCTCGCCGATGGATTGCTCGCACTCCTCGCAATACGATCCGCAGCGCATCCGCATGCTGGCGCGCGACGGACTGGTCGCCCGCTATCAGATCGCCATGACCGGCCGCGATCCCAATTCCAATGTTCCCGATTTCCAGGTCGCGGCCACCGGCCAGGCGCCGGTTGCGGCAGCGGCAGCCCCGGCGCCGCAGATCGACCGCGCCTCGCTGGTCAACGGTTTCGTCAGCGGCGGCGTTCATCGCCTCGGGGGCTATCTAAATGTTCCGGCAGACAGCCCGAAGGGCGGCCCGGAAGGCGGCCCAGAAGGCGACAATACGCAGGTCGCCGGCAATGACGGCCCGGCGCCCGCCGCCGTGTCGTCCGACATGCGCCCGATGTTGAGCTGGGGCGCCAAGGCTTCGACGGAACAGGCCGTCCCGGTTGCCGCCCAGCTGGGCGGGGACGCGCGCGTCATGACGGCGGAGATGTCCGACCAGGCCCAGGACTATGTCCGGATCACGATGGACACTGACACGCTTGCCGTGATGCGGGCTGTCAACGACCAGGTCAACGGCATAATGCGCCCCGCGACCGACATGCAGAACTATGGCATCGCCGATTACTGGAATGTCCCGGCCCTTGTTCGCGGCGTCCGCGGCGACTGCGAGGACTTCGCCCTCGAAAAGCGCCGTCTGCTCATCGAGCACGGGGTTCCCGCCGGTGCGCTCAGCATCGCCATTGTCCGGACGCGTCTGGATGAGGAGCATGCCGTCCTCGTGGTCACGACCGACGCCGGCGACTACGTCCTCGATAACCTGGCCTATGATGTCCGTCCGTGGCGCCGCGCCGGCTACATCTGGGTCGCCCGCCAGGGTCCCGGCGACGACCTGACCTGGGTGTCGCTGGCCACGGCCAATTTCGCTCCGCCCATGCGCGCCGCGACCGTCTATGTAGCCAACGCGCGGTGACTGTGCTACCGCTCCACAATGGCTGAAACCTCCACCCATGCAATGGCGGCCAGGGTCACCCTGGCCGCCGTTTCGCTTGCCGTCGCCGTGGCCTGCGGGCTGGGTGCCTGGCAGCTTGCGGCGCCCCTGTCCGCGCCGGCGGTCTTTCCGTTTTCGGAAACCTTTTACGTGCGCTCGGCGGCGGCGCAAAAGCCCGCCGACGCGATCGGCTGGGCCCTGCGGGCCACCCAGGTGGCGCCGGCGCGGCCCGAAAACTGGCTTCTGCTGGCCCATGCCTATCACGTGGCCGACGGCTATCTTTCGACGCGTACGGTCAACGCGATCAGGACGTCCTACGCGGTGGGCGCCCTGTCCCCCAATGCCCATGAGTGGCGGCTGGCCTACGTCTATACGAACTGGGGCGCCATGCCGCGCGACATCCAGGTTTCGGCCCGCAACGAGATCCTGACCTATTCGACGCGGGGCGCGGGCCGGGCTTACCTGCGCAAGCTCCTGGCCATGACGACCGATCCGGATGCCCGCCTGGGCCTGGGGGCGCTGATGCTGAGGCGTCAGACGGAAGACCAGTTGCACGACTTCGAGATGCGCCGCAATTCCGCCCGTTAGGGGTGGCAATTTCGGGACATGTATCGTCTGGCACGAATCTCGCTTGTTATGTGCAGTGCAACAGAATATTGTGCCAAAATATTTGAAGCTTTTGATTGACCCGTGATGCTTGCTGCATTGAAGTCCTTTCTGAAACCCTCTGAAAGCGTCCGGCCATCGACGATTGGCCGGCTGACCTATGCTATCGGCGATATTCATGGCCGCGACGACCTGTTCGCGCGGATGATCGAGCGGATCGAGGCGGACAGCGCGCTTCAGGGCGAACGTCCGGTGATCGTTCTGCTGGGCGACTATGTCGACCGGGGCGCCGCGTCGGCCGAGGTCCTGGACCGCATTCTTCGCCTGGAACAGGCCGACTGGTGCGATGTTGTCGTCCTGCTTGGCAATCACGAGGAAACGCTCCTCAACTTCCTGTCGGATTCTTCCTGCGGCCCGGCCTGGGTCGAATACGGTGCCGGCGCAACGCTTGCCTCGTACGGCGTCCAGACACCGGCCATGCGGACCGATCCGGAGGCCTGGGAGCAGGTGCGTGAAGAACTGGTGGCCGCCATTCCGCCTGCCCATGTCGACCTGCTCAGGCGCATGCGGCTGACCTATCGCGACGGCGACTATTTCTTCGTCCATGCCGGCGTCCGTCCCGACGTGCCGCTGGAGGCGCAAGGGGCTGAGGACTTCCTGTGGATTCGCGGGGCGTTTCTGCAGGCTAAGAGAGCCTGCGACTATGTCGTCGTCCACGGCCATACGCCGGCCGAGGCGCCGGCGAACGACCGCTGGCGCGTCGGCCTGGATACGGGCGCCTATGCGACCGGCACGCTGACGGCGATGCGGTTCAAGGGCGAGTCACGTTTTGTGATGGACGTGCGGGTCTGATCGGCGGCTAACCCGTTGGCGGCCCACGAAATTTATTGTAAATTGAGCGTTAAGTGAATTTGACGCGTGAATATTGACGACAACACGGACTTTGAAGAGGTCGGACGAAATGAAGAAGGCGGTATTTGGTGCGTTTGTCCTGGGCGTTTCCGCAGCCCTGGTGCTTAGCTGGCAGTCGGCCGCAATGGCACAGGTCCCGACGGTGCCGTTGCCGACGGCTGCGCCGCCGCAGCCCGCGGTAGCCGCCGCGCCGGCCGTGCCCGAGGCCGGTGCCGGGTCTTCGAACAATGCGATCTATACTTACCGTCTGTCGGCCGGCGACAAGCTCAGCATTGCCGTTTTCGGCGAGCCTGATCTTGGTGGTGCCTTTACGGTTACTGGCGAAGGTAAGATCGCAGCGCCCCTGATCGGCGACGTCTACGTGATGGGTATGAGCGCCAGCGAAGTCCAGGCGACCCTGGAGACGAAATACCGTCAAGGTTACCTCAAGGATCCCAAGGTCCAGGTCCAGTTTACCAGTTATCGTCCGTTCTATATTCTGGGCGAAGTCAAGACGCCAGGGGAGTATGCCTATGACTCCGGTATGACCGTGGTCAAGGCAGTCGCTTTGGCACAAGGTTTTACCTATCGCGCCGACCAGAAAAAGGTGTATATTAAACATGTTAACGCCACCAAGGAAATTCAGGTGCCGTTGACTTCGACCCAAACGGTCGAACCGGGCGATACCGTCCGTATTGGTGAGCGTTACTTTTAAGCATCAACTCCGCATGGAAATACCAATTTTTGTGCGGGTGCGATATAAATGCGTTGTTATTGCTTGAAACATCTGTCGATGTATGCATTTTTGAATTCAGGGTTTTATGTGGAGGTGTGGTTATGAAGAAATTTGTTCTCGTGTGCGGGGCAGCCTTGCTCGCCATCGCGCCGATGACGTCGACGGTTGCCTGGGCGGCCAAGACGGTTAACGAAGCAACCGCGAACGCGCTTGCTGATCAATTCGTGGCGGCTGCCAAGGCGGCTGAAGCTTCGGCCAAGTCGGGCGGCAAGTCGGGCGATGAATTGCGTGCGGCTATCGTCGCGGCAATTGAATCGTCGGTCGAGCAAGCCGTCTCGCAAGGCAACAGCGGCGCCGATATCTCGGCGGCTCTGGTTCGCGGCGGTAACACGCCGGGCATCTCGGCTGACGTTGCCGCGGCCTTCGGCGTCGTTCAGGCGCAGCTGGCTTCGCTGCTCGACAAGAACGGACCTGGTGTTACCACGGGTGCCGGTGGTGGCACGGGCGGCGTTGGTACGCCGACCCCGCCGTCGCCGTCCGTGGCCGGTACCGGCTACGTCAGCGGCAGCTGATATTTTGCGTTCCGTACCGGCGCTTCGGCGCCGGTACACCCTTTAGTATCTTATTTTTAACGCACCATTTCCTTCGCGCGGGTTTTTGCGCGTAATGGGGGTTTTCTTATGTTATCTAAATCTGCGCTGTTGGTTGCTACGGCAGCCGTTCCGGTTTTTCTGACGGCCGGTCAGGCCTCGGCTCAAAGCACGTCCAATTTTGCCCGTGACCGGAACGTTGCGGTTACGGAACGCATCCCCGCGGGTTATGAGCCGCTCGGACTGCGGGTCGGTGCTTTTAACGTGTCGCCCACCCTGGGGATCGGCGCGGAAGCCAACGACAACATCTACTATACCAGCCAGGGCAAGACGCATGACATGATCTACAGCGTCGCGCCGGCGATCAGCGTTTCCTCCGACTGGAGCCGCCACGCCGTCACGGCCAAGATCAATACGCAGTATAATTCGTTCGCCAGCCACTCGGAAGAAAACACCTTCTTCTGGGACGTGGGCGTCGGCGGCCGTCTCGACATTCATGGTCATTCGTTCGCCTCGGCGGGCTACGACTTCAGCCAGAGCTTCGAGCCGCGCTACAGCCCGAACTCGCTGACCAGCAGCTTCGCCAAGGATCCGGCCAAGCCGATCAAGTTCGACGTCAACCAGTTCAACTCGAACCTTCACCTCGAAGGCAATCGTCTGCTGGTGACCCTGGGCGCCGACTACGCCAACTTCAACTACTTCGATGTACGCGCCAATGACGGCACGATGATCGACCAAGACGTTCGCGACTATCACTGGTGGAACTGGACGACGCGCGCCGATTACGCCGTCAGCCCGGACACTTCGATCTACCTGACCTATGTCGGCAACGACCGCAAGTATCGCGTCAGCGACACCCACGACTCGCACGGTTACATGGTCGGCATCGGCGCCAGCTTCGACCTGACCAACCTGGTCCGTGGCGACTTCTCGGTCGGCTCGCTGAAGCAGACCTACAAGAACGGTATCTACAAGCCGATTACCGGTACGGCGTTCAACGCCAACATCCAGTATTTCCCGACCGAGTTGACGACCGTGTCGTTCAACGCCAATACCTCGGTTCAGGAAACGCCGGACCAGCTGGCTTCGGGTTATCTGCAAAGCGGCACCGGCCTGCAGGTCGATCACGAGCTGCTGCGCGACCTGCGCCTGTTCGCCGGAACCAACTTCACGGAAGACAAGTACAAGGGCGAAGACCGCAAGGACAGCATCCACGGTATCAGCCTCGGCGCCAACTATCTGTTTTCGCGTAACCTGAATCTCCGAGCTGCGTACCAGTACAACAAGTTGTCGTCGCGCGGGTCGGCTTCGATCCGTTCGTACGAAGACAATGTGTTCAGCGTCACGCTCGGCCTGCAATATTAAGCAATACGCAACTGTTGATTTGATAATGCTGTCCGCGGGTAATCAAGCTTGTGGACAGCATTTTTCGCATTTAACGTCCTGGCGATTTTGGTATGAACATTATTACACAACACGCTCCCGAAGACACACAAAGCGGCGCCCGCCTGTTCCAGGCGGTTGACCTCAACGCCATCATCGCGGATTTCCGGCGCTTCAGCCGGTTTTTCGCGGCAATTTTTGTCCTTGCCTTTATCGCCATCGTCCTGCCGATCCTGACCAAGGCGCCGCAATATACGGCGACCTCGAGCGTCATGATCGACCCGCGGCAGATCAATGCCGCGCCGGATCAGGACGTGCTGTCGGGCTTGCCGCCCGACACGACCACCATCGATACCGAAGTCCAGGTGCTGTATTCGAACGCCCTGGCCGACCGTGTCGTCACGTCGCTGAAGCTCGACGAAGACCCCGAATTCAACGGCTACCTCAAGCCGAAGATGTTCCACGACAAGCCGGTCCCGATGGACCAGCTGACGCCGGAGCAACGCTCGCGTCTGCACGATTCGATCGTCCAGTCCGCCATCGGCCACATCTTCGTCCAGCGCCAGGGCCTGACGCGGATCATCGCCATCTACGCGACCTCGACCTCGCCGCAAAAGGCCCAGAAGATCGCCAACGAATGGGCGCGCCTGTACCTGTCGCAGCAGCTTGAAACCAAGTACCAGGCGACCAAGGAAGCCAATGACTGGCTGAATTCGCGTCTCGCCGACCTCAAGGTCCAGGTCGAACAGGCCGAAACCGCCGTCCAGCAGTACAAGATCGCCAACGGCCTGATGGCCACGGCAGGCGACACCACCATTGCCCAGACGGAAATCTCGACGCTCAACCAGCAACTGGCCACGGTCAAGGTCGACCAGGCCGAAAGCGAAGCCCGCCTGGCGGTCGCCAAGCGCCAGCTGGCTGGCGGTTCGCAGGGCGACGACGTCGGTGAAGCCCTGAATTCGCAGGTCATCAAGGATCTGCGCGCCCAGCGCGCCCAGGTCAGCGCCCACCTGGCCGACCTCGAAACCAAGTACGGCCCCCTGCACCCGGATATCGTGAAGTCCAAGCGTCAGATGGATGACATCGACAGCCAGATTCAGGCGGAAATCAAGCGCATCATGTCCAACCTGGAAGCGCAGGCGCAGATTCAGCGTCAACGCGCCGGCTCGCTGGCCGGCTCGGTCAACCAGGCCCGCGGCGCGCTTGCCAGCAACAATACGGCCTCGGTGAAGCTCAACGAACTGCAACGCAACGCCGATGCCGTGTCGAGCCTCTACCAGTCCTATCTCGACCGCTTCAAGCAGACCTCGTCGCAGGCCGGTCTGGACAAGACCGATGCGCGCATCGTGTCGACGGCAACCCTGCCGGGCTCACCCAGCGCGCCCAAGGTCCCGATGACGCTCGCCATCGGCTTCATGGGCGCCCTCGGTATCGCGGCCGCCGCGGTTCTTACGCGCCGCGCCCTCGACAGCGGCCTGACGACCGGTCAGGACGTCGAGCAGGTCCTGGGGCAACCCTACCTCGCCGGCGTCGCCAGCCTGGCCTCGACCGTGGACAAGTCGGTCAAGACCTCGCCGACCGACTATGTCGTCGAAAAGCCGCTGTCGGTCTTTGCCGAAGGCTTCCGCAGTCTGCGCGCCTCGCTGCTGTACACGCGCCTCGGCGAACAGGTGAAGATCGTCGCGGTGACCTCGTCCCTGCCGGGCGAAGGCAAGACCACGACCTCGGTCTGTCTGGCCCGCACCGCGGCCCTGTCGGGCCAGTCGGTCGTCATCGTCGACTGCGACCTGCGCCGCCGTTCGATCAACGCCTTCATCGGCCGCGACGTCGAAGTCGGCCTTCTGGAAGTGCTGGCCGGCAGCGCCAAGCTTGAGGACGTCCTTGTCAAGGACGAAGCCTCCGGCGCCAGCTTCCTGCCGTTGGCCCCCAGCGCCTACACGCCGAAGGACGTCTTCGGTCTGCCGGTGATGGACAAGCTGCTGGACGACCTGCGCAAGAAGTTCGACCTGGTCATCCTCGACACCGCACCCGTCCTGGCCGTGTCCGACACCCGCATTCTGGCGCGCAAGGCCGACATCGTGGCCATGCTGGTCCGCTGGCGAAAGACCCAGCGCAAGGCGGTCGGCACCTCGATCGGCCTGCTGGAAGACACCGGCGCCCGCATCGGCGGCGTGGTCCTGACCCAGGTCGATGTCCGCGAGCAAACCAAGTATGGTTACGGCGACAGCGGCTACTACTACAAGCAGTACAAGAAGTACTACACCGAATAGGAACAGAGGCCGCCGTGACCCGGCGGCCTTTGTCTTTTCTGCGATACCAAGGGGATATGATGACGCTTCCGCCCGCGTTGAAGATATGGGCCGCGCCCGGCCTGTATGCCGCGCTCCTGATCCTGGGCTTTGCCGTTCGCGGATCCGACCAGCCCTTGTGCTCCCTGGTACTGTCGGCCCTGTGGGCGCTCTTTGCCGCTGTCCTGTGGCTCCTGCCGAGCCGCAAGGCGGATCAGCGGCTCGCGCAGCCCGCCCTGGGGCTGATCGCCGCGGTCTTCGTGCTGTTCTGCGCCGTGATCGTGCTGGAGCCGGTCGTCGACTCGCGCTCCGTTTTCGACCTGTCCGCCTTCGTCACCGCTTTCCTCAAGCTTATGGGCCTGGCCTGCGCCTTCCTGGCCGGGGTGCGGCTGTGTTCCGACAATGACGGTGCCCGCCGGATCGTCGACGCCATCCTGGCCGGCGGCACCCTGTGGGCCATCTTCGCCATCCTGATGCAGGCCATCGATCCCTATGCCATCTACGGCGTCGCCAAGATCGGCGATCCGCGGCGGCTGGCAGCCGCCTTTACCTCGCCCAACAGCGCCGCGACCCTGTTCGGCTCGCTGGCCGTGCTGGCCTGGGGCCGCACACTCAGCCGCTTCATCCTGTCGGACCGCCATGAGTTCTTCGAACGCATCGATCCGCTCTACATCATCGAATTCGCGGTCTGCGCCACGGCGTTGATCATGAGCCTGTCGCGGTCGGGCTGGCTGGCGACCGCCGCCGCCCTGGCCGGGTTGACCATGGTCATGTTCCGCCGCCGCATATCCCTGCCGCTGTTCGCCGGCGGCCTTATCGCCGTCGCCGCGGCGGTCGCCGTCGTCCTGAAGCTGTCGTCCTTCACCATGGTCGACCGCCTGGTCAAGCTGCAGGCCGATATCGACACCCGCCAGATGCTATTTGCCGCGCACGCGGCCGCCGGCATGAAGCACCCTGTCATGGGCTGGGGCCTGGGGTCGTTCATCACCATCAACAACAGCGTCGTCACGGCCGACACCTATCCTGCCCTGTGGGCCGTACGGGCCGCGCACAATGTCTATCTGCAGTGGTTCGAGGAGACCGGCTTCGTCGGTATCGGCGCCCTGGTCGTTCTCAATCTCGCCGTCCTCGGAACCCTGTTCGCCGGCGCCATCAAGAAGAAGCGCATGGGCGACCGCCTGTGGGCCATGCTGTTCGCCTATCTCGTCTTCCTGATCCACGGCCTGACCGATTATGCCTTTCAGGAAACGTCGCTCAGCCTGTATGTCGCCATGCTTCTCGGCACCGGCTTTGCCATGGCGACCCGGTCCGAACGCGAAGCGGCGCCGGCCCGGCGACGCATGGGCGTGCCGCGCAACCGCAAGGCAGCCTGATCGCGGTCTTGTGAGCAGTCGTGAGTAGCGGCCGGGCCCGATTTTTACTATGCTTATTTCACGGGAAATGACCCGTATTCACTCCCCGGACTTTTGTCACGGGGCGACCCGGCGCCAGGGCACGGCAACCCGGTCTTTCGACACGGGACAGATTGCAAAGCCACACGCCATTTATGAAAGGCCCTCCGAGCGATCGGAGGGTCTTCGTGTTTGTGCGCGTGTAGAAGGAACCTTAAATCCCTTCGCCGCCGTAGATCGGGTTGTGAATGCCGCACTCGACCTTTTCGGAATCGGCCCAGCGGCCGGAGCGCGCGTCCTGGCCCTGCTCGACCGGCTTGGTGCAGGTGAAGCAGCCGATCGACGGGAAGCCCTGCTCGACCAGCGGGTGCGGCGGCAGGTCGTGCTGGGCGAAATAGGCGTCCAGGTCGGCCTGCGTCCACTTGGCCAGGGGATTGACCTTGAAGTGCTTGCCGTCCCATTCGACGATGGGCAGGTTGGCGCGCGTGCTGCTCTGGTGGCGCTTGCGGCCGGAAATCCAGGCGCCGTAACGCTCCATGACCCGGTTCAATGGCCGAACCTTGCGCAGGTCGCAGCAGGCGTCGGGATGGGTGCGCCACAGCGTACCCTTGGCGTCCTCGGTGGCCGCCTCCGTCTCGTCGGCCTTGAGCACGACCAGGTTTTGCAGGCCAAGCTTCGCCTTCAACTCGTCGCGGTATTGCAGCGTCTGGAAGAAGTGGCGGTCGGTGTCGAGGAACAGCACCGGCAGGTTCGGATCGATCTCCGACACCATGTGCAGCAGCACGGCGGAATCCGCGCCGAAGGACGACGACAGGGTGATGTCGCCGAAGAATTCGTTGCGGATGGCGTCGCGCAGGATGTCCTGCGGCGTCATGGTCTCATACTTGGCGCTGAGCGCCGCGGCGCGCTGACCGTTTTCCGAACGCGCCTGGTCTTTCACGATATCAATCAAGACCGTCATAACAATATGCCTTTCAGGCGCCGATTCCGTGGCGCTGGGCCCAGACCGGGCGGGCCGTGTCGGCCGCGCCCTGATAGGTAGTGGAAAAGCGTTGTGCCGCCGCCGCGATGGCGCCCGCCGGATCCCGGTCCTTGACCAGGAATTCGTCGAAGCCGCAGCGCATCATGATGAAGAGCTGGTCGCGCAGCACATCGCCGACGGCGCGGATGGCGCCGGTAAACGCCAGGTCCTCGCGCAGGATGCGGGCCGTGGAATAGCCGCGGCCGTCGCGATAGCCGGGGAAGGCGACCTCGATCAGGGTGATCTTTTCGAGGAAGGGCTCGAGCAGGCGCACGTCGTCGCCGGGATTGATGCGCACACCGTAATGACCGTTCAGGCCGTCGAGATCGCGCAAGGCGCGCTCGAAACCGAGGACATGCGGGCCGTCGGCGCCGGTCGTGTCCTCGTCGGCCAGCAGCTGCCAGCCATTGGGCATGACGTCGCCGGCGCGGGTAACCAGGGCGGGCTCGTAGGACGAATTGGGCTTAGGCAGGTTCATGCAGGGCCTCCGCGAAGGCATCACGGCCGACGCGCTCCAGGGTATCGATAAAACGTTCGGTGTCGTGGGTGCGCAGCTGGAGATACAGTTGCACCACGCGCTCGATGGCGGCGGGGACGGCCTCGGCGGGCAGCCCCTTGCCGGTGATCTGGCCGAGCGCGGCCTTTTCATCGGCGCGGCCGCCCAGCAGGATCTGGTAGAATTCGATGCCCTGCTTGTCGACGCCCAGGATGCCGATGTGGCCGACATGGTGGTGGCCGCAGGCATTGATGCAGCCTGATATCTTGATCTGCAGATCGCCGATCTTGTCCGTCAGGTTGGCGTCTTCGAAGCGCTGTGAGATCTCCTGGGACAGCGGGATCGAACGCGCATTGGCCAGCGAGCAGTAGTCGAGGCCCGGGCAGGCGATCATGTCCGTGATCTTGCCGACATTGGCGCTCGACAGGTTGACGGCGTCGAGGCGCGTATAGAGCGCATAGAGGTCGTTCTTGGCGACGTGCGGCAGGACGATATTCTGCTCGTGGCTGACGCGCAGTTCGCCATAGGCAAAGGCGTCGGCGACGTCGGCCATGACGTCCATCTGCGCCGACGACGCGTCGCCGGGCGGCAGGCCCGTGGGCTTCAGCGAAATGGTCACCGACACGTGGTCATCGCGCTTGTGGGCGTGGGTATTGTTCCGGATCCAGCGGGCGAAGGCGGCGTCGGCCGTGCGGGCACGCTCGAAGGCGGTCTCGTCGAACGCCGCCGTGGTGAAGGCCGGATCGGGGAAGAAGGTCTTCAGGCGATCGACTTCGGCCTGGGGCGCGTCGATCTTGCTCTTGTCCATGCGCGACCATTCTTCCTCGACCTGACGCTTGTATTCGTCGGGGCCCAGGGCGGCGACCAGGATCTTGATCCGGGCCTTGTAGCTGTTGTCGCGGCGGCCATAGCGGTTGTAGACGCGCAGGGCGGCTTCGAGATAGCTCAGCAGGTGCTCGCCCGGCAGGCCGGTGCGGATGCAATGGCCCAGGCTGGGCGTCCGGCCCATGCCGCCGCCGACATAGACGTCGAAGCCTTCGGGTTTCAGGTGCAGGCCGATATCGTGCACGCGGATGGCGGCGCGGTCCTTGTCGGCGCCGGTGATGGCGATCTTGAACTTTCGCGGCAGGAAGCTGAATTCCGGATGGTTCGACGACCACTGGCGGATCAGTTCGGCCCACGGACGCGGGTCGGAATGCTCGTCCTGGGCAGCCCCGGCGAACTGGTCGGTCGTGGTGTTTCGGATGCAGTTGCCCGAGGTCTGCAAGGCGTGCATCTCGACCTCGGCCAGCTCTTCCAGGATCTTCGGCACCTCGGCCAGCTTGATCCAGTTGAATTGCAGGTTCTGGCGCGTGGTGAAGTGACCGAAATCGCGGTCGTAGGTCCGCGCGATATGGGCCAGCTTGCGCACCTGGCGCGACGACAGCACGCCGTACGGCACGGCGATGCGCAGCATGTAGGCGTGCAGTTGCAGGTAGACGCCGTTCATCAGCCGCAGCGGCTTGAACTGGTCCTCGGTCAGCTCACCGCTGAGGCGGCGGGCGACCTGATCGGCGAATTCGCGGTTGCGGTCGCGCACGAAGGCGTGGTCGAAAGTGTCGTAGGCGTACATGATCAGTTCTCGAAAATGTCGGCGCGGTTGAACGCCTTGGACAGGGCGTCGGCGGTCTGGCCGATGGTCGGGCCGTTGGCACGGACGAATTCACGGACGTGTTCGCGCTGGACCGGCGTACCCGTGTCGGTGAGCGGGATGAGATAGGGCGCCACCACTTCGGTTTCGCGCAGCTTCCATTCGATGAGCAGCGTATCGGCCACTTCGTCGGCCAGGGCCGCGGCCTTGGCGCCGTCCTCAACCCAGCCGGCGCCGCTGTACCAGACGGTCAGGCCGTCCTGCAGGCGATTGGCGGTCAACAGTTTCATGCATTCATCCTTGAAGCGGTTTCTACGATGCCGGCGACTGCGGCCGCATCGTCGTGGTAAAGGGCGGCGACTTCGCCGATGATCAGCAGGGCAGGGCCCCTGGGCGGGGCCGCCGTAATGGTGGCGTCGAGCGATCCCAGCGAGGTGAGGCGGCGCGTTTCATCGGCGCGCGTGCCGTTTTCGACGACCAGGACCGGGGTTTCGGGCAGGCGGCCATGGCGCATCAGCTTGTCGGCGATCTCGGCCGAGGTCGCGACACCCATATAGACGACCAGGGTGTGATTGGAAGCGCTGAGCGCCGACCAATCGAGCATCAGCGGCGAATTTCCGCTGTCGCCATCCTTGGCGTGGCCGGTGATGAAGGTGACGCTCTGGGCGTGGTCGCGGTGGGTCAGCGGCACGCCGCTCGACGCCGCGCAGCCGAGCGCCGCCGTGATGCCGGGCGTGACGTGGACCTCGATGCCGGCTTCGCGCAGGGCTTCGACCTCCTCGCCGCCCCGCCCGAAGACGAAGGGATCGCCGCCCTTCAGGCGCACGACGCGCCTGCCCAGGCGGGCCTGTTCGACCAGCAGGTCGTGAATCTGGTCCTGCGGCACCGAGTGGTTGGAGCGCGCCTTGCCGACATAGAAGCGTTCTGCGTCGCGGCGCGCCAGGTCCATGATGGCGTCGCCGACCAGGCGGTCGTAGACGATGACGTCGGCTTCGGACAGCAGGCGCAGCGCCTTAAGCGTCAGCAGTTCGGGGTCGCCGGGGCCGGCGCCGACCAGGTGCACCACACCCTGGCGTTCGGCGCGGGTCTCGACCCCTTGCAGGGCCAATTCGACGGCTTCGGCGACCTGGCCACGGCGCGCCAGTTCGGCGGCGGGCGATTTCAGGACGGCTTCCCAGAAGCGGCGGCGGTCGTCGACATCGGGGATAGCCGTGCGCAGGGGCGCGCTGAGCGCCAGGGCGAATTCGGCGACCGAGGTTTCGGACGGGGGGACGGCGGCTTCGATGCGCGTGCGCGTTTCGCGGGCCAGAACGGGCGCGGTGCCGCCGGTGGCGACGCCGATGCTCATCGGGCCACGGTCGATGATGGCCGGGAAATGAAAATCGCTGAGGTCGGGATAGTCGACGACGTTCAGCGGCGCGCGCGATGTGCGGGCAAGGGCCGCGCCCCTTTCGGCCAGGGCGCGATCCTCGAACGCCACGACGACCAGGGCGGCGTCGTTAAGGTCCGCAGCTTCGGGCCAGCGGGCGTGACTTGCGGCGACGCCTTCCAGAACGGATTGTTCGGCGGGTTGGAAGGCGACGACCTCGGCCGGAGTCCGCTTGAGCAGGTTGACCTTGCGCACCAGCCACGCGCCGGCGCCGATCAGGACAACCCGACGGTTTTCCAGCGGCCAGGACAGGGGGAGGGCTAACATCGCGAATACTTCCTAACGAGGCTCTTATCTAGGAGTTTGCCCGTATGAAATAAAGCGATGGTTACTGTTTCCCGGGTTTAGGCTATCTCACCTTAAGCCCTATACCCGCCGGATTCGGCAGTCTGTTCAAGGTGTTGGGCGCCGGCTCGGTCGAGCAGAAGCGGTGGCTGAGCCGGAAGCGATTGAAGCGATGCGAGGGAGAACCGTCCTTCAGCGTGAGAGGGTCGCGTGACAGGAAGGCGACCAGGGTGCCGTGCGGACGGCAGATCGCGCAGTCGCAGGCGGCGCCATCGATATAGTCGGCATCGATCTCATAGGCGATATTGTGGGCGCTGAAAGGCGGTTGGTGACGCATGGCACTGATTCTCCGTTGAGAAGACGGTGCGACGCTAAAAAGTCGTCAATAAGGAAACAATGTGTGCGAATGGTGGCGGAACAAGAGACCTTTCGCCGCAGGACATGCGCTGCCGGAAAGCCTATAGTCTCCAACGGCGCTCGCGCCGTTGGCAAGGGCGACTGCCTGCCGCCGCCGATGCGGCGAGCCATGCGGCGTCTGAGCTGAAAAGACCTCAGGAGTACAGTTTATGACGTCCCCTCATGCCCTCGCCGCGCGCCAGAAGGTCCGCGAAGACGCTGCCGCGATCGGCGTCGACGAAGCCTTTATCTCGACCCTGGTCGATACCTTCTATGCCCGGGTGCGCGAACACCCGCAGCTGGGTCCCGTGTTCAACGGCGCCGTCGACGACTGGCCGGATCATCTGGCCAGGCTCAAGCAATTCTGGGAATCGGTCGCGCTCAATGCCGGCGTCTATTCCGGGCGGCCGATGCAGGCGCACATGCGTGTGCCGGCGATCGAACCGGCGCATTTCGGCCAGTGGCTCTACCTGTTCGAGCAGACCCTGCGCGACATCGCGCCCGGCGAAGAGGCCGTCGAATACTTCATGGTGCGCGCCCACCGTATCGGCGAAAGCCTGAAACTGGGCCTCTTCTTCCGTCCCGACCAGCCCTATCCGGGATAGAGGCGGTCCCACGTCAGACGTGCGATGCCTCGGGCACCGTTTCGTCCTCGCCGGTATCGTTCGGATTGTTGCCTTCCGGGTCCTCGGCGTCGCCGGCATCGACATCGTCACCGGCTTGTTTGATCGTGTCGGCATTGTTGCCGCCGGCGTCGTCCGCAGTGCCGATGTCGGTGTCGTAGCGGTCGTCCTGGCCGATCGGGCCATTCGGTTCCTGGCCGGTCAGCGGATCGATAGTGGTATTGGGCATGGCTGTCTCCTTTGGCTTCGAGACTAGGCTCATGGCGATAAAAACACCGCATGGCTGCGCAGCCCCGGCATAAGGACGCGGTAGAATTACGCGAGCTCAAGCCGCATGAACTGGTTGTGCGGGCTTGGCTGGTAATCGGCGAAGGCGCCGCAGGTCACGAAGCCCGCCCGGCGGTAGAGCGCGATCGCCGGGGCATGCAGTGCGGCGGTGCCGGTTTCCAGGCTCAGGCGGGTGTAGCCTCTCAGCCGGGCTTCGGCGATGACCTGCTCGAGCAGGGCGCGGCCGACACCTGTACCGCGCGCAGCCGGGGCGGCGCGCATCGATTTCACCTCGCCGTGCGTTGCGTCCAGGGCTTTCAGCGCGGCAAATCCGGCCAGTTTATCCCCGCGCCAGGCGGTCCAGAAGGTCACGTCGGATGCAGACAGTCCCGATGCGTCGAGCGCGAAGGCGTGTTCGGCCATCACACTGCGCAGCTCTTCGAGATGGTGGTTCAGCAAGCCTGCCACGTAAGGCGCGGTCGGGTCGTCCCGGCGGATGTCCAGCATTCGGCGGCGCCTATCCGCGATAGCTGTTCATCGTGTCGCGGATGATCTTCGCGCTCTTGTCGGCCGGCAGGTCCTCACCCAGCGGCGAGTCGAACTTGCCGGCGGGATTCATCAGGTAGATGACGGCCGAGTGGCTGTAGCTGTAGCTATCGCCGCTGCCCTGTTTGACGGCGGTGACGCCGTAGGCCTTTTCGACTGTGTCGATCTGCGTCTGCGTGCCGGTCAGGCCGATGACGCCTTCGGGAAAGCCGCCGCTTTTCAGATAGGCCTTGAGGTTGGCGGGCGTGTCGCGCGCCGGATCGACGGTGATGAAGACGATCTGAAGCTTGTCCGCATCGGCGCCCAGCGCCTTTTTCGTCCGCGCCAGCGATTGCAGGGTCAGCGGGCAGACGTCGGGACAGTAGGTGTAGCCGAAGAAGACGGCGGTCCATTTGCCTTTGAGCAGCGACTGGTCGGCCGGCTTGCCGTCCTGGTCGACCAGGGTAAAGGCGCCGCCGATGCGCGCCACGGCGGCCGGGTCGGCCTCGGACGTCATCTGCGGGCTCCTGAGCGTGCTGTACCAGCTCCATCCGGCCAGTCCTGCCAGCAGGATGAAGGCGGCGGCGATGATCGCCATGCGTAGTTTTGTCATCTATGCCAGTCCGTCGCGGGGCGGTAAAAGGCGGAGTCGTGCCACTTTCAAGGGGCTTTCCATGCCGGTCCGGACCCTAGACCGCCTCAGCGCCTTTTTCAACGGCGACAGATCGTCGCTGAGCGTCATCGGGCCGCGCGATCACCTGCGCCTGCGCACCCTGGTCCTGCTGCGCTGGCTGGCCATAGCGGGCCAGAGCGCCATGGTCTTCATGGTGTCCTGTGCCTTCGGATTCCATATCCATATCTGGTTGTGCGTGGCCATCATCATGGCGTCGGTCTGGCTGAACCTGGCGCTGGCCTTCGGGCGCCAGGACGCCCAGCGCCTGCGCGACTGGGAAGCCGCCCTGCAGCTCGGTTTCGACGCCGCGCAGCTGGCGGCGCTGCTCGGAATCACGGGCGGGCTCAACAATCCGTTCTGCCTTATGCTTGTGGCGCCGGCCACCATCGCCGCGGCCAACCTGCCGACGCGCTTCGGCATGATCGTGGTCGGCGTGTGCATGGCGTCGGGCTTCGTCCTGGCCTTCTGGTCGCTGGACCTGCCGTGGATCGCGGGAGAGGCCTTTGCCTTGCCCGAAATCTACCGCATCGGCATGCTGGTGGCGCTGCTTCTCGGCATCGTCTTCACGGCCGGCTATTCGTGGCAGGCCTCGCTGGAATCGGCGCGCATGGAGCAGGCCCTGGCCGCCACCCAGGCCGTGCTGGAACAGGAACACCGCATGAGCGCGCTGGGCGGCCTGGCGGCGGCGGCGGCGCACGAGCTGGGCACGCCGCTCGGCACCATCCAGGTCGTGGCCAAGGAAATGCTGCACAGCCTGAAACGCGACGATCCGCTGTATGAGGACGCCGAACTGCTGGTGTCGCAAAGCCAGCGCTGCCGCGACATCCTGAAAAACCTGTCGGCGCGGCCCGAGCGCAGCGATTCCGTATTCGACGAAACCACCCTGCGGGATTTCCTGGCCAGCGCCGTTGCTCCGTATACGGACAAAGGTAAGCGCATCGATATCGCGATCAAGGCCTATGACGCGCCGGACGGCGTCGATGCGGGGCAGGCGTTGCGTATCCGGCGGCGGCCGGAATGGCTGCACGCCCTGTCGGCCTTCGTCGAAAACGCCAGCGATTTCGCCAGGTCGGCTGTCCTGGTCCGCGTCGAAGTCACGCGGGCCTATGTCAGCCTCCGGATCGAGGACGACGGTCCGGGTTTCGCGCCGGACATATTGTCGCGGCTGGGCGAGCCCTACATCTCGTCGCGGGTCTATGGCGCGTCGTGGTCGGGGGAGGGCGCAAAGCCTTCCGGACAAAGCCATTCCGGCATGGGACTCGGCTTCTTCATCGCCAAGACCCTGTGCGAACATACCGGGGCCCGGGTGACGTTCGGCAATCGCGACGAGGGCGGCGCCTACGTCAAGGCCTTGTGGCGGCGGGACCGGATCGATATTTTGTATGACCGGAACGCGCAATAGCCCCGGATCTCCGGCGCGCATTGCGGCAGATCAAATCCGCGCGGGCGGATGATCCATACCGGATCGGAGACGACGATGAGCGATGAAGGGCATGAACTGGCGGCCGGCGACCTGAGGGCCGCCATCGCGGCCAGGCTGGAGGCTTTAAGCGACCGCTCCCTGCTGCTGATGGACGACGATGCGCCCTTCCGCAACCGGCTGGCGCGCGCCCTGGAACAGCGGGGCTTCGCGGTGACCATGGCGGAGAGCGTGCACCAGGCGCTCGATATCATCGCAAAGGCGCCGCCGGCCTTCGCGGTCATGGACATGCGGCTGGAAGACGGCAGCGGCCTGAAGGCGATCGAGGCCCTGCACGCCCGACGGCCCGACGCCCACGCCATCATGCTGACCGGCTACGGCAATATCGCCACGGCGGTCCAGGCGGTGAAGTCGGGCGCGATCGATTATCTGTCCAAGCCCGCCGACGCCGACGATGTCGCCCGCGCGCTGCTGGCGGTCGAGGACCATGCGCCTCCGCCGCCGGAAAATCCCATGTCGGCCGACCGCGTGCGCTGGGAGCATATCCAGCGCGTCTACACCCTGTGCGGCCAGAACGTGTCGGAAACGGCCCGTCGTCTCAACATGCATCGCCGGACGCTTCAGCGCATTCTGGCCAAGCGCGCGCCGAAATAATTATTCGTCCGCGATGACGATGCCCGGATTGTCGGGCGGGATGAAGTCGAACAGACCGAAGTCGAGCGCCTTCTGCGGGCGTGCCGGTTGCAGCGGTGTTTCCGTCAGGGCCAGGATCTGCTCGGGCGTCAGCTCGTAGGCCTTGCGCGATCGGCGCAGGGTCCGCGCCTGCTGGCCGGGCGCGGCATCGCCATGGGCCTGGCGGGGCGGCGGCAGGCGCTTCCAGTAGCTGACCGACAATTGCCAGATGGCGTGCGGCGCCTTGTCCGCCTTGGGCCAGCGTACCCCGTCGGCGAAGACCGGCTGCATCGGCGCGTGCTTGCGCGGCGGCGGCACCGCGATGCGGCAGGTCAGCACGCACACCTTGCTGTCGTCGAGCACCGAAGCGTAGACCTTTTTCGCCTCGGCCTCGCTGTCGAACAGCGGCCCCAGCGACTGGGTGACGAAGACGACCGGACCGCCCGCCAGACCCTCGGCTTCGCGTTCGCGCGCGGCACGATGGGTTTCGCCGCTGCGCAGGGCTTCGAGCGCGGCGTGTCCGTCACTGGCAATAGGGTAAAGGGGCAGGGTCATTGTCGTTCACGTTTTGATCCGATGCATCCTAAAGCGTGGCCCGGTGCGATGCAATCGCCATGCTCGGTCACTTGACGCCAATCCTTTATTTTGTTATTTTCCAAATTAACAAAGAAGGTGTCATGTCCGAAGTCTACAAAGCCCTTGCCGATCCGACCCGCCGCCGCATCCTTGAACTGCTGCGCGACGGTGAGATGAATGCCGGCGACCTGTCCAACCACGTTTCGGTCGCCAAGCCGACCCTGTCTGGGCATCTCAACGTGCTCAAGGCGGCGGGGCTGATCGATGTCACGCGCCAGGGCACCAGCCTGATCTACCGGCTGAACACTTCGGTGCTGGAAGACGCCATCTTTGGCCTGATGAATGCGTTCAGGGTCGGTCTTGAACGCAAGGCGGACCCCGGGGAGGCCGGTCATGTTCCTGAAAACTGAGAAGATCCTGATACCCGTCCTGTGCCTGGTCATGGCGGGCATCGGCCTGTGGGGACACATGACCCTGCCGGAGGGCGCCATCGCCGTGCATTTCGGCA
Organism: Asticcacaulis solisilvae; assembly: GCF_052327315.1. NCBI lineage: Bacteria > Pseudomonadati > Pseudomonadota > Alphaproteobacteria > Caulobacterales > Caulobacteraceae > Asticcacaulis > Asticcacaulis solisilvae. The sequence continues at coordinate 135,982 of NZ_CP166196.1, forward strand.
GCGACGGCGCAGCCAACGGCTTCATGCCGCGCGATATGGGGCTTATGGTCCTGCCCGGCATGGCGGTGGTCATGATGGTGGCTCTGGTGTGGATCGTGCCGGCCCTTATGCCGAAATCGGCCAATCTGGAGCGGTCGTGCGCGGCGTACGGCGCCGTCATGCTGGCGACCTTTGCGCTTCTGACCGGCATCCAGGTCATGCTTGTCCTGACGGCGAAGGGCGTCGAGATCGATCATATTCGTGTCGCGACCCTCGGCGTCGGCGGTCTGCTGCTTGTCATGGGCAATTACCTGCCCAAGACGCGGCGCAACTATATCATGGGCATCCGGACGCCGTGGGCGCTGGCCGACGAACGCGTCTGGGACAGGACGCATCGCTTCGCCGGGCCGTTGTTCATGCTGGGCGGGCTGGCTGCCATTGCGGGCGCGATCTTCGGTGCGCCGCAGATCGCTATCGCCGTCCTGATGGCCGGCGCCCTGGTTCCGGGCGTCGTCAGCTATATCTATTCCTACCTCGTCGCCCGCGCGCTCAACCTGACGTAAACGGGGTGTTGCTCTTTTTTGTCCCGTCCGAAGCCAAACTGCTTTATAGTTAACCGTTAGACTTGATTCGGTTGGAGTTTGGAGCAGGCGTACACATGGCGATGGAGTCGATAGCCTATACGGCGGCAGCCGGCGCCATGACGCTGGCCCTGTCCACCACCTATCTCGCCTGGCGCATGCGCCGCCGGCTGACCTCCTCGCGCGATGCCCTGAAAACCGATCTCGGCGTCAAGGACACGATGCTGAGCGAGCTCGACGCCGCCACCTCGGCCTTCGACGAAGCCTTTCTCGCCGTCGAAGGCGATGCCGTCCGCCTGGTGTGGGGCGACGAAACCCTGAAACACTGTGCCCAGGCGCTGGGCCTGCGCAATATCGCCGATGCCGACTTCGCGCCGCGCGTCGTCGAGGCGCTGGGCGAGACCTCGCCCGAAGCCGCCATGGGCCTGAAGCGCCTGATCGCCGAGGGCCGCTCGTGCCGCTTCGAGGTTTTCGCCGAAGGCTCGGGCTCCGTGGTTACCGCCACGCCGGGCGTCACCCTGGTCGTCGAAGGCAAGTCGTCGGGCGCCACGGCCTGGATCCGCCTGGCCATCGCCGGTGGCAAGGCGTCGCTGTCGTCGGGCCCGTTCGCCCAGATGGCCGAGCATCTGCCGGCGCCGTGCTGGATCTGCGCGCGCGACGGCCGCATGGTATGGGCCAACGATGCCTGGCTGAAGGCGGTCGATGCTCCCAGCCTCGACGCCGCCCTGAAGGACAATATCAGCCTCGACCGCACGGCCGACGCCATGGTGACCGAGGCGATCGACAGCCGCAGCCGGCGCGAAGGCTATCGCTGGCTGACGGTCGGCGGTCAGCGCCGCTCTTTCCACATCATCGCCGAGCCGCTCAACGACGCCTATACCTGCGCCTACGCCATCGACGTCACCGAGGCCGAGGACAGCCGCGAAGCCTTGAAGCGCCACGCCAAGGCGCACGACGAAACCTTGAATGCCCTCGAAGACGCCGTCGCCATCTTCGGCCCCGAAAAGCAGCTGATGTTCCACAACCTGGCTTTCGAAAAGCTGTGGGACCTGGAACCGGCTTGGCTGGCGGAACGGCCGACGCATGGCGAATGGCTCGATCGCCTGCGCCAGAAGCGCCGCTCGCCCGAAACCTCGGACTATGCGGGTTTCAAGGCGCGCGAACTCGAATTCTACGGCCTGACGCACACCGCCGACGACGAGATGTGGACCCTCCCCGACGGCCGCTCGATGCGCGTCGTGCGCCAGCCGCATCCGCTGGGTGGCCTGCTGATCCTGTTCAGCGACAAGACGGGCGAACTCAAGCTCAAGGCGCAGTTCAACGCCCTGATCCAGGTGCAGAAGGCGACACTCGACCAGCTCAACGACGCCGTGTCGGTGTTCGGCAGCGACGGCCGCATCCGCCTGCGCAACCTGTCGTTCGAAAAGTTCTGGAACCTGCGCGGCGAAGACATCGGCGCCATCGCCGACTTCGCCGAGATTTCCGAGATGTGCCTGCCGCTGGTCCACGACCGCGGCTTCTGGTCCGAGCTCAAGGCGCGCATCACCGACACCGATCCGCTGGCGCGCGCGCCGCAGTCGGGCGAGGTCCGCATCTCGGATGGCCGCCTGGCGCAGTGGCGCACCCAGCCCCTGCCGGACGGCGCGACCCTGGTGGCGTTTTCCGACATCACGGCGACCCGCCAGCTGGAAAAGGCCATCGAGGCCCGCGACGAGGCGCTGAACGAGTCGGTCCGCCTGAAGCGCGACTTCGTCGCCAACGTGTCGTACGAACTGCGTACGCCGCTGACCACCATCGTCGGTTATGCCGACCTGCTGCACGCCCAGAACAAGGGCCAGGATCCCAAGCAGCGCGCCTATCTGGAATCGATCCAGTCGGCGGCGCAGGAACTGGCGCGCTCGATCGACGACGTGCTCGACATGGCGCAGATCGACGCCGGCGAAATGTCGATCACCCTGTCGGACGTCCGTTTGCTCGACGTTGTCGCCGAAGCCGGCGCCCGCCAGGCCGAGGCCTTCAAGGCGCGCGGCGTACAGTTCGACTACACGGGCGTTCGCGAATCCGGCATGATCCGTGTCGACGCGCGCCGCCTTGGCCAATGCCTGGAACACCTGCTGGGCAACGCCATCCGCAATGCGTCGAACGGCGGCGCGGTGCGCCTGAAGGCCACCAAGGACGGCGACAATCTCGAGCTGGAAGTCTCCTACGCCGGCCGCGGCATTCCCTATCACATGCAGGCGCACATCTTCGACCGCTATGTCGGGCGCGAGCGCGGCGGTCCGGGCCTTGGCCTGGCCCTAGTCAAGGCGCTGGTTGAGTTGCATGAAGGCTGGATCACGCTCGAATCCGAACCGAACGAGGGCGCCAGCTTCAAGATCCACCTGCCGAACCAGAGCGGCGCCGGTCAGTCGACCACGGCGGAAACCGTCATCCATCCGGCGGCGCCGGTGGCGATCATGGACCGGCTGGAAAGCGGCGACGGCGGCATCGAGGACGTAGCCTGATGCCTCGCGCCGAAGGGCTGTTCGACGTCAAGCGGGCGCCCGAGGCGGTACACGGCAAGGCCGAGGGTCTGCTGGGACGTCATGCGCTCGACAAGCAGTATCATGGCGCGCTCGACGCCACCGGCATCGGTGAGATGCTGAGCGCGGGCACGGCCACGCCGGGTTCGGCCGGCTATGTCGCCATCGAAAAGGTCACGGGCACGCTCGACGGCCGGGCCGGCAGCTTCTACATCCAGCATTCGGGGACGATGACGCGGGGGCAGGGCACACTTGTCATCCACGTCATTCCGGATTCCGGTACGGATGAATTGACCGAGCTCACCGGCACGATGCAGATCGTCATCGCCGACGGCAAGCACAGCTACGTTTTCGACTACGAGATTGCCTGAGGTTTGAAGGTTTTGCTTTAGGTCGAACCTATGCAATGCCCCTTCCGTCTACCCTTCGCCAAGGCTTAGAGCACTATGACTTTTGCTTGAAGCGGCAGCATTTGTGACGCGTTGGGCTCCCCCCTTCCGTCACTCGCTCCGCTCGCGCCACCTTCCCCGTAAACGGGGAAGGAATTAGATGGTTTAACTCCCTTCCTTCCCCGTTTACGGGGAAGGTGGCTGGATCGGCGCCAAGCCGAGCCAGACGGAAGGGGGAGAACGCTGCCACGCCTAATACTGCTTCCGCCTAAAATCACAACGATCTAGGGTAGCCACCTTCCCCGTAACCGGGGAAGGTGGTGCGAGCGAAGCGCGTGACGGAAAGGGGAAGCCGGACGTATAACAAGCGCCAGCATGTCCTTCTTACGGGTTTGGCGACTGCGTGGGGTCGTCCGGCAGGGTCCACACCTTGATATAGTCGATGACCATGTCGGACGGCGTCATGTCCGTGCGCTTTTCAGCCGAGCTGTAGGCCAGGTTGGCCAGGATGAACATCGGCTTCTGGAATTCCGGCAGGGATTCGAAGCGCATGATTTCCTGGCGGTCGAAATAGACGATCACCCAGTCGGGCGTCGTGCGGATGCCGAACTGGTGGAACTGGCCGTCGAACAGCCCGTCGGGAATCTTGCGGTAGCAGGACTTGCCCCAGTGCTTGGTCACGACATTGGACGGATCGGGTTTTTCGGCCGGCCACAGGTGGACCGAAAAGTGGAAGCCGTTGGGATCGCCCCCGCCATAGCCCTCGAAGACGTCGATCTCGGTGCGGGTTTCGGACGGGGCGGTGAACTGGTTGACGGTCTTCAGCCAGAAGGCCGGCCAGTTGGACGCGCCCTGCGGCAGCCTGGCGCGCATCTCGAAATAGCCGTAGGTCTGGGCGAAGCCCTGGCCGTGGGAATCGACCGACTGGATCAGGCCGGATGTCCACCGGCCGTCACGGTTCTGCATGCGGATGGTCAGCATGCCGTCCCTGAACTGGAAGGTGTCGTCGTCCTTGCGGTAGTCGAGGAAGCGGGCGCCGCCGAAGCCGCCGTGGACGCTGGTGTACCACTTGCCCCGACCACCGTCGCGCGCGATGTCGGGCGTATCGAAATCGTCGGAAAAGGTCATCGTCGCGCCGGTCAGATCGATCGTCTGACCTTCGTGGACGGCTGTTTTCTGGCAGTTGAAGGCTTCGAGGCGGGAAAGCGGCGTCTGCTCGGCAAGGGCGCTGCCCGCCAGGGTGCAGGCCGCGAAAACGGCGGCTGCGCCCGTCAATAAAGCGGTCTTCATCATACGGCTCCATGATCCCCGGCGGGGCGCACAGTTTCTCATATGATGGCGGTTGTCAATTCGCTGCGGTGCAGCGAACAGATGAATTTTGGATGACGCGTTCGTTACGCGAACAGCGACCAGACACCCGCCCAGAAGGCGCCGCAGATCACGGTCAGGCCGACCAGGGTCCAGGCGATCGGAATCTTCCTGACCTCGATATTGTCGGTGTCGAGCGGCGGCAGGCCCGAGATTTCGAAGCTGCGGTACAGGTCGTTTTGCAGGGTCAGGGCCGGGGAGGGCACGGCTTCGACCGTCTGGCCATCACCAACCAGCGCGATCTTGCTCTCTTCCACGGCCGGGGCGGGCGCGGCGTGGAGTTCAGCGGCTTCGACGGCTTTGGTCTTCAGGCGAGGCATGTCTTTAAACTCCTGAGGGTGGCTTTCCCGTTACTATGGACGTCTCAGGTTAAGACAAGGTTTTTAACGGCCAATTTTCGCCGCATTTACCAGGGTTTATTGTGGTTAACGGGCCGGTTACTATAGTACAGGGCCGGGATGTGCTGCCGGATCCTGATAATACGGTTTACAGCGAGTAAATATATTGCGATGCGGCGATGGCGAGAGCCTGATTGTCTCGCTCTCGCGGGAGAAATCTGCCTTTCAAGGGCCGTGGTATTCGCAGCCGCAATAACATTTCATAGGGCCGGTTGCCCGACTCGCTGCGCTGCATTATGAAGACGAAGCTGCGATATGGGGCGTTTCGATGCTGAAATCCTGTCTTCCCGCGCTGATGCTCGTCCTTGCCGCCCCCGCGACGGCGCAGACCGCCGAGCAATGGACCGACACGCCCGTCATCGTATCGGCGCAGTTGTCGGGGCCCGCCCTGTGGCGGTTGAAGAAGGGCAATTCCGAAGTCATCGTTATCGGTGTCCCGCCGGTCTTTCCAAAAAACCTCGGCTGGAAGACAAAGCGCGTCGAAAACGCCCTGAAGGGCGCCAAGGCGCTGATCACCCCGCCCGCCGGCAAGGCCGGTGTCGGCGACATGCTGAGCCTGATGCGCATGAAGGGACTGCCGAACGGCCAGGACCTGAAATCCGTCCTGCCGGCCGATCTCTATAATCGTTATGAGACGACGGCGGCGCGCGCCGGTGTGTCGACCCGCGCCTTCCAGCACGACAAACCTGTCTGGGCCGCTGCCCGGCTGCGCCAGGACGTGCTCGGTCACCTTGCCCTGACCGGCGACGAGCCCGTGCAGACGATCGCCCGCCTGGCGCGCCGCCAGGACGTGCCGGTGCGCGTGGCGGCGCGCTACAGGCTCAGTCCCGTGCTCAAGGATGTCAACGCGATGGACGCGGCGGCGGAGCGGACCTGCATGACACGCACGCTGGACGATATCGACTTCGATATCGACCGGGCGCCCAGGACGGCCGCCGCTTGGGTCGCCGGCGATATGAAGACGGTCCTTGCCAACTATCACGGCTCGGCCCTGATGGACTGCCTGGATGGTTCGGGCAAGGGCTCGGCCCTGATGGAGCAGGCGACCGACGACGCCGTCGATGCCATCACGGATGCCCTGGCGACGCCGGGCAAGACGGTGGCCGTCCTGCCGCTGGCGCCGTTGCTGCGCAGGGGCGGGGCGCTCGATCGCGTCCGCGCCCAGGGGATCGCGGTGACCGCGCCGAACTATTAAGCGGTTGCCGCCTTTTCACCGCGGATGACGGCCGATACGGCGTTGACCACGGCGGCGATGCGCAGGGCGGCCTGGACCTGGACATTGGTCACGTTGTGCTGGCGCAGCACCTTTTCGTGGCTGTCGAGACAGAGGCCGCAGCCGTTGACCGCCGACACCGCCAGCGACCACAGCTCGAAATCGACCTTGTCGACGCCCGGATTGGCCAGGATGTTCATGCGCAGGCCGGCGCGCAGGGTCTCGTATTCCTTGTTGTGCAGCAGGTGCAGCGAGCGATAATAGACATTGTTCATGCCCATGATCGCCGCGGCCGCCTTGGCGGCGTTCAGCGCTTCCGGCGTCAGGCTGGCGGCAGCCGACAGGTTCTGCACCACCTCCGGCACGCCGATCGCGTAGGCGCAGGCGACGAAGGCGCCCCACTTCTGCTGGTCGTTGAGCGTGGTCTCGTTGGCCAGCGTGGACAGGTTGAGCGACAGGTCCTTGGCATAGGCGGGGATCAGGTCGCGGAGGGCATCGATGGACATGACTATTCCTTATCTACAGGCATGAAAAAGGCGGCGCGCAAAGGAAAGAACGCGCCGCCTTTTTCGGATGGGCCTAGGCCCGTTTTGACTTACGCAGCCAGGGTCTCACCGCCGACGGCGCGGTTGCACGGGCACAGTTCGTCGGTTTGCAGGCCGTCGAGGACGCGCAGGGTTTCTTCCGGCGAACGGCCGACGTTCAGGCCGTTGACGGTCACGTGCTGCACCACATTGTCCGGATCGAGGATGAAGGTGGCGCGGAGCGCGACGTGAGCCTTGGGGTCAAGGACGCCGAGCGCCTGGGCGAAGACGGCACCGTTGTCGGCAAACTGCCAGATGGCCAGCTTGTCCAGGTCCTTGTGGTCGCGGCGCCAGCCGAGCTTGGAATGCTCGTTGTCGGTCGAGCCGCCGAGCACGACCGCGTCGCGGTCTTCGAAGTCACGGGCCAGGCGGGCATAGCCGGCGATTTCGGTCGGGCAGACGAAGGTGAAGTCCTTCGGGTAGAAGAAGATGATCTTCCACTTGCCCGGGAAGCTGGCCTTGGTCACGTCCTCGAAAGCGCTCTGGCCGTTTTCTTCATGGCGGTTGAAGCCGGGCTTCACACCGACGACGCTGAAGTCCGGGAGGGTTTCGCCAACACCGATCATAATCTGTCTCCTTGTCTGGATATCTTTCGGCCGGGAGTGCCGATGCAGAGGCCTTACGCCTCACAGGGGTAGAACTCAAATTAATTGTTTTTGAATTTTTTATAAATTGAATTTATGGGCCGGCGTTACTATAATGTGGGGCATGTTACCCACCCTGCGCCAGCTTCAGTATCTCAAGCTCCTCGACGAGCATAAGAGCTTCATGGCGGCGGCCGAGGCCGCGCACGTGTCGCAGCCCGCCCTGTCTTCGGGGATCGCCGAGCTCGAAAAAGGACTGGGGGCGCGTCTGGTCGACCGGACACGCGGGCAGGTGATTCTGACGGCGGTGGGCGAGGAGACGCTGAAGCGTGCGCTCGATATCCTGGCGCGGACCGAGGACCTGGTCGAGGCGGCACGCGGCGCCAACCGGCCGCTGAGCGGGCGGTTCCGCCTGGGGGTCATCCCGACGGTCGCGCCCTTCCTGTTGCCCAAGGCGCTGGTCCGCCTGCGCGAGGACTTTCCGCAACTGCGCCTGTTCCTGCGCGAGGACCAGACGGCGCGTCTGATCGCCTCGCTCAAGGCCGGCGCGCTCGACGCGGCGGTGATCGCCCTGCCGTATGATTTGAATGGGCTCGACCACGCTTTTGTCTGCAAGGACGAGATCATGGCCGCGACACCATGCGGCCATCCGTTGGCCCATGAGGACCGTATCGCGCCGGAATCGCTGAAGGGTGAGGAACTGATCCTGCTCGAAGACGGTCATTGTTTGCGCGACCATGCCCTGGCCGCCTGTTCGTGGACCGGCCCGACCGGTGGGGTCGAGACGCTCGGCAATCCCAATGGCGGCTTCGCGGCGACATCTCTCAATACTTTGGTGCAAATGGTGGGGTCGGGTTTGGGCGTTTCCCTGCTGCCGGCCATGGCCGTCGATGCGGGACTGGTGCGCAGCGACGAAGTGACCGTGCGGCCCTTGAAATCCGATCATGCCTATCGTGATATCGTCGTGGTCTGGCGGGCCGGATCGAGCCGCGCCGCCGAGGCGCGGCTGCTGGCCGACAGACTGAAGCTCACCGCTCCGGAGGCACACGCGGCATGAAACGGATAGCCTGTCTTTCGCTGCTGCTTGTACTGGCAGCGTGTTCGAAGCCGCAGGAAGCGGATGCGCCGCCCGCGCCGGTGGCGGTTCAGCCGGCAGCGCCCGATCCGTGGCCGGGCAAGTATGAAGGCGATGTCATGGTAGATGTGACGGGCTTTGCCGGCGCCTATCGCGCGTGGCTGCTGACGGCGAAGGCCGACGGCTGCACCGGCGATCTGGGCGTGGCGGACAAGGGCCTGCCGGCGCGCTCCGACGGCGACGCGCTTGAGGTCACGGTGCCGGCCAGGGACGCCTTGCCGCAATGTAGCATCCGCCTGACGCGCAAGGGGGCCGTGGTGACGGTGACCGAGGATGCCGGCTGCGCGTCCTATCACGGTGCCACCTGTGCCTTTGCCGGCACGGCGCGCCGGGTCCAGCCCGCGCATTAACCGGTCATAAACCCTGTTTGCCTAGCCTGAAGGCCTGACGAATCGCGCCTTTTCGGACGGTCATACCGGTCCGACCGCACGGTAGTGCGCGGCTATACCGGCATTATCACACCGTTTCCGGCACATTGTCCCTAAGCTCCTGAAGCCACAGTTTCGCATTGGCGTCCGACGGCATGCGCCAGTCGCCGCGTGGGCTGAGCGCCCCGCCGGAGATCAGCTTCGGCCCGTTCGGTATGGCCGAGCGCTTGAACTGCGAAATCGTGAAGAAGCGCCACAGAAACACTTCCAGCCAGTGCCGGATGTCGCCGAGCGCGTAGGCGCGGCGCTTGTCTTCCGGGAAATCGGGCGGCCAGCCGCCGGCCGCGGCGTCCTTCCAGGCGTGCCAGGCCAGGAAGGCGACCTTGGACGGTTTCAGCCCGTAACGCGTGATGTAGTAGAGGCTGAAGTCCTGGAGTTCGTAGGGTCCGACCTTGTCTTCGGTGCGCTGCGTCTTGCCGTCCTCGACCGGCACCAGTTCCGGTGAAATCTCGCGCTCCAGCACCGAATGGAGGATGCGGCCGGTCCGGGCGTCGAACTCCCGGGCGGCGGCCCAGCGGATCAGGTGCTGGATCAGCGTCTTCGGCGCGCCGCAATTGACGTTGTAATGGCTCATATGATCGCCGACGCCGTAGGTGCACCAGCCGAGCGCCAGCTCCGACAGGTCGCCGGTGCCGATGACGAAGCCCTTTTTTTCGCCGGCCAGGCGGAACAGGAAGTCGGTGCGCAGCCCGGCCTGAACGTTTTCGAAATTGACGTCGTAGACCTTTTTGCCCTCGGCATAGGGGTGGCCGATATCCATCAGCATGCGCTTGGCGGCCGGGCGGATGTCGAGGGTTTCGGCCGAGATGCCCAGCGCGCGCATCAGTTTCAGCGCGTCGTTCCTGGACCCCACCGTCGTGCCGAAGCCGGGCATGGTGTAGCCGTGGATATTGGCGCGCGGAAGGCCCAGGCGGTCGAAGGCCTTGCAGGTGACGATGACGGCGTGGGTAGAGTCGAGACCGCCCGAAATACCGATGACGACGGCCTTCGTGCCGGTGGTTTCGAGGCGCTGCATCAGGCCGTGGACCTGGATGTTGAAGGCTTCGTAGCAGTCCTCGTCGAGGCGCTCCCGGTCGCTCGGCACGTAGGGAAAGCGCGGGACGGCGCGGTAAAAGTCGGTCAGGTTATGTGGCGCCCAGGCGAAGGATGGACCTTTGCCCTCCGAAGGCAACGCTCTCAGGCGGGCGTCATTGAAGGTCGCAGTGCGTAAGCGGTCCTGGGCGATCCGCTCGACATCGATATCGCCGATCGTCACGGTGCCGGACGAGAAACGCTCGCCCTCGGCGACCAGCTCGCCCATCTCGTAGATCAAGGATTGGCCGTCCCACGACAGGTCGGTGGTCGACTCGCCCGGACCGGCGGCGCTGTAGGCATAGGCGCACATCAGGCGCTCGGATGTGGCCGCGCACAGCCGTTTGCGCGCCCGCGACTTGCCGACCACGACCGGCGAGGCCGACAGGTTCAGGATGAGGTGCGCGCCGTTCAGGGCTAGCCGGGTGCCGGGCGTGTCGGGCGCCCAGAGGTCTTCGCAGATTTCGACCGCAAAGGTAAAGGCATCGAAGCCCTGTGCTCGAAAGACAAGATCGGTGGCGACGGGGGCGGCGCCCGCGCCGTAAGCAAAATCGGCGGCCAGGCCCGCGCCCGAGGCAAACCAGCGCTTTTCGTAATATTCACGGTAGTTGGGCAGGAAGATCTTCGGGACGATGCCGAGGATGACGCCCTTATGGATCACGACCGCGCAGTTATAGACGGCGTCGCCGATCTTCAGCGGCGCGCCGGCGACGACGATGCCGCGCCAGGCGGCCGATGCCGCGACCAGGCCGTCGACCGCCTGGCGCGCGGCCTCAAGCAAGGCCTGTTGCAGGAACAGGTCGTCGAGCGCATAGGCCGACAGGCTGAGTTCGGGGAACAGGATCAGGTCGGCGCCGGCGTCGTCGGCTCGACCGGCCAGATCGATATGTTCGCTCAGGTTGGTCGCCGGATCTGCGATATGCACCTTCGGCGTTACGCAGGCTATGCGAACGAAACCATGTGTGGCGGGCGAAAAGAAGATTTCGGCAGTTTTGGGCATGATTTTTGTCCCTTGCGCGGATCGCGTTGGCAAATATGTGGTCTTTCTATCAGAAAATGTCTAATGCGTCGGGTTATGTTGCGAAAAATCGTTCACATATTGCGCATGTGATCGGACATTCGTGAGATTGTGTGAAAACTAGTATCAATTGATATTTATTGGTGCCTGCATTTTTTCCACCCCACGCAATCGCCCTCTGTTATGAGGCGCCATGAGCGTAACCTTTGCCGATATCGAAGCCGCCGCCGCGCGTATCGCCGGCCATGTCGTGCGCACGCCGTGCGCCTTTTCCCAGCGCCTGAGCGCCATTACCCGCGCAAAACTGTGGATCAAGGCCGAGAACCAGCAATACACCTCGGCCTTCAAGGAGCGCGGCGCGCTCAACAAGCTTTTGCAGCTTTCGGAAGACGAGCGCCGGCGCGGCGTGTTCGCAGCGTCCGCGGGCAATCATGCGCAGGGCCTGGCCTATCATGCCCAGCGCCTGGGCATTCCGGCCACCATCGTCATGCCGCAGGGCACGCCCTTCGTCAAAATCCAGAAGACCGAAGGTTTCGGCGCCACGGTCGTCATGGAAGGCAAGGGCTATGACGAGTCGTCGGCCCACGCCATTAAGCTGTGCGAAGCGGCGGGCGGTGTGTATGTGCACCCGTTCAATGACGAGGCCGTCCTGGCCGGCCAGGGCACCATCGCCATCGAAATGCTGGAGCAAGCGCCGGAACTCGACACGCTGATCGTGCCGATCGGCGGCGGCGGGCTGATCGCCGGCATGGCGATCGCGGCCAAGACGATCAAGCCGTGGATCAAAATCATCGGCGTCGAAGCGGCCATGTTCCCGTCATTCACGGCGCGGCGGCGCAACCTGCCCCTGCCGGCCGGCGGGAGCACGATCGCGGAAGGCATCGCCGTGCGCGAAGTCGGCGATATCACCTTCGCATTGGCCAACCCTTATGTCGACGATGTGCTGGTGATCGATGAAGCCGATTTCGAGCGTGCCATCGCGGCCTATGCCAATATCGAAAAGACAGTGGCCGAAGGCGCAGGCGCGGCGGGCCTGGCCGCGGTCATGCGTTACCCCGAACGCTTCGAAGGGCAGAATGTCGGCCTGGTGTTGTGCGGCCGCAATATCGACCTGCGCCTGCTGGCCAGCGTGTTGCAACGTGAACTGGTGCGTGAAAAGCGCCTTGTCACCTATCGTATTTTGGGCGACGATCGTCCCGGTATGCTGTCGCTGATGGCCGACGTCATCGCCTCAAAGGGGGGCAATATCGTCGACGTGGCGCACAATCGCCTGGTGCTCGACGTTCCGGCCAAGGGGGCGGAGTTCGACATCATGGTCGAGACCCAGGGGCCGCGTCACGCCTTTGAAATTTCAGAAGCCTTGAGGAGCACGGGATATGCGTTGCGCATGGATTAGCGGACTGGTTTTGGCGGGCGTCCTGTGCGCGGCGCCGGTGTTGGCGCAGACCGCGGCGGAGAACCTGAAGGCCGGCCAGGCCTATCTCAAGGCGGTGGCCAAACAGCCGGGCGTCGTCACCCTGCCGTCGGGCGTCATGTACCGCATCGTATCGCGCGCGCCCCAACCGGGCGCCCAGCCGACCGTGGCCGATACGGTCACCATCGACTACGAAGGCAAGTTGCTCAACGGATCGGTCTTCGATTCGTCCTATGCGCGCCACGAAGCCGCCAGCTTTCCGCTGGGCCGCCTGATTCCGGCGTGGCAGGAAGCCATTCCGCAAATGCATGTCGGCGACGAGATCATCCTGTACACGCCCGCCTCGCAGGCCTATGGCGACCGCGACCTCAGCCCCGACATCCCGCCGAACAGCACGCTGGTCTTCCGCGTGCACCTGATCGGCATCGGCGGACAATAAGGAAAGACCATGATCCGTACACGTATCATTCTGCCGCTGGTCGCGGCGTTCGCCCTGGCGGGCTGCGGCCAGAGCATGGATTCCGTCGACAAGGAAATGGCGAAGCGCGAGGCTCAGGACGAAGCGGCCGCCGCCGCCAATATCAAGGCCGGGCAGGCTTTCCTCACCAAGGTCGCCAAGGAGCCGGGCGTGGTCACCCTGCCGTCCGGCCTCATGTACAAGGTGGTGTCAGCGCCCGATCCCAACGGCGCCAAGCCGTCGCCCAACGCCACGGTCAAGATCAATTACGAAGGCAAGCTGATCGACGGCACGGTCTTCGATTCGTCCTATGACCGCGGCACGCCGGCCAGCTTCCCGCTGGCCCGCCTGGTCAAGGCCTGGCAGGTCGCCCTGCCGATGATGCACAAGGGCGATACCTGGATGCTGTACGTCCCGGCCGAGCTGGGCTACGGCCAGGCCGACATGGGCGCCATCCCGCCCAACAGCACGCTGGTCTTCAAGATCCAGCTGCTCGATTTCCAGGGTTAGAACTTAAGCGTTTCGTCGACGACCTGGCCGTTATGCCATACGCTGGCGGTCAGGGTCTGGCCCGACTTGAGGCTCAGGCCTGTCACATCGGCTGCCGCCTTGACCGGCTTGCCGTCGATGGCCAGCAGGATGTCCTCGGCCTTGATCCCGGCCGTCAGGCCCGCCGAGTCCTCGTTGACCGCCTGGATGAACAGGCCGTGGTCCAGCCCGTAATTGTTCATCAGGTCCGCCGGCGTCATGTCGCTGAACACCAGGCCCATAGGCACGGGTTGCAGCAGTTCGGGACGTACGGTGTAGCGCTTGCCGGCGGGAACGAGGTCGTTCAGCGCCATGAACTGGCGCTCGATCTGGTCGGGCGTCAGCACGACGCGCACCTCTCCACCCCGGCGCAGGCCGACCATATAGGTGATGCCGGTGGCCGCGTCGCGGCGCAGTTCGGCGTCAGGCACGGACAGCGTCAGGGTTTCCTTGTAGCGGCACTGGTGGGTGTCGCCGTTCTCGCCGCAGCGGACGATTTCACGCATCGGTGAGTCGGCGGGCACGGCCTTGCCGCCGCTATGCACCGAGCGGACGGTGCGCCAGTCGGTATCGACATAGTCGATGGCCAGGGTGAAGGTGTGACGGGGCGACCGCACCTTGCGGTCCATGTCGCTTTGCAGGACGGTGCGGGTATTGACCGTTGCCGGATCGAGCGTGCGCAGGATCAGGCCCGAGACATTGATATCCGACATCAACCGGTCGTCGACGACGACGACACCGAGCGGCGCCTGCGCATGTGCGGCGGCAGCCAAAAGAGAGGCGCCCACAAGCGCTGCGGCCAAACGGCGTTTCATGTCCCTAACCCCTTTCCCAGCAATGGGTTAGGGACATTTGCTCTGTCTTATGGGCGGCTGCAAGGCCGATATGTGTCAAAACTGAAATAATGTCAGTCTTGTCACTTTACGCGATTGATCAGCGCCGTGGTCGAGGGATCGTGATCGGCGACGGTGGCCGCGGTGAAGTCCTTGAGCACGCCGCTGGCCAGGGTCTTACCCAGCTCGACGCCCCACTGGTCGAAGCTGTTCAGGCCCATGACGATGCCTTCGGCGAAGGTCTTGTGCTCGTAAAGCGCCAGCAGCGCGCCCAGGGTCTCGGGCGTCAGTTCGCTGATGAGGACGGTGGTCGACGGCTTGTTGCCGGGGCAGACCTTCTGCGGGGCGATCTGGGCGGTCCGGGCGTCGTCGAAGCCCAAGGCCTTGCATTCGGCGACCGAGGTTTCCAGCGATTTGCCGACCATGAAGGCTTCGCCCTGGGCGATGACGTTCGACAGCAGCTTCTTCTGCATGTCGTCGGACGCTTCGGCGTTCTTTTGCACGGCGATCAGTTCCAGCGGCACGACGTCTTCCGACTGGTGCAGCATCTGGAAGAAGGCGTGCTGGGCGTTGGTGCCTTCGTCGCCGAAGACGACCGGGCAGGTCTTGGTCGCCAGCAGTTCGCCGGTCGGAGACGTCCGCTTGCCGTTCGATTCCATCTCGAGCTGTTGCAGGAAGGCGGCCAGGCGGCGCAGACGGTGGACATACGGGATGACGGCGCGGCTGGGGCGATCGTGGCCGATACGGTTATAGACCTGGGCGGCGGCCAGCAGGATCGGCGCGTTCTTTGAGAACGGCGCGGTCAGGAAGTGCTGGTCCATCTGGCGCGCGCCGTCGAGCAGGCGCTCATAGACGTCGAAGCCGAGCGCGATGATGATCGACAGCGACACGGCCGACCATAGCGAATAGCGGCCGCCGACCCAGTCCTTGAAACCGAAGACACGGTCGGGCGCGATGCCGTAGGCGCCGGTCTTATCGGGTGCGGCCGACACGGCGGCCAAGTGCTTTTTGGCGGCGTCTTCGCCGAGGCCCTTGATCAGCCAGTCGCGCGCGGCCAGGAAGTTGGCGAGCGTCTCCTGCGTGGTGAAGGTCTTCGACACGGCGATGACCAGGGTTTCGGCCGGATCGAGGCCGGCCAGCGCCAGGGCCAGTTCCGAACCGTCGACATTGGCGACGAAGCGGACGTCGATCTTCGGCGTCAGGGGCGACAGGCCTTGGAAGACCAGGCGCGGGCCCAGGTCCGAACCGCCGATGCCGATATGGATGATCGTTTTGAACGGCTTACCGGTAGCGCCCGTGATGGTGCCCGAGCGGATGGCGCCGGCATAGTCGCGCATGGCGTCGCGCGCCGATTTGACGTCGGCGGTGATTTCGGGGCCGCGCAGGCGGGCGTTTTCGGCGTCGCTGTCGCGCAGGGCGACGTGCAGGACGGCACGGCCTTCGGAGACGTTGATCTCTTTCCCGGTCCACATCTTCTCGCGCGCTTCGACCAGGCCTGACTGTTCGAACAGCTCGACGGCGCGGTCGAAACCGGGCTTCGACCAGGCTTGTTTGGAGACATCGACATAGAGGCCGCAGACATCGAGCGACATGTGGCTGAGGCGATCGGGGTCATTGCGGAACTGATCGACGATCTTTCCGTTGGCATCGACGAAGGCTTGCGTCTTCAGGGCGTCTAATGCGGCACTGCTCATGGGGACCTCCGGATGATTTTCAAAGGGTTCCATGTCAAAACTTTCGCCAGCCGTAAAGCGCCGATTTGCCGTTCACGCTGAATTTGTGTGCGGCTGCGAAGAATTGGTCCCATGCCTTTGCACGCGTCGCCAAGCGCCCGCCAGACAAGGCTGCCCTTGCCGTTCAGCGTGTCTTTGACCGCGCCTAAAAGCGTAAGACCAGTATGGATCGGAAGGGTCGGGATGAGCAGCAGAAGCGGCATGGTCTTGGCGTAGAGCCAGAGCCGATTGCGATAGCCGTGATAGAGGGCGAAGTCCGAGCGCACGCCTGTGCTGGCTGAGCCGATGTGCGCCACTTTCGCCTCCGGGACCAAGCGGCAATTGTGGCCGAGCAGGCGCGCCCGGGCGCCGAGATCGGCGTCCTCGCAATAGCAGAAGAAGCGTTCGTCGAAGCCGCCAAGCTGCCGGAACAGGTCGCGCCGGATGACGAAGGCCGCGCCGCACGGGGAAAAGACCGATTTGCCGTTGAGCTGTGCCGGCAAGGTTTGGCCGAAGCCGGCGCGATAGGGAAAGCCGAAGAAGGTCATGCCGTCGCCGGCACCGTCCATACGGCTGGGGTTGGCGGCGTCGACCTGAAGCGAGGTGAACATCGAGGTGTACGGCCAGGAGGTGATGGCCGTGGTCATGGCGTCGAGCCAGCCGGAGTCCGCAAAGGCGTCTGGATTGATAAAGCCCAGCCAGTCGCCGGTGGCCGCTTCGGCGGCACGGTTGTTGCCGGCGGCAAAGCCGAGATTCTCACTGAACGGCAGGCATTTGACCGTTGGATATCTCGTCTTTAGCGCGTCGAAGTCGAGATCGCCTGAACCGTTGTCGGCCAGGATGATTTCGACATTGAACGGAATCAACGCATTGAGGCAGCGATCGACATAGGCTGCACTCTTGTAGGCAAGAACTATGATCGAGAAGGTGGTCACAAAGATACCCCTCCACCCCTTCGGGGTGAGCGCAGCCGACATACAGCGTCGGCAAGCGCAAGTCCCCATCTAACGATGGGGAGGAGCGTTCGCGCATGTTTCTCCTCCCTACGCCAACGGCGTGGGCGAGGGTGAGCGCAGCCGAAGTATAGCTTCGGCAAGCGCAAGGAAGCGGTGGAGGGGTCAACCGTCAGAGTCATATCGCCCCTCCCATTCGTAGAGCACGCTGTCGTCGGTTTCGCCCGGCAGTCGTCCGGCCTTCAGTTCGACGAAGGCCTCCGTCGAAAGCCCCTGCCGCAACGCCCACACCGCCGCTCCCCGCACCACAGCCGCCTCATCGCCAAGGCTATTCATCAGTACGCTGATGATTTCATCATCCGGCACCGACTTGGCCGCATTCCCCAGCCCATAATGGACATTGCGCAAAAACGCCGCCCGTCCGATGCGCTTGATCGGCGATTTGCGGAACAGCGTCCGGAAGGCTTCGTCGTCAAGCCGCGCCAGGTCGGTCAGCTTCAAATTCGTAAAGCCGTCGCGCGTTTGTAATCGCGTCTCATGCGTCGCCTCGGCGAACTTGTTCCACGGGCACGCCGCCAGGCAGTCGTCGCAACCATAGACGCGATTGCCCATCTGGTGGCGGAACCGCTCCGGCCACGGCCCGCGCAGTTCGATCGTCAGATAGGACAGGCACTTGCGCGCATCCAGCCGGTACGGACCGACAAAGGCGCCGGTCGGGCAGATATCCAGACACGCCCGGCATGATCCGCAATGATCGACCTCGGGCGCATCGCCGGTCACGACCTGATCGAGCAGGATAACGCCCAGGAACAGCCAGGAACCGAAGTCGCGCGACACCAGGTTGGTGTGCTTGCCTTGCCAGCCGAGGCCGGCCAGTTGGGCCAGCGGCTTTTCCATCAGGGGCGCCGTATCGACGAAGACCTTGAGTTCGCAACCGGTCTTGGCCACGATCAGCCCGGCCAACTGTTTCAGCTTGCCCTTGATCAGTTCGTGATAATCGTCATTGCGGGCATAGACGCTGATATTGGCGACGTCCGGCCGCGTCAGCCCGTCCAACGGGTTTTCCGCCGGACCGTAATTATAACCCAGCACCAGGGCCGACTTCGCAGCTGGCCACATATTCCGCGGGTGCTTGCGCCGTTCCAGCGTTTCTTCCATCCACGCCATGTCGCCGTGGAATCCGGCCTCGACAAAGGCTTCGAGCCGGCCGGACGCCGCCCATACGTCCGGCAAGGGCGCAAAACGCGCGGCCGAAAACCCCAGCGCCGCCGCCTCGGCCCGGATCAGGGCGGCGAGGTCCACGGCAGGTTTCGCGGACACGCCCATTGTCTAGAAGTCTAGCTCTTTATAGTGCGCCGACGCCGGCACACCCGGCATCTTGTCGTTGAGCAGCGGGCGGAAGCAGGGCCGCGACTTGATAACCATGTACCAGGTCTTGAGCGCCGGATAGCGCGCCCAGTTGACCTCGTCGAGATAGTCGAGGACGCTCAGCTGGCCGGCGCAGGCGAAGTCGGCATAGCTCAGCGAATGGCCGGCCAGCCAGTTGCGCACCTGAAGCAGGCTTTCGAAATAGCGCAGGTGGTCCTTCAGTGCTTCGCGGCCGGCGCGCATCGACGCGATGTCCGGCGCGCCACGGCCCATCAGGCGTTTTTCCATCTTTTCATGGAGCAGCAGGGCGTTGACCTCGTAATCGAACTTGCGCTCGAACCAGCCGACCAGGCGGCGGGCTTCGGCGCGTTCATTGAGGTTGGACGGCCATAGCGCCGGATCGCGCACCGTCTCTTCCAGGTGCTCCATGATGGAGCGGTCTTCGCACACCTTGTGCGTCTGGCCGGTATTGCCGGGCTCCGGCGTCTCGACCAGGATGGGCAGAAGGCCCGACGGATTCAGGCGCAGGACGGTGTCGGACGGTTCCCAGTAGCGGACGTGGATTTCCTCGAACGGCAGCTTCTTTTCACCCAGGGCCAGGCGCACGGCGCGCGAATGCGGGTCGAAGGCAAAGTGGTAGAGCTGGCGGGTATAGGTCATGCCTGTCTTTCTGCCGTGGCCGGCCCGGAAGCACCTCCGGATTCGGCCTCGTGAACGTCGCCACCGTGAAACACGCCGGCGTGCGGCTCGGCAAGTCCCTTGGGATCGGGATGGATGATTATATCCGCATTCGGATAGACCTCAATCAGTCTGTTCTCGGCGGCGATGATAATGGTGTGGGCATCGGCCAGGCTGAGGCGCGGGTCGAGCTCGACATGCATCTGGATCAGGATCCACGGTCCCGCCAGGCGCGTGCGCAGCTCATGCAGCCCCAGAATCCGCGGGTCGGTCATGACGACTTCGCGGATGTGGGCCACGGCATCGTCGGGCAGGGCTTCGTCCATGAGGTGGGTCGAGGCTTCGCGGAAGACGCCGATGGCCGTCCACAGGAACCAGGCCGCCATGACGAAGCCGGCCAGGGGGTCGAAGATCGGAAAGCCCGCCGCGGCGACGACGACACCGATCAGGCCGATGATATTGGTCACGAAGTCGGTGAGATAGTGCATGCGGTCGGCGGACACGGCCACCGACTGTTCGTTTTTCAGCGCGCGCGTCTGTACCGTTACCAGCACGAAGGTGAGGACCAGCGAAAGGACCAGCACGGCGATCGACCAGGTTGACGCCCGCGCCGGTTGGGGATGCAGAAGGATATGGAGGCAATCCTGCATGATCAGCGCGCCCGAGGCGAACAGCAGGGCGCCCTGGAAGAGCGCGCTGAAGGCTTCCGCCTTGCCGTGGCCGAACGGGTGTTCCTTGTCCGGCGGCGTGCGGGCATAGCGCACGGCGAAGAAGGTGATCAGCGACGCCAGCAGGTCGAGGCCCGAGTCGGTCAGCGAGGCCAGGATCGCAGGCGAACCCGACAGCATGAGAACCACGGCCTTGGTCGCGACCAGGACCGCCGACACCGTGACGGACAAGGCCGAAGCCAGGGCGACGTGGCTGGCCGCTGTTGAAGGAGAGGTCGGGGCGCTCATGGCCTCGTCTTACCATGCATGACCCTGCGCGCAAGCCTGGAAGACGCACCGGACGCGCGAATCGCGAGGTGTCGCAAAGCTGTTAATAAGCGGTAAACCGCCATGGATTTTTGTAGCAAACGCGCCTACATCGAGGATCGGAATCAATCTTGATAATAATCGCCGCAGCATGCGGCGTATGCCACAGGACAATGCCATGTCACGTGTCTGGATCAGCCGTACGGAGGCGCTGAAGCGCCTCGACGTCAAGCCGCAAACCCTCTACGCCTATGTCAGCCGGCAGCGCATCGCCGCCAAGAGCGATCCCACGCATCCGCGCAAAAGCCTTTATGCGCTGGACGACGTCGAACGGCTGTCGCGCCGGGCGCCGGGCCGTACGGCGGGCCAGGTAACGACACCGGCGTCCGCGCCGGTGGTGTCCCTGGGCGGCGGTACGGTGACGCGCGGCGAGGCCGCCATCGACACGGAAGTTTCGATCACCGTCAATGGCCGGCATTATCTTCGCGGCCGCGATTGTCTGGAGCTGGCCGAGGGTGAGAATTTCGAGGCCGTGGCGGCGCTGCTGTGGCAGAGTCCGACCCCAAATCCCTTCGGCCCCCTGAAGCCGCGTCCTGACGTGAACTTCCCCGGCGGTCCGCGCATGCGCGTATTGTCGATGCTGGCGCGCCGCCTCGAAGAAGATGCCATGGCCGAATTCCATTCGGATCGCGATCTCGGCATCGAGGCGGCCGGCCTGGTCAACGAAATGGTCGATTCCATCACCAATGGCGGGCCGCGCCTGTTCTTCCACCAGCGCCTGGCGCGCGCCTGGAAGGTCTACGACAACAAGGATATCGACCTGCTGCGCCGGGCGCTGGTCCTGTCGGCCGACACCAGCCTGGACGAAGCCACCCTGGCCGCGCGGGCTGCCGCGGCGGTGCAGGGGCCTTTGGCCATTCCGTTGAACGTCGCCTTTGCCACGATGACGGGCCCGAAGCTGGGCGGGCGCATTTCGCGCGCCGAGCTTTATGTCACCCAGGTTCGCCGCCAGGGCAATCCGCAGCTGGTGGCGCGGACCCTGATGAACCAGGGGCTGGAGCTGCCGGGCTTTGAAAAGGATCCGTCGCCGTCCGAGCACCTGCGCGCGCGCAACCTGATCGAGGCGGCGCCGCATATGGGCGAGGACCTGAAGGCCATCCTGAAGGTCGGCGAGGACATGACGGGGCAGCCGGCGGGCATGTCGCTGGCTTTGGCGCTGATCGGCCGTCACCTCGACCTGCCGCGCGAGGCGCCGATGACCTTGTACGGCATCGGCCGCAGCGCCGGCTGGCTGGCGCACGCCATCGAACAGATGCACAGCGGTTCGGGCCCCAAGGCGCGGTTGCGTTATATCGGTGTGGCGCCCAGGGTCGTGGCGTCCGAGCTCAACTGAGAAATTTCGCAGCGCACCAATTAACAGCGCCGGAAATATGCTTTATGACCCGTGATATCGTAACGCGGGGATCATCATGCATTATCTGTTGTCGGTGCTGCTGGGCATCATCGAAGGGTTGACCGAGTTTCTGCCGGTTTCGTCGACGGCGCACCTGCTGATCGCTGAAAAGCTCATGGCCTTCCAGGATCCGGGTGGCAATTTCACCGTCATGATCCAGCTGGGCGCCATCCTGGCCGTGGTCATCCTGTATTTCGCCAAGCTATTCAAGGCGGTCGTCACCCTGCCGACTTCGGCGGAGTCGCGCCGGTTCGCCATCAGTGTCCTGGTGGCCTTCTTTCCGGCCGTCATCATCGGGGTGGTGGCCAAGAAGTCGCACCTGATCGACTTCCTGTTCGACAATATTCCGGTCATCTGCGGTGCGCTGATCGTCGGCGGGGTCGCGTTGTGGGCGGTCGACAAGTACGCCAAGCCGCCGGTGCATCACGACTCGGCAAAGCTTGACCTGAAGACGTCGCTGATCATCGGCCTGTTCCAGTGCCTGGCGATCATTCCGGGCATGTCGCGGTCGGGCTCGACCCTGATCGGCGCCATGGTGTGCAAGGTCGACAAGAAGGCCGGTGCGGAGTTTTCGTTCTTCCTGGCGATCCCGACCATGCTGGGTGCGTTCGTCGTGGACTTCGCGGAAAGCCACAAGCTCCTGACCTCGGATCAGTACAGCTCGATCGCCATCGGGTTCGTCGTGGCCTTCCTGGCGGCGCTGCTGGTCATCAAGCCGTTCATCAGCTTCGTGCAAAAACGCGGCTATGGCTTCTTCGCCCTGTGGCGCGTTGTGGTGGGTGTTGCCGGGCTGGTGTGGTGGTTCGGCTTCGCGCACGCTTGACGAATGGGGTGTGGGGTCCGCGACCCCACATCTTCTATGACCCAAAGAAAAAGCCAGGCCCAAAAGGCCTGGCTTTTTCTTTGGGTATTAAAGGCATTGGGGCCGCAGGCCCCAAACCCCATTCGTCAATCAGGCTGCGACGGCAAACTGCCCATTCTTGCGGAATCGCCACAGATAGGTCGGCACGATCGACTCGACCGCCGTGGCGGCGATACCGAGGTCTTTCAGGCCCTTGGCGCCCTTGGCGACCACATTGTCCTTCTGCAGCATCAGCACCTGGTCGGTCGTCAGCGGCGGACGGATCGGCGTGATCGACAGGATATTGCCCACCAGGCCGATAGCGCTTGCGGCCGCGAACGGCAGGTAGACCAGCGGGCGCGGACACATGACTTCCTGCGCCGTGTACTTGATCAGGTCCTTGAACTCGAACACTTCGGGGCCGCCCAGCTCGTAGGTCTGGCCGTAAGCCTTGGTGTTGCCGACCGTGCGCGCGACCGCCGCGGCGACATCGGCGACATAGACCGGCTGGAACTTCGTGTGGCCGCCGCCTATCGACGGCATCAAGGGCAGGCTCTTGATCTGGATCGCAAGGTTGGTGAAGAAGCTGTCCTGGGGACCGAACATCACGCTGGGACGCAGGATGACCGCATCCGGGATAGCCTTGCGCACGCCGTCTTCGGCGCGGCCTTTCGAGGCATAATAGCTGGACGACGACTTGCCGTCGGCGCCGATGGCCGAAACCTGCACGAAGCTGCGGATGCCGCGCGCGGCTGCCAGGCGGGCCACAGCGTCCGACGCCTGGCGGTTGACGCCTTCGAAGCTCTGCGACAGGCCCTGGTACATGATACCGACCAGGTTGACGACGGCGTCAGCGCCCTCCAGCGCACGGCTGATATCGGCTTCGCGTTTGACGTCGCAGCGCATGACCTGGATCTGGCCGACATCGCCCTGCAGGCGCAGGTCATAGGCTTGGGTCGGGCGACGGACGGCGACGCGAACGCGCCAGCCCTGACGGGCCAGGGCGCGCACCACGTGCTTGCCGGCAAAGCCCGAACCCCCGAAAACCGTGACAACCTGCGTCATGTGCATGTTCCCTGAAATCATACTCTAGGCCGGGATAGCGCAAGGCTTTCGCGACTGCAATGGATTATCGCGGACACACTGTAATTCTCCGGCGTCAGCCGGCAAGCGCGACTGCGCGCCCGAGCATGTGCGAGGAGCCATGCGGCGCTTGAGCTGAAAAAAAGACTGACATCGGACTCCGTGAAACGGAGACCGATGTTAGTCCGCGCCGAACAGGTCGCGCGTATAGACCTTGGTCTCGACGTCGCGAATATCGTCCGAGATGCGGTTGGCGACGATGACGTCCGACATCGACTTGAACGCATTGATGTCGCGGATGATCGGCGAGTTGAAGAAATCGTCGCCCTGGAAGGCGGGTTCATAAATCACGACCTCGACACCCTTGGCGCGGATACGCTTCATGATGCCCTGAACCGACGAATCGCGGAAATTGTCAGAATTGGTCTTCATGGTCAGGCGGTAGATGCCCACGGTCTTCGGCTTGCGCGACAGGATGCTGTCGGCGACGAAGTCCTTGCGCGTCGTGTTGGCGTCGACGATCGCCTTGATCATGTTCTGCGGAACCTTGGAATAGTTGGCCAGCAGTTGCTTGGTGTCCTTGGGCAGGCAGTAGCCGCCGTAGCCGAAGGACGGGTTGTTGTAGCCCTTGCCGATGCGCGGATCCAGGCTGACGCCCTCGATGATCTGCCGGCTGTCGAGACCGTGGGCCTCGGCGTAGGAATCGAGCTCGTTGAAATAGGCGACGCGCATGGCGAGGTAGGTGTTGGCGAACAGCTTGATCGCTTCGGCCTCGTCGCAATTGGTGAAGAGGATTTCGATATCCTTCTTTTCGGCGCCCTGGCGGAGCAGGTCGGCGAAGATGCGGCCGCGTTCCGAACGCTCGCCCACCACGATACGCGACGGGTAGAGGTTGTCGTACAGCGCCTTGCCTTCACGCAGGAATTCCGGCGAGAAGATCACGTTCTCGGTATCCAGCTCCTTGCGGACGCGGGCCGTGTAGCCCACCGGAATGGTCGACTTGATGACGATGGTGGCCGTCGGATTGATCGGCTTGATCGTGCGGATGACCGCTTCGATCGTCGAGGTGTCGAACTGGTTGGTGTTCGGATCGTAGTTGGTCGGCGTAGCGACGATGATGTAGTCCGCGCCGCCGAAAGCTTCCTGGGCGTCGAGCGTCGCCTTGAAGTCCAGCTTTTCGTGCGCCAGGAAGTGCTCGATCTCGGCATCGACGATCGGCGACGTCTTGTTGTTCAGCATCTCGACCTTGGCCGGCACCACATCGTAGGCGACGACCGTATTATGCCGCGCCAGCAGCATGGCATTGGACAAACCCACATAACCGAGGCCCGCAATCGCAATCTTCATTTTCGCTCCACGCGTTCAATCGTGCCCGGCATCCCCGCCGGGCCGTGTCAAAAATCATATCGGGTAAATACGCGCCCCGACCGCTCGTGTCTTTTTGGCACGGACGCGCCAAAAGAACAACTGGTTGCGCCGCAACATAACACGTCGCCCCGTCGTGCGGCAGGCCCTGCAAAGGGCCTGCCAAAACGGTAGTCCTTACTCGGCCGGTTCAGCCGTGCGCTCTTGCGCAAAGAAGGGCGTCAGGGCATCGCGCGCCGCCGCACCCAGTTGCGGATGTTTCAGGGCGAGAGCGACATTGGCCCTCAGGAGGCCGATCTTGTCGCCGCAGTCGTAGGTGACGCCGTCATATTCCAGCGCGTGGAAGCTTTGCGTCGTCATCAGGCGCGCCATGGCGTCGGTCAGCTGGATCTCGCCGCCGGCGCCGCGTTCCTGCGAGGCCAGAAGCTCGAAGATTTCGGGCTGGAGGATGTAGCGGCCCGACACGATCAGGTTCGACGGCGCCGTGCCCTTGGCGGGCTTCTCGACCATGCCGGTCATCTTGTTGAGGCGGCCGGACTGCGTCTCCAGCGCGACGACGCCGTATTGGTGCGTCTGGTCGTGCGGCACCGGCTCGACGACAATGATATTGCCGCCGACACTTGCCTGCGCGTCGATGGCTTGTTTGAGGGCAGGGACGTCAGCGTCCATCACCATGTCGGGCAGCAGCACGGCGAAGGGTTCGTCGCCGATGATGTCGCGGGCGCACCAGACGGCGTGGCCCAAACCATGCGGCTGCATCTGGCGCACGAAGCTCATCTGGCCGGCCTGCGGCAGTTCGCTCAGCAGTTCGTCCAGGATGGCGGTCTTGCCCTTGGCGGTCAGCTGCGCTTCGAGTTCGAGCTGATGGTCGAAATAGTCTTCGATGGCGCCCTTGTTGCGGCCGGTGACGAACACGAAATGCTCGATCCCCGCAGCCTTGGCTTCGGCGACGACGTAGGACAGGATCGGACGGTCCACCACGTTCAGCAGTTCCTTCGGGACGACCTTCGTCCCCGGAAGAACCCGCGTTCCCAATCCCGCAACCGGCACTACCGCCTTGCGTACCCGCTTCAATGACACGATGAAACTCCTGAATCCAAAATGGTGGCTGGTAAAAAATCGCTACTGGAATCCAATACTGATCCCTTGCCCGCAAGCTACTTTGTTGCGGCGCAAAATTCAATCGGGAAACCGACCGGGATCGTGCTACGCCTGCCTGTGTGGCACGGCGGCACTGGCAAGAAGTGTGCCGCCGCTACGTTTCGGAAAAATTAATGGAAAAATTTGCCAACCCCATTTCACATATGTCCGGGATGGTTATTATGTGCGCCGCATCGTGGCGGGGGCGTCGCAGCAAAAACGGAGACGGGAATGACGGCGGTACTGGTAGCAGGTGGTGCGGGGTTTATCGGGGCGCAGACCTGCAAGGCGTTGTCGCAGGCGGGCTACCTGCCGGTAACGCTCGACAACCTGGTGACGGGGTACGAAGCCGCCGTCAAATGGGGACCGCTGATCAAGGCCGATCTTCGCGACCGCGAAGCGATCCTCAAGGCCATTTCGGACCACAAGATCACCAGCGCCATCCACTTCGCTGCCTACAGCCTGGTCGGTGAAAGCACGAAGAACCCGGCCAAGTACTACGACAACAATGTCGGCGCCGCGACGGCCTTTGCCTCGGCCCTGGTCGAGGGGGGCGTTGAAGCCATCGTCTTTTCGTCGACGGCGGCGGCCTACGGGATTCCCACGGTTACGCCGATCCCCGAGGATCATGTGCTGGCGCCGATCAATCCTTACGGCGGCAGCAAGATCGCCTTCGAACAGGTCCTGCACTGGATGGGCCAGGCGCATCCGCTGCGCCATACCATCCTGCGCTATTTCAATGCCGCCGGCGCCGATCCTGACGGTGAGATCGGCGAAAGCCACGACCCGGAAACCCACCTGATCCCGTTGATCTGCCAGGCGGCGCTGGGCACCGGCAAGCCGCTGACCGTGTTCGGTACCGATTACGACACCAAGGACGGTACGGCCGTCCGCGACTATATCCACGTCGTCGACCTGGCGGCGGCGCACGTCGCGGCGGTCAAGCGCCTGCTCGACGGCGGTTCCAGCCGCATCTTCAACGTCGGCACGGGTGAAGGTGTCACCGTGAAGGAAATGCTGACGACGGCGGAAAAGGTGCTGGGCCGTCCGGTGCCGCATTCGTACGGCCCGCGCCGCGAAGGCGATCCGCAGTCGCTGGTGGCCGACGTCAAGCGCATCCGCGCCGAGCTCGACTGGGAAGCGAAGCACAGCGATCTCGAAACCCTCATCCGTACGGCCGCGGCCTGGCAGGCCAACAAGAAATATTAAGTCAGGGCCGGCTTCATCTGCGAGACCTGGTCCGACACGGACCTGATCCGGTTCCAGGTCTTTTCCAAACCTTCCCAGACGCTCCACAGCACGATGCTGAGGCCGACGCCGAACACCCACATGCCGACGCCGCCTTGCGGTGTCTTTAGGTGCGCCACGCGCTCATAGATCTCGTAAAAGAAGCGGTGCCACAGGAAGATGTTGAAGCTGGCGGCGGCGATGATCGACACCGTCTTGTGCGCGATGGCGGGCAGCGAGATCCGCTTGACGAACAGGAACAACAGGCTGCCGATGCTGAGCGTGTAGGTCACCAGCACGTTCGGCCCAAAGATGGCGAAGATGCTGACCAGGGCGACGCCGGCCATGGCCAGACGCGCGCGTAGCGGCGATCCCGACGGGTCGCTGACGAAGTAGAAGCACCAGCCCAGGCAGAAGTTCCAGAACTGCAGGTGCGGCAGGTGATGCATCAGCGGCACCGTGTCGACATATTGCGGCAGGACCAGCCGGATGACCGCGAAGACGCCGAACACGCCCAGCACCCAATAGGGCTGAAGGCGGCGGCCGATTGCGCCGAGACCGGGAATGAACGACAGGGCGTAGATGATCAGCAGGATCTGCAGCATGACCTGCGGATACCAGGTCGGGTATTTGGACACGCGTTCGGGCGAGAAGAAATTCTTGTAGAACAGCAGTTCCTGAACGTCGAAGCGCTTCAGGAGGGCGAAGAAGAACAGCACCATCAGGAAGCTGGGGATGATGAACGACGCGCCGTAGCGGATCAGCTGATGGCGCATCTGGCCGACGCTCGGCGCGGTCAGCACCAGCTTGGCGAAGTAGTAGCCCGAGATCATGAGCAGTACGTTCATGCCGCCGTCCAGCGAGAAGCCGAGGAATTTCGGCGCATCCGGATTGGCGTGGTTGAACGCCACCAGGCAGATGGCGACGGCGCGCAGGACGACGGCGACGTCGATGGCCTTGAGTTTAAACAGGTGTGTCATATTTCAGGCTTTCGAGTTCGGCGACGCTCAGCTTGTCCCAGTTGTCGGGCAGGAAGCCGAGATATTCGCTGACGGCGAGGCTGGTCTGGACGTAGGACAGGGAATCGGCCGCGACCTGGGCATAGGCGGTCTGGTCGCCGATGTCCTTGGTGCGCGATCCGCCTAGGAAGATGTCGCGGATGCTGGCGAAACTTTCGTCCTTGATGCTGTAGACATTGAACCAGTTGACGACAAATTCGCGCAGGAAGATGCCGGTCATGCCGACGGTGCGGAGGATCGGACTTGGTTCCTGGTGCAGGCGGATGATGTCGTGTTCCAGCGGATCGGCGCCCTTGCGCTCGACCTTTTCCATGAAGGTTTTAAGCGTCGCGAAGTCGTACTTGCCGTTCGACAGGCGCGGGATGGCGTCGGTGTGCACGACGGCGAAGGCATGCGGCGGAATGTGGAACTCGTCCTGCAGGACCTGCTCGACCGCGGCCTTGCGGTCTTCGGCGACGGTCGTCACGGCGACCAGGCAGGTGTCGTCGCCGGTACAGACGACCTCCATCTCCTGGCTCTGGAAGTGCTGCTGGATCTGGTCGAGGCTGATGCGGTTGCCGAACAGCTTGAGGAAGCGCGAACGGCGGCCAACGATGTAATAGAGGCCGTGGTCGTTGATGGCGCCAAGGTCACCCGTGGCCAGTTCGTTCGGCGTCTCGTCGGTCGAAAGATCGGCCGGTTCCAGCGCATAGCCGATCATGACATTGGGGCCGGCATAGAAGATTTCGCCCTGGACGCCGGGCTCGGTGACTTCGTTGCCGTCTTCGTCGCGGATGATCAGGCGGCCGCCCGGCACGGGCACGCCGATGCAGGTCGGAAAGTCGGCGACCTTTTCCGGCGGCACATAGGCGATGCGCGGCGCGGCCTCGGTCTGGCCGTACATGACATAAAAGCGCTTGCCCAGCGCGTTGCAGGCGGAAGCCATAACCGCCACCTTGTCCTCGGCCAGCTTGCCGCCGGCCTGGGTCAGGTATTCGAGGCTGGGATAGTCGTTGAGGTCGATGCGCTGGCTGAGGATCATCTCATAGGTATAGGGCACGCCCGAGAAGCTCTTGGCGCCGGTCCTGGCCAGCAGCGTCCAGAACTCGGAGTCCATCACCGAGCGGTCGGTCAGGACCAGTCTGGCGCCCGACACCAGGTAGGAATGGACGATCGACAGGCCGTAGGAATAGCTGGGCTTCAGCGTGGTGATTTCGATGCTGTCGCCCGTGATCCTCAGATATTCGGCGATGCTTTCGGCGTTCGAGATCAGGTTGCCCTGGCTCAGCTTGACGAACTTGGGCGTGCCGGTCGAACCCGAGGTCGAGAGCAGGATCGCCAGGTCGGCATGCAAGGCGATCGGCGTGGCGTCGAAAACGTGCAGGCCGTACACGCCGTTGTCGGTGCGGCCGATCAGGTTGGGGCGGTAGATCTCGGCCAGGGCCAGGGCCTTGTCGGCGTCGGCCGGATTGTACGGGAAGACGACGTGGCCGGCGGTCAGCAGCGCCACATAGTGCGACAGCGACGCGATGGTGTTGTCGACCTCTGCGAAGACCAGCTGCCGGCCGGTCCAGGCTTCGGCGAGGCGATCGGCGAGGACGGTCAGGTCGCCGTAGGTCGCGGCGTTGCCGGCTTCGTCCTGCCAGATCGTCCGCTCACGGAATTTTTCGAGAAAGGGTCTGAACATCGGCGTTTGTCTTTCCGTCAGTCCG
This sequence comes from Asticcacaulis solisilvae, assembly GCF_052327315.1. Taxonomy (NCBI): domain Bacteria; kingdom Pseudomonadati; phylum Pseudomonadota; class Alphaproteobacteria; order Caulobacterales; family Caulobacteraceae; genus Asticcacaulis; species Asticcacaulis solisilvae. Next base: position 165,988 of record NZ_CP166196.1, read on the forward strand.
CGCCCTGGCGGCCGAACTTGCGCAGGAGCTTGGTGCGGATGCCCGCGGTCTTGGCGATGACCTGCGCACGCAGGTCGATCAGGGCCTCGCCCAGCAGGTGGGCCGGCAGGTACAGGAAGAGCGCGGCGGCGACGCCCAGGCCGATCATGCCGCCGACGACATTGGCGACGAAGAAGGACAGGGGCAGGATGCCCGCCGTGACCACGCTGTCGATCAGGAAGATGAGGCCGGCCAGGATGGCGGCGCGGATATGGACCTCGATGACGCGCAGGAAGCTCAGGCCCACCAAGCGCATCGCATAAGCCAGCGACGACAGGTAGAAGATGGTGACGGCCAGGCTGGCACCGACAGCGACCCAGACCGGTCCATGCGGCGCGGCGAGAGCCGAGAAGCCGATCATGGCGGCGGCGTAGAGGCCCTGGCGCAGGGCGGCGGAGCCCGAGCGCTGAAAGGCCACGGTGACGCTTTCCGACACCTTGTAGCAGCAGCGCGGTACCAGGGCGAGGAAGAGTATGCTCATGATCACCGCCGTGTCGGCCCATTTCGGACCCAGCGACACCCAGACGATGAACTGGCTCTGCGCGATGGTCAGGGCGGCGATGGTGGCGAAGAAGGGCACGGCGACAGCCAGGGCGCGTTCCAGCGCCTTACGCGCGCGTTCGGGGTCGTCCTGCATGCGGGCGAAGGCCGGGAACAGCACTTCAGACATCGGCTGGGCCGACACGGTGGTCACCAGGTCGAGCAGCTTCCAGCCGCGCGAATAGAGGCCGAGCTGGGTTGCGCCCAGCATGCGGCCGACGACGCTGTTCGAGCCGGTCAGCGCCGCCCAGTTCAGAATCTGCGATACGGTCAGGAAGCCGCTGGTGGCGAAGACGTGGCCGATGTGCTGGCGCTGGATGAAGCGGTGGTAGGGCATCTTGGCCAGGAAGAGCGCGGCCACCGAGGTCAGGACGGCGACGGCGACCTGGCCTACGGCCAGCGCCCACACGCCATAGCCCATCAGGGCCAGGCCGATGGATACCGGGCCATAACCGATCAGCGAACAGCCGACCTGGTATATGGCGATGGTGCGGAACTGACCGCTGCGGCGCATCAGCGAGTACGAGACGTTGCTGGCGGCGTTGAAGACCAGCGAGGTCGAGGTGAAGCGGATGATGTCCGCCAGGTGCGGCATGTGGAAGAAGCCTTCCAGCCAGGGCGAAATGACCCACAGCACGCCGACCAGTATGGCGCTGAGGATGACCGATAGCCAGAAGGTGGTGGCGATATAGCCTTCGTCGATATCCTTCTTGATGGTCACGCCCATGCCGAAGGCGCCTTCGAAGATGGCGTTCGACAAGGCGATGACCAGCAGCACGACGGCCATGACGCCGAAGTCGTACGGCGTCAGCAGGCGCGCCAGCACCGCCGTAGTGACGAAGGAGATGGCCATGGAGACCAGCTTGCCGATGGCCAGCCAGCGCATTCCGCCCATGACGGCTTCACCCTTGCCCTTGCTCATCTCAGACTGCCTTCGCCATGGGGGTTTCGGACGGGTCGGCCTGTCCCAGGCGCGATTGGTACAGTTCGATATAGGCGCGCGCCACTTCGTCGATGCTGAAACGCTCGAGGATTGTATTGCGCGTCGCTGTACTCAGGGACTGCCATTGGTCGGCGGACTGGCTAAGCGCGGTTTCGATGGCCGCTTCCAGCGTGTCGGGCTGGTTGTCCGCGACGATGAAGCCCGAGCGGCCGGTATCGACCAGGTCGGCGGCGCCGCTGACCGGCGTGATGATCGGCACCACGCCATGCGCCATGGCTTCGAGAAGCGCGTTCGACATGCCTTCGGAGTCCGATGGCAGCAGGAACCAGGCATTGCCGCCGAATATCCGGGCCTTGTCGCTTTCGACGCCGTGCAGGCGGATGATCTCGCTGAGGCCCGCGGCCGTAACGCGGTCTTTCAACATGTCCTTGAGCGGGCCGCCGCCGAAGATGTTGAGACGGGCGTCGGGATGGCGCTTGGCGATGCGCTCGAAGGCTTCGACCAGCTTGACGATGCCTTTTTCATGCTCCAGCCGGCCGGCGAAGGTGAAGTTGCGCGTGCCGTCCGGGCCGGTAAAGGCCGCCATGGAGGCGGGCGGACATTCGACGCCGTTGGGCAGGCGGACGATATTGCCGGCCTTGGCGCCTTCCTTGACAAGGTCGTCGACGATGTCGGCGCTGTTGGCGATATACAGCATGTCCGAGGCGCGGATGGTGTCCGCCAGCCATTTACCCATGGGCAGCTTCTTGCCGCGCAGAAGTTTCAGGTCGAAATGCTCGCCGCCGCGGCCGAGCTTGCCCGAGACGATCTTGCCGAAGGCTTTGGCGAAACGCACGCCTGGAATGCTGTGCAGGCGCAGGTGCTGGATGGCCACCACGTCGATCTGGTCGCGGCGGTCGAAGAGATAGCGGTAGACCTGGCGCCACCAGTGGATCAACGACGGCAGCTTCTTGCCGCCCAGGAACGGCGGCTGTTTGGTCGCGATGCGTACGACCTTGACGCCGTCCTCGACCGTCTCGCCGGCAGCACCGGGGGTTTGTGTCGGTGCGATCAGGGTCGCGGTGTGGCCCAGGCGCTGGAAGGCGATCGCCAGAATGCGCGTGTGCTGCTCGGCACCACCCACCGTATCCGGAAAATAGGACGGCAGCAGCAGGACGATGTTCAGGGGGCGAGGCTGGGTCATGGCTGGGGTTTGGAAACAAAGCCGAACAGCGACTTTCGTACGCGTACGGTCCAGGAAAGAATGGGTATTTCGAGATATCGGTAAACGAGGTAACCAGTCGCGAGGCTGGCGACTATGCAAAGGCCCAGAACGGGATAGGTGCCGATCTTGGCGAGAAGATGAAGCTTTTTGGCGATCAGTATGACGCCGTTGATCGCGAAAATGTGGAACAGATAAAGGCTGAACGAAGCATCGCCGCCGGTGGTGAGTACCCGCGATACAATCGTCTGATCGTCATTGATGCGGATAAAGGCCGCGGCCGCGACCAGAGCAATCGCCAGCGGGAACTCTTCCTGTATGGGGCCGTCTACGGGTACGAAGGCCTGCTTTATACCCACAAGCACGGCAATAATGGCCAGGAAAGCCCAGCTGGGCAGGTTCAGGCGTTGCGGTATCACCTGGTGCAGGTAGGAAATGAGAGCGCCGGCCAGGAACAGCAGAATGATCGGCTTCGACAGATAGTGCGGGGCGGTGGCCTGCGGCGTGAAGCCATGCAAGGCGGCGACCAGCACGAAAGCTGCAGTACAGGCCAGGGTAATCGAGCGCGTGTTCAGGAAGATGCAGGCGCCGAACAGCACGTAGAAGAACATCTCGTAGTTCAGGCTCCAGCCGAGCGCCAGCACCGGGCTCATTTCCTGGTCACCCGGCCTCGGGTAGGGCACGAAACCGTAGGAGGCCAGGACGTGCAACGGATCCATGGCGGCATGGTTGACCTGCGACGAGAACAGGGTAGCCGCGCACAGGAAAAGGGTCGTTGCGATCCAGTACATCGGCGCGATACGCAGAAAGCGTTCGACCAGGAATTTCCACCAGTACCCTGGGGTCTTCAGTCGCGGCTTGGCCAGCGCATGCATGATGAAGCCGCTGATGACGAAGAAGATCTTCACTCCGAAAACGCCATCCACGGTCAGGTTGGTTATGCCGAAATGACCTTTGGCGGCAACCTGGTCGACCTCATGTATGCTGTGCTGGAACACAACCATCAGTGCCGCGACGATGCGAAGGTACTGAATGCTGTGAATCTTGTCTTTCGTGCTTTTGGCGGGTGCATCCGGCTGTGCGGACGCGGCCTTCGGCGTCGCCTTTTGCCGCGCGGATTCGGCGGGCACCGCAAAAGTCTGTGCCTCATCGTTCATCCGCGCACCCGCACGGCTATCATCTGGTTATGGAAGCCACTCATGGGAAGCCGCTGTAAAACAATATTAAATTAGATAGTAGTGCCGGTGGGTGACCGCCGGTTTGTCATGGTCTTTGGGCGTTCAGGCCCGCAGGCGCCAGCCTGGGGCGGGGCGCGGTCAACCGTCGCATCGCGTCGCTGAACTTGACCCGCTTGATGCTGCGGCCGAAAAATTCCGGCAAAAGCGCGATAATGATGAAGGCTACGAAAGCGCGTTGCCCGCCGCCTTCGTAATAGTTCGAAATGAAGACGACGATCATCGCCATAAGATAGGCCACGGCGGTCCGGCGTGAGAGGCTGCGGCGGTTCAAAAGCAGCCACAAAAGGCTACGCAGCCATGGGATGCAGTAGATGAACAGGCCGACGAAGCCGTTTTCCACGAGCGTTCGCTGGAATTCGCCATGGATGCCGAGGCGCATGTAGCCCGGCAGATAGGGACCCCAGGCGTCGCTCAGGTAAGGCAGGAAGCCGTCCGTACCGACACCGAACAGAGGATGCTGCTTCACCAGGGGTACGGACAGACGGTTGACGAATTCACGCTGCAGATCGCTCGGGGAATTGCCCTCTTCGTTCATGACAAGCTGGGCCAGCGTCATGTTCTTGACGCCGTTGCCTTCGGTGAGCGAGGTGAACTGCCGTATCAGGTAAGGGTTGGCGATGATCGCGGCTGAAAGCGCTACGGCCATTACGGCACCGCCCGTCGCGGCCACCAGAACGTTAAGGTATCCGCCGTAGATGGCGAGGCCGACACAGATCAGATAGGCAATCTGCGCCTTGCGCTCGCCGCTGAAGATCAGGATCACGCCCAGAAGCGCAATGCCGGCATATTCCAGGATCGTCGCCTGCCGTTTGGCAAAGATCATGTACCCGAAGATGATCGGCAGGCCGAAATTGAACATCGTCTTGGAGGCTTCAAGTTCCTTCCAGCCGGTGAGATAACCGTGGGAAATATGCCAGATCACGACGTACGCGATCATACCGATGGCATACAGGAAGAAGTAAAGCTTGACCGCGTTCCAGTTGAAGCGTGGGGCCGCCAGGGACACCGCCCAGGCAAAGACCACCATTTCAACCCCTTGCAAGCCTTCACGAACGAAGGTCTGTGTGCCAAGTTTCAGCGCGCCGAAAGCCAAAAGCGCGAAAAACGCAGCGATGATCAACAGGTTGAAGCTGAAGCGAAGACGGCGTGCAAAGACCGAATATACGATATAGGCGAGCGCCGCCGGAAACCCGATAATGTCGAACAGACGGATCTTGCCGCCGATATGAAACTGAAATTCGACGAATAGCGAGGCTAAGGCTATGCACAGCAATGCCACCAGGCCGTCTTCGATCGACCATGTCGCTCGAACGGGCTTGCGGAAGGTGGGGATGTTGGCCGTCAGCATAGTCGAAACTCTCTCAATCCAGTCGCGCCAGGGCGTCAGGAGCAGCCTGCCGGACATGATGCACGGCTTCCGCAACGCCGCACAGGCGCCGGCTCACCGTCGCCAGCCGTTCACGCATGGCCGCTTCCGAATAGATCCGTGCCATGTCGCGCGCGGCCGTTGTGCCAAGACGTTCGCGCAAGGTCGCGTCCTGCAACAGTCTTGCCAGTCCCTGTTCCAGGCCGTCAAGATCGCCGCGCGCCATGACCAGCCCGTTCTGTTCCGGTACAAGATAGTCCTTCAGGCCGCCCACCGGCGTGCATACCGAAGGAAGACCCGTCATCAGGGCTTCGGCGGCGACGATACAGAAGCCTTCCTCGTCGCTGGGGTTGACGAACAGATCATAATCGGCGGCGTTTCCCCACCAATCCTTGACGAAACCCTTGAAGAGCACGCGGTCGCCAAGGCCCAGCTCCGCGGCCAGGGCCTCGAGGCGCCCCTGCTCGGGCCCTTCGCCGAAGATCGACAGGCTGAGATCGTGGCCCTTTTCGATCTGGCGCGCCATGGCCTCGAGCACCAAGTCGTAGCGCTTGCGGGCAATCAGCCGGCCGACGGCCAGAAGGCGCACAGGCGAGCCCAGGGTATAATCCGACTTGGTCCGGACATTGGCCGGGCGGATGAACAAGGGAATGACGGTCTCGACGCGGCCGGGCTTGGGTGTGTAATAGGCGCGCGTTTCGACGAGGGTCGATTCACAGTCCGCCCAGACCTCGTTGACGCGGCCCGACAGGCGCTTCAGCAGGCCTTCGTACACGTTTTTGAGCTTGCCGGCCTCGAGTTGGGCGATGTGTTCGAAACCGACACACCAGATGCCTGGAAAGAAGCCCAGGACGAAGCGGCCGGCGATATTGCTCTGCTTGAGCGACAGGATGGCGACCTTGGGCCGCCAGCTCATCACCACCCCGAACAAGCGAAGGGTCCCGATCAGCAGGCTGGGCAGGGTCAGTTTCGGGGCGTTCGACACCAGGGTAACGCGGTCGGCGCCGATACGATCGCACAAAGCGTCGTAAAGCGTGCCGTTGCCCTTCATGAAGGCAAAGACGCGAAAATCGGCGTCCTTCATGAAGCCGTTGTCGAGGATGGTCAGCAGCCCCTGCTCGGCGCCGCCGCGCATGAAGCCGTTGATAACGTACAGAACCCTACTGGCCATAAGCGACCTGGCCTTCGCGGCGCGCGGCCGCTTTTTTCTTCATGGCGCCCAGCGGCAGGCCAAGGCGATGCGCCCAGAAGCTGAGTTGCGCGCGCCACGACAGCGGCGACAGCTGGACGGCCAGGCGATAGAAACGGCCGGCCTCGGCGTCGCTGCCCAGTTCGACCGCCGTGTTGCCGAGCTTGCGCGCGCGCTCGGACAGGCGGCGCGGCACCAGCGGATAGAGCCGTGGGAATCGCGCGGCCAGGTGGAAAGCGACGAACGCATGATGCGCCATCATCTCCTGGCGCTTCGCCGTGATCGAATTGGCGTGCACGCGCTTGAGCAGCAGCGGCTTGTCGATGCAGCAGAATTCGCAGATATCGGCCATGCGGCCGTAGAATTCCGTATCCTCGAACACCTTGATCCTGGCGTCGAAGCGGCCGACCTGCTCGAACAGGTCGCGGCGCACCAGGATGGTCGACGGGATGATCGGGCCTTCCTTCAGGAAGTAGTCGCGCAGCAGGTCGGACGAGCCGCCCAGATCGTTGACGTGCGCCACCATCCGGTTCTCGGGGTTTTCGTTGTCGAACTGCAGGTAACCCGAATAGACAAGTCCGGCATTCGGCCGGGCGCCGATGGCCGTGACCTGGTGTTCAAGCTTGTCCTCGGTCCAGATATCGTCGCCGTCGAGAATGGCGATCCAGTCGGAGGTACAATGGTCGGCGGCGAGGTTGCGCGCCTTGGGCAGGCCGTTGCCGCCGGAATAGATGACCTTCAGCCGCGAACAGCGCGCCTCCAGCCCTTTCAGAATCTCGAGCGTATCCGGGCGCGATCCGTCGTCGACGACGACGATGCGCTCGACCAGGTCATAGCGGCTCTGGTTGATGATGCTGTCGATCGCCGCCGTGATGTACGGGCCTTCATTGTAGCACGTCATGATCACGTCGACCGTCGGCCCCGCCGTCGTGCGGGGCGCGGTCGTCACCGATGTATCTGCGACCGTATCCATGGAATCGTGCAATCGAAGTCCGAACTGATGTCAGCGATAGAGTTAGGGCGAGACGGGTTAAGAACCCGTCACGCGTAGGTCTTCTTGAACCAGGTGCAGAACGATGCCACGCCTTCACCGACCTCGATAGCCGGCTTGAAGCCCGTCAGCGACTCCAGCAGCTTGGGGCTTGCGAAGGTGCGCGGCACGTCGCCCTTTTGCATGGGCAGCATGTTGCGCGTCAGCGGAACGCCCAGCGTTTCCTCGACCGTGTCGATGAAGGGGAGGAGGCCGACCGGGGTTCCGCCGCCGAGATTGACGACGCGGTACGGCGCTTGAGGAGAAAGCGTGTCGTTGACGCCGTCGGCGTTGACGCGGTTGTCCTCGGCCGGCACCACGTCCATCAGGCGGACGATGCATTCGACCAGGTCGTCGATATAGGTGAAGTCGCGTTGCTGCTGGCCTTCGCCGTAGACGTCGATCGGCTCGCCCTTGAGGCCGGCCTTGGCGAACTTGAACAGCGCCATGTCCGGACGGCCATAGGGACCGTAGACCGTGAAGAAGCGGAACGCCGTCGTCGGCAGCTTCCACAGGTGCGAATAGGAGTGCGCCATGACTTCCATCGACTTCTTGGTCGCGGCGTAGAGCGTCATCGGCTCGTCGGTCTTGTCGCTTTCCTCGAACGGGATCTTGGCGTTGGCGCCGTAGACGGACGAGGTCGAGGCCAGCATCAGGTGGCGCGGCTTGAACAGGCGCGCGATCTCGAGGACGTTGAACGATCCGACCAGGTTCGAGTCGACATAGGCGCGCGGGTTTTCGATCGAATAGCGCACACCGGCCTGGGCGGCCAGGTGGATGACGATCTCAGGCTGGCAGGCTTCGGCGGCGGCCGTCAGCGCCGGCATGTCTTCCAGCATGGCTTCGGTATGGGTGTATTCCGGATAGGCCTTCAGGATATCGCGACGGCTGTGCTTCAGCGACAGGTCGTAATATTGCGTCATCCCGTCATAGCCATGGACCGTATGGCCGTCGTCGAGAAGGCGTTTGGCCAGGTGGAATCCGATAAAGCCGGCCGTGCCCGTAATGAAAATCCGCATGCTTCAGTGCTCTTAATCTATGACAAACGCAAAAATCTTCAGACGCAGCGTAATGAACAAAAAATCTTAATAACCCGCCACTTGCTGAAAAATTTCAGGCTTTGGCCGGTTCGCAGGGTGAAACAAATATCGACGCCCGCACCCCCGCTTGCATCCGCCTAATTCCCTATCATAATTTTGCTGCAAAGCAAAAAAAATTTGCCGCCTTATGATCGGGACGGTAAGATCACTTAAAAGGTCATGTGCTTATTTTGCGCGGACTGCGACCTTTTTTCATTTTGAATTGTCCATTTATTCGGGGGTTTCGATTGTCATCGACCTGGAAGATTGCCCACGTCATTACCCGCTGGCTCAAGGCCGGATCGGAAGAAAACACGCTGGCCACATGCGTGTACCAGCTCAAACAAGGCCATGAGGTCACGCTGATCTATGGCGAGGAGTACGATCCCGTCTTTCTCGACAGCCTGCCCAAGGACCTGAAGCGGCTCCAGGTTCCGAGCATGGTGCACAAGATCGATCCGGTAAAGGATCTGCAATGCACCATGGACCTGCGCAGGATCTATCGCCAGGAAGGCTATGACGTCGTCCATACCCACCAGAGCAAGGCCGGTATCGTCGGCCGTTTCGCCGCGGCTGGCCTCAGGAAGCCGGTGGTCGTGCACACCGTCCATATTGCACCCTTCCTGAGCGTTTCAGGCGCAGCAAAAACGGTCTACCTTGTGACCGAACAACTGGGCGCCAAGCTCAGCGACCGTATTATCAATGTCAGCGAAGGCATGAAGAATGCCTGTCTCGACCACAAGGTGGGTACGCCCGAACAGCACGTGGTCATCCATTCCGGCATGCCGATCGAAAAGTTCCAGGCCGCCGAGCCTCCGGCCGACTGGCGCACGCGCATCGGCGGCTGGCCCGAGGGACCAAAGCCCAGGATGATCCTGATGCTGGCGGCGTTCGAACCGCGTAAGCGCCAGAAGCAGCTGATCGAAGCCATAGCGCCGATGCTCAAGGACCGTTCGGACGTGTGCCTGATGTTCGGCGGGCAGGGCACCATGTTCGAGGACTGCAAGGCGCTGGTCTCGTCGCTGGGCGCCGAGGACAAGATCCGGTTCCTGGGGTACGATGCCAATCCGCAGAGCCTGGTCGCCATGGCCGATGTCTGCGTGCTAACCTCTGAACGCGAAGGCCTGCCGCGTGTGGTGGTGCAATATCTTGCCGGCGGCAAGCCCGCCGTGGTGATGGACCTGGCCGGGATCGACGAAATCGTGACCGATGGGGTCAATGGCCTTGTCCTGCCGGCGGACGATTTTGCCGGCTTCAGCCGTACGCTGCTGTCTACCCTGGACGATCCGGCCAGGCTTGGCCAGTTGGCCGAAGGCGCGCGCCGGACCAATGTGTCGAAATGGGCGGTCGAGGAAATGGGCAAGCGCATCAGCGAGGCTTACGACCACGCTATACGGCGCCGCGCCTGAGGGCGCGGCCCGCCTCCAAATGCAACCGGGCAACCCTTACCGCCGCGACATAGTGTTCGCGGCGGTGCGTCCGGCCTTTAACTTTCGCTTAACTCTGACGGACGTTATTTTATATCAGCGATCGTCGGCGCCGCGGCGATCGAAATCCTTCAAATAGTCTGTATGTCTTCTATACACCTTCTATATATTTGACGGCGTTTAAAGTCCAAGATGTGGGAGTTTCTGTATTTTGTGCGCCAACACGCGTATAATTTTTCGTGCCGCCACTTTTACACTTCATTTCAGGCGTTTTATAATGTCGGGGACGGGGGAGTGTGATATCAGCACATCCGCCAGGTTTAGTGTTGTGGCGCCGCCGGGAAGCGGAATGCCTCGTTGAGGTTTTGCATGTCGTCCGACAAGGATATTTTCGGGAAGCTCAGCCTTTCCACTTCGTTTCTGAATCGCCGTCAGGCGCTCATGGGTCTGACCGGTCTGGCGGGAGGGACGGTTCTTCTGTCGGCCTGTGGCGGCGGGGGAGGCGGCGGATCGTCGCCGCAGCCGTCGAGCGGCGCTTCGTCTTCCAGTTCGTCGTCGAGCAGTTCGTCGTCGGTGACGCCCGCGCCCCAGTACCTGTCCGATCTCTCGACGGCGCCCGCCGCGGCCTATGCGACGCGCAAGGTGGTTGCCACTTACGCGGGGCCGGCGTTGCAGATCTATGTCGGCACGACCCTGACCGACCTCAACTTCACCGGCGACGATCTCGATGTGTCGGCCCTGGCCGACGGCCGCTACGAGGTCCAGAAGTGGTACGATCAGTCGGGGAATGCGCAGCACCTCAAGGGCGGGACGTCGCAGCGCCCGCACCTGTACATCCGCACCGGCCATCGTCCGTGCGTCATCTTCGCGGACAACGAGTTCATGGATGTTCCCGCCGCGGTCAAGCTGAACCGCGGCAATATGGCCGCCTTCATCGCCGCGCGTTTCATCTGGCAGTCCGAGACGCCGACCCATGCCTTCCATGTCGGCAACATCGCGACGGCCGTGCTCAAGGTCGGCACCTGGCTCGACCGGACGAAGCCGGAAACCCTGCATCTCGTGACGGAAAGCGCCACGACCGTACCCTCGTCGCCGTCGCTGCTGCCGACCTGCACCCCGTGCCTTGTGGGCATCAACAGCAGCGGGTCGGGTGTAAGCCTGCGCCGCGATGTGGCGACCGAAACCCTGTCGGCCCTGCCGTCCCTGACGCTGGCGGGCGGTCAGCTCGGCAACCAGAGCCCGACCTTGCCCGAGACCACGCGCCAGGACGTCTTCGGCTTCGTGCTCTACAGCACCGCCCTTTCGGCCGCCGTCGAACTGGCGGCCGCGGAAGTCATGACGCAGAAGCTGAACCTCAACAGCTGGACGCCGACGCACAATATCCTGGTCATCGGCGCCAGCACGGTCAAGGCGCTGGCCTCGACCAACAATATCGGCCTGACGCGCGTCATCCACGACAATTTCGCCAACAGCCCGAACATCTGGATCCGCAACGTCGTGTCGCATGACACCCTGTCCGCTGACGCCGGCACGATCCTGGCCGTATACAAGCGCTACTGGAATCAGACATCGCCCTATCTGAACGTAGAGCCGGCGGCGACGCACAACATCCTGTATTGCTGGCTGGGCGGCAACGACATCCGCTGGCTCAACGACACGCCGGCCCATGTCGAAAGCCTGCTCAACCAGTTCTTCAATATCCCGGCGGGCAACGGGCCCAGTCTTTCGGCCCAGGGCTGGACGGGCACGGTCTGGTCGACCGTCCTGCCGCGCGTGCCGCTGGTCGCGGCCTTCGATACCGGCCGTCGCCAGCTCAATATCGACATGAAGACGATGGCCGGGAACACCACGATTTGCGATGGTGACGCCCAGACGGCCACGGGCGGCGCCTTGCAGGGCTTCCCGTCGGACACGTCCTTGAGTTATGACGGCACCCACCTGACCGAGAAGGCCTATATCCTGCTCGGACCGACGGTTAAGGCCTCGATCGACAGGGCGTCTTAAGCGGTCAGGGAACGGGGCGCAGTGCTCACGGCCTCGAAGGTCAGGGGGGCGCCCCAGAAGGCTTCGATCAGCGTCGATTGCGATTTCGGTGCGCCGGTGGTGAAGAAGGCGCGGCGGCCGCTGTTTCCGATATCGTAGTCAGGATGGCGCGTAACATAGTCGCCAAGCGCCTTCGCGACCGAGGGCGGCTGGTGGATGATCGGCGTGCCTTCGGGGAGCGCCGCGCGGAACAGCTCGGCCACCAGCTCATAATGCGTGCAGCCCAGGATGGCGCGGTCGGGAAAACGTCCGATGCGCAGACGCAACGCCTGGACGTGGGCTTCGATCTTGGCCTTCAGCGCCTCCTGGCCAGCGCCCTGCTCGATCATGTCGGCCAGGCCCGGACAGGGCTCAGTGAAAACCGCCAGATCCTGGCGGCGCTTGTCGATTTCGATCTCGTAGACGCGGCTGTTGGCCGTGGCCCTGGTGGCGAAGATGCCGATGACGTCCAGCTTCTCGATCTTGGGGCCGCGGCGCTCGGCCTCGTGCTCCCACGGCAGCCCGGTGGCGGCCTCGATCGTCGGCACGATAATGCCCAGCACGTTGACGGGGCGGCCATAGGTCTTGCGAAACTGGGCCAGCCAGGTCGATTGCAGGCGGCGCAGCGCCACGGCCGAGGCGGTATTGCAGGCCAGTACGACCAGGGAGGCGCCGGCGTCGAACAGGGTTTCGCAACCCTGGCGCGTCAGCTCGACGATCTGCTCGCCGGTTTTGTCGCCATAGGGCGTATTGGCCTGGTCGGCCAGATAGATGAAATCGGCTTGAGGCAGGCGGTTGACGAGCGCGTGGTGGATGCTTAGTCCGCCGACGCCGGAATCGAATACGCCGATGGCCATGAGTTGCGTTTCCGGGGGTTAAAGAATCTTAACTTTACGGGCCTTTCCAGGCGCCTAATGTGAATCCCTACTCGCTTTGCTGCTTGCCGTAAACTGCCCATGTGGTAGCAATTGCAACAAATATGACGGGCGTCCGGCCCGTCTTGCTGAAGGGTTTTTCATGTCTCTCCATCGCCGCCATCTCCTGACCGCCATAGGCGCAGCCGCGCTTAGCCCGTCGCTCGGTTTCGCCGCCACGAAAAAGGCCTCAGCCGCATCGGGAAGCTATCTGACCAAGCCGTGGACAGGCCCCTATGGCGGGGTGCCGCCCTTCGACAAGGTGAAGATTGCCGACTTCGAGCCCGCCTATAAGGTCGCCATGGCGGAAAAGCGCGCCGAACTACGCGCCATCACGGTGGTGCGCTCGGTGCCGACCTTTGCCAACACGATCGAGGCCTTCGAGCGCGCCGGCCAGGCCTATGACCGCCTCGGCAACATCTACAGCATCTGGGATTCCAACCTGTCGACCACGGAATTCCAGGCGGTCTCGGAAAAGCTGTCGCCCGTCAAGGCGGCCTTCGAGGATGAGATCAACCAGAACCAGCCCCTGTTCCAGCGCATCGCCCAGGTCTACGACAAGCGCGACAGCCTGGCCCTCAATCCGCAGCAAAAACGCCTGCTGTGGAAGAAGTACAACAAGTTCGTGCGCAACGGCGCGAAACTGTCCAAGGAAGACAAGGCCCGTGTCGCCGACATCAACAAGCAGCTGGCCAGCCTGTTCGACGCCTTCTCGAAGAACCTGAAGCACGACGAAGCGCAGGCGACCTTCATCACGAAAGACGATCTTGACGGCCTGCCCGACACCTTCGTCGCCAGCGCCGCCACCAAGGCCAAGGCGATGGGCAAGGACGGCCTGTACGCCATCCAGAACACGCGCTCGGCCATGGAGCCGTTCCTGACCTTCTCGACGCGCCGCGACCTGCGCCAGAAGATCTGGAGCGCCTACATCATGCGCGGCGACAATAACGACCAGTGGGACAACAAGAAGATCAACAGCCAGATCCTGCGTCTGCGCGCCAAACGCGCCAAGCTGCTGGGCTATGCGACGCACGCCCATTGGCGGCTTGAGGTCGCCATGGCCAAGACGCCGGAAAACGCCATGGGGCTGATGGAGGCTGTGTGGGGCCCGGCGGTCAATCGCGTCCACGAGGAGGTCGCCGATATGCAGGCGATCGCTGACGCCGAAGGCAAGGGCGTGAAGATCGAGGCCTGGGACTATCGCTACTACTCGGAAAAGGTTCGCAAGGCGCGCTACGACCTCGATGAGGCGGCGCTGAAGCCTTACCTGCAACTCGGCAGGATTCAGGAAGCCATGTTCTACTGCGCCGGGCGCATGTACGGCTTCTCGTTCGAGCCGGTCCACGACGTGCCGGTCTTCCACCCCGACGTCACCACCTACAAGGTCCTGCGCGACGGCAAGCCGGTCGGCCTGTGGTACTACGATCCCTATGCCCGCGAAGGCAAGTCGTCGGGCGCCTGGGAGATGGAGTACCAGTCGCAGTCGGGCATGCGGAAATCGATCTGCATCTGCTCGAACAACTGCAACTTCCTCAAGGCCGAGGCCGGCAAGCCGATCCTGATCTCGTGGATCGACGCCACCACCATGTTCCACGAATTCGGCCACGCCATCCACGCCCTGTCGTCGAACGTCTACTATCCATCGCAGGCCGGCACCAATACCGCCACGGACTTCGTCGAGTTCCCGTCGCAGCTCAACGAACACTGGCTGCCGATCCCGGAAGTGCTGGAAAAGTTCTGCGTCCACGCCGAGACCGGCCAGCCCATGCCCAAGGACCTGCAGGACAAGCTGGCCAAGTCGGCCAAGTTCAACCAGGGCTTCGACACGGTCGAATACCTGGCCGACGCCATGATCGACATGGCCTACCATCTGGCGGGCGACGTCGATGTCGATATCGGCCAGTTCGAAAAGGACTACCTGGCCAAGATCAACATGCCCAAGGAGATCGTGCTGCGCCATCGCCCGACGCAGTTCGCGCACATCTTCTCCAGCGACGACTATTCGGCGGGCTACTATTCCTATCTGTGGTCCGACGCCCTGGTCGCCGATGTCTATGAAAAGTTCATGGCGGCGGGCGGTCCCTTCGCCGGCACGACGGCAAAGGACTATTTCACGCACATCCTCAGCGTCGGCGACACCATTCCGCAGGACGAAGCCTTCCGCAACCTGATGGGCCGTGACGTCAATCGCGATGCGTTGATGAGACTGCGTGGGTTCGCGTAAGGCTTTGTAGCTTGTGGCGGGCGGCGGATTGCCCCTTCCGTCATCCGCCGCTTGACGCGGCGTCTGCCACCTTCCCCGCTCCGCAGGGAAGGAATTAGTCAACTCATGCTCCCTTCCTTCCCCTTTTAAGGGGAAGGTGGCTGGGTCGGCGTCAAGCCGATCCAGACGGAAGGGGGGACTACAGGCGATATCAAGCGCCGAGCCTATTCCTTGAGCTTGTGGATCCGATCGTAATGCACTTCGAGGGTATTGTCCGCCTTGCGGTGCAGAATGCCCTCGAAGCTGCGGTCGAAATGGATTTCCTCGGACATGTAGGAATAGCGCGTCTGGATGCTCGACGACAGCGACTCGTCCAGGCCCGAGATCGAGACGATGATTTCGATATTCTTGTCGTGGATGGTTTCGGGTGTTTCGCCGAACAGCGGGCTCTGCTCGTCGATCCTGTGCATCAGGCTCCACGACAGTTGCATGATCGGCACTTTCGAGCGCACCAGCGACAGGTCGTGGTAACGCCGCATGATCGTGCCGTCGGGTAAGCGATCGTCGCGCATCATGAACAGCGACGCCTCGGCGTCGACGATGCGGTTGCCACGGTCGTTGACCAGCCGCATGATCAGGTGGCGTTCGCCCATGTCGTTATTGACGACCGCGTGCTCGGAAAAGGTGACGCGCGCCGTGGGGCGTGAAAACTTGGTGAAGATCAGCCCGGTCATCAGGGCATAGAAGGTGAAGCCCGTCACGGCTTCCAGCGTCACCAGCACATTGGCGACAACGCCTTCGGGGCTCATGCCGCCATAGCCGATGGTGGCCAGGGTTTGCACCGAAAAGAAGAAGTAGTCGAGGAAGACGCCGTGGCGGGCATGGACTATGCCTTCGCCCGGCCACAGGTCGGCCAGGCCGAAATAGGCGATGGCAAACGCCGTATTGATGACGCCGAAGGTGACGATGAACACCCACACCAGCTGCGGCCAGGTGGCGTCCATCAGCTCGGCATAGAGGTCGCCGTAGAAGTGCTTGCGCCGCCCGTGGATGATGACGCGTGGCGACGGCTTGCCGGGCCGCGGCACCAGGCGCGGGCGGAAGGTCGAGGCCGGTTTAGGCTCTGGCGTCCCGGTGTCCGGGAGGTCTTCGGCGGCGTTGGGTGTGGTCATCTTTGTCCGTCTGCGCGTGAATCGCCTGCATTAACGCTTTGGCGTCGCGACTTTTCAACAAAACTCTACATTTGTCGGCGCTTTGGCCCTATATAGCGCGCAATGACACGCCCGTTTCTCAAGATGAACGGTCTCGGCAACGACTTCGTCGTCGTCGATGCCCGCCAGACCGCTTTCTCTCCCGCGCTCGACCAGGTCCGCGCGTGGGGCGACCGTGCGTCCGGCATCGGCTTCGACCAGCTGATCAGCATTGAAGGATCGCAGGACGGCGACGCCTTCATGCGCGTGTGGAATTCCGATGGCAGCCCCGTCGAAACCTGCGGCAATGCCCTGCGCTGCGTCGCCTGGGTGCTTAATCCCGACGCCAGCGACAAGACGCTGAAGATCGACACTCTGGGTGGGCCGACAAAGGCGCGCGTGCTGCGCGCCGACGCCAAGACCGGTACGGCCAGCGTCGACATGGGCCGGCCGCGTCTCGACTGGCGCGAGATTCCGTTGTCGGAAGATATGGATACGCTGAGGCTGGAGCTTAAGGTCGGGCCGTACGACGCGCCGCTCTATCACACGCCGTGCGCCGTCTCGATGGGCAATCCGCACTGCGTCTTTTTCGTCGAGGACGTGTCCAAGGTGGATGTCGCCGCCACCGGCAGCCTGATCGAAAACCACCCGCTCTTCCCCGAAGGCGTCAATGTCGAGTTCGTCCAGGTGATCGATCGCGACACGCTGCGCATGCGCGTCTGGGAACGCGGCGCCGGCATCACGCGCGCCTGCGGCACCGGCGCCTGCGCGACGCTTGTGGCCACCGCGCGCCGCGGCCTGTCGAACCGCGCCGCCACCGTCATCATGGACGGCGGTCCGCTGCACGTCGCCTGGGCCGAAAACGACCACGTCGTCATGACGGGTCCGGTCGAGGTCGAGTTTTCCGGAGAGCTGTCGTGAGCGCCGACGATTCCGGCATGCAGAAGCCCTCGGTGGATGTCGTCACCTTCGGGTGCCGTCTGAACGCCTATGAGAGCGAAGCCATCCGCAAGACGGCGGCCGACGACGGCCTCGACAACGCCATCATCTTCAACACCTGTGCCGTGACGGGCGAGGCCGTGCGCCAAGCGCGCCAGGCCATCCGCCGCGCGCGCAAGGAAAACCCCGAAGCGCGCCTGATCGTCACCGGCTGCGCCGCCCAGACCGACCCCGACATGTTCGCCAACATGGCCGAGGTCGATTTCGTCATCGGCAATGGCGACAAGGCGAAGGCCGGCAGCTACGCCCTGACGCCCGACACGACGCGCGTGCGCGTCAACGACGTCTTTTCGGTGCGCGAAACCGCCGGCCATCTGATCGACGGCCTGAAGGACCGCGCCCGCGCCTTTGTCGAGGTGCAGAACGGCTGCGATCACCGCTGCACCTTCTGCATCATCCCTTACGGGCGGGGCAATTCGCGCTCGGCCGCCGCCGGCGACATCGTCGCCCAGACGCAGCGCCTGGTTGCCGAGGGTTATAACGAGATCGTCCTGACCGGTGTCGATTTGACGTCGTGGGGTGCCGATCTTCCGGGCACGCCGCAACTGGGTCACCTGGTCGTCCGTATCCTGCGCAATGTGCCGGAACTGAAGCGCCTGCGCCTGTCTTCGATCGATGCTGCCGAAATCGACGATACCCTGTTGCGCGCCTTCGCCGAGGAAGAGCGCCTGGCGCCCTACCTGCACCTGAGTTTGCAGCACGGCGACGACCTGATCCTCAAGCGCATGAAGCGCCGTCATTTGCGCGCCGACTCGATCCGTCTGGTCGAAAGCGTGCGCCGCATCCGTCCGGACATTGCGTTTGGCGCCGACATGATCGCCGGATTCCCCACCGAGAGCGAAGACCACTTCGCCAACGCCGTGTCGCTGGTCGATGATTGCGACCTTAGCTTCCTGCACGTCTTCCCCTATTCGCCGCGGCCGCAGACGCCGGCGGCCAAGATGCCGCAACTGCCGCGCCCGCTGATCAAGGAGCGCGCCGAACGCCTGCGTGCCAAAGGCACCGAGGCCCTGACACGCCACCTTGACCGGCAGGCCGGGCGCACGCTCAGCTGCGTTGTCGAAAAACCGGGCTTCGCCCGCGCCGCCGACTTTACCGAGGTGGTGTTCGAAGGTTCGTCCGTCCCCGGACAGCTGGCGGATATCGCCATTCACGGCCACGACGGCAAGCACGCGCTTGGCGCAAGCCTCTAGAGGATTCATGGCGGAAGAGAAGAAAAAAGGCTGGTTCCAGCGTCTTACGGAAGGTTTGTCGCGCACCTCGCAGACCCTGACCGAGCAGGTCACCCAGGTCTTCACCCAAAAGGAAGGGCTGGACGCGGCGGCACTCGAGGAGCTTGAGGACCTGCTGATCGAAAGCGATCTGGGTCCGGCCATTTCTGCGACGATCGCGCAGAAGATGGCGGACGCTCGCTTCAGCTCGGCCAGCGATCCCAACGCGGTGCGCACCGTCCTGGCCGACGCCCTGGCTGACGAACTGGTCGGCCACGAAGGCACCTTCGATCCCCTGTCGGGTCCGCGCCCCTATATCGTTCTGTTCGTCGGCGTCAACGGCTCGGGCAAGACGACGACGCTCGGCAAGATCGCGGCGTCGCTGACCGCCAAGGGCGCCAAGGTGCTGGTCGTCGCCGGCGACACCTTCCGCGCCGCCGCGGTCGAGCAGCTGAAGATCTGGGCGCAGCGCGCCAATGCCGACTTCATGGGCCGCAAGACCGGCGCCGACGCGGCGGGCCTGGCTTTCGATTCCGTCACCAAGGCCAAGGAAGAGGGCTACGACGTCGTGCTGATCGACACGGCCGGCCGCCTGCAGAACAAACAGCAGCTGATGGACGAGCTGTTGAAGATCGTCCGGGTCATCAAGCGCATCGATCCGGAGGCGCCGCACGAAACGCTGCTGGTGCTCGACGCCACGGTCGGGCGCAACGCCTTGTCGCAGGAACAGATTTTTGGCCGTCAGGCCTTCGTGTCGGGGCTGGTCATGACCAAGCTCGATGGCACGGCGCGCGGCGGTATCCTCATTCCCATTGCGAAAGCATCGGACGCGCCCATAAAGCTGATCGGTGTCGGTGAAGACATCGAAGACCTGCACGCCTTCAAGGCGCGCGATTTTGCCCGCTCCATGGTCGGGCTGGAGCCCGAAGCATGAGCGACAAAAAGCCTGACCTGCCCGAAACGGTGATGGAGGCCAATCCTGAGGTCGCCGCACGGGCCGGAGAGCCGCAGCAGAACTATGTCAAGATGGCCGTCGACTATGGCCCTGTCATCCTGTTCGGCCTGACGTTTTTTGCCTGCTCTGTCTTCAAGCTGGTGCCCAAGACCGACGCCCTGATATGGGCCAGCGGCGTACTGGCCGCGGCGTCGGTGCTGGCGGTGCTGGCCGGCCTGGTGCTGGAAAAGCGGATCGCATGGATCGGCCTGACCGCCGCCATCCTGGCGGTTCCCTTTGCCATCCTGACCGTGGTGTTCAAGAACGGCATCTTCATCAAGATCAAGATGACGATCATCGACCTGCTGATCGGATCGTTCCTCCTGGGCGCGCTGGCCATGAAGAAGCAGCCGCTGAAGGCGCTGCTGGGCGAAAGCCTCAAGCTCAGGGACGAGGCCTGGCCGAAGCTGACCGTCTATTACGCCCTGTTCTACTTCGCCATGGCGGCGATCAACGAGGTCGTATGGCGCACCCAGACCGAGGGTGTGTGGGTCACCTGGAAGATGGCGTCCATGGTCGGCGGCCCGATCGTACTGGCCCTTTGCCTGCTGCCGGTTTTCATGAAGTACATGATTGTGCCGGACGGCCCGGATGATAAAACCAACCGTCATAAGCGATGACCGTTGGTTTTATCTTTTTTAGCTCAAGCGCCGCATGGCTCGCCGCATCAGCGGCGGCGGGCAGTCGCCCTTACCAACGGCCATCGCCGTTGGTGTAAGGCCAGCTCTTGACAGGTTTCATCATCCGTGTGCGGATGGAAACGTCTTAAAAATGTTGTATAATCGTGGCAGTGTCCGGCACATGACTCAAAGCGTATCGGCCGAAACCCTGGATCAAGGGCTGACCATGAAGAAATCACGCCAGGCTGACGGAGCCGCGCCCCGCACGGTGCTGGAAGATTCTCCGTCCCACCTCCTGCACCGCGTGCTGCAGATTGCCCTCGACATCTACAATGCCGAAGCGGGCGAAGGGGCGCTGACCCAGCGCCAGTACGCCGTGCTCAAGGCCCTTCAGGGTACGGAAGGCCTGTCGCAGACCGATCTGGTCCGGCTGACGGGGATCGACCGCTCGACCCTGGCCGACCTGGTCGCGCGCATGTTGACCAAGAATTTGCTGAAGCGCGAACGCTCGACGACCGACGCCCGCGCCAATCTGGTGCAGATTGCCGAAGCCGGGCAGACGGCGCTGGACGAGATGGAGCCGCGCGTCATGGCGGCCGACGAAAAGATCCTGTCGCTGCTGTCGCCGCCCAAGCGCGACAGCTTCGTCAAGCTGCTGCGCAAGATCACCTCGGCCCGTGAAGACGGTACCGTGGCGCCGGAAGACCGCGCCGTGCAGAAGGCCGAAAAGGCCGCGCACAAGGCCGAGAAGAAGGCGCGCAAGAAGGCCAATAAGAAGGACGACACCAAGAAGCTGGCCAAGAAGCTGCGCAAGCTGCCGATGCCGGCTCTGTCGGAGGGCGTGGTGGGTGAGGATGTCGCCGCCGAGCCGGTGGTCGCGCCCGTCGCCGTAAAGGCCTAAACGACTATATTCAGATAGGAACCCGGCCGCCGCAGCGGTTGGTTCGGATCGGCCGCCTGCGCGGGGGCCGTCTTTTGTGTTGCCTGGGGCGCGGCGGTGGCGCGGGCAACATCGGCGGCCGTATAGGTCGGAGGAGTGACCTGCGGCGTCGTGATCTGGTTGAAGAAGGCCTTCTGAGCCGCCATGGCACTGGCGAAGCCACCCTGCGCCGCTTGCGGACGCGGAGTCGCGGCCGGCGCCGCTGCCTGCGGGTTCAACATCTGGGCGAGGGAAGGACGAATCTCTGTGGCCATGGCCGCAGAATGCACCAAATCAGGTATTTAAATGGTTAACGCGCGTTAGGCTTGGTTAAGCGGGCCCGATAAGCGCAAAAACGATGAGAGACCCTGATGGGGTGCAATGGTCTCTGCCATCACCCAAAACGCAAAGCCCCAAACGCAAAACGATGAGAGACCCTGATGGGGTGCAATGGTCTCTGCCATCACCCAAAACGCAAAACGGAGACCATTGGGGGGCAATGGTCTCCGTCGCATGCCACCGGTTTCGAGGGGGGGGATGATCCCGGTGACGAACTTGTAAGCCCTACGCTATCCGATAGAGGAAAACGGTCGGTTAACGACTCAGGCCTTCAGTCCTTAAATAGTACCTTCACCCTGTATGACAAGGTGTGCGGTGCAAAAAAATCTTCACGATTGGTTGAAGAGCTTGGCCCAGCGGCGCTTTTCACGGCCCTGCCAGTGCCCGCGGTGATAGGCGTCCGAACCGATCAGCGGCACGACGGTCGTCGCTTCGGCGAATACCATCTGTTCGTAGGTGGTCGAAACCTTGCCCCACGAAGCGGCTTCCTTCAGCGTCGACGACGAGCAGGCGCCGTCGCGGACGTCGGCGACCGTGATCTGGACGGCGTACTTGTGCATGTCGGCTTCGACGCCGAGGATTTCGGCGCAGACGACCGTGTCCTGGGCGAAGTTCTTCGGCACGCCGCCGCCGACCATGAACAGGCCGGTGGTGCCCGCCGCGATCTTGATGTCGGTCAGTTCGCGGAAGTCCGCGACCGCGTCGATCATCATGTAAGGCTTGCCTTCCTTGGCGCGTTCCTTCTGGTGCTTGACCAGGCCGAAACCGGCCGAACTGTCGACGAAGGCCGGGCAGAAGATCGGCACGCCTTCTTCATAGGCGGTCTGGATCAGCGAGCCGGGCTTTTTCGCGTTGCCTTCCGACAGCCACTTGCCCATTTCCCAGATGAATTCGCGCGAGGAATAGCCGCGCGGCTCCAGGCGGTTGGCGATCTCGAGGATCGTGTGGTCGCAGGCCTGCAACTCTTCTTCGTCGATATAGGTGTCGTAGATGCGGTCGATATAGTTGTCGCGCAGCACGTTGTCGTCGACGGTACCTGCCGCCTGGTAGTGCTTGAAGCCGAGCGCTTCGAAGAAGTCCATGTCGACGATCGAGGCGCCGGTGGCGACGACGGCATCGATCATGCCGAACTTCACCATGTCGCGATAGACGTGCATGCAGCCGCCGGCCGAAGTCGAACCGGCCAGAATCAGCCACGGCGAGCAGGACTTGTCTTCCAGCGCCATGTTGAAGATGTCGGCGGCGCGCGCGGTATCGCGCGACGAGAACGACATCTTGCGCATCGAATCGATGATCGGGCGGGCGTCGTAGGACGTGATGTCGACGTGCTCGACCGTTTCGGCGAGCAGGGTGGCCTTCATATTGGAAAGGGTTGGGGTGTCAGCGTTCATCTCTTGATCCTTTGAGAAGAGGAAAAGGTGGACGCCCGTCATTCCCCCTTGGATCCTCAGACGGAGCGATGAGGAGGGGTGATCGGCCGATCCGGATGGGACAGGACAGAATTTCGCGCGCCCTATAGCCGACAGGGCGCGCTTTGGCAAATCATGATTAGATGACGGTAGCGATTACGCCTTGGCCTTGACGCGCTTCTTGCCGCGCTTGCCGCCCTTGGGACGGTTCAGACGCACGACCTTGTTCGCATCCTCGATTTCGAAGGCCGAACGCGGATTGTTGAGCGTGCGCGGCCCCAGCCCGAACAGCGACGCCATCGGCGCGTCGTCCAGGAAGACGGTTTCCGTCTCGCCATAGCCGTTGAAGCGCGTGCCCATGGTGACGCCATAGGCGCCCAGCATGCCGATTTCGACGTAATCGCCTTCGTCGACATCGGCCGGCAGCCAGA
Organism: Asticcacaulis solisilvae; assembly: GCF_052327315.1. Lineage (NCBI taxonomy): Bacteria > Pseudomonadati > Pseudomonadota > Alphaproteobacteria > Caulobacterales > Caulobacteraceae > Asticcacaulis > Asticcacaulis solisilvae. Next base: position 189,291 of record NZ_CP166196.1, read on the forward strand.
ACGGGCCCGGCATCGAGTCGATGGAATCGCAGGTCGGGCCGTAGAAGCGGAACGGCTTCAGGGTTTCGCTTTCGACGTCTTCGTCCTGGCGGTGCAGGCGCACCGGGAAGGGCCACTTGGCGTGGGTGGCGTCGAACAGGTTGCCGTAGGAACCGTCGTTGAGGTAGAGGGCGTCGCCCTTGCGCAGCTCGACCTTGGTCAGGACCGAGGTCGATTCCGCCACCAGCGAGCGGCCGGGTTCGGCCCAAAGCTGGGTTTCCTCATGCACCTTCATTTCGTCGAAGGCGCGGTTGATGACGTCCATGTATTCGGACAGGGCCGGCGGGATCATGCCGGGATAGACCGACGGGAAGCCGCCGCCGACATCGACGACGTCGGCGAAGACGCCGGCGCGGACGAGGCTGCGCGAAGCCGCCGCCATGGCCGCCGCATAGGCGGTCGGGCGCATGCATTGCGAACCGACGTGGAACGAAATGCCCATCAGGCCGCGCGTCGCCTGGCGCGTTGCCATCAGCAGCGACGGCGCTTCGTGCGTCTGGGCGCCGAACTTGTTGGTCAGCGGCAGGTTCGAGCCTTCGCCCGACGTCGCCAGGCGCACGATCAGGTTCAGGTCGCGGGCATTGCCGGTCGCCTGGAGGATCTTGGCCAGCTCTTCGTGGGTGTCGAGGCTGAAGGTGCGTACACCGAAATCGGAATAGGCCTGGGCGATCGCCGCGCGGCTCTTGACCGGGTGCATGAAGGCAAGGCGGGCCTGCGGCAGGGTCGAGCGGACCAGCTCGACCTCGTTCAGCGAGGCGACGTCGAACGAACGGACGCCGGCATCCCACAGGGTTTCCAGCACCCACGGCGACGGGTTTGCCTTGACGGCATAGAAGACATCGCCTTTGAAATTGGCCTGGAACCATTGCGCCGCAACAGTGACGGGCGCACGACGCACGAGGGCGACGGGGCGTTCCGGAGGCTGCTTGCGGACCAGGTCCAGGGCGGAAGTGTATGTGTCCACTTCAATTCCCCGATTTTGAAAACGTTAAACCCAGACCGGCGTTAGCAGCGTTACGAGAACTCTAGGGGTCCGCCGGAAGAACGCGTAAAATAGTGATATCGCCTCGCGTGTAAAGATGCAGCAGTAAAAAAATTTCGCATACGGGCAAGGGCTTCGCTGTCACGCCATTGTCACAAAATTCCCATCGTTAACTGCTAAATCCTGTTGCAACCGCACAGGAAACGTTAATAAAAGTTTCTCTGTGTATCAGTTGTCCGTCTCGGCGGATGCCGTTTCGTGCGCCGCGTTTTCGGTGGACATCAATAGGGATTGGCCATGGCGGCGCCGCTTGTCGAAGTCAAATCGATCAGCAAGACCTTTAACCGCAAGGCCAGGGCCGCCGGCGGATCGTCGATCCACAAGGCGCTGGATACCGTATCGTTCACCATGGACCGGCCGGAACGCATCGCCCTGATCGGGCCGTCGGGTTCGGGCAAGTCGACCCTGCTGCGCTCGATTTCGGGCCTGCACACCATCGACAGGGGCCAGGGCACGGTCGCCGTTTTCGGCCGCACCGTGCAATCGAACGGCCGGCTGGCCGGTGATGTCCGCAAGACCCGCGCCGACATGGGCCTGATCGCCCAGCAGTTCAACCTGGTCGGCCGCCTGTCGCTGTTCACCAATGTGGCGCTGGGCTTTCTCGGCAAGATTTCGGCCCTGCGCGGCCTGTTCGGCCTGTGGAGCGCCGACGAAAAGAAAAAGATCATGCAGGCGCTCGACCATGTCGGCGTCGCCGCCATGGCCGGCCAGCGCGCCAACACCCTGTCGGGCGGGCAGCAGCAGCGCGGTGCCATCGCGCGCGCCATCGTCCAGGGCGCGAAGGTCGTGCTGGCTGACGAGCCGGTCGCCTCGCTCGACCCGGTCACGGCGCGTAAAGTCATGAAACTGCTGGTCGACCTCAATGAGCGCGAGCAGGTGGGCGTCATCGTCACCCTGCACCAGGTCGACTACGCCAAGACCTATTGCGACCGGATTCTGGCGCTGAAGGACGGGAAAATCGTCTATGACGGCCCGTCCGCCGGGCTGGACGACGGCACGCTGAAAGACATTTACGGGGCGGAGATCGAGGACGCCTACTGGGGAGAGACCAATGCTCACTAAGACCGTTGTGAAAGCCGTTTCGGCCCTGGCCCTCGGTGTGGCCGGGCTGGTCCTGGGCTCGTGTTCGGAAAAGCCGGCCGAGGCGCCGGGCGGCCCGAAGGAAATCACCTTCTCCATCCTGTCGTTCGAGAAGTCGCAGAATCTCGACAAGATGTGGCAGCCGATCCTGGCCGACATGGAGAAGCAGACCGGCCTGAAGATCAAGCCGTTCTATTCCAGCAACTATACGTCGCTGGTCGAGGCCATGCGCTTCAACCAGGTGCAGGCCGGCTTCTTTTCCAGCTCGTCGGGCCTCGACGCCATGAAGCGGGCGACCGGCGAAGTCTTCGCCCACACCACGAATCCGGATGGCTCCGACGGCTATGAGAGCATCATCATCGTGCGCGCCGACTCCAGGCTGACGCTCGACGACGTGCTGAAGTGCGACCACAAGATCAATTTCGGTATTGGCGACGTGAAATCGACCTCGGGCACTATCGTCCCCAAGGTCCATCTCTTCCTGCCGCACGCTATCGATACCGACAACTGCTTCCGCTCGATCCATTCGGGCTCGCACCAGAACAATGTCGAAGGCGTCGTGGCCGGTGTCTATGACGCCGCTACCGCCAATACGGACACGCTCAAGGAACTGAACGACACGCCGGAAGGCCAGGCCAAGGCTGCCAAGCTCAAGGTTCTGTGGAGCTCGCCCCCCATCCCGAAGGGCGTCATCGAATACCGTTCCGACCTCAATCCCGCGGTCAAGGAAAAGCTGCGGTCCTTCTTCCTGAGCTATGGCCAGGGCACGGGCCCGGAGGCCGACCGCCAGCGCGCCAACCTGAAGGTCATGCAGTGGGGCGCCATGCAGCCGGCCGATGCGTCCTACCTGCTGCCGGAACGCCTGCTGGAGGCCACTGTTGCCGTGGCTGAAGCGAAAAAGGGCGGCGACGCCGGCAAGATCGCCAAGGCGCAGGCCGAGCTGGACGAGGTCAAGAAGGCGCAGGCCGTGGCGGCGTCCAACACGGTGCCGCAGGCGCCGGCCGATGCGCCGGCTTCGGCAAGCCGGTAATGGCCGGGACCCAAACGATGAACGACCTGGCGCCGCCGACGACCGGCATGGCGACGCGCATCGCCAACTGGCTGATGATCCTGGTGGTCGTTGCCATCCTGGCGGTCGCCTTCAAGGGCGCGCATATGCAAGACCTGCACAAGCTGGTCGATAAGTCGGCCAATACAGGCACCTACCTCCAAGCCTATCTGAAGCCCGATTTCAGCGATTGGAAGCGCTATATCGCGGCCATGTGGGAGACGCTGCAGATCGCGGTCTGGGGCACCTTCCTGTCGATCATCTTCGCCATCCCGATCAGCTTCCTGTGCTCGCGCAATATCGCGCCGGCCTGGGTGGTGCAGCCGATGCGCGGCCTGATCGCCTTGCTCCGCGCCTTCCCCGATATCGTGCTTGGCACAGCCTTCCTGGTGGCCGTGGGCCCCGGGCCGCTGGCGGGCGTGCTGGCGTTGACCATCAACAATACCGGGACCCTGGCCAAGCTCTTTTCCGAGGCGGTTGAGGCCATCGAGGCGGCACCGGTCGAAGGCGTTCGCGCCACGGGCGGGTCGCGCTTGCAGGAAATCGTCTGGGGCGTCATCCCGCAGGTCGGGCCCCTATGGACGTCGTTCGCGCTCTATCGTTTTGAATCGAACGCGCGTTCGGCGACCGTGCTGGGCCTGATCGGCGCCGGCGGCATCGGCCAGCTGCTGTTCGATAACCTCAACGGCTACGACTATGCCAGCGTCTCGGCGATCGCCCTGATCATCGTGGGGGCCGTGACCCTGATCGACATCCTGTCGCAGCAGATCCGCAAGCGCCTGCTCTAGGCTTGTGGTGTACGCTTGGGCCGGCGGCGCGTCAGATGACGCAGCCGGTTCCACAGTTTTGTCTTGGCGGGTTCCGGGTAGGGCTGCAGATTGTGGATGAACTCCTCGGCGCAGGCCCGCCAGGAAAACTTCTCGGCATAGGCGCGCACCGCCTTGCGGTCGAGCTTGAGCGCTTCGGTGATGGCGACGCCCAGGTCGTCGTCGATGACGCCGGCGCCCGAACCCGGGATCAGGTCGATCGGGCCGTGCGCCGGGAAGGCGGCGACCGGCGTACCGGTGGCCATGGCCTCGATGATCACCAGGCCGAAAGTGTCGGTCAGCGACGGAAACACGAAGACGTCGGAATCGGCGTAGGAGCGTGCCAGCTCGGTACCGAAACGCGGGCCGGTGAAAATCGCCTTGGGGTACTTGACCTTCAGGTCCTCGACCTGGGGGCCGCCGCCGACAATGACCTTGGTGCCCGGCAAATCGAGCTTCAGGAAGGCCTCGATGTTCTTTTCGACGGCGACGCGGCCGACATAGGTCATGACCGGGCGTTCGATGTCGCCGAGGATCGGCTCGAGGCCCGGACGGAAAAGCTCGGTATCGACGCCGCGCGTCCACGGCGAGATGTTGCGGAAGCCCCGCGCTTCCAGGTCGTGCTGAAGCGTCGGTGTGGCGACCATGACGCGGCCGGACGGCTGGTGGAACCAGCGCATGATGGCGTAGCCGACGCTCAAAGGGATGGGCAGGCGCGCGGCGACGTATTCCGGGAACTTGGTGTGGTAGCTGGTCGTGAAGGGCAGCTTCCATTCCTGGCAGACGCGGCGCGCGGCGAAACCCACGGGGCCTTCGGTGGCGATGTGGATGGCGTCCGGCTCATAGTCCTGGATGATCTCGCGGACTTCCTCGTAGCAGCCGAGCGCCAGCTTGACCTCGGGATAGTCCGGCCAGGAAATGGTCTTGAACTGGTTGTAGTCGACGATGCGGAACTCGTGGCCGAGTTTTTCGCATTCCTCGATCGTCCGCTTGAGGGTCGTCACCACCCCGTTGACCTGGGGTTCCCACGCGTCGGTGGCCAGCAAGATACGCAAAGTCCGGGTGTCCTGGATAAGATCAATGACAACCCCTCAATGCCCACTTCACAAGGACTTGGCAAGGGCAGGGTGACGGAAGTCTTGCGCCTCGCCGCAAACGGGATAAGTCCGGGCAGCGAACTATTTTGCGTTGCACAAATCGACGGTTATGTCGAAAATGTACAGCCCGGCCGCGCATTGTGGCTTGCTTAAAACGCCAAACGCCTTTATTTTAAAGGAAGGGGAGCCGCTGCGCCGAGCCACCGGCGGACAAGGCGGAACGAAAGAGTCGCGATGAACGATCGATCCAAATCACCGCAGGTGCGGGATAATTCTCCGGTTTCGGCCGGGGCTGCCAAGGATACGCCGAAATCGCGGCGCACCCGGGTGCAGATTCTCGAGACCGCCATGCGCCTGTTCGCCGAACTGGGTTACGATCGGGCCGGCAATGCCGCCATCGCCGAAGCGTGCGGCCTGACGCGCGGCGCCATGCTGTATCACTTCCCGACGCGCGAGGACCTGGTCGAGGCGGCCGCCTGGCACATCCACACGGCGCGTGAGGCCGCCTTCGAGGCCGAGGCGCGCAAGCTGAAGCCCGGCCAGGACGCGCTGGACGGCGCCATCGACGCCTATTGGCGCCTGCTCAATTCCGTGCCGTTCTCGGCCTTCCTGGCGCTGGAACGCGCCGCGCGCCAGGACGCCGACGTGGCCCGCGCCATCCGCCCGGCCCAGGAGGCCTTCGACAAGGCCGCCATGGGCCGCGCCACGCCGGGTTTCATCATGGCCGGCAACGACGCCCGCTTCCAGGCCAGCCGCGACCTGGCCCGCTTCGCGCTCGACGGCATGCATCGCTCGGCCCTGACCTACGAAACGGATGCGCGCGTCGAAAACGTGCTGAGCGTCATCAAGCGCGCCATTCACATGCTGAACCGCAAGGGCGACGTGACAGACCTGTGGTCTGACTGACGCTAACCCTTTCACGCACTTCGTGTATTGCCAGCCGCGGCGGGCACCGGCACAATGGCCCGCAGTCGCCGCCAGAAGCGTCGATACCGGTAAAATCGCACTGTACGCATGACCGATATCTGGTTCTATCACCTCGAACGCACCTCGCTTGAACAGGCCTTGCCGGATCTGCTGGAAAAGGTGTCTTCGCGCGGGTGGAAGGCCTATGTCCACGGCCTGGAAGAGGACATGGTCACGGCGCTCGATTCCCATCTCTGGACCTACAAACCCCAATCCTTCCTGGCGCACGGCCGCGAGGACGCGGAATTCGCGGCGCGCCAGCCGGTCCTGTTGGGCACGTCGGGCAAGATGGCCAACGAACCGCAGGTCTACCTGTCGGTGGCGCCGGTCGATCCGCCGACGCTCGACGGCCTGGAACGTGCCCTGATCGTGTTCGAAGGCAATGACGCCGCGCACCTCGGCTGGGCGCGGGAGCAGTGGAAGCGCATGAAGGGCGAGGGGCTGAACCTCGCCTACTGGAAACAAAACGACGACGGACGTTGGGAGAAGATGCAGTGAAGCTGTCGCGCAAACACGTGCTTGGGTTGGCTGTCGTGGCCGGGTTGCTGTCCGGGTTTCTGGCCGGATGCGGATCCGCACCGCGCGAACGGCCCGAGCCGGAGCCCCGCATGCCGTCGGCGCCGCAGCCCTATGTTCCGCCGTCGCGCCCGGTGCCCCAGCAATCCACGCCGCGCCCTGCGCCTGCGCCTGCCTACAGGCCGGCGTCCAACGACACCTGCGGCGCGGCCGCCCTGCAGTACCTGGTCGGCAAGCCGCGCACCGAGATTCCCGTGCCGCTGCAACCGTCTCAGCGCCGGGTCGTGTGCTCGACCTGCGTGACGACCCAGGAGTTCCGCGCCGACCGCCAGACCATCGTTTTCGACAGTGACACCGGCCTGATCACCTCCGTGAAATGCAGTTAAAGAACGCACCCATGGGGAGATCGTATTAAGGACACGTGTTATAGATATCTTTGATATTTAAGGGTCAGCGTAGACGCTGGCTGTAGCGGACACGGATGACCGGTGCTACCTTGAGTTTATCGCCCGATTCGGCGACAGCGCCTGGGGACCGCGATGAGACTGAGAGTTTGGGGGACACGAGAGAGGCGTTCGATGCACAAACTTGGCCGTCCGGCCCGGATTCTTCTGATCGATGACAATCGCGGCGACGCCATCCTGGCGGAACGCGCCTTTCGTGAATTGCAGCCGCCGCCCGAAGTGACGACCGCCTCCACCGGCGAAGCCGCGTTGGCCATCCTGAAGCGCGAGGGCGAACACGCAGACGCCGTGACTCCGGATGTCGTCCTGCTCGACCTCGGCCTGCCGCGCATGAGCGGGCTCGAGGTCCTGACCGCCATCAAGACCGACAGCGCCTTGCAGCATATTCCGGTCATCGTCATGTCGGCCTACGGCGCCGGACAGAACGTACTGAAAGCTTATCAGACGCACGCCAATGCTTATCTGGTCAAGCCATCGGATCTTAACCAGTACCGGGATACAATCGCGACCGTGGAAAAGTTCTTTCTCGGTACGGCCGCCCTTCCGGCTATGACGCATGACTGAGCCACGGAGACAAAACATGCACGCTTTTCAGCAGGTTATGGCGCCTACCGTCTCTACGCCCGAGGACGAGTTCCGCGATTTCGCCTATATCGTGTCGCATGACCTTTCGGGACCCGTCCGGACCATCGTCGGATTTTCCCAGCTTCTCGCCGAAAAACTGGACCAGTTGCCGAGCGACGAGGATCGCCTGCATCTCGAACTGATCCTCGAAAGCGGCCAGAAGCTCAACGAGATGATCCAGGGCCTGCTGGTCTTTTCGCGGTTGAATACCGTACCGCGCGCGCCGGAACTGATCGACCTCGAAATCACCCTGGCGCGGGTGCACATGGAGTTGCAGGCGCTGATCGATGCGACGCGCGCCCAGCTGACCTATCCGCGCATGCCGGAAATCCTGGCCGACAACAACCGCATGTTCTCGCTCTTCTATTTCCTGATCGAGAACGCCATCAAGTTCCGCCGCAAGGACACGCCGCCGGACATCCGCATCTTCGTCGCCGAGCGGCCCGAGGAATGGGAATTCTGCGTCAGCGACAACGGTATCGGCATAGACCCGATGTTCTATGACGATGTCTTCCGCCCCTTGCGCAAGCTGCACACCGACGACGCCTATCCCGGCGTCGGCATGGGCCTGACCCTGGCCCGCAAGATCGTCCTGCAGCATGGCGGCAATATCCGGCTCGAGGCCTCGCCTTCGGGCGGCACCGCGGTGATCTTCACCCTGTCCAAGGCGGGACCCGTAAAGTCGTAAGGCATTTGCCGCCGACAGAAAACAAAGGGCGCGGAGTGATCCGCGCCCTTCGTCTTTTTACGCTTGCTGTACCGGCTCGGCGTCCGGCTTGACCGGGGTATCGAGCTTGTCGGCCAGCAGCATGGCCATCAGGGCCTGGATGGTGCCTGAGCCGGCCATGTCGGCGCCGGGCGTGCCCGCGCCACCGCCGATGGCGATTTTCGGCACGATATCGACGCCCGACTTTTCCAGCGCCTCGGCGAAGCGTTCGGCGATCTGGCGCGCCAGCTGGTACTTGGCGCCGCCCGACGCTTCGGCCTGCTTGGCGATGGCCTCGGCCTGCGCCAGGCCGACCTTGGTCACCCGTTCGGCGTCGGCTTTCGCAAGGGCGACGATCCGGGCGGCTTCACCTTCACCGAGCAACTGGGTTCGGTCGGCTTCGGCTTTCGCGAGGGTCCGCGTCTGGTTGGCCTCCTGCTGCGAGCGCGCCAGGTTGGCGCGGCCGGCGTTTTCCTGGACCTGGATCGACAGGGCCGATTCCGTGATGGCCGTCTGCTGCTTGGCCTGGGCCTCGGCTTCGCGCAGGGCCCGTTCCTTTTGCGCGGCGATGACCTGGCGCTCGTAGGTGCCGACCTTTTCGTCGGCCAGCTGGCGTTGGCGCAGCTGATTGAGGATCTGCTCGATCTGGTCGTTGCCGGCGGCGGCGCGCGGCGTACCGATCAGCACTTCTTGCAGTTCCAGGCTGTAGCCGGCGAACTTGTCCTTCATCTCGACGGCGCTGATGCGCTGGATCTCGCTGCGGTCCTGCAGCAGTTCGATCAGGGTACGCGTCTGGGCGACGTTCTTGAAGTAGGCCGAGACCATGGGGTCCAGCGTCTGTTCGACCAGCTTCTTGATGTCGCCGAAGCGCTGCACGACCAGCGGCGCCTTGCGGTAGTCGATATGGACGACGACCGACAGGGGCAGGATGGGCTCGAACGCGTCCTTGGTGATCAGCGACACTTCCGACAGGTTTTCGTCGAACTTGTGCGGGCCGATGGTCGACTGGTCCCACTTCAGGATGAAGTTGGTCGTCGGGACCATCAGGATTTTACCCGCGTAAGGGTTGAAGGCGTACTTGCCGGGCAGCAGGGGTTCCGACCACACGCCGCGCGTGCCGCGGGCGACCAGTTCGCCGTGGCGGTAGTCGTCGCCCGACGTGTCCTTGCCCAGTTCGCCGGTATAGGAGACGACGACGCCGACATGGCCGACCTCGATGATGGTCTTGGCGACCTTTTCGACCGTGGCGAACAGGCGGTTGATGAAGTAGCTGCCTTCGACCAGAACCTGGAGCTGACGGCCGCGGCGGCCGCCGGCGGTGAGAAACGCTTCCGGGTTCTGGAAGTTGTTGTGGAAGGTGGCCGCGTTGGCGGGATCGCCGCCGACGGTGGGCGCGATGATCTGTTCGGCAGGAAGCGACGGGCCGTCGTGCACGGTGACGACGCCGATCGAATCTTCGCCGTCCTTGATGATGACGGCGTCGAAGCCCTGGCGGGACTGGATGATCTTGCTCATCTCCTCGAACAGGTCGCTGTCGGCGGCATCGAGCCGGACGCCGTAGATGCGATCGGCGGTGATGATGACGAACTGCGCCAGGTTGATGGCGTAGGTGCCTTCGCGCAGGATCTTGCGTTGCGGGCCTTTCTGGCCACCCGATAGCAGGAAGGTGCGGGCGTCCTGAAAATCCGTGGCGGTGTCGTTGTGCGCCAGGGTTTGCGTCGCATCCAGCGGTGCGCCGTCGCGGGCGAAGACGTAGCCGATCTGGCCTTGCGGGATCGTGACCAGCGGCTGGACGTGCAGGCGGTATTGGAAGGGCACGAAGAAATGGTAGCCGCCACGCAGGGTGCCCGGTTGAAAGCCGGCTTCGCCTTTGAGCGCGATCAGGCCACCCTGAATCGAGCCCCTGGCGGACCACAGTTTTTCAACGACGGCGACGTGGTTGTTGCCGACATAACGGATCATGCCGGACGTTACGACCAGCACGACAACGAGCAGCGCGCCGATAGCCAGCGCGGCCCAAGGTAAGTATTCAAAGCTCATAAAAGCCCCCGTGTGCGCATCGTGGCGGCCCCCGCCGCTGGTTTCGCGATGCGCGTGTTCGCAGGGACTTAGGCGGTCAGACCCATGCCGGGCCGCAGTCCCTGACGGCTTAAATATGGTGTGGCAAAACTATGGCCGCCATAATAATCAAGCGGATGTGATCAGGAGATGATTCCCATGACGCCCTGCTACAATGTCATTGCCGACCGGTTTCGCGATTGCGTGCGCCTGAGCGCGAAGATCGAACGCTTGTATGATGACTGCCGATGGGCGGAGGGGCCGGCCTATTTTCCGGCGCATCGATCGCTGGTGTGGAGCGATATTCCGAACGACCGCATGTTGCGCTGGGACGAGGCCAGCGGCCAGGTGTCGGTCTTCCGTGCGCCGGCGAACTATTCCAACGGCAATACGATCGATCGACAGGGGCGATTGGTGACGTGCGAGCACGGCGGCCGGCGCGTGACGCGAACTGAGATTGACGGGTCGGTAACGGTGATCACCGACAGCTATGACGGCAAGCGCTACAACAGTCCGAACGACGTGGTGGTGAAGTCGGACGGGACGATCTGGTTCACGGATCCGACCTATGGCATCGATACGGATTACGAGGGCCACAAGGCTGAGGCCGAGCAGGACGGCAGCCATGTCTACCGGGTGGCTACGGACGGTACCGTGGTCCGGGTTTTGGATGATTTTGTGAAGCCGAACGGGCTGGCGTTTTCGCCGGATGAAAAGCGTCTGTATGTGGTCGACAGCGGCCGGACGCATATTGCGACCGGCCCGCGGCATATCCGCGTGTTCGATGTAGGTTCGGACGGGAGTCTGACCGGCGGCGCGGTCTTTGCCGACAAGGGCAATTATGACGGGCTGCGGCTGGACGAAGACGGCCGCATCTGGACCAGCGCGACCGAGGCCGTGCACTGTTACGAGCCGGACGGAACGCTGATCGGGGAAATCATGATCGGTGAGCCGGTGTCCAATGTCTGCTTCGGCGGTCCGAAGCGGAACCGGCTGTTCATCACGGCGACGACAAGTGTGTATGCGGTGATGCTGGCGGTGAACGGAGCGAAGACGTTCTGAAACGAATGGGGTGTGGGGTCCGTGACCCCACAAACCTTTCTTCTCCAATAATAAGGCCCGCCCCTTAAAGGCGGGCCTTATTATTGGAGAGGGAAGACTTGGGGCCGCAGGCCCCAAACCCCGTTAGTTACACACCGGCTTCCGTCCGTGCGGCCTCATACACCTCAGCCGCGTCCATCCATTCCCCCTCAAGCGCCACCAGCTTCTCCTCCAGCCGCGCCTTGTCTTTCCCCAAGGCCACGGCTTCCGCAGCCCGCTTCACATAGATATCCGGATCGGCCAGTTTCAGATCGAGCAGCTTGATCTGGTTGCCCACCGTCTCGATCTGCTTTTCCAGGTCGTCGGCCTTCTTCTTCAAGGGTGCGATCGCCGCGCGGGCCGCCGCGGCCGCCTTGCGGGCGTCCTTCGAATTCACACCCTGCGGCTTGGCCGCAGCCGTTGCCTGAGCCTCCTCACGCGTCGCAGTCTTGGCGCGCTCGATCACCAGCTTGGCGTAATCGTCGAGACTGCCGCCATACGACTTCACCGTGCCGTCATTGACGAGCCACAGCTTGTCCGCCACCAGCTCGATCAGCGACCGGTCGTGGGTGATGATCAGCACCGCCCCCTCATAGTCGTTCAATGCATCGAGCAAGGCCCGCCGGCTGTCGATATCCAGGTGGTTGGTCGGTTCGTCGAGGATCAGCAGGTGCGGCGCATCCATCGCCACCATGTTGAGCAGCAGACGCGCACGCTCGCCACCCGACAGGTCCTTGACCTTGGTCTCGACCTTTTCGACCGTCATGCCGAAACTGCCCAGCCGCGCCCGGCGCCGGGACTCGGTTTCTTCCGGCCGTGCCCGCCGGATCATCTCCAGCGGGGTATCCTCCGGATCCATCGCCTCGATCTGATGCTGGTGGAACCACGCCACCGTCATGCGCCGGTCGCGCCATTGCGTGCCATGGCTTTCGGTCAGGGCGCCGGCCAGCAGCTTGGCGAAGGTCGACTTGCCCGCACCGTTCACGCCCAGCACGCCGATGCGATCGTCCGGGTCCAGACGAACATTGATATGTCGCAGGATCACCGTGCTGCCATAGCCCACGGACGCGTCTTCGAGCCGAAGGATCGGCGGCGCCAGCTGCTTTTCCGGCGACGGCAGAATAAATGGCGCGACGCGGTCCTCGATCGTCGCGGCGATCGGCGGCAGCTTTTCCAGCTTCTTCATGCGCGACTGCGCCTGGGCCGCCTTCGACGCCTTGGCGCGGAAACGGTCGACGAAGGCCTGCAAGTGCTCGCGCTCCGCCTCCTGCTTGGCGCGGTTGGCGGCGTTCAGGCGCGCCTTTTCGGCGCGCATTCGCTCGAAATTGTCGTAATTGCCGCTGTAATAGTCGAGCCTTTGTCCCACCACGTGGACGATGGCGTCTACCGCTTCGTTCAACAGGTCGCGGTCGTGGCTGATCATCAGCGCCGCATTGGGATAGCGCTTCAGCCGGGCCTCAAGCCACAGGGCGCCTTCCAGGTCGAGATAGTTGGTCGGCTCATCCAGCAGCAGCAGGTCGGGTTCGGCCAGCAACGCCCCGGCCAGGGCCGCGCGCATGCGCCAGCCGCCGGAAAAGTCCGAGATCGGCCGCGTCAGGTCGGCGTTGGAAAAGCCAAGGCCCGACAGGATTTCCGCCGCCTTGGACGGCGCACGGTCGGCGCCGATGGCGTAGAGGTCGTGGTGGATTTCGGCCTGGTGCATCGGATCGGCCGTTTCCAGCGCCTTCAGCAGGTTGGCGCGGCGCGTATCCAGCGCCAGAACGGCGTCGATCAGATGGACCGGCGAGGCGGCGATTTCCTGGTCGACACTGGCAATGCGCCAGGCCTTGGGCGTCGTGATCTCGCCGCCACCGGTCTGGAGTTGCCCCAGGATCAGCTTGAACAGGGTCGACTTGCCGACGCCGTTCAAACCGACAAGCCCGGCCTTCGTCCCAGGTGTCAGGGTGAGCGTGGCGCCATCGAAGAAGCGGCGGCCATAGGCGTCAAAGACGAGGTTGGTGATCTGCAACATGAAGGAAATGCGAAAGAAATAAGGGTTGGCGAACGCGGTGGCTGTCGCTATAAGCCGCGCAAACCTAAACACCAACCAAAATCGGAACCTCTTCCATGTCCCGTACCTTCTCGATCATCAAGCCGGACGCCACGCGCCGCAACCTGACCGGCAAGATCAATGCCGTCATCGAAGGCGCCGGCCTGCGCATCGTCGCGCAACGCCGCATCCGCATGACCCGCGAACAAGCCGAAGCCTTCTACGGCGTCCACAAGGAACGCCCCTTCTTCGGCGAGCTGGTCGCGCAAATGACGTCGGAACCGGTCGTCGTCCAGGTCCTGGAAGCCGACAACGCCGTTCCGGCCTACCGTGAAATCATGGGCGCCACCAACCCGGAAAACGCTGCCGAAGGCACGATCCGCAAGCTGTTCGCGCTGAACGTCGGCGAAAACTCGGTCCACGGTTCGGACTCGGACGAAAACGCCGCCATCGAAATCGCCCAGTTCTTCAGCGACGACCAGATCGTCGGCTAAGGCCTGGCGCCTCCGGACTCTAAAAACCCCGAAGGTCCGCCTTCGGGGTTTTTTGTTATATATAGAAGTGCAAGGCGTTTGTTGCTTCCTGCGCTTCCCCCTTCCGTCTGGATCGGCTTGACGCCGACCCAGCCCCTCCCTCGCGGAAGCTATACTTCCGCTTCGCTCGATCCGCCGTAAAAGGGGAAGGAAGGGAGCTTAACCGTTCAGTTCCTTCCCCGTTTACGGGGAAGGTGGCTGCGAAGCAGACGGAAGGGGGGAGCCGCGCGGCGTGGCAACCTCCAAGGCTTCCACTATATCTATGTCGTTCTAACCCCCGAAGATCATCATGCGTTCCCTGCTCCGTTCCAAGATCCACAATGCCTACGTCACCGAGGCGAACCTGGCCTATATCGGCTCGATCACCATCGACGAGACGCTGATGGACGCCGTCGGCCTGTGGGAAGGCGAGCGCGTGCTGGTGGTGTCGAACACCTCCGGTCACCGCCTCGAGACATATGTCATCAAGGGCGATCGCGATTCGGGAATCATCGCGATGAACGGCGCCGCCGCCCACCTCATCTCCGAAGGCGAGCAGATCATCATCATGGGATTCGAACTCACATCCGAGCCAATTATCCCCAATGTCGTGCTGGTCGACCGTCACAACAGGGTTGACCGCTACCTGTCGGAAACCCCCGGCCAGACCGTGTAATGATTCTTTCACAGAAATCGTGAATCGCGCGAATTTCTGTTAACAATTTGCAAGCCTTTGAGTGACTTGGGTAAAGCCGTTTTTTAAGGTTCTGTTAACGAAAAAGTCCACCAAAACATGGTCATAGTCGCTTGACGAAACTGGCGACTTGATCCCCATATATCGTCAGAAGGCGTGGTTAACACACTAGATGTAGTTGTTAACCGGCATTAATGGGTGCCCCGGTTGAGGGGCGAATCGCGTGAGGTTGAGACGATGTCGTTGGGTGAGGCAGCCAAGGCTGCGAGCGGTAAGCGTGGTGTATCGGCCGGCAAGACGAACGTTGAGGTGCGCCCCAAGGCCCGCCCCGAATTCAAGCTACTGCGCTCGGTCGTCACTGACCCGTCGCGCGATTCCAAGCTGACCGATTTCGGCAAGACGACGCTCGACGACCGTTATCTCCTGCCGGGCGAAACCTACCAGGACATGTTTGCCCGCGTCGCGACGACCTATGCCGACGATTCGGATCACGCCCAACGCATCTACGACTATATCTCGAAGCTTTGGTTCATGCCGGCGACGCCGGTCCTGTCGAACGGCGGCGCGGCGCGCGGCCTGCCGATCTCGTGCTTCCTGAACGCCGTGCCGGACAGCCTGGAAGGCATCGTCTCGACCTGGAACGAAAACGTCGCGCTCGCCAGCAACGGCGGCGGCATCGGCACCTACTGGGGTTCCGTCCGTTCGATCGGTGAAAAGGTCAAGGGCGCCGGCCAGACCTCGGGCATCATCCCCTTTATCCGCGTCATGGACTCGCTGACCCTGGCCATCAGCCAGGGGTCGCTGCGCCGCGGTTCGGCCGCCGTCTATATCGACATCTTCCACCCGGAAATCGAAGAGTTCCTCGAAATCCGCAAGCCTTCGGGCGACTTCAACCGTAAGTCCCTGAACCTGCACCACGGCATCGGCATCACCGACGAATTCATGGAAGCCGTGCGCGACGGCGTGCCCTTCGGCCTGCGCTCGCCCAAGAGCCATGAAGTCGTCCGCTACATCGACGCCCGCTCGCTGTGGCAGAAGATCCTGGAAATCCGCCTGCAAACCGGCGAGCCTTACCTGATCTTCTCCGACACCGTGAACCGCGCCATGCCGCTGCACCAGCGCGAGCTGGGTTTGCAGGTCCGCCAGTCGAACCTGTGCTCGGAAATCATGCTGCACACGGGCCCGGACCATCGCGGCATCGACCGCACCGCCGTTTGCTGCCTGTCGTCGGTCAACGCGGAAACCTTCCTGGAATGGCGTGAAGAGCCGCGCTTCATCGAAGACGTCATGCGCTTCCTCGACAATGTGCTGGAAGACTTCATCCAGTCGGCGCCCGAGGCGATGAATTCGGCTGTCTATTCGGCCATGTGCGAGCGCTCGGTCGGCCTCGGCCTGATGGGCTTCCACTCCTTCCTGCAAGCCCAGGGCGTCGCCTTCGAATCGGCCATGGCCAAGTCGTGGAATATGCGCCTGTTCAAGCACCTGCGCCGTGAAGCCGACAAGGCCAGCGTCAAGCTGGCCGAGGAACGCGGGCCGTGCCGCGACGCCGAGGAACGCGGCGTCATGGAACGCTTCTCGCACAAGCTGGCCATCGCGCCGACCGCTTCGATCTCGATCATCTGCGGCGGTACGTCGGCCGGCATCGAGCCGATCCCGGCCAACATCTACACGCACAAGACCCTGTCGGGCTCGTTCGCCGTCAAGAACCCGTACCTGGAAGCGCTGCTCGAAGCCAAGGGCCTCAACACCGCCGAGGTCTGGGACACGATCGTCCAGCACGAAGGCTCGGTCCAGCATCTCGACGCGCTCAGCGAAGACGAAAAGGCTGTCTTCAAGACCGCCTTCGAAATCGACCAGCGCTGGGTGGTCGAACTGGCCGCGGACCGCACGCCGGAAATCTGCCAGTCGCAGTCGCTCAACATCTTCCTGCCGGGCGATGTCGACAAGTGGGACCTGCACATGCTGCATTGGACGGCGTGGGAGCAAGGCCTGAAGTCGCTCTATTACCTGCGCTCCAAGTCGGTCCAGCGTGCGTCGCACGCCGGCGCCGAAGACAAGGAAGTCGTCGAAAAGATGGAAACGCCGCGCACCGACTACGAAGAGTGCCTGGCCTGCCAGTAAGCGGCCGAGCGACCGATCCCATCCAACCCCCGCGGCGTGCCGCGGGGGTTTTTCATTTCATTATATTTTTTAGCCGAGATGCCTGCTGCTTCTCGATTGGGCGCAAAGCTAGGGTGACGGCCTGTCACATCTCACAAGGGGCTTTTCCCATGCGCAAAAGCGACGCTATCTCCCTGCTGAAGGCCGACCATGACCTGGTCAAGAAGCTGTTCAAGGACTTCGAGGCCGCCGAAACCACCCGCGAAAAATCCGCCATCGCCAAACAGGCGATCCTGGAACTCAAAATCCATACGACGATCGAGGAAGAGATCTTCTATCCGGCCGTGCGCAAGGCGCTGAAGAAGAAGATCGGCAAGGACGAGACGACCGACCTGATGGACGAGGCCGACGAAGAGCACCACGTCGCCAAGCTTTTGATCGCTGAGCTTGAAACCATGAAGGCTTCGGACGATCATTGGGGCGGGAAGTTCACGGTCCTTTCCGAAAGCGTGCTGCACCACGTCAAGGAAGAGGAAAACGAGATGTTCCCCGAGGCGCGCAAGCTCGACCTCGACTACGAAGCGCTCGGCGCCGAGATGCTGGCCCGCAAGGAAGCGCTCAAAGCCAATGGCGTTCCGGAGTTTGCCGAACAGAGCCTGATCGCCAGCTTCGGCATAGCGGATTCGCCCGCCGAAGCGTCGCGGGTGCGTTAAGTGTTAAGCCAACCGGTATAAAACGCGTATAGTCGTCAAATCCAAAAGGAGGAACCCATGTCCCTGTCGCCCAAGGCCAAGGCCGCCGCCGACAAGATCAAGTCGTTCGACGAAGACGATCTGCATTCCATTTCCGAGGTGATCCGTCATGAGGTCGAACACGCGACCAATGTCATCACCGACCGCGCCAAGAAGGCCGAAGCGCGCATCCGTCAGTTCACGGACAATGCCGGTGAAAACCTCGGCGCCGCCAAGGATCGCGCCACCGAAGTCATCACCGACAACCCCGTCCCCGCCAGCCTGATCGCGCTCGGCGTCGGCGTGGTGCTGGGCATGATCCTGTCCAGCGGCCGCCGTTAAAACCGATACATTCGAAGGACAAAGGCCGCATCGATGATGCGGCCTTTGTTATTTTTACGGAAAACTTATTTCAAATCCGCGCCTTGAAGCTTTACCCATAGGGTATGAGCGACGGGGCCATTCCTGAAGACGCACGGCAGTTCCTGCTGAAAACCATCGATTCCGTCGCCCAGTGGGAAGCGGTTCTTTACCTGCGCACACATTCCGACCGCGCGACGGATGCGGCGGCGGTCGCCGGCCATCTCTATATTTCCGAAGCTGACGCCGTGCCGCTGCTGGAAGCCCTGGTTCGCCGGGGCGTCCTGAAAGCCTCGGACCATCGCTATGCCTATGCGCCGAAAACGCCGGATCTCGACGTCATGATAAGCCAGGTCGCGGACCTGTATCGCCAGTACCTCATTCCCGTCACCAACATCATCCATTCCCGGCCGCGCTCGCGCGTCCAGGAATTCGCCAATGCTTTCAGGATCAGGAAGGACTGATATGGCCGCGCTCATCTACAGCCTGTGCGCCCTGACCGCCTTTCTCTGCAGCTGGCTGCTGTTCGCCGCCTGGCGCCGCAGCCGCTACCGCCTGCTGCTGTGGGGCGCCTTGTGCTTTGCCGGCCTGACCTTCGGCAATCTCGTTTTGATCGTCGACAAGATCTTCCTGCCGGTCGAGATCGACCTGTCGGTCTGGCGATACGGCATTACGCTGGTTGCATTGCTGATCCTGCTCTACGGCCTGATTTTCGATACGGAGTGACCATGCTGAAGATGATGCTTCTCGGTGCGATTGCCATGGCGGCCTTCACCATCGCCCTGATCTTCGTCCGTTTCTGGCGCACGACGCGCGACCGCTTCTTCCTGTTTTTCGCGGCGGCCTTCGTCCTGATGGGGGCCGGGCGGATCGTGCTGGGCGCGGTGCCGCATTCCGACGATCAGACGCCGGTCATCTACCTGATCCAGCTCCTGGCCTTCGTCGTCATCCTGTTCGCCGTGGTCGACAAGAACCGGCGGACGCGCAAAGGCGGCTGACTATTTCTTCTCGGTGGGATGGCTGTTCACGACCGGCGCCGAATGGTCCTTCTTCTGCAGGTCGTGGATGCGCAGGATGACCGGGCCCAGGATGACCAGGAACAGCACGGGCAGGAAGAAGATGATCATCGGCACGGTCAGCTGGGCCGGCAGGGCGGCCGCCTTCTTTTCCGCCGCCGACAGGCGCAGTTCGCGGTTTTCCTTGGCCATGACGCGCAGGGCCGTGCCGAGGGGCGTCCCGTATTTTTCGGCCTGGATCATGGCGGTACACACCGCCTTGATACCGGGGTGGCCCGTCCGGCGCGACAGACCTTCATAGGCCATGCGACGTTCGGGCAGATAGCTCAGTTCAGCGACCAGCAGCGACAATTCCTCGGCCAGCTCGATAGAATTCGGGCCCATTTCGGCGCTGACCTTTTGCAGGGCGGCTTCGATCGACATACCGGCTTCGACCGAGATCAGCAGCAGGTCGAGCGCGTCCGGAAAGGCGGCGACGATCGATTCGCGGCGCTTCTGGGCCATGTTCGAAATATAGATGTTGGGCGCGTAATAGCCGGCCACGAAGGCGCCGACCGTGATCAGCAGCTTCACATTGAGCTGGAAGTGGCCGACCTTGACGACGAAGACTTCGATAAAGGCCAGGATGCCCAGCACGAACGGCATGGCCAGGCGGAAGAAGTAGAAGGTCGACACGGGCTTGGGACCACGGAAGCCGGCCATGGCCAGCTTGTCGACAACCTTGGGGTCTTCCAGCAAGGTCTTGAGGTTCAGCCGGTCGACGATCTTGCGGTACAGGCTTTCGTCGGTCTGGCGGATCGAGGTCGAGGCGACCTGCTGGCGCGACATGCGGCGCAGTTCCTCGCGCCGGGTCTGCACCGCCTTCATGCGCTTTTCCAGCTTTTCATCGACCACCATGCCCTTCATCAGGGTAATGACGGTGAAGAAGACCAGAAGGGCGACGGCGAACGACACCAGGGTCGCGGGCGACATCAGGGAGGCGGCGAAATCTTCCACGTCGTCCCCTTACATCTTGAAATTGATCATCTTGCGCATGGCAAGAATGCCCATCACCATCCACACGGCACCGCCCAGGAACATCATCTGGCCCATCGGGCGCGTGAACATGGGGTGCAAGTATTCGGGACGGGTAATGGTGATCATGACGCCCACCGCCGGCGGCAGCGAACCGATGATGCCGGCCGAGGCGATGGCTTCCGACGACAGGGCCTTGATCTTCTCGCGCATCATCTTGCGGGCGCGCAGGACGGACGACAGGTTGCCGAGCGCTTCGGCGAGGTTACCGCCGGTCTTGGCCTGGATAGCGATGACGATGGTGAAGAAGCGCAGTTCGGGCGAGGCGATGCTTTCGCTCATGCGCTCGAGCGCGTTATCCAGCGTCATGCCCACGCCGACATTCTCGACCAGACGCTGGAACATGGGGCCTAGCGGCGCCGGGCTTTCCTTGGCGATGATCTTCAGGCCGTCATTGACCGGCAGACCGGACTTGATGCCGCGGACGATGATGTCCATGGCGTTGGGGAATTCCTCGGTGAACTTCTTGAGGCGGCCGCCGGCCATGAAACCGAGGACCCAGCGCGGCGCGCCGTAACCGAAGGCGAACCCCGCGCCCACGCTGACCAGAAGCTTGATCGGCAGAGGCATCTTGAGCAGCACGAAAGGCACGATGGTCGCCACGATGCCGAACGCGATACTGTAGATGAGGAATTGTTTGATATTGGGCGTCAGGCCGGCGTGCTGCATGCGCGTACTCAGCGTCATGCGCTTCTTGCGTTCGCGCTTTTCGGCTTCCTTCAGCTGATCGGTAATCTGCTTTCGGCGCTCTTCCGGCGTCTTGGCGGTCGCGGCGCTCTTGCGCTTGGCGCGCGTCATGGCGCCCGTGCCGATGGCCTGGGTGCGCTTGGCCAGTTGCGGCGACGACGACGAGCCGGTCAGCACGAAGCCGACCGAAGCGATCAGGATAAAACCGACGAAGGCGATAAGCGCGATCAGCATCAACTACTCCGATGCGTCCAAAGCCTCGGCGAGCTCGCGCTCGAGGCCGTAATACTTGGCGCGGTCCCAGAAGCGCGGGCGGCCGATGCCGGTCGAACGGTGGCGGCCGATGATCTTGCCTTCCTTGTTCTCGCCCTCGATCTCGTAGAGGAACAGGTCCTGGGTGACGATGACGTCGCCTTCCAGGCCCAGCACCTCGGTGATGTGGGTGATGCGGCGCGAACCGTCGCGCAGGCGGGCGGCCTGGACGATCAGGTCGATCGAGCCGACGATCATTTCGCGGATGGTGCGCGACGGCAGGCCGTAGCCGCCCATGGTGATCATCGATTCGAGACGCGACACGGCTTCGCGCGGGCTGTTGGCGTGGAGCGTGCCCATCGAGCCGTCGTGGCCGGTGTTCATGGCCTGGAGGAGGTCGAACGCCTCCGGGCCCCGGACTTCGCCGACGATGATGCGTTCGGGGCGCATCCGCAGACAGTTCTTGACCAGGTCGCGCATGGTGATCATGCCCTGGCCTTCGAGGTTGGGCGGACGCGTTTCCAGGCGCACGACGTGCGGCTGCTGCAGCTGAAGTTCGGCGGCGTCTTCGCAGGTCACGACGCGTTCGGTCGGGTCGATGAAGGCGGTCAGCGTATTGAGCAGGGTCGTCTTGCCCGAACCGGTACCGCCTGAGATCAGGACGTTACAGCGCGACGCGCCGATGACACCCAGGACACGCGCCCCTTCCGGGCTGATGGAGCCGAACTCCACCAGGTTGCGCATGGTCAGCTTGTCCTTCTTGAACTTCCGGATGGTGAGCGTCGGGCCATCCAGCGCCAGCGGCGGCGTGATGACGTTGACGCGCGAACCGTCCGGCAAGCGGGCGTCGCAGATCGGCGATGCTTCGTCGACGCGGCGGCCGACCTGGCTGACGATGCGCTGGCAGATGTTCATCAGCTGCTGGTTGTCGCGGAAGCGCACATTGGTCAGCTGGACCTTGCCGCCGACTTCGATGAAGACGCGCTGGGCGCCGTTGACCATGATGTCGGCTATGTCGTCGCGCGCCAGCAGCGGTTCCAGCGGACCGTAGCCGAGGACGTCGTTGATGATGTCCTGGACCAGGCTGTCCTGCTCGGCCACCGACATCGATACGTTCTTGATGGCGACCAGTTCGGCGACGATGTCGCGGATTTCCTCGGACGCCGCCTTGTGGTCGAGCTGCGCCAGCTGCGACAGGTCGATCGTGTTCAGCAGCGCGTTGAAGATCGCGGTCTTGGTGGCGTGGTAGTAGTCGGACTGCTCGCGGACGATCTCGGTGATCGCCTGAGCCTTGTGCATCTGTTCCAGGCCGGCGGCCAGCTTGGCCTTGGTCCCGGGGGCTGCGGCAGGCTGTCCGGGCGCGGCGCCTTGCTGGCCGACGCGCTTTTCGTTGGCAAGCTCCGGCAGGGGCACGTTGCCGCCGACCGTCTCGGTGCGGCGCGCGGCATCGGGGCGTGTGGCCGTGTCGGCGGCGGCCGATGCGGGCGGCGGCGCCGACAGGGCCTGGGGCCGGGACGCGGCCTCGCCACGGGCGGCGTCACGCGCGGCGGCGACAGCCGCGGACGCGGGCCGCGGCGCCTGGGGGGCGGCGCGGTTACTGTCGGAATCCGTCGGACGTTTGCCAAACACGGGCGGTCAGCTCACTTCTTGAAGAGTTTGGACAGGAAGGACGGCTTGGCCTTGATCTCGGGCGTGCGGCCCGTGATGGCGGCCGTCAGCTGGTTCAGGCTGTCGGCGACCTTGCCGCCCTGGCCGATCTCGGCGATCATCTGGCCGTTGTTCGACGCCTGGCCGAACAGCTTGGGATCGAACGGGATCAGGCAGCTGGGCTCGATGCCGAGCGCTGCGGTGAAGTCCTTGACGGCGATTTCCGGACGGCCCGGGACCTCCATCTGGTTCAGCACCAGCTTGGGCGCGGAGTCGTTGGGGCGCGCGCCCTTCAGCAGGTCGATGATGTTCTTGGCGTTGCGTAAGGACGCCAGGTCCGGCGTCGCCACGATGACCACGTCGTCGGCGGTGATCAGGCTGCGCTTCAGCCACGGCGTCCAGACGTGCGGCAGGTCCATGACGATGAACGGCGCGACCGAGCGCACCTTACGCGTCACGTCCTCGAAGGCGTCGGTTTCGGCCAGGTAGTCCTGGTCGAGCGTCGCCGGCGCCGAGAACAGCGACAGGCGGTCCGAGCACTTGGTCAGCATGCGGTCGAGCAGCACGGCGTCGACGCGCTCAGGCTCGTTCAGCGCATCGGCCAGGCCTTGGAGCGGATCCTGGTTGAAGTCGAGGCCGGCGGTGCCGAAGGGCAGGTCGTAGTCGACGATGACCGTGTTGGCCTGCATGGCCTCGGCCAGGTTATAGGCGAAGTTGTGGGCGATCGACGAGGAGCCCGCGCCGCCGCGCGCGCCGACAAAGGCGATGGCGCGGCCGACGAACGGCGTTTCCGGGTCGTTAAACAGCGAGGCGACGGTCTTGATCAGCTGCAGCGGCTGGATCGGGCCGACCATGTATTCGCTGACGCCCTGGCGGATCAGCTCGCGGTACAGCGAGATGTCGTTGTGCGCGCCGATGACGACGACCTTGGTGGCGGCGTCGCAGACCTCGGCCAGCTGGGCCAGCTGGTCCAGCATGTCGCGGCCGCGCGCGCTGGTCTCCACGAAGATCAGCGACGGGGTCGGCTCGTTGCGATAGGTGTCGATGGCCTCGAAGATGCCGCCGCGCTTGACCATGCACTGGGCGCGCGTCATGCGGCGGTCCAGCGCCGCCGTATCGGCCGCCTGCAACGTCTCCTCGGAATCCGGGAAGAAGTGGATGCCGATGCGCGGGATCGAAATCGCGCCGATGTCGTCGTCGCCCATGGCATAGGCCGGGGACGCCGCCGGCGTGCTGGCGAAGGCGCTCATGCGCGCTTCGGGGGCCGGCGCGTCATAATCGTCGGCGAACGGGTCGCGGCCGATCGGCGTCTCGTAAGGACTTTCCAGCGCCGGATCTATCTCCGGCGTGGCCGGTTCGCCCAGGTCGTGCACGGGCGCGCCGTGATCGACCTTGAGCGGCGAATAGTCCGTGACGAACTCGTCGTCGAGATCGTCGAAGCTGTCGAAGGGATCGTTATGCTTTGCGGGATTGGGCATGACCTGTACCTACTTGATCGCCTCTGAGACATTGCCCTTGGCGTTGTCGTCGCTTTCGGACGACGTCTTTTCACCCTTGCGGTACTTGTCCAGAACGACGGACTTGCGCGCGGCGTCGGCGGGCGCGGTCGGCGCGGGCGAATCGATGTCGCGCGGATCGGCGATCTGGGCGGCGAGGTTCGAATTGATGGCGCAGCCGAAATTCTTGTACGGCTTGTTGTCGCGCGTCGCCGACAGGTTTTCCCACGTCTTGTTGCAGCCGTAGAGGTGGCTGCTGTAGGTCGTGACGTGGATGCTGATCACGTCGTCGGGCTGTTCGCGGCGGCTGGACACCGACAGGTCGTCGTCCGACACGTCGTGGCCCATCAGATAGGCGCTGACGGCGCGCCCGGCGGCGACCGCCGTGGGGCTGCCGCCGGTGACGACGTCGAGGCTGACGGGCTCGCCATTGGTCCAGCTGGCGCGGCTGGCCAGGCGGTCGAGCGCCCGGCGCTGGTTTTCGGACAGGCCGTTCGGATTGACGCGCAGGTTGACGTCGTCGGTCTGGGCGTCGGCGCGCAGCGGATACTGCTCGGTCGGCAGGACCGGGTCCGGCGTCTGGGCGGTCTTTTCAGATTGCGGCATCGAGGCGCAGGCGGCCAGAGCCAGCAGGCTGGCGCAGGCGGCGAGCGTCAGGCCGGTGCGGATACGAAGAGGATTCTGGAAAGTCATGGCGTTTCCTACTCGATCACGTAGCCGATGGGCGCCTGGTAGGGCGCGGCGGGGGGCGGCGCCTGGCCGTCGACGGGCTTGTGGATCACCTTGTTGAGGTTGCCCATGAACACGGTCGTCAGGTCGTTGGCCGGGTCCAGGTTGTCCGCGGGCGTCTGCAGGGCGTTCGGGCTGGTCGGGGCGACGATGTACGGCGTGACGATGACGACCATTTCGGTCTCGTCGTTCAGGAAGTCGCGCGAGCGGAACAGGGTGCCGAGCACGGGCAGGGTGGTCAGGCCCGGCAGCGAGCCGATGGCCTGCTTGTACTTGGATTGCAGCAGGCCCGCGATCATCAGCGACGAACCCGACTGCATCTCGACGCTGGTTTCGGCGCGGCGGACCGTCAGGCCGGGAATGGTCAGGGTCGAATTGAGCGCCAGGGCGCCGACATTGGTCAGTTCCGACACTTCGGTCGAGACCTTGAGCGAGATGCGGCCGCTTGAGGTGACGACCGGCGTGAAGCCCAGGCCGACGCCGAAGGGCTTGAATTCGACGGTGACGCGGCCCTGGTTGTCCTGGCCGACCGGCACGGGGAATTCACCGCCCGCCAGGAAGCGGGCCGATTCGCCCGACACGGCCGTCAGGTTGGGTTCGGCCAAGGTGCGCACAAGGCCGACCTGCTCGAAGGCCTGGATCATGGCGGTGGCCTTGTTGAGGCCGTCCGAGCCGATGGAGGCACGTGACATCGCCGTCTTGTAGTTCGAGGCGTCGGTCGGGCCGTGGACGACGACGTAACAGCCGGTGCTGCCGTCGCTGCAGGTCGTGGCCAGTTCCGGCTGCTGGGTCGTGTCGACCGAGTAGCCGCCGGTGACGCCGCCGAGTAGCTTGTTGTTGACGCCGTAGGTCGGCGACTGCGCCAGGCTGTACTGGACGCCGCCGACCTGGCCGATCAGGGCTGACTTGTCGAAGCCGAGCTGCTTGATGGTGTTGCGGTTGACCTCGACGATCCGCACCTTCAGCGTCACCTGGTCCTTGCCGGCGATGCTGATGAGGTTCAGGACGTTTTCGGGTTTGTCGACATAGGTCTGGGCCAGGCGGGCGATCTCGTCGGCCTCGCCGGCATTCCGGGCCATGCCCGACAGGACGATGTGGCCGTTCAGGCTCTGGATCTCGACGTGGCTGTCGGGGAACAGGCGGTGGACCGCGTCGGCGACATTGTCGGTGGCCGCTTCGACGCGGACCGACAGGTTCAGGATCTGGCGGCCCATGCCGTCAAAGAAGATGGCGTCGGACTGGCCGGGCGCGACGCCCAGCACGAAGATGCGGCGCGGCGTGCGCAGCACGGCGTCGGCGACGGCGGGGTTCGACACGAAGACATCGCTGGCGTCGGCGGGCAGGTCGATCACCGCCGAGCGGCCCTTGGCCAGGTTCAGGACCTGGGTCTTGACGGGCGCCGTCTGTGTCGTGACGCGCATGGCCGACGGCGACGGCAGGTAGGGCTGCGGTGCGGCGGACACGGCTGAGGCCGCGAACAGCATCGCGGCGCTCATGGTTAAGATATGAAGGCGGCTGCCTTTATAAGTCGGGACGGTGCGGGGGGTCATCGCGATACCAGGACCTCCGAGGTCTGACCGTTGCGGAATACGCGGACGCTCGATTGAATGTCGCCGGCGGGCGTCGCGCTGACGACACCGGAAGGGCCCTGCAGGTCGGCATAGGAGCGCAGCAGCAGGGAGAGGGTGCCGGACGCCTTGGCCAGGACCAGGGCCTGGCCGTCAGTGGCGGTGACTTCCAGCGTGGCGGTGGCGCCGATCATGTTGGGCTTGTCGTTCTCGCTCTTGACCTGCTGGTCGATGGCCAGGACGCGGATGTTGCGCAGGACGGGCTGGACGCTGTCGATATTGCCGCCGCCGCCGGCGCGCGGGATCTGGTGCGTGACCAGGATGTCGACGTGGTCGCCCGGCAGGATGAAGCCGCCGGCCGTATTGTCGACGCTGACCGGCACGGCGATGGCGCGCATGCCCGGATTGAGCATGACGGCCATGAAGCCGCCGGCGTCGGCGCGGACGATCTTGGCGTCGAGGATGGGCTCGCCGGCCTGGAGGTCTTCACGGGCGACGCCGCCGATATAGGCAGCCTTGGCGCCCGGTCCGATCATGCGCTGGACATTGCCGGCGACGGTCTGGCCGGTCTTGACGATCTTGGCGGCGGCTTCTTCGGAACCCGAAGCGGCTGCGCCAGGCGCGGGCGCAGGACCGGACTTGTCTGTGATGTAGGCGGCGTTGACCGTGCTGGCTGGCCAGTCCTGCCAGCTGAGGTCGTCTTCGGAAAGATGCGTGCCGGCCTTGATGGGGCGGGCGGCGACCAGGACGTGCGCCATGGCGACGGGCGGGGCCGCCGCCGTAACGGTCGCGGTCGCGGACGTCGTCGCCTTGCCCGAGATCAGGCCGCGTACGAGGAAAAACAGCAGGATGCCGGCAATCGCCGCTATGCCTAAAACGACGTATCGTGACGTCTTCATCCACCTGGTCCTTGAAGGTCCGCGCCGCCGTTTTGCAGGCGCGGTTCGAGAGAAAGTCGGCGGATGTTGGCTTAAGGTTAGTTAACGTCCGCCTAAAGAACGGGGATCTTCTTTTTTTTTCTCACAGCGTGGCATGATGACGCCCTTGCCGGCGGTATCCGATTACAGATGCAGCAGGGGCAGAAGGTCGCTGTGCGAAATGGCCAGCAGGCCGCCGGCGCAGATGGCGACACCGTAGGGGATGTCGGCCTTGGCTTCGAGGTGCTGGCCGATCGGGACGGGCAGGGCGGAGGCGAACTGCCCGACGGTGCGGCGCGCCCACAGCAGGCCCAGCGTCAGGGCGCCGCCGGCCAGGGCCGTATAGATCAGGAAGGCCAGGGCGCCGTCGCCGCCGAGCCAGATGAGGGTCGCGGCGATCAGCTTGGCGTCGCCGCCGCCCATGACGCGCAGGGCAAACAGGACCATGCCGGCGATCAGGCCGATGAAGGCCAGGCCCAGATGCACGCCCCATTGCTCGGGGCTCAGGCCCAGCAGCAGGGCGGCCGGCAGGAAGGCGGCGGCCAGGCCCAGGGTCAGGCGGTTGGAGATGGTCATGCTTTCGATATCGGTCTTCGCGGCCCACAGCAGGCAGGCGGGGTAGACAAGGGCGAAGAGGAGAGGGATCAGCACGATAATGTCCTTCGGACCAGAGGTTTCAAGTCTCTATAGCAGGACAGGGTTAACTGCCGGTTGCTCCGGTGACGGCGGTGCCGATACGGCCGAACATGGTGGCCATGGAGTCGCGGTAGCTGTAGAGCGCCGTCACGACGGCGAGAAAGACGAGCGCGCAGATGAGGGCGTACTCGATGACGGTGGCACCGCTCTCGTCCTTCAGAAACCTGCGCAGCATGAATGGGTATCCCCGGAAGTAAAAGGGCCGCAGACAGGATAAGTCTGCGGCCCAGTCGGATCTGGATGTCCTGCGCCCGGAAACCCGGGCGCCGGCCGCTTGCGCGGATTACTGAACCTTGGCGGCGACCTTGTTGAAGGTGCCCGACAGGTTCGAACCGAGCGTCGTCAGGATCGAGATCAGGGCGACGGCGATCAGGGCGGCGATCAGGCCATATTCAATGGCGGTCGCGCCGGATTCGTTCTTGGCAAAGCGGGTGATGAACTTGGTCATGTGGATCTCCTGGAACATATTGCTAAAGCAAACCATAGTCGTCTGGTATCGGGTGGGACCAGCTACTGGGCAGGTTTGCTCCCGAACACGAGACCAATTTAGCGACGAATGATTAAAACGAAGTAAATGTTTGTGTATTCGTCAGATTTTTCTATAGTTAATCGATGTTTATATTTAATTTGAATTAAGGTTAATTTGAATTATCCAACATCAATTTTGAATGAATTGAGGAATTTTTCTCTTAGTATTTCATTCAGCATTTTTAAAGAAATCTTCTTTACCCTCTTTCCTAACGCCGCCCTCATGTCTGGCTGTCTAGGCTTTGGGGGTATCGGTGCGCGGATGCGCGCCAGACTCTATAAAGACGCCAGAAAAGACGGATGGCCTTCATGACCGGTTTTCGTACGATCACTTTCCGCAAGGCTGTGCTGGCCGCCGCCATAGCTGCCGTCAGTTTCGCCGCGCCCCAGGCCTTCGCCGGGCAGCGCGTCGTCGTCGAGAAGAACCATGTGATGCGCGTCACGCTGTCGGCGCCGGCCGGTTCGGTCATCGTCGGCAATCCCGACATTGCCGATGTCAACGTCGTCGACTCGCGCACCGTCTATATATTGGGCAAGGGCTTCGGCAACAGCGCCGTCAGCATCACCGGCCGCGACGGCAGACCGCTGTTCGACGGCGAGGTCGTGGTCAGCGGCGTGCAACAGGGCGCCATCACCGTATATAAAGGTCTCAAGCCCAGCCTGATGGTGTGCTCGAACGTCTGCGTGGCCCAGGATGTCGGCGACAACAATACGTCGCAGGCGCCGTCGTCCGCGCCGTCGCTGTCGCTGGGCGGGGCTGTCGGCGCGCCCGCCGCAGCCGTGACGCAATAATATCCGGTCTTGCCTCGACGCCGCCCTGGCGGAAAAATGGCGTCCGATTAACGGACTATTGAGGCTGAACCTGTAAGGTCGCTGCATATTTCCTGAAGGGAAAGCCATGCAGGCCGGACGCCGCATCTTCGATATCGCGCGACTTCAACGCCGCTTTACGGGTGACCGCAAGGGCGCCGTCGCCGTCGAATTCGCGCTGGTCGCCTTTCCGCTGATCTTCATGCTGCTGGCCTGTTTCGAGCTGGCCATGATCATCGTGCTGTCGGTGACACTCGACCACGCCACCGATATTACCGCCCGCCAGGTCCGCACGGGCCTCATGACCCAGAGCAATTCCACGGCGGCGAGCTTTACCCAGAAGGTCTGCGACAATATGGGCTGGCTGGCGGCGACCTGTCCGTCCAGCCTGCACGTCGACGTCCAGACCTATGATAGCTTCGCCCAGGTGCCGACCGCCGACCTGATCAAGAACGGCCAGTTCGATACGGCCAACTTCTCGTACAATATCGGCGCCGGTTCCAAAATCCAGCTGGTGCGCGCCTATTACGAATGGCCGCTGTTCACGCCGCTGCTCCAGGCCGGCCTGTCGACGCTCGGCAACAAGGATGCCGTGATTTCGTCCAAGGTCGTCTTCCGCAACGAGCCGTTTTAAGGAGGGGGGACCAATGGGAATTCTTCGCCGCCTCGCAAATATGGTCCGGCTTCGCAGCTTCGTCGATGACCGCCGCGGCGTGTCCGCCGTCGAATTCGCGCTGATCGCCCCGATCCTGATCATGATCTACCTGGCTCTGGCCGAGCTGACCCTGGGCATGATGGCATCGCGCCGCACGTCTCACCTGGCGGCGACCATCGGCGACCTGGCGGCCCAGTCGGAAAACCTGACCAACGCCAACATCACCGACCTGTGGGCGATCGCCACCAGCATGATGCAGCCGTTCGACACCGGCACCATTCTCAAGATGCGGCTGACCTCGGTCACCATGGGCAGCGACAGCAAGGCCCGGGTGAACTGGAGCCAGGCCCAGAACATGACGCCCTATACGGCGAATGCCGTCATCACCACGATCTCGACCTCGCAGATCGCGTCCGGCGAAAGCCTGATGATGACCGAAGTCGAATACGACTACACCTCGCCGATCGGCAACTTCCTGCCTGGCACGTCGAAGTTCACGGACACCTTCTACCACCATCCGCGCAACGGCCAGGCGGTTACGAATACGAACTAAGGGCGCTCAAGCGCCGCGCGGGCTCGCCGCACCTGGAAGCGTCCTAACGCCGAATCGTCGGCCCGGTTCGCGCCTTCAGGACTTATGGCGTTAGTGCCCTTCGAGCACCGATCGTATCAAGGACAGTTTCGTCTCCGTCTCGATGCGCTCGTCGCGCGGATCGCTGTCGGCGACGATGCCGCCGCCGGCTGCCGCGCGGAACTGCCAGACCCGGCTGTCGTCGCGTTCGAAGGCCAGTGTCCGGATCAGCACGCTCGAATCCATCGCGCCGCCCGCATCGATAAAGAACAGCGACCCGCAATAGGGGCCGCGCGCCGCCTCCATTTCCGCGATCACCTTCATGGCCTGGACCTTGGGCGCGCCGCTGATCGAGCCTGGCGGGAAGGATGCCGTCAGCACATCGGCTGCCGTCCGGCCTTGCGCCAGCTGCGCCGTCACGGTCGACACCAGGTGATGGACATTGGCATAGGTCTCAAGGCCGTTCAGCCGCGGCACGGCGACGCTGCCGATGTCCGCAACGCGCGACAGGTCGTGGCGCATCAGATCGACGATCATCAGGTTTTCGGCGCGGTCCTTGGCGCTGGCCAGCAGTTCGGCCGCAAGGCGCGCATCGTCTTCCGGCGTTGGCCCGCGCGGGCGCGTGCCCTTGATCGGCCCGGTTTCCATGTGGCCGCTGGCATCGAGACGGATAAAGCGTTCCGGGCTGTTGGACACGATGGCGCGTTCGCCCAGGCGCAGCATGGCGCCGAAGGGCGCCGGGCCCCTGGCGTGGAGGGCTGCCGCAATATCGCCGGGCGTGACGCCTGCCTTCAGCCGCCCGGTCCAGCCACGCGCCAGATTGGCCTGGAACAGGTCGCCGGCGTGGATCTGGCGCACGACGGCCGCGACCTTGTCCTCATGCACGTCGTCGGGGGTCTCGAGCCGCAGCTTGCCGTCGGCCAGGGGACCTTGCAGCGGTCTTGTTTCGGGCGTGGCTTCGTAAAGCGCGATGAGGCGCTCGCAGGCTGTCCGGGCGTCATCTTCATTTGCGCCGCGTCCGATTGCG
This sequence comes from Asticcacaulis solisilvae, assembly GCF_052327315.1. NCBI lineage: Bacteria > Pseudomonadati > Pseudomonadota > Alphaproteobacteria > Caulobacterales > Caulobacteraceae > Asticcacaulis > Asticcacaulis solisilvae. The sequence goes on from NZ_CP166196.1 coordinate 220,916, forward strand.
ACCAGCCGTCCGGTTTCGTGGTCGAAGGCGAGCACGGCGGGGTAGAGACGCACCACCAGTTCAGGCCAGGCGCCGCGGCCTTCGATGCGGAAGGGCCGGCGCTTCAGGCTTTCCAGGCGCAAGCCCAGTTCGAACCCCGCCAATCCGATCACGCCGCCGGTGAAGGGCGGCAGGTCGTCGCGGTGATCCTGCGGCCGGACGAAGGCCGTCGCTTCGGCCAGGACCGCCGCGGCCTCGCGCGCATCGGTGTAGGGAAGCTCTGTTTCGGCGGCCGGTTCGGCCATCAGGTAGCTGAAGCGCGCATGCTCGCCGCCGGAGATCAGGGCGGCCGCGCCCGTGTGCTCGAACCATCCGGAAAGGCGAGCAAACAGCCCTTCGCCCCGTGGCATTTCGCGGGTGTGGATAAACGGGATGTGAGCCGAAAACGGCAACATTCACAGCAACTTGATTCGATTGTGGGCGGGCTGGAGCGCACACTGATATCAGGATTTCACTGCCGCATTCAAGGCATTCGCCAGGCCGAACGCAGCAATCGAAACCCTATGGATGGAGGTCCATTGATTGTCCCTTGGAGCGGTATGCGTATCTGCATCCCGCTCCTTTTTTGACCGAACCTCCCAGCCCAGTCAAAATCATCGGAACGGGGGCTCGTCGAACGCCCTGAGCTTGCGCGAATGCAGGCGCGAGCCGAAATCGCGCAGGATCCCCACCGTCTCGATGCCGATATCGATGTGTTCGCGGATTGCGCGCTCGTAGAAATGGTTGGCCTGGCCCGGCAGCTTGAGCTCGCCGTGCAGCGGCTTGTCCGACACGCACAACAACGTGCCGTAGGGCACGCGGAAGCGGTAGCCCTGGGCGGCCAGCGTGGCGCTTTCCATGTCGATGGCGACGGCGCGCGACTGCGAAAACCGCAAGGAACTCAAGGTATAGCGCAGTTCCCAGTTGCGGTCGTCGGTGGTGACGACCGTGCCGGTGCGCAGGCGCTTTTTCAGCGCGTCGCCGTCTTCGCCGGTGATGCGCACGGCGGCCTGGTGCAGGGCCTGCTGGACCTCGGCGATGGGCGGAATCGGAATCTCACGCGGCAGGACGTCGTCAAGCACGTGATCGTCACGCAAATAGGCGTGGGCCAGCACATAGTCGCCGATGCTCTGCGACGGGCGCAGGCCGCCGCAGTGGCCGATCATCAGCCAGACGTGCGGGCGCATGACCGCCAGGTGGTCGGTGATGTTCTTGGCGTTCGACGGCCCGACGCCGATATTGACCAGGCTGATGCCCTGGCGGCCCTCGGCCAACAGGTGATAGGCCGGCATCTGGTGCTTGCGCCACGGCGAATTGGCGATCAGTTCGTCCGGATTGGGCGTGTCCTTGGTGATCAGGAAGTTGCCGCAGCACGACAGGGCCGTATAGGGGCTGTCGGGCTTCTTCAACTGTTCCAGAGCGTAAGTAACGAACACATCGACATAGCGATTGTAGTTCGTCATCAGAATATAGCTTTGCGTATGCTCGGCCGGCGTTCCGGTATAGTGCTTCAGGCGCTGCAACGAGAAGTCGGTGCGCAGGCCGTCGAACAGGGCCAGCGGCATATTGCCTTCGTCATCGACCAGTTCGAGGCCATCGGCGACCTCGTTGCCGATCAGCGCCAGTTCCGTCGCCGGAAAGTGCCGCGTCAGGTCCAGCGCCGACACCGAGTTGAGATCCAGGCCCGCGCCGTCGAGCACATAGGGGTAGGGGATTTCCTGGTCGGACGGGCTGACGAAGCATTCGGCGCCGTAGTCGCGAACCAGGAGTTCCAGTTGTTCCTGAATGTATGCGCCGAACATATCGGGGCGCGTAATCGAGCTGGAATAGGAGCCGGGGCGCGAAAAGCGGGCATAGGCGCGGTTTACCTGAGGGTGACGCGGTGTGAAGACGGCGGTATCGTCCTCGGGTTCCTGTACGCCCTGCCACACGACGGTCAGCTTGGGGTAGCAGTAGCGGCCGGCGGCGCGCTTTTCGGGCGACGGACGCGTGCGGTCCTTGAGATAGGCCTGGAGGTCTTCCTGCAACGCTGTCACCGAGGCGTTGAACAGCGAGGACAGCGTCTTGACAGCGTCGGCCGCACTTAAGGGGCCGTTATTGGCCGCCGGTGCGGCCTTGGTTTTCATAGGCTTGTTCATGACGCACCCGTACCACGGTCGCCACGCCTGCGCCAATCGCCGGAAAGATGAATTTTTTAGGCGAGCGCTTCCGCCGACATCGGCTTCAGGCCCAGTTCGGCCATCAGGTGGGCATCGGTGCCGCGTTCCGGGTTGGGCGTGGTCAGAAGCTGGTTGCCGACGAAGACCGAATTGGCGCCGGCGAGGAAGCAGAGCGCCTGAAGTTCTTCGCTCATCTCGGTGCGGCCGGCCGACAGGCGGACCATCGATTTCGGGCAGACGATGCGCGCCACGGCGACCGTGCGCACGAATTCGATGCCGGAAATCCCGCCTTCGGCTTGCGCTTTTTCGCCCAGCGGCGTGCCGGTGACGGCGACCAGGTTGTTGATCGGCAGGCTGTCGGGATGGCGCGGCAGCGTCGCCAGCTGGTGCAGGAAGGACACGCGGTCGGCGCGGGTTTCGCCCAGGCCCATAATGCCGCCGCAGCACGTTTTCATGCCGGCGTCGGCCACGGCTTGAAGGGTGTCGAGGCGCTCCTGGTAGGTGCGGGTGGTGACGACCTTGTCGTAATATTCCGGCGAGGTGTCGAGGTTGTGATTGTAATAGTCGAGGCCGGCCGCCTTCAGCTGTTCGGCTTGGTCGGGACGCAGCATGCCGAGCGTGGCGCAGGTCTCCATGCCCATCGCCTTGACGCCCGAAATCATCGCTTCCAACGCCGGCAGGTCGCGGTCCTTGAGGTCGCGCCACGCCGCGCCCATGCAGAAACGCTGCGCGCCGCCGTCCTTGGCCGCCTGTGCCGCCGACAGCACCTCGTCGACGGGCATCAGCTTCGACGCCTTCAGCCCTGTGTCGAAGTGCGAGGACTGCGAGCAGTAGCCGCAGTTTTCCGCGCAGCCGCCGGTCTTGACCGACAGCAACTGCGACAACTGGACTTCGCTGGGATCGAAATGGCGGCGGTGCACGCTGGCGGCCTGGAAGACCAGCTCCATGAAGGGCAGGTCGAACAGGGCGGCGATTTCGCCCTTGGTCCAGTCGGTGCGCACGGTTGCGATCGGTTGCGAAGTGTCGGCCATGGTAGTCTCCTCAGGTCCGCTATCTCATGGTCGCGGGCCGATACGCAAGGGCTTATAGCGTTTCGAGAAATTGCGGGGGAACGGTATCGGTCAGCCAGACGCCGTTGTCGGCCTGGAAGAAGGCAAAGCCTTCGGCTTGCATGCGACCGGCGGCGACGCGGAAAATGATCGGCTTGCCGTGGCGCTGCCCGACCTTGAGCGCCGTCTCCTCGTCGCCCGACAGATGAACCTGCTGGCGCGCCTGCGGCTTCAGGCCCTCGGTGCGGATGGCGTCGGCGAAGCGTGTGGCGGTGCCGTGGAACAAGATATCGGGCGGAGTAACGGCCTTCAGGCCAAGCTCGACGGTGACGGAATGACCCTGGGCGGCACGAATGCGCAGGCCGTCGGGTGAAAAGCTGAAGCGCTGCTTTTCGCAATTGGCGGCAATGCGGCGCACGTCGTCTTCGGTGATCGCCTTGCCGTGGGCGCGGGTCTTCTCAACCAGTTCGGAAAGATCGGTCCAGCCGGCTTCGTCGAGCATCAATCCTATCGTCTCGGGCTGGTGACGCAGAACCAGGCTGAGGAATTTGCTTATCGTCTTATCATCCATACGCGGCGGCCATTAGCACGAATGACGCCGAGGCGCACGATCTCAATTCATATAAAGATATCTTTATATCTTTATTGCATGGTGTCGGCCAAGCCGGTATAAGCCGGTCATCGCAATTGCAACCGGAATAGACCCATGCCCGATACCCAGGACTTCATCGTCAGAGATTTGAGCCTCGCCGCCTGGGGCCGCAAGGAAATCGACATCGCCGAAGGTGAAATGCCGGGCCTGATGGCGACGCGCGCCGAATTCGGCAAGGACAAGCCGCTGAAGGGCGCGCGCATCGCCGGTTCGCTGCACATGACGATCCAGACGGCCGTGCTGATCGAAACGCTGCAGGCCCTGGGCGCCGAAGTGCGCTGGGCATCGTGCAACATCTTCTCGACCCAGGACCACGCTGCAGCCGCCATCGCCGAACGCGGCACGCCGGTCTTCGCGCTGAAGGGCGAGACGCTGGAAGAATACTGGGACTACGCCCACCGTATCTTCGAATGGCACGACGGAGGTTATCCCAACCTGATCCTCGACGACGGCGGCGACGCCACCTTGCTGTGCGTGCTCGGCCCCAAGGCCGAAAAGGATCCGTCGATCCTCAACAACCCGACCAACGAGGAAGAAGAAGCGTTGTACGCCGTGATGAAGCGCTACCTCAAGGAAAAGCCGGGCTTCTATTCGGCGATCCGCGACGCCATCAAGGGCGTGTCGGAAGAAACGACGACGGGCGTGCACCGTCTATACGCCATGGCGCAAAAGGGCGACCTCCCCTTCCCGGCGATCAACGTCAATGACAGCGTCACCAAGTCCAAGTTCGACAACCTCTATGGCTGCCGCGAAAGCCTGGTCGACGCCATCCGCCGCGCCACCGACGTCATGCTGGCCGGCAAGGTCGCGGTCGTCCTGGGCTATGGCGACGTCGGCAAGGGCTCGGCGGCTTCGCTCCGCAACGGCGGCGCCCGCGTCATCGTCACCGAAATCGACCCGATCTGCGCGCTTCAGGCCGCCATGGAAGGCTATGAGGTCCGCACCGTGGAAGAAGTCGCCGCGGCCGGCGATATCTTCGTCACCTGCACCGGCAACAAGGACGTGCTGCGTCTGGAACACATGCGCGAGATGAAGCACAACGCCATCGTCTGCAATATCGGTCACTTCGACTCGGAAATTCAGATCGCGTCGCTGCGTAACTTCAAGTGGGACGAGATCAAGCCGCAGGTCCACCACGTCGAATTCCCGGACGGCAAGAAGATTATCGTCCTGTCGGAAGGCCGCCTGGTCAACCTGGGCAACGCCACCGGCCACCCCAGCTTCGTCATGTCGGCCTCGTTCACCAACCAGACGCTCGCCCAGATCGAGCTGTGGACCAATGGCGGCAAGTACGAGCACAAGGTCTACACCCTGCCGAAGCACCTGGACGAAAAGGTCGCCCTGCTGCACCTCGAAAAACTGGGCGCCAGGCTGACCAGGCTCAATTCCGAACAGGCCAACTATATCGGCGTCTCGGTCGACGGACCGTTCAAGCCGGACCACTATCGCTATTAAAAGCGGTCGTCCGCATCGAAAAGAAAACGGCGCTTCCGCACAGGAAGCGCCGTTTTTTGTTACAACACCGGAATCCAGATTTCGACAATACCATTACCGGTCTTGCCATCGAAGCGCTCGTCCATGCGCTCGAAGCTGGCGGCGTGCGCCATGCGCAGGCCGGACGCCGGCAGCCAGCGGTCGTAGATGTGCCGCCACGTATCCAAGACGCCGGAGACATGGCCTTCGTGGGTGAAGACGGCATAGGTGTTGGCGGGGGTCGTCAAGGTCGTGAGGCCGTCGGGCGCCGCGCTGCCCGGCTGGACCTCGACGGCGGACATGTAGTCGAACTCATCCTTGCCGGCGAAATTGTAGGAGATGCCATAGGTCACGCGGCCCTTCTGGCCGTCGACATGACCGATATGGGGACGGAACCGCTGCCATTGTCCGGGAATGCCGGAAACGTCGCGGGTGGAATAATGTCCGCTGATGCCGATGAAGCTGAGGGCGGGGGCGCTCACCTTGCGGGGCGTCTGGTCGGGAAGAGAATGGGTGTCGGTCACGGGGAAGGGCTCCGTCAGGTTAAGGGTTCGGCCGATGGCCGGGTCACGCAGCGTCTTGGGAGACAGGCCGAACTGGGCGCGGAAGGCACGCGAAAAGGCTTCGTGCGATCCGTAGCCGGCGCCGAGCGCGGTATCGAGGATGTCCGCCCCGCCCATCAGCACCTTCGCGGCTTCGCTTAACCGTCGTGCCCTGACATAGGCCATCAGCGGCTGGCCGGTCATCGCGCCGAACAGACGCGTGGCGTGAAACCGGCTGATGCCGGCGGTCCGGGCGATGTCGCCGAGGCCGATATTGCGGTTCAGATGGCCTTCGATGAACCAGACGATCCTGCGCAGTAAGCTCACCCTGTCTCCTTAAGCGTTACAGGAGCCGTTCTATCGCAACCGCCTGCCGGCAACTTGATCGCGATTGCGGTTGGCGATCATTTGGTCGGTCCGCGCCGTGGCCTCCGCGATCAGGTCCGGAATAAGCGCCGCTTCGGGCAGGTTCTTCCAGTACTTTTTCGGCATGTGGGTCTGCATGGCCTTCACCTTGAGCCGAGCGGGGTTGAAAATATGGCAGTAGTAGGTGCGCCACAGGGTGTCAGCATGGTCGCTTAAGGCCGGTTTCGCGGCGGGTTCGTCGTCGGTGGTCAGGGTTTCGCCGTTCCAGGCGGCCGTGCCCTTCGGCGTGGCGATGATCCAGTCCATATCGTTGAACCGGCGCTGAAAGAAAGGGGCGGCGCGCGCGACGATGAAATGATCGGGCTCGAACCACGCCATAAAGCGCCGTCTTGGGCCTTCATTTCCAATATCCTTGAAGCGGACGAAAGCGCGCATCTTGTGGTCGTCGCGGTGCACGGATTTGGCCATCATGCGCGCCCGGGTGACGTCGGTGTCGGAGGCAATTTCCAGCAGGTGGCGTTCCGATTGCAGCCGCCAGAGCAGGCGGTAGGCCAGGGCGAAGCGCGCCGGGTCACTATGGCAGATAATGCTTTCAGCCAGATCGGCAAAGGCTTTCGAGACAGTGATCGTGGCGGGCGTCGGCGCGGGACCGGACGTCTCCAGGCATCCGAACAGATCGCTGGTGTCTTCGGCCGTCCAGGTGACGGCTTCCGGCGAAGTGCCGTCGTTGAGCAATCGTCGCGCCGCCAGACGCCATTCCGCGAAGTCGCCGCGGCCACGCAACCGCATCGTCCTCATAGCAGGCTCAGTTGCCGGGGTTCGGGCGCGAACAGGGTGCGCAGGTCGGCGCGGTCGAGCACCTTGAGCGGCGTCCAGCCATCGGCGACAATGAACGGCTTGACCTTTTTCAACGACACCTTGAGGCGTTTCAGATCATCGAGCCCCATGCGCGTATGGGCGCGGCCGTTAATGAGCGCATCGACCGTGCGCACGCCGAAGCCCGGCACGCGCAGCAGCATTTCGCGCTCGGCCGTATTGATGTCGACGGGAAAGCGGTCGCGGTTGCCCAGCGCCCAGGCCAGCTTGGGATCGACCTCGAGGTCGAGCATACCGTCCGGCCGGGCCGTGGTGATCTCGTCGATTCCAAAACCATAGAAACGATAGAGCCAGTCGGCCTGGTAAAGCCTGTGTTCGCGCATCAGCGGCGGCCTGGCCGGCGGCAGCAAGGACGACGCATCGGGAATGGGCGAAAAGGCCGAATAATAGACGCGCCTGAGCTGATAGGTGCCGTATAGTCCGGCGCTGGTGCCGAGGATGGTGGCGTCTGTCGCCGGATCGGCGCCGATAATCATCTGCGTGCTTTGGCCGGCCGGGGCGAAACGCTTGCGCTGTTTTGTCCGCAGGGTCGGTTCGGACGCTGCATCGATGTGCGTCTTCAGTTCGCCCATCGATTTGCGGATATTGGCCGGGTGTTTCTGCGGGGCGAATTTTTCGACGCCGGCATCGGTCGGGAGTTCGATATTGATCGACAAACGGTCGGCGAACAGCCCGGCCTCCTCGATCAGTTTGGCCGACGCCTCCGGGATGGTCTTGAGGTGGATATAGCCCTGGAAATTGTGCACGATGCGCAGATCGCGGGCGATGCGCACCATCTGCTCCATCGTGTAGTCGGAATTGCGGATAATGCCCGACGACAGGAACAGGCCTTCGATATAGTTGCGGCGATAGAATTCGAGCGTCAGCCACTCGACCTCTTCCGGCGTGAACCGCGCGCGCTCGACATTCGACGACGACCGGTTGATGCAATAGGCGCAGTCGTAGATGCAAACATTGGTCATCAGGATCTTGAGCAGCGATATGCACCGCCCATCTGGCGCATAGGCGTGGCAGATGCCGGACCCTTCGGTCGATCCCAGCCCGCCCGACTTCGCCGAATTGCGCTTTGTCGTGCCGGACGACGCGCAGGAGGCATCGTACTTGGCGGCGTCGGACAGGATGGCCAGCTTTTCTTTGAGAGTGCGCTTCATAAATGTTCATGATATGTTCTGATTGCGCGAAGTCAACGGCCAAGGCTGGCGCGGCGATAAAGTGATCGTTATGCTGGGACATGGCAGCCGATATCGTCACCGTTTCCATTGCCTGCGGGTCCGGCGCCGAGGCGCAAATGCTGGCGCGACGTCTGGTCGAAGCCAGACTTGCGGCGTGCGTGCAGACGCACCCCATCGCAAGCACCTATGCCTGGCAGGGCGAGATCGAGACCTCGGCCGAGATCATGTTGACCGCCAAGACCGTGGCGGACAAACTTGCGGCGATTGAAGCCCTGGTGAAAAAACACCACAGCTACGATGTGCCCGAGATTCTCGCCCAGCCGGTCGTGTGGGTCAGCACAGAGTACGAAGCCTGGCTGCGCGACACGATTGCGTGACCGGCGTCAACCCGGCCATCCGGCGGCCTGTACGCACGGAAAAGCCCGGTGCTATAGGTTTCTTCAGTATCGCGTAAAATCCCTTTCTTCCTGGAGCGATACCTGATGGCCGCTGAAGAACCGCCGATCATCATCCGCCACCGCGAGCAGTTGCTTGATACGTTGAGCGAGGCGGCCGAGATCGAGCATAACCTTATGTGCTGCTATCTCTACGCCGCCTGGTCGCTGAAGACCGAGCCAGACGACGGCATTGATCCTGAAATCCAGAAGGAAATCCGTGGCTGGCAGCGCGCCATCGTCGATGTCGCCATCGATGAGATGACGCACCTGACCCTGGTGTCGAACCTGATGAATGCGCTGGGCGGCGTGGCGCATCTGCACCGGCCGAACTTTCCGGTGTCGAACGGCTATCATCCGGCGGACCTCCAGGTGCGGCTGGCGCCGTTCAATCGCGACACCCTGCAACACTTTATCTATCTGGAACGCCCCGAAGGCAGCGACGAGCCCGACGGCCAGGGCTTCGATCAGCGTCCGACATATTCACGGGGCTTGCGCGGCATCCGGCTGATGCCGTCGGCGCAGGACTATCGCACGGTCGGTCACCTCTACCGGTCGGTCGAGGACGCGTTGAAGCAGCTGGCGGCCGAAATGGGGGAACCGGCCCTGTTCTGCGGCGATCCGGCGCTCCAGGTCTGTCCGAACATCCTGACCCTGACCGGTCTGGTGCGGATCACCGATCTTGCCTCGGCCTGCCGCGCCATTGAAACCATCGTCGAGCAGGGCGAAGGCGCGTCGAACAACAGCGCCGGATGTCACTATGCGCGCTTCGTCAAGATCCGCGAATCCTATGACGCGATCCTGGCGCGCGATCCAGACTTCAAACCGGGTCATCCGGTGGCGTCGAACCCGGTCATGCGCAAGCCGATCCAGAACCCGGAAGACCGCGTATGGATCGAGCGCGAGGATGCGCGCCAGGTGCTGGATCTCGGCAACGCCGTCTATAATCACATGCTGCGTTTCCTGGCGCAGGGCTTTGCTGCGACCGACGTCACCGAAAAGCGCCTGATGATCAATACGGCGATCGACATGATGATGGCCCTCGATCCGCTGGCGCGCGAACTGGCGCGGTTGAAAGCCAACGATAGCGACGACTGCAATGCGGGCCTGAGCTTCGCGACATTGCGCACGCTGATGGCGCCGAAAGCCTTCCCGGCGGTCTTCGAGGTGCTGAAAGGGCGGATCCAAGACCTCGCCCAGGGCGGCAAGTCGCTTCAGCAGACGCCGCGCGTGGCCAGGGCCGTGTCGAGCCTTGAAACCATTCACGCCAATCTTGGCCAGGCACTGGAAAAGTTCAACGTTCAGGGGGACGCACAGGTGGACACTTCAGATAAACCCGAAGCGCCGGCGAAATCGGAATCGCTGAAGACCGAAGCAACGGCTTCGCAGAGCGAAAACCAGGCCGACGCCGTCGCGCAAGGTTCAAATTCGGCGCCGGAAATCGTCGAAGGCCAGGACATCACCCTGGTGGTAGACATGAAGCGCTGCGTCCATTCGCGCTTCTGCGTTACCGGCGCACCCAAGACCTTTATCGCCAATGTCGAGGGCCCCTGGCTGCACCCGGACGAAAGTGACGCCGACCTTTTGGTGCGGATCGCCCACGACTGTCCATCTGGTGCCATTGCCTATCGCGGCAAGACCCGGGCCGACGAGTGTGCGCCCGAGGTCAACATGATGCGCATTCGTGAGAACGGCCCCAACGCCATCAACGCCCCGATGACGGTGGCGGGCGAATTCATCGGCTACCGCGCCACCTTCTGCCGCTGCGGCCAGTCTAAGAACAAGCCCTATTGCGACGGCTCGCACCACGATGCCGGCTTTGCCGCCTCGGGTGAGCCCGAGACGATCAGCCTCGACCCGCTGAGTGAACGCAATGGGCCGCTGGCCGTCGATCCTCAGCGCAACGGACCGCTTCGCGTTACGGGAAATCTCGAAATCTGCGCCGGCACCGGCCGCGTTGTCAAACGCGTCGAAGGCGCCGTCCTGTGCCGTTGCGGGCACTCGAAAAGCAAGCCGTTCTGCGACGGCAGTCACCGTGCCGCCGGGTTTGAGGCCGACGGCGTTTAGCCCCCTTTACCATCCTGCGCTCAGCCACTAAAGACGAAGGGCAGGAGCGCATCATGGTCGACATCAGCGGTATTTGTCCCGACAGGTTCGCGAAGGTAAAGGACGCCTTCGCCGAGAATTTCGCCGGAGGCGGTGAGCGCGGTGCGCGCTTCTCGGTCGTCGTGGGCGGTGAAACCGTACTCGATATCTGGGGCGGGTCGGCCGACCGTGAAGGCCAGAAGCCGTTCGACGACAATACCCTGACCCCGATCTTTTCGACCGGCAAGGCGGTGATGGCGACGCTGATCGCGCGCCTGGTCGATGCCGGGAAACTCGATTACGAAGTGCCGGTGGCGCATTACTGGCCGGAATTCGGCGAAAACGGCAAGTCGCGCATCACGCTCGGCCAGCTGATCTCGCACCAGGGCGGCCTGCCGGGCTTCGCGCCGGCGCAGGACCCGTCGATCTGGTTCGACGTCCAGGCGACGCTTGCCGCCCTGGCGAAGCAGGCGCCGTTGTGGACGCCGGGCCAGGGCTCGGGGTACCACCCCATCACCGGCGGCTACATGCTGGGCGAGGTGTTCCGCCGCGTCGACGGCCGGTCGCTGGGCACGGCGCTGCGTGAGGACTTCGCGAAAAAGTACGGCCTCGACCTGATGATCGGCACGCCCGATTCCGAAGAGGGCCGCATCGCGACGATGCAAAAGCCGATGTCGGCGCCGGATCTCGGCACGATCGACAAGATCAAGCAGTCGGCTTTTCTCGACAAGGGATCGGCGCCCGGCGGGCGCGGTTCGGGCGACTGGCGGCGCATGGAGATTCCGTCGGCCAATACGCACGGTACGGCGCTGGCGCTGGCGCAGTTCATGGGCATCATCGCGTCGGGCGGCTATTTCGGCAAGGATCGCATCCTGTCGGTGACGACGCTTGGCCAGGCGACGCGCGAACGCGTCTACGGCCAGGACCGCGTGCTGCCGTACAAGCTGTCGTGGGCGGCGGGATTCTTACGCAACCGCGGCATCCATATCTACGGGCCGAACGACCGGGCGCTCGGCCATTCGGGCTGGGGCGGGTCGTGCGCCATGGCCGATCCCGACCGCAAGCTGTCGGCCGGCTATGTCATGAACAAGCAGTCGTCCTACCTGATCGGCGATCCGAGACCCATGAAGCTGATCGACGCGCTGTATAAATCTCTTTAGACAAGGCCAAAGGGATGGAATGGGTTCTGAAGCTTTTGGCCGAAAACGCCCGTTTCTATCAAACCGATTTCTGGTTTTTTCTGCTGTCGCTTGCGCTCTTCGGCATAGTCGGTTTTGGCGGGAAAAAGGTGCTCGTCTATGTCCTCTTTTATGGCAACAAAAAGAAGGCTGAAAAGTATGATCACCAGATGCACGGCTTGCAGGGGTTTAGCCGTTTCTTTTTCTGGCTGGCTATAGTCGCGAACGCACCCTTCGCCGTCCTGACGTTGGGATATACTGTCTGGGAATGGCTTAGCCGGCACTCATGAGACGCTGGCTACCTTCACGGCTCTCAACCGCCGCCAGGCGCCGAAGGCGAAGACCACCGCGCCGAGCCAGATAAAGACGAAGGACACGCCGCGAAGCACGCTGAACGGCTCGCCCTGCATCAGGCCGATGAAGAAGGTCAGGATCGGACCGATGAACTGGATGAAGCCGAGCGTCGACAGCGGCAGCCGGCGCGCCGCAAAGGCGAACAGGACCAGCGGCAGCACCGTCACCGGCCCGGTTAGCAGAAACCAGAAGGCGTTCATCGGCGCCTTCAGGAAATGCCCCTGGCCGGTCGTCTCGAACCACACGATATAGATCAGGGCCGGCAGGAAGAGATAGGCGGTCTCGATGAACAAGCCCGCCAGCGCCGGCACGTGCAGCTGTTTGCGCAGAATGCCATAGCTGCCAAAGGTCCCCGCCAGGATCAGCGCCACCCACGGCACCTGGCCGATGGCGGCGGCCTGGATGGCGACGCCGATGACGGCCAGCCCGATGGCGGTCTTGCCCCAGGTGTCGATGCGCTCACGGAACAGCATCGCCCCTGCGGCCATATTGAGCAACGGATTGAGGTAATAGCCCAGCGCCGATTCGATCGTATGGCCGTTGGTCACCGCCCACACATAGACGCCCCAGTTCGTCGCCACCAAAAGCGAGGTGGTAAGCAGCATCCAGCGCAGATAGGCGTTTGCCAGAGCCGCCTTGACCTCGGGCCATTGTCTGGTCGCCAGCACAAGCCCGCCCGCCCAGGCGAAGGCCCAGACCGAACGGTGGGCGATGATCTCGATGGCGCCGCCGCCGAAGGCGTGGATCGGTGCGTAGAAAAGCGGCACCACACCCCAGATGAAATAGCAGGCGACGGCGAGCAAGACCGGTAGACGAGGATTGGGGGTGTCCGTGGTCATGACGATTCCCGAAAAAGAAGAAGGCCGGCGAACCTTGCGGTCCGCCGGCCTGAAAATATGCCGCAGTCCGTAAGGTCTCAGACTTTCGCGGCTTCGATGACGCCGCGTTCGTCGAGCAGTTGCGCGATCTGCACGGCGTTGAGCGCCGCACCCTTGCGCAGGTTGTCCGAGGCGCACCACAGCGAAATGCCGTGCGGTACGGTCGGGTCGTTGCGGATGCGCGAGACATAGGTGTCGAACTCGCCCACGACCTCGATCGGGGTGATATAGCCGCCGTTTTCGCGCTTATCGACCACGGCCACGCCCGGCGCCTCGCGCAGGATTTCGCGCGCCAGCTGTTCGTCCATCGGGCTTTCGAACTCGATATTGATCGATTCCGAGTGACCGACGAAGACCGGCACGCGCACGGCGGTCGGCACGACGTCGATCGTCGGGTCGAGGATCTTGTGCGTCTCGACGATCATCTTCCACTCTTCCTTGGTGTAGCCGTCTTCCATGAAGACGTCGATGTGGGGGATGACGTTGAAGGCGATCTGCTTGGTGAACTTCTTGGGGGTCTTGTCGCCCATGCCGTAGATGGCCTTGGTCTGGTCCCACAGCTCGTCCATGCCCGCCTTGCCGGCGCCGGCGACCGACTGATAGGTCGACACGACGACGCGCTTGATCTGTGCGGCGTCGTGCAAGGGCTTCAGTACGACCAGCATCTGGATGGTCGAGCAGTTCGGATTGGCGATGATGTTCTTCTTCTTGGCGTCCCAGACCGCATCCGGGTTCACTTCCGGGATGATCAGCGGAACCTGCGGGTCCATGCGCCAGGCCGACGAGTTGTCGATGACGATCGGGCCGGCGGCGCCGATCTTTTCCGACCAGGCCTTCGACACGTCGCCGCCCGCGCTCATCAGCACGATATCGACCTTGGAGAAATCGAATTGCTCAAGGTCCTGGCACTTCAGCGTCTTGCTGCCAAACGAAATCTCGATGCCCATCGATTTGCGCGAGGCAACCGCATAGATTTCGTCGATGGGGAAGTTCACTTCTTCGAGGATCGACATCATTTCGCGACCCACGGCGCCGGTTGCGCCGACAACGGCGACCCGATAACCCATATTCGTAACTCCAGGAGCTGAGAATTACGCGGCGTAATCGCCGCGACCGCGCGCACATGGCGCTTTTTTCCTGAAATGACAAGGGCAAACTACAGCTAATACCAACGGTCATAAAGAATGACCCTTGGCATTAGCTTTTTTTCAGCTCAAACGCCGCATGGCTCGCCGCATAGGCGGCGGCGGCCAAAAGAATGAAAATATTGGCGCCCTTGCCAACGGCGAACGAGTCAAAGTCATTCGCCGTTGGAAGTAATTGTCCGTTTTACCGCGCGGCGCGCAAAGTGCCCTCTAAGCCCGAACCGCGCGCGGCGTTCAGAATGCGGTCGATGGCGGCCTTCAGCCCGTCGGCCGTGAAGGGTTTGGGTAGGATGCCGTCGGCCAGGTCGGTCTCGTCTTCCAGGCGCCCGAGGAACAGGATCGGCGTATAGCCGAGGTGAAAGCCGTCCTCGGTCTGGCGGATTTCGCGGGCCGCCTGGATGCCGGGCATGTCGGGCAAGCCGGTATCCATCAGGACGATATCGTATTCCGTGGCCTGGAAAGCGCTGAGCGCCTCGGCGCCGGTCGTCGCGAAGTCGATGTCGATGCCGGTCGACGCCAGCATCAGGTCGACCATATGCCGCTGCGTGGCATTGTCCTCAACGCACAGGAACTTCACGAACGCTTGCCCCGATTAATGATAACCGCGTTATAAACGGGGCCGGTTAGCGAACTCTAAAGGCGCACCGGAAAAGTTGCGGCCGCGCGCGCGACGCGGTACTGGCGTTTCATGGACAGGTATCAGGTCATTATCATCGGCGGCGGTCCGGCGGGACTGTCATGCGCCATATGGCTGACAAAACTGGGCGCCAGTTCGCTGCTTCTGGAAGCGTCCGGCGGTCTCGGCGGGCTGCAAACGCGGTCGCCTTACGAAAACCTCTGGATACCGGGCGTGCAGGGCAAGACGGGGCAGCAGGTCGCCGCATCGATCGCCGCGCACGCCCTCGATGTCGGCGCCGAACTGCGTGTGGGGCAACGGGTGGCGGCGGTGGCGCGGGACGGCGATGGCTTTCGGGTCGCGACACCGGAGGCCGAGGTCCACGGCCGGTTCGTGGTGATCGCCACGGGCTCGACGCCGCGCACCGGCGGCTTCACGTCATCTGCTACGGTCGCCATTGGTCCCGGCGAGCCCATGGAAGCGCTGGATGTGGCGGGCCGTGCCGTGGCCATTCTGGGCGGCGGCGACAATGCCTTCGACCAGGCGCGGTTCGTGCGCGACCGCGGCGGGCATGTGACGGTGTTTTCGCGGGGCGTTCCGCGCGCGCAGACGCTGTTGCAGGCGCTGGTGCCGGACGTGCCCGTTATCGTCGGTGCATACGAAGCGCGGCAATCCGACATGACGGTCAATGGCCAACACTTCGATTGTTTCGGAATCCAGTACGGCTTCGAGGCCGTGGTGCCGGCGGGCCTCGATATCAAACGCCAGGGCGGCTATGTCGAGGTCGATCGTTTCGGCGAAACGAGCGTGGCCGATGTCTTTGCCTGCGGCGAGGTTACCGACTTCTGGCATCCGTGCGTCACGACCTCGGCGGCGCATGGTGTGCAGGTCGCGAAGCAGATATCCAAGCGGCTGTGATGTCCAAATCCCACAGCCAGGCCTTCTCTTTACGCAGCCGCAGCAATTTTTAACGCCATTTTTTATGATCTCGGGTAAAAGCGACCCCATATAAGATGCAAAAGGTGGGGCGAGGTCTGCTTGGACCTGGCACGGCAAGGACTTTATGGGTATCCGCAGCGAGTACAAACGGCTGGTCAAGTCCGGTGAACTGACGCCCGATGTGGCGCAGAAGGCCGCGATCGACGTCCTGTATCACCTGGAACGCAAGATCCGTATGAGCCGCTCGTGGTGGCGCTGGTTGTTCGGCCTGCGTCCCAAGGTGTTCGGACTGTACCTGTGGGGCCCGCCGGGCCGCGGCAAGTCCATGATGATGGACATCTTCTTCCGCAATGCCCACGTCAAATCCAAGAGCCGCATCCACTTCCACGCCTTCATGTCGGAAGTGCATCACCTGATCCGCAAGTGGCGCGAAAGCGACGCCGCGACGCGCAAGCAGATTTTCGGCACGCACAAGGGCGACGACCCGATCGCGCCGGTGGCCAGGCTGATCGCCAGGCGCTCGGCGTTGCTGTGCTTCGACGAGCTTCAGGTCACCGACATCGCCGACGCCATGATCCTGGGGCGCCTGTTCGAGGCCTTGTTCGCGCATCGCGTCGTGCTGGTGGCGACGTCGAACCGTCCGCCGGAAGACCTCTACAAGAACGGCCTTAACCGCGACCTGTTCGTGCCTTTCATCGACATGATCAAGCAGCGTTGCACGGTATTCGAGGTCGCGGGGCCCAAGGACTTCCGTCTCGACCGCCTGCGCGGCGCCAAGACCTATTTCTTTCCGTCGACCGCGCCCGACCAGATCGCTGGCTTCAACGCCCTGTGGGCCGATATGACCAAGCTGGTCAGCGAGCACGAGGCGGTGCTGACGGTCAACGAGCGCAAGCTGATCCTGAAACACGCCGCGGGCCCGATCCTGCGCGCGACCTTCTCGGAACTGTGCGGCGAAGCCAATGGCCCGGCCGACTACCTGGCCATCGCCGAGCGTTTCACCACGGTCTTCATCGAAAACGTGCCGCTGCTGTCGCCCAACAACCGTAACGAGGCACGCCGCTTCGTCACCCTGATCGATGCGCTTTACGAAGCCTCGACCAAGACGGTGATCCTGGCCGAAGCCGAGCCGGCCAAGCTCTATCCGTCGGGCGACGGCGCCTTCGAGTTCGAACGCACCGTGTCGCGCCTCGAGGAAATGCGCTCGGAAGACTATTTGTCGCGGCGCTGATTGAGGATTTCGCGCGCCTGTTCCAGATGCAGGCGCTCGACCATTTCCCCGTTTACCGAAATGACGCCGGCTTCGCTGTTTTCAAAAGCCCCGACCACGGCCTCGGCCCACGCAATCTCGTCGGCCGACGGCGAAAAGGCCGCGTTGGCGCCCGCGACCTGGCTGGGATGGATCAGCGTCTTGCCGTCAAAACCGAGGTCGCGCCCCTGCCGGCATTCGGCCAGGAAGCCGGCTTCGTCCTTGAACTGGTTATAGACGCCATCGAGCGCGACAAGGCCGTGGGCGCGGGCGTGCAGTACGATCTGCGACAAGGCGAACAGGATGTCCTGGCGGTCGGGCATGGGGCGCGTACGCAGGCCCTTGCGCAGGTCGTTCGGGCCGGCGATCAGCCCGGCCAGCGGAACATGTCCCGCGATATCGGTCAGGCGCGCCACGCCCAGCGGCGTTTCGATCATGGCCCACAGGCCCTGAAGACGGGGCAGGGCGTCGCGGACACGATGCAGGGTGTCGGGTGTCTCGACCTTGGGCACGACGATGCCGCCGACAGCCTTGCTCCGGACCAGTTGTCCCAGCGCATCGGCCGTGGCGTCGAGGTGGACGGGATGGATGCGAACCAGCACGTTCGGCGCCTTGATGCCGCCGGCTTCGAGCGTCGAGACCAGGCCTGCCAGGGCGCCGGCCCATTCGCTTTCGCCGACCGCGTCTTCGAGATCGAAGATCAGGGCGTCGGCGTCGAGATCGCGCGCCTTGGCAAGTGCACGCGCATTGGCGCAGGGAATGAACAGGGCGGAACGGAACATGGGCAGGCTCGGGCAGGCATTGGGGCCTTGAGTTTACCGCCTACGGCTTCGGATGGATATAGATCAGATCGAAACTCGGCTGCCATGTCTTGCCGTCGTCGTCGGACGTCTCCCCGGCCTGCTCGACGCTGCCGTCGGGGCGCGGTGTGTAGGTCATACGCGTGATCTGGCCGGCGTGGCCGGGCTGCGGCCACACGCCCTGGATGACCATGGCCTTGCCGTTCCAGCCGCCGGTGAAGTCGGCAAAGCCACTGCTGTCGAGCCAGGTCTGGCGCCACGCCTTTTTTTCCGCGACGAAGGCATTGAGGCTGCCGCCGCCCGGTCCCTTCAGCGGCATCCAGTTTTCGCGCACGGCGCAGTCGGCGTACAGCTTTTCGATCAGGCTGTCGGCGACCTTGGTTTGCGGATGGGCCGCCGGAAAGACCTCCCATTTCCCGACCCAGAAATCGAACTGATGGCTTTCAGCTGAGGTGCATGATCCCGGCGTTTGCGCGGCGGCCATGGCGGGAAGGGCGGCAAGGACCAGACCGGCGAGTATCCAGGGACGCATGGCGTATCTCCCGTGAAGAAAGTCCGACTGTATGCCTCAGCGGGCGGCGGGTTAAGTGAAAAGACTGTAATCTCAAGCCTCTTGCCACAGCTTCGCCACGAGCCCATATTAGTCGGTATCCGGGCTTCGCTTTTGGAGCCTGCACCTATACCAACAGGGATCTGTTATGGCTGACATCGACGGTCAAATCGTACAGGGCCAGTCCAAGGCCGGCGCAAAGGACAGCGCCAAGGCCATTCCGATGGACAAGGGCCTGCGCAACTTCCTCATCGGCATCTATCAGAAGATGGCGCTGGGTCTGCTCGTCACGGGCGGCATGGCCTGGGCGGTGTCGCATTCGCCGCTGCTTCTCGGCCTGCTGTATCAGCGGACGCCGGACGGTGGCTTCGGCTATACGCTGCTCGGCTACGTCTTCCTGTTCGCGCCGCTGGCCCTGTCGTTCGCCTCGAACATGTTCATGAGCCGCCTGAACGTTGCTGCCATGGCGATCTTCTACTGGCTGTTCGTCGCGGTGATGGGCGTGTCGCTGTCCTCGATCTTCCTGCTCTATACCGGCATGTCGATCGCTTCGATGTTCTTCGTCACGGCCGCGGCTTTCGGCGGCGTCAGCCTGCTGGGCTACACGACCAAGGTCAACATGTCGGGCTGGGGCAGCTTCCTGAGCCTGACCGTGCTGGGCATGATCATCGCTTCGGTCGTCAACGTCTTCTTCCTGAAGAGCGGCATCATGGACCTGGCGATTTCGGCCATCGGCGTCGTCGTCTTCTCCGCCCTGATCGCCTACAAGACCCAGTGGCTGAAGCAGGTCTATTACAGCCTTGAGAACTCCTATACCGGCCTGGCTGCCATGACCTATTACGGTGCGCTCAGCCTGTATATCAGCTTCATCAACCTGTTCCTCAGCCTGCTGCGCATCTTCGGCAGCCGTCGCTGATTGCAACGGTCAGGTTTATCAGAATAAATGGTCCCGGGCAGCGATGCCCGGGGCTTTTCGTTTGGGGGAAGAGATGGAGTTCGAATGTCGGACGGCGTGGTGCAGCAACGACTGCTGGACCGCTGTCAAACAGATGGATCAGGCTTTCGGAGAGACATTCGCCCGGCTGGCGCAAAGCCGTGTAGCTGCAATCTCCGGATTTGGCAGTCTCATAATTTTTCTTTCGATACGAAGTCCGGCTTTTACGACTGCCTCGGGCAATCAGCGAGGCAGCTATCATAAAGCTTCAGACACCTATTACGCTACTGGCACCCTGAATTACGATGACTGGGTATCCAGAAAATGGGTAGAGCGGGTTGATAGCTATGCTCGATCTGTTGCCGACTCGATCCGGCGGATAGCCAAGTCACGGATTACCAAGGAAGAACGTGAGCTTCTGCTTGAAATCGTGGCATTGACGATTGGTGAGGTCAGCGACGACGTACCTTCAGACGTGTTGCCCTTGGATTCGATATTCGTCAAACGCGACGCTTCCGGGCGGATTGTGGGTATGGGCAGCCTGCTTGCGTCCGACGCCGATCTCGCGATGGGCTATTCTGTTGAAGAGTTTATGCCAGGCGAACCACTGCCTGAGCGTGACATGTCTGAAGACCTGCCTGCCTTCAAACTCTATCGTCGTGATGACGACAGCCTGCACTATCATGAGGCGTGGGCAAGCGCGGGCGAGATTACGGAACACTGGGGATTGTGCGGCACGGAGGGCGAGAGCCGGGTCCACGCCTACGCGACCCCTGCCGAGGCCCGAAGGATCTGCGCGGCGCTGAAGGCAAAGGCCAGGGCGGAAGATTATCGTCCGGTCGCGCCATCGAGGCACAGGCGGCTGGTCGTCGAATTGCCCGTCGACGGGTTTGGTGATGTGGCCGACCTGGATACGCGACATGAGATCGAAGACTATCTCAACGACCGTCTAGGCTGGCTGGGGCTGGGACACTGCGATGGCGGATCGACGGGTAGTGGAACGATGGAGGTTTTCTGTTTTGTCGTAGACATGGCCATTGCCCGCGACGCCATCGCGCGGGACCTCGCGGCGCTGAGCCTGCCCGTCGTGCCGCGGATTTACGAGATGACCTGATCAGACGATGTCGAACTTGGTCTTGTCGAGGACGGCCAGCACCGGCCCCAGCTCACGGCCGCGTTTCAGCACCATGCCCGACTGATTGAAGACGGCAAACGCGCCTTGCTTGCGCGCCAGGGCCGGGCGTTTTTCAATCCGATACAATGGGGCTTCGGAGGTGCGGCGGAAGATCGAGAAGGCGACGGCATCGCCAAGCGTATCGATCGAATAGTCGCGCCAGTCGCCGGATGCGACTTTACGCCCGTAAAGTCTCAGGATCAGTTCCAGTTCCTTGCGTTCGAAGAAGACAGGGCCCTTTACGGGCTGGGGCGCTGAGGACGCGCCGCTGAAATCCTGAAGGCTCATGGCGGTTCGGGTTTCCAACTCTGCGGTTACTGATCACCCGAGGCTACGCCCGTTATGGCCCCGAGTAAATTCGTTTATATTTTCGGCCACAATCTTTATCGCGTGCAGACGAAAATACCCCATTGTGGACAAGAAGCGGTCACGTCAGCGCCTTTTCGCGCCGTCATAGTTCTCTTGTCGGCCAGACGTTGTTTGGTTCCTCCCCTGAACAGCCCCCCCAGCCCCCGGGGATCAGATGGCGACTGGCCGGCATGTTTCCTCCCCAATACCCCTGAAACCTGCGCCCCTGTCACCCGGTGACCGGGGCGCCGTTTTTTGTGCGCGCCCGCCCAAACAAAAACCCCTCCGGCGGAACCGGAGGGGTTTGTTATTTCGAGTAGCGGGACCGCTTATTCGGCGGCTTCGGCCGGGCCGCGCGCCAGGTTACGCAGGACGTACGGCATGACGCCGCCGTTCTTGTAGTATTCCAGCTCGGTCGGCGTATCGATGCGGCAGCGGACCGGGAAGCGGGCGACCTTGCCGTCCGACGCACGGAACAGCTCGACGATCACTTCCTGGCGGGGCTGGATGTTTTCCAGGCCGCGGATGGTGACGATTTCCTCGCCCGTCAGGCCGAGCTTGGACCAGCCGTCGACCTTGAACTGCAGCGGCAGGACGCCCATGCCGACCAGGTTCGAACGGTGGATGCGTTCGAACGACTCGGCGATGACGGCGCGGACGCCCAAAAGGCGCGTGCCCTTGGCCGCCCAGTCGCGCGACGAACCGGTGCCGTATTCCTTACCGGCGAAGATGACCAGGTTGCGGCCTTCGTTCTGGTAACGCATGGCGGCGTCGTAGATCGGCATCACCGTGCCCGACGGGAAGTGCTTGGTCACGCCGCCTTCGATATCCGGCACCATCTTGTTGCGGATACGGATGTTGGCGAAGGTGCCGCGCATCATGACTTCGTGGTGGCCACGGCGGGCGCCGTAAGAGTTGAACTCGGTCACCGGCACGCCATGCTCGGTCAGGTACAGGCCGGCGGGCGCCGTCTTCTTGATGTTGCCGGCGGGCGAGATGTGGTCGGTGGTGATCGAGTCGCCGAAGATGCCCAGGACGCGGGCCTCGACGATGTCGTTGACCTTTTCCGGCGTCATCGACATGCCTTCGAAGTACGGCGGGTTGGCGACATAGGTCGACTTTTCGTCCCAGCCATAGGTCTGGCCGCCCGAAACGGCGATGGCCTGCCAGTGCTGGTCGCCCTTGAAGACGTCCGAATAGCGGCTCTTGAACATGGCGTTGGTGACGTACTTGTCCTGAAGCTCGGCGATCTCGGCCTTGGTCGGCCAGATGTCCGCGAGATAAACCGGCTGACCGGTGGTATCGAGGCCCAGAGCCTGTTCACGCAGGTTGACCTTGGTCGAGCCGGCCAGGGCGTAGGCGACGACCAGCGGCGGCGAGGCCAGGTAGTTGGCGCGCACGTCGGGCGAGACGCGGCCTTCGAAGTTGCGGTTGCCCGACAGCACGGCCGAGGCCACCAGGTCGTTGGCGTTGATCGCCGCCGAGATGGCGTCCGGCAGCGGACCCGAGTTACCGATGCAGGTGGTGCAGCCATAGCCGACCAGGTTGAAGCCGAGCGCGTCGAGATCGGCGGTCAGGCCGGCGGCATTGAGGTAATCGGTGACGACCTGAGAGCCCGGCGCCAGCGACGTCTTGACCCACGGCTTCACCGTCAGGCCCTTTTCGCCCGCCTTGCGGGCGACCAGGCCGGCGGCGATCAGCACTGACGGGTTCGAGGTGTTGGTGCACGAGGTGATGGCGGCGATGACCACGTCGCCGTGGCCGACGGTGAAGTCGGAACCTTCGACGGCGACGCGCTGGTCTTCGACCCCGGCCTTGCCGAAGTCACCCGACAGGGCGGTGGCGAACTCTTCGGCGACCTTCGACAGGGCGACGCGGTCCTGCGGACGCTTGGGGCCGGCCAGCGACGGCTCGATGGTGGCGAGGTCCAGTTCCAGCGTGTCGGTGAAGACCGGCTCGTGCTCGGGGTCGAGCCACAGGCCTTGCGCCTTGGCGTAGGCCTCGACCAGGGCGACGCGCTCAGGCGTACGGCCGGACTTGGCCAGGAAGTCGATCGTGGCTTGATTGACCGGGAAGAAGCCGCAGGTGGCGCCGTATTCCGGGGCCATGTTGGCGATGGTCGCCTGGTCTTCCAGCGTCATGGTCAGCAGGCCGTCGCCGTAATATTCGACGAACTTGCCGACGACGCCCTTCTTGCGCAGCATCTGGGTGATGGTCAGGACCAGGTCGGTGGCGGTCGTATCTTCCGGCAGCTTGCCGGTCAGCTTGAAGCCGATGACTTCCGGGATCAGCATCGGGATCGGCTGGCCCAGCATGGCCGCTTCGGCTTCGATGCCGCCGACGCCCCAGCCGAGGACCGACAGGCCGTTGATCATGGTGGTGTGCGAGTCGGTGCCGACGACCGTGTCGGGATAGGCGACTTCGCCGCCATCAGCGACGTTCGTCCAGACGGTCTGGGCCAGGTATTCCAGGTTCACCTGGTGGCAGATGCCGGTGCCGGGGGGGACGACGCGGAAATTGTTGAAGGCTGAACTGCCCCAGCGCAGGAAGTTGTAGCGCTCCATGTTGCGCTCGTACTCGCGGTCGACGTTCTTGGTGAAGCTGTCGCCGTGGCCGAAATAGTCGACCATGACCGAGTGGTCGATGACCAGGTCGACGGGGTTGAGCGGGTTGATCTTCTTGGGGTCGGCGCCCAGCTTGACCATGGCGTCGCGCATGGCGGCCAGGTCGACGACGGCCGGAACGCCGGTGAAGTCCTGCATCAGCACGCGCGCCGGGCGGAAGCTGATTTCGTGCTCGACCGAGCCCTTGTTCTTGGTCCAGGCGGCCAGGGCCGCGATGTCGTCCTTGCTGACCGAGACGCCGTCTTCGTTACGCAGGAGGTTTTCCAGCAGGACCTTCAGCGAGGCCGGGAGCTTGGAGACGCCTTCGAGGCCATTGGCTTCGGCGGCTTTCAGGTCATAGTATGTATAGGTCTTGCCGGCGGCGGTGATTTCCGCTTTCGACTTGTAGCTGTCAATGGAAGACATCGGTACGAGCTGTCCTTTCGCTATGCCGCAGGTCTGCCCCAATGGCTGACCGTCGTTTCAGAAATCGCGCGTGGACCAAGGACGCACAGGGTTTCTAGGTCGCGCAGGCTGAGTTCCTGAAGGCGGCGAAAATGCTTCTAAACATGTTGACGGCATTCGTCTATGAAGCCTTGCACCGCGAAGGGTTTTTTTGATGCCACTGGAGTTAAAGGTTAACGGGCTGGCCCTGAAAAAAGGGTATAACCTGTTGATTTCAGGCGTGGATTTCACGCTTTCGCCCGGCGAGGCGTTAAGCCTTGCAGGCGAAAACGGCGTCGGCAAAACGACGCTGTTGCGAACACTGGCGGGGTTTGCGCCAAGTCATGCGGGCAATATTTCGTTTGTCTACAATGATCGCCCGCTCGAATCGGAAGAGGCGCAGGCCAAATACATCCATCTGCTTGGCCACCACGACGCCTTGTCGCCATCGCGCACCGTAGCGCAGGAGCTTGAATTTCAGGCGGATTTCCTGGGTGGCGAGGTGGCGAACGCGGTCGATGCTTTGAACCTCAAAACCCTGCTCGATCTGGAGACGCGCTACCTGTCGGCAGGCCAGAAGCGCCGCCTGTCGTGTGCGCGGTTACTGATGGCGAAACGGTCGCTGTGGCTGCTCGACGAACCGATGGCGCCCCTCGATGCCGACCACCGGGCGCTGATCGCCGGATTGATGCAGACGCACCTGGCGGCCGGCGGCATGCTGATCGCCGCGGTCCACGATCCGCTGCCTTTCGAGACGCGGATATTGCGGCTGACGCGTCCAACGCTTGCAGAACGGGAGGCGGCGCTTGGGTAGGATGTCTTCTTGTACCTCCCCGTTCGGAACGAATGGGGAGGGGGACCGCCCGAAGCCGCAGGCGAAGGGTGGTGGTGGGGTTTCTTGCTTTCCTTTCACCGGCGCTGGCTTGAAGACAGCAAGAAACCCCACCACCACATCTCCTTCACCAATGCTGACGCATTGGCTCAGTCGTGCGGTCCCCCTCCCCATGCTTCGCACGGGGAGGTACAAGACGATTCCATGACCCGCCAATCCCCCCTTATTGCCCTGATCAAACGCGACCTCGGCCTGGCGCTGACGCGCGGTGGCGGGCCGCTGCTCGGCATCGGCTTCTATCTGACGCTGATGGCGATGATTCCGTTGAGCCTCGGGCCCGACCAAGCCGTGCTGACGCGCATTGCGCCGGGGCTGACGTGGCTTTGCCTGGCGCTCTCAAGCCTGTTGAGTTTAGAACGTTTGTTCGAACGTGATTTCGACGACGGCGTGTTCGACGTGTTACGTCTCGGATCCTTGCCCCTGGAAGCGATCGCCGCCCTGAAATGCCTTAGCCAGTGGCTGGGAACAGGCCTTGTCCTATCGTTTGCTACGCCTGTTATAATGATCATCCTGGGCGCGGCGCCCGGCACGGCCCTGATGGCGTTGGTGTCGGCCATCCTGGGTTCGCTGAGCTTCGCCTTTGTCGGCGGCGTCGGCGCGGCCCTGAGCCTGGGTACACGCAAGGGCGGGGTGTTGATGGCGCTGCTGGTCCTGCCGTTCTACATTCCGCCGGTGATCTTCGGCGCCGGCTTGATGCAGGCCGTGCAGACGCACGGCTCGCCGTGGCAGGCCCTGGCCTTTCTCGCCGCCTATGCCCTGTTCGCGCTGGCGCTTTCGCCGGTCGCCATGGGGGCGGCGCTGAAAAGCGCTCTCAGCTAGCTTACCACGGGACCAGCTTGACGGTTCTCAGCCGGTGTTCGCGATAGCGCTCGCGGCGGGCGTTCTTGACGCCGAACCAGTAGCGCACCGGGATGCTGCCGCCGACCATGACAAGGACGGCTGTCTGGATCAGCAGGCGCGCCGCGGCGGCATCGGGAACGGTTCGCTGGATGAGGGCCACAAGGCCGGTGGTGATGAGGGCGGCTGGAAGCGCCATCCAGCGGCAGTCCTCACGGACCTCGAAAAAGTAGATGGACAAAGCGATGACGAAGACCGCGCCAAGGACCACATAGTCTGAAAGCATTCTTGCTCTCCCCTGTACGGCATTGAAATTACGCAAGGTTTGGAATCAAATCGTTAACGCGGCGGCATGCTGCGCAGCGCCCCTCTTGCCCGGTCATCCTAAACCCCTTATGTCCGTCACATGATCACCTGGCTGGCCAATCCCGAACGCTTCAACACCATTGCGCGGCCCTTGCGGCCGTGGCTGGCGGGGTTGAGCGCGGTGCTGCTCGCCTGGGGTCTGGTCCTGGCGTTTATGTCGCCCGAAGACTACCAGCAGGGCGATACGGTGCGGATCATGTATATCCACGTGCCGGCGGCCTGGATGGGCCTTCTGATCTACGCGGCGATGGGTATCGCCAGCTTTTTCGGACTGATTTTCCGCCACGCCCTTGCCGATGCCGCCGCCAAGGCAATCGCCCCGGTGGGCGCGGTCTTTACCGGCCTGGCCTTGCTGACCGGTGCGCTGTGGGGCATGCCGATGTGGGGCACGCCGTGGCAGTGGGACGGCCGCATGACATCGGAACTGGTGCTGTTCCTCTTCTACATCGCCTATATCGCGCTCCATGCCTCGATCGAGGACGAACAACGCGCCGCCAAATCGACGGCGATCCTGGCCATGGTCGGCCTGGTCAACCTGCCGATCGTGCACTTTTCGGTGCAATGGTGGAACAGCCTGCACCAGGGCGACTCGATCTTCGTCAAGGGCGGGCCGACGATCGCGCCCGCCATGCTGTGGCCGCTGTTCGTCATGGTCGGCGCCTATCACGTGCTAACCGCGTGGCTGTTTCTGGTGCGGCTCGACAGCGAAATCCTGATGCGCAAGTACCGGGCGCTGCGCATCCGCCTGACGTTCAACTGAGATACCGATGCACCTCGACCTCGACATGGGAAAATACGCGGTCTTCGTCTGGGGCGCCTATGGTGCGTCGGCGATCGCGATCGGCGCGTTGGTCCTGATATCGCTGCGCGCCCACGCCACGCGCAAGAAGCAGCTCGAAGCGCTTCAGGCCGCCGTCGAGGACAAGCGTCCGTGAAGCGCGTCCTGGCTCTTCTGCCGCTGGCAGTGTTTGCTGTGCTGCTGGCCGTGCTGGCCTGGTTCAACTTCCACAAAAAGGAACGTTACGAACCGACGGCCATGGTCGGGCAGTCCGTGCCTTCGGTGGTGCTGACCGATCTCGACGACGGCGGATCGTACGACCTGAAGACCCTGGCGGCCGGTTACAAGGGGCCGATCCTGGTCAATATGTTCGCATCCTGGTGTGTGCCCTGCCTGTCGGAAAACCCGCAGTTGATGGCCCTGAAGGCCAGGGGCGTGCCCATCGTCGGCATCGCCTGGAAGGACGCGGACAAGGACACGCGCAACTTCCTGAACCAGCACGACGATCCGTACGTCCATACGCTCAGCGACCCCGATGGCAGGATGGCTGTGGCCCTGGGGATTTCCGGCGTGCCCGAGACCTTTGTCGTGCAGCCTGACGGCACGATCAGCGACAAGATCCCGGGGCCGGTGGTGCCGCAATCGGTCGACAGCGTCTATGCCGCCGTGACCAAGGGGCAAAAGGTTCAGTAGTGAGGCGGCTTGGTGACCGGCGTCGGTTCGCCCGTCCGTTCCTCAAGCCCGATCAGGCGCTCGCTTAAACGCTCCAGGGTTCGGCGCATCCGGTCGATTGTCTTCCACTGTTCGGCCAGCTGGTCGGACAGCTCGTCGATGGTCCTGGCCTGATGCGCCACCATTTCCTCGAGCGCTATGACGCGGTCTTCGCTCATGTGCGCGGCGCCTCGCGGCGGAACGGATCGAGCGGGTAGGTGCCCAGGATTTCGACATCGACGGCGAAGAAGTGCAGTTCTTCCAGTGCCTGTTTCAACCCCGGATCGCTCGGCCGGCCTTCGACGTCGCAGTAGAAGACGGTCGAGGCGAAGACCCCGTTCTCGATGTAGGATTCGAGCTTGGTCATGTTGACGCCGTTGGTGGCGAAACCGCCCAGCGCCTTGTACAGCGCAGCCGGAATGTTCTTCACGCGGAAGATGAAGCTGGTCATGCACTCCGCGTCGGGCGCGGCCGGCGGGACGCGGTCCTCGGTCGTCAGCACCAGGAATCGCGTGGTGTTGTGGCGCGCGTCCTCCATATGGCGGCGAAGGATCTTCAGGCCGTATAGGTCTGCGGCGACTTCAGGCGCGATGGCGGCGCGGTCGAGCTCACGCGTCTGCGACAGCGAGCGCGCGGCGCCGGCGGTGTCGTGGAAGACTTCGGCGGTGATGCCGAGTTCGCGCAGGGAATTGCGGCACTGGAGCAGCGCCATGGCGTGCGAGGCTGCCACCTTGATGTCTTCCAGTTTCGCTTCCGGAACGGCCATCAGGTTCATTTCGATCGGCAGGAAGCGTTCGCCGATGATCTTCAGCCCCGAATTCGGCAGCAGGTGGTGCACGTCCGAGACGCGGCCGGCGACGGAATTCTCGATTGGGATCATGCCAAGCTCGCACTCGCCCGCGGTGACGGCGGCAAAGGCGGCTTCGAAGGTGGGAAAGGGCGTCGGGATAAAGTCGCTGAACCAACGCTTGCACGCCTGATGGCTGAAGGCCCCGGGCTCGCCCTGATAGGCGATTTTGCGTTGATTGGCAGTAGACATAGTCCTTGACGCTCGCTTTCCGAATATTTTTCGTGTTCCGCCAATATCGGCGGGCCGTTTCCTTTTTCAAAGCTGGATGGCTTTGGCAAGTTTATTCAGCCGCAAGCACTAATCGTTGCAGGATTTACCCGATTCTCCGAGGCCAACGGCCGAGGCAAGGGCGACCGCCCGCCGCCGCTCGTGCGGCGAGCCCGCGCGGCGCTTGAGCGCGTCGCAGAATGCGACCTTTTGCCGCGTCGCCGCCCGATTTCCCGGCTGCCATGGAAAAGCCCGCTTGCGTCTTTGGCGGTAGCGTGTCAGAGAGCCAGACACATGTAATGAATAAGGCGGGACGAATCCCGCCATTGACAGGGGCGGCGGAGCCTTACAAGCTGGCGCCGTTTTGATTCAAAAGGGTATCAGGGCGACATGAGCGGTGATCTTACTCTGAACAAGATTCTCGGGGCTTGTCTGGCGACCGGCCTGGTCATCATGGGCGTGCGCATCGGCGCCGGCATGCTGATCAAGAATCATGAGGCGGAAAAGCCGGGCTATGCCATCGAGGTGGCGGAAACGGGCGGGGAAGGCGGCGCGGCCGCTGCCGTCGATACGCCGCCCGACTGGGGCACGGTCCTGCCGAAGGCCGATGTCGCCGCCGGCGAAGCCACCTTCAAGAAGTGCACAAGCTGCCACAACAACGCCCAGGGCGGCCCGAACATGACGGGTCCGAACCTGTGGGGCGTGGTCGGCCGTCCGACCGCCTCGCACCCGGGCATGAGCTATTCCGACGCCATGCTGGCCCACGCCAAGGAGTCGCCGAACTGGACCTATGACCAGCTCTATATGTTCATCGGCGGACCGCAAAAGTGGGTCAAGGGCACCAAGATGACCTTTGCCGGCGTCAAGAAGCCGGAAGACCGCGTCAACCTGATCGCCTACCTGCGCAGCCAGGGTTCGACCGGTTACGCCATCCCCGCACCCGATCCGTCGCGTGCCGCGGGTGCTGCACCGGCTGCCGCCGGCGCGGCCTCGGGTTCGGCAGCGGCTCCCGCTCCGGCCGCAGGCGCAGCCGCCGCCGCGAAGCCGGCCGCTGCGACCGCTCCGGCGACGCCCGCTGCAAAGCCCGCCGCCGCGGCTCCGGCCTCTTCGGCCGCCGCCAAGCCGGCCGCCGCGCCCGCGCAATAAGGCGACGAGATGAATCAAAAAGCCCCGCCGGAGCGATCCGGCGGGGCTTTTTTCATTTTAAGCCGCAGTCAGAGACGGCGGAAGGCCGTGGGGCGGCCCGAACCGCAACCGTCGATGCGGCTGACCGCTTCGGACAGGGGCTCGATCGCCACCTTCATGTGATGGGCGTTGGCGTGGATGATATGGCTGTCGTCGACCATGATGGCGACGTGGCCCTTCCAGAAGACGAGGTCGCCGCGTTGCAGGCCCTGCAGGTCGGCGCCGATCATCAGCGGCAGGCCCAGCTTCATCTGCATGTCGCTGTCGCGCGGGCAGCCGTAGCCCGAGGCATACAGTGCCTGTTGCAGCAGGCCCGAGCAGTCGAGGCCGATGCTTTCGCGGCCGCCCCACTGATAGGGCGCGTTGATATAGCTTTCGGCCACGGCGACGAAGTCGTCGGCGAAGGTGTCGAAGGCCGACAGGTGGTTGGCGAAGACCCAGCCCATGTCGTTGATATAGGCGTAACCGTTCTCGTAGCGCGTCACGCTGACCAGGGCGTTGAGGCTGAGCGCCGACAGGATCGACGACTTCAGGTTCGGGCCGGCGAAGACGTAGGTGCGCAGGGTCGAGACATAGTGGGTCGGCAGGTACCAGTCGGCGCGGAAGGCCGAGACCGGCACATAGCCGACATAGCCGTCGCGCAGGGCCTGGCCCCAGTAGAAGTCGTGCTTGCGCTCGATGACTTTGAAACGTTCGCCCAGCAGCAGCTGGTCCCACTGTTCGGCGCCTTGCTCCGGCTGCGCCAGGATGGGCGCCGAGGCGTCGTAGCAGCTCAGGACCTCGCCCACGACATAGGACCGCGCGCGGACCAGGCCTTCATGCGCCTGGTCGGTGACGCCGTCCTTGAACGGGGTCACGCGCTTGTCGAAGGGCTCATCACTCATATGCGTCATGTAAGGTCATGCCTTTTGCATCAGTATCCCCGGACGGTGTCCTGTTTGTGACAGGATGGGGAGGCGTCCGATATGTGGGAAGCCTATCAGACGGATGCAAAGGTCACGTTAACAGCGACGGTCAATGGAAGGTTTAGAGAAAAAATTCTCTTAGAAACATTTGGTTAGGAGAGATTAACCGGAATATTCCTCGATCATCCTGAACACCGCGCGCAGGGTCTGGGCTTCTGCGCCGACGGGGGCGCCCGCCCGCCCGCGCGGGTTCCAGGCATAGATGTCGAGGTGCACCCAGGCGCCCGATTTCGGCGCGAAGCGCTGGAGGAACAGCGCCGCCGTGACCGATCCGGCCTGCGCCCAGGCGGACGGGTCGTTCTTGATGTCGGCGATGTCGGAGTCGAGCGCGTCCTTATACCCGGTCCACAGCGGCATGCGCCACAGCGGATCGTGGTGGGCGATCGAGGCGACCTCCAGCCGGCGCACGATGTCTTCGTCGTCGCAGTAGAAGGGAATGACCTCCGGGCCCAGCGCCACACGCGCGGCGCCGGTCAGCGTCGCGAAGTCGATCGTCAGGTTCGGCTCCAGCTCGGCGGCGCGGGTGAGGGCGTCCGCGAGGATGAGGCGGCCTTCGGCATCGGTATTGCCGACCTCGATCGTCAGGCCGGCACGCGATTGCAGGACGTCGCCCGGACGCATGGCGTCGCCGGCGATGGCGTTTTCGACCGTGGGGATCAGGATGTGGAGCTTCACCGGCAGATGGGTGGCCATGATCCAGTCGCCCAGCGCCAGGGCGTGGGCGGCCCCGCCCATGTCCTTCTTCATCAGGCCCATGCCGGACCCTGTCTTGATATTGAGCCCGCCGGTGTCGAAGACGACGCCCTTGCCGATCAGCACGACAGTCGGCAGGCCGACGCCCGGACCCTGCCACGACATCTCGATGAAGCGCGGGGCGTGATGCGGCGCGGCGGCGCGGCCGACGGCGTGGACGGCGGGATAGTTCTGCTTCAGCAGATCGTCGCCCGTGACGACATTCATCATGGCGCCGTGGGTCAGGGCGATTTCCTGCGCCATGTCGGCGATTTCGGCCGGCCCCAGGTCGTTGGCCGGCGTATTGACCAGGTCGCGCACCAGACTGTGGGCGCGGACTTCGCGTTCGACGGCAGCCATGTCCGGCACATCCGCCGTATCGAGCACGGCCTCGACCGTCTTGCCCGAGGCCTTGTAGCGGTTGAAGCTGTAGGCGCCCAGGCCCCACGCAACGTGGATGGCGTGGCGGTCGAGGCCGGCCTCGGTCTTCAGCGTCCATGTCCCCTTGGGCAATTGCGTCGGCAGGGCGCGAAAGGCCAGCGGATTATAGGCCGCGCGCGCGCCCAGGCCGAACCAGGCCGCCATGGTGCCGCCCTCGGCGGGCATGACGACCAGGCTTCCCGCCTTGCCGGTGAAGCTGCGGGCGGCAAGGAAACCCGACTGCGCCGGTTTCAGCGCGGCAAGCGCCGCTTCGGCCTCGTCCTCGAAGACGGCAAAGATGGTGTTGACGGGCTTGGCGGACGCGGTGGGGAGGGGCTTGGGCATGGTCGCTCGGTCGTCTGAATGAGGTTAAGATTCCTTAACACCCTTAACTTTAAATTCATCGCTGTCACTGAATCCTTAACCAGCCGAATTTCGCGAGTTTTTTGCCATGCGCTATCGTCTGATTGTCAGTCTGACCGCCTTAAGCGTCCTGTGCGCCAATCCCGCCGCCGCCGCCGGCCTTTTCGGCAAGTCCGAAAAGCCGCAGGACGCGGCCAAGGCCGCGCAGCCGGCGCAGTCTCCGCAGACGCAACTGCCGCAGGCGGCCGATGCTGACCAGCTGCCGGAATATCATAAGGCGACGCCGGTCGAGATCCAGGCGGCGCTCCGTGCCGAGCCGCTGGCCCAGGCGGCTTTCTTCGCCGACCAGTTCGACCACGACCCGACCGACGCGCAGATGGGCATCTACCTGTCGAACGCCCAGCGCGCCATGGGGCGCAATGCCGAGGCTGCCGACACGGCGCACACCGTCCTGCTGTTCGCGCCCAGGAATGTCGATGCCCTGCTGGCCGCGGCGCGCGCTCATATCGCCGACAACAATGCCTTCTATGCCGTCGAGCCGCTGAAGACCGTCACCGAGCTGAAGCCGAAAGACTGGCAGGCCTGGTCGCTGCTGGGCGTCGCCTATCAGCAGGTCAAGCGGCCCGACGATGCCCAGGCCGCCTGGGCCACGGCCTTGAAGCTGTCGCCCGACAATGCCGCCGTGCTGACCAATATGGCGATGGCCAAGGTCGCGGGGGGCGATTTCGCCGGCGCCGAACCCCTGCTGCGCACGGCCGTCGCCCAGAAGGACGCCACGCTTCAGATTCGCCAGAACCTGGCCCTGGTGCTGGGCCTGCAAGGCAAGATGGCCGAGGCCGAAAAGCTGCTCCGCCAGGACCTGCCGCCCGCTCAGGCCGACGCCAACCTGGCCTGGCTGCAACAGCAGACGCAGGGCGCCAAGACGCCGGCCGCGTCCACGGCCGCGCCCATCAATCGCTCGTGGGACAGCCTGAAAAGCGCCGGCTCGTAAGATTGTTGTGGTCCGGCGGCTACGGCTTGCCCCTTCCGTCACTCGCTCCGCTCGTGCCACCTTCCCTGTTCACGGGGAGGAAGGTGGCTGAATCGGCGTCAAGCCGAGCCAGACGGAAGGGGGAAAACGACTGTGGCACAGGCTGCGGGTCTGACGACCAGTCGCCATATCCCTTCCGAATAAAATCACGTTACAGCGCGTCCGAATCGCTCGACAGCGGCCTTAACGGCCGTTAACCTTTTGCCTTGCCCGGTCATCGGGCCGCGCAAAAGGCGCGCAACTGTCCACACAATATGTAGTCCTTAACCTAGCCTTAACACACTAGGTGTGGTGATATGGGCTCGCCCATCAGGCGTAGTAACGATTCGGGATTTGTTTATGACCGCGCAGCTTTCCACCCTCACTGGTTCCCTGGCCCTGCCGCAATCGAAGGCTGGCCTGCTTATCCCAAGCCATTCGTATAAGCCGTTCCGTTACCCGTGGGCCTTTGAATTCTGGCGCAAGCAGCAGCAGGTCCACTGGATCCCGGAAGAAGTGCCGCTGGGCGAGGACTGCAAGGACTGGGCGACCAAGCTGTCGGACAGCGAGCGCAACCTGCTGACCCAGATTTTCCGCTTCTTCACCCAGTCGGACATCGAGGTCCAGGACAACTACCTGGAACGCTATTCGCGCGTCTTCAAGCCGACCGAAATCAAGATGATGCTGTCGGCCTTCGCGAACATGGAAACCATCCATATCGCCGCCTATGCGCTGCTGCTCGAAACCATCGGCATGCCCGAAGCCGAATTCGGCGCCTTCATGGAATATGAGGCGATGCGCGACAAGCACGACTACATGCACCAGTTCGGCGTCGAGACCGAAGCGGACGTGTGCCGGACGCTCGCCATGTTCGGCGGTTTCACCGAAGGCCTGCAGCTGTTCGCCAGCTTCGCCATGCTGATGAACTTCCCGCGCTTCAACAAGATGAAGGGCATGGGCCAGATCGTGTCATGGTCGGTGCGTGACGAAAGCCTGCACTGCGAGGGCATCATCAAGCTGTACCATGCCTTCGCCAAGGAAACGAAGGCCGTGACCCCGGCCGTCGCCGACGACATCATCGACTGCTGCAAGACGGTCGTGAAGATGGAAGACAAGTTCATCGACCTGGCCTTCGAAATGGGCCCGGTCCAGGGCATGACCGCCGACGACATCAAGGCTTATATCCGCTACATCGCCGACTGGCGCCTGCGCCAGCTGGGCCTGCCGGAAGTGTTCGGCGCGGTGAAGGAAAATCCGCTGCCCTGGTTGCAGG
Source organism: Asticcacaulis solisilvae (assembly GCF_052327315.1). NCBI lineage: Bacteria > Pseudomonadati > Pseudomonadota > Alphaproteobacteria > Caulobacterales > Caulobacteraceae > Asticcacaulis > Asticcacaulis solisilvae. The sequence goes on from NZ_CP166196.1 coordinate 255,542, forward strand.
TGCTGCTGTCGGGCGTCGAGCACGCCAACTTCTTCGAAGCGCGCGCCACCGAATATTCCAAGGCCGCGACCAAGGGCCAGTGGACCGGCGGCGAAGGCGTATGGGACGCGTTCGACATCCTGATGAAGAAGCGCGCCGAAGCGACCAAGGCGCCGGTATAAAGTCACAGTTCCTTTTTGTTACGGAATGCGGCAAACGCATTCCGTTAACAAAATCCCGCTATGTCTGGCTGTCCGGTGCCGCAGGTTTTTCTTGCGGTGCAGCGGATATGAACTATCCTCGCCCCGGTTCCGCAATCGGGGCAATTTCCGGCCGTTCCGCCGGACCGGCCAGCACAGGGGAGAGACATCGGGTATGACCGGCGCTGCGGTCTTGGCATTTGCGACAGGACGGCAGCTCGCGACCGGTAACCGCATCTGTGCGGGAGCCGCCTGATGGCTACCGTTACCGTCGCCATGACCGCATTCGATGCCGAGCGCACGATCGAGCGCGCGTTGAAATCCGCGCTGGCCCAGACTCTTCAACCCCTGGAAATCCTGGTCGTCGACGACGGCTCGACCGATGGCACTACAGCCGTGGTCGAGCGCATGGCGATCGAACATCCTCTGATCCGCCTGATCCGCCACGACGGCAATCTCGGCGTCGCCATGGCGCGCAACAGCCTGGTCGCCGAAGCCAAGGGCGATGTCCTGGCCTTCTTCGACGACGACGACGAAAGCCTGCCGCGCCGCCTTGACGTTCAGCTCCATCGCATCCTCGATTACGAGACCCGTACGGGCACGGACCTTATCCTGTGCCATACCGCGCGCCGCCAGGTCTTTCCGAAGGGCCGCCGCCATGTCGAGGCCGCCGTCGGCAGTCATTTCGACGTGCCCGCGCCGCACGGCATGGACATGGTGCAGAAGATCCTGGCCGGCAAACATGTGCGCAACGGCCACGGCACCTGCGCCACCTCAAGCCAGATGGCGCGCGTTTCGACCTACCGGGCCCTGGGCGGCTTCGACGCGGCCTTCCGCCGTTACGAAGACACCGACTTCTGCGTGCGGCTGGCGGCGGCCGGCGGGCACTTTGTCGGCATCCCGGAGCCGCTGGTCACCCAGTACATGACCGTGTCCGACGACAAGCAGCTCGAAATCGAGCTGAACTATGCCCGCGCCATGGTCGACAAGCACCGCGCCCTGTTCGCCTCTTCGGACGAATGGGCGTTTTCGCGCGCCTGGCTGGAACTGAAATATATGTCGCTGGCCAACCGGAAGGGCCCGTTCGCCGCCGGCCTGTCGCGGCTGATGCTGCAACGGCCGCTGTCGGTGATGATGCGTGCCGCCAACGCCATTCCGATGACGCGGTCGCGCGCCGCCCGGCGGAAACTGCATGCGCGCACCTCGCCGCCGGGCCGTTTATAAGCCGCTTATCGCGGCCGGCCATTCCCCGACTGTTTCCTTACCCGCCCCGGCCTAGGCTGGACGTGCCGCCGAAGACCCGATTTCGGGACACTCAGCGGTATTGAAAGACCAGGGACGCCGCATTCGGTCATAGTGAACCGCTCCGCCGAGGGTTCAGACGCTGTGGCGTCCTTTGGTTTTTCCGCTCAGGTGCCGCGGGGGCTTCTCGCATCAGCTCGGACGCGCAGTCGCGCTTGCCGAAGCGCATTTAGGCGCTTCGGACCTTCGTGCTTGGTATTCGTGTCAGGCCAACTCCGGCAATTCTACCACGGCATCGAACCCGTGCCCTTTTGCGACCTGCATCGAACTGACAGCGCAGGCTTCATCTCCTGTGAGGATCAGGCGCGCGATACCGACCGCGCGCAGCTGCGCGGCCAGGTTTCCGCCGGTGAAGATATCCGCCCCGTGCCGCGTCACGACCCAGTCGGGAAAGCGCGGATTGAGCGCGTCGATCAGCCCCCAGCCGTCGCCACGGGCCGCTTCGCGTACGAAGACGATCTGCGTCTTGTCCCGGCGCGCCTTGTCGACCTGGGCGCAGATACGGCGCACGGCAAAGGCGTCCTGACGCGACCGGTCGATAACGACAAGGGCGTGTTTAAGCGAAATATCAGGTTCGGCGGGGAGGGACATTTGCGGCTCCGGGTCGAAGGTCTGGACCGGAGGTTCTGTCTTCACCCCGGTCCCTGTTGCTGGGCGGGGGTGGGGGAAGGTGCCTTAAACCGAGAGCACACAACCGCGCCACGCCCCGCCACTGGCGGTCGTCGTAAGCGTTACGGCTGCGGTTCGGTTCATACGCATGTGCCCAGGGTGACACAGAAGCCGTTTTCCGTCAATGCGGACGGCTTGCCAAGAGTCTCACGATGCGGTTAACTCTTAACGGAGTGTTAAGGGGGATTTCATGTACAAGCGGGCATTGATGGTGGGCGCGGCCCTGTGGCTGGCAGCCGGGATGGCGCATGCCTCCGACAAGCTGGCTTTCGGACCCGCGCCCGATTGGGTCAAGCCCGTCACCCTGGCGCCCGGACCGGCGCGCGAAGCTTCGCTGCTGCCGGTGGCCATGATCAACCGCTCGCTGCAAGCCAATCTTTCCGACGCCGGCGACACCATGTATTCCGAGACGGCCATCGTCATCCAGAGCCCGCTGGGTCTGGCGGCGGGGCAGCCGACCATCATCTGGAACCCGGCGACCGACACCGTCACCGTCCACAAGGCCAAGATCATCCGTGGCGCCCAGGTCATCGACCTGCTGGCCCAGGGCCAGAAATTCTTCATCCTGCGCCGGGAAAAGGACCTGGAGCAGTCGATGATCGACGGCAAGCTGACAGCCGTCCTGCAAACCGAAGGGCTTGAGGTCGGCGACATCCTGGTCTTCGCCATGTCGGTGACGCATCGCATGGCGGCGCTGAAAGGCAAGTCGGAAGGCCGCTGGACCCTGCTCGACGGGGAAGGCATCAGCCGCCTCGACTATCGCATCCGCTGGCCGGCCACCAAGCCGATCAAGTGGGTCGCCAGCGAAGACCTGCCGGCGCCGGTCATCACGCAGGGCCCCGACGGCACCGAGCTCAATTTCAACCTGGCCAGCTACCGTCGCCAGGCGACGCCCGACCATGCACCGGCGCGTTTCGCTCAGACCGGACAGGTCGCCTATTCCGAATTCCCGACCTGGACGGAAGCCTCGGCGACCATGGCGCCGGTCTTCCTGAAGGCCGCGCAGCTTTCGCCCAATTCGCCGATCCACGACGAGGTCGCCCGCATCCGCGCCTTCAGCGCCGATCCCAAGGTCCAGGCCGCAGCCGCCCTGCGCCTGGTCGAGGAAAAGGTGCGCTACATGTATGTCGCGGCCAATGAGGGCGGTTATTACCCGCAGACCGCCGATGAAACCTGGCTCAAGCGCTACGGCGACTGCAAGGCCAAGACGGTCCTGCTGCTGGCCATACTGAGCGAACTGGGCATCGAGGCCGAACCGGCCCTGGTCGACACCGAAGGCGGCGATGCCGTAGGCAGCGACCTGCCGCGCCTTGGGCCCTTCGACCACGTCATCGTCCGCGCCACCATCGGCGGCAAGACCTACTGGATGGACGGCACGCGCTATGGCGACGGCGTCATCGAGCGCCTGCCCGTTCCGGGTTATCACTGGGCCCTGCCGCTGACGGCCAAGGGAACGGATCTGGAAAGGATGGTCGTGCCGCCGCTCGACCTGCCGGCCAAGGATATCGACCTGCGTCTCGACGCTTCCGGCGGCTTCGATGCGCCGGCACCCGCCCATGTCGAAGTCACCGTGCGCGGCGACAAGGCGATCGCGGCCGGCGTTGCCTGGGCAACCGTGCTGCCGGATGAGCTTCAGGACAATCTCAAGGCCCGGTGGCATGCGCTCTATCCGTGGATCGACGCCGAAAAGATGTCGGTCGAGTACAAGCCGGAAATCCAGGAGCTGACCCTGGTCATGGACGGCAAGGCCAAGATGTACTGGACGCCGGCGCGGCCGGGCCGGGGCCGCCGCTATGAAACGGACGGCTACGATCTCGGCATTGCCGTCATGGATGAGAAGGAACGGCCCGATGCGCTAGACCGCGACGGCGTGCCCCATGCCGATGCGCCGGTCGTCATCACCCACCCGCTGTTCCAGCGCGCCCATGAAACGATCGTGCTGCCGGACGCAGGCAAGGGCTATGCCGTCATCGGCACGCCGGTCGACAGGACGCTGTACGGCCTGGAGATGAAGCGTTCGCTCGAGATCAGGGACGGCGTCTTCACACTGACCGCCACGACGCGCAGCCTGACCGATGAACTGCCGTATGCCGACGCCAAGGCGGCTGAAAGCGAGCTGGCGGACATCAGCAGCACCAAGGTCCTGCTCGAGGCGCCGCAGACGTCGCCGGACGTCGCGCTCAATTCCGGCGGCGCGGCCGAAGGGCAGAATGCGTCCGGCGTTACGAAGCCGGTCGTGGCGGCGGCCGACGAGACGGCCTCGCCCGGCGACGACGATACGCGCAAGCCCGCGCCGAAGGTCGATACGCCGAAAGCTTCGCCGCGCAGCTTCGAGGACAATGCCAAGCTGTTCAGCGGATATAACTGGAACTGAGGCGATACAGGGGACTGCATGCAGTGGCTTTGGGTTGGCCTGATTGCAGGCGCTGCCGTGTTGTTCGCTCCGGCGGTCGGGTTCTGCGCGGCGCCTGAAGGCGCAATAGGCTGTCATGGATTCTATGTTGAGCTTGAAGACAGCTCAACGGTCATGTCGAAATCGCAGGCCAGATATCCGGTCCTTATGCGATCCGGCCCAGGAAACGGGTATAAAAGGCTTCGGCCTTCCGAAGACCTGGATATCACATTGTCGTTTGATATCGTCGCGCGAAAGGGCAACTGGCTGGAACTGGATGCGGATATGCCGGTCTGGGTAACGATCGACGAAGTCTATATACCGAAAGACGTTCAGCAGGACGAGCAAGCGCAAGTGGATTTGAAGAACGGGTGTCTGTCGGGCATCAAGGTGAAATAACGTCGGAAAGCGCTGATCTGATCTACTCCGCCTGTCCGGAGCGCGCGACCTGGTCTTCGCTGAGGTGGCGAGCCAGGAGGGCTTCCAGCTTGTCGGGATCGAAGGGCTTCGGAATATAGTCGTCCATGCCGGCGTCCAGGCACTTCTGGCGGTCGCCGGTCAGGGCATGGGCCGTCATGCCGATAATGCGTACGTCCTGAATCTGGTTCTCGGCCTGCATCTTGCGGATGACCGCCGTGGCCGTATAGCCGTCCATGACCGGCATCTGCACGTCCATCAGAACGATGTCGAACGGCCCGTTTTCCAGCTTCTGGATCGCCTCCTTGCCGTTGCTGGCGACCACGACCTCGTAGCCGGAATCCTGCAACAGGGTCAGCGCCACGATGACATTGCCTTCGTAGTCCTCGACCAGCAGCACGCGCTTGCGGTTCGAAGCCGCGACCCGGCGGACCGCGACGGGCTGCGGCTCATCGTCATTGTCGGCGATCTGCTCGATCTTCTGCAGCGGCAGGATCAGGGTGAATTTCGACCCCATGCCTTCCTGGCTGAACACCTGGACGTCGCCGCCCATCAAAGTGACCAGGTTGCGCACGATGGCCAGGCCGAGGCCCGTACCGCCGAAGCGGCGGGAAATGGTCTCGTCCGCCTGGACGAACTTGTCGAAGACGCGGGCGATCTGTTCGGGCGTCATGCCGATGCCGGAATCGACGACGTCGATGCGGACCTTGTTGTCGCCCTCGGGCTTGACCAGGACGTTGACGAAGCCTTCCTCGGTGAACTTCAGGGCGTTCGACACCAGGTTCAGCATGACCTGGCGCAGGCGCGCCACGTCGCCGACATAGTTCATCTGGGCGCGCGGCGGAGCCTTCAGCGTCAGCATCAGGTCCTTTTCCAGCGCGCGCACGTTCATGATCGAGCGCACTTCTTCCAGCACGTCGCCCAGGTTGAACGGGCGCAGTTCTATCTGCATCTCGCTCGACTCGATCTTGGCGATGTCGAGCAGGTCGTTGATCAGGTTGAGCAGCGAATTGGACGACAGGCGCAGCGTCGCGATGAATTCGCGCTGCTTGTCGGTCAGCTTGGGATCGCGGTCGAAGATGTTGGCGATGCCGATGATGGCGTTCATCGGCGTGCGCAGTTCATGGCTCATATTGGCCAGGAACTCGCTCTTGGCCAGGCTGGCCTCTTCGGCGGCCAGGCGCTCGGACTGGTTGGCGATGTGGATGATGCTCTGCGCCATCTCGACATCTTCACGCGACCACGACTTCGACTTGTTGCGGATCTCCTGCTTCCACAGGTCGAACGAGGCACGCGGCACCAGGCGGTAGCCGGCCTTTTCCTCGACCGCGGTCTTTTCCGGATTGCCGGCCCATTGCACGTCCTTGACGATGGCGTCGCGGAACCAGACGATATAGTCGCGGCGCATATGGCTGATCGGCGCGGCCAGGAAGCCGCCGTGCAGGGCCTCAAGGCCGGGCACGCCGGCGCAGAAGGTTTCGGCCTCCGCCGTCTTGACGACCGAGCCGGGATGCTTGTCGTGCAGCCATTCCGTCAGTGTGCGGATGGTCTCCGCCGGCGGGGCGGCGTCGAAGCCGTGGACCTGGCCCTTGTACTGCACCGCCATGCCCTGGGCCTTCATGGCCTCGAGCGTCAGCTCCTTCTTTTCGACCAGCAGGTCGTAGAGATTGAAATGCGTGCCCAGCGTCGCCGTCAGGCGTTCAACGATCAGCTTGCGCTTTTCGATCTCGGCGCGATCGACCAGCTCTTCCAGCGACGACAGCTGCGCCGAGAAGATATGGCCCATGATTTCCGACACGACCCGAATGCGATAGGGCACGTGATAGGGCGTATTGTGGTGACAGGCGATCAGGCCCCAGAAGCGGCCGTTCTGGATGATGGTGACCGACATGGAGGCCTGCACGCCCATATTGGCCAGGTATTGCACGTGCACCGGCGACACGCTGCGCAGCACCGACAACGACATGTCCAACGCCTTACTCGTGTGCGGATTGCGGGCGGGCAGGACCGGCACGGGCGCGTAGCCGATATCCGAGATCAGGCGGATGAAGTTCTTCATGTAAAGGGCGCGCGCCTGCGTCGGAATGTCCGAGGCCGGGAAGTGCAGGCCCAGGTAGGACGCCATCGACGGCACGCGGCTTTCGGCGACGACTTCGCCGTTCCAGTCCTCGTCGAAACGGTAGAGCTTCACGCGGTCGAAACCGGTGATCTTGCGGATCTGGTCGGTGACGAAGTCGTACAGGTCCTGGGGCTTGCGCTGGTCGCGCATGCCGACGGCGAAGGTGCGCAATTCGTCGTAGAAGAAGTCGCGTTGCAGCGACTTCTCGTCGTCGACGATCTCGAGTTCGACCACGATGTAGCCGTCGGCCAGGTGTACGACCGTGTCGAAGGTCTTGCCGTTGACGACAAGGACGCTCGATTGCAACGGGGCCAGTTCGCGGCGCACGAAGATGTGGCGGACGGTTTCAGCCTGTTCGGCGCCCAGGACGTCGTCCAGCCTGGCGCCGATGGCGGCTTCGTGCGTGACGCCGATCCAGGTGTCGAGGTTTTCGCTGGCCTGCAGGACGACGTGGGTTTCGGGATCGAGCACCAGCATGATGCCGTAGGGCTGGATCGAGCCGGGGGTGTGAATGGGCTCCTGGTCGCAACCCTTCAGGGCGCTTTCAAGTTGCGCTTCGGTCAGTTCCTGGCGGGGTTTGAAGGGCATGGCGGTCTTTCACGGCTAGCACGGCGTCGCAAACGGCGGCCACGCCTCTGAAGCATGCTACGGCCATGTTCACTGTTTCTGTCGGCTGCAAAAAAGGCGCTGTCGCGAATAAATTTTCAATAAATTTTTTCCAGCGCCTGCCGTTTTCGTCGCCGTAGCCGGCAAAAAATTTTTGATCGCTGAGGGGGTTAAGCTCCAGGGCCTGCCTGAGATTGCGGCTCATGACCGTCCCGCCGAGGGTCGAGCCCTGCCTGACATAGAGATAGCCCCATCGCTGCGATTCCGTCGTGATGGCGGGCAGGCTCACGCCGGGAAGCGCGAGGGGTTGAAGGGTCTGGCGGGCCAGATCGTGCGCCAGCCAGTCCAGCACCGGCGCGCCGTCGCCGGCTTGTGGCTCCATGCGGCTGTAAAAGGCCTGGAAGGCCAGCAGGGCGAAACGGTAGTCGTGCAGGGTGACATCGGGCGAAGCGAGCGGCGCCAGCAAGGGGTGATGGTGCAGGGCTTCGTGGGCGTCGCGGGTTTCACTGCGCAGGCGATCGAGCAGCGGGGTGTCTGCGGGCGCCATTCAGAACATGCGGCCGGGCAGGGGCTGCGGTGTGCAGTAGCCCCGTTCGCCGCGGTGTTCCGCATTGCTGCGGAAGCCCATGAAGCCATGGTCGATCTCTTCGGCGTAGAAGGCGCCGCGCGAGCGGTCGAGCGTGATGCGCAGGGCATTGCCCTTCTTGGTCACCTGGTTGACCAGGTAGTAGGCGCTGCCGGTGACATTGGCCGGGCACATGGCGTCGAGGCAGATCGAGTCGCGGATCAGCGAGCCGTGCGACGGATCGACGAAGCTGAACTTGAAGTCGGCGTGCTGGTCCGGGAAGACGGCCGACGGGAACAGGTCGATGAAGAAGACACCGTGGCTGACGACACGGGAGCCCGCCAGCACTTCGGTCTCGCACTTCAACGAAATCTCGGCCGGCGCCGACACGGTCGGGGCGACATTGGGCACGGCCGAGGGCGGTGGGGGGGGAGGCGGCGGCGGGGCGGGGAGGCTGGCGCGCGGCGCCACGGCGACGTCGCTGGCCGGCGGGATCGGCTTGCTGGTTTCGGCCGGTTGCGGCAGGGCGTCGGGCGTGGTGGCGACCGCCGGCGGGCCGGGATGAACGGGCTGCGCGGGGGCGGGTGGCGCCAGGGTCGAGTAGGGCACCGGACCGGCGGGCTTGGGCGCCGGTACGGGCGTCTTCTTGTGCCGGGCCTTGCGGTGCTTGGCCTTGACGGGGGTGTCCGATTCCGTGCCTTCGGCATGGGCGTAAGACGGTGCGACGGCCGGGACGACGCCGATGAGCAGGGCTGCCGCGGCGATGGACAGCAGCGATCTGGACAGCGTCCTCATGCCTCTTCGTCGAACCGGTTGGCGACCAGTTCGCTCAGCGCGGCGACGGCGGCCTCGGCCTGTTCGCCCTCCGCCTCGATTTCGATCATCGATCCCTTGGAAGCGGCCAGCATCAGCAGGCCCATGATCGACAGGGCGTCGACGCGGTTGTCGTCCTTGATGACGAAAATCTGGGTATTGTCGAAGCTGGACGCCAGCTTGACGAACTTCGCCGAGGCGCGGGCGTGCAGGCCCTTGTTGTTACAGATTTCGACTTGCGCGCGCACCGGGGAAGTTGTCTCGTTCATGGTCGTCCCTGTCGGGAGGCAAGTTTGTCGCCTGAAGGAATGATGAAAGAATTCGCGGGCCTAGTCCAGTCAAATTCCGGTCAATAACCGGTTCGGCGCGACAGCACGTCGCGTTGGGCGCGCAACTTCTGGCGCAAAGACTCCAGTTCCGCCGTTTCGGTCGCCACCAGCAGATACTCGCGGACCTGCTCGAGATGAGCGCGCATGGCCGCCCGCGCGGCGGCCGGATCGCGGCTTTTCAGCGCCTCGACGATCTTTTCGTGTTCCTCGATGCGCGCCGCGCGGCCGCCGCCCTGGGCGCGGCCCATGATCTGCGAGGCCAGGGGCGAACGCGTGCGCAGGTCCCACATGTGCTCGATCGTGTCGATCAGCGCGCTGTTCTCGGTAATGCCGGCCAGGTGGCTGTGGAATTCGCGGTCGGCCTGCTCGCATTCGGCCTCGTCGCCGTTGCGCATCCGGGCGATCAGCGTGTCCAGCGTCGCGATGTCGGCGTCGTTGACACCGGCGGCGGCGACGGCGGCCGTCTCGCCTTCGATGATGATGCGCGCCTCGATCAGTTCGAAGGCGCCCACATTCAGGTCCTCGCGCGCCGGCGGGGTTTCGTCGCCGCGTTCCGGCGCGACGACATAGATGCCCGAACCGTGGCGGATTTCGACGACGCCGTAGATTTCCAGCGCGATCATGGCTTCGCGCACCGTCGGCCGGCTGACGCCGAAGGTTTCGGCCAGTTCGCGTTCGGGCGGCAGCTTGTCGCCCGGCACGTAGGTGCCCTTGCGGATGGCGTCGGCCAGTTCGTCGGCGACGCGCCGGTAAAGCCGGTCGCTCTTGTTATTGGTCAGGCTCATGTGTGTCGCCGATAAAATTCTCCCGTTTTTCTTAAACGATATCGGGGCCGCCGCGCAACACAGTCGTACGAAGGAACCACTGTCACGCGAATGCTATTGCAATCTTATAACGGTTGGCACAGTTGCAGATGATTAACGATCATTAAGGATATTTCGCCATGACGTCTTCCATGCTTTTCCGGACGGTGTGCGCCGGCGCCGTGTTCGCAGGCCTCGCTCTTGTTCCGGTCGTCGCATCCGCCCAGCAGCCGGCCCGCCTCGACGGCTACTGCTATGTTCGCCAGACCGACATGCAGCGCAATTCAGCGGTCGATTCCTATGGCGTGAAACGCGCCTATGCCCGCTGCTACAACGGCGTCTACTATGCCTATTCGGGTGAGTCCTACTCCGCGCCGGCCGCGCCGGAAGGCTACCAGGTCGCCTACTATACCCGCCGTCCGGCGGACGACACCTTTACCCGCGTCGTCGATGCCGACAGCCGTTATGCCTCGGACAGCAGCTATTCTTCGAGCACCTATACCGGAGGTGACCGCTACGCCACGACGTCGTCCTACGATACGCAAGGCTATGACGCCAATGCCGGCTATGGCCGTTCGTCCGGCACCTATCGCCAGGATTCGGACGCCTATGACGACAGCCGCGGCAGCAATGACAGCTATTCGGATGATCGCAATTCCGGCGACCGCTACGATGACCGCGACGGCGGCCGGGATTACCGCCGCGGCGACGACCGTTATCAGGGCGACGACCGCGACTACAGCCGCCATACGGCGGTTGTGGGCTGGCGCGACGACAGCGGCCAGTGGCACCTGGGCCGTCCGCGCGCGGTCGGCTGGCAGGACGACAACGGCCGCTGGCATGTGGGCGAAGTCCAGGCCTATGGCTGGCGCGACGCGCGCGGCCAGTGGCATGAATCGCAGGACGACAGCGCCGATGCCGGCTCGGATTCGCGCTATACCTACTGATCGGCCTTGAGGCGGGGGCGCGGCCGCGCTCCCGCACCGGGCGCGTTCGGCTCATTGGCGCTTTTCGGCGTGTCGGGCAGGACGCCCGCGCGCGCCTGGGCCTGGGCGGCCTCCTCGCGCGTGCCGTAGAACTGGATGCGGCCGCCCTGCAGGATCATGACATTGTCGACGCAGGCCAGCACGCCGGCGCGGTGGGCGATGACGATCACCGACCCGCCGAGTTCGCGGAACAGCATGAGCGCACGGATCAGCAGGGTTTCGCCCTGGCCGTCCATGTTGGAATTGGGCTCGTCCATCACCAGGACCTTGGGACGGCGGTAGAGCGCGCGCGCCAGGGCTATCAGCTGGGCCTGGCCGGCGGACAGACCGGTGCCGTTCGGACCCAGCAGGGTATTATAGCCGTTGGGCAGGCGCAGGATCAGCTCATGGATGTCGGCGTCGCGCGCCGCCTGGACGACGGCGGCGTCGATCTCTTCCATGTCGCTGCCCGTCAGGTTTTCGAAGCGGCAGATATTGTCGCGGATCGAGCCCTCGAACAGGCAGGTGTCCTGCGGCACATAGCCGATGTGCGACGCCAGGCGCTGGCTGTCCCATTCGCGGCGGTCGGCGCCGTCGAAACGGACATGGCCGACATCGTAGTTTTCCGCGCCTACCAGCACGCGGGCCAGGGTCGTCTTGCCGGCGCCCGACGGTCCTATGACGCCCAGGATTTCGCCGGGTTTCACGATGAAGCTGACCTGGTTGAGGACGTACTGGCGCTGGACCTGGTTGAGGATCGACAGGGCCTCGACCTGGACCATGCCCTGCGGCGCCGGCAGCGCCGTGACGGGGCGCTCGGCATGGCTGACGGTGAACAGGTCGTTGAGCTCGAAGAAGGAGTTGTAGCCGTTCACCAGCGTCTTCCACGAGGTGATGATCTGGTCGATCGGGCTCATGGAGCGCGAGATCAGCAGCGAAGCGGCGAAGACGCCGCCCGGCGAAATCTGGTGGTCGATGGCCAGCAGGGTGCCGACGCCCAGGCCGGCCGACTGCATGATCAGGCGGATGAACTTGGCGGCGGTGCGATAGCGGTTGCCCGACATGGCCGCGCTGAGGCCGTCCTCGAGGCCTTCGCGGCGGCGGGACGATTGCGCGGTGACGACGGCATTGACCATGCCGAGCGCACGGATGGTGTCGGACCTTTGCAGCAACTGGTCCTGCATGGCGTGGGCCTTGGCCATCTGCTTGCCGGCCTGGGTCAGGCGGCCGACCGTGGCCCGCTCCTGCAGCCAGCTGATCAGGGCCATCGCGCCGGCTGCGCCGAGGCAGAGCAGGCCGAGCCAGGGGCTGAGCAGGCCGCACAGCACGACATAGATGAGGATCCAGGGCACGTCGAACAGGGCCGACACGCCCGGGCCGCTGAGCGCCGCCTTGAACTGGTCGAAGTCGCGCATGGCGTTCTGGAAACGGACGGGGCCCGACGTCTGGCGCGGCAGGGCCAGGACGTGGCGCATGACCTTGGTCGCCAGCAGGGCGTCGAGGCGCATGCCCGAGCGCACCATCAGCCGGCCGCGCAGGTTGTCGAGCGCCGCCAGCGTAAAGTAGGCGAAGGCCGCCATCAGGCTGATGTACAGCAGCGTCATCAGGCCGTTGGTCGGCATGACGCGATTGTAGACCTGAAGCATATATATGGTCTGCGTCAGGTAGAGCAGGTTGACGAAGAAGGAAAAGAACGCGGCGAACAGCAGATGCCGCCGGCAGGCTTTTATGGCGGTGGCCAGGGTTTCGTGAATCGTCTTGCCGGCAATAATCATTCAAGGCCCCCGGTGGCACCAAAGTATATATGATGTGCCGACTCCGGCCGGCCGCGTTAACGATCGGGCCGGTCGGCCATTAACTTGTTTAACGAAATGATGAAAAGTATTTACAGTTTCCGCGAGGTAAAAATTACGGGCACGGGTCAGAAAAGGCAATAGGTTTTTCCCGGACGCGCTGCTATAAATCGGCCATATTGGTTTAAGACATTTCATTTGGCGGGGAATTAGGAACGATCATGGCAAAAGGGAACCTGCTTGCACCATTGCGGACCGGGCTGACGCGTCTGGTCGACGGGCCTTCGTCCGGTGCCAACACCTTGCCGGAAACGACCGCGGCCGACAGCCCGGATCGCGATGTGCGCGCGGGTCTCTGGGTCGTCTTTGCCTTCTTCGGCCTGTTTATCGGCTGGGCCGCCATCGTGCGCGTCGACGCGGCCGTGACGGCGCGGGGCAAGGTCATCGTGTCCGGCGACCGCCAGCAGGTGCAGAACAAGACGGGCGGCGTCATCAAGAAGATGCTGGTCCACGAAGGCGACATGGTGACCAAGGGCCAGGTGCTGCTCGAGCTGGCCGGCGATGAGTCCCAGGCCTCGACCGAGTCCTATACGGCGCAATATATCGCGCTCAAGACCCAGGAAGCCCGCCTGCTGGCCGAGGAGGCCGGGGCGGCCACCTTCGCCCAGCCGGCGGAATTCGCCAAATATACCGGTGACGACGCTGCCTTGGTCGCCCAGGCGATGACGGTGCAGCGCCGGGCCATGCAGGCGCGGCGCCAGGCGCTGGGCGCCCAGCTGTCGGTGCTGGCGCAGCAACAGGCGCAGTCGCGCGAAACCATTACGGGCACGCAGGAGCGCCTGGCCGCCAACCAGAAGCAGCAGCAGCTGACCAGCGAAGAACTGGCCGGCGTCAAGTCGCTGAACGAAAGGGGCTATGCGCCCGGCACGCGCGTGCGCAGCCTGGAAAGCAGCCTGGCCGGGCTGCAGGGTGACAACGGGTCGCTGCACGCCGACGTTGCCCAGGCCAATGCGGTCATCGGCGAAAGCCAGATGCGCGCCGTCAGCCTGCGCCGCCAGAACGACCAGGACATCGTGACCGAGCTGCGCGATACCCAGTCGAAACTGGCCAACATCCAGCCGATGCTCGACGCCGCGCAAACCGAGTTCAACCGCACCCAGGTCCGCGCCCCGGTTAACGGCAAGGTCATGGGCCTGGTCACCACGACCGAAGGCGCGGTTATCACACCGGGCGAAAAGATGATGGACATCGTGCCGGACGACGAGCCCCTGGTCATCGAGACCCTGGTGTCGCCGCAGGACGGCGACGACATCCGTCCCGGCCAGGTGGCGCAGATCCGCTTCACCTCGCTGCACGAACGCGACATGCCGGAACTGACCGGCAAGGTGCTCGACGTTTCGGGTGACAGCTTCCAGGACCAGAAGTCCGGCGAGTCCTTCTACAAGGCGCGCGTCGAGGTTACCGGCAAGAGCCTGGCCGCCATTGCCAAGGTGCGCGGCCGCAACGACGTCGTGCGCCCGGGCCTGCCGGTCGAAGTCGTCGTGCCGGTGCGCAAGCGGACCGTGCTGGGCTATCTGTTCGAGCCGATCAACGAAACCTTCTGGCGTTCGTTCCACGAACACTAAAGCCTTCCAGACACAAACAAAACGCCCCGTCCGGTTGTCCGGGCGGGGCGTTTTGTTGTGGGGCCCTGGCTATTCCGCGGCGGGCTGCTGTTGCGGAGGCTTGACGACGACAGGCTTGCCCGCGACGGCTTCGATCATGCCGAGCTGGCGCGGCAGGCAGCTGGCCAGGTCGTACTTTCCGACGACCGAGGCGCGGGCCGCTTCGCGCAAGCGGCCGGAATGCTTGTCCTTCAGGGCCATGACGACCGAATCCACGACCTTGTCCGGGTCGAAGAAGTCGGTGAAATAGCCGTTTTCGCCGTGTTTCAGCACTTCGCGCACCGGCGCCGTGTCGGAGGCGACGATCAGGCAGCCGGCGGCCATGGCCTCCATGAAGGACCAGGACAGGACGAACGGATAGGTCAGGTAGACGTGGGCTGACGATATCTGCAGCAGCGAAACATATTTCGCATACGGCACTTGGCCCATGAAGTGCACGCGGCCTTCCGGCAGCGTGACTTCCTTCAGCATGACTTCGCGCCAGTTGCCGCCTTCGGTGGGCGAGGCGCCATAGGACACGCTGTCGCCGCCGACGATGACGACCTGCGCCTTCGGGCGTTCCTTCAAAAGGCGCGGCAGGGCGCGCATGAAGGTCGGGAAGCCGCGATAGGGCTCGAGGTTGCGCGCCACATAGGTAATGACCTCGTCCTTCGCCGTCAGTTCGCGGCCGTCAGGCAGGGCGAAGCGGGCTTCGGGATCAGGCTTTACGGTCTTGATGTCGATGCCGTCGAAGACCGTGGAAATCTTGTGCTGGAGTTCCCCGGGATGGCGCGACTTTTGCCATTCCGTCGGGCTCCAGCCGCGGTCGCAGGCCTCGAGGCTCAGCAGCAGATGGGCGTTGCGGGCGCGGGCGCGGCAGAGATCGTCAAGGCCGACTGGTTTTTCCGGATCGAAGCCGATATCGGCGCCGCTGCCCTGATAGTAGAATTCGCAGTAGTTGATCAGGGGCGAGCGTGGAAAAACGTCCTTGATGAACAGGGATTCGCCCCAGCCGGGATGCGCGACGACGACGTCGGGGAAGAAGCGCTCGGCCGCCAGTTGCTGGCACATGCGCGCGACCTGCTGGCCGTGCAGGATGCTGTTCTCGAACAGCCGCATATAGTGGTGGGTTCCGGCGCGAACCTGGCGATGCGGCTCGTAGATGATCTTGCGGACGCCCGGAATCTCGACGGTCTTCTGCTTGGTGATGAAGACGACCTCGTTGCCGGCGCGGGCCAGGGCAGGGGCAAGATACTTGAATTGTCCCGGCATGTTCTGATGCAGCATCAGGATTTTCATGCGTCCCCTCCCTTTACCTTCATCAAAGACCAACAGGCCTTAAAAAACCGTGTCCGGAACAGTCCGGACACGGTTCTGAAGGTACCTCAGTCCTAGCCGAAGTGGAAGTCGGATGCGGTAACCGTCGCTCCGCCGTTGAAGGTGGCGATGGCGACCGCCGCGTCTCCGCCGGCTCCGTCGTGGTCCCAGTACAGGGTATGGGTGGCGGCATCCCAGATGAACTGGGCTGCGTTGCCCACCGCGCTGCTGCCGGCGGTGAACTCCGAAGCGGTCAGGACGTGGCCGCTGGCGAAGCCGTAGTCGGCGCCCGTGAACAACAGCTGGTCGGTGCCGTGGACGAAGTCCTGGACGGTGTCGACGCCGTTGGCCGCGCCGGCAGCGGCGAAGACGAAGGTGTCCGCCCCGTTGCCACCGTTGAGCAGGTCGTTGCCCGTGCCGCCGATCAGCGTATCGTTGCCGTCGCCCCCGTTGAGCGTATCGTTGCCGCCCAGGCCCGTCAGGGTGTTGTTGCCGGCATTGCCGTTCAGCCCGTTGGCCAGGATGTTACCCGTGCCGTTGAGATTGGTGGCGCCCAGCAGGTTCAGGTTCTCGATGAAGTTGCCGAGGGTAAAGTCGACCGTCGACATGACCCGGTCGCCGCCGCCGTCATTGATGCCGGCCCCGGTCGATTCTTCCGACACGACATCGGACGTGCTGTCGACATAGTAGGTGTCGTTGCCGGCACCGCCGTACATCGTATCCGCGCCCGTGCCGCCGTCGAGCGTATCGTTGCCCTGGCCGCCGTAGAGCGTGTCCGAACCGTCGGCGCCGAGCAGCGAGTCGGCTCCCGCCATGCCCGACAGGACGTTATTGCCCGCATTGCCGGTTATGGTGTTGTCGCCGCCATTGCCGGTGCCGTCGATATTGGCCGCGCCCGTCAGGTAGAGATACTCGATATAGTTGCCGATGGTGTAGCTGACGCTGGCATAGACACGGTCGGCCAGGCCGCCCTCGTCGACGCCGGGCGTCGCTTCTTCCGAAGCCACGTCGGTCGCGTCATCGATATAGTAGGTATCGTTATTGGCCCCGCCGTAGAGGGTGTCGGAACCCGCTCCGCCCGACAGGGTATCGTTGCCGGCGCCGCCGAAGAGGACGTCGTTGCCGCCGTTGCCGTAGAGCTTGTCGTTGCCGTCCCCGCCCCACAGGGTGTTGTCGCCGGCATTGCCGTTTATGAGGTTGGCCAGGCTGTTGCCGGTGCCGTTGATGTTGGCGGTGCCGGTCAGGGTCAGGTTTTCGATGAAGTTGCCGATGGTGTAGGTCACCGAGGCCTGGACCAGGTCGGTGCCGCCATCGTCGACATTCGCGCCGGTCGACTCTTCCGAAGCCACGTCGCCGGTATTGTCGACGATATAGGTATCGTCGCCCGAACCGCCGTACATGGTGTCGGCGCCGGCGCCGCCGTTCATCACGTCGTTGCCGCCGAGACCCCACAGGTGGTTGTTGGCGATATTGCCGTTCATACCGTTGTTGAGGTTGTTGCCGGTGCCGTTCAGCGGCGCCACGCCCAGCAGGTTCAGGTTCTCGATGAAGTTGCCGAGCGTATAGTCGATCGACGAATAGACGCGGTCGACCCCGCCGCCGTCGTCGATGCCCGGGCCGGTCGATTCTTCCGACACGATGTCGTTGGGATCGTCGACCACATAGGTATCCGAACCGGCCCCGCCGTACATGGTGTCCTTGCCGGACCCGCCGTCGAGGCTGTCGTCACCGCCCTGGCCGAAGAGCAGGTCGTTGTCGTCGCCGCCCAGCAGGGTATCGTTACCGTCCAGGCCGTGCAGCGTATCGTTGCCGCCGAAGCCCTTGAGGGTATCCGGACCCGGTGTGCCGGTCAGGTTGTCCGGCGTGGTGTTGGCGTTCTGTGTGTTGCCGGTCGTGGCGACCGACGGCGTGACATCGAGATTGTCGAAGCGCAGGAGCTCGACATTGACGATGTGGTCCGCGCCCTGGTCGCCGTTTTCCGGGAAGTTGTCGACGACGTAGTAGCCGCCGGCGCCGTCCGAAGTGACCGTGTACTGGCTGCGCGCACCGGCGTAGATGGCGATATCGTAGCCCGCGCCGCCGTCGATGATGTCATTACCCTCGTTCGAGGTGATGACGTCGTCGCCGTTGCCGCCGTTGATGCTGTCGACGCCCGTGCCGCCGGTGATGGTGTCGTTGTCGTCACCGCCATTGATGGTGTCGTTGCCGTCGCCGCCGTTGAGGTGGTCGTTGCCGGCCCCGCCGAGGATCGATTCCGCGCCGGTATTGCCGTTGACCGTGTCGTCGCCGGCGTCGCCCGAGCCGAAGCTGCCGGCGGCGAGGTAGATCAGGTCGTTGCCGTTGCCGCCGGACAGCGTGCCGGCGCCTTGCAGCGTATCGTTGCCGTCGTCGCCGGACAGGTAGTTGGTGCCGTCGTAGTCGGTCAGGATGTCATTGTCGTCACCGCCCGACAGGGTGTCGTTGCCGATGCCGCCGTTGACGGTGTCGTTGCCGGCGTCGCCCATCAGGTAGTCGTCGTTCTGCTGGCCGTCGATAAAGTCGTTGCCGGTGCCGCCATGGATGGTGTCGTTGGCGAAGCCGCCCAGCAGCGAGTCATTGCCCGCGCCGCCGTCCAGCCAGTCCGTACCGTCGCCGCCGATGACCGTGTCGTTGCCTGCGTCGGCCGTGACCGTATCGTTGGCCGAGCCGGCGTCGACATAGTCGTCACCGTTGCCGGCATCGATCGAGTCGTCGCCGCCCATGCCGTAGATATAGTCGTTGCCGTCGCCGGCCGAGACCGTGTCGTTGTCGTCGAGCGCCGAGATCGAGTCGTCCAGCGCCGTGCCGACCAGGTTGTCGACGCCGTCGGTGCCGATGATGACCTGGCCGCCGACCAGGGGCGACAGGGTCACGTCGTTGAACACCAGGTGTTCCACGTTGCGGACCAGATCCGAACCCGTATTGCCGGCGTGGTCGATGACTTCGAAGGCGCCGCCGCCGAGGTCGATGACCGAGTAGTTGGCGCGCAGCCCGTTGATATAGACCGTATCGTCGCCGTCGCCGCCGTCGAGCGTATCGTTGCCGGCGCTGCCGGTCAGGATATCGTCGCCGGTGCCGCCGTTGAGGTTGCCCGAGCCGGTCAGCGTATCGTTGCCGTCGTCGCCGGTGATGATGTTGTTGCCGATCAGGTCGACGATGACGTCGTTGTCGCCGTTGCCGCGCAGGCTGTCGTCGCCGTAGCCGCCGGTGATGCTGTCCGCGCCGTCGCCGCCGCTGACCGTATCGTTGCCGTCGTTGCCGATCAGCGTATCGTTGCCGGCACCGCCGTTGAGCGCGTCGTCCTGGGCCCCGCCGTCGATCCAGTCATTGCCGTCGTCGCCGTACAGGGCATCCTCGCCGGCGCCGCCGGTGATGATGTCGTTGTCGGCGTCGCCATGGACCAGGTCGTCTTCGTCACCGCCATCGATCGAGTCGTTGCCGGTTCCGCCGAAGATGATGTCGGGTTCGGTGCCGCCCAGGATCGTGTCGTTGCCTTCATTGCCTTCGATATAGTCGGCGCCGGCCAGGCCGTTGATCAGGTCGTTGCCTTCGTGGCCGTAGATGGAGTCGTTGCCCGAGCTGGCATTGTTGTTGTCGGGCCGCGTCGAGGTGACCAGGGCGCTCGAATGGTCGCTGATCGTGTCGTCGCCGCTGGAGCCGTTATAGACATAGCCGTAGTTCGGATGGCCGGTGTAGTCGCCGTCCGAGAAATCGACCTTGTAGATGCCGTACAGCGTGTCGGTGCCGTTGGGCGAGCCCGCGCGGTTGTCGATGACGATGATCTTGCCGCTGAGCGTATCCTCGACGATCGTGTAGTCGTTGCGGTTGCCGTCGTAGTGCGCGACGTCGTCACCGCCGCCGCCATACATCTTGTCATTGCCGCCGCCGCCGACGAAGGTGTCGTCGCCGATGCCGCCGAACAGCTGGTCGTCGCCATAGCCGCCATCGAGCGAGTCGTTGCCGTCGCCGCCTTCCAGCGTATCCGAGCCGTAGCCCGCATAGATGGTGTCGTTGCCGGCGTCGCCGTAGAAGTGCTGGTCGCCCGGAGACCAGCCGTATTCGGTCAGCAGGTCGGTTCCGTCGTCGCCGTGGACGATGGCGCCGTCGCCGGCGGACACGGTGTCGTTGCCCGTACCGCCCGAGATGGAGCCCCAGCCGGTAATGACGTCGTCGCCGGCGTCGCCGGTCAGTACGCCCGAACCATAGAGGTTGTCGTTGTCGTCGCCGCCCGACAGGGTACCCGAACCGCTGAGGTAGTCGTTGCCGGCTTCGCCTTGCAGCAGACCGGAGCCATAGAGGCTGTCATTGCCGTCGCCGCCGAGGACGGTGTTGTTGCCCGTGCCGGCGTCGAGATAGTCGTCGCCCTGGCCGCCGGAAAGGGCATCGTTGCCGTCTTCGCCGTAGATCGTGTCGTTGCCGTTGCCGCCCGACAGGCTGTCGTCGCCAGTGCCGCCCCAGATCTGGTCTTCGCCGTCGCCGCCGAGAACCGTGTCATTGCCCGCGTCGGCATGGACCACGTCGTAGCCCGCGCCCGCGTCGATCGAGTCGTTGCCGTCGCCGCCCAGGATCTGGTCATTGCCAGCATTGCCGTTGAGCGTATCGTCGCCGCCGAGGCCGACCAGGCTGTCGTCATTGGCGCCGCCGTTGATGGCTTCGCCTGCCGCGGTGCCGGTCAGGATATTGCCGGCATTGGCGGCGATCAGAGCCAGGTCGCCGTCGGTGAAGTGCGCCGTTTCGACCGAGCTGACCGCGTCGGTGCCTTCGTTGGAGCGGTTGGCGACGATATCGAAGCCGCCCGCGCCGTCGTTGATCACCGAATAGTAGACGCGGTCGCGGCCATAGTTGGCGGTATCGTTGCCGTCGCCGCCGATGATGGTGTCGTTGTCCTGGCCGCCCGAAAGCTGGTCGTCGCCGGTGCCGCCGTCGATCGTGTCCTGGCCCCAGTTGCCGCTGATGGTGTCGTTGCCGTCACCGCCCTGCAGGTTCTGGTTGCCGTCGACATAGTAGGGTTCCCAGCCGAACAATACGTCGTCGCCCGCGCCGCCCATGCCGGTGCTGTTGCTGCCGACGCCCATGGTGTCGTTGTTGTCGCCGCCGTCGAGCTGGCCCCAGCCATAGAGGGTGTCGGCGCCCGTGCCGCCTTCCAGCGTGCCCGAGCCGTACAGGTAGTCGTTGCCGTCCTGGCCCTGGATCAGGTCGTTGTAGCCCGACAGGGTGTCGTTGTCGGCACCGCCTTCCAGCGTGCTGTTGTCGGCCGAGAGCGTGTCGTTGCCGGCGTCGCCCCACAGGTGGTTGATGCCGCTGTTGTCGGTGATGTAGTCGTTGCCGTCATCGCCGTGCAGGCTGTCGGAACCCTGGCCGCCGTCGATCGTGTCGTCGCCGGCGTCGCCGTGGACGAGGTCGCTGCCCGATCCGGCATAGATGTGGTCGAGCCCGTCGCCGCCCGACAGGGTATCGGCGCCCGAGTCGCCGTTGAGCACGTCGTTGCCGTCGCCGCCTTGCAGCGAGTCGTCGCCGTCGTCACCGCTCAGGCGGTCATTGCCCGCCAGGCCGATCAGCGTATCGTCGCCCGAGTCGCCGACCAGGATGTCGTCGAAGGCCGTGCCGGTGAAGAGGACGCCGGTATTGCCGCCGAACGGCAGGTTGATCTCGTCGTCGGCGAAGACCAGCAGCTCGACGCCGAATATGGTGTCGTCGCCTTCGTTGGTGACCTTGGAATGGATCACCGCGCCGTCGACGATATTGCCGTCGGTATCGACCTGGTAGGTGATGGTGTAGTCGTCACCGTCGATCGTGGTGTTGCCCATCGCGTCGGTGGTGGTGGTGCGGTGGAGCATGTGGCCGCTGTAGACGGCCTTGTCGTAGCCCGAACCGCCGTAGATCAGGTCATTGCCGTCGGCGCCGGTGATGGTGTCGTCGTTCTGGCCGCCGATCAGGGTGTCGTTGCCGCCATAGCCGTTGATGACGTCGTTGCCGACGCCGCCGTCCAGGTACTGGGCGCCGGTGTCGTAGGTGTAGGGCGACCAGCCGGACAGGGTGTCGTTGCCGTCGCCGCCGAGGCCGGTGCTGCCGGCCTGGACGTAGAGCTGGTCGTTGTCGGCGCCGCCGTCGAGCGTGCCCGAGCCGAAGATCGTGTCGTTGCCGGCGTCGCCGGACAGCAGACCCGCACCCGAGATGGAGTCCGCGCCGTCGCCGCCGTCGACCTGGCCGTTGGCGCTGATGGTGTCGTTGCCCAGGCCGCCGTCGATCGTATCCGTACCGGCATCACCGAAGATCTGGTCGTCGCCGGCGCCGCCGGCGATCGAGTCGTTGCCGTCGCCGCCATGGATGGTGTCGGCGTCGTCGCCGCCGTCGATCGTATCGTTGCCGGCGTCGCCGAAGATGGTGTCCTGACCGGTGCCGCCCAGGATCGAGTCGTCGCCAAGGTCGCCGTGCAGCACATCCCAGCCGCCGGCGCCCAGCACGGTGTCGTTGCCGTCGCCGCCGCTGATGATGTCGTTGCCGTTATCGGCCGCGCCCGGAACGCTGGTTACGCCACCGACGGCCACGCCGCCGCCCAGCAGGTCGTCGCCCGCGCCACCGGTGATGCTGTCGTCGTAATAGGTGCCGGCGATGGTGTCGCCGAGCGCCGTCCCGGTGAAGACCTGGCCGGTATTGCTGTTCGAGACTTCGAATTCATTGTTGTGGAAGCGAATGACGTCGAAGTTCGAAATGTCGTCCTGGCCGTCGTCGCCCAGGTAGGTGGCGCGGTTGTCGACGACATAGTAGCCGCCGTTGCCGTCCTGGATGACCGAGTGGACTTCGCGGTCGTTGCCGTAGACGGCGACATCGTAGCCGTCACCGCCGTCGAGGCTGTCATTGCCCTGCTGGCCGTAGATCGTGTCGTCGCCCGAGCCGCCCAGCAGCGTATCGTCGCCGTAACCGCCGTACAGGGTGTCGCTGCCGCCGTCGCCCGACGCGCTGTCATTGCCGTAGTTGGCGTAGACGACATCGTCTCCGGCGCCGCCCGAGAAGGTCTGGTCGCCGTCGTAGGGGGTGCCGGGCTGGTAGCCGGACAGGGTGTCGTTGCCATCGCCACCGTAGCCGGTCGCCGTTGTCTGGACATAGAGCTGGTCGTCGCCGGCGCCGCCGTCGAGCGTGCCGAGGCCAGTGACGGTGTCGTTGCCGTCATTGCCGAGCAGCAGGCCGCTGCCGCTGACATTGTCGTTGCCGACGCCGCCGTCGAGCGTCCCCGTGCCCGACAGGGTGTCGTTGTCGTCGCCGCCATACATCACGTTCTGGCCGAGCGAGTCGGTCAGCAGGTCGGCGCCGTTGCCGCCATAGATGGTGTCGTTGCCGTAGCCGCCGTCGAGGCTGTCATTGTCGAAGTCGGGATTGCCGTCGCTGTTGCCGTCGGCATTGTCGCTGAAGCCGCCGACCGTGGCATTGGTGCCGTACAGCACATCGTTGCCGGTGCCGCCCAGCAGGGTGTCGTCCCCCGAACCGCCGACCAGGGTATCGTCGCCGAAGCCGCCGGTGAGGACATCGTTGCCGATATTGCCGAAGGCCACGTCGTTGCCGGCGCCGGCATTGATATGGTCGAAGCCGGCAAAGCCCAGGATGGTGTCGTTGCCGTCGACATTGGTGTTGGCGAACGGATCGTTGCCGGGGATCGAGTCGTCGGCCGGAGTGCCGTTGATCAGTGCGCCGGCGACCGTCGGCGACAGGTAGTATTCCTCGCCGTTGTCGAAGACCAGCAGTTCGACGCCGGTCAGGGTGTCGGTGCCTTCCGGCGAGCCCGAGCGGTTATCGTGGACCGTGGTGACGCCGCCCGACGTGCTGATCGTGTAGTCCGAGCTGCTGCCGGTGTAATAGACGGCGTCATAGCCCGCGCCGCCGTTGATGACGTCGTTGCCGTCGAGGCCGGAGTCGCCGACGATGATGTCGTTGCCGTCACCGCCGTCGAGGCTGTCATTGCCGCCCAGGCCTTCCAGCTTGTCGTTGCCGGCGCCGCCCAGCAGGGTATCGTCGCCGCCGCTGCCGACCAGGCTGTCATTGCCGTCGCCGCCGTCGCCGGTGCCCGAGGTGACGTTCAGCGTATCGTTGCCGGCGCCGCCGGAAAGCGTGCCCGAGCCGATGATCGAGTCGTTGCCGTCGTCGCCGAACAGCTGGTTCGTGCCGTCGGGATCGTAGATGTAGTCGTTGTCGTCGCCGCCGTGGGCGGTATCGTTGCCGCCCTGGCCGTAGATGACGTCCGCGCCGACGCCGCCGATCAGGCTGTCATTGCCGCCTTCGCCGTAGAGGGTGTCGTTGCCGCCGGCGCCGTCGAGCGTATCGGCGATCGAGGTGCCGTCCAGCACGTTGTTATTGGCGTCGCCCGTCTGGCTGCCGCCCTGGATGTTGAGGCTGACCGTGCCGGTAGCGGTGCCGCCGTGGCCATCCGAGATCGAGTAGGTGAACGAGGCCGGGCCGCGATAATCCGTGTCCGGCGTAAAGGTCACATCGGTGCCGTCGAACGAGACGGTGCCGTGGGTCGCGCCCTGGACCGAGGTCAGGACCAGGCTGTCGTTCTCGGCGTCGGTGTCGTTGCTGAGCAGGTCGGCCGGATGAATCGTCGAAGCCTGGTTGGCGACCAGCGTGTAGGTGCCGTCGTTATTGGCGACCGGGTCGTCGTTGACCGCCGTCACGGAGACACTGACCGTGCCGTTCGAGGTCAGGGTGCCGTCCGAAACGACATAGGTGAAGCTGGCCGGGCCATTGTAATTGTGGTTCGGCGTAAAGGTGATGTGGTCGCCGGACAGGACGGCCACGCCGTTGCTGTAGCCGGAGATGCCGGTGATGGTCAGCGCATTGCCTTCGGCGTCGCTGTCGTTGGCCAGCAGGTCGGACAGCAGGAAGGTGATCGGCGTGTCTTCGGCCGTGGTGCCGGAATCGGCTCCGGCCGTGGGCGCCGTGTCGGGGAAGTTGAGGCTGACGGTCGCCGTCGCCGAACCGCCGTGACCGTCCGAAACCGTGTAGGTAAAGGAGGCGAGGCCGGCATAGCCGGTGGCCGGCGTGAAGACCACGTCGCTGCCGACGATGGCCACCGTGCCGTGGGTCGCATCCTGGACCGAGGTCAGGGTCAGGGCGTCGTGGTCGACGTCGCTGTCGTTGCCCAGCAGGGTCGAGATGGCGATCGACTTGTCGGTATTGACGACGCCGGTATAGGTGCCGTCGTTATTGGCGACCGGGTTGTCGTTGACCGAACTGACATTGACGTTGACATTGCCGTTGGTCGTCTTGGTGCCATCCGACAGGATGTAGGTGATCGTCGCCGTGCCGTTGAAGTTCGGGGTGGGCGTGAAGACGATATGGTCGCCGTCGATGACGGCGGATCCGCCGGTCGAACCCGCGATGCCCGTGATCGAGATGGGATCGCCGTCGCTGTCCGAGTCGTTGCTCAGCAGGTCGCTGAGCAGGATGTTGATCGGCGTGTCCTCGGGCGTGTTCACCGAATCGTTGCCGGCCGTCGGGGCGGCGTCGACGATGTAGGTGCCGTCCGAGAAGACCAGGGTCCGCACATTGGTCAGGGTGTCGGTGCCGTCATTGCCGTCGACGCCGGGCTGGTTGTCGGTGACGGTGGTCACGCCGCCCGATGTCGAGATGGTGTAGCTGGCCATCGTGCCGGCATAGACGGCCGTGTTGTGGCCCGTGCCGCCGTCGAGCGTATCGTCGCCGGCGCCGCCGACCAGGGTGTCGTCGCCCGCGCCGCCGTTGAGGTGGTCGAGGCCCGCCAGGCCTTCCAGGCGGTCATTGCCGCCCAGCCCGTCGATCGTGTCGTTGAGGATGGTGCCGGTAAGCGCCCCGGCGCCGCTGTCGTCGCCTTCGGAGCCGGTGATCGACGCGCCGGCGATGCCGGTATCGACCGACACGGACTGGTCCGAGAAGACCAGGGTCTGAACGTTGAGGACCGTGTCGGTGCCGTCGGGCGAGCCCGAGCGGTTGTCGATGATGGTCAGTCCGGTCTGGTCGCCGACGATGGTGTAGTTCGAGCGCGCACCGCTGAAATAGGCGATGTTGTCGCCGTCGCCACCATCGATATGGTCGTTGCCCGCGCCGCCGGAAATGCTGTCGTCGCCTGCCCCGCCCAGCAGGGAGTCGTTGCCGTTTTCGCCGCGGATCGAGTCGTTGCCGTCGCCGCCACTGACCGTGTCGTCGCCGCTGTCGGCATAGATGGCGTCGTTGCCCGTGCCGCCCGACAGGTTGTCGTTATAGCCGCCGCCTTGCAGGTAGTCGTCGCCGGCGCCGCCATCGACGCTGTCGGAATTGGTGTAGTTGTTATAGTCGTAGATGGTGTCGTTGCCGTCACCGCCCAGCAGGGTGCTGGCGGTCCAGCCCTGGCCGGCATAGTAGAGGTCGTAATTGGGATACTGATAGATGCGGTCGTCGCCGGCTCCGGCGTCGACATAGCCGTTGACGGCGTCGAAATTGTCGGCGCCGGCCCCGCCGATCAGCGTGTTGTGGCCGTTATAGTCCTGGATATAGTTGCCGTCGTCGCCGCCATGGATGCTGTCGTCGCCCGACCCGCCATAGATGGTGTTGTAACCCGAGCCGCCGTCGATCGTGTCGTTGCCGACGCCGCCGTCGATCGTGTCGGCGCCCGCGCCGCCGGTGATCGAGTCGTTGCTTTCATTGCCGGCCAGGTTGTCGTTGCCGTTGCCGCCATCGATCGTGTCGGCGCCCTTGCCGCCGGAAATGGTATCGTTGCCGTCGCCGCCGGTGATCGAGTCAGCGCCGCCGAGGCCGCTCAGCGAGTCATTGTCTTCCAGGCCGATGATAGTGTCATTGGCCGGTGTGCCGGCGAGCGTGTCGGGACCCGAGGTGCCGGTGAAGGTGCTGCCGGGATTGGGGCCGAAGGTCAGGTCGTTGTCGGCAAAGCTGAGGACTTCGACATTCCACAGCGTGTCCGTCCCCTGCGGCGACCCTGAACGGTCATCGACGACGGTGATAGAACCGTCGCCGTTTTCGGTAATCGTGTAGTCGCTGACATTGCCCGAGTAGAACACGGTGTCGCCGTTTGCGCCGCCGTCGATCGTATCGTTGCCCGCGCCGCCGTCGATCGAATCGAAGCCCGCGCCGCCGGAAATCGAATCGTTGCCGTTTTCGCCACGGATCGAGTCGTCTCCGTCGCCGCCACTGACCGTGTCGTCGCCGCTGTCGGCGTAGATGGCGTCGTTGCCCGTGCCGCCTTGCAGGCTGTCGTTATAGCCGCCGCCTTGCAGGTAGTCGTCGCCGGCGCCGCCATCGACGCTGTCGGAATTGGTGTAGTTGTTATAGTCGTAGATGGTGTCGTTGCCGTCACCGCCCAGCAGGGTGCTGGCGGTCCAGCCCTGGCCGGCATAGTAGAGGTCGTAATTGGGATACTGATAGATGCGGTCGTCGCCGGCCCCGGCGTCGACATAGCCGTTGACGGCGTCGAAATTGTCGGCTCCGGCCCCGCCGATCAGCGTGTTGTGGCCGTTATAGTCCTGGATGTAGTTGCCGTCGTCGCCGCCATGGATGCTGTCGTCGCCCGACCCGCCATAGATGGTGTTGTAGCCCGAGCCGCCTTCGATCGTGTCGTTGCCGTTGCTGCCGGTCAGGTAGTCGGCATCGGCGCCGCCGTCGATATGATCGTTGCCGTCGCCGCCATCGACCGTATCAGCGCCCGCCCCGGCGGTAATGCTGTCGTCGCCGACGCCGCCGGTGATATTGTCGTTGCCCGTGCCGCCGATGACGGTGTCGTCGCCGTCGCCGGCCGTGACGACATCGTTGCCGCCGCCGGCGTCGATGGAGTCGTTGCCCGTGCCGCCATCGATGACGTCGCCGCCGTCAAGGCCGTTGATGGTGTCGTTACCGCCGTGACCGTTGAGCTGGTCGCTCTGGTCCGAACCGGTGATCAGGTTGTCGGTGTCATCGCCGTCCTGCAATGTACCGGTATTGGCGGCGGTCGGGACGAAGTCGCCGTCGTTGAAATGCAGGGTCTCGACATGGGTCAGGGTGTCGGCGCCGTCAGGCGTGCCGCTGCGGTTGTCATAGACCAGGATATTGCCCGAGCCGTCGCGCGCGACCGTGTAGTCGGCCAGGTTGCCGCTGAAATAGGCGATGTCGTTGCCGTCGCCGCCATCGATATGGTCGTTGCCCGCACCGCCGGAAATGCTGTCGTCGCCCGCCCCGCCCATCAGCGAGTCGTTGCCGTTTTCGCCGCGGATCGAGTCGTTGTCGGCGCCGCCGTCGACCGTGTCGTCGCCGCTGTCGGCGTAGATGGCGTCGTCGCCCGTGCCGCCTTGCAGGCTGTCGTTATAGCCGCCGCCTTGCAGGTAGTCGTCGCCGGCGCCGCCGTCGACGCTGTCGGAATTGGTATAGTTGTTATAGTCGTAGATGGTGTCGTTGCCGTCACCGCCCAGCAGGGTGCTGGCGGTCCAGCCCTGACCGGCATAGTAGAGGTCGTAATTGGGATACTGATAGATGCGGTCGTCGCCGGCTCCGGCGTCGACATAGCCGTTGACGGCGTCGAAATTGTCGGCTCCGGCCCCGCCGATCAGCGTGTTGTGGCCGTTATAGTCCTGGATATAGTTGCCGTCGTCGCCGCCATGGATGCTGTCATCGCCGGACCCGCCATAGATGGTGTTGTAGCCCGAGCCGCCTTCGATCGTATCGTTGCCGTTGCCGCCGGTAAGATAGTCGGCATCGGCGCCGCCGTCGATATGGTCGTTATCGTCGCCGCCGTCGATCGTGTCGGAGCCTACGCCACCCGAAAGACTGTCGTTGCCGGCGCCGGCGGTAATGCTGTCGTTGCCCGTGCCGCCGATGACCGTGTCGTCGCCGTCGCCGGCCGTGACGACGTCATTGCCGTTGCCCGCGTCGATGGAGTCGTTGCCCGTGCCGCCATCGATGACGTCGCCGCCGTCGAGCCCGTTGATGGTGTCGTTGCCACCGAGGCCGCTCAGGTGGTCGCTCTGATCCGTACCGGTGATCAGGTTGTCAGTGTCGTCGCCGCTGGTCACCACGCCGGTATTGGCGGCGGTCGGGACGAAGTCGCCGTCGTTGAAGTGCAGGGTCTCGATATGGGTCAGGGTGTCGGCGCCGTCAGGCGTGCCGCTGCGGTTGTCGTAGACGAAGATGTGGCCGGAACCGTCGCGCGCGACCGTATAGTCGGCCAGGTTGCCGCTGTAATAGGCGATGTCGTTGCCGTCGCCGCCGTCGATCGTGTCATTGCCGGCGCCGCCGGAAATGCTGTCGTCGCCGGACCCGCCCATCAGCGAGTCGTTGCCGTTTTCGCCGCGGATCGAGTCGTTGTCGGCGCCGCCGTCGACCGTGTCGTCGCCGCTGTCGGCGTAGATGGCGTCGTTGCCCGTGCCGCCTTGCAGGCTGTCGTTATAGCCGCCGCCTTGCAGGTAGTCGTCGCCGGCGCCGCCATCGACGCTGTCGGAATTGGTGTAGTTGTTATAGTCGTAGATGGTGTCGTTGCCGTCACCGCCCAGCAGGGTGCTGGCGGTCCAGCCCTGGCCGGCATAGTAGAGGTCGTAATTGGGATACTGATAGATGCGGTCGTCGCCGGCCCCGGCGTCGACATAGCCGTTGACGGCGTCGAAATTGTCGGCTCCGGCCCCGCCGATCAGCGTGTTGTGGCCGTTATAGTCCTGGATGTAGTTTCCGTCGTCACCGCCATGGATGCTGTCGTCGCCGGACCCGCCGTAGATGGTGTTGTAGCCCGAGCCGCCTTCGATCGTATCGTTGCCGTTGCCGCCGGTCAGGTAGTCGGCATCGGCGCCGCCGTCGATATGGTCGTTATCGTCGCCGCCGTCAATCGTGTCGGAGCCCGCCCCGCCGACGATGCTGTCATTGCCCGCGTCGGCGGTAATGCTGTCGTTGCCGTCGCCGCCGTCGATCGTGTCGTTGCCATCGCCGCCGTCGACCGTGTCGAGGCCCGTGCCACCGAGAAGAATGTCGTTGCCGGCGCCGCCGTTTACGACGTCGTTGTCGTCACCGCCGTCCAGCGAGTCATTACCATCGAGACCGTCGATGTGATCGTTGCCGCCGAACCCGTGGATCGTATCGTCCGCAGGGGTACCGGTAAGAATATTGTCGAGATTATTGCCGTCAGCCATGGTCCCAGTCCCTGCATTAAATTTTTTGCAATAAACAGGGAGGGCTCAGCCGCGCTCAGCCCCCCAAAACGCTGGATACAATTCTTAATAATGGCTTAAGCTAGCAAATGTGGCCAAGACTGGCAACGTACAAAAAGTCACATAGCCCTTATTTTAAAAGGGTTTGCTGAGTCTGGTATTGGTTGTGGATTGCGGCGTTATTTCAAATAGGGCGATATATTGCGTTGACGTTGCAATGTGTTTTCTTTGAAAATCCTTGTAGACGGTCAACTGATTCGAGTCGCCCGGCCGACTTGTAAAGGCCTTTGCGAACGGTGTTATTTATTTAAAGGCAGCCAATACTTGCTGCGTAGGCAGGATGCGGGACTCGGGTCAGGGTTGTGCTGATGCGCGTAACATCTAGACAGAGTTGGATGGCGCCGAACAAAATCTGTCACAATGATGAATGCCGTCGAGGCGTATATACCGGTCTCCGGGTTCGGGGGTTCATCCGGGCACAAAAAAACCTCCCGCACGGGGAGGCGTTTTGGTTCATGGCGCACCCGACAGGATTCGAACCTGTGACCTTTGCCTTCGGAGGGCAACACTCTATCCAGCTGAGCTACGGATGCATTTATGAAGCGGCACCCGTGGACGCCGGGTGGCGGACGGCCGGAACCTAAGGCAAACCGCCTATGCGCTCAACCGCAAAAACGGGTTGTCCGCAAAAAACCGGCGTCACGCTTCTATCCAGACGACGTTGGGCTCAGGGCACCGGGCGCGCATCCGCTGCACCGTCATGACCAGTTCGGAGGCCAGCATCTCGGTCTCGTGCAGGCCGAAGCGCCGGAACAAGGCATCGGCCAGACGGTTGAAGACCTCGAGTTCGATGCCGGAGACCCGCACGCCGAAATGAGAGCGCACCAGTTGCTTTACCGCCTGGCATGCGACGTCGGAATCGGTGACGCGTTGCTTCAGCCGTGTGCAGACTCGTTCGATTTCCTGGTCCAGCATGGATGCCTCCTGTGCGGTGCACCAATTACATTCGCGGCGATAAATTCGCGATGCGGGCGTGCTGTTGAATCGGCCGTTTACTCTGTTCGACCAAACCTATTCTGACTGAAAAGCCGATGTCTTTCGCGTGTCGGCGGTAAAAACATAGACCAGCAGGGACAGGAAGATGCAGGCGCTGACGTACCAGAAGAAGGTGGTTTCCTGCCCGGCCTGCTTGAGCCACAGGGCGACATATTCAGCCGAGCCGCCGAACAGCGATACAGCCACCGCGTAGGGCAGGGCGACGCCCAGCGCCCGCACACCGGCCGGGAACAGCTCGGCCTTCACCACCGCGTTGATCGCCGTATAGCCGCTGACGATGATGAGCGCCAAAAGGATCAGCCCGCCCGCCACCCATCCATTATGCGTGCTGGCGATGCCGTGCATGATCGGCACGGTCAAAAGCGTGCCGGCGACGCCGAAGCCGATCAGCAGCGGCTTCCGGCCCACACGATCCGACAGGGCGCCGAAGGCCGGTTGCAGGACCATGTAGATCAATAAGGTCACCGCCGAGATCGCGGTGGCGGCTTCCTTGGAAAAGCCCGAGGTATTGACCAGGAACTTCTGCATGTAGGTGGTGTAGGTATAGAAGGCTAGCGTCCCGCCCGCCGTCAGGCCGACGACCTGCAAGGCTTGCAAGGGGTGTTTCTTCAGCAGGGTCCAGACGCGGCCGCGAGTTTCATCGGTGGACTTTTCAAAAGATTCCGTTTCGGCGATATGGCGGCGGACGTAGAGCGCAATCAGGGCCAAGCCCGCACCGACCGCGAACGGAATGCGCCAGCCCCAGGCTTCGAGCTGCGCTTCGGTGAGCAGCATCTTCTGCAACACGATCAGCACGCCCAGCGCGATCAGTTGCCCCATGATCAGGGTGACGTACTGGAAGCTCGACCAGAAGCCGCGGTGTTCGTGACCGGCCATTTCCGACAGATAGGTGGCGCTGGCGCCGTATTCGCCGCCGACGCTCAGGCCCTGCATCAGCCGCGCCAGCAACAGCAGAAGCGGCGAGGCGATGCCGATCGCGGCGAACGATGGCGAAAGCGCGATGATCAGCGAGCCCATGCACATCAGCAGCACCGAGGCTGTCAGCGCCGCGCGCCGGCCGAAGCGGTCGGCGTACCAGCCCAGCCACCAGCCGCCGACCGGCCGCATCAGGAAGCCGACGGCGAAGATGGCGGCGGTGTTGAGCAACTGTGCTGTCCCGTCGCCCTTGGGGAAGAAGACCTTGGAAAAATAAAGCGCGAACGCCGAATAGGCATACCAGTCGTACCATTCGACCAGATTGCCGATCGAGCCGCCGAGGATGGATTTCAGCCGGGAATGCGCCATGGCGGAAGGGTTTCACGTTTACGCGCAACCGACAAGGCATTTGACGCGGCCGAGCGGTTTGCATTAAGTGGGGCGAAACCTGTTCCTTCCCCGGATTTCCCTGTCATGAGCGATATCATCCCGCCCCCCGAAGTCATCTATGTCGACGGCCACAAGGTCGCCTGCAACGGCGGCGGCGGGGCGCTCGGCCATCCGCTGGTCTATCTCGAACTCGGCGGCGAAGGTACGGTCGAATGCGGCTATTGCGACCGCAAGTTCGTGCACAAGGACCACGCGCACGAATACGAAAATCCGGCGCCGCGCCCCGAAGGCGATCACTAAGCCCTATGCGCTATCTGCACACCATGGTGCGGGTAAAGGATCTCGACGCCGCGCTTTGTTTTTGGTGCGAAGGTCTTGGTCTGCGTGAAACCCGCCGGACCGAGAACGAGAAGGGTCGCTTTACCCTGGTTTTTCTGTCGGCTGGCGAAGACGCCGATCTGGCGACCAGCCAGGACGGCTTGCGTCCACAGGCCGAGGTCGAATTGACCTGGAACTGGCCCGACGCCGACGGCAAGACCGAGGACTATACGGGCGGCCGCAATTTCGGCCACCTGGCCTACGAATTCGACGACGTCTATGCGGCGTGCCAGCGCTTTGTCGACATGGGCGTGGTGATCAACCGCCCGCCGCGCGACGGCATGATGGCCTTCGTGCGCTCGCCCGACGGCATCAGCATCGAGCTGTTGCAAAAGGGACCGGCCCTGCCGCCGGCCGAGCCGTGGTTGAGCATGCCGAATACCGGCAGCTGGTAATACTGCCAAGGCCTGTCGCTTTGATTTGGCATGGAGCCCATATGGCTCTATGACGAACCTCTCATTTTGCGCGACAGACGATTCCCATGGACGATACAGCCTCCGCTCCCGAAGCCGTGACAACCGATAACGGCAAGGCTAAACGCCTGGTGCTGATCGACGGCTCGGGCTACATCTTCCGCGCCTATCACGGCTTGCCGCCCCTGACGCGCAAGTCGGACGGACTGCCGGTCGGCGCCGTTTCCGGCTACTGCAACATGCTGTTCAAGCTGATCAAGGAAAACCGCGGCGACGACGCGCCGTCGCACCTGGCGGTCATCTTCGATGCCAGCTCCAAGACTTTCCGCAACGAGCTGTACGACCAGTACAAGGCACACCGTCCCGAGCCGCCGGAAGACCTGATCCCGCAATTCCCGCTGATCCGCGACGCGACGCGCGCCTTCGGCCTGCCGGCGATCGAAATGCTGGGCTACGAGGCCGACGACCTGATCTGCACCTATGCCCATCAGGCGCGCGCGCAGGGTTTCAAGGTCACCATCGTGTCGTCCGACAAGGACCTGATGCAGCTGGTCAATGACGACGTGTCGATGCTGGAACCCGTCAAGGGTACGGACATCCGCCGCGAACAGGTCATCGAAAAGTTCGGTGTGCCGCCCGAACTGGTGGTCGACGCCCAGGCGCTGATCGGCGACACGGCCGACAATGTGCCGGGCGCCCCGGGCATCGGCGTCAAGACCGCCGCCCAACTGTTGCTCGAATACGGCGACCTCGACAGCGTTTTGGCACGCGCATCCGAGATCAAGCAGGAAAAGCGCCGCCAGACCCTGATCGACTTCAAGGACCAGATTCTGCTGTCGCGCGAACTGGTGCGCCTGCACTGCGGCGTGCCCGACCTGCCGGAAATCGAGACCTTTGCCCTGAAGCAGCCCGACGCCGATGTCCTGGCCAGCTTCCTGGCGGTGATGGAATTCAACAGCCTGGCCAAGCGCGTCGGCGGCCATATCAACCTGATGGAAACGACGGCGATCAGCCAGGTGCCGGTCGCGCCGGTGCTGCGCCCGCTTTACGGCGCGCCGAAGCAAACCGCCGAAGAGTCGGCGCGCCAGCCCTTCGATCTCGACGCCTATGAATGCGTGCAGTCGCTGGAAGCGCTCGAAGTCTGGGTCAAGCGCGCGCACCAGGCCCAGGTGGTGGCAGTCGATACCGAGACCGACGACCTGTCGGCCAGCCATTCCAACCTGGTCGGCATTTCGCTTTCGACCGCGCCCAACTGCGCCTGTTATATTCCGCTCGGCCACGACGCCGAAGGGCTGGATTTCGGTGGCGACGAATTGAAGCAAATCGCGCGCGACGACGTCATCCGCGTGCTGAAGCCGCTGCTCGAAGACCCCCGGATTCTCAAGGTCGGGCAGAATATCAAGTACGACCTCAGCGTCTTCCACCGCAACGGCATTGACGTCGCGCCGTTCGACGACACCATGCTGCTGTCCTATGTGCTCGAAGGCGGACTGCACGGCCACGGCATGGACGAGCTGTCGGAAATGCACCTGGGCCACAAGCCGATCGCCTTCAAGGAGGTCGCCGGCTCGGGCAAGGCGGCCAAGAGCTTCAAGTTCGTCGCGCTGAAGGAAGCCACGCGCTACGCCGCCGAGGACGCCGACGTGACGCTGCGCCTGTGGCAGCTGTTGAAACCGCGGCTGTGGCGGGAACGCATGGTCACGACCTATGAGACGCTGGAACGCGGCATGCCCGCGGTCCTGTCCGACATGGAGCTGGGCGGCATCCGTATCGATCCGGAACGCCTGCGCCTGCTCAGCCAGGACTTCGGTACGCGCATGGCGGCCATCGAGGCCGAAGCCCATACGGTGCTCGGCCGGCCGTTCAACCTCGGCAGCCCGCAGCAACTGGGCGCCATCTTTTTCGACGAAATGAAGCTGGCGGGCGGCAAGCGCACGGCGTCGGGCCAGTGGGCAACCGACGTCAAGGTGCTGGAAGAGCTGGCCGAACAGGGCGTGCCCTTGGCCCGGCTGGTCCTCGACTACCGCCAGATGTCCAAACTCAAGGGCACCTATACCGACAACCTGGTCGCCTATGCCGATCCCGGCACGCAGCGCATCCACACCAGCTTCCACCTGGCGGCGACGCCGACAGGGCGGTTGTCGTCGAACGAACCCAATCTGCAGAACATCCCGATCCGCACAGCCGAAGGGCGCAAGATCCGCGCTGCCTTCATCGCCAAGCCGGGGCACAAGCTGATCAGCGCCGACTATTCGCAGATCGAACTGCGGATTCTCGCCCACATCGGCGATATCCCGCAGTTGAAACAGGCCTTCGCACGCGGCGACGACATCCACGCCATGACGGCGTCGGAAATGTTCAATGTGCCGCTGAGCGAGATGACGTCGGAAATCCGCCGCCGCGCCAAGGCGATCAATTTCGGCATCATCTACGGTATTTCCGCTTTCGGCCTGTCGAACCAGCTCGGCATCGAGCGCGGCGAGGCCGGGCGCTATATCGAGACCTATTTCGACCGCTTCCCCGGCATCAAGGACTATATGGACCGGGCGCGCGACGAGGTCCGCGCCAACGGCTTCGTCATGACGCTGTTCGGCCGCAGGATCCATATCCCGGAAATCAACGGCAAGGGTGCGTTGAAGTCGTTCGCCGAACGCGCGGCCATCAACGCCCCGATCCAGGGCACGGCCGCCGATATCATCCGCCGCGCCATGATCCGCATGCCGGGCGCTCTGAAAACAGGCGGCTTCACCACGCGCATGCTGTTGCAGGTGCACGACGAACTGATCTTCGAGGCCCCCGAGTCCGAGGTCGACGCCGTCATCCCGGTGATCAAGGACATCATGTCTGGCGCGGCTCTGCCGGCCATCGACTTCAGCGTGCCGCTGGTCGTCGAAGCCCACGCCGCCGACAACTGGGACGAGGCGCACTGATGTTTGTGAAGAACCTCAATCATATCAATATCCAGACGCACGACATGGCGGGGACGATCGGCTTTTACGAGGACCTGCTGGGCCTCGAAGCGCGTGTCGCGCCGGAGCGTGATCCAGCATTACGGCAGTGGCTGCACGCGCCGTCGGGCCAGGCCGTAATCCACCTCAATCTGTGGGGCACGGACAACACGATCCCGCGCGACGTCCAGCCAGGAAAGCCGACCGGCGCTATCCACCACGTCGCCTTCGAATGCGACGGCTTCGACGAGACGGTGGAAAAGCTGAAAGCGCGTGGCCTGGAGTACGGCTACAACGAGATTCCGTCGATCTCACTTCGGCAGCTGTTCGTCGCCGATCCGAACAATGTCCTGCTCGAACTGAATTTCCGGGGCTGATTACGCCGCCAGGCCCGCCGCCTGCATCATGGGCTTAAGCTGCGCGACG
This sequence comes from Asticcacaulis solisilvae, assembly GCF_052327315.1. Taxonomy (NCBI): domain Bacteria; kingdom Pseudomonadati; phylum Pseudomonadota; class Alphaproteobacteria; order Caulobacterales; family Caulobacteraceae; genus Asticcacaulis; species Asticcacaulis solisilvae. The sequence goes on from NZ_CP166196.1 coordinate 292,124, forward strand.
GCCTGCGGATTGTTGTTGAGCGCTTCCTGCATGGCCGGCATGCGCAGGATCCGCATCACCTCCGCCTTGGCCTGATCGGCGACCGGGCCCAGGGGCGCGGCCTGGCCGGCGGCGAAGCTCAGCAACCAGGCCAGCTTGTGCAGGGCAGGGGCCTGGGCTCTCAGCATATTGGAGATGACCTGGCCGTCGGTGGCGATTTCGCCGCCGAACTTGCCGAGCTTGCCGGACACGTCTTCCAGGGCTTTATCGCCCAATTGCGCCGCGATGGCGCGCTTCTGCATCTGGGCCAGCCACAACAGGCGCTGCGGCGCCGGGCGGGCGTGGTCGCGGATATCGCGCTCGAATTTCAGCGAGCCGATCGACGAGGCCAGCCACTGCGCGGCCTGGCGCTTGTTGCCGGCGCCCGCCACGTTTTCACACAGCCAGACCAGTTTCTCGACCTCCTGGACCGGCGATTGCGCCGTGCGCACCAGGCTGTCGACGAAATCGGCCGAAATCAGCATCTTGGAGCGCTCGATAAAGGCCTCCTTGATGTCGTCGCGCTGGGCCTCTTCCTTGCCGGCGGCGGTGATGCACATGGCGAGCGCGCGCAGGGTCTCGATTTCGGCATTGGGATCGCCGGGCTTGAGGCGGCGCGGGCCTTTCAGCTCCTGCATCAGGCGCTTCTGGATATTCTGGCTGAGGTGGTGGAAAGATCCCAGCGCCATCAGCTTGTGATAGCCGGCCAGCACGTCCTTGAGCGGGGGAATGACGCGCGCCACTGCGGGATCGATCTGAGCGATCAGGTCGACTTCGCGGCTGGCAGCCATGCGCGTCAGCACGGCCAGGGAGGTGCCGAGGTCGGCCTCTTCGCCCAGCACGTCGCTTAAGGCGGTGCGCGACGAGAACAGCTCGACGACCGGGGCTTCGATGACATTCAACGCCCATTCGCGGCCGTCCGAAGCGTCGGCCAGCACCGTGGCGAACAGCAGAAGCTTTTCCAGCTTGACCGCCGGGCGGTTGTCCTTGGCGAGAACCTTGGCCAGCGCGCCGCCCAGGACATAGGCCTTTTCGGGATGGTCCTTGAGCTTGTCGATCGTCGCCAGCCAGTTCGACGGCACGATATCGGGGAAGGTGTTCTTGCGGCCGTCGGTGATCAGGCGTGTCACGGCCTTGTCGATCAGGGCCCGCCAGCGCCGCATGGTTTCGTGCAGGTCCGCGCCCGTATCCTGCGATTCCGGCACGGCCAGCTTCTGGCAGACGTGCTGCAGTTCGGTGCCGGTGGCGTCGAGACGTTCGGCCAGGTCCGGACGATGCAGCAGTTCGAAGGCGGTGACGCCGTTGCGCTTCAGCCATTCCTCAAGCAGGCGGCCGATCTTTTCGCGGGCGATGGGCGTGTAGAATTCCTGCGGGCTGGAACAGATGCTGTCGACTTCGCGCGCCAGCACCGTCTTTTTCTTTTGTTCGACTACGCCGTCGGTGAAGACGCTCAGCGAGCGGTATTCACCGCTTTCGACGTCGAGTGTTTCCTTGCTGACCATGACGGCGGCGGCGCGCCTGGCGGCCAGCAGTTCCTTGGCGGCCTGGATGGCGAGCTCGCGGTTTTCGAGCGCCGATTGCAGCGCCCATGACGAGGCCGGGGTCTTGCGGGCAAAGACCTCGTAATGCACCTGGCTGCGTGCGGAATCGCCCATCATTGCCTCGTTTCGGCCCGTTCTGAGCCTTGAAATTGTGGCGATGTTTGCACAAATGAGGTTAAAATCTCATTGAGGTCAAAGACCTGCCGAAATATGACCGTGTTTGCGCCCTGAAAAGAACGTGAGTATGGAAGTAGTGGTAGGCTACGGTCTGCGGCGGATTGGCGCCAAAGGCCTTCGTGCTACCCGGTTGCGTTTGTGAAGCCCGATCCCGCGGCGTTTGCGCGTACCCTTATGGAGATCAAATTGGCTCGAATCACCCTGGTTGATGACGACGAAAATATCGTGACGAGCGTGTCGCTGGCGCTGGAAAGCGGCGGACATACCATTTCTGCCTATTATGACGGCGCCACGGGCCTGGCAGCCCTGGAAAAGGATCCGCCCGACCTGGCCATCCTCGACGTCAAGATGCCGCGCATGGACGGCATGGAGGTGCTTAAGCGCCTGCGCGCCACCTCGAACATCCCGGTCATCATCCTGACGTCCAAGGACGACGAGATCGACGAGATTCTCGGCTTCAACCTCGGCGCCGACGACTACATGCACAAGCCGTTCTCGCAGCGCCTGCTGCTGGAGCGCGTCAAGGCGGTCCTGCGCCGCGCCGGCATCATCGAGCAGGGCGAGGCGCCCGAAGTCACCGAGGCGCTGAACGCCAAGTCGTTGAAGCGCGGCAAGCTGGTCATGGACGCCGCCCGCCACGAATGCACCTGGGACGGCAAGCCGGTGCGTCTGACGGTCACGGAATTCCTGCTGCTGCACGCCCTGGCCCAACGCCCGGGTTTCGTGAAGAGCCGCGACAACCTGATGGACGCCGCCTATGACGACCAGGTGTATGTCGACGACCGCACCATCGACAGCCACGTCAAGCGTATGCGCAAGAAGTTCCGCGTCGTCGATCAGAATTTCGATTCGATCGAGACGCTGTACGGCGTCGGTTACCGCTACAAGGAAGCGTAAGGCTTTCAACGCAAGAGTTCTTCGCCCTCCCCATTTATGGGGAGGGGGGACCGCCGAAGGCGGTGGGCGGGGCTTCTTTCTTCCTTTGCCGACACGATTTCCAGCTAGGTTAAGCACCGAAGGCAAAGGCCGCGCGATAATCATGAGGCATAGCAGTTTGTTACCTCGACGGAATTGCCCCGCCCACCGCCTTCGGCGGTCCCCCCTCCCCGCTGCGCAGGGAGGGCCGAAGCACGACTATTCCTTTGGCCTGGCGCTCTGATGTCGACCGGCCCCTGGTACAAACGGCTGCCCTTTATCCATTCGCGCCTCGGGCGGCTGGTCGTCGGGCTGAATATTGTCAGCCTGCTCATCCTGCTGGGCGGCGCCATGGCCGTGAACGAGCTGCAAAAGGGCCTGGTCAACGCCTACAAGGACTCCCTGACCTCGCAGGCCCATCTGATCGGGCACCTGATGGCGGCGGTGGCCACCGGCGACGGGCCGGAAGCCTATCTCGACCCCCTGTACGCCAACCGGGTCCTGTCCGACTTCATTCCGCCGGACCAGCGCGCCCGCCTGTTCGACGCCGATGGCAACCTGCTGTCCGATTCCTACGTCGTGTCGGAAAATGTCGACGTCCACAAACTGCCGCTGGCCCGCAAGCCCGGCGACCCCGCGCCCGACGACCGGTCGCAGGTCCGCGCCGAGCGCCGCGCCGAGGGCCGCAAGGAATTGCAGCTGGAGGTCCAGACCGCGCTCAAGGGCACCGAGGTCGAGCAGGTTCGCCATGACGAACGCGGCAAGAACGTCGTGTCCGTGTCGATCCCCATCCGCCGCGTACGCACCGTCCTGGGCGTGCTGACCCTGGAACGCGGCGATCTCGACCGCATCGTCGCCGACCAGCGCAAGGCCATGATCCCCTTTGCCCTGGTGGCCCTTTGCGTCAGCCTGGCCTCGTCGGTCATCCTGCACTTCCTGATCACCCGGCCGATCCAACGCCTGTCGGCCGCCGCCGACAGCGTGCGCGCCAACCAGACGCGGGCGATTTCGCTGCCCGACCTTGAGGAGCGCAAGGACGAGATCGGCGGGCTGGCGCGCTCGATCGAAAGCATGACGGCCACCCTGTGGCGGCGCATGGAGGAAATCGACCGTTTCGCGGCCGACGTGGCGCATGAGATCAAGAACCCGCTGACCTCGATCCGCAGTGCGCTGGAAACGCTCAAGCTCGTCAAGGACGACTCGGCCAAGGAGCGGCTGATGGGCGTGGTCAACCAGGACGTCCACCGCATCGACCGCCTGATCACCGACATTTCCAATGCTTCGCGCCTCGACGCCGAGCTGTCGCGCGATACGCCGCGCCGCGTCGAGGTGGGCGGACTGCTCGACGACATCGTGTCGCTGTACCAGCAGAGCCTGAAGCCCGCCGAGGCGGGGGTCGCCTTTGCGCGTGACGCCAATCCCGCCTTCGTCAGCGGCCGCGAAGGCCCGCTGGGCCAGGTCTTCCGCAATGTCATCGACAATGCGCGCTCGTTCAGCCCCCAGGGCGGCACGGTACGCGTCCGCCTGAGCCGCCGCGCCGATCCCCTTCGGCCCCTGCTGCTGACGGTCGAGGACGACGGCCCAGGCATTCCGGAAGAGAACCTGGAGACCATCTTCCAGCGCTTCTATACGTCGCGGCCCAAGGGCACCAGCTTCGGTCGCAATTCGGGACTGGGCCTGTCGATTTCGCGCCAGATCATCGAGGCGCACCGTGGCCTGATCTGGGCCGAGAACCGCAAGGACGCCGACGGCCAGGTCACCGGCGCGCGCTTCTCCATCGCTTTACCCGAGGCGTGACGGCCTATTTTTCGCACCTGCGCTCTTTTTGTCCCACTTGCCCGGAAAAGTCGTGCCCGGGGCGTGTCACATATCGCGTTACCGTCCTTTCGTCTAAGGTCGATGCTCCCCATATCCTTCTCGTACTGCGATGAGTAAGCTTGTTCTTCATGCCACGACTTTAAGCCTAATGGTCGGTCCCGCCTGGCGCGGCGTCCTGATCGTCGGGCCGTCGGGAATCGGCAAGAGCGACATGGCGCTCAGGGCCATGCAATCGGGATGTCAGCTGGTGTCGGACGACTATAGCTGCGTGTGGGTGTCCGGCGGCAATCTCTATGCCGCCCCTCCGGAAACCATTGACGGAAAAATGGAAATCCGCGGCCTTGGCATCATGAGCGACCTGCCCAGGCGCCCGATGACGCGCATCGGCCTGGTGGCCCTGGCCCAGACCGATCCCGTAGACCGGCTGCCCGAGGCCGAGGTCACGCCGATTCTGGGAATAAATGTGGCGACGATCCGGCTCAACCCCCGGGAGGCGTCGAGCGTGCCCAAGCTACTGACACGGCTGCGACGGGGCGGATAGAAATACCGCTCAAAGTTGCAATATGGACTGGGAATTCGGCGTTGACGTTGAATTTGCCAATATGGATTACAAATCTCATTTTGCAGTGCGAAGCAAACCGGACTAATATCACGCGTTATGGCTGGATTTCGCCCCGGAAACGGGCGGCCCGGCGACAAGGATTAGGCAATACATGATCGGACTGGTGATCGTAACGCATGGCAGACTCGCCGAAGAGTTTGTGGCGGCGATGGAACATGTGGTCGGCCCGCAAAGCCAGGTAACCCCTATCTGCATCGGACCCGAAGACGACGTCAGCCAGCGTCGCCAGGACATCCTGAAGGCTACAGCCGAGAACGACACCGGTGACGGGGTCATCCTGCTGACCGACATGTTCGGCGGCACGCCCTCGAACCTCGCCATCTCGGTCATGGAGCAGACGCGCGCCGAAGTCATCGCCGGCCTGAACCTGCCCATGCTGATCAAGCTGGCCTCGCTGCGCAAGAACGAGGACCTGAACAACTGCGTCTGTCACGCCCAGGAAGCCGGTCGCAAATATGTGACCGTGGCATCCTACGTCCTGTCGGGCGATAATTAGGGGCCGGCGGCGACTCCCACGGCGCCGACACTATTTTTTAAGCGCTTCCTAACCCTGCGGGTCTACTGTCGGCACGAAAATCCGTGCGAGTACCCGCCATGTCCATCCTCGAAAGAAATGCCGTCAGTGTCCGTGGCACGGGCCAGACGCCGCTCCTGTTCCTTCATGGCTACGGCTGCGACCAGCAGATATGGCAGGGCGTGCTTCCCCATTTCGAATCCAGCCACCGCTGCATCCTGCTCGACCATGTCGGCAGCGGCCGCTCGGACCTGTCCGCCTATGACAAGATCCGCTACGGCACCCTGCACGCCTATGCCGAGGACCTGATCGAGGTCTGCGACGCGCTTGGCCTCAGAGGTGCCGACGTCCTGGCCCACAGCGTTGCGTGCATGATCACCCTGCTGGCGGCGAAAAAGCGTCCCGACCTGTTCGGCCGGCTGATGCTGCTGGGGCCGTCGCCCTGCTATGTCGACGACGGTGACTATGTCGGCGGCTTTACGCACGAAGGCATAGACGACCTGCTGTCCATGCTGGCGCTCAATCACGCCGCCTGGTCGGCCCAGATGGCGCCCCTGGTCATGGCCAATCCCGACCGGCCGGAACTGGCGACCGAACTCGAAGGCTTCTTCTGCCGCAACGATCCCGGCATCATCCACCATTTCGCCGGCGTCGTCTTCCGTTCGGATCATCGCGCCGAAATCGCCGGCATCGACGTGCCGTGCCTGGTCATGCAGTGCCAGGACGACATCGTCGCGCCGCTCGAGGTCGGTGTCTATCTCCACGGCGCGCTGCCGGCCAGCGAACTGATGGTGCTCGACAGCCACGGGCATTACCCGCAACTCAGCGCGCCCGACGTGGTGGCCGAGGCGGCGAAGTGCTATCTTGCGCGCCCGGTCGCCCGGGCGGCCTGACATGGCGGAGGCGGCGGCCGACGAACACTTTCTCGACTTCGTGCCCTGCGGCATCGTCGCCTGCGATGTCCGCGGCCGCATCGTGCGCGCCAACGCCTTTTTTCGCAGGCTGTGCGGCATCAGCGCGGACGAGCCGCTGCAGTCCTTCAACCAGTACCTGACACGGCCGTCGCGCGTCATTCTCAACGCCCAGGTCCTGCCGCTGCTGCAACGCGCCGGCCAGGTGCGCGAGGCGACGCTGGACGTGCAAGGCGTGTCCTCCATCGTGCCGGTGCTGCTCAACGGTGACTTCGACGGCCACGGCACCTATGTTTTCTCGCTCTTTCCGGCCGCCGACCGGCGCCAGCATGAGCGCGAGCTTCTGCTGGCCCGCAAACAGCTCAACCAGTCGCGCGACTATCTCGAGCTGGCGGAAAAGCTGGCCAATGTCGGCCACTGGCACTTCGACCTGGCGACCGACAAGGGCTTCTGGTCGCCGGAAATCTACTCCATCATCGGGCTCGATCCCGACGGGCCGGCCCCGGCCCTGAACCAAAGCACCACCTTGTACCATCCCGACGACCAGGCGTCCGTCGCAGCCGGAATCGAAGCGGCCATCCGCTCCGGCGAAGGCTTCAGCTTCGCCAAGCGCATCATTCGCCCTGCGACCGGCGAAATCCGCCATGTCGTCGCCTCGGGCGTCTGCGAAACGGACGTCCACGGCACGGTCATCGGCCTGTTCGGCGTGTTCCGCGACATTACCGACGCCGTGCAGAACCAGGCCGACCTGGCCGCCAGCGAGAGCCGCTATCGCCTGCTGGCCGATCATTCGAACGACATCATCACCATCTTCGACGTCACAGGCACGATCAGCTACATCTCGCCGGCCATCACCAAGGTGCTGGGCTATGCCCCTGAGGAAATGGTGGGCAAGCACGTCAACGAGATCGTCCATCCCGACGACTTCGCCTCGGTCCAGGCCGCCTATCGTACCTATGTGCTCGGCGGTGTGTGGGACGATGCCCCGCGCATCCGCTATCGTGCCCTGCACAAGGGCGGGCACTATATATGGGCCGAGGCCAATCCGACCGTCATCCTGGGCGACGACGGCCGGGTCGCCTCCATCCAGGACGTGGTGCGCGACATTTCGCGGCAGAAGGCGACCGAGGACGCCCTGGCGCGCGCCAGCGTCGAGGCCAATGCCGCCGCCGAGGCCAAGGCCCAGTTCCTGGCCACGATGAGCCACGAGCTGCGTACGCCGCTAACCAGCATCATCGGCTTTTCGGGCCTGTTGCGCGACCTGCTGACAGGGCAGGACGACCTGCGCCGCCATGCTTCGCGCATCCAGACAGCCGGACAGTCGCTGCTGGGCCTGATCAACGACATTCTCGACCATTCCAAGCTCGAAGCGGGGCAGCTTGAGCTCGATCTTGCTCCCGCCGACGTCGGTGAGATCGTCGCCGAAGCCGTCGACCTGTTGCAGATACAGGCGGGCGCCAAGGGCCTGAGCCTCGAGGTCAACGGCGCCGGCGACCTGCCGTCGCCGCTGCTGGTCGATGACGGCCGCCTGCGCCAGATCCTGGTCAACCTTATCAGCAATGCCGTCAAGTTCACGGCTTCGGGCGGTGTCACGGTCGCCATCGCCTACGATCCGGACGGATCGGGACGCCTGCGGTTCTCCGTGCGCGATACCGGCCCCGGCATATCCGAGGCCGGCCAGAAGGCCCTGTTCCAGCGCTTTACCCAGGTCGACCGCGCCACGCACGACGGCAGCGGCGGGACAGGGCTGGGCCTGTCGATCTGCCGCCAACTGGTCGAGCTGATGCACGGCGCGATCGGCGTCAACAGCGTGCTGGGCCACGGTGCGGAATTCTGGTTCGACATTCCGCTGCCGGACACGGCCTCGGTCACCGAAGGCACGGCGGAGCATACGCCCGGCCACCTGCTGGTCGTTGACGACCAGGACGCCGTCGCCGAACTTCTGGTGAACCTGTTGCGCCGTCATGGTCATGTGGTCGATGTCGCGCACAATGGCTACGACGCCGTCGAGGCGTGCCGGCGCTCGGTCTACGACCTCGTCCTCATGGACATCAATATGCCGGTCATGGACGGTTTCACAGCCAGCCGCGCCATCCGCGATTCCAGTCCGCTCAACCGCGATGTTCCCATTCTGGCCCTGACCGCGGCCGGCGGCAGCGCGCGCCAGCAGGCCTGTCTTGCCTCGGGGATGAACGCGCTGGTCCTCAAGCCCGTCAATCCGTCCGCCCTGTCCGACACGGTCGCCCTGTGGCTGTCGTCGGCGCCGCGCGAAGCGGGCATGGCGGCGGCCATGGCCGGCCAGACCTCCGCCCGGCTGGTCCATGAATCGGAGTAGACCGGAAAAATCGTCATTGCCGTGCGTCCGCGCCGAACGGCGTTTCGCGATGTTTAACTTAAATGGCTTATAGTCGCCGGGACACCGACCTCCAGAGCTAAGCCATGACCCAGTCCCGCCGCATTTTGATCGTCGAAGACAATTCCGATATCGCAGAGCTGCTGATCCTGCGGCTCGGCCTTGCCGGTTACGACACCTATCGGGCCGCCGATGCCGAAAGCGCGGCGCAGGCCATGGACGTGTTCCGTCCGGACGGCATCCTGCTCGATATCGGCCTGCCGGGCCGGGACGGCCTGTCGTTCCTGCAATCGATCAAGGCGATCCCGAAATACAAGGACATTCCTGTCCTCATGCTGACGGCGCGCCAGGCCATGGGCGACATCCAGATTGCACTGAAGCTTGGCGCCAAGGACTATGTCGCCAAGCCGTTCGACGACAAGAAGCTGCTGTTCCGCATCGCGCGCATGATGGGTGAACAGGTCGCCAAGCCGACGCCGACGCAACGCACCTACGTCTGGAACAAGTAAATCAGGCTTGGGGTGACGGGCGCGCCAGGGTCGCGTCCTCCAGCACCCGCGCCATGGCGTCGCGCGCCGCCACCAGGATGGTGCGCAATTCGCAGTCGTCGGGCGTCGGACAATCGTCACACCGGGCATAGGCCGTGCGGCTGGCGCAGGTCGTCAGGGCCAGCGGTCCGTCGGTCAGACGGATAAGGTCGGCGATAGAGATCAGGTCGGCCGGCTTTGCCAGGGTGTAGCCGCCGCTGCGGCCGCGGCGCGACACCAGAAAGCCTTCGCGACGCAGGTCTAGCAATATCCCTTCCAGGAAATGCTGCGGCGCCTTGATGCGGGCCGCCAATTCCCCCGCTTGCAGGCTTTGTTCCGGCGGGCAGCGGGCTAATTCCTGCATCACCCGTATAGTATATTTGGCGCGCTGGGACAGCATGTCTGTTTCATTCCCGGTCTTTATCGCCTTGTTCCTTATGACAAATTGTGCGGAAGAACAAGCGGCCGGCAGCCGATCGTTGATTTTTTCTCATGCCAGGCGGTAGAAATTTTCGCGCGATAAAACTACACTGAAATGATAGGAATTTGATCGCCCATTTCGGAGACTTGCCCATGCCCGGTCCGCGCGCGACGACGACGCCCAACCATACCGTTCCGCTTATCTGGTATGCCCGCTGCCCGACGCTTACCGCCATCGGGCTGGTGGCGAACCGCGGCGTCTTCCAGCGCGAATTCCTGCGTGAGAACGTCAACCTGGTCTCGGTGCGCGAAACCAATACGCCATCCGTGCGCCAGGGCCATCTCGACCATACCCTGCCGAACCTTGTGCGCGAGGCCGATGCGGCGACCGCCCTGTGGGCCTACGGCCAGAATGCGCGCTCGCGCTTGCTGGCCATCGGCAGGACCTGGCACGCGGTCACCGTGGTGGCCAGGCCGCGCGGCCATGTTTCCAGCTTGCGCGACCTGATCGGCCGGCGCCTGTCCCTGCCCAAGGAGGCCGGGACCTTTTCGCCGGCGCAGGTGCGGGCGCTGCGGGCCTGGGAGACGGTGCTTTCGGTGGCGCATGTTTCGCAGCAGGATGTCGAGTTCGCGCCGGTGGTGGCCGACCATCCGTCCGTACCGTTCGGCGACATTGCTCGCCGTGAGGTCGAGGCGCTGCTGAGCGGCCATACGGACGTCGCCATCCTGTTCGGTGCCAAGGGGCTGGAGCTGGCGCGGTCCGCGCACCTGCATATCGTTCATCGCTTTGAAGCGCGCGCAATCCAGGCCTCGCCGCACCTTTCCGGCCTGGTCGAACTGCGGGCCCTGACGGTCGATCATCCCTTGCTCGACGGCAGCCCCGAGGTCGTAGCGCGCATCACCGGCAACCTGCTGAAGGCGGCGTCCTGGGCCGAATCCTTCCCCAGGGAGGCCCTGCGCCAGGTCGCCGTCGAGGGCAAGGTCGAGGAGGCCGACGCCACGGAAGCCTATGACGGCCTGATCGCCGAAGGCGCGCGGCTGGGCCTCGACAGCGAGCGGCGTGAGGAGATCGCCGCGCTTTCGCAGTGGCTGAAGACGCGGCATCTGGTGCCCGACGCGCTCGATCCGGAAGCATGGGAACGGCCCGAGGTGCTCGAGGCCGCGCGGCATGGATTGAAGGCGGTGGCGTGAAGGTCTTATCCGGCCTTCACACGCCCCTTTGACGACCCGAGACCGATCCCGGCGGTCTCGGGTCTTTTTTCGTGCGGACCGAGGTGATAATTACCCTTCATGAATCCCATCTTCGCCGACCTGCCGACCAGCATTTTCGAGATCATGTCGCTTGAGGCCAGGACCCGCGGCGCGGTCAATCTCGGCCAGGGCTTCCCGGAGACCGACGGCTTTCCCGAGGTGCGCGAAGCGGCGGCCCGGGCGCTGGGCGAACAGTCCAACCAGTACGCGCCCATGCGCGGCTTGCCCGTGCTGCGTCAGGCGGTGTCCGCCTTCTACGCGCGGACCCAGGGGCTGGCTTTCGACCCGGACAGCGAGGTCATGATTACCTCGGGCGCCACCGAGGCCATCTCCGCCGCCATCCTGGCTTTCGTGACGCCGGGGGACGAGGTCGTGCTGTTCGAGCCGATGTACGACGCCTACCTGCCGCTGGTCAGGCGGGCAGGGGGCGTGCCGAAGATCGTGCAGCTCAGGCCGCCGCACTGGACCTTCGGCGAAGACGACCTGGCTGCTGTGTTTAGCGACCGTACCAGGCTGGTCCTGCTGACCACCCCGAACAATCCGACGACGCACGCCGTGACGCGCGCCGAGCTCGACCTGCTGGCGCGGTATTGCGAGCGGCACGATGCCTATGTGATGAGCGACGAGGTCTGGGAGCAGGTGATCTTCGACCAGCCGCATCTTAGCGTGCTGCACGTGCCGGGGCTGAAGGACCGCGCCGTCAAGATCGGTTCGGCCGGCAAGATATTCTCGCTGACCGGCTGGAAGGTCGGCTTCGTCTGCGGGCCGAAGCCGCTGGTCGACCAGATGGCGCGGGCGCACCAGTTCATTACCTTCGCGACGCCGCCGGCCTTGCAGCACGGCGTGGCTTTCGGGCTCGGCCTGCCGCAGGCGCGGTTCGACACGGCGCTGTCGGAACTGCGGGAACAGCGCGACTACCTGGCGGGCCACCTGGCTCGCGCCGGGTTTCGCGTCATGGCGGCGGACGGCACCTATTTCGTCAATATCGACCTGGGCGAGGCCGTTTCCGACCCTGTCGCCTTCGCCTTCGAACTGGTGGCGCGGCACGGCGTGGCGACCATTCCGCTTAAGGCCTTCTGCGACAGCGGCCGCAACCTGCCTATCCTGCGCCTGTGCTTCGCCAAGTCGCGGGCTACGCTCGATCGCGGCATTGCCGGTCTAGTTTCGGCCCAGGAACGCCTGCTGTAGGCTGCGGATCAGGCCGATGCGGATTTCGCGCGTGTGACGGCCCAGGCCGCCCTGGTGCCTCTCGGGGATATGGGCGACGGGGTTGCCGTTGGCCTGGAAGATATAGTGGTCGAACATGACCTTCCAGTAATCGCGCTCGACCGGCGGCAGGTCCTTGAGGGCCAGGATGGCGTCATTGAAGCACAGGACCGGGTTTTCCAGCGGATTGGCCGGCGTGCCCCACCAGTAGTTGATGAGGATGTTGAAGCGCTCCAGCGACTGGACATGGTGCCACCAGTAGCGTGGAATGTAGAGGGCGTCGCCGGGTTCGAGCTCGGCGACCTGGGCCGTCGCGATGGCGTCGCGAAACTTCGGGTGCGCATCGAAATCGGGCGCTTCCAGGCTGGCCAGGCTGATCGGGCGGCCCGACGGGGTGCGCTCGAACGGACCGATATAGAGATTGGTCACCTGCTCGGGCGGGAACAGTGTAAAGCGCCGGCGGCCGGCCACGACGCACGCTATGTTGTAATCGTTGTCGTTGTGCGTCTGGGCGCGCGTGGCGTTGCTGATCCAGATGCGCGGCCCTATTTGCGGCGGCAGCAACGGACAGGGGTTTTCCGCCGCGAATTTCGGCATGTACTGGTCCAGCGGAGTCGACTGGACATAGACATAGGGCGGCTTCGGGTGTTCGAGCAGGCCCAGCAACTGGTCCACGCCGGCCGAAATCGAGCGGGTGCTGCGGTTGAAGTTGAAATCGTACATGTCCGGGCCGTAGGCGAACCGGCCTTCGATCTGGCTTCCGGCTTCCAGCACCGTGGTAGGCATTCCCAGGTCCATGGCCTTGAGATAGCCTGCCGCCGTCTGCGGTGAGGTCAGGCCCTGCCGGACCGCCGGCCACTGCGAAACCAGCCCCTTGAACACCACGGGCCGGGCCGCCGGAATGATTTCGCGCGCGAACTGTTCGGGGGTGACGCCGTCCACGGCCGGGACGGGGGGGATATCAAGGGCGTCTGGCATCGGAGGCTATGATTTCCTCTTTCATTCATATTGTCCTACTGCGCCACATTGCCGCGCCGCGCCACTCTTTTAACCGATTCGCTTCCCCTGCCCCATTTGCGCGAATTTCCCGCAAATCTTTGACAGCGCTGTCAGAAATGTCATCGTTTTCACAAAGTTGCGATTGAATATACAAAATATGTGAGCGGTAACCGAATTTTGGCATTTTGGGGGACTGGTAGACGTCAGAAGTGTGACATTCGTGCCATTATGAGCGCCGTTTGTGCCTTTGTTGTCATAATACGCCTAGTGTTCCGGCCTCCAATCCGGTAACAGAGAAAGATGAAATAATTAATCGGGAAGAAGCCGTCCGTCCGCTCCAATAAAAAATGCCGGTCCAGATCCGCGCGTGGCAAGGGAATTGACGCCTGCGTCAAAGCTGCGTTCGGGGACAGTCCCTGCATAAAAAACGGAACGGTCGGACAAGAGTCCAGGGCTTCGGCCGGTCAATAACTTCAGTTGGTATCAGCAGGTCTCACCGGCCGGATTCGTCCCGCCGTAAGGAGAATAGGGAGAACATACATGAAAAATTCCGGAAGCACGGCCTTCAGCGGGCTGCAGCTTTTAAAGGGAGGCGTTTCGCTCCTGGCGCTTACGGCGCTGGCCGCGGCGGCTGCGCCTGCCATGGCACAGGACAAGCCCGCCACCGGCGCCAAGAGCGATGAAGTCGTCGTCGTCGGCGTCCGCAAGGCCCTGAAGTCGGCGCAGGCCATCAAGAAGGACGCCGATACGGTCGTCGATTCGATCACGGCCAGCGACATCGGTTCGTTCCCGGACAAGTCGGTCGCCGAAGCGCTGCAGCGCGTCGCCGGCGTCACCGTGAACCGCTTCGCCGCCACCGGCGATACGGCGCACTTCTCGGCTGAACCCTCGGGCGTCGTCGTCCGCGGCCTGCAACAGGTCCGTTCGGAATTCAACGGCCGCGACATCTTCACCGCCGACTCGAACCGCGGCCTGTCCTGGTCGGACGTTTCGCCGGAACTGATGGGCGGCGTCGATACCTACAAGAACCAGACGGCTGAACTGATCGAAGGCGGCATCGCCGGTTCGATCAACCTGCGTACGCGTCTGCCGTTCGACCAGAAGGGCCGTCTGCTGGCCGCCACCGGCGAATACACCTGGGGCGACCTGTCGAAGAAGGGCCAGCCGGCCTATTCCGGCATCTATTCGGACCGCTTCCAAACGTCGCTCGGCGAATTCGGCATCATGATCAACGGCGCCCACTCGGCCGTGACGACCAATTCGCAAGGCATCCAGTTCGGCCGTATGGCGATCGTCCAGACCTCGTACTGGGGCCCCGACAAGCGCTATATCCCGATGACGGTTTCGTTCCGCGACAACACCTACGACCGTACCCGTGACGGCGTGTCGCTGGCCGCCCAGTGGCAGAACAACGAGCACACCATGCTCGCCACGCTGCAGTACAACCAGTCGAAGAAGATCGAGCAGTGGGAAGAGTTCGTCTCGACCGCTTCCTCGGGCGCCGACGCCTGGGCGACGGGTATCGATGCCGTCTCCACCGGCAGCAACGTCGAATGCCTCGGCGGGGTCTCGAACTGTTCCTTCGATTCGGACGGTTACATCCAGACCGGCACGCTGGTCCAGAATTCCTCGGCCTGGTACGGCACCATCGCCGCTCCGACCGGCGCCAGCGCCTCCAACGGCCAACTGGTTTGCTACAGCTGGGATGGCGGCGCCTGCGGCAATCCGGCGCAACGCGGCACCGGCTGGGCGAACGACACCCGCTGGAGCGACAGCCTGAACGACACGAAGGACGCTTCGTTCAACTTCAAGTGGGACGTCACCTCCAAGCTGAAGACGAACTTCGACGTCCAGTACGTCAAGGCGATCCAGAAGAACTACGACATCTCGACCGAACTGGCGACCTTCGCCAACACGACCTGGGATACGACCGGCGATCATCCGACCGTCGACGTGGCTGCGCCGAAAGGCTTCAACCTGACCTCGGGCTTCCTGACCGACCCGGCGAACTATCGCCAGCACTTCATCATGGACCACCTGACGGATTCGGACGGCCATGAATTCGCCACCCGCGCCGACCTGGCCTACAGCTTCGACTCGCCGTGGCTGAACACCCTGAAGGCCGGCGTCCGTTATGCCGACCGCGAACAAACCGTCCGCTGGTCGACCTATAACTGGGCCAACGTCGTCAACACCTGGTCGAACTACGACGCCAACAACTACTACATCACGGGTAACAAGTACCCGAACGCCGCCGACTACGGCGTGTTCGACTTCAAGTCGGACTTCTACGGCGGTGGTGCGCTCAATGCCAACCAGGGTGTCTTCTTCAGCGTCGATGCTCTGAAGAACCGCGAAGCGTTTGCGGCGGCCTACAACAACCTCGCCTACGACGCCCGCAATACGGATGGCACGCTATCCAACGCATGGACCCCGATCTGCTATCGTTCGGGTGAAATCGGCGGTGCGGCCGACGGTAACGCTGCGGCCATCGCGGCTTACAACGCCGCGGTTAAGGCTCACGTCACCGACCCGACGGTCGTGGTGCCGGCGAAGCCGACCCTGGGCGTGAACACGGGTGACGGCTGCTTCCGTCCGTCCGAAATCGCCGACGTGTCTGAAAAGACCAAGGCCGTCTACGTCCAGCTGAAGTTCGGCGGGAACGACGCGACGATCCTGAACGGTATCACCGTCACGGGTAACATCGGTGTCCGTTATGTCGAAACGCAAAACGTCAGCACCGGCGGTGTCAACTACAGCGACAACACGGTGTACGCCACGACGCCGACCTCGCCCGGCGTTGATCCGATTACCGGCCTTCCGACCTCGGTTCCGAACGCGAGCTACTACATCTCGGCGGACGACCGGGCCTTCATGCAGGCCAGCACGGCTCTGAACACTGTCGATGTGACGCACCGCAACGTGCTGCCCAGCTTCAACGTTCGTTTCGGCCTGACCGACAAGTGGTTCCTGCGCTTCGCGGCGTCGAAAGCCATGTCGCGTCCCGATATCGGTAACCTGAAGGAATACACGAACGTCAGCCGCGCTCAGACCGGTACGGTTCTCACCGGCCCGAACAAGTGCGACGCGTCGGTCGGGGCCTTCGTCTGCGACGGCAGCGGCAACATCGTCAAGACGCGCGTGGCCTATACCGCTTCGGCGAACAACCCGAACCTGAAGCCGGTCACCGCCGACCAGTTCGACATGTCGCTTGAAAACTACTTCACGTCGACCGGGTCGTTCACCTTCAACCTGTTCTACAAGAAGTTCCACGACTACATCCAAATGGGTCGTTACACTCAGGACTACACCAACAACGGCGTCACCAAGTCGGTGGTTGTCAGTGGCCCGATCAACGGCGACGGCGCGACCATCAAGGGCTTCGAAGCGGCTTACCAAAGCTTCTTCGACTTCCTGCCGGCTCCGTTCAACGGCCTCGGTATCCAGGCGAACTTCACCCACCTGCACAATACCGGCATCAAGAGCTCGAACGTTGTCGTCAACTCCGGCGACGGCTCCTCGACCCAGCTGGGTGGCAGCGCCACGGGCAACTCGGCGGTGACCTTCACCGACCTGCCGCTCGAAGGCCTGTCGGACAACACGTACAACATCATCGGTATGTACGAAAAGGGTGCCTGGTCGGCGCGTATCGCCTACAACTGGCGTTCGCAATACCTGGTTACGTCGCAAGACTGCTGCATGATCTTCCCGATCTGGCAGAAGGCTGCGGGTTACCTCGACGGCCGCGTCGCTTACCGCTTCAGCGACCATGTCGAAGTGTCGCTGGAAGGCTCGAACCTGCTCAACACCGAAACGGTGCTGGAACAACAGGTCGACGGCAACCGCAACGACGGTCACGTGCATGACCGCGTCCTGCTCCCGGGCTCCTGGTTCAAGAACGACCGCCGTATCCAGGCGTCGATCCGCCTGAAGTACTAAGGCCGGACCCAAACGGAATGAAGGCGCGCTGCCCCCGGGTAGCGCGCCTTTTTTTATGTGAAGCCGTCTTTTCCTGGCCGTGACTTTTCGCTTGCCAACGTGGGGCGGCGCACGGAAAAACCGGTGGTGAAACTGTGGTTTGCGGATTGCATTCCCGTCACCGGTGCGTCTTTATTCGCACCCGGAGAGCGCGTACAATGCGCCGGCAAGGACAGGATAGACGAACATATGGACACGAAGCCGATGCGGATCATCATCCTGGGAGGCGGCACGGCGGGCTGGATGACCGCCGCCGGCTTCGCAAAGACCCTTCGGCCGGAATTTTTCGACGTCCGGCTTATCGAATCCGAGGAAATCGGCACAGTCGGCGTCGGGGAAGCAACCTTGCCCCAGATCAAGGATTTCAACGATTTCCTGGAGATCAACGAACCCGAGTTCATGCGCGAAACCAATGCGACGTTCAAGCTCGGCATCGAGTTCCGCAACTGGGCGCGCGATGGCGACAGCTACGTCCACCCCTTCGGCATTCATGGCCAGGCCATAAATGGCGTGCCCCTGTTCCAGTACTGGCTGCGCGCACAGCAGAACGGACATGTGTCCAACCTGGAAGACTATTCGTTTCCCATCGTCGCGTGCCGGCACGACCGCTTCGATTTCCCGTCGAACGACGACCGTTCGGTCCGCTCGACCTTTGCCTACGCCTATCAGTTCGACGCCGTGCTCTATGCCCGATTCCTGCGCCGCTGGGCCGAGGCCCGTGGCCTGCGCCGCACCGAGGGCAAGGTCGTCGATGTCACGCTGCGGCCGGAGGACGGCTTTATCCAGTCGCTGACCCTGGCCTCCGGCGAGATCGTCGAAGGCGATCTCTTCATCGACTGCTCGGGTTTCCGCGCGCTGCTGATCGGGGAGACACTCAAGGTCGGCTGGCAGGACTGGACGCCCTGGCTGCCGTGCGACCGGGCGCTGGCCGTGCCGTGCGACCGGACCGACGACTTCCCGCCCTATACCCGTTGCACCGCGCAGGAGGCCGGCTGGACCTGGCGCATCCCGCTGCAGCACCGCACCGGCAACGGCTATGTCTTCGCCAGCACCTTCACGACGGAAGAGCGCGCCGCCGAAGTCCTTCTGGGCGCCATCGACGCCAGGGCGCAGGCCGAACCGCGGCTGCTCAAATTCCAGGCGGGCCGCCGTACGACCTCCTGGCACAAGAACTGCGTCGCCATCGGCCTTGCCAGCGGCTTCCTTGAACCGCTCGAATCGACCAGCATCTACCTGGCCCAGATCGCATCCGACTTCCTGATGCGCCTGTTTCCCGGCACGACGATCGATCCCAAACTGACCGACGAATTCAACCGCAAGGTCGATATCGAATACGACCGTGTCCGCGACTTTCTCATCCTGCACTATCACGCCAACCAGAAGCCGCCGGAGGAGGATCCCACCGGTTTCTGGCGTCATGTCCGCGAGAAGGCGGTGCCGGATACGCTCAAGGTGAGGATGGAGACTTTTGTCCGCCGTGGCCACATCCACCGCTACCGCGACGGCTTGTTCGCGCCGCCGTCCTGGGTCGCGGTCTATACGGGACAGCGCGTCTTCCCGCAAAGCTACGACCGCCAGGCCGACAATATGAGCCTCGACATCGTTCTGGAAAAAATGGCCGAGATGCGTGAGCGGGTCACGGTCAATGTCGAAAGCCTGCCCAGCCACGCCGAGTTCCTGAAATCCTATTGCTTCGATCCGTCGGCCACGACAACGCAGGAGGCCGTCAATGGCTGAGCCGGCAAAGCGAATTTCCAGGGTCGTCATCGTCGGCCGCGACGAAGCCTTGTGGCTGACGGTCAATGTGCTGTGGCGGGCGCTGGGCCACGCGGGAATCGACCTTACCTTTGTCGAGCTGCCGTCGATGCTGCGGCCGGGCGACGTGTTTCCGACGCTGAAACAGCAGGAAGCCTATCACAACCTGATCGGCCTGGACGAAGCGGCGACGATGCGGGCCAGTGAGGCGACCTTCTCGCTGGGGCAGCGCTTCGCAAACTTTTCGAAGACGCGGCCGCCGTTCCTCCATGCCTATTCCAGCTACGGACGGCCGCTTAACCGCGTCCCGTTCCATCACTACTGGATCAAGGCGCGCACGGCCGGGCTGAAGGCGGAATTCGAGGACTTCTCGATCAATGCCGCCGCTGCCAAGCACGGGCGTTTCTTCATGCCGGGCGAGGCTACCGACGGCTTTGCGACCTGCGACTATGCCTATCATCTCGGTGCGACAGGCTACTGCAACATGCTCAGGTCGACGGCCCTGAAGCGCCAGGCCGGCACACACATCCCCGGGCGCCTGGCCACCGTCGTCAAGGATCCCGACCAGGGCCATATCCGCGCCGTCACCCTGATGGACGGCCAGACCGTCGAGGGCGATTTCTTCATCGACGCCACCGGCTCGGAAAGCGCGCTGCTGGGCGATGCGCTGGGCGTACGCTTCGAGTCGTGGAAAAAATGGCTGCCGTGCGATCGCGTGCTCAACACCTATGCGCCGGCCATGTCGCCCCTGCCGCCCTTCAGTCAGATCGCGGCCTTCCGCTCGGGCTGGGTGGGCCTGTATCCTCTGCGCGACTGCACCGCGATCCAGCAAGTCTACACCAGCGTCGACATGAAGGACGAAGAGGCGTTCGACGCGGCGCGGATCGTATCCGGTCTCAATCTGGAGCCCAGCGCCGTCGTGACGCCGTTTTCGGCGGGTGCGCGCCAGGTCACCTGGGAAAAGAACTGCGTGGCCATCGGCGAGGCGGCTGTGGTCATGGACCCGATCGACAGCGTGCGCATGCATACCAATCTTGTCGGCCTGTCGCATCTGGTGTCTCTGTTCCCGATCGATAGCGACTGCGGACTGGAAAGCCTGGAATACAATCGCAATGTCTCGGCGTCGTTCGAGCGCATCCGCGACTACCAGATGTGCCACTATCTGCTCAACCAGCGCTTCGACCAGCCGTTCTGGGACTATTGCCGCACGATTCAACCGCCCGACATGCTGCGCTACAAGCTCGAGCTGTTCGCGGCCCGCGGAAGCCTGGCCCTGTATGACGACGAAACCTTCGACGAGGACGACTGGTATTCGATGCTCATCGGCCATGGCCTTATCCCGAAGGCCTACGATCCCCTGGTCGACCAGACGGGCGACGCGGAGGCGATCCAGCACTTCCAGCGCATGCTGGGCTTTATACGGATGAATGTGGAAAAGATGAACCCGATGGAAGCGTTTCTCGGCGCCCCGGTGGTGGCTTAGGAGCAATCATGGACTCAGTAGTCAAGAAGATCGTCATCGTCGGGGGCGGGACCGCCGGGTGGATGACGGCGGCCTGTTTCGCCAAGGCGTTGGGAACGCATTTCTACGACATCACCCTGGTCGAGTCCGAAGAGATCGGAACGGTCGGGGTCGGTGAGGCGACGATTCCCGCCATCATTGAATTCAACAATTTCCTCGGCATCGACGAGAACGAGTTTGTCCGCGAGACCAACGGCACATTCAAGCTGGGGATCGAGTTCGTCGACTGGCGGCAAAAAGGCGTCACCTATTTCCACCCCTTCGGGCTGTACGGCTTCGACATCGCCGGTTTCACCTTTCCGCACTACTATTTCCGCCACTACATCCAGCGCGGCGGCGGCCCGGTCGACATCGGCAAGTACAATGCTGAAACCGAAGCCGCGTCGCAGGGGCGCTTCGGGCGCGTCAAGCCCGAGGTCGGCAAGCCGACCGTCAACTATGCCTATCAGTTCGACGCCAGCCTGTATGCGCGCTTCTTGCGCCGCTATGCCGAGACGCGCGGCGTCGTCCGCCAGGAAGGCAAGATCGTCCAGGTCCACCAGAATCCGGAAACCGGCTATGTCACCTCGGTGCAGCTGACCGACGGGCGGCACGTCGAAGGCGACATCTTCATCGATTGCTCGGGCTTCCGGGGCTTGTTGATCGAAGAGACGCTGAAGACCGGCTATATCGACTGGAGCCGGTGGCTGCCGATGAACCGTGCCGCCGCCGTGCCATGCGAGCGCGTGGACGTGCTTACGCCCTTCACCCGCTGCACGGCGCGTGAGGCCGGCTGGCAGTGGCGCATCCCTCTGCAGCACCGCACGGGCAACGGCTATGTCTTCTGCTCGGACTTCATCAGCGAAGACGAAGCCGCCGCCACGGTACTGACGCGCCTTGACGGCAAGGCGCTGGCCGACCCGAAGATTCTCCGCTTCGTTACCGGCCGGCGCAAGAAGGCGTGGAACAAGAATGTCGTGGCGCTTGGCCTGGCCAGCGGGTTCCTGGAACCGCTGGAATCGACCAGCATCCACCTAGTCCAGTCGGGTGCGTTCAAATTTCTCGCGCTTTTCCCCCGTCACGGCATCAATCCGCACATCGTCGACGAGTATAACCGCCAGGTCGAACTCGACTACGAGAACATCAAGGACTTCATTATCGCGCACTACAAGGTCACCGAACGGGACGACACGCCGTTCTGGCGCCATGTGCAGCAGATGAGCATTCCTGACAGCCTCCAGGCGCGGTTCGACGTTTTCCGCGCCACCAGCCAGACCCTGGCGCGGGAGCCGGAACTGTTCCGTGAAGTCAGCTGGGTCGCCATCCTGACAGGGCAGGGCATGATACCGGAGGACTATCATCCGGCGGCCGACGCGCTTGATGACGACGATCTTCGCCTGCAACTGGGCCGGTGGCGGTCCGCCGTGCTCGAGCGCGTAAAGCCGCTGCCTCTGCACGAGGACTATATCCGCCGCAACTGCGCGTCCGAAGCGCTCAAGATGCTCTATGCGGGATAAGGGCCGTCCGGGTCCTGCTAGAGCATGATGATTTTAGCTTCGCTCAAATCCATGCTCTAGGTTTTTGTTTTGTCGCGCAATGTGTCCAAAAAGTGCGTCACACTTTTTGGATCGCGCTTTAGATGCTTTCGATATTGAAGAACAGGTTGGCGGTCAGCCGGCCTGTTTTCGGATCCGCGGTCAGGGGCGCATCGTTATTGAGGCGGGAGCGGTGCAACTGTCCCGCCCGGTAGAAAACCAGGCGGTTGAACCTGGGCTCGACATAGCCAATCTCTTCGTAAAAGGCTTCGACCGCGGCAGCGGGTTGTCCCTCGGTCTGCGCCAGCTCCTGGCGGCGCGTGCGGGCGTATTTGTCGCTGCGGATCGGCGTAATGAGTTCGCACCCCGTCGCCTTATGGCGATAGAAGGCCGTGCCGCCGAACGGGGCGTGCGTCAGGTAATGCACGGACGCGAAGCTGTTGAGGCGGGCGGAATCGGTGTGCGGGGCCCGTTGTGCAGGCGTGAAGTCGTCTGTGGCGACCGTGGCCAGGCCGAAGAAACCGTAGGTCGGGGCGGGGCTTGACGGGTTCATGCCGAACAGCTGCACCATCATCTGACGCATTTCCCGCGCCATAAGCTGCAGGTAGGTCATCGGTACGGGCGCGATTACGCCGGGATAGAAGGATTTCGGCGGCGGAGCGGCAAAGGCCGACTGTTCGGCATGGCGCAGCAGGGCGTCGGGATTGAGAAGGGCGTCGTCGACGACGAGCACGATGTTGTTTTCGTCGCCGATCATACGCCGTTCGAAGGGCGGGCGAGGATTGAGTTCGAGGGCGGGAAGGACGGTTTCGGTCATTCGGGCAGACTAGAGCGTCATGCCAAAAAGTGGAAACCACTTTTTGGATAAACACGATGCGAAAACAAAAATCAGAGCGGCGATTTGGTCTGCCGGATCGTATAAGGCCCCAAAGCGGCGCGCGGGATTTGCAACGGGTCTGATTTTGCGTCAGAAAGCGTCCAGTCTTAAGGAGAAGTGTGTGTCCGTACAGCGCATTCTTATGGGTGAGGAACAGGTTCCGGTCGTTGTCATCGACGACTTCTTTCAGGACCCCGATCATGTTATCGACTTGGCGACCGATGTGGCGCCGTTTCCCCGGCAGGAAGGTCACTACTATCCGGGTGTCCGTCACCGCATCCTCCCGAACGACGCACCGCGCTTCGGCTATGTCGAAGCCGTTTGCCAGGCGCTTGGCCCCCTCATGCACCAGGTCTACGGCTTGACGCGGTACGAAATCACCGATGCGGGATTTTCCTTGGTGACGATGCCGCCGGATGCCCTGGGGCCGCTGCAACGCGTGCCGCACTTCGACCATGCCGACGGCGAAGGCTTTGCCATCATTCACTATCTGTCAAAGACCCCGGGCGGCGGCACGGCCTTCTATCGTCACGACCGTACCGGTTATGAGACCCTGACCATGGAGCGTCTCGAGCTTTATGGACCGGCGCGCGCCGAGGATCTGAAAGAATTCGGGCCGGCCGAGGGCTATCATGCGGGCCATGGCAACGGCTTTACCGAACTCGGCATGGTCGAGGCGCGCTTCAACCGCGCCGCCATCTATCCCGGCAATATCCTGCATTCGGGCGTCTTGCCGCCGAATTTCGCCTTCAGCCCGGATCCGAGGCGTGGACGGCTGACGGCCAATATCTTCGTGCGCGCTAAAGGCTGAGGGCAGCCTCCAGCTTGTCCAGGCCTTCGTCGAGGATGGCGTCGGACGCGGTCAGCGGGCAGAGCAGGCGGATCGTGTTGGCATAGACGCCGCAGGTCAGCAGGATCAGGCCGTTTTCCTGCGCTTTTTGCGTTACCTGTTTGGCTAGGCCTGCATCGGGTGTGTGGCTGCCGCGTTCGGTGACGATGTCGAAGGCGACCATCGCGCCCAGGCCGCGGATGGCGTCGACCGGCACGATGCCGTTGCGCTGGCTGAGCGCTTTCAGGCGCGTCAGCAGCTTCGTCCCTTGCGCCTCGGCTTTTGCCAGAAGGCCTTCCTCTGCGATGACGTCGAGCACGGCCAGCGCCGCGGCGCAGGCGACCGGATTGCCGCCGTAGGTGCCGCCGAGGCCGCCGGTGACCGGCGCGTCCATCACCTCGGCGCGTCCCACGACGCCAGACAGCGGATAGCCGCCGGCCAGCGACTTGGCCATGGTCATCAGGTCGGGGCGGGCCTCATAGTGCTCCATGGCGAACAGCTTGCCGGTGCGGCCGAAGCCGGTCTGGACCTCGTCGGCGATCAGCAGGATGCCGTGCGTGTCGCAGATTTTGCGAAGGGCGGCCATCAGTTCGGGTGGCGTGATCAGGAAACCGCCTTCGCCCTGGACGGGTTCGATGATGATGGCGGCGACGGCGTCCGGCGCGATGTCGGCCTTGAACAGGTAGTCGAGCATTTTCAACGTATCGTCGGCGGATATGCCGTGGGCTTCGACGGGGAAGGGCAGGTGGTAGATACCGGCCTGCGGCGGCCCCAGATCCTTCTTGTAAGGCACGACCTTGCCGGTCAGGGCCGAGGTAAGCGCCGTGCGGCCATGGAAGCCGCCGGTAAAGGCGATGATGCCGTCGCGGCGGGTATGGGCGCGGGCGATCTTGACGGCGTTTTCGACGGCTTCGGCGCCGGTGGTGAAGAAGACCGACTTGGCGGGTCCGTCGATCGGTGCCAAGGCGTTGAGGCGTTCGGCCAGGGCGATGTAGCTTTCGTAAGGCACGACCTGGAAGGCGGTGTGCGTAAAGGCGTTCATCTGCGCTAAGGCTGCCGCCTGGACTTTCGGGTGGCGGTGGCCGGTATTGAGCACGGCGATGCCGCCGGCGAAGTCGATGAAGCGCCGGCCGTCGGCGTCCCACAACTCGGCGTTTTCGGCGTGCGCGGCATAGAGTGTGGTGGCGTGGCCGACCCCGCGCGGAACGGCTAAGGCACGGCGGGCGGCGAGGTCGGCATTGGCGCTCATGATCAGGCTCCGGGTGTTTGCGGAATCCTACGGTTTGTGATCACAATTTGCAACGCCGAGGTATCAAATTGCGCACCGCCCGAAAACTCCGAAATGCGAAGCGTTTCGGCAAGCGCGACTGCGTGCCCGAGGCTTTGCGCTCAAGCAGCGAAGCGGTAGCGCTTCGCTATGGGCGAGGAGCCCTTGCTGCGCCTGAGCAAATAAAAAGAGGGAGTGGGCCGGGAAATCCACTCCCTCTCTGCCGCGGCGTTGCCACGGCGCCCTCGCCGGGAGCGAGGATCTTGTGATGTGTAGAGCGGCGCCTAGTGAGCGGCGCTCATATCGACCGGGCCCTTGGGCCGCGGCAGGGTCCAGGCCAGGGTCGCGCAGATGGCGAAGACAATGGCCGCACCCATGAAGATTTCATTGGTCGCGATCATCATCGCCTGGCTCTGCACAAGCTGGTCGGACATGGCCAGGGTTGCCGACGATCCGCTGCCGCCGAAGACATGGTTGAGGTCGTCGAAATTCGTCAGCGGCGCCAGCTTGGCGTGGTTGGCATTGGTCGAATTCTCCCACGCCGTCGTGACGAACGAGGTTGCGACGGCGCCGGACATGGTGCGGATGAAGTTCTGCAGGCCTGCCGCCGAGGCGGTTTCCTCCGGTTTGACCGCGCCCATGGAGATGGCGATCAGCGGCATGAAGAAGAAGGGCATGCCGGCGCCCGCCAGGAAGATCCAGATGCCGATCTGGCCGAAGCTCATGCCTGTGTCGGCGTGCGAGCGCATGAAGGTGACGAAGGCCAGCCACATGACGCCCAGGAAGATCAGCTTGCGCGGATCGACCTTGGTGGTCAGCTGGGCCGAAATCGGCGCGGCGAAGATGGCCAGGATACCGATCAGACCCGTGGCGTTACCGGCCCAGGTGGCGGTCCAGCCCAGATTGAGCTGCATCCACATGGGCGCCAGGACGTTGATGGCAAAGAACGAACCGATCATCAGCGCCATGCACACCATGGCCAGTGTAAAGCCGCGATGGCGGAAGACGCGCAGATCGACGATCGGATTCGTGTCGGTCAGCTCCCAGATGATGAAGGCGACGAAGCCCAGGGCCGCGACGACGGCCAGCGAGATGATGAAGGGCGAGGCGAACCATTCGTTTTCCTTGCCGAGGTCGAGCATGATCTGCAGCGCGCCGACCCACAGGACCAGCAGGCCGAGGCCGATGACATCGACGCGCGCCTTGACCGTCTGGGTTTCCTGACTGAACAGGACGCGCCACACCAGGAAGCCGGCGCCGATGGCGATGGGCACGTTGACCAGGAAGATCGAGCCCCAGCCATAGTTGTCGCACAGGGTGCCGCCGAGCACGGGGCCGGCGATAGGCGCGATCAGCGTGGTGATGGCCCAGATCGACATGGCGGCCGGCCGCAGCTTCGGCGGGAAGATCGACAGCAGCAGGGTTTGCGACAGCGGCATCAGCGGGCCGCCGCAGAAGCCCTGGATGATGCGGGCGACGACCAGCAGGCTGAGCGAGGGCGCCATGCCGCACAATAGCGAGGCGATGCCGAAGCCGATAAGCGCGACCGAGAAGGTGCGCACCGTGCCGAAGCGCGACGCCAGCCACCCGGTCAGCGGCACCGAGATGGCCTCGGCGACGGCATAGGAGGTGATGACCCAGGTGCCCTGAGAGGTCGAGGCGCCGAGTGCGCCGGCGATGTTGGGCACCGAGACGTTGGCGATGGAGACGTCGAGAATGGCGACGAAGTTGGCGAGCGCCAGCAGGATGCCGGACATCCATAGCGTCATGCCGGTCAGTTGTTTACGGGGCGTTTGAGGCACACTTGTGCCGTCGGCGGTCGCAGCACCAGACATGGTCCTGTCCTTGAAAAAATATCTTTAAAAACGAACGGCGCGGGTGTGACCCGCGCCGCTTGAAACCTTAGTCGGCCACGTCGATCTTGGCGTCCATGCTCATGCCGACCCGCAGAGGGTGTTGCTTGAGCTCGCGCGGATCGAGCGCGATGCGGACGGGCAGGCGTTGCACGACCTTGATCCAGTTGCCGGTGGCGTTCTGGGCCGGGATGACCGAGAAGGCCGAGCCCGTGCCGCCCGACAGGCCCACGACCTTGCCGTGGAACTTGACCGAATGGCCGTAGAGGTCCGACGTCAGGACGACCGGCTGGCCGACCTTGACCTTCTTGAGCTGAACTTCCTTGAAGTTCGCGTTCACATAGGCGTTCTCGATCGGCACGACCGTCATGATCGGCGTGCCGACCTGGACGCGCTGGCCGACTTCGACCGTGTTCTTGGCGATGACGCCGTTGATCGGCGCGCGGATGACCGTGCGGTCGACATCGACCTGGGCCTGCTGGACGTGGACCTCGGCGGCCTTGACGGCCGGGTTGGCCTCGACATCGCTGTCGGAAATCTGCACGGCGTTCTGGGCGCGCTGCCCTTGGGCGGCGGCGACCTGGGCGCGGGCAGCCGTTGCGGCGGCCTGGGCCTTGTCGAGCGCGGCCTTGGCATTGGTCAGGTCTTCGCCGGCGACGGCGCCGATGGCGACCAGCGCCTTGCGGTCGTCATAGGCCTTCTGGGCCTGGGCCAGGGCGGCGTCGGCCGAGCCTACGTCGGCCTGGGCGGCGCTGGCCTGGGCGGCCAGGGTGGTGTCGGCGGTGTAGTAGCCCTTGACCTGGCGGCGGGCCTGGTCGAGCTGGGCCTGAGCCTGGGCCAGCGCCAGCTGCGCGTCGGTGTCGTCGAGCGTGACCAACACGTCGCCGGCCTTGACCGGCTTGGTGTCGAAGATGTCGGCCGTCTTGACGGTGGCCGCGATTTGCGGGGTCACCGTGGCGGACGAGGCTTCGACATAGGCGTTGTCGGTCGACACCGTCTTGCCGCCTTCGAGCAGCTCGTAGGCGCCCCAGGCGAGACCGCCCAGGACCACGACGCCGCCGAAAATCATGAACAGCGGACCGCGGCTCTTGCTGGCGGTTGCCTTGGGGGCGCCGCCGTTACCGCCGTTGCCGCCGCCCGGAGGCGAGGGCGGGGTATATTGTTCGGCGTTGTCGGTACGTTGGGGGGAGGAATCTTCGGCCATGATGCTAACTTCGGTTTTGAATCTGCGATGAAATCGTCTGGATCTATTGCTGCTGGAAACCGCCGCCGAGCGCGGCGATGAAGGCTATGCGGTTATTGTAGGCCTGAGCCTTTAAGTTTGTCTCATCAAGTTCGGCTGAGATCAGCGCCGAATGGGCCTGAAGGACATCGACCTTGGTGCCGAGACCCTTGCCGAAGCGCGCCTTGGAGAGGTCGTAGCTCTTTTGCGCGGCATCGACCCGGCGGCCGGCTTCCTTGATCTGGCCGACGGTCGACTGCGAGTTGGTCGCGGCGTCGGCCACCTGTTGCAGGGCCTGGGTCAGGGTCTTGTCGTAGGTCGCGACGGCGGCGTTGTAGTCGGCTTCCGACGAACGGTAGGCGGCGCGAAGATTGCCGCCGTTGAACAGCGGCAGGCTGATCGCCGGCCCGATCGTGCCGATCTGCGACTTGGGATCGCCAAGATATTGCAGGCCGACCGCCTGGATGCCCCACGAGGCGTTCAGCTTGACGTTGGGATAGAAGTCGGCGCGCGTATACTTGATGTTCTCGCCCTGCGCTTCGACACGCAGGCGGGCGGCCTGGACGTCGGGGCGGCGGCCCAGAAGGTCGGCGCGCACGTCGTCGGGCAAGGTGTCGATGCCGGCCGGGGCCAGCTTGGGGCGGGTGATCTGCAGGCCACGGTCGGGACCGGCGCCGATCAGCGCCGCGATCAAATTGCCCTGGACGCGGATGGCGCCGTCGATGGCGGCCAGGCGCTGGTTGACCTGGGCCTGGTCGTCCTGGGCGCGCAACAGCACGTCCATGGTGTCGAGATTGTGGTCGAGGCGGGCCTGGATCAGGTCGGTGCGCATGTCGGCGCCCTGCTTGATTTCGCCCAGGTCGTCGCGCTCCTGGTAGAGACGATCGAGTTCGACATAGGCGCGGGCGATCTGCTGCGCCAGGGTCTGGCGGGCGACCTCGGCTTCCAGTTCGGCGGCACGGGCCTGGCCGATCGAGCCGCGCAGCGCCGCGTGGCTCTTGCCCCACAGGTCGATGTCGTAGTTGGCGTCCAGCGTAAAGCGGCCTTCGGGCAGATAGCCGCCGGGCAGGAACGACTTGAAGGCGTCCGGGAAGCCCATGTTCAGGCTTTGCTTGGTCTCGACGACCGAGCCATTGGCCGTGACGGTGGGCGACAGGACGGCCTTGACCCGGTCGTAGAAGGCCTCGGCCGAGGCGACGCGCGCCTGCGCGGCCTTGAGGTCGGGCGAAGAGGTGAAGGCCTCGCTCATCAGGGCGTCGAGTTGCGGATCGTTGAAACCCTTCCACCACTCGCGGGCGGGCCAGGCGCCGGCCTCGCCCTTCAGGCTCTGGTCGGCGGCCAGGCTCTCGGCCTTGACGGGGGTGTCGGTCGTCGACTTCGGCACCGCAGCACAGGCGGAAAGGCCGGCGGTCGCGACAATCAAGGCCAGGACGCTTATCTTGCGCAGGGAAATACCTGCGATTTCAACGGGAAACATGATCGGGGGCAGCATGGGGGAGGAAATCCTGCAACACAAAAAGGTGAACCGTACTGTACAGTTTCGTTTCTATGCGCTACTATCCACAGCAAGTCAACAAAAAACGTACAGTATGGTTCAGATTTAGAATGGACACCCAGGTACCCAACTTTCGCGACGAACGCCGGGCGCGTATCATCGAAACGGCGCGCGAAGTCTTTTATGAAGTCGGCTATGCCGGCGCCAGCATGTCTATGATCTCGGGCCGCCTCGGCGGTTCAAAGGCGACGCTATACGCCTATTTCAGCAGCAAGGAAGAACTGTTCGCCGCAATCATCCGTGATCAATGCGCGGTCATGGCGAACGTCTTCCAGGCCCACATCGGCAC
Source organism: Asticcacaulis solisilvae (assembly GCF_052327315.1). Taxonomy (NCBI): domain Bacteria; kingdom Pseudomonadati; phylum Pseudomonadota; class Alphaproteobacteria; order Caulobacterales; family Caulobacteraceae; genus Asticcacaulis; species Asticcacaulis solisilvae. The sequence continues at coordinate 322,057 of NZ_CP166196.1, forward strand.
CGAAGATCTCAGGCAATCCCTGACCACGGTATCGCGTCAGCTTATGTCAGTGGTGTTGTCCGACTGGGGCGCCCGCACGATGCAACTGATCATCGAGGAAAGCCACCGCAATCCCGGCCTGGCGGCGCTGTTCAGCGAAGCGATCGAGGAAAACGGCCGCGTCACGCTGAAGGCTTTGCTGCGCACGGCGCATGAAAAGCGCCAGATCGACGCGCCCGATATCGACGAGGCGGCGATCATTCTGAAAAGCCTGCTGTTCGGCGATATTCATTTCAAGCGTCTGCTCAACCTGGCCAAGCCGACCGAAGAGCAGATGTACAAACATATCGACCGCGCCATCGACGTCTTCATGACCTATTACGGTCTGGACGGGGCGCGTTTAAGTCGAGCGTCATAAAGCGCCGGTCGGGATCGGCCTCGTAGCCGGCAAAAGGCGGGCAGTCGATAAAGCCGTGACGCAGGTAGAACCGGTAGGCGGCGTGGAAATAGGGCCAGGTTCCTGTTTCCAGGCTCAGCCGGCCGAGACCCATGGCGCGCGCTTCACTTATCATATGTGTCAGGATGCGGCCGCCGGCGCCGGACTTGCGCCGGGCTTCGGCGGTATGCATGGATTTGACCTCACCATGGCTTGGGCCATGATCGGGCGACAGCGTCTTCAGCGCCCCGCAGCCGAGCAGGTCGTCGCCGTCCCACAGGGTAAAGAAGCGGATATCGGACGTCTTGAGGCCCGAGACGTCAAGCGCATGCGCCTTCCCGGGGGCGGTTTCCGCCCGTGCCCGCGCCACGTGCGTTTCGAGGAGTTCGAGGACGCGCGGGTCGTCGAGCTGGCCTTCCTTGATATCCATCAGCTTTTCCTCGCGATCGCGACAAGATAACGGGCCGGTTCCGCGCCCGGGACCTGGAAGCGCGTGCGGCCCCACAGGTGCAGACGCAGGCAGTCGCCGGCTTCGAGGTGATGCGCCGTGTCCGCATGGCTGAAGTCGAGCGCGCCCGACAGCATCCAGATATGCTGCTCCATCCCGGCCAGCGGCGGCGCGTCGTAAATGATGTCGGCACCGGACGGCAGTTCACTTTCGATCATCTCGATGGCAAGGTCTCGCGACGGAGGCGAAACGATGCGGCGGCGAAAGCCGGTTTCCGGATCGGTCCACAGGCTTTGCTGCGTGCGCCGGACGATTTCGGCGACGGGGGCGTCAAGCGGCGACAACAGTTGCGACATGGTCAGGCGCAGGGCGCTGCACAGCCGGCCGAGTTGCGCCGCCGTCGGGCTGGTTTCGCCGCGTTCGACGCGCGAGCAGGTGGCGCGCGACAGGCCGCTTTGCGCCGCCAGGTCGTCGAGCGTCCAGCCGCGGTCGATTCTTAACGCCTGGATGCGGGCGGCAAGGCGGCTGTCGAGATCATTATCGGAAATTTCGCTCATATTGGAGAAATATTCTCAAATATGAGAACGCGCAAGCCCGAAACCTGGCCGCCGCGGTCATTTGCGCGTTAATAACATCGTTAAGATGGGGCCGTTCATATTTACAAATGGGTAAACCTTTTTGGTTAACTTCGCGGTATCCATAAAGGTTTTCCCATGCCCCAAGCCGCCGAAGTCATCGCTCAAACCGCCGCTCCCGCGATCGAATCACAGGGTCGCGACCTTGAATTCGGCCGGATCTGCACCTCGATCTGCGACCTTGCCGCCGGCGTGTTCGAAACGCCGATGGTGCTGATCAAGCTTTACGAGGGCAGCCAGCTGGTTGTCAGCGGCACGGCCGGCTTCGCCAGCGCCGCCATGCTCGACGACCTCAGCTTCTCGCAGCGCAAGCTGATCCCGGGTGAAAGCCTGGTGATAAACGATGCGACGGCCGACGCGCGCTACTTCCTGGAAAGCGCCGTGCTCAACGGCCCGAAAATCCGTTTCTATGCCGACATGCCGCTGGTGTCGGACGGTGTCGTCCTGGGTGTCCTGGCCCTGTGCGAGCGCACGCCGCGCCACGACTTCACCGCCTCGAGGATCAACCTGTTCCGTCAGTTCGCCAACAATGCCGCCACGACGATCGCGCTGGCGCAATCGACGCTCGAGCGCAACGAACTGGCTTCGGAAATCAAGTCGCAGCAGTCGCGCTTCGATCTCGCCCAGGAAATGACGGGCATCGGTTACTGGGCGATCGACCTGAAGACGCGCGAAATCACCTGGTCCAAGGGCCTGTACGCCGTCTACGGCATCAGCCCCAAGTCGTACAAGCCGCGCGTCGCCACCCAGCTCGACATCTACGAGCAGGAAGACCAGGCGATCATTATCGACCGCTTCCAGCGCGCCGTGAACCAGGGCGAGGACTTCGACTTCACCGTCAACATCATGCGCCGCAAGGACAAGGTCACGCGCACGGTCCGCACCAAGGGCGGCGTCGAACTGGGTGAGGACGGCAAGCCGGCCCGCCTGTGCGCCTGCGTCCGCGACATCACCGAAGGCGCCAACGACGCCGAGGAACTGGTCCGGGCCCGCATGGCCGCCGACGAGGCCGACAGCGCCAAGACGGCCTTCCTGGAACAGATCACCAGCGAGCTGAAGACCCCGCTCAACAACATCCTGGGCTATGCGCGACTGATCAACGAACACCGCCACGATAATCCGGACATCGCGTCGTACACGCAGAACCTGATGAAGTCGGCCAAGGCGCTGCAGTCGATGGTCAAGGACACGATCGAAACGACCGCGCTGGAAACCGCGCCGTCGGTCCGCGAAACGGCCCACGCCCACACGACCGAAGAGTCGGTGAACGTGGTCAGCTTCGTCAAGGACCTGGTCAACCAGTTCGCGCCGCTGGCGCAGTCGAACCAGACCCGCCTCAACGCCCACTTCGTCGATTTCGACAATTCGTGGGCCCAGATGGACGTCATGCGCGTCCGCCAGGTCATCCAGAACCTGATGTCGAACGCGGTCAAGTTCACCAAGGGCGGGCTGATCAACGTCACGGCCTCGCAGGTCATGGTCGACAACGGCACCTGGCTGCGCATTTCGGTGCGTGACACCGGCATCGGCATGAGCGACGAGCAGTCGCACGGCCTGTTCGGCGGCAATGTCCAGGACATGAACGGCAACCGCGTTTCGGGTTCCGGCATCGGCCTGTCGATCGCCAAGGCCATTGTCGACCTGCTGGGCGGCCATATCGGCGTCGTCTCGCGCGTCGGCGAAGGCTCGAACTTCTGGTTCGAAATTCCGGTCAACTGGGTCGACGCACCGGCGCGCACGCGCATGACCGACGTGGCGTCCGCGCCGCTGGCCCGCAGCGTAAACCGCGTCCCCGGCGCCGACACCATGCGCCCCGGCGCGACCGCGCAGCGTCCGCCGGTCGATGAAGACCGCATCAATCGCGAATATCTCCGCGCCCTGCTCGAGGACATGAAGCTCGATATCGGCTGACCCGCCGGCGGCGCCGTACCCTATAAAGTAGCGTAGCGTTCAAACCTTCCCGATGCACCCTGCCCGCGCAGGGTGCATTTTTATATCGAAGCCAAATTTTAAGGGTTGGCGCATATCATCGTTCCTTCAAGCCCTCAAAAAGAGGGCGCCCCAGGGCGGAACGGGACAGTATGAGCGACGATTTCAAGCGCCAGCGCGACCGGTACATGGCTTTTTCGCTGGCGGCGGCCGACCTGCTCATAGAGGCCGGACCGGACCTGAAAATCGTCCAGACGATTGGCGCCAGCCAGGCGCTTCTGGGTCACCTCGGTGATTTGAACGGCCGCGACATCATCGACGTTTTCGCTGCGTCGGACCGCACCTTCGCCCGTCATCTCCTGCAACGCGCCCTGCGCGCCGGCCGCATCGAACCGTGCGGCCTGCATCTCGACCAGCGTTCGGGTACGCCCCTGCTGGTCAATCTCGGCGCCTGCCACTTGCCGACCGCCGGCGGTATCTATATCAGCCTGACCGTCCTGTCCGACGCCATGGTGCTGACGACCGAAAGCCACGACGCCACGGGCCTGCTCGACCGCGAGGATTTCGAGGAGATGGCGGAACGCGTCCTCGATCTCGATGGCGACCGCGCGCCGCGCGAAATGAAACTGATCCGTTTCAAGGGGCTGGCGGGTGTCATCCGCGGCCTGCCCAGCGCCCAGTCCGACCAGTTGCTCAGTGAAATCGGCTCGGCCCTGCGCGCGCACTCGATGGGCGGCAATGCCGCCGCGCGTCTGTCCGAGGAAGAATTCAGCTATCTGGCGCCGGCCAAGGGCGACCCCTCGACGCCTGAGACCTTGACCCAGGACCTGAGCGACCTGACCAAGGACGCCCTGGCGGCGGCCGGGGTTGCCGGCGACGTCATCAAGCCGAGCGTCCTTAGTTTCGAGCTCAACACCGGTAATCTCGACGAGGATAGCGTGGCGCGGGCGCTCAGCTTCGCGCTGACCCATTTCTGCCATCCCGACAATCGCCCGCCGGCCGCCTCGCTGCAGGACAGCCTGGCGCAGGCCATGGACGAGACGGTCCAGCATTTCGACTCGATCCGCAACCTGATCGAGGACAAGAACTTCACCCTGTTCTACCAGCCGGTGGTCGACCTCGATACGCGCAAGGTACACCATTACGAGGCGCTGATGCGCTTCAAGGACGGGCGCAAGGTGTTCGACACCATCCGGCTGTCGGAGCAGCTGGGCCTGGTCAAGGATTTCGACCTGGCCGTCGCCAAGAAGGCGCTGGAGACCCTGCAGACGCACGACGGCGTCACCATCGCCGTCAACATGTCGGGCCTGTCGGTGCAGGACGACAGCTTCCGCGACTCGCTCAAGCAGCTCTTGGCGCCGTTCCGCATGCTGAACCGCCGCCTGATGTTCGAATTGACCGAATCGAGCGCTATCGAGGACATGGACTCGGCCGGAAACTTCCTGAAATGGCTGCGCCAGCAGGGCTTCGGCGTCTGCCTCGACGACTTCGGCGCCGGCGCCGCCGCCTATGCCTACCTCCGCCGCTTCGATGTCGATTTCGTCAAGATCGACGGCCCCTTCCTGCGCGACGCGCGCGAAAACCCGCGCCAGCGCGCGCTGCTCAAGTCGGTGGCCATCCTGTGCAAGGACCTGCGCAGCAAGGTCGTGGCCGAGATGATCGAAGACGAGGAAACCGCCAAGCTGTGCAAGGCGCTCGGCATCGAGTACGGCCAGGGTTACCTGTTCGGCAAGCCGCGCGCCGAGATCGTCGTCCAGAAGGAAGCGCCGGTCGCGGCGCGCCGCCAGGGCGTCAAGGAAGGCTGGGGCTAAAAGCGCTTTTGTAACAGGCGGAAATTCTTCGCCCGGGCATCGTAGTGAATATGACCCAGAAAATCCTTGTTTCCGCGATCGCCGCCACCCTGCTGGCCGCGACGTCCGCCTCCGCGCACGAGCCCTGGTTCGGCGCCGACCTGTCCTACGTCAACGAGATGCAGGCCTGCGGTGCGCATTACGCCTACCAGGGCGAAACCGACCCCTACGCCATCTTCGCCAAATCGGGCACCAACATCGTGCGGGTGCGGCTGTGGAACAATCCGACCTGGACGAAATATTCCAATATCGCCGACGTGACGAAGACGATCGCGGCGGCCAAGGCGCGCGGCATGAAGGTGCTGCTCGACTTCCACTATTCCGACGACTGGGCCGACGGCGACCACCAGATCGTGCCGGCGGCGTGGGCGAAACTCGACACCGACGCGCAGGCCAAGGCCGTGCACCAGTTCACGCTCGACACGCTGAACGACCTCAAGGCCAAGGGCTTGATGCCGGACGCCGTGCAGGTCGGCAACGAAACCAATCACGAGATCATGCTGCCGGGCGACGGAAAGCAAGCCGGGCCGATCAACTGGACGCGTAACGCCAAGCTGTTCAACGCCGGTATCAGCGCCGTGCGTGAAGCCTCGCAAGGCAGTCCGATCAAGCCGGAAATCATGCTGCACATCGCCCAGCCGGAAAATGTCGAGGCGTGGTTCGCCGACGCAGCCAGGGCCGGGGTCACGGACTTCGACATCATCGGCATGAGCTATTACCGCAAATGGTCGAAGGACGACTTCGCCGCCGCCGCGGACGTCATCCGCCGCGTCCATGCGCGCTTCGGCAAGGAAGTGGTCATCGTCGAAACCGCCTATCCGTTCACCGATGACTATGCCGACAATGCGCCGAACCTGCTGGGTTCGGATTCCGCCCTGCCGGGCTATCCGGTGACGCCCGACGGCCAGGCCAGGTACATGCACGACCTGATGCAGCTGACGCTCGATTCGGGCGGCATGGGCGTCGTCTACTGGGAGCCGGCCTGGGTGTCGACCAAGTGCAGCACGCGCTGGGCGCAGGGCTCCAACTGGGAAAACGCCGCCTTCTTCGACTTCAAGGGCAAGGCCGTGCCGGCACTTGAGTGGCCGAAGGCGTCCTATGTTCTGCCGGTCGAGATCACCTTCACCGTACCCGATCATGGCCAGGCAACGCAGTTCATCAGCGCCGATTTCACCGGCGGGGTCGATGTCGCGATGACGAAGACCGCGCAGGGCTTTGTCTACAAGGCGATCCTGAGGCCCGGCAGCGACGTCGTGGTCGGTACCGCGGAGACGGAGGCGGGGCTCGATTCCGCCGAAGCCCTGAACCTGACCGTGCCCAATGCCGCGCGGACCGTGGCCCTGGCGAAACAGTAGGCCATATTATAATACAATAGACTGGCCAAACCGCCAAAACGTGTTATGACTCTGTCATAAAGGACCGGTGCGCGTGCAAAAGCGCCGGCCACGACAGGGAGGAATACGAAAAATGGCGGAAAGTGCGCTGCCAGGCATCATAGTAACGGAACCAAGGTCATGACGGCGGCGAAAAACAGCCGTGCCGCCCTTCTGGCCTTCGTGGGTACGCAGATCCTTCCGCATGAGGCGGATCTGCGCCGTATGCTGACGCGGCTGGGTGTGAAGGCGCATGAACGCGACGATATCGTGCAGGAAGTCTATTGCCGGCTGCTCCGTCTGGACAGCGTCGAGCATATCGACGATCCGCGCGCCTATGTCTTCCGCATGGCGCGCAATGTCGTCCTGGGGCAGATTCGCCGCAACCGCGTGGTGTCGATCATGACCATGCAGAATCTCGACGACCTGCACGTCGCCGACGCGACCCCGAATCCCGAAACGGCGACGGCCGCGCGCGTGGAGCTCAACCAGGTGCTTGGCCTGATCCGCGACCTGCCGGACCGTTGCCGCCAGGTGTTCGAGCTGCGCAAGGTCCACGGCCTGTCGCAGGCCGAGACCGCCGCGCGTCTGGGCGTCAGCGAGAACATCGTCGAAAAGGAAACGGCGAAGGGGCTGACGGCCATCCTGAAGACTCTGTCGGCGACGCCGTTGCTGACCCGGCCCGTGCTTGCAAGCGCTGAGGGGGCGCGGCATGTCGCCGATTGACCAGCTTGCCTCGGACTGGGTTGCGCGCCGGTATTCCGGCCGGATGGACGAGGCCGCCGAGGCCGCGTTCCAGACGTGGCATGACGCCGACCCGCGTCATGCCGGCGCCTATCTGCGCGCCGAGGCGGCGTGGGTGCTGCTCGACCGCAGCCAGGTGCTGACGCATGGCGAGGGGGGTGTTGAAGACGTCCTGTCGCGCCCGATTGAGGCGCCGCCCGTCCGCGCGCTTCCGGAACCGACGCGCCGCGCCGTGCTGATGGGCACGGTCGCCGCGTCGATCGCGGCGCTGGCCGGCATGGCCTGGTTCCTGCGCAGCCGGCTGAGCTTCGAAACGGGGCGGGGCGAACTGCGCAAGGTGCCGCTGGCCGACCGGTCGCTGGCCGCCATCAATACCGACAGCCGCATCGATGTGGCCATGAGCCAGAACCGCCGCGATATCCACCTGGTCAAGGGCGAGGCCTGGTTTGAAGTCGCCAAGAATCCTGACGCGCCTTTCGTCGTGTCGGCTGGCGATATCCGTGTGCGTGCGGTCGGCACCGCCTTCAGCGTCCGCCGCCACGCCGATGGCGCCGACGTCCTGGTCACCGAGGGCGTGGTCGAGACCTGGAGCGTGCGCGATCCCCTGAAGAAGACGCGCCTGACCGCCGGGGACCAGGCCTTCGTCGCCGATGCCGCCAGGGTCGCGACGGCTTTCGAGCCCGACGAAGTCACCCGCAAGCTGGCCTGGCGCGAGCGCAGGATCATCCTGCGTGAGGAAAACCTGTCGGACGCGGTGGCCGAATTCAACCGCTACAACGAACAGCAGATCGTTATCGCCGATCCGTCCCTGGCCAGCCTGAAGCTGGTCGGCGGTTTCGACGTCGACCAGCCCGAAGACTTCGCGCGCTCGGTCCATGCCGCCTCCAGCGCCCCCGTCAGCATCCGCGCTGACCGTATCATAATTGGCACACAAGCCGGCGCCGGATAAAATTGTCGTACAAAGGGCGGCGGAAAAATATTCGCCCGCGCATCTGACATCGTAAGGGCCGGGAACTGCCCTTTTCCTAAAGCATGCCGCAAAAAAGTGGAGACCGGTTTTTTGCGCCCGGCATGCGACGACTAAAGCTCCGGATCGGGCTGCGTTTCTTTCAGGGACGTAACAAGATTCGGGGCGCGCATGCGCTCGCGGCAAGGGTGCCTTCACTTTTGTGCAGCATGCTCGGCACTGAATAATAACAGGGAAATCCACATGTCAGACTTTTACAATGCACGCCTGCGGGCAGCCCTCCTGGGCTCCGTCGCGGTCGTCGCCATGGCCGCTCCGGCAATGGCGCAGGGGGAGAAGACCTTCAACATTCCGGCGCAGGACGCGGTGTCGTCCGTGCCGAGCTTCGCGCAGCAATCCGACCTTCAGGTCCTGGCCACCGCCGCCGACCTCAAGGGCGTGCGCACCAATGCCGTCCAGGGCACGATGGCGCCCGATTCCGCGCTCGAGGCGCTGATCCGCGGCACCGGCCTGTCGATCAAGAGCCGCGACGGTTCGTCGGTGGTGCTGGTTCGCGCCGCCACGGCCGACGCCGCCGCGACGCCGGCCGCCGCCGAAGCCAAGACCGACACCCAGGACGTCGTCGTCGTCGGCGTACGCAAGTCGCTGCGTGAAGCGCTCGACGTCAAGCGCCGCCAGACGGGCATCATGGAAGCCGTTTCGGCCAAGGACATCGGCGTCCTGCCGGACGTGACCATTGCCGAAACCCTGAACCGCCTGCCGGGCCTGAACGCTTCGCGGGACCGCGGCAACGACAGCCAGGCCTCGATCCGCGGCCTCGGCGCGCGCATGGTCCTGGGCACGGTCAACGGCCGCGAAGTCGCCTCGTCCGAACCCGACCGCAACATTCGCTGGGAAATCTACCCGTCGGAAGTGATCGCGGGCGCCGCCGTCTACAAGTCGTCGGAAGCCAAGCTGATCTCGGGCGGCATCTCGGGCACGGTCGACCTGCAGACCATCCGCCCGCTCGACTACCACGGCCCGTCGCTGGTCGTGCGCGCCGGCCCCGTCTATTACGACGGCGGTTCGCGCTTCCCGGGTTATGACGGCATGGGCTACCGCGGCGCCCTGTCCTACGTCACCAAGCTGACGCCGAACCTCGGCCTGGTGCTCGGCCTGACGTCGCAGCAGCAGAAGAACGGCTTCGAGTCGGTCCAGGGCTGGGGTTACAACTTCGGCGCCGACAACGGCGCAGTGCTGGCCAGCCAGCCGACCACCAAGTACAACACACCGTGGGGTGCGCAGTCGGAAGCCAAGAAGCTGACCGAAACGCGTACGGGCGCGTCGCTCGGCCTGCAGTACAAGCCGGCCGACAACTTCGAACTGGCTTATGACCTGTTGTACTCGGACGTGAAGATCGACGAGAACCAGGATCAGGCCTGGTACGGCAGCAACAAGTGGGGCAACTGGGACGGCGGCAACTATGCCGACTACGTCGCCGGCGCCGCCATCGGCGGCCAGCCGGTCATCCAGAACGGCGATGTGGTCGCCGCTACCCTGCCGTACGGCCAGGACCAGTCGATCGTCGCCAAGTACACCGAAGACAAGACCTTGCTGGTTACCGGCCTGAACGCCAAGTGGAAGACCGGCGCGTGGACCGTCACGGCGGACGCCGCCTATTCGAAGGCCGAACGCAACAACCTGTGGCGCGCCGCCGAATTCATCTACTATCCGAGCTGGGAAAGCTTCGATTTCCGCGGCAAGCCGGTGATCAAGGTCAGCCAGGATCCGGCGACGCAGACCCAAGGCGCCTACGGCGGTCAATGGACGACCGGCCGTGTCGCCGACACCCTGTCCTCGGGCCAGCTCGACTTCAAGCGTACCCTGGCTGACGAAGGCTTCACCTCGGTGATGTTCGGCGTGCGCTATTCGGACCGCACCAAGGTTCTGGCCGATGGCAGCGGCACGGCCTCGGTCCTCGGCACCGTTTCCAGCGTTCCGTCGAGCATGCTGACGGCTTACAACTTCAAGAACTTCGACGTTCCGACCATCCTGACCGGCGACTTCGACAAGCTGTCCAACTACCTCTACGGTACGGACATGTACCAGGACGCCAAGTCCCTGCCGGCCAACAACACCGTCAAGGAAAAGGTCGCCGAAGCCTATCTCGAAGGCACCTACGCCACCACCTTCTCGGGCGTTCCGGTCGACGGCAATGTCGGCTTCCGTATCGTCAACGCCAACACCCGTTCGGACGGCACGTCGTCGATGGGCGGTGCCTGGTACCAGGACCTGAGCGGCAACTGGGCCTACTACCCGCTGGTCGTGACCCACGCTTCGGGTGGCCGCAACTACACCACCTTCCTGCCGTCGGCGACGGCGCGCTTCGACTATGGCGACGGCCGCTACCTCAAGCTGTCGGCCGCCAAGGTCATCTCGCGCCCGCCGCTCAACGACCTGACCGCGACGCTCACCCTGTCGCCGATCGCCCCCTATTCGGGCGGTGGCGGCAACCCGTCGCTGAAGCCGTTCGAGGCCACGCAGTTCGACGCCAGCTATGAATACTACTTCAGCAAGGACTCGCTGATCGCCGCCTCGGGCTACTACAAGCTGGTCGACAACTATGTCGGCTACGCCCAGCGCACCCAGACCATCAACGGCAACAGCTATACGCTGACCTCGCCGGTCAACTCGACCAAGGGCGGCTATATCCGCGGCGCCGAATTCACCTTCCAGACGCCGTTCAGCTTCCTGCCGGGCTTCGGCATCTACTCGAACCTGTCGCTGGTCGAGTCCGATCTCAAGGAAATGGTCTACAACCTGCCCATGGTCGGCCTGGCCAAGACCACGGCGACGTTCGACCTGTGGTATTCGGGCCATGGCGTCGATGCCCGCCTCGGCACCAAGTACCACTCGACCTACACGGCCATCTACGGCTGGGACGATTCGGCGCTGATCCGCGTACAGCCTGAAACGACGCTGGACTTCTCGGCCAGCTACACGGTCAACAGCCACATTCAGCTGCGCCTGCAGGCCAACAACCTGCTCGATACGCCGCTGAAGACCTATCAGAACAATGTCGAAGACCGCCTGGGCCGCTATGACTACTACGGTCACCGTGTCCTGGCCGACATCACGTTCAAGTACTAAACCTTACGCGTAACCTCCGTACCCTCCCTACGGAGCAACTCGGGCCGGATGCTTGCGATACAGGCGTCCGGCCTTTATTATATTGTCCTATAATTACAGCAGGAAACACGCTCATGACGCCCCACCGCCGCGACATTCTCGTATCCGCTTCCGTCCTGGCCCTGATGGGATTGCCGATGACGGCGGGCGCGCAGACGAAGGCGGCGCCGGCGGACGGGCGAAGCCGGCTGGACGAGGGCTGGAAGTTCGCCTTCGGGCACCTCAACGACCCGGCGAAGGATTTCGGCTTCTCGGACGGCCTGCGCACCTTCGCCAAGCAGGGGCCGGATACCGGCCTGGCGACGAAAGCCGATTTCGACGATTCGAAGTGGCGCGATATTACGCTGCCGCACGACTGGGCGGTCGAACTGCCCTTCGTGCCCAATCCCAAGGCGGACACCTACAAACCCGACGACCATGGCTTTACCTGGGACCCGGACGCCGACCACGGCTTCAAGCCGCTCGGCCGCGACTATCCCGAAACCAGCATCGGCTGGTACCGCCGCCCGCTTGAGCTGACACCCCATGACAAGGGCAAGCGCATCCGGATCGATTTCGACAGCGTCTTCCGCAGCGCGATCGTCATGTTCAACGGTTATATCGTCAAGGAGCACGACGGCGGCTACGTGCCGTTCTCGGTCGACGTCACCGACTTCCTCAATACCGACGGCAAGCCCAATGTGCTGGCCGTGCGCGTCGATGCGAGCCTGGGCGAAGGCTGGTTCTATGAAGGCGCCGGCATCTACCGCCATGTCTGGCTGGTCAAACACGATCCCGTCCATGTCGTGAAGGACGGCGTGTGCGTGCGGGCAAGGACCGATGGCACGGTCGAGGTGTCCGTGACGATCCGTAATGACAGCGATCAGGTTCAGGACGTCGGCCTACAACTGGACGCGGGGCCGGAATTCGAAAAGGCCCCGGACAATCTGTCGCTTCGCGGCGTGGCCAAGCCGCAGACCTTTGCGCCGTTTTCGACGACGACGGTGACACAGACCTTGAAATTCGCCGAGCCTGTACTGTGGTCGATCGAGACGCCCACTCTTTATCGTCTGTCGGCGGCATTGACGAACGGTGGCAAGACCCTGGGCACCGCTACCACCCGCTTCGGCTTCCGCGATATCCGCTTCGATGCGGACCTGGGCTTCTTCCTCAACGGCAAGCCGGTCAAGCTCAAGGGCACCTGCAACCACCAGGACCATGCCGGCGTCGGCTCGGCCATTCCGGACGCGCTGAACTATTACCGCATCAAGTGCCTCAAGGAGATGGGCTGCAACGCCTGGCGCACCTCGCACAATCCGCCGGCCCCGGAACTGCTCGACGCCTGCGACGAGCTCGGCATGCTGGTCATCGACGAGACGCGCATGATGACGTCGTCGGAAGAGGGGCTGGACCAGCTGCGAACCATGATCGTGCGCGACCGCAACCACCCAAGCATCATCCTGTGGTCGATCGGCAACGAAGAGCCGCAGCAATGGACCGAACGCGGCGCCAATATCGCGCGCACCATGAAGCGCGTCTGCCGCGAGCTTGACCCCACACGCGGCATCACGGCGGCAATGGACGGCGGCTACGGGCAGGGCATTACCGAAGTGCTCGACGTCATCGGCTTCAATTATCGCGACAACAAGATCGACGATTTCCACAAGGCCTTTCCGCATATTCCGATCATCGGCACCGAGACGGCGTCGACGGTCGCCACGCGCGGTGAATATGTGAAGGATCCCGCGAAACACATCGTGCCGGCCTACGATACCGAAGCGCCGTGGTGGGCCAATACGGCCGAGGGCTGGTGGCCGCACTTCGATGCCAGGCCCTATATCGCCGGCGGTTTCATCTGGACGGGCTTCGACTATCGCGGCGAACCGACGCCCTATCCCAACTGGCCGTCGATCTCGTCGCAGTTCGGCGCACTCGATACCTGCGGCTTCCCGAAGGACAATTACTACTACTATCGTGCCTGGTGGCGGCCCGAGCCGCTGCTGCACCTGTTCCCGCATTGGAATTGGGAGGCAGGCTCGACCGTCAGCGTCTGGGCCTATTCGAACTGCGACGCGGTCGAACTGTTCGTCAACGGCAAGTCGCTGGGCAGGAAGGACATGGCGAAGGACATGCACGTCGAATGGAGCGTGCCCTATCAGCCGGGCAAGATCGTCGCCTATGGTTACACGGGCGGGAAGGTCGTCATAAAAGATTCACGTGAGACGGCGGGCGCCGCGGCGAGGGTCGTGCTGACGGCCGACCGCACGGCGCTGACGGCGGACGGCCGTGACTGTGCGGTCATCCGGGCCGAGGTCGTCGACGCCAGGGGCCGCACGGTTCCCAGGGCCGGCAATCTGATCCGTTTCGATGTCGCGGGTTCCGCCGCCGTCATCGGCGTCGGCAACGGCGATCCGAACTGTCACGAAGCCGACAAGGCGACGCAGCGGTCTGCCTTCAACGGCCTGGCCTGCGCCATCGTGCAGGCAGGAAAGGCCGCCGGCCCTGTGACGGTCACCGCCACGGCCGACGGCCTCGTTTCAGGCAAGGTCGTGTTGAAGACCGCTTAGTCGGCGAGCTTGCCCCAGAGCTTGTGCAGGGCGATGGCGCGGCCGCAGCCCAGCGCATAGCCGTCGTACTGGGCGGCGTGGGTCTGCCAGTAATGCTGGTGATAGGCCTCCGCCGGATAGAAGGGCAGCTTCAGCGACGACGCCTTGATGACCTGGGTCACGACTGTCTTCTTGAGGAAGGCCTGGACCTTGGCCTTCGAGGCGTTGGCGGCGGCATACTGGGCATCGTCGAAGGTGAAGATGGCCGTGTGGTAGCTGGGCGCCAGGTCGCAGATGACGCCGCGCGGATCGGTCGGGTCGGTGTGGTGCCAGTAGGTGTCGAGCAGGGTGTCGTAGCTGACCTTGGAGGGATCGAACACGACCTCTACGGCTTCGAGGTGGCCGGTGCCTTCACCCGTGACATCCTCATAGGACGGATTCTTGACAGTGCCGCCCATGAAGCCGGCGCGCGTCGAGATGATGCCCTGGACGTGGTCGAAGGCCTTCTGCATGCTCCAGAAGCAGCCGCCGGCAAAGACGGCGGTTTCACGCTGAGGCGCGGCCATCGCGGAAGCCGCCATTACGGAAACGGACAGGCCAAGCGTGGCGACAATGACGACAAGCAGACGTTTCAGCATGATTTAGGCCTTTGCCGGAATGAATTTGAGGGCGGCGCCGTTGCTGCAGTAGCGCAGCCCGGTGGGCTTGGGGCCGTCGTCGAACAGGTGGCCGTGGTGGCCGCCGCAGCGTGCGCAATGATATTCCGTGCGCGGTATGCCGATCGCGAAGTCGGTCTTTGTCTTGAGATGATCCGGGATGGCGCGGAAAAAGCTGGGCCAGCCGGTCCCGCTGTCGAACTTGGTATTCGAATCGAACAGCGGCAGGTCGCAGCCCAGGCAGGCGAAGATGCCCTTGCGGTGCTCTTCCAGCAGCGGCGAGCTGCCGGGGCGCTCCGTGGCTTCGTGCCGCAGGATTTCATAGGCCTGCGGCGGCAGGCGCTTCTTCCATTCGGCGTCGGGCAGGGTAAGCGGGGCTATGGTCTCGGCCGTGGCGCCGGTGGCGGCCGCCAAGGCCCCAAGGCTGAGGGCGGAGAGGAAATGACGGCGGTTCATGCGGTCGTCCTTCTGAGGTTATGCCCTTTATACGTCCAAACGGCCCATTGGGTTACTGGTTAATTTTCCCTTTTTACGACAAGGCTCCGCCGCCCGATGACCGTATGAAAGGAAAACTGCGCTTATTGCGCCACAGTCGGGACACAGTCCGGCCCATGTCATGGAACTGTCATGGAACTTACATGGGACCGTCATTCGCCCCCCGTATTTACCGCCTCATGGCCGGATTATGGCCAGAGATTTCTCACAAGGCGAACGACATGAAACTCACCTCCCTCCTCTTCGGCGCTGCTTCCGGCGCGCTTCTGCTGGCCGCCGCTGCCGGCGCCAATGCGCAAAGCTGGGCCGACTCGACGACCGTGTCGGGCCGCATCTATGCCGACTTCAGCAACATCACGAGCAAGGTTGACGGCGTCACCTCGAACTCGACCGCTACTTCGGGCATCCCGGCCGCCAACGGCACCGGCTTCGACGTGAAGCGCTTCTACGTCGGTATCGACCACAAGTTCACCGACGTCTGGTCGATGAACGTCACGACCGACTTCCAATATTCGTCGGCCATCAGCGCCACCGAAGTCTACATCAAGAAGGCCTACATCCAGGGCACCTTCTCGCCGGCCTTCATCGTCCGCGCCGGTTCGGCCGATCTGCCGTGGATCCCGTACGCCGAAGACATCTACGGCTCGCGCTACCTGGAAAAGACCGTTTCGGACCGTACCGGCTTCGGCACCTCGGCCGACTGGGGTCTGCACGTCCTCGGCAAGCTGAACGACAACTTCTCGTACCAGGTCTCGGCGATCAACGGCAACGGCTACAAGAACCCGACCCGCGCCAAGAGCATGGACATCGAAGGCCGCCTGAGCGCCAAGTTCGACCAGCTGAACTTCGCCATCGGCGGCTATACCGGCAAGCTCGGCCAGGCCGCTCCGGGCGTCGCGACGCCGCAAAAGGCTTCGCGCTTCAACGCCCTGGCCGCCTTCACGGGTGACCGTCTGCGCGCCGGCGTCGAATACTTCTCGGCCAACGACTTCTCGGGCACGCTCGTCAAGTCGACGACCCCGGACAAGGCCGACGGCACGTCCGTGTTCGGCTCGTTCCGCATCACGCCGGAATACAGCATCTTCGCCCGCGCCGACACCGCCAAGCTGTCGAAGCTGCTCAACGCGGCCAAGAAGGACGACTATTACAACCTCGGCGTCGAATGGAATGCCTTCAAGGGCGTGAACTTCTCGGCCATCGTGAAGCACGACAGCCTGACCCCGTCGGCCGGCCACAAGGTCGAAGCCAACGAAGTCGGCGTCTACTCGCAGTTCCGCTTCTAAGCGAGCGACTTACGGGCCTGCCTCCAAAAGGGGCAGGCCCGTCTTTCTATGAAATCCCGGCTGTAACATTAGTGTCATAAATTGCGGGTACAGGCTCGCAGCACTATCCCGGCCGGTTCTTAAACCGACATCCCCCAAGGAGATGGGACATGATGAAGCTTCTTTCCGCCGCGGCTGCCGTGGCTCTTTTGGCCGCGACGGCGTTCGCCTCGCAGGCTTCGGCCGAAACCATGACCGGCGCCGGCGCCACCTTCCCGGCTCCGCTGTACGCCAAGTGGGCCGAAGGCTACAAGCGCGCCACCGGCATCAGCCTGAACTACCAGGCCATCGGCTCGGGTGGCGGCATCAAGCAAATCCAGGCGAAGACCGTCGATTTCGGCGCCTCGGACAAGCCGCTGACGCAAGACGTCCTCGACCAGTACGGCCTCTTCCAGTTCCCGACCGTCATCGGCGGCGTGGTTCCGATGATCAACCTGCCGGGCGTTCCGACCGGCAAGCTGAAGCTGACCGGCGCCGTCCTGGCCGACATCTTCCTCGGCAAGATCACGATGTGGAATGACCCGGCGATCACCAAGCTGAACGCTGGCATTGCGCTCGCTCCGATGCCGATCACCGTCGTCCACCGTTCGGACGGGTCGGGCACCTCGTTCCTCTTCACCTCGTACCTGTCGATGAAGAGCGGCGAGTGGAAGCAAAAGGTCGGCGCCAACGACGCCGTCGACTGGCCGACGGGCGTGGGCGGCAAGGGCAATGACGGCGTGTCGGCCCTGGTCAAGCAAACGGCTGGTTCGATCGGCTACGTCGAATACGCCTACGTCATGAAGACGGCGGCCAACTACGCCCTACTGCAAAGCCATGACGGCACCTGGCCGCAACCGACGGCCGCCGCTTTCGGCGCCGCGACGGCTGGCGCCGACTGGACCAAGGCTCCGGGCAACTACCTGCTGGTCCTCGACCAGCCGGGCGCCAATGCCTGGCCGATCACCGGTGCGACCTTCATCCTGGTCTACAAGAACCAAGCCAATGCCGCCAAGGGCGCCAACGTGCTGAAGTTCTTCGACTGGGCCTACAAGAACGGCGACTTCAACGCCAAGGACCTGTACTACGTCACCCTGCCGCCCGCGGTTAAGAACCTGATGCGTCAGGAATGGGCCCAGAACGTGAAGGCCAACGGCCAACCGGTCTACGTTTCGCCGAACAAGTAAGCTTCACGCGTCTTGAGTATCGATCGGGGCGAGGTTATGCCTTTGGGTTATAGCCTCGCCCCGAAATCGTAAAAAGTCGTCGTAATAAAACCTGTTGATACCGCTTCCCGCGGCGACTATGCGGACACAGGACGTGTCCCAACTGTTTTTGGAACCAAAGGGCAAACAGCCGATGAGCGACGCAAAAACCTCGCACAGGTCCGATCCGTTCGATCCGATCTTTCGCTATGTGGCGTTCGCGGCGGCAACCCTGCTTCTGGCTGCGCTGGGTGGCATCGTCGTTTCGCTGGTGATCGGCGGATGGCCCGCCTTCGCGAAATTCGGCCTGCGTTTCTTCTTTACGACGGACTGGAACCCTGTGACGGAGACCTACGGCGCGGCCGGGCCTATCGTCGGTACGCTGGTTTCGTCCATCCTGGCCCTGGCCATGGCCCTGCCGATCGCCATCGGCATCGCGGTCTTTCTCACCCAATTCGCGCCGCGCATCATCGCCCAGCCGATCGCCATCGCGGTCGAGCTGCTGGCCGGCATCCCCTCGATCGTCTACGGCATGTGGGGCCTGTTCGTCTTCGCGCCCTTCTTCGCCAAATACGTCCAGATGCCGCTGCTGATGCATTTCGCGGCCAATCCGAATTCCATCTGGGCCAAGCTGTTCTACGGCATTCCCAACGGCGCCAACGTCTTCACCGCGTCGGTCATCCTGGCCATCATGATCCTGCCCTACATGTCGGCCGTCTTCCGCGAACTGTTCCGCTCGATCCCGGCCCAGGTGCGCGAAGCCGCCTTCGGGGTCGGCGCCACGCCGTTCGAAGTCGTTACCGGCGTCATCCTGCCCTACGTGCAAAAGGGCATGGTCGGCGTGATCATGCTGGGCTTCGGCCGCGCGCTGGGCGAGACCATGGCCGTGACCTTCATCATCGGCAATTCGCATAAATTCCCGAAATCGATCTTCGACTCGAGCTCGACCCTGGCCTCGACCATCGCCAACGAGTTCGCCGAAGCGACCACGGATCTGCACACCTCGGCGCTGATCGCGCTGGGCCTGGTGCTCTTCATCATTACCTTCTCGGTGCTGGCCGTCGCGCGCTGGCTCCTGTCGACGCAGCGTTACTAAGGAGTTCCGAGATGGCTACCACGACATCCGCCCGTGCTGCCCGCCGCAAGATACTGAACACGGTTTTCGTCACCCTTTGCATGTTGGCGACCGGGGTCGCCCTGTTCGCGCTGGGCCTGATCCTCTACTCGCTGTTCAAGCAGGGTTTCGGCGGCCTGAGCCTCGACATCTTCACCATGGATACGCCGGCGCCGGGGTCCCCCGGCGGCCTGCGCAATGCCCTGATCGGCTCGTTCCTGATGTGCGGCATCGGCATGGTCATCGCCCTGTTCATCGGTGTCCTGGCCGGCACCTGGCTGGCGGAAATCGGCGGCGACTCGCCCTACGGCCACGCCGTGCGCTTCCTTAACGACGTGCTGCTGTCGGCGCCGTCGATCCTGGTCGGCCTGTTCGTCTACGAACTGCTGGTCAAGCCGTTCGGCGGTTTCTCGGGCTGGGCCGGTGCGGTCGCCCTGGCGCTGCTGGCGACGCCGATCGTCACGCGGACCACCGAAGACATCCTGAACCTGCAGCCCAATGCCCTGCGCGAAGCCGGCATGGCGCTCGGCGGTTCGCAATTCGCCACCGTCCGCAAGATCATCTGGAAGGCAGCCGGCGCGGGCCTCCTGACCGGCGGCCTGCTGGGCTTCGCCCGGATTTCGGGTGAAACCGCGCCGCTGCTTTTCACCGCGCTTAACAACCAGTTTCTGCCGGACGACTGGTACAATGTCCCGCACCTCCTGTCGCAGCCGACCAGCAGCGTGCCGGTGGTCATGTACAATTACGCCCTCAGCCCGGATGATACCTGGATCCGCCTGGCCTGGGTGGGCGCCCTGATTGTCGCGCTGGCCGTGCTCGGCATCAACGTCCTCGGACGCTGGCTGGCGCGCGACAAGTCCGGCCATTAATCCAAGCTGCCTTGCCCCATTTCCTCTGAAACAGAGACTCTCATGAGCACCGACACAACGTCCCCCGATTTCAAGAGCGTCATCACGCCGCCGCCCGCCGACAGCCTGGTCCTCGAAGCCAAGGGCGTGAACTTCTATTACGGCAACCATCAGGCGCTGTTCGGCGTCGACATGCCGGTCAAGAAGAACGCCATCACGGCGCTGATCGGTCCGTCGGGCTGCGGCAAGTCGACCCTTCTGCGCATCTTCAATCGTATCTACGACCTCTATCCCGGCCAGCGCGCCGAGGGTGAGATCATGCTCGACGGCGAAAACATCCTGGGGTCCAAGGTCGACGCCACCTCGCTGCGCGCCCGCGTCGGCATGGTTTTCCAGAAGCCGACGCCGTTCCCGATGTCGATCTACGACAACGTGGCCTACGGCGTCCGCCTGCACCAGTCGAAGAGCAAGTCGGAACTCGACGAACTGGTCGAAACCAGCCTTCGCCGCGCCGCCCTGTGGGACGAAGTGAAGGACAAGCTGAACAAGTCGGGCCTGGGCCTGTCGGGTGGCCAGCAGCAGCGTCTCTGCGTGGCGCGCGGCATTGCCGTCAATCCGGAAATCCTGCTGCTCGACGAACCGGCTTCGGCGCTCGACCCGGTGTCGACCGCCAAGCTTGAAGACACGCTGGAAGAGCTGAAGCGCGACTACACGATCGTCATCGTGACGCACAACCTGCAACAGGCCGCGCGTTTGTCGGACTATACGGGCTTCATGTTCCTGGGGAAGATGATCGAGTTCGGCCCGACCGAGGAACTGTTCGTCAAGCCGAAGGTCGACAAGACCGGCGACTATATCGGCGGCCGCTTCGGCTAAGCCCCTGGGTTCAAGACAAAAATCAAAGGCGGCGCTCGCGGGCGCCGCCTTTTCTGTTCCTCGCTGTGTATACCTCCCTGTCGCGAAGCGATGGGGGACCGCCCGTAGCGCTAGCGAAGGGTGGTGGTGGGGTTTCTTGCTTGAGTCACACGCACCATCCTACTTCTTGGTGATGTAGATCTTGCGATCCGCGCCCTCGGTCTTGGTGCCGTCGGTCCGCGTCGCCTCGAGACTGAGATCGTGCTCGCCCGGTGTCAGCGATCCCGGCGGGAAGGTGAAGGTAAACTGGACCTTCGGATAGTTGGGATCGTAGCTGAGATAGTCCGGGGCGTGGAAGTTGATATCGTCGATGCCGTAATTGGCGGCGACGACCGGCTTATGGTCTATCATGACGTCGAGGTGGGTAATGCCCTTGGGATCGACCGCGATGCCGTAGTGTTGCTTGTTGTCCTTGACGGTGATGAAGCGGCCGCTTTGCGGATTGGCCAGGTAGAGCTGCGGAATCAGCGGGCAGGGGCCCTTGGGCAGGACGTCGAGCGGCTTTTGCCGGACGCGCGCCGTATAGAGCGACAGCACCGTGCGGCCCGGCGGCAGGGACGTGACCTTGAACGGCTCGATATCCTCGAAGGTCCTGCACAGGGTCGTGTACATGGCCAGCGACTCGCCTTCGTGCAACAGGTAGTCTGGCTCGTCGAGGATGATGACGACGCCCTTGCCGGCGCGGTCCTTTTGCAGGGCGTCGAGGTCGAGGTGCCAGTCGTGGCGGGCGACGACGAAGCGCGCCACATTGTCGTAAGGCTCGCCCAGGGTATAGATGTGGCGGCCTTCCTTGCCCGGGCCCGGGAATTCCAGGTGCACGGCCGTGCGGTGGCCCGTGGCGGCCCAAGCGATGTCGTCGCCGAAGCGGGCGTGAGCGCGCGCCGTCGCGGCGGCCAGGTCGGGCTCCGCCAGCAGATAGTTCTCGTTCTGCAGGATGTTATGTGCACGCTCGGTATAGGGAAGCTCGGCCGAATGGCGGAATTCCCACTGGTAGATGCTGGCGGCGACGCCGATGCCCAGCGCCAGGACCGGGCTGATGGCGATGATGGCGCTGCGGACGGCGCGGCCCACCGGGGTGGCGGCATTGTCGGCGAAGGCGATGAGCACGCCCGGCACATAGGGCAGCAGCGGCAGGTAGGCCATGAACGGCCAGTGGGGCATGACCTTCTTGTTGATCGTCGCCTGGACGACGTAGAACAGGAAGATGGTCACGGCCTGGTAGCCCAGCAGGGTATCGGGCTTGTTGCGGTCGTCGACCAGCGACACCTTGGCGGCGAAGCACAGGGCGATGAAGAAGATCGGCGTGCACAACCCGATCTGCGTCATGACGAAGCTGATGATATGGTCGGGCGCCGGGTCGAAATGCGGGCGGTTGATGACGTGGAACTGCACCGCTGGCCAGTCGTGGGTGGCGTTGTAGATGATGGCCGGAACGAAGCCGATGACGCCAAGCGCCGCGGTGATATACGGCCCGGGGCGGGTCCACAGCTTGCGGCCTTCGCGGTTGATCAGCATGAACAGCACGACGGCCAGGCCCGGCACCAGGAAGCGGAAATGGACCAGCTGGCCGATGCCGGCGCAGACGCCCGCCCAGATCCACCATTTGCGTTCGTCCGTCGCCACGGCGCGGATCAGGCAGCCGCACATCAGGACCAGCAGCAGCTGCAAGGCGCCTTCGGGATAGAAGATGGTGCCGTTGAGCGCCGACGGTGGCAGGAGCAGGGCGACAATGGCTGCCCAGATGGCGTTGCGCTTTGCCGTCAGCGGCCCGGCCAGAAAATAGACGGCGAACGGAATGGCGGTGGCGATCAGCAGGCCGATGATGCGCAGCGGCCAGATCTGCCAGCCGAAAACGGCGGTGACCACGCGGGCGATCCACGGAAAGCCCGCCGGAATATCGGGGTAGCCGAAGTCGGGATAGGCGCCCGACACGACGAAGTGGCTTTCTTCCCAGATGACGTGGCTGATCAGGCCGATCGAAAAGCGCCAGACCGTCATCAGGATCAGCAGGGCCAGGCCCGCGCGCATCAACATGCGATCGTCGCCGATCAGCAGCTTTTGCGATCCCATGCGCTGCCGTTCGGCACCCAGCTCGATATAGTCCATCGCCCGTCCCTTAGTCTTCCGGAGTGCGCGACTATAGCAGCGAAAGCCGTCGGGGAAAGGCGCTTATTGGGGGGATAGCCCCTGATCGGCCAGCCAGTCGCCAAGGCGCGACCGCCAGTCGTGGACGGCTTTGAGCTTCGAACGGTCGCCCATGTTAAACCCGTGCTGGCCGCCCGACAGGACATGGCGTTCCAGCGGCACGTCGGGCCACGCGCGATACAGGCCCTCGATGACATTGGTGTCGGCCACGCCCATCTTGTCGTCCCACGCCGTCAGCAGGAAGGCGGGCGGCGGGGCGGCGAAGACCGTCGGCGGGATGCCCAGCGGCCCCGGATAGATTTCGATCAGGAAGTCCGGGCGGCTCGACAGACGGTCGATCGGATCGGCGGCGTTGGCGTCGGCTGTCTTGGGCGTGAAGGTCACCATCGAGGTCAGCTCGCCGCCGGCGGAAAAGCCCATGACGCCGACCTTGTTGGGATCGATATTGTAATCGGCGGCGTGGGCGCGCACCCAGCGCACCGCGCGGATCAGGTCGGCCTGCGCGTCGCCTTCGATCGAGTAGGGCGAACCCGCCTCGCGCGCCAGCACGTATTTCAGCGCAAACGCCGTGACGCCCTGGCTGGCCAGGTATTGCGCCGGCTTTATGCCTTCCTCGCCGAAAACGACGTTCTGGTGGCCGCCGCCCGGCACGACGATAACGGCAGCGCGGCCAGCCTTGCCGGCAGGCGGGGTGAACACGGTGAGCGACGGATTGTTGATGCTGCGCCACCACCATTCGGCGTGCTGTTCGGGAATGTCACGGCGGGCCTCGAAGCCCGGCTGGCCCTTGGGCCATAGATAGACGACGGGCGGTCCGGCAGACTTGTCGGGGCTTTGGGCCTGGGCAACGGGCGCGACCAGACAGGCAGCCATAAGGGCGAACAGCAGACGCATGGAACTCTCCCCGATATGTTTTTGTAACCGATTACTATGCGCAGAAGCCGGGACTTGGCAAGCTGCTCTTACCAACGGTCATTTCTTTAATGACCGTTGGTATGCGCCGGATGCTGGGCCAGGAAGGCGTCGACCTCCCGCGGTGTCGGCGCGGCGTCGGCCGAGGCGCGGGTCACGGAAATCGCGGCGGCGGCCGAGGCATAGCGCAGGGCTTCGGCCACGGTTTCGCCCGCGATCAGACGATCGGTCAGGGCGCCGTTGAAGGTGTCGCCGGCGCCTGTCGCGTCCACGGCCCTGACCGCAAAGGCGGGAATACGGATCAGCTCGGAACCTGCCAGGGTCGCGCAGCCGGCCGAGCCCAGCGTGACCACGGCGCGGCGCGCGCCGGCCGTGATCAGGGCATTGAGGCCCTCGATCAGTGATGCGTCGGACAGGTCCGTTATACCGGTCAGCGCCATCAGTTCCAGTTCGTTCGGCGTCACGACATCCGCAAGCGGCAGCAGATCGAGGACGCCCGGATCGGCCGGCGCCGGATTGACGATGCTCAAGATTCCGTGCGCCCGGGCGAGTTCGAGTGCGCGGCGGACGGCCGGCAGAGGGATTTCCAGCTGCACGACGACGGCTGATGCCCCGGCGATCAGGCTTTCCGCCGCGTCGATATCGGCGGACGAGACGCGGCCATTGGCGCCTGGGGTGACGACGATCATGTTCTGGCCGTCCTCGGCGACCAGGATATGGGCCTGGCCCGTACGCGCGTCATTCAGCGTGCGCACATGCGCCGTGCCGACGCCCTTGCGTGTCAGATGCCCCAGGGCCTGCTGGCCGATGGCGTCGGCGCCGACCGCGCCGACCATCTCGACCGGACGTCCGAAAGCGGCGCAGGCGGCGGCCTGGTTCAGGCCCTTGCCGCCGATAGCCGTGCGGATCCCGCGCCCGATCAGGGTCTCGTTGGGCTTCGGCAGTCGTGCGACATCGATCAGGTAATCGAAATTAAGGCTGCCGACGACGACGATGGGCTTGGGCATGGGCGTTTCCAGTGGTGTGCGGGATGTTTAGCGCAGTTTGCCCGTTCACTGCAAAACCCTCTTTACGGGAGCGGCAGGCGCATGCGAATCGTGCGCCATGTCAAAGCGCAAGATCATCATCGACACCGATCCCGGCCAGGACGACGCCCTGGCCATCCTGCTGGCGCTGGCGTCGCCGGAAGACCTCGATGTCCTGGGGATCGTGGCGGTGGCCGGCAATGTGCCGTTACACCACACGCTCAACAATGCGCGCAGGCTGGTCGAACTGTCCGGGCGCAGGGACGTAAGGGTCTATGCCGGCAGCGAAAGGCCGTTGCGCCAGACGCTGGTCACCGCCGAACATATCCACGGCGCCACGGGCCTGGACGGGCCGGACCTGCCGGAACCGACCTTTCCGCTGGAGGACAAGCCGGGCGTCCAGTTCATCATCGATACCCTTCGCGCCGTCGACGATGTGACGCTGGTGACGTTGGGCCCGCTGACCGACATCGCGCGGGCGTTTACCGACGCACCCGATATCATCGGGCGCGTTCGCGAAGTCGTCATGATGCTGGGCTCGTGGCGCGAGCTTGGCAATGTCTCGCCGACCGCCGAGTTCAACGCCTATGTCGACGCCGTCGCCACCGATATCGTGCTGACCAGCGGAGCGAAGCTGACGCTCCTGCCGCTCGACGCCACGCACAAGGTGATCTCGACGCCCGAGCGCATGCAGACCCTGCGCGACATGGGCAATCGCACCGGGCCGCAGACGGCGATCATGCTCAAGGCGTCCGAGGCCTTCGACATGGCGCGCTTCGGCTGGGTGGGCGCGCCGCTGCACGATCCGTGCACCATCGCCTATCTTATCCGGCCTGGGCTGTTCAGCGGCCGCGAGGTCAATGTCATGGTGGAAACGCAAAGCGAGCTGACGCTGGGCATGACGGTGGTCGACTGGTGGAAATCGACCGATCGCCCGCCCAACGCCACCTTCATGACCGAGGCCGACGGCGAGGGCTTCTACCAGTTACTGTTCGAGCGCCTCAGACGCTTGCCTTAGACGGGAACCCGCGTGGCGTTTTCGACCGTGTAGTCGGCGGCGACGCGGATGTCACGCAGGTGGCGGACGCGGCGGATCGACTCTTCGTACAGAGGGTGGGCCTTGTAGGCGCGGAAGTCCTCGATAGTCGCGAACTCGCCGTAGACGATGACGTCGATATCATTGGCCAGCTGGTCGATCTTTTCGTTGTGCGACACTTCCAGCACCGCCGCGTGCGGAATCTGGGTCAGGACCGACAGGCCGCTGTAGATGCCATCGAGATCCGCCCGATCCTTGCAACTGAACATAACGATGTGACGGATCATGAGCACGCACGCGGTAGCGGTTGAAACCAGCGCCTTCCCTTAACGGTTAGGGACAGAGCGTCAAGACCGAAATACGGACTCAGGCGTCGCAGGCGCAGTCGGCGGTGTGGCGGTGAAGGGCGCGCAGCCCGCCATAATTGACGACGTGCGCAGCCGCGACCATCAGGGCGCCAATGACGCTCATGGGGGCTTCGACCGGCTCGAGGTCGGGAATGAAGGCCGCCGCAGACAGAAGGGCCAGGCCGGTGGCCATCGGACCCCAGACCCGGAGCCTGCGCCAGCCGCCGGAGCGCCACAGGGCCAGGGCGCTGAGCGGCGCCGCGACGCTCACCAGCACCTGGTGAACCCATTCGTTCTGCGAGAAGATACCGAGGAAGGGCAGGGCCGCCACGAGGAAGGGCAGGAGCAGGCAGTGGACGACGCACAGGCCCGAAAGCCCCATCGACGCCAGATCCAGCCATTTCGTCTTCTTCGGAGTCATTTCGCGTCCAGTGCTGCGGTTTCCATCACATATGTTATAGTGTAACTTTCCGCAAGCCTGATATTCGATAAAAAACGCTTGCCGATTTAGTAATTCAATTTTACTAAATCAAAAAAGGCCGGATGCCGGCCCAGACCCCAGGATAAGTAAATGACTTTCGATTCCCTCGCGCGCCTCAACGCCCTGCGTAGCGACCATGAAGCGCTGCTGAGCCGGCCTAATAGTCCGCAGCCCACGAGCAACGGCGTCTATCAGCGCTATGTGCATCCGGTGGTGACGGCGGGTCATGCGCCGCTGGAATGGCGCTACGATCTCAACCCGAAGACCAATCCGTTCATGATGGAGCGCCTGGGCGTCAACGCGGCCTTCAATGCCGGCGCCATGCTGTGGAACGGAAAATATATCGTCATGGTCCGCGTCGAGGGCGACGACCGCAAGTCCTTCTTCGCCGTGGCCGAAAGCCCCAACGGTGTCGACAATTTCCGCTTCTGGCCGCGTCCGGTCGTCATGCCGCAGACGGACGAGCCCGACACCAATGTCTATGACATGCGCCTGACGCAGCACGCGGACGGCTGGATCTACGGCCTGTTCTGCACCGAGCGCAAGGACCTGACGCAGCCCGGCGACCTGTCGGCTGCGGTGGCGCAATGCGGGATCGCCCGCACCAGGGATCTGGTGACGTGGGAACGCCTGCCCGATCTGAAGACGAACTCCGGCCAGCAGCGCAATGTCGTGCTGCATCCGGAATTCGTCGATGGCAAGTACGCCCTCTATACCCGCCCGCAGGACGGTTTCATCAGCGTCGGCGCCGGCGGCGGCATCGGCTGGGGCCTGTGCGACGACATGACGAACGCGGTCATCCCGCAGGAAACCATCGTCGACAACAAGGCCTATCACACCATCAAGGAAATCAAGAACGGCCAGGGCCCGGCGCCGATCAGGACCGCCGACGGCTGGCTGCACCTGGCGCATGGTGTGCGTAATACGGCTGCCGGACTGCGCTATGTGCTGTACATGTTCATGACCGAGCTGGATCGTCCGTGGGTGATCAATCATGCGCCCGGCGGCCACTTCATTGCGCCGCAAGGCGAAGAGCGTGTCGGCGACGTGTCGAACGTCGCCTTCTCCAACGGCTGGATCGAGGACAATGGGCGCGTCTTCATCTATTACGCCTCGTCCGACACGCGCCTGCACGTGGCGACGTCGAGCGTGGCGCAACTGGTCGACTACTGCAAGCATACGCCCGCCGATCCGCTGACCTCGGCGGCCTGCGTCCAGCAGCGCATCGATCTGGTCGCGCAGAACGAAGCCTATCTTGCCGCCCATGTCCGGGACGCGGTGTGATGCCGACGACTGAAGCCGCCCGCAGGCTGCGCCAGGAGGCGAAGGCGGAGGCGAAACATATTCTGGAGTGGTGGCGGACGCATATGCCGTCAGCCGATGGCGGGTTCCATGGCGAGATCGATGCCGACGGCCGGCCCGTGCCCGACGCACCGCGCAGCGTCATCCTCTACACGCGGATGCTGTGGTTCTTCTCGGCCATGGCGACCTATCTGAAATCGGACAAGGCTCTGGGTTTGGCGCATCGCGCGGCGGCCTATATCCGCGCGCACTTCGTCGATCCCGACCACGGCGGGCTATACTGGCTGCTCGACCATCGCGGCCAGGTGACCGACGCCAAGAAGCAGGGCTATGCCCAGGCCTTCGGCATATACGCCCTGGCCGAATATGTCCGCGCCACGGACGATGCGGCGTCGCTGGCCCTGGCCCGCCAGCTGCAGCGCGATGTCGAGGAACGGCTGTGGGAACCCGTGCACGGCGGCTATGTCGAGGCGATGAGCGCCTATTGGCGCGACGCCGGCGACCAGAGGCTGTCGGACAAGGATGCCGATTGCCCGAAGACGATGAACACGCATCTGCACGTGCTCGAAGCCTATACGCTTCTGCACCGTGTTGCGCCCGACGAGGTCAGCAATGCCGCGCTTTACCGTGCGCTCGACGTCTTCGCCGGACGCTTCGCGAATGGCGCCGACGGGCATCTGCGTCTGTTCTTCGACATCGACTGGACCGACCGCACAGCCGCCGTCTCCTATGGTCACGATGTCGAGGCCAGCTGGCTGATGTGGGAAGCGGCCGAGGTGCTGCACGACCGCGACATGATGGCGCGCATCCGCCCGCTGGTGCTCGGCCTGGCGGACGCGACGCTGAGGGACGGCTTCAACGGCCGGGGCGGTCTGTCTTATGAGCGCACGTTTGAAGGTCATCTCGACCGGGACGGCGAATGGTGGGGGCAGGCCGAGGGCGTGATCGGCTTCGTCAATGCCTGGCAGATGACGGCAGAACCCCGCTATCTCGACGCCGCCGCCGGTCTGTGGGAGTATCTGAAAGCGCAATACAAGGCCGGCAGCGGCGGGGAATGGACATGGTACGGCGCCGATGCTGTCCGTCCGCCCGTAGGCCTGGCCGGACAATGGAAGTGCCCGTACCACAACGGCCGGGCGATGATCGAACTCGATCACAGACTAAAGAAAACGAAAACCGCGTAAGCCAGTAATAACAAAGATAAAAAGGCATTGGGGAAACGAAGATGAACCTGCAACCGATCGATCTGGCCATAGTCGGCGGCTATGTGCTGCTGACCATCGGCCTCGGCTTCTGGGTATCGAAGCTGTCGTCGAAAAGCCTGTCGAGCTATTTCCTCGCGGGCAACAAGCTGCCTTGGTGGATACTCGGCCTGTCGAACGCGTCGGGCATGTTCGATGTCGGCGGCACCATGTGGATGGTCGGCCTGCTGGTCGTTTACGGCCTGAAGTCGGTCTTCATCCCCTGGCTGTGGCCGGTGTTCAACCAGATATTCCTCATGGCCTTCCTGGCCGTGTGGCTGAGACGTTCGGGCAAGCTGACCGGCGCCGAATGGATGACCTTCCGCTTCGGCGACGGGGCAGGGGCCCGCGCCTCGCACCTGATCAATGTCGTCTTCGCGCTGATCATGGTCGTCGGCATGCTGGCCTATGGGTTCTTAGGGATAGGCAAGCTGGTCGCCGAATTCAGCCCGTGGCGGCTGTCGGCCGATCCCCTGGTCAATGACAAGCTCTACGGCCTGATCGTCGTCGGCCTGACGACCCTCTATTCGGTCAAGGGCGGCATGTATTCAGTGGTGATGACCGAGGTGCTGCAGTTCTTCATCAAGCTGGTCGTCTGCATCGCCATCGGCTGGATCGCCTGGTCGACCGTATCGGCCGACATGATCCACGCCGTCGTACCCAAGGCCTGGGACAATATCCTGTTCGGCTGGAAGCTCGACCTCGACTGGGCGGGCGTCGGGGCGGCAGCGAAACCGGAAAACAAGGTCGTGGCACAATCGGCGGTGTCGACCATCGCCAGCGAAGGCCATTCCTATTTTGCGCTGTTCATGGGGCTGATGACCTTTCAGGGCCTGTTCAAGGCGCTGGCCGGGCCCGCGC
The DNA here is from genome assembly GCF_052327315.1 of Asticcacaulis solisilvae. Taxonomy (NCBI): domain Bacteria; kingdom Pseudomonadati; phylum Pseudomonadota; class Alphaproteobacteria; order Caulobacterales; family Caulobacteraceae; genus Asticcacaulis; species Asticcacaulis solisilvae. Next base: position 351,995 of record NZ_CP166196.1, read on the forward strand.
CCAACTACGACATGCAGCGCCTGCTGTCGGCCAAGTCGCCGTCGGAAGCCGCCAAGGTGTCGGGCTTCGTCAATCTGGTCCTGCTCTTCCCGCGCTATTTGATGATCGCCGGCATGGCGGTCCTGGCCGTCGTTTTCATTGGCCCGGAATGGACGCACATGCAGGCCCAGGCGGCCGCCGCCGGCAAGCCTTTCACTGGCGATTTCGACTCGATCCTGCCGTGGGTGGTGCACAAATTCCTGCCGCCGGGCCTGCTGGGCCTGACCCTGGCGGGGCTTTTGTCGGCCTTCATGGCGACCTATTCGGCCTCGCTCAACGCCGCCCCGGCCTATGTGGTCAACGACATCTACAAGAAGTATTTCAACCCCAATGCCGAACAGAAGACCTATGTCCGGCTGTCCTACCTGACCTCGTTCCTGTTCGCTGTGATCGCCGCGGCGATCGGCTGGCAGCTGAAATCGTTCAACGAGATCATCTCGTGGATCACGACGGGCCTCTATGGTGGCTATACGGTCGCCAACGTCGTCAAATGGTACTGGTGGCGGCTGAACGGCACGGGCTATGCGGCGTCGATGGCGCTGGGCGTCGTCGCGGCCATGGCGATGACGATCTACAAGGACGCCGCCGGCAACCCGATCGACGGCCTGGCCGCCTTCCCGTGGCTGTTCGCGGCGCTGGTCGTGGTGGCGGTGGTGGGGTCGTACCTGACCAAGCCGACCGATATGGAGACGCTGAAGGCCTTCTATAAAAAGACGCGGCCGTGGGGCCTGTGGGGGCCGGTCTACAAGGCGCTCAAGGCCGACGAGCCCGACGTGCAGCCCAACCGCGACTTCGGCATCGACATGGTCAATGTCGTGGTCGGCGTGGTGTGGCAGACGGCGCTGACGGCCTCGGCCATCTTCCTGATCATCCACTCGATGGAGAAGTTCTACATCACTGCGGGCCTCGCCGTGGCGTGTACGGTCTTCCTCAAGTTCAGCCTGTGGGACCGCCTGCGCGACGAGCCGAAGTAACTATTCGGCCTTCACATACGGCTTGATTTCAGCGTCCTGCGATGCCCACAGATCGACCGCCAGCTTGCCGAAATAGGCCGAGCCCTTGGCGCTGAGGTGGGTATAGTCGAACCCTTGGTGCGACGCCGTCGTGCCCTGCGACGCGTCGGTGAAGACCGCCGGCACCGACGTGCCGGACGCCTCGGTATCGAGCACGTTCTGCGGGATAGGATCGCCGGCCATGCGGTTGGCGGCGACCGGGCCCATCGCCTGGACGGCTTTCTGTGTGGCGTCGTAAAAATCGACGATTTCCCAGCCCTTGTCGCGCGCGATCAGCTTGACCGCCGTCGACCACGGCAACAGATCGGGCTTCAGCCTGCCGTCCTTGAACCAGCGCTGGGTAAGCGGCGTGACGAAGATCGGGGTGGCGCCGGCGGCGGCGATATCGACGCCGTACTGGCGCATGTTGAGCGGGAATTCGGTGACGATATCGGTGTGGCGCTCGGGCTTGGGCGAGCCGTCATTATGGCCGAAGCCGATCCACACATAGGTTTTCGCATAGGCCGCATTGTCGCGGATCTGTTCCAGCGCCTTGTCCCACAGGCCTTCGACGCGATAGCTCTTGGAGGAGCGCCCGCCGCGCGCCAGGTTGACACAGGTCACTTCCGGCCTGAACTGGGCGCAGAAGCCCGTGCCGTAACCCGACTTTTCGGTCATGGTAGAATCGCCGACCATGATGACGCGGATGGGCTTAAGCGTTTCGGCGTGTGCCGACGTGGCGAAGGCAAGACCGATAAGGGCGACGGCGATACGGCGAAACGGCATTAATCCCTCCACATTATGGGTTATTCGTCCATATTATACGACAATCTCGGCAAAGTCTGTCGCAAAAAGAATGCAGCCGCTTGATCTGAACTGTAACAGGCTTATTTACGGATGAAATGGAGCGCCTCATGAAGATCGAAATCTGGTCCGATGTCATCTGTCCCTTCTGCTATATCGGCAAGACGCAGCTCGAAGCAGCGCTGGCGGAAACCGGCCTAAAGGCTGAGATCGAACACAAGGCTTTCCGCCTGATGCCGGGCGAGACGCCCTATCCGATCGAGGAGATGTTCGCACGCCGCTACGGCCAGTCGCCCGAGCAGGCGAAGGCTTCGATGCGCAATGTCGAGGCGATGGCGGCAGGGCAGGGGCTGGAATTCCATATTACGGGGACCAAGGCCGGCGACACGACCGACGCCCACAAGCTGTTGATTCTGGCGGGCGACCGCGGCGTGCAGCCCGGGTTGCTGGATGCGCTCTATAAGGCCTATTTTACCGACACGCGCGATGTCTTCGATCGCGGCGTTCTGCTGGCCATCGCCGAAGAGGCTGGACTCGATCGGGCCGAGGCGGCCGCGGCGCTCGAGTCCGAGGAACTGAAGGCCCGCGTCTCCGCAGACCAGCGCACCGCCGAGACCTTCAATGTGCGCGGCGTGCCCTTTGTCGTCATCGACCGCAAGGTGGCGGTTTCGGGCGCGCAGGGCACCGCCAATTTCGTCAAGGCGCTGCTGACGGCTGAACCTGCCGGTGCAAAGACGGGCGACGCTTGCGGAATAGATGGCTGCGACCCCGCATAAAATTCGCCAATCCGATTGGCGTCGGGACCGGCGCGCCCTATATAGGGCGAAATCGATACGATATATCCGAAAGCCGAGTTGATGAGCGCGCCACAGACCACCACCCAGACTGCGCCCCTGCCGAAACCCGATCCCAAGCTGAAAGATACCCTGGCCTTCCTGATGCCCTATCTTTGGCCCAAGGACCGTCCCGACCTGCGCGGCCAGGTCGTCCTGGCGCTTCTGGCCATGCTGGTCGGCAAGCTGTTGACGGCCCTGACGCCGCTGACGCTGAAATGGGCGACCAACGCCTTTGCCGGCAAGATGCCGGAGCTGGCGCATCCGACGTGGTGGCAGCTGGCGCTGGGTATGCCGGTGGCGATGGTCGCGGCCTATGGCGTCGTGCGCATCGTCTTCAACATCTTCAACAATATCCGCGACGCCCTGTTTGCAGCGGTCGGTCAGCACGCCGTGCGCGGCCTGGCCAACCGCGCCTTCGTCCACCTGCATAACCTGTCGCTGCGCTTCCACCTGCAGCGCCGCACCGGCGGCCTGTCACGCGTTATCGAGCGCGGCAAGAGCGGCATCGAAACCATCATCCGCCTCAGCATGATGGTCGGCATTCCGACCGTCATCGAATTCGCCCTGACCGCGCTGATCATCGGTTTGCAGCTGAGCCTGCCCTATGTCGCCGTCATTGCCGTCACGGTCGTGATCTATGTCTGGTTCTCGATCGTGGCGTCGAACTGGCGCATCGCCATCCGAAAGGACATGAACGACGCCGACTCGGATTCGATGTCGAAGGCGGTCGATTCCCTGCTCAACTTCGAAACCGTCAAATATTTCGGCAACGAAAAGCACGAGTCCGACCGCTATAACCGCGCCACCGCCAAGTACGAGCAGGCCGCCATCAAGACCTATATGTCGCTGGCCTGGCTCAATATCGGCCAGGCGGTGATTTTCGGCGTCGGCATGATCGTCGTGTTGCTGATGTCGGCCTATGAGGTCATGCACGGTACCAAGACGATCGGTCACCTGGTGATGGTCAACGCCTTCATGATGCAACTGGCCATTCCGCTGAACTTCATCGGCACGCTCTATCGCGAAATCTCGGTCGGCCTGATCGACATGGACGCCATGTTCAAGCTGCTTGACGAGCCGCAGGAAGTGGTCGATTCGGCGGACGCCAAGGCGCTCAACGTCGAAAACGCCGCGGTCGCCTTCAAGGACGTGCACTTCTCGTACGATCCGGACCGTCCCATCCTCAAAGGCGTCAGCTTCGAGGTGCCGGCCGGCAAGACGGTCGCTATCGTCGGTCCGTCGGGTGCCGGCAAGTCGACCATTTCGCGCCTGCTGTTCCGCTTCTATGACGTCAAGGGCGGGTCGATCGAGATCGACGGCCAGGACATCAGAACCGTCAGCCAGTCGAGCCTGCGCCACGCCATCGGCATGGTGCCGCAGGATACGGTGCTGTTCAACGACACGATCGCCTACAATATCGGCTACGGCAAGTTCGGGGCGTCGCGCGAGGAGATCGAGGATGCCGCCGAACGCGCCCAGATCGCCGGCTTCATCGGCACCCTGAGCAAAGGCTACGAAACCGAGGTCGGTGAGCGTGGCCTGAAGCTGTCGGGCGGGGAAAAGCAGCGCGTGGCGATCGCCCGCACCCTGCTGAAGTCGCCGCCGATCCTGATCCTCGACGAAGCGACTTCGGCGCTCGATACCCATACGGAGCGCGAAATCCAGGCCTCGCTCGACGACGTGTCGAAGAACCGCACGACCCTGGTCATTGCGCACCGCCTGTCGACCGTGGTCGGCGCCGACGAGATCCTGGTGCTCAAGGACGGGGTGGTGGCCGAGCGCGGCAAGCATCATCAGCTGATGCGCCTGGGCGGGCTCTATTACTCGATGTGGGAGCGCCAGCGTGCCGCCGACGAAGCCCGCGAAAACCTGGCCAAGGTCGTGGCCGAGGTCGAGTAGGCACAGCGCCTAAGCGCACAAAATGCAACAGGCGCGCCACCCGGATGTGGCGCGCCTGTTTTTGTTTCGCCGCAAGTGGCGAAAGGGATTACTGCGACGAGCTGGTCGTCGTGGTCGTCGTCGTCGTCGACCCGGCCATACCCGAGTCGGCCGACATCGCCGTGCCGGTGTCGGCGGGTGCGGCGACCTCGGTCGAGGTTTCCGTGGTGGTGGTGGTGTCGGCGGGCTTCGAGCAGGCGGCGGCGGTCAGGGCGAGCGCAGCGGCGGCGAGCGGAAGAAGCTTGGAAGTCATGCTGGTTTTCACGTGGAGGTCCCTTCTCACAAAGACGTGAAAAAGTATTGCACTGGCAGCCATAGGTAAGCCGTTCGGTAGGCCCTCCGATTTTATAAAAAGACCATAAGTCGGTCACAATTCCAGAAGGCTCGGGATAAAGCGGGCCAGGTTGGATGTTACCGGCCCGTCCTCCCGGACGCCGATACCGGCCGGCTCCCCGTCGACCACCCAGCTTCCCACGACGGGCATGCGGCCATTGCCGAAATCCGGCAGGTCGAACAGGCCCTGGAACAGGGTTTCGCCGGTGTACGGGCCGCCGGTTTCGGCAATGACCGTGCCGTTACGAACGACTGTGACGTTGCCGCCCTCGCGGGCAAGGCAGGGTTTGCAGACATAGTTGTTGCCGGCCGGGGCGTCGAAACGGGCCCACAACAGGTTCGGATGGCGCGGGAACAGGTCCCACAGAATCGGCAGAATAGCCTTGTTGCTCCATATCATTTTCCAGATCGGCTCGATCCAGAGGGTGCGGCCATGGTTTTCCGCAATCCGGCGGCCGAACGGTTCGTGCACCATCCATTCCCAAGGGTAGAGCTTGTAGAGGGCTCGGATTTCCCGATCTTCGAGGTCGTAGAAGCCGCCGCCCGCGGCATTCCCGGCCCAGCCGATATCGCCCATGGCCAGTCTCTTTACGGAAAGGCCGGCCTCACGGGCGGTATCCATCAGGTAGGCGACCGTAACCGTGTCTTCCCCGGCGGCATCGGGAACATGGGCAAAGTGCACAAGTCCGGTGCCCAGATACGGCGCGATGTCGCGCCATTTGGCGATCAGCTTCTCGTGCAAGGCATTGAACTGGTCGGCCTTCGGAAAGACGTCCTCTTTCCAGAACCATTGGACGACGGCGGCTTCCAGAAGCGAGGTCGGCGTATCGCAGTTGAATTCGAAAAGCTTGGGCGGTCCCTTGCCGTCGAAGCCCAGGTCGAAGCGGCCGTAATTCAGGGCCGGCGGGGCTTCGTTCCACGCCTCGACGATCAGCGGCTGGCACCAGTCGGGAATGCCGAAGCGATCGAAAAGACGCTGTTCGACGATATGGTCGCCGGCTGCCAGGAACATGCGGTAAAGATCGGCCGTCGCCGTCTCGATCAGCGCGATATCCTCACGGCTGAAGGCGTAGCAGGCGCTTTCGTCCCAATAGGGCGATCCCCCGGCCGAATGCCATATGAGACCGGCGGCCTCCACGCGCGCCTGCCAGTCCGGACGCGGGTCGAGTGTCAGGCGTCGCATGGCTATTCCCCGAAACCGCCGTGGCCGCCGCCAAAACCTTCACCGGTGCCGCCGAAGCCGCCCCGGCTCACGCCGCCCTCCGGCGCCAGGCCGTAACGCGTCCCGGAAGCCGGTGCATACGAGCCGCCTGTCACGCGCTCGCCGACGGCCGGGGCCTCGCCCCGGTTGATGTAGATCCAGCCGCCATGCCCGCCATAGGTGGCGCCCGGCGCGCAATTCGCGTCGGGCATGCGTAACCCGTTCCCGTCGGTGCAGACGCGCACGGACTCATAAGCCCGGCCGCAACTGCCCAGCAGACCCGCCGACACGGCCAGGACCGTGATCAGCGTTCCCTTGTCGATGACTTTCATGAAGCCCCCCAAAGACCGGCCATGCCCCCCGGCATGGTCCGATCCCGGATTATAAAAGATCCTGCGGGCCCGGCAAAGAGAAATCGGTTATTCCGCTACCCAGCCGCCGTCGATGCTGAGCGGCGCGCCGTTGATCTGGGCGGCCGCGTCCGAACACAGGAAGGTGGCCAGGGCCGCGACCTGTTCGACCGTGACGAACTGCTTGGTCGGCTGCGCGGCCAGGATGACGTCGCGGATGACCTGTTCCTCGGTCATGCCGCGCGCCTTGGCGGTGTCGGGAATCTGCTTCTCGACCAGGGGCGTCTTCACATAGCCCGGGCAGATGGCATTGCAGGTGATGCCCGAAGTGGCGCCTTCCAGCGCGATGGTGCGGGTAAAGCCGAGCAGGCCGTGCTTGGCGGCGACATAGGCCGACTTGAACGGCGAGGCGACCAGGGCGTGCGCCGAGGCGATATTGACGATGCGGCCCCACTTCTTCGCCTTCATGCCCGGAAAGGCCAGGCGCGTCGTGTGGAAAGCCGAGGTCAGGTTCAGGCCGATGATCAGGTCCCACTTTTCCGGCGGGAACTCTTCGATCGGCGAGACGTGCTGGACGCCGGCATTGTTCACCAGGATGTCGACGCCGCCGAGCTTGCTCTGGGCATTGGTGAACAGGGCTTCGATCTGGTCGGCCTTGGTCATGTCGGCGCCGTCGAACAGGACGTCTACGCCGTTGTCCTTCGCGATCTGCGCCCGTTCGGTCTGGATCGCCGCGGCATCGCCGAAGCCGTTGAGGATGATGTTGGCGCCTTGCGCGGCCAACGCCTTGGCGATGCCCATGCCGATGCCGCTGGTCGAACCTGTGACCAGTGCCGTCTTACCTGTCAATTGTGCCATGCGTTAAGGCCTTTAGTCTTTGGGGGGAGGAGAATCGGATTCGGAGGCGGTCTTGAGCGCCTGCTTGCCGCACTGTTCGACGAAGTTCATGGCGGCGCGGGTGCGGTCCTGGCCGTACTTGACGCAGGTCCGCGTCCAGCGCTGCTGCAGGTCGGCAAGGGCGGCGGGATCGTGGGTGTTGGTCGCTTCCTTCATCAGGTCGAAGGCTTCACGCGTAAAGGCCGTCGTTTCCTCGGCATAGCGTTGCGAGGTCGCGGTGATCATCTCGATCATGTTGATCAGGCTGCGGGCGGCCAGCTGCTGCTGGGCCCCCATCATGTTGAGGTTGGCTTCGAACGGTCCCCGGGTCTCGTCTTGGCTCATGCTCATCCCTGCCGCAAAGGGTCTATGTCGCGGAAATTATGGGCCCGTTTCGCGGTGTGTGCAATGCGGAAAAAACCGCCCGAAACGTGTAACGCGGTTTTAGGGACAGGGCGTGCGACAAAGCAAAAGCTAGTTCAGCAGGATCGACCCGATAAGCACCTTCGCGCCCTTTTGGCCGAGGACGGTGTCGGTGGCATTCTGGAGCTGGGTGGCCAGGTAGTCGGCATCGACCATGCTCGACGCCGTCAGGTTGGCGGCATAGGCCTGCAAACGGCTGATATAGGCGTCCTTCAGCCGCGGCATGTAGAGCTTGATGCGGTCGACCATCTTGGGATCGTTGGCGTAGAGGCCCATGTCGAGGCTCAGGTTTCCGTGCCGGCCGCCCTGTGCCGCCGTGAACACGTTCAGCATCGGGAACTGGGTGTAGCCGGGACCGCCGCCTTTCTTCTTTGGCTCGGTGGCGAGCGCCGGCGCGGCCCCGATACCCGCGGACAAGGCGGCGGACAGGAAAAGACTGGCGAGGAAACGGCGGCGAAGCATGGCACGACGATAGAGGTCACCGGTTAAGGGAGGGTTGAAGCACGGTTTATGAAAATTTAACCATAAAAAACAAAGCCTTGATCAACCGGCGATTAAGGGGTTTGCGTGTAGGCTATGCGGTGGTGCGGTCTGACCGTATCGCTCTCCAGGCAAAAGGCCACCGTATGACGACTCACCACGCCCACACGATGCGGCTGCTCAGCAAGATTGACTGCGCCCGTATCGCCGTGCTGGTCGTGGAGGACAACGACGCCTCGCGCCGCCTGGTCATGGAGCTGATGCGCGCCACCGGCTTCGAAAACGTCAATTTCGCACGCGACGCCGAAGAGGCCATCGCGCAGATGCAGGGGCAGGATCCCGACATCCTGCTGCTCGACTGGAACCTGCCGGGCATGTCGGGCCTGGACCTGGTGCGTCATATCCGCGCCAGCGCCAACACGCCCGACCCCCGTTTCACCAACCCCGAAGTGCCGATCGTCATGCTGACGGCGCGCCAGCGTGCGCGCGACGTGACCGCGGCCCGTAATGCCGGCGTCAATGCCTTCGTCGTCAAGCCGTTCTCGACCACCTCCCTGCTCAAGGCTGTGTGCGGGTCGCTGACGCGCAAGCGCAAATTCGTCGCCGAACCCGCCTATACCGGTCCCGACCGCCGCCGGCGCCGGGCCGAAAACTATCCCGGCCTGCTGCAACGCGCCGAAGACAAAATCGCCATCGCGCCGCCGGAGCTGCGCAAGGCCAGCAGCATCGAGCTCGACGGCCTGCGGGACTCCCTGAAATCCGGCGGCCGCCTGGCCGCGCGCGAGGTCGAGCGCAAGGTCCGCGACATGGTCGATTCCGAGCGCCAGGCCCAGGAAATCCGCCTTGGCCTGATGGAGCGCGCCGCCCAGTCGCTCAACGCCTATATCGGGCTGTTCGGCCGCGAAGCCGACGCCGAAGTCGTCGATGTCCACCTCGACGCCCTGATCCGCCTCAATGAAGTGCCGCACGGCCAGGAAGCCCTGGCCAACGGCATCGTCCGCCACCTCGACACCCTGGTCGCAAAACGCACCGAGGGCCGGAAATCGCTGGCATGAACGCATTCAGCACCAATACCGCCGCCACCCAGACGGCCCAGAACGCCAATAACCGCGATGTGCGTAACCTGGCCAACCTGGGAGAGCGCGCCTCGACAAGCCGCGTGCTGAACCTGTCGCACATCTACCTGACCTCGGCCCGGGAAAAGGAATACCAGCTCAGGCCCTTCTTCCGCGACTCGCAGCTCAACAAGTGCATCCTGGTCAAGCACACCCTCCGCGCCAACGAACGCGACCTTTTCGGCCGCACCAAGCGCACGGCGACCAAGATCATCCTGCCGTTCGACCCGAACGACCTGAAGCTGGGCGGCCGCTCGATCCTGGTCAACCAGATGGGCTTCGACGGCTTCTGCCGCAGCTATTTCGGCATCGACGACATCATGTCGATTCCGGATATCCAGATACTCCGCCTGCTCGACCAGTTGCCGTCGCTCGATCCGTTCCTGGTGCGCGAACACCTGAGCCGCAACGGCTTCAAGCCTGGCAGCTGTTATCTCAAGATCTCGCCGTTCGACGTGCAGCGCATGGTCGGCTTCGCCAATGCCGAGATCGAGCGCCTGGTCGTCACGGCCTTCGGCGAAGGCTTTGCCGGCGACGCCGGCGTCAAGCTGACCGGCAAGATCCTGGCCGACGAGCTCGACAAGGAGCTGGCGCCCCTGCGCCGCGTGCTGCGCATGTCGGAAGACGAGTTTTCCGACGGCATCTTTTCCTGGCGCGGCTTCCTCTATTTCAAGTGGCGGCATCTCGAGCTGCAGGACGAGATGCGCAAGGTCCTCGAAGGCCTGGCCACCTACCAGCCGCAGGGCTCGGCCGACGAGGCTCTGAAAGAATATCTGCGCGAAGTCCGGCCGCGCCTGGCGCGCAAGATCGTCGACGCCATCGCCAATGTCGGCCGCACCATGGCGGTCTACGACCAGGCCTATCATGCCCTGGTCGGGGGCGAGAATGCCGGGCCGTTCCGCCGGTTCCTGCTCGACGGACCGGAGTTGTTCTTCGAGCTGGGCGAGAATATCGGAATTCTCAGCCATATCGGCTCGTTCTGGTCGTACCGCATGAGCCAGGCGCTGGATCATCAGCGGCTGACGCCGATGGAATATGCCGACATTCTGATGGATTTCGAAGACTCGCTGGCTGTCGTGGCCAGGGATGAAGACGAAAAGCAGGCCTAGGCCTGCTTTTCCAGTGAAGGAAGCGTACGTGTTTGTAGAAGCCCCCATCATGGCCCGCCTGGCCGACAGCAGTTTCAATTCCACGCGGGAACTGCGCAACCTGGCGCACCTGACGCACGGGGGATCGAGCGACCGTATCCTCAACCTGTCGCGCATCTTCCGCCAGTTCCGCGAGGACGACGACTACAAGGAAAACCCGCTTTTCGAGAACTCGGCGCTGAACCGCGCCATCATCATCAAGCACAATCTGCGCGTGGACGAACGCCACCTGTTCCCATCGACGCGCCAGACGGTGACCAAGGTCATCCTGCCGTTCGATCCTTACGACCTGTCGCTGGGCGGCCGCACCCTGTTCGTGCGCCAGCAGCATTTCGAACAGCTGGTGAAGACCTACCTGTCGATCGAGGACCTGCTGAAAAGCCGCGACATCGATATCCTGCGCACGCTCGACAACCTGCCTTCGCTCGATCCCTTCCTGCTGCGCCAGCACCTGCTGCAAATCAACGTCCGGCCGTCGCCGAAATATTTCCAGATTTCGCCGGACGATCTCAACAGCATGGCGACATTTACCGCGCAGGAGGTCGAAAACCTGGTGCTGGCGGCGCTGGGCGCGGAGGCCGTGCAGGGCGCCGCGCGGTTCGGTTCCAAGATTCTGTCAGATAATCTCGACCGCGAGCTATGGCCGCTCAAGGACACGCTGGGCATGACCGACGACCAGTTTTCGAACGGCATCACCTGCTGGCGCGGCTTCCTCTATTACAAATGGGCCTATGTCCGCCTGCAGAACCAGCTCCGTGAAGTGATGAGCGGGCTGTCGAGCTACAAGCCCGTATCGACCCATGACGACGTCGTGCGCAACTATCTCAAGCGGTCGCGGCCGCGCGTCGCCAAGGCCCTGATCAAGACCATTCAGGAAAGCGGGAAGCTTCTTGAACGCTATGACGAGGTCTACCAGGCCATGGCGCTCGACCGGAACCCCGAGCCTTTCCGCCGCTTCCTGATGCAGGGCTCGACCCTGTTCCTGCAACTGGGCGAGAAGCTGGGCATTCTCAATCACATCGTCTCGTTCTGGAACTTCCGCATGGCGCGGGTGCTGGCCAACAATTCGCGGCCGCTGGAAAGCGTCGAATATGCCGACATCCTCGTCGATTTCGAGGCCAGCCTGTTCCCGTCATTGGCCCACGAGCAGCAAGGGTAGGCCCTGCCTGGTGCCGGTCACGCGATGGCCACGACCTCGACGCCCGCCCCGGCGACCACCGCTTCATCGCCGACGCTCTTTCCCATCAAGGCCTGGGCCAGCGGCGAAACATAGCCGATACTGCCGGCGCGCGGATCGGCCTCGTCCTCGCCGACGATACGGAATGCCTGCTCGCGTCCATCTTCGCGTGCGATTGTCACCGTGCACCCGAACACCACCGTTTCCGGCTGGTCCACCGGCTCGATCCGCTGCGCCGAAGCCAGCCGGGCGGTATAGTAGCGCAAATCCCGCGTCGCCCGCGCCATGGCGGTGCGGTCGTCGCTGACCTCGCCGGACGCCTGCGCCGCCACATAGGCGGCCCTGGCCTGCGCGAAGGCGGCTTCCAGCTGGGCCAGGCCTTGCGGCGTAACCAGGTTGGGATGGGATGAAATCGGGCGATCGGGCAGGTTGGCGGCAGCCGCCTCGTGGTCCTCGTCGCGGGTAAAGGCAACACTCATCGGATTATCGTAGCGCTACGGCCGCCCTCTGTCCAATCCGGCAGGAAGCAGGCCGCCTTTAGCCTAATCCATCAGCTTCTGCGCCAGGTAGGTGAACTCGATCGCGTAGCGATGCGCCGTTTCCCTGAGATTGGCCGCCGCGGCATGGCCGCCTTCCATGTTCTCGTAGTACAGGAAGGGCAGGCCCATATCCTCGAACAGGGCGGCCATCTTGCGCGCGTGCACCGGACCGACGCGGTCGTCCTTGGTCGAGGTCTCGAACAGCGGCTCCGGATAGGCGACGCCGGCCTTGACGTTGTGATAGGGCGAGATCGAGCGCAGGAAGGCGCCCTCGACGGGATCGTCCGGATTGCCGTATTCGCCCTGCCACGAGGCGCCGGCCGACATGTGGGTGAAGTTGACCATGTCGAGCAGCGGCACCTGGACGACGACGGCGTTCCACAGGTCGGGGCGCTGGGTCAGTTGCACGCCCATCAAAAGTCCGCCGTTCGAGCCACCCATGATGCCGAGCCGGCGCGGCGTCGTCACCTTGCGCGCGATCAGGTCTTCGGCCACGGCCTGGAAGTCGTCATAGATGCGCTGGCGGTGGGTCTTCAGGCCGGCTTCGTGCCACTTGGGCCCGAACTCGCCGCCGCCGCGGATATTGGCCAGCACATAGGCGCCGCCCTTTTCCAGCCACAGCTTGCCGACCCCGCCGGAATAGGAGGGCAGCATGGAGGCCTCGAACCCGCCATAGGCATAGAGCAGGGTGGGCGTATTGCCATCCAGCTTGATGTCCTTGCGCGCCACCAGGAAGTAGGGGACCTTGGTGCCGTCCTTCGATGTCGCCCAGAACTGCTGGACCTGCAGGCCTTCGGCGTTGAAGCGCTCGGGCGCCGACTTGATCTTTTCCACATTTCCGGAAGCGGCGTCGGCGCGATAGAGCGTCGTAGGCGACAGGAAGCCTGACGCCGTAACGAAGATATGGTCGCTTTCGTCGTCGGCCGAGGCGATGCCCAGGGTCGAATTGGCGGGCAGGGCCAGGGTCTGCGACGACCATTTACCAGCGGCGTAGTCGAAGCTCAGCACCTGGCCTGTGACGTTCGACAGGATGGCCAGGACCAGGCGGCCCTTTGTTTGGGCGACCGTGTCGACAGACTGGTGTTCGTCGGGCGCGAAGACGATAACGGGCTCCATGTGCGCCGGGTCGGCCAGCGCGGTCTTCAGGTCGATGGCGATGATCGAGCCGCTTTTGAAGACCGTGCCCCTGGCCGAGGTCCAGTCGTCCTTCAGGCGAAAGACCGCCTGGTTTTTGAAATAGGCACTGAAGTCGGTGGTCTGCGGCAGGGGCAGCACGACCGGCCCGTTTGGACCATAAAAAGTCTGGACCTGGTGGAAGAAGTCGAGGCTGCGATAGGCCATGTCCATCACATAGGCGCCGTCGATGTCGCGTAGGCTGTAGCGGCCGGCCGACACGTCGCTCTTTTCGCCGCGGAAGATTTCGACCGCCTGGTCGAGCGTCTGGCCGCGCTTCAGCGATTTGGTGATGAAGGCATAGCCCGATGTGGTGACATCGCCCGGCTGCCATTCGCGCGAGATGTAGAGGGTGTCGCGGTCGCGCCAGCTGACCGACTGCTTGCCGGCCGGCAGCTCGAAGCCGCCCTTGACGAAGGTTTTCGTCACCGTGTCGAACTCGCGCACGATATCGGCGTCGGTGCCGCCGTCGGACAGGCTGATCAGGCAGTAACGCTCTTCCGGCGGCAGGCAGTCGGCGCCGCGATAGACCCAGGTCTTGCCGTCCGCCTTCGACAGGGCGTCGATATCGAGCAGGGTCTCCCACTGCGGCGTGCCGGACCTGTACGACTCCCAAGTCGCTCGGCGCCAGATGCCCTGCTTGTGCCCGGCGTCCTGCCAGAAGTTGTCGACATGGTCATGCTTCGCGAAACTCGGAATGGCGATGCGGTCGGTGGCCTCGACGATCTTGACCATGTCGGCTTCGTACTGCGCGAAGCGCGGGTCCTTCGACAGGCGGTCGAAGGTCGCCTGGTTGTGGGCCTTCACCCAGCTCAGCGCTTTTTCACCTTCGATGGCGTCGAGATAGGCGCGCGGATCGACGGCAGCCTTGTCGGCGGTGTTGGGGTTGGAGGCGACGGACTTGGCGACGGTGGTCATCTGGGCCTGCGACGAATGAGCGAATGCGGCCATGATGGCCAGGGTCGCCGCCACATATAGTGATTTGGATGAAGCGCGCATGATCGTTCCCCCGAAAGATAGAGATATCGTGTGAAACTATTCCTTTTTTCCGGTCTGGCAAGGGATGGAGTTGATGTCTTCAGAAAGTGCTTTACAAAATAAAGTTCTTTGGTAATTTGGGGCCGATCTTGCCCAGGAGGCCTCGCGCCATGACGACCGATCAACTCGAATCCGAAATCGCCTATATGAAATCGCTGGCCGTGTCCGGCGGGCGCGGGCCGTTGAAAAACGGCGCCAACCTGTTCTGGGCCGGACTGCTCTACGGCTGCGCCGCCGTCGCGCAATACGCCATGATCAAGGGATTCCTGCCGCAAAAGGTGTGGGTTGCCGCGGGCATCTGGCTTGGCGTCAGCATCGCCTATGCCGTCATCCTGGCTGTGACCGTCGGCGGTGCGGCCAAGTGCGTGGAAGCGCCCGCCAGCCGGACCTCGCATTCGGCCTGGTCGGCGGTCGGCCTGGGCATACTGTCCTTCTTTTCGGCGATGATCGTCATGGTCAATCTCGTGCCGGGCGAACTCAATACCTTGTCCTTCCTGCTGGCGCCGATCATCCTGGTGCTGTACGGCGTCGGCTGGTGGGTCAGCGCCACGGCGTCGGGCACGGGCTGGATGCGCCTGGTGGCCCTGGGCTGCTTCGGCGGTGCGCCGGTCCTGTGCCTGCTGGTCAACCGGCCTGAGCAACTGCTGGCCTATGCCGCGGCCCTGGTCCTGTTCGCCATGGTTCCCGGCTATGCGTTGATGCGGGCCGAGAAGGCATAAGTCATGGACGCCTTCAGCATCGATTCGCTCGACGATGTCATCCATGGGCGGTTGCGATTGGGAATCATGGCCTTTTTGTCGACGGCCGGCGCGGCCGACTTCACGCTTCTCAAGACCCGGCTCCAGGCCACGGACGGCAACCTTTCCGTACAGTTGCGCAAGCTCGAAGAGGCCGGCTACGTCGCCATCGGCAAGACCTTCGCGGGCAAGAAGCCGCTGACGACCGTGACCCTGACCGGCGCCGGCCGCATCGCCTATATCGGCTATCTCGACGCCATGCGGAAGCTGATCGCCGACACAGGACAATAAGGGGTGTCGTGGGTGAGACGCTCACGGCACTTTTATTTGCAAATGAAACTATTTGAGCGCAAGATCGTGTCTGAAGAGGAGACGCCATGGACTCGATGCCTGCTTTCGGAAAACATGGAATTGTCGGCGGCTATGTGCCTGTTCGTTCCGACTGGACGATCGAGCAGGACTGGGCTGCCTATACACCTGCGGAGCATGCCACATGGAAGACCTTGTTCGACCGGCAGATCGCGTTGATGCCCGGCCGCGCGTGCCAGGCCTATCTTGACGGTCTTCGCACCCTGCCGATCGGCGCCGATACGATTCCGGATTTTGCGAGGTTAAGCGACGCCCTGATGCGCCGTACGGGCTGGCAAATCGTGGCTGTGCCCGGCATGGTGCCGAACGAAGTCTTTTTCGACCACCTTGCCAACCGCCGCTTTCCCGCCGGCCAGTTCATCCGCCAACCGCATGAGCTCGACTATCTGCAGGAGCCCGACGTCTTTCACGATGTGTTCGGCCACGTCCCCATGCTGACGAACCCGGTCATGGCCGATTTCATGCAGGCCTATGGCGAAGGCGGCAAACGCGCGGAAAAGCTGGGCGTGCTCGATCGGCTGGCGCGGCTCTACTGGTACACGGTCGAATTCGGCCTGGTCGAGGAGGCGGGACAGATTCGCATCTTCGGCGCCGGCATCCTGTCGTCTTTTTCGGAAACGACCTTCGCGCTCGACTCCGCGTCACCCAACCGTCTCGGCTTCGATCTTCGGCGCGTCATGCGAACCCTCTACCGCATCGACGAATTCCAGGAGAGCTATTTCGTCCTGCCGTCGATCGACAGCCTGCTCGACTTCGCCCGCACGGATTTCGCGCCGGTCTATGACGGACTGGCGGCGCAGCCCGATATCGCCGCATCGCAGGTCCTGGGGACGGACCGGGTATTTACCCGCGGCACCGGCGCCTATCACCAAGCATTGAACGCCTGAGCCTTGCCGGGCTCACGCCCGCGCCCATATAATCGGGCAGGAGGATCCCGGCATGCCGAAACTCAGCTCCGAACAGCTTGACGATGCGCAACGCGATCTCCCCCTGTGGCGGGTCGACAAGGATGCGCTCTTCCGCGACCTTGTCTTCGCCGACTTCAAACACGCCTTCGCCTTCATGACCGAGGTCGCCGCCGAGGCTGACCGGGCCGACCACCATCCCGACTGGTCGAACGTCTATGACAAGGTGTCGGTCCTGCTCAGTACGCACGATGCCGGCGGGGTGACGGAAAAGGACGTCGCGCTGGCCCGGTTCGTCGACGGCGCGGCTCAGCGCAATGATGTAAAATAATACCGCGTCGAAACGTCCCTGACTCGGCCTAAGTCGACAACCCTATTTAATTTTTATTTTTCTAAACCTACTCCTCGCACCACGCGTATACCCAGTTTGAAAGGCACCGCGAGTCGCACATGCTCGAGAAAAAAAACACGATCCTGATTGTGGATGACGAAGAAGAAATCCGCAAAATGCTCAGCATCTTTCTTGACGCCGCCGACTTCAAGGTCTGCGAGTGCGACAGCGGCAAGCAGGCCCTGCGTCTTTCCGCCTCGGTACGTCCCGACCTGATCCTGCTCGACCTCGGCCTGCCCGATATCGACGGCAAGGAGGTCATTGCCAAGATTCGCGAATGGTCGAATGTTCCTATCGTCGTGTTGACGGCGCGCGCCGAGGATTCGGACGCTGCCCCCGCGCTCAATACCGGCGCGGACGACTATGTCACCAAGCCGTTCAGCGCCGAAGTGCTGCTGGCGCGCATCAATGCCAACCTGCGCAAGTCCGCGGTCAAGGAGGTCGGCGAGCCCGAGATCGTCCATGGGCCGATCCGCATGGACCTGGTGCGCCATGAAGTCTACATCGACAATGAGCGCGTGGCCTTCACGCCCAAGGAGTACGACCTCCTGCGCTACTTCCTGGTCAATCGCGGCCGCATGCTGACGCACAAGCAGATCCTGAAGGAGGTCTGGGGCCCTGCCCACCTCGAGGATACGCAGTACCTGCGCGTCTATATCGGCCAGGTCCGCGACAAGCTGGAGACCCGCGAGGGCCTGGGCAAGTCGATCGTGTCGGAGTCGGGTATCGGCTACCGCATGGACCTTGTCGAATAAGTCTCTTTTTCCCCCTGAGTGCCGACGACTGACCCCGATGCGCAAGCCTCGGGGTTTTCTTTTGTTTGGCTTATGTCGTTCTTACGTAAGCGCTTTCGGACGCCTTTTGTATATTTATGGCGGATTTTCTAGGCTGGAGATCAGACGAAAAGGCGCGGGGGCGAGCCCCGGGCCAACCTATCCAAAAAGGAGGCATTCATGCTGAACTGGATCGTTACCTTCTTCATCCTGGCCGTTATCGCGGCCTTCCTGGGCTTTACAGGCATGGCCGGTACCTTCGCCGCCATCGCCAAGTTCATCGCCGTCATCTTCGTGGTGCTGTTCGTCGCCAGCCTGGTCTATCGCATGATCACCGGCCGCAGCGCCAACCCGCCGCTTTAAGGCTGCGGATACCCTAAGAAAAAGCCCCGCGTTTGCGGGGCTTTTTTATTGGGCGCGAGACTGCGCGCGTCGCCTGGCTGAATGCGCCAGGGCCTGTGCTGTCAAACCGCCCGGTGATCGCGATAGAAGAGGGTGAAAACCGCCCCGCCGTCGGGATGGTTGGTCAGTTCGATGCGGCCGTCGAGCAGCTTCATGATGTGCCGGCAGATGGTCAGGCCCAGGCCCGTGCCGGCGTTCTGCTGATCGGCGCGCTGCAAGCGCATGTACTTGTCGAACACCATGGCCTGCTTGTCCTGCGGGATGCCGTCGCCGTGGTCACGGATTCGCACGAAGCCCTCAGGGCCGGTGACGCCGTGCTCGATCTCGACATAGGGGTCTTCGCCGCCGTACTTGCGGACGCCGTGCTTGAAGGCGTTGTGCAGCACCAGGCCGATGGCGCGGCTGCCCAGCATGGGATCGGTCCAGATCTCGTCGCGGTCGCCCATGGCGCGGATTTCAAGCTCGCCTTTTGTCTTGAGCGGCCCCAGGCGCGACAGGCTGTCCTGGATCATCTGGCCCATGCGGCAGGCCTCGAAGCGCGGCTTGACGGCCGAGGCTTCGAACTTGGCCATGTCGAGGATGTTGGTGATGAAGTAGTCGAGCCGGAAGGCCTCGGTCAGGGCCGAGCTGATCAGCGACCGCCGTTTTTCCTCGGGCAGCTTGTCGTAGAGCATGGTCATGACCTCCAGCGAACCGATAATGGTCGCCAGCGGGGTCTTCAGGTCATGGGATACCGACGACAGCATCTGCCGGTGGAGATACTCGCGCATTTCGTCATGCGAAAGCGATGACAAATCATCGGGGGTCATGCTTGGGTTCATAACAATAATGTCTGCCACAGGCAATGAACCGTGATATCGAAAAGGTTACGAAAAAAAGGAAGCCGGCCAGGGTGCCGGCTTCCGGGTTCAGTAGGTCGAGGCACTGGCCGACCGGGCGTGCTGGCGGTCCTGCTGCTTCTGGCGGTCGGCAGCGGCTTTGACGTCGGACGACGCTTCGGAAATGGCCGAAGACGCCGCGCTGCCTGCCTTTGAGACAGCGGAACTGGTTTCCGCGCCTGCCTTGGACAGGGCCGAACCGGCGTTGGATACAGCGGAATTGTCGGCCAGGCCGCTGGTCGCGCTGGCCACGGTCGCGGCACCGGAATCGACGGCCGCGCCCAGCTTTTCCTCGGGGGTGCGATGGTCGTGCCGGTTCAGCAGCCACGCGGCGGCGAAGATGATCAGCAGCAGGACGATGGCGATGAACAGAAGGCGTCCGAGAGCGTTCATGCGGGCGGGCCCTTATTCGTCGATGTGCTCGGCGATCGACTTGAAGAGGGCCAGCTCTTCGACGTCCTCCTGCGGGTCGAACAGTTCGGGCGGCAGGTCGTCGTCATAGACGTCGCCGTCGTAGCGCACCTGGTGGGCATAGTCGGGCTTGCGGTCGGGAACGGGATAAGGGGTGGGCATCGAAGGCTCCGGGAAAAACGGGATCAGATTTCCGGCCGGTCGACCGGCGGAATTTCGGGCAGGACCTCGGGCGGCAGGCCTTCGGGCGGGCTCACGGGGTCGTTGGCCGGAATCTCTGGTTCGTTGACATCCGGATCGGGCGGATCGTTAGGGCCGGAATAAAGGCTGGACATGGTCAAATCCCCTGTCGGTTCTGTATCGTCCGACGATAGGGAAAAGCCTGCAAAGGCTCAGTGTCTAAGCGGGAAAGCGCCCGTAAGGAGCCGGTAAGAGGGTATATAAATTGGACGGTCTCTTACCGCAACTGGCCCAATTTAAGCGCCAGGATGTCCGGCAGGACGGGCTTTGAGATATAGTCGTCCATGCCGGCCTGCAGGCAGCGTTCGCGGTCGCCTGCCAGGGCGTGCGCCGTGACGCCGATGATGGTGTTGCGGTAGCCGCGGCCGGTGGCTTCCTTGGCCGCTTCCAGGTCGCGGATCCAGCGCGTCGTCTCCAGCCCGTCCATGCCCTGCATCTGTACGTCCATCAGGATGGCGTAGTGCGGCCCGGCCGTCGCCTTGATGATGTCGATCGCGTCAGTGCCCGAGGCGGCCGATACGGTGTCGTAGCCGAGTTCTTCCAGCATCAGGCTCAGCACCATGACGTTGGGGGCGTAGTCCTCGACGATCAGCACCAGGGGACGGCCACTTTCACCGAGCACCGGCTTATGGGTATTGCGCGGCGTCAGCAGCGACGACAGCGAAGCTGGCAGTGCGCGGGCCGCGGGCGCCGTATCGGCGATTTCGAGTTCGCCGGCGCGCTCCTGGCGCAGCGAGACGAAGAAGCCGGAGCCTTCGCCGTGGCGGCTTTCGACGCGGATTGTGCCGCCCATCAGCTCGACCAGCGACCGTGCGATCGACAGGCCCAGGCCCGAACCGCCGAAGCGCCGGGTGATGGTCTCGTCAGCCTGCGTGAACTTGTCGAAGATCAGCGGCAGCTTCTCGGCCGGAATACCGATGCCGGTGTCGCGCACGCTGAGGTCCAGGATGACATGGCCGTCGCCGTCGGGCTTCGTTTCGGCGGCGATGACGATCTGGCCTTGATCCGTGAATTTCAGAGCGTTGCTGACCAGGTTCATCAGGACCTGTTGCAGCCGCGTGCGGTCGCCCATCAGCACGTCGCCGTTCGTCCGGTCCGCCAGTTCGAGGCGCAGGTTTTTCCGGCTGGCGTCGGGCTCGAACATCAGGTGGATGTCCTTGAGGATCTCGGCCGGCTGATAGCGGATGCTTTCCAGCGCCACGCGGTCGTCCTCGATGCGGCTGATGTCGAGCAGGTCGTTGATCAGCTTGAGCAGCAGGTCGGCATTGGTGCGCAGGGTCTCGACGATCTTCTTCTGGTCGTCGTTGAGCTGGGATTTCGCCAGCACGGTCGCAAGACCCGTGACCACGTTCATCGGCGTGCGGATTTCGTGGCTCATGGTGGCCAGGAAGCGGCTCTTGGCCTCGCTGGCCTGTTCGGCGCGTTCCTTGGCCTGCATCAGCTCTTCGCGCTGGCGGGCGTTTTCGCGCAGGAGCATTTCCTTGGTGTAGGCGGCCTGCATGATGGCGGGCAGGAGGTCGAGATAGGTCTGGTTGACGTCCTTGACGGCGTAGTCGGCGGCGCCGCGCTGGAGGGCTTCGAGGGCGATGCGTTCGTCGCCGCCCACGGTCAGGATGACGGCCGGCGGGGAATCGGGGATGGCGTTAAGCTTCTCCAGGAATTCCAGCCCGCTCATGCCCGGCAGGTTGTAGTCGACCAGCAGCAGGTCGTACTGCCGGCCGCCGGTCATGATTTCAAGCGCCTGTTCCGCGGTTTCGGCCGTATCGACCTTCAGCCCCGCCCGGTCCATGCGCTTTTGCAGCAGACGCGCCAGGGCGGCGTCATCCTCGATGTAGAGGATGGTCTGCATGCCCGATTGCGGCTGAACATTGGGGTCAGGGTCGGCATCAAGCGGCATCACGGTATCAGTCATGAATATGGGGGACGCGCACAACGGTCATCATCAAGCCGAGCTTGCGGATGGCCTCGGAAAATTCATCGTAGCCCACGGGCTTGGTCATGAATACGTTGCACCCCAGAGCATAGCAACGGTCGATATCGCGCGGCGTATCGGTGGTGGTCAAAATCACGACCGGCATGCGCCGGGTCGCCTCGTTGGCCTTGATATGGCGCAGGATTTCGAAGCCGTCGATATCCGGCAGGTTGAGGTCGAGCACGGCCAGCATCTTGTCATAGGGGCGGTCAGGCTGGTCGGGACCGAAGAAGTACTCCATGGCGCTTGCGCCCGATTCGAGATGCTCGATCGGGTTCTGCACGCCAACGCGCTTCAGGTTGCGCTTGATCAGGCTGGCATGGCCCGCGTCGTCTTCGACAAGCACGATGGAGAAGGGTTCTTCTAGCTGGCTGATCATGATGAGTCCTGACGGCCTTCCTCAGCTGGCCAGTGCACGGGTTTCGGCCGTGTCGTTGCTGGCCGCGGGCGAAATCTTCTTGGGCAGGCTGAAGTGGAAGGTGGTGCCGACGCCGACATTCGATTCGAACCAGATGGCGCCCGACATCTTGCGCAGCGTCGCCTTGACGAAGGCCATGCCGAGGCCCAGTCCGCGCACGTCGCCGGTGTTGCGGGCGCGGCGGAAGATATGGAAAACCTTCTGGCTGTCCTCGGGCTCGATGCCGCGGCCGTTGTCGCGAATCGAGAAGACATAGTCGCGCGCCGTTTCCTGGGCCGAAATCTCGATATGGCCGGGGCGGTTGGGCTGGAGGTATTTGACCGCGTTGTCGAGCAGGTTGGAGAAGATCTGCTCCAGCGCCAGCGGGTCGGTTATCAGGTCGGGCATGGTGCCGATGACAACCTCGACCTCCTTGGCCGCGATCTCGTAGCTTTGCGCGCCCAGGCACTTGTCGAGAATGGCGCGCGAACTGACGACCTCCTCGCGGTAGACGTACTTGCCGATGCGCGACAGGTCGAGGATTGCGGTGGTCAGCGTATCCATGCGGTCGACGGCGTTGCCGATGAAGCCCAGCGCCTCGGGAATGTCGAGCTTGAGGACGGTATTCAGCCGTTCCCAGGTCTTGTCGCCCAGCTTGCCCCTGGCCGGCTCGAGAATCTGCTGCAGCTCGTCGACGGCCAGCGACAGCTCGTGGCTGAAACCCTTGAGGTTGACCAGGGGCGAGCGCATGTCGTGCGAGGTGATGTAGGTAAAGGCTTCCATGTCGGCATGGAGCTGCTTGAACTCTTCCTCGCGCTGCTTCTGTTCGGTGATGTCGGTGTGCGTGCCGATCAGGGTGCGGATCTGGCCGAACTTGTCCCAGACGCCGACGCCGCGCGACATGACCCAGCGCCAGGTGCCGTCGCGGTGGCGCATGCGGAAGATGTTGTTGTACAGCGGGGTCTGGCGCATGATGTACTGGCGCCGGATTTCCAGCATCTGCGCGACATCGTCCGGGTGGATCATGGCGATGACGCCGTCGGGCGTCAGGTCCAGCTCATGGTCGTCATAGCCCAGCATCGCCTTGAATTCCTTCGAGGCGAAGAAGGTCTCGGTGATGAAGTTGAGCTCGTAGAGTCCGTCATTGATGCCGTTCATCACCATGCGGAAGCGGGCTTCGGCCTTGCGGTTCTCGTCCTCGATCGTCTCGTTCTCGGATTCCAGCTTGATGATGGTCACCGTACCGGCCAGCACGATGCCGATCCCCAGGATCGAGCCGATGATCAGGATGTAGATGAAGTTGGCCTTTTGCGAGTCGACGTCCTTGATATGCTTTTCCAGGTCGACCAGGCGCGCCTTGACGCTCTTGTCCATCAGCTCGCGCAGCGTATCCATGCGCTGGCGCTGCACTTCCAGGTCGGCGACGGCGACCGCGCCGCGGCCGTGCGCCTGGACGGCGGTGACCTGGGTGTTGAGCAGCTTCTGCAGGTCCTCGATGCGATCCAGCCAGACATTGGTCTCGGCGAAGAAGGCGCCGTCATTGTAGGTGGCGTTGCGCAGGCCGAACAGCTCGGCGCGCACCTGGCCGCTGACCTTGGCGTAGGTTTCGAGGAATTTCGGGTCGGCCGAGATCACATAGCCGCGCACGCCGGTTTCCATGTCGACCAGGTCGAGCAGGATCAGCCGTGTCTGGCGGATCGCTTCATATTGCCGGATGGTATAGGCGTTCAGTTCCTCGACCGTGCGATACTGGTTGTAGATGATCATGGTGAAGGAACACAGGGCGATGGACACGATGCTGAAGAACGCCAGGTAGAGGTGTTTGACGTTTATGCCCCAGGGTAACCACATGGTGTCCGGTCAGCTTTCCCAATGCCCGCTGTCGTTCTGACGCAAGGCTTCGCTGTTTTATATCCCTTTGGGCCACCGAATAACAGTCTCTCGAGTGGTGGCGGCCGGCGTCCATGCGAACGTTCCCGATTTGACGGTAGGTCGCGTGATCACAAACGGCAATAAGGGGCGCCGGCTTAAAAATAAAAAACCCATAAGGAACACAGGTTCTTATGGGTTGAGTTTGCCAAGAGAAAACGGAAAACGCGGCCTTTACTTGGGAGCGGCCTTGGCCTTGGCGCGCCTGCCGACGGCCAGAATGCCGTCGAGGAATGCACCGGCCGTATCCGTCACCGGCGCCAGCGGAGTCTGGGTGCGGAAGACTTCCAGAACCTCGTCGCGAACCGTTTTCCAGATGCGCAACGCGATGACGACGGCCACGACGACCAGGACCAGCGCGGCGACGGCGATGACCGCGCCGGCCGTGGCAATGGCGGCGCCGGCATTAAGCATCTGCGCATAGCCGAGCCAGAGGAGCGCGCACACCATCAGTGCCGCCAGTACCGTGGCGAAGACGCCTAGGCAGATCACCAGGGCCAGTCCCGCAAGGGCGTTGAGCACATGCGGCCTGGCCGAGCTGAGCTTGCGGTTGGTGATGAAGAGTTCGAGAAACCGGGTAAGCGCGTGCATCACGGCGTGTCGGGCCTGTCCATGAAAAAGGCGCCCCGGAGCGCAATCCGATAAAGTGGCCACCACTTTTCGGAAACATTGCGCGACCAGGCACAAGGTTGCAAGGCGCCTTGCCGGTTTTAGCGGCGCGTCAGCAGGGCGCCGAGGATGAAGCCCGCGCCGAGCGCGATCAGGCTCGATCGGACGGGGTTCAGCCGGACTTCGTCCTGGATGCCGGACGAGACCTTGTTTGTCGATTCCAGCGTACGGTCGACGAAGCTGCGGAACTTCTGGCCGGCCTCGTTGGCATAGTCCGAGACATTGTCGATCGCCGCGCGGCCGTCAGCGACCAGATCGTCGGCGGCAGACTTCAGGTCGTTTTCAGCCGAGGCCTTGGTGACATTGGCGGCGACTTTGGTGGCGGTCGAAATCATTGCGTCGGTCTCCTTGGAACGAAAACGCGTCAAATTGTCAGGGAGAAAAAGGGGGGTCGCGTTCACGGAGGTCGTCTGGAGTCTTAGGCTAGGGGGGGCGATGAAGAGCCCCAAACCGGCTGCCGTGAACGCGATGATCAAAGGCTACAGGTGGCCACCTCAAAGCGCCATGTGCGGACCGCGATCTGAAAATAAAGAGTGCGTAAAAGCTTGGGTTGCATCGCGGAAAAGCTCCCGGTTTACCTCATTCTTATGCCGCCTCTTCCGCTCCGGTGCGTCAATTTTACGAGGCCTCGGCTAGGGTTGCTGAGACGCAGCCGAGGCTGCTCAGCCAATCACAGAAGGAGACATCACATGTCGATCAAGTCGAGCATCAAGGAAACCGCCGGCGCCACCGAAGAAGAACTGGGCGAGGCCATGCACAATGACAAGATGGCCGAAAAGGGCCGTCGTCTTCGCAACGAAGGCCGGGTTGGCAACGGCAAGATGCCGAAGGTCACCAAGGTCGGCTCCGAAAAGTAAGCCCTCGTTATTCGGCGAAGGTTCGCGCCTTGGCCGTCGCGGGGTTTCCCCCGCATTCCTTTGGCCTCCCGGTTTCGCCGGGAGGCCTTTTACGTTGGGGCGGACGCATATCGAATTCCGGCCCTTTCCATAAATCGGGTGCCGGATTTCGCGGATGAACCTTGATGCACCCGATCACATATGCGATTCATTCGCAAAAACGTATTGACGACGCGGCGTATGGGTATATTTTGCGATCAATTCTCATTTGCATGAGTTACGAGAGTCGATCATGGCCCCTTCCGATCTGCGCCAGCTGCGCTACAGCGACCATTTCCTCGTCTGGTCGATCCGGACATCCCTGACCTGTTGCACGCAATGCCGGACGCTGGTGCGGGAAATGGACCGGGCGTTCGGCCCGCTGAGCGAAGCCGGCCAATGCGGGCTCACTATCTTTCTCAAGGCAATGGGACAGGGCAAGCGGGTCATTCGCATCGGCCGGCCCGGCCACATCGAACTGACCCAGGACGAAAAGAGTTTCCTGGCGCTATTCGAAGCCTTGCAAGCCGGCGATCGCGACCGGGCGGCGGCGCACGCCCGCTGGCTGGCCGGAAGCGATGCCGTCCAGGACATCTGCCTGGCCGCCGGCGCGCTCTGCCGCCTGTTCACGCAGCGCGGCCTTGAGTTCCGCCGCCTCGAAGACACCCATGCGGCAGCGGAAGCCCTGCCGTGCGGCGACGGCAAGGTCACGATATTGCCGAAACGCGTGCATCCCGACACGGAGGTGCGCAGCCTTTCGTCCGTATTCTGATGATTGGGGGAGGGCTCTTTTCTGGAGCCCCGGATCTCTACAGCCCTAAGTGCGCCAGCAGGTCGCTGATTTTCAGCGAGGCGAAATGGATGCTGGAATCGGCTACGCCATAGGGCATGAACAGCCAGTCGCCGACGCGCAGGGCGCCGCAGGTATAGATGACGTTCGGCACGTAGCCTTCGCGATTGTCCTCAGACGGCGACAGCAGCGGGTCGACCGAGCGGGCGATGACCCTGGTCGGGTCCTTCTTGTCGAGCAGGGCGGCGCCCAGGGAATAGCGGCGGACCGCGCCGACCCCGTGGGTCAGGACCAGCCAGCCTTCGTCGAGCTCGATCGGCGAGCCGCAATTGCCCATCTGCACCAGTTCCCAGGGCTGTTCGGGGCCCAGGATGCGCTCGCCATTGTTCCAGATCAGCCGGTCGTCGCTTTCGAGATAGAACAGACTTTCGTGGTCCAGCCGGCCGATGGCGGCATAGCGGCCGTTGACCCGGCGCGGGAACAGGGCCAGCCCCTTGTGCTGGGAGGCGGCGCCGCGGAACGGCGTCAGCCGGAACGAGCGGAAGTCGCTGGTTTCGAAGCACTCGCAGGCCGTTTCGCGGCCATTATAGGCCGTGTAGCTGCCGAGATAGATCTGGCTGCCGTTTTCCTCGGTGAAGCGGAGCATACGCAGGTCTTCGAGACCGTTGGCCTGCTGCTTGGTGACGGGAAACAGCACGGTCTCCGATACTGGGCAGGCCTGGTGGCTGTGGACGGTGACGGCGCCTTCGTTCGGCACCGTGTCGCGCGGGCGGGCGGCGACGGCGAAGTCGGTCTCGGGCTTTATCTCGATCGACCCGTCGGCGAAGAAGGTGCCTTCCCGGAACGAAATCGTAGAGATATGGCCTTCGCCGACGGTGCGCGTCGACAGGATGAAGTTGACCGCGCCGTTGCCCGCGCCGGTCTGGTCCGGGTGGACGACGACGGACGGATTCATGACGGCGGCGGCCTGGTAGCTGTATTCGTGGCTGAAATAGGCCCCGATCAGCGCCTTGTGGTCTTCGTCGAGCGCGTCCAGCCCGCCGTGCATGGCCTGGACCTGTTTGTAGCGTTCGAGGAAGATGCCGCGCGTCTGCCAGTGGCGGCCGGTGAAGTCGCGGTTGACCTCTTCCAGCACGGTGCGCACCTGGTCTCCCGAAAGCGCCTTGATGGCCTCGCAGATACGGCCGACGCGCGAAAACGCGCCCATGGCCGAGTCCGAAGATGCCAGGGAAATTTGAAAGGGCAGGATCACGACGCGCTCGGGATTGGCGCGCAGTGTGATCGGGCTCTGCATCATGTCAGTCAGGGGCTTCGCGCCCCTGGGCGTATTGGCACTGCCGTCCATTCAGGTCTCCCGTTTTTGCCGCGCATCTTAATCCGAAACGTGCGTCACACGTTTCGGGATGCGCTCAAGACAGACACCGCCCCGCTCCCAAGCCATGTCAGGATATCGCGTCCGGGCGGACGGTGAAAGGGCGATCATGCGTCGGCGCGACGTTTATCTTGCACTGCGGCGTGCGTGACGGCCGGAATCTCGGCCTTGAGGTCGAGTTTGAGCGCCGTCCAGCCGAGGTGCCAGGCCAGGATCGACTCGGCGCCCTGGTTCTGGTTGCAGCCGTGCGGCGTCAGGCCGTCGAAGCAGCCGCCGTCCGGGGTGACCAGCGGAATGCCCTGGCTGTTGTCGCCTTCGAACCAGGCGAAGGCGCGCAGGGCTTCGTCCTGCCAGTCGGGTTCGTGCGTGATGCGCGCCGCCGTCAGGCAGGCCTCGATGCTGGCCACGGCCTCGATCGGCTGCTGGTCGTAAAGGGGGTGGACCTGGCCGTCCTCCTTGAAGCGCGAAGTCGGCACCGGCAGGAAACAGCCCTTTACCGGGACGGTCTGTTGTTTCATCAGCCATTGGAGGGCATTGAGGCCATCCTTCAGCATGTCGGCGTCGGACAGGAAGGACCCCGCCAGGATCAGGCCTTCGGCCAGGCGGGCATTGTCGTAGGCAAGCGCCGGTTCCAGCCACGGATGGTCCGGACGGGCGTAGCGCTTGTAATGGTCGTGCAGGATACGGCCGTGATGGCGGATGGCCGCCTGGATATCCTGCGGATTGCCGACGACGCCGAAGGCGCGGGTCAGCGCCTTGACCACGATGGCGACGCTGCGCAGCGACGTCCAGTGGGCGCTGGCCACGATGGCGCGCTGCGCCAGGTCGGCGGCCCAGGTCCGGATGTCGGCGGGCAGGTCGGACCGCGCGGTTTCGATCAGGGCTTCCAGCGTACGGGCGCAGCAGTCGTCGGAGCCGCCGTCGTCGAGCCATTTGCGCTCGAAGCTCATGAAGTTGCGGAAGCCGTCGCCCGTCCAGGCGTGGTTGATGAAGCCGGCATAGACATAGGTCAGCTTCTGCAAGTCCTGTGGCAGCCGGCCCAGGCCCGATTGGCGCGCCAGCAGTTGCAGGGCGCGGCAGTTGTCGTCCGTGCAATAGCCATGGGCACGGTCCGGCAGGCGATACTTGCCGTGCTGGTACAGGCCGGCGTCGTCGCTCATGCGCAGGATGGCGTCGACCGCGGGCCGCAGGGTGGTGAAGGAACGCAGGGGCATGGTTTTTTCCGCTTCGACGGCGCTCTGGCGCCTGACATTGTCTTCGGCCCGGGTGATGTAGGCCTCGGCGACAGCCGACCAGCGCGACGACCGGCCGTACATATAGGCCCGGCGCGTCATGGCCTCGCGGCGTTCATCGGAGGCCAGCAGGCCGGAAATGGCGCGCGCAAAGGCGGGCGTATCGTGGAAGTCGCACAGGATGCCGACGCCGCCGGCCAGGGCTTCCGCCGCGTGCCAATAGGGCGTGGACACGACCGGACGGCCCAAGGCCAGCGCATAGGCGAGGGTCCCGGACGTTATCTGGGTTT
The DNA here is from genome assembly GCF_052327315.1 of Asticcacaulis solisilvae. NCBI lineage: Bacteria > Pseudomonadati > Pseudomonadota > Alphaproteobacteria > Caulobacterales > Caulobacteraceae > Asticcacaulis > Asticcacaulis solisilvae. The sequence continues at coordinate 381,089 of NZ_CP166196.1, forward strand.
CCGTCAGGTAGGGCGTGACATAGACGTCGCTGGCCTGCAGGATCTCGATCAGGTCGTCGTCGTTGACGAAGCTGTTGATGAACCGGATGCTGTCCTCGACGCCCAGTTCGCGCGCCATGGCTTTCAGGCTGTCGCGGTACTTTTCGCCTTCGTTGCGCAGGAGGTGCGGGTGGGTCGCGCCGATCACCAGATAGACGGCGTCCGGGTTGGCGCTGAGGATTTCCGGCATGGCGGCGATGACGGTCTCGATGCCCTTGTTGGGCGACAGAAGACCGAAGGTGGTCAGGGTCTTCTTGCCGGCCAGGTCGAGCTTCGCCTTGAAGGCGTCGGTGGCGCGCAGGGGGCGCGACGGCGCACCGTGCGGCACGATGGCGATCTTGGAGTCCGGGACATTATAGACGCGCTTGAGTATTTCAGCGCCCTTGCGTGCCATGGTCACCAGGGTGGCCGACACGCGGATCAGGCCTTCCATCACGCGGCGCTGCTCGTCATTGGGCTTTTCGAGAACCGTGTGAAGGGTTGTCACGACCGGCATGGTCAGGCGGTCGAGCATGTCGAGCAGGTAGGCGCCCGACGGACCGCCATAGATGCCGAACTCGTGCTGAACGAACAGGACCTGCGTGCCATTGCTGTTGAGCGTGTCGGCCATGCGGATATAGGCGGCAACGTCGTTCTGCGGCAGCTGGTCCGTGACCTCGGGCGGATAGTCGTAGCTGTTGCCCGGATCGTTCATGGCGATGACGTTCCACTCGGCGTCGGGCAGCGCGCTCTTCAGGCAGGTGTACATGTCGCGGGTGAAGGTCGCCAGGCCGCACTGGCGCGGCGGGAAATTGCCGATGATGGCCGTATGGTGAAGACCGGCCTCCACGGCGGTGGCGCCGATCCCCGCTATGTCCGCGGCTGTGAAATCTTCGCCTTGCGCCGTGAAGGTAGTGGCTTCCAACATATCGACCTCTGCTTACTGTTCTGGGCCCGGCAGCGAGGATCGGAGGAAACAATCGACTCCGTCTGCGCTCGGGCGGTAGAATGATGACGTTCAAGGGCGAAGCGGAAGCTCGCCCCTTGCGCTGCACCATCGCCGGAAGGGCCATAAAAAGTCAGTTCGGTTGCCGGAAAGGCCTGTAAAGCGTTAATCAGAAATGTGACGGCCGGCGGCAATGTGCTGCGACATGCCCGGCATTATATTCATCAGCAAAATGAAAGACATGACGGCATGCGTACGCGCGCCGGCGCCGAGACGGGCACCGGTAGGTTCAAACCGTAATGACGGAATTGTGTCCGCTTTGTGTCGGGGCGACCGGCTGTCAGCCGACGTCTTCCCACCGTCCCGAGGTTTCGGAGCGGAAAAGGGCGTCGATGATGCGCATGTTCTGCCGGGCGTCGTCGACGCCGTAGGGCAGTGCGATTTCGCCGAGCACGGCGCGCGAGAAATCCTCGCTCATGCGCGTATACTGGTCGGACACGTCCATTTCAAAGACCTTTGCCGACGCGCCGTCGAGCGCCTCGCCGCTGTCGATGGCGAAGATGTTCGGCACATCGGGCTGAGCGTTGTACGGCACGGGAATGGTCAGGCGGCTGTCAGCCCCCCACACGGTCAGCTGCTGGGCGCGCGCCAGTTCGGTGGACACTCCGAAGGTCAGCTGGCGTCCCTGCCCGAAATCGAGCAGGCCGCCCGTGACGGTATCGGTGCCGAACTCGGCGTGGCGTGATACCAGCGCCATGACGCGCAGCGGTTCGGCTTCGAAGAAGAAGCGGCCGGCCACGATGGGATAGCAGCCGATATCCATCAGCCCGCCGCCGCCCCATTCGACCTTGTTGCGGATATTGGCGGGATCCTGGTTGTTGTAGCTGAAGAAGGACTGGATCATGCGCGGGGCCGAGCCGAGCGCACCGTTACGCACCTGTTCGCGCGCCGCGTTCCATTGCAGCGAATGGCGCACCATGAAGCCCTCCATGATCAGAACCTTGCCTTCAACAGCACGCAACTGGTCGAGCTCGGCGGCATTCAGCGCCATCGGCTTTTCGCACAGGACATGCTTGCCGGCCTCGGCTGCCTTCAGCGTCAGCGGCACATGCAGGTGGTTGGGCAGGGGATTGTAGATGGCGTCGATATCGGGATCGTCGAGCAGGTCTTCGTAACTGCCATAGGCCTTTTCGATGCCGATCGAGGACGCGGCGGCTTCGGCCGAGGCCAGATCGCGCGAAGCGATGGCGGCCACGTCGATATAGTGGCTCTTGCGCATGCCGGGGATGACCTTTGCCACACCGATCTTCGCGGTCGACAACACGCCCCATCTGACCTTTTTCATGTTGCGTCCCTCGCTTTTGATTGAATAGATGGCAGATACCGCGTGCGCATTCGCACCGCAATATGAGAGACCCCGATGATCACCGAAATCGCCACCCTCCGCATCGATCCTTTGAAGGCCGAAGCGTTTGAGGCCGCCGTCGCGTCCGCGAAGCCGTACTTCCAGACCTCGCCGGGCTGCCACGGCATGGCGCTGGACAAGGTGATCGAAACGCCCGGCCTCTATCATCTGCGCGTGCTGTGGGAGACGGTCGAGGCGCACGAGGTCACCTTCCGGGGCTCCGACAACTTCCAGCAGTGGCGGGCCCTTGCCGGGCCGTTCTTCGTATCCGCGCCGGACATCGTCCACACCGAAACCGTCGCGACGTTTTTTTAAGCGATGGCCGCGCCCGACAAGAAGCTCAAGGTCGCCACGGGCTTTGCCAGCGAAACGGGCCCGCGACCCGACAACCAGGATTTCGGCGCGGCCTATCTCGAAGGCCCGCCCCGCCACCACGGTCTGGTGGCGGCGGTGGCCGACGGCGTCGGCGGCCAGAAGGGCGGGCGCGTCGCCGCCGAGCTGAGCGTGCGCAACTTCATCGACGACTATGTCAGCCAGAGCGACGCCCTGCCGCCGCGCAAGACGGCGGCGCGCGCGCTGGAAAGCATCAACCACTGGATCCACCAGCAGGGCCAGAAGGACGAGAAGCTGAAGGGCATGGCGGCGGTGTTCACGGGCATCGTGCTCAAGGGCCACCGCCTGCACAGCTTCCACGCCGGCGACACCCGGCTCTACCGCCTGCGCGACGGTGCACTCAGCCTTTTGACGCGCGACCACAAGCCCGAGGGCGCCGAGGCCACCAACCTCATCACCCGCGCCGTCGGCATGGAAGAGTCGCTGCGCATCGACTACCGCGTCCACGACATCCAGCCGCACGACCGGCTTTTGCTGTCGAGCGACGGCGTGCACGGGCCGTTGAGCGATGCCGATATCGAAACCCTGCTGGCAGCGCGCGCCGCGCCTGAGGAAACCGCGCGCAAGCTGGTGGCCATGGCGTACGAAAAGCACGGCGACGACAACGCCACGGCCCTGGTCATCGACGTGCTGGAACTGCCGCCGGCGACCTTCGACGACCTCGACGCGGCCTTCGCCCGCCTGCCGATGGAGGAGCCGCCGGCCACGGGCGAAACCATCGACGGCTTCAAGCTGGAACAGCGTCTGGCCGATGGCGACTACAGCCGCGTCTTCCGCGCCCGCGACCAGAAAGAGCCGCGCACGGTCCTTTTGAAATTCCCGAAGCCCGACACGATCGGCAGCGAGGCGGCGGCGCGCAACGTCTTCGCGCGTGAGGCCTGGGTGGCCAGCCGCGTCCAGCACGCCCTGGTGGGCGGGGTGCTGGCCCTGCCGCCCGGCCGGCAGACCCGCCTCTACATCGCCCAGCCCTTCTACGAGGGCGAGACGCTGGAAGCGCGCCTGGAGCGCAAGGACAAGATCACGCTCGAGGCCGGGCTCGACATCGCCACCAAGCTGGCCAAGGCGGTGGCGGCGCTGCACCGCGCCGGCATCATCCACCGCGACATCAAGCCGGAAAACGTCATCCTTCAGCCCGACGGCGGGCTGAAGCTGATCGACCTCGGCGTGGCCCGGCTGACCTATCTCGATACCGATACCCAGATGGACCACGTGCCGGGCACGCCCAGCTACAAGGCGCCCGAACTGTACGACGGCGCGCCGGGCGACGAGCGCTCCGATATCTTCGCGCTCGGCATCAGCCTCTACCGCATGTTCACCGGCGGCCAGTTTCCCTATGGCGAATCCGGCGGCTTCACCAAACCGGTCTTCGGCCGCCCGCACCCCCTGTGGAAATGGCGGCGCGACCTGCCGGCCTGGCTCGACAATGTGCTGATGACGGCGATCGCGCCGGACGCCGATGAGCGTTTTCAGGACGGCTTCGAACTGGTCTACGCGCTCGAAAACGGCATGCTGTCGACCGCGCCGGCCTCGGTCAGGCGCGGGCGCTGGTGGCAGGCCAATCCCGAAAAGCTGTGGCAGGCCGTGTCGCTGGTCCTGTTCGTCCTGCTGCTGATCGCGATCGGCATGAAGCGGGGTTAGGCTACCGTCTCTTTCGTACGCAGGATAACCGCGAAGGTGTCCTTTTTCCTGGACTGCCTCGCGCGTTCGAAGGCGGCCGCATCGAAGCCGGGCAAGCCCCGGAGTCTTTCGATGAAAGCGTCGATGCCCGCCGCCTGTGACGGCAGGGTGAGGCTTTCGCCATCGTGCAGATCGAGATGGTAGAAGGCAGCGTCTTTCCACGGGCCCTTGTCCGTGACGATGAGCGCGGCCTTTCGGATCTCAGGCCATCCCGCCGAGCCGTGGACCGTGTCGTTTTCGAAGACGGTGAAGGCCAGGGCGTCGACGGCGACTCTGATCACCGCGCCGGCGGCCCTCTTCGGCCGTTTGAGTCGGCGCAGGCCATACATGACGAACACCGTGACAAACAGGACGGTAACGGCGGGATAGATGAGGAAGATCGGAAGCATCCCGGCCTACCGCTCCAGCTTGGCGGCCAGGATGACCGAGGTCGTCGTGCGTTCGACGCCGTCGAGCAGGCCGATGCGGTCGAGCAGTTCGTTCATCTCGACGCTGTTCGACGCTTCGACCATGGCGATGATGTCGTATTCGCCGCTGATGGCGTAGACGGCCGATACCTCGGCGATGCCGGCAAGCCCCGCCTCGGCCGCCTGGCCCTGGCGCGGCAGGGTCTTGATCATGACATGGGCGCGCATCCGTGTGCGCGAAAAGGCTTCGCCCAGGCGCACCGTATAGCCGCCGATGACGCCGTCTGCCTCAAGCCGTTCCAGGCGGGCGTAGACCTGGGCGCGCGGGATTTCGAGCTGCGCGGCCAGTTGTGACACCGGCAGCCGGGCATCTTCGCGCAGGGCGGCCAGCAGCCGGCGGTCTGTGCCATCGAGATCCGGGCCGATCTGCTCGGTCATCTGAACGTATCCTGTGTAACCAATTGTGGATAAAGGGTGACATGCCAAGGCCTTGCGATCAAGCGGCACGCGAGTCCTCTGGCCTAATGCGGTGCAGCATGCTTTTATAAATTATCCATAAAAGATGGATGAGCGGTCACCGCCGGGGCACACTATCCGATATGCGAACCAGATCGACCTGTATACGCTCCGCGGCGCCGCCGGTTTCAAGGCGGTCGGTTTTAAGGCGCTGGCAGCCATGACCACTGCCCCGGCCAGCCACCTGCCCGAGCCCTTCGACACCCGCGTCATCATCCCGGATATCGACGCCGTGCCGCACGGCGACGCGCACGCGGTCCGGCTGGTCTTTGGCGGCGACGCCTTCGGCACCGGCTGGCGCGTCGATCTCTACGCCGAACGCAGCGTCGCCAACCGGCTGGAAGACAGCCTGCCGCGCCGCATCCGCGCCTGGCTGGACCTGATCGACCGGCAGATGAGCCCGTACCGGCCCGATTCCGATCTTACCCGTTTCAACGAAGCGCCCGCCGACACCTTTGTGCCCCTGCCGCAAGTGATGATGCAGGTCCTGCGCCACGCCATCGACATGGCGGGCCTGACCAACGGCGCCTTCGATCCCGGCCTGCTGGCAGCGGTCGAGCTGTGGGGCTTCGGGCCGCGCATCGTGCCCGACGGCCTGCCGCAACAGGCCGATATCGAGGCCTTGAAAGGCGATGCCCACGGCTGGCGCCGGCTCGACTGGCGGCCGGACGGGCTGGTGCGCCCGGCGGGGTTTCACCTGGATCTCAACGCCATCGCCAAGGGCTACGCCGTCGACGGCCTGTGCCAGATGCTGCAGTTCGAGCCCGGCGTGTCGGCCGCCCTGGTCGAGATCGGCGGGGAATTGCGCGGCTTCGGCGCGCGGCCGGACGACCTGCCGTGGTGGGTCGAAATCGAGGCCGTGGATGAAACCGCCCCGCGCACCGTGGTCGCCATCAGCGGCCGGGCCGTCGCGACATCGGGTGACCTGCGCCGGTCCTTCCAGCACGAAGGCCTGATCCTGTCGCACACCATCGATGCGCGCACGGCCTGTCCGGCCCGTCCGGAAATCGCCAGCGCGACGGTCATCGACCCACAGGCCTGGCGCGCCGACGCGCTGGCCACGGCGCTGATCGTCATGGGCGAGGGCGAGGCGCGGGCATTTGCGAAACAACACAACCTGGCCTGCCTGCTGCGCGTGCGCGATAGCGGCGGCATCCGGGAAGTTTTGAGTCCTGTTCTGGAATCGTGGGTTTAGGGAGTTGGGTATGATCGGGGATATGGCTATGACATCGTGGGAAATCGAGTTGCTGCGTATCGGCGTGGGCGTCGTGCTGGGGCTGATGGCGGTGGGCGCGATTACGCGCCTGTTCCGGCGCAGGCCGGCCCTGGCCGGGGTAGCCGCGCCGCAACCCGTGACCGCGCCAGTGCCGGCATCCGCTGCGCCACGGGCCAACCCCACGCCGGCCGGCGGCTGGCGCATCGCGGCGCGCGAGGTGGTCAATGCCGAATCCCGTGCGGACAAGCTGGTGCAGATCGATCTCGAGCCGACCGAGGGCGCCGCGTCCTGGCGCGCCGGTGCCTCCGTGGAGATCGGCAGCCGCCGCTACCCCATCGCCTCCCTGCCGTCGGAAGGCCATGTGCGCCTCTGGGTGCCGGCGGGCGAAGACCCTTCCACGACGATTTCGCCGTCCGCCGTCCGCTTGGTGGCCGACGGCGCCTTCCGTGCACCGGACGGCGAGACGCCGCTGCTGATGGTGGGCATGGGGGCAGGGCTTGCCGCGCTGCGTCCCAACCTGATGGAGGCCCGCGCCGCCGGCCGCAAGTGCTGGCTGATCTACGGCGAGCACAATCCGGTCACTGACGGGGCCCTGTGCGACGAACTGATCGGCTGGCAGGACGACGGCAGCCTGTCGCGTCTCGACCTAACCTTCTATGCCGGCGCCGACGGCCGCCGTGTCGAGGACGTCTTCGTCGGGCGTACGCTTGAATTCCAGGGCTGGCTGGGCGAGGACGGCGCCGTTCTGGTGTCGGGATCGCACGACATGGCTGTCGCTGTCGATGCCGCCCTGCGCCGCCACATGGGCGATGCATGGGTGGAAAGCGCCATAGCCTCAGGCCGCTATCGCCGCGATATCGCGTAGGGCATCATGCCAAAAGGGGGATGCCGCTTTTGGGATAAATTACGTGCCAAAATAAAGGCCTAGCGCCTTTACGACGTCCGCTCGTGGCCCAGCAGCATGTCCATGGCGGCCGCCATCGAGCCTGCCGCCGTCACCGTGCCCCCGCCGACGAAGAAGATTTCGTCGGCGTTCTGGATGGTGTTGAGGCGGTGGGCGATGATGACCCGGGTGGTGGTTTCGGGTAGCCTGGCCAGGACCTCTTCCAGCATCTGCTCGGTGACGGTGTCGATATTGGCGGTGGCCTCGTCCAGGATCAGGATGTCCGGTTCGCGCATCACCGCCCTGAGGAAGGCCACCAGCTGCTTCTGACCCAGTGAAAGCCCGTCGCCCGTGCCCTTGACCGGCGTGTCCAGCCCGCTTTCGCCGAACCGCGCCAGGAAGCCCGCCAGCCCGAGTGCATTCATGCGTTCCGTCAATGCCTCCGTGCCGATATCGCCGAGATCGGGATGGCCGTAGACGATGTTGTCGCGGACCTTGCCGGCCAGCAGGAAGGGGTCTTGCAGGATAAAGCCGATCTTCGCCGCGCGCTCGGCGGCGGTGAAGGTGCGGATGTCCCGGCCTTCCAGATAGACTGTGCCTTCGGTCGGATCGTACAGCCGCGCCATCAGCATGGCCGTCGTGGTCTTGCCGCCGCCGGTCGGGCCGACCAGGGCGTAGGTCTTGCCGCGTTCCAGCGTCAGGTCGACCTTGTCGATCACCGGCTTGCCGCCTGGATAGGCGAACCTGACGTTTTCGAAGGCGAGGAGGGCGCCCGGCTGCTTTGCGGTCTGGCCCGCGTCTTGCGGGAGCTCGACCAGATTGGGTTCGAGCTTCAGCACCTCGGACACGCGGTCCATGGCCGCCATCATGGTCTGCAGGCTGGACCACACCGTCGCCAGCTGGCGCAGCGGATCGTAGAAGGACGACACGTAGAGCAGGTAGCCGACCAGCAGGCCGACGCTGAGCTGGCCGTGCAGGATCAGCCATACGCCAAGTCCCAGCACCAGGATCGAACCCGCGCTGCCTGCAAGCGTATACAGCGGCGCGAACACGCCGGACGCCACGCCGGATGTCACCGAGGCACGATAATTGTCCTGGTTGGCGGCTTTGAACTTCTCGCGGAAATAGTCGACCCGGTTGAAGGCGACGATCACCTGGAAGTTGGCCAGGCTCTCCGAGACATCGCCGGACAAGGCGCCCAGGCTCTCCAGGCTCTTGCGGTTGGCGTGCTTGACCCACGGCGACAGCACACGGGTGAGGACCAGCATGACCAGCGCCGGCGCGAGCGCGACCAGGCCCATCCGCCAGTTCAGGCAGAGCAGGATGATGCCCGCACCCATCACCCGGAACAGGCTGCCGAACATCTGCATCAAGGCCTGAGAAAAGAACTGGTTGATCTTGTCGGTGTCGCTGTTGACGCGCGAGATCAGGTCGCCGGCGCGGTTCTGGGCGAAGAAGGCGATGGGCAGGCGCGACAGCTGGGCGAACAGGCGGCCACGCAGCTTGAACAGCACGTTGCGCCCGACCGTGCCCATGCGCAGGGTCTGGAGATACATGGCCACCAGTCCCACGAGATAGATCGCGGCCAGCAGGCCTGCGTCGCGCAGGAGGAGGCCGTAGTCGCCGTGCTTGATCGCGGTGTCGATGATACGCGCCGTGATCACCGGTCCCAGCAGGTTGGCGGCCGTGCTGACGATTACGCAGGTCACGGCGACCGCGATATGACGGCGTTCGTCGCCCAGCAGGGGCTTCAAGGCCTGCCAGGCCGAGCCCAGACTCTCTTGCTTGCCGCCGGCTGTGGCGGATTTGAGGGTATAGTCCATCACACCGCCTCGTAAGCTTCGGTCGAGCGCTGCGAGCGCAGAATCTGGCCGTATTCGGGACTGGAATGCGCCAGTTCGGCGTGCGTGCCGACGGCCAGCACCTCGCCCTCCATCAACAGCACGATCTGGTCGAAGGCTTCGACCGGCGCGATCTTCTGCGTAATCGAGATCAGCGTCAGGTCGGGATAGTTCCTTTGGACATTGGCCAGAATCCGCGCTTCGGTCGTGACGTCGACCCGGGCGGTGAAGTCGTCGAGGAACAGGACCTTGGGGTTCAAGGCCAGGGCGCGCGCCAGCATGATCCTCTGCTTCTGGCCGCCCGACAGCGACAGGCCGCGTTCGGCGGCGACCGTGTCGAGCCCCTGCGGCAGGCCGTCGATGAAGCCCCGCAGTTCGGCCGTGTCGATCGCCCGGTTTAACTGCGCCTCGTCGACCTTGGTGTTGAAGGCGATGTTTTCGCGCAAAGTCAGGTTGAACAGCTGCGAGTCCTGGAAGACGAAGGCGATCTGGGCGTAGAGGCTGTCACGCGTATAGTCGTCGATGGGCCGGCCGTCGTACAGCACCTGTCCCGAGGCCGGCTGAAGCAGGCCCGTCATGGCATAGAGCAGTTGCGACTTGCCCGCCGCCGTCGGGCCGACGATGGCGGTGCGCGAACGCGGCTTGATGTCGAACGACACGCCTTTCAGCACCTTGCGCTCGCCATAGGCCATGACGAGATCCCGGACCGCGATGGCGCCGGTCAACGGACGCGCGGTTTCGCCGCGCGCCGGTGGCGGCGGGGCGTTCAGGACCTGGCCGATGCGCATGTAGGACGCCTGGGCCTGGCTGATCGACATCGAGGTAAAGCCGATGATGATGATCGGGAAGACCAGTATGGTCAGGTAGGACAGGAAGGCCGACAACTGGCCGACAGTCATCCCGCCGGTGATGACGAAATGGCCGCCGAGGCCGAGGATGATCAGCACGGCGACATTGGTCAGGAAGGTGATCAGCGGGATCATCGAAGCGAACTGGCGCAGGATCTTCATGCCGATGGCGCGCGTCGTCTCCGCCGCCCCGATAAAGCGCGCCGTTTCGCGCGCCTCGGTATTGACCAGGCGGATCAAAGGCGCGCCGACGATCGTCTCGGTCAGCACGCGGTTCATGGTGTCGACCAGGCTCTGGATCTGGCCGAACAGCTTGCCGACCCGGCCCATGATGACGAAGAAACTGGCGGCGATCAGGGGCAGGACGGCCAGCACGGGCAGGGCCAGCTTCCAGTTCAGCCACAACAGAAGGGCGCTGGCGCCGAGGATCACGAAGACCGACGAGATCAGGGTCGGCGCGGCCTGGGCGACGAAGCCCTTGATGGCGTCGACGTCCGAGGTGAAATTGGTCAGCAGCTTGGCCGGCGTCATGGTCTCGACGGCCGAATAGGTCTGCCGCGAAACCACCTCGGCCAGGCGCGTGCGCAGGTCGCGGGCCACACGCTCGGAGGCCATGGTCTGAACCACGTTCTGGAGGTTGCCGAAAATGAAGGTCCCGAGCGCAAGCGCTGCCAGGGACATCAGCGACGCATCGAGGTTGAGGTGGCCCGCGGTAAAAGCGTCGATGGCGTCGGCGGCCACCTTCGGTACGACCAGGTTAAGGGCATTGCCGGCCGCGGTCAGCACAACGAGAATCGCCATCTGGCCTTTGTAGGGCTTCAGCAGCGGCCAAAGGCTCGGCATGGGCGGCCGCTTCGGCTTCGGCGGCGCTTTCGGTTTGTCGGCCAAATCAGAGTCTCCCCTTCGGACCCGCCACCCCCCTGCGGCGACAGACCGATTGCGAATGCCCGCGGCTGCCTGGTCGAGGCCTCCGGCCAGAACCCTGGCGGCGGCGCGACGCTACGCGCGACGACGAGGTAATATCAAATCAAAAGTGCGCCTGTCATCACTTTCGGAGACTGCGGCGAGCGTCTCGGGCGGACGACTGTCACCTGAGTGGCCAAATCGCGCATCAGGGGCTTCTGGGTGGTGCTGGCGGCCCCTGTCCATGCCGCTGGGGGCGCGCGTGACTTTCACATTCCAGCGCAGCCGGGGCCGGCCAGGGCAGCCCGAGCCTCCGTCGTGGCCGGCGCTGTGCGGTAATTGAGCACAAAAAAAGCGCGATGTGTCGCCACATCGCGCTTTTTGTCGCCGGTTCCGGATATCAGAACTTGGTGCCCAACCGAACGCCGACGGTGCGCGGCGTATTGGTGATGATGTAGGAGCGGATATAGCACGATCCGCATTCCTGATAGCGGGCCAGCTGTGCGCGTTCGTCGGTCAGATTGCGGACGAACAGTTCCGCCGTCCAGGTATCCCAGCTGGTGCCGACCGAAATGCTGGTCGTGCTGTAGGCCTTGAGATTGCCCAGCAGCGCCGCCGGATTGACGGTGGCCCAGGTGCCGGTCTCGATCGCCGCGGAGCGGATGTCGGTCGAAGCCGAGGACTGGTAGGCGGTCTCGACCTGCCAGTAGGACGTATACTTGCCGACCGTCCAGCTGTAGCGCGCCACCAGGCTGGCCTTGTATTTCGGCGTGATCGGCAGGCGCGTGCCCTTGGGCGCGGCGACGAAGTCCTGGTTGTGCGTCACGTCCTGGGTCGCGACGCCGCCCGGATACCGGGTCTGGATGGTGTCGACAATGCCCGAGCAGTCGGCCTGGGTGTCGCCTTCGAAGGCGCACAGGGTCTGCTTGGTCTTGGCGTCGGTATAGGCGCCGTTGGCCGTGATCGTCAGGTGCGGGGTCGCCTGCCAGTTCACGTCGGCTTCCAGGCCGTTGATCGTGGCGTCGGGACCGTTGTGGACTTCCGTGAAGCTGTTGGCGCCCAGGTATGAATACTGGAACTTCTGCCATTCCTGCGAATAGACCGCACCGTTGAAATGGACCGTCTTGTCGAACAGGGTCCACTTCCAGCCGAGTTCGGTATTGACCAGGTAGTCGGGCTGGTACGGCGGCACGGTGCCGCGGCGGTTGATGCCGCCCGGACGGAAGCCCTTCGACCAGGTCGTGTAGAGCATCAGGTCGGGCGTCGCCTTCCAGGTCAGGTTCAGCTTGGGCGAGAAGCCCGAGCCCTTGGCGCGCTTGGGGCTGACGGTACCGTCGGCATTCTGCACGCCCAGGTCGGTACAGGGCGTGTTGGCCATGGCCGCCGGCACCAGGGTGCCCGGCGCATCGACGGGGTTGGTGGCGCCGACGGTCGCCGTGGTGAAGCAGCGGCGCACGCCCGACGAGGCGAAGGCGGCGTTGTCGGGACCGCCGAAGCCGAAGAAGCCGATCAGGCTGTTGTCATACGTGAACGACCGCCCGCCGGCGGTGACCGTCAGGGTCGGCGTGATGTCGTAGCTCAACTCGCCGAAAACGGCGGCGTCACGGTCGACGCGCATCTGGTCGGTCAGCCACAGCGTGCCCGGATGGCCGTTGACCGATTCATCGGCGGCCAGGCCCGGCACCTGATAGTCCTGGAAGATGTGGTGCGTCTGGCGCTGGAAGAAGACGCCGCCGACGAAGCGCAAAGGCTTGTCCGACGGCGAGGCGAAGCGCAGTTCGTGGCTTTCCTTGGTGAACTTGTCCTTGCCGATAATCGTCTGGCTGGAATTGATGGTGTCGCCGTTGTCGTTGACGAAGGCGAAGTAGTTGGCCACGCCGCCGTAATAGGCATAGTTCTGGTCGTAGGCCTCGGCGTAGTCGGTATAGTCCTGCTGGGTATCGAGCTTGCGCTCCATCCAGTCGCCGGCATAGGTCACGTCGAAGATGCCGATCTTGCCTTGGAGGGTCAGGGCCGCCTGGTAGAAACGGTCGTGATCGAATTCCGGGAAGAAGTGCTGGACCTTCAGGTCGCCGACGCTTGGGTCGTAGCCGGCCGAGCCCTTGGCCTTGCTGTCCTGGCCCATCAGCGACGCCGTCGCCGTCCAGTTGTCGTCAAGGTCGATCTTCAGAGCGGCGCGGCCGCCGGCGACGTCGTGGGTGTTGTAGTTCTTCTTGACGTACTGGGCGTTGGTCGTGGTGATGCCCGGCAGGTAGCCGCCGGCGCCGTCCGACAGGCCGGTAAAGGTGCGGCTGCCGGCCACGTTGTCGATATAGCCGGCGTCGTGCTGGTCCCAGCCGACGATGCGCAGCGCCATGCGCTGGCCGATCGGCGTGTTGAACATGCCTTCGACCTTGCCGCCGTAGCCGCCGTGGGCCACGCCGTTGCCTTCGACATCAAAGCGGCCGTAGGTCGCGGTGGCGTCGGGCTTGTTGGTGATGATGCGGATCGTGCCGGCTTCGGACGAGGCGCCGTAGAGGGTGCCCTGCGGGCCCGACAGGGATTCGATGCGCGCCACATCGTAGATGTGGACGTCGAGCGGTCCGCCGATGGTCGTCACCGGCTGTTCGTCGAGATAGATGCCGGCCGAGGGCTGCGAGCCCGAATGGTTGCCGTCGCCGCCCGACGCCACGCCGCGGAAATAGACGCTGGAGCCGAGATAGGGATTGTTCTGGTAGGAGACGCTGGGCAGGAGCGCCACGTAGTCGTCGATCCCGGCGACATTGAGCTGGTCCAGCTTCTTCGTCCCTAGCACCTGGATGCTGATCGGCACGCTGGTCAGCTTTTCCGTCCGCTTCTGCGCCGTGACGATGACGTCGGTCGTATCCTCGCTTTTGGTCTGGGCCTGGGCGTGCGCCAGCACGGGCAGGGAACTGAGCATTGTGGTGGAGAGAAGGCAGGCAGCCAGTGTGCGCACGCGCATGAAAACCCCCGGGGTCAGGTTGGTTGTGACAGGTGTGTGACTGTCGCGGCCATGCGTCAATCGCTGATGTCGTTGCTGCGCTGCGAAAAGAAAACTTCGTGACAGAATTGCAACTGACGCCGTTCGGGTCAGCGACGGAAGGCCTGCGGCGCGTTCGGATAGGCGTCGAGCACCGGTCCCAAGGCGGTCTTCAGTGGGCCAAGCCAGGGCTCAAACCCTTGCCAGGCATCGGTTCCGTCACGATTTACCGGGCGCCGGACCTGTTCTGAAGACGGTGTACGCACGGCGCGGCCGGTCTCGAAAAAGCGCAAGGTGGCCTCTTCGAAGTCCAGTCCGCAGGCCGAAACCAGGGCGCGGATCTCGCTTTCCGTATGGTCAACCAAGTGCTCGTGTATTGTGCGGTGCACACAAGCCGGCAGGACGGTATCGACATGCGCCATCAACCGGACGTAGTCGGCATAATAGCGGCCCATGTCGGCAAGGTCGTAGGTGAAATCCTGGCCGCGGGCGAAGTGTTGCTTGAAGTTCGAGAAGCCGCAGGCCAGCGGATGGCGGCGCGCGTCGACGATGGTGGCGTTCGGCAGGATCAGGTGGATGAAGGCGACGTGCGCCCAGTTGTTGGGCAGCTTGTCGATGAACATCGGACGGTCGGTCTTGCGCTGCACCCGCGTGCGGTCGAGATAGTCCTCGCCCAGCTTTTTGAAATCGGCGGCGTCGAGATCGAGGAGACGCGCCGGATACCGTCCGCCGCGCCGGGCGAGGGCCGGCATATCGGCCAGTTCCTGTGTGCCTTCGATCTGCGAATGGCTCGACAGGATCTGCTCGATCAGGGTCGAGCCGGCGCGGGGCATGCCCAGGATGAAGATCGGATCGCGCGCCGGACAGCCGACGCCCTGGCGCTCGGCAAAGAACCGCGGCGTGAACAGATCGATGCTTTCGTCGACCATGGCGGTGATAACGCCGGCATCGTAGCGATCGGATCGGCGGCGAAGCGCGTTGCCCGTGGCGTAATGGGCGAAGGACGCCGCATAGTCCCTGCGGTCTTCCAGCGCCTTGCCGAGCGCGAAGTCGAGATGCAGGCGGTCGGCATCCTTCAGGCCCGGCGTTTTCAGCGCCTTTTGCATGACGGCGACATCGTCGTCGCTGAAGCGATAGGTCTTGAGGTTGGCCAGACTCCACCACACCTCGCCGAGGTGCGGATTGAGCGCAAGCGCCTCGCGGTAAGCTTTGATCCCGTCGTCGCTGCGCCCGATCGTCTTCAGCGTATGGGCATAGCTCATCCAGACGCGCGGCTGGTTCGGCGCGTCCTTCAGGATGGCCTCGTACAGCCCCAATGCCTCCTCGAACTCGCCGATGCGGCCGAGCGCGGCGGCCTTGAGATTGGCCGGGCCCAGGCTATCGCTGTCGAGGTCTTCGTCGAGCAACCGGTCGAGCTCGGCTATAGCTTCGACGGAGCGGTTCTGGCGATAGAGGACGGTGGCCAGGTTTGCGCGGGCGGCGCCGAAGCCCGGCGCCAGTTCCAGCGCCCGCCGCAGCAGCGTTTCGGAATCGCGGAAACGGCCGATGCGCGCCGCCACCTCGGCCAGCAGGCGGATGGCGGCGACGTCGAACGGATTTTCCTTCAGGTATGCCCGCAGAGCGCGCTCCGCCTCGGGAATCCGGTTGTCGTGCAGGTCGAGCGCGGCGGCGACCAGGCGCGGATTAGTGAGGGCTGCGGCGACGGCGCGTTGCGATGTCTCGTCGCCCGCCCCCGTCATATCAGCCCTTCGGAGCCGCGGTCGAGGCGCGCAGGACCAGTTCGTGCGGCAGGGTCAGGTTGACGCGGCGGCTGGCGTGGCGTTCCAGGATATCGATCAGCAATTCGACCGTCTTGACGCCGATCTCGCGCATCGGCTGGCGCACGGTGGTCAGGGGCGGGGCGGCGAAGCGTGACGACGCGATGTCGTCGAAGCCGACGACCGAAACGTCGCGCGGGCAGTCGAGGCCGGTTTCGCGCAGGGTATGGCAGGCGCCGAACGCCATGTCGTCGCTGAAGCAGAAGATGGCCGTCGGGCGCGGAGTCATGGCCATCAGGTCGGCGGTCAGGCGCGCGCCGGATTCGATCGAATAGTCGCCGCTGACGATCGTGAGCCCGCTGGCGAGACCCCGGGCGCCGGCGCTGTCCTTGGCGCCTTTGAGGCGGTCGCGGCTGATCGGGCTCGACAGGTCGCCGGTGATGATGCCGACGGTCTTGTGTCCCAGGCCGTAAAGGTGCTCCATGACCTCGTGCGCCGCGGCGGCATTGTCGATGTGGACGCTGGAGACCGGCAGGGTGTCGGTATATTCGCAGCCGTTGACGACCGGCGCGGCCGGGCCCTGGCGCTCGATCATTTCCGCCAGCGAGTCCGGGATGTGGTGACCCAGGAAGATCAGCCCGTCGGCCTCGCGCCGGCGCAGCAGGCCGGCATAGACCTCCTCGCTGTCGGAATTGGAGCCGACATCGCCCAGCAGCACGGCATAGCCGGCGGCCTGGGCGGTCTCCTCGGCGCCGCGGATGATGCTGGCGAAGAACGGGTTGGCGATATCGGGAACGGTGACGATGATGCGGCTGGACTTCAGGGTGCGCAGCGACTTGGCCATGGCGTTGGGCGCGTAGCCCAGTTGCTCGATGGCTTCGGCGACGCGCACGGCGGTGTCGGTCGACACGTGCTCATAGCCGTTGAGCACGCGCGACACCGTCGCGGTCGATACGCCCGCCAGACGGGCAACGTCGGAAATTGTCGACATGAAAAACCTTGGCTCGCCGATACGCTGCAAAAGTCGTCTTTACGCGGACTTTCTACGAGTCGCTATCTTTTTACCTAACGAAACGATTTTGACCGGCGGATTTCGTCGCTGCTGATCCGCAGGGACTCCATGACGGGGCGAAGATAGGGCAGCTCCTGCTCGATGAAATAGCCCTTGACCC
Source organism: Asticcacaulis solisilvae (assembly GCF_052327315.1). NCBI lineage: Bacteria > Pseudomonadati > Pseudomonadota > Alphaproteobacteria > Caulobacterales > Caulobacteraceae > Asticcacaulis > Asticcacaulis solisilvae. Next base: position 398,051 of record NZ_CP166196.1, read on the forward strand.
CGGTCTCGCGCGCGGTGGCCAAAACCGGTCCCCAGTCGATGACGCCACGGCCGACCTCGACCGAGCGCCAGCCGAGGGGCGCCGAGGCGTCCCTGACCATGTCCTTGACGTGCAGCAGGTCGATGCGTCCGGCATATTGCCTGAGGATCGGCAGGGGATCGTGCCCACCCGCTACCACCCAGCCGATATCGAGTTCGAACCGCAGGGCGTCGCTGGACTTTGCCAGCAGGCTGTAGCCGGTGACGCCGTTCCAGTCGCGGAACTCCATCGGATGGTTGTGATAGGTCATGACCAGGCCGGACTGCCGCGCCAGCGGCACCAGCCCCGCCAGGTGCGCGGCGTTCTGCTTCCACCCGTCCAGCGTCATCGTCTCATACATGGCTTCAAGCCACGGTTTCGACGGATCGAGCGTGCCGACCGTCAGCGGCGAGGCACAGACGATCCAGGTGGCGCCCAGCGTGCGGGCGTTGGCCATGTGGGCTTCGGGGCTGGCGATCAGGTCGGCCATGCTGGCGTGGTAGCTTTTGCACACCAGGCCGGCGTCCTCGATGTGCGTGCGCAGGGTGGCGGCGCTCATGCCGTAAAGGCCGGCGGTTTCCACCGTCGCGAAGCCGAGGCCCTTCAGGGCCTTCAGCGTCGCCATCGGATTGGCCTTCATCTCGGCATTGACGGTCCACAGCTGGATGCCCATCGGCCAGCGCGCATGGGCCGGAGGCCTGGCGGGCCGTACAGGGTGCGAATGGGACTTATGGTGGCGCGCCACGGCGCTGCCGGCCATCAGAGCGCTGCCCAGCGCCAGGGTGAAGGAACGGCGGGACAGGGGCGTCATGGTCAGTCGTGCAGGGTCTTGAGGTAGTCGATGATGGCCTGGCGCTTTGCGGCATCCTTCAGCCCGCCATAGGGCATGCGGTTGCCGGGAATTCTGGCCTGCGGCGCCGCGATGTAGGCGTCGAGCGCGGCGGCGTCCCAGGTCACGCCGGAACCGGTCATGGCCTTCGAATAGCTGAAGCCGGGCACGGCGCCCGCCCGGCGTCCGACGACGCCATAAAGCGACGGCCCGAAGCCGTTCTTGCCCTTCTCGACCGAGTGACAGCCCCTGCAGGCGCCGAATGCGGCCTGGCCGGCGGTGGGGGTGTCGTCGGCGTGCGCGGCCGAGGCCGTTGCAAGCAGGAACAGGGTAGCGGGAAGCAGGTGGCGCAGCATGAAATGGATCCCCCGTGTGGCGGCGCGCTACTCTTCGCGACTTTGGCCAATTTTGGCAAGCCTGCAATTTATTGTGCGGCGCAGCAATAAATTTACAGGCTTTTTACAGGGGGCGGAAGGCGGGGCTACGTCATCCTTACCTGTGCCCCCTTAGAATATACGGGTCTGTTACTTCACGGTTACAGATCATCCAAGCATGACTATGAACAATCATAGCCAGTTCTCAGTCTGTCCCCAGACGTCACCGCTCAACAGATCGCAAATTCAGTGCCGATCAAATCGCGAATCCCTTCGCGAAAAGGAGAACCCATGCCCAGACAAGACGACGATTATCGTTCGAACGACCGCGACCGCGATGAAAACGGCCGCTTCCAAAGCTCCGGCGGCCCGGCTCAGTCGCGCTCGCGCGACGATGACGACGACTACCGCGCGTCCGGCCGCTCTTCCGGCCAGTCCTCAGGTCAGGGCCGCGGCTGGTACGGTGATCCGGAAGGCCATGCCGAAGCCGGCCGCCACAGCCACGATAACGACCGGGGCACGTCGCGTTCGCGCAGCCGCGACGATGACGATTACGAGGACTGGCACGCCTACGGGCACAGCCGCGGCTATCACCAGCGCTCGGACCGCCGTCGCGACGAAGAAGGCCGTTATGCCAGCGGATCTTCCCGTGGCGGCCAATCTTACGGCCAGTCTTCGGGCCAGGGCCGCGGCTGGTTCGGCGACCCGGATGGCCATGCCGAAGCCGGGCGTCACAGCCACGACAACGATCGCGGCGGTTCGCGCGGCAGCAGCCGTTACGACGACGACAACCGCTATCAGTCGTCAGGCCGTGGCAGCAGCCGGGACCGCGAGGATCAGGGCCGCTTCGCGTCGGACGACGACGATCGCGGCTACCAGTCGCGCGGTCGCTCGCGTCAGGACGACGACTACCGTTCGTCGAACCGCGGCCAGTCTGCCCGAGGTGAGTCTGGCCGCGGTGAGTCTGCCCGAGGTGAGTCGTCCCGTTCGCAGGATCGTGACGAAAACGGCCGCTTTGCCGGCAGCCGCCACTGATCGCATCCCAAAACGGTGAGCAGCAAAAAGGGAGGCGGAGCCATCCGTCTCCCTTTTTGCACGTTTTTTATCCTGGCCGGCCACCTGGCCATTTCCGCCTTACCGGGCGGGAAGGCACGGTCCGCCGGCAAAGGATACGGTAAGCTTATGACGGCAGTCGAGACATTCTGGACGAATATCCAGGCCTGGTGGTGGCATCTGGTGGGCCTCGGTCCGGTGGCGCTGGCGATCAATGCCGGCCTGACCGTGGCGGTCATGGCCGTCGCGGTTGTGGTCGAACGGATCGTCGACTGGGCCATGTGCCGCGCCTTGTCCCGCCTCCCGCACGAATCGACCGCGGACCGCAATCTCAGGTCCGCCAAGGCGCTCAGGCTGACACGGTGGGCCCTGCGCGTGGCCGCCGCCGCGCTTGCCCTGGTCATTATCGCCGGAATCTGGGGCATGGACATCATGGCCTGGGCGTCCAGGGGCGACGGGCAGCGCATCGCGACCACGGCCATGCGCGTGCTGACGGTACTGGTCCTGACCGCCGTCGCCATGGAGGGCGTGGGCCTGTTCACGCGCACGGCGATCCACAGGCTGCGCACCCATGACGGCGATCCGCGCCGCGAGGCCCAGCTCGAGACCCTGGGACCGATCGTTCGTCGCATCCTGCAAGCGGTCATCATGGTGCTGGCGGTGATGACGCTGCTCAGCCAGGTCGGTGTGCAGATCGGCCCCATACTGGCGGGGGCCGGCGTGGCCGGCATCGCGGTCGGCTTCGGCGCCCAGACCCTGGTCAAGGACTTCTTCACAGGCTTCTTCCTGCTGGTCGAGGATATCGTGGCCATCGGCGACGTCGTGCAGATCCAGGCCTATGCCGGGCAGGTGGAGGACATGACCCTGCGCACCATCCGCCTGCGCGATTCCGACGGGACGCTTCATATTTTCCCGTATGGTGAGGCGCAGATCATCCACAACATGACCAAGACCTTCTCCTATGCGGCGGCGGACCTGCCGGTGCGTTACGACACCGACGTCGACCGCGCCATGCAGGTCATGCGCGACACGGCCGCCCGGCTGCGCAAGGACGCGCATTTCGGCCCGATGATCCTCGAGGACATGGAAATCATCGGAGTCGACCTGCTGTCGGATGTCGGTGTCATTCTCAAGGGCCGGATTCGCACCCGGCCGGCGGAGCGCTGGGTCGTGCTGCGCGAATACAACCGCCGGATCAAGCACGCCTTCGACGAAGCCGGCATCGTGATGACGCACAAGTAGCACGCGCGCCCCGGATCACACGGATTTCACAGATTGTTCCGGGTGCCGGGCAGTCGTTGGCGGACGGCGTGAATGCCCGTCCCGCGAAAGGTTTTCGCTCCCGGTCCGGCACAATCCTTCTGATTTTTCGGAAGAAACCTATGTGGCTTGCGGATCGCCTTAAAGCCCCGTCGGATAGGTCTCGCCGGCGTGCAGCTCGGGCTCCCACGCCCTCGTTTCGGGCAGGGGCTGGAGCGCGCTGGTCTGGTCGAGGTGGATGACCGCGTCGAACTCGTCCGGCAGGGCGACGTCGTAATAGTGGGTCTGGCGCTCGGTGTCGGGCCGGTAGATGACACCGATGAAGCGCGAAATACGCGGTTCCTCCAGCAGGTGGCGGACCTCGGGCCGGTCACGGAGGTTCAGCAGGAATTCCGGCATGCCGACGCGATGCAGAATGTCCTCGATGCTGCCGGCCAGGGCGTCGCGCACCTGTTTTGTCTCATGGGGACGGTCCCAGTCCTCGGCGGCGGTGACGGTGCCGTTATAGGTCGAAAAGCCGATGAGCAGGCTTTCATCCGGGTGACGCTGGCGCACCAGCTGACCGAGGTTCAACTCGCCGCGGCGTCGCATGTCGGTCGCGCGGGCGTCACCGATATGCGAATTGTGCGCCCACACCACGATACGGGCCGGCCGCCCCTGCTGCTCGCCGAGGAAGTCCGCCAGTTCGTCGAGCGTATCGGCCATATGCGTGTCGCGGACATTCCACGACCGTGGCCGGCCGCGGAACATGGCGCGATAATAGACCTCGGCATTCTTGACCAGGCGGGCATTCTGCTCGGCGGAGAAGAAGGCCTCGCCATCGAGCGCGCCGTCGTGGTCAAGCCAGGCGAAGGTGTTCTGGCGCAGGTCGCGCAGTTGCGCCGCCAGTTCGTCCTCGCACGACGCGTCTCCCGCGCGTCCGGTCATGTAGCCATAGGCTTCAGGATCCGCATAGGCCGTCATGCAGCCGTAGCGGCTGCGCGCCCGCTTCGCCGCTTCCGGATCGACGGACTCGAGATAGGCGACAACCGCGTCGATCGAGCTGTTGAGGCTGTAGAGGTCGAGACCGTAAAAGCCCACGGCGCCGCGCCGTGAGCGGATATTGTAGTCGTGCAGCCAGTCGACGAATCCCCGCACCTCGGTATTGCGCCACACCCACGTCGGGAAGCGGCGGAAGTCGCTTAAGGCTTCGGCGGCGCTGGCCACCTTGTCGCTCTTGAGATAGCGATTGACGGTGAAGGCGTCGGGCCAGTCGGCCTCGACCGCCACGGCCATGAACCCCTTCTCCTCGATCAGCCGGCGGGTTATCTCGGCGCGGCGGCGGTAAAATTCGGCGGTGCCGTGGCTGGCCTCGCCGATCAGCACGAAGCGTGCGTTTTCCGCCATGACCATCAGGGCGTCATAATCGCCGCGGGCGCCGGTCAGCGGCGTGGCGAAGGGGCGCAGCCGGCCGGCTATGATATCGGCGTGCCCGCGCGCCGGTTCGGGTGCGAAGGCGCCGGCCTCCTTCAGCAGGCGAACGACCTCGGCATCGGGCACCTGGTCGAAGCGCTCGTAATTCAGGCCGACACTGTAGAAGGGGTGCGGGCGCATCAGGCAGAAGACCTCGTCGGCTTCCGGCAGGTCGTTGTCCTCGCACGGCGGGGCCACGGGAATGGCGGCGATCAGCCGTTTCGGGCCTTCGCGGCGAAGCGCCTTCAGGGCGGCACGCAGGGACGCGCCCGTGGCGACGCCGTCGTCGACGACGATTACCGTCTTGTCGCGCACCTTGGGGTAGGCCTTGCCGTCGCGATAAATCCGTTCGCGCCGCTTCAGCTCGATGGCTTCGGCCTCCGCGACCTGCTCGATCGCGGCTTCGTCGATATTGCACGCCTTGACGACATCGTCGTTCATGACGCGCAAGCCGCCCGACGCCACGGCGCCCATGGCGATTTCCGGATTGGACGGCAGACCCAGCTTGCGCACCAGGAAGACGTCCAGCGGCAGGCCAAGCGCCCTGGCGATCTCGAACCCCACCGGCACGCCGCCGCGCGGCAGGGCCAGGACGATACAGTCGCGTGTGCCGGCGAATTCGCTTAACTGACGGGCCAGGTCCCGGCCGGCTTGCCGGCGGTCGTGCAGTCGCATGGCGCTCTCCCATCGTCTGACGTTTACGTGTGGTGTCTGCCTTTGCACCTAAGGGAAAAAGCCGGATAGACGGGAGGGTCGTCAGGATTCCATAAGTATCGAAATGGGGTGACAGAGGGCTGTACGGGGGCTACGATACGCCAGGCCGGGGACTTTGTTTGTCGCGCATCCTTTCCCAAAAACCGCTTCACACTTTGGGGATGCGCTTGAAGGAGACATCATGCTACTCACAGTCAGCGTCGAAGGAATCCAGCCCGGCAAGCCCATCGATACGCGCTTCGCCTTTTGCACGGCGGATGGCCATGGCGGCAGCATGCCCGCCGGCAATATCAGCCCCGCCATCAAATGGTCCGGTGCGCCGGGCGATGTGGAATCCTTCGCCGTGATCTGTGTAGACCGCGACGTCCCGGCTGATTTTTCCAACGCCAACCGCGCCGACGCGGTCATCGAAGAGGATGCGCCGCGCCGCAACTTTTATCATTGGCTGATGGTCGATATTCCGCCGATCATCAGCCATCTCGACGCCGGCACCGAAGGCTACGGCCTGATCGGCAAGAACAGCTATGGCGACAGCGCCAAGGGCGCGAACGGCTATGACGGGCCGTGCCCGCCGTTCAACGACCTGCGCCTGCACCGCTATCACTTCCTTGTCTATGCCCTGGGTGTGAAGACGCTGAACCTGCCGAAAGGCTTTACGGGCGAGCAGGCCGAAAAGGCGATTGCCGGCCACGTGCTGGCCCACGGCGAACTCATCGCCACCTACACGACCAACCCCAAGGTCCAGCAGGTCGCGTAGACCTCAGCCAAGCGCTTCCTTTATCTTTGCCTGGGCGACATGCGTCGCCTGGGCCAGGGTGATCCGGGGGGGAATGAACATGACGCCGGGGTCGATCATTACGTCCAGTACGAACGGCACCGGGCTTTTCAATCCCCGTTCGATGGCGGAGGGTAAATCCGCGGTGTCGTTGATGCGCACGCCATCCCCGCCGCACAGTTCGGCGAAAGCCGCGAAATTGGGGTTGTGCAGGTGGGTTTCGTAGGCCGGCATGCCCTTGCCCTCCTGTTCCATCTCGATCATGCCCAGGGTCTGGTTGTTGAACACGACGATCAGCATGGGCAGCTTGTACTTCACCGCCGTCGAAAAGTCGGTCATCAGCATGGAAAAGCCGCCATCGCCGGTCAGCGCAACGACCGGGCGGCCGGGGTAGGCCATCTTCGCGCCGATCGCCGCGCCCATGGAATAGGCCATGGTGGCGAGAATTCCGGAAACGGTGAAGCGTTGTCCGGCCTTGATCTGCAGGTACCGCGCCGTCCAGCCGGTGACCAGACCGGTGTCGCAGACAAAGATCGCATCGCTGGGCGCCGCCTGTCCGACTTCATAGGCCAGCCGGCCGGGATGGACCGGCCTTGACGGCTTTTGCGCGTCCTTCGCCATCTCCCGGCGCCATGTTTCCATGTGCTTCTGCGCGTCGTGCAGGAAGCCGCGTCCAGCCTTCTGGTTCAGCCGCGGCAGCAAGGCGTCGATGACCGCGCCCGCGTCCCCGGCAATACCGGCGTCGACCGGCAGCCGTTTTCCGATCGCACCGGGATCGAGATCGATCTGGACGGTCTTCACGTGCTGGGGCAGGAATTCGACATAGGGAAAGTTGGTGCCGATCATCAGCAGAAGGTCGGCATGGTCCATGGCGTGGAGCGCGGGCTTGACGCCCAGATTGCCGATGCCGCCGATGGACAGGGGATGCGACTCCGGAAACAGCTCCTTGCCGCGCAGGGCGTGCACGATCGGAGCTCCGATGGTTTCAGCCAGCTTGAAGACCTTGCACTCGGCGCCACGGCAGCCGATGCCGGCGAGGATGACCGGCTTTTCCGCCTCATTGATCAGCTTCGCCGCGTGTGCGACGTCGCGGCCGCTTTCCGGCTCGACGCGCAGCTCCGGGACGCGCACATGCCAGCGGTCGGCTTCCGAAACCGTCCGCGTCGCGATATCGAGCGGAATGTTGAGGTGGGCGACGCCGCGCTTTTCGATGGCGGCCTGGATGGCCTGGACGGCGACATAGGGAAAATGCTCGGGCGAGGTGACCACCTGGTTATAGACGGTCACATCCTTGAACAGGGCGTGCAAGTCGACTTCCTGCTGGTAGTCGCTGCCCATCATGCTCGTTGAAATCTGGCCGGTAATGGCCAGTACCGGCGCCCGGTCGCACTTGGCGTCGTACAGCGCGTTCAAAAGATGGATCGCGCCCGGGCCGGACGTGCCGGCGCACACACCGAGCCGGCCGGTAAGCTTGGCCTGCCCCACGGCGGCGAACGCGCCCGACTCTTCGTGGTTGACGTGAACGAAACGGACCTTGTCCTGGGTGCGGATGGCTTCCGTCAGGGCGTTGATCGAGTCGCCGGGCACGCCGAAAACCTGCTGCACGCCGATTTCACCGAGCAGCCGGACCAGCAGTTCGCAGACATTGGGCATGAATGCCTCCAATTTTCAGGAAATTTCAGGGCCGTGAATTGGCCAGCACACCATCATCGACGTCTTCGGCATTGTCGCCGTCGATGATTTCCGGATCGATGCCGGCGCGAAGGAATCCATGCAGCTCCGTATCGTCATTGGCGGCCAGCGTAACCAGATGCTCCAGTTCCGCCCGTGCCTTGAACAGTTCGATTTCGCCGCGCTGGAGGAGGGTCAGGACCCCGTCGATATGTTTGTTCAGCGCCTTGACGTCGTCTTCGGTGAGGGTAATGGCCATGACGTGCCTCCGGGTCTGCGATACCGCAGCGTCGCCTTTTCCCTGGTAAGCGGACAATCCGAAAGCCCGGGTGGCCTGTAAGGCCATGGTCAGTTGATCATAAAAAAAATCTACCTTATTAAAAAATACGTTCAATTTTCTTTATGTCTCGCTTGGTGGCACTATGCCGCCAGGAGGAAATCGAATGTCCGTTCTGATCCTGAAAGCCCGTTCCGCTGCCGCTCGCGTCCTGGTCTTGCCGGCGGCCGACACGTCCGTCACGACGCGCGCCGCCGGCCTGGCCATGGCCGCCGTTGTCGCAGGGTCCGTCTTTTCCGCCGGCTGGGCGGCGGCGGACCTGGTGCTCAGGACGCTTTGATCAGGCGCTCTGGGCAACAGCGCGAGGACGGTCGAGGTCGCGCTCGCCGTCGAACATGTAGTCGCGGGCGAGCGGCACGGCGTCGATCCGCCTGGCCAGCTGCACCTGCATGACCATCAGGTCGCCGTGACGGAAATTCATCTCGCAGGATGCCAGGTAGAATTCCCACATGCGCACGAAGCGCTCGTCATAGAGCCCGGCCATTTCGTCGCGATGCGCCATGAAGCGTTCGCGCCAGGCCTTCAGCGTCTCGGCATAGTGCAGGCGCAGGATTTCGACATCGGTGATCCAAAGGAACGTGCGTTCGGTCGACTGCGTCACCTGCGACAGGGACGGAATATAGCCGCCGGGGAAAATATATTTTTGAATCCAGCTGTTGCTGCCGCCCCTTGTGCCGCAGCGGGCGATCGAATGGACGACGGCGATGCCATCGTCGCTCAAAAGATTTCTTATTTTCGCGAAGTAGGTGTCGTAATTGGCGGGACCGACGTGCTCGAACATCCCCACCGAGATAATCCGGTCGAACCGGTCGTCGAGTTCGCGGTAGTCGATCAGCTCGAACTGTACGCGCCGGGCCAGGCCGGCGGCCTCGGCGCGCCGGCGGGCGACCTCCAGCTGCTCGTTCGACAGGGTGATGCCGGTCACCTCGACATCGGCGGCCTGGGCGATCTCGAGCGCCAGTCCGCCCCAGCCGCAACCGATATCGAGCACGCGCTGGCCGGCCCTGAGGTCGAGTTTGGCGATCAGGTGCCGTTTCTTGGCCATCTGCGCCTCTTCCAGGCTCATGCCGGGGCGCGGGAAATAGGCGCAGGAATATTGCCGGTCGGTATCGAGGAAGGCGCGGTACATCTCGTCCGGTAGGTCGTAATGGTGCGCCACATTCCGGCGGGAGGCCGCGACAGTATTGTATGTGGCGACGGCCTGTAGGACGCGGTGCCACAGCCTCATCCAGGGCGGCGGGGCGGGAATATTGTTCAGGTTTCGGCCGATGACGTCGAGCAGGCCCCACAGCGTCCCGTTCTCGACCGTCAAGTCTCCGTTCATATAGGCTTCGCCGAATGCGAGATAGGGATCGGCCAGAATCCTGGCCGCCGTGTCCTTGCGGTGCAGCCGCATGGTGGCATCGAGCGACGGATTATCGTGGGGAATGGCCCCGTAGGCCCGGGTGGTTCCGTCAGGGTAGATAACTGTAACGCGCCCGGTCTTGACGAGCTGCGTCATCAGGCTGTCGAACATGGTATTCTCTCCGCGTTCACAAACAAAAGCCCGGCTGCGGAGAGAATGACGGCCTAAATGATCAGGAAACAATTAGGATGGTTAAAACCGTTAACCTTCGTTCTCGTAGGGCCGGTCGGTCGTGCGGCCCAGCGGCGGTTCCTTGTCGGCGCCGCGCTTTTTGGTCGGCACAACGGTGGCCGGACCGTTGATCGGGTCGGTCGGGATGATGATCTGTTCCGGTTTTTCGCGAATATCGGACATGACGATGGTCCTCGATAAGGCCCCCTGGCGGTAACTTTACGACTGACGGAATAAGGGCGCGATCCCGAAAGATCGCGCCCGGATGCGTTACTGGATCTTGTCGCGCAGGCGGCCACCCAGCGCAGCGGCGACGCTGGCTATGAAGGCGCCGATCAGCAGAGCCAGGAAGCTGGCGAACGAGAAGCCGACAACGGCCTTTCGCGCCGCTTCGGTGGCAGCCACGGTCTCCGTGGCGGTGCGGTCGTTGCGGGCCGCCGTGTCGGCCGGAGCCTCGGTACCGGTAGCGCTGGCGGCGGCCTGTGCGGCGGCGGGCGCGACTTCGGCGGTGGTGTTGACCGTCGCCGTAGTGACCGAGGTCAGCACGATGACGCTGAACAGGGTGGCGACACCCCAGGCCAGGAAACCGTGCACCGTATCGCGGAAGAAGACTTCGTCGCTATGGGTATCGGCCCATTTGACGCGCAGGCGCCCGGCGATATAGCCGCCGACCAGCGACGATAGCCACTGGATGACGACCAGCCAGATCGCCCAGTTGGTCGTGAAGACCAGGGCGTTGTGGCCGATATCGCGCCAGGCCGACATGGCTGAAAAGCCGAAGGCGGAGCCAAGCGGCACCAGCATCATCGATACGGCGGTGGCGCCGACGGCGCCGCCTATGATCGACGCCCAGTGGATGCCGGACTTCGAGGATTCGAGATTGGGCCCGTCGCTGTGCGGGACGTGGGCCGTGACGGCGTTTGCCGTTTCCATGCGAGCCTCCCTCACCAGTGGAAGAGAAGGGCCAGGATGATAATGACCGGAATCGGCACGCCGAGCAGCCACAGCAGAATACCTTTACCCATTTTGAAAGCCTCCCAAGAAGGTTGATCCTGCTATCAGGGATAAGGTCTTTCGGCCTTTTCCGGAAATATCGGACACGCCGTCAAAACGTAATGCCCGCATAAACAGGTGGTTACACCCTGAAGGCCGACTTAGGCACGTGGGTGATGCGGCAGGCCAGGTCGGCCTCGCCCGAGGCGACGACGTAGTGGTCGCCGGCGTCCGCTATGCCCGTCGTGAAAACCACGTCACGCAGGTACATCTGGTGCTCGATGGGCCGCGTCAGGTCCGGATTGGGTTCCAGCAGGGGCTCGTGGCAAGTGCGCAAAGTCACGCTCGGGTCGTTGCGGTCCACGATCGACCAGTAGGTGCGATAGATGCCGACAATCTCCTTGGGCTCGACGCCATGCCACAGCGACAGCCAGCCGTCCTCGGTCAGGATCGGCGGCGTGCCCCCGCCCATGCGCGCGGTCGCGACCGTACCGGAATGCGGGCGGATGCCGGGCTTGAGGTACGGCTTCCAGAACAGGCCGTCATTGGAGTGCGCCAGGTTGATCGACGGGCCGGCGCGCCATTCGCTGCCGGGCGGATAAGCGAAATAAAGGTCGCCCATCGGCCGTGTCTGCGCCCAGAACTGGTTGTCGATCTTGCCTTCGAAGATCAGCATGTCCTTGTTCTGATGGTCAAGCACGATGTCCTCGAAGCGCCAGTCGAGGCCGTTGTCCGAACTGTAGAGGGTGGTGCAATGCCGCTCCGGGCTGACCGAGCAGGTGGTCATCAGCCAGCGGTCGCCGACCTTCGAGACCCGCGGATCCTCGACTCCGTAGCACTGGACGCTGTTTTGCGGCACGACCGCCTTGTCGTAGTGGTGGGCGACGACCTCAAGGCCGTCGGGCGACAGTTCGACCGGCAGAATCCATGACAGCGAGGTCAGGGCCATGATCTTCCATCCGCCGCCGCGCAGGGTGAATTTGCGCGGATCGGCCGTGTCGGCCAGTTCCAGCAGCCAGGCATCGAGCACATAGCGGCCGTCTTCCCAGCGGATGGCGTGGACATGGCCGTCGAAAATCGGCGTGCGCAACGCCTCGGCGATACGCACCATCATCATCAGGTTGCCGTTGGGCAGGCGCAGCAGGCCGGGATTGAAGGCGCCGAGCACATAGGTTTCGGCTTCGATATGGCCGCGCAAGGGCGATTTCGACAGGTCGATATCGTCGGGGACCAGCACCAGCCGGTCGACTTCGTACGGCCCGCGGGCCTGGGGCGACGAAGCGGTTTGGGGGGATTGGACCTGGCTGTCGGGCATGGCGGCCTCCGATTGAAGCTGCCAGACCATAGTCAAATGCACATAAGGAAAAGACCGCCCGTAGGCGGCCATTCATAAGGAAATCATAGATGCGGCAGGGGAAGTATGCCCCCTGCCGCGATACGCTTCAGGTTTAGCGGAACAGGGCGAGGACCGTACCCGTCGACTGGTTGGCGATCGACAGGGCCTGGACACCCAGCTGCTGCTTGGTTTGCAGCGCCTGGAGCTTGGCGCTTTCCTTGGCCATGTCGGCGTCGACCAGGTTGCCGATACCGGCCTGGATCGAGTCTTGCAGCTTGCCGACGAAGCTGGCGTGGTTTTCCAGCGCCTTCGACGAGGTACCGAGGCTGGCCAGCGACGACGACACGTTGTTGATCGAGGCGTCGATAGTGGTCAGCAGGTTGGCCGCCGAGGTCGCGGTCGTGAAGCCGGCCGCGGCCGAAAGCGTCACGATCGAGCCACCCAGGGACATGTCCTGGCCGGACACCGTGATCTTGCCCGAACCGTCCGAATTGGCCAGGGCGGTAATATTGGCGTTGGTGCCGTTGACCAGGTTGATGCCGTTGAACGTGGCGTTCGACAGCGTCTTGGTGATCTGGTCGCGGATCGACTGGAAGTCGTTGTTCAGGGCCGTACGCGACGTCGTATCCAGCGAGGTATCGGACGCGGCGAGCGCCTTTTCCTTCAGTTGGGTCAGCATGTCGGAGACCGAGGAACCGGCCGACATGGCGACATCGACCACCGACGAACCGCGCGACAGCGAGTCCTTGACAGCGTCAAGCGACGAAACGGTAGCGCGTTGGGTCTGGGCGATGGCGTAGGCGGCACCGTCGTCCTTGGCGCTGGCGACTTTCAGGCCCGTCGAAATGCGGGTCTGGGTGGCCATAAGGTCGGACGAGGTGGCGTTCAGGTTCTGCAGGGCGATCATCGCCCCGACGTTGGTATTCACGGAAGAAGACATTTCGTCTTGTCCTTCGTTTTGAAATGCCGGGCGACATTTTGTCGACCGGAGGCGTTTTGCCCAGGTCGAATATGAACGTTTAAGGCTAAATCTCCCTTAAGATCGTGAAATAAAACGCACTCAGCTACCGTTTTTTGCATGCAACCGTTTGCCTTAAACCCTTATTAAAAATGGTTTACAGAATGCACTGCGGTAATATATTGCTATTCACGCGATGCATGTTGTAGCTCGTGCGGCACATCTAAGGGTTGCCTGACGAAGGAAGGGGAGCCGTCAAACCGTGATCTTTTCGCATCGCTGCGCTGCCGATTGTTTTTGCTTTGCAAAAAAAATTCGTGAACGGAAATGCCCGCTACGGGTGTTTCATATCCTCCGCATCAACCATGTGGTTGTCGCTTTTGTGTCATAATCTATTGATTTAAAAAATATTTCTTGGAATTTTTTCCGAGACAAAATTATCGCTTTTACCAATTCCGCCCCAAACACATCGAATTTTTATGGCGCGTTAATCACTGTGCAACTGCGAAATAACGGTGTATCGTCCCTTTAACCGACAACCTCTGTCCCTTGCCAAGGAGAGTGTGTGATGCCGATTGAGGCTGTAGCCGGGCATGCCCGGAACAGGCGTGTTCCATCCGGACGATCGTCTGTCAGTGTGCGCCGTGCCATAGGCGATGTCGTCGTGCGATCCGCCGATATAGTTATCAGCCTGGCGGCGCTGATCTTCCTTTTACCCGCGCTTATGGCGATTGCGATCCTGGTAAAGATGCAGGACGGTGGTCCGGTGCTGTTCGCCCAGACGCGCATCGGGCGCGACATGCGCGAATTCAAATGCCTGAAATTCCGCAGCATGCGCATCAATGCCGCCGACCTGCTGGCCAAACTTCTGGAAAGCAGCGCCGCGGCCCGCGCCGAATGGGCGGCCGACCACAAGCTGAAGACCGATCCCCGTATCACGCGCCTGGGCCTGTTCCTGCGCAAGACCAGCCTCGACGAACTGCCGCAGCTCTTCAACGTGCTCAAGGGCGATATGAGCCTGGTGGGGCCGCGCCCCATCGTCCAGGCCGAGGTCGCCAAGTACGGCAAGTCGATGCGCCACTATACCTCGCGCCTGCCGGGCATTACCGGCCTGTGGCAGGTCAAGGGCCGCAACGATGTCTCCTATCGCCGCCGCGTGGCGCTGGACCGGTTGTTCGCCCGCAAGTTCTCTCCCGGTCTGTATGCCTTCATCCTGATCCTGACGGTCCCGGCGGTGGTCCTGCGCAAGGGCAGCTACTAGCCTTCCATCCAATTCGATCCTGTCGCGCCGTCGGGGTTTCACGCCGACGGCGTTTCAGTTTTTGCCCGTCAGCTCGCGGATGATGTCGATCTCGCGCTGGCGGTAAGGCGTGCCGTCGGCATGGAATAGGTCGTGGAACCACACGGTCGGTTCGCGGTCCGTATAGGGGTGCTGGTACGAATCCCACGGGAAGCGCGTCTGGGTCTTCCCGTCGACAAAGCCCCAGTTGTACATGGCGACGTGGTATTGCTTGCCCAGCGGCAGCGAGCCGTCGATCGTCGAACCGGCGCCACGCGCCATATATTCGGTGCAGAAGACTGGGCGGCCGTACCGGACCATCTGTTTGATGCGGTTCTCGAATTCCTCAGGCCAGCTATAGGAATGAAAGCTGAGGATATCCGACTGGTCAAGCTGGGTGCGCTGGATCGAGGTGAGAGCGGCTTCGTTGGTCGGCGACCAGTCGCCGCCATCGAACACCCCCGAGGTCAGGGGCTGCGTCGGATCGACGCTGCGCGCCCATTGATAGACCTGGGGCAGCAGGTCCGCGACCAGCTTGGCGTCGTCGGCATTATGGATCACGTCGGTGCCGCCTTCGTGCGGCTCGTTCCACACGTCCCAGCCCAGGATGCGATCATCCTTGGCGAAGACGCCGACCACGCCCTTCACATAGGCTTCGAGCTCGGGATAGTCGCTCTTGTTCTTGAGGCGGTCTATGCCGGGACTCTGTACCCAACCGGAATTATGCAGGCCGGGGCGTGGCGCGGGTTGTTTTCCAAGTTTCGGATGTGCATCCCAGCAGGAATCGAACAGGACGAACAACGGCTTGATATGGTGTTTCGCGGCGATGGTCAGAAAAGCGTCGATGCGCTTTTTGAAGCCCTCGGAATCCTGCGTCCACAACTGGTCCTGCAGAAAGACGCGCATGGTCGTCATGCCGGTATTTTCGGCCAGGCCCAGCTCCCAGTCGATTTCCTTCGGATTGAAGGTGTCGGTCTGCCACATTTCGAGCTGGTTGATGGCGTCCTTCGGAATGTAGTTGCTGCCGACCGGCCAGGTCTGCCTGGCGTACCAGGTGTTGGCCTGGTCGGCTGTCCATTGCGGACGCGCCTCGGCCGTGGCGGAAAAAGCGAGCGTGGCGAGCACAGCTGCGAAAATTTTCGTCTTCATACCGTCGGTTCCGGCTATAAGGAGCGTCTGATGGGAGCGCTGCCATGCGAACTGTAATCGTTTTCCTTATCATGCTGTTTGCCGGCGTGTCGACGGCCGAGGCCGGGAACCCGATCGTGCCCGGTTGGTACGCTGATCCGGAAATCCGCATCTTCGGCGGCCAGTACTGGATCTACCCGACCTATTCCGCCGACTATGGCACGCCCGACCGGTCGCCGCGGTTCACCTCCGGCCAGCAATGGCAGCGCGCGCAATCCGACCGCGTGTGGGCGCCTTTCCTGAGCCAGACCTTCTTCAATGCCTTTTCGTCGCCCGACCTGGTGCACTGGACGAAGCACGAGCATGTGCTGGACGTAAAGGATGTCAGCTGGGCGGCCTATGCCGTGTGGGCGCCGTCGGCGATCCAGGCAAACGGGCGCTACTACCTGTTCTTCGGCGCCAACGACATCAAGGACAACAACCAGTTGGGCGGCATCGGCGTGGCCGTCGCCGACAAGCCGGAAGGGCCGTTCCGCGATGCGCTGGGTCACCCGCTGATCGGGCAGATTCATAACGGCGCACAGCCGATCGACATGATGGTCTTCCGCGACGACGACGATCAGGCCTACATGATCTATGGCGGCTGGAAACACTGCAACATTGTGCGGTTGTCGAAGGATTTGCTCAGCGTCGAACCTTTCTCCGACGGCACCACCTATCGCGAGATCACGCCCGACAAGGACTATGTCGAAGGACCGTTCATGATCAAGCGCAAGGGCGTCTACTACCTGATGTGGTCGGAAGGCGACTGGACCGGGCCGGACTACCGCGTCGCCTACGCCACGGGGCCGAGCGTCACGGGACCGTTCACGCCGAAGGGCGTCATCCTGCAGCAGGATCTGACCGTCGCGCGCGGCGCCGGACACCACTCCGTCGTCAATATTCCGGGGACGGACGACTGGTATATCGTCTATCACCGCCGGCCCTTGACCGAGACCGATGGCAACCACCGCGAACTGGCGGTCGAACGCATGGAATTCAATGCCGACGGCACGATCCGGCCGGTGAAGATCACCAATGAGGGCGTTGCGCCGCGGCCTTTAAAGGCGCGTTAGGCGCACGGCCTGCCAGGGCTTCGACGGCAGGGGCAGGGTCGGGCGCGCCGGATCGCCGAAGTCGTATGCGTTCAGCCTCGCCATGGTGAAGGTGCCGGCGACCGGCGTCACCGTCATGGCCCAGGTGTCGAGAATATCGGCGCGGAAGACTTCGCCGCCGCTGAGGCCCACCTTCGGCAGGACGACGGGCCATGATGGCGGCGTCTCCGGCCCGAAATAGCGCAGATAGTATTTGCCGGGCTGCCCGCCGAGATGCCGGTCCCACCACTTGTCGATCGGATCGATCGGCGGCGCGTCGCTTAAGGCCGATTTCAGGAAGGCGAGGCGCGGGGCGCTTTCGCCGTAGAGCTTTCCGCCCTTGCCCGCCCACGAAGCATCGGGGCCGGCGTTTTCGGGCGTCAGGGTCTCGCTGTGGCCGGCATAGGTGCCGCCGATTGTGGCATACCAGAAACGCGACACCATCTCCTGTCCGCGCAACCGGCCCCAACGCGCCTCGACATGGCCTTCGTAACAGATCTCGTCGAAGACGACGGGCTTCTCCCACATGTCGCGATAGATTTCGGCGCGGGTATCGTCTGTGACGGCCGACCCGTTCTGTACGCTGGCATGGGTGATCCAGGGTTTGCGGTTGTCGTAGAGCACATGACAGTTATGGATCGAGCGCAGCCGGCCGTGCGGGTCTTCGGCCTGCACGACTTGCAGCAGATGGTCGAAATCGGCCGTATTCTTCGACTTCACCAGGTCGAACTCGTTGGCCATCGACCACCACACATTGCGAAAGGCTGACAGCCGCGCCATCACATAACGCAGATAGAGTTCGTCCTGGGCGCGCGTCATCTCCATCCAGCCGTGGCGGCTGTCATAGGGATGGAAGAGGATGATGTCAGCCTCCACGCCTATGGCCTGGAGGCGGCGGATACGGTCTTCGAAACGGCGAAAATAAGCCGGATTGAAGCGTTCCGGATCCCAGTCGCGGTCGCCTGGGCCTGTTGCGGCGAAGGGTTGGATCGGCTCGGCGGCGACGTTTGGAAAGACGCACATGCGGATCTTGTTGAACGGGGAAGCCGCCAGCGTTTGCAGGGTTTCGCCGCAGCGCGCATCCGGTTGTTGCGCCCAGGCATAGGCGGTGGTGCCGATCTGGATAAAGCGGCCGCCATCGGCATAATCGAAATGATAGCCGTCCGGGCTGACGGTCACAGGACCATGATTGCCGGCGGACGGCGCAATCGCCGTGAAGGCGCCGGTCTTGCCGTTCAGTCCCGGATCATGGCTTGCGCAGGTCCAGGTCCAGTTTCCGGCCTGCGGCGGGGAAAAACGGATGCGATAGACGCCGTTCCCATCGTAGAAGCCCGGGACGGTAACGGTCGTGCCGCCATTTTGAAAGATCGCCGCCAGGGTGACATCGACAAACGGATTGCCGGTCACAGGCCCGTTCAGTGCGATCTCATACAGACCCCACCGTTCGACCGTCGTCGCTGGTGGCGCGAAAGCGCTGCTGCCAAGTGCGATCAACGGCAGTCCGGCGGCCAGAACGGAGCGGCGACGCAATGTCATGGAAATCCCTGCGGCAGTTTTTCGCAGTCTAAAGCGAGATCCGAAAAGTGTGACGCACTTTTTGGATCGCGCTGGCACAGGACACAAAAAAACCGTGCCCGGGATGACTCCCGGGCACGGTCCTTGATGACTGTATTCGTGGCTTAGACGAAGTGGAAGTCGCTGGCGTCGACCGTCGGGCTGCCGCTGAAGGTCGCGATAGCGATGGCGGCGTGGCTGCCCGTGCCGTCGTCGTCCCAGTACAGGGTGTGCGTCGCGGCATCCCAGATGAACTGGGCCGAGGTGCCCACCGCAGCGCTGCCCGCGGTGAATTCCGAGGCCGTCAGGCTGTGGCCGGCCGCGAAGCCGTAGTCCGAACCCGTGAACACCAGCTGGTCGGTGCCGTGGACGAAGTCCTGGATGTTGTCGGTGCCATTGACGGAGGCCGCCGAGAACATGAAGGAGTCCGCGCCGTTGCCGCCGATCAGGGTATCGTTGCCGCCGTTGCCGACCAAGGTATCGTTGCCGTCAAGGCCCGACAGGACGTTGTTGCCCGAGTTGCCGAAGAGGAAGTTGTCCTCGGTATTGCCGGTGGCGTTGATGTTACCGGTGCCGAGCAGATCCAGTTCTTCGACATTGGTCGGCAGGGTGTAGGTGACCGAGCTCCAGACGTCGTCCCAGCCGCCGGCGTCGGCAGCGTTGGTTTCGATGATGACGTCGCTGGCACTGTTGATCCAGTAGACATCGTCGCCGTCGCCGCCGATCAGGGTGTCATGGCCGCCGGCCGTGGCATCGAGGGTATCGTTGCCGGCCAGGCCCGACAGGATGTTGTCGCCCGAGTTGCCGTAGAGGTAGTTGTCGCCCGTATTGCCGGTGCCGTTGATGTTGGCGGTACCGAGCAGGTCCAGCTCTTCGACGAAGGTCGGCAGGGTGTAGGTGATCGACGAGGCAACATGGTCGTAGCCGCCGTCGTCGTGACCCGGGGTCGACTGTTCGGAGACGACGTCGCCGGCATTGTCGACATAGTAGTAGTCGTCGCCCGAACCGCCCTGCATCGAGTCGGCGCCGCCGCCCCCTTGCAGGGTGTCGTTGCCGGCATTGCCGATCAGGGTGTCGTCGCCGGCCAGGCCGTTCAGATAGTTGTTGCCCGAGTTGCCGAACAGGTAGTTGACGCCCGCATTACCGGTCGCATTGATGTTGCCGGTGCCGAGCAGGTCCAGCTCTTCGACGTTGGTCGGCAGGGTATAGCTGACCGAGCTCCAGACGTCGTCCCAGCCGCCGGTGGCGCTGGCGTCGGTTTCGATGATGACGTCGCTGGCATTGTTGATCCAGTAGACATCGTCACCGGCGCCGCCGATCAGGGTGTCGGTGCCGCCGGCCGTGGCGTCGAGGGTGTCGTTACCGGCCAGGCCGCTCAAGACGTTGTTGCCCGAGTTGCCGTAGAGGTAGTTGTCTTCGGTGTTGCCGGTGCCGTTGATGTTGGCGGTGCCGAGCAGGTCGAGCTCTTCGACATACGCGGTCAGGGTGTAGGTGATCGAGGATTCGACCTGGTCCCAGCCCGTTCCGGCCGCGTCTTCGACAACCACGTCGCCGGCGTTGTCGACATAGTAGTAGTCGCTGCCGTCGCCGCCGACCATGCTATCGGCGCCGCCGCCCCCTTGCAGGGTGTCGTTGCCGGCATTGCCGATCAGGGTGTCGTCACCGGCCAGGCCGTTCAGATAGTTGTCGCCCGAGTTGCCGAACAGGTAGTTGACGCCCGCATTACCGGTCGCGTTGATGTTGCCGGTGCCGAGCAGGTCCAGCTCTTCGACGTTGGTCGGCAGGGTGTAGCTGACCGAGCTCCAGACGTCGTCCCAGCCGCCGGTGGCGCTGGCGTCCGTTTCGATGATGACGTCACCGGCATTGTTGATCCAGTAGACATCGTCACCGGCGCCACCGATCAGGGTATCCTTGCCGCCGGCCGTGGCGTCGAGGGTGTCGTTGCCGGCCAGGCCGCTCAAGACGTTGTTGCCCGAGTTGCCGTAGATGTAGTTGTCTTCGGTGTTGCCGGTCGCGTTGATGTTGGCGGTACCGAGCAGGTCGAGCTCTTCGACATTGGCGGTCAGGGTGTAGGTGATCGAGGATTCGACCTGGTCCCAGCCCGTGCCGGCCGCGTCTTCGACGACCACGTCGCCGGCGTTGTCGACATAGTAGTAGTCGCTGCCGTCGCCGCCGACCATGCTGTCGGCGCCGCCGCCGCCTTGCAGGGTATCGTTGCCTGCGCCGCCGATCAGGGTGTCGTTACCGGCCATGCCGTTCAGGACGTTGTCGCCCGAGTTGCCGAACAGGTAGTTGTCGCCCGCATTACCGGTCGCGTTGATGTTGGCGGTGCCGAGCAGGTCCAGTTCTTCGACATTGGTCGGCAGGGTGTAGCTGACCGAGCTCCAGACGTCGTCCCAGCCGCCGGTGGCGCTGGCGTCGGTTTCGATGATGACCGTGCTGGCGTCGCTGATCCAGTAGACATCGTCGCCGGCGCCGCCGATCAGGGTATCATGACCACCGGCCGTGGCGTCGAGGGTGTCGTTGCCGGCCAGGCCGCTCAAGACGTTGTTGCCCGAGTTGCCGTAGATGTAGTTGTCTTCGGTGTTGCCGGTGCCGTTGATGTTGGCGGTGCCGAGCAGGTCGAGCTCTTCGACATTGGCCGTCAGGGTGTAGGTGATCGTCGATTCGACCTGGTCCCAGCCGGTGCCGGCCGCGTCTTCGACGACTACGTCGCCAGCGTTGTCGACATAGTAGTAGTCGCTGCCGTCGCCGCCGACCATGCTGTCGGCGCCACCGCCGCCTTGCAGGGTGTCGTTGCCGGCATTGCCGATCAGGGTATCGTTACCGGCCATGCCGTTCAGGACGTTGTCGCCCGAATTGCCATACAGGTAGTTGTCGCCTGCATTGCCGGTCGCGTTGATGTTGGCGGTGCCGAGCAGGTCCAGTTCTTCGACATTGGTCGGCAGGGTGTAGCTGACCGAGCTCCAGACGTCGTCCCAGCCGCCGGCGGCGCTGGCGTTGGTTTCGACGATCACGGTGCTGGCGTCGCTGATCCAGTAGACATCGTCGCCGTCGCCGCCGATCAGGGTGTCGTGGCCGCCGGCCGTGGCGTCGAGCGTATCGTTGCCGGCCAGGCCCGACAGGATGTTGTCGCCGCTGTTGCCGTAGATGTAGTTGTCGAGTTCGTTGCCGGTGCCGTTGATATTGGCCGTGCCGAGCAGGTCGAGCTCTTCGACGTTCGCGGTGAGCGTATAGGTGATTTCGCTCCACACGGCGTCGTAGCCGCTGTTGGCGTTTTCAATCACGATGTCGCCGGCGTCCTTGACCCAGTAGCGATCATCACCGGCGCCGCCGTACAGGAGGTCGGTGCCGCCTTCACCCACCAGGGTGTCGTTGCCGTCGTTGCCGAAGATGGTGTCGTCGCCGACTGTCCCATCCAGATAGTTGCTTCCGCTGTTATCGTTAATAACTGCCATTTCAAATCCTCCCCGCTCGGGAAAAAAAATTAGATCCGTGAACGTCAGACACGCATCGTCAAATGTGTGGACAGCACGATGTTCACCTGAACAGGGTGCAAAAACAGCGCTATGCTTCCGTCAGGACATAACGCTTACGCAACTACTATAGTAAAACTTGTGATAGCGTCACAGGCGCCGAAATCCCCCTCACGGAATTTACGGTGCGGCTGGCACGCTGACCCACCTCGCCCTCAGCTTAGCCTTAATATCCCGCATTGCAAAGTGATTAGTTTGTAACAAACCCGTTCTTCAACTGACGGGGGAAATTTAAAAAGGGAATGCGTCCGGCAAGTGGAACAACGGAAAATATCGCACCGCAATATTAGCCGATTACGGGCATCGGGAAAAGGGCATTCAAAATTTCGGCGAACCTGATCGCGGCGGCCGTCATGGGCGTCGCGCCGGTGCCCAGCGCACCTGCGAGCGCCGGAAGATGACGCGGCCGCTTCAGTCCTTGGCGGCGTAGGGAAGGGTGTTGAAATGTACCGGCCCGTGTCATGAGGTGGCCATTGCTTGCTGTGTGGCTCCAGATAAGTCAATGATCGCAAGAAAATGGCACGTTATAATCGTTTCGACCATTCCTATGCTTTATTCGTATTGCACTGTTCCAGTTTAGTGGATAAGTGCCGGGTAGTCTCTTTTTTGATTCTCGGTGATTTATGGAAGACAAGCAGAATTTGACCGATATGGTCGTGGAAATTGTTACGGCGTTCGTCAGCAACAATGCCGTTCCCCCCACCGAGTTGCCCAGCCTGATTGGTAATGTCCATAAGGCGCTGGCGGGCCTCGGCACGGGCGAAGAGGTAAAGGCCGCCGAGCCGCTGGCGCCGGCCGTGCCCATCAAGAAATCGATCGGCCAGGACTTCATCATCTGTCTTGAGGACGGCCGCAAGTTCAAGTCGCTGAAGCGCCATCTGCGGACCAAATACGGCATGAGTCCGGAAGAATACCGCGCGAAGTGGGGCCTGCCGAAGGATTACCCGATGGTCGCGCCGGCCTATGCCGAAGCCCGCTCCAACCTCGCCAAGCAGATGGGGCTCGGCCAGGGCGGCCGCAAGCAGCCGGCGGCCAGGCGTGGCCGGCGGCCGGCGGGCGCCGCGTAAGAGGCAGCATCCGTTTCGAACGTCAGCGGCGCCGGAGGTTTCCGGCGTCGTTTTTTTGTCCTTGAAAGCGCGGGTGCAGCAAATATCGCCCTGCGGAGACGCATGGGCCTGCCGGTCCGGTTGACTGGATTTCGGGGAGAGCCGCGGCGGAATGGTGGCGGACGCAGTCCGGCCCTAGGCAGCCTCGGCTACCGTCTCGACCTGTTATGGCGCCGGAACAGGGAATTCAAAAAATTTTGGCGGGGTTGACCTCCAATCGCTCGCGCGCCCCAGGCTTCGTTGGCAGTTGCTGAGATGCGGGCGCCGCCGGTAACAGGGTGGTAGGCTTTAAATCGCCTTGGACGAGCCTATTCAATTCCCTGTTTCCTGTCCCAAGGTCGCGCGTTCAGTGGGATAGGGGCATCGCTACGTGGGACGATGATGGCCTCAAGTGGGATGAAAACGTCGCTTGGTGGGACGGCCGTCGGCCAAGCGGGATGACGGTCCGCTTCTCAGTTTATTGAGTGAGACCGCCGCGGCCTTGATCGAGCAGCGTAACGAACCTGTGGGACGGCCTGGGATACGGTCGGTGGTCCGTTTAAGCCAGTTCGGCGTACACCTGGTTGATCAAAACGATTTCGCTGACGACCGTCGTAAGTGGAATGCCGTAGCGGATTGCGTTACGTACCTGTCGAGCCGCATCAGCTATAACGCTATCGCCGCAGTCTTTGATGGCCTCGAGGACTGTCTTGGAGATGCGATCGAGTATGATTACAAGACGATTGCTTGCTTTTCGATCCAATGCAAGTCAATGATCGCAAGAAAATGACACGTTATAATCGTTATGGCCCGGTGGTATGCTTTATTTGTATTGCGCCGGATCAGCTTAGTCGATATGGGGCGAGACAGTCTCGTTTTTGATTCTCGGTGATTTATGGAAGATAAGCAAAATTTGACCGATATGGTCGTCGAAATTGTTTCCGCGTTTGTTAGCAACAACGCGGTTCCGCCCACAGAACTGCCGAGCCTGATCGCCAATGTGCACAAGGCGCTTACCGGTCTCGGCAATGGCGAAGAGACCAAGGCCGCCGAGCCGCAGTCGCCGGCCGTTTCGATCAAGAAGTCGATCGGTACCGACTTTATTATCTGCCTGGAAGACGGTCGCAAGTTCAAGTCGCTGAAGCGCCATCTCCGTACCAAGTACAATATGAGCCCGGAGGAGTACCGGGCGAAGTGGGGCCTGCCGAAGGATTACCCCATGGTGGCGCCCGCCTATGCCGCTGCACGCTCCAACCTCGCCAAGCAAATGGGCCTGGGCCAAGGTGGCCGTAAGGCGCCAGTCCCTAAGCGTGGCCGAAAGCCCTCTGGCGCCGCGTAATACGCGACATCCGCTTTGAACATCAGCGGCGCTGGAGCTTCTCCGGCGCCGTTTTTTTGTCGTTGAAAGAGCGCGCACGGCAAGCATTACTCAGCCTGCGAAAGGACGCAGCCATGACTGACGAGGACAATTGCCCTTACCTGTCCACCCCGGAGACTGATCCCAAGGTGGTGACGGAATTCAACGTAACCCTGCTACCGCCTGTCGCGGGATGCATGGATTTGGAAATCCGGTGTGATGGTGAGCTATCGCAGATCTGGACGAGTTACATCTATCCGCCCTTCGAGAAAATGAAGGCATGGTTGGAGGCCATCGCCCTAGGTGAAGCGGCGGAATTGCACATCGACCCTGAAGGAGGAATGCACCATCTGTACGTCACGTCCTTTACCCGTCAAAGCGACTGGGTGCGGTATTCGTCCTGGCTCCAGACTGATGGATTTAATACGTTCCGCCCCCACCTCCCCATCCGAAAAACCGTTATCAAAGGTCAATACGGAGAGTGGGTCATGACAGGTTCGGTGGACCTGACGGCGGACGTTGTCATGCCGAGACGTCAGTTCGTTTCTGCCTTTTACAACGGTCTGCTGGCGCAATGGGAAAAGCCCACACCAGAGTTGTTCTGGCGAGAATGGGATAATACCACGCCGGAATGGTATAAGGAGGATGGCGTCGACGAGGCCACTGGCCAGCCGTACGGCGCTTGGCACTTTTCGATGCAGTCGGACATTATCGACCGGTTTCTGGCGGAAGGAGCTCAGACCTCTCAAATCTCTTAGCCCTTCTTAGTAAGGGATTAGAGGGGCTTAGGCGGGCGTTAATAAGGGTCGGTTTGTCCACTTTTGGGGACAAAAACGGTATCATAGGGCCGGCTTATGCTTAAGGGGCTTATGTATTCGCCAAAGTCGATTTGAGACCAAAAATATTTTCACCAATGGAGGCTGGTGATTCGGTCGCGAGGACTGATCATCCGCCTTTCTATGCTGGCGCCAATTTCTTTTGTCTGGCAAGCAGTCGCAAGATGTTTTGAGCTAAGAAGCTTTAAGAGGCTCTAAGAGGCCTTTAAGCCCCAGTTTAAACGACAGTATTTTGTCGGCTGCGGGCGATTTGCATTTTGAATTGCGTTTCCGGATCATTGCGTCGTCTATTTAGAGGACATGATCGTGGAAACGCAGCTTCCTACCAAAAACATCGTCGAGCAGCCGGTCTCGGCGCTTCGGCCGTATTCCGGCAATGCCCGGACGCACTCGAAGAAACAGATCAAGCAGATCGCCGCCAGCATCACGCGCTTCGGCTTCACCAACCCGGTTCTGGTCAGTGACAACGGCGAGATCATCGCCGGTCATGGCAGGGTCGAGGCCGCCAAGCTCCTTAGGCTGCGGACGGTGCCGACGCTCGCGCTGTCGCATCTGACGGCTGCTGAACGCAAAGCTTACGTGTTGGCGGACAACAAGCTGGCGCTGAACGCGGGCTGGGACAAAGAGATTCTGGCGCTCGAGTTCCAGGGCCTGATCGACATGGAGTTCGACGTCGAGGTGACGGGCTTCAGCCTGGCGGAGATCGACTTTATTATCGATGACGCGGCCGCGGCCAGCCCAAATGGACCTGACGCCGCTGACGATGCCATCCCAGAAGCCAAGGCCGAGGTAGTCAGCCGGGCAGGGGACGTCTGGTTGCTCGGCCGGCACCGCCTGGTCTGCGGTGACGCCCGTAATCGAGATGACTACGTCAGGCTCCTTGGCAATGAAAAGGTCGACCTGGTGTTCACCGACCCGCCCTACAATGTGCCCATCGATGGTCACGTCTGTGGACTGGGTAGCGTGCGCCATCGCGAGTTTGCCTTCGCCAGTGGCGAGATGAGCGAGAGCCAGTTCACAGAGTTCCTGGCCTATACGCTCGGCGCCGGCGCTGCGGTCATGAAAGACGGCGCCATAGCCTTCGTCTGCATGGACTGGCGCCACATGGGTGAACTGATGACCGCCGGCAAGCGCGTCTTCACCGAGATGAAGAATCTTGTGGTCTGGAACAAGACCAACGGCGGCATGGGCACCTTCTATCGATCGAAGCACGAGCTCATCTTCGTGTTCAAGCAGGGCCAGGGGCAGCACACCAACACCTTCGGCCTTGGCGACACCGGCCGCTATCGGACGAACGTTTGGGACTACGCTGGCATCAGCTCGATTAGCAGCAGCCGCAATGAGGAGCTCGGCATGCATCCGACCGTGAAGCCGGTGGCTCTCATTGCCGATGCCATCAAGGACTGCTCCAAGCGGGGCGAGGTTGTCCTCGACATGTTTGCCGGCTCGGGCTCGACCTTGATCGCGGCCGAGAAGACTGGCCGCTCCGCCCGCCTTATCGAATACGATCCGCAGTACTGCGACACGATCGTCGCCCGCTGGCAGACCTACACCGGCAAGAAGGTCAAGCTCAGTGGTACCAACAGCAGCTTCGATGATGTCGCCGACGAGCGCCTGACCGGCTTGGTGACGGAGGTTGCGCAATGAGCGGGGACAACAAGGACGACAAGGTCGGCTACGGCAAGCCGCCGGTGACCGGCCGGTTCAAGAAAGGGCAGTCCGGAAACCCCAAAGGCCGACCCCGAAAGAAGAAGGATCCATCAGTCGTATCGCTGGCGGACCAACCCACGGAACAGGCGTGGAGAAAAGAAGTCTATAAACCTGTGACAGCCAAAACCGCGTCTGGCACCGTCACGATGCCTTTCAATGAAGCTTTGATACAAAAGCAGATGGCCATGGCGCTCGGCGGCAACCGCCTAGTTCTGAAAGACATGATGCAGCGAATCAAACACCAGGAGGAGAGTGAAGCTGAGCGGCGGGCGCAAGCCAGTCAGGATTGGTTCGACATCAAACGCGCCCAGCAGCAGCGGTTAGATGACGCCCGCCGCCGCGGCGAGTCGGATGTCCGGCTATATCCTCATCCCGACGACATCGTCCGCGACCGCAAGACCGGCGATTGGGACTTGGTCGGGCCGTTCGAGGAGGAGCAGATTTGGTACTTCGAGATGTGGAGATCGATTCAGCATCTGCTGCTGATATGGAATGAGCAATATCGCCGCTTGGGTCGCTCGGGCAGTTTGGAAAAGGAGATCCAGATGGAAGCCCTTGTCTGGATGATCGAAAACCAGCTGCCGCCAAGTTATAGGCTTGAGGAGCATTCCTGGATTGAGGCAATTGTGCGCTACGACCGGATGAGCGAAAAAACTCTATCGATTGCCGAAAAGACGCAGACATCTGCGATAGTCGCGTTGCGGCCCCATGCGCAGACCGATGTTTGTCTTCCAGAGGGTGCCTTGTTGCATCTACGGGAGATTGCGACTGGTATCGCTGAAACCTTGGCCCAAGTAGACTGAATTTTAAGAGCTGTTGGTGGCGGCGATGTTTCCATTGCTGCCTCACAATCAAAATTTATCAGCCCACCTGCATCAAGACTCCGACGATCGGCATATGAATGTAAAGGCGATCACACGGTCTGCCGGTCGCGGTTGCAATCGCCTCTGCATAAAGGGCAAGCTGTCCGCCGTAGCTCAAAGCTTTCTCGGACCATTTATCCCGTGAGCCTGGAAAACTCTTGTGGTCCAGAACCACGTATCCGTCATCGTCCTCGCCGAGTAAATCAATTCTGCCAGACACGAGCTGATCTCCAATTCGAGCGAATATCGGAGCCTCTCTATAGAGGCGAACGTTTGGCATCTTGATCTGAAGATGTGCGTTGAGCCGATCGCAGGCGCCCAAAACGTCCGAGGAGCGCACCTCCGAAACCTGCCACCGGCCAAGTATGCCCTCCGCCCGCCGTAATCGCTCACCTGGTTCCATAGTTCTGTCGTCCGCCGCGAATACAGCGTGCACGGCTTCACCTAGCTTGGCCATGTCCGGCGACCCTGTGATCGGCAGACGTGGTCCCAATGAGATGTTCTCCAATATGGAAAATATTTTGGTGCCGTTTTCGCTGCTCGGCCGACGGTGGAGAGGGGCACGCTTAATAACCGTTCGCGAAACCCTCACGTGCGCGGGACGGGCCGGGGCGTAAGAAAGCGTGTCGTCGATAGCCATTGGGTTGACACGTGCTCCAAATCGCTCCGTACCAACGACAATTTCATTTTCTCCACCGTTCGGAAGATGAAGGTGGTTGGTGCCGTCAACGTCAAGGACACCTAGCCAATTGAGATCTCCCCTACTTGGCGGGGCGAACACGACGTAGTCGCGGGCACGCGTTAGGCCTACATATAGAAGTCGCGTTTCTTCTTCTCTTGCGCGCTTCGCCGCAAGCTGACCTATGGTAGACGTAAGTGCTGTCTCATCGAGTGACACATCTTTGCTCTGGGAAGCGTACGGCCAGGGCCAATAGCGGATCCACCTATTTGACAGCGGATTGCGCCAATCCAGTTCGCCATCGACTTCGGCCACGGGTTCGAATAAGCGCGCTTTAGGCTCTCGGTTAAGTCCGGTCAGAACGACAAGCGGCCATTCAAGTCCTTTCGCCCCATGGTACGTCATCACCTTGACGGCGCCGCTCTGCAGACTCTTCGGGCGCTGAGGATCGTCGCGATCCAATGCTAGAATTAATCCCGACGGGGTCGCTGGCGTCCCCGCGCCTTTACAAAGTTGTTCGAAGCTTCGCGCGAAGCCGCGGAGAGCTTCAAGGTCTTCGAGCCTTGTGTCGGGATTTCCCCAACCTTCAACTCGACGTGTGACTTCGGGCAACAATATGATCGCGTCGAGCAGCTCTGCCGGCGTCAATGCGATAACTCTATTTCGCATAGCTGCAAGTTCGGATGATATTGGCACAGCACCTTCGAGAGCGTCTCTGTCGTCGGCGCCCGCGGCCTGCAGCCATCCATCCGAAGTCGGATCATCCGAAAAAAATCTAGCAAGCTCCGCGAGCGCGAGTCGATCTGTTGGATCGGCAACCCATCGAAATGCAGCCAACACCAACTCGACATGGGGCGTTCTGATCAGACCATCCCGCTCCACCGCCACTTTCACTCCAAGCGAGCTCAATGAAGAGGCGATCCTCGTAACATCGGCATTACTGCGACAAAGAACAGCGATATCACCTGCTTCCACTGCTCGAACCTGTTCGGCCGATTTGTCGAACACCTTCCAATCTTCGGTTTGAGCTAGCGCGTCGCGAATTCCAGCGGCCAAAGCTGCAAACTGTTCCTCAACTTTGCCATCTAGCCACCAGACCGCGAAAGGCGAATGCTTGAAGCCTTCCTCCCGCCGCGCGGTCCCACTGAACGAATGGTCTGCGGCTTCCAACCCCATGGCCGAAAAAGCCGGTTCGAAGGTCGCGTTAACGAGCCGAATTATACCGTCGCGACTACGATAGGACGTCGAAAGCACGTCCTGTGGTGCCTTTGACAGTTTGGCAACGCCGTCGAAAGCAGCTTGTGTGAGAACGCAATCCGCATTGCGGAATCCATAGATTGCCTGTTTGGGGTCTCCCACCCACGTACTCTGATCCACTAGGCCTGCCATCGCGGTAAAGATCGCAATCTGCAGCGGACTCGAATCTTGGAATTCGTCGACGAAAACCCGGCTAATCCTCTCGCTAAGCGTTTCCGCCATCTTGTCATCATGAAGCACTTGGAGGGTCAGTGCTTCTTGGTCGACGAAGTCCATCAATCCGCGCTGCGCTTTGTAATCCTGATAGGCAGTTAGCGCTTCGGCAGCACAAGCAAATAGGGTATCGATGAACTGCTCGCAGTGTTGGCGCAAGCGCGGATGTTCCGGGTGTCTAGCCGCTGCGGCCACCACTGTAGCCAGTGCATTATCGAATGCGGCGCCGTCCTTTGTCTTAGCACATTTGACTTTTGATAGCCGGGCCCAATCAGGCCAAGATATTGGTTCGTCATGGGAGAACGCGGCGTTCGCCTGACGAAGCAACTTTACTGAGCCGGTTGCAGTTGTGCTCGGGCTGGCGGGAATTGTCGCTACTGCCTGTCTTACGGCATTTGCCAAAGCCCCATCCAGGTGTTTGCCGTCGCCTTGGATTGTCGGCAACAGAGGAAGGAACGATTTCTTTGAAAGCTCCGCTGATCGCTTAAGGCCATCGGCATTAAGTCCGTTCGAGCGGGCAAGTTCGATCAATCGCCTAACCGTGGTTCGCCAGTCGGATCGCTCTGCGTCCTGTTGCCGCTTCGGTTCGAAATACCCGAATAACTCGGCAAGTTCATTCAGCGTCGGCGCATAGTTTTCGATTGCGGAGCTGGCCGCAACTTCAAATATCCGCCTGATTCCTTCTTCGGGAATGATTTCCGCGCGGGGCGACCGTCCGAGATCCATTGTGTGTTCGGAAACAATTTGACCGCAGATAGAATTCACGGTCCCAAATCTAGCACCGAGAAGTCGCGACGCCTTCACCGCCTGGCCCGTTTTGAAAAGATTGGCTCGGGATCTTTCGATCAGTTCGTCTGCTGCTTTGACTGTAAAAGTGGTCGCTACAATTTCCTCCGGCTCGCGGCTCTTCACCTCTTCAGCTATTGCGCTGACAATGCGGGTTGTCTTGCCGGCGCCAGCCGACGCGACCACGGTCTTTATGCGTAAATCTGACATCAGTTATTCTCCGCGGCAACGCGACAAAGGCCGGTCATTTCACAATAGGTGCAGGGTTCCTTTTTGGCTTCAAATCCAAGGTCAGATGGAAAATGCGCTTCCGCTCCTTCCACACCAGCAGCAACCGCGATTCCTTGCTGAGCAAGATCTCGCCAACCTTTCCATGTTGCGACAACGGCATCCCAAGTATCGCTGAGGGACCGTGTTGGCTCAATTTCGTCATCAGCCAGGAAGCTGCCTGTTGGTGCGATCAGGCGTCTCTGATTCAGAAGGTAATATGCCCCCGTGACCGCCGAAGTTTCGCTGCCATCAGCGATGGCTCCGTAGGTTGCCAACTGAATGGCGTTGCCATCCTTCAGTTCCGCGCGGCGTCGCTTATCGCTCTTGGTCCATTTCAAATCGACGACGCCGACGCCATCGGAAGGATGTCGCACGACCATATCGAGACGGCCGGTCACGGACAGCCCATCTGCGAAATCCATGTCCCGTTCGAGTTCGGTACCAACGAGCTCAATGCCTCGCTTCTCGAGAATGCGACTTAGATGGGCCAGCGCTTGCGGCACCTTCACCTTGGCCCGAGCCAGCTCTGCCGCGAATTCGGGTTGTAGAAGTGGCGCAGCGATAGCCGAAACAAGATCATCGAATTTATCCGACGCTTGAACACGGACTATGTCGCTAACTGGAGTAACGCCTGCTTGGAACACCTGGTTGGCGATCTCGTGAGCAAGGTTGCCGAGCAGTTGGTCGGCTCCAGGGATTTCCGCAAAACGTCCCGGCGACAATCGCAACACGTCAATAAGCAACCACCGCATTTGGCAATCGATTAGGCGTTCGAAACTGGTTGCGCTTTCCTTTCTGTCTTGGAGCTTCGACGCAATTGTCTCCGGTAGAGACCATTGTCCCCTAACTTGTGGAGGCTGAATTACGGATATTGGCTCTCTTGCCAATTTGCGGCCGGCGAAAGTTGGCGACGCATCGTCCAGCAAGGTTTCGGCGCGCCAACTAATTTTGGAACTTGGCTTGATAAGCAGTGGTTGGAGTTGGTGCGCTAACGGATGGCTTGTTGTCTCTTCATTGCCCGACAGGGCGGGGCGCACAAAAATTATGCGCTCGTGAGCCATCTTTACGACGTTCGCATAGTTCCAGCTTATACGGGCAGCCTGCTGTGCCGAGCTTTCGAGTGTGCATCCGGCCGAAGCCAAAGCTTCTAGTTCACGTTTCGACCATGGTGCCGGTCTTATGCGATCCCCAGGGCCTCGAAAATTCCACCAGATGATACGTCGTGCGGGAGCCCAAACAGCATCTGGTCCGGCAACACTGCGGAGCCCGCCGGCAGTTGCAACATGTCCTGGGTTTGTGGCGCCTTCGGCCAAAACCTGCTCTATTAGGCGGTCTATCGTCAACGCCGGCAAAACATCCTGGCCTAGCATCTCAATTGCGTCGCCCATGGCGCTTGCAGCCGTGGCCACGGAAAGCAAAAGAGGATCGCCCTTTCCGCCGTCTGTCTGTATTGCCCAATTACCGACTCGGCCGGCAATGGTGCGTGCAACAGAGGCCGGCATGCCTTCAGTTCGACGATGAGAGGTGGGTGTTGTCCACTCTTTCCAGCGCTTTAGCCGCTCAGCGATTTCTTTTTCCGCAACATCACTATCTTTGAAGCGGTCTTGGAGGTTGGTCTCGATCTTCGCCCAGGCTCTCGTCCAGGCGCCGCCACCCTGACCAGGCTCACGACTTAGCGCATAGGCCAAAACATGGGCCGCGTATTTTCCGATCGGAGGTCGGGGCAGCAGGAGGAGATCAAGTAATGCATTGGCATTGAACGGAGCCCAGCTTGCCGCAAATGCCATCGGTAGGACCTGCAATGCGCCGCGCCATGGGGAGGGGGCCGACTGACCGAGAAGGGGCAGGCCGCGCGCCGCGAGTGCCTGGTCGAGTAGGGCAGTATCCCCGTCCGGGTCGACCACCAAGGTGTCAGACAGTTCGTCGTCGGTGCCGCTAGCTAGCCAGTCTGCAATTGCCTCTGCAGCCATTAAGGAGGTGTCGGCCTCCAGCATGACGAAAGTGCCGTCCGCGGTTAGAGGCTCAATTTTCCCGGTACTAATGAAGTTCTGAGCGCGCGATAGGTCTCCTTCTCGAGAACCTTCATATGCTTTCGATTCAATGATCGCCACATTACATGCTTCTAACGCGATGAGCAGGCGCTGATATTGAGGCGGCAGCAGTTCCCTCGGCGTTACAAGGTGTACCTCTTGAAGGGCAAGCTTCGGAGAAGTTCTTAGGCTTCCGATAGCCAGGCAAAGGCGGTCGGCGAAACCAGCTGGAATCACCAAGCCCTCGTTCTCAATAGACGCGAGGTCATCGATCCGCTTCGCTCCTGTCGGCGATCGATCCCAGCCGGCGGCGATAAGGTCGTCGCGCCACGCGAGAAGCGTTTGAGCCGTAGCCCATGGGTCGCTGTCAAACGACTCCGAAAAGAAGCAGGAGCCTCGTGACGAGAGCGACTGAATTTTTTTGGCGTAGGCAGCAACGCGGACCGCCTCATTGCTTATCGGTCCCGTGAGCCCCAGTTGAATCTCAAGGGCTCGCAATAGGCCACGGGGACCAACGACGCTCGCGTCGACGGCGCCCTGACCCTGCCCCGGAAAATCAGGGAACACAGCTCCGTCGCAACCAACACCAAAATATATTTGCATTGCTGCCCCCATCGACGCACGCGAGACATTTCTCATACGTAGTCAGGTGAATGTTCGCCTTTTCGGTTAAAAGAGTCAACGGCTTGCACCTTTGGTTGCAAGTAGCTCGAAGCTAAAAGCTCCAGCTTCTCGAGTACCTTTGGTGCCAGGTCTTCCGACCGAAAACCTTTTATGCTGGGGAGACAGTTAAGCCCGGTCCAGGTCTTAATCACCTTGTTAAATGCGTAGCCCATTGCAAGTCCCAGGGTTTTTTCATCCGCCTCAGCGACAATGAAGCCGTCGTGGACAGAGAGGATTGGTCGCCTCAGGTCGTACGTGAATATCTCCATGACCAAGGTCGCGATGTCACTCTCGACGCGTTCAATCTCAGCAATTCGACCTTTTCTAAACCAGGGTTCAAGATTGCTGTGTACACGTTCGACCAATTGGACGACGTCGTCAAACTTTTCACCTCGAGGGATTTTGATGCCGGCCGGGCGGCTTAGCGAACCCTTTTTGAAGGTGTAGAACAGCGTCGCGAAGGCGACTTTTATTGCCTCGCGATCATAACGCTGTCCAAGCGCTCCCGGCAGGATATAGGCATCTTCGTCGGGTTCCAGTGGGCGCCCTTCCAACGCATATGCAATCCTGGGGGAGCTGCATTGGAAGTCCAGCTCGACCGTCTTTTCACTGTTAAAGGTGATTGCGGATCGGCGCTCCGCACTCATTTCCATCCACCAACCCGAATAGCGTCCACCATATTCAAATGAACCCCTAATGAAGCGCCGGACCAATAGCGGCTTGTTGAGCCGCAGCCGGACTTCCGCTCTTTCCTTTTTGCTTCCGGGCAAAATCTCGTGGCACCGATAGCGCGTTTCCCAATCCGACATGACCTGGCGAATGTGTCGCGTGAAGTCGGTTTCGTCGAATCGGAGGTATCGCGGCTGCGTAGAGCTCGGCTTATGCGCGTTGACGAGGCGGATGACGTCGTTCTCGGGACGTAGTGCAATTGACGATAATGCGTTCATTTCGGGTTCGACGATGCAGGTAACAGAAAGCCTGCTCGAACCTATCGCCCCGTTACGCCAGATTCTGACGTACCCAATCAGTCCAACATGGCAAGGGCTTTTCGCAGGGCGTCGCGATAATGCTCCCTGAGGGCAGGTGGGCTAACAATCTCAACGTCCTCTCCCCAGGTAAATAGATGCCAACCCATTTCCCTGAGACCACCGCAGGTGAACGACACTTCAATTGAGCCATCATCCAGCTCGGTTAGTTGCTGTCGGGGATGGAAATGGTAATCCCGTACATCTGCCGAAACTTCCGGTCTGAAGCGCCAGACTATGTCCTGTTCTTTTTCCTGGAAAATGCCAAATGCCTGTTCTGCATAGCCTCGTAACGAAAATTCTGGCCTAGGAGCGCAGGACGCATCGAGGAGCTGGATATCGGAAAGACCGTCGAGCGCGAAAAGTTTGGGCTGGGTTTCGTCGCCGGAGCACGCCACAAGATAGACTCTCGGGCCGAATAATAGGCCGCATGGCTCTAGGACGACTGTTTTTAGAGTCTGGTTGCGGCGCGATCTGTGCTGAGCCTGCAACCGACATTGTCTCATGAGCGCGGTCCGGACCAGTCGCAAAGCGTCTTGCGCAACTTTCGGCCGGGGGCCTGGACGAACAGCGAAACCTTCTGCGACGATCAATGACTCCAAGTCCGGTTCGATACGGCGTTGCTGTTGTGCTTTCAGGCTCGCCGACAGTTTGACCCTCAATGCCTTTAAGTTTGCAGCGCGTTCATCGAGACCTTGTCGCTCAGCATCCTCGATCGCCAGATTCAGGTCTTGGAGCTCCGTAGCATCGTATGAAATAAAGCTGTTGGCGGAACCAGCCGGCAATCGCCAACATTTCTGCCGGTCGGGGCCATCAACTTCTTCAAGGTCGGGAAAAATATCTCTGACTGCGTCTCGCATTCTCTCTGCGGTGCGCCGGCTAACAGCGAATTCGTCACGGATTTGGTCGAGTGATATACCTAACCGACTGCCTTGCATCATCAGCGCTAAGCGTAGCAGTTCCTGTGCGCGCTCATACATATCATGCCCTCCCATGTCCGCCTGTTGCCAACCGAACAACAGGGAGTAGCGCTAAAAAATCGGACTACGTCAATATTTGACGTATGCCTGTGCCAGCATGCGACGCATCGGTTTGCAACTGGCCCCTTCCAGTTGACACCGATGTAATGGCGTAGAGGGATCCATGGAAAAGCGTTTGAAGCCAAGACGTTCGCATCCTCGCAGAACACCTTCCGGACGGTACACTACCGTGAGAGCATGCATGGCAAACGTGCAGGTTTCGGAGAAGCCGAAAATCCGGCAAGTCTTGCACACCTGCTACCGATGCGGCGCGAAGGTTAGATCAGCGAGAATGCCGAACGGCGGGTGGGGCCATTTCGAAACCGCGGAAGGCCTGACCCGGGTGCAGCACGCTTGTTATTACATAGGAAAAGGGCTGTCGAAGCGGCGGGATGACAAAACCCTCGATTTGTTCGATCAAGACGAACTGGAAGCGGCGGGCGATCCCGTGAACGATAACTTACGCCTCGCCGACTTCGATGAAGAGGAATGATCGATGACACATGTTTCTCAGATCGGGCCGGTACCCAGCTGGATTAAGGCGCTCCGCGCACCGGGCTACAAAAATATCTTCGAACTCGGCATAGATCCGCCCACAATTTTCGGCACGGAACATCTATTCGGTGATTGGAACGGGGACCTGCTGCTGCTGGCGCAAGATTTCGCGCCGGCCGAGGAGGTGAGGGCGCTGGTCCAAAGAGGATTACCGGCTGAAAAAGTGTATCGGCACAACGACGGGGACGGCCGGTTTAAAACCGGCTACCGGACAAACTCCCGGTTAGTGAAGTTCCTAGGCTATGACAAATCAGCGCTGAGCGGGCATCGGGCAACGACGAGCGGGATATTGTACGGCAGTGCGTGTTTCTTCTTAAAAGAGGGTGAGACCTCCGACGCTCTGAAAGGTTTTTCGAAAGGCCGACCTGCATTCGACGGCTCTGCTGCGGTACTCAAGTATGTAGTGAGCAACATGAAAAACCTAAAGACCGTCGTGTGCTTGGGAGGCACCGCGCACCAGATGGTACAGTCGACTGGTATTGCGCGATCGGTCCCAACTTACGCTGTGCCTCACCCGTCAAGAGGTGCGGACATAACTCATCAAACTGCATGGAAAGACATTTTGGAGCGTCGAGGCAAGTCGAAATAAGCCGGTGCGCAGGCCAGTTTTCAGTTTACCGGAAGGGCGACGATTTCGGCAATTTGGTGGAATTCGCTCAAGATTTCAGGATGTCCATGTGCGAGGTATCGCACCACCATGGCGTTGTTCAGGAGGCTACCGAGATAACCTTTTGCCAGGGTTAGGTTCAGTACATCAGTTCCATAATTATCTTCGATAAGCCGATACTCGCGCTGCAAGCTTTCCATTTCGGCTTCCATTCGGCCCATCTGATTTTCGTCTAGACCTTTGATCTTCCGGGGCCGTTCGGGGTGCTCGAGCTGTGCCTTGGGGGTGGCCGCTAACAGGGCCATCGCATAGGGTTTTGTGTAAACGCCGGCGTCATTCATCAGCATGGCGGCTTCGACCTGGCGCAGTGGCTTCATCCGGCGCAACACCGGAAAGGTCTTCGGCGCCACCATTTTGTCTTTCAGCAGCTCGATAGCTTCCGAACAAATGCCATCCAGCATATTCCGTCGTTCCATGATCCGTTTAACGTTGGTCGAAAGAGCCGCGGCGAGCATCTCCTCTGAAACGCCGCGCTCGACGGCGCGTTGGATCATCTTGTTTTCCTGAATGGGCGAAAGTCGATTGAAGTGTTTATTGTAGGTGAAGCCTTCGTCATCGAGCGATATCAGGCAAAGGACCTCTGTCGCTCCAATTTCCTTAAGCGCCAGCAGGCGCAGATGGCCGTCTTGGAGAAAATACGTCTCTTTGCTGTCGGGGCTTCGACTAACGGCAGGCGGCTCGATTATGCCGACAGCCCGTATGGATGCGATGATCTGCGTAAACTTGTGGCTTTTGAGAACCTTTGCCGGGGTGACCTTAGTTGGGATGATGTTGTCGAGTGCGATGACGACCGTCTCCAACTCGAAGCCAGGGTTGATGTTTCCCCGGATCGACGGTTCTTCCTTCGGTCGCCGGCCCATGATTCACGCCTTCTTTTCCATCAGCGTCGCCAGCGGCTTCGGCAGTGTGCTCAAGCCCTCGGCGCGGAGCAAGGTGACGAAATTTTCGTCTCTCATTAGCGTCCGCAGGGCCTGGGTCACGAACACCAGACGGGTCGACACCATCTCCGCCTTTCGCGTTAGCAGACGCTTACGATCGACTTCCTTCTGAAACACCTTCATGAGGTCGTTGACGGTGAGTGGCCTGCCCTCGCTCGATTTCTTCTGCCGGTTCGTGTTTTTGAACTTCTTTCCCTGTTGGCGCCGGGTATCGATGAGCTTTTTGACGGCCAAAAGACGATTGCCGCGAAGCTGCTTGCTCTCATACGCCTGTTGCAGGACTTCCTGCTCATCGGCTGGATTTTCGGCCACCTTTATCGCGAGGTAGATCGGCATATGACCGCTCTCGACCGCAGAGAGAAGACGCTCTTCGCCTTGTTCCATCAGCCTGAGCAACCCATCGGCCAAATGATAGCTCATTCCTGTTTTCTTCGCGATAGCCGCTGCGTCGTAGCCACGCGCCCGTAGAACCTCGATCCCCTGAAGGATGTCACCCGATCTGTGCTTGCGTCTAGCCAAGTTCTCTACCAGACTCATGATCAGGGCTTGCTCTTGGCTTGCCTCGACCACCATTGCTGGGATGTGCGACTGACCGCTTGCGAGGAAGGCCTCCAGCCGGCCTTGACCACAAATCAGATCATAGTCCTTGCCTGGGGTATTGGATTTCGTAGGGGTGACGGTGATCGGCCGTTTCAATCCCACGGTTTTCATGTTGTTGGCGATATCGTGGAAGACCTTCTGGTTCCGCGCTCTCGGATTAAGAACGTTAATTCGGTCTACCGGGATAAGCTTAATCGATGGCGGGAGAGCAGGAGCAGTCATGCCGCCACCGGCCAGGCCGCTCTTTCAGCTAAGCTGAAAAACATGTCGAGGTCGTCGAAGCGGTAGGCGTCCAGAGCTAGAGGATTGCTTTCCGCAAACCGCAATTTGGGGGAGGCGAGGTCGATCGACGGCAGAAGGTAGTAATCGTAAACGTCCCGGTTATTGGCAGCCATCCGGATGGCGACAGTGATGTCTGGCAGCAGACCGGCATCGAGCCGGATCTTCCAGCAGTTTTTCCCGGATGGCGCGGCGAAACAGCGAGCGATGACGATCGACGCCCGAATCTCCTCGTTTACGATCAAGAAATCGGTTTCCGGGTCCGTACGTACCCTGGCGCCGAGGTCGTTAATCCGTGTGACGACGCCGGCGACGACATCGGGATGCATGCGCCGAATGAAGCGGTTATCTTCGATAAAGGAGAGGTCGCGTCCAGGGTCATAACCGATAAGCTGGTAGGCACGACTAAGCCCCCCAAAACGATAGGCGTAAGCTGAGCTCGAGGGCATGCCCTCGGTCTCGTCGATCAAAATGCCGGATAGCCAGCCTTGGCGCTCATGGAGCGAACGCAGGCGGCTCAGCATCTCATCATCGCTGAATTTCCTCGAGCGCTCCCGGATAATGCCTTGGGCTGTGTAGAAAACTGACGGCTCGATGATGGCGTCGAACACGCCGTCCGATCGGACCCACATGTCGGGGCTGTTTTGGACGCGACGCTTCTTCAGCTTGTAGGAGCGGCGATTGAAGACGTTGTTACCGATGTATTTCTCATTGGTGAGGACGGTGTGTACAACGCCGCGGGTCCATTCTCGCCCGAGGTCCGTCAATCTGCCCTGTTTGTTGAGGCGCTCCGCGATCGCGGCCTCCCGCAGTCCATCATGCGTGAACGCTTGATAGATCCACCGAACCGTCTCGACCTCTTCCTGGGGGCCGCGGACCAGAATGACACGGTCTGTCTGGAGAGACTTGTGCTCACCGCGTTTAAGCATCCCCTTCGGCTGACGGTGCTCATCTAAAAGCACGCGTCGCAGGCCGTAACCGGCTGGACCTCCTTGACGGAACCCGAGTTCGATGAGGCGGCATTGACCCGCGAAGACCTTGTTAGAAAGCTCGCGGGAATACTCCCCCGCCATCGCACGCTTCACCCCTTTGACGATGGTCGAGACAGGGCTGCCGTCGTTCTCGAACTGCTCGGCAACATATTGAACGTCGATGCCAGCGCGACGGCAAAGGTACTCGTAATAGGCACTCTCATCCGCGTCCTGGAACCGGCCCCACCGCGTGACGTCGAGGACCAAGATCATCGTGTAATCGGCGCCGCCGGCTTGCACGTCGTGGATCAAAGCTTGCAGGGCGTCACGGCCATCAAGGCTTAAGCCGCTCTTACCCGCGTCGGCATAGGTTTTGACGATATCGATCTGGTGGCGCTCCGCGTACTCGCGAATGGCGTCCGCCTGGTTCTCTGTCGAGTACTTTTGGTGGTCTGTCGACATGCGAACGTAAATGGCCGCCTTACGTCGCGTACTGCCGCCGCTCGGCGGCCGAGTCCAAGTATCCATGATCGCTTTCCTCGATCTCGAACCCCTGCCTGGTCGCTTTTGCGACATGGCAGATTAGCGCTGGGGAAACCCGGATGTCGCGGAGAAAAATAGAGCGAAAATTTTCAGCTCGGAGTCGCGATGCCGAGATGGCCAAAACTGTCTCCGCGGCGCTGCGAGAGGACTTCGGAGGGCAAGCATCGGCTATCAAGCAAATTGCCCAGATAACCGGTGCCAAGATGCCGACCGTCACCAACTGGTATCAGGGAAAAAACGTGCCTGGGGCCAGGTACTTATTGCGATTGGCGAGGGCATCGCCATCCATCCTGCGGTTTGTACTGACTCAGATCGGTGGCGAGCTTTTGATCGACGCCTATGAGATCTTTGCCCGTCGGTCGGCTACGTCGGGTAAAGCGCTGATGTCGACGGATATGCTCGAGCCTGTGCGGTTGGATGTCAGTACAAATGTCAGTATGGAGCCCCGAAGACAGTCCGAGAAAGCTGCCGTTCGCCGGCAAGATTGGTTTGTCATGCAACTCGCGACCGGCAAAACGGTCGCAGCATCTGACATCGCGAGCTATTGGGGCGTCGATGTAAGGACAGCTTGGAGAGATATTTGGGAGTTGAAGCGGCACCACCAAATCTCTTTCTGCGGTAGTCGCCGATACGGCTCCTATAGACTGGTTGACACGCGAAAGCGGCTTTGAATTGGCTCGACACTAGGCTCTTCGCAGTGACATATTGCCTTATATCGTGAGAGGCATCATGACAATTTTGGGCACCAACGAACTGCTGGGAGCTTTCCGCGAACGGGTCGTCGCCGAGGCCAATAGGCAGACCCCATCAAAAGTTCAGGGCGATCGCAAAAACCGTGGCTGGTTTAAAGTCGGCGAATGGGGCTATGACATCGACGGTCGCGCAACGCGGGTCACGCCAAATCCTTTGATATCTAGAACCGTGTCGCTCAGAGAGATCAAGGAACTTGGCAAATCGTTGACTAATAATCGCGGTCTAACCAAACCGATCGACTAAGCCGCCAATCGGAACACGAACTGGAAAATGAGAAGCGTATGAGCGAGAAATTGGAGAAGCTGATAATCCTTCTGAGGGAGGTGTTTCAGTTGGATCAGCCCGATCTCGATTTCGGCATTTACAAGATAATGCACGCCAAAAGCACGGAGGTGACGCAGTTCCTCGAGAAGGATTTGCTACCGCAAGTAAAGCAGGCGTTCGGACTGTATAAGACGGCAGACAAGGCGGAACTCGAGAAGGAACTTGCCAAGGCAATCGAGCAAGCGCAGGGCCTGGGCGCCGATCCCGAGACGTTACCGAAAGTGAAAGAACTGCGCGTCCGACTCGCTAACGAAGCAGTCGATATTGGCAGTCTTGAGAACGAGGTATACGACCACCTCTACAGTTTCTTCCGCCGTTACTATGCTGATGGGGATTTTCTGCCTAAGCGCGTCTACAGGTCCGGCGTCTACGCAATTCCCTACGAGGGGGAGGAGGTTAAACTACACTGGACTAATCGCGACCAGTATTACATCAAGACTAGCGAATATCTTCGCGACTACGCCTTTCGTCTTAGGGCGGACGATGACGCCGATCCCATGCGCGTACATTTCAAGCTCATGGATGCGGCCGAGGGCGAGCATGGCAACGTCAAGGCAACTGAGGGAAAAGACCGCGTCTTCATTCTGACCGACCAAGACTTTATTGCTAAGGAAGCGGGCGATTTGGTTCTCCGATTCGCCTATCGTCCAGCTGCCATGACCGACTGGCCGGAGAGCGAGCGGGACGGCAAGAAGAAACCCCCATCACAAAGGGACCTCTTAGCATCGGCCGTAAAAAGGATTCTGGCTGTGAGCGACCCGGTCTTCACCTCGTGGATCGCCGAGCTCGCTAAACCGCACACGAATCAAAATGGAGAAGCGACCACTCATTCACGTCTCGAAGCGCACCTCAAGCGCTACACCGCGCGTAATACGTTTGACTATTTTGTCCATAAGGACCTTGGCGCCTTCATGCGCCGCGAGCTGGATTTCTACGTCAAAAACG
This sequence comes from Asticcacaulis solisilvae, assembly GCF_052327315.1. Taxonomy (NCBI): domain Bacteria; kingdom Pseudomonadati; phylum Pseudomonadota; class Alphaproteobacteria; order Caulobacterales; family Caulobacteraceae; genus Asticcacaulis; species Asticcacaulis solisilvae. The sequence continues at coordinate 440,395 of NZ_CP166196.1, forward strand.
AGGTGATCCATCTCGACGACATTGAAAGCGATACGGCTCCGCGCGTTGAGCAATATCTTTCGAAGATAAAGGTTTTACGGAGGATCGCCGGAAAGATCATCGACTTCCTCGCCCAGCTTGAAGACTTCCAGAAAAAGCTTTGGCTGAAAAAGAAGTTTGTTGTGGAAACGGAATACTACATCACGCTGGACCAGATTCCGGAGGAATTTTATCCGGAAATCTCAGCCAACGATGCGCAGCGCGAGGAATGGGTTCGTCTCTTTGCAATCGACGATATTGACGGTGATCTCACGACGCCGGCATATACGACACCGTTGTCGGTCGATTTTCTTAAGTATTTCTCCGCTCTTCAGATTAATACAAGAAATTTTCCGTCGAGTTTTGTACAGGCTCTAATTGGCAGGTTCAAAAATTTAGATCAGGCAGTTTGTGGTCTGCTTTTTCATTCTGAGAATTCGCAGGCCCTGTCATTGATGTATTCAAGATTTCGAACATCAATTGACTGTGTTTTTTCTGATCCTCCGTACAACACGGGCTTAGGTGACTTCCCATACAAAGATGCGTATCAGCACGCATCGTGGCTAACGATGATGTCCGAACGGATATCGCTTATGCGACAGCTCTGCAGCGACGCCGGATCAATGTGGACAACCTTGGACGATAACCAGGCCGGCACATTTCGATCGCTTTTAGACGAGGTGTTAGGAAGCAGCGCTTTCAAGGGCCACATCGCCTGGGAGAAAGTGTACAGTCCAAGAATGGATGCCGCAGTATTTTCAAGCTCGTTCGATCATCTGTTTGTGGCATCGGCCAGTCCCGCTTGGACACCCAATCGCGTGAAAATAGAGGCGAATCTTGACCAGTTCCCCCATGTGGATGAGAGTGGTCGCCGTTATCGAAGCGATCCCCTCAGGAAGTGGGGTAAAGGGTCCTTGCGTTCGGATCGCCCCAATCTCTGGTTTCCCATTGAATCGCCGGACGGCGTAGAAGTCTTCCCAATTAAGCCGGACGGCACCGAAGGCCGGTGGCGTTGGGAACGTGCGACAGTGAAGCGCCGCTATGATGAGTTGGACTGGCTGGACAAAGGAAATGGGATGCAGCCCTATGTCCGTCAATATGCAGACAATTCTGATGATCGACCCGTTGAAACAATTTGGAAATACGATGAGTCCGGGTCTACCCATGAAGCGCAGGAAGAATTAAAGGCGATCCTCCCTAAGAACGCCTTTCCAACACCAAAGCCTACGCAGCTGATCAAAAATGTAATTCGGGCAGCGGGAAAGCCAAAATCTACTATTCTCGATGCGTTCGCAGGCTCGGGTACTACGGCGCATGCAACAATAGACCTCAACCGGCAGGATGGAGGGCGGCGGAAATTCATCCTAGTAGAGTCGAGTGATTATTTCGACAGCCTTCTAGTGCCCCGAGTCAGGAAGGTTTTATTCAGGCCTCATTGGGTTGGTGGCAAGCCGGTCGTTAACGCGGCTAACGCTGGCGGTGTCAGTGGCGTGCTCAAAGTCGTTCGCCTGGAATCCTACGAAGACGCTCTCAACAATCTGGTCCCACGCCGTACGATGCAGCAAGACGATCTTTTATCGTCAGCTGAAGCCCAAGGGGCCGATCGTCTAAAGGAGCAGTACATGCTCCGGTACATGCTCGATGTAGAGACACGCGGCAGCCAATCGCTCCTTAATTTGACGGCGTTCGCTGATCCTACCGCCTACAAGCTCAAAGTGAAGCGTCCTGGATCAGACGAAAGCCGGGAAGTGAATGTAGATCTGCTCGAAACTTTCAATTGGCTTCTAGGACTTACTGTATTCAGCATCGCAGCGCCGGAGGCTTTCACCGCTGAATTCGAGCGCGATTCCGAAGGAAGGCTGATCATCAATGAGGGCCTCAGCCAAAAGGCTCTTGGGCCTTGGTGGTTCCGCCCCGTGATCGGGACGATTGCTGACGGACGCTGGGTTTTGATCATTTGGCGGAAGCTTACCGGTAATCCGGAGCAGGACAACCTCATGCTCGACACTTGGTTCACGCGGGCGGGCTATTCGGCCAAAAAAAACGAATTCGCCCTGATCTACGTCAATGGCGACAACAATCTTGAGAACTTAAGGGGCGGCGACGATACATGGAAGGTGCGCCTAATTGAAGAGGACTTCCACAGGTTAATGTTCGAAACGGATGGTCTCTAATGCCGCGCGGCCGCCCTCATAAATCCGTTACCGCTGCCGCTACCTCGCCCCGCCGTTCAAACGGCCGGCCAAAGATCCCATTGGTTCAGAAGCTAATACTGAACCAATGGCTTCTTTCCCTATTCGGTGTGACGCAGTTCGAGCAGCTCGCTGAGCACCTGCGCGATGAGAATCTGGAGGGCATGGACGAGAACAACATCCATCACTTCCACCACGCTCTAACGGCACACCTCCCCAACCTAATCAAACTGCCGCCCGAACGTTTGCTGGAATACGACCAGAACATCGTTAAGCACACCCTGCGACTGAATGAACGTCGAATAACGCGCGGCGAAGCGCCGATCGTCTGGAAGTACTTCCAGTACCTGACGCTACTCTTCACAGAGATCTATCTAGATCATTATTTTAGCGACCCCGCGTCTTTAATGCATACGTTGAACGAACAGGTCGAAGCGTATAATGCCGACAAACCCGAAGGAGAACATATAGCCCCCTTCAAGGAAGAAGCTGAGGCATCGCCGCAAATCAACAAGATTGCCTTTTGGAGCGCGACCGGAAGCGGCAAGACCTTAGTGATGCACGCCAACGTCCTGCAATACCAGTTCTATCTTGATCGACACGGCCGACACCGGGAACTGAACCGGATCATATTGCTCACCCCTAATGAGGGGTTGAGCCTGCAGCATTTGCGCGAGTTCGAGGCTGCCGGTCTCGCCGCTGAGCTGTTTCAGAAAGACGGCGTCGGCCTTTTCGCCGGGCAACGGATCGAGATCCTTGATATCCATAAACTTAAGGATGAAATGGGCGACAAGACCATCGCCATCGATGCCTTTGAGGGCAACAACCTCGTGTTGGTAGACGAGGGACACCGCGGTGCATCCGGCGGCGACGACGGCGCCTGGCTGCGCTATCGCAACGCGCTCTCTGAAAAGGGGTTCTCGTTCGAATACTCAGCGACGTTCGGTCAGGCGGTGAAGAATAGCCGGGCACTGACCGACACCTACGCCAAAAGCATCGTGTTTGATTACTCATATCGCTATTTTTATGCCGACGGATTTGGCAAGGACTATCAGATCCTGAATTTAGACCATGGCACTCAGGCGAACCATTTGGACTCCTACTTGGTCGCCTGCCTGTTGACATTCTTTCAACAGCAACGCCTCTTTAAGGAGCAAGGCTTCGCCTTCGGGCGCTTCAATATAGAAAAGCCGCTATGGGTATTCGTCGGGAGCAGTGTAGCGAAGACTCTACCCTCCCGTGACGCTTCCGACATCATCGAAATCCTGAAGTTCCTTTCCCGCTACGTTTCAAATCGCACAAGGAGTACTGCGCACATCGAGCGTGTTCTGAAGCAAGGCCTCGTCACCGCTGGCGGGAAAAACCTATTCGCGGGCCGCTTTGCATATCTCAATACACTCGGCCTTACGGACGCGAATATCTTCGATGAAACGCTAACACTACTCTTCAATGCTGCGGGGGGCGGAGCGCTCCGTGTCGAGAACTTGAAAGGTGCATCTGGCGAAATCGCGCTGCGCGTGGGCGACAACGACCCTTTTGGTGTCGTCAACGTCGGCGATGATGCCAAGCTAATCAAACTTTGTCAGGACAACGGAATACCGACCCAGGATAGCGAATTCGCTGGATCGTTGTTTCACGCGATCAATAAACCTGACTCTAATGTCAACCTGTTGATCGGCTCAAAAAAGTTCACCGAAGGTTGGAGCAGCTGGCGCGTGAGCACTATGGGCCTCATGAACGTCGGTCAGACTGAAGGCTCACAGATCATCCAGCTCTTCGGCCGAGGCGTCCGGCTCAAGGGATTTGGATTGAGTTTAAAACGAAGTGGCAAGGCCCAGTTGCCCGAAGGAAGCGAGCGTCCGAAGCACATCGGAGTACTGGAAACACTATCGATTTTCGGGATTCGGGCAGACTACATGGCCCAATTCCGCGATTTTCTAGAAGAGGAAGGGCTGCCCGCAAACGCCGACCGTATCGAGTTCATGCTTCCTATATTGAAAAATCTGGGAAGCCAGAAGCTCAAGATAATAAGGCTTAAGAGTACGATCAACGGCGTAATGACGGGGTTTGGCGACGCATTTCGGCGGTTGGGGCCAATTCCGACGCTGTCAAAGCCTGATCCTGCTAAGGAACGTGCGACCGCTTATCTCCAGAAGAACCTGGTTGTCTTGAACTGGTATCCAAAAATACAGGCCATGAAATCAGGTGATGTTTCGGGCGGAGATATTGAGGGGCTGCCAAATGTGGCTCATCTGCGGTCGAGCCATATCGCATTCTTAGACTTAAACCGGCTTTTCTTCGAGTTACAGCGGTTCAAGGCTGAACGTGGCTGGTATAATCTCAATGTCTCGGCAGACACCATTGCCGACTTGCTTCTCGATCAGAGTTGGTATCAGCTCCTAATTCCAGCCGAGGAACTTGCATGCGATGCATTCGACAAAGTCCGGCTTTGGCAAGAAATCGCCTTGTCTCTTCTGAAGAAGTTTGTCGAGCGCTATTACATCTTCCGGAAGCGCGAGTGGGAGCTGCCGCACCTTGAATTGCAGGAGCTCACCGAAAACGATCCGAACTTCCCCGCCGGCCGCGATGCCGGCGGAGAAGGGTACTATCGTATTCTGGTCGACGGGTCGCAGGATGAGATCGTTACAAAGCTGACAGAGCTGAAACATCTGATAGACAATGGTGACTTAAAACCCTGGGAATTCAGTGGGATGAAGGCGCTGTGGTTCGGACGGCACCTCTATGAGCCACTATTATCTCTCGATCGAAATGTGATAGAGGTAAGCCCCGTTCCGCTCAACCGAGGCGAGCGGCAATTAGTTGAGGATGTTAAATCGTTCTATGACGGGACGCCTACTTTCTTCGCAGACAAAGAACTGTATCTTCTACGGAACCTAAGCAGGGGGCGCGGCGTAGGGTTTTTCGAAGCTGGGAATTTTCACCCGGACTTTATCCTTTGGCTAGTTTCGGGCGGAAGGCAGTTCATAACGTTTGTCGATCCAAAGGGCGTTCGAAACATCGGGTTCAGTGACCCTAAAATTCAGTTCTTCCGAACCATTAAGGAAATAGAAAGCCGCCTCGGTGAGCCATCCGTGTCCTTGAGCAGTTTCATTATATCGAACACGCCCTCTCATGTAATGGGACTTCTCTGGGACGTTGATAAGGCAGAGATGGAAGCCAGGAACGTCCTATTTCAGGAGGAGGACAGGTTAACCTATATCGGCAGGATGATGGAAAGGGCGCTTTGCCCGTAACTATTCTACAGTCAATAGGGTAATCGAAATTCTGGGTGAGAAAAGCCAGGAAGGCTCCTTGCTTGTGTTCGCGCCGGGCACCAAGTCGTGATTTCAGGCGGCCGCCGGAACGGCCGAGCCGTTGCCTTCGGCAAGACCATGAAAGTGTCGCGATTGCACTTTTTGGTTAATTGCGGCATTGATAGCAAGCGAACAGCGCTATGCGTGATTGTCCGCCGGTTCGGCGTCGATGCCAACTGACCACACTCGCGGGGGCGACTCTATTGAATCTGAATTCGATGCCAGGCCTGACAATGTTTTTTGTCGGGACGATACTCGTGCTGGTGATATGGTTTCATCGAAAATACGATGAAAAGGCCGTGCACTTTGGCCCAACGATTCTGACAACGACCGGAATTTTTGCCACGTTCGTCGGCATCGCAGTAGGACTGCTCGACTTCAACGCAAACAACATCCAGGCAAGTGTGCCTGCGCTCATCGGCGGCCTGAAGACGGCCTTTTGGGGATCCGTGATCGGCGTCGGCGGTGCCCTTTCGCTCAAGTTCCGCCAATTGCTCTTTGGAAATCCCGTGGCGCCGGCGACAGAAGACGCGCCCAAGGACGGGGTGACGGCAGAGCATTTGGCGCAGCTGTTGAAGGCCATCCAACAGGCATTGGTCGGCCAGGATGACTCGACGCTCATTACGCAGATGAAGCTCGCCCGGCAGGAAAACAACGACCGCTTGGACGCGTTGAAGAAGGCCCAAGTCGAGGCTCTCGAGAAGCTGTCTGAACTGGGGTCAAAGGCTCTGATTGAGGCCTTGAAGGATGTGATCCGCGACTTCAATGACAAGCTGACGGAGCAGTTTGGTGAGAATTTCAAGGCTCTGAACCAGGCCGTCGGCGAACTCGTAACCTGGCAAAATCAGTACAAGGCGCACATCGAAAAGGTCGAAGAGACCAATGCGACAATTGCAGCCGCGATGAAGGAATCGTCGGACAGCTACAAGAAGCTGGTCGGGGACGCCGAGGCCTTCACGAACGTCAGCCGCGATCTGTCGGGCCTGTTGACAGCGTTGGATGAGCAGCGGACGGAGCTGCGTCAATCTTTGGAAATGCTTAGCAAACTGGTCGCGTCTGCGGCGACCGGGCTGCCGCAGATCGAGGAAAAGATTCTTCAGATCACACAGCAGCTGTCCACGGCTGTCACCCAAAACCAAACCGAGCTCTCGAAGGCACTGACTGAAAACGCCAACTTGGTCCGGACCTCGATCGAGAGCTCGACCAAGGATATTGGCAAGGTCAACTCGGACTTCGCAGCGGAGATCGCGGCGATGGTAGCGAAGACAAAAGAGCAGGTGACCGTCCTCGATACCGCTCTGGCCGAGGAACTGACAAAGTCCCTCGAAGGCCTCGGTCGTCAGCTCGCGGCGCTTTCGGAGAAGTTTGTCAGCGACTATAGCCCGCTGACCGACAGGCTGCGTGACCTAGTTAAAGTTGCCGAGCGCGCGCAATGAGCATTGAAAAGATGCTGGCCATAAAGAGCGGCAACGCTCATCCGCACACCGATGAAGACCATTGGATACCGCTCGCGGACATCATGACCGGCCTGATGATGATGTTCTTGATGATCGCCGTCATCTTCATGGTGAAGGTCCAAGCGGACGCGGCGAGGGCTGACCAAGTCGCGGTGACCTATGACGAAATGCGGTCGCACATCTACGACGACCTCAATAAGGAGTTTGCCCGGGATCTGCCAAAATGGGGCGCCACCTTAGACCGCGATCTCACCATCCGGTTCAAAGAGCCGGATGTTCTGTTTGCCACCGGCCAGGACAACCTCAAGCCTCGCTTCGCACAGATATTGGACGACTTCTTCCCGCGGTATGTTCGCATTCTCAACGATCCCAAGTACCGCGACTCGATCGAGGAGATTCGCATCGAGGGACATACGTCGAGCTTTTGGAACGGGAACGCGTCAGCTGAGGAGGCGTACTTCAACAATATGGCGCTGTCACAGGCGCGCACCCGGACAACGCTTCAGTATGTGTTGTCGCGGCCGGCAGTACGGGGCGAGCGCGGCTGGCTGACAGCGCACCTTACCGCGAATGGCCTGTCGTCCTCAAAGCTCATCCGCTTGAAGAATGGCCAAGAAGATCGCGAAGCCTCTCAGCGGGTAGAATTTCGCGTCAGGACAAACGCGGATGCGCGCATTGAGCAAATGCTGAAGGCGAGTGGGCGATGAAGCTGCCGGATTTCTACAATAGCAGCAGCCTGAACAGCCTGCGCCGGAAAATGGGTATCGCGGCCACGCAGTTTGGTAACCTGGAGTTCGACCGCCTGGAGGGACGTCTATCTCGCGACGAGCTGGAGCGCCTGACGTCGTTGGAAGGCTTGGATATCGAGTCTCTTGACGATATCCGGGTGCTGGACGACGGCACTCTTGCTTACAAGAACAGCCGCGTCCTCCTCTATATCCGCGACCATACCGTCTACAACGAGCGGCCGATCGATCCGAAATTCCATGTCGTAAACTGCGACACGCTCGACGAAATGAAGCGCAGACGGCGGTTTGCGCGATACGTCGTTGCCACCAAGCTGGATGGAACATTCCGCCTCAACATCATCAACGGCAGCGAGAAGACGAGCGAAACCAAGAAGCTCTCTGTCTGCCAAAACTGCATGAACTTTCTGCACTTCGACGGGTTTGACATGACCATGCCGCGGGCACGCAGGTACGAGCTCGTCAATGCCTTCTCGATCGGCAGGTTCTTCGAAAAATATCCGAAGACCCTTATCAGCGACGTTCCAAAACACGATGCCGACAACGCACCGTTAAACGACTACAACCAGGATTTTTCCGCCAAAAGCACCGCACTTCGGGTTGCGGCAAACTGGCAGTGTCAGAACATTTCGTGTGGAATATCGCTAAGGGATACCAATCTCCGTAAGTACCTCCATGTGCACCACCTAAACGGCGTCAAATCTGATGACTCCGCTTCAAACCACAAGGTGCTCTGCATCGCTTGCCACGCTGACGAACCGAATCACGGGCACATGAAATCGTTGCCGGAGTATCGCGAGTTTATGGGTTTAGGGCTGACTTCTAGCCGCGTATCCGCTTAGTTGCAATGGAGGGGCAAATGAGCGCCGAAATTCTCAAAAATATGGACTTCAGAGACGTAGCTTTCTGGTACCGCAAGGACGGCTTTCTCCGGTATCAATATGACGGCGCGAAAGAGTTCGAAGGGATCTTTGACATAAGTAACGTCCTATACGCGTTCGTTGAGGGGCACGAGGTCCGCTATATCGGCAAGACAACCCAAAGCGCGCGGACCCGGTTTATAGGTTACTGTACACCTTCACCGGCCCAATCGACCAATGTGAAATGCAACCGTGAGATCGGGGAAATTGTCGATCGGGGCGGAACAGTACGCATCTTCATATTCAGCCCCATTTCCCATTTTTCTTATGCTGAATTTCCAATCAATCTCGCCGCAGGCTTAGAAGACGCCTTAGTTGCCCGCCTGCAGCCGCGGTGGAACGGTAAGGGTGCAGGCAAAAATGTCATCGTCAGGACCGAGACGGCCGAGCAGGAACAAGAAGCGCTCCATATCGAAGAGGAGCCGCTCGCAATCCCCACCGAGTACATATCGGAGTTTACGATTAAACTTGGGACAACCTATTACCGCGATGGGATGGTAAACCCGGGTGTGGACGCAAGTAAGCACTTGGGGCCTCGCGGCGACCCCATCACGATATCTTTCTCAGATGGAACCAGTGACGTAACTTCTGCGATCAATCGTACTGCAAATAAAACAGGAGCTGTTCGTTTTGTAGGTAATAATAGTCTTATTGCCGATTGGTTTAGGATGAACTTCCGTAAAGGCGAATACGTCCGCGTGCTCATTCTCAGTCCAAACCGAGTTATGTTTTTGGCTCAGCAACATTCAAAATCTTCAAATGTTTGATTGGGGGCAGGACGAGCGGCCGAATTAACGGCGTCGCGCTATCGGAGTTCGGTCAGAGCCGATATTCAAAGCAAATTGGTGCTAGACGGCTTTCGTCCAAATGCCATGGATTGTGGACCTGGATCGTGCCGCCTGACGTCCTTCCATTACTCTCGTCGAGTTCAATACCGGAGACGACGATTAAGATATTTTGTGGATGGCGGGAGAGATGGAGCGCGACTTCGCTCCGTGTGATCAGGATGGATTCAGATCCGCCTGTAGTCCCCTTGACCTCGACCACCCATTCTTGTCCGTCCCGGGTAGCTCGAAAGTCGCAGCTTTCTTTTGCTGATACGTCCTCATACTTGAACTTGTGGTCGTCAAGCCACTCACGCGCCATGCCCATGGCATGGAGCTCGACGGCCTTACGCAACGGGCCGGGCAGTCCGCGTCCCTGACCTTTCGCCGGCGGCTTGAGAGGGGAAACGACCTTGTCAATTTCAGCTTCCAGGTCACGAAGGTCCGGGCTAGCGGTGCCAGGCTGTAGGCCATGGTCTAGGGCGTAGTACAGCTTTTGCAGCGGGCCGAGAAACCGCACCAGGTCGGCTTCCAGTGTACTATCGCCAGGAATTGCGCCAGCTGGGTAGAACTTTGAGAATAAGGTCGTCCTCTCATACGCGCTCCCATATCCGACTGACCCCAAAGATATCCCCCTTCTGATCTGGCTGTCGTTTCGAAACTCTTGTCCGACAACCTTTCCTGCCCAATCCATCAGGTATTGGATTTCCTTCTCGGGCTTTGGAACGCCGTCATCAGTAGAGCCGTGGATGAGGCAAAGCGACACGCCGGATCCATCGGCATGAAAAAGATAGACAATGTACCAGCCGTCCTGCGCTGACGGTGCCTTCACCTTGTTGTACCACCTTGTCCAGGGAATATAAGTTTTGGTGCCGGTACCGTCTCGACCCTCAGCATCCGCGTCGGCGCCGTAGATGCCCAGTGGATCACGGAGCTTCTGGCCAAGTGCGCGCAACTGCAACGGCAGAGTCCTACGAACAAGGATGCCCCTCCGTTCCATGGCTGGCGTGTTCTGGGGGCTAAACTCCAGTTGGAGGCGGACGATTTCGGCCAATGTTTCGCGCATGTTATAGCAACCCTGTTAGTTAGCCTTTACGTCGAACCCAAGATACCGCATCGCTTTCGCCATGCGGCCTGTCATAGGCGGCGATACTTCAGGCTTCACTGTGCCGAGCAGCTCCAGTGCGCAGAATTTCCCAAAGAGTTGTAGTTTGTACTGCCGGTCATATAGCACGTCGTGCAGCCGCTCCACGAAATCGCCCTTATCGTGGAGCAGATGCATAAGCGTGGCCCGCACGCGCTCGACGTCGTTATTGTTTTGGCTCCAAAACTCCAATGGTAGGTTTTTGAGGCCACCAGCAACGAACCGAAGTTGTTCATTGAACGCGTGTAGGCATAAAAGGCCTTTCGTTATGCTTTGACGGTCAGCTGCGCGCAGAGCTTCGGACGTTCCGAACACATCTTGAACGGTGCCCAACCATGGAAAGTATTCATCGGGCACCATATGATCAGCAGTCTCCACCCATTGCGGGCCTAACTGAATGATTTTATCGTCTCGCGCCGAAGGTGGGAGGATTTCTGCTGTCTTCCAATTATCACCGGGAGCATGCGCCAGGCGCACCCAGTTCAAAAAGCGGTTGGTTTGGTTAGCGAGTCCCACACGCTCAAATTCCGGTCGGAGATATCCCGAGCCTTCTAGGACTTGTCCGATTCGCGTAAAATACGGCCTATATTGCTCGACGACGTCCTTTCGTAACCCGTCGATGAATAGCTGGACTTTAGTCTTGCTGGCGCTCTTGACGTCAAAGTTCCTGGGTCTGACCTTGCCGACCGCTTCTTCAATAATTTCATCGGGAGTTAAACCAGTTTTTTGCTGAAACTGCGCATGCACCGCTTTAAATCGCTCGAGTTGTGGTTCGTCGAGACTTTGGCCATACTGCCAAAGATCGGCGAAAAGCGCCCTTAGCTCATCCAACACGTCCGGTTCGTTTTCCGCCTCAACGCACAGCATCGCTTCCCGATTGGCCATTAGCCCGCCGCCGGTGAGGTTAGACGACCCCACCATTCCAGCGTTGTCGAAAAGATAGATCTTTGCGTGGAAGTCTCGGGTCAAAAAGCGAACGTTAGTGTTAGGAAGGGCGAGGGCTTGTCCTAACGCAGCCGGGCTGGTCACGGTATTCAATCCAATTAACAACTGGACGGTCCGTTCACCATTGGCGGCCAACCGCAATTCGTCCACCCTTGTAAAATACGGCGCCGCGGCGCATACGGTCGTCGAATTGTGTATATATTTCTGCAGCGGGCCGACCACAAAATCGCTAGGCCCCCCGTTCGAATAGAGTCGCTTTGTCATGTGCCCTCCCAAGCGTCGCCGTACCCTAGTGGGATAATTGGTGGACGACAACTCACACCCGGAAGCCGGCCACCAGGGCTAAAGAAATGACCGAAAATTTTTTGCGGACTTTTAGCGGACATTCCGATCGGCGCCAAAAAGGGTGCGCGATCAGTCCGAATTTGCCGGTTGGAAATCCGCATCGGCAAATATGCTCCCGAGTTTGCAGCATACTTTCGATAGGGGCGTACCCGCGTTCATAGCTGCAAATATCAAATCGATCTCGTCTTTGTCGAACTCGACCGTCACAGCGTATTCACCTCGCATCGTCAGTTCCGCCCGGACTGTTGCGTTGAATTTCAAACGAAAACCGTCGCGGCTCTCAATGGTATCGATGCAATCTTTAATGTTTTTCGGAGTGAGCTTTTTGGAGCCAATATGCTTAACGCCATGGCTGCGGTGCCAGCCCTCGTAATTCATCTTCATGGGGGGGGGGCCTCTTGTGCTGCCTAAACGTCATATATTAGATAACGGCCGGTTTCAAGTCTGAAATTTCGGATATTATCGTCACTAAACTATATTAGTGTCTTTGTTCGTCTCCATAGCTCTTGACCGGTCAGCGCTATAGGTGTAAACCAGAGGCTCGGGTATCGCGGGTGGGGACATGCATGAATTACTGGTTTGAGCCATACGGCCATTTCGACGTTGCGCGCGACGACGCGACCACATGCTCGCGATCACAGCGACAGCTGTGGGATCAGTGCGAAGCGCTCGACCCAGGCCTTTCGCGTGCAATCGGCTGCTACCTATTCTGTCTAAAGGACGGCCAGATTATCACGCCCTGGTATGTCGGAATGACGCGTGCACGAGATGGCTTCCGAGATGAGGTGTTTCAAGACCATAAGCTAGGTCTGTATCAATGGAGCCGCCAACAGGTTGGTCGAGGTCAGCCGATCCTTTACCTGTTCGCCCTTTGCACGGAAACTGGGCGTTTCAGCAACGCTCGTAAGGCCGACGAAGCTGTGATTAAGTGGACAGAAAAAATGCTGATCGGTTTGGCTTATGCCAAGAACCCCAATCTTGCGAACAAGCGCGACACAAAATTTCTCGAAAACACAGTCATAAACGGACTGCTGGGGCCACGTCGTCCTGGCCGGCCACCTTCGCATGTCCAAGACCTAAGAGAAGCGCTTTTCTAACAGCTACTTATGCTCCGCTCCGTCCCGCTTTCCATTGTCTGCCAGACTCAATTCGCCACTTATTCCGCTTCCTACATATCGGACGCGCAATTGGCGCGGCTGACCATTCCTAGAATTGATACATCCAGACTGCCCCGGTGATTGGTCGAGAAGGCAGATTGCCTATTGGTACATTTCCCACACCTCACAACAAAAGTGTTCTCCTCTGCCGCTATGCCAGACTGCAGGCGCCTTTTCTTAATGGCGTGCGGCACACACTGGTATCGAAATCTCGTTAAATTGGTCGTCTAAGCTACATAAAATGGACGGAAACGCCGTAAATTTTTTGTACCTGATTTCTGCAACTTGGTCCCATTTTAAAAACTTGGGTTGACCGTCCGTTGCTATCAATATTCCTGCCTCATATGTATCGAGGATAGTGGTCGGCAACATTTTTCCGCTAGTTAATACAATCGAACTTTGGTTTTGGCTTGAGATGAGAGTCCAAGCTCGATTGTCGCCTGCAAGAAGTGCCGCTCCTAATGCAATAGGAACGACTAGGTAAGATGATAGTCTAAAGGAGCCGGTAATGTGGCGATAGCGACCAAGGACATAACTTGAACCTGCCATAATGAGTTGGCCTAAAAGTACAATCACGGACGAGTAAAAGGTAAAATATATTGCACCTACAGACGCGACTACGATCGCGAGAATTTTCAAGACTCGGACTCGCCCGCGTTCATCGAACCTCGGTCTAACATCTTGACGTGGGGTGGTGCTCGTTTTCAGTTGATTATCATGCCAGACGGGAAGGTAGAAGTTTAAACCAATCGACACCCCTCCGTACAGCGCGGTCAGAGGCATTATTGCCAAAGTGCCTTTTGAAATATCGATCAGTGAGATGGGTACATCTCCGAAAAAAATTCCTAATCGGAGAAGAAAGGCGAGCCGGTACGCGTAACTAATGGCGAAGCTCACCGCTACAAAAGCCGCGCTCATCTTTAGGAAATAATCAATTTTCTTCTCGTCCATTACGCCCCCCGTATCTACACATTAGCGTTTGCTCTTACACTAGAGCCGAATTTCGTGTGGCGCAACAACTGCGCTCAATGCGGAGCGTATTGTCGGGCGCCCGGTTGGTGATAGCCGTGGAAGCTACGATACCCTGAAACATCGTCAATAGCAGGAAATGGCCCGTGACTGTGGGGCAGGTAGCAGGCGTAGGCTGTACAAACTGCGCAACGAGTTCAAGTTGCCACTCGCACTTCCCAGAGCCGCTATTATGCGCAACAGCGGGTTCTTAGACCTATAATATCGATTATGGGAAATACTGCCTGCCCTGTAGAAGGGTGTCTCGCATTCAGTGCAAGAGATCGACATTGATCCTTCCGATATCGACTCTGAAGCCACGTGGCGACACTGCCGTGTTGCGAGCAGGAGCCCCTGCGTTTTAGCTATAGCTAACCTAACGACCAGCCCCTCCGATGGTTTGAAGACTATGACGAGCGCCGCATGCGGCCGCCGGGCACGAACGCCGTATGGTTGCAATAAATAGTTAAGTCGCTTATGCTTGTGCAAGGCAAGCCGCCAAAGGTCATGAGAATAAATTGGCTAGGCGAAGCTTTAGGGGATGAATGACATCAATTTCGTTTGATAGCGCATGCGTTTTTGCCATCAGCCGTATGGAAACTTGAAGAATATGGATTGTCTCGGATGATATCGAAGCAAGTTCATCGATCCGGGCTAATTAATTTCACTGACGATCAAGCCAATCTGAAAAGAGCCATCCAAATGTTTCAGGATCTTGGACCGGGAGCCATTCGAAGGCTTTCCAGCCTAACGCCCTTCGACCGCTATATCGTAAAATATTTCTTCGAAGGGGTAAGTCCTGAATAGGGAGTTCGGCATTTGTGGAGGACACGAGGGTTATATTTAGGCTGGTTTTACGGAGGGGCTTTAAATGATCGAAGATTTAGCAGTTTCAAAGACGGCAACCTTTTTCAGTATTAAGCGTAAGTTGTCCAACAAATCATTAGAAGACATGTTTGTGGCCTTGCGACTGAGTTACGGCGTAACGACCAATAATCTCTTTAAGCATACTCGAGTAGCGTCGGGGGCGGCGCGCTGGTCCGCGATCTCATTCTTATACGAAAGTCCTCCTTCTTTTTTGGGAGCAGATACAGCGATACGGGAAACGCTTTGTGGCTATCTTATGCTAGTGGAGTATGAGGGACACGTTGCCATATTTTCCTCCAGAATAAGTCTTCCGTCGTCTTTCAAATCTACGCACCTGGCGCAGATCCCAATTGCAAAGATAGAGAACGCTATTGCTAAGGCTGACGCCGTATTCCACCGCATGAGAATGCGTAACATGTCGGTGTCCCCGTTTGCTATGCGCAACAAGACGTTGGAAGCAAAGAACCTCGCTAACGTTGTTGGACCCGCGGGTAGCCGCAGATACGCACCGCAAGCCTATACAGTTGAAGTGGGGGGAAACTTTAGCACGGCGACACCGAGCACCGGGCGCATCGGCATTCGTTCTGATCGCGTCGGCCATGATGAACTACTTGGCTTTGCCCAGCAAGTAATAGATGGCCTCCGCTCTCAGCCTGGCCAAGTGTCAACCTTTATAAGCTCATTTGCGAGACCAGTGTCTCTGGAAGACACACTAGCTGAGTGCCAGCCCGTGACGATGGCTATCGATACCAATCGACTAGTCGAAGAAGTAGCCGGGGAGGCGCCCACAGTTCGTCTTGTGCGGGGAGGGGAGAACCGCGTGGAGCTGTCAGCAGACGAATTGACTGCCCTATTCAATTATCTTGATCGGCCCGTCGAAATTACCGGCAACGACAGGCTTCGGAAGATTATTGATCCGGTCGATGCAGCCGAGGTCGGTTCGATAAGTGTAAACAAATCTAGAATTGCGCTCCGCTCTTTAACGCAGCCACCCGCATCGGATGTACAAGTCGAAAGTCTTGAATTTGGGGCTGGCGCAGATCCTAACCCCCGTTCTTTGCAAAAATACCTCGATGAAATCGACGCTCCCGTTATACTGTTTGACAATGTACGGTACGCCTATATCGACGGTCAGGTGTTTCGCGACGAAACATTGCTGGATGGAGGTGCGTCAATCCTTCGCTATTGTCGCACAGAAGCCCTTCTGGCGCAGGTTACGAGTGAAAAGGGAAACTTCGCGCCTGGCCAAGCGGTGTTCGATGCAACCTCTACGTTCGGCGTCATTGTAAACGAGATCGGCAACGCCGATACTACCTTAATCTGTGATGATCTCGGCGACGAATGGGCCGACTTCATCGGCATTAGGGTGGACAACAACATCACCCATATTAATTTCTATCACGCCAAGCATGGTCCCTTGTCGCTCGGAGCAGGACCATTTCATGTCGCGATTTCGCAAGCCATTAAAAACCTCGGCAATATGACCTTTCCTGAGGACCGCATGGTCGCAAAGATCCAAGGATGGTCGACAACGTATAACGCACCTGGCCAGGTTACTCAAATTCCTCGAATTTGCCGAACCAATTCAGTCGATCTCAACGGCCTTATAAATGAAGCTCGGCTAGCGCCGGAGTCTTTGAGGCGCGCCACGATCGTGACCTCTTCGTTGAGTAAGAAAGCCCTTAAAGACGCTTTCGAGTTGATCAAAAATGGGCAGAGGCCGACCCCATCATTTGTCCAGCTCTACTGGTTGCTACAATCCTTTTTTTCTGCGTGTTCTGAGGTTGGGGCGACGGGCGCTATAGTTTGTCAGCCATAACGAACATCGGTGATCTTGTCCGATTCTTTGATCCTCATATACAAAGAAAATTGATTCCTTGACGACTGCTTTGACGCGTTATCGCTTTGGACTCAATCGATGACCTTTATGTGAGCAAAGCGAACTTCTGGAATGATCTGGACTTCTGAGACACAACAAGCATTGCTGTTGGTGTCCAGCCCGGCGGTCCCGGGCTTCGGTCAGTGACGGCGCTGGGATAAGCCTAGCGCGTCATGATCCGAGGACGACATGACTAAGAAAGCCCAAAAACACAACTTTTCTGGCGATGCTAGCATCGATGGCGTCGCCGAGCCGATCTCGGCTGGAGCCGCCGCAGATCCGGTCGAAGCGGTTTCCGCTCCAAGCAGCGAGGAAGCTCCAGTCTTATCCCCGCAGGCACTACAAGCCACCTCGACCTCCAAACAGGACACCGTCATCGCGCTGATGCAGCGGGGGGAGGGCGCTTCGCTGGACGAGCTGGTAGCGGCTACTGGTTGGCAGAAGCACAGCGTCCGTGGCCTAATCTCGGGCGCTTTAAAGAAGAACCTGGGCCTGACGGTGGAGACGGAGAAGACCGCTGAAGGTACCGTCTACCGTATCGCGGCGACCGCCGGCGGGGGTACCAATGCCGTCTAAAGTTGTCGACGTGGCGGACGAAGTAAGCGCCATCGCGATCGCAGACCGCTCTATTCTCCTGGAGGAATGGCAGGCGCTTTACGGCCCCTCGGTCCCCAAGAACATCAGCACATTGCTGCTGCGGAGGGCGTTAGCGCATCGGCTGCAAGAGAAGGCGCGGGACGGGCTTAAGCCTGCCTTGCGTCAGTACCTTCGCCAGGTCGCTGAGACCCATAAGCCGTTGAAGCTGATAAAGGCGCCAGAGCCGGCCCTGGCCTCGGGCTCTCGCTTGATCCGGGAGTGGAATGGGAAGACTTACGAAGTGACGATGCTAGCCGAAGGCCAGTTCGAGATGGATGGCAAGACCTATCGGTCGCTGACCCAGATCGCCAGAATGATTACCGGTGTCGCCTGGTCCGGCCCGCGGTTCTTCGGCCTCGTGAAGGTCAAATCCAAATGACCAAAGCTCTTCGATGTGCCATTTACACCCGCAAGTCGTCAGAGGAGGGGCTGGAGCAGGACTTTAACTCTCTCCATGCCCAACGCGAGGCATGCGAGGCTTTTATCAAAAGCCAGCGCCATGAGGGCTGGGAGCTCGTTGAAGCCGCTTACGATGACGGTGGCATCTCTGGCGGCACGATGCAACGGCCGGCCCTCCAGCGCCTCCTAGACGACATCCGCAATCGTGAGGTCGACATCATCGTCGTCTACAAGGTGGATCGGCTAACGCGGTCGCTGGCGGATTTCGCTCGCATGGTGGAACTGTTCGATGCCCAGGGGGTGTCGTTCGTCTCGGTTACCCAACAGTTCAATACCACGTCATCGATGGGCCGGCTTACCTTGAATGTGCTGTTGTCCTTTGCGCAGTTCGAGCGCGAGGTCACGGGCGAACGCATTCGGGACAAGATAAAAGCCTCAAAAGCCAAAGGTATCTTCATGGGCGGGCGTGTGCCGCTCGGATACCGGGTGGAAGACCGCAAGCTCAATATCGTGGAGGACGAGGCCAAGACGGTTCGGCATATCTATGAGCGCTATCTGGCTTTGGGATGTGTTCCTGATCTGAAGAGAGAGCTCGACCGCCACAACATCCGCGGGCGGGCCGCCAATGCTGTCGATGGCTCGGGCAAGGCTGCGCGGTTTTCACGCGGTGCACTCCACGACCTGCTGCGCAATCCGGCCTATGTCGGTATGATCCGCCACAAGGATACCTGCCATCAGGGTCAACATGAGCCCATCCTAACCCGTGAATTATGGAACGCGGTCCAGGCCCAACTGGACGCCAACCGCAACGGGCCGAAGATGCCAACAGCTCCCCGCAAAACCGAACCGGCAGCTTTAATCGGAAAGGTCGTCGACGAGGCGGGGGAACGATTGACGCCTACCCATACTATCAAAAAAGGGCGGCGGTACCGCTACTACATCTCTCAACGTTTGACGCGGCAGGGCGGTGACACCGGCTGGCGCCTGCCCGGGAAGCGTTTCGAAGATCTGGTTAGCAAGGCCGTTCGGCAGATCTTCAGCGATAGCGTCGCACTGTCCTTGGCTTTGCAAGCAGCCGGCGTTCCCGCCACCGCCTTCGGCACCATGATCGCTGCCATTAAGCACCGAATGACAGAAGTTTCGGATGAGCATCTATTGACCCAGGTGGTCAAGCAAATCCAACTGGAAAGCGCGAGCATGCGCCTGACCTTGGACCTTAGCTCGATGATCGACCAGCAAGGGCAAGCAGACCAGCCCTTGCTGATCGAGCGTCTGGTCCCGATCGACATGAAGCGACGCGGCGTCGAGATGCGCCTGGTCCTGCGCTCCCATAACAACATCACTGCCAATGTCGATCCGATCCTGGTGAAGATCATCGCCAAGGCGCATACCTGGTTCGAGGACCTGGCGACGGGCTCTGTCGCCAACATCAAAGAGCTCGCTGCACGAGAAGGTGTAAGCCCGAGCTATGTCGGTGACCTACTGAAACTCGCCTTCCTGTCGCCGAGGGTGGTCGAGCAGATCGTCGCTGGACAGCAGCCGGCTAACCTCGTGGCCGACCACCTGATCCGCGCCCACGCTCTTCCGTTCGACTGGGATGCCCAGGAACAGCTGCTGGGCTTCGCCTAATCCTCAAAACTCAAGTACTGCCAAGTGTCTCTGGAGACGGGCGCCTTATTGCGCCTGGAGAT
Source organism: Asticcacaulis solisilvae (assembly GCF_052327315.1). Lineage (NCBI taxonomy): Bacteria > Pseudomonadati > Pseudomonadota > Alphaproteobacteria > Caulobacterales > Caulobacteraceae > Asticcacaulis > Asticcacaulis solisilvae. The sequence goes on from NZ_CP166196.1 coordinate 459,937, forward strand.
CGGCCGAACGGCGGAGTCTCTGGTTGGGCTTTGTAACCGACAGACGGAGAATAGTCCGCACCTTCCGCGGGTTAGCGCAGCCGGGTAAAATCAAAGGAGTTTCAGGAGTGTCTACCGCGGCGGAATGGTGGAGCTAAGCGGATTCGAACCGCTGGCCTCCTCATTGCGAACGAGGCGCTCTACCAACTGAGCTATAGCCCCATTCCGTTCCACGGAGGCCGCTTTAATAAGCCAAGCGACGGGCATGTCAAGCCACAACTGAACTTGTGCATGCCGACGAATTCCCTATATTCACGACTGATTTTCAGGCCAAGAGGTCCGTGCGCATGGCGCCCATCATCCATATTATCTTCCATGTCATCAACGGGCTTTTCAGCCTTATCATCCTGGCGCTGATCATCAACGCCATCCTGAGTTGGCTGGTGGCGTTCAACGTCATCAACACCCGGAACCCCGCCGTGTGGCGGATCATGGACCTGCTGGACCGTATTACCGCGCCGATCCTGGCGCCCTTTCGCGCCTTCATTCCGCCGCTGGGCGGCCTGGACCTCAGCTATATCGTCGCCTACCTGGTGATCCAGGGCATCCAGATCTACCTGCTGGGGCCGGCCGAGCAGAACCTGACCCTTCTCGTCGGCGGATGATCCGCCTGTTCGTGCGCCTGACGCCCAAGTCTTCGGCGGAGCGCATCGACGGCTGGGATTTCGATGAGCACGGGCGGCGGTTCCTCAAGGTCCGCGTCCGTGCCGCGCCCATCGAAGGGCGGGCCAATGAAGCCCTGATCGCTTTTCTTGCGAAAACGCTGAAAGTGCCGAAGTCGCGGCTGACGCTTGTCGCCGGCGATACGGCGCGCCTCAAGGCGATCGAGATCGAGGGGCTGGACGAAGCCGCGCTCGCAACCCTCCTGCCATAAAAGAAGCCCTCCGGCGCAGAGCGCCGAAGGGCAGTTCACCTTTGCGAGGTGGTCTTCAGAGTGAATAGCGTAACCGGCTTTGATTAAGCGGCGGTCAACGCGGACTCACGAATCTGGTCGTTGATGGCTTTCGACACCTGGCTGCCCGAAGCCGAGCCGCCGAGGTCGCGCGTCAGGATGCCCTTTTCGACGATGGCGTCGATCGCAGCGTCGAGCGCGTCGGCTTCCGTCATCAGGTTCAGCGAGAAGCGCAGCATCATGGCGACCGACTTGAGCGTGCCGATCGGGTTGGCCAGGTCCTTGCCGGCGATGTCGGGCGCCGAGCCGTGGATGGGCTCGTAGAGGCCCTTGCCGGTAGCGCCGAGCGACGCCGAACCCAAAAGACCGATCGAGCCCGGCAGGACCGAGGCGAGGTCAGAAAGGATATCGCCGAACATGTTCTCGGTCAGCACGACGTCGAAGGTCGTGGGGCGCGTCACCAGGTGCATGGCCATCGAGTCGACGAGCGCGTGTTCGAGCTCGACGTCCGAATATTCTTCCTTGTGCAGGCGGATGACCGTCTCACGCCACAGGCGCGAGGTCTCGATGACGTTGGCCTTGTCGACACTGGTCACCTTGTTGCGGCGCTTGCGCGCGGCGTCGAAGGCGACGCGCGACACGCGTTCGATTTCCTCGACCGAATAGACGCATTCGTCCGATGCCATTGTCTCGGAGCGCGTGCGCTTGCCGAAATAGAGGCCGCCGGTCAGTTCGCGCACGATCAGCATGTCGGCGCCCTGGACGATCTCGGCTTTGAGCGGCGAGCGGTGGACCTGGCTGGCCTTGACGTCCATGGGGCGCAGGTTGGCGAACAGGCCCATCGACTTGCGCACGGCCAGCAGGCCCTGTTCCGGGCGCATCTTGCCCAGGTCCCACTTCGGGCCGCCGACGGCGCCCAGCAGGACGGCATCGGCCGCCAGGCAGGCGCGGTCGGTATCTTCGGGATACGGATTGGCGTCGGTATCGATGGCGATGCCGCCGATGCGCTTTTCGACGAATTCGAAGCTGTGGCCGTAGACTTCGCCGATGGTTTGCAGGGCCGATACGCCGGCGGCGGCGACTTCGGGGCCGATGCCGTCGCCCGGCAGGACGGTGATGTTGAAGCTGGCCATGTTACGCCGCCTTTCCGTGGGACTGTTCGAACTGTTCGATCTCGGGCAGGCGCTTGAGCAGCCAGCCCATGGCGTCGACGCCTTCCAGCAGGCACTGGCGGGCGAAGGCTTCGACCTCAAAGGTGAACACCGTGCCGTCTTCCAGCGTCAGCGCATTCTTTTCGAGGTCGATCGTGACGCGCTGCTGCGGGTTGGCCAGCAGCTTGTCGTGCGTCGCCTTGTCGACGACGACGGGCAGGAGGCCGTTCTTCAGGCAGTTCGACTTGAAGATGTCGGCGATCTCGGTCGAGATCACGGCCTTGAAGCCGTAGTCCATCAGCGCCCACGGCGCGTGTTCGCGCGAAGAGCCGCAGCCGAAGTTATTGCCGCCGACCAGGACGCGGTGCTCGGTCGGATCGATCGTGTTGAGGATATGCGGCTTTTCCGAACCGTCGGCATTGTAGCGCCAGTCGTTGAACGCGACCTTGCCCAGGCCGGCCTTGGTCGTGGTCGTCAGGAAGCGGGCGGGGATGATCTGGTCGGTGTCGATATTGGCTTCCGGCAGCACGAGGATGCGCGACGAGAAGGCGTGTATGGATTCCTGGTTGGACATGATTAAGCGCTTTCCAGAGCCATGAATTGACGGGGATCGGCGACGTGGCCGGCGATGGCGGACGCCGCGGCGGTCGCGGGCGAGGCCAGCACGGTGCGCGACCCCGGGCCCTGGCGGCCTTCGAAGTTGCGGTTGGAGGTCGAGACGGCCAGCTGGCCCGGCAGCACGAAGTCGCCGTTCATGGCGATGCACATCGAACAGCCCGGCAGACGCCATTCGGCGCCGGCGTCGAGGAAGATCTTGTCCAGGCCTTCCTTTTCGGCCTCGACGCGGACCCATTCGGAGCCCGGCACGATCAGGGCGCGCACGCCCTCGGCCACTTTACGGCCCTTCATGATCTCGGCGGCGGCGCGCAGGTCGGCCATGCGGCCGTTGGTGCACGAACCGATGAAGACGACGTCGACCTTTTCGACTTCGCGCTTTTCACCGCCGGTGAAGCCCATGTACTTGAGCGCGCGCTGGTCGTCGTCGCTGGCGGCAACGGGCACGCCCTTGGCGATGGCCGCGCCCTGGTCGGGCGAGGTGCCCCAGGTCGCCATCGGCTCGATGGCCGAACCGTCGATGGTGATTTCCTTGTCGAAGACAGCGCCTTCGTCGGAAGCCAGAGCCAGCCAGCCCTTGGCGGCTTCGTCGTAGGCAGCCCCTTGCGGCACGTATTCGCGGCCGCGCAGCCAGTCGACCGTCTTCTGGTCGGGGGCGATCATGCCGCAGCGCGCGCCGGCTTCGATCGACAGGTTGCAGACCGTCATGCGGCCTTCCATGTCGAGGTCGCGGATGACGCTTCCGGCGTATTCCAGCGCGTAGCCGGTGCCGCCCGAGAAGCCGAGCGTGGCGATGACGGTGAGGGCGACGTCCTTGCCGGTGACGCCCGGCTGGAGCTTGCCTTCGACATTGATGCGCATCGTCTTGGGCTTGCGCTGGGCCAGGCACTGGGTGGCGAGCACGTGGCCGACTTCCGAGGTGCCGATGCCGAAGGCGATGCAGCCGAAGGCGCCGTGCGTCGAGGTGTGGCTGTCGCCGCACACGACGGTGAAGCCCGGCTGGGTCAGGCCCATTTCCGGCCCGATGACGTGGACGACGCCGCGGTTTTCGGCGTCATAGCCGAACAGGCGCACGCCGTTCTTGGCGGCATTGGCTTCCAGCGTCTCGACCTGGCGCTTGGCCTGCTCGGTGACGTAGGGGCGGTTGCCCTGGGCGTCGGGGCGGAGCGTCGGGATCGAGTGGTCGAGCGTGGCGAAGGTACGGTCCGGACGGCGCACCTTCAGACCCCGGGCATCCAGCTCCGAGAAAGCTTGCGGGCTCGTCACTTCGTGGACGAGGTGCAGGTCGATATACAGGACGGCCGGCTTGTCGGCGCCTTCGGGCTCGACGACGTGCGCGTCCCAGACTTTTTCGAATAAGGATTTAGGCATCGTGCTCTCTCATGACGAAGTCCCGCGCCTCGGCCCGGGACCTGCCATGTCCTCGAATGGGGAAGGATGGCGTGCGCCATCCTTCGGGTTGGATTTATTCCGCCGGGACGGCCGCCCCGATCGGGTCGAGCCAGCCGAAGCGGTCTTCGGTGGTGCCATTGAACAGACCGTGGAACAGGGTCTGCAGACGGCGGGTGATCTTGCCCGGGCCGTTGGCGCGGACGGGGATGTCGTCGACCGAACGGATCGGCGTGATTTCGGCGGCCGTGCCGGTCATGAAGATTTCGTCGGCCAGGTACAGCAGTTCGCGCGGCAAGTCCTGCTCGACGACTTCGATACCGTCGGCGCGGGCCAGCTTGATGATGGTGTCGCGCGTGATGCCGCCCAGGATCGAGGCGGCCACCGGCGGCGTCAGGATCTTGCCGTTCATGATGACGAACAGGTTTTCGCCTGCGCCTTCCGAGATCAGGCCGTTGACGCCCAGGCCGATGCCTTCGACATAGCCGCGCGAACGGGCTTCCTTGCCGATCAGGTACGACGACAGGTAGTTGCCGCCGGCCTTGGCCAGCACGGGGATGGTGTTGGGGGCGGCGCGGTTCCACGACGAAATGCAGACGTCGACACCCTTTTCCAGGCCTTCTTCACCGAGGTAGGCGCCCCAGCCGAAGGCGGCGATGGCGACGTCGACCTTGACGTTTTCGGGCTTGGGGGTCACGCCCATGCCGCATTCGCCGAGGAAGGCGATCGGACGCCAGTAGGCGCTTTTCAGGCCGTTGGCGACGATGACTTCCTTCGACGCGGCGACCAGTTGGTCGAGCGTGTAGGGCAGGGCGAAGCCGTAGATGCGCGCGGAGTCTTCCAGGCGCTTCAGGTGGTCGGCCAGGCGGAAGCCGGCGGGGCCGTTCGGCGTGTCATAGCAACGGATGCCTTCGAACACCGAGGTGCCGTAGTGCAGGGCGTGCGTCATGACGTGGACCTGGGCGTTTTCCCAGGCGATGGTTTGGCCGTTGAACCAGATTTTATCAGCGAGCTTTTTCATGAATATCAGCTTTGGAAAGTCGTGTCGGTATGGATGGACCCTGTACTCCCATTTTCGGGCGTGACAAGGGTCGATTTCTCGGTGCCGCGCACAAGCGCGCTCAGACCGAGCCATACCGGACCGGGGCCGCGACCACGGCCCCGATGACCTTCTCCGATTGGTGATGGGCGCATACGGTGTGTCATGCGCCGATCTCGTGCTTCGCCTTGGCCGTCGCCGCCTTGCCGCCCGTGCGGGGATCGGCATCGAGGCGGGTCACGCCATACAGGCGATCGATCTGCAGACCCAAGGTGTCGGTATTGCGCGACGGATCGCGCGGACGCACCGTCAGCGACAGGCCGCGCTTTTCACCCAGGTCGTAAAGCTCAGCCGCGTCGATATGGAAGCCGCGCCGTTCGACGAGGCCCATGACGCGCATCAGGCTGCCTTCGAGACGATCCAGCTCAATATGAATCAAGTGGCTCATCCCAGCGTTCCTCCATCATGTCCGCGTTCGAGGCGCCCGGCGGAACGAGCGGCCAGACGTTTTCGCGCGGATCTATAACAACATGCAACAAGGTCGGTCCCTCGGCGGCGAGCAGGCGATCGATAGCGCCGTCGACCTCGTGCCGATGGGTGATACGGAAGGCGTCCAGGTTGAACGCCTTGGCGACGACGACGAAGTCGGGGTTGTCCGACAGGTCGATCTCGGAATAGTTTTCTTCGTAGAAGAGCTGCTGCCACTGGCGCACCAGGCCCAGCGACGAGTTGTCGAGCAGCACGATCTTCAGTGGGATCCGGTAACGGTTGAGCGTTGCCATCTCCTGGATATTCATCATGAAGCTGCCGTCGCCCGAAACCGTGACGACGTGCTTGTCCGGGCAGCCGAGCTTGGCGCCCAGGCCCGCCGGCAGGCCGTAGCCCATGGCGCCGGAGCCGCCCGAGGTCAGGTGCGCGCGGTTGTTGGCGAATTCGCAGTGCTGGGCGACCCACATCTGGTGCTGGCCGACATCGCAGGCGACCATGAACTTGTCGCCGGCCTTTTCGGACAGGGTCTTAAGCAGGCCCGGCGCATAGACGCCCTTGCCCGGCGCATTGTACTTGAAGCGGTGCTCCCACTTGTCGGCCTTGCACTTTTCGACCCACTTCTGGATGCCGCCGACCTTGGGATTCAAGGCCGCCAGCGCGACCTTGAAATCGCCCAGGACCGCGACGTCGGCGCGGCGCAGCTTGCTGATCTCGGCCGGGTCGATATCGAAATGGATGATCTTGGCGTTGGGCGCAAAGGCGTTGAGCTTGCCGGTGGCGCGGTCGTCGAAACGCGCGCCGATGGCGATCAGAAGGTCGCTGTCCTGGACGGCGATATTGGCGGCGCGCGTGCCGTGCATGCCCAGCATGCCCAGCGCCAGTTCGTGCGTCGTCGGAAGCGTCCCCAAGCCCTTCAGGGTCGAGACCAGCGGTATACCCGTGCGCGCAACCAGGTCGCGCAGCTCCTGCGAGGCATTGGCCATTTCAACGCCGCCGCCAACGTAGAACAGCGGCTTCTTCGCCTGCTCGATCAGCTTTTCGGCGGCCTTGAGCGCGCCGGCGTCGGGCGCCGGCGGCGTCCAGGCGGGGAAGGTGGCGGCGTGCGACGTCGCGACGCGCATCGAAGCGACGTCCTTCGGGATGTCGACCAGGACCGGGCCGGCGCGGCCTTCCTTGGCGATGGCAAAGGCCTCGGCCAGGATCGACGGAATTTCGGCGGGATCGCGGACCAGCCACGAATGTTTGACGATCGGCAGGGTGATGCCTAGGATATCGACTTCCTGGAAGCCGTCCGTGCCCATCAGGTGCGTGCCGACCTGGCCGGTGATGCAGACCAGCGGAATCGAGTCCATATAGGCGTTGGCGATGCCGGTGATCAGGTTGGTGGCGCCGGGGCCCGACGTCGCCATGCAGACGCCGACGCGCCCCGTGGCGCGGGCATAGGCGTCGGCGGCGAAGGCTGCGCCCTGCTCGTGGCGGACCAGGATGTGCTGCAGGCCGGATCCGGCCAGCGCATCGTAGATGGGCATGATCGCCCCGCCCGGATAGCCGAAAAGGGTCTCGACCCCAAGTGCCTTGAGGGTGGAGATGACCAGCTGTGCTCCGGTGGGTTGATTGCTCATCGTGGGCTCGAAGTAGAAAGAGAAAGAGGCTTTTCTCCCCATTGAAAATAGGGAGGTGTCAGCGAAGCTGACGGAGGGGTTTGCTACGGAGCTGACCCCTCCACCACTTCGTGGTCCCCCTCCCCATCGATGATGGGGAGGAGATTTTTGTTACGCGTCGACGTTCTGCTTGCTTTGCAGCCAGCTCATGCGCGAACGGAGGTCCTTGCCGACCGTTTCGATCTGATGCTCCAGGTCCTGGCGCATCAGGGCGGTGTAGCGCGGGCGGCCGGCCATGTTTTCCAGGATCCAGTCGCGGGCGAAGTCGCCCGACTGGATGTCGTTCAGCACTTCGCGCATGCGCTCACGGGTTTCCTCGTTGATGATGCGCGGGCCCGAAACCAGGTCGCCGTACTTGCAGGTTTCCGACACGAAGCTGTGCATCTTTTCCATGCCGCCTTCATACAGCAGGTCGACGATCAGCTTCAGCTCATGCAGGCATTCGAAATAGGCGATTTCCGGACGGTAGCCGGCTTCGACCAGGGTTTCGAAACCCATCATGACCAGCTCGGTCGTGCCGCCGCACAGGACGGCCTGTTCGCCGAACAGGTCGGTTTCGGTTTCTTCCTTGAAGCTGGTCTCGATGACGCCGCCGACGGTGCCGCCGATGCCGCGCGCGTAACCCAGGGCCTTGCGAGCGGCTTGACCCGAAACGTCGCGCTCGACCGCGAACAGCGAGGGGACGCCACGGCCGCGCTGGTATTCGCGGCGGACCAGGTCGCCCGGGCCCTTGGGGGCAACCAGGATGACGTCCATGTCGGCGCGCGGAACGACGCGGCCGTACAGGACCGAGAAGCCGTGGGCGAACAGCAGCGCCACGCCCTTGGGGGCGTAGGGCTCGATGATGTCCTTGTAGATGTCGGCGTGCGACATGTCCGGCGTCAGGATGGCGATGATCGTGGCGTCGGCGATGGCGTCCTTGATTTCCGCCGTCGTCAGGCCGTCATGGGTGGCCTTGTCGTAGCCCGAACCGCCCTTGCGCACGCCGACGATGACGTCGGCGCCCGAGTCGCGGAGGTTCTGGGCGTGGGCGCGGCCCTGGCTGCCGTAGCCGATGATGGCGACGCGTTCGCCCTTCAGGCTGTCGGGCGAAACGTCGTCATTGGTATAGATCTTCACTGAAAAGTCTCCGTAGTCGAAAGGATATAAAGGGGTTGAAGCTTATTCGGCGGCCGCGATCATGGCGGCGTAGCGGGCAGCAGCGTTGAAGGTCCCCTTCTTGCGCTGCGCGCCGCGCCGGATGTCGATGTCGGCCAGGATGTCGATGCGCCGGCCGGCGATATCGACGTGGATGATGTCGTCGTCGTTGACATAGGCGATCGGACCGCCGGCGGCGGCCGACGGCGCGATATTGCCGATGACGGCGCCCGAAGCGTTCGAGCCCGTGCGGCCGTCGGTGATGACGGTGACGCGCGCCAGGCCCGAGGCATTGAGCGCGGCGGTGACCGAGGCCACGCCGGTGTCGGCCAGGATATCGGCGTCGCGCGCGTCATTGCGCACGATCAGGATGTCGCAGTCGCGGATGCGGCCCTTCGCGATGGCTTCCAGCGCATCGGCGGCGGTCGAGAAGACGCGGGCCGGACCGTCGAAAATGTCGGCCTCGAACCCGCCCAGGCGCACCACGCAGCCTTCCGGCGCGAGGGTGCCGTGGAGGATGGCGAAGCCGGAAGCGCTGGTCTGTTGCGTTGTGTGCGCGGCGTCGAAGGCGGTCAGGACGGACATGATGTAACTCGGTGACGTGGGTTTAAGTCTGCGTAGGCCGGTCGGGAATGAAGATGTGCGAAAAGATCCCGCCCGTATGAGGAGCGGGAGGATTTGATCCTCTAAAAGCGAAGGTTCAGCCCTGCGCTACCACTCCGTAAGCAAGGGGCGTACTACGCCCCCAATAAGGAGAGATACGAGGCTAATCACGACGGACGACGAGAACAGGCCGACGGCCAGAACCTTGAGGCTCCGGTCGGCGTCATTCCGCATCGCTATGGCTTTCGCCGGGGTCATGATTTGGGCTCCAGACACGGCCGGCAAACGATATGCGCCGGTCGTTGCGGGGCATATAACCCGAAGCCGGATGAAAAAGCAAAGGAAAAGTTGGAAAAATTTTCCGCCATATCAAGCTATTACGGCGGCGCAGCAAAATTATTTTCCTGTTTTTGCTGCGTTTGTGAAAAACATTACCGGAAATTTTCGTTAATCGCCGGATTTAGCCGTCGTCATCCGGCGAATCCGGAAACGTTGTGCCCTCGTTTCGGGGGAAACGATTTTTGGGCAACTTGCGCGGGCGCGGGGGACGACTATCATATGCCTATGTTCACAGCCTCTTCCCTCTCCCGGTTGACCTTCGCTGCCGCGTGTATGGCGGCGTGCCTGGCCGTGCCTGCCTTGGCGGATGAGCGTAAGCCGGGCGATTATCCGCTGACGCCGGACTCGCTCGTCCAGGCGAATATAAAGCATGGCCGGCTGGAAGGGCCGTTCGAGTTTCATTCGAAACTGGTCCCGAACACCGTGCGGCGCTACTGGATCTATGTGCCGGCGGATTACGACGCGTCGCGCCCACCGAACCTTCTGGTCTTCCAGGACGGCCAGCGTGCCACCAATCCGGACGGCTCCCTGCGCGTGCAGAACGTGCTCGATAACCTGATTGCCAAAGGGGATATCCCCGCGACACTGGGCGTCTTCGTGACGCCGGGCAATGTCAGCGAGCACTATCCAGCCAATCTCGGCATGAGCAACCCCGACAACCGCGCCCCTGAATACGACGCGGTCAACGACACCTATGCCCGGATGCTGATCGAGGAGCTGCTGCCCGAGGTCGCGAAATCCTACAGTTTCGCTTCGGATCCGAAGCGCCGCGCCATCGGCGGTACCTCTTCGGGCGCCATCGCGTCTTTCACTGTCGGCTGGACCCATCCCGAAGCCTTCGGCAACGTCATCAGCGCCATCGGCTCCTACACCTCGATTGGCTATCATCCGGCGACGGCGACGACGCCCGCTGTCTATGGCGGCGACACCTATCCCGGCCTGATCCGCAAGTCGAAGATTCGGCCCCTGCGCATCTTCATGCAGGACGGTTCCAACGACCTCGACAACGAACACGGCAACTGGTTCCTGGCCAACCAGCAGATGGTCAAGTCGATCGAATGGGCCAACGCCAATGCCGACCAATGGAAGCTGGGCCCCGCGCGCTACGACCTGAAATATGTCTGGGGCGACGGCGGCCATTCCGACGCGCAAGGCGGGCAGCTGCTGCCCGACGCCCTGCGCTGGATCTGGCGGGACCAAAGGCCATGAGTACTTCCGTCTCCGTCATGCTGGCCGTTCCTGACTGCGCGGCGGCCGTCGCCTGGTACCGTGAGGCGCTCGACGCAACGGTTATGTGGAACCTGGGCGGCGTGGCAGGTCTGTCGATCAGAGGCGCGCCCGTCTTCCTGCACGAGCCGGTCGAAGGGAAGTTCAGTTCGCCGCTCGAAGCCGGTTTCACGACGGCGCGTGTTCAGCTGTTTTGCGACGACCCCGACGCGGTGATCTCGAAAGCGGCGGCTGCGGGCGCCGAGGGCAAGGACGTGCAGACCTACGAGTCGCCGTGGGGACCGCACCGCCAGGGCGGTTTCACCGACCCCTTCGGCCACGTCTGGCACGTAGGGGATCGCTCACCGCTTGGGTAGGGTGTTGTGCCGTCCGCTGACACCCTATATAGGCCAAAACCTTATTTCTTCTGGATTTGCTTTCACAGGTAACCATCATGCCTACGTACCGTTCCCGCACCACCACAGCCGGCCGCAACATGGCGGGCGCCCGGGCGCTCTGGCGGGCGACCGGCATGAAGGAGGCCGACTTCCAGAAGCCGATTATCGCCGTCGTCAACTCCTTCACCCAGTTCGTGCCCGGCCACGTCCACCTGAAGGACATCGGCCAGCTGGTGGCGCGTGAGATCGAAGCCGCCGGCGGCGTCGCCAAGGAATTCAACACCATCGCGGTCGACGACGGCATCGCCATGGGCCACGGCGGCATGCTGTACTCGCTGCCGTCGCGCGACCTGATCGCCGACTCGGTCGAATACATGGTCAATGCGCACTGCGCCGACGCCATGGTCTGCATCTCGAACTGCGACAAGATCACGCCCGGCATGCTGATGGCCGCCATGCGCCTCAACATTCCGGCGGTCTTCGTGTCGGGTGGCCCGATGGAGGCCGGCAAGGTCGTTTGGCCGGACGAAAACGGCGTGTCGAAGACGCATTCGCTCGATCTGATCGACGCCATGATCCAGGCCGGCGACGACCGCATCTCCGACGCCCAGGTCCAGGCCGTCGAAGAGGCAGCCTGCCCGACCTGCGGTTCGTGTTCGGGCATGTTCACCGCCAATTCGATGAACTGCCTGACGGAAGCCTTAGGCCTCAGCCTGCCCGGCAACGGCACGACCCTGGCCACGCACTCCGACCGCGAGCGCCTGTTCCAGCAGGCCGGCAAGCTGATCGTCGACATCTCCAAGCGCTATTACGAAAAGGACGACGTCTCGGTCCTGCCGCGCTCGATCTGCACCAAGGAAGCGTTCGAGAACGCCATGGCGCTCGATGTGGCCATGGGCGGCTCGACCAACACCGTGCTGCACATTCTGGCGGCGGCACAGGAGGGCGGCGTCGACTTCACAATGGCCGATATCGACCGCATTTCGCGCATCACGCCGTGCATCTGCAAGGTCGCGCCGGCCTCGTCCGAGGTCCATATCGAGGACGTCCACCGTGCCGGCGGCATCATGGGCATCCTGGGGGAACTGTCGCGCGGCGGGCTGTTGCAAACAGATGCCAAAACGGTGCATTCGCCGACGCTCGGCCACGCGCTCAGCTACTGGGACATCCGCCAGACCAACGACGAAGAGGTCACGGAATTCTTCCGCGCGGCGCCGGGCGGCGTGCGCACGACCCAGGCATTTTCGCAGTCGCGACGCTGGGACGAGCTCGACCGTGACCGCGTCGGCGGCGTGATCCGTTCGAAGGATAATGCCTTTACGCGCGACGGTGGCCTGGCCGTACTCTACGGCAATATCGCGGAAAAGGGCTGCATCGTGAAGACGGCCGGGGTCGATGAATCGATCTGGCGCTTCGACGGCACGGCGCGCGTTTTTGAGAGCCAGGACGAGGCGGCGTCAGCCATCCTGACCAACAAGATCAAGGAAGGCGACGTCGTCGTCATCCGTTACGAAGGCCCAAAGGGCGGCCCGGGCATGCAGGAAATGCTGTATCCCACGACCTATTTGAAGTCGAAGGGCCTGGGCAAGGCGTGCGCGCTGCTGACCGACGGCCGTTTTTCGGGCGGCACGTCGGGCCTGTCGATCGGCCACGCTTCGCCGGAAGCGGCGGCCGGCGGCCTGATCGCCCTGGTCCGTGACGGCGACACGATCGAGATCGATATCCCGGCGCGCACCATCCACCTGGCCATCTCGGACCGCGAGATCGCCGAGCGCCGCGCTGCCGAGGAACATCGCGGCAAGGCGGCCTATACGCCGGTAAGCCGCAAGCGCCAGGTCTCGGCCGCGCTCAAGGCCTATGCCGCGCTGGTCACCTCGGCCGACACGGGCGCTGTAAGGGATTTGGGGCAGTTGGAAGGGTAGGGCGCTTAAGTCTGCTTTTATAATTTTCGAAGCCCTTCCGGTGTTCCCGGGAGGGCTTTTTGCTGGGCGGTATGCGGAGCTGAAGCGGCCTGAAGAACAGTGACGGGACATTTGGAGCCCGCCTGATGCCTGTTGTCCTCAGTCCGCCGAAGCCTTCCGTCACGCCGCCGTCGCTTGGCGGCGATAGTGCCGCCGACGCCTATGCTCGGGCGGCGAAGGGCCGGGCGGAAACGACAGTGGCGCTTGATGCGACGAACCATTTGCAGGGCCTGCGGTTTGGGCTGTCCAACCCCGATACGGGGTACAGGTCACTGCTCGGCGGCGATGCAGTCAAGGGCATCGATGGCCAGGCGCTGAGCGGCCACTATCTGTCCCGCAGGTCCAGGCGCAGGAGCCTGTGCTCGGCGAGGACCTAACCCAGCAGGCCGTGGCGAAGAAGCAGGCGGCGCCAGCGCTTGACGATTCAGGCTTCGCGCTGGTGGCCAGAACCTTAGGCATCGATCCCGCGCCCGGCCCCTTGGATGTCATGATGAAGGCCAGGCTTGGCGCGTTGCGTTCCCGTGTTGACGCGGCAGTTGCCGCGGCCGAAGCCGCAGGCGGGCCGCTTTCGTCCGAGCAGCGAATGAAGGTTGCCCTCGATGCCGGCGCCACCACGGTCGATGGCCATCCTTTGTTCAAGTCTCCCCAGGTGGACGCCGTTCTGAATGTCAGACCGGACACGATGAAGACGCCTGAACCAACACCCAGACTCACAAAGCCTTATGCGCATGGCGGTTCTCACCCAGGCAATACCGGATATTTTCCGCCTACATTCTGGCCGGGCCAGCCGGAACAGGATCGCAAGATCAAATTTCGACCTCGGGTCTTTCCGCAAGTCGATTCTGGACAAGCTCTATCGCCCGGCGTCGGGAAATGCCGGTCCCTGGAAGAAGGTGACGGTGGGCGGCAAGTCGTATTTCGAAATGAGCGACTCGGCTGGAAACCATATCTCCACCACCGCTTTCGAACCGATCGACGATGAGGCCTGCGCAAGCCCACAACCGCTGACGCAGAGGAGTGGCCGCATTAGCTCGAAGGCGGACACACAGCTGTCCGGACTGGAGATGGGAAAAACGCTGGCTATCTTGTAAATCCAACTCGCGAGTTGGTCATCCCAGGAGGACAGGCGGTGCCTTCAGGTTCGGTTATGTTTAAGATAGGTCCAAATGGGGAATGGATTCCCATCAGAAAGTTTTGACGATGTCGTCTTGGAAGGAAAAGGGCTGTCCGGTTTGCCGGGGCCAGTGGGAATCAGGGAGCCCTCCCCCGGAGATTGCCGTAAATATTGCGTTACATGCTAAGCTGCACCGGTGTGTAGTGTGTGGAAGTTATTGGGAGCAGGCCGAAAGATATGCGACCACGATTACGCTGGAACAGGCCTGTGTTATGTTTCCGGATGCAGAAATATAGGAGCTTTTATGAGTCTTTTGCCTTTTAATCCTGAAAATGAATTGGACGAACGGCTGATTCAAGCCAAAAGCGGTAAGGTAGATATGGCGGATATTTTAAAACAGCTTTTGCAAGAGAATATTTACGTCCTTAGCAAGGAAGAAGTGCAATCGGACGGATCAGGATTTGTCCCACTTCTGCTTGAAGGACAAGACGGACCTCTGGTGGCTGTCTTCTCGGCATTACCCCATGCCACGATTCACCGGGATGCTGCGCAACACGCCCTGCAGATGAATGGTCGAGATTTCATTTCAAGGATGCCTCCTGGCTATGGTCTCGTATTGAATCCTGGCTTTACCGTGCATCTTGTGATCCCTAAAAATGGAATCGAAACGATAAAAGCCGACTTACGGTGACGCGTCGCAGACATGCATATGCTGGAGACGTCGAAATACAGGACTATCCAGGGTGGTCTTCCGCCACGTAAACTTGACGTGAACGGAAAGTTTTTGTTGTCGGCCACGCGGTCCTTCGCTACACATTTCCTCAAGACACCCGCGGACGACGGGGTCAAAAGCCTTGAGGGAGGCCCCAGTGCTTGGTTTGATGATGGATGCGCCGCTGCGCATCCCGGATATTCTGGAACACGCCGCCAAATATTACCCGAAGACGGCCATCGTCTCGCGTAACGAGGACTCGACTCTGCACCGCTACGGCTATGCCGACGCGGCCAGGCGCGTCCGGCAACTGGCCAAGGCGCTGAGCAAGCTGGGTCTGGCCCAGGGCGACCGTATCGCCACCCTGGCGTGGAACAATCACCGCCATTTCGAGCTTTATTACGCTGTCCCCGGGGCGGGCTTCGTCTGCCACACGGTCAATCCGCGCCTCTTTCCCGAACAGCTGGTCTTTATCCTCAACGACGCCCAGGATCGTTACCTGTTCGCCGACGCCTGTTTCGCGCGGCTGGTCGCGGGTGTCGCGCCCCACGCCAAGGGCTTGCGCGGCATCGTCTTCAACTGCGACCGCGACCACATGCCCAAGGACCTGCCCGAAGGCCTGCCGCCGGTGCTTTGCTACGAAGACCTGATCGACGCCGAGGACGACGATTTCGAATGGCCACAGCTCGATGAACGTACGGCTTCGGGCATGTGTTACACCTCGGGCACCACGGGCAACCCCAAGGGCGTCCTCTATTCGCACCGTTCGACCGTGCTGCATGCCATGGCGGTCAACCAGCCGGGCCTGTTCGGTATCGCGCCGGACGAAACCGTCCTGCCGGTCGTGCCGATGTTCCACGTCAATGCCTGGTGCGTGCCGTACGCTGCCGCCCTGGTGGGCGCGCGCATTGTCCTGCCGGGGCCACGCCTCGACGGGCCGGGCCTGCTGGAGGTCATCCACGGCGAAAAGGTCACCATCGGCGCCGGGGTGCCGACCATCTGGCTCAACCTCGTCAACTATGCCGACCAGGGCGGGCAGTCGGTGGCGCCGATGAACCGCGTCGTGGTCGGCGGCGCGGCCTGCCCGCAGGCCCTGATCGAGCGGCTGGCGGCGCACAAGGCACTGGCGGTCCACGCCTGGGGCATGACCGAGACCTCGCCCCTGGGATCTGTCAGCGTGCTGAGCAGCGAACAGCAATACCTGCCCGAAGCCGAAAAGATGCGGCTGATGCTGAAACAGGGCAGGGCGCCCTTCGGCATCGAGATGCGCATCACGGGGCCGGACGGCAAGCCGATGCCGTGGGATGGCGTGGCGCGCGGCGACCTCGAGGTGCGCGGGCCGTGGATCGCCTCCGCCTATTTCAACAACGACGACAAAAGCCAGTTCACCGCCGACGGCTGGTTCAAGACGGGCGACATATCGACCATCGACGCCGACGGCTTCATGAACATCGTCGACCGCTCGAAGGACGTCATCAAGTCGGGCGGCGAGTGGATTTCGTCGATCGAGTTCGAGAACCTGGCCATGGGGCACCCGAGCGTGCTGGAAGCCGCGGTGATCGCGCGCGCCGACAGCCGGTGGAGCGAACGCCCGCGCTATATCGTCGTGCTGCGCGAAGGCAAGGCGCTGACTGGCCCAGACCTGCGGGCCTTTATCGCGCCGCACGTCGCCAACTGGTGGATTCCGGAAGACATGATCATCGTGCCCGAACTGCCGCACGGCGGCACGGGCAAGGTGCTGAAGGTCGAGCTGCGCGCCAGGTTCGGCGCCGAGCATCACCCGGACGCGATCAAATTGGCGGAGTAGCCGTCAGGCGACCTGATCGAGCGCTTCCATCTGGTGCTTGACGTTGGCCGAGGCCTCGGCGACATCGCCGAAGGTCCGGCTCATATTGTCCAGGCTTTCGTTGATCTCGTCGACAGCCGAAACGGCGGCGTGCATATTGCCGGTGATTTCGTGCGCCACGGCGTCCTGTTGTTGCAGGGTCGACGCGACGGAGCTGACATTGTCGAGCACGGCGGTCATGGACGTCGAAATCAGGTCGAGCGCCGACACGACCTCGTTGGTCACCGACTGCATCGAGGCGATTTCGGCCGAGATGGTCTTGGTCGAGCTGGCAGCCTGGTTGGCCAGGGTCTTGACCTCGGACGCCACGACGGCGAAGCCCTTGCCGGCTTCGCCCGCCCGCGCCGATTCGATCGTGGCGTTGAGCGCCAAAAGGTTGATCTGGCCGGCGATGTCCTGGATCAGGGTGACGATATTGTTCATGGCGGCCGCCGAGCGGTTCAGCGATTCCGCCGAGCGGTTGGCGTTTTCCGAATGGCGGAAGACGCCCGTGACGCTGTCTTTCGCCATGCCCATATTGTTCGAGATGTCGCGCACGCTCTGGCTCAGCTCTTCGGACGCAGCCGCGACGCTGTTGATGATCGCACCGGTTTCGATCGAGGCTGTGCTGGCCTGGGTGGCCTGCATATGCGCACTGGAGATGCGTTCAACGACGTGACCCAGCTCACCGTTGAGCTCGGCGCTGCGCAATCGTTTGCGTACCGAGGCCGTAATATCCGTCGCGAACTTCACCACCTTCACCAGCGTGCCGGTGTCGTCGAAGACCGGGTTGTAGGTCGCCTGGATAAAGACTTCGCGCCCGCCCTTCGCCAGGCGGCGATATTCGCCCGCGGCATATTCGCCGCGGCGCAAGCCGTCCCAGAAGGCAGCGTAGTCCATGGTCTGGACATAGGCCGGGTCACAGAAGACGCGGTGATGTTTGCCGATGATTTCAGACGCGTCATAGCCCATGGCGGCGCAGAAATTGGGGTTGGCGGCCAGCACGATACCGTCGGGGGTGAATTCGATGACGGCCTGGCTGCGGCTGATGGCCTCGACCTTGCCCTTCAGGTCGATTTCGCGCGCCGTCTGGCCGGTGATGTCCGACGCGAACTTGATGACCTTGACGACCTTGCCAGAGGCATCGGTGATCGGGTTGTAACTGGCCTGCAGCCAGACGATCTTGCCGTTCTTGCCGAAGCGCTTGAACGTCCCGGTCGAAAAGCGGCCGGCGGCCAGATCCTGCCAGAAGCGGCGATAGTCTTCGCTGCCGGCATAGGCTTCGTCGCAGAACAGGCGGTGGTGGCGGCCTTCGATCTCCTTCAGGTCGTAACCGACGGTGGCAAGGAAGTTGTCGTTGGCGGTGAGGATAAGGCCTGTGGGTGTGAATTCGATCACGGCCTGCGACCGGTTCAGCGCGGCGAGGATCGCCTTGTCGTCGTCTTTTGCGGGTTTAAAAAACATATCGGCACACTCCCCGTAGCTTACACTCTGGCTCTCACCATACGTGTAAAGTTGCCGACTTAACCTTAAGGAAAGGCTAACTCAAAGTTGCGCCTGCGTTGCTTTTCGCACCGGAGTAAGTGCATTACAAATATCCAGCGCGCCGGCGGGCCGGACGAAAAAAGCGCCGCTGCGGTTGGCTTTTGCATGCAACCAGCGTTCGAACGTGCCGGAATGGGTGTCAAGGACCTGGAAGGCCGGCCGGTCTGCCGCGGGCAGGTCCGACACCATCTTCGCCGATACGATCTTCACTCTTTCGGCATCGGTCTTGTAAAACCCGAGATCGCCCGTTCCGCGCGGCCGGGCGGTCAGGAATTCCATGCCCTTGATGACGCGGCCGACAATGGCCAGGTTACGGTCGAGATGGCGCGGCGCCTGGCCGATGACGGTGTAAAGCTGGGTGGAATCGCCTGTGTCGGGAGCGACGTCGCGCGCCACGCCGATCATCCCATAGCAGTGGACCAGCCAGGCGGACTTGCCGTCCGACGCCGCCGGCCAGCCGTCGATGGCGCCGGCCGATTTCGCATAGGAGTCGGGCCAGGGCAGGGGAACCAGGCCTGCGCCTTTTCCGGGAAAATCGTATTCCGCGGGCGGATGCTTTTCGATGCCTTTGGCTTCGGTCTTGTCCTCGTCCGGGCGGCCCCATTGTACGACATAGCCATCCTGGACACGCAGGATGACGGCGCCGTCGAAATAGCCCGAACGCACAAGCTGGCGGATATTGGCGACATGAACGGGCGCGAACTTCGCTGCCAGCTGATAGGTCACCGTATTGCCGTCCGCCAGGGTCATGACAACCAGGTCGTCGGCCGCAATGTCCTTCCACGCCGAGGCCGGCGCGGCGTCAAGGATGTCCTGGGGTGACGGCGGCGCTTTCGGCGCCGGCGCGGCCGCCATGAGCACAAGGCCAAGTCCCGCCGCCAAACCCGTCGCTAGTATCCGCATGGTTGCCTCCGTCCGTTGCGATTGAGACTAATCGCCTGCGCCGGGACGGCAAGGGAAAACTTAAGGCGGCGCACCAGGGGGGGCGGTTAACTCTGTTGTGGAAAATCGCGCGCCCCCTCTGGCGGACGGCGAAAGTCGCGATATCGTCATAATCTTCCAGTTCCGATTCGCCGGCCGCGAGGGGTCTATGTTCGAGAGTAATGCCGTTCAGAATCAGATCATCGAAAGCCAGGCGCACCTCTATGAAGGCGCCTATGTCCGCCTCGATATCCGCTGGCATCACAACCCTGTCTTCGTTTGCGAAAAGGCCGGCGATCATTTCCGTGTCGCGGGTTTCGAATATGCCAATGACGGCCGGCCGCTGAGGCCCCATGTGCCGACGCCGGTGATCACCGGCATCGTGCCTGGCCAGAAATAGGAAAAGCCCGGGATGGTTCCCGGGCTTTGTCGTTTACCGCCTGCGATCGTAGCTGCGCGCGAAGCCGGTCCACGGCCGGTCTTCACCGGAATGGTCGCGCTGTTCGCGCTCACGCAGGTAACGGTCGTCGCGATAGTCGTCGCGGCTGTGGGCCTGGCGGTCATCGCGGCGATCGTCGCGGCGCTCACCCAGAAGGTCGCGGTCATATCCGCGATCGTGATTGGACCCACGATAGGCGTGTTTGTCGTCCTGGCGGCCATAGCGTTCGCGGTCGCGTTCATAGGCGTCCTGGTAGGACGGCTGCAGGTCGCGGCGGGTATAGGCATCCTGGCCGTCATTGGAACGATAGCCGCCCCGGCCGTCGCGGTTCTGCGTGTAGCGCCGGTCGCCGGCGGACGGGGCATAGTCGTCATCCGGGCCATATCGGCCGCTGGCCTGCCGGTCGCGGTCGTATGTGCTGCTTTGGTAGACGTCGAAATCGTCGTCGTTGCGCTCCCACGGCGTAACCTGAGGCTCGTAGGTGCGTCCGGACATCGAAGCGCCGGTCCCGCTCTGATAGGATCTGGGCATGGTTATCTCCTTTCGCCTGGATAAGGCGAAAGGAGTCTAGGCACCCCCTTCTAAGGTTGGCATGCCGATGGCGGGAAGGGACCGTAAAGTTTCAGTTCATGGACATCCGGTCGTCACCGCCGATCCTCTGCTGGAGTTCGGCGGTCTTGCCCTGCACATACACCACCAGGCATTCGTCGAAGGCGCGCGACAGGATGGGACTGAAGGTGCGGAGATCGCGCCGGGCGGTCTCCTCGCTGAGGAATTTCAGCGCATCCAGCACCCACTGATTGGCCAGTTCGGCGTCGTCGGTATCTGTAACCGTGAGTTCAGGCAGTTTATCGCGCAGCATAGACAGGTCCTTCGGGGGTATAGCCCAGGACGTTGCTGAGCCCCGTCCTGGCGGTTACGCGTTCAAGCTGATCCGGCGTCACGGCGATCGAAGCCGCCTGGATCCGGGAATGGGCGCCGATCTTGTGCGCGGCTCCGAGCCGGTCGAGCTGAATGCCCGAGCGTTCGAAGACGGAGCGCAGGATCAGGGTGGGCATAAGGCCGATAATACGGTCGATGCCGTGCGCCAGGGCGTATTCGAGATAGCCGGCGCAGATGCTGTGGCAGATTTCGCTGCGCAGTTCGGGAGCAAGATTGCTATCGATGCAGAACCGCGTGCCTTCCCAGGTGCGCGGCGTCGTGAAGACGGACCTGTCATCGACGAGATCGGGGAAGTGGTCGGCCAGCATGCAGCCGTAGGCGACCGGGGTCAGGCGGCTGACGCCCAGGGCGGTCCGGCCGTCGCGGCTGTAGACCAGGTAGACGGCGGCCAGGGTGTCGTATTCGTCGAACTCCATGCCGTCGATGGAATGGACGTCGTATTGCTGGCGTTCGATGAATTCCTGATGGCGCAGGCGGTATTGATCGAGCAGCAGGTCGCTGTGCTGCCGCAGGGTCTTGTGGGTTACAACCTTGAGCATCTGAGCCTCCATTGGGGAGACTCCAGTGCACCATGGGCGGTGCGTTTCCGGTACTACACGAACGTGTAGGCCGAGCATTTCCCGGCCGGGTGGACGCCGGCTGGCCGCAGGAAATGCGACCCGACAAAGAGCGCATTTCCCGGCCAGGTGGATGCCGGCTGGCCGCAGGAAATGCCACCCGACAAAAAGCGCATTTCCCGGCGCCGGCTGGGCTCAGAGCTCGAAAAGGCCCTGCGTCATGGAGACGACGACCGCCGTGACCCGGTTGTTGACGTCCAGTTTGATGAAGATGTTGCGCAGGTGATAGGCGATCGTATTCGCACTGACATTGAGGATGGTGGCGATGGCGTCGTCGGATTTTCCGGCGGCCACCCATTTCAGGACCTCCTGTTCGCGCGGCGACAGGCAGATCATCCTGGGCGGGCCGGGCCGGCGGGCGCGGATGATGCGCTTGTAGCTGGCGTAGAACTGATTGCAGTAGGCGCTGATCAGATCCATGTTGGTCAGGTGCTCGGCCTTGCGGTCCGATGTCGCCAGCGCCACGCCGGCGATCTGGGAGCGCGGCCCGGCAAACGGAATACCGATGCCGTTATTGAGGCCGGCGTCTTCTCCCAGGCGCAGGAACCGCGTCTGTGCCGGCGACAGCTTGAGGACACGTTCGAGCGTCCGCCAGCGAAACGGGTGAAATGTGCTGATGGCGCATCGGAATACCGGATCGATCCGGACATATCCGGCCTCGGCATAGTGCTTCTGCCAGTCCTCCGGATAGTTGCTGATAATGCCGAAGCGGTGGTCTTCCTCGGGCACTTCGTCATCGTGCTTGATCGAGAAATTGACCCGGTCGAACCCACAGCTCAGCATGGTTTCGCGGAAGTGGTCGTACAGGGTCTCACGCGACGTGATGCCACCCGTCGCCTCGATGAAATCCTCCAGCCGATATCTCGACCCGGGAAACAGCACGCGTCCACTCGTCCCTTGTATCGGCGAGTCGTACGCGCGCCTCGCCTTTAGGGCGAAATTATGGTTGATGCTCGCTATTGTCTACGAAAAATTGGTCCGGCGCCAAAAAATGAGCCTATTCTTCGGCGCCCATGGCGCGGACCAGGTCGACCAGGCGGCGGCGGATGGAGGGATGGCGAATCTTCGGGAAGGTCGCCGCCAGCTCCAGGCCTTCGCTCGAGCGCAGGAAGCTGTTGACGGCGACCTCGCTGCCCGAGACTTCCTCGGCTTCGCTGTTGTCTTCGACGTTCTGGAAGAAATAGGCGATCGGCACCTTCAGGGTCGCGGCAATGTTATACAGCATGGACGCACTGACGCGATTGGTCCCTTTTTCATACTTCTGGACCTGCTGGAAAGTGATACCGAGCGCACGGGCCAGCTCCTGCTGGGTGATGCTCAGGCTGCGGCGGCGAAGTCTCAGCAGGTTGCCGACGTGTATGTCAACGGGGTGCGGGCCAGCCTTTTCGTCCATGATACCTCCTGATTTGGTTTCATTATACATGATTTTCGGCCGGACAACATGTCCCGGACCATTGTTATCCGTGCGTTCCGCATACTCAGAAGCCGAGGGCGACCGCAAGCGGAGATATCATTCGCATAAATTCGAAATGTGCCGCCGCGCACACGGCGACAGTGACCGTCCACACCACGGCCTTGGCGGTTCGGCTGGGCAGGGCCCTGATCAGAACCGTTGAAATATCTGGCTTTCTGTGAAACGGGCGAGGCATGTCGATGTCTCCTTTCCCGTTAACCATGCCGCATCCGGCCTTATAATGACATTCGATAATATTTGGATTTTCGATAAGGAAAGATTATGCCTGTCGATCAGGGTCAACCCTGTCGGGTGGAGGGGAAAATGAAAGCTGTTTTGTTTGCGGGTGTCGTCCTGGGCTGTCTGGGCATAACTGGCAGCGCCGAGGCCTATGTCTCGTTCTGTTCGGCGCCGACGCCGCCGTCGTCATTCGATAAACCGCGTCTGCCGACGAAGCCGACCAAGCCATACTGCCTGAGCAGCTATACCGGCAAGTCTACCTGCAGCGACTGGGAAATCCGCAGCTACAACGACAGCGTCGATCAATACAACAACGCCCTGGAGCGCTACAAATCCGAGCGCCGCGACTATGTGGACCGGTTGCAACGGTATCTGGACGATGCGCAGCGGTATGCGGTCTGCGAGGTCAAGGCGCTGGACGACTAGCGGATTTGGGCGTGAAAGGGGCGTAAGTTTAAAGCCGGAAGTCCAGCAATGAACGGGCCGGAGCGGCTAGTCTGTTTCGACATTTGATATCATGTCCCCAAAATTCGTAGACTGATGTGTTTAGGGGCAACCGCGATGGGAAGGCGCTAAACGCAAAGCGACCTTTGGAGCGCAGCGACTAGCGCCGCTGAGGCGCGCAGCCTGCGCGGCGCCAGATGAGCGAAGCGAATTGAGCGCAAACTTAAAAGAAAAATGGTGCCGCTTAGGTGACTCGAACACCTGACCCCCTCATTACGAATGCGAAGGCCGTGAGGGCGGATGGAAACGGCGGGGGACGGGTGCGTTCTGTAATACGTTGATATCTATACAGTAATTTACTGGCCCGTGCCTCCCGTCTACGGTCTACATCGGATGGCTTACGGCCAATATGCTCACATCTTGCTCACATTCCTTCTCTTCCCCGTCTAGGAATACGGGCTCTTTTGGTGTATGAGAGCGGGCAGGGGAGGCGACCATGCCAAGCTTTACCACCGCGCTATTGACCAAGAGGGCCGCCGAGGAAGCCAAACCGGGTGACTGGCTATGGGATGGAGGAGCGCGCGGGGTCTCGGGCTTTGGCCTTCGTGTGGCAGCCGGTGGCACCAAGACCTTCCTCTATCGCTATCGGACATCCGCAGGGCAGCAACGCTTCGTCACTCTCGGGCGTTTCCCGGCGCTGACTGTCGAGGAGGGAAGGCAGTTAGCTCAGCTCCGAGCCGCAGAGGTGGCGAAGGGCGCTGACCCTAGCCGGGACCGTAAGCTCTATCGCACTGCCCCCACCTTTGCCGACCTTGCCAGCCACTACCTCGGGGAATATGCCTCCTCCCGTGGCCTTCGTCCTGCCACCGTCTCGAACGCCAAGACCGTCTTGAAGGTCGCCGTTGAGAAGCTAGGAACGCGCAAGGTTGCAGACGTGACCACAGTGGACATCAGGCGGCTTCATGGGGACCTGCGGAAACAGGGGCAGACGAAGGCCAAGGCGCGGGCTCAAACGCTACGGCAGCAGGCTCAGGAAGCCCCTACAGGCCCGACCCGTATCCGGCTTGACACTATGGCCACGAAGGAAGAGGGGCGGCTTGGGCAGGCTGGGAACTATCAGGCTAATCGCCTTCTTGCCGTGCTGAGCAAGATGTTCGCTTTGGCGGTGGAGCTGGGGTGGAGGACGGATAATCCCTACGCTGGCAAGGGCATTGTCAAGCACCCCGAGGACCAGCGTTGGCGTAGCCTGTCGGAGGACGAAGTGGGCCGCCTCCTTCTCGCCTGCGACGCCTATGAGCAAGAGCAGGCGTGGGATGACACAGCACGCAAGGCTGCCAATGCGATACGCCTCCTGTTATTCACAGGGGCTCGCCTGCGTGAGGTTCTTAATGCCGACTGGTCACAGTTCGATTTGGAGCGTGGGGTCTGGGAGAAGCCGTCCGCCCATACCAAGACCAAAAGGCAGCATTGGCTAGAGCTTGAGGGGCCGGCCCTTGAAGTCTTGAGGGGGATGCGGGAGGAGGACCCGGACGGACGCTTTCTCTTCCCCGGAAAGTCGGACTCTCCGTTCACTGGGGCGGCTAAGCCGAGGGCAGACCTCAAGCGGCCTTGGAGTTGGATTGTCCGAGAGGCTGCTCTCCAAGGTGTCCGCCTGCATGACCTCCGTAGGACCACTGCCAGCTTTATCCTGTCGAGCGGGCATAGCTTGGCGGTGGTGGGCAAGACCCTCGGGCACACCCAGCCCGCAACCACGGCCCGTTACGCCCACCTTCACAGTTCCGTGCAGCGGGAGGCATTGGGAGCGGCAGGAAACAAGATGGCGGCGCTGAAGGCTGTTGGCGCACCACGAGTGGTTACGCTGCGGGAAGGAAGGCACAGATGAAACCGGAGGGGTGGCACCACCTACTTTTCGTCACGCTAATAGTTGCAGTCATTTGGGGCGGTGGCTGGCTTCTGTTGGCACATCAGAAACCTGTGGATATGCATCCTGGAAATCTCCGGTCGCGTCCTATGACTGATGACGAGTTACGCCAACTGCAAAAGGCCTCCGATGAGGACCGGCGTTTCAGGCGTGAGCTTGCTGACGGAGTCGTGCGGGGTGACATGTCCTTTGAAGAAGCGGGGTGCATTTACCGGGGTGGTGAATGGCATAACAGGCGTTGCTCTAACGGTGCCTCCTAGCATAATGTCCGGCGTGGAGCGGGGCAGAACCGATGTCAATCATACTCATACCGTTGGGTTGTCTGGTCATTTTTGGCTTTATCAAAGCATTGGCACGCCATGGGGCAACTGACGGCGGGAAGATAACCGGAGATGCTGAGCGGGGCCAGTTACTAAAACACAACTCTTAGGGAGAGGCCTGCCAGAGCCTTCCCCCTCTGGTGACAAGCTGGACTGAGTGACGCCACGACTAAGCCTAATTCCCTCCCCCCTTAATATCCCAACCCCATAAATGGTCTCGTAGAGGGAGGGGGTTTGGGGGAGGGGTAGACCATTTCCAGCATTCGGCCTATAATCTGGTCATGAAGAGATGTTGACCGCCCCTAATTGGCAAGCGGCAATGTTGGTGCCAACCATGCACCTCGGGTGTTTGCGCGTGGAGTGCAAATAGCCAGCTCGCCTTAATATGACCTCGTGAACCGCGAAGACACGCGGCCTGCTTTGCCCGACCCCAGATGCGGCGAAGAGTTCAGGGAAAAAACTTGGGGCTCCACAATTCATGAACTGAATAGGGAGTTTCCTAATGGAAACCATCCAAGGGCGACTGCGGTTGCTCAAATCCCCTTTGCGCGTTCTTCTGGACGGCGGAGAAGAAATTCATTTGACCGGTATGGAAGCCTGCACCTACCGGCTTTTAGATGAATGCAAAGAGCGGGGACTTACTCAAGGCGAAGCAAATCCCCCGGGTCTTGCCTTCAGGTGGCCGGTTTATATCAGCGGCTTAAGAGGCAAGGGAATTGGAATTGAAACCTTGTGGGAACGGACTCCGTCTGGCGCTCGCATTGGACGCTATATCTTACGGTGTAATTTGAAGTTCGTGAGTGTCTAGCGGTGCGGCAATTCCTGTCAGAATATTTTACGTCGCGTCTGGCAAGCTATGTGCCTTTCGTTCTCTCCGCCCGTTCCCCCGTTGCCCCTCTTCCGGGCCACCCCGGGGTTTTTCTCTGAGGAGGGGGCATGTGTGAGCATCTGCTTACCACTCAACAGGCCGCGACCTTCCTTGGTGCCAGCCCTCGAACATTGGAGGATTGGAGGCTCAGGGGCGGCGGCCCGGTCTACCGCAAAATCGGTCGCCGTCTCGTGCGCTATTGCGATACGGACTTGTCCGCATTCATTGCGTCTGGCGCGCGGCTGAATACCGGCATGGACCACCTGTGACGGCTGGGTGTGGGCGTGGGGCATCGGCCTTGCGCTCACATCTTGCTCACACGAAAACCGACAGCAGGCACGCTGGCGCTATGACGCCTGTAACGCTATGATTTCATTGAAAAGAAATGGTGCCGCTTAGGTGACTCGAACACCTGACCCCCTCATTACGAATGAGGTGCTCTACCGGCTGAGCTAAAGCGGCCCGGAACATGTCCGCGAGGCAATTGGCCGTCGCGACAGGCGGGTGTCTTTACACACTTCCCCCCGGCTTGCCAAGCGCTTTTGTCTTCTATTTCACAGCTTTCGGCGCACGGGCCCTGCGGACCGGCTTGCGCTTGGGGAGGGCTTCGGCCGGTTCCTCAGCGTCGAGGTCCTGACCGGTGATGGCGGCGTCGAAGGCGCCGGGATCGTCGGGTTGCGGCACGGCGTGCGGCTGGCTGCGCGCGGCCTTGATGAACGGCATAGACGGCACGTAGCGCGACGCCAGCTCCGGCAGTTCCGGCAGGCCCTTTTCACCGCGTTCGAAGCGCGGGTGCGGCAGCACCGCCTTGCCGGCGAAGGTCAGGATCAGGTTCGACCAGTCCTGGGCGCCGTACGCAAAGGCGCGGCCTTCGGCGTCGATATCGGACCATTCGGGCTCGGACCTGGCCAGGGCCGCCTGGGCGACCCAGGTGCGCGCCGCGTCGAGGTCCTGCAGGCCCTGCGATCCGCGCGCCATGGCGGCGCAGACGCGCTTGGTGACGATGTCGTCGGCTGTATCGGGTTCCAGCGCGGTCATGGCGGCGGCGATGTCAGCCTTGCCGGCGCCGAGCACGGCCTGTTCGACGCGCAGGATGCGGCTTTCGCGGTGGCTGTCGTTGCGGTCGAGCAGGCCTTGCAGCCGGCGGGCGCGTTCGCGCGGGGTCTCGTCGGAAACAAGGTCGCGGTAGGCCAGCCACAGGGCCGGGTGCGGTGCGGCGGCCCAGGCCGCTTCCAGCACGTCTTCGGCGCGGCCGGGCTTGCCGGTTTTGAGCAGCAGGCGCGACGCGATGATGGCGGCCGGCGTGAACTGCGGTTGCAGCTTGGCGGCGCGGACGGCGTAGTCGAGCGCCTGGGTCTCGTCCGTCTCTTCCAGCGCGGCGGCCGAGGCGGCCATCAGGGACGCCTTGGCGCGCTCGCTGAAAATGGGCGAGATCAGCTTGCGGGTCAGCGCGCCGTCGATCAGGCTGAGCGCTTCGCTCCATTCGCCGGCTTCCAGGCGGGCCTCGAACAGGGTTTCGAACGCCCACATGGCCGGGCGCGGCTGGTTATAGGCCTCGCCCGCCAGCTTGACGGCCTCGGCGCGGTCAGCCTGGCTCTGCGCCAGCTGCACCAGGCCCTTGAGGCCGGCCAGCTTGAGCTCCGGCACGTTCAGCATGGCGGTATAGGCGGCGCGGGTGGCGGTGGCGTCGCCCGAAACCTCGGCCGACATGGCCGTCAGCACGCGCACCAGCAGGACATTGTCGCTGAGGTCCAGCGCCTTGGCGGCGTTGCGGCGGGCTTCGGCGCCGTCGCCGGCGGCGACCGCCATGAAACCGCGCGTCAGCACCTCTTCGCCCTGACGGCGGCGGGTTTCGGCGCGAGCGCGCTCGGCCCGCTGCGGCGAACGCGACAGCCACAGGGCCAGGTTCCAGAAACAGACGGCGCACAAGGCCAGAAAGCCCAGGATGCAGACGGCGGCGGCGGCACTGGTATCGATGCGATAGTTGAACCAGATCAGGCTGGCCTGCCCGGCGTCGCCCGCCAGGCCGAAAGCGACGGCGATCAGGATGGTGATGCCGAGAAGGATAAGGATGGTGCGAATCACGGCTGCGCTCCCGAAGGCGCCGCCGTTGCCTGGGTGCCGTCATTGGCCTGGACCAGGCGTTGCAGCGCGGCCTGGGTCAGGCGGCGCGTCAGGGCGTCGACGCGGGCCCGGGCCTGGGCGTCCGCCAGCCAGGGCTTGAGCGCCGCCTTGGCCGACGGGGTCAGCGTATCGAGATCGGCCAGGGCGGCGTCGAGATTGCCGTTCTTCAGCTGGACCTCGGCGCATTGCAACGCGCCCTGGATGCCTTTGCAGCCTTGCTTGTCGATGCGGCGCACCGAGATGAACGAGCCCAGGGCATGGCGGGCGCGATTGAACAGGCTGTCCTTGTCGGTATCGGCTTTGGACGCGATATTGGCCTTCATGGCGGATTGCGGGAAATCGAGCGCCAGCTCGACCTCGGACGGCACGCCATGCTCGGCGGCGGCGCGCAGGGGCGCGGTCAGCGACGGATCGTCGAAGGCGGGCTCGACGGCGGCCAGTTCCGCCAGGAAGGGTTCGGACGTGTGGGCCTTTTCCTCGAGCACCGTGGCGGCATAGGCCGTGGCCGCGGCGCGGGCCAGGGCGCGCTGGTTGGTTTCGAGGCGGTCCAGGCGGGCCGACAACTGGGCGATGGCGGCGGCGTCGGCGGAATAGACCGGGGCCGGGGCGGCTGTCGCGGGGGCGGGCGCCTGGCCGGGAATCTGGCCGGGAATTTGGCCGGGAACGGTCAACTGGCCTTGCAGGCGCAGGATCTGGCCTTGCAGCTGGGCGATCTGCGCGTCCTTGTCTACGGCAGGCGCGGTGGCTGCGGCGGGTGTCGCGGCGGTGGGCTGGAAGTGCTTGACCAGGTTCCAGGCCAGCAGCGCCAGCCCGATGGCGACGATGGCGATGGTCGGCATGACGATCAGCACGAAGCGGCGCATGGAGCGGGCCAGGTCCTGCCGGGCCGCGGCGTCCTCGGCGGTGTTCGCGCCCTGGGGGTCAAAGTCGCTCGCGGTATTCAGCCCGTCGTTCATCTCGTCATCTTCCGGACGCCTATTGGCCTATGTCCGCCCCTAACAAATCGAGCATGGCGGCCTCGGTGGGCTCATGCGCGATCCGGTGCCGCGCTCCTTCGGACAGCGCCCCGGCCGCGCCGGCAAACCCCTGCCATGCACCTTCAGACATACAGATAAACCACGGATTGGTGAACGCAAATTTGCCGTGAGTTGTCAGATACCTCGCGGCTTCACGTCCGCCGCGCGCCGAATGGATCAGCACATGGGTGATGCGCCCGAGGTCGGCGTCGCGCAGCTCCGGCCTGACGGCGACCGTATCGTAGACGGGGGCTTGCGTCACGCGGAAGCCCTCGGCCCACAGCCAGGCGGTCAGCGGCGCCGACGGCTGTTTCGCCGAAGCGTAGATATAGCGGGCGTCGCGCGGCGCTTTCGATTTCATCAGCGCGAACAGGGCCTCGACATCGCCCTCGGCCGAGACGACTGCCGCAAAGCCCGCGTCGCGCGCGGCATCGGCCGTGGCGTCGCCGACGCACCAGGCCGTGGCGCCGCGATGGTCGCTTCGGGCGGAAAAGGCCCTCACGCCGTTGCGGCTGGTGAAGATGACGGCGTCGAACGGAGTATCAAGCCGCACGTCGAGCGCCTCGACCGCCAGCACCGGCGCGGCGATGGCGATGTGGCCAAGGGCTTCGACGGCGCGCGCGGTCCTGTCCGCACCGTCCGCGGTCCTTGTAATCCAGACGGTGCAGGGCTCAGACAAGGATCAGCTCGGGCCCGGCTTCGGCCTTGATCTCAAGGCCCAGGCGCAGGCCCAGTTGGCGCGCCGTATCGGGCGTTGGCCCGGCAATCGTCTCGCGGCGTTGCCAGCGCTTGCGGCCGTCCGACGACAGGGCTTCGACGAACAGGGAAAGCGCACCGTCCGCCACCGTGGCATAGGCGCCGACAGCCGTCCGGCACGAGGCTTCGAGCGCCTCCAGCGCGCCGCGTTCGGCGCGGATGCGCAGGAAGGTGTCTTCGTGGTGGACGCGCTTGATCCAGTCCTGGCCGATGTCTGAGGTGCGGCACTGGATGGCCAGCGCGCCTTGCCCGGGCGCAGAAGCGAATACGTCCGCATCGACGAAGGAGCGGATTTCATGCTCGAGCCCCAGCCGGTTCAGGCCTGCCGCCGCCAGCAGCAGGGCGTCGCAGTCGCCGGCCTTGAGCTTGGCGATGCGCGTATCGACATTGCCGCGGATCATGACGACCTCAAGATCGGGGCGCTGGGCCAGGGCCTGGGCCTGGCGGCGCAGGCTGGCCGTACCGAGGCGCGCGCCTGGCGGCAGGTCGGCTATGGTCGCATAGCGCGGGCTGAGGAACGCGTCGCGCGGGTCCTCGCGCACCGGAAAGGCGCACAGGGACAGGCCGGGAATGTCGAAGGCCGGCACGTCCTTCAGCGAATGGACGGCGACATCCACCTCACCCGACAGCAGGGCCTCTTCGATCTCCTTGGTGAAGAGCTGCTTGCCGCCGGCCTCGATCAGCCGGCGGTCCTGGATGCGGTCACCCGTGGTGGTGATGACCTTCAGCGGCGCGATCTCGTCGGCGCGTGCCGGGTCGAAACCCATGGCCGCGACGATGCCCCGTTGCACCCAGCCGCACTGTGTCAGGGCCAGTTTGGAGCCGCGGGTGCCGATGGTCAGTTTTGCCGTCATATCTTTTTCCTCGCGACCTCCCTACGGCAATCGAGGGGGCGTGGGCAACGGAAAAGACGGGTTGCAGCCTTTGACCTCAGGCGGAGGGGGCGTCGCCTTCGGGCTTATGCGGCTTGTGTTGACGCCGCAGCGCCCGCCGCCGTTGCCGTTCGTCTTCGCGCTGCTTCTTTTTGGCCTGGATGCCGCTGCGCACGATGAAGAAGAGCGCGGCGCCGGCGCCGATGATGCAGACGGCAGCGGTGATGATGGCGGCCAGGGGCGGGGCGGACGGGCCGGGGTCGGGCGTGGCGCTGGCCGAGGCCGCGTCGTCGCCGGGCAGGCCGTTGAGGTGGCCGTCCAGTTGTGCCGCCATGGCGCTGAGCGAGGTGTCGAACGCCGCCTCCTCGACTGCCACGCTCATTTCTTCGTTGGTCACGGCGCGGGTGTCGACCGGAGGCGTGGTGGCTGCCGGCGCAGCGGCGGCGGCATCGGGGGCCGGACCGGCGTTTGCGACATTGACGTCGCCGCCGGGGTCAGGATCGGTGCGGTCGGCCTGTGTGGTGTCCGGGGTGGCGGTGGCCGGCGGATTGACCGCTGTCGTGGTCTGGCCTGTGGCGATAGCCGCTACGCTCGCGCCGCCCATCAGGACGGCAGCGCAGGAAATAATCAGAATCGGACGCATGTTCGCCCTTTAACCCTCCGTCCGGCGCCACGACATTCCTCCCCGGCCACGGCAACAGTAAGGCCATTTGTTTCAAGCCTGACATATAAATATGGCGCGGGGCGGGGGTTTCGCACCGGGCGCGCAGGCCTTATAGAACCGGCATGTCCAAGCCGCTTACAGTCCTCGGGATCGAATCGTCCTGCGATGAAACCGCCGTCGCCGTGGTGCGCCGCGACGAGGCGGGCAGGGTCGAGGTCCTGTCGAGCCTGATCCATTCCCAGGTCGTCCAGCACGCCGAATATGGCGGCGTCGTTCCCGAAATCGCCGCGCGCAGCCACGTCGAGACGATCGACGCCCTGGCCACGGAAGCCTTGAAGGCGGCGGGCGACGTTACGCTCGATGCCGTGGCCGCGACCGCCGGCCCCGGCCTGATCGGCGGGGTCATGGTGGGACTGTCCTTCGCGAAAGGCTACGCGTTGGCGCGCGACCTGCCGCTGGTGCCGGTCAACCACCTCGAAGGTCATGCCCTGTCGGCCAAACTGACGGAAAAGGTTGAGTTTCCTTTCCTGTTGCTCCTCGTCTCGGGCGGGCATTGTCAACTGTTGATCGTGCGTGGCGTCGGCGACTATGAGCGCCTGGGCACGACGATCGATGACGCGGCGGGCGAAGCCTTCGACAAGATCGCCAAGGTGCTGGGGCTGGGCTATCCCGGCGGGCCCGCGCTGGAAGCCTGCGCGCGCGAAGGCGATGTCACGCGGTTCGAATTGCCGCGGGCATTGCTGGGCCGCAAGGACTGCGCCTTTTCGTTTTCGGGCCTGAAGACGGCGGCGGCGAAAATCGCCTATGAGCAGGTGAAGACGGAACAGGACCGCGCCGACCTGTGCGCGGCGGTCCAGGCGGCAATTACGCGTCAGCTGGTCGAGCGCACCGCGCGCGCCATGACGCTCTTCCGGGAACAAAATACCGTGAAGACGCCTGACCTTGTCGTCGCTGGCGGGGTGGCGGCCAATACCGCCATCCGTACCGCCCTGACCGACCTGTCGGCGCGGCATGGCTTCACCTTCGTGGCCCCGCCGCTCAAATACTGCACAGACAATGCCGCCATGATCGCGCTGGCCGGGCTTGAACATTTCGCCGCCATGGGCAACATGCCTCACAACACAGCGGCCGACATGGCGGCGCTGGCGCGTCCGCGCTGGCCCCTCGATGAAAAACGCGCGGAAAGCGCGCCGGTCTATAAAACGCAGGGACGTAAAGGGGCCAAGGCATGACAGAGGTTTACCGCCAGGTGGGGGTGATCGGCGCGGGCGCGTGGGGAACGGCGCTGGCCCAGGCGGCGACGTTCGCCGGCCGTGAGGTGCTGATCCAGGCGCGCGAAACCGAGGTCGTCGACGGCATCAACTCTGCCCACGAAAACGGCCTCTATCTCAAGGGCGTCGCCCTGTCGCCCAAGGTCCGCGCCACAGGGGACCTGAGCGACCTGGCGCACTGCGACCTGATCCTGGCGGTGCCGCCGGCCCAGCACATGCGCGCCACCTTGAAGGCGTTCGCGCCCTATGCCCGCGCGGGCGTGCCGATCGTCCTGTGCTCAAAGGGCGTCGAGCGTGGTACCGACGCGCTGATGACCGAGGTGCTGAGCGCTGTCCTGCCGGACGCCACGGCGGCCGTGCTGGCCGGGCCAAACTTCGCGCGCGAAGTCGCCGAAGGCAAGCCGTCGGCCGTGACCATCGCCTGTGCGAACGAAGCCGCCGGCGCGCGCATAGCCGCCTCGATCGCCGGGCCCAGCTTCCGGCCCTACCTGTCGCCCGACCTGATCGGCGCCGAGGCCGGCGGGGCGATCAAGAACGTCATCGCCATCGCGTGCGGTATCGCCGAGGGCAAAGGGCTGGGGCGCAACGCCCACGCGGCCCTGATCACGCGTGGCTTTGCCGAGATGTCGCGTCTGGCCATGGCGCTGGGGGCAAAGTTCGAGACCATGTCCGGCCTGTGCGGCATGGGCGACCTGGTGCTGACCTGTTCGTCGCCGCAGTCGCGCAACATGTCGGTCGGCCTGGCCATGGGGCAGGGCATGACCCTGGCCCAGGCGCTGGAAGGCAAGGTCTCGGTGGCCGAAGGCGTCGAATCGGCGCCGGCCGTGGTCGAACTGGGCAAGCGCTTCGGCGTCGAACTGCCGCTGTGTAACGCTGTCCACGCCGTGCTGACGGGCAGGATCGACGTCGACACCGCCGTCGGCATGCTGATGTCGCGGCCGCTGAAGGTCGAGCGGGCGTAATCCGGCTCTTGTGTCAGCGACTGTTTACGGCCTAACCTCCCTGAAAAACAGGGAGTGGCGTAGCGTGAAACAGATCCTTTTGAGCGGCACCTGTGCGGTGCTGGCCTTGATGGCGCACGGTGCGCGGGCCGAGGACGCGCCGCCGACGCCGTTTATCGTCGTCGATCAGTTCGGCTACCTGCCCGATGCGCAAAAGGTCGCCGTTGTGCGTGACCCCGAGGTGGGTTTCGACAACGACTGGCGCTTTACACCCGGCAAGACCTATCAGGTCGTCGATACCAGGACCCAGGCCGTGGTGTTCAGCGGAACCCCCGTCATGTGGAACAACGGCGCGGTCGATCCGTCGTCCGGCGACCATGCCTGGCGCTTCGATTTCAGCGCCGTGACCGCGCCCGGCCGTTACGTCGTGCGCGATGCCGATGCGAAATACGATTCGGCGCCGTTCGATATCGCGCCCAACGTCTATAAGCCCGTCCTGGTCCAGGCGGTCCGTTTCTTCTACTACCAGCGCGCCGGCTTCGCGAAGGACGCCAAATACGCCGGTGCGGGCTGGGCGGACGGCGCCAGCCATATGCGTCCTGGCCAGGATACCGAGGCGCGGCTGTACAGCCGGAAGGGCGACAAAAGCACGCAGCGCGACGTCCACGGCGGCTGGTACGACGCCGGTGATTTCAACAAATACACCAGCTGGACCGCGCGCTACGTCATCACCCTGCTCAACGCCTATGATGAAAATCCTTCGGCCTTTACCGACGACTTCAACATTCCGGAATCGGGCAATGGCGTTCCGGACGTGCTCGATGAGGTCAAGTGGGGCACGGACTGGCTGGTCCGCATGCAGAATGACGACGGCTCGCTGCTGTCGGTCGTCGGCCTGGCGTCAGGATCGCCGCCGTCCGCCGCAACCGGGCCCAGCTATTACGGGCCGGCCAATACGCTGGCGACGCTGAACGGCGCCGGCGCCTTTGCACGCGCCGCCAAGGTCTATGGCGCCGATCCGCGCTTTGCGGGCTTCGCTGCCGATTTGAAGGCGCGGGCGGTGAGGGCGTGGGCGTGGGCGGATGCGCACCCCGCTGTCACCTTCTACAACAACGATGCGCGCGACCATTCCGAAGGCCTGGCCGCCGGCCAGCAGGAGGGCGACGACTTCGACCGGCGCGTGGCGAAACTGCAGGCCGCGGTTTACCTGTTCGACCTGACGGGAGAGGTTGCGTTTCGCGACTATGTCGATGCCCACTATCGCGACGCTGGCCTCTACGTCCATCATGCCAATATCGACTTCAACTACGAACAAAACGCGCCGCTATTGGTCTACGCCGCGCTGAAGGGCGCGACGCCCGCCGTGGCCGCCGATATCCGCAAGACCTTTGCCGACGGTTTCGAGGGCGATGGCTGGCAGTCGATGGCGAAAGACCCTTACGGCGCGTGGCTCGGCGCCTACACCTGGGGTTCCAGCGGCATCAAGTCGGTCCACGGCAGCATCTTTGCGGACGAAGCGCGTTATGGCCTGGGCGACCATTCTAAAAGCGCGGCCGTGGACGCGGCGGCGGGCTATATTCACTACCTCCACGGCGTCAATCCGCTCGGCAAGGTCTATCTGTCAAACATGAAGGCGTTCGGCGCGACCAATTCGGTCAGCCGCTTTTATCACACCTGGTACACCCACGGCAGCAGCCGGTGGGACGGTGTCTCAACCTCGCAGTTCGGCCCGCCGCCGGGCTATGTGGTCGGTGGCGCCAACCCGTCCTATACCTGGGACAAGCGTTGTCCCGACATCAATCCGGGCTGCGGTCACGCCATGCCGGCGCCGCCCTACGGCCAGCCGGCGCAAAAGAGTTACGCCGATTTCAACGACGGCTGGCCGCTGGATTCGTGGGAGGTCACCGAGCCGTCGGGGGCTTACCAGACGGCCTATATCCGTCTGTTGTCCAGGTTTGTGAAGTAATCTACTCCGCGTCGAACTTGGCGAGGTCGTCGATCAAGCCCTTGACCGAGGCGGCGATCAACTCCTTGCCATGCTCGACCGTCGCCAGGCTCGAATCCGAGCCGATACGGCCGTCGGGAAAGCGGTAACGGTAGTCGAGCGCATCGCGGATAGGGCCGTTGGGCGCGATTTGCGGCTCCATCGCCGCCGACTTCACGTGGTCGGGATAGGCCGCAAAGGTGACGGCGATTTCCGACGGTGTGGCATGGCTGCCATGACCGTTGGGATAGAGCCTGGCCGCAAGCCGGCTGATGCCCGGCAGGTCCCACCAGTTCTTCAGCTTCAGGATGAAGGGGCAGGGATTGCCGGCGTAGGAATAGGACGCATAGATTTCCGAAAACGTCGCCTCGATCGTGGCGACATTGCCGCCGTGGCCGTTGAGGAAATAGATGCGGTCGAAGCCGTGGCGCGAAAGCGACCTTACCCAGTCCTCGATCGCCGCCATGAAGGTCGACGGCCTGAGCGAAATCGTGCCGGCAAAGCCCAGGTGATGCTGCGCCATGCCGATATTGAAGGTCGGCGCCACCAGGATGTCGGCTTCTTTTTCAGCGGCGTGTGCGATGATTTCCGGGCACAGCCAGTCGGTGCCCAGAAGCCCCATGGGGCCGTGCTGCTCGTTCGAGCCGATGGGGATGACCACGGTGCGCGAGGACTTCAGGCGCGCGTCGATTTCGGGCCAGGTGGACAGGTGCAGTAACATCGAAACACTCCACGGAAATCCGGTTGCAAGAAACACAATCCCGTCGCCTCGGCAAGTTATGCAGTCAAAACCTCGGCCGGATCATTTTTTCTATGTGGTCCTATCGACTTGGTAAGGACCATTCCGTAAGGTCCGGCGCAAAAATACACCCGCCGGCCATGCCGCCCACGCGCCGCGGGATATCAGGAGAGACCGCGTGTCCGATCAAGCCCACGATAGCCTTTTTCCCGTTCCCGCCGATTTCATCCGTCCCGGCACCCTGACCGCCGAGGGCCTTCAGGCGCAGCACGACCTGTTCGCGCGCGATCCGGACGCCCATTGGACGAACCTGGGGCAGGCGCTCGACTGGATGACGCCTTTCACCAAGGTCAAGGACGTCAGCTATAACCGCGAAGACTTCCGCATCCGCTGGTACCACGACGGCGTGCTTAACGTGTCGGCCAACTGCATCGACCGGCATCTGGCGACGCGCGGCGACCAGGTTGCGCTGATCTTCGAAGGCGATGATCCGAACGTCTCCTACACGGTGACCTACAAGCAGCTCAGCGCCGAGGTCAACAAGCGGGCCAACCTGCTGAAAGCCTACGGCGTCAAGAAGGGCGACCGCGTCACCATCTACCTGCCGATGGTGCCGGAAGCGGCCTATTTCATGCTGGCCTGCACGCGCATCGGCGCGGTGCACAGCGTCGTTTTCGGCGGCTTCTCGCCGGACAGCATCGCCAACCGTATCCTCGATTGCCAGTCGGACATCGTCATCACGGCCAACGAGGGCCTGCGCGGTGGCAAGGCGATCCCGCTGAAAGCCAATGTCGACAAGGCGCTGGAACAGTGCCCGAACGTGCGCACGGTGCTGGTCGTCGAACACACCAATGCACCGGTCGACGCCAGGCCCGGCCGCGACGTCAAAGTCGCCGAGGCGCTGCAAGGCATGTCGGACGTCTGCGCGCCCGAACCGATGAACGCCGAAGACCCGCTGTTCATCCTCTATACCTCGGGCTCGACCGGCAAGCCCAAGGGCGTGCTGCACACGACGGGCGGCTACCTCGTCTGGGCGGCCTATACGCACAAGACGGTGTTCGACTATCAGGACGGCGACGTCTACTGGTGCACGGCCGATATCGGCTGGGTCACGGGCCACTCCTACGTCGTCTATGGGCCTCTGGCCAACGGCGCGACCTCGCTGATGTTCGAAGGCGTGCCGTCCTACCCTGACAACAGCCGCTTCTGGGCGGTGGTCGACAAGCACAAGGTCAGCATCTTCTATACCGCGCCGACGGCGATCCGCGCCCTGATGCGCGACGGCGAAGCGCCGGTGAAGCAGCATTCGCGCGCGAGCCTGCGCCTGCTCGGCACGGTCGGTGAGCCGATCAATCCCGAAGCCTGGCTGTGGTATTACCGCGTCGTCGGCGACAGCCGCTGCCCGATCGTCGACACCTGGTGGCAGACCGAGACCGGTGGTCACCTGATCACGCCGGTGCCGGGCGCGACGCCGCTGAAACCGGGTTCGGCGACCAAGCCGCTGCCGGGCATCGTGCCCAGCCTGGTCGATGCCAACGGCACCGAACTGGAAGGCGCGGTCGAGGGCAATCTGTGCATCAACGATTCCTGGCCCGGCCAGATGCGCACCGTCTTCGGCGACCATCAGCGCTTCCTGGAAACCTATTTCTCGACCTATCCCGGCAAGTATTTCACCGGCGACGGCTGCCGCCGCGACCAGGACGGCTATTACTGGATCACCGGCCGCGTCGATGACGTGCTGAACGTGTCCGGCCACCGCATCGGCACGGCCGAGGTCGAAAGCGCCCTGGTGGCGCACCATTCGGTCGCCGAAGCCGCGGTCGTCGGCTATCCGCACGACATCAAGGGCCAGGGCATCTGGTGCTATGTCACGCTGAAGGCCGGCGTTACCGGCACTGACGCCCTGAAGGTCGAGCTGCGCAATTTCGTGCGCCAGGAAATCGGCCCGATCGCTTCGCCCGACGTCATCCAGTGGGCGCCGGGCCTGCCGAAGACGCGCTCGGGCAAGATCATGCGCCGCATCCTGCGCAAGATCGCCGAAGGCGCGCCGGACCAGCTGGGCGATATCTCGACCCTGGCCGATCCGTCGGTCGTGGCCGACCTGATCGAAGGCGCAAAAGGGCTTAACTGAGGTTTTACAGGCGCTTCCCGGTTCGGCATTTCATTCTTATCCACACCGGAACACGATGGTCCTTCTATAATAAGGAGGACCGTCATGGCTGACTTGTTGCATAAGGACCCGATGCGTAAGGATTGGGCGAAGGATCCGTCCGTCGCCGACCGTACGACACCCGATACGGGCATCGCCGATTGCGCCGACCCTTCGCTGGGCGCGGGCGAAGGCGTGGACCGCGAAGACGCCGCCGAAAACCGCGACGATCCGTTGGCTCAGACCGGAACCTATGAAGGCAAAAAGGTCTTCCGGGCCAACGAGCTCAACCAGGCCGGCGAGGACAAGGAATACTTCCATCCCGACGACCATCACCGTTTTCGCGTTCCGAACGATGCGCAGCACCATGTGCTGAAGCCGGACGTGACGTTGACGCCGGGCGAAAAGCCCGCGGTCGAAGTCAAGCCGCGGACATGATACACCCGGCTTCATGCTCAACGCGTCGTCGCCGCTTGCCAGATTGATGAACGCCCCGGTGCGTCCGGGTGTGGTCGAATGGATCGGCGTCCGCCCGGAAAGGCGGGCGCCGATGCGCGTTATGGAGGCCGCTGAACTCGATCCGGCGCAGGGCGTGATCGGTGATCGTTATGCCGGCAAAAGCGGAAACCGGCACGTGACATTGATCGGCAGAGCGGATCTGGCGGCCATAGCCGACTTCCTGGGGCTTGACGAAGTGCCGCCAGATCTGTTGCGGCGGAATATCGTGGTGTCGGGCGTCAACCTGCTGGCGCTGAAGGAAAAGCGGTTCCGCCTGGGCGGGGCGCTTCTGGAAATGACCGGCGAATGCCATCCGTGTTCGCGCATGGAAGAGATTTTCGGAGAAGGCGGTTACAACGCCGTGCGCGGCCATGGCGGCATCACGGCGCGTGTACTCGCAGGTGGAACCGTGGGCCTTGGCGATGCGCTTGAGGTTGTGGCGGGGTAGACAGGCGGATGCATCCCCTGCGTATAAATATCCGGACGGAGCGCAGGAGATGGCGATGAAACATAGGCCCGTATGGATGATTTTGGCCTTGGGCCTGGTGGCCACGGCAGCGGGAACCGCTGACGCGCAAGGCATGTTCTCGAAACAGCGCCTGGCCGCCAAGAAGGCCGAGGAGGAACGCGCGATCGACCTTCAGGCCATCCGGCCCGGCGCGCGCAAGCTGACGGAATCCTATGGCGGCGATGCCCGCCAGGCCATCGACATCTATATCCCGCCGAATGCGAAAAATGCGCCGGTCCTGGTCATGGTGCACGGCGGCGCATGGATGATCGGTGACAAGGCCGATACGGGCTCGGTCGAAAACAAGCTGAAACACTGGCTGCCCAAGGGCTTTGTCGTGGTCAGCGTCAACTACCGCATGCTGCCGGACATCATGGCGTACGAACAGGCCGGGGACGTCGCCCATGCCCTGGCCTATGTCCAGGATCACGCGGCGGGCTGGGGCGGCGATGCTTCGAAACTTATCCTGATGGGCCATTCGGCCGGCGCGCACATAGTGGCGCTGATTTCGTCGGCGCCCGACATGGTCGGGCGGCCGTGGGCGGGGACGGTGGTGCTCGATTCCGCCGTCATGGATGTGACGGCCGTCCTCCAGCAACGCCATCCCGGCTTCTACGACAAGGCCTTCGGTTCCGATCCGGCTTACTGGCGCAAGGCCTCGCCGATCGACCGCTGGACGCCTGCGGCGGTGCCGATGATGCTGGTCTGCTCGACGAGACGGCCCGACCATCCGTGCGACGCGGCCAATGCGTTGCACGACAAGGCGGAAAAAGCCGGCAAGGCCATGCCGGTCTTCCCGCGCGCCCTGACCCACGAAGAGGTCAACCGCACGCTGGGCCTGCCCGGCGACTATACCGATGCGGTCGACGCCTTTATCACGGAGCGCCTGGGCGCCAACTGAACGTCTCAGGCCAGGGCAGGTGTGCGGACGGCTGTGACGCCTTCGGCGATGGACGGCTGCGACGGAATGGTCAGGGTGAAGCGCGTCTCCTTGAGATTGGAGATGGCTTCCAGCGTCCCGCCGTGCGACTTGGCGATTTCCGAGGCGATATAAAGCCCCAGACCCAGCCCTTGCGCTTCCGAGGGCATGTCGCCGCGCACAAAGGGGCGGAACAGGCGCGGCATGGCGTCAGATGGTATGGGAACGCCGCCGTTCGATACCGACAGCTGAAAGGCCTGGCGGTCGCTCGATGCTTCGATGACGATCGGGCGGTCGGGTGCGCCGTGGCTGACCGCATTGGCCAGCAGGTTGGAAAACAGTTGCGCGATGCGGTGGTCGTCGCACCAGACGGTTTCGGACAAAGCGTAGCGGATTTCCATGAGCCGGTCCGGGGACTTGGCGCGCACCTCGGCGACGACCTGGGCCAGGGTGGCTTCCAGTTGCGGGGCGTTGCGGCGGTCGAGATTGACGCCCACGCCCAGCCGGCCGCGCGCGAAATCGAGGATATTGTCGATCAGTTCGCTGATCCGGTCGGCGCTGCCGGCCATCATGGCCAGGACCTTGGCCTCACGGTCGCTCAAGGTGGCGCGTTTCAGGATGCTGGCGCCGGCGGTAATGGCGGCGACGGGGTTGCGCAGGTCGTGGCCCAGCACGGCGATGAACTGTTCGCGCAGGCCCGCTACGGTCGTGGCATCGGCCAGGGCGGCCTGGCTGGCCAGCATCTGTTCCTGCGCATCGATATGCCGGGCGATCAGGTCGGCGAACAGGGTGAACATGCCGATGATGCGGGGATTGTTGATCTGCGCCGGCCTGGGGTCGACGGCGCACAGGGTGCCGAAGAAGCGGCCGTCGCCCAGGATGATCGGCATCGAGATATAGCTGCGCAGGCCATACATTATGGGCGTATGGTGCGTGCGGAACACGGGGTCGTTCTGCGCGTCGTCGAAAACCACGCCCTGCCGCGACTGGCGAATCTCGTCGCAGATGGTCGAATCGAGTTTCAGCTCCCCGCCCGGTTTCAATCCGAAGTCGATGTCGTCGCGGACGGCGCAGGCCACCCATTGCGTATCGGTGACGCGCGCCACGGCGGCGAAACCCATGCCGGTCGTCTGCGCCACCACGTCGAGGATCGGCGGAACCACGCTCAGTTTCGCAATCGTTTCGATATCGGCGTCTATGTCTGTCATGTGCTTGCCCGTCCCCAGTCTGAATACTGGTCACTACAGCGGGGCAGGGCTGCAAAAAAGCAATGGGAATTATGCGGATACGGCGGTCGTGTTCATTTTCCGGTCCATTTCACCGCGGCGGACGGCGCCATACCAGGCCCACAACAGATGCGAGACGATCGAGCGGTACGGCGACCAGACCAGGGCGCGTTCGGCGCAATAGGCCTCGTTGGGACGGTCCTCCAGCCCGTCGAGCCACGCCACGGCTTCGCGCAAGGCGATGTCGCCGACCGGGAAGAGGTCGAGCCGGCCTTCGGAGAACATCAGATAGACCTCGGCGGTCCAGCGGCCGATGCCTTTCAGGCCGATCAGCGCCCTGGCGGCGTCTTCGGTCTCGAGCGCGGCGATGGCGTCGGCGTCGATGGCGCCTGTATGGAAGGCTTCGGCAAGCGCCCGGGCATAGCTGATCTTCGGCCGCGACAGGCCGTAGCTGCGCATGGCGTCGTGGTCGTGGTCGAGCAGGGCCTGCGGGCTGACATCGCCCAGGCCGGCATGCAGGCGCGCGATGATGGTGTCGGCCGCCTTGACCGACAGCTGCTGCTCGACGATCAGGCCCAGCAGTGCCGGAAAGCCGTTCGGCCGCCTGCGGTAGGTGATATGGCCGAAATGCGCGGTCAGCGGGGCCAGTTTCGGGTCAGCCGCCGCCAGGGCGGAAAGATGTACGGGGTCGAGAGGTGTCATGCCGTGAATATAGGAATTGGCTGACGAAAAAGCGGCAGCAGGTCTGAGTAGGGGGATGCGCCGGCGGAAACGCTCCGAATCTTGCGATCGTGTCCTCTACGGCAAGGCGGTCCACAGATTACACAGATTGCACAGATTATGTGTGGTTTTGGCTCGGCGTTCCGATGAGATATCGACGGCGCGTCGCGCCGTCAGGACAGCCCCCGCAGACTCCGCTAAGGCACGGAATAATCTGTGAAATCTGTGGATAGCCCTTAAGACTTGATACAGCCGACCTGGGCCACGCGGTATTCGCGGCGCAGGGTGTCGGCGACGATGCCGTAATTGCGCTTGGTCACCGTGGCTTCGTTGTCGAAGTCGGGCCGGCGGTCGGACACATTGCCCAGCGCGAACAGCGTCGCCGGGATCGAGGTGTAGATACGGCCGCGGCGCGGGGCTTCGCGAATAACGATGCCGACGGCGCGCGAATTGTCGTCGACGATCGGCGCGCCGCGCAGGGAATTCAGATCGCCCTTGATGCCGACGGTACGCCCGGCCTGGGCCCAGGCCAGCACCACTTCGTTATGACCGCCGCGCTTCGACTTTTCGATCACCGTGGTGCCGATCAGGCGCGCCGTGGCCTCGCCCGGATTGCCGCCCGGAAAGCCCGGCATGAAGCCGCGAATGCCCGGCTTGATCGTTTTGGGATCGGCCAGGGGCAGGGGCTTGCCGGCGCCGTCGGTCATGCCGATGACGTAGTTGTCGACGCCCTTGACGTCACGGATCTTGAACGGCACGCCAAGATTGCCGCCGATATTGAGGAAGGGGTGCGTGCAGCCCGCGATGGCTTCGCGCGATACGATCCATTCCCCGGCCTGCGAGACTGAAAAGGCCGTGCCGGTCATGACCTTCTGATCGTCGACCGGCAGGTTGATGATCGAGGAGGCGGAAAAGGGTGTGAAGTTGGCGAACAGGGCCATCTCGCCGACGCCCGGCTGCGGCGGAGCCGGCGGGGCATCGGAGGTCTCATGCCAGTTCGTGGTGACCACCACGATCCCGGTGACGGCCGCCAGATAAAGGAGCCAGTCGAGTTTCATGGCGGCCTACTGGACCGTGGCGGCGAGCAGGAGGGCGGCGGCCAGCTTGGCGGCGACCAGCAGCACGGCGGAAGACACTTCGCCTTCGTTCATGCGCGCGGGCAGGCCGGCCAGCAGGAAGTCGACGATGCGGAAGATGAGAAGCTGCAGGATCAGGGTCGCACCGCCCCACAGGACGATTTCGGCAAGCGACGTCGAGGCGACGATCGAGGCGGCCAGCGGGATCGCCAGGCCGATGATGACGCCGCCATAGCCCACGGCCGCGGCCGAGTTGCCGTCGCGGATCTGGCGGATTTCCTTGTAAGGCGTCAGGACCGAATAGATGGTCGCGCCGATCATCAGCATCAGCAGGGCGACACCGCCGTGCAGAAGCGTGGTGACAAAACCGTCGGCAAAGGCCTGGACTTCGGGACGCAGGGTTTCCGGCGTCAGGAAGTTGAGGTTAAGGGTGTTCGTTACCATGCGCTGACCATTCCCCTGCGGCACTTTCTGCGATGCGGGCCTGCCCCGTGCCAGACAGCCCGTTACTAATGCTGGAAAGTCCCTGCAAGATCAAGTCCACCGTCCACCCCTGTGGACACTTTCCCTGTGAGGGCGATAAAGTCTCGAAATACAACGGAATTGCGACGGCTTTACGATATCATGCCGGCGGCCAGGTGGGCGAAGGGCAGGCCGTCTTCCACGTCCTCGCTGTCTCCGTTTGACGCATCTTCGCGCTCGGCCTTGCGCACCGCGCTGGCGCGCAGCTTCTCGCTCTCGGACTTGAGCTGGCCGCAGGCCGCCAGGATGTCGCGGCCGCGCGGCGTGCGGATCGGCGAGGCATAGCCGGCCTTGTTGAGCACGGCGGCGAAGGCTTCGATCGTCTTCCAGTCCGAGCACTGGTACTGCGTGCC
Organism: Asticcacaulis solisilvae; assembly: GCF_052327315.1. Taxonomy (NCBI): domain Bacteria; kingdom Pseudomonadati; phylum Pseudomonadota; class Alphaproteobacteria; order Caulobacterales; family Caulobacteraceae; genus Asticcacaulis; species Asticcacaulis solisilvae. The sequence continues at coordinate 504,555 of NZ_CP166196.1, forward strand.
TGGCCACGGATTGAACGGGATCAGGTTGATCTTGGCCGGAATGCCCTTGAGCAGGCGGATCAGGGCGCGCGCTTCGGCCGGGCTGTCGTTGACGCCCTTCAGCATGACGTATTCGAAGGTGACGCGGCGGGCGTTCGACAAGCCGGGATAGGCGCGGATGCCGGCCATCAGCTGTTCGATCGGGTATTTCTTGTTGAGCGGCACCAGCTCGTTGCGCAACGCGTCATTGGTGGCGTGCAGCGAGATGGCCAGCATGGCGGCCGTGCGGCTGCCGAGCGCTTCGAGTTCGGGCACCACGCCGGAGGTCGAGACGGTGATGCGGCGGCGCGAAATCGCGATGCCCTCGTGGTCCGAAATGATGTCGATGGCGTCGGCGACGTTGTCGAGATTGTACAGCGGTTCGCCCATACCCATGAAGACGATATTCGACAAACGGCGGTCTTCCTTGGGCGACGGCCATTCCTCCAGGTCGTCGCGCACCACCTGGACCTGGGCGACGATCTCGGCGGCGGTGAGATTACGCACCAGCTTTTGCGTGCCGGTATGGCAGAAGGTGCAGTTGAGCGTGCAGCCGACCTGGCTCGAGACGCAGAGCGCGCCCGAACGGCCGACATCGGGGATGTAGACGCTTTCGACCTCGATGCCGGGCGCCATGCGGATCAGGTATTTGCGCGTGCCGTCGCGCGAAATCTGGCGCTCGACGATTTCCGGGCGGGCCAGGGTGAACTTTTCGGCGAAGACCGCGCGCTGTTCCTTGGCGATGTCGGTCATCTGGTCGAACGAGGTGAAGCCGTAGTGGTGCATCCAGCGCCACACCTGCTGCATGCGCATCTTGGCCTTGCGCGGCTCAACGGCGCCCGAGCTGACGAGAACCTCGACCAGGCCTTCGCGCGTCAGGCCGGTGATGTTGATCAGGGCGGGTTCGGCAGCGGGTTTTACGGACAGGTCGAGCGTATGGGCCAAGGCAGGCGGCTTTCGGTACTGGTATTTCGGGGATTTGTGCGCTGCCTATACAGGATAAGGCGCGAAATGTCCAATCAGTGCGTACAGACCGGGCAGGCGGGGTCCTGCGACAGGCCGACGACGCGTGATTGCATCGTCAGGCCGTCGAAGATCATCAACTGGCCCTTCAGCGCCGTACCCGCGCCGGTGATCAGCTTGACGGCCTCGAGCGCCGCCAGCGAGCCCATGACGCCGGCCAGGGCGCCAATGACGCCGACGCGCTCGCAGGTTTCGGCGTCGGGCGGGACCTCGGGCACCAGGCACTGATAGCAGGGACTGCCGTCGAACACGGCCAGTTGCCCGCTCCAGCGGCCCAGCGCCGCCGAAACGAGCGGAATTTTGCGTTGCAGGCAGACGCGATTGACCAGAAGCCGCGTCGGGAAGTTGTCGCAGCCGTCGATGACAAGGTCGTATGCCGCCAGGATCCCGGCGGCATTGTCGTCCGTCAGCCGTTCATCGTGCGGAATATAATCCGTATACGGATTAATTTCCCCAAGATGGCTGGCCGCCGCCTCGACCTTCGGACGGTCGATATCGGCCGTGGCGTACAGGACCTGGCGCTGCAGGTTGCTGAGCGACACCGTGTCGTGGTCGATCAGGCCGAGCGTGCCGACCCCGGCTGCCGCCAGATACAGCGCGGCGGGCGCGCCGATCCCGCCCATGCCGACCAGGGCGATCTTCGCGGCTTTCAGTTTCATCTGGCCCGCCCCGCCGATTTCCTTCAGCACGAGGTGGCGGGCATAGCGGTCGATTTCGTCGTCGGTCAGCATGCCGCCGATATAGGATGCGCAGTCTTCCATGGCCAGTTTTCTTTAGACCCGTCTTGCAAGCCGGCGGCAAAAGCGCCAAGTAGCGCCTCATGAGCGACAATAATAATTTCCCCAACTGGCACGGCACGACCATCGTCGCCGTGCGCAAGAACGGCAAGACAGTGATCGCCGGCGACGGCCAGGTCTCCATGGGCGCGACCATCGTCAAGGGCGGAGCGCGCAAGGTGCGGACCCTGGCCGGCGGCAAGGTCATAGTCGGTTTCGCCGGCGCCACAGCCGACGCCTTCACCCTGCTGGAACGGCTGGAAGCCAAGCTCGAACTGTTTCCGGACCAGCTGGCGCGCGCCTGCGTCGATCTCGCCAAGGACTGGCGCACCGACCGGTATCTGCGCCGCCTCGAAGCCATGCTGCTGGTCGGCGACCGCAACCATATCCTGACGATCACCGGCGTAGGCGACGTGCTGGAGCCCGAGGACGGCGTCGCCGCCATCGGTTCGGGCGGCACCTATGCCCTGTCGGCGGCGCGCGCGCTGCTGGAATACGAGCCCGACGCCGAGGTCATCGCGCGCAAGGCCATGGCCATTGCCGGTTCGATCTGCGTCTACACCAACGACCACGTTACGCTGGAGCAGCTGTCGTGACGCGCGTGACGGTCGAGGAGGCCTTGCAGCGGGCCCGCATGACCATCAACATGCCGGCCGTCTGCATCATGCTGGCATGCCTGGGGCAGGCCCTGGTCATCGTGCCGAGCGGAACGGCGCCGCTGCCGGTGCTTTATGGTTCGGGTCTCCTCGGCATCCTCGGCTGGCCGCTCAGCTGGCTTTACCGGTCGGTGCAGACGCCGCACTGGAAGCTGTGGGCCTATTCCGGCGCCGGCAATGCCCGCGAGATGAAGGCCGCGGCCATCGCGGCCAAGGTGATCGCGCCCGACGGCAGCCTGTTCGAACGCACTGAAATCTGTTCGCCCGAAATGCGGGCTGAAATCCGCCGGCTGGAAGGCCGTGCCTGATAAGTTATTGAAAATATTGCCATGACTACTTTTTCTCCCCGCGAAATCGTCTCCGAACTCGACCGCCATATCATCGGCCATCACGACGCCAAGAAGGCGGTCGCCGTGGCCCTGCGCAACCGCTGGCGCCGCAAGGCGACGGCGGACGACATCCGCGACGAGATCACGCCCAAGAACATCCTGATGATCGGGCCGACCGGCGTCGGCAAGACCGAGATCGCCCGCCGCCTGGCCAGGCTGGCCAATGCCCCCTTCATCAAGGTCGAGGCCACCAAGTTCACCGAGGTCGGCTATGTCGGCCGCGACGTCGACCAGATCGTGCGCGACCTGGTCGAGGCAGCCCAGCTGATGATCAAGGACAAGAACCGCCTGGGCGTGCGCGCCAAGGCCGAGCACAATGCCGAGGAACGCCTGATCGACGCCCTGGTCGGCGAAGGCGCCGGCCCCTCGACGCGCGACGTCTTCCGCAAGAAGCTGCGCAGCGGCGAGCTCGACGACAAGGAGATCGAACTGTCTCTCACCGAGACCAGCGGCGCCTCCAATGTGTTCGAGATTCCCGGCCAGCCCAATACCGGCGCCTTTAACCTTCAGGATATGCTCAGCAAGGCCATGGGCGGACGCAAGAAGACCGTCAAGACGACGGTAAAGGCCGCCTGGGCCCCGCTGATCGCCGAGGAGGGCGACAAGCTGCTCGACCAGGATTCGATCTCGGCCGATGCCCTGAAACTGGCGGAAAACGAAGGCATCGTCTTTATCGACGAAATCGACAAGGTCGCCTCGCGCCAGGATCGCGGCGGCGCCGACGTGTCGCGCGAAGGCGTGCAGCGCGACCTGCTGCCGCTGATTGAAGGCACGACCGTGTCGACCAAATACGGACCGGTCAAGACCGACCACATCCTGTTCATCGCGTCCGGCGCCTTCCACGTCTCCAAGCCGTCGGACCTGTTGCCTGAACTGCAGGGCCGCCTGCCGATCCGCGTCGAGCTGAAGGCCCTGACCCAGGAGGACTTCCGCCGGATTCTCTCCGAGCCCGAGGCCAACCTGATCCGGCAGAACCAAGCCCTGCTGGCGACCGAAGGCGTGACGCTTGAGTTCGATGACGGCGCCATCGCCGCCATGGCCGAGGCCGCCGCGACGGTCAACGCCAAGGTCGAGAATATCGGCGCGCGCCGGCTGCACACCGTCATGGAAAAGGTGATGGAGGACCTGAGCTATACGGCGTCCGACATGTCCGGCCAGACGGTGAAGATCGACGCCGACTATGTGCGCCAGCGCCTCGGCGAAATCGCCGGCGACGCCGACCTCAGCCGCTATATCCTGTAATCAGTCGCGGCCGAGATAGGCTTTGAAGTTGCCGGCATAGTCGTCGTAGTGCTGGGTGACGACGTCGCGGAACTGCGCGGTGAAGTGCTCGATGGCCTCATTGCGTTCCGAAGCGAAATCGGCCCCGGTTTCGGCGCCGGCTGCCGTCGCGAAGGCGACATAGCGGGCGGCGGCGTGCAAAAGCGCCGTGGCGACCACGTCCTGGCCGGCTTCGCGGCTGAAGGCATTGGCCTGGTCGATAAAGGCCGTGGCCATGCGGACAAAGGGCGTGTCGGTGGGTTCGGTCATTTTATTTGCGCTTTCCTGAACAATTTCGCGCATTTGCGGTCATGGCCGCGTTCAAGTCAACCGGCAATCAGCTTTTTAATCAGCGCCTCACTGGCTTCGTCGCACAGGCGATAGACGTCCTCGAAATCCTTCGGCCCGCCGTAATAGGGATCGGGCACATTCTTGGCGCGGCCCATCGCCTCGTCGAGATAGAGGGCGACCTTCGCCTGGCTTTCCCACGGCTTCATCTTTTCAAGGTAGGCGACATTGTCGCGGTCGAGCCCGAGGATCAGGTCGAAACGGTCGAAATCGCCAGCGGTCACCTGGCGGGCGCGTTGATCGCTGATATCGATGCCGTGATTGGCCGCTGCCGCGATCGAGCGGCGGTCGGGCTGCTCACCCTTATGCCAGCCGCCGCAGCCGGCGGAATCGATCTCGAAGCGATTGGACAGGCCCATGGCCTCGACCTTGTGACGGAAGACGCCCTCGGCCAGGGGCGAGCGGCAGATATTGCCAAGGCAGACAAAGAGAATTGCAGTCATGCGGCTAAACTATACAGCCATCCGCGCCTTGTCACCGCAGAGAATCGGCCTACATCTCGGGAACAATGCACGAACGGGTGTCCCGTGTCCCAATCCCAGAGTCCGCTTTCCGATCTCGACGCCTTCAGCGACCGGCTGAAGGCTATTTCCGACCGTTACGGCCGCGTCCATGATATCGACCGTGGCGGCGACTGGCACCTGTTGAAGGTGCAGGAAGAGATGGGGGAACTGACCCAGGCCTATCTGGCGATGACCGGCCGTTCGCGGCGGCTGGCGGATAATGCCCGCCGCGACGTCGCCATGGAAATGGCCGACGTCATGTGCATGCTGATCCTGATGGCGCGCGCCGAGGGCATCGACCTCAATGCGGCGATCGCCGAGAAGTGGCTGAAATGGGAGACGGTCATTGCCGAAGAAAACGCTGCCTGATGCGCTTCCGAAGCCGAAAACCAAGGCGGCTGTGAAGGCGAACCCGAAGCTGATCCGTGCCCTGTTCGAACGCTTCGAGGAGGACAAGCCCGATCCGCGCACCGAGCTGAACTTCGTCAATCCCTATACCTTGCTGGTGGCGGTGGCCCTGTCGGCCCAGACGACCGACGTGGCGGTCAACAAGGCGACGGCGCCCCTGTTCAAGGCGGTGACGACGCCGCAGCAGATGCTGGCGCTGGGCGAGGAAAAACTGGCCGGGACGATCCGGTCTATCAACCTCTATCCCAGCAAGGCGAGGAACGTCATCCGCGCGGCGCAGATACTGGTCGATAAGTACAATGGCGAAGTGCCGCTGACGCGCGAGGCTCTGATCGAGCTGCCGGGCGTCGGCAACAAGACGGCGTCGGTGGTGCTGAACGAACTGGATGTCAAACCGGCCATCGCCGTCGATACCCACGTCTTCCGCGTCTCGCATCGCTTAGGGATTGCCGACGGCGCGACGCCCGACAAGGTCGAAGCGCAGCTTATGGCCATCATTCCGAAACACTGGCTGACACGGGCGCACCACTGGCTGATCCTGCACGGCCGCTATGTCTGCGTGGCGCGCAAGCCCAAGTGCACGGTCTGCATCGTCAGCGACCTGTGCCCGCGCATCGGCGTTACGGAAAGTGTCTAGGCTACCGTTTCGGCGGGGCGGAGAATCCAGTCCGTGCCGTTCTTTTCCAGGCGCAGCGTATCGATCAGCGCCACGGTCTCGGTCAGCTTGGAATGGTCGAGCGGCTTGACGACATAATGGGCGGCGCCCATTTCGCGGGCCGCGTTGACATCGTCTTCGTAGTCCGAACCGCTGAGGATCACTACTGGAATACGGCTCAGTTCCGCATCGGCCTGGATGGTCTGCAACACCTTGGCGCCGCTGATGCGCGGCAGGTTGAGATCGAGGAAGATGACATCGGGCGCCGGTGCGCGTTCGAAGCCCGGATCGTGGCGCAGGAAACTCAGGGCATCTTCGCCGGAGCTGACCCAATGGCCGTCGAACTGGACCCGGGCGCGGTTGAGCAGCTCGGTCACCAGACGGATCTCGGCGGCGCTGTCGTCGATGAACAGGGCCTGCGCGAGCCTGGGTACGGCGTCGTCGGTCATGGTTATGGCTCGCCCCTAGCCGGTTGAAGATCGACATAAGACCCCGGCGTTAACATTTATCAAGTTGTTTTTTGGGAGCGCTCCCTTAGCGGCGGCTTGCAATATGGTGAATGATTTTCCCTGGATTCAACGCCATGGCGAAAACGGCCGCGTCAGGTGCCGCATGCGCACAATTCGTTACAAGGCCATGGGTCCGCGTCCGGGGCCGGGTTCTGCAAAGATACCGCGCCCGGTCCCGCAAGGATGTTAGCGTTCACATTCCCAAGTCGGGTTGTAACCTGAGTTGATCGTTCCGCACCCGGATTTTTCTTGAAAGCTTTTGCGCCGCACAATACATTGAAGGTGTTCGGCGTCGCTGACGCCGTTGCCCTTCCTGGGCGTTTCCTCCCTGTAGAACTTATGGCCGGTGCGGTTTCGCGCCGGCCTTTTTTTCACCCTGCATCCAGGGCTTCGAGTTCCTCTTCAAGTTGCCCGACCGTGAACGGCTTGGTGATCAGGTGGGTGCCCGTGTCCAGCACGCCGTTGTGCACGATGGCGTTCTGGGTATAGCCGGTCATGTACAGCACGTGCATGGCGGGGCGCAGGCGGTGAACGGCGTCGGCCAGTTCGCGGCCGCTTTTTCCGGGCATGACGACGTCGGTCAGCAGGATATGAATCTCGCCATTGTCCTCGACCAGCCGCATGGCCTGGTCGGCGTCGCCCGCCGACAGCACGTCGTAGCCGAGTTCGACCAGGGCCTCGGCGGCGAAGTCGCGCACCCCGGCTTCGTCGTCGACCACCAGCACCGTCTGGTGGCGCCGGTCGGACACGGCGCGCCGCGGCGGCTCGGGCGGGAAGGCCTCGGTGTCTTCGCCCGAGCGCGGCAGGTACAGCTTGATCGACGTGCCGTGGCCGGCTTCGGAATAGAGGCTGATATGGCCGCCCGACTGCTTGATGAAGCCATGGACCTGGCTGAGCCCCAGGCCGGTGCCGAGCCCGGGCGGCTTGGTGGTGAAGAAGGGTTCGAAGACCTTTTCCTGCACCTCCGGCGTCATGCCCGTGCCGGTGTCGCTGACTGCGACCATGACATATTGGCCGGGCGTCACCTCGTCCTGCGACTGGGCATAGGTGCGGTCGAGATAGGCATTGGCCGTCTCGATGGTCAGCTTGCCGCCGTCGGGCATGGCGTCGCGGGCATTGACCGCCAGGTTGACGATGGCCGTCTCGAGCTGGCCGGCGTCGACATGGGCGCGCCACAGGCCGGCGGTGCGCACGGTCTCGATGGCGATGCCTTCGCCCAGCGTCCGCGCCAGCAGCTCCGACAAGTCCGCCACCGACTTGCCGACATCGACCGCCTTCGGATCGAGCGGCTGGCGGCGTGAAAAGGCCAGCAGGCGCTGGGTGAGGGTAGCGGCGCGCTTGCCGGCGTCGAGGGAGCTCGACACGAAGCGCAGCAGCTTGGGGTCGGCCTCGGGATAGCGGCGCATCAGCAGCTCCAGATTGCCCAGGATCACCGCCAGCATATTGTTGAAATCGTGGGCGATCCCGCCGGTCAGCCGGCCGACGGCCTCCATCTTCTGGCTTTGGCGCAGGGCGGCCTCGGCGCGCTCGCGCTCGACGATTTCCTCACGCAGGCGGCGGTTGGTGCGGCCGAGCGCCCGGGCGTCGAGCGCCATGACCGCCAGCATCAGTGTCGCCATGACGACCAGAAGGCCCGCGCCGCCATAGCGCAGGGTGCGGATCATCAGCGTGTCGGTGCGCTGGCGGAAATAGACGGTGCCCAGAGGCACGCCGTTCTCGGCGACAGGCACGCGCAGGGCGATGAAGGGGCCGCCTGCGCCTTCATCGCGCATGGGGTCGGTTTCCGGGCCGTAGGCCGCGACAATACGGCCCTTGTCGTCATAGACGCCGACGGCGACGATATCGGGATTGGCCCTGAGCGCCGCCGTATATTGCTGGATGGCCGGCAGGTCGTTGAAGGCCAGGGCCGCGGACACCGAGTCTGCCAGAATGTGAGCCTGGACGGCCGCGGACTGGCGGACCTGGGCGTCGTGGCGGGCCTCGGAATAGATGGCGAGGCCGAGGCTTGCCCCGATCAGCAGGACCAGGCTGGCAATGACCGCAAGGGTGCGGCGATGGGCAAAACGGCGCAGGACGGCGATCATGCGGGGCCTCCCCTGGTCTTGACCGCCAGGGCCAGGCTCAGCAGCTTGGAACTGATGGTCAGGCCGGCCTCGTCGGCGGCGTCCTGGTCGATGCGGAAACGGACATGGCCGTCGGCCAGGCGAAAGGCGATCATGCCTTCGGGCGTACCCTCGTCGGTGACGGTCAGGACGGGCGCGCCGCGCAGGGCCTGCAGCCCCGCCTCGACCGGCTGGGCGCGCGAACCGCCAAGATAGGCGATGTCGCAGCCGGACTGCTTGCTTACGGTTTCAAGGCGCGTCACCTGGATCGGCCGCTGGGCGTAGACCTGGCCGGCGACCGCCTGGTCGAGCACGGCACCGAACGGGTCGGCGCCGACAACGCAGATGGTGAAGGGTTTCGAGGGATCGCTCTGCGGCCAGGTGACGAAGGGGGCGAACTTGTAAAGGTAGGTGGCCTTGACCGAGGTCTCGAGCGCGGAGGTGCGGGCGCCGGCCGGTTGGGCCGTTGCCAGGCAGACGACGCAGAGGAGAACCCGCCGCCACATGGTCAGAATCCGTATCGCAAGGTGGCGAAGACCGAGCGCGGAATGTAGCGCACGGGCGCGGTGGACGGATCCCAGACTTCGATATGGCGGGCGTGCAGCAGGTTATGGCCGTCGAGCGCCAGCGCCAGTGTGTCGGTTACCCGCCATTCGAGGTGGGCGTCGGCCTCCTGATAGGCCTTGACCGGCGCCAGGTCGACCTTGCCCACGGCGCGGAGCGACAGGTCGAACTCGACGGTCTTCGATATCTGCCATTGCGAGCGGACCTGCGCCTGATAATCGGGATCCTGGCCCTGGACGCCGGCATTTATGGCGTCGACCGCGCCGGGCTTGAGGCGGAATTTCTTGTGCAGCAGGTTGGCGCCGGCGCTGACCCGCCAGGCCTGGTTGACATCGAACTGCGCCCAGGCTTCCAGCCCCCAGGTCGTACCGCGCGCCCCGTTCTGCAATTGCAGGGGGAAGATGGTCACGGGCGTATAGGCGTCCGTGCGCAGGTCGGTATAGCGGTTGTAGTAGGCCGACAGCGAAAGCGACACGCGATCGGCGGGCTGGGCGCGCCAACCGGCCTCGATCGCGGTCAGCTTCTCGGCCTTGAAATCGGGCGCGGGAATGAGGAAGTTCGGCGCTTCCAGTTCGCGCTCGATGCGGTTGGGCGTGCGCACGGCGCGCGAGACGGCGGCCCATAGCAACTGGTTGTCGTCGGGCTGCCAGGCCAGGCGGACATTGGGCAGCCAGTCGAAGCCCGAATAGGAATTGGTTTCGCCTTTCAGGCCGAGCGTCAGACGCAGGCCGGGCCTCAGCGTGATTTCGTCCTGGGCGAAAACCGATCCGATCGAGATATCGGTCTTCGGGTCGGCGAAATGGAAGAGATTGAAAGAGCGGAAGTCTTCCCACCAGTAGCGGAATTCACCGCCCCACATCAGCTGGTGATCGCCTAGCGTCCGGGCGCGCTGGAATTCGACGTCGAAGGCCTCACGGCTTTCGTACAGGGTTGGCTCGTTGCGGATGTCGCGGCTGAACCAGGCATTGACGGCCGTGCTGACGCCGCTGTCGCCCGTCCGGTTCCAGCTGGTGGCATAGGACTGGCCGGAGAAGGTGCCGCCGTTGTCGGCGATATGGTTGGTATAGGTCTCGCCTTTCAGCGACCAGTCGGCGCCGCGGAACTTGCCGCCCAGGCGCACCTCGGCATTGCCGCCGGAAAAGGCATCGTTCGTCGTATCGGCGGGATCGACGGGTTCGGTTGCGTCGAAATCGAAGGCGTGGGCATAGATCTTGTACCAGACATCGCCCGCCTTGCCGCCGTAGCGCAGGGAGGCATTGCGCTCATAGCCGCCGGCCGACACCTGGAAAGCCGGCCCTTGCGCTGCCGAAGCCTGCGATGTGATGATGTTGATGACGCCGTTGACGGCATTGGCGCCCCACAGGGTGCCGCCGGGACCGCTGATCACCTCGATGCGCGTGACATTGGTCAGGTCGACATCGACCTGCTGCCACAGCACGCCGGACGCGATCGGCTCGTAGACGCTGCGGCCGTTGACCAGAACCAGCAGCTTGTTGGCGGTCTCGGGTGAATTGAAGCCGCGCGCGGTGACCGTCCAGCTATAGGCATTGACCTGCGCGACTTCCAGGTTGGGAGCCAGGCGCAGGGCCTGAGGCAGGCTGGTTGCGCCGGAACGGCGGATGTCGTCGGCCGTGATGACATAGACGGCGGCGGGCGCTTCGCTCAAGGATTCCGGACGTTTGGACAGCGATGTGACCTGGAGATTGGCCAGGTCGTCGATCGACAGGTTGCGCAGGTCTTCGACCGATGGCGTATTGGCCTCATCCCGCGCGGACGCGGCCAGTGCGAATTTCGGTACGATCAGGACGGCCGAAACGGCCAGAGCGCCAACCCAAGCAACGGAAATGCGATCCATCTTGCCCCACGCCTCCGGATGAAAGCGTTACTAGGCTCCGCCAGAATAAGAAATCCATGCGGAATTCGCGAAACTATTCAATAATCTCGGGGGTTAGATCGACAGATCGGCGCCCGCCTTCGCGCCCGCCGGATGGGCGGATTCGTGAAGGAAACGGGCGATATGGCTGCGGGTTTCCGCCGGGTTGGCCTGGCCGGAGGCTGCCGCATTGAACAGCTGCTTCTGGATGTCGCGCGGCAGATCATACCAGCGCGCGACGACGGCGGCGCCAAGACTTAGCAGGACGTTCCGCTCGGAGGCATCGAAGGCTTCCTGTCCGGTGACGCTCCAGGCCGGGCTGTCGTCTGCCGGCGGTTGCACATCAGCCGGAACCGAACCGTTATCCATCGTCGCCTCCCGTTTTCACCTTGAAGAGGGGCTGGAGCATGATGACGTCAGCGTCGCTCAAATCCATGCTTCAGGTTTTTAAAAAGTGCGTCACACGTTCTGGATCGCGCTTTAGCAGGCGCCGCGTAAGAAGGCGGCGCGGGACCGGAGTCGGGGCATCAAGATTTCATAAACGCGGATAATGGCCGGTTCCCGCTAGTCCGACCGTTCGCGACCTGATCCTTATAGGCGCCTACGCAGTCGCGAGGTCGGCGCCTGTCTGTCGCGACAGGCGGATACTCCTGGCCAGCAAATCCAGCATGTCGTGCAGCACGTCGATATTGACCGGCTTGACGAGATGGAGATCGAAGCCGCTTTCGGCCGTGCGCTTGCGGGCGGCGTCATCGCCCCAGCCGGTCTGGGCAATGATCTTGATGTGCGCGAAGCGGGGATCGGCCCGCAGGCGCTGGCAGACGTCGAAACCGCTCATGCCGGGCATGCCGAGGTCGAGCAGGACGATGTCGGGGCAAAAATCCTCGGCCAGGTCGAGCGCCGCCTGGCCACCGAAGACGGTACGCACGGCATAGCCTTCGGCCTCGACCGCCCAGCCCAGCGTCACCGCCGAAGCTTCGTTGTCGTCCACGACAAGAACCTTCAGCCGCGCGTCATCACGGCCGGGTCCGGCTGCTTGCAACTCATTCATCTCTGCCGTCACTAACCTTTTGAAACTGAACGTTTCCCATCACCCACAGGGCAGCCCCATGCCTGCCATATGCCGTATCGGACGGTAAAAATGCAGCAGGGCACGGCGAAAAACTTGTAAACGGACCATCAAGGACGATCTTCGCCCGGACGCTTAAAAGGAGAGCATGGCTTCATACGATCTCGATCGCTTCATTACCGCCCAGGCACCGGTCTTCGACACGGCGATGGCCGAATTGCGCGCCGGCCGCAAGCGGAGCCACTGGATGTGGTTCGTCTTTCCGCAACTCAGGGGGCTGGGGATGTCGGCGACGGCGCAGCACTTCGGCATCGCCTCCCTCGACGAAGCGCGGGCCTATCTGGATCATCCCGTCCTCGGGCCGCGGCTCGAACAGGCGACCCAGGCCGCGATCGCCGCGCCGGCGCCGTCCCTGCACGCCCTGTTCGGATCGCCCGACGACCTCAAGTTCCGCTCGGCCATGACCCTTTTCGCCCAGGTGAAAGCGGAACCGTTCCGGACGGCGCTCCGCCGCTGGTGCGACGGTCCGGATGAAAGGACGCTGAGCCGGCTCGGCCTGTAAAGGCGGCGTGGCCCGGCGTTTCTATACCGCCCTTATATCCGCCAAAAATTGTCCGGACGGTTTTCTTACGCGGCCGGTCCTACATTGAGACCATGAGGCGCCGGCCGTTGCCGGCGAAAGAGAGGTTTCGGACATGAAGGGCACGGGCACAGGCGGAAGCGTTGTCGTCATCACGGCGGCGGCCGGCGATCCGGGGCAGGCTATGGCAGTCGCCTTTGCGCGCGACGGCATGACGCTGATCCTGGCCGATCCCGATACGCATGCCCTGAAGGCGGTCGCCGCCCGATGCCGCGATGCGGGCGCTGAAACCCACCTCGTCGAAGCCGATATTTCCGATACCGCGTCGGCGCGCAAGCTGGTCAATGCCGCGCGTCAGGCCGGCGGCCGTATCGATATCTGGATCAGCCAGCCCGACAGCGCGCGCATCCCCCTGGACGGCATCACGCCGGATATCCGCGCCGTCGTGCCGGTTTTCCTGAAGCAGAAGCGCGGAACCCTCATCCACCTTGTCGCGGATACGGCCTTGCCGCTCAGCCTGCGGGCCCAGCTGTCCGCGCGGCGCGATATCCATCTGTGCGACGTTTATCCCGGCAACCTCGCCGCCCATCCGGACCGCCTGGCGGAGGCGATCTCCGCGCTGGCCGGGGCGCCGAAGGCGAAACTCACTTTCGGCGTCAACGACAATATGTTCGGCCATCTCCTGCGGGCCGGAGCCGGCGCGGGGCTGGCCACCCTGGCGAGCCTGAGCGGCCTGGTGACCGCCCTCGACTCCGCCAGGATCGGCTAAAGCCTGTTCCCATTGGTCGCGGTATTGCTGCCATAGTCTTCGGGTTGGGTATTTTCGGCCGGCGCCTGGCCATAGCGGCCGCGCTCGTCCTTTCCCTGGCCGGGAAGGTCGCTTTGGCTCTCTTCGTTTTCGAAGCCCGGACGTTGCCGGTTCACGTCGGTATTGTCGCTGACCTTTGCCGTGCTCTCATGCTGATGGTCGTCGGCATAGCGTGCGCCGCGCAGAGGGGATGCCCCGTATTGCGCGTCACGCCACGTCATGTCGTCTCCGCCGGTTTCGCGCTCGGCCAGGCCATAGGCCCCGGGACGGTCGTCGCGGTCCAGCACGCCGTAGCCGCCGCGTTCCGTGGGCGTGGCCCTGGGCTGATAGTCCTGCGACCAGACATTGCCGGTATGGCCTGCGGTCCGCGGCATGGCGGGGGCGGGCGCCGTATCGGTGCGGGGCGGGGTGGTTGCGGACATGGCGAAGCTCCTTTTTTTTCAAAGGAGAAACAGCTTAAAGCCCACGCAATAAGAAGGGCATGCCGAGCCTGAACGGCCTGGGCAAAGATTGGATCAGCGCTGGGTCGAGCCCATCAGCATGGCGCGGACGGCGCTGAAAGCGCGGTCGCGGTCCTGGGGCCGGACGGTCTGGACGTTGTTCATCAGGATGGCCAGGTTGGCCTGAAGGTGATCCGAAGCGTGCGAAGCGGGCATTGTGCGCCTGTGACTGTGCAAAAGGGGACGGCACTGTCGGCCGCGAACCCAAAGGACGATATGGTAACCTTACGGCCGCCACATCAAGAAGATGTAAATCCACAGGGTTAATTGCAAGGGGGGCTTTACAGCTCCGCGGGGCTTGCCGCGCGGCTGGCGGCCTTGGGCAGGAACAACCACAGGCCGGCGCCGACAATAACCACGACGCCCAGGCCCGTGAAGACATCGAGGCGGTCGCCGAAGAACAGGTAGCCGAGCAGCAGCCCCCACAGCATCTGCGAATACTGCGTCGGCGCGATGCGGCTGGCCGGCGAGCGGCGCGAAGCGATCATCAGGGCGATGTTGGCGGCCGCGGCCAGCACCGCGAAACCGAAGATGGCCAGCCACTGCCAGCCTGTCGGCGGGACGTAGCCCGGGACCATCAGGACGGCGCTGATGATCATGGGCGCGATCATGGCGGCGCCGAACAGGTTTACCGGCTTCTCGTCATGGCCGACATAACGCAGCAGCACCGACAGGGCCGAGCCGCACAGTCCGCAGGTCAGGGCGGCGATGTGGCCGATGCCGATCTCGCGGAAGCCTGGCCGCAGTACGATCAGCACGCCGATAAAGCCCAGGACGATGGCGGCCCAGCCCTGGCGGCTGACCTTTTCCTTGAGGACGAAGACCGACAGGGCCGTCGTGGTCAGCGGCATCAGGAAGATCAGGGCGAAGGCTTCGGCCATCGACAGGTGCGAAAAGGCGGTCACGCTGGAAAAGCTGCCGAGCGTGCCGAGCGCGCCGCGGGCGACCCACAGCCACGGCCGTTTGGCACGCACCAGGTCCATGACGGTTTCTCCGCGCCGCCAGATGAAGGGCAGGACCACGACCGAAAAGGCCGCGCCGAAGAAGGAGACCTGATACGGCGGAAGCGCCCCGTGGATCGCCTTGACGCAGGCGTCGCTCAGCGAAAAGAGGGCGAAGGCGAGAAAGCCCAGGGTGACGCCTTTGAACATGCGGGGCCCGGTCGAAACAACAGCCGGACGCGTCAGGCCGCGTCCGAAAACGCCTTAATAGCTCTGTGCGGGCGGCATGGCGATACGCTTTTGAACATTTTGTCGGGCGCTGTCATCGCGCCAAAGGGAGCGGTACCTTTTTTATTTGACGAGCCTTCGACAGGGTGTGATGGATTTTGCGTGAAATTGATCAATAATGATATTCATCTCCACATCCTGGGACCCATCATGCGCACCAGCCTGTTCATTGCGACGACCCTTGTCCTGGCCGCGCCAGCCTGCGCCGAGGTCAGGACCAGCACGGAGGCCGGCCATATCACGCTCGACAACGGGCTGGTGCGAGCGGTCGTCGATACCGGCTCGGGCGCGGTGACCTCGTTCCAGCAGCTGGGCGCCGGCGCGCCGGTCGAACTGATCGCGAAGGGACAATCGCTCTACTGGGATTCCAATGCCGAGCCGACCCATCCCGACCCGGCGCATCCTGGCCCGAAGAAGGGCTATTACCGCCCTGGACCCGGCAACACGACGGTCCGGCTGGCGTCGGCGACGCCCGGGCAGGCCGATGTCGAGGTCGATACCGGGCCTACCGAGTTTTATCCTTTCCGCGTCGAATACCACTTTATCATGCAGGACGGTTTGAGCGGGCTTTACGCCTATACGGCGCTGCGCCACGGGCCCGATTTGCCGGCTGCGACGCTGTACCAGACGCGCTTCGTCTTCCGCACCGCAGCCGATGACGCGGTCTTCAACTACTGGACCGTCGGGCGCGGCAAGACGATCCGCATTCCGCGCTCGGGCGTGGTCAGCAAGGTCACCGACGCCACCTATCTCCTGCAGGACGGCACGGTGAAGACAAAGTACCTGAACTCTGTCTACTTCGCCAAAACCCCGGCCTACGGCACGATCGGCGTCCACGACGGTGACGGCAGCCACGGCATCTTCATGATCGAGCCGTTCGGCGACTATCATAACGGCGGTCCCAGCCGGCAGGGCCAGACCGTGCACGACGACGTCCTGCTGCGCGTGGTGCAGGACACGCACTTCGGCTCGTCACCGGTGGTGCTCGAGGCGGGCGAGACGTGGTCGAAGGTCTACGGCCCGTTCCTGATCTATGCCAACCGCGCCCGCGACCCCAATGCCCTGTGGGACGATGTCGATCGGCAGCTCGCGGCGGAACAGGCGAAATGGCCCTATGGCTTCGTCACGGCGCCCGACTATGTCAAGGCGCGCGGCACGGTGACGGGCAAGGTCTTGCTCAATGGCGTTGCGCCGAAGGCCGCTCAGGTCATCCTGTCCGACCCCGATGCGCACGTCGCCTGGACCGCCCAGGCCCGTGGCTACAACTATTGGGCGCCGGTCCAGGCTGACGGGTCGTTTGCGCTGACGAATGTCGTGCCCGGGCAATATACGCTTTACGTCGACGGCGCCGACCAGCCGAACGACTTCGCACAGTCCGGTGTGACGGTCACTGCCGGCAAGGCGCAGGACGTCGGCCAGCTTGCCTGGACGCCCGAGACGCACGGCAAGACCCTGTGGCAGCTCGGGACCTTCGACCGCACCGCCGGTGAGTTCCGCGAAGGCGACGACGCGCGCGGCTACCAGATGTTCGCGCGTTACCCCCAAACCTTCCCGGACGATGTCGACTTTACGATTGGCAAGAGCAATCCCGCCAAGGACTGGAATTACGCGCAGTGGTCCTGGTACGCCAAAAATCCCGAGTGGCACCTGCGGTTTGCGTCGGCCGGACAGAAGGGGCAGGCGACCCTGACCATCGGCATCGCCTCGGCCCAGCCGGCGAAAGGCCGGCTGACCCACGTCCATGTGGCGCTGAACGGCCATGAGGTCGGTGTCATCGAACTGCCCAAGACCGGCACGGCGGGCTATCGCGGCGGCAACCAGGATTCGCCCTATAACGTGGTGACCTTCACCTTCGACGCGGCCTTAATCAAGACGGGGGCCAACGACCTGACCTTCCGCCACGACGACGCCCAGCCCTTCCCGCCGCCCGAGACCTATGCGCCGGCCGCCAATGCGGGGTCTGAGGACGACGATGCTCCGCCCGGCGTCAAGGGACCGGGCCAGGTCATGTACGACGCCATCAAACTCGAAGTGCAGTGACAATTTTTCGACAGGCGGATTGCATTCGGTCAGGGATGCCGCATACAGGCCTTTCGAAAAATTTCTCGCTTGGACGTTCTGGTACAATGAAGACGGCTCATCTCATCGGCATTTGCGGCATCGGTATGAGCGCGACGGCCTTGCTGCTCAAACAGGATGGCTTTGCTGTATCGGGATCGGATGCCGACTGTTACGGCCCGCCCAAGGGCATACTCGACCGCGCGGGCATCGTGCCGACCCTGGGCTATGCGCCGGAGAATATTCCGCAGGACGTCGACCTGGTGGTCATCGGCCGCAATGCTAAGCTGCTGCCATCGGAAAACGGCGAGGTTCGCTCGGCTTACGATCGCCACCTCAATATCCGTTCCTTCCCCGAAGTGCTGGGCGATATCACCAAGGACAGGTCGAACCTGGTCGTGGCCGGCAGCTACGGCAAGAGTACGACGACCTCGATCATTGCGCATATCCTGCGCCACGCCGGTGTCGACGCCGGCTACTTTATCGGTGCCGAACCCATCCGCTCGGCGACCCTGCCGGCGCCGTCGAATATCGGCACGGCCCCCGTATTCGTGCTCGAGGGCGATGAATATCCGTCCGGCCACGACGATCCCCGCGCCAAGTTCATGCACCTGCATCCGCACGATGTCGTCCTGACGGCTGTCGTTCATGACCACGTCAACATCTATCCGACCTATGAAGACTATACGAAGCCGTTCCACGACCTGCTGGCCGGCGTGCCGGACGGCGGCCAGGTCGTCGTCTGCGCCGAAGAGCCGGGCGCCCTGAAGATCGCCCGCGAAAGCAGCGCCCGCGTGGTGACCTACGGCGTCGATACGGGCGACTACCACGCTTCCGATATCCGCATCGGCGCGCGCAGCGGCTTCACCCTGAAGGGGCCCGATGGCCTGAGCGTGGAGCTGGAAACGGCCTTGCTCGGCCGGCACAATATCGAAAACATCGTCGCGGCCGGGGCGTGTCTGCTGTCACGGAAGCTGGTCGATGCGTCCGCCTTGCGGGCGGCCGTGGCGGATTTCGCCGGCGTGCGCCGCAAGCTCGACAATATCGCGCTTGGGTCGGCCGTCCCGGTCTACGAAGGCTTCGGGTCGTCCTACGAAAAGGCCCGCTCGGCCATCGAGGCCATCCAGCTCCACTTCCCCGGCCATCGCCTCGTCGTCGTGTTCGAACCGCACACCTTCGGCTGGCGCAACCGGGCGAACCTGTACTGGTACGACGACGTCTTCGCCGGGGCGGACCTGACCTGGGTCGCGGCGCCGGCCACCCAGGGCGCGGGCACCCACGCCCAACTGGCGGGCGAAGATATCCTCGAGCGGGTCCGCGCCAGCGGCATCGCGGCCGAGCCTTACGATCCGGCGAAGCTGTCGAACGTGGTGGATTCGCTTGGTGCGGGCGACGTCGTGCTGATCCTCACGTCCGGCGACCTCAACGGCTCGCTGGACGCCTTCAGCGCGTCGGTGGCCGGGCGGTTTGCGGAGGCATAGAACCGGCCGCCCTATCCGCCGCCGAGCCGCGCCGAGCGGGCGCGACAGCAGGGAACCGGGGGTCGCTAATCCCCGGCCTTGCCTCATCCTCTGCCTTGCGGCATAAGGCGCGGATGAGTGACAGCCTTCCGACAGCCGCGCACGACAAGGCGTTTCGTTTCTCCGTCGCGCCCATGATGGACTGGACGGACTTGCAAAGAAAACGTTTTATATTCAATTGATTGATGCTTGGCTTGGGCCTAATGCTGTACTAAATGCTGTACCTTTTCCAATAAAATGGAGCCAAATCGGCGGAAATCGGCAAAAATACATGGCAATATAAAACCATATTGCGTGATGAATTTAGTGCCTTATCCGCCACGTGCTGTACCGTGTGATGGAGTAAGTAGTATCAGCTAGTGCATCCAATCGGCAGCTTTGTCGATTTTTCCGACAACGATGCCGATATCGGGTGGAATTATTTTGAATTCTGACGTGCGAGACAGTTCCACCGCGTGGTCACAAAAACCGCACCTCCACAATCTTGTCCATGACTTAAGAACGGTGGTTTGTGCCGTTTCCCTATGCGGGCCCGCTCTTGAGCTTTCGTCCGCACCATCCATATACCATCCGTGTGGATGGAGAATTTCATGGATACACCTATTGCATCTAAAGTACCCGAGAGCGAGAAAATTACCATCAATCTCGGTTTCGTCGACCTAGGTCAGATCGACCTTATGGTTTCGGAAGGCTTTTATTCAAACCGAACGGACTTCATTCGCACGGCGATACGCTATCAACTGGACCGCCATGGCGACACGGTTAAACACCTGATCACGCGCCGTGAACTCGATCTCGGCTTGCGACATATCACCCGACGGGATCTGGAGGCGGCAAAAGCTGAAGGCACCGTTCTGCATGTCCATGTGCTCGGCCTGGCCACCATTGCGGCAGATGTTTCGCCCGAGCTGGCGCGTGACACCATAGCGTCCCTGCGAGTTCTAGGCGCTCTACAGGCTTCCCCTGAAATCAAGGCCGCGCTGCGCGACCGCATACTCTGATCGGACAAGCTTCATGATACGCAATATCGATATGGGCATGGCGACCCGCCTGACCCGAGAAGGCCGGCTGAACGAAGCCATGGCTGTCCTGCGCGGCGACGGCCCACTAACAGATGATACAGCTAACAATGTGGGCACCGGCACAATCGAAATGACGCGTGCGCCTGGCAATGACGGCGTTTGGCATCAACGATCTGACGGCAACGCTCAGGAAACGCGCCCGGCTTCGCGCCCGCTCGTACCGAAGGTTGGTCTGGCCGACCTCGTCCGCAAGCATCGCCGGGCAGGTTCACCCCCTCCCAGAGCTGCGATACCGATTGGCGCACACTTCGCGCCCGGCCACTATGCAGGTCCGGATGGCCGCCGTGCCTATAAACTTTATGTGCCGTCTATCTATGCCGGTCAGCCGGTTCCCCTGCTTGTCATGTTGCACGGTTGCACCCAAACGCCGGATGACTTTGCGCTCGGCACGCAGATGAATGCCCTTGCAGAAATCCACGGCTTTCTCGTTGTTTATCCCGAACAGAGCCAGTCGGCTAACATGAACCGATGCTGGAATTGGTTCAATTCGGCCGACCAGGGCCGTGATGCCGGCGAGCCGGCTGTCATAGCCGGGCTTACCCGACAAATCATGGCTGAGTACGCCATCGATCGCGATCGTGTCTTCGTCGCCGGCCTTTCGGCAGGCGGCGCCATGGCGGCGATCATGGGCGCGGCCTATCCGGACGTGTTTGCCGCCATAGGCGTGCACTCCGGGATCGCTGTCGGTGCGGCGCACGACATGCCATCGGCATTCGCGGCCATGGGAGGCAGCGCGTCGTCCGCCAAACCCGGCAAACGTCACAGCGTCCCGACCATTGTCTTCCACGGCGACGCGGACAGGACCGTCCACGTCGACAATGCCGCCCGGGTGTTGGCGCAGGCCAGGGGTGTCCAACCTGGGCGCCTTGAGGTAACAACGGGCATATCATCAGGCGGAATAGCCTACACCCGCACCGTCGAAACCGGCACGTCCGGCAAGCCGGCCCTCGAACACTGGCTGATTCACGGCGCCGGACACGCCTGGTCGGGCGGCCATTCCGCCGGATCATATACGCTGCCCGCGGGGCCGGATGCGAGTGGTGAGATGCTCCGGTTCTTTGGCATTGCGCCGTCGGCATGAACAACCTGCCATCAGCTTGGTCCGGGGACGCACATCATCGCATTGCCGAAACTATAAGCCTTGTTCAGCATGCCCTCCTTACGTCAGTCGCTATAGGATAGTCGCTCCCACCTCAAAAACATACCGGAGCTACAATGCCGAAGATCACGACTCTCGAAGAGGCGTTCGTTCACGAACTGTCCGATATCTATAGCGCTGAAAAGCAAATGACGAAGTCGCTGCCGAAATTGGCCAAGGCCTCTTCCAATCCTGACCTCGCCGCCGGCTTCACCATGCACCTCGAAGAAACACAGGGCCAGATCGAACGTATCGATCAGATCGTTGAAATGCTCGGCATCAAGCTGAAGCGCATCAAATGCCTGGCCATGGAAGGCCTGGTCGCTGAAGGCGAGGAAACTATCGACGAAATCGAAAAGGGCCCTGTTCGCGACGTCATGCTGATCGCCGGCGGTCAGAAGGTCGAGCACTACGAGATCGCGTCCTATGGCGGCTTGATCGCTATCGCGAAGGCCCTAGGCTACAAGGATGCCGCTAAGCTGCTCGCCGATACCTTGGCCGAGGAAAAGGCGACGGACGTCAAGCTGAACGGCATCGCAATGTCGAGCGTCAACAAGGACGCGCTAAAACAAGCGGCGGACCTCACACCCGCCCAATAAGACAACAATATTTCATGAAAGCCCCGCCGGTCGGCGGGACTTTTTGTGTCTCAAGGTCAAAAAGCCTTTCGGTTTAAGACGATAGGTATCCGTTCTTTACGGGCTGGGGAAATCGCCACATTTCGCGCTTATCGCCCCGGCCTCATTTTACGATGCACGGAGGGGTGAGGCAGCCCCTATTTCCAATTTTCGAAATCGGCCGGTCTGACACCTGTTCAGCCGGATATCCACGGAGATGTTCGCCGCATTTTTGCGGCGCGGGTCTTGGGACCTCAGGGGAGTTTGCGTATGAGCCTTCGAGCGGGAGCACACATCGTTCGGCGACACGGTTTGGCGGAGAGGCCGCTGACAGTGGCGCGTCTCGAAATCTCTCTCCGTGCAACCGGTTATGACGTCACCAATGTCGGGAACGACCCTCTGGCCATATTCCAGGACCAGACCTTCTCGACGCACAACCATTCTCTGCACGTCTACCAACATTCCGCAAACGCCGAACCTACTCCTTTAGCCGCGTAACTCGCTCGAGGAGAAGACCGATGGCAAAACACCCTAAACCCGGGATGCACGTGCCAGGGTTCTCTTCTGAGACCCTGGCCGTCGAGACAGATCTAAAACCAAAACTTTCGCCGATCAAAACGTTTCGGATCGGCGAGTTGACGATTGATGTCTCGCCGGGTCGTGACACGATCTGGGTTATTGTTCGAAGGCCAGGCAAGGGCGGCATTGTCCTTCGCACCAATCCTTTTCCCGGGCCCTATGCGCTCAAGCAAAAAGAAACTGGCGACCATCGTATCGTTCTCGATGTCAAGGCCAGCTCGGGTACATGGACTATAGAGATCTCCGTTCAGGAGAAGGAATTACTGCGCGTCAAGGTGTCGCTTACGCCGGTAACTGACCTCCTCCTCGCGTTCTGGCCGCGCGACATGTACGTGCTTGACGAACATGACGATCCGACCCAAGCCATAGGTCAGGTCGAAGCGGCGCAACGCGGCATGAACGGGGGCATTTGCTACTTTTGTGTTCAAAAGCCGGCTTTCGGGTCCGTGCTCTATGCCCAGAACCTGACAGCGCTCAATGCCTACTACGTCGCCACAAAGACCAAGCCCGACGGTGTTGTCGGCGGCCGCTGGCCATCGCTCGGCTACCAGCCTCCGACCTCGCCCATGGGCTATGCGCCGCCCGAACACCCGCTGGCCGCTGGCAAAGAGATTGTCATTTCCGACGCCTTGCTGGCCTTCGAAGCTGGCTGTGCCGCCGACGAAATGCAAAGCGCGCGGCATTTCATCGAATTGCTCGCGAAAATTTATCCGTACCTGGATAAGCCAGAGGTCAAGTTTCACGACTGGATTGAGCGCTCTCACCGCACCATTACAGACCTGACCAATGCGCCGCAGGCCCGGACAGAGCACTATGGCCACACCTATCTGCATGCCTATACCGACGCCGAATATCCCGACAGCATGGTGCAGATGTCGGTTCTGTCGTCCTTGCGCGAATGGGAGCTGTCACAGGGACGCATGGAGCCGCTGTCGAGGGATCTGTCCGCCGGCATAGGCCGCTTCTTCGATAAAGAGCTGGGCACCATCCGCCGCTATCTGCCCAATGTTGGAGACGACAAGGACGCCGATGCGGTTGATTCATGGTACCTGTTCCACCCCCTCATGAACCTGGCCAAACTGGCCATTGCCGGTAATAAGAAGTGTGAAAAGCTGTTCCGCGACTCGCTGGACTACACCGTCAAGTCGGCACGGCATTTCAACTATGTCTGGCCGATCCAGTTCAACATTACTGACTTTTCGGTCATTACCGGCGCCCGCAGCCCGCAGGGGCGTGGCCAGACAGACGCTGGTGGCCTCTACGCTTATGTGATGATCCTGGCACACGAGATCACCGGCGACAGCCTTTATCTCGATGAGGCCAAGGCGGCACTCAAGGCGCTCGAAGGCAATCGCTTCAACCTGGCCTACCAGACCAATCTAACGGCATGGGGCGCGGTGGCGTGTCTGAAACTTTGGCTGATGGACCGCCAGTCCGGCTACCTCGACCAGAGCATGGTCTTCGTCGCCAGCTTTCTGCACAATTGCGAACTGTGGAATTCGGACATCGAACACGCCAGACACTATACCAACTTCTTCGGCGTCACCTGCTTGCACGATGCGCCCTACATGGCGGCCTACGAATGTTTTGAAACTTTCGCCGCCTTCGATGAATATCTACGCATCGGTTACGACGACATCCCGCCGGCGGCCAAACTGCTGCTGTGCGAATACCGCCGCTTCGCCCAGGATTTTACCTGGTACTTCTACCCCGACGCCCTGCCCGAGGATGCCGTCGCCAAGGACAATGTCCGCAACGGTTATAACGACCGCAAACTGTCGTTTCCGCTGGAGGACCTGTATGGCGACGGCCAGCCGGCGGGTCAGGTCGGGCAAGAAATCTACGGTGCCGGCGGCGCCTTTATCTTTGTCGCGCGCGCCTTCAATGAATGTGGCGACAATGCCTTCCGGCTGTTCTGCGACTACCCGACCGACGTATCGTTCAGCGAGGATGGCGCCGTTCGCGTCAAGCTGCAGGGGCCGGTCGGCCAGGCCGGCCGCTTCCGCCTGCTGAAAAAAGGCCGGAAAGCCCTGCCACGCTTCAGCCTAAGCCTGGCGGACACCGACATTCTCATTCCAGCCCGGCAACGCGCTGCGGACTTCCGCGATTATGAAGTCCCGGCCGACGCAACCCTCATCATCCGCACCTCGACATCCTCCTGAGTTTCATTTTAAGGACACTCCCATGGTTACGCCCAACGATACCGACCTTGCCTCCGCGACCTTCGTAGATGTCGACGTGCTTCAGGGTAGCGGCGGCGAGACCCGCCAGCAGGCTGCCGACGGTGTGCCGCAACTGACCACCCAGTCCGGCACGCCGGTCTCGGACGACCAAAACTCGCTGAAGGTCGGCGCGCGCGGCCCGGTCGCCCTTGAAGATCATCACATGCGCGAGAAAATCTTCCACTTCGACCACGAGCGTATTCCCGAACGTGTGGTCCATGCGCGAGGGTACGGCGCCCATGGCTTCTTCGAGACCTACGAATCGCTCGCCGACGTGACCTCGGCCGACATCTTCCAGCGGGCCGGCGAAAAGACACCCGTGTTCGTCCGCTTCTCGACCGTGGCCGGCAACAAGGGCTCGGCCGACTTGGCGCGCGACGTCCGCGGTTTCGCCGTCAAATTCTATACCCAGCAGGGTAACTGGGACCTGGTCGGCAACAACATCCCGGTCTTCTTCATCCAGGATGCCATCAAGTTTCCCGACCTGATTCACGCCGCCAAGCAGGAACCGGATCGCGATTTTCCGCAGGCCCAGACGGCGCACGACAACTTCTGGGACTTCATCTCGTTGATGCCCGAGTCGATGCACATGGTCATGTGGACGATGTCGGACCGTGCCATTCCGCGCGGCTTCCGCTTCATGGAAGGCTTTGGCGTCCATACCTTCCGCCTGGTCGATGCGGCCGGCAAATCCACCTTCGTTAAGTTCCATTGGAAGCCCAAGCTCGGCATGCAGTCCGTCGTCTGGAACGAGGCCGTCAAGATCAACGGCGCCGATCCCGACTTCCACCGCCGCGACCTGTGGAACGCCATTCAATCGGGCAATTTCCCGGAATGGGAGCTGGGCCTGCAGTTGTTTGACGAGGACTTCGCCAACAGCTTTGATTTCGATGTCCTTGACGCCACCAAACTGATCCCGGAAGAGCTGGTGCCGCTGCGCATGGTCGGCCGCCTGGTTCTTGACCGGATGCCGGACAACTTCTTCGCCGAGACCGAACAGGTCGCCTTCCAGACCGGCAACATTGTCCCCGGCATCGATTTCAGCAATGACCCGCTGCTTCAGGGCCGCAACTTCTCCTATCTCGACACGCA
The DNA here is from genome assembly GCF_052327315.1 of Asticcacaulis solisilvae. Taxonomy (NCBI): domain Bacteria; kingdom Pseudomonadati; phylum Pseudomonadota; class Alphaproteobacteria; order Caulobacterales; family Caulobacteraceae; genus Asticcacaulis; species Asticcacaulis solisilvae. The sequence goes on from NZ_CP166196.1 coordinate 530,133, forward strand.
GTTGAAGCGCCTCGGCGGACCGAACTTCACCCATATCCCGGTCAACGCCCCGAAATGCCCGTTCGCGCATTTCCAGCAGGACGGCCACATGGCCATGACCAATCCAAAGGGCCGGGTCAATTTCGAACCCAACTCCTACGGCGCCGAAGACGGCGGGCCGCGTGAAAGTGCCGCGGGCTTCAAGAGTTTCCCGGAACCGGCCGAGGACGGGGCCCAGAAACTGCGCATCCGTCCTGAAAGCTTCGCTGACCACTATAGCCAGGCGCGCCAGTTCTATCTCAGTCAGACCGAGACCGAACAGACCCACATCAAGAACGCGCTGGTGTTCGAACTCAGCCGTGTTGAGCGCCCCGCTATCCGCGTCCGCATCGTGTCCCACCTGCTTAATATAGACAAGGGATTGGCGGGAAAAGTCGCCGCGGGCCTGGGCCTGAAGGATCTGCCGGCGCCGGCAATGGCCGCGAAACCAACTCGCGATGACCTGCCGGTATCTGACGCGCTCAGCATCCTCAAGAACCCGCCGCCGTCGCTCGAAGGCCGCAAGATCGGCGTCCTGTTGACCGACGGTGCGAACGCGGAAACCTTCGCCGCTGTCCAAACGAACGCGGCTGCCAACGGCATGGTTGTCGAGGTCATCGCACCGATGATCGACGGCGTCGAACTCAGCGACGGCACGTGGGTTGAAGCCCAATACAAGATCGACGGCGGGCCCTCCGTCCTGTTCGACACCGTCGCCATTATTATCTCCGACCAGGGCGCTACCTTGCTAAGCAAGAAGGCCGCGGCACGCGACTTCATTGCTGACGCCTATGCCCACGTCAAATTCATCGCCTATTCGCCCGAGGCCCTGCCTTTGTTCGAAAAGAACGGCATCGACCTGGACGCTGCCTGCGTCGAATTGACCGCCGAGACTGTCGCCAGCTTCTTCGAAGCCTTGCCGGCATTGAGATACTGGGCGCGCGAGCCCCTCGTCAACGCCTTCTGATCCCGCCCCAAATAGCCGAGCGGGCACCGCGAAGCGCGGTGCCCGCTCGGCGGAGAATTTTCCATGCCTGATGTAAACAAAAAAGGCTGGTTTACCAGTCTTGCTCAACAGACGGCCGCTCTTGCGGGCAGTCCTCCGGCCTTCGGCCTGGCCATAGGTGTGGTCGTCGTCTGGGCACTGACGGGACCGATCTTTCATTTCTCGGATGTCTGGCAGCTGGTGATCAATACGGGCACGACCATCGTCACCTTCCTCATGGTTTTCCTGGTGCAGAACGCTCAGAACCGCGACGGCAAAATCATTCAGCTGAAGCTGGACGAACTGATCAGGGCCATCGAGACGGCCGAAACCGCTTATGTCGCGATGGATGAGATGAGCGAGCCAGAGCTTGATGAACTGCATGCACGCTATCTCAGGCTGGCACAGAAGGCTCGGTCGAAGAACAGCGGCCGTTTGGCCCAGATCGCTGAAGAGAAGGCGGCCGAAGTGGAAAACGAAGCGGATGCGCGTGATGTCCAGTCCGCACCTGGTGACCTGGTCACGTCGGAAACCGGGCACCTCGGCGCCGTCACCCAGCTTCAAATTCCTTCGTAACTTCAGACAGGCATAATCTTGGCACATACAAGTAAAATACCCAAGACGGCGCAGACACGCGACGCAATGCTGGCCGCCGCCCGTAACCTCAAGATGGCGCGATCCGCACACGCCTATGTGCGCGGAAATACGGCAAAGTTTTACGAGTGGCTGGCCGCCGATAAACAATTGGTCATACCCGATGGCCCGTCCGTATGGATATGCGGAGACTGCCATGTTGGTAATCTCGGGCCGCTTGCGAGTGCAAAAGGACAGATTGATATCCAGATCCGCGACCTGGACCAGACCGTTATCGGCAACCCGGCCTATGACCTCATCCGCCTCGGGCTTTCGTTGGCCAGCGCAGCGCGCGGCTCCGATCTGCCAGGGGTTACGACGTCCAGAATGCTCGAACAACTGGTCGAAGGCTATGAATTGGCCTTCTCCGACGACATTGGCGATCAAGAAGCGGTTCGACCGCAAGCCGTGGACGCGACCTTGAAAGCCGCCTTGAAACGCAAGTGGAAGCATCTGGCGGCGGAACGCATCAAGGGTACGACGCCGACCATCCCCATCGGTCGCACCTTCCTTGCCATTTCGAAGCCGGAACGCGAGGCTATAAATGCCTTGTTCAGGGACGAAAAGATACGCCGTTTGGTGACGTCGTTACGGTTTCGCGATGACGATGCGCAAATCGAGGTCCTCGATGCCGCGTACTGGGTGAAGGGCTGTAGTTCGCTTGGACTGCTGCGTTACGCGGTTTTGCTTGGCGTTGGCGGAAAAGACGGCGAAACATGTCTCGTCGATATCAAGGAAGGCATAAAGGCCGTGGCGCCGACAGCAGAGAAAGCCGACATGCCGAAGGACAACGCTGAACGTGTCGTCCAGGGCGCCTGGCATCTATCACCGGCGCTGGGCGAACGTATGCGCGCCTCTACGTTGCTTGGAAAATCCGTGTTTCTTCGCGAACTCCTACCGCAGGACCTGAAATTCGAAATCGAACATCTGACTCCTGACGAGGCCATGAAAGTCTCCAAGTTCCTAGCTCTGATTGTCGGCAAGGCGCACGCCCGCCAGATGAGCGACGATGATCGCAAGAGCTGGAAAAAGATATTGAATCATAATCGCCCGAAAACGCTCAATGCGCCGAACTGGCTTTGGTCAGGCGTGGTCGAATTGCTGGCAGAGCATGAAAAAGCCTATCTCGAGCATTGCCGGAAGTACGCCCTGGCGCTGGATGGAGTTCCAGGCTGAGAATGGATCCCGTGCGGTCCTGTTTGGCCGGATCCGGTAATGGACTAAGCTTGGAGCCGATTGTGATCGAGGCAAACCAACAGCCGGCTGTCTCACTGCTGGATGAAATTGACCATCTGCGAGCGTTGTCTCCGCAGACCGCGGCGATGAATTTTGCCCTAACCCTCGGGGTAGTATTCGCATGTCTGGTCGTCATCTGGCTCCTTCGCCGGATGTTGTGTTTTGCCTTGCGGGCGATACCCGGCCTGACCCGTGAGCAGCGAAAGACACAGGTCGCAAAAGTGCTCGGCTTGACCCATCTCGTCATGTCGACAGTGACCGGGCTCCTGACAATCGTCGCGATCGCATATATCTGGGGTCTTGACCCGCTTGCCTGGACGTCGACCATGTGGGGCAAGGCCATCGCTACAACCGGGTCACGTCTGGTGGTGGTCATTGGCATTACGGCCATCGCGTGGGAAGCGGCAAGCCTTTCGACCCAGTACGCTCTTGGCCAACTGCAACACAGGGTCGTCGACAATCCGCGGCAGAGAGCGCAAATCCAGACCCTCGGCCCGATTTTCCGCAGCGCCGTTCAAATCACCATCGTCGTCATCGCCCTAATGACGGTCCTTAGCCAGGTCGGCGTCGAGATTGCGCCAATTCTGGCCGGGGCGGGCGTGGCGGGCATTGCGGTAGGCTTCGGGGCGCAAACCCTGGTGAAGGACTTTTTCACCGGCTTTTTCCTGATCATCGAAGATATCGTCGCCGTCGGGGACGTTGTCCAAATTCAGGCCTTCAGCGGCACGGTCGAGGAAATGACCCTGCGCACCATCCGGCTGCGCGACTTCGACGGCACCTTGCATGTGCTGCCGTACGGAGAATCCCAGATCATCCACAACATGACCAAGACCTTTTCCTATGCTGCCCTTGATATCTGGGTTGGTGCCGGGACAGACATCGACAAGGCGGTCGGGATCATGCGGCAGACCGCCGAGACGTTGAAGAAGGACGACGCGATCGGGCCACTGATGATGGACGGCATCGAGATCCCCGGCGTCGATGCCATGACCGATGCCGGCATACTGATAAAGGGGCGAATCCGCACCCAGCCCGACGGTCGCTGGCTGGTGGTCCGGGCCTACAACCGGCTGCTGAAAATGGCTTTCGACACAGCGCAAATCTCACTTGGACACAAGGTGTAGGATGAAGTCCTCCCGTCTTTGCAGCACCGTGCCGGCCGCATTTTTCGATCATCCCCGTAGACGTCGGGCGTTTCACGGTTACCAAGATGTCTGATCACGCCGAATGTCTGATCATCGGAGGCGGCCCAGCCGGCCTGACCGCCGCACTCTATCTGGCGCGCTTTCGCCGGCGCGTGGCGCTGATCGACAATGACGGCAGCCGCGCAGGGCTCATACCCGTTTCGCACAACTTTCCCGGATTTCCCGATGGCGTCACCGGCCCGCAGCTTTTGGCGCGACTGCATCAACAATTGCAGCCTTACCCGGTCGCCTACCTTCAAGGTACGGTTGAAAGCCTGATTCAGGAAAATGGCCTGTTTCGCGCGTCATTTGCAGGCAATGAGACAAAAGCACCGATCGTACTGATTACGACGGGTATCGCCGACGCTGGCATGAGCGATCCGAACTGGCGCGCAGGGATAGCGGCCGGCACCCTTCGTATTTGCCCGGTTTGCGACGCTTACGAAGTCACCGACAAGCGCGTGGCCGTGGTGGCGAGGTCTGAAAACGCCGCCGCCCACGCCCGCTTCCTGCAAACCTATACGAAGGACCTGACCTTGATACATGCTGGCGACGGGCCATTGGCCGATGACTGCCGCGCGGACCTGGAACGGGACGGCGTTACGGTCATCGATGCTCATGATGTCAGGCTCGATATCGATCCTTTGGGCACCGTTAAGGTCATTGTCAGCTCGGAAACCCTCAGGTTCGACGCGGTCTATCCGATGTTCGGCTGCCGTCCCCGTGCCGAGTTGGCGCGAGGTCTGGGCGCCGCCTGCGACGAGGAAGGTAAATTGCTGACAGACGCCTTCCAGCAAACCAGTGTCGAAAATGTCTTCGCGGCCGGCGATGTCGTCAGCGGCCTGAACCAGATCAGCGTCGCCGTCGGTCAGGCTGCCATCGCCGCGACCCACATTCATCATAAGCTGGCCGAAGATGGCGCTTTTTGAATCCCTCCTGATCCTGCTGGCCGTGGCCATTGCCCTGTCACAGGTCTCGCGGCATCTGAACATACCGTATCCGACCATGCTTGCGGTCGCTGGCTTGCTGATCGCCGCAGTGCCGGGGCTTCCCGACATCGGCTTCGATCCCCATCTGGCGCTGGCGCTTTTCATTGCGCCGGCTCTGCTGGACGCTGCGTTCGATTTGCCTCCAAGGACCCTGATGCGTCACTGGATGCCTTTGCTCGCTCTGGTCGGGGGAGCGGTTATCCTGACGACGGCTGCCGTAGCATGGGTGGGCGTCAGCGGATGGGGCATGGCATGGCCGTCCGCCATCGCGCTGGGCGCCATCGTGGCGCCGCCGGATGCGGCCGCCGCTTCCGCCGTCCTGGCGCGTTTCAACTTGCCCAGAAATACGCTGGCGGTCCTCAAAGGCGAGAGCCTGCTCAATGATGCCGTATCACTGCTCATCTTCACCGTGGCCGTGGGCGCCGCGTCACCCGGCGTTCAGATATCCAGCCTGGCCCTGCAGGTATCCATCGCTGTTCCCGGTGGGCTGATTTTCGGCTTCATTGCTGGGCGAATCCTTGTCGTTATCGCTCCGAAGCTGGCCGGAACGGTCAGCGGAACCGTGGCCCAGTTCGTCGCCACGTTTGCCGTCTGGGTCATCGCCGATCAGCTTCACGTTTCAGCCATCCTGGCCGTTGTTGCCTACGGCATGACCGTTGCCCACTATGCGCCAGAAAGAACGGCGGCGCGCGACCGCATGCACGCCTACTCCGTCTGGGAGGCCGTGGTTTTTCTTCTCAATGTCCTGGCTTTCCTGCTTATGGGCCTCCAGGCGCGAACAATCCTGCTCCGCCTTCACGGCCCTGACCTCGGCAGGGCGCTGGTGTTTGCCTGCGTTGTCGTCGGCATTGTTGTCCTGGTTCGTTTCGTCTGGGTCATGATCTATAACAGGCTACGCGCGTTCGCGGGAAGACTATCCGCCAAGGAGGAAGCGCCAACGGCACGGCAGGGGTTTGTTGTCGCCTGGTGTGGCATGCGCGGGCTGGTAACCCTGGCCGCCGCCGTATCATTACCTTCGACGTTTCCGCAACGCGATCTTATTGTGCTTGGCGCCTTCGCCGTCGTCATTGGCACCCTGGTCGGCCAGGGCCTGACGCTGGGGCCGTTGATAAGTCTCCTGAAGTTCAAACCCGATGGTTCGTTCGACGCCGAATTGTCGAAGGCGCGCATGGCGCTTCTCGATTTCGGGCTGGCGACCTTCAAGGATCGCGCCGACCCGGCGGCCGTCAAGCTGCGGGACATCTACACCGCGGAACGCTCGATTTCCAACAAGGGAAAACACCCTCGCGAGGTGACTCGGCTCGATGAACTGCGACGTGCGACCATCGTCGCAATGCGGCGGCGCCTGGCCGACATGCGAAGAAATGCTGAAATGGATGACGACATCTTCCATGCGCTCGAACAGGAACTGGATATGTCCGAAATGGCGGCGCTTCCGACGGCCGAGCTGGAAATGCTCGAGAGTTAGACAATCATGCCGGCCACAAGTCGGATGATTGTCTATTGGAGGCAAGCATTTCAGACTTTCATCTCTCCGGCCAGTTTCATGAATCCGCACCGGTCATGTGGAACTCTTTCCGCAGTCCGAAATAGGGTGATGCTTTTCCTCTTCGAGGATGTCGTCGTCGCTGTCGTGAACTTCGAGTATGCCATCCGCGGGCATACGGTCGGAATCGATATCGACGCCCGCTCCGCTTCGGACCTGTGGATCCTCCATTTCAGTTGGCGATGTCAGTGTCGTGCCGCGGCCTTCAGGATCGCCTTGGCTAATATGGCGCGATCCATTCGCCAGGCCCTTGTTGTCGTTGACCGGTGCCTTTTGGTCGTCTTTCTGATCGTCGTGCATTCTGAGTTCCTCCACGATAAGAAGGAAAACGTACGCATCCGTGACTAAGTTTGCCGCAAGAGATCGGGCTGGAAAGATAAGGAGTTTGCACCGCGTCGACGCGCGGACCCTATCTCACCATTGGCTGGTACTGGGATTTCCGCCTTATTACCAATGAGGTTATTGTTACGTGGAAGTTAAATCGCGCAGGAGGGCATTCTTATTTATTTAGGAATTGCCCTATACATACCAAAGAATCTTGTTTAAATACCATTGCACTGTTCGCATGGTAAGTATACTGGTTCGTCCTTCCACAAAATCTAAGCACCTCGTTTGAATTTTGGCTTTTCTGCGGCAAAAATCTTTATAATTATTGGAATAATTCGCTGAAATTCGCGATCACAATAATATAAATCTGTATGAATAGAGAAAAAAGATTTCGCGAGGCATGTTGCCCATGATTATCTTATAGCTTCAAGCCTATCTTTGGTTGGTGGCCACGTGGCTGCGTTCTGCCAACTTATCCCCGGTTAGACCCAGGAATATTATCAGGCCCAAGGGTCAGCGATCCGTGGGCCATCACCCTTTTTAGCCCAAAAACTGGCGCCCGCATCACGCGGGGAGGAGACCTTATGTCTAAATCCCAAAATGAAGACGATAACCGTGGTTCGCAGGATCGCGAACGCGACGGCGATGGCCGTTTCGCCAGCGATGGGGGAAACCGTTCCTCGCGTTCGTCTCGCGATGAAGACGACAGCGGACGGTCGTCGCAGGCTTCCGGTCGAGGCGGGCAGTCCAGCCGCCAGCACGACGACGACGATGGCAACCGGTCTTCCAGCTCCAATCGCGGCTCGCGGTCCGGCGGCTCCCAGTCCGGCGATGGCCGTGGCTGGTTCGGCGACTCGCAAGGCCATGCCGAAACGGGCTCGCACAGTCACGACGACAGCCGTTCCCGCTCGCGCAGTGAGGACGACGATGGCGGCAATCGTGGTTCGCGCTCGGCCGGCGGCCGTTCGTCTCAGGACGGCGAAGACCAGGACTTCCAGGACTGGCACGATTATGGTCACGACCGTGGATATCACGCTCACCAGCAGGGCCGGTTCGGCAGCGCCAGCAAGGGCAAGTCCGGTCAACGCGAGGACAGCAGCCGCAATGGCTCGCGCAACGGTTCCGACCGCGAACGCGATGATGACGGCCGTTTTGCCAGCAATCGCCACTGACGATATCCGGAGGCCGGCGAAAGCCGGCTTCCGGTGCCCAAATCAGCACTCATGTTGCGTGTCCATTTTGTCGATGCAACCGAACGAACACATCACATCCTTATTTGTGCTTAACATACGATAAACCCTAAACGCGCGATCATTCTGCACCCGACTGGCACGGCGGAGCCTATCGCCCATCCCCATCGCAAAATGCGAGCCAAGAGGTCCGAAATGCACATCCGTCCGAATGAGACCACTCACCCCCGACGTATCCTCGTTGTCGACGACAATGAGATGTCGGCCTTGACACTCAGTTGGGCGATGGAACTCTACGGGTATGAGGTACGCACCTGCTATGATGGCCGCTCGGCCGTGCAGGTGGCGCACGAATTCCATCCGGAAGTCGTCCTGCTCGACATCGGAATGCCGGTCATGGACGGCTACGAAGTCTGCCGCGAACTGCGCAACGACGCGTCCCTGTGCGGTACGCGCATCGTCGCTCAATCCGGCTGGGGCGATCCTGAAGCCCGGCGCCGCACGGCCGAGGCGGGATTCGATTTGCATCTCACCAAGCCGCTTGATCTCGGGGTCGTGAAGGCACTCATTGACCATCCGGCCATGAAGCGAGACCGAAACTGAAACCACCGCCTCAACCGCGCCGCATGTCTGCCGACGGCAACGACATCATTGCATTGGCAGGCGACAGGCAGATTCGATCCGGCACCGCATTGAATCCTTGCAGCATCCGCGACACACCGGAAGCATGGCAGGCGGCAACTTCAACATCCTGATCAACGGCAAGTCGGGCACGGTGCTCAATATCGGCCAGCCGGCCATCGAAGCGGCGGTCGAGGCCAGCGGCATCGCGGTCAATGAGCTGTGCTTTTCCGAGCCCCAGGACATGCAGGCCAATCTCGAACGCCTGAGCCGCAAGCGCAATCGCCTGCTGATCGGCGGTGGCGACGGCACCTTGCGCGAAACAGCAAGATACCTGGCTGAGCAGAAAAAGCCGTTCGGTGTCCTGCCGCTCAGTCAGCCGCCGCCAGCGCCGCGATATCGCCGCCGCCTTCAGCGCCTCGACATCGCCGTGGCGGCTGTTCGTCCTGCACCACCCGATGGTCAATTCGAAGGATTTTCCGCTCGCCGTCACGGTGTTCAACGCGCGCGCCCTGCTCGAAACCCTGGCGGAACAGCGTGTCGATATTGTGCTCGCCGGCCATCATCACCATGCCTATGTCGAAACGCAGTCGATGGACGGCCACACCACGCTTTTCGTCAACGCCTCGACAGCGACATCCAATCGCCTGCGCCGCCAGCCTAATGGCTTCAACATGCTGGAATTCACCGGAACCTCCGTGCGCATCGACATGTTGCGGTACAAGGACGAGGCCTTCGCGGTCTTCGAGGCCGTCACGCACAGCAAGCACGCCTAGTTTCAGCCCTCCACCGTAACGTTCATGGGCTTTAGGTCAACATTCCCGAAATCCGGACGCCATCGGCGCCGACCCCTTTGCATTCCGGGGTTAGGTAGTTTCCGAGTCTCGCATTGCGGACGAAAGGGGCGACAATGGAGGCGGGTGCGGCGACCGACCTTCGACCATTTCCCCTTTGATCTCCGGGCCGAAACCATGGAAAGACATCGTTCTTTTGACAACGCCACGCCGTTCGTGCGTTTGTTTGACGCGAGGTGCGACGGTGCCGAAGTCGAAGCGACGGCACATGCCAGCCCGTCGCCATCGAAACCCATCAGTTTTGTAATACAGAAACTGGCCCGCAGCTGGAACGTTACTATGGAAGGTGATTTTTACGGCAACTTTGCCGAAGAAAAACTCGCGCTGCATGCGGCGCAAAGCGTGGCCCAAGCCATATGCAAGGCCGGCCACAGCGCAGAAATCATCCTGGCGCCCGGCAGAAACAAAAGCCTGACATGGCTGTCGTTTTCGGAGCCGCGATAATCGACATCATCGCGCATACCTGCTATGATTGCGTTCTGTTCCCCCTGGGAAGGCCCCTCTCCGAGACATTCAAGCCTTATGGCAAGCCGCCCGACCAAGGGAAGCACGGCATCCTCGACGTCCGTACATCACGCCACCTCCGCAGCCTCAGAGATCGTCGTGGTTGGCATCGGTGCGTCGGCGGGCGGGCTCGACGCCGCCAGCAAGCTTCTCGACGCTTTGCCCTCTGACACCGGCATGGCGTTTATCCTCGTTCAGCACCTTGACCCGACCCATGACAGCCTGATGGTTGACCTGCTGAGCATCCATACGCGCATGACGGTGGCGCAGGCGGCCGAAGGGATGCGCATTGCCGCCGACCATATCTACGTCATTCCGCCGGGCGCCTATCTGTCCGTCTCGAATGGCGCGCTGCATGTGTCGACGCCCAGGGAGCGGCACGGCGCCCGCTTGCCGTTCGACTTCATGCTGGCCTCCCTAGCGGAAGCCTACGGACCGAACGCGGTATGTGTGGTCCTGTCCGGCACGGGAGCAGACGGCGCCGTCGGCATCGGCGCCATAAAAAGCGGTGGCGGATTGGCGATCGCGCAGACCCCCGAAGAGGCGGCTTATGGAGGCATGCCCAAAAGCGCCATTGCCACGGGTCTCGTTGACCTTGTCCTGCCATTGGCCGGTATAAGCGAGGCGTTGGGCAGGCATTTGGCGCGGACAGCCGGGAACGACAAATCACTCAGCCGGCCACAGGTCACGAAAGCCGGCTGCCTGCCGGATATCGTCACACTCCTGCGCAACAAGACAGCGCACGACTATACGCTTTACAAGCCGGGGACCTTGCAGCGGCGGATCGAGCGCCGCATGGCCCTGGCCGCGATCAAGCCGGACAACATGGCCGGTTATCTCGACCTGCTGCGCGGAGATGACGGTGAACTGGAGCAACTGGCGAAAGACCTGCTTATCCACATAACCGGTTTTTTTCGCGACCCCAAGGTCTTCAAGCTGCTCGCCGACAAGATCGTGCCTGATCTCGTCGATGGCCATCCCAGCGACCAGTCCCTGCGTATTTGGGTGGCCGGATGCAGCACGGGGGAGGAAGCCTATTCTCTCGCCATCGTTTTCCGCGAGGCGCTGACCAAGGCCGGGCGCAGCAACAAGCTGCAGGTGTTCGCTTCCGACGTCGACGCGGACGCCATAGCCTCCGCCCGCGACGGACTCTATCCAGCCGCCATCGAGACCGATGTTTCCGCGGAACGGCTGGCGCGTTTCTTCGTCAGGGAAGATAGTAACTATCGCGTCACGCCCGAACTGCGCTCGACCGTCGTCTTCACGGTTCAGGACGTGCTGACGGACCCGCCATTTTCGCGCATCGATCTAGTTTCCTGTCGCAATCTGTTGATCTATCTTGGCGCCGAGGCGCAAGCCAAGGTCATCTCCCTCTTCCATTTCGCCCTGCGGCAGGGCGGTCTCATGCTGCTGGGCGCGTCTGAGACGCCTGGCCTTGTCGATGGCCGTTTCCAGATCGTCTCGAAGTCTGAACGCCTTTACCGCCAGATCGGCCGCAGCCGACCAGGCGATTTCGGCTTCTCCACGACGGTATGGGAGGGCCTGCGGCCACAGGGGCGCCAGGGTCAGCCGCCCACGCCCTCGCGTCAGGCCGCCCTCGCGGAATTTTGCCGGCAGTGGGCGCTGGAAACCTATGCGCCGGCAGTCGTTCTCCTCAACAGCAAGAACGAATGCCTGTTCAAGCTGGGGCCGATCAGCCGTTACCTCAGCGTGCCCGAGGGGCACCCGACCACGGACGTGCTCACCCTGGCCCCGCAAGGTCTTCGAACCAAGCTGCGCTCGGCCATTCAGCGGGCGCGGCAGACATTGGAGGCCGGGCCGGGCGCCGCCGCTACCCGCATAGTCGTCAGTTCAAACCATGTCGACATGGTGGGCGACAAAGCGGTGACCCAAATCGAGGTTCAATCCGTCATGAAGGACGGCGAGATGTTCTTCCTGCTGGGTTTTGTCGACGTCGCGATGCCGGATGCCGGCATCGGCCGTTCGGTTTCGGGGCATGAGCTAACGCGGGTCAAGGAACTCGAACAGGAACTTATTTCGACACGCATCGAGCTTCAGGGCGCTATCCATAACCTTGAAATGGCGGGCGAAGAGCAGAAAGCGATCAACGAGGAGGCCTTGTCGGTCAACGAGGAGTATCAGTCGACCAACGAAGAGCTTTTGACCTCCAAGGAAGAATTGCAATCGCTTAACGAAGAGCTGACCGCGCTGAACAGTCAGTTGCAGGAGACGCTCGACCGCCAGCGCACGACGGCCAGCGACCTGCAGAACGTGCTCTACAGCACCGACGTGGCGACACTTTTCCTGGACACCGAATTCAACATCCGTTTCTTCACGCCGGCGACGAAAAGTCTGTTCAACATCATTCCGGGCGATGTCGGCCGGCCCTTGACCGATCTCAGTTCCCTGGCAGCAGACGGCACGCTCCTAGATGACGCCCGTAGGGTTCTCAAGGACTCAACGCCGGTCGAGCGCGAGGTCGAAATGAAGGATGGCGTATGGTTCATCCGCCGCATCCTGCCCTATCGCGGTCATGACCAGAGGGTCGAGGGCGTCGTCATCACCTTTACGGACATCACCGAGCGCAAGATCGCCGCCAGGGCGCTGGACCTGGCGCGGCAGCAGGCAGAAGCCGCCAACATGGCGAAGACACGCTTCCTGGCCGCGGCCAGCCACGATCTGCGCCAGCCGCTGCAATCGCTTGCCCTGCTTCAGGGCATGCTTGCCAGGATGGCGGAGGGGGAAGGCGCTGCCCAACTGGTGGCGCGCCTTGATGAAACCCTGGAATCCATGGCGGGCATGCTGAATACGCTCCTGGACATCAATCAATTCGAAGCCGGGATTATTCGGCCTTTCAGAAAACGCTTCGTGGTCAATGATGTCCTGATGCGTCTGAAGGATGACTTCACTTACCATGCCGACGCAAAGCACCTGGTCTTGAAGGTCGTACCGTGCACGTTGGCGATAGACACCGACCCGGCCCTGCTTGAGCAGATATTGCGCAATCTGCTGTCCAACGCCCTGAAATATACACGTGCCGGCCGGGTCCTGCTGGGATGCCGCCGGTTCGGCGACGTCCTGCGCGTCGAAGTGTGGGACACCGGCATAGGCATACCGAAAAAAGATGTCGCCGCTATCTTCGACGAATACTATCAGGTCGACAATGACGCACGCGAACGCAGTCTCGGTCTGGGTCTCGGCCTGTCCATCGTGCAACGGCTGGGACAGCTGCTTGACCACCGGATAAGTGTGCGGTCGCAGTTCGGCAAGGGTTCGGTTTTCAGCATCGAAATCGGGATGATGCGCGACGATGCAGGCGCGGACGAGGCCATTGCACGTATTCCGCACTCCGCAAAGGTGGCACGGGATGTGGCCGAACGTCGTGGCCGGATTCTGGTCATCGAGGACGACCCGGAATTCCGCGATCTTCTGGAGACGTTTTTGCGCGGCGAAGGCCATGAGGTCATGGCTGTGGGCGACGGCGTCGCGGCGGTCGACGCTGTCGCGCGCGGCGCTTTCTATCCGGATCTCGTCATGGCGGATTACAATCTGCCGAAGGGTTTGACGGGCGTGCAGGCGTCGGTGGAAGTTCGCAGATTGCTCAAAACAGAGATTCCCGTCAGCATCCTGACCGGGGACATTTCCGCCGCCACGCGAAACGATATTTCTGGCCAGAACTGCCTTCAACTCAACAAGCCGGTGCGGTTCGGCGATCTGGTCGACATGATCCAGACGCTTTTGCCGCATGATCCCGGCGCGTCGAAGGCATCGCCCTTCGATACGCCCTCCTTGGTCGCCACCGACGTCAAGCCTTTGATCTATGTCGTCGACGACGATGTGCGGATCCGTGACGCCATGCGTCTTGTCTTCGAAAAGCAGGATATGACTGTGGAAACCTTCGCCGATGGTGAAACCTTCCTGGCCGGCTACCGTTCGAGCAGCGAAGCCTGTTTGCTGCTCGACGCCTATCTTCCCGGCATGAGCGGCCTCGACCTGCTGGCAAGGCTGCGCCATGACGGCGACATGTTGCCCGTTCTGATGATGACCGGCGACAGCGATGTCGCAACCGCCGTCCAGGCGATGCGGGCCGGAGCGTCCGACTTCCTGGAAAAGCCGATAATTCATAACGATCTGATGGCCAGCATAAGGCGGGCCTGGGACCAGGGCCGGGATTCGCGCAAATCGCAGGCATGGCATCAGGCGGCGGCCGGGCATCTGGCCGGTCTCACCGGGCGGCAGAGGCAAATCCTGGACCTGGTGCTCGACGGCCATCCCAACAAGAACATTGCCGCGGATCTCGGCATCAGTCAGCGGACGGTCGAAAATCATCGCGCCACCATCATGACGAAGACCGGGGCTAAGTCGCTGCCGGCCCTGGCGCGACTGGCGCTGGCGGCGGCGGAACGGACATTAGATGAATAGACTTGAAGGCAAGGTTGCCTTGATAACAGGTGGTGCCAGTGGCATAGGTGCCGCAATCGGAAAAGCGTTTGTCGCCGAAGGCGCCAATGTCATTCTGACCGACATTCACGAGGGGCCGGGCCAAGCTATGGCCAAATCCCTTGGCGCCGATTTCATGACTCTAGATGTTGCGGACGAAACGCAATGGATAGCTGTTATGTCGGCCGTTTTGCGCGACCATGGCGGCCTCGACATTCTGGTCAACAACGCTGGGATCACGGGCCTGGAGTCCGGCGTGTGCCACGATCCAGAACACGCCCGGCTCGATGATTGGCACGAGGTGATGCGCGTCAATCTCGACGGCGTATTTCTTGGCTGCAAGCATGCCGTCGCAGCTATGCGGCGAACAGGCAAGGGCGGAACAATTATCAACATGTCGTCGCGCTCCGGCCTGGTTGGTATCCCCCGCGCCGCCGCATACGCGGCCAGCAAGGCGGCCGTACGCAACCACAGCAAGACGGTTGCGCTTTATTGCGCTGAAGAGAACCTCAACATCCGCTGCAATTCGATCTACCCCGCCTCCATCCGCACGCCCATGTGGGACGGCATGGCGCATGGGCCAGACGCCGAGAAAGCCTTGCTGGCCGGCATGCCGCTGCACCGCTTCGGGCGGCCCGAGGAGGTCGCCGCGGTAGCGATCTTGCTGGCTTCCGATGAGGCGACCTATATCACCGGTTCGGAGTTCAATATCGATGGCGGCATCCTGGCAGGATCCGCGACGTCGCCCAAGTAAGCTCAGGTCAAAAATGCAATTCGCACCTATTTATGCTGGAAAGAGCCAAAAAATGATCCTTGTCCGCTCGGAAAACAAAATCCCGGAATTAACGCCGGGCAACACCAAACAGCCCGTGCTGTTTCACGTCAGGAAGCGATTGAAACTGTGGGTTGTGATGAGAGACGACATCTATGCGGGCAGCTATCCCGACGAGGATTCAGCACAGGCGGCTGGCCAAAAGCACGTAGACGCGATCATCAGAAGCGGCGGTGAAGCCAAGATGGTCTATCCGTCTGCTGAGTAGTTTCCGAAGCTGGCGCATGCGTGCCGAAGGCGCTAGGTTCGGTTGATGCCGAGAGAGGGCGGCATCGGCCAATAACAATGGGCGGCGAATTCCTGCGCCGCCCATTGTTATTGTTAACCGGCCAACCTTATACCGAAGATCGCTATCGTATCGTCCAATTCGAGGTCATCCCGTCGCGGTGCTGGACCGGTTGGTCGCCCGCTTTCCAGGGACCGGAAATATAGGTCCTATCCCCGACGCTCAATTGCAGGCCCGACATGTCGAACCTTGTAATCCGGGCGGCCAGGCTATTGCCAGCGCCGGTTTGAATATCCAGGATATCGCCGACCGCGAACGTTCCGCCGGAAATCGCAAATACGACGCCCTTATCGAGGCTCGGACTAAGAGTAAGGGCCCGGTGATGGGTCATGTGAACGCTCAGGCCTCGACCGCGGGCTTGCCCTTGCCCGCCAGGTCGGAATGCGCCATGGCTTCCCCGACGCTGGCTTTCGCCAAGGCTGCGGACGCTTCCCCCTTTTGCGTTTCACCGGCCTTGTAATGCCTGGCGGCCCAGTCGTGATGGTCGGCGGCGTGCCTAAAAGCCTTGGCGGCGCGTTCGTGGTGGGCCTTAAGTTCATTGGCTTGAGCGGACATGGCAAGTTCCTTGTTGTTTGCCCTCATGGGAGGTTTAACGCTGAACCCTATGCCTGTTCGAATAAATATTATATGCATTGTTTGAAATAGTAATATACATATTTATAATAATATCGATAAAATCGTAATGTGAATCTAAAATAAGTTAAGATTTATTGGAATTTTCTATCAATTTTATAAAATAAAATATATATTTTCTGGGTGTGAGTATTTTCCGATCCTTGCGACATGCGTGAATCTATTTAATGTGCTTTAACGTCCACTTCAGCCGAAGCGGCGCCGCCGCCTAACTGAATGGCGCGGCAGAAAGCGACCTTCCATGACCCTCAATCCTCACAACATTCCTTTCCATCGTGGCTACCTGAAAATCGCCGTGGCCGTGGCGGCTCTCGGGCTGACGACGTTCGCCGTTCCCGCCTTCGCGGATCAGACGGCGGCGTCTGCAGCCATCAGCCGCGCAGATGCCAAGATCGAAATGGTCACCGCCCAGGCCGGGCAGGCGGGGGACAATGGTGACCAAAGCTTCAACATGGCGCGGCAAAGGCTTACCGACGCGCATACCGCCCTGAACTCCGGCCGCTATGACACGGCCGAAATGTTGGCCGACGAAGCCGCGCTGCTCGCGACCCTGACCGGCGAGAAGGCCGTTCTGGCGGCCTTGCAAACGAGCCATGACAACCTGATGGCCGCAACCGGCCCTTCCGAACCCAATCAATAGGATTCCATTCCATGACCCACTCCGTTTCAACGCTTCAGATGCCTGGATGGCTCGCACTCGGCTCCGCCTTATTGGCGCTGGGCGCGTGCTCGTCGATCCAGCCGAATACCAACATCGCCGATGCGCAGGCACGACTTTCTACCGACTATAACGACAAGGACATCGCCGATCGCGGCCAGGGCGATCTGGCCAGCGCCAGGACTTCGCTTCAAGCGGCGCAGACCGGCTGGACGAATGGCGACAAGGAACAATCCGGCCACAATCTGATGATGGGCCAGACCTATCTTGACCTCGCCGAGACCCGTGGACGGGAAGCCAAGATCGAACAGGACAATACGCGGCTGGCCGGCCTGGCCCAGCTTAACGGCAAGAACCAGCAGATCGCGGCCCAGAGCCAGCAACTGGACGCAAAGGACATGCAGCTTGCCGGCAAGGACCGTCAAATCGCCGGGAAGAATGACCAGTTGGCTGACAAAAACCAGCAACTCGCTCAGGCGCAGGAGCAATTGCGTGGCTACGACATGACGGCAAACGATCTGGGCTCAACCATGGTCCTGCAGGACGTCAGCTTTGAGACCGGTAAGTCTCAGCTTCTTTCCGGCGGCGTAAATCGGCTGCAACCCCTGATAAATTACCTGCGTCTCAGTCCCAACACCCATGTGCGCATCGAAGGTTATACCGATAATGTCGGCGGCATGGTTTATAACCAGCAACTGTCTCTGGATCGAGCCAATGCCGTCAAGGCCATTCTTGCCGCTGGCGGCGTTGGCGACGACCGCATCTCGACGATCGGGTCGGGCCTGGATAAACCCGTCGCCACCAACGACACCGTAGCCGGGCGCCAGTCCAACCGGCGCGTCGAAATCACCCTTCTGAAGCAACCGGGAATGTAGGCTCCGGCAGGGGCAAACGCGTTTGATTGGCCGGGCGGGGGTGGCTCGTCATCATGCTTGCGGCGGAAGCGCCAAGGTGCCTTATGCTTGAAACCAACGCGGTAAAGAAAAGCCTCGTGCTCCTGGTCGACGATAGTCCAGACATGGGACTTGTCGTTAAATACATGCTTGAATTGATTGGATTTGACGTCGAACGAGCTTGGGACGGACGCGTAGCGGTCGAGAGAAGTCACGCGACTTGCTATGGCGCCATTCTGATGGATATCGAAATGCCGGAAATGGATGGGCTTGAGGCGGCCAAGGCGATACGGCAACGAGAGAGGACCGATTTCTTATCCCCGGTGCCGATCGTCGCCATGACGTCTCATGCCTCCAAGGGTATAAAAGCCTTGTGCCTTCATGCCGGCATGGACGAAGTATTGATGAAACCGTTTCTTGTCGCGCAACTGGAAGAAAAGATGCTGCGGGTCTGCGGGAAACTTCCAGATTCAATATGACGTGGGCAAGCTTCAATCGTCCGGCCGGGTGGGTAAAAACACCTTGAACGTGGTTCCTTCGAATTCGGAAGACGTTACATCGATGGTCCCACCATGCGCGACGACGATTTCCTTGGTGATGTAAAGACCAAGACCGAGATTTGTCGCAACCGGCTGGCTCTTCGTGTCTTCGTTCGATTGCGCCCTTGCAAGTGCGTTGAAGATGGTGCGCAGAGCATCGGCGGCGATCGGTGTGCCCTCATTATGCACACAGATGGCCAGGCCGTTGGGCAAACCTTCTACCCTTACCGTTATCGGCGCGCCTCTGAAGCCGTACTGGACGGCATTGGCAATCAGATTTGAAAAGATTTGGCCTATTCGCGCCTTGTCCCAGATGCCCGTGACGGGACCGCTAACCTTAAGCAGGAATTCGCGATTGGGATGCAAGGCCCGCATTTCATCGACAAGCTGATTGGCGACAAACCCCATGTCCATGGCTTGGCGAAGAATGGGCAGGCCCGAACCCAGTCGCGCGCGAGTCAAATCGAGAAGATTATTCACGATTTCCAAGGCCCGGTTCGTGCTGTCGGTTATCTGGGCCTGAAGCATGCTTTGCCGCCCGGTCAACGTACCGATCTTCATCGTCAGCTGTGACGACATGGAGATCGCGCCTAAGGGGTTGCGCAGGTCGTGGCTCAGAATGCCAAGAAACAGATTGCGGGACAGCTCCAGTTTTTTTGAGTAGTCTCTGATGGATTCCGTGAGCGCCTGGTCGATGGACTCGTTGAAGCGCGTAAGATCGTCGATATATTTTTCCGTTATATCCGGCTTGGAGACGTTCCACAGTTTGACAACACTGGCTCGCAACGCCCGATACTCCGATACCATCTGGTCCATGTTGAAGCCGCCATCATAGCGCAGGGAGGCGTGGATCCCCGCCGCGCTTGGATTGGAGGAGGCGGGCTTTTCGCCACGCGACTTGTCGGCCTGCTCTTCTGTCGTTTGCGCCGATTCTATGTCGACGATGATAAATTCGAGGATTTGCTGGATATGATCACGCAGTGTCAGGGAGCCCATGTGATCTGCGGCTGGGACCAAAGTACGGGCAAAATCCTCCCATTCTCCGATTATGGGGTCCATATTGTTGCGAATGAACTCTGCGAGGCGCATTGAAAAGTGTCTTTCAGCAGACTTTGGGCGCCGCGCTAGGCTCGTCTCCGACACTATATACTCAAGGGAGTGTTCTGACGCCCGAGGATTCGCAAGAAACATGGGCCCTGGTTAGGGAAACCCAAGGCTCACATCCCGGCGGGAATGCCTGTGTAGTAAAACACCGAGATGTCCCCGCCCGCCGTGTCCGTGACTTGCAGTTTTCACATACCGGACAAATCACAGCAGAGGCAGGTTCGGAATCTACTCATTGATTATTTGCTGACGGTTTCTGACCTTGATCGAGGAGTCTGCACATTATTGACCAGAATTTCAGGGGGCTGAGTCATTCTCGATATTGCCTCGTAATGTACGCAATATCGCCAATCAACGAACGCGCAATGGCTATTTTCCGGTCATGAACACGACACCGACCATCCCGGCCGCATAGTGTGTGGCGGCACCGGCCAGGACGTGCCGTGCCAGATCGCCCGGCGAAATGTCAGCCGCTTGATCGTGAAAAGCACGGCGCCAACCGAGTAGACGGCGCCGCCTGCCACGAGCAAGATCAATGTTGCCAGTGGTGCACTTTGGATAAACGGTTTCACGGCGATCAAGACGACCCACCCGAGCGCCAGGTAAAGCGCAATAGCTGGGTGTTAATCCCGGAAGTATCATATCAAATTGTGAGAGACAAAAATTCCGATGCCAAGCCGTTAAATCAAATATACAACATATTCAATATTGACTTGAATGATAAAATTGTGCACGTATGAGAAATCGATTCATAATTGTCTGCTGTTTTGTTTTGCGTTTTGCAAGCGCACCGAGCGAACCTTCCATTCAAAATTTGTTCGAGAGGCGTCCATGCATGTGCACTGGCGCGTATAATACTGTCATTGAAAAGGGTTCATTGTGAGCGCAGGTACAGTTAAGTGGTTCAATTCCACCAAGGGTTTTGGATTCATCGAGCCGTCTAACGGCGGCCAGGACGTTTTTGTTCACATCAGCGCGGTTGAACGCGCCGGCATGAGCGGTCTCAACGAAGGCCAGAAGATTTCCTACGAGCTGCAGCGTGATGCAAAGTCCGGCAAAATGTCGGCTGAGCAACTCCAAGCCGCCTAACTCGTCGCCTCAAGTGCGAGTCGAAGGGTCGAGCCGAACGGCTCGGCCTTTTTTATTGCTCGAACACCAACGCAGTGGGCCATCAGACCCTAGTTTATCCAAGCGGAGGTTTGCGCCTCGTCATCGCAGCGGTTCGAGAGGCCGCTTTAGGTAGTTGGATGGGAGCAAGCTGAACCTGTCCCCCTGTTCATGCCACAACCAACTGGTTCAGTCACCGCGCCTATATCCGGTATTCGAAATGAACATCCTGTTTTCCCCAAACCGCAAAAGCCATGCACAGAATCGGCCATTTGCCGCGATCATGTTAAAAAGTAACGTGTCCTAAGTCGAGAGAAAGCTGGCGAAACAACCGCTGAGGTGGGTTAGGCTGTCCGTTTCTCCGAAGGACTTTGACAAGATCAACGATGTGTCGTCGTACGGCGCCGTCTTCCAACAATGAAAAGAATTCAACCATTTCCGGCCCTCCGCCGACTGCATGATGCGCATGACCTTGGCATCAATTTCGGCTGCATAGACGGTGGCCTGGTCGTCATCGATTCCAGAAAAGAAGTAGGCGACGGGAACACCCAGGATTCGTGCGACCTCATAGGGTCGTGACGCACTGATCCGGTTTTCGCTTCGCTCGTATTTTTGAACCTGCTGGAAGGTGAGGCCCAACCGTTCAGCCATTTCGTGCTGATTCATACCAATGGCTCGGCGCCGGGCGCGAATGACCGGGCCGACATGGACATCGACAGGGTGCGGGCTCTTCGGGTCT
The DNA here is from genome assembly GCF_052327315.1 of Asticcacaulis solisilvae. Taxonomy (NCBI): domain Bacteria; kingdom Pseudomonadati; phylum Pseudomonadota; class Alphaproteobacteria; order Caulobacterales; family Caulobacteraceae; genus Asticcacaulis; species Asticcacaulis solisilvae. Next base: position 551,451 of record NZ_CP166196.1, read on the forward strand.
ACATCCGACCTCAAGAAGGCCCTTCCGCATTGGTATACGTGCGTTGTGCGGGCGCTGAATCACACATGGTAGATTAGCGCTTATCTCGGTCGCCAGGAAGTTGTTTTTGTATAGCGACCTTCCGAGCCAGCGTCTAACGCAAAGGGAATAGCCCTTGGCCTGGTTGTGAAAGGGATTGCCAATAGTCTGCAGGGGCCAATACGCCACCTTGGCGCTCCAGAGTCACGGCCGCGTCGGGGAAACTTAGCCGGGCATGCGCGGCATCTTCGCAAAAGGCATAGGTGCGCGCCCATTCTTCAATGGCTTTTTCGGTCGTGTCCGACGCGCAAACCGCGCTGATTTGCTGGCAAAATTGCAGGGACCGGACGAGGATCGACGGATTATTCGACCGGGAAAGCGCCCGGAGGGCATCGAGATAGTCGCCTCGATAAACTGTCGGAATGACGATCCTCGACAGACCCGCGCCAATGAGTTGTTTGGTCATCATGATCCGGCTTATGCGGCCATTGCCATCATTGAATGGATGAACCTCCGCCAGCAGGAAGTGAATCATTACGGCGCGGGAGAATTCGTCGGCGACGGCTTGCAGCAGTCCGACGCCAGCCTTGAGTGTGCCTATAACTCGATCTGGGGTGACGAAGACGGTGCTACCCGCCTTGTTGGCCTTTTCCTTGAAAGTCCCGGGTTTGATCGAGTCGCGCCCGTCCATTAAGCGACGATGGCGTTCGCCTATCTCGTCGATGAAGGTGTCGGGATCGATTGTCTCCGGACGCCGCTCCTCCATCTCCACGAGTTGGAGATATGTTCCAAGAACGTCATGGCCATCTTCAGGCCGTGCCGCGGGCATCCGGCCTTCGAAGACAATTTCCACCGCCTCGTCGATCAGGAATTCCGTGCCTTCGATATAGTTTGAGAAGTAGGCCTCGATAAAGGCGCCGGATCGCTTGCGCGCCCATGTCGTATCTTCGTCGGTCACGATGACGGGTGCGCGGTGGGCGAGATGTTGCTGAAGCAGCGTCAGGCGCTGGATGCAACCTTCGTCGTAGGGTTCGCCACGCGCACGGGCCTGTCCCTGCGGTGTGAGCAGCCGGGCCTGGCGCGTGCGCAGCATGGTCGAAATCATGCTGTCGAGGGTTTTGAATTCGTCGGGTTTATCGAGCGTATGCGAAACAATCCTGGCGTCGTCCCTGATCTTGTTGAGGTAGTTTTCGCCCTCCGTGGTGCACAGACTATCGAGGAGTTTTTCAACCTCTTCCGTGCCGACGGTGCGCGAAATGCTTCCGCGTTGCCGGGAGGGGGTCAGATTGTCGAGCAGTTTACGCACCGGACCTGCCAGCCAGGTTCCGAGATAGGGATGGTCGCCTTCGATGGGACCCTTGCCTCCACGGACGTTGATTGTCAGGCCGGGTACGCGCAGAATGTTGCGGGTACGGGGGGCGCTCATGAAGACCACGGCGTCTGCGTCCGCGCCGCCGGCGCGGTCCTTGAACGGCTTGCCATCGAAGCCCGTCCGGTCCGTGACCACACCATCGGGAACGAGCTTTCCGGCGATCTTGTACCAGTTGCGAAGAACCGTGGTTTCGATCGGTTCATGGCTTCGCGTGACATAGATGCCGGTGGCTGCTTTTAGGACATCCCCGGCTGCCTGGCGCCGGCGCAGGGCTTTGGCCTCGGCTGGGTCCGACGGCATGAAGATGATCTCGGCCATTTTCGTCTCCTTACGCGATCGGATTGCGAGTGATTGTCCAATTCAGTCTCGTAAGAGGTCGTCTTGTCCAGAATCGTCTCGTAAGCTCCAAGTCTCGTAATAATCAGAAAATATAAATTTTGTCCATATTTGTCTCGTAAGGGAGTCAAATTGGCCAAAACTGTCTCGTAAGGTGCGTAATCCGGCGGTGCCAACTGGGTAAGGCTGTTGAATAATTAGCGCTTACAAATCGATCGCCTTCTCGAGTTTCTCTATGAATTCGCTCGGTACAACGCCCATATGGACGACGCCGCATTGTGGCTCGCCCGGCTGGATTCTGGTTCAGCCGATCCCGCCGCATTCGAGGCCTGGCGCGCGGAAGATCCCCGTCGCGCTGCGGCATTCGCGCAAATTGCCGGTGCGGCGCGTGCGCTTGACCGGGTAAAACCCGAACTGAAACAGCGCGCTGAACGCGAGAAACCGGTCGATCGGAGGCAGTTTGTTTTTGCGGGTGCCGCGGCTGCGACCTTGGCGATAGGGGGAGGTCTGGCGGCATTTTTCGTGGGACAGAGCAAGGCGACGGCATCAACGCGCGTCGGTGGCCGCCGAACCATATCATTGGCCCTGGGTGGACGCCTCGAGCTGAATACCGACTCCAAGGTTCAATGGAAAGCCCAAGACAAGCGGCTGCAGGTTTGGCTCCGGCGTGGCGAAATCGCCTTGGATATTCGTGCGCCTATCCAGCAATGCATACTTTATGGCGGGCACACCGTTGCAGCTCTCGGCGTCGGAAAGGTCAACGCCAGGCTTCGGGGCGATTTGCTCGACCTGACGGTGGTCTCGGGCGAATGCACTGTGGCGTCAACCGGCGCAATGGCGCCGGTGGGGCCAACGCCGTCTCGCCGGCCTGTCATTGTAAAGGCGAACGAGGCGGTTCTGGCAGGTGGCGGAGAAGCTGATCAAGCTCGACATGGTTATCCTGGACGAGCTCGGTTAGGCGGCTATGACAAACTAACCATGCACGCCGCGTCCTTGCGAAACACTACGATATCGACGTCGATGCCAAGGCGGAACGGATCGTCTATCTAGGGGATTCAGAAAACGATGCGCCGATGTTTGCACACTTCCCGAAAAGCTTCGGCATGAATACGGTTGGAGAAGATCTTAGCGCCTATCCGACATGGCAAACCAATGGACCCGGCGGTGCAGGGTTTGTCGAGGTTGCCCGTCGTCTGCTCAATTCCATGTAGGGTGATGGACTGGACGGATTTTAAGAGAAAGCTATTTATATTCAATTTGTTGTAGTATGTTTAGGGTGTGATGCTGTACTAAATGCTGTACCCCATCCCATCAAATCGGGTTAATTTGAGCGAAATAGGCGGAAATATAGGGTAATATGAGACCATATGAAATGCGGTGTGTCGTGTTCTCGCGACCGCATGCTGTACCGCGCGATGGTCGGTGCCCCACAAACTAATCCGCGTCATTCAGCAGGTCTTCGGTTCTTCGAGCGACGATATCCTTTATCTTCGATTTCAGATCCCTTATCTGCCCGGGGTAATCCAGGTTGGGCAATTCCATCGTCCCGGCTGTGTCGATAACAGCCTTGATAAGGGTGGTTATTATCGAGACGGCGTCGGTCACGGTTATGCCGAGGGTCTGGGCCAGTTGAATGAAGTCGCGACGCTTCAGGCGGTCGTCCTTTCCGTTGACCTTCAACGCCATGCGGTCGTGTCCGAGGCCCGGAAATACCCGCGTAGTAACGGCGTCATAAAGAGGCGCGAAGCGGACGCTTTTGAAGTGCCGCTCGTTTTCATGGGCGGTCTTCAGCAAGGCCAGGTTCTTCAAGTGCATATCGCCGTCGGCAATCAGCCAGGCGAAAAGCGCGCGCTTGAAGAGCGTCTTCATGTCTTCGTCCGGTTGCGTGGAGAGAGGGCGGAGGCCGCGCCCCATCTTTTCGATTGTTCCGTCATATTTGGTGGAGGCGGGTTGATCCAGGACCGAGCAAAAATCCTCCATTGCCAGCCAACGGCGGTCATCTTTCGAACTGCGGATATCGAAGCGTTCGACCAGCAGGGCAGGCGGCATGCCTTCAGGCATGGCAACGAGGGCTGCGGCCGGCGTTTCGAACCCGGCCCCTCGTCCCAGTTCCAGGCATAGCCATTCGACGACGGGCAACCCCTCGAAGCCGGACGTGCCCGCTGGCTTCATGATGTGGGTGAATGGCAAGTCGATGGCGGGCTTGAGTTCGCCCACCGAAGTCAGGCACATCGGTGCCTTGATTTGAACGCCTGAAAGCCTTGGGGTCTGGGCATGGTTGAACACTTTCGCCAGATTTTGTTCAAATGTGCTTTCGATATCCTCCCTGGCAGGGCCTTGGTAAGTGCCGGTGAAACGCCCATGATCCGAGTGGGCCGCAAGGGGAGACTGCAAGATGTCGTCGGGCAGCGCGTTCAGGTCAGCCGATGACGGGACGATGTCGATGTTCGACATGTAGCGTTTGCCGGAGCGCAGGAAGTCGCGATCGTCGCGGGCTTCCAGGACTTGGGCCAGCCAGCCCTCCGGCAGGAGCGATTCGACCAGGGCCGGCAACTTTCCGGGGTGCGTATCTCTTATGAGCGGAGGTACCTTTGCGGACGAGGGCTTCCAGCGCCATTCGGCGCCATCGTGGATAAGGGTGCCGATCGGCTTCTTGTTCCAGGCAACGATCAGGTTGATCGTGGACTTGTTTTCGACGGGGCGGTGGCCTTCGTCTATTCCTGTCAGGTAGCGCTGGGCGCTTTCCAGTTCCTTGAGCCAGCCGTTTTCCCTGGCCAAGGGCCATAGGGCATCGACGATCGCGCTGGGGCTACCGAATTCGTCTCTCAGTCGCCGGGCCGTCGCGGCGCGTATGTCCTCGGTCATGGCACTGGCATGTTCGCTTCTCAAGCGGAAGGCTTCGAGGAAGCGTTGGCGCGGCGATGAGGCCTTGGCATGGATCTCACCCATGTCGTCACCGACGATGACGTCGATCAGTGACGGACTTGGAGGGGCTTCGTTCTGAATGATTTCGAGCGTTCTTAGCCGGGTGCGCTGATTCCGGCGTCCGCTTATGAATAGGCGTCCATCCGACGTCGGGGCTAGAGTTACCGACGATATGGAAGCCAGGTAAGCGGTGGGATATAGGTACCGGGCGATCCTGACGGCGTGGGAGCGGATGATCAGGTCTACATCAGGTGCTGCGGTGACGTAGACACCGCGGACGATCTGGATAAGTTCGCCCTTATGGGTCTGAAGGTGCGCCTGCTTAGGTGTAATGGTCTCGCCGACGAGGTATAGCATAGGAATTATCTCGCATCTGACATGCGTGATAATTCCTATGCCGTCGAGTGCCTGTCAAGAATTATCTCGCATGTCAGATGCGAGATAATTCTATGGCGTCGGTAATGAAGGCGCTTACCCTTAAGCTCATCCATCACGCCACGTTAGCCTTAACTCCCGTTCGTCGACCCAATCGATTGGCGCTGCTACATTGCTCAGTTGGTTGACATAGACCATCAGGCCCTCACACTGTGCAACGGGAGTGTCGGGTCTTCGTTGTCCACGCGCTCCCAATAGGCCTTGGCGGTCTCTATGCCGGCCTCGGTAACTACGCGGTCCGTCGGAACATCCGGATCCTCGGCGATCAGGCCGAGGCGGCTGAGTGCCTTGACACCACTTTCCCCGAACGAAAAATCGCTTAGCGTCCCGTCGGCGCTCCGTATATGCCATCGCCTGTCCGACGCATCCGCCAGTGCCAAGCGGTCGATTTTACGTGCGCCACCGGGAAAGCGTTCACTGAGGCAAAACGTCATGAAGTCGAGAATTGCGCGCGCCCGAGGTGGGAGCGTTTCCCAGGTCACGGCAAGTGGTGATTTCTCCGCCGTTGAAGGCATGACCAAATCTCCGGCGCCGATCAGGTAGGCCTTGACCAAAGCTCGCTCGATCTCCCCGATCGTGTTTTGGGAGGCGCCTGTCCGTCGCGCGGAGCGATCCTTGGCAATGATACGTCTTGCCGCTTCCTTGAAGCGAGCGCGAATGATCGGGTCGATCGTCGGTGTGGAAGTCATTGCCGTGCCTGTCACGTTTAACGTTGCTCTCTTTTGCAAGTATTTCCGCCGGCGAACAAGCTTGCTGCCTTGTTGTCTATAATGCTCATTCCGGGCTGGCCATTTCGTCAGGCTGGGCAGTTTCCTCGGGGGATGATGAGGGTTCGCCCCGGCTGTTGCGTATGAGTTTGAGGTCCTTCCCGGTATCTGCCTTGCCGAGATACTTTGCGCGCTTGAGCAGATACCTTATGCGAACCTCGGCGGCGTCCTTTGGCAAACCGTAGATCCTCGCCCAGGCGTCGATCATCATCCGTTTGGTCCTGGCTGGGTCGTGGTTGCAAAGCGCCAGCGCTTCATTGTAACGCGCCAGGCAGTCGAATGCGTTCGAACGGTCGGCTTGATAGCTCGTGACAAGGTAGCGCAGCCGTTCACTTTGACGAAGTCGCTGTGCGGCGGCCGGCCAGTCAACTTCGTGAGGTTGGTTGGGTTTGGAGGTGAGAACCGCTTTCATGTCCCTGAGTTGCAATAGCAGGTTGCCGGTCGACAGGTCGGCATTCCGTCGCTTGACTTCAGGGGCTATGCTTGCGCAGTCCGAACAAATGACGTGCGTCACTTCATGATCGATTGTCTCGTCATATGTGTCTTGGTCTTCGTCGAACGTTTCCCCGCAGACATATTCGGTATGGCGGAGCATTTTTCCCGACCACTTGCGCTTCCGATTTTTCGACCTGCGCAGGATTTCAATACGATTTCTGCCGCAACCGGGGCAACGCCAATCCGCCGGCGCTTCCCGCCATAGACCCTCAGCTCCGCCACCTCCGTCGTAGGCCGCCACTTCCTCTGGCGAGGGTGCCTCGACGGTCACGCGGTGTTTGGTCGTCCTGGCTGTCGCCGCAGCGTCCCTCGACAGGGAGCGGCCTTCGAAGGCGGCAATGTCCTCTTCAATTTCGAACCGTGAGCTACTCTCAAGGAAGCCTTGCATCATGTGCCGCCTGAGCAGGTCGCCCCGGTGCGGTGGCGATGATGCCCGCTCCTGGTCCAATTCGCCGGCCGCGATCATGCCGACGACGTGCGAAAGCAGGGCTTCGCGGGCAGTGATCTTCGGCAAGATCACGTCGTACAGGGCGCGTGCAGCTTTGAAGTCGACCTGATGCTCGGCGTTCGGGCGTACCGCGATGAAGGTCGAGATTTCCCGCGGGCTGAAGCTAAGCCATGGCGATATGTCCTTGAATTCCGCCTTCACCCGGCCATCGACATTGTTGCAGTCGATGCAAACCAATCCAGGCTCGAAACGAGCGATCATGGCGTCGAGGCGGTCTTGGAGACGGCCGGTGGCCGAGAGAACCCGATTGACCCATTGATCGCCGAATTCGGCCTTGAGCATTAGTTTCAGTCTGTCTTCCAGGTGATCGTGATGCCAATCGAGACGGGCCAATAGAACGTTCTTCGACGACAGCCGGAAGATTTTTGCCTTATCACGGCCGCAGCCCGGACAAGTCCACCAAGTCGGTGTACCGGCCCAGTTCGCATCCAGTTCAACCCTATCGGTCTTGAAGCGGGACATCGCCGTCTTGGTGACGTTGCTCCAAAGCCCATCGCGATCGAAGAATTGTCTTTGCAATTCTTCGTCCGTCATTCGCGTCAGGTTCGGAAGAGACAGTGTCACCTGCCTTTGCGAATCGGGCATTCCACACCTAGCCAAGAGTTCGATAAGATGACTGTGGCACGAACAAATGTCGAACGCCAAGATCTAGAATCGCGTCATTTTCAACATGATATCGGCCGCAGCCGCATACGAATCTCGGAGAGCGTAAGGTGATGAAGGAGGACGATCCGACAAAAACCGAAACCGAAACCGAAACCGATGTCGGTGGCGATGGCGGCTATAGACTATATCGCCATCCACTTTCGGACGTCGACCCGGCCAAGATGACGGAGGCTCTACTTGCGCTGGCCCGGGAGGGCGTCGACGACTTTCCAGCACTCATGCGTCAAATCGATTCGACCTTCCGAGCGGCATATCCCCCGCACGTGATCGCGGTGTTGGCTGCCTGGGGACTCTCGACGTCCGTTTCCAGCAAGGGAACCGAGAAGTCGACGATCATGTCGGAGGTCAACCAGCACCATGTGGAGATCCTGCAGGCATTGGCGCTAAGGCTTGATTACTGGGAGTGGGGCACGGAGCCGGCGGCGCCCGAGGACATCCAAGCGACGATCGATGCGGTAAAGGCTGCAGCAAATCATTTTCATGCCCGCCGCTACGCCAAAGTTGCAGCGGAGACGGATGCAGCGCAAAAGATGGTTTTGCTACTGCAGGAGAAACTGCGCCTGCACACGCAGTTCGTTCGAAACTGGGGCGCTTATCCGCACATGGTCGGGATTGCCCGCAGCCTGTACAGCCCGCTTGACGCCCAATTGCGAGCCGTCGCGGGTTATGGTCCATCGGATGTTCTCCGGATTGCGGAAGCACTGGTTACCCTGTCCGAGCGGCGAATGACATCCCGGATCACAAATCTCCGGGAAATCTTTGCAGAACCGACCATTCCGAAGTTCGTCCACGCGTTCTTCGCCAAATTCGCTTATGTGGAGGGTGACCCTGACGCCTTCGTGGCAGGCATACCTTCGGATACGGAGTTTGCCGCCGTCAAGCAGCGCCTGCTGGCTCATGCCGATAGAAGTCTGGGTGTCGTTTTCGATTTCTCGACCGACGCCATCGCAAGCGAGGTGGGCCTAGAAGCAGGCCTGGTTCAAAAGATCCTGAAGGATATATCCCTGACGCCTGGCGATCTTCACGCTGTTGATCCGGAGGCATTTTTTCTTGCGAACCCGATTTGGCAATCGCCGCTGATGGCGGTCGCGGACAATTTTTTCTGTCCCGTGCCCATGAGTTTGTGGGGCCAAATCCACCTGATTATTGCGAAGATCGCCGAGACGTACGGTTTAAAGGCGGATTTTGAAAAGCGCCGCGCGCGGTACTTGGAAGAGACGCTTGAAGAGATATTTTCAGCGAACCTGGGCGTTTCCCCTAAAGCCAATGTGAAATGGCGTTTGGGAACGGAACAATTCGAAACCGACCTGTTCGTGGTCCTCGATCAGGTGGCCGTCATCGTCGAGGCCAAGTCCTCGGCTCTTTCGGCGGCTGGCCTGCGGGGCGCACCGGATCGCATGAAGCGCCATATCCAGGAACTGGTGACGGCTCCATCCGAGCAATCGGCTCGGCTGGTCGATCTTGTTGTCCGTGCGCAAAAGGGTGACGCCGAGGCGGTTCGCATTCTGGCGCCGTTCGGCACCGATTTCAGGCGCATTCAAACCATCGTCCGCCTGTCGGTCACCTTGGAAGACTTTTCTGTCTTGTCGTCGTCCGAGATCGAACTCAAGCGTGCAGGCTTGATTCCGGAAGGGCTCAAACTCGCGCCGACCTTGAACGTCGCCGACCTGACCTGCGTGGCGGAGACCTTGAGCGAACCCGCCTACTTCATCGACTATCTGATCCAGCGGGACCGGCTGCAAGGCACGATGAGGCTGGTGGCTGACGAAGTGGATTTCCTCGGCTGTTACCTGGAGAACGGGCTCAATTTCGACGGCATCGACGGTTCTGAAAATCGCCTGATACTCAGCGGAATGTCCGAGGCCATCGATCATTACTATCAAAGCCAACATGCCGGCGTCGACGTGCCGAAGCCAAAGCTCAAGGTGCCTGACTATTTTCGTTTCATCATCGAGGTATTGCGCGAGCGCAATTTCCCGCATTGGCTGCCGATTTCACTGGATATACTGCGCAACATGGGTGTTGGCGACCAAGGCGAACTTATAGCTCAAATGGAGAAGCTACGCGTTTCCGTACAAGTGGAGTGGCCGGACGAAGATCACCCTTGCTCGGTGATGATTTCCCCTGTTGATCCAGACGCCGCGGCTTTGGTCATCTACGTATATCCCCCTGCCATGGTGGAAAAACGAAAGGAGATCGCGATGACGCTGATCAATAAGGCCTTTGAAACCGGGCGCAAACGTTGCGTCCTTGTAGCCAGGAATACAGACCACTGGCATTGGCCCTACGATTTCGTTTATCAGGCTGCGGCGGAAGCGTAAGGTCTTGAACACCTTTGGCGTGAAACGTGATGCCGTCGCGCCGGTAGCGGTTAGCGACTTACGCTGTCCGGGCAGGCCGCCTTGGCTCAGGAGGTGGAGGCGATCCAGGACGCCCCGATGGCGGCGGTGGACCGGCTCCCGGCGTAGACCCTTCCTGATCATCAATTTCGCCATCGTTGACAAGAACCTGCGCGGTCGCCGTTCCGACTGACGCCTTCCGGGCCGTGATTTAGACGGGTCCAGTCATTCACCGGAAATTACTGGCTGGGAATCAGCCGCTTGATGACGTTGCCGATCGTGCCGCCCTGCACGAGCACGGCGAACAGCACCACGACATAGGTACAGATTAGGATGGCGTTTTGCACGGCTCCCGCGCCGATAGACAGCGCCATCGCCATCGACAGGCCGCCGCGTAATCCGCCCCAAACCAGGGTTGCCATGGTCAGCCTGTCGGGTTTGATGGCCGGGAGCGCCTTCAACGGGAGGAAGACCGAGACGAAACGGACGAGCAGGACCAACGGAATACACAGGCCGCCGATCAGCAATAGGTGTGGATCGTTCAGGACAGAGATGGACTCCAGCCCAACCAGCAGGAACAGGACGGCGTTCAGGATTTCATCAATCAGCGTCCAGAACTTGAGCAGGTAGTCCCGCGTGGTAGCGCTCATCGCATGACCGACGGCGGCATTGCCGGTGATCAGGCCGGCCACCGCCATGGCCACGGGCCCGCTGACCCCCAGCCGATGTGCCACGGAATAGCCGCCCATGACGACGGCCAGGGTGATCATGACCTCGACGTTGCAGTCATCGATACCGCGCATCAGCAGGTAGCCTGCGCCGCCGATCACGCCGCCAAGGATGATGCCGCCACCCGCTTCGCGGGCAAAATCCCACAAGGCGTCGATAGGCGTGAGATCGGCGCCGCCGGTGGCTGCCAGCAGCGCGATGCCGAACAGGACGACGCCGACACCGTCGTTGAACAGGCTTTCCGCCGACAGCGTGGCCTTGAGCGTCGGGGGAACCGGAATGTCCTTCAGCACCGCGAACACCGCGACCGGATCGGTGGGGCTTATCAGCGCGCCGAAGACGAAACACCACGCCAAGGGGATGCCCAGCCCTGCCAGCCGCGACAGCAGAAGGAAGCCTGCGGCCACCAAGGCGGTCGAAGCCAGGGTGCTGACGGTGGACAGGACCAGAATCGGCCACCGGCTTTTCTTGATTTCCCGCCAGTCGATGTGCAAGGCGCCGGCAAAAAGCAGAAAGCACAACATGCCGTTCAGCAGGGTGTTCGGGAAATCGACCGACGCGAGAAACCTTACTAGAATGAACGATAGGCGAACGCCCGGCAAAATGGCGTCCATGCCGATGACGATCAGCGACGCGACTGCTCCCATTACCGTCATGCCGACCGCCGCCGGCAGTTTCAGGAAGCGATGGTTGACATAGCCCAGCAGCGCGGCCATTGCGATCAGGATCGCAGCGGCGTCAAAAGGCGTAGTAACGGCTTGACTCGAAAACATGCTCGAATGTTTACCCGTGATGGCGGCTCGCGTAAAATGAAACCGGCGGTCAAGACGGTCCGTTGCCTGCGCAGCAGGGGGCCAATGCCTTATTTGGCGAACTTGCAAAACCATAATTCATTTGCCGCCATCCTGCTTGTCCGTCGCCAAGGATATTGTCCTGTCCGTGATTTTGGTGCCGGTATATTTCTTGCACGCCGGCCGGATACTGGCCACTCGACGCCTTGATTTGGTGTACATGGCTTCCGGACCTATCAAGATAGCGAGCGAACCATGGCGTTTGACGATAAAACTCCAAATCCCGTCGATCTCCACGTTGGCGGACGGGTTCGCATGCGGCGTAAATTTCTCGGCATCAGCCAGGAAGGCCTCGGCGACCACCTCGACCTCACGTTCCAGCAAGTCCAGAAGTACGAACGGGGTTCGAACCGCATCAGCGCGTCAAAGCTTTATGAGATTGCGGCCGCGCTGAAGGTGCCGGTGGCCTATTTCTTCGAAGGCTATGGCGAGAGGCAGGCGCCCGAGGGATTCGACGAAAGCACGTCGGAACAGACGGTACATGGATTCTTGATGACCACGGAAGGCATCGAACTCGCCGAGGCCTTCCCCAGGATCAGGTCGGGCAAGCACCGGCGTAAGATTCTCGACCTCGTGCGGTCGCTTTCCGAAGACGATTGACGGTCTTGTCATGCGCCTTCTGTCAGGGCCGTGTCGTCCAGGTCATCGGAATCCGAGCCGGTTACGGCTTCGGTAACCTCTTCTAGAAAACGGTTCTCCGATTTCCGCCGGTCGGCGACCGCCCTGACGAGCATCTGCTCGAGCCGTTTTGGCTCGAACGGCTTGGTTATGTAGTCGTCCATACCGGCCGCGAGACACTTCTGACGGTCCTCGACCATCGCGTGGGCGGTCACGGCAATGATTTGATTGGGGGCCAGGCCGTTCGCCTGTTCATGGGCGCGAATGCGACGCGTGGTTTCGCGGCCATCCATATCCGGCATCTGAATGTCCATGAGGATCGCGTCGAAGGTCTCCCCGGCCACGATGCGGTCCAGGGCCTGGATGCCGTCCGTCGCCACTTCATGCCGAAAGCCGAATTCATCGAGATATCGCTCGGCGATGTAAACGTTCGCCGGAACATCCTCGACGATCAGGACCCGGGGTATGACAGGCGCCGACGGATGGGCTTCGTCGGCATCGTTCGCCGCAATCGGCATCGCGGGGCCGCGCCGCAAAGGCAGCGTGACGGTGAAGGTCGAGCCCACGCCCAGTTCGCTCGACGCTGCCACGGTCCCGTCCATTCCATCCACCAGGCCCTTGACGATGGCAAGGCCCAAGCCCGAACCGCCGAACTTGCGGCTCACCGAGCTATCCGCCTGCTCGAACTTGCCGAAGACCGCCTCCAGCTTTTCGGCCGGAATGCCTACGCCGGTGTCCTTGATGACGAAAATGAGGTCTTCAATGTCATCGACCGGGGTAGGCCGGCAACTTATGGCGACCGATATCCTGCCCCGGTCGGTGAACTTGATCGCATTGCTGCAAAGGTTGAGCAGCACCTGGCGAATCCGGTCCGGGTCGCCGACGAAAAGGCGCTCGTTGACGCAGGCGCATTCATTGACCTGTTCGATTTCGAGGCCCTTCACTTCCGTCTGTACCTCAAGCATCTGAAGCACTTCGGTCACGATATGCCTGGCATCGAACTGGACCTCCTGGAAGTCGAGATTGCCCGACTCGATCTTGCTGAGATCGAGGAAATCGTTAAGGAGTTGCATCAGGCTGTCAGCGCTGCCCTTCAGGACGCCGACAAGTTTCTCCTGTTTATCGTTCAGGGCGGGGCCCATGCCGAGCAATTGGGCGGCACCGATGATGGCGTTCATGGGCGTACGGATTTCGTGGCTCATATTGGCCAGGAAGTCGGACTTGGCTCGGTTCGCGGCCTCGGCCTGGTCCTTGAGGAGACGGAGATTATCCTCCATCTGCCGCTGCTCGGTTATATCGGCGTGTACGCCGAGCATGCGATAGGCCGACCCGGTTTCGTCGCGCAGAGCAATGCCGCGTGAAAGAATGGTGCGCCAGTTGCCATCAGCGTGGCGCATGCGGAAGATGGCCTTGTAATCCGGGGAACGGCCATCGATATACGCCCTGTAGGCTTCGGTGGCGGCAGAGGCATCGTCAGGATGCAGGTGAGAGCGCCATTCCCCCGTCGTCGTCGGATGGGCCTCCTTGCGTTCAAGACCCAGCATTTCGATGTATCTTGGCGACACATAGAGTTCGTCGGTAAGAACATTCCAGTCCCAGATGCCGTCCGAAGTCGCGCTGATGGCTAGGTTGTAGCGATCGACAGCCTCACGCAGTTCAACTTCCATGGCCTTGTGCTTCGTGACATCGACCGCGGAACAGTAGACTATGCCGGTATCTTCATCCCGCCGCCCTCGCCATGACAGCCAACGGTAATTCCCGTCCTTGTGCCGGTAACGATTCTCGAAGTCGATCAGTTCTTCTCCACGAGCCAGGATTTCCGAGGTCGCCAGCGTTCTGGCCAAGTCGTCCGGATGGAGGAGATCGGGCAAGGGCGTGCGCACCATTTCCTCGGCCGTCCAACCCAGAACCCGTTCGCAGGCGTTGCTGATCTTGTCGATACGTCCATCATTGTTGGACGTCAGGAGTATGTCGCTGGCGACGCGAAAGAACTGGGAGCGTTCGTACTCGGCCATGGTTGCCTCGTGAACATCGATGCACGCCGTGATGAACCCGAGAAATTCGCCGGCAGCATTGAAACGGGGTGCCGCCCGGTGCAGGACCCAGCGATACTGCCCCGAATGGTGGCGCAACCTGTACCTCGTCTCGTAGGTCTGGCGCTCGCGAAAGCGTGTCGCCAGCAGATCGCGGCACGATTGGGCGTCCTGTGGATGCAGGCCTTCCAGCCAGCCCGACCCGGCGTCTTCTTCGACGCTGCGCCCGCGAAACGCAAGCCACTCCCTGTTGAACCAGATCGATGCGCCCTCGGCATCGCAAATCCTGACTAAGGCAGGCAAGGTATCGGCCAATGCCTCGAAAAGTCCTAGTTCACTTCCACTTTTTATCTGTTGTAACACGGTAGCCCCTCGGGAACTCTCATCACCTGTGCAAGTTAGAGATGGGCCTGTGTGGTCCATGGTAAATAAAAAATCCATATGATGAATGGTTTAGGCGGAATGCTTGACCCTATGCGTGGCATAAGCGTTGAGAGCGGGCAACAACTCAAGGACGCGTCGGTAATGGCTGGCATCCGGCCTGACGTACTTTTAAAGTCATTGTGTAGGCAGTGGGTTGCAACAGAGGAGCGGCCTGCGAAGAGTCAATATGCGCGCGTACCAATAGTCAGGCATTCTCAACAGATGTGCATCAAAGAGGGTGAAGTCGCCTCCTTCGGAGCAACTCTTAAGACTCTTCGCGTTGGATACACGAGAACGGAAAAATTTTTCCGTCCGACACTCTTGACGGCAGCGGTATGATTTCCAAAATCTGTGCTCGTGAGGCTTGAGGCCCCACAGTTATCTGTTCAACCTTGCCATGAATGCTGATGAGGTTTCACACATGACACGCTCAATTTCATTTTCTCCCCTGTTCGGCAGCAGCATCGGTTTCGACCGCTTCGACGACCTGTTCGACACCTTGACGCGCACGAGCGACGAAGGTGAAGGGCAGCCGTCGTACAATATCGAACGCCACGGTGATGATGACTACACCATTACCCTCGCTGTCGCAGGCTTCTCCGAGTCCGACCTGGCCATCACGGTCCAAGACAGCACCCTGCTCATCTCCGGTGAGCGGAAGCCCCACGAGGCCAAGAGCCAATACCTCTACAAGGGTATAGGCCTTAACGACTTCCAGCGTAGGTTCCGCCTGGCAGACTATGTGGTCGTGAAGTCCGCAGAGCTTAAGGACGGCTTGCTCAAGGTTTCCCTGGCGCGCGAAGTTCCAGACGATCAAAAACCGCGCCGGATCGAAATCCGGACAAGGCCTGAACTGAAGGCGATCGAGAAGGCCCCTCAGAAGGTCGCCTGATTACGGCTCGTTTCATTGATGGCCATCGAAAGGAGGTAAAAAATGGACGTCAAGAAGCTCAACCCGTGGAACTGGTTCCGCCACGAGGCCCCCCAACTGCCCGCCGTGACGGGCGAGCGCGGCCTGTCGCCTCAGCTATCTCTGCTGCAATTCCATCGTGAGATGGAGCGCAATTTCCTGAACCTTGCGCGCGCCGTTGACATGGGCTGGCCGCATTTCGACACGGCCAGACCCTTGTGGCCGAGCCTGGATATCACGACGAAGGACAGGGAGTATGTCATCACGGTCGAGGTGCCTGGCGTTCAGGAGAAGGACCTGAAACTCGAGGTCACAGCTGACGGACTCCTTACGGTCAGCGGCGAGAAGCACCAGGAAACGCACAAAGGTATTCCTGGCAATACGCGCGTCGAGCGCAGCTACGGCACCTTCAGCCGTGTACTATCCCTGCCCGACGACGCCGACCGCGACGCGGTCAGCGCGTTCTTCCGCAACGGCCTTTTGACCATCACCTGTCCACGCCGGATCGAGGCGCGCGAACCTGCCCGGCAGATCGAAATTCAAAAAGTCGCCTGACCATTCCTGCAAGAGCGACTGTAGCCCGCCGGGAAACCGGCGGGCCTTGTCCGGATATACACTCATGGAATTGAACCGCTTCATCGGCCTCGCAACCCTGCTATACGCGCTGGCCAATCCCATCGGCATTGGTCCTGTGTTCCTGGCCCTTACAGGACACGGTCATTCGATCAACCGGCCGAAAGTCGTGGCGATCGCAGCCGCCGCGGTTGCGCTGCTTCTCATCGCCTCCGCCCTGGTCGGCCAACAGCTCCTTGCCTTCTTCAATGTCGGCCTGGACGATTTTCGGATCGCCGGTGGCCTCCTGGCCCTATTCATCGCCTTCGAGATGTTTCAGGCGCGCTTCGGTGGCATTTCGCAGACTGCGGAAGAGCGCTCGGAAGCGGAACGGGATCTGCACAGCGTCGCCATTACGCCGCTCGCCTTTCCGCTTCTGATCGGTCCGGCGGAGATGAGCATCATGATTACTTTAGCTTCCGATCACCCCGACTGGACGCAGAAGACGATGCTCGTTGCCGTGGCCTTGTTGACTGCGGCCATGATCGCCGCGACTCTGCTGTTCGCCTCCGCGATCAACCGCTTGATCGGCAAGACCGGCGTCAACATAGCCACGCGGGTCATGGCCCTGTTCGTCGCGGCCATCGGCATCAATTTTATCTTCACCGGCATTCGGAGCGAACTGCCCGGCCTGGCTTCCTAGGGGACGGGATGCTGACGATCTTGACAGGCGGTGCGATAAAAACCATTTCACCGATTTTTCGAAGGAGGTCACATGACAACGATGACAACTGAAAAGCCCCGGGAAGAACATGCTTTTGAAGCCGACGTCAGCCGGCTGCTTCATATGATGGTGCATTCGGTCTATTCCGATCGGGACGTGTTTCTGCGCGAGTTGATCTCGAATGCCGCCGATGCCTGCGAAAAACTCCGCTATGAGGCGATATCGCGACCGGACCTGGCGCCGGACGGCGTAAAGGGGCGGATCCTTGTCACACTAGATGACGCCAGGAACGAACTGACCGTCGAGGACAATGGCATCGGCATGAGCCGAGCCGAGTTGATCGATGCGCTCGGTACGATTGCCAAGTCGGGAACGCGTGCCTTCATGGACCGGGTCGAGGCGGCCAAGGGCGACGGCAGGGCCGAACTCATCGGGCAGTTCGGCATCGGCTTCTACTCGGCCTTTATGGTGGCGGACCGGGTCGATGTCACGTCACGGGCGGCAGGCCAATCCGAAGCCTGGACCTGGTCCTCCGACGGCAAGGGAACCTTCAGCGTCGAGCCGGCGGCGGCAGACGAAGCGCCGGTCACGGGCACGCGTATCCGCCTGCACCTCATGGAAGACGCCAAGACCTACACCTCGAGGTGGTCGATCGAACGGATCATTCGCGAACAATCCGGTCACGTTCCCGTGCCAATCGAACTAAAGGAAAAACCCGATGCGGAAGCCGCCGAGGTAACGGACGGCGCGGCCCTTTGGGCCAAGCCCAAGAACGAAATCTCGGATGACGACTATAAGGATTTCTATCGCAGCGTTTCCGGCCAGTTCGACGAACCCCTACTTAACGTTCATTTCCGGGCGGAGGGCATGCACGAATATACCGCCCTGGCTTTCGTTCCAAGCACCCAGCCCTTCGACCTGTTCGATCCCGAACGTCATGGGCGGATGAAGCTATATGCGCGCCGCGTGTTCATTACCGACGAAGCGGACCTGCTGCCGCGCTACCTGCGTTTTGTTCGCGGGATCGTCGATACGTCGGATCTGCCGCTGAACATTTCCCGCGAGATGATCCAGCAGTCGCCTGTGTTCAGCGCCATCAGGAAGGGCGTGACCGGCCGTATACTGTCCGCCATCGAAAGACTGGGGGAAACGGACTCCGACGCCTACGCGAAGCTATGGGGCCAGTTCGGCTCCGTTATCAAGGAAGGCATTTACGAGGATTACGAACGCCGCGCCCAACTCCTGAAACTGTCACGGTTCGCCTCGACCGCCGCGCTCGAAGGCGGCCGAACCCTCAGCGACTATGTCGCCGATATCAAGGATGGCCAAAGTGAAGTCTTCTACATCACCGGCACGTCGATCGAACAGTTGAAGGCATCTCCCCACCTGGAAGGCTTCAAGGCGAAGGGCATTGAAGTCCTTTTGCTGACGGACGCGGTCGATAGCTTCTGGACGACCAATACGCGGGATTTTGAGGGCAAGGCGTTCAAGTCGGTTACGCAAGGCCTGGCCGACCTCGACAAGGTCGCCGACGCGCAAGTTCCGGATGGCGAAAAGCCGACAACGTCGAGCGAGGTCGAAGGCTTCATCGCCTACCTCACCGAAACCTTGAAAGACCATGTCGAGTCCGTTCGCGCGTCGTCGCGTCTGACGGACAGTGCGGTCTGTCTCGTGGCCAGTGATCAAGGTCCGGACCGGCAACTGGAGAAATTGTTACAAGGATCCGGCCGACTGAAAGCGACCTCGAAGCCCGTACTCGAAATCAATCCGAGCCATGCCCTGATTACCCGCCTTGCCGGGCTGGACGACGGAGATTTGAGGTCCGATGCCGCCTGGCTGCTTCTCGACGAAGCCATGGTTCTCGACGGCGAAAAGCCGGTCAATCCCCGCGCTTTCGCCGACCGGCTGGGCCGGCTTATCGATCGCGTTTTGGCCGTGTAAAGAGCGACAATTGTTCCCTGCGCCTTGCTATTCGCCGTGGGCGTCGGGAGCCAAAAGCGAAGCCTTCTTTGCAAGCGCGCAGCCCTTTCCGGCTGCGCGCCATTAATGCTTTTCCCAACGTTATTAACGCCTTAAGTCAAAAAAATTTTGCATTTCCACCTCCCAGCCCTCTTGACGCAGTTTGTGAAATTCATATTTTTCCATTCGCGACGCGGCCACTTAGGCGCGTCGGCCCGCCCGGACCGATTGTCCGGTCCGGTTCAGCGGTTTTGATGATCACGTTTGTCCAGGAGGAGAACATGACGTTCCGACCACTGCATGACCGAATCCTTGTGCGCCGCATTGAAAGCGATGCCCGCACCAAGGGCGGCATTATCATTCCCGACACGGCGAAGGAAAAGCCTCAGGAAGGTGAAATCATCGCCACGGGACCCGGCATCCGCTCCGAGGATGGCCGGCTTCACGCCCTCGACGTCAAGCCCGGCGACCGGATCTTGTTCGGCAAATGGGGCGGTACCGAAATCAAGCTCGACGGCGAGGATCTGCTCATCCTCAAGGAGTCGGACGTGCTCGGTATCGTCGAACAGACCGCCGAACACAAGAAAGCGGCCTGATACCAGGCGCTTTTTCTCACCCAAAACTCAAACCTGCTTAATTCAAGAGGATTTGTCATGGCTGCGAAAGAAGTCAAGTTTAGCTCCGACGCGCGCGAACGCATGCTGCGCGGTGTCGATACCCTTGCCAATGCCGTAAAGGTAACGCTTGGGCCTAAGGGCCGGAACGTGGTGATCGAGAAGTCGTTCGGTGCGCCCCGCGTCACGAAGGACGGCGTCTCGGTCGCCAAGGAAATCGAACTGACCGACAAGTTCGAAAACATGGGCGCCCAGATGATCAAGGAGGTTGCCTCCAAGACCAATGATCGCGCCGGTGATGGCACGACGACGGCGACCGTTCTCGCCCAGGCCATCGTGAAGGAGGGCGCCAAGCTTGTCGCGTCCGGTCTCAATCCGATGGACCTCAAGCGCGGCATCGATCAGGCCGTCGGCGCCGTCGTGGAGGAGTTGAAGACCAAGGCGCGGAAGATTTCCAACAGCAATGAAGTCGCCCAGGTCGGTACGATTTCCGCCAATGGCGACGCCGAAATCGGCCAACTGCTCGCCGATGCGCTCGACAAGGTCGGCCATGATGGCGTGGTCACCGTCGAGGAGTCGAAGACCGCCAACACGGAACTCGATGTCGTGGAAGGCATGCAGTTCGATCGCGGCTATCTGAGCCCATACTTCATCACCAACCAGGACAAGATGAAGGTCGAATTCGACAACCCCTTCATCCTGATCCACGACAAGAAACTCTCCAGCCTCCAACCGCTCCTGCCGGTTCTCGAGACCATCGTCCAGACTGGTAAGCCCCTTCTCATCATAGCCGAGGACGTCGACGGTGAAGCGCTGGCGACCCTTGTGGTCAACAAACTGCGTGGCGGGCTGAAGATCGCCGCCGTCAAGGCACCGGGCTTCGGCGATCGCCGCAAGGCCATGCTGGAAGACATCGCGACCCTGACCGCCGGCCAGGTGATCTCCGAAGACCTCGGCATCAAGCTCGAGACCGTCACGCTCGATATGCTCGGCCGGGCCAAGACCGTGGTCGTCGAGAAGGAAAACACGACGATCATCGAGGGTGCCGGGGCGAAGTCGGATATCGATGCGCGCGTCGCGCAGATCCGGACCCAGATCGAGGAGACGACATCCGACTACGATCGCGAAAAACTGCAGGAGCGGCTGGCCAAGCTGGCGGGCGGTGTCGCCGTCGTCCGGGTCGGCGGCTCGACGGAGATCGAGGTCAAGGAAAAGAAGGACCGTGTCGACGATGCCCTTCACGCGACCCGGGCGGCTATGGAAGAAGGTATCCTTCCAGGGGGCGGCTTGGCGCTGCTTCGTGCAGCCGCGGTGCTGGATACGCTCACCCCGGCGAACGACGACCAAAAAATGGGCATCGATATCGTTCGCCGAGCGATCGAGGCCCCGGTCCGTCAGATCGCGGAAAATGCCGGCCACGAGGGCTCCGTGGTCGCCGGCAAGCTGCGTGAAAGCCGGGACTACTCGTTCGGCTGGAACGCGCAGACCGACACCTATGGCGACCTGTTCGACATGGGCGTGATCGATCCTGTCAAAGTCGTGCGATCGGCACTGCAAGACGCCGCGTCCGTGGCCGGCCTCCTGATCACGACCGAGGCCATGGTTGCGGAAAAACCCAAGTCCGACAAGGCTGCGGCGTTAACTCCTGCGGGCTACGACGACTGATTAATCGGCCGGCCGGCATTGCCGGCCGGCCCCTTCCATGGGAAACCTATCGATGCTCAGGTCGCGATTTTCACGTCGGCCGCCTATAGCGCCTTTGTCCGGCCTGGTTTTGATGCTGGCCTTGACGACTGTCGTCATCGTTCAAGTTGCCAAGGATGTTTTCCTCGCCGGATAAAATCGTCCAAGAAGACTTGGCGGCAACGTTGGCATTCGGCCGCCAGTCCGTTGAACCTTAACGCCTTATGCCTTTAACTTTATCCAGGGCGGAGGCAGGTTTGCGTCACACGTTGTCGGAGTACCACCATGCCGGTGTCTCGCGATTTTACCCAAGCCGTTGCTGGATACGGCCTGACCACGGCCGAAATCTTTTACCGCCTGCCGGATTATCCCGGCGTGTTGCAGACCTATGTCTGGCAGGACTACGATGTGGAACCTGATTTTCCGAACCTCTTTGCCTTTTTGGATTTTTGGAAAATGAGCCTCGACGGTAAGCTGCATAGCGTTAGCTTCCATCACAACCCGCTTCTCGTTTCGCGGCAATGGAGGTCGGTCGACCGTGTCATCACGTTCGAATAGAACGGTTGCACGGAAAATTCCTCGTGGGCGCCATGATGGTCCACACTCGGGGTTCAGCTCGCGATCGAGGGCGTGCGATCTCGAAAATGCGGAACATCGCCACCGAGGCGCCGCCATCATCGCTTGTGACATTGGGACTGGCCCGCGGGGTGAGCCAGATGGATAAGGCGTTCGTCGCGTGGCCAATGCGCAACGGGCTGCGAAGGGCTTGCCGTTGAGCCGTATCGCGGCAATCCGTCACAAACCCATCGAATGGGCGAGCAGGCCGATCGCGCCGCACGCCGCGATGACGACCATCACATTGACCTTGAACCGGATCAGGGCGATAGCGGCGCCCAGGGCGATGATAGCGGAAGGCCAGGCAACGGTCCCTCCGAGGCCGTTGGGCCAAATCACGTGATAGCTGAAGAACAGGGCAAGGTTCAGGATCACGCCGACGACAGCCGCCGTTATGGCGGTTAGCGGCGCGGTGAACCTGAGGTTGTTGTGGGTTGTCTCGATCAACGGCCCGCCGGCGAAAATGAATAGGAAGGATGGCAGGAAGGTGAACCAGGTGACGACGATGGCGGCGATGATGGCGGCAACCGGTCTTGCGTCCGGTCCGAGATAGGCCTGGGTCCAGCCGCCGATGAAGCCGACGAAGGTCACGACCATGATGAGTGGGCCGGGTGTCGTCTCTCCAAGCGCGAGGCCGTCGATCATCTGCGGGGCGCTGATCCAGCGGAACTTTTCCACGGCACCCTGGTACACATAGGGGAGGACCGCGTAGGCTCCGCCGAAGGTCAGGAGGGCGGCCTTGGAAAAGAATAGCGCCATCTCGCTCAGTGTATGATGCCAGCCCAGAACGAGGCCCAGGCCGGCGATAGGGCCTCCCCACAAGAGAACTCCGGCGGCA
Organism: Asticcacaulis solisilvae; assembly: GCF_052327315.1. Lineage (NCBI taxonomy): Bacteria > Pseudomonadati > Pseudomonadota > Alphaproteobacteria > Caulobacterales > Caulobacteraceae > Asticcacaulis > Asticcacaulis solisilvae. The sequence goes on from NZ_CP166196.1 coordinate 573,861, forward strand.
ATGACCGTCGCCAGGCGATGCCAGCGAAACCGGGCATGTACCGGCGTGGGCGTATCATCGTCTATCAGGGCCGCACCGTAGGAAGTGTCGGACCTCCCATGACCGCCGCCCGTGACGAAGGTTTGCGGCGATATCCGGCCGCCGATGATACCGATCACGGCCGCGCCGAGAACAATGAGCGGGAATGGCGCGTGGAAAGCGAAAATGGCGATGAAGGCTGCGCAGGCGATGGACCACAAGATCGGGTTCTTGAGCGCCCGTCCACCGATTCGAAGAACGGCTTGCACGACGATAGCGATGACCGCCGGCTTGATGCCCGCGAATAGGCCGGAGATTGCGGGCAGGTGCCCGAAGGCCATGTATAGCCAGGACATGACAATGAGCAGGGCGAGCGACGGCAGGACGAAGAGGCCTCCCGCCATGATGCCTCCCCAGGTCCGGTGCATGAGCCAGCCGATATAGGTCGCCAGTTGCTGCGCTTCGGGACCGGGCAAGACCATGCAATAGTTCAAAGCATGCAGGAACCGCTTCTCGGAGATCCAGCGTTTCCGCTCGACCAATTCCTGGTGCATTATCGAGATTTGCCCGGCGGGTCCGCCGAACGAAATGAACCCCAGTTTCAGCCAAAAGCCAAAGGCTTCGCCGATGGCGACGGCGGCGGGCGGCTTGTTGTGCTGAGCGTCTGTCATCGACTCATCCTTTGAAGGCCACTGCGCAACCCTCGAAAACCAGGCTCGAGATCGAAAGGTACTCAAATAGGTTCAAGATCGAGGCTCGCGTACACGCCAGGTTTCCAGCGCATGTGGAAGAAAGGCTAAGCTAGGCGTTTTCCTTGAAGTTGGAAGCAGGGCATGTCGCCGGAAAAACCATAGAACGTCTAGACGACATTGCGGCGCTTGCGACGTCTAGTGTGAGCCGGAACGAGCCAAAGCCGTCGTTTGGCCTGGACTGAGCCAGCCGTTCGCGGTGATCCAGTCCATGATCGTCCTCTGCCAGATATCGCGCGGCAACAGGAAAAAGCCGTGCTGCCCCTTCTCGAAAAACCGCGTTTCGACCGGTACACCGGCATGGCGAAGCGCTTCGAAAAAGACGACGCTGTTGTCGATGTCGACCAGTTGGTCATCAGCAGCATGCAGGATCAGGGTCGGCGGCGTGTCAGCGGTGACATGGAGTTCGTTCGAAAATTCCCTGACCTGCGCGTCCGAAGGCGATGGCCCTAGAAGGGCGTTGCGCGAATCCATATGGGTGATTTTCGCATCCATGCTGATGACAGGATAGACAAGCACCAGGAAGTCTGGACGCAAGGACGTGCCTTCCGGATCGGACACATAGGATTTCTGGAAATGCGTCGCCAGGGTGGAGGCCACGTGGCCGCCGGCGGAAAAGCCGACCGCGCCGACGCGTGCCGGATCAAGGCCCCATTCAGCGGCGTGAAGCCGGATAAGGCGCAGGCCCTGCTGTGCGTCCTGGAGCGGGCCGATCGACTTGTCCACCATCGTCACATCGCTTGGCAGCCGGTATTTCAACACAAAGGCGGCGATACCGTGATCGATGAAATACTGCGCCTGCTGGACGCCCTCATAGTCGAAGGTAAGGCCGGCATAGCCGCCGCCGGGGATGATCAGGACGCTGGCGCCTGTCGCCCTGGCCTTGGCAGGCAGGTAAACCAGGATCGCCGGGCGGGAAACATTCTGGTCCCACCCGGTGCCGCTGCCGGTTTCCTTGTCCGGACCTGGCTTAGAATTTGGAATGGCGCCGTCGCCGTAAAGCGGAAACGCCTGCATCTTAGGCGGAAAGGCAGTCGCCGGATCAACCGGTGCCGCCATCGCCGGCATGGCAAAAAAGGCGGTGAAAAGGATCAAGAACGCGAGTTTCAAAGCCATGATCTTCCAGTCCTTTCGACGGCCCAACCTCCGGCAGCCATCCTGGGACAGGCAAAACGTGGCGGCACGGCCGTACGCCTTCGGGTTAAAGCGAATCGCGTGTCGAAGCGTACATCATTTCCTCCGTCAATGATGCCTTTGCCCAGGTGGCGCATTCAGGGCGCGCATTTCGATCCGAGCCGCCTCCGCGCGCGCGTCGAGATATGAAGCCAGGTCCTGGAGATGAATGCCCTTGGCGCACTTCTGGCTGCCTTCGATACGCACCAACGGGATGGCGATATCGCCCGAGGAAATCTTGGCGATCAGCTTCACCGGCGTCAGGTGGCTGAAATAGTCCTGGCAGACGCGTTCGATGGGGATGACGGCCTGTCCGTCATATTGGGCCAGGAGCAGGAAGGCGGTGTTCATGGACATCTCTCCTATGCTGTCGCCCGCCGCGCCGACCGGGTGAAGGCCCGGTCGGACGCCATGAAACGTTCGACCATGACCGGAATGAGCCGAGTTGCATCGACGATGGGGTGGCCCGTTTCCCTGGCGAGCGCCTCGGCATAGGCGAGGAGGTCGCGATGAACCTCGGCCGGCAGGTCGGCCGTTACCTTGACCGGCTTGTCGTCGAGAAGGGGGCCGAGCTTGAGTTTGGCCATGATCAGTCTCCGTAGGGTTCCAGAATGAGATCGCGGGACAGGATGACGCGCACGGGCATGCCGGCGCGTATGGTGAGGGTGGGCTGCACCGCCAGCTGCCGTTCGACGATGCGCTGGCCGGCGCGGTTGACGCTGTCGACCGCGCCGTCGCGCAGGGCCCTGACCAGATCGGAGTCGGACTGTGTATCGCCCGTCTGGGCGCCGACACCCAAGAGTGTCGATATGGCGGCGGCGTTGACCACGGAAGCCCAGTGATTATCGACCTTGTCGGCGAGGCCCGCATATCCCTCCGCATCGGCCGCCGAGGCCTTCTCCAAAACGAGAGATTTGCCGTTCGGCAAGATGAGGCGCGACCAGACGAGAAGAATACGCGACTGCCCGAAGCTGATGGTGTTGTCGTACTGGCCGATGAGACGCGCGCCCCTGGGGATGAGGATATACCGGCCCGTCAAGGAGTCGCGGACATCCTGCGTTACCTGTGCGAGAACCTGGCCGGGGATATCGGACCGCAGGCCGGTGATCAGGGCGGCCGGCACCACGCTGCCGGTCAGCAGGGTATAGGGTGAGACCGGATCGACCAGGCGTGCGTCGCTGGTGACCTGGCTGTCGGCCGCGCGTTCCAGATAGGCCGCCTTTTTCTCGGCATCCGACTTTGGGTCACCGGCTGGGGCCGGCGATGGCCATGTTCCTAGAGGCAGGGGTGATGGCGGAGCCATGGCCGTTCCCACCTCTTCGGTGTGACCGCCGGATTGCGCGAAGAACACCTGGCTGGTCCGCGCGGTGAGCCGCGCCTGTTCTGCCTGCTGTACCGCCTGGGACGGTGCGGCGGGAACCTCTGGACCTGGAGGCGGAAGCGCCTCGGAGCCACCTGCCGGTCCCACGGTGGGCGCATTCGGACCGGCGGCCAGGAGCGGGCGCCCGAGGTCCCCCGGCAGGGGCGGGCCGAGTTTCGGGACGCCCGTATAGTCCTTGGGCAGGCCGTTCAGGGCTTCACTGGCCGAAGGCGTGTGCTCGGGCGCGGTGTCGGCAGCCTGACCGGCCGGAGTCCTGGGCTTGGGCGGTGCCATGGCGAAGGCTAGGGCGGCCGCGATCGCGAGGGCTGCGACGGTGCCGCCGCCGATGAGGACCTTGCGCGAGAGACGCAGGACGGGCTTCGGCTGCGCGCGCAACCGCATGCGCGCCACGGCCGGATCGTTCTGATCGGATGGATTGGTCACGACGGCTGACCTCCGAAGCGGCGGATGCGCACGACCTTCTGGTGGCCCTTGTCGCCCAGGCGAAGCTCGGCCCGGTCCAGGAGGCGATCGACGACCAGGAAATTGTCCTGGACGCGATAATTGACCAGTTCGGCCTTGCCGTCGGCTCCGATGAGGAAGAGGGGCGGCAGGTCCGCGCCGGCGGGCGCGGGCGGCATTTCGACATAGACCTTGGCGCCGTCGTCGAAGACGCGCAGGGGCTTCCACGCGACGCTGTCGCCGTCCAGGCGATAATTGAAGTTGAGGCGCGCCGGATCGATGCCCTGGGCGATCGGTTCCTGCGCCCGTGCCTTGTCGGCGGCCTGGGCCACCGCGACGAGCTCGTCCTGCGGGTAGCGCCAGGAGACGGACGCCATGTAGGTGGTGGGCAGGGCCTGGAGCTCGATATGATAGGTGCGCCGGTCGGAATTGATGACGAGGTTGGTAGCCAGTGAGGGCAAGGTCGGCTTGACCAGGATATGCACTTGCCGGCCATCGCCCGAGCCGCTTTCGGTCGTGCCGATGACCCAGCGGGCGGTATCGCCGGCAGCCACGGGACCCGTGCCGACCAGGCGTTCGCCCGGCTGCAGGGCGATGTCGGTGACCTTGCCGACGCTGGTATAGACTTGGTAGAGCGAGCCCGGCATGAAGGCGTAGACCTGTTCCGCATTTGCGAAGGTCGAGGTCTGGGGCATGACGCGGGCCGCAGCATTGGCCTTCTGGACGTCATCGGCGGCGGCCGGCGCCGCTGGTAGAGACCGGGCAGGTCTATGATGCCGCGACGCCGCGTTGGACGCGGGGGCAGAAACAAGTGTGGCCAGGACCAGGCCGGTGAGGATGAGGGATTTGCCGGTCATGGCTGGGTGAACTCCTGGGACCAGTTGATGGCGTTGACGTAGATGCCGAGCGGATTCCTGCGCAGGCGCTCGGGATCGTGCGGCGGATCGATGACGAGGGAGACGATGGCCGACCAGCGCTGGGTGGTGACGAGTTGGCCGCCCGAGTAGGCGCGTTCCAGCCAGGTGATGCGGAAGCTGTCGGGCGATGCGCGGATGACGCTCAGGACCTCCACGGCTACCTGGGTCTGGCCGACCTTGGCGAACGGGTCGCTGGCCTGGGCATAGCCGTTCAAGGCAAGGCCCCCCTTGTCGGTCGTGAAGTCATAGGCCTTCAGCCAGTTTTGCCGCACCACGACGGGGTCGTTGGGGATGGCACGGACGTCGGCGATGAACTCGGCCAGTTGGTAGGCGATCTGGGCATCATTAGGCCGATAGCCGGCCGACGCCGGGGCGACGGCCTCGGCCTGGCCGAGCTTGTCGACCTCGACGACCCAGGGCACGATCGTGCCGCGTGTCGACTGCCAGGTAAGGGCGGCGGCGAAGCCGCCGGCGAGGATGAGGCATCCGAAGGCCATGAGGCGCCAGTTCCTGGCCTGGACGCGAGCCGACCCGATACGATCGTCCCAGGCCCTGGCGGCGCGATGGTAAGGGGTTTCGGGTTCCGGAGTTTGTCCGTAGGACGTGGAGGCGCGTTTGAGCATGTTTACTGGCTTTCCTTGAGATCGACGGCGTGGCCGCCACCGGCCGCATCGCCCTGGCCCACGGCATGGACGGCGGGACCTATGGCGTTATGAAGGGACTGGCTGCGCTTGAGGTCGCTGGCCCACTGCGGCGTGCCTTGCGAGGATGGCGTGGCGGTAGAACCGACGGGTGCCGCGTTGACGGTGCCCTTGCTGGATGTGCCGCCACTGGCTGTGAAGGCGCCGCGTACGCCCGACTGGTAGCTGTCCTTGAAGGCATCGGCGGTGGCCTGGGCGGCGCGGTTCATGGGCGCCGTGGTGGCCTTGGCCATATTGGCGACGCCACCGGCGACGGCGGAAGCCCCCTGCTTGCCCATGGCACCCAATGAATAGGCGGTCGAGGCGGACCCTGCCATGGACGCACCGGAACGGGCGGCCGTCATGGCGCCGCCGGCCAGGGCGGACATGCCGCGCGCCGCCATGCCAGCCCCCATGAGACCGCCGGCAACGACGCCGCCCGCGGCAAGCGTTGCGCCCACGGCGGACCCCGCGCCCATTTGCGGTCCGCCTGAGACCAGGCCATTGGCGACGGACGGGCCGAAGATGCCGAGGCCGAGCAAGGTCAGGGCGGCGAGCACGATCGACATGGCGTCCTCAATCGTCGGCTGGGCGGCACTGAAGTCCTGCACGAAGGTGCTGAAGAGGGTCGAGCCGATGCCGGTGATGACGGCCAGGACCAGGACCTTGATGCCGGAGGCGACGACATTGCCGAGGACCTTCTCTGCCATGAAGGCGGTCTTGCCGAAGAGGCCGAAGGGAATGAGGACGAAGCCCGCCAGGGTCGTCAGCTTGAACTCGATCAGGACGACGAACATCTGGATGGCCAGGATGAAGAAGGCGAGCACCACAAGAAGCCAGGCCAGGCCGAGGCAGGCGATCTGCAGGAGGTTGTGCAGGAAGTCGGTGACGTTCATCAGGTCCGACGCCGCCGACAGCAGGGGTGCGCCGGCATCGAGGCCCGTCTGGGCCAGCTTGCCGGGGCGCATCATGTCCGCGACCGTGAAGCCCGAGCCCGAGGCCTTCAAGCCAAGGCCCGCGAAGGAATTGAAGACGATGGCGGCCAGGTTGTTCCAATTGCCGATCAGGTAGGCGAAGGCGCCGACGAACAGGGTCTTCTTGACCAGGCGGTTGATGATCTCGGAATCGCCGCCGCCGTCGAAGGTCCAGAACAAGGCGGCGAGCGTCACGTCGATGACGATCAGGGTGGTGGCGACGAAGGCGACGTCGCCGTGCAGCAGGCCGAATCCGCTGTCGATATAGCGGGTGAAGACTTCCAGGAAATGGTCGATGACGCCGGTGTTGTTCATGGTCAGTGCCCGTAGAACATCTGGGCGTTGCCCGGCTGGTAGCCGGTCTTGCCTTGCAAGAAGCGGCGGCGCTGTTCGGCGGCTTGGGCCGCGGCGGTCGCGTCCTCGGCGGCCTTCAGGTCCTGTGCCCGGGCCTGCGAAGCCAGGAGCGCGGTCAGGTCGCTGAGTTGCTGGGCCTGAAGGGCCAGAAGTTGGTTGCCGGCCTGGGTGGCGGCGAGCGCACCGTCGGACCCCTGGCTGGCCGTGACCAGGGTCGAGACCTGGGCCTGGTAGGTGGTGGCGTTGCCCAGCACGGTCGCTTGGGTGCGCATGGCATCCTGCAGGCCCGCGACCGTATTGCGCCAGCGGCTCTGGGCATCGGTCACGAGCGAGGCATCGGACGCGCTCATCGACACGCTGCCGTAGAGCGACTGGAAAGCGTGGTCGATTTGGCCGACATCGTAGGCTATGTTCTGGGCCTGCTGGATCAGGGCGCGGGTCTGGTTGACGGTCTGCTGAATCTGGCTGAGGACAGACACGGGCAGGCTGGTCAGATTGCGTGCCTGGTTGATCAGGGACTGGGCCTCATGCTGCAGGGAGGTGATCTGGTTGTTGATCTGCTGGAGGGCACGCGCGGCCTGGAGCACATTCTGCGCATAGTTGGTCGGGTCGAAGACGGCGATCTGCGCTCGGGCGGAAGCTGCCGCCAAGGCGGCGCCGGCCACGGCCCCGAGCAGGAAACGAAGGGTCGAACGGCGGCTAGACAAGGTCATGGGACTGTCCTTCTTCGGGTGCGGAAACGAGGTCGGCGGCCCAGGCAACACCTTTGTGGCCAAGCCAGGCGGCGAGAAAGGCTTCCGGTTTTTCGGAATCGAACAGGCGATCGATCGCCGCCTGGTCCTGGGGCGACGAGGTCGCGCACAGCGCCAGGGCCATCTGTCCCAGGCCCAGTTCGAACATGCGGTTGCCGCGCGGAGATTGCAGGTAATAGTCGCGCTTCGGCATGGCACGGGCGATCAACTGGACCTGCCGGCTGTTGAGCCCGAAACGCTGGTAGATGTCGGCGATCTGTGGTTCCAGCGCATTGGCATTGGGCAGGAAGAGGCGCGAGGGGCAGCTCTCGATCAGCGCCGTGGCGATGGCGCTGGCGCCAATATCGGCCAGGCTCTGGGTGGCGAAGATGACACTGGCATTGTGCTTTCGCAGGGTCTTCAGCCAGCGTTTCAGTTGCTGGGCGAAACCCTGGTCATCCAGGGCCAGCCAGCCTTCATCGATCAGGATTAGGGTCGGACGTCCGTCGAGCTCGCCTTCGATACGGTGGAAGAGGTAGGACAGGACGGCGGGCGCGGCCGAGGTGCCGACCAGGCCTTGTGTCTCGAACACGCTGACATCAGACAGGGCGATGGTTTCGCTCTCGGAGTCGAGCAGCGCGCTGTGGGCGCCGCCGGCGCAGTAGGGTTGCAGGGCCTGCTTCAGGGCAAGCGACTGCAACATCACGCACAGGCCGGTCAGGGTGCGCTCATTGGGCGGGGCCGAGGCGAGCGCCGCCAAGGCCGACCAAACATGTTCGCGGACGGCGGGCGTGGCCGCGACGCCTTCGTGAACCAGGATCGTTTCGATCCATTCCGCCGCCCAGGTCCGTTCGGTGGGGTCGTCTATGTTCCGCAGCGGCTGAAGATGCACGAGGTCGCGGTTCCCATCGCCGAGGTCGTGCCAGTCGCCGGACATGGCGAGGCAGGCGGCGCGTAGCGAGCGGCCGAAGTCGAACGCCAGGACACGGGCGCCGGCATAGCGGCGGAACTGGAGGGCGAGGAGGGCCAGCAGCACGGACTTGCCGGCACCTGTCGGGCCGACGATGAGGGTATGGCCGACATCGCCGACATGAAGCGAGAGGCGAAACGGGGTCGTGCCTTCGGTCTTGGCCAGCAGGAGGGGCGGCCCGTCGAGATGGCGGTTGCGATCGGGGCCCGCCCAGACGGCGGAGGCCGGCATCATGTGGGCGAGGTTGAGAGTCGAGATCGGTGGCCGGCGGACATTGGCGTAGAACTGGCCCGGCAGGGTGCCCAGCCAGGCATCGACGGCGTTCAGGCTTTCGGTGATGCAGGTGAAATCCCGCGACTGGATGATTTTCTCGCACAGGCGCAGCTTGTCGTCGGCGACGGCTGCGTCTTCGTCCCAGACGACGATCGCGGCGGTGACCCAGGCGTAGCCGGCATAGTCGGCGCCGAGTTCCTGCAGGGCGGCATCGGCGTCGGCGGCCTTGTTGGCGGCGTCGTTGTCGACCAGGACAGATTGTTCGTTGGTCATGACCTCCTTGAGGATGGCGCCCAGCGACTTGCGCTTGGCGAACCATTGACGCCGGATCTTGCCCAGGACGCCCTGGGCGCGGGTCTTGTCCATCAGGAGCGCACGCGTGGACCAGCGGTAGGCGAAGCCGAGGCGGTTCAGGTCGTCCAGGATTCCCGGAATCGTGGCGGCCGGAAAGGCGCTGATCGACAGCACCCGCAGGTGCGCCCTGCCCAGCATGGGCGCGAGCCCTCCGGTCAGCGGCTGGTCGGCCAGCAGGGCATCGAGGTGCATCGGCGTATGGGGCACGGCCACCCTATGGCGACGGGTCGACACCGTCGAGTGCAGGTAGGTCAGGGTCTCGGGGTCGTCGAGCCAGCGGCAGTCCGGCATGAAGCCTTCGAATTGGTTCAGGATGCGATCGGACTGGTCGCGAAAGGTGTCGACCAGGTCCCAGGCCTGGCGGGCGTTCGTTCCGGTGCCTTCGAACAACCAGTTTTCGGAAGCGGTGGTGGTGTCCTCCGGCGGCAGGTAGGCGAAGGTCAGGTAATAGGCGGATTCGAAATGGGCGCCTTCCGCCTCGAAGTCGGCCCGGCGCTCGGCCTCGACCAGGGCGGAGGCCAGATCGGTGAAGGTTGAGACGGGATAGGATTGGGCGGGCAGGCGCTGGGCTTCGATGAAGACCGTCCAGCGTTCGCCGAGCCGGCGGAAGGCGCTGGAGAGGCGCTGGCTGATGGCGGACAGTTCGGAGGGGACGGAACTGTCGAGGTCGGGACCGCGGAACTTCGCGGTTCTCTGAAATGCGCCATCCTTGTTGAGGACGATGCCGGGGGCGATCAGTGCGGCCCAGGGCAGGTAGTCCGACAGGATGGCCGCGTGGCGGCGATATTCGGCAAGGTTCATCATGGCGGACCTCAGGCGTCGAAATGAGAAGGCAGGCGGAGGTGGCGGCGCGCCACGTCGATGAAGTCGGGATCGTGGCGCGCCGCCCAGACGGCGAGGGCATGGCCGATGAGCCCGATCACCAGGCCCGCCACCCACAGGCGCAGTCCCAGGCCTAACGCCGCCGCCAGTGTCCCGTTCACGATGGCAACGGCTCGGGGGGCGCCGGCCATCAGAATGGGTTGGGTCAAGGCGCGGTGGACGGGGGCGGCGTAGTCGGGTGGCAGGTCGGCGCCGGGCTCGAGGTCGAAGGCCATCTAGAGGAGCGCCCCGCCGCCGAACGAAAAGAAGGTCAAGAAAAAGGACGAGGCGGCAAACGCGATCGACAGGCCGAAGACGATCTGGATCAGGCGCTTGAAGCCGCCGGACGTGTCGCCGAAGGCCAGGGTCAGGCCCGTGACGATGATGATGATCACGGCGATGATCTTGGCTACCGGCCCTTCGATCGAGGACAGGATGGACTGAAGCGGCGTCTCCCAGGGCATGCCCGAACCGGAGGCCAGGGCCGGCGAGGCGCTGAGGCCGGCCAGGACGGCCAGGGCGAGGAGCGGAATAGTGCGCAGGCGCGAGCGTAGGGTCATGAAGGGTTCCTTTCTGGAATCGGCAGTCAGTTGAGGGTGAAGGGCATGAGCTGGTACTGGCCATCGGCGGCGAGGCCGGCGACCCGCATCAACTCGGCGACGCGGCGGTTGGCGCCGCGGCCGTGGAGCACCACGATCAGGTCGATGGTGTCGGCGATCAGGGGACGCGGCACGGTGACGACGGCTTCCTGGATCAGTTGCTCCAGGCGCAGGAGAGCGCCGATCGCCGAACCGGCGTGCAGGGTGCCGACACCGCCGGGATGGCCGGTGCCCCAGGCCTTAAGCAGGTCGATCGCTTCGGCGCCGCGCACTTCGCCCACCAATATGCGGTCGGGCCGCAGGCGCAGGGCGGAACGCACGAGGTCGGAGAGGGTGGCCACGCCATCCTTGGTACGCAGGGCCACGACATTGGGCGCGGCGCATTGCAGTTCGCGGGTGTCTTCGAGGATCACCACGCGGTCCTCGCTGCGGGCGACTTCCGCGAGCAGGGCGTTGGTCAGGGTGGTCTTGCCCGACGAGGTCGCGCCGGCGACGATGATGTTGAGGCGCCTTGCGACGGCCTGGCGCAGGGCGGCGGCCTCAAACTCGGTCATGATGCTGGCGGTGACATAGTCGTCGAGCGAGAAGACCATCGACGCTGGCTTGCGGATCGAGAAGGACGGCCCCTCCACCAGCGGCGGCAAGAGGCCTTCGAAGCGCTCGCCGGTTTCCGGCAATTCGGCGGACAGGCGGGGCGAGGTCGCGTGGGCTTCGCTGCCGACGTGATGGGCGACCAGGCGGATGATACGCTCGCCGTCTTCGGCGGCCAGGCGTTCGCCGGTGTCGGCAAGGCCTGAACTCAGGCGGTCGACCCAGATGCGGCCATCGGGATTGAGCATGACCTCGACGACGCTGTCATCGGCGAGAAGGCCCGATATATGGCCGCCGAAGGCGCTTCGCAGCATCCGCGTATAGCGTTCGATGGCAGGATTTGGCTGTGCGTGAAGCGACATAGCGGCCCCGTGAAGTCATGCGAAACTCATGGGGTCTATTAAGAAAGCCAAGATTTTCCCTGTGGCAACAAGGGATTAAGCTTAGCGTACAGCGTCGTAGAAATAGAAATAATTGGGTAGCCTAAGGCCGAGCCGAGGCGGCAGGCCAAGCCGGCGGTGAGCGGGATCAGACTGGCTATTTGCTCGATTTGGCTGTGACTTTCCTGGGCTTCGCCTTTCCGGTAGCCTTAGTGGACGGTCTCGGTTTCGGGGCGATCGGCATTTGGGCTTGCTGGACGAAGTAGCTCCCGCCCGATTGCCGCGCATGATAGTCGTACTTGTTCCCCCATTGGATCAGCGAATCCACATCGACAGCATTCGGGAGCAAAGTTTCATAGACCAATTCCAGAAATTGCGAATTGCGGTGAGAGAAGTAGTATTTGGCCGCAAGCACCTGTTTCTGGCGGCGTTTCAAGGCCTCTATGAGGGCGGGTAACAGGGTCGCGAGGATCGGCTTTGCCGTATGACAGACTATGCCGTCCCAGTCCTGCGCCGTCGACTTGTCTTCCCAATATGCAAACCGCATCCAGTTGACCTGATCGTCCTTGTCTTTCCAGAGGGCGTTGCCCGTCCCCCACAGGAGGATTCGGCAGGCTTCCAAAAGATCGTGGAACGAAGTCCGGTCGATCTCCGTCCCCGCGTCATACTGATAGGCGTCCCCCAACATTGCCAGGAAATCCTTCATCCGCCGCAATGCCAAGGTATGGGCGTAGACATGATCGGCCATATTGGGGGCGAGAGAAGACAGGATTGTGGTGGCCTTCACCTTGGCATCGTTACTTTTCGCGGCCGGCATAAATTCGATGGACTTGGACGAGTCCGTGCCGTCGATCTTTGCCGCGGCCTGCCAGAACAACTCCCAGGTGATGTATATCGTCTCCGATTCCAGATCGACGGCGTAGGCGATGACATTGGTTCGGAAACTGAGTTCGCACCAGTAGCGCAGGGTCGACTGCTTGACTCCGCCAACGGATGGCGTGTCGTCTTTGCGTAGACGCAGGTTCTCGGCGGATTTGACCTGTATCTTGACCCCACGCGCCGTAACCCGGTCGTTACTGACGAGTTCCAGTTCGAAATCGATGCCGTAGTCATTTCCCGTGAGGTTTCTGAAAATGCCGAGATCCCGAAGCTTGTAAAGCAGGATGGCATAGGAATGGGCCTCGGATTTTTGTTGTCGGGTCCGTTTGGGAAGATCCATTTATGCCACCAGTCATACGGCAAGTCGGAGGAGGAGGGAGCCTGGCTTCATGCATACCCTATCCTGCCGGGGGATTGGGGGTAAACACGAGGTCGGCCAGGAATGTCGCGAAAGGCCGTATGTCCTGAGCCACGCTGGCCGATTCGAGCGCGGCCATGTAGCCGGCTCTCTCCTGGACGGGAATGACCAGCCAGGGATAACCGGCCGCGGCCAGCATTACGTTCATGAGGAAGCGCCCCGTGCGGCCGTTTCCGTCTATGTAGGGGTGGATGTAGACATAGACGAAATGCCCAAGGACGACGCGCACGGCGGGTTCGGCTTCCTCGGCCAGTAGCTCGAAGAAGATCGACATGGCGTCGGGTACGGCTTCCGACTTCAATGGGACGTGCATGGATCCCCTGATATAGACGGGGCTTGTGCGGTAACCGGCCAGGCTTTCCGGCTTGATCAGGCCGGCCGCCACGCTCGGCTGGAAGAGTTGCTGGTACCAGATGCCGTGGTCGTCATTGGCGACATCACCGGGATTTTCGCCGGCCAGAACCCGGCGCAACGAAGCTTTCACGGCTTGAAAGGCTTGCCAATAGCCTCGTGCCGCCAAGGCGTTACGCTCGTTCCGCGCCACCTCATCGTCCTGTGGGTTCCAGGCGCCCGAGCGCACGCGTTCTATCAGTTCGGCGCTGACCTGGTAGCCTTCGATCGACAGCGAGTGATAGGCGTCGCTGACATACGTGTCCTCGACCTGCTTCATATAGGCTTCGATATCGAGTCGCGGCGACGCTGGGGCGGGCATCGCGCCGATGATGGCGGTGCGGAGGGTCTGCCACATCAATCGTATGCGCTGGACATAGGGAGACGGTTCGCGGCGGTAGGGAATCCGGCCGACCGTGTCGGTGAAGGGGTCGGTTTCGGTTACGACGTGGTCGGCGGCTGCCATGCCGGTGACGATAGCCGATGCTTCGCGCGCGCGGCCGATATTGGTGAAGGCGCCGGCCAGCCGGCCGGCCGCGCGGGTGTGGCCGCCGTTTAGCAGCCGTGCAAGAAGCGCCTGGGCGTTCGGCTGCATGGATAGCAGGGTTCTGGCCTCGACCGGGTGTTGGCGGAAAAAGTCGGGCGAGGCGGCAACCAGCGCGGCTTCGACGTTATACAAGGTTAAGCCGTTTAGAACGGTACGGTCCTCTTCGGGGGGCAATCGCGTGTTGCTCTCGAAGAGGGACGTCCCGTGAAGCAGGTTCGTAGGCTGATTGTTCGCTTGTGTTGCCCGCACTAGGAGTTGGCGCGGTACCGCCGTGTTGCCTGCCAAAAGGACAAGGGATTGCTCTGGTGTCAGACACCAGTCGGCGCCAAAGCGATCATTGAGATAGTCGCGGCAGAAATCCCAGAATGAGGTGTACCAGGCTGTGGTCTCCCCCTTTGCGCCGGGTTGTGAAGGGATGTACCACCCCTTCATGACTTCTTCGATATAGCCGTTCTTAAGAAGGCGCTCGCGCACAGCACGCGTTAGCTCGGAGCTCCGGATGGCCTTCTTTCCTGCCATCTGGAGCGCCCGCAATTCAGAAAGCGCGTCGGCCAGTTTCTCGTTCGGGGGAGGCATTTGCGCGGCAAACCTTCGATTCGGATTTTAGTTTTCCATGTCTATCATATTTTAGTTTATTATGCCTGTCACATTTTAGTTTATTATGCCTGTCACATTTTAGTTTATTGTGCGTTTCAAATTTTAGTTTTTCGTGCCTATCGAATTTTAATTTATTATGCGCATCCGCATTCCTATTGTGAAACCGCTTATCTTGAAGCCTTGAAAAATCGGCTCCAGATATACCCTCGGTATATCCGCGAGCCAAAATTCAAGGTGAACAGCCGCTCAAGCGCCGGACAAGGAAGACTCGGCGCCGCCCCTTTCCAATCGAGACACGGTCCTGGTATCGGCCGCCAGCCGCTGCCCCAGGGTTTCCATGAACTGGTCGTAGCGTTCGGTCGCCGACGCCCGCGCGGCGGCCGCGACCTGCTCGGGGAGGGGCGGGTTGGCGCCCAGCCATAGCCAGACATAGACCATGAAGGCCTCGACCGAGATGTTGCTGTCCCGTGCAAGGCGTTCGAGCTGGCGTTCGATACGCCCAAGCCGCCGGGCGGTCCCCGCTTCCTTCTGCTCCGGGTCGACGAAGGCGGCCACGGCGGCTTCCGCCATGATCGACATGGGCTGTCGTCGCGAGCCGGCATAGGCGCAAAGCTGGTCGTAGGTCCTGGGGTCGAGATAGACCGTCATACGTATTTTCTTCATCGCGTCCTCACAGGTCGATGCCGTCGTTGGGGTCGAGGCTTGCCTGCCGCGCGCTTTGCTGTTGCGCGCGTTGCAGGCCCTGGAGGCGCTTGACACGGTCTTCCAGTTCGCTGCTTGCCGGTCCGAAATCGAGGGGAAGGGTTTCCGGCGCCTTCGGTTTGGGCGGCGGGGCCAGTTCGGGCACCTTTCGCCGTTCCGGGGCGGCGACGGACGCGGCATCGGGGCGCACTGCCACCGGCGCGGCGACCGGCGTCTCCGGTTCGACCGCCACACGATTCGACCATTCGTCCTGGCGCTGGGGCGGCAATCTCATCGTGGCCGGCGGGGGAAGGACGCGCTCCATGAAGCGCTTGTCTGTGTAGTACCGAGCCTTCTTCGCGCGGATGGGCGGGATGCCGGCAACCATGACGATCTCGTCCGCGGGCGGGAGTTGCATGACCTCGCCTGGCGTCAGGAGAGGGCGGGGTGTTTCGGAGCGCGACACCATGACGTGGCCGAGCCAGGGGCTGAGCCGATGGCCGGCATAGTTCTTCATGGCCCGCAATTCGGTCGCGGTGCCGAGCGCATCGGAAACTCGCTTGGCCGTGCGTTCATCGTTGGTGGCGAAGGACACGCGGACATGGCAGTTGTCGAGGATCGAATTGTTGCTGCCATAGGCCTTTTCGATCTGATTCAGGCTCTGGGCGATCAGGAACGCCTTGATGCCGTAGCCGGCCATGAAGGCCAGCGCACTTTCGAAGAAGTCTAGCCTCCCCAATGCTGGAAACTCATCGAGCATGAGCAGGAGGCGATGTCGCTTCGGCGCGACCAGGTCCTCGGTCAGGCGGCGGCCAATCTGGTTGAGCATGAGGCGGATGAGCGGCTTGGTGCGGCTGATATCGGAGGGCGGCACGACGAGGAAAAGGGAGACCGGCGCCTTGCCGTCGACCAGGTCGGCGATGCGCCAGTCGCAGCGGTTCGTGACGGCGGCGACGACCGGATCGCGGTAGAGGCCGAGGAACGACATCGCCGTGCTGAGCACGCCCGACCGCTCGTTCTCGGATTTGTTCAGCAATTCGCGCGCGGCCGAGGCGATGACGGGGTGCGGGCCGGCCTCGCCGAGGTGCGGTGTCGTCATCATGGCGGCCATGGTGGCTGACAGAGAGCGCCTGGGGTCCGACAGGAAGTTGGCCACCCCGGCCAGGGTCTTGTCGCCCTCGGCATAGAGGACGTGCAGGATGGCGCCGACCAGCAGGCTGTGGCTGGTCTTTTCCCAATGGGAGCGCCGTTCCAGGCTGCCTTCGGGATCGACGAGGACGTCGGCGACGTTCTGGACATCGCGGACCTCCCGTTCGCCCTGGCGGATTTCGAGGAGGGGATTGTAGGCGGCGGACTTGATGTCGGTGGGGTCGAAGCGCAGCACCTTCCCGTGGCGGCCGCGGAAGCCGGCGGTCAGGTGCCAGTTTTCGCCCTTGATGTCGTGGACGATGCAACTGCCCGGCCAGGTCAGCAAGGTGGGCACGACCAGGCCAACACCCTTGCCGCTCCGCGTCGGCGCGAAACAGAGCACGTGCTCCGGGCCGTCGTGGCGCAGGTAGTCGTCGCCGTATTTTCCCAGCATGACGCCGTCCTGGCCGAGGAGTCCCGCCTCACGTATGGCTTCGGGACTGGCCCATTCTGCGGACCCGAAGGTATGGGTGGCCTTGGTTTCCTGCGCCCGCCAGACGGATGCGACGATGGCTACGGCGATGGCCAACACCCCGCCGCTGGCGGCGATATAGGCGCCCTCCATGAAGACCGCAGGCGCATAGGCATCGAAATGATACCACCATAGGAAAAAGCAGTAGGGTCGATGGATGGCGATGCCCAAAAGGTGGAACCAGGGCCGCCCGAGTTCCGGCTGGAAGGCCAGCCGCCAGGCGGTCCATTCCGTCGCAGCCCATATCGCCGTCAGCGCCGTCAGCAGGACGAGCAGGATCTGGCCCCATAATATCTTGGTCGCGGACATGGCTTTCCCCTTCGTCGGTTCCAGCTTTGTCGTTGCGTGCGCGGATGCAAGGGGGGCGAGCCATCCGTCGCAGAAATGAAAGGTTTGGCGTAGAAATAGAAAGGCGAGAATTCAGTGCTTGGTGCCGGACGGCTTCGGCGGCTTGCCGGCGGTTCGCTTGTAAAGCCGCCGCTGCATTGCGACATAGTCGTCCTGGCAATGGGCGATGCACGTGGCGATCCGATCGGCGAAGGGATCGAGGCCTTCACCCATGCATTCCTTCGCCAGGGTTTCGAGCGCCTTTATGACCCGTTCGGCCTTGGACAGTTGTTCGAACGCGGACTCGTCTTCAGGCGACATGCCTTCTCGTCTCCGTCGAACTGAGCAGGCCGAGCGGGCTATCCATTCCCGTCGCCCGGCAGGCGTTGCGATACTGGTCGAAGGTCGCGGCGATGGAGGCGGCCTGTATCTTCGCGTGGTCCCCGATCGCATGCGGCGCGCCCAAGCGGTCGAGAGCGACGCCGTTCCGCTCGAACACGGATCGCAGAATCAAGGTGGGCATAAGGCCGATGATGCGCGCCATGCCGAAATGCAGCGCGCATTCGAGATAGCCGACCGAGATGTGACGCAGGATGTGGGCCCGCTTGTCGGCGGGAAGCCGGCTATCGATACAGAAGCGGGTGCCTTCCCAGGTATCGGCGGCGGTGAAGATCGTCGGGTCGTCGACGAGGTAAGCGAAATGGTCTTGTAACATGCAACCGAGGTGGACAGGTGTTAGGCGGCTACAGCCCTGGACCTGCTTTCCATCTTCAGAATAGACGAGATAGAGGGAGGCCAGGGTGTCGTATTCGTCGAACTCCATTCCGTCGAAGACCTTCACCGAGTAGCTTTGCCGCTCGATGAATTCCTGGTGGCGCAGGCGGTGATGCCCGAAGAAGAGGTCGGCCGACGTCGAGATGGATTTGTATGAAATGATCGAAAGCATAAAACCCTCCAAAAGTGAAGGGTTTAGGTGATCATAGGTTGAATTGAGTCGAAATCACCCGCTCGGGTTAGGCAGGTCGATTATACCGTGACGTGCGGCCTTTACGAAGGCCTGTACCCGATTGTTGACGCCGAGACGCCTGAAGATTTTCCGGAAATGGGTGTTGACGGTGTTTTCGGTGATGTCGAGGTCCGCCGCGACCTCCTTGTCGGACTGGCCCCGGAAGGACAGGTTGATGATGTCGAGTTCGCGCGGGGTCAGGTCGATCGGGCGCAGCGCCATGGGGCGGGGGCCGTTTACGAGGTCGCTGAGACGCCAGTAGAACAGGTTGGAGATCGACCAGAGGAGTTCGAGGTTGCGGCAATGCTCGGTGGTCGGCGTTAGGGTGGCCAGGGCCACGCCTCCGTGTCGCGAACGCGACCCGACGAAGGGCAGGCCGATCCCGTTGTAAAGGCCGCCTTCGACTGCCATTTCCATGAGGTTGATCTGGAGGGGGGTAAGATCGAAACGGTGCTTGAGGTCCGACCAGAAAAACGCGCCTACATCGCCTCGTGCCGACAACACCACGGGATCGAAGCGCATGCAGTCGCGCGCCATGTAGTAATGTGTCCAGTCTTCGGGGTAGGTCGATACCCATGCGAACTTCAGGATTTCGCTGGGAAGGTCGTAGTCGCGTAGCAACGAGATGTTGACGAAGGCGAAGCCCAGTTTCCCGAAGCTTTCGATCAGGAGCGCGGCGAGCGCTTCCTTGGTTGTGATGTTGCGACTCGTCTCGGCAAACTCCGCCAAGACGCGGGCGGCAAAGGTCTCTAGCATGCGGCACCTCTCTTCGGACATACGGGCGCGCCGTGGCTACCGGCGCGCCGATCTGCGCGAAGTCCGCGCAAATTCAGATAGGTGCCCGGCGCTCGGTCACGTCCGGACGAGCTTGCCAGCTTGGCTGGCATTGGCCATGGCACGGGCGAGGCCGAGGAACTGCTTGCGGACCGCGGCATCTTCGATCTGCGGAAACACAATGGCCAGTTCCTGGCCGTCGCTGGATTTCAGGAAGGCCGAGACATTGGCCTCGATCTCGTCGTTGAATGCCTGGAATTCGAGTTGGTCGATCTCGGCGAAGAAATAGGCCACCGGCACCTTCATCACGCGGGCGATTTCGAACAGGGCGGACGCCGTGATTCGAGACTGGGCCGTCTCGTACTTCTGGATCTGCTGCGGCGTCACGTCGAGCGCATCGGCGAGGACGCTCTGAAGGAATCCGAGCTGCCGGCGCCTGCGCCGTATGACCTGACCGACGTGCACATCCACGTCTTCAGGGGTCTTATTTTCGTCCGTCATCTGCGCTCTCCCTTGATCTTTCCCGGCTGAAACCATGGGCTGGTGTGCTTGTGCTTAGCGGCAGCATGTAACATCTGGTTTAGTAGTCAATACTGAGTCGCATTCTGGTTGTTTGTCAAAATAAAATAATTTAGGTTGTCCTGCAAAGGAGAACTAGAATTTGAGTGGAGTGGGGGTGATCCGCAGACTGCTGGGCCTTATGGGCGCCCCCCGCTTGAAGTGCGGCGGGGCGATCGGGGTCTGCCTCGCCTTGGAAGGCATCGGCATCGTCCTGGCGATCCTTGGTCCCTATGCCTTGAAGGTGCTGGTGGATCACCTCGGCAGGGGGGACACATCGACGCCCGCGCTGCTGGCCTATGCCGGCCTGTTCGTCGTCGCCTGGACCGCCACGACGATCCTGGGACCCGTGCGCAATGCCTATTCCTCGAAGATCAACACGCGCCTGGTGCGGGAACTGTCCGTAGGCGCGCTGGCCGGAAATCTTGGCGAGGGCCTCTGGCGCAAGACCGACAGCGGGCGCGTCCAGGGCCTCCTGGAACGGTTGCCCTACAGCCTGGCCATCGTCGTCGACGGGCTGATCTGGCGAACGGCGCCCCTTGCCGTCCAGTTGGTGTTCAGCCTCGCGGTCATCGTGCAGATCATGTCCTGGACCTATGTGGCCGGGTTCGCTGGGCTGGCCATCGGTTTTGTCGCCGTCTCCTGGCTCGGCATATCGCGGCAGATCGCCGTCTCGCGTGCCTACAACGAACGGCTTGCCGCGTCGGGCGAATTGCTCGGGGACATCCTGAAGAATGCGCGCCGCGTCGTCGCCAACGGTGCGACCGGCTACGAACTCGCCGGGGTCGGCGCCAGTTTTGACGGCCGGGAGCGCTCCGAGGCGTCCATGAATGGATCGCTCATCCGCCAGAGTGCCCTTCAGTGGCTGGTCATGGCGACGGCGTTGTTCGCCATCATGATCATGGCCGGCCTCGATGTCCTGCACGGCCGTATCACCGCCGGCGACTTCGTTCTCGTCCAGGCCTATGCCATCCGGTTGATCATGCCCCTGTCTACCGTCGCCTTTGTCTTGAGCCAAAGCGCTGGCGCACTCGCTGCCGTCGGCGACATCCTGGACATGCAGGGCACGCCGCCGAAAGCGCTTGCGAGCGACCCGACGGATCGAAGGCCCGCCTCTATTCGACTGGAAGGCGTTTCGTTTTCCTATGGACGCGGCCTTGCCGGGGTGTCCGACATCACGCTGGAGTTCCCGGCGGCCTCCTTCACCGCCATTGTCGGCGCCAACGGGTCGGGAAAGTCGACATTGGCGCAACTGATCGCCGGCCTTCTGACGCCAGATGACGGAAGCATATGGATCGGAACCCGGACGCTAGCAGAGGCGCAGGCGGAAAGTGGCCTGGCGAAAAAGGTTCTCTACGTGCCGCAAAGAACATCCCTGTTCAACCGCGATCTCCGCGCGAACCTCCTGTACCCGCCCTGCGACCATGACGAGGCCGCGGCGCTCGACATCCTGAGGTCGTGGGGCTTTCAGGACGGGGGCCGACCCATTGATCCCGGCCTGAAGGTGGGGGAGGGCGGAAGCGCGCTGTCGGGCGGCCAGGCGCAGAAACTGGAACTTGCCCGCCTGTTGGGCGTCAGGAAGCCCTGCCTGGTACTTGACGAGAGCACATCCGCACTCGACCCCCAGAGCGAGACCCGCGTCATCGTCGATCTGCGCCGCGGCCTTGGAATAGGCACCACTTTAATATTGGTCACGCACCGCTTGGCAGTAGCCCAAGATGCCGATCAGGTAGTTTGGATGCAGGATGGACACGTCGCCGGTGTAGGCGGGCACCATGAGCTAATGGCACATCCCGAGTATAAGTTGTTGTGGGCAGTTCGGGAATCGGACGCAACTTCTGCCCTATGGCACGGAGATCATCATGGCGGGCGAGGGTTCGGAGTTGAACGCTCAGAACCTGGCACCTCGCATTGAGACACCGAGGATTTACCTGGCTGCAGAGGCTTACAGAGGACCGGACGGTCGCCGGTTGAAAGATGTTTTCGGGAGTTGGACGATGACGCTGGACGAATTTCAGGGACGGGTGTCGGAATGAGCATAATAACGACATGGTGCTCGTGCTGGATGTAACCCGGTGGGGTCGGTTCCAGGACGCTGACGAGAGTGCTTACTACGAATATCTTTGCCGTCGCGCCGGCATAGACGTCCAATATGTCGCCGAGCAGTTCGAAAACGATGGCAGCCCTGTCTCGACTATCGTGAAAGGCGTGAAGCGGGCGATGGCCGGCGAATACAGCCGCGAGCTTTCCGGGAAGGTGTTTGCAGGGCAGTGTCGCCTGATCGAACTGGGGTTTCGCCAGGGTGGGCCAGCCGGCTACGGACTGAGGCGAATCCTGCTCGATGAAAACCGGCAGGAGAAATCGGTCCTGAAGCGCGGCGAACATAAGTCGCTCCAGACAGATCGCGTCATCCTGGCGGCGGGGCCGGAGGAAGAGGTCGAGACCGTCCGGTGGATCTACCAGGCTTTCACCGAAGACGGCCTGCGGGAATCGGAGATCGCCGTGCGCCTGAATAACCGCGGCATAAAAACGGACCTTGGCCGGGATTGGACCAGGGGCACGATCCACACGATCCTGACGAACGAAAAGTACATCGGCAACAATGTCTTCAATCGCCGTTCCTACAAGCTCAAGAAGCGGCGGGTCGAGAACGAGCCGGAGATGTGGGTGCGCGCCGATGGCGTGTTCCAAGCGATCATCGAGCCGAGGTACTTTTATACGGCACAAGGCATCATCCGGGAACGGAACCGCAGGTTCAGCGACGACGAGATGCTGACCCGGCTCAAAGCTCTGCACAGCCGCGAAGGGTGGCTCTCGGGTACGGTACCGCGGCGATCGCCAAGAAGACCGGGCTTAATCCCGGTTACGTCAGTGAAATCCTGAATCTTATGGAGAAGGGAGAAGAGCGCTTGCTGAATGCCGTCGAGACGGGTGCCCTTCCGATGTATCTGGCGGTCCGGATCGCCGAAAGCCCCGAAGAAGAGCAGAAGGCATTGCAGGAAGCCTATGAGACGAAGGCCCTGCGCGGCAACCGGCTCCTTGCAGCGCAGAAACTGATGGAACGCCGCCGTCGCCGCGGAAAGTCGTTGTCGGGGAAGGATCGCGTACCGCGGGAGGGCCGGAGGCACCTGACCGGCTCCGATGTCGTGAAGGCTTTCGAGCGCGAGACCGAGCGCAAGAAACAGCTTATTCGCAAGGCGAATGCCGTCGGTGACAGGCTGGTGTTCATTACGCAGGCCCTGCGGCAACTCCTCGCCGACGAGCATTTCCACACGTTGTTGCGGGCGGAGGGGCTCCAGACCCTACCGAAGGGGCTAGCCGAGCGGGTGAACGATCGGGGCCGGCATGGCCGATAATGACGATGGATCGCGCGGCGGCATACGGTCCGGCTTCGAGGAGGCCCTTCTCACGATCCGGCTGGACCAGATCATCTTCCTGAAGGCGATCAATGCGGGGACCCGCAAGAGCACGAAATATCTCCAGATCCGCGCATCGATCGAGGAGGTGGGCATCATCGAGCCGCCGGCCGTGCACGAGGACCGGAACCTGAAAGGGAAATACATCCTGCTCGATGGCCACCTTAGGGTGGATATCCTAAAGGAACTACAGGTCGAGGAGGTGACGTGCCTGTTGTCACGCGACGACGAGCCGTTCACCTACAACAAGCATATCAATCGGATCGCCACCATCCAGGAGCATCACATGATCCTGAGGGCCATAGAGCGTGGGGTCTCGGAGGAGCGCCTGGCCTCCGCCCTCAATGTCGACCTGCGCAGTATCCACCAGAAGCGCGACCTGCTCTTGGGCATTTGCCCGGAGGCCGTGGAACTGCTCAAGGACAAGGTCATCGCGCCGAAGACATTCCGGCCGTTGAAGGCCATGAAGCCGGTGCGGCAGGTCGAAGTCGCGCGACTGATGAACGATTCCGGCGTCTACACCCACTCCTATGTCCTGGCGCTGCTGGCGGCGACGCCACAGGACCTATTGCTTCATCCGCAAAAGCCGAAGCGCATACGGGGGTTGGATTCCGACAAGATGGCCCGGATGGAGGCGGAGATGGAAGGGTTGCAAAAGGACTTCCAGTTGATCGAGGACAACTACGCCGTCGACGTCATGTCCCTGACCTTCGCCAAGGGTTACTTGGCTGCGCTTCTCGGCAACGCGCGTGTCGTGAAATACCTTGCCGGCAACCAGCCGGACATTTTGAAGGAGTTCGAGCGAATTACGGAAACAACGTCGCTCAACCAGCATATCCCGGAATTTTGATCGTTTTGTACGGTCGGGTGACTTCTCTATTTCGACCTCCGCCCCCGCGGCGCCGTCATTTCGGCGCTTGGATACCGTACCCCGCGGCTAAAGCGCCGAAGGAAAATCGAACGCGTGCCGCCCGGCACTTTGATGCGGCGGCAGAGTGGTGAGGAATTGGTCGAACTTGGACGTCGCTAAAAAAACGCTAGATCTTGACCCTGGCAGGCCGGAGGATTCAAGCACGCGAATATCGTGGGTGCGCGAAGTCGATGAATGGTTTGCTTCGCGGTTGTTTCCGTATGAACGCACGCTTGTGCGCATCGCTTATCGTATAACCGGCGATGAGGAACTTGCTCGGGAAATCGTTCATGAGGTTTATGCCGACATGTTCAAGGGCGAACGATGGCGGGCCATAGCCCGGCCGAAGGCTTACGCAGCTATAGCGGTAAGGCGCGCGGCCGTCAGGCTTTGCAGGCGGGCACTTGTCGTTCCGTTCAAATCGTTTGCCGACATGGATATGCTCGTGGGCCACGAGATCGAACCCGATCCGCATCAGATTCTGTTTGTGAAGGAGCAGCGGCGTATCGTCCTGGAGATTATCGATGCTCTGCCCCCACGGTGCCGGGAGGTGGTAAGATTGCGACGCTTTGGGGATAGGTCTCCGCAGTCTATCGCGGAACAGTTGGGCATCACGGTATCTGTGGTGGACAAGCATCTGGCGAGGGGAATGGCGATCATCGCCAGGAAGCTTTCTTGCCTCGACAGTAACGAATAATGCGCGACGCGGTTTTCAGTTGAGCGTCACCTCGGTTTTGCAGGTATAAGGACCCTGATAGGTTCAGAAACTGGCTTCCAGGATCGTTTCAGCGTGAACACCGACGACTTGCCGCCGCGAAAGCGGATCATCGACGAGGCTGCGACGTGGTACGCAGAACTGGACTCGGGCGTTGCCGATGTGCGCGAATTCGAGGTGTGGCGCGACTCGGACCCACGGCATGCCGTCGCCTTTGCTCAAATCGTGGGGACCGTTTCCCTGCTGGATAAGGTGAAGGACGGTCAGGATGGCGAACATGCTTCGTCATTTGTCAGCCAGCGAATGAACCGTTCGAAATAGTCGACGGACGGCCAGGCAAGACGGGATATGTGACCCTTGTGTCCCAAGGGGTTCTATTGCCATGATGTTTGAAGGCTGGGAGGTCCCAATTCTATCGGTTAATCAAATGTCCGAGCCTTTCTCGGCCTGCCTCGCTTCCGGGGCGGGTTGGCCGGCGCCTTCGTCGCCTTGGTCCGGGGTTTCGCCTCCGCCTGAGCTTCGACTCGGACTTTGGTCGGCTTGAATTTGGGCAGGTAGGGGGACTTTGGCTCCAGTGGCGCCGTGGCGACCCTGAGCCAGGGCCAGCCCTTATATTTGTCGCCTGACTGGCGGATGTGGGTGTAGCGCTTCAAACTCTGCCAGGACCGGTGGCCGCTGACGGTCGCGACGTGCGGGATGTTATCGCCGAGTTCGAAAAGCCTGGAAATCCCGTCATGCCGTAGGTCATGGAAGTGCAGGTCCTCGATCCCGAGAAACTGGCAGGCCCGGGTGAACGACGCACTGATGGCATCGGTGGTGTAGGGGAAGATGCGATCCTCGATCCGTGGCATGGACTTGATGATCTTCATCGCCTCCGGCGGGATATCGACCCAGACGTTGTTCCCGACCTTCTCGGTCGGGCTCTTCATATCCCGGATAAGTACCCGGCTGTGGTCCTCGTCCAAGTCCGGCCACCGGATTGAGACGATCTCCTCCTGGCGCCGCGTCGAAAAGACCGCGAAAGGCACGATCTTGGTCATCGGCAGCATTTCGACTTCCCGCTCCCGGGCTTGGTAGTGGGTGAGGATGATATTGAGTTCGGCCAGGGTCGGGCGGCGATCACGCTCCTTGCCCTTGCCTGTCAGTCCCAGCTTTTTGGCGACGAGATGACCATCCTTCATGACGGCCGGATCGAGCGGATATCTCCAGGCCGCGCGGGCGATGGCGAATACGGCGCCGAGGTGGGACAGGTAGTTTGCGACGGTTGCGGGCTGGCGGGTCCTGCCCAGGTCGGTAGCCAGACTGGTAATATCCGCGCTGCTGATCGCGCTGCAAAGCATGTCGGCGATCTCGTGCTCGTCTTTCAATGTGTTGAGGACCTGCTTCTTGGTCCGCCCCATCGCCTTCTTCGATTCGGCCATGTAGCGCTCAATGACGGAGCGTAGGGGTGGGTCATCCTGGCGCACCTCGTCCAGCGCTCGCGGGTTCAACAGAGCTTCTTCCGTCTTATCGATCCAGGCGCTGGCGGCGGCCTTGCGCTCGAAAGTGCGCGTTTCACGGTAGGCGATCCTGCCGTCTCGCTTTATAAGGACCTGAGCGTGGTAGGCGGTCGTCCCGTTTTTCCGTTTTCTTGGAACGATCGTTCCCATGTCGCCTCCCAGCGGTACAGCATGAGCTAAAAAAGTACAGCATTGCTGTACTTTTGGCAAGAAAATAGGCGAAAACGGTACAGCATGAGTGAAAATGGGTTCTGTTGATAAGTCTAAATATGATTGAAAAAGAAGAAAAAATCTCAAATAAAATGAGTTACAGGTTCAGCGTCGCGCCCATGATGGACTGGACCGACCGGCACTGCCGGGCGTTTCACCGCGCGCTGACGAAGCAGGCGCTGCTCTATACCGAAATGGTGACGTCAAAGGCCGTGATCCATGGCGACCGCGAACGGCTGCTGGGGTTTTCCGATGTCGAACATCCGGTGGCCTTGCAACTCGGCGGTTCGGAGCCCGGCGAACTGGAACAGTGCGCGAAGATCGCCGAAGACTGGGGTTATGACGAGGTCAACCTCAACTGCGGCTGTCCGTCCGACCGCGTGCAGTCGGGCAGCTTCGGCGCCTGCCTGATGCGCGAGCCGCAGCTGGTGGCCGATTGCATGCAGGCCATGGGCGAGGCGACCAACTTGCCGGTCACCGTCAAGTGCCGCATCGGCGTCGACGACCAGGAACCGCGTGACGCGTTGTTCGCCCTGGTCGAGGCCTGCGCCGGGGCGGGGGTGAAGACCTTTATCGTCCATGCGCGCAAGGCCTGGCTGAAAGGGTTGTCGCCCAAGGAAAACCGCGACGTTCCGCCGCTCGACTACGAACTGGTCTACGACCTCAAGCGCGCCCATCCGGAACTGACCATCGCCATCAATGGCGGCGTCGGCTCGCTCGACGAAGCCGAAGCGCATCTGGCGCACGTCGACGGCGTCATGCTGGGCCGCGCGGCCTATCATGAGCCGGGGCTGCTGGGGTCGGTCGACCGGCGGTTCTTCAGCGCCGGTCACGATGTCGGGCCATTCGAGGCGCTGTGCGCCTATCGT
Source organism: Asticcacaulis solisilvae (assembly GCF_052327315.1). Taxonomy (NCBI): domain Bacteria; kingdom Pseudomonadati; phylum Pseudomonadota; class Alphaproteobacteria; order Caulobacterales; family Caulobacteraceae; genus Asticcacaulis; species Asticcacaulis solisilvae. Next base: position 600,763 of record NZ_CP166196.1, read on the forward strand.
CCCTATGTCGAGGCGCGGCTGGATGAAGGCGTGCCGCTGGCGCACATGACGCGGCATATGCTGGGGCTGATGCACGGGCTGCCGGGCGCGCGCGCCTTCCGACGCATCCTGACGGTCGACTCGATCGGGGCAGGGGCGGGGCTCGAGGTCATCGATCGCGCGGAAGCGGCCGTGCGCGATGCCCAAGAGGTGGCACGGCTACGGCGTGAGGCGTTTGAAGCGGGACTGTCTGCCTAAGGGTGCAGGACCAGCGACGACGGCGTCGCTTCGATACGGCTCAGGCGTCCGAGATAGCTCATGCCCAGCAATGAGGTCGAAAGGCCGTCCTTGACGACCAGGGCGTCGACATTGCTGACTTCGCTGTGGCCGACGCCGATGGTGGTCAGGGTGACCAGGGCGGCCAGGGTCTGGCCGTTGGCCGTCAGGACCTTGTGATCGTAGACCAGGTTGCTGGCGTCGAAGCCCAGGCGGCGGGCATCTGCGGGCGTCAGCGTCACCTCCGTGGCGCCGGTATCGACAAGGAAACGCACGGCCTTTTCATTGACCAGGGCCGTCGCCCAGAAATGGCCGTCGCCGGATTTGGGAATGGCTGTCATGCGGGAATCGCTGCCGGCCGGGGTTTCCTGCGAAACGGCCATGACCACCGGAGCCGCGGAGGCCGAGTCGGCACCGCCATGCATACGGTCGTCGAGCGAGATCACGCCGAAGCCGGCAAGAACGGCCGTGAGGACGGCGCTGCCCATGACGAAGGCCGATTTCAGCATGCGGTCTGATCCCTTTTGGATGAACCGCGCGAGCGGTTCTCGCCCGCTTTTCGGGCCTGGGACGACCCTACCGCAACAGGGTTAGTTTCCGGTGAATCGGTGATTTCGAATCGGGAAATGGCAAAAATGGTTTGTCGAAAATGTGTTAACCAAAATTAATTTCAATAAAAACAATAGATTATAATGTGATCAAAAAATAATTTGATCCGGGTTCGGATTAGTTGTTGCGTTTTCGCGTAATTGGCGCATATTCAATTTCGACGCGACGACGACTGAGAGGGTGAGAACCCCTGGGAGTTAACGGCGCGTCTTCTAGTCCATGCTTGCAATTTTGGAAAAGGAGACGCATCCCATGCAAGACCAAGACAAAAAGGCCCACGCCTTCACTTCCTTCGCCCTGTTCGGCGGCCTGTTCGGCAGTCCGCGCGACACCGGCAAAGCCCCGCGCAACGTCAGTCGCCCGCAGGACTTCCGTCCGTTCGACCGTAAGTAGAAACCGAACGTCGAAAGGCTATCGCCAAATAAAAAGGCCCTCCGGTTCGTCCGGAGGGCCTTCTCTTTTCTTCCCTGAGTTCACAAGGCGGAGCGGACGCCCCGATAAGCTATGCGTACCAGGAGCGGCGCTCTTAGTTGGCAGCCAGCTTGACGCCGGCCTTGGCTTCCGCCGCCGCCATGTTCGGGCTCGCCTTGGTCACCTTGGAGGTGGCGCCGCCGCCGGAGGCGTCGAACTTGGCCGAGATTTCGACCCAGTACAGGCCGTCGGCCGCCAGGAAATTGTATTTGAAGTCGACATTGTATTTGCCGCCGGCAAATTCGCAGTTTTCGACGTTGACCATCTGCTTGCCGGTCACGGCGACGACCTTGGACACGGCGTCCTTGCCGATACCGGCGGCCAGCATACCTGCGGCCGATTGCTGATCGTCGGAGCACTCACCGGCGAAAGCCTGGCCGGCCACGAGGGCCATGGCGGCAACGATACCGCCGGCAATAAGGGTTTTCTTGATCATCCTGTAGTCTCCTTGATTTTCTTCAGGGTAGGCACAGAGTAACCGAAAGAGGATAAGGTTCCGTAAATCGGCGTTATAATTGTCTAACAAATCATCCGGATGCCAGAAGGACGCAGTGGTAATCAGATAATGCGCCGATCCGGGGCAAGGACATAAAAAAAGGGCTGCGGCCGGGATGGCGCAGCCCTTTTTGCTGTCTATGCGAAGCTTAGTTCGAGGCCAGCTTCACGCCCTTGGCGGCCGAAGCCGAGGCCAGGTTCGGCGAAAGCTTGGTGAACGTCATTTCCTTGACGGAGCCGCCAACCAGCTTGGCCTTGCCTTCAGCCCAGTAGAGGCCGTCGGCGCCGATCAGGTTGTACTTGAATTCGGTCGTGACGCCGCCGCCGGCCGCGTCACAGGTTTCGAGGTTGATCATCTGCTTGCCCGAACCCGCCACGACGGCGCTGATCTTGCCGGAGGCGGCCGACGCGACGGCCTTGCCGACGGCGTCTTCCTGGCCGTCTTCACAGTCGGCGAGGGCGTGGGTGGCGAACAGGCCAAGGCCGAGGCTGAGGGCGATGGCGGGGAGGGTCTTGCGGGCAGTAAACATGGTCACTCTCGTTTCTACGGGACGCTCAAAAACAAAGCCGGTAAGATTTGATACCGGTAACAATCAACGGGGCCTTCCTACAGAACCATGTTTAACACCGGGTTTAAAAAATGCTGCGGTGCGAAAAAAATTTGCAAGCATGGATTTGGCGTAAAAGAAAAGGGAGACATCTTGCGATGTCTCCCTTTGATTTCCTTGCGTTCCGGGCCGCAGGGCCATGCAGCCCGGACTTCGTGGATGCGGTCGTCTAGGCTGCGGTCAGTTCCGACAGGAAGCGGCGGATGTTCTCGCTCATGGCGTCCGTGCGCTTGGTCAGGGCCTGGGCGGCGCCGAGCATTTCGGTCGAGGCCTTTTCCGTGTCCGCGGCCGAGGCCGACAGCTGGGCGACCGAAGACGAGGCCATCGAGGTACCGTCCGACGCTTCGTTGACGTTGCGGGCGATTTCGTTGGTGGCGTCGCCTTGCTGATGGACCGAGTCGGCGATCGAGGAAGCGATCTCGTTCATGTGCTTGATCGTCTCGCCGATGCCGCGGATGGCGTTGACGCCGTTCTGGGCGGCCGCCTGGATGTCCTTGATGCGGTCGCGGATCTCGTCGGTCGCCTTGGCGGTTTGCTGGGCCAGCGACTTGACTTCCGAGGCGACGACCGCGAAGCCCTTGCCGGCTTCACCGGCGCGGGCCGACTCGATCGTGGCGTTCAGCGCCAGCAGGTTGGTTTGCTGGGCGATGGCGTTGATGAGGTCGACGACTTCGCCGATCTGGTCGGCGGCGCGGCTGAGCTCGGCCATCGACTCGTTGGTGCGGTCGGCTTCCGACACGGCTTCGGCGGCGATTTCCACCGAACGCACGGCCTGGTCGCCGATGACGCCGATCGAGGCCGAAAGTTCGGTCGTCGCCGAGGCGACGTTCTGCACGTTGTCGGCCGAATTGCGGATCGACGACACGGCCGATTGCGAGCGGCGCTCGTTTTCGCCGGCGATGGTCAGCAGGGTGCGGCCGTTGGCGTCGAGGTCCGAGGCGGCGGCCGACAGGGCGTCCAGCATGTCCTGGGCTTCATGACGGAAGCGTTCGGCCAGTTCAGACATCTGGCGGGCGCGCTCTTCGCGGGTGCGGGCGGTGGCCGCTTCCATCTGCGACAGGCGTTCCTTTTCCTCGGCGTTCGACTTGAACACGTTGAGGCTGTCGACGACGCTCTTCAGTTCGTCGCCGCGGGCCAGGGCCGAGATGTCAACGTGCAGGTTGCCGTTGGCCAGTTCCTGCGTCGTCTTGGCGATGCGGTTGATGCCGGCGACGGTGATGCGCGAGAAGAAGAAGGCGATGGCGCCGGAGATGGCGGCCATGACCAGGGCGAAGATGATCAGCATCGACACGCCGGCGGCCTGGGCAGCCTTGGCGTCGCCGGCGGCCTTGGTGGCCTTGTCGACCGAGGCCTTGATGATCTGGTCGCTGAGGTCCGACATCTTGGCATAGCCGTCGTCGAACTGCGACATCATCGGGCCGGTCGACTTGAAGTCGACGTCGGCGACGGCAGCGGCGAATTCCACGGCTTCCTTGTAGGTCTTGATTTCCTTGTTGAGGTCGCCCAGCTTCTTCTTCTGGTCGGCGTCCTTCGACACGTCGGCGTCCTTCTTGACGCGCGTGGCGATGTCGCCCAGCGAAGCCGCGACCTTGTTGATCTTGTCGCTGACATTGGTCGTGGGATCGGTGGCCTTGGCGGTCAGGCTGCGGAACAGCTCGCCGTTGGCTTCCTTGATCTCGGCCTTGATGGCGCCGAATTCGACGGCCTGGGGCAGCGACTCGTTGTTGATGCGGTCGATCGTGTGGCCCTGGCCCTGCATGATGGCGATGGACCCGAAGGCCAGCGCGGCCATGACGGCGGTGGCGACGGCGGCAGGCGCCATGAACTTGACCGTAAACGGCCAGTTCGAGATGGTAAAGCCGCGCGAGGCGGCGGGTGCGGTCTGTTTCGTCATTGTGGCCCCTGACTAAAGCATTGGGTTCTTGAGCGGCCGCATCCCGCCAACAGGCAGGATTCGGGTATGCTTAACCGCAACCTGTCAGATTAAGGTTGTTGAATTCCTAACGAAGTTCGGGAATTGTCGCACTATTATGGATGGTCATTAAGGATGATTACCCGCCATAGTGCTTTTCCGCTCAGATGACGCGGGCTTGCGCGCACGAAGATGCCGTCCCGCTTCGCGACATGAGGGCACTGCGCGGCGGGCGGTCGCCCTTGCCAACGACGATCGGCCGCCGTTGGAATCCCGCTCAAAATGACGAAAAGCCCCAGGCAGTGTCCTGCCAGGGGCTTTGTCGTAGTGCGGAGCGCCTTACTGCGCGGCGCCCTTGGGAGCGGTAGCCGGCGTCGCGGGAGCGGGCTGCTGTTGCGTCAGGGCATTGACCACGGCTTCGGCCGGCTTGCCGGTGATGCGCGCAGCCATCTGGACCGGCTTCGGGGCCTGGTCGATGCGGTTGACGGTGTCGACACGCTGCAGCGCGCTTATCAGCTGGACAGTGCCGGTATTGGCAGCGACGGGCGCTGCCGGCGCCTGAGCGGTGACGACCGGCGCGGCCTGGGCCGGAGCGGTATCGCCGCCGTCGGCCGGCAGGACATCGGCAGCGGCCTGCATCATCGGCATATCGGCCGACGGGCTGACGCTGTCGGTGCCGTTGATATGGGCGCCGCGTCCGCGGAACTGATAGAAGGCGTGGCCGCCGACGGTGGCGACGCGCACCATGGTCGCCGACCACATCGGATCGACCGTCAGGGTGTGGAAGTGCGTGGCCGTGCCGACCGACTTCATGACATAGCCTTCCATGGCCGCGCTGGCGACGTCCTTCGCCCGGCGCCAGGCCCACGATTCGACGCGGTTGCCCATGGCGCCGTTGCAGACGAAGCTGAACTGGCAGGAGGTGCCGTGCAGGGCGCCCTGGTAGACGACGCCGCAGATGGTCTTGGGGAAGGCCGGATGGCGGACGCGGTTCAGGATGACCTGGGCCACGGCGCGCATGCCGTCGACGCCTTCGCCGCGGGCTTCATAATAGACGGCCTGGGTCAGGCAGTCCGAATCGTTCTGGCTGTGAGCCTTGAACACCATGGCCGCGGCCGCGCGCACCGGATGGTCGGACAGCAGCGTCGCCGATTCGAGCGGGCCTTTCAGGGCCTGGGTATAGCTTGCGCGCAGGACCGCAACGTGTTGCGACCGGATGTCGTTGGTGGTGCGCAGGGCGGCCAGGGTCTGGGTGGCCACCGGATTCTGTCCGTTGGCCGAATGCCCATAGGTGGCAAAGCGGTTGGCAATGGCCATGGCCGACGGATTGAAGCGGGCGCCTTCCGACGCCAGTACCGACGACACTTCGCCGCCATTCGCATCCGCCACCTGCATCAGGCGGGCGGCTTCCTTGGCATTGCTGGCGTCTTTCGCCAAACGGCCGCCCAGATAGGCTGCGCCCGCCGACGCGCCAATAAGCAATCCGATTGACGAAGCTGCCATAAGAGCGCGCATCCGGTAGCGCGCCATGGTGATCGAGCTCACGCTGTCTGTCCTCTGTGGCGAGGGCCAATCGGCCCCCCGGGAAGGCATCTGGAAGACGAATCCGTCATCTTTCCAGATCGTGTCCGCGGCAGCGTAAGGGGTGGCAATCCCCTGTCTTGGCCTGACCGCGAGGAGGTCTCTCTACGGGCCAAATGTGGCGAAAATGTGTTAAGTAATGATTAACGATCCGTTAGGGATAGTTGTTTGTCGATTTCAAACGGGGTTCCGTAAGCACATTGTCGTGAGCGCCCTCAGTCATTCGACGCTATATTGTGGCCGCGAATACAGTATTCGCGCGGTATGCTATACGCGTCAAGGGGTCTATTTTTGCTTACGTTAACTCTTTAGTGCTTGATGTAATCAGTTAAGCTCATGTTAACGGTTTCTTAAGAAAGCATTCTCAGGAAATTTTTACAGTTTTGCGAACCGCAGCCGTTATGGCGACGATTTTAAACGGCTGGATTCCCGTGTGATTTTCGCCACGTTTCGCCGGACCGCTGACAAGTTCTGGCAGCGCAACGCGCCAAAAAGGCGAAGTATCTTTGCGCTGCACCCGGCATAAGGGGGCGGCAAAGAAATTTTTTCCGGCCTTTACGTTTGGCCCTCATCTCCTATTTTACGTTCATGACCCGTTCCGGCTTCTCCGATAATTCCGGCGCCTTTGTGGCCGACTTCGATGCGCTTACGCCGCAAAGCGGCAGCGCAGACTTTATGCCGATGGCGGCCACCTGGGTGCCCCACCGTCCGGTGCGCCCGGAGAAATCCGAAGGCGGAAAACGCTTTCGCCTGGCGGCGCCCTACGAGCCCGCCGGCGACCAGCCCCAGGCGATCGCCGAGCTGATAGCCGGCATCGACGCCCGCGACCGCGACCAGGTCCTGCTGGGCGTGACCGGCTCGGGCAAGACCTTCACCATGGCCAAGATCATCGAGCAGACCCAGCGGCCGGCCCTGATCCTGGCGCACAACAAGACGCTGGCGGCGCAGCTCTATTCCGAGTTCAAGGCCTTCTTCCCCGACAACGCCGTCGAGTATTTCGTCTCCTACTACGACTACTACCAGCCGGAAGCCTACGTTCCGCGCACCGACACCTATGTCGAGAAGGACTCAAGCATCAACGAACAGATCGACCGCATGCGCCACTCGGCGACGCGGGCGATCCTGGAGCGCGACGACGTCATCATCGTCGCGTCCGTATCGTGTATCTACGGCATCGGCTCGGTCGAAACCTATACCGCCATGACCTTCGACCTTAAGGTCGGGCAGACGATCGACGAGGCGCAGCTGCGCGCCGACCTGGTGGCGCTGCAGTACAAGCGCAACGACCAGGCCTTCGAGCGCGGCACCTTCCGCCGGCGCGGCGACGTCATCGAAATCTATCCGGCGCACTATGAGGACCGCGCCTGGCGCATCAACATGTTCGGCGACGAGATCGAGTCGATGCAGGAGTTCGATCCCCTGACCGGCAAGAAGATCGTCGACCTGCGCGACATCAAGGTCTACGCCGCCAGCCACTATGTCACGCCGCGCCCGACGCTGAACCAGGCGATCGACCGCATCAAGGCCGAACTGAAGACGCGGCTGGAACAGCTCCACGCCGAGGGCAAGCTGCTCGAGGCGCAGCGGCTGGAGCAGCGCACCACCTTCGATCTCGAAATGATGCAGGCGACCGGTTCGTGCGCCGGCATCGAAAACTATTCGCGCTACCTCACCGGGCGCGGCGCGGGCGAGCCGCCGCCGACCTTCTTCGAATACCTGCCGGACAACGCCCTGCTGTTCGTCGACGAAAGCCACGTCTCGGTGTCGCAGATCGGCGGCATGTTCCGCGGCGACTATGCGCGCAAGAGCGTGCTGGCCGAATACGGATTCCGCCTGCCGTCGTGCATCGACAACCGCCCGCTCAAGTTCGAGGAGTGGGACACCATGCGGCCGCAGTCGATCTTCGTGTCGGCGACGCCGGGAAGCTGGGAGCTCGATCGCACCCAGGGCGTCTTCGCCGAGCAGGTCATCCGCCCGACCGGCCTGATCGACCCGCCGGTCGAAATCCGTCCGGTGCACAAGGACGGTTTCAACCAGGTCGACGACGTCATCTCGGAAGTGCGCAAGGTCGCACTGTCAGGCTATCGCAGCCTGGTCACCGTGCTCACCAAGAAGATGGCCGAGAACCTGACCGAGTACATGCACGAGCAGGGCATCCGCGTGCGCTACCTGCACTCGGACGTCGATACGCTGGAGCGCATCGAGATCATCCGCGACCTCAGGCTCGGTGCTTTCGACGTGCTGATCGGCATCAACCTGCTGCGCGAAGGCCTCGACATCCCGGAATGCGGCTTCGTCGCCATACTCGACGCCGACAAGGAAGGCTTCCTGCGCTCGGAGACCTCGCTGATCCAGACGATCGGCCGCGCCGCGCGCAATGTCGACGGCCGCGTCATCCTCTATGCCGACAAGATCACCGGCTCGATGGAGCGCGCCATGTCGGAAACGACGCGGCGCCGCGACAAGCAGATGGCCTATAATGCCGAGCACGGCATCACGCCCGAATCGGTCAAGCGCGGCATCTCCGACATCCTCGACAGCCCGTACGAGAAAGGCGACCGCGTCCAGGTGCCGATGGGCGTGGCCGAAAAGGACGCCAAGCCTTTCATCGGCTCGAACTTCCAGGCGACGCTCAAGGACCTCGAGGCCAAGATGCGCGAGGCCGCCGGCAATCTGGAGTTCGAGACGGCCGCAAGGCTGCGTGATGAGATCAAGCGCCTCAAGCTGCTCGACCTCGAATTCGCCAAGGACATGCTGGACGGGGGCTCGTGATTTCGGCCCGTCGCCCGCCGGAATAAAGATTCTATAATTCCAGAACTCTGGTGTCATTTCCGCAAGTCCAGAAACGGGACTGTTTTCCGGAACCCACAATAGGCGGCAAATCGCGCCTATTTGGCGAATTCTGCGCGATTCCTACTGGATTTTTATATCAAATCGAGCGACCTTCCCCTTGCGGTCTGACGTGGTCCGATCCCTGCATCGGGACCTGTCAGGGGCAACCGGGTGTTCCAAAATAAATCGGTTATTAACCAAGACTTAGGACACTTGGTGGGCGCCCCTTGGCAAACCACTGTAAGCCGGGAACGGGCGACAAGCTGATCGGGGTTATTGGATGCGTAGGACTAGATTGAATGTGGTGCCGCCGGTCTCGAAGGAGATCGCGCTTGGACCTGTCATCGCGGCGGAAAAGGTCATCAAGACCGGCAAGGCGGACACCGACAAGGTTACCAGCCTCCCGACCCATATGGCGCATGTTGCGGCCTCCGCTCAGGCTCCCGTCGCGCACAAGCTGAAGAGCGAGGAGATCGTCGTTGCCGGCGCGCCGCGCGAAACCCGCACCCAGCGCGTCCGCCGCCTCCAGGAAGAAGCCCGCGCCCTGGCCCGCGAACAGATCGGCGAATTCGAACTGCTGCTCGACGCCACCGCCAAGATGGCGCTGGAAATCGCCGACGGCGGCGAAGTCTATTCGATCGGTGCGCGCGAAATCTGCCGCCGCCTGGCCGACGAGCTGCCGCGGACCTTGCAGACGCTCCACGTCATCTCGCGCAAGAATTAAGACGTTTCGTCTGATACGCTTCTGCGTTAAGAGGCCGGTGCATCCCCGATGCGCCGGCTTTTCATTTTCTCCACAGGCGTGTGTTCGCATCTCACCGCCTGACCGGAAAGTGACTGGTGGCGACTCGGGTTTTCTCCTACCCTCCACGGCTTGAGCTAGGGAAATTGTACGTATGTTCGAGGCTGCCCGCCGGTCGCTGGCCGGACCTGCCCTGTTGGTTGTCTGCGTCGCGGTGACGGGCTGTCATGACCGGCCGAAACCCGCGCCCGCGCCGGCCGTGGCGGCAAGGCCCGAACGCCCCAAGGTCACGCTGCCGCCGCGCCAGCCCGGCCTGTGGCAGATTACGGTGACCGAGGACGGCAGCGTCGATCCGCCCCAGGACCTGCAAATCTGCATCGACGCCATGACCGATGCGCATCTCGGCATTCTCGGCACCGACCTGTCGGGTGACCAGTGCCCGAGGCGGACCGTCAGCCAGGCCGGCGACGGCACGCTGGGCCTGCTGGCCAGTTGCGACACGGGGACGGGGATCGTCACGGAATATTCGGGCGCGATTACCGGCGACTACAGCCACGACTATTCGGAAAAGCTGCGCGCCCAGACGACCAGCCAGAGCCTGCCGCAGATGAACCGTGTCGCCAACTATATGGTCACGGCGAAACGCCTGGGCGAATGCGCCTCGGGCCAGCAGCCCGGCGATGTCATCAATGACGGGGTCAAGGTCAACCTGTTCGGCGCCGCCGGCGTCAAGCTGCCGTCCTCGGCCGCGGCGAAGGACGAGCCTGCCGGCGGCGACGAGTAGTCACACCACCCAGGTCTTGGGATTGGGGTAGGGCCGGTTGTAAAGCAGGTGGTTGAAGCCCATTACGCAGCGGCCGGCTACGAAGACCAGCGACAGCACGATAAAGGCGGCGATCACCGGTCCGGGCAGCAGACGGGCGAAGACGGTCATGCACAGGCCCGTTACCAGCACCGGCGCGATGCCGACCCAGAAGGTGCGCTTCTGGAATTCATAATGTGTCTTGAGCCAGTCCGGCGCCTTGTCCTCGGCGAAGGTCGCGATGATCAGGGCCAGCACGCCGGTCATGCCGAGCGTCATCACCATGAAGATCAGAAGCGCATAGTTGAGGAAGGGAACGATGCGCGGGTCGGCCAGGAAGCCCTTGAGCTGTGTACCGGTTGTGGGATGGGTCATGACGCCTCGGATAAAACTGTCATCCGAACGTAATACAGCCTTTGCCGCAGTGCAACTAGAGCTCGGCCACCAGGGTATGGATGTCGGTGACGCCGAGGTCGAGGCCCATCTGGGTCATCAGGGTCGTGGCCTGGCCGCGGTGATGGGTCTGGTGGTTGAAGACGTGGCTGAGGATCAGGCCCAGGGTCTTGCGATGCGGATTGCCGCGGCTGTCGTTGTAGGCGAAGGGTTCGGCCAGGGTCTCTTCATCGAGCGCGGCAATCAGGTCGATGAACAGAGCGTCGAGCGTCCCGCGCGCCGTGGCATAGGAGGCGACCGTTTCGTGCAGCACCTGGTTCAGCGCCAGGGGGACGGTGAAAGGGTCGAGCGCCGACAGCAGCCCGGCGCCCTTCACCGCCCGCATGCGGTTGAGCCACAGCAGGTCGGCGACCATCAGGTGATTGAGCGTACCCATCAGCGACTTGAAAAACGCCCCGCGATCCGCCCAAAGTCCGTCTTCCGGCACGTCGCGGATGGTGGTGAGGATCTTGCCGTTCATCCACTGGTTATAGCGCGCCATCAGTTCGAGATGCGCCTTGAAGGGCAGGGTCACAGCGCGCTCCAGGCTTCGACGGGCAGAAGATCATTCAAACTCATATCGGCACGGTGGCACCATTCCCCGAGCCGGATCGGGCAGGCGGCGATATCCGCCGGCGTCAGGATGACCGAATTGGTCGGTGTTTCCTCGATTTCGAAGCGCACGCAGGCGAAATCCGGCAGGTGGGCGGCAAGGATCGCGTTGAGCTTCATATAAAGTGCGGTAGCGACGGCTTCCGTTGTCGGATCGCCGTCCACCACCAGAAGGCGCGGGAGCAACTCAGGCTCATGCGCCTTGAAGTAGGCGATCATGGGGTCATTGGCGCCCAGCTGGAAGGCATGGTCGAGCGCATCGTCGACGAAGCCGTGCCAGTGGCCTTTCAATGCGGCGAAACTGGCCGCGTAGTTGGCATTGCCCCAGTCGATACCGCGCGCCGAAGGTTTCGGTTCCAGGCTGACGGTCACGAACTCGTTGTGGCCGTGCGGGGTCATGCACTTCGAATCGCGGTCGAAGCGCAGTCGGTGAGCCATGGAAAAGCGGCGTTTGAACTGGATGATCATGCGGCGCGTTCAAGCGCAAAAGGGCGCGGGAGTCAAATCCCCACACGGAAAAGCCGCTTTCCGTACGAGACCATAGAATATGAATTTGGCTTAAGTGTCTCGACCTTCCCAGTAAACGGCAGGGTGATTGCATATGGCCTGAACGCACTTCCCTTCTCCCCTATTCAAGGGGAGAAGGGAAAGGCAACCCACCACATTGGAATTCCATATGCGATTGCCCTGCTGTAAACGAGCAAGGCCGAAATCGCTTTATCTCAAGGCTTTTACGCCAATGTAAAAAACCCCCGCTTCGGATAAGCAGGGGCCATATTTGCGGTGCTGTAAACCTTAAAGGTAGAACTGCGCCATGGTCGACAATCCGACCGGCTTGATCTTGGGGGCCTGGCCGGCGGCGCCGAACTGCTCGAAGCGGTCCTCGCAGACCTTCTGCATCATGGCGTAGGCCGGCTTGAAATAGGTGCGCGGGTCGAAGACGGCGGGGTCTTCGTCGAACAGCTTGCGGATACCGGCGGTGATGGCCAGGCGCAGGTCGGTGTCGATATTGATCTTGCGCACGCCCATCTTGATGGCCTTTTGCAGTTCCTCGACCGGCACACCCCAGGTCTGCGGAATCTTGCCGCCATGGGCATTGATGACGTCCTGCAGCTCCTGCGGCACCGACGAAGAGCCGTGCATGACCAGGTGCGTATTGGGCAGGCGCTTGTGGATTTCCGCGATCACGCCCATGGCCAGGACGTCGCCGTCGGGCTTGCGCGTGAACTTGTAGGCGCCGTGGCTGGTGCCCATGGCGATGGCAAGCGCGTCGACGCCGGTCTGGGCGACGAAGTCGACCGCCTGGTCGGGATCGGTCAGCAGTTGCGAGTGGTCGAGCACGCCTTCGGCGCCGTGGCCGTCCTCGGCCTCGCCCATGCCGGTCTCGAGCGAGCCCAGCACGCCCAGCTCGCCTTCGACCGAGACGCCGCAGGCGTGGGCCATTTCGACGACGCGGCGGGTGACGTCCACATTGTATTCGAAGTCGGCCGGGGTCTTGGCGTCGGCCTTCAGCGAGCCGTCCATCATGACCGAGGTAAAGCCGTGCTGGATGGCCGAGGCGCAGGTGCCGACCGAATTGCCGTGGTCCTGGTGCATGCACAGCGGAATTTCGGGGTAGATTTCGACCAGCGCGTTGATCATGCGCTTGAGCATCAGGTCGTTGGAATAGGCGCGCGCGCCGCGCGAGGCCTGGATGATGACCGGAGAGGCGGTCTTGCGGGCGGCCTCCATGATGGCCAGGCCCTGTTCCATATTGTTGATGTTGAACGCCGGCATGCCGTAACCGTTCTCGGCGGCATGGTCGAGCAATTGACGAAGACTAATACGAGCCATGAAATAAAGATCCCTCTTTCACGAACGCCGAAAACGGAACCGGCGCCAGGCGTTCATGGCGCAGGCGGCCCTGTGGCGGGGCCGGGACCCTGCCGGCTGGTCTTTTTGACCTGTTGTGAAGCCGGCAGAGATAAGTTTTAAATAGGCTTGTCCCAAGACCTGATCATACAATATCAGGTCTGCGGGAAATGCGCCAATCCCTCGCAATCAAGCCTTGAAGAGCGTTAGCTCTCGAGTGCGGCGACGCCCGGCAGTTCCTTGCCTTCCATCCACTCAAGGAAGGCCCCGCCGGCGGTCGAAACGAACGTCATGTCCGCTACCACGCCGGCATGGTTGAGGGCCGCCACGGTGTCGCCACCGCCTGCCACGGCCACCAGCTTACCCGATTTTGTTTGCGATGCAGCAAATTTCGCCGCGGCGACCGTAGCGGCGTCGAACGGTGGCAATTCAAACACACCGAGCGGGCCGTTCCAGATCAGGGTTTTCGAATTGGCCATGACCTCTTTCAGTTGCTCGACCGTCTCGGGGCCCGCGTCGAAGATCTTGTCTTCGGCCGACAGCGGGGCGCCAAGGTCCTGCGTGCGGTTGGCGGCATTCGCCTTGAATTCCTGGGCGACGACGAGATCGACCGGCAGAAGGAGGCGGCAGCCCTTGGCCTCGGCTTCGGCTATGATTTCGAGCGCCGTGTCCTTCAGGTCCTTTTCACACAGCGAACCGCCGACATCGTGGCCTTGCGCGAACAGGAAGGTGTTGGCCATGCCGCCGCCGATCGCCAGCGCATCGAGCTTGCCAACCAGGTTCTTCAGCAGGTCGAGCTTGGTCGAGACCTTGGAGCCGCCGACAATGCCGAGCGTTGGGCGCTGCGGGTTGCCGAGCGCGGCGTCGAGCGCGTTCAGTTCACGCTTCATCGACTCTCCGGCATAGGCGGGCAACAGGTGCGCCAGGCCTTCGGTCGAGGCGTGGGCGCGGTGTGCCGCCGAAAACGCGTCGTTGACATAGATATCGCCGACTTCGGCGAGGGCCTTGGCGAAATCGGCGTCGTTCTTTTCCTCGCCGGCGTGGAAGCGGACGTTTTCCAGCAGCGCCACGCCGCCGGCCGGCAGGGCAGCGACGACCGATTTGGCGTCATCGCCGATGCAGTCCGAAGCGAAGGTGACCGGCTTGCCCAGCAGCTTCGACAGCGGCTCGACGACGGGCTTCAGCGACATTTCCGGCACGACCTTGCCCTTGGGACGGTCGAAGTGCGCCAGCAGCGCCACCTTCGCGCCCTTGGCCACCAGCTTTTCGATCGTCGGCAGCGCGACCTTCAGGCGCGTGTCGTCGGTGATGACGCCGTTGTCCATGGGCACATTGAAATCGACGCGCACCAAGGCGGTCTTGCCGGAAAGGTCGGTCAGGTCGTCGAGGGTTTTGAAGGTCATGTCTCTGCCTCTGCTAGAGCGTAAATCATAACGTAAGAACTGCTGGCGACTGCGAAGCTCTTTCCCGTCGGAGAGAACCCGAATGCGCGCATCACATCCACTTCGATCTTGGCCACGCCATCAAGCGCATGCCGGTCATCCCAAAGTGATTTCAATTTCGGAAAAAGAAGAATTTTTTCATCCGGCCAGCTCAGCGGCAGCACTTCCAGCGACCAGCCGTCCGACCAGGTCGCCAGACCGCCCCCAGCCAGTCCGGCCATGCGGATCATCTTGCCGGCCAGCGGACCAATTCCTTCGGCCTGGCAATTTCCCATATCTTCGGAGAACGAAGGATTATCGTCGCGGGCCAGCCGCTGGCCGCTACGGCCATCGAAAACGCCGCGCCCTTGTGACGATGTAACGAGAAGAAGGTCGGAGTTGTCCGCGTAACCTATGGCCTTGAGGCCACCCACGGAAGCACAGACGGCCTTGCGCCAGGGCAAGCAAGGTTCTGAAATGGGCAACGCCATCAGAGCGGTGAATCGACTCTTTAAATGGTCCGGGACCAAATCGATTGCGCCGCTCCGATGGGGTTGGCCAAGCATCAGTTAGATCAGATCAGCTTGCCGAAGTACACGGCGGTGTCCGCCATGCGCGACGAGAAGCCCCATTCGTTGTCGTACCACGACAGGATACGGCCAAGGCGGCCGCCGATGACCTGGGTCTGCGGCAGGGCGAAGGTCGACGAGGCGGGCTCGTGGTTGAAGTCGCGCGACACCAGCGGCTCGTCGGTGTAGTCGAGCACGCCCTTCATCGGGCCGTCGGCGGCGGCGATGATGGCGGCGTTGATCTCGTCCTTGGTGACGTCGCGGCTGGCGTTGAACACCAGGTCGACGGCCGAAACGTTGGGGGTCGGCACGCGGATCGACGAGCCGTCGAACTTGCCCTTCAGCTCCGGCAGGACCAGGCCGACGGCCTTGGCGGCGCCGGTCGAGGTCGGGATCATGCTCAGCGAGGCGGCGCGGGCGCGGTACAGATCCTTGTGCATCTGGTCGAGCGACGGCTGGTCGTTGGTGTAGGAGTGGATCGTCGTCATGTAGCCCGAGTCGATGCCGCACAGGTCGTTGAGGACCTTGGCCACCGGCGCCAGGCAGTTGGTGGTGCACGACGCGTTCGAGATGACCTTGTCATCGGCGGTCAGCGAGGCGTGGTTGACGCCGTAGACGATCGTCTTGTCGGCGCCGTCCGACGGGGCCGAGACGATGACCTTCTTCGCGCCGGCTTCGAGGTGCAGGGCAGCCTTGTCGCGGGCGGTGAAGATGCCCGTGCATTCCAGGGCGATATCGACGTTCAGGTCCTTGTGCGGCAGCTCGGCCGGATTCTTGATCGCGGTTACCTTGATCGGGCCGTAGGTGCGGCCGTTGGCTTCGATCGAGATCGAGTCGCCGTTGACGGTGACCTTGGCGGGGAACCGGCCGTGGATCGAGTCGTAGCGCAGCAGGTGGGCGTTGGTTTCCACCGGGCCCAGGTCGTTGATGGCGACGACCTCGATGTCCGTACGGCCGTGCTCGACGATCGAGCGGAGGACAAGGCGGCCGATGCGGCCGAAGCCGTTGATGGCGACGCGTAAAGCCATGGTGGAATCCTTATGTTTCGAGAACCGCGCCCATTGTGTGCAGGCGCGAATGCGCGGTCGTTTTTTCGCCTAAGGCCCGGCAAGTCAAGCCAAAAATGCCGCCACGTCCCATATGGTGGCGCTACCATGGTTTTTCATCAGGCGCGGATTTATTTCATCACCAGGCGCGGCAGGGTCAGCCGGGCATCGAGACCGGCAATCCGCTTTCGCGCGTAACGATTGGCCAGGGTCAGGGTGCCGCCGTGGGCCTCGGCCAGGGCGCGGGCGACGCTCAGGCCCAGGCCCGTGCCGCCGGTGTTGCGGTTGCGCGATTCCTCCATGCGGTAGAAGGGCTCGAACACCGTCTCCAGCATGTCCTCGGGCAGGCCGGGGCCGTCGTCCGCCACGCTGATCGTCACCGTGCCGTCGAGCGTCGCGACCGACACGCGGCAGTGACCGGCATAGCGGCAGGCGTTTTCGATGAGATTGGTCAGGATACGTTTCAGCGCCACCATGTCGCCGCGCACCATGACATTGTGCTCGATGCCGCCGGCTTCGACCGGGCAGACGGCCGCCATGTCCTCGGCGATGGCTTCGGCCAGGGCCGAGATATCGAGAGGACGAAGCTGGTCGGCCAGCCGGTGCGCGGTCGTGAAGCTCATGGCTGACTTCACCAGCCCGTCCATGTGCGCGATGTCGTCGCCCAGCTTGTCGCGGATGGCGTCGGGCAGGTCTTCGATGCGCAGCCGCATGCGGGCCAGCGGCGTCTTCAGATCGTGGGCGATGGCGCCCATCAGTGCCGTTCGGCTTTCCATCTGCTTGCGGATGCGCGACTGCATGGCGTTGAGCACGTCGGCCGCCTGGCGCACTTCGCGCGAGCCGACCGCCAGGATCGGCGGGGCGCTGTGTTCGAAGCTCATCTTGGCGGCGGCGTCCGAAAACGCGATGATCGGCCGCGTCAGGCGCTGCGACATCAGCCAGGCCAGCGGCAGGATCAGCAGGGCCGTGAGGGCGAAGCCGATCAGCAGGCGCGTCTGCCACGGCTGGATCAGGGACTGCGGCGGGGTGATGATGCGATAGGTGCCGTCCTTTTGCTTCCACGCGGCGCTGAAACCCGGGAAATACAGCTCCGCGCGGCCGTCATTGGACACGAAGCGCATGGTTTCATGCATCAGTTCGGGCGGGCCGCCGTGCTCGCCGGACGGGTGGCCCTGCGAAGGCATGGGGCCGGACATTGGACCCGGCATGCCGGGGGCGGGGACAGCCTCGTTACGGACCTGCGGCGCACCGTCGGGCGCGGGATTGACCACGGTTGTCTGGGGACCATCGCCATTGCCGAAGCCCATGGGCGCTTCGCCCGGGTTTCCACCCGGTCCGCCGAATCCGTTGGCCGTGTCCATTTGCGGTCCGCCCTGTGGACCGCCCTGAAAACCGGGGTTGTTCTGCGGGCCGTTTTGGGGGCCACCCTGAGGCCCGCTATCGTCGAAGCCCTGCCGGCCCCAGAAGCGGCCATGATAGCCGTGGCCATGGAAATGGGATTCGGGCAGCTTGACGGAAATCGTGCTGGCCGGCGTATTGAGTTCGCGCGCCAGCCGTGTGGCGATCATGGTTTCCAGGCGCGTCATCCATTCGGGCGGCGGCTGGGACGGGCGGAAATCGGCGGGCAGGGTGTCTTCGGTCGTGGCCGTCAGGGTCTTGCCGTTGTGCAGGGTGACCTTGCCCGTTCGAAGCGCGGCGGCCACTTCCTGGAGGCTGTAGCCCGAGGGCGGCGGTTCCGGCGCCTTGAGCACCAGCAGGGTGTTGATGCCCAGCGCCAGGACAAGCACGACAAGGCTCAGGCCCAGAACCTGCCAGAAGATCGGAAGGGAGATCAGTCGGGGACGCGCGGTCGTCTTGCTCATTCGCCCTTCGCAGGAAAAGGGACGGGGACGCACGGCCGTGCCGGTCGCCCCCGCCGGAATACGCTTACTTTACTGTTATCGCAGCGGCTTGAACATATAGCCGATGCCGCGGATGGTGCGGATGATGTCTTCGTTGCCGTCGTCGCCCAGCTTGCGGCGCAGGCGCGAGATCTGCACATCGATGGCGCGGTCGAAGCTGTCCGAGTTCGGGCCGTGCAGGTAGTCGAGAATCTGGTCGCGGGTCAGCGCCCGGCCAGGGCGGTCGAGGAAGACGCGCAGCAGCTCGAATTCGGCGTTCGACAGCACGACCTGAACGCCATCGGGACGGCTGAGCGTGCGCTTGATGTTGTCGAGCTGCCAGCCGAAGAAGTGCGAGATCGGGCTCTTGCCGTCGCCCGAACCTTCGCGGGCTTCGCGGCGGCGCAGGACGGCGCGGATGCGGGCCAGAAGCTCACGCGGGTGGAAGGGTTTGGCCATGTAGTCGTCGGCGCCGAGTTCCAGGCCGACGATACGGTCGATGTCCTCGCCGCGCGCGCTGACCATGATGACCGGCGGGCCGTTATGGTCGATCAATCGTTTGCAGATCGACAGGCCGTCTTCACCGGGCATCATGTAGTCGAGCACGACCAGTTCGATGTCGCCGCGGGCCAGCACCTTGTCCATGTCGCGGCCCGACGCGGCGCGGTGCACCTCGAAGCCGTTGCCGGCCAGGAAGTCACCGGTCAGTTCGCGCAGTTCGGGGTCGTCGTCGACAATCAGGATGCGCGGGGGATGATCCTGGTGGCCGGAGGGAGATGTGGTCATTGTCGCTATGGCTGGCATGGGGGGAAGCTCATTTTATTGTTACACGCAAGTGGGGGCGTCTTGCGGTCGCCAAACTCGCCGAATGTTGCGGCCTGCGAATTTCACTCAAGTAATATAATATCTAATTACTGCCACATTTTCGCTTTTTTTGACATTGGCGGGCAATGCGCCTGACCTAGCGTCCGGGGTGCGGCCGTCGGGAGCCGCACGCACAGTGAACGGAACATTCCAATGATCAGACTTCATCCGGTGGCCGGGATTATCGGTGTCGGCATAGCGGCCGCGGGCTTCATGGCGCTGCAGGCCTGCGCCCAGAACGCGCCGCCCCAGCCCCCCATGGGCCGTCCGGCCTTCGAAGACGTCGACACCAACCACGACGGCACGATCTCGAAGGCGGAGTTCCAGGCCTTCCTCGCCCGTATGCCGGCCCACGCGCACGGCGGCCCGGGGCCGGACCAGGGCCCGCGTGACGGACACATGCACCACATGATGCCGATGGATATCAAGACGCTGGACAAGAACGGCGACGGCAAGATCAGCTTCGAGGAATTCGCGGCGCCGATGAAGGCGCATTTCGCCGAGCTGGACGCCAACCACGACGGCTTCCTGGAAGCGAACGAATTGCCGCAGCCGCCGCGCGACGGCGGCGGCATGCCGCCAGCCCCTCCGCCGGGCAAGTGACGGCGTTTGCCCGGCAGGATCAGGCACGTCCCGCGGGGCGGAAAGATCGGAGTCTTCGGACTCCGGTCTTTTTTTAAACGCCGCGACGGGTATCCGGTGGCCCGCCGTTTATGAAGGCAAGGCGATGACCGGGGCCTGTTCCTGAATGACCTCACAAGCGGACTTTCACATGCGTATTCGCAACGGCTTTATGTCTCTGGCGGCCGCCCTTCTGCTGACGGGCCCGGCTGCCTTTCCCGTCTGGGCGCAAACCACCCCTCCGGCCGCGCCCGCGGCTCCGGCTCCGGACCACGAAAACCACTTCGCCAAGCTCGACACCAACGGCGACGGCTTCATCGACAAAAGCGAAGCGCGCGGCCGCCTGGCCGAGCATTTCGACGAGATCGACACCGATCATGACGGCCGTCTGAGCCGCGACGAGCTGAAGGCCGCCTGGGCGGCGCATCGCGGCATGAAGGGTGATAAGGCGGAAAAGCACGGTGACAAGGCCGGCCACCTGGCCATGCTCGACACCGACCACGACGGCCGGATTTCCTGGGCCGAATTCAGCGCCGGCATCAAGGCGCATTTCGACCAGCTCGATACCAATCACGACGGTTATCTCGACGCCAACGAACTGCGCGCGGCGCATCGGCACGGCGGGAAGCATGGTCATGGCAAGGACGTTGGCGGCAAGGACGCCGCGCCGTCCGGCACCTGGGGCGGGCAACAGCCGGGGCCAGCGACTCTCACCAAATAAGAATCTTCGACGATGCCGGTCTTCCCGGCACCGGCATGGTACGAAGAGGGCCGTGGCAGTCACCTGCCACGGCCTTTACTTTATCGGCCATGAAGAATGACCGATAAAGTAAAGGCATTTTTCAGCTCAGATGCCGCCGCACGGGCGGCCCCGATGGCTCGCGCAAACGTGCGCGGCGGCCAAAGAACGAAAAGATTGGCGCCCGTGCCAACGGCGATTTGGTCAATCGCCGTTGGTCTTTAACTTTTACAGCTTGGCCTTGGCCGCCGCGACGATGGCGTCGGCTGTGATGCCGAATTCCTTGTACAGACGGTCCTGCGGGGCCGAGGCGCCGAAGCCCTTCATGCCGATGAACACGCCGTCGCGGCCGATAAAGCGTTCCCAGCCGAGCTTGGCCGCGGCTTCGACACCAATATTGACCGGCGTATTGCCCAGAACCTCGGCCTGATAGGCTTCGGACTGCTGGTCGAACAGACGCCAGCACGGGGCCGACACGACGCGGGTCGCAATGCCGTCGGCTTCCAGCGTCTTTTGCGCGGCGACCGCCAGGCTGACTTCCGAACCCGTGGCGAAGATCGATACCTTGGCTTCGCCCGAGGCCGGGCTCAGCTCATAGGCGCCCTTTTCCACGAGATCACC
The DNA here is from genome assembly GCF_052327315.1 of Asticcacaulis solisilvae. Lineage (NCBI taxonomy): Bacteria > Pseudomonadati > Pseudomonadota > Alphaproteobacteria > Caulobacterales > Caulobacteraceae > Asticcacaulis > Asticcacaulis solisilvae. The sequence goes on from NZ_CP166196.1 coordinate 621,726, forward strand.
GCCCACGGAACGAACCGCCGGCAGCTTCTGGCGCGTCAGCACCATCATCGACGGGCCCTTCGACTTCAGCGCGGCCTTCCAGGCTTCGGCGGTTTCGACGACGTCGGCCGGGCGGAAGACATTCAGTTCCGGCATGGCGCGGAAGGCGGCCAGCTGTTCGACCGGCTGGTGCGTCGGGCCGTCTTCGCCGACGCCGATCGAATCGTGCGTCATGACGTGGACGACCTTGGCGCCCATCAGCGCGCCGAGGCGGATGGCCGGGCGGCCGTAATCCGAGAAGACGAAGAAGGTGCCGGCATAGGGCAGGACGCCGCCGTGGATCGCCATGCCGTTCATCGCCGCGGCCATGCCGAATTCGCGCACGCCGTAATGGACGTAGCGGCCGGCATAGTCGGTGGTGTCGAACGACGCCATGCCCTTGACCAGCGTGTTGACCGAGCCCGTAAGGTCGGCCGAGCCCCCGATCATGGTATCGATCGCCGGGACCAGCTTGGCAAGCGCCGCGCCCGAAGCCGAACGCGTGGCGTCGGCGGGCTTCGATTCCAGCGCCGCCTTGATATGGGCGTCGAGGTCGTCGAAGGCATTGGCGGGCAGGGCGCCCGACATGACCTGCGCCAGTTCGGCGCCCTTGGCATTGTCCTTGGCGGCCTTTTCCCAGGCCTTGCGCACGCGCGTGCCCTTGCGCCCGGCGGCTTCCCACGCGGACTTGATGTCGGCCGGCACGGTGAAGGGCTCTGCCAGCCAGTTCATGTGCTCGCGCGCCGCGCGGATTTCGTCGTCGAACAGGTTGTAGCCGTGGCCGTGCTTGTCGCCTTCCAGCTTACCGGCCCCGCGCGACACCTTGGTGCGGCAGGCGATCATCACCGGACGGTCCTGACGCGTGGCCCAGCGCATGACGGCCGCCAGCTTGTCGTGGTCGTGGCCGTCCACCGACTTCACCGCCCAGCCCGCGGCCTTGAAGCGCGCCAGCTGGTCGCCGGTCTCGGCGATCGTCGCCCAGCCGTCGATCGTGACATTGTTGTCGTCCCACAGGACGATCAGGTTCTTCAGCGCCAGGCGGCCGGCCAGCGAGATCGCTTCGTGGCTGACGCCTTCCATCAGGCAGCCGTCGCCGGCGATCACCCAGGTGCGGTGGTTGACCAGCTCATCGCCGAAACGGTTGTTGAGGTGGCGTTCGGCCATGGCCATGCCGACCGCCGTCGCCAGGCCCTGGCCCAGCGGACCCGTGGTGCATTCGACGCCGGCGGTGTGGCCGTATTCCGGGTGGCCCGGCGTGGCGGAGCCCCACTGGCGGAAGTTCTTGATGTCTTCCATGCTGACCGACTTGAATCCCGTCAGGTGCAGCAGCGAGTAGATCAGCATCGAGCCGTGGCCCGCCGACAGCACGAAGCGGTCGCGGTCGGCCCAGTCGGGCTTTTGCGGATCGTACTTCAGGAACCTGGTCCACAAGACGGTCGCGACGTCGGCCATGCCCATCGGCATGCCCTGGTGACCCGACTTCGCCCTATGCACGGCCTCCATCGACAGGACGCGGATGGCGTCGGCCATCAGGGTGCCGGACGGTTTAGCGGATGCGGATTCAGAAGGGCTTGTGGCCATGGGTGAGTCTCTATTAAGCTTGTGGCAAGGTTTGATTTGCGCGAGCCTTACCCGATAGCGTCCGCAAAGGGTAGGGCTTTTGTCGCAAAGACGGCCACGAATCTGGGTTCTAAGGATCGCTGTTATGGAAAACACGCATGCTCCGGGGCAGCTGGGCGGATCGCTCAGTCTGGCGGTGGACCGGCTCGACAAGGCGCTGATGGCGCTTGAGGAACGGGTCAGGGCCCTGAACAACGGCGAGCCGCTGCCGGAATACGTGCCGCCGCAGGCCGGATCCGGGGACATGCAGCGCGTGCTGGACGAACTGGCCGCCGTGCGCGCCGAAAAGGACCAGCTGGCCGCCGTCGCCAACCGCGCCTTCGACGCGCTGGGCGTGGCCGCCGCCAATATCCGCACCCTGCTTGCCGACGAGGCCGCCTGATGGGAGAGGTCACGGTCAGGGTCAACGGTAAGCCCTATACGGTCGGCTGCGCCGACGGCCAGGAAGCCCGCGTGCAGGACCTGGCCAAGGTGTTCGATGAGCATGTCGGCATGGTGGTGTCCGACGTCGGCGCCATCGGCGAGGTCCGCCTGTTCCTTATGGCGGCGCTCTTGATGATCGACGAAATGCAGGACCTGCGCGAGCAGATCGGTGAGGCCAATTCCGGCGTCGCCCGCGTCTCGGCCGGCGCGCACGAGATGGAACGCCGCGCGGCCTTCGCCATTTCGGACGCCGCGGCGCGCCTGGAACGCCTGCTCGGCGCCAGCTAAAATACAACCGTAAAACAAAGGCTTGAAGCGCCCCGGTCAGGTCCCTGGCCGGGGCGCAATCGCATATGACGTCGCTTAGATTTCTTGACCGTCCCCATTTATGGCAGGACAATCGCATATGGCATTCCGAGGTGGCGCGTTGTCTTTTCCTTCTCCCCTTGAATAGGGGAGAAGGTGGCCCGAAGGGCCGGATGAGGGGTAAATCCGGCATCTTCCGCGCGCACCGATGCTGACATTACTGTTCACCTCGATGTTACGCGCCTTTCTTTCGCTGCCGCTCCGCTCCTCAAATGGAGACATGAAAGGCCCGAAGGCTAAGGTGAGGGGAAATGGTCATAAGGACGCGCGCGCTGAAGGTACGGTAACCCCTCATCCGGCCCTTCGGGCCACCTTCTCCCCTCGAGTGGGGAGAAGGAAAATCCGTTCAATACCTTAAAGGCCATATGCGATGCCCCCCCCCATAAACAGGAGGGGCCGGAAAAAGCTTCATTCTCGTATACGCGCTAGTCCTGCCTCTGGCCGGGGCGCCTCCGTTTTACGCTTGCGTGCTGCCGGCCCATGCGCTAATACTGAACCAAATGGTTCAGTATATCGCTCGACTCGATAATTCCTTTGGCGCGCTGTCCGACGCCACCCGGCGCGGCGTGCTGGAACGGCTTGGCCGCGCGGACGCGTCGATCACCGATCTGGCCGACGCTTTCGACATGACCCTGACCGGCATGAAAAAGCACGTCAGCATCCTGGAGACGGCCGGTTTCGTCACGACCGAGAAGGTTGGGCGCGTCCGGACCTGCCGGCTCGGCAAGCGGATACTGGATGAGGAGGCGGCGTGGATCGAACGCTACCGCCGGCTCTGGGAGGCGCGGTTCGACGTGCTGGACGACGTCATCGAAGACTTGAAACAGAAGGAGAAACCTGATGGACGCTAATAACAGTGAGGCCAACACCATGAAGCATCTGACCAAGGCGGAACGGAAATCCGACCGCGAGCTTGTCATCACGCGCACCTTCAACGGGCCTGCGCGCCTCGTGTTCAAGGCCTGGACCACGCCGGAGCTGCTCAAGCGCTGGTGGGCGCCCAAGTCGATCGGCTCGACCCTGGTGTCGTGCGAAGTCGATGCCAGGACCGGCGGCAGCTACCGCTTCGAGTTTGGCCATCCGTCGTCCGACCAGACCTTTGCCTTCTTCGGCAAGTATCTGGAGGTCGTGCAGGACGCCCGCATTGTCTGGACGAACGAGGAAAGCGACGACGGCGCCATCAGTACGCTGACGCTCGAAGAAAAGGACGGCAAGACCTTCCTGACGCTCAGCGAGGTCTATCCGACCACGGCGGCGCGCGACGAGGCCATGGAAGGCGCGGCACAGGGCATGCCCGAACAGTTCGAGCAACTGGACGAACTTCTGGTCGAGCTGAGCGCCTGATAGCCCTTGCCCACCGAGATTTGATCCTGGGCATCTTGAGTTCCGTCCGTCCACGGCTTATCTTCATGGACGGCGGGTCTTGCTGCGGCTCGCGTGACGATCACCAATCCTTCTGACCTTAATCACTTAGAACGGGGACTGTCCCTGACTGAGACCGTGGTCTCTATCACATGGTTCCCACCTGACTTGTCAGGTCTGAGAGGATTTAAACGCATCGGCACGGCTCTTTGTGGCGCCGCCACCCTTTTCTCTTCAAGGGGCGCAATCCTATTCCAACGGCGGTGTACAGCCGTTGGCAAGGCCGACTGGCCGCCCGAGCATGTGCGAGGAGCATGCGGCGTTTGAGCTGAAAAAACCAGACTGATAGCCCCGGTCATGCATAACGACCGGGGCTATCAGTCTGGGTTTTGCCGTCCACGCCGAAATGCGCTAGAGGGAGTGAGAGACTCAAGGACAAGAATGCCCGCCATCGACCCAAAGCCCCTGTTGCGCAACGAAATGAAGGCCCGCCGCGCCGGCATGGCGTCCGAGCTGCCGCAGGCCGGGGAACAGATGGCCGAGGCTGTCGCCGGTTTCTTCGACGCGCTGAACGACTGGCCGCCCGCCGGCACGATGATCGCCGGCTATTACCCGATCCAGTCCGAAATCAACCCGTTTCCGCTGATGCAGGCCTTTGCCGACCACGGCTGCGACCTGTGCCTGCCGTGCCTGGCGCCGGGCGAAAACGGCTTCCGCATGATCTTCCGCCAGTTCACCATCGGCGACAGCCTGGTGCTGGGGCCGTTCGACATCCGCCAGCCGCTGGATACCCTGCCCGAGGTCGAGCCCGACGTCGTGCTGGTGCCGTTGCTGGCCTTTAACCGGGACGGTATCCGGTTAGGGTACGGCGGCGGTTATTACGACCGCGCCCTCGAACGGCTTCGCGCGGAAAAGGTCATCCGCGCCGTCGGGGTCGCTTTTTCCGGGCAGGAGGTTGCGGACCTCCCCATAGAGGTGCATGATCAGCACCTGGACGGAATTTTCACGGAACTGGGGCTGGCAGGGGCGGACCCCCAACAATAGGGCCTCAGCCCGGGACAGACTATGCGCTTTGCATTCTTCGGCGACGTTGTCGGCCGCTCGGGGCGGGAAGCCCTTTCCGAATACCTGCCGGGCCTGCGCCGGCAACTGGATCTCGAATTCGTCATCGTCAACGCCGAAAACGCTTCGGGCGGCTTCGGCGTGTCGGAAAACTCGGCGCGTGAGCTGTTCGACGCGGGCGCCGATTGCCTGACGCTGGGCAACCATTCGTGGGATCAAAAAGAGGCGCTGACCTACATCGTGCGCGAACCGCGCCTGCTGCGCCCGATCAACTATCCGCCCCTGGCCGACGCGCCCGGCCGCGGCGCCAACCTGTTCGAAACCGTGGGCGGCCGCCGCATCCTGGTGATGAACGTGCTGGGCCTGGTGCACATGCAGTCCATGGACGATCCGTTCGGCGCCGTCGACCGCCAGCTGGAATCGTGCCCGCTGGGCCTTGCGGCCGACGCCATCGTCGTAGACATGCACGCCGAAGCGACCTCGGAAAAGATGGCCATGGGCCATTTCTGCGACGGCCGGGCGACTCTCGTCGTCGGTACGCATACGCACGTGCCGACCGCCGACGCCCAGATTCTGCCGGGCGGCACCGCCTACCAGACCGACGCCGGCGCCTGCGCCGACTATGACAGCGTCATCGGCATGGACAAGGAAGAACCGCTGCGCCGCTTCACCACGCGTATCTCGCGCGATCGCTATAAGCCCGCTTCCGGCCCGGCCACGGTCTGCGGCGTCTATGTCGAAAGCGACGATGCGACCGGCCTGGCCAGACGCATAGAGCCGATCCGCATGGGCGGACGGCTGGCCACCATGGTGCCCCAGGTCGAAGGCCTCAAGGCTTTTTCTTGAGCGGTCCCTGTGTGGCCGGCGTTGCCGGCTGAACCGGCTGCGTGATTTTCGGCAGGGCCGGTCCGTTCAGCTTGTGATTGACCTGCTTGATGGTGACGGTCTGTGTCGCGGAGTCGCCGGTATTGCTGTGCACGCGAACCGTCACGGCGCCGGGCTTGCGCAGGGCGTCCGGAATCTGGACATCGTAGAGTGCGCTTCCCGCCGGATAGCCCGAACCGACCGTGCCGCAGCTGGCGGGATTGATCGCGACCGCCGAGGCCAGGTCGCCGTTGAACACGACCTTCGCCGAATTGCCGCACAGGCCGGTGCCGATCAGGCGCACGTACCAGTTGGTGGACGCGCCGTCGATGCCGATCTCCGCCGGCTCGAACTTCAGGATGACCGGGGCAGGCGCGGTCTGGCCTGGGCGGGCGACATCGACCGTATAGATGGGCGACCAGCCGCTGGCATTGGTGGTGGCGCTTTCGGGGTTGGCCGCCTGGTCGGGGGTGAACGAAACCCAGAGCCTGATCTGCAGATGGCTGCCGGGCTGGCTGAGGACGTGCGGCGCGATGCCGAGGCTGATCTGGTCCGCATCGACGCCGGTCGAGCCGTAGGGCACGCAGTCGTTCGGCCGGCACTCGACCCAGTCGCCGGCCTTCATGTCGGCCGAAACGCCACGAATGAAGATGTGCTGGTATCCGCCGGCATAACCGGCCGGGTGGCCGTTGTCGCCGTCCTTGGGACCCAGGTCGTGGCCGACCAGGGTCAGGGCGATGCGGCCGTTGCTGTCCAGGGCCGCGCCCGGAAAAACGGGCTGCGGATCGGCGCGCGTGATGACGGGTGTCGGCAGGCTGGCGTGGGCCATGCCCGATAGCATCAGCAGGCCGGCGGCCGCCGCGCAGGTCAGTCCGTATTTCATCGTTCCGCTCCCTGACGGTTGTTTTCACCAAGGTTAACAGCGTTATGCGGGCGATTGTCAATGGCGCGGCGGCATGACGGTGGTGACAAAACCTCGCCGCCAAGCTAGAACCGCGTCCTTCGCGGCGTAAGCCGTACCTGGATTAAAGATGCGTCGGTTCCGACCGGCAGAGGTGACCCATGGCAGGCCATTCGAAATTCAAGAACATCATGCACAAGAAGGGCCGCGCCGACGCCGCCCGCTCCAAGCTGTTTTCCAAGCTGTCGCGCGATATCACCGTCGCCGCCAAGCAGGGCCTGCCCGACCCCGCCATGAATTCGCGCCTGCGCCTGGCCGTCGCCATGGCCAAGGCCGAGTCGATGCCGAAGGAAAACATCGAACGCGCCATCAAGAAGGGCGCGTCCGGCGAAGCCGACAACATGGAAGACATCCGCTATGAGGGCCGCGGCCCGGGCGGCATCGGCATCATCGTCGAAGTCCTGACCGACAACCGCAACCGTTCGGCGGGCAATGTCCGTTCGTATTTCACCAAGTTCGGCGGCCAGCTGGCCGACACGGGCTCGGTCAGCTTCATGTTCGACCGCCTGGGCGAAATCCGCTATCCGCTGTCGGCCGGCAGCGCCGACACGGTGTTCGAGGCGGCGATCGAGGCCGGCGCGGCCGATGTCGAGACCGACGACGATCCGGAAGAGGGCGGCCACATCATCTATACGGCGTTCGAGGACCTGAACGAGGTCGTCGAAGGCCTGACCAAGATCCTGGGCGACCCCAAGGGCACCGCCATCATCTGGAAGCCACAGGCCCTGAACGCGATTTCGGGCGATCCGGCGCGCACCCTGATGAAGCTGCTCGACGCGCTCAACGACGATGATGACGTGCAGAATGTCTTCGCCAATTTCGACATGAGCGACGAAGAAATGGCGGCGCTGGGGATGTAAGCGCCTGGGGGGCTCGCGATGTTTTGCGGCAACCCAGCGGCGTACGGCCGGCCCGCGCCGCCTCCGGGCGCGGGTAATCGCGGCATTAATGGCACGAACGGCGGGTCATTTTAACCTTTTGCCGCATTCAAGGCTTTGTTTGCCGACGGAAATATGCGATCATGCCGTTAACCATTTTTTCGCACCGCATTTCGGGGGATTGCATGAAAGCGTCGAAGCTTATTCTGGCTGGGCTGGCCTTGGGGGCGCTTGTGTCGCTGAGCGCCTGCAACAGCTATTATGGCGAAAACCGCTCGCACAACCTGGTCTATGACGTCCGTTCCGATCAGGAAAAGGCCGCCGAGTGCGTCGCCGCGTTCGAGCCCTCGGGCAAGGCGCCGCAGGTCATGACCTACGACAGCGACACGCGCACCGAGACCCACCTGAACACCCAGGGCCGCGAAGTCACGGTCACGGCGCAGAACTCGACCGACAACACCTCGATGGGCATGGGCGGCAAGCTGGGCGTCAAGCGTCCGGAATCCTGCACCAGCAACGATCCGATCCCCGGCTCGACGCGCCCGAAGGACCGCAACTACAAGAACGCCTCGACCGGCTACAAATAAGCCTCAGGCGAACGTTAGTTTCGAAAAAGCCCCGGATTTCCGGGGCTTTTTTATTAGCGCGTTGTCTCATCCGATGGGCTCCGGCACCCCGAAAATGCACACGGCAAGGCCGGGAGGGCGCGCCAACACCCTCCCGTTTTCCAGAAAGCCGCAACCCGGAGACGGAAGATGCGCTTAGCCAGAAGGCGGGGCAGGCATGGCAGGCGTCAGGCCGTAGTGGCGCATGATGGCCATGATGCGTGCGGGATCGGGGGCGGCCGGGCCTTTCACAGCCTCGGCAACGTCGCGGAAATACTGGGCGCCGACATCGGGGGTGTTGACGACGAGGACACGGGCGGGATGATCGTACGGATTGCTGAAACCGTGGACGACGCCCTTGGGTGTATAGCCGCTGTCGCCGGAGTTCAGGTCGCGGACCACGCCGCCGCAGACCGAGCGCAGCGTACCCTCAAGGCAATACACGATCTCCTCGTTATCGTGGCTGTGCGGCGGGGGGGATTTGGCGCCCGGCGGCACGGTCAATTCGAACATGCCGGCCGTGCCGTCGGCGGCGCTGTCGCGCAGGTAGCGGATCTGCAGCTCTCCGATGATGATGAGGTCGGTCTGATCGTGCGGCATGATGGCCTCGTGTGGCGCGAGTGGGCGCCAGACCCGGGATTCAAAGATCCTCGGCTTGCGCATGGGGGTGACTGATGGTAAAGTTACTTTACTAATTTAGTAAAATCACTTTACCGGATTGTCAAGCGCCTTGCGTGAAATTCCTGGCTTCGACCAAGCCCCCTATATCGGCGCGCTGATGCGTATCGGCCTGGAAATGGCGCGCAACCGTATTCTCGAGGCCCTGGCTGCAGCCGGACTCGACGACCTGAACCTCAGCTATGTCGCCCTGTTTCAATATCCGCCGCTCGACGGCCAGCGCCCCAGTGACATTGCCAAGCGTCTGCGCGTGACCAAGCAGGCGCTGAACCACCTGCTGGGGCAATTGGAAAAGCTCGGCTATGTTGAGCGCCGGTCGGATGCCGCCAGCCGCCAGGCCAGCATCCACTACACCGAACGCGGCTGGCAGGTGCTGGAGATCATTATCGCCACCATGCAGCGCCTGGAAGCCGATTGGCGGGCGAAGATCGGCGATGAACGTTTTGCCGAATTCAAGGCGACGATGAAGGAACTGACGGGTCAATGACCGCACGGCGCTATCCCGTGAGGCGTTACTCCGGCCACCACCTTAGAGCCTGATGATTTCAGCTTCGCTCAAATCCTGCTCCAGGTTTTTGTTTTGTCGCGCAATTTATCCCAAAAGTGCGTCACACTTTCTGGATCGCGCTCCAGGCCAAGAAAAAGGCGAGGCCGGAGCCTCGCCTTTTTAAATTACAGATATCGCTTCGGTCAGTTATGCGCCGGAACCGGGTCCTGGTCGCGGACCGGGCCGGTCGGCTGGTCGGAGACCGGCGCCGAAGCGATCGTGTTCATGCGCGGCCAGTACTGGTCGAACAGGTACTGGTCGTGGGCGTCGCCCGGCACGTCGAATTCCGAGCCCTTGTACCACGGCGTGCAGATGCGGGCGGCGGGCTCGATATTGCCCCACTTCAGCGTGGGGCAACCGTCGCCTGCCGGATCGACATCGTTATCGACCGCACGGATCTGGCCTTGCGACGACGCCAGGATGCCGGCGGTGCGGACGCGGGCGATGCGGTTGGTGCCGACAAAGGCCGTGCCCGATTCCACGTCGATACCGATTTCCTTGGCCAGGATCGTGTTCTCGATGATGCGGATGCGATTCAGCGACGCCGTGATGGCGTGATCGCTGTCCGTGATGAACGAGTGCGACAACAGGGCTTCGCCGGCGCCATCGATATCGATGCCCTGCGCGAAGTAGTTGATCTTCATGTCGCTCATGCTGAGGATCGAATTGGCGCTGTCGAGCTTGATGTCGAGACCGACAGCCCCTTCTCCGCGCTCGAAGCCGCGCCAGTCGGCCAGCTGCTGGACGCTGACGCCCTGGATTTGGGAATCGCCGTCGAGCACGGCATAGATGCCGCCCGCCGTCGTCGCGATCTCGGAATTCTCGGCGAACAGAACGCCGTTGTTGATGGCCAGCGCGACCGAGCGCGTCTTGGCGATCAGGTGCGACGATTCCGTCAGGTTGAGGCGGCCGCCGGCCAGGTGGATGGCGGCGTTGTCGCCCTGATAGCGGATCTGGCTGTTCTGCAGCGTCAGCTCGGTATTGGCGGCTTCGATACAGGCCGACTGCTCGCCGCGCGGGCTGGCGATATAGGCGTCCTTGATGATGACGTGTTCGGCCGACGGCGCGATGCGGATGCACGACTGGCCGTCGGGCGCCACCAGAACCGGAATGGCGTGCGGGCCATAGCCCTGGCCGACGATCGTCAGCGAATGCTTGATGTCGAGCGTGGCGATGCACGAACGGTTGCGCGCCTTGAGATACAGCACGCCGCCGGGACGGATATGCTCGGCGACTTCCTCGACATAGCCGCGCGGCGCGCGGTCGCAGTCGATCGTCGCGTCGTAGCGGCCGCCATGATAGCCGTAGAGATAGCCGCTTTCGCGGAAGTGGCGTTGCACGCCGCAGGTGCGCAGCTGGGCATCGAGCAGCATGCCGAAGCAGGGCTTGATGTAGCCGTTGACGCGGGCGGCATTATTGCCGGTATAGGGATCGGCGGAGGCGGCCGGCGCGGAGGCGAGCGACGACACGAGGCCGAGGACGGCAGCCGCCACGCCGAGCGCCGAGCTCGTCCCGGCTTGCCTGGCCCCCGCCAGTTTCGCTTTGTCTTTACGCATCCACATCTGCTTTTTCCTTGGGCCGCCGGACGCTTGATCCGGCCGGCGATGCAAATCTCTTAAGTCCCTCGCGCAGTCCGCCCGGAACCTCAGTTCGAGGGGTTACGCGATACCTGGTTGAGCACGGCCTGCAGGCGGGTGACCGACGGACGGAAGCCCGCCAGCGCCGAATCGAGCTGCATGACCACGGCCTCGGCCTTGTTCTGGTCGGCGACGCCTTGCAGACCCAGGTCGAAATAGGTCGACATGGCGTAGCGCGCCTCGGGCGAGCCCTGCTTTTCGGCCTGCTGGTACCAGTAGAAGGCGCGGGCATAATCGACTTCGACGCCGACGCCTTCGGAGTACATGACCGCCAGCACCAACTGCGACTTGGCGTCGCCATTGACGGCGGCCAGCTGGATGACGCGCAGGCGGTCCTGATAGGTCAGGCGGTCGCCGCCCGGCAGGCCGATCATGTTGCGCAGGCCGTCGATGGTCTGCTTGGGCACGTCGTTCGGGCCATTGCATTCGGTATGCAGCAGGTCGAGATAGTTGAGCGCGCGCACCACGTGGACGAAGGGCAGCTCTTCCATGCGCGACATGGCGTAGACGGCCTGGTCGTCCGGACGGCTTTCGTCAGAGTGCGGGACACCGCCCGGAGGCGCTTCCGGCGGATAGAATTCGTAGGGCGCGACCCAGCGCTTGGCCTTGGTCTCGACGAACGAGGCGTATTTGGCGCGGTCGGGCGCGGACTTCTCGAAGTCCTTCAGCAGCACATAGGCGCCGACATCGCCGGTTTCCATGGCTTTATAGTTATAGAGATAGGCATCGACGTCCGAACGCTCGAACAGCGAGCGGACATTGGCCATGCCGTAGTCGCCGCCGCGCATCATGGCGCGGATGGCCTGCGGATTGTCGGCCGGCTCGCCCATAGGGCCGTACTGATCGTCATAGAGACGCGCCAGGGTACGGAAACCGTCGGGGCCCATGGTCGACAGGATGTAGATGACGCGGTCGCGCACCTTGTCGCGCTCGCCCGAGTCCATCATCGACAGCTCGGTGTCGAGCATCTTGTAGGCACGGGCGCGTTCATAGTCGCGGCACTTGTCGTAACGCGAAGCCATGGTGCCGCCGCGGCGCGGATCGGCGGCGCGGTTCAGCGGGGCATAGCCCTCGGCATTGGCGAGCGCCATGACCAGCCAGACCGACGACTCGATATGGTCCTCGAGATTCTTGTCGGCGGCATTGGTGGCGTTGTAGCGGTTGGCCAGTTCGAGCTGGGCGAAGAAATCGTTGCCGAAGGCCTGATGGCGGAAATAACGGATTTCGCGTTCCTGGCCGCCGAAGCCCTGGGCCTGGAACATGTCGGGCGGACGGGGACAGGCATAGGTGCCCTGCGCGGCATCGCGCGGACCGCCGCCGTGCATCCAGCCGCCGAAGCGGGGATCGTCGCACGCAGTCAGGCTGAGGGTGGCGCACAGGCCGAGGCTGAGCGCTGCCACCGGCAGAGCGCGTCCCTTACCCCTCATGAAGGCCCGCTTAAGCGCCGCAAATCCTGGGCGCGAAGCCGGTCTTGTCTGGTTACTTTCCGACATCACCGATCGCTCCGACACAAGTCGGCTGAAATATGGTTAATCACTTTTTTGTTAAGGATGACGCGGACTGTCAAGCGATGCCCCCCCATAAGGCTGCCTTTAATCTTTGAGCGTTGCCAGATTGTCGCGCATACCCAGTCTCGCGACGTTCAGCCCACATCCCTAATAGTACCCCCGGGTGGACACCCGTTAGGGCCATCATGCGTCAAATTCCGCGGCTTGGCCAGAAAAAAGTGTTAATACCGTGGCATCTGGTGTTGCTTTCGCGCCGGGCGTGTTACGTCTGCCGCAGTTGTGGAGGGAATACGCCTCCCAGGAGAATAAAATGGACGTGATCGTGCAGGCTCCCGCTCTGGGTGCGAGCAAAGTTGAAATCTATCAGCAACTTAAGCGCGACGTTTTGGCTGTCCTGGAAGGCGAACCCGATCGCGTGGCCCAAATGGCCACGATTGTGTGTCTTTGCGTGCAGGCCTTTCCGGGCTGGTTCTGGACCGGATTCTATATAGTCGACACGGTTAAGGCGGCCGCCGGTATAAAGGAACTGGTCGTCGGGCCTTATAACGGCACGCTGGGATGCCTGCGCATCGCCTTCGGCCGGGGTGTCTGCGGCGCGGCCGCCGAGACGCGGACCACGCAGGTCGTGCCGGACGTGCATGCCTTCCCGGGCCATATCGCCTGCGATTCCCGCTCCAATTCCGAAATCGTCGTGCCGGTCTTAGACGCTAAGGGCGATGTCATCGCCGTGTTCGACGTCGATTCCGAACAGTTCGGGACCTTCGACGAGGCCGACCGCCAAGGCCTTGAGGCCATCATGCAGGCCGTCTTCGCGGCCTGAGAGTCTTTCCTGAATCCGATATTTTGCAGGCGTCCCTGGTGGCGCCCGCCTTGTCGTGTCTGCAACTCCGGCGGCAGAGGCGGACATGATCACAATCAATCACAATATTTCAAGACTGATAAAAAAGTATCATCTTCCCGCCAAATTGTGTTAACAATAACGCTGAAATGTGCATATAGTCCCGAAATAAGGGCTTTAATCCCAAATATAGAAACGTTCCGGGCGACTCGATAAGCGGGTCCGTCATCGAGGACGCGCGTAAGAGGAAACAAAAATGCACGTGACCATTGCGTTCCCGCGTAAAGGCTATCTTCTGCTGACGTCTGCGATATGCGGGGCCATGCTGGCCGCCGCGCCGGTGCATGCCCAGACGGCGCCCGCCGCGCAGGCCGCTCCGGCGGATTCCGACGTCGTCATCGTCAAGGGCTTCCGCGGGAGCCTCAAAAGCGCGCTCGGTATCAAGAAGGCCAGCGCCGGGACGGTCGATTCCATCCTGTCGGAAGACATCGCCAAGTTTCCGGATTCGAACCTGGCCGAGTCGATGCAGCGGATCCCGGGCGTGACCCTGTCGCGCGGCGATGGCGGGGAAGGGCGCAATATCTCGGTTCGCGGCCTGGGGCCGACGTTTACGCGCGTGCGCATCAACGGCATGGAAGGCGCATCGCAGACCGGATCTTCCGATATCTACGGCGCCGGTAATAACGGCCGCAGCTTCGACTTCAACGCTTTCCCGACCGAAATCTTCTCGTCGCTGTCGGCGCGCAAGACCGGCTCGGCCGATGTCGAGGAAGGCAGCCTCGGCGCGACCGTCGACCTGCGCGCGCCCAAGCCTTCGGACATGCGCGGCAACCAGGTCCTGGCGGTCACGGCGCGCGGCGTCTATAACGAGCTGAGCAAGCAGACCGATCCGCGCTTTTCGCTGCTGGCCGGCAAGAAGTTCGACGGCGGCCGTTTCGGCATCCTCGGCTCGCTGGCCTATCAGGAGCGCCATATCCGCGAAGTCGGCTATTCGGCGGTCGACATCCTGTCGGCGGGCATGGGCGGCAACGGTATCGGATCGGGTGCAACCGTGCAGCCCTTCTGTACGCCGATCGGCTATACGCCCATCAGCCCCAGCCCGGTCGCCCAGGCCAGCAAGGGCGCGGACGCGAACAATTGCGCCTTCAACGACCCGCGCACCGGAACGCTCGCCGCCTACAACACCATCATGGCGTTGCGCAGCCCGGTCCAGCCGAACACGCCGGCATCCGGCGCCTTTTTCCCGCGCATTCCGCGCTATGTGAACTCGACCCAGGCCGAGAAGCGCACGGCCGGCACCCTGACCTTCCAGTGGAAGCCAGACACCGATACCGACGTGTCGCTGGACCTGCTCTATTCGCGTTACCAGGACGAGCGCCGCGATTCCTATATCGAGCCGATCTCGTTCGCCCGTAACGTCAACAACAACGGCCAGCCGATGGTGTCGGTCAAGGACGTGCAGTTCGACGCCAACGGCTCGCTGGTCTACGGCGTGTTCGACGGTGTCGACGTGCGTTCGGAAGGCCTGGTCGACGACTTCACCTCGACCTTCCAGCAGGTGAACCTTAATTTCTTCCACCGCTTCAACGACCGTTTCGAGATGTCGGGCCTGGTCGGCTCGAACCGCTCCAAGTGGGACGGTCCGATGCGCCTGCAGACCTTCATGGACGCCATCGACACCAAGAACTTCACCCTCGACTTCCGCAACGGGGACGTTCCGGTCATCGGCTTCGGCATCGACGTCAATAACCCGGCCAACTTCTCCTATGCGCCGACCACGGCGACCGGCGACGTGCTGGGCGGCTTCTCGGTCCAGGGCAAGCCGCAGTTCAACCTGACGACCGACGACACCATCAACCTCGACTTCAAGTACCGCTTCAGCGACAGCGTCACCGTCAAGTTCGGCGCCCAGCAGCGCGTCAACGACTTCAATTCGCACAGCCTGAACCTGGTGCCCTCGCAGGTCGCGGTGAAGGCGCTGCCCGCCGGCACGACCCTGGCCAGCCTGACCACGACCATTACCGGCATGGACAAGCTGTGGGGTTATGGCGCCCCGGCCAGCTGGGTGCAGATCGATTCCGAAAAATGGCGCCAGGCCTTCGGCTTCGACAATTATCAGTACTGCGGCATCGAATGCGGCGCGGCCAAGTCCGAGATCAAGGAAACGGTGCAGAGCGGCTATGTCATGGCCGAGTTCAACAGCGACCACTGGCTGCCCGTGCCCATCCGCGGCGATGTCGGCATTCGTTATGTCAACACCGACCAGTTCGCCCTGGGCTACATTCCCGTGACGGCGCCGGCCGGTTCGACCTATCCGACGGTCGGCAAGCGCAACGAGGTCCAGCGCAGCTATTACGACTGGCTGCCGTCGGCCAATATCGTGTTCGAGTTCAACAAGAACCTGCTGGGCCGCATCTCGGCGGCCAAGGTGTTGTCCCGTCCCGACCTCGGCACCCTGGTGCCGTCGGCCGGCGTGACGGCGACGACGCGCACCGGCACGGTCAACAACCCCTTCCTCGATCCGATCCGCGCCAAGACGCTGGATGCCTCGCTGGAATGGTACTTCAAGCCGGGTTCGCTGGCCTCGATCGGCTATTTCCACAAGGATATCGAGACCTTCATCCAGCGCATCCCGACCCAGGTGCCGTTCAACCAGCTGGGCCTGCCGGACTCGCTGCTCGACAACACCAATTCGGTGCCCAGCGACATTTTCACCGTCAACCGCTACGTCAATACGCCGGGCGGGCCGCTGGACGGTGTCGAGCTGAACCTGCAGACGGAATTCGACTTCCTGCCGGGCTTCTGGAAGAATTTCGGCATGCTGGCCAACTACACGCATGTCCAGTCGAAGATCAATTACCAGCTGTCAGCGACGACCTTTACCGTCAACGACCTGGTCGGCCTGTCGCGCGACTCGGCTTCGGGTACGCTCTACTACGAAGACAACCAGGTCTCGATCCGCACGACCGGAACCTGGCGCGGAAAGTATCTCCGCGGCATTCCGGCCAGCACGGGCTCGGACATCCAGGGCAATGACGCGACCTTCTATCTCGATGCCTCGGCGTCCTGGAACATCAGCGACCATCTGAAGCTGATCTTCGAAGCGCAGAACCTGACCAACGAGCAGAACCGGCTCTATATCGACAGCGTCCGCCAGGACACCCTGTTCCAGACACGGATCGGCCGGACCTTCACCTTCGGCGTCAATTACAAGTACTGACCGGCTCCTCCTCCGGAGAGCCCTGGCCGCCTCGCAAGAGGCGGCCTTTTTTTCAGCTCAAGCGCCACATGGTTCGCGCAAACGTGCGCGGCGGCCAAAGACCGAAAAGGACGGCGCCCTTGCCAACGGCGGGTCGCCGTTGCCGTTATGCTTTATATGCACCCGCGATCAGGGCGACCGACCGACTGGCCGCTTCGAGATCGGGCGTCTCATCCGCATTGTTCCAGCCGAACAGGTCGTCCGGGCCGACGTCCTGGACGACGATGCCGTCGCGGCGGCCGACGACGATGGTCGATTGATAGCTGAAGGAATAGTGCGCATCGTCCTGCGGCGGCAGCCATGCGATCTGGCCGCGCACCGGCGTGATCGACGTGTCCTGCCACAGGTCGCGGGCGGCATAGCCCGTGCAATTGATGATGACGGGCTGCTTCAGCTTTGTGACATCGTGCGGCGAATGCAGGTCCAGCGCCTCGAAACGGCCGCCGGCCATCAGGAAATCCTCGCTCAGCTGGTGCGCCAGGTCGGCGACATTGAAGCTGAGCACGCGGGCGCGCGTCACATGGTCGGATGCGAACGGATGCTGATCGTTCGGCACGGGCTGCGAATGCGGCACCGTGTCGGCCAGCCGGTCGCCCAGATCCATGAAGTCCTCTGCCGCCGGATTGTCGGGCAGGCTCATATATTCGGGACGGGCGATGTGCGTATAATACTGGTCGATCCATTCGACCGGATTGCCGGGCAGGCCGACATAGGACTGGTGCATGGCCCACGACCGCCGCGCCATGGCTTCCCAGCGGTCGCCGAAATCGGCCGCGGCCGTGCTCTTCATGGCGATGCGCGAATCGGGCGTCCACACGCCGGTCGCCCGCGCCGAGCGCACAAAAGGAAAGCGCTCCTTGGCGTAGACGGTGACCTCGGCCCCGGCGCGTTGCGCGGTGACGGCGGCGGTCAGGCCCAAGGCCCCCGCACCGATGACCGCAATATGCTTGGGGCTGGACTGCATGGCCAGACGCACGGCGGCGTCGGCCGATCCCCACGACAGCGACCAGCCGCTGCCGCCGTGGCCGTAATTGTGCACGACGATCTTGCGGCCGACCGTTTCGGTCTCAATGCGCGGGCCGGCGGCGCGGAAGGGCCGGGTGCAGACCGTGACGCGGAAGATCTGGTCGGGCGCGGCGCGTATCCTGCCCAGCGGCATGGCCTGGGCGCGCGCCAGGGAAGGGGCAAAGAGGGCGGCCGCGGCCCCGGTTTTCAAAAGTGCGCGTCTGTCCATGGTGTCCCTCATGTAGTATGTATGCGACATGTGTCGCACGTGTCCGCCGCCGATGCAATCCCTCTCTTTACGCCCCCTTTTTTTAACACCTTGAGATTTACGCCCCCGTCCGCTAAACCCCGGGCCAATTCGCGTGACGCGATCCGTTTCCCGACAGGTTCGTCTTTTGAAAGGTGCCGCATGGCGCAGCAATATATTTTCCAGATGCAGGGTCTGACCAAGATCTATCCCGGCGGCAAGAAGGTCTTCGAGAACATCTGGCTCAGCTTCTATTCCGACGCCAAGATCGGCGTCGTCGGGGTCAACGGCTCGGGCAAGTCGTCCCTGCTGAAGATCATGGCCGGCATCGACAAGGAATTTTCCGGCGAGGCCAAGGCCGCCGACGGCACCAAGATGGGCTACCTGGAACAGGAGCCGCACCTCGACGACAGCAAAAACGTCTGGGAAAACGTCATCTCGTGGTGCGAGGAAAAGCGCATCTTCGACCGCTATAACGAAGTGGCCGGCCTGATGGGCGAAGAGTATTCGGACGAGCTGATGGAGGAGATGAACACCCTCCAGGAAAAGATCGACGCCGGCGACCTGTGGGACATCGACAGCCGTATCGAAATGGCCATGGACGCCCTGCGCTGTCCGCCGAACGAGTCGGGCGTGACCAAGCTGTCGGGCGGTGAAAAGCGCCGCGTCGCCCTGGCCCGCCTGCTGCTGTCCAAGCCCGACATGCTGCTGCTCGACGAACCGACCAACCACCTGGACGCGGAATCGGTCGCCTGGCTGCAGCACCACCTGGAAAACTTCCCGGGCTGCGTCATCCTGGTCACCCACGACCGTTACTTCCTCGACCAGGTCACCAAGTGGACGCTGGAACTCGACCGCGGCAAGGGCGTGCCGTACGAAGGCAACTACTCCGGCTGGCTCGAGCAAAAGCAGAAGCGCGTCGTGCAGGAGCAGTCGGAATCCGAAGCCCGCCAGCGCGCCCTCACCAAGGAACTGGAATGGGTCCGTTCGGGCGTCAAGGCGCGCCAGTCGAAGTCCAAGGCCCGTCTGGCGGCCTATGAGGACATGGTGCGCGAACAGGAAAATTCCCGCGCCGCTCAAAGCTTCGCCACCATCCAGATTCCGCCGGGGCCGCGCCTGGGCAATGTCGTGCTGGAAGTCACCGACCTCGAAAAGGAATACGGCGACAAGGTGCTGTTCAAGGGGCTGACCTTCCGCCTGCCGCCCAACGGCATCGTCGGCGTCATCGGCCCGAACGGCGCGGGCAAGTCGACCCTGTTCAAGCTGATCACCGGTCAGGAAACGCCGGATTCGGGCACGGTCCGCCTCGGCGAAACCGTCAAGCTGGCCTATGTCGACCAGTCGCGCGACGACCTGAATCCCAACGATACGGTGTGGCAGGCGATTTCCGGCGGCACCGACATCATGGTGGTCGGCAAGCGTGAAATCAATTCGCGCGCCTATGTTGGCGGTTTCAACTTCAAGGGCGGCGACCAGCAGAAGAAGGTCGGCCTGCTGTCGGGCGGTGAGCGCAACCGCGTCCACCTGGCCAAGACCCTGGCCGCCGGCGGCAATGTCATCCTGCTCGACGAACCGACCAACGACCTCGACATCGAAACCCTGCAGGCGCTGGAAGAGGCGCTGGAAGAGTTCGCCGGCTGCGCCGTGGTCATCAGCCACGACCGCTGGTTCCTCGACCGCCTGGCCACCCACATCCTGGCCTTCGAAGGCGACAGCCACGTCGAATGGTTCGAAGGCAATTTCGAAATGTACGAGGAGGACAAGAAGCGCCGCCTCGGTACGGACAGCCTGATCCCGCACCGGATCAAGTTCCAGAAGTTCAGCCGATAATCCGAGCGATGCGCAAAAAAGCATAAGCGTTTTTTTGCTTAAGCATCGCGGCCAAGCAAAAGAGAACGGCGGAGGGCAACCTCCGCCGTTTTTGTTTACGCCAATTCCTTTTCCCGCAAAGCAATCGCCCGCCTGTTCGACGCCGGAATATCATCGCGTTCCGGCATCCGGCCCGTTTGCAGACACTCGATCCATTGCTGGGTGCTCAGCACCGCCGCAAACCGCGCCTGGAAGACGACCGTCATGACGCGGTGGATGTCCTCGGCCGTCGCCTGGCCGGCCGAATTGGCGTAGGGCACGGCGCCCGTGGCGTCGTCGAGGAATTCGACTTCGAAGCCCATATGAAAGGCGTGGATGACGGTCGACAGGTCGCAATTGTGCGTCATGTAGCCGGCAATCGTCACCGTATCGATACCGTTCTTGCGCAGCCAAAGCTCGAGGTCCGTGCCGGTAAAGGCGCTGGGCAGGGTCTTTTCGACATAGTGGTCGCGCGGCCGGTGGGCGATTTCGGGATGAATCTCCGCCCCGTGCGTGCCCGCCGCGAAAACCCGTGCGGTCGGCGGATTGATCATCTTGATGACGACGACCTTGACGCCGTTGGCCGTGGCCGCGTCCATGGCGGCCGCGACCTTTTGCACGCTGTCGGAAAAAACGGGGTATTCGACGGCGAGATTGCCGCCGTCGTAGTCGTTCTGCACATCGATGACGATAAGAGCGCGCTTGGGCATGTCAGGTCTCCTTGATTGACACCCTGACAATAGATGCGCGGCAAATCCGCACGAGTGGCCCGATTGACATTGTGCGATGAAATTGGGACAATCGTGTCATGAAACCCGTCATCGTCTCCGTGGTCGCTTTCGACCGCATCAGTCCCTTTCACCTGTCGGTGCCGTGCCTGGTCTTCGGCGAGGACCGCAGCGATATCGGCCTGCCGCCGTGTGAACTGCGGGTATGTAGCGGAGAGCCGGGGCCACTCAACACCAAGGTGGCGATGGGGCTTATCGCCTCGCACGACCTGTCGGGGCTGGACGACGCCGACATCATCATCGTACCGAGCTGGCGGGCCGTGGATGAAAGGCCGTCGCAGGCGCTGAGCGCGGCTTTGCGGGCCGGCAAGGCGCGCGGTGCACTGATCGTCGGGTTGTGCCTGGGAGCGGTGGCGATCGCGGCGTCCGGAGTGGCAGATGGCTGTGAGATCACCACGCACTGGCTGCACGCCGACCGTCTCAGGGACCTCTATCCGGCGGTAACCGTCACGCCCGATGTCCTCTATGTCGAAAGCGGCAACGTGATTACGTCGGCCGGCGTGGCGGCGGCGCTCGATTGCTGCCTGCATATCGTCCGGCGCCTGTGGGGCGCGGAGGCCGCCAACCAGCTTGCGCGGCGGCTGGTTCTGGCGCCGCACCGCCAGGGCGGCCAGGCGCAGTTCATCGAACGGCCGGTGGCGAAGCGTGTGACGACCGATGCCTTCGCCCGGACCATCGATGCGGTTCTGGCGA
Organism: Asticcacaulis solisilvae; assembly: GCF_052327315.1. NCBI lineage: Bacteria > Pseudomonadati > Pseudomonadota > Alphaproteobacteria > Caulobacterales > Caulobacteraceae > Asticcacaulis > Asticcacaulis solisilvae. The sequence continues at coordinate 642,933 of NZ_CP166196.1, forward strand.
TGCTCAACCAGCCGCACGACCTCGACAGTGTGGCGGCTATGGCCGGCATGACGCGCAGGACCTTTACCCGCCGCTTTCAAAAAGCGTTCGGGATGAGTTTCGGTCAATGGTTGATCGAGCGTCGTGTCGCCCTGGCGCAGCAGCTTCTGGAGACGACGCAGCGGCCGGTCGAGGATATCGCCTATGAAGCCGGTTTCGGCTCGCCCGTGTCCCTGCGCCAGCACTTCGCCGCGCGCCTGGGCGTCGCGCCGGTGCAGTACCGGCGCGCCTTTGCCGCCTGATCAGGGCGTGAAGACGATGGTCGTCACGCTCATGGCGGGCAGGGTCATCGAGACGCTGTTGCCGCTGACGGCGACACTGCCCTTGTCCTGCGGCGTCGAGGTCGTACCTTCCAGCCGGTAAGCGTGGGCATGGGTGAACGATGTCGAGTGCCACAGCTTCGTAGCCGTCGTCACCGGCGATGCAGAGCGGTTGATCATCACGACAACCAGACGCTGGTAATTGGCCGAATCGACGCTGGCATAGATGGCGGTATTCGTGCCGTCGGTCGTCGTCGCCTGCACGCTGACATCGCCGAAGGTGGCGCCCGCCCCGTCGAAATTCCGGTACATGTCGAAGCCGCCCAGGATGAACGGGAAGCTTGAGGTCAGCGGCCACATATTGGCGGCATAGATGCCCTGGACCCCGAAGGCGCCCAGCACGTCGGCCTCGGCCACGCCGCCCGAGATATGGTCGGCGCCGCCGTAATTGTATTCGCTGAACGACAGCATGGTGCCCGGATAGTTGGCGGCGATCTTGGCCTTGATGCGCGGCAGCAGGTTGATCGGCCCGTTGGTCGAATACTGTGTGATCCAGCTGGTTTCCGTATAGCCCGGGTCATAGAGCGAGCGCGGAGCCTGGACGCGGGCCGCGACGACGGCCGCGGAGTTGTCGGCGTCGGTGATGCGCGTGCCGCCGCCGGTGGCTTCCGGATACCAGTGCAGGTCCAGCACATCGACGATGCGTCGGCTATGCGCTGTATCATACGCTTTCAGTTCCGCCAGATAGGCGCTGAGGAAGTCGCGGCCGGCGGCGTCCGGAGCGCTTTGCAGGTCGACATAGCCGCCCCAGCCGTAGCTGGCCGGCCCGAAGACCAGCGAATTGGGCGCCACGTCCTTGATGGCGGACGCGTAATCTTCCGTGCGCTGAAACAGTTCGGCATAGGTCAGCTTGGTGCCTTCGCTGGCGTCGGCCGAACCCCGCAGGCGGCGATGCGTCGAAGACCACAGGTCTGGCTCGTTGTCGAGCATGAAGGAAATCCTGGCGTGGGAGCCGGTAAACGCCGCCGGGAAGGTGACCTTGAGGAAGTTGACGAACTCGTCCTGGTAGACGGTCTTGTCGGTCAGGTCGGGCGAGGTCGTGAAGGCCGAGCCCTTGCGCGGCAGGGAGACGTTGAAGCGCGTATGGATGAAGTCGGGCGTCTGGTTGACGTCGCCGCCGCCGTTCTTGTCGGCGGAAACATAGCCGGCCATCGGGACCGACATGACATATTCGCCGCCGGCGTTCAGCGTTTGCTGGATCTGGGTGGTGAAGGCCGCGCCCGGGACGTTCGAACTCGAAAGAAAGCCGTCGTTCTGGTTGAAGTAGTCGTTGCCGGCGTTCGACGCGTTCGTTTCCCAATTGTAGGCGGTGATGCGGTTGCCGCCGGCACGGTTGAAGGTCAGGTGGCTGATGCGCGCATCGGTGAAATCACCCGAATTGATGCCGTAGATCAGGGGAGAAATCGCCAGGTGGTCCAGGTCCGCATGGACCTCGAAACTGACGCTCGCCGCGGTGGCCGAAGACGAGGACGACGAAGAGGAACTGGAGCTTGAACTCGACGATGATGACGAACTGCTGGTACCGCCACTGAAGCCGCCGCCCGATCCTCCGCCTCCGCCGCCGCAGGCCGCGACAAAGAAGGTCGCGGCGAACATCAGGACATACGGGCTCACGGGCTTGGCGGCCTGTCTCATGCGATAGTCTCCCTGTGCAGTCTATTATTTATATTTATTTTCTTTATTCAATTTGTAGCACATTATGACAGGTCTGCAATACCTCTCACGCCGGCTTGTAAAACACGAAGGCGGCGCCGAAGGCGATCAGGGTGAACCCTACGGCCGTCTGCCATTTCAGGGGTTCGCCCAGATAGAGCCATGAAAAAATGACGAAGACCGAGAGGGTGATGACCTCCTGGATCGTCTTGAGCTGCGCCGCGGAAAAGGTGCCGTAGCCGATGCGGTTGGCCGGCACCTGGAAGCAGTATTCGAAGAAGGCGATCCCCCAACTGACCAGCACCACGATCCAGAGCTTTTCGAACTTGAATTTCAGGTGACCGTACCAGGCAGCGGTCATGAACAGGTTGGAACAGATCAGCAGGCCGATGGTGGCGAAGGCGGGGGAGATTTTGAACATGCGGGGGCTCACGGGCGTCTGGAAAGGCGGCATTCTACAGGCGGCTTCGCCCGTAAGGGAATCCGCGGATTACGCAGATTGCGCAGATTTTTTCCGAGGCGGTAACGATGGCGTCGGCATAAAAAAAGACGGCGCTGGGGGCGCCGTCTCATTTCGTTTTCGATGCCGGAAGGCTTACGCCATGTTGAAACGGCGGGCATCGCGCAGGGCGTTGTCGGTCATGGCGCGCAGGCCGGCATGCTCCGGCATCTGGGACGACAGGTCGGAGAAGACGCGATAGGCCTTCTTGTACATTTCGCCGGCCATGCTGAAGGCACCTTGCTGTTCGCGCGCCTGGGCGCCGCGGGCCAGGGCGATGCCTTGCGCCGAACGGGCCGATACATCGTCGGGCTTGAGATAGGCGCGGGTCTCGTGGAGACGGCCCAGTTCCTCGAAGGCGTCGCCGGCGGCCTTGGTGTCGCCGGCCTTCATCGACAGGTCGGCATACGGATTCAGCAGCTCCAGGCGCGTTTCGGGATCGCCGACAATGGCCAGGGCGCGCGCCAGGACCGGGCGCAGTTTACCGGTTTCGCCGGCCATCTGGTAGCGGCGGGCGAGATAGACGTGGATATTGGCGTCGGTCGGATCGAGTTCCGAAACCTTTTCGTAGGCGGCCAGGGCCTTCGGATCGTCGCGGCCCATGTTGAGGGCGCCGATGACACGCCACAGCTCGGCGGCCGAAGTCGCCTGGCCGGATGCCGCCAGCCGGTCCCCTTCCGATTGCAGCGTATTGGCCGCGGCCGACAGGTCGCCACTGGCGATCTGGTCGAAGGCGCGGCGGCTGCCGGGAGCCTTGTCGTAATAAAGGTAGGAGGCGCGTACGCCCAATTCGTCGGCCGCTATGGCGCGCGTCGAATCCGGCCACACCGACAGGGCCATCTGCACGGCTTCGCGGATGATGGCCTGGTCGTCGACCGGCTCGGCGCTGGCCAGGGTGTGGAAGCCCGACAGTTCGGCACCCGGAATGTCTTCAACCGGTGTCAGGTCGGCGACGTGCGATTCGGGCGTTTCGATGAAACGCATGGCCGAACTGACGGCGGCATTGATATCGGTCTGCGGAATGTCGCGCGGGGCGACGGCCGGGGAATCGGCCAGCAGCGCGGCCTCGACCGGATCATGCGCCATCGGCGCGGCGGCCGGCTGGATCACGATAGCGTCGGGGGCGGCGCTTTCGACCGTTTCCGTGGCGTCGAGCGCGGGATTGCGCACTTCCGGGCGGATCGGAATGACCTGGGCCGACGGTTGGCCGATGTGCAGGCCGTGCGTGTCGGACAGGGCGTCTTCCGGATCGAAGTTCGTCCGGGCTTCGGCGCCGGCGACCATGTCGCGGCTCAGGAAGCTGTCCGAGGCGTTGTCGGAAAAGATCGCCGGTTCCAGCGACTGGATTTCCGGATGGATTTCGGTGACCATGGCCGCCGGCTTGATTTCGACGGCGTCCGCCGCAGCGGCGATGCCAGTGGAGGCCAGGCTGTCGGCGTCGAACTTCAGCGAGGCGCGGGCCGGTTGTTCGGCGGGAACGCTCAGCGCCGTGTCGAGCGGCGAGGGCGCGGCCATTTCGACGGCGGGACGGACTTTCGGGGCCTTGGGGACTTTGCGGGCCTTGGGGCGCGACAGGCCGAACAGAAGGGCGCCGAGTGCACGCACCACGGTGCCGATGATGCCGATCAGCAGGACGATGACGCCCACCACAAGGACGCCGGACCAGGTACGGTCGCCGCGCGCCCAGCCGATCCAGTCGGACGGATAGGGGCTCTTGTACGGCGCATCGCCGATAAACAGCGCCACGGCACAGACCGCAACCGCCAGAATCGTAAGCACGACGAAGCCCGTGATCTTCGCTCCCGAACCGGAAGCATTGGACTCCGTGGTCGAAATACTGCTCATGCTAGCCCCCGGACACGCCCGTTCATCAAACCTTAACCCCGTGTTAGGCTTTCTGGCAATCGCAACTTGGCACAACTGTCCCGAATTGCCAAATCAGCGGCGCATATGCAACTTTCCAGCCACGCCGCCGCCATCGCCCTTGCATCGCGCCCGCATCGCCGCTAGAACTCGAACATATGAAGAACATATCCGCGCATCCCGTTCGTATCCTGGGGCTGGATCCCGGCCTGCGCCGGCTGGGCTGGGGCATCGTGGACGTTGACGGGGCAAGGCTGTCGTGGGTGGCGCACGGCGTCATCACGCCCGACGAGAAGCAGGACCTGGCGGTGCGGCTGCTTGACCTGTTCGAAGGGCTGTCGCAGGTGATCGCGCAACACCATCCCGACGAGTCGGCGATCGAGGAGACCTTCGTCAATATGAATCCGGCCTCGACGCTCAAACTGGGACATGCGCGGGCCGCTGCCATGCTGGCGCCGGCCCGCGCCGGACTTCCGGTCGCCGAATACGCCGCGCTCGACATCAAGAAGTCGGTGGTCGGCGCCGGCAGAGCCGACAAGGAGCAGGTCCTGTTCATGGTCAAGCGCCTCCTGCCCCTGGCCGGGAAGGCCGAGGGCGGGTTGACGGCCGATGCCGCCGATGCCCTGGCCTGCGCCATTACCCACGCCCATAAGCGTAAGGCCGCGGCTCTGCTGGCGAGTCCGGCGCGCCAACCGCGCTCAAGCAGCGCAGCGATAGCGCAAGCAAAAAGCGGAGCAGCCTGATGATCGGACGTCTGCGCGGGCTGCTGCTCGAAATCTCCGAGGAAGAGGTGCTGGTCGAATGCGCCGGGGTGGGCTACCTGGTGCGCTGCGGCGTGCGGACCCTGGCCGCCATGCCGGAACTGGGCGCCGAGATCATCGTCCATATCGAAAGCCAGACGCGCGAGGACGGCACCCGGCTCTACGGTTTCCTCAGCAAGGACGAGCGCACCTCCTTCCAGGTGCTGCAATCGGTGCAGGGCGTGGGTCCCAAGGCGGCCTTGAGCGTGCTCGACGTGCTGACGCCCGGCCAGTTGGCCCAGGCCGTGGCGCACGAAGACAAGACCTCGGTCGGCCGCGCCAACGGCGTGGGACCGAAACTGGCGGCGCGTATAGTTGCTGAACTCAAGGGCAAGGTGCTGGCTTCGGTCGACTTCGGACCGATCGTGCATACGCCGGCGGCGCCCGCCAAGCCTTCGGTCGGCGGCGAAAGCGTCGCGGCCCTGGTCGGCCTCGGTATCCCCGAAACCCAGTCGCGGCTGGCGGTCGAACAGGCCATGAAGCAACTGGGCGAAGAGGCCGACCTGGCCGCGGTCATCCGCGCCTCGCTCAAGGCCATGGGTAAATAGCCATGGCGCGTCTTGTTTCCGGTGACAGCAATGCCGAGGATTTCGAAGAACGCGCCCAGGACCGGGCGCTGCGGCCCCAGACCTTCGACGATTTCGTCGGCCAGGCGCCGCTGAAGGCCAATCTCAAGGTCTTCGTCGATGCTGCCGCCGGCCGCTCCGAAGCGCTCGACCATGTCCTGTTCTACGGTCCGCCGGGTCTCGGCAAAACGACCCTGGCGCAGATCGTCGCCAAGGAGCTGCGTGTCGGTTTTCGCGCCACCTCCGGCCCCATGCTGGCCAAGGCCGGCGACCTGGCGGCCATCCTGTCGAACCTGGAACCCAACGACGTCCTGTTCATCGACGAAATCCACCGACTCAATCCGGCGGTCGAGGAAATCCTCTATCCGGCGATGGAAGACTATGTGCTCGACCTGATCATCGGCGACGGGCCGGCGGCGCGCACCGTGCGCATCGACCTGGCGCCGTTTACCCTGGTCGGCGCGACGACGCGGGCGGGGCTGTTGTCGACGCCCTTGCGCGATCGCTTCGGCATTCCGCTGCGTCTGGAATTCTATACGCCGGAAGAGCTGGTGCGCGTGGTCCTCGGGGTATCGCGCAAGATGGGCGCCAACCTCAACGAAGACGGCGCGCTGGAAATCGCCTCGCGTTCGCGCGGTACGCCGCGCATCGCCGGCCGCCTGTTGCGCCGGGTGCGCGACTTTGCCGCCGCCGACGGCGCGGCCATAATCGATAAAAAAGCCGCGTCCAGGGCCCTGGCGCGGCTGGAGGTCGATCCGGTCGGCCTCGATCATTCCGACCGCCGCTACCTGCGCGCCCTGATCGAGAACTACGGCGGCGGGCCGGTGGGCCTGGAAACCATCGCGGCGGCGATCGCCGAGGCGCGCGACGCCGTCGAGGACATGATCGAGCCCTATCTGTTGCAGCAGGGCTTTATCCAGCGCACGCAGCGCGGCCGCATGGCCTGTGCACGCGCCTACCTGCATCTTGGCCTGACGCCGCCGGCGCAGCCGACGACGGCGCCCGACCTGTTCGACTAGGCTTTTTTGGCAATCCAATAGTCGGCGCCGAAGCGGCCCGAGCCGAGCGCGATCAGCGTGGCGGCCAGCAGGAGGATGTAGGCGTTTTCCGGCGCGTCGGGATAGACGAAGACGGCGATGACCGTCGTCATGGCGAAGAAGCCGAGACCGGCAAAGCGTGTGAACAGGCCCAGCACCAGCAGGATCGGCAGGCTCAGTTCCGCGGTGGTCGACATTACGGCCGCGATCTGCGGCGGCAGGACCGGCACCTTGTATTCGTCGGTGAACAGGGCGATCGTCGTATTGAAGTTGGCGATCTTGGTCAGGCCCGAAAAGAAGAAGAACTTGGCCAGCCACAGGCGTACCGCCAGCAGGGCCAGGCCCTGCAGCCAGTCAAGCCCCCGCAGGCGGGTTTCCAGCCGGGCATAGGCGCCGAGCAGCGGGATTTTGGGCGCAGTTCGGGCATTCATCGGTATGTCCATCGTAATTTTCCTTATAGTTTCAGGGTGATATCAGAAGGCCGTGTTGAACCAGCCGGGCCAGAAGCGCCTGAAGGATGCTCATCTCGTCCTCGCCGGGCGTCATGGCATCGAGCGCCATGAACAGCGAACGGTGGACCTCTATCCGGGCGATGAACTCGGCTTCGTACGGCGACAAGGGCAGCCAGACGACGCAATCGTCGGGCGTGCGGCCGATCAGGATCGATTGCGGACGGTGCGCGGGCGACCCGGCCGGCAACGCCGTGACGTCGAATTCCAGCCACAGCATCTGCGCCGAAGGATGCAAGGCGCAGGTCGCGTCGGAAACCAGCAGGTCTTCGAAGCCGCTCGGCACGGCATCGTCGGCGTGGTGCGCCAGGTTCAGCGCCCATTCGAAGGCCGCAAGGTCCGCCAGCCAGGCCGGATCGCGGTCGCGCAGGAAGGCGGCCATGCGCCCGCCATAGGCGTTGAGGCAGGGCGTATCGAGCGGATATTTCCGGATATAGTCGCGGGCCAGGGCTTTGAAGGCCTCCGTGCCCGCCGCCGCCTCCATCGATGGATAGACGCCGCGCAGAGCCTCGACCAGGCCGAAAAACCAGGTGTCGTAGTGGACGCGCAGACCCTTGTCGGCGGGCGGCGGGCCGGTGACGGCGCTCAGAAAGGCCTGCTGGAATGTGTCCAGATTCCGGGTATCAAACATGGCTGACACTCCGCGCCGCCATCGTGCGACGTCTGTCCGCCGTGGCGGCTTCGGCCAGCAGCCGGTCGAGCGGCGGCAGGTCGCTGTCCCACTCGATCAGGGTCGGGCGCTCGCCGAAGCGATAGAGCGCCTCGTCGTACAGCGCCCAGACCGGATCCGGCACCGGCTTGCCGTGGGTATCGACCAGCAGTCCGCCGATATCCTCGTGACCGGCCAGGTGATATTCGCCGATAGCCGCGCCATCGCCCAGACCCTTGAGGTAGGACAGGGCGTCGCGGCCGCAGTTCCGGGCGCTGACATGGATGTTGTTGAGGTCGATCAGGAGCTGGCAGCCGGTTCGGGCGGAAAGGGCCAGCAGGAATTCGGGTTCGTCGTAGTCGCCCTCCAGGCATACATAGGTCGACGGATTTTCGATCAGAACCGTGCGGCCAACAGCCTTCTGAAACTGCTCGACATGGGCGGCGCAGATTTCCAGCGCTGCGTGCGTCAGCGGCACGGGCAGCAGGTCGGGCGTGGCGAAATGCCCGAAGGCGCTCCAGCTCAGATGCTCGGACACGAGCGCCGGTTCGAAGCGCCGGACAAGGGCGGCGACCTTACCGAGATGGTCTTCACAGAGGCTGTCGGCGCGACCGAGCGACAGGCCGACGCCGTGGAAGGACAAAGGATAGTCGCGGCGGAGGTCTTCGAGATGCTTCAGCTTCACGCCGCCGCCAAAATAATTCTCGGTATGGACTTCCAGAAAGCCGGCGGCGGGGCGCCGAGACAGCACCTCCGCCACGTGGGGAGCGCGCAACCCGATACCTGTCTTGCTGATCATGATGCGCGCCCCGCCCAACTGGCTGTTCTTACTTGACCACCGTGCCGCCGGCGATCTTGGCGCAGGTGCCGGTCGGAACGTAGACCCACGATTCCGGGTCGTTGTCCTTGGCCGACTGGCCGGCGCAGGAATGGGCCTTGGTGGCGCAGTCGTTCATGTGGGCGCGGGCGACGCCTGCGCACTTTTCATAGCCGTCCTTGGCGGAGGCGGTGCTGGCGACGACGGCGGCGCCGCCGACCAGGGCGGCAAGCGCGGCGGTGACTTGCAGGGCGCGGACAGTGGTCTTGGACATAATGGGTTCCTCTCATCGATTGGGCCGGCATCGTGCGGGCTTGTTCCTGAATACGGCGGCCCGTTCCGGCAGGTTACACCGAACGGCGATTTTTTGACTCGCCAAATCATGGGGGCCTGATTTACATCCGGTCAGACGGCGGCCGAGGCCGGCCGATGTAACCCGGGGCGGTATGACAACGTACTCACCAGATGACTGGCAGATGCTGATGCGCGCGGCGCAGGGTGGTGACGCCCGCGCCTATCGTGACCTGCTGCAGCAACTGCGCCCTTGGCTGCTTTCCTATTTCCGCCGCCGCCTGAAAGGCAGCGACGGCGAAGATCTGGTTCAGATGACCCTTTTGAGTTTGCATACCAAGCGAGACACCTACGATCCTTCGGCGCCTTTCATGCCGTGGATCGCCGCAGTCGCGCGCAACAAGCTGATCGACCATGTGCGGCGGTCGGGCCGGCGCGTGCAGGTCGAACTTGACGAAGACCTGATCGGCGATGGCGGCGACCTGCCGTCGGACCTGGCGCGGCGCGACGTCGAAATGCTGCTGAAGCAATTGCCGAAGGACCAGGCGGAGATTATCGGCCTGCACAAGCTCAAAGAAATGAGCGTCGAAGAGGTGTCGGCGGCGACCGGCAAGAGCCCTTCGGCTGTCAAGGTCGCCGTGCATCGCGGCCTGAAGAAGCTCCAGGCCTTTGTCGGCGTGAAGACGGGAGGCGCCGATGAGTGACGCCTCCGACAAATTGATCGACGATCTGGCCGATGGCCTGCGGCCTGTCCGGCCGCTGAAGGCGTCACCGATGTGGCTGGCCGCTGCCGCGGCGCTGGTGCTGGCCGCGCTCTACATCTTTTTCTATTATGGCCCGCGGCCGGAAATCGCCGCCATGGTCCATGGCCAGAGCCCCAGGACCATGATGGCCTGGTTCAAGCCCTTGCTCTTCGTCGTGACGGGGGCCGGCGCCTTCTGGGCGGTCGCCGACCTGGCGCGGCCGGAAGGCCGCCTGCGCGTGCGCACGCTTTTGCCGCTCATCCTGGCCCTGGCGATCGAGATCGTTGCCCTGCTGAGGGACGCGATGATGCAGCCTTCCGAGGTGATGACCGGCCTGCACCAGCCGGCCATCCTGTGCATGACGACGATCGTTTGCGGCGGCCTGGCCGGTCTGATCGTCCTGTGGCGGCTGTGGCTGCGGCGCGCGGCGACCTCGCATCCGGTTCTGCTCGGCGCCCTGGCCGGGCTGGCGACGGGATCGCTGATGGCGGCGGCCTATGCCGTGCACTGCGACCGTGACTGGTCGAGCTATATCCTGGTCTATTATGCCGGGGGCGTCGCGATAACCTCCGCGATCGCGGCGGCTCTGGGGAAGCGATTCCTGCGATGGTGATTTGTACCTCCCCGTTCGGAACGAATGGGGAGGGTGGTGGTGGGGTTTCTTGCTTCCGTTGAACCACCGTTGCCGGGAAAGAAAGCAAGAATCCCCACCACCACATCTCTCTCACCCTTGTTCCACAAGGGTTCGCTCGTGCGGTCCCCCTCCCCATTTTCTTCGAAAACGGGGAGGTACAATCTCGCCTAGTTCGTCTTCATCAGCGCCGTACGGATCGGCAGGAAGCGATCGTTGAATGGCAGGATGCCGGCGCCGCGCGCGGCCGCGTCGACCGCCAGTTCGGCGCGCTTGAGCGGCGCGATGGTCGGGATGCGCGGCTTGCAGGCGTCCAGCCGGTCGTTGAGGCGCTGGCACAGGGCGTCGATCAGCGGCGAGGGCAGGCGCCCGCCGATGAAGTGGGCTTCCGGATCGACGGCGCAGTTCATCACCAGGAAAGGCGTGAACAGATAGTCGGCGGCGCGGTCGAGCCAGGCCTGGACCTTGGCCTGTCCGGCCGGCGGCAGCTTTTCCAGGTCGTCGGGCGTCGAGACGTCGAGGCCGCTCTTGCGCAGGTAGTCGTACAGCGAATAGAGCGACACCATGTCTTCCAGCGACCGGGTTTCCGCCCCGTCCTTGACCGGCAGGTAGCCGATTTCGCCCGAACGTCCGTCGGCGCCGCGATAATAGTGGCCGTCGAAGACGAGGCCGCCGCCCAGGCCGGCGCTGATGATGGTGTAGATGAAGCTGCGGTGCTGCAAGCCGTGGCCGAACTGCATTTCGCCGATGGCCGCCGCGGCCGCGTCGTTTTCGACGATGACCGGCACGGGCAGGATTTCCGAGAACAGGTCGGCGACATCGATTTCCGACCAGATCTTGTAGGCGTCGGGGCGGTTCGCCACCGGCACGCGGCCGAGATCCTCGGGAATGGCGATGCCGATGCCGATCAGACGCTCGATGTCGATCAGGCGCTCGGCGATCATCTTGTCGACTTCGGCGCGGAAGAAGGCGATGACGTCGCGCGGCATGGCGAAGTGGACTTCGCGGCTGGCGCGGGCGCGCACATTGCCGACGAAATCCAGCGCCACGAAGGCGATATGGTCGCGGTCGATATTGAGGCCGATCGAGAAGGCGCCGTCGGGATTGACCACCAGCTTGGTCGCCGGCTGGCCGCGGCCGCCGATCTGGCGCCCCGCCTTCTTGATCAGGCCGTCATTGAGAAGGCGTTTGGTGATGTTGGCGATGGCCGGCGCCGTCAGGCCCGTCAGGTCGGCGATTTCGGCGCGCGTGATCGGCGCGCCGGTGGCGCGCACAGCTTGCAGCGTCACGCGTTGATTGTGATCGCCCGCTCGTTCGAGATTGGTGCCGGACAGCTGATCGCCCAGCGCATGGCTTTTTTGCGCCGGTCTTTGTCCGTTGCGTTCGTCCGCGCCCATAAAAGGCCCCTCCAGGGAGCGTCGCCGCTGTTACTGACCTCGCCCGGCCATCCTGCGGCAGGACGATCCGATGCAGGCCGCTATCGGGGATTGTGATCTCTCTGCAACGCACGACCTGAATCCCGCTTATGACATAAAGGCGACAACTGCAAGCCGAAGCAATCATAATGCATCGCCTGTAATCGATTTCAGGAAGCGATTTCATCCATGAAACATAATGGCGAAACCGTCGCGGGGTTCAGGTTTCGAAAAACGACTTGAAAATGGCTTCATCGACCAGGTTCAGCTTGTACTGGAAATCGTCGATGAATTCGTGCAGGCCGCTGGCGATGATGTGGGCTGCGTCCGAGGCGTGGAGCGTCTGTACCAGGGTACCGGTCTCGGTTTGCGCCGGGCTTTCTGGCTTGCACTCCGGCGCCAGCGACTTCAGCGCGTCGGCGGTGCTGTCAAGGCAGTGCAGCACCGACCGCGGGAAGGCCTGGCTGAACAACAGGAAGTCCGTGACATCGCGATAGTTGATGCTGTGATACTGCTGCCGGTACATTTCCAGGGCATTGACCGATTTCAGCACGGCGCCCCATTGCACCGTGTCGAAGGCGCTGTCGATCTGCTCGCCGCGCGGCAGCAGGATGAAGTACTTGACGTCGAGCAGGCGCGCCGTCTTGTCCGCCCGCTCCAGCATCTGGCCGATATGGGCGAATTGCCAGCCGGCTGACCGGCTCATCGTGTTGTACATCAGGCCGGTGAGCAGGTGGCCGGCCTGGCGGACCTGCATGTAGTAGTCATAGAGGTCGGCCAGGGACCGCTTGCGGCTGTGCGATTGCGTCAGGTGGTACAGCTCGTTGATCTTCTCCCACATCTCGACCGGGATGATCTCGCGCACCGTGCGGGCGTTTTCGCGCGCCCGGTAGATGCATTGCAGGATCGAGTTGGGGTTCTTTTCGTCGAAGGTCAGGAATTTCAGAACAGACTGTTCGTCGGCGGTCTTGTAGCGCTTGTTGAACACCTCGTCGTCGCCGGAGGTGGCGACCAGCGGATACCACTGCGTCGAATCGCGGTCGAGGCTGAGATCCAGCATCAGGTGGAAGTTGACGTCGGCGAAGCGCGCGACATTGTCGGCGCGCTCCAGATAGCGCGACATCCAGTAGATCGAGTTGGCGACACGGCTAAGCATGAAATCCCCCCATCGCGAATTGCCGAGACGTATAAATGGCTTTCGGCCCTCCCCGTTTACGGGGAGGGGGGACCACGCGAAGCGTGGTGGGCGGGGCTTCTTTCTTTCCGCTAACGCGGTTGCTGGCAGAACGTGCTGCAAGGCAAATAACGGCGCTTCGACGGGAACTGGCCAGAATTAGGTCTTCGGACGGAAGTCCCCCGCCCACCGCCTTCGGCGGTCCCCCCTCCCCGTAAACGGGGAGGGCCGAAGTCATAGAGGCTTTATCAAACATTTGCGGCCTCCCCGAGCACCCAGGTGTCCTTCGATCCGCCGCCCTGGCTTGAATTGACGACCAGCGAGCCCTTCTTCAGCGCCACGCGCGTCAAACCCCCGGGCAGGGTGAATATCTCCTCGCCATAGAGCGAGTAGGGGCGGAAATCGACGTGGCGGCCTTCGATGCCGCTGCCGACCAGGGTCGGGCAGCGCGACAGGGCCAGGGTCGGCTGGGCGATATAGTCGCGCGGCTTGGCCTTGATCAGCGCGGCGAACTGCTTCTGTTCGGCCTTGGTGCTCTTCGGCCCGATCAGCATGCCGTAGCCGCCCGACAGGTTGACCGCCTTGACGACCAGCTTGTCGAGGTTTTCCAGCACATAGGCGCGGTCGGTATCGTCTTCGCAGATATAGGTGCGGACATTGTTCGAGATCGGATCTTCGCCCAGATAGTATTTGATGATGCGCGGCACGTAGGCATAGATGGCCTTGTCGTCGGCGATACCGGTGCCGGGCGCATTGGCCAGGGCCACCGTGCCCTTGCGGTAGCAGCGCATGATGCCGGGAATGCCCAGCACGGACTCTTTCCGGAAGATTTCCGGGTCGATGAATTCGTCGTCGATGCGGCGGTAGATGACATCGACCTGTTTCAGCCCCGCGGTCGTGCGCATCCACACCTTGTCGTCCTCGACGACGAGGTCGGAGCCCTGGGCCAGCGGCACGCCCATCTGCTGCGCCAGGTAGGCGTGCTCGAAATAGGCGGAATTGTAGATGCCGGGGGTCAGTACGATGATGTTGGGATCGTCCTTGCCGCCGGGCGCGATGTGCTTCAGCGTCTTGTAGAGATGGTCGCCATAGTCGCTGACCGGCCGGACCTTCATGGTGTGGAACAGGGTCGGCAGGATGCGTTTGAGCACCGCACGGTTTTCCAGCACGTAGGAAATGCCCGACGGGCAGCGCAGATTGTCTTCCAGCACGTAGAACTCGCCGTCGGCGTCGCGCACGAAGTCCGTGCCCGAAATGTGCGTCCACACGCCCTTGGGCGGCTTCAGGCCTTCGCACGGCTTGAGGTAGCAGGCCGAGGAAAAGATCATCTCGGCCGGGACGACGCCGTCCTTCAGGATCTTCTGGTCGTTGTAGATGTCCTGGATGAAGAGGTTCAGCGCGTGGATGCGCTGGCGGATGCCGCGCTCGAGCTTGTCCCAGTCCCTGGCGGAAACCATGCGCGGGATGATGTCGAAGGGCAGGATCTTTTCGGTGCCCTTCTTGTCGCCATAGACGTTGAAGGTGTTGCCCGACTGGTAGAGGATGTCTTCGGCGGCCTTTTGTCGCCGCTGCAATTCCTTTTTGCTCAAGGCGTCGATCTGTTCGACCAGCGGCCTGGCGCCCGAATGCGGTGCGCCGTCGGCCTTGAAGAGTTCATCGTAGAACCCGTTTGTCTGGTAGCTCTCAAGCGTCAAGTGGCCAACCCCCTTATACGAAGACCTCGTTCATTGTGACCTGCACCCTGAGGGTTTCCTTGCCTCCGCCCCTGTATATGGTCCCCGCCGTGGGCGTTGCGTCGAGGTAGTTGCGGCCGGCCGCGACCCGGACGTGGTCCTGGGTGACGCGGCAGCCGTTGGTCGGATCGAAACCGCGCCAGCCGAGGTAGGGGATGTAGATCTCCACCCAGGCGTGGCTGGCGTCCGACTGAATCTTGTTCTCGTAATTGGCGCCGGTGAAGATGTAGCCGACGCGGTAACGCGCCGGCACGCCCAGCAGGCGCGCGAGACAGATGAACAGGTTGGCGAAATCCTGGCAGACGCCTTCGCGTGAGGCGTAGACGTCGAACGGCGTCGTGCGCACGGTAGTCGAGCCCGGCCGGTAGCGGAAATCGCGATAAAGGGTCTGGTTGATGTCGTTCAGCGTATCCATCAGGTGCCGGCCGTTACGCTCGGCGAAGCTCATGGCGTAGATCATCAGCTCCTGGAGCTGCGTTTCGGGCAGTTCCGGCGGCAGCATGTACGGGTCCATCATGGTGCGCTGCCACGGCATCATGGCCAGCGGGATGAAGACCTGGCGGACCTGGGCCGAGAAGTCGTCGGGTGCGGCGCCGAAGATCTTGACCAGCGAGCGGCACGACACCGTCAGCTTCTTGTACGGGTTGATGATCGAATAGTTGATCGTCTGGTTGCCGAAGACGTCCTCGTAGCGCAGGTCCTCGCCTTCCGAAGACAGGGACAGGGTGGCGTTCAGCACCTCCTGCGTCGCGTCCTCGACCGGCAGCAGGCGGAAGATGTGCGTCGAATGCTCGACCTCGTTCTCGTACGCGTATTCGGTCGAATGGACGATGTCGTAGAGACGGTAGGTCAGCGGCGATCCGTCGGGCGCGTGCGTCTGGGCGCGCGCGTTGAGGATATTGTGCTGGACCGTCTTCATCTGCTGCAGCGATTGCAGGATCGACAACTGCTGGGTCTGGGCCTGCTGGTCGACGAAGGCGCGCGTCACGGGGCCGCGCGACATCGACGGCGGCACGACGACACCTTGCAAATGGCCGTCCTGCTCGTGGACGATCTGCTGCGGCTGGGGTTGCGCTTCGCCCTTCTTGTTGGTCCACACGACCTGGCCGCGGCGCGCGATGATCAGCTGCGATTTCTGCATCTTTTTCCAGTCGCCCTGGCGGAAGGGCGTCGACGAAAAGACGACGGCGGTGCGGAAGGTATCGCGCGGATTGTTGAGCGCGAACGACGCGGATTCGGCGTCGAAGGCGTCGGCGTGCGGCGGGCGGACACGGGAATAATAGAGCGTGGTTTCGGACTGCGAACCGTAAAAGGCGGCGACGGTCGTGCCGTCCGAGATGACCATGTCGGCAGAGCCCATGTCGTCGAGCTGCAGGAACCACGACAGCAGCACCTGGTGGTCGACATCGCCCAGCGCGCGGGCGCCGTAGTCCTGGATCTTGCCGAGCAGGAAGCAGAAGGCCAGTTCCGAATCGGTGCGGCCCATCGGTTCCAGGAAGATGGATTTGTTGAAATGCAGCCGCGTCATGGCGGTCTTGTCGAGATCGCCATTGTGCATGAACAGCCAGTCCTGGCCGGCGAAGCTGCGCGAAAAGGGCTGGGTCTCGAGGTGGGTATAGCCGGTGGCGGCGCCGCGCACCTTGCAGAAGAAGACGGTCGAGCGGAAGACGTCCCAGTCCTGCATGGCGCCGTGCAGGCTTGCCGTGTCGCGCGCCGACGGATCCTTGGCCAGGATCGCCGCCTTGTTGTCACCGGGATACCAGCCGAGGCCCCAGCCGAGCGTATGCTCGCCCTTTTGCGGGCCTTTGCGGAACTTGAGGTCGATCGCCGGCGAACTCAGACCGTCGAAGCTGAAGGCCAGTATGTCACTCGAAATGGCGCTCACAAAAATGACCTCTTATACTGCATTGCAACTAGACTTTCTTCTCAGGCGGTTGTCTAGTCCCCGTAACAGGAGGATGACACTTTTTTTGCGATTCCGTAAAAGAGGCAAGCCATTGGCCCGGACGGAGACGCATAACGGCTATTTTAAGGGATTGAAAAGTTGAGCATTCTGGCTGCGCTGCACCATGTCACCGACTACCGCTACGACCGTCCGATCACGCTTAACCCCCAGACCATCCGCCTGCGTCCCGCACCGCACGCCCGTGCGCATATCCAGTCCTACGCCCTGAAGGTTTCCCCGGAAAACCACTTCATCAACTGGCAGCAGGATCCGTTCGGCAACTACCTGGCGCGCATCGTCTTTCCGGAAAAGACCTCGCATTTCCGCGTCGAGGTCGACCTGGTCACGGAAATCCGTGTCTTCAATCCCTTCGACTTCTTCCTCGAACCGGGCGCCGAAACCGTACCCTTCGTCTACGCAGCCGCGCTGAAGGAAGAACTGGCGCCCTATCTCGAAATCAAGGACTCCGATCCGCTGCTGATGGATTTCGTCGCGTCCGTTTCCGATGAAGCGACGCCGACGGTCGATTATCTTGTCGCGCTCAATGCGCGCCTGAACCGCGAGCTTGGATATATGATCCGGCTGGAGCCCGGCGTGCAAAGCAGCGCCGAGACCCTGGCGAAAAAGTCGGGATCGTGCCGCGACATGGCGTGGCTGCTGTGCCAGATCCTGCGGCACAAGGGGCTGGCGACGCGCTTCGCCTCCGGCTACCTGATCCAGTTGAAGGCCGACGTGAAGTCGCTCGACGGGCCGTCGGGCACCGAGGAGGACTTTACCGACCTGCACGCCTGGTGCGAAGTCTACCTGCCGGGCGCCGGCTGGATCGGGCTCGACCCGACGTCAGGCCTGTTCACCGGCGAAGGCCACATTCCCCTGTGCTGCACGCCCAATCCGCAGTCGGCCGCGCCCATTTCCGGAACCCTGGAAAAGGCGAACGCCACACTGACCCACGAGATGGACGTCGAGCGCATCTACGAATCGCGCCGTGTCACCCAGCCATACAGTGACAAGGAATGGCAGCGCATCGATGCGCTGGGTGGCAAGGTCGACAAGGCGCTGGCGGCGCAGGACGTGCGCCTGACCATGGGGGGCGAGCCGACCTTTGTCAGCCTTGACGACCGCACCGGCGACGAATGGCATTTCACGGCGCTGTCGGATGCCAAGAAGCGTCTCGGCTTCGATTTGTTTCAGCGTTTGTCGAAGCGTTTCGCCGCCGGCGCCCTGGCTCAGCACGCCCAGGGCAAGTGGTACCCCGGCGAAATCCTGCCGCGCTGGGCGATGAATCTCTATTGGCGCAATGACGGACGGTCGCTCTGGTGCGATCCGGTGTGGCTGGCTGATCCCGATACCAAGGGCGATCTCACACCGGAGGCCGCCGGGACATTTCTTGAAACGCTGTCACGCGCCCTCGGCATCGACGGGTCGATGGTGCTGGCCGCCTATGAGGACATTCCCTATCTCCTGTGGAAGGAGCAGCGCATTCCGCTGGAAGGCGAGATGCTCAAGGCCGACGTCTATGAGGCGACCGAGCGCAAGCGCCTGCAGGACCAATTGGATAGTAATGTCGGCAATCCGACGGGCTATGTCCTGCCCTTGACCTTTTCCGCGAAGACCAAGGGCTGGCTGTCGAACGGCTGGCGCTTCCGCACCGACAAGATGATGCTCCTGCCCGGCAATTCCCCGGTCGGCCTGCGCCTGCCGCTCGGCGCCCTGCCATTGATCGACCAGAGACTGGCGGACGAACACTATTTCCCGGCGCGCTCGCCGTTTGCGCCGGTCGAAACCTTGCCCGAAGCGGCAGCCGTCGTTTCCGGATATCGCGAAAAGCTGGCGAAGCCGCTCAAACCCAAGGGCAAGGAGGGGCCCAACGGCCTTGTCCGTTCCGCCCTGTGCGCCGAGGTGAGGGGCGGCGTGCTCTTCCTTTTCCTGCCGCCGCTTTCCTATGCCGAACACTATTACGATCTGACCCACGCCATCGAGGCGGTGGCGTCGCATCTCGAAATTCCGGTGGTCATCGAAGGCTATGCGCCGCCGCGCGACCACCGCGTCGAAAGCCTGTCGGTTACGCCCGATCCCGGCGTTATCGAGGTCAATATCCAGCCGGCGAAATCCTGGGACGAACTTAAGACGATCATCACGACGGTCTACGATGAGGCGCGGCTGTCGCGCCTGGTCGCCGACAAGTTCATGATCGACGGCAAGCGCGTGGCGACCGGCGGCGGCAACCATATCGTCATGGGCGCGGCTAAACCCGAAGACTCGCCGTTTCTGCGCCGGCCCGACGTGCTCGGCTCGATGCTGACCTTCTGGCAGCATCATCCCAGCCTCTCTTATCTGTTTTCCGGCCTCTATATAGGGCCGACCAGCCAGGCGCCGCGCATCGACGAGGCGCGGCACGAGTCGCTCTACGAACTCGAAATCGCCCTGAAAGCCCTGCCCGACGGTTCGGGCGAGAGCCAGCCCTGGCTGGTCGACCGCCTGCTGCGCAATCTGCTGGTCGACCTGACCGGTAATACGCATCGTGCCGAATTCTGCATCGACAAGCTCTACAGTCCCGACAGCGACCGCGGCCGGCTGGGCTTGTTGGAGATGCGCGGCTTCGAGATGAGCCCGCACCCGCAGATGAACCTGATCCAGACCCTGTTGCTCAGGGCCTTGATCGCTGTTTTCTGGAAACGTCCCTACCGCGCGCCGCTGGTACGCTGGGGCACGCAGCTCCACGACCGTTTCCTGCTCGGCCATTTCGTCGAAGGCGATATGATTGAGGTCCTGGATTATCTAAAGCTGAACGGTTTTGCCTTCAGTCCGGACTGGTTCATTCCGTTCTTCGATTTCCGGTTCCCCACCATCGGCACGGTCCAGGTCGGCGATGTCCAGCTGGAACTGAAAAACGCGCTCGAGCCCTGGCCGGTCATGGGCGAGGAATCCTCCGGAGGCGGCACGTCGCGCGGTGTCGATTCGTCGGTCGAGCGGCTTGAGGTCCGGCTGAAGGGCGGGGTGGGCCCGCAGCACGTCGTCACGTGCAACGGCTATCGCCTGCCGCTTTCGGCGACGCGCGACGGCAACGTCCAGGTCGCCGGCGTCCGTTATAAGGCCTGGGCGCCGTGGTCGAGCTTGCATCCCAACCTGCCGGTCAATACGCCGCTGGTCTTCGACGTGCTCGATACGCGGCTTGAGCGCAGTCTGGGCGGTTGTCGTTATCACGTCATGCACCCTGGCGGACGCAATTACGAAACCCTGCCGCTCAACGAAAACGAAGCCGAAGGGCGCCGGCTGTCGCGCTTCGAAGCGCCGACCCATACGCCCGGCCGGGTGAAGATTCCGCCGCTGGTCGTCAACCCGGACTATCCGCATACGTTAGACTTAAGACGCCCGCTATAGAGGCGGGCTTGGGGGATTTAAGACGGCCGCTGTAGAAGCGGGCTTTAGGGATTTAAGACGCCCGCTATAAGGCGGACTTTGGCAATCTCAGGCGGCCGGCATAATCCTTAATCCGGTTTACCAATTCTTAGCCATGTTAACGCCACTCTCCGGCATCATAGAATTAGGAGACGTTGGATGTTTGGGCAGGCCCGTAAAAGCGTAAAGACAGATACGCAGGCCGATTTGGCTTTCGCAGCGCTGGAAGCCCTTCCGTCGCCGGTCTTCGTGTGCGGACTGACGCCGGGCGACGACGGTGTCGCCTACTGCAACCAGGCCTTCGCATCGGGCATGGGCGCGATCTCGGCTTCGGCCTTTGCCGGCAAGAGCCTGTCGGCCCTGCTCGGCCCGCGCCAGCCGGAAAACCGCACGGCCTCGGACGTGGTCCGCGCCATCGCCTCCAGCATCGCCCGCGACGGCCGCTGGTCCGGCGCCATCGCCTGTGCCCGCCTCGACGGCTCGGCGCTGGAAGCGAATGTCTCGATCAGCCGCATGTCGGCCGGAGGCAAGACCTACGCCGTCGCCCAGCTCGAAGACGGGCAGGGCGCGCAATCGGGCGCCCGCAAGGGTGAGTTCCAGGCCCTGGCCAACAGCCTGCAGTCGGAAGTCGGCGCTTCGGTCGAAGCCATCACCACGGCCGCCGGCAATCTCAGCGGCGTCGTGACCAACCTGATCCGTTCGGCCGAAGAGACTTCGCGCCAGAGCGAAAGCGTCGTCGCCATCAACGGCGATACCGCACACAATGTCACCTCGGTGGCCGACGCCGCCCAGGAACTGGCCCAGTCGATCGACGCCATCGGCCAGCAGGTCGGCCGCTCGACCCTGGTGGCGCGCGACGCCGTCGGGCAGGCGTCCAACACGCAGATCACCGTCAACCGCCTGGTGGCCGCCGCCGAGCGCATCGGCGACGTCATCAAGCTGATCCAGTCGATCGCCTCGCAGACCAACCTGCTGGCGCTGAACGCCACCATCGAAGCCGCGCGTGCGGGCGAAGCCGGCCGCGGCTTCGCGGTCGTCGCCTCGGAAGTCAAGTCGCTGGCCAGCCAGACCGCCAAGGCCACCGAGGAAATCTCGCTGCAGATCGCCGACATCCAGGCGGCCACGACCGAAACCGAAGCGGCCATCCGCGCCATCGGCGCCACGATCGAGCAGATCAACGAAATTTCGGGCGTGATCGCCGAGACGGTGGAGCGCCAGTCCGGCGCCACCCAACGCATTTCGCAAAACGTCTCGCGCGCCAGCCAGGGCACCGATCAGGTCACGCAAAGCCTGATGACGGTGGCCGAGGTCGCCCGTGAAACGACGGGCGTCGTCAACAAGGTCCGTTCGTCGATCGGCCTGGTGTCGGAACACGCGGACGGTCTTGAAGGGCGTCTCAAGGGCTTCGTCGATCGTCTGCGCCGCGAGGGCTGATCCTTCCCACAATATGACAACGCTGACGGCGCCCCTCGCAAGACGGGCGCCGTTTTCGTTTTCATGGGCGATTCGGATTTCATATTTTAATTTTTGATATTTAATCGATTTTTCATATAAAAAAATGACAGGGCTGTCATTCTCAAGTATAAAAATAAATTAAACAAAAACAATAACTTGTGTGGCATTGTCGCTATAGCTGTCGGAATAGTGTTACAATACGACAATTTGGAGTGGCTATCCGGGCGGCTCTATGACAGCGTTGCCATAGGAGCAGGCGCCACAAGCACCGTCGCCATAGGACGGGCTTAAGGCGTCAACAACGAAACACGGACAGCCATAGAAACACGTCGGCATGAAGACGAAGGGCGCACTATACGCGCCTTGTCGTTTTTATATTTGAAGATGTTTTTATGGAAAATTTCGGTGCTCTGGAACGGACACTCATAGGCGTCGCATTTCCGCACGCCTTGCCAGGGAGACATTATGAAAAACCGCAGTGCAAAATTCACGGCGCTCATGGGTTCGGCTTCGCTCGTTGCGGTCGGTCTGGCGGCGCTGGCGCAGCCGACCTTCGCGCAGGACAAGCCCGCGGCCAAGGCCGACGATTCGGTCGTGGTCGTCACCGGCCAGCGCGCCCAGATCAAGAGCGCCCAGGCGCGCAAGAAGGATTCGGACGTCATCGTCGATTCGGTCACGGCCGTCGACATCGGCGCCCTGCCGGACCGCAGCGTTGCCGAAGCGCTGCAACGCATTTCGGGCCTGACCATCCAGCGCGCCGCCGAAGCCCGCGACCCGATCCGCATGACGGCTGAAGCTGGCGGCGTCGAAATCCGCGGCCTGGCATGGGTCCGCTCTGAAACCAACGGCCGTGACATCTTCTCGGCCAAGAACGGCCGTGCGCTCAGCTGGTCGGACGTGTCGTCGGACCTGCTGGCCGGCGTCGACGTCTATAAGAACGCTTCGGCTGACATGATCGAAGGCGGCATCGGCGGCACGGTCAACCTGCGCACCCGTCTGCCTTTCGATTCCAAGAAGCCGATCTTCGCTTTCACCGCCGACGACACCTACGGCGACCTGCAGAAGAAGCACCAGTATTCGTACAGCTTCCTGGCCTCCGACCGCTGGCATACGGCGATCGGCGAAGTCGGCGCCCTGTTCAACTATTCGCTGGTCAACGAAGGCAACGACACCAACGTCATCGCCGTCGACCGTTACGTCACCGGCACCCTGGCCAGCACGAACCAGACCGTCACCATCCCGAACACCATGGGTTGGCGCACGATTGACTGGGATCAGAAGCGCCAGGCGGCCAATATCGCCCTGCAATGGCGTCCGAACGACGATGTCGAACTGACGCTGAGCCTGTTCAACGCCAAGTCCGACCCCAAGAACACCGAATACAATACCGGGTTCTACAATGACTCGAACGAGTTCTTCGGCAACGGCGCTTCCTATACCTTCAACACCGACGGTACGGTGAAGACGGCGAAGATCGCCAATGCCGGCATCACGTCGAACACCCGCTATGGCGAAGACCATAACGAAACGACGGACATCTCGCTGCACGGCCGCTGGAACGTCTCCAGCAAGTTCACCCTGGCCGGCGACGTCCAGTACGTGAAGTCGACAGCCCGCGACCTGTCGAACACGGCCTTCATCCAAAGCTCGAACAAGCCGACCTTGAACTACACCATGACGGGCGGCCTGCCGGAAATCTCCGTTTCCGGCGTCACGACCAGCGACCCCAGCACCTATTGGTGGGCGGCCGACATGGACCATATCGAACGCAACCAGGGCAAGGAACTGTCTGCGCGCCTCGACGGCCAGTACGACTTCGACGGCGGCTGGCTGAAGAACTTCAAGTTCGGCGTCCGCACGACCGACAAGGACTATCAGACCCGCATCTCGGGCTGGAACTGGGGCTTCCTCAGCCAGGAATACTGGGGTGGCGGCCCCGCCGCCTACATCAATAACGCGGCCAGCGGCGGTCCGGGCTCCGACTACACGATGCTCGACACGTTCAGCAACTTCATGCACGGCCAGGTCGCCGTGCCGGGCAGCATCTGGTTCCCGTCCGCGTCGCTGGTCAACCAGGGCACGGCCAAGACCTACGACCTGCTGAAGAGCGCGGAAACCGAAGGCTGGGGCTGGACGCCGCTGACCTCGCCATCGACCACCAACGACAACACCCAGACGGAAAAGACGACGGCTGCCTACGCCACCGGCACCTTCGCCTTCACGCCGAACCTGTGGGGCGAAGAGCGCACGATCGACGGTAATTTCGGCGTCCGTGTTGTACAGACCAAGTCGACGGGTTCGAGCTATATCGTCGTGGCCGCGCCGACGACCTCGGCCGCCTGCACCAGCAACTGCTCGCTCTATACGAAGACCCTGACCTTCGGCAACGGCGCCTTCCCGTATGCCGGCGGCGGTGAATACACCAATGTCCTGCCCAGCCTGAACATCCGCTTCAAGTACAACAGCAAGCTGCAGTTCCGCTTCGCTGCGTCCGAGGGCATGGTTCGGCCGGACATGGCCTGGTTGACGCCGTATTCGACGCTGGGGTCCAACTTCACGATCGACTCGCACGGCGCGCTGACCAATGCCACCTTCACCGGCACGGGCGGCAATCCGAACCTGAAGGCGATCACCGCGACCCAGTTTGACTGGACGGGCGAATGGTACTTCGCGCCGACCGGCAGTCTTACGCTCGACCTGTTCGCCAAGGACCTGAAGAACTACATCTACACCCAGGCGGACAGCGAAACCTTCACGAACAACGGCCAGACTCTGACCTTTGACGTGACCCGCTACGTCAACGGTACGGCGACCGGCAAGGTTCGCGGCTTCGAACTGGCCTACCAGCAGTTCTACGACGCCCTGCCGGGCCCGCTGTCCGGCCTCGGCGTCCAGGCCAACTATACGCACATCGACTCGAGCGGCGGCCGCAATGCCACCGTGGACGTCACCGACTCGAACCAGGTCGCCGGTGCTGCGCTCAACGGCCTGCCGCTGGAAGGCATGTCGCCGGACAGCTACAACATGGCTGTGATGTACGAAAAGTACGGCATTTCGGCGCGTCTGGCCTACAACTGGCGCTCCAAGTACCTGTACACGACGTCGGCCGCCAACGTGAACCGTCCGCTCTGGGCGCAAGCTTACGGCCAGCTCGACGGCTCGGTCTTCTACAACCTGAACACCAAGCTCAAGCTGGGCGTCCAGGTGACGAACATCGGCCGCTCGACGACCTACCAGCGCGTCAGCAGCGATCTGGCCCAGCCGAATGTCACGCAGTTCTATTCGGCGATCCAGACCGACCGCCGCGTCTCGGTCGTCCTGCGCGGCAGCTTCTAAAGCGTTGTGGCTGCCGGCACTGACCTGCGCCGGCAGCCACTTGTCTTCGATCCTGGCATCTTCAGGATCGGGGACGGACGTTTTCGACTGGTCCTACGAAGGCGTCGTTACGAATTTGGACTCGTTCTCTCAAACTCCCTTCCGGCACCTGTCCGGAAGGGATTTTTTATGAGAGATACTCATAATCGCCTGAGACAGGCCGCCGGAACATACGCCATGCAGGACCCCATTCGCAGGATCATCATTGCCGGCGGCGGCACGGCTGGATGGATGTCGGCGGCCGCCCTGGTCACGGGCATCCCGCGTGACGTTGAAATCCTGCTCATCGAATCCGAGGATATCGGCACGATCGGGGTCGGCGAAGCCACCATCCCGACCATGCGCGTCTTCAACCAGCATATCGGTATCGACGAGGCGGAATTCATCCGCGCCACCGTGGCGACCTTCAAGCTGGGCATCGAATTCGCCGACTGGGGCCATGTTGGAAACCGCTATTTCCATGGTTTCGGCGACTTCGGCGCGATGCACGAGGGCCTGAAGCCGCACCAGATGTGGCGCCGGCTGAAGGCGGCCGGCGATACGGGTTCGCTGGAGGACTACTGCCTGGCGACACAGCTGGCCTATGCCGGGCGGTTCTTTCCGCCCAATCCCGATCCGCGCTCGCCGATGCACGACTATTCCTACGCCTTCCATTTCGACGCGTCGCTCTATGCCCGCTTCCTGCGCGGCCATTGCGAAGCGCGCGGCGTGCACCGGCGCAATGCGAAGATCACAGGCGTCAATCTCAATGCCGAAACCGGATTTATCGAGAGCCTGACGCTGGACGACGGCAGCGTGGAGGCGGCCGATTTCTTTGTCGATTGCACGGGCTTCCGCGCCCTGCTGATCGGCGGCGCCCTGGGCCAGGGCTATACCGACTGGTCGCACTGGCTGCCGGTCGACAGCGCCTGGGCGGTGCCGTCGGCCTCTTCCGGCAAGCTTGCACCCTATACGCAGTCGATGGCGCGGGACGCCGGCTGGCAGTGGCGCATCCCGTTGCAGCACCGCACCGGCAATGGTCACGTCTATGCTTCGGCCCTGATGCAGGACGAGGCCGCGCGCGACATCCTGCTTGGGAATCTCGATGGCGAGCCGCTCAAGGATCCGATGCTGATCCGCTTCAGGACCGGGCACCGCAACCGCTTCTGGGACAAGAACTGCATCTGCGTCGGCCTGTCGTCGGGCTTCCTCGAGCCGCTGGAGTCGACCTCGATCAATTTCATCCAGCTCGGCATCATCCGGTTGCTGGAACTGTTCCCGTCGCGGGCCTGCCAAGCGCCGCTCATCGACGAATACAATATGCGCACACTGGAATCGTACGAACGCGTACGCGACTTCATCATCCTGCACTACCACCTCAACAGCCGTGATGACGCCGAGCTGTGGCGCCACGCGGCGGCGATGGCCGTGCCCGACGACCTGGCCAACAAGATGCAGCTCTATCGCTTGCGCGGCGAGGTCGTGACGCGGCAGTTCGATCATTTCGCCGAGCCGAGCTGGATTTCGATCTATAACGGCCAGGGGCTGGTGCCGGACATGTACGATCCGCTGGCCGACCGCATCCCGCTCGATGCCCTGCGCGCCCTGATGCAGCAACGCCGCGACACGATCCGTGGCGTGGCGGCCAGGCTGCCGTCGCACGCCGACTTCATCGCCCAGCACTGCGCGTCGCCCAACTTCATGAAGGTGTCGGCCTGATGCAGAAGCCGCTTGGCCGCATCGTCATCGTCGGCGGCGGCAGCGCCGGCTGGATGACAGCCGCCGCGCTCGGCCGCTTCCTGCGCGCCAGCCCGACGAAGGTCGTGCTCGTCGAATCGGACGAGATCGGCACGATCGGCGTCGGCGAGGCCAGCCTGACCCTGCTTGGCCTGTTCAACCAGCTGATCGGCATCGACGAGCGCGATTTCGTCACCAGGACCAGGGCGACCTTCAAGCTGGGCATCGAATTCGTCGACTGGGCGCGCAAGGGCAACCGCTACTTCCACCCGTTCAGCCAGTACGGGCAGACCTTCGACGTCTGCGACTTCCATCACCACTGGCTGAAGGCCAGGGCGGCGGGCGCCGGCGGCGACCTTGAAGACTATAATCTCAACAGCGTGCTGGCGCGGCAGAACCGCTTCAACATGCGCGGGACCGATCCGTCGTCGCCGATGTCGGGCGTGGCGCATGGCTACCATTTCGACGCCGGCCTCTATGCCGCCTATTTGCGCAGCCACGCCGAAAGGCACGGCGTCACGCGTATAGAAGGCAAAATTATCAATGTGCGGCAGGATGCCGGCACGGGCTTCGTTACAGCGGTCGAACTGGCTGACGGGCAGGCGGTCGAGGGTGATTTCTTCGTCGACTGCTCCGGCTTCCGGGCCTTGCTGATCGAGGAGACGCTGAAGGCCGGTTATCACGACTGGACCGGGCTTCTGCCGTGCGACCGGGCGGTAGCCGTGGCGAGCGAACGTACCGGCCCATTAACGCCGTATACGCGGTCGACGGCGCGCGATGCCGGCTGGCAGTGGCGGATTCCGCTGCAGCACCGTACGGGCAACGGCTATGTCTATTCCAGCGTCCACATCGGCGACGACGAAGCGGCGGCGACCCTGCTGGCCAATCTCGATGGCGAGGCGCTGGCCGACCCGCGCGTCATCCGGTTCCGCACCGGCCGCCGGGCCCAGGCCTGGAGCAAAAATGTCGTGGCGATCGGGTTGTCGGCGGGATTCCTGGAGCCGCTGGAGTCCACGGCGATCCACCTGGTGCAGAAGGGCGTGACCAAGCTGCTGAAATCCATGCCGGACATGGATTTCGCGCCGCAACTGCGTGATGAATTCAACCGCCAGACGGCCTTCGACTACGAGGACGTCCGCGATTTCCTGGTCATGCACTACAAGCTGACCGAGCGCGAGGACACGGACTTCTGGCGCTATAACCGCAACAACACCGTGTCGCAATCGCTTCAGGATCGCCTTGACCTGTTTGCTGCGACGGGCCGCGTCTTCATCAACGAGCATGAACTGTTCAAGCTGCCGAGCTGGCTGGCGGTCATGATCGGGCAGGGGCTGCGGCCTGCCGCCTACGATCCCATGGCCGACGCTCTGTCGACGCCTGACGTGGTGCGCGCGCTCGACATGATGCGCGACATGATCGCGAAGGCGGCCGCGCAGCAGCCGAGCCATGCAGAGTTTATCGCGCGGTATAGCCCGGCGGCCTAGGCAGGGACGAAGGTCGCCAGCCGGTCCTGGATGTCGCGCAACTGCTTGGGCGTCCAATCCTGTTCAAGGGTTTCCAGCTTGCGCATGGCCTGGCGCCGGCCCTTGCGCGCCGCCAGGGCGTACCAGCAGTAGGCCAGTTCGCGGCTGGCCACCTCGCCCGTATTGTCGAGATGGTTGTCGCCGACGCGTTCCAGCGCCTCCGGGTCGCCGATCAGGGCCGCCTGCCGCACCAGCCTGGCCGCGGTGACCGGGTCCGGCCTGGGCTTGAGGCCGTTGAGATAAAGGTCGGCCAACAGCTTCATCGAGGCCGCGTGGCCCATGTCCGCGGCGCGTTCGAGGTACATGGCCGCCGTGTCGTAGTCGGTGGCGCAGCCAAGTCCATAGCGGTACTGGTAGCCGGCATAGGCGCAGCCATTGATGTCGCCAGCCGCGGCATTGGCTTCGTTGACCGCCAGGGCGGCGCGATAGGCGCGGTCGGCATATTTCGAGAATTTCGGATAGGTGTGGCCGAAATTGCAGATCTCGGCCAGCTTCAGGGCGGCATAGCCGTCGCCCTGCCGCGCCATGCCGTACCAGATGGTGAAGGCGCGGTTGAGATAGTAGTGGATCAGGTGCGGCTTGTCCGGTGCGCCGCCCGTGCCCTTTTCCAGCATCTCGGCGCAGGCCATGCAGGCCTTGGGGTCGCCGGCCTTGGCCTTCCGGCGTGTGCGCTGGTAGGTGTTGAGCGGCCGCGATTTCAGGCGGCGATGCGTAAGCTCCGCGACCATGTTCCAGACGAGCAGCACCAGCGCCACGGCCAGGGCGATAAACAGGCCGAGCGGCAGGAACAGCGAAGACGAGGTCAGGTCGTTGAGCATGGGGTGAACAGCGGATTGGGAGCCCTGCCACCAGCCTATCAGCTCTCTGAAACTTCGCAATTTCAGGAATATTGGGTGACGATGCCGGAAACCCGATTGCATTCTTACGAATTGGCAGAAACGGTTTCTGCGGCTATGGTGTGGTCATATTCCGGGGGGAGGGGACAATGAAAGCCTTAAAAATATCCGGCCTTGCCGTCGCAGGTGCGCTTATGCTGCCTGTCCTGTTGCTGTCGGCCTGCATCACGCTGACGCCCGACGGGCAACGCACGATCTGCGAAGTGATCGAAAGGGCGCTGACCGTGCCTGAGGCGACGCTTGAAGCCAGTCCGGCGCCGCGCGACCGCTACGCCGCCGTCATCGCCCTGCGCTATGGCCTCAACGGCGCGCCGCACGACGAAGCCCGCGCCAGCGCCATCATGGCCCCCCTGACCGAGCCGCACAGCCGGATGATGTCGTACTGGGTGGCGGGCACCAAGAAGACGCCCGGGCACATGAGCTTCATGAACATTACCACCTACGACATCAATCCCGGCCAGGTCCATGTGGTGGAAAACTGCCTGACCCTGCTTACCGGCGAGGGCGAGCCTTCGCCGGCCGCGCTGGACGGCGGCGTATGCGGCGGCGCCGACAATTACCGCCACCTCAAGGACCTCTGGACCAGGGCCGCTCACTAAGGAGACTATCCATGCCCCGTCATCGTCTCGCCGCCGGCGCGCTTGCCCTGCTGACCCTTGTCTCCGATGCCGCCATGGCGCGTCCGGCGCGTCCGCCCGCAGGGGCGACACCGGCCGTCATGACAAGCGATAGTAACGGCTGGACCATGTACCCGCCGGGCACCAGTGCGGCATACGACAAGGCCCCGTGGTGGATGAACCAAAGCGTCATCACCCAGACCGGCTATGTTTACGCCGAACTGCCGGCCAACCGCGCGCAGTTTTCGGCCACCTTCCTGGCGGTCGACGACACGGTCGAAAAGGCTCAGGCCAAGGCGATCCAGCAGACCAAGGCGCTGCAACAGGCGCTGGAAAAACTCGGCAGGGACGCCGTCCGCGTCAATACCGGCTTCTCGATGCGCGCCCTCTATGAACAATACCGCGACAAGAGCGGCACACGGGTCGAGGACCAGCGCGGCGACAAGATCACCGGTTACCAGGTCTCGCTGAACATTACGCTGGAAATCCGCGACATGGCCGCGCTGGAAAAGGCCTATGCCCTGGTGCTGGCGGCTTCGCCGACCCAGACCAACCCCATCTATTTCAGCCTTGAGCCGACCAACGAGATCAATACCTGGCTGTACAGCAAGGCCGTGGCGGACGCGCACGAACGGGCCGCCAACGCCGTCACCGCGGCCGGCGGCCAACTGGGCGCCATCAAGGTCATCGATCCCACGGGCCGCGCCTGCAAGACGGATATCCTGGCGCGCAATGCGCCGGACCTGGGCGAAAGCATGCAGGCCAACGAAGTCGTCGTGACCGGCATGCGCAGGTCCATGGCGCCACCGATGGCCGCTCCGCCGCCGCCCCCGGCTCCGGCGGAGGCCATGGCGGACGTCGGCGTGCTGGAAGCCCGGGCGCTGGCCAATCCGTTCATCCAGACCCCGCCCTTGCAAAGGCTGACGGAGACGGCCTGCGTGGTCTACGGCGTGAACTGAGCCTTGCAATCGCCATGGTGCGGCGCAATATAACGGCAGCCGGGTTTCCGACGGAGGATATCCATGTCGTTCGAACGCGCCGCTGAGGCCCCTGGGCAACCGTTTGTCCTTCCCTATGACCAGACCGTCCTGGTGTTGCAGGGGGGCGGCGCCTTGGGGTCTTACCAGGCGGGAGTCTATGAGGTCCTGCACGCCCAGGGCATCCGGCCCGACTGGATCGCCGGCATTTCGATCGGCGCCATCAATTCGGCGATCATGGCGGGCAATGCGCCCGAAGACCGCGTCGAGCGCCTGAAATCCTTCTGGAGGACTGTCGGGCTGCACATTCCGGGCGAGGACTTTGCCGGCCGCACGACCTTCAGCGATGTGACCTATCGCTCGCTGGGGTCCAGCGTGGCGGCGTCGGCCGGCGTGCCGGGCTTCTTCCGGCCCTGGTTCATGGCGCCGTGGTTCTATCCGGCGGGCCAGGTCGAAGCGACCAGCTTCTACGATACCTCGCCCCTGCGCCAGACCCTGCTCGACCACGTCGACTTCGACCGCATCAATGCCGGGGCGACCCGGCTGAGCCTGGGCGCGGTCAATATCCGCACCGGCAACTTCGTCTATTTCGATAATACCGAAATTACGATCGGGCCCGAGCACGTCATGGCCAGCGGCGCGCTTCCGCCGGGGTTTCCCGCCGTGGTGATCGACGGCGAGCCCTACTGGGACGGCGGCCTGGTGTCGAATACGCCGCTCAGCTACGTACTGGACCAGGGCGTGGCACGGGATACCCTGGTCTTCCAGATCGACCTGTTCAGCGCCGTGGGGCCGGAGCCGCAGACCATGGACGAGGTCGAGGAGCGCCGCAAGGACATCACCTACTCGTCGCGCACGCGCATGAATACCGACGCCTTTCTGGAAAAGTACCGCCTGCGCACCCTCATCCGCAACCTGGCCGAAAACGTGCCGGAGGATGTGCGCAAGCGTATCCTGGGCGATGCCTATTCCGACGATACCTTCAAGGGCCGCGTCAGCCTGGTCCACCTGATCAACCGCGCCAACCGTCAGGAAATCCAGTCCAAGGACTTCGACTTCTGGCGCGTGTCGGTCGAGCAGCACTGGCAGGACGGCATGAAGGATGCGGCCGTGGCGATGCAGGCCGAAAGCTGGCGCACGCTCAGTGATCCGGAAACGGGGCTGGCCGTATACGACTACATCCGGCCGGACAAAGTGACTGTTTGAGCGGGAAAAATCTGGCAGGGACGCAACAGCTGACAAAAAACGGTTGTGGCGGCGTCGATAATTCTTTGACACCTCTTTAAAAGGCTGCAGGCATGATTAGGTCTGCGTCGCGAGGGATTGCGGAGACGGCGAATGGGACGGGCAGGGCTGACGGGTCTGGCGGGCGTGATGCTGGCGCTGGTCTTAAGTGCGGGGATGGCGGCAGCGGGCGATACGGCGCCGCGTGAACGGCCGGCTGCCAGCGATCAGAACATTCCGGCGGAAACCGGCGACATGGCGGCCTTGAGCAAGGCGGCCAATGCCGGCGATGCGGCGGCGCAGCTCAGGCTCGGCGACGACTACTATTACGGCAACGGTGTCGCCCAGGATTTCAACGCCGCCTTCCAGTGGTATTCGAAGTCGGCGGCCCAGGGTAATGTCACGGCGGAAACCCTGCTGGGCGTCATGTACGCCAAGGGGTTGGGCACCCCGAAGGACTTCGGCAAGGCCATGGAATGGACGCGCAAGGCGGCGGATGCCGGCGGCGTCGAGGCCATGTACAATATCGGCGCGGCCTACGATAACGGCCTGGGCGTCGAACGCGACCTCAAGACGGCCTTTGCCTGGTACAGGAAGTCGGCCGAGGGCGGTTATGAAGGCGCACAGTTCAATATCGGCAACATGTACGAGATCGGCGAAGGCGTCGACAAGGATATCGGCCAGGCGGTCGTTTGGTACCAAAAGGCGGCCGACCAGGGCTATCCGCCGGCGGAATTCAACCTGGGCCGGCTCTACCTGCATGGCGACGGCGTGCCGGCCGATCCGGCGAAAGGCCGGGCCCTGATCGAAAAGGCGGCGCGCGCCGGCCTGCCCCTGGCTCAGCTCAACATGGCCGAATTCGCCTATAACGGCGACGGCGAGGCGGTCGACAAGGTCAAGGCCTATGCCTGGGCGCTGCTGGCGGCCGATGCCGGCGATCCGGACGCCCGCGATCTGCTGCAGAAGATGGATACGGGCCACGAGCTCAATGACGACCAGCAGAAGCAGGCTTCGGACCTGGCCGACAAGCTGTCGCAGCCGGAATGACGTTTTTTGGCTTTTCCCCGAAAAAAGCGCATCCGGGCGCTTGCTAAGCCGGAAGGCCTTGGCTATACACCGGGCCTCCTTGGAGATGGGCGCATAGCTCAGCGGGAGAGCACTACCTTGACATGGTAGGGGTCACAGGTTCAATCCCTGTTGCGCCCACCATCTCCATCCTAAAAAGCGCCCCTTAGCGGGCGCTTTTTTATTGGCCGTCTGGACCTCCGGAGTCTGTTAAATCCACCGCATCCCCCCTTCCGTCATCCGCCGCTTGTCGCGGCGGCTGCCACCTTCCCCGGCCTCGGCGGCAGCCAAAACGGGGAAGGAAGGGAGTTTAATTGGTTTAATTCCTTCCCTGCGGAGCGGGGAAGGTGGCTCCCCGAAAGCCTTGGCGAAGGGGAGACGGAAGGGGCAATCTTCAGTTGCCGCAAACATGAAGGCTTCAGTTTTAGCATAAAAAAGCCCCAGCGTTTCCACGCGGGGCTTTTCGTATTCGGATGCTGGCAGCTTACGCCGCGATCAGACGTTCGGCCTTGGTCACGATCTCGCGCAGTGCGCTCAACGAGCGAAGCGTTAGCGCAACTAAAAAGCATTTGCGCGCAACGTACGCCTAAGTATCAGGCCGCGATCAGGCGTTCGACCTCGGTCACGATTTCGCGCAAATGCACCGGCTTTTCGAGGACCTTGGCGTTCGGCGAGGCTTTCTGGGCGTTGAGCGCCACGGCGGCGAAGCCCGTGATGAACATGATCTTCAGTTCCGGCTGGATCTCGGCGGCGCGCTTGGCCACTTCGATGCCGTCGGCGCCGGGCATGACGATGTCGGTCAGCAGCAGGTCGTACGGGCCGTCGTCGAGCGCCAAGATCGCCGTGTCGCCGTCCGGGCAGCTGACGACTTCGTAGCCGGCGCGTTGCAGGGCGCGCGACAGGAAGCTGCGGACGCTGTCTTCATCTTCGGCGAGCAGGATCTTTTTCATGTCACTCATCAAGGGCTTTCCCTAACTTTTATCCCGCGATGCCGGGCTGTAAAGGCATCTTGGTCAAACAGCGTAAATTTGGGATGAATACGTGGCAGCAATGTCCTACTAAAAGGCTAAGATGAGTCCTGCCGTCCCCACCCCCTGGCATCTTGTGCACACCCCGGAAAAAGGGCTGGATATCGTGCGCCCGCAAGGGGCGGCGTCGGCGGTGGTGTACAGCCTGCCGCACTCGGGGCGGTATTATCCTGACAGCTTCATTGCCGAGGCGCGCCAGTCGGGAAGGGGCCTGCGCGCCAGCGAGGACGCCTTTGTCGACGACATGGTCGGGCTGTCGCCGGAGCTGGGCGTGTTCGGCGTGGCCTGCCGCTATGCCCGCGCCTTCTGCGACGTCAACCGCAATCCGCTGGAGCTCGATGCGCGGCTGATCCGGGGCGAACTGCCCAAGGCCGCCCTGTCGCTCAGCGCACGCGTCAAGGCCGGTTTCGGCGTGGTGGCGCGCCGCATCGCCGCCGACCAGGACATCTACCGCCAGCCGCTCGACATGGAAGAGGTCGAGCGCCGCATCGACCTGGTCCACCGGCCCTATCACTGGACGTTGCTGAGGCTGATCCGCGAGGCAGCGGAAGCCGGCCAGCCCGTGCGCCTGATCGACTGGCATTCGATGCCGTCGTCGTCGCTGGGACAGATCCAGGGCGCCAAGCCGGACATCATCCTGGGGAATCTGCACGGCGAAAGCTGTTCCGAGGCCCTGACGCGCAAGGTGAAGGGACTGTTGGAAAAGGAAGGCCTGCGCGTCGGGCTCAACCGCCCATTCGCCGGCGGCTACATCGTCGAACACTACGGCCGGCCTGCGGGGCTGTCCGTCAGCGGCGCGACGGTGCGTGTCGAGGCGCTGCAGATCGAGATCAACCGCGCCATCTACATGGACGAGGCGACCCTGGAGCCACACAGTGGACTCAAGGAGCTCAAGGCCGTTTTCCGGATGCTGACCAACGCGCTGATCGCGGGATGATCCGTAATTGCGGGCAAAAAAAAGCCGCGCTGATCCAGCGCGGCTAAGTCTACAGGGAGGAAACGCCCAGGAAGGGCATCGATGCCGAAGCACCGAACATCCTCAAAATAGTTTGCGGCGCAAAATAAAGCAAGATGAAATTGTAATTCATCCGATCACGTATCGTTACAAGGCGCAGGCTGGATAGTGTTTTTTCCGTGACAGCCGATTTATGCCGCGTCATCTCTCTTTTGCGATGCAGCATTTTTCACGAACGGATTGTGGTTCTCATGCAGGGGCCGCGTCGGCGTGGGGTAGGGATGCTCTTCCAGCAGTTCGCGCAGCTGGCGCAGGCCGCGCGCCGCCTTCGAGCGCGACTGGCGCCAGCCGAGCAGGACGATGGCGCCGACGCTGGCGGTGATCAGGTACAGCGGGCCGAACAGCCAGGCGGCCGCGGCGATCGAGAAGTAGTAGCCGCGCACGCCTTGCGAAAAGTTCGACATGGCGGGTTCGATAATGCTGGTCAGCGCGTCGCCGAACTTTCTGGCGGTATTGTCGTCCATATATTCCGGCAGCGAGCCCATGGCGGCGGCGCAATAGTTCATCTGGCGAATGCCCCAGATGAAGTTCAGCAGGCCGCGGGTCAGGCAGATGACGACCAGGGCCAGCTTGATCTGGAAGAGCAGGGGCGACGACACGTCGAAACCCAGCGCTTCGACCGACTTCAGCGGCGGATGGCTCGAAAACAGCACGCCGGCCACCGCGGCGATAAGGATCAGGTTGGCGGACGAGAAGTGGGTCGCCGAATTGACGGCGTGGGCCATCAGGTTCGAATCGAACAGCTTGAGCTCGCGCACCGTCATTTCCCGCATCCAGGCCTGGCGGACGATGCTGAGGTCCTTGGTGATGAGGCCGGATTTCTTGGAAATCTTCTGCAGGAACGGCTCATAGCCCAGCCAGCAGAAGGTGAAGACGACAAGGCCCGCCGTATCGACCGGATTGTGTTCGGCGGCGTGGACAAGGGCGGTCAGGAAAGTCATGGACAATTGTGTACCTGTGGGAACGGCATAGGCCGGGCAGTCGAAACAACCCGATGGCGTGCACTGCGCCCTTTTTATCGTGTCAGGGCTGAATGTGTAGAGTGAAAATACTTTTTGTATTTTCTTCGCTTGTGCGAAAGACCGCGGACGCTTATGAAGGCGCCATCTTGCACTGAACCATCTATTATCGATCCAAGAAACATATGAATATCGACAAGATTTCCGTTGGCCCCAACGCTCCGTGGGACGTCCACGCCATTATCGAGATTCCGCAGGGCGGCATGCCCGTGAAGTACGAGATGGACAAGGACTCGGGCGCGCTGTTCGTCGACCGCTTCCTCTACACCTCGATGTTTTATCCGGGTAACTACGGCTTCATTCCGCACACGCTGGCCGATGACGGCGATCCCTGCGACGTGATGGTCGTCGGCCCGACCCCGGTCTATCCGGGCGTGGTCATCCGCGTCCGCCCGATCGGCGCCCTGGTCATGGAAGACGAAGCCGGCCGCGACGAAAAGATCCTGGCCGTGCCGGTCGACAAGCTGCACCCCTTCTACACGAACGTGGCCAGCTATCGTCAGATGCCGCAGATCTTCATCGAACAGGTCACGCACTTCTTCGCGCACTACAAGGACCTGGAAAAGGGCAAGGACACCAAGGTCATCGGCTGGGTCGAGCCCGAGGCCGCCGCCCAGATCATCCGCGAAGGCCAGGAACGCCTGGCCCAGAAGGTCGGCTAAGCCTTCCCCTCGCGTTTGCCATTCAGCGCCCATCCGGTCCTCCGGATGGGCGTTTTGCGTTTCAGGGCGCCCGTCAAGTCTTTCATAAGATTGCAAAAAACCGGACATATGGTAGCGCTTCCACGGTTTTCCACAGATCACGCATTAATTTCCCATATCTTGAAATATTGTCGATTTTGGTAGCGGTATCACGCAAAATTTGTGCTATTTTTATGGAATCTTGATTATATTTTGCGCGCTGGATCAAGAAAGCCATGTATTACAATGTCATGACACCGGTGGCCGCTCAAAGTGGTAAAACTGTATAGTCTGGCCTTTTTGCAATCATTTGCATATATAGACGCTCAATTGAGTACCCCTTGCGTTGAGTACTCCGGTCGCGCCTGTGTGTTTGTCGTGCCGGATTCCGTAGTTTTTTCGTATTCACCTTTCCATGTCCAAGAAGAAAATGATGGCTGATTCCTCCCCGAATGTAGCCTCGCGTCTTTATGCTTTGGCAGTAGCCCGGGATACTGCCAACCTTGTTGACGCCGACGCTGCACTGGCGCTGGCACGCGCTTCCACGCGGACCCTGATGGCCTTGTCGCCCCAGGCCGCCCAGCTGATGCGCGCCTATGCCCAGGAAGAGATCGACCGCCTGTCGATGGAATGCACCGAAGAGTCGGTGGGCTCCATCGCCCTGATCCGCGACGCGGTTCAGATGGGCTGATCCCTTCCAGTCAAAAAAAGAAAAGCGGCCCTCGCAAGAGAGCCGCTTTTTTTGTGCGAAATCGGGCGCGAAATTGAAGTGTCAGGCGTCGGCGGTCAGGGTCGTGTCTTCGACCTCGGCGGCCGGCCCGTTCTTCTTGATCGATTCGATGGCGTTCCGGGCCGAAGCCTTCGAGCTGTAGCCCTCGGTCCAGAAGATGCTTTCGCCGTTGTAGGTGAAGTACGCAACGAACTCGCCCGCCTTGTTCTTGCGGATTTCAAACTTGTGAGCCATGACTAACCTCCCGTTTAGCGATGTCGGAACATCGCGGCCAAGCAAAGATCTTAGTGCTGAAAAGCAACGGGAGAATGCGCCTGACGGGCGACAAGTCAAATGACGGTTTCGCGAAATCGGCGTTAACGCACGGCCTTGAGGTTCAGATACCAGAGCAGGCTGAGGAAGGCGCCCTTGACGAAGGGCAGCAGGACCAGGGTCAGCACCGCCATCGACATCACCATGGTCGGCAGCACGACTTCGAGCGGATAGGTGTAGAAGATGTGCAGCAGGAAGGCCGGGGCGATGACCAGATGGCCGACCAGCAGCATGGTGACATAGGCGGGGCCGTCGTCGCACGGATAGAGGCTTAGCGGCGTTTCGCAGGCCGGGCAGGCATCGACGATCTTGAGATATCCGCGGAAAGCCGAAGCCTTGCCGCAGCAAGGGCACTTGCGGCGCATGCCGCGCCCGAGCGCTGTAGTGAGACTGACGCCTTCACGGGCCATGGAGCTGTCCTTGCCAGAAATCATGGCCACTATATAGGTGTCTGTAAATCTGTCACCATGCGGCGGCATGACGCAGGGTGTCCGGCAAATTTGCGGCCCCAAAGCCCGGGCAGTGTAAATGTTTCGGCCCTCCTCGTTTACGGCAAGGCCGGATATTCTCTCATAAACAAATGTCTTGCCAATCATATAAAGATATCTTTATATGATTATATGGAAACCGTTCCCGCTGATTTCGATGGACTTCTCGACGCCCTGCGCGCGGCTGGTGAGCCGACGCGCCTGCGTCTGCTGCGCCTTCTGGCGCGTGAGGAGCTGTCGGTCATGGAGCTGGTGTCGATCCTCGACCAGAGCCAGCCGCGCATCTCGCGCCACCTGAAGCTGATGAGCGAGGCCGGGCTGATCGAACGCTTCCCTGACGGCGCCTGGGTCTTCTACCGCCTGTCGGCCGATCCGTCGGTGCGCCCGCTGGTCGACGCCATCCTGAAGCTGCTGGGCGACGCTCTGCCGACCGATCTGGCCGCGCTCGACGCCGTGCGTCAGTCGCGCCGCCGTTCGGCCGAGGGCTATTTCGAAACCATCGCGCCCAAGTGGGACGAGATCCGCAGCCACTACGTCTCGGAACACGATGTCGAGGCGGCCATTCAGAAGGCCCTGGGCGACGCGCCCTATCGTCATCTGGTCGACCTTGGCACGGGGTCCGGCCGCATGCTCGAAGTGCTGGCCGGCCGCGCCGAGACGGCCATCGGGCTCGACCTGTCGCAGCACATGCTGAATGTCGCCCGCGCCAAGGTGTTCGACGCGGGCCTGAAGACCGCCGACCTGCGCCACGGCGACATTTACGATACGCGCTTGCCGGCGGCCTCTGCCGATCTGGTCATCGTCCACCAGGTGCTGCACTTCCTCAGCGATCCTGCGCGCGCCGTCGCCGAAGCCGGGCGTCTGCTCGAGACGTCCGGCCGCCTGCTGATCGTCGATTTCGCGCACCATGATCTCGAAATCATGCGCGAGCAGTACCAGCACCGCCGCCTCGGCATGCTCGACGAAGACATGGCGGCCTGGCTCGACGCTGCCGGCCTCAAGCTTAAATCGTCGCTCAGCCTGCCGCCCAAAACAGAGACCGGACTGACCGTCCGCATCTGGCTCGCCACCAAATCCTAAGATTCGACCATGACGCCCGTAATCAGCAAGACCCCGCACCTGGCCCCCATCGCCCGTTCGCTGGCCGAAGGCGGCCGCGACGTGCGTATCTCCTTTGAATTCTTTCCGCCGAAGACGGAGGAGATGGAAGCGACCCTGTGGACGTCGATCAAACGCCTGGCACCGCTCAGCCCAAGCTTCGTGTCGGTGACCTATGGCGCCGGCGGCTCGACGCGCGAACGCACCCACCGCACCGTCAAGCGCATCCTCGACGAAACCAAGCTCAAGCCCGCCGCGCACCTGACCTGCGTCGAGGCGTCGCGCGACGAGGTCGACGAGGTCATACAGGCCTATTGGGACGCCGGCGTGCGCCATATCGTGGCCCTGCGCGGCGATCCGCCTTCGGGTTTCGGCGACTATACGCCGCGCAACGACGGCTATCATAACGCCACCGAACTGACCCAGGCCATCAAGCGCATCGGCGATTTCGAGGTCAGCGTCGGCGTCTATCCGGAAAAGCACCCGCAGTCGCCGTCGCTCGACTTCGACCTCGACGTCCTGCGGCAAAAGGTCGATGCCGGGGCCACGCGCGGCATCAGCCAGTTCTTCTTCGAGGCCGAGACCTTCCTGCGCTACCGCGACGCGGTCGCCGACGCGGGCATCAAGATCGAGCTGACCCCCGGCATCATGCCGGTGACCAATTTCAAGGGCCTGCGCCGCATGGCCGCCGCCTGCGAGGCCGCCATTCCAGGCTGGCTGGAAGAGCTGTTCGCCGGGCTCGACGACGACGCCGATACGCGCAAGCTCCTGGCCTCGGCCGTGGCGGTCGAATTATGTCTGGAACTGGAGCGCGAAGGCGTCAAAGATTTCCATTTCTACACACTGAACAGGGCTGACCTGGTCTATGCTATCTGCCGCATTCTGGGAGTAAAGGAAGCGGCATGATAACCATTCTGGCGGCGGCTTTGCTGTTGGCCTCCAATACGAAGCTCGCGGTACCGGCGACCGATATCGACAGTCCGCATGCGCCGTACCGGATCAGTGAAAACATCTACTCTGTCGGTACCCAGGGCATCGGCGTCTACCTGGTCGAGACCGACCAGGGGCTGATCGTCATCGATTCCGGCACGAAGGACGGCGTCCGGCTGGTCGAAGCCAATATCCAGACGCTGGGCTTCAAGCTTAAGGACGTGCGCTATCTGCTGGAAACGCAGGCCCTGCGCGACCATGTCGGCGGCATGGCGCAGCTGAAGAAGGATACGGGGGCGCAGTTCATCGCCAGCGGCGGCGACCGCTACGGCCTGGAAAACGGCGTCCACGTCGGCGAGAACCATGATGGCCCGGGGACGTTCGCGCCGGTCGCCGTCGACCGCGTGCTCAATGACGGCGACGCAAAAGTCAAGCTGGGCGGGGTGACGCTGACGGCGGTGTTCACGCCCGGCCATACGCGCGGCGACACGACCTGGACGATGGACTCGAAGATCGCCGGCAAAAAGGTGCGTGT
The DNA here is from genome assembly GCF_052327315.1 of Asticcacaulis solisilvae. NCBI lineage: Bacteria > Pseudomonadati > Pseudomonadota > Alphaproteobacteria > Caulobacterales > Caulobacteraceae > Asticcacaulis > Asticcacaulis solisilvae. The sequence goes on from NZ_CP166196.1 coordinate 683,699, forward strand.
GGTCTTCTTCGGATCGGCCTCGGTCGCCGGCAATGTCCTTGTCGGCAACAACGCCTATCCTCATATAGTCGAGGACTACCAGAAGACCTTCGCCACCCTGAAGACCCTGAAGGCCGACGTGCTTCTGGCCGGCCAGCCCGAAGCCGCCGGCATGGAAGCCAAGTACCAAAACCTGCAGGCAGGCAAGGCCGACGCCTTTGTCGACCCGAAAGCCCTGCCGGCATTGGCCGCGAAGTCGGAATCCGACTTCTACGCCGCCCTGACCCTGGAGCAGACCCGATGACCACCCGTGCCGACCGTATCGCCCTGCTGAAGGCTGCAGCGAAGGAGCGCATCCTGATCCTCGACGGATCGTGGGGCGTGATGATCCAGCGCCGCGGCCTCGACGAGGACGATTTCCGGGGCACGCGCTTTACGCATCATGGCGTCCAGCTCAAGGGCAATAACGATATCCTGTGCCTGACACGGCCGGACATCATCGCCGACCTGCACGACCAGTATTTCGGCGCCGGCGCCGATATTTCCGAGACCAACACCTTCTCGGCGACGACGATCGCCCAGGACGACTACAAGCTGGATGCCCAGGCCGTCTGGGACATCAATCTCGAAGGCGCCAGGCTGGCCCGCGCCGCCGCCGACCGCTGGACGGAAAAGGAACCGTCGAAGCCGCGCTTCGCCGCCGGCTCGATCGGGCCGCTCAACAAGATGCTCTCCATGTCGTCGGACGTGAACGATCCCGGCGCGCGTTCGGTGACCTTCGACGAAGTCTACGAAGCCTATCGCCAGCAGATCAGGGCGCTCAACGAAGGCGGCGTCGACCTCTACCTGATCGAGACCATTACCGACACGCTGAACTGCAAGGCGGCGATCAAGGCCATCATGGACCTGGAAGACGAAGGCCTGGAGCATCTGCCGATCTGGATTTCGGGCACGATCACCGACCGGTCGGGCCGCACCCTGTCGGGCCAGACGGCGGAAGCCTTCTGGAACTCTGTCAAGCACGCCAAGCCGTTCGCCATCGGCTTCAACTGCGCGCTCGGCGCCGACCTGATGCGTCCGCATATCGCCGAAATGGCGCGCATCGCCGACTGCCTGGTCGCGGCCTATCCCAATGCCGGCCTGCCCAACGCCATGGGCCAGTACGACGAGCAGCCGCACGAGACGGCGCACGAGTTGCACGAATGGGCGAAGGACGGCATCGTCAACATCCTCGGCGGCTGCTGCGGCACGACGCCGGACCATATCCAGCACGTCGCCGACGAGGTGAGGGGGGTGGCGCCGCGGGCGATTCCCGATCGTCCGAAGGCTTTGCGCCTGGCCGGGCTGGAACCGTTTGAACTGAGCTGAGAAAAAGCCTTCCCCCGTTTCCCGGCCTGTTCTAAACACCGCGCTATAGATTTAGCGCGGCCGGAGTCTCCATGCGCACGACCATCCTTTTCGGCGGCCTGAGCCGCGAACGCCTTGTCTCCGTCGCCTCGGCCCAGGCTGTGGCCGATGCCTTGCCGGACGCCGACCTGTGGTTCTGGGCGGCCGATGGCAGCGTGCGCGAGACGACGCGTGAGGCATTGCACGGTCACACCAAACCGTTCGAGGTCGAATTCGCCGCCGATGGCGCGCGTCTCGGCACGATCGATCAGGCGATGGACCGGGCGGCGGCCGAGGACCGCGTGCTGGTCCTGGCGCTGCACGGCGGGTCGGCCGAGAACGGCGAGTTCCAGGTCCTGGCCGAAATGCGCGGCGTGCCCTTCACCGGTTCGGGTTCGGCGGCGTCGCACCTGGCCTTCGACAAGACGGCGGCCAAGCTGTTCGCACGCATCGCCGGCGTGGGATCGCCCGCCACCGTGGCGCTCGACGACATCGAGGAGGCCTTTGCCGAGCATGGCAAGCTGGTGGCCAAGCCCTCGCAGGACGGGTCGAGCTTCGGGCTGATCTTCGTCAACTCGTCGCAGGACATCGCCGCCGTGCGCCGCGAATCCGCGACCATGCCTTACGTCATCGAGCCCTTCATCACCGGCCCGGAAGCGACCTGCGGCGTGCTGGAACAGGCCGACGGCACATTGATCGCCCTGCCGCCGGTCGAGATCATTCCGGCGACCGGCGCCTTCGACTACAACAGCAAGTACATTGCCGCCGCCACGCAGGAAATCTGCCCGGCGCGCTTCGCCCCCGAAATCAACGCCGAACTGCAGCGCCTGGCGATCGCGGCCCACAAGGCGCTGTCGTGCCGCGGCTATTCGCGTTCGGACTTTATCGTTTCGGACAAGGGCCCGGTCTATCTCGAAACCAACACCCTGCCGGGCCTGACCAAGGCCTCGCTATACCCGAAGTCGCTGAAGGCCGAAGGCCTCGACTTCATCGAATTCCTGAACGGCCAGATCGATCTGGCCGTCAAAAGAGCAGGCAAGTGACCCCTACCTTTATCAATATCGGCGAACGCACCAATGTCACGGGCTCGGCCAAGTTCCGCAAGCTGATCGTCGAGGGCAACTACCCCGAGGCCTTGAGCGTGGCGCGCCAGCAGGTCGAGGCCGGCGCGCAGGTCATCGACATCAATATGGATGAAGGCCTGCTCGATTCCGTCCAGGCCATGCGCACCTATCTGAATCTGCTGGCGGCGGAACCCGATATCGCGCGCGTGCCGGTGATGATCGACTCGTCGAAATGGGAGGTCATCGAGGCCGGGCTGAAGTGCGTCCAGGGCAAGGCGATCGTCAATTCGATATCGATGAAGGAGGGCGAGGACACCTTTCGCCACCACGCCCGTGAATGCCTGAAATACGGCGCCGCCGTCGTCGTCATGGCCTTCGACGAGGTCGGCCAGGCCGATACCGCCGCCCGCAAGGTCGAGATATGCACGCGCGCCTATAAGATCCTGGTCGATGAGGTCGGCTTTCCGCCCGAGGACATCATCTTCGATCCGAACATCTTCGCCGTGGCGACGGGCATCGAGGAGCACGACAACTACGCCGTCGACTTCATCGAAGGCACGCGCGCGATCAAGAAGGCTCTGCCGTTCGCCCGCGTGTCGGGCGGCGTGTCGAACGTGTCGTTCAGCTTCCGCGGCAACGAGCCGGTGCGCCGGGCCATCCACTCCGTCTTTTTGTATTACGCCATCCAGGCGGGCATGGACATGGGCATCGTCAATGCCGGCGATCTGCCGGTCTATGACGATATCGATGCCGAGCTGCGCCAGGCGGTCGAGGACGTTATCCTCAACCGGCCCCAGCGTCACAATGTGTCGAATACCGAATACCTGGTCGACCTGGCGCCCAGGTACAAGGGCGAAAAGGGGCAGGTCCAGGTGGCCAACCTGGCGTGGCGCGAAGGCAGCGTCGAGGACCGTCTGAAGCACGCCCTGGTCCATGGCATTACCGAATTCATCGACGCCGACACGGAAGAAGCGCGCAAGGCTGCGGCGCGTCCGCTGCACGTCATCGAAGGCCCCTTGATGGCCGGGATGAACGTCGTCGGCGACCTGTTCGGTTCGGGCAAGATGTTCCTGCCGCAGGTCGTCAAATCCGCCCGCGTCATGAAGCAGTCCGTCGCCTACCTCATGCCCTTCATGGAGGCCGAGAAGGACGGCGGCGAGCACAAGGCCGCCGGCAAGGTGCTGATGGCGACCGTCAAAGGCGACGTCCACGATATCGGCAAGAACATCGTCGGCGTCGTGCTCCAGTGCAACAATTACGAGGTCATCGACCTGGGCGTCATGGTGCCGGCCGACCGCATCCTTGAGGAAGCGAAGAAGCACAAGGTCGACATGATCGGCCTGTCGGGCCTGATCACGCCGTCGCTCGACGAGATGGTCTTCGTGGCGCGCGAAATGCAGCGCCAGGGCTTCGATATTCCGCTGCTGATCGGCGGGGCGACGACATCGAAGACGCATACGGCGGTCAAGATAGAGCCGGGCTATGCCAACAATCAGGTCGTCTATGTGCTGGATGCCAGCCGCGCCGTCGGCGTGGTGTCGAACCTGTTGTCCGAAACCGAACGCGACACCTTCGTCGAGGCGACCAAGGCGGATTACGACCGCGTGCGGGCGGCCTACGGCAAGGGCAATTCGCAGCCGCGATCAACCCTGGCTGAGGCGCGCGGCAACCGCTACCGGATCGACTTCGCCGCCGAGCCGCCTGTTCGTCCGGCCTTCCTGGGGTTGAAGACCTTCTCGCCCTATGATCTCGACGACCTGGCGGCCCATATCGACTGGACGCCGTTCTTCGCGACCTGGGAGCTGGCGGGGCGGTTCCCGGCCATCCTGGAAGACGACATCGTCGGCGAAGCGGCGCGCGGGCTCTATGCCGATGCGCAGGCCATGCTGAAGCGCATCCTCGATGAAAAGTGGTTCGAGGCGCGCGGCGTCGTCGGCTTCTGGCCGGCCAACGCCAATGACGACGACGATATCGAAGTGTACGCGGACGAGACGCGGTCGCAGAGCATCGCCACCTTCCATACCCTGCGCCAGCAGATGAAGAAGGCGCGTGCCGACCAGGCCAATCTGGCGCTGTCGGACTTCATCGCGCCGAAGGGCACGCCCGACTGGATCGGCGGTTTTGCCGTTACCGCCGGCCACGGCGAGATGGAAATAGCGCGTCAGTTCAAGGAAAAGGGCGACGATTACAACGCCATCCTGGCGACGGCCCTGGCCGACCGCCTGGCCGAAGCCTTTGCCGAAGCGCTGCATAAGCGCGTGCGCCGCGAACTGTGGGGCTATGCGGCGGACGAAGATCTCGATCTCGATGGCCTGATCGGGGAGAAGTACAAGGGCATCCGCCCGGCGCCGGGCTATCCTGCCCAGCCTGACCATACGGAAAAGTGGGCGCTGTTCGATCTGCTGGACGCGCGGTCGCGGACGGGGATGGAACTGACGGAGTCGTTGGCCATGACGCCGCCGGCGTCCGTGTCGGGGCTCTATTTCGCGCATCCCAAGGCGCACTATTTCGGCGTCGGCAAGATCGAGAAGGACCAGGTCGAGGACTATGCCCGCCGCAAGGGCTGGACGGTCGAGGAGGCCGAGCGGTGGTTAAGTCCGATTCTCAACTACATTCCGTAGTTTTGTACCTCCCCGTCGCGAAGCGATGGGGAGGGGGACCGCCCGTAGCGTTAGCGAAGGGTGGTGGTGGGGTTTCTTGCTTACTTTTTCAGGTGCTTCGGAGCAAAAGAAGCAAGAAACCCCACCACCACATCTCCTTCACCATTGCTTCCGCAATGGTTCAGTCGTGCGGTCGGCACGGGCCGCCCCGCCCTCCCCATTTTCTACGAAAACGGGGAGGTATAATTACTTGCCGTCCGACGAACTCGAAGACGAAGAACTCGCCCCTGACTGCGCCTGCGGCAGGTCCTGCGCCTGGCGGGCGCGCTTGGCCAGCGTATTCGTCGTAATCGGGCCGTCGGAGTCCACCGGCGCCTTGTCGGCCGTCAGCTTGGGCTTGGGCAGTTCGTTGTAATTGTGCGGGCCGCCGGAATTGAGCGCGGCCTCGATCGCCTTGGCCTCGTCGTCCGTCGCCATTTCACCGAACAGGTTGGGGTGGCCCGACAGGCGCACGGCCGCGTGTTCGCATTCGCCCGGCAATTGCCAGGTGTCGTAGGCATAGGCGGCCTGTTTCATGTCCGCCTTGCGCACCTCGGCCCAGCCGTCATAGCCCGCCTGACGGGCCTTGTCGGCCTGGGCGTGGCCGTCCTCGGTCTTGCCCTTGCCCGACAGGGTCAGGGCAGCCTCATAGGCGCGCAGGTACGAGCGGCCAATGGCCTGAATGCTGTCGTCGACCGGCTCCAGCGGGGCGATCTGCTCGGCCAGCTCCATGTCACCCGACAGCACGCCATGGCACCAGGCCACGCGCTGATAGTCGTCGGCCGGCGCGTCCTGGATGGTCGGAATGTGCAGCCCGGTTTCTTCGTCGACCTGCGACGGTGTCGCCGGAGCGGCTGCGGCGGGCTTGGCCTTTGCCTTGTGACGGGACGTCTTCGCGTCGCCGGCGGCGGCGAAGCTCAGGGCGGCCACGCAGGCGCCGAGGATCAGGACGGTCGGGGTCGAAAGGCGCAAGGGAAACTCCGCTTTTGTGCTGCCGGACTATAGGTTGCGACCCCGCCTGATGGCAAGGTGGCGTTATCCGGGATAAGACAAGCAAATCCGGCTTTTTTATATCCTTGTGCCGCCGGCGCCGGCGCGGACGCCTACTGCACCAGTCCGTCCAGGGTGAGCGCCCCGATAAAGGCGTCGACCATCTTCTGGGACCGGCCTTCGGCGTTTTCAGTCTCGCGCCACCAGATCATGTCCCTGCCGTCATAGGCGTGCGACCAGACCTTCCGGTTCGTGGCGGTGTCGTACAGCGTCCATGTTACCGTATAGAAGCGCCACGCGCCCGAACTGGTGAAGGCTTTGGGAAAGACGATCAGACGGTATTTCGCACCGGAGGCGATTTCGTCGACCTGCTTTTCGGCGATGACTTTCTGGACCGGAACGGCCCCCGATTCCCTGAAGCCGTTCGACACATCCCTGTTGGTGGCCTTGTATTCGTCGTCCGCCAGGCTCTGCTGGTAGACCTCCGTGCTCTTGTAGCGCACGATTTTCGCCGAGACGTCCAGCGCCTTCAGGCCATTTGTCAGCTTGGAATCGACCTTGTCCAGCATGTCGCTGCCGAAGTGGTCTTCGCGCAGGTCGAGGTAGGAGTAGATGTATACTGTGGCGTTCTTCAGGTTCGGCTTGACCGACGGCGCGGGGGACGCCGAGTCCCGCGGCACGGGCGGCACCAGGATCGGGGGCGGCGGAATATTCGGCTCAGGGGCTGGCCCGGGAGCCGGTTCCGGCACAGATGTTTGCGCTCCGGCGGCGCACGACAAGGCCATGGCCATGGTGGCCGTGACCGCAAACAGTTTGAAACGCATTTTCGCCCCCAAGGCTACCGGAGATCGTTCCGGCATTTGCCGCAATTTGCCATAAATGATTGTGTTTGCAATCTTTTCCTTCCGGTTCCCGCCGGGCCGTCGCGATTGAGACACTGGACTTACCGGAATTCAGGACACCGCAGGTTACCAAAACTTAAGCCCACAGAGCGACACAATTGCTGTATAAGCCTTTGCAGGCTTTGGAGGTGCGCGTGAATTTCTGGAAAAACCTGGCGCGTATGGCGGTGCGGACGTTCGATGCCGCCGAATGCGTGGAGTGCCCCAAGGGGCCGCCGGGTGCCGATCCTGCGTTCGCGACGGCCGTGACGGCGCTGGGCGCCAAGCTGGCCATGGCCGACGGCTTCGCTCACGATGTCGAGCAGCGCGCCTTCCTTCACGTCTTCATGCCGGAGGATGGTGCGCGCCGCGACGTGCTGCGCCTTTATGACCTGGCGCGCCAGACCTCGCTGGGTTTCGAGTCCTATGCCAAGCGCCTGGCCAAGCGTTACAGTTCCTGCCCGCAAATCCTGGAAGACGTGCTGGAAGGCCTGTTCCATATCGCCGTGGCGGACGGCTATCTCAGCCACGAGGAAGAGACCTATCTCGAAACTGTGGCCCGCCTGTTCGGGCTGGGCAGCGGTGCCTATCGCCGTATCCGCGCCGGCTATGTCACGCCCGACGCCGACGATCCTTACGAAATCCTGGGCGTCGCGCCCGATGCGTCGGACGAGGATATTCGCCGCGCCCGCCGTGCCGCCCTCAGCGAGGTCCACCCCGACCGCATCCGGGCCCGCGGACTGCCGATCGAGTTCGAGGCCGTCTATACGGCCAAGACGGCGCGCATCAACCACGCCTTCGACATCGTCATGCGTGAGCGGGTCCAGGACCGTACGCCGGATCATCCGGAGGTCGAACACACGGCAATGTGATGGTTTGCGTTGCTGATTTGCAAGGCCGGCAAAAAAACGAGCAGGTATGATTTAAAAAAAATTAAAATTTCGCCCGTTTCCTGATGATGAGGTTGACGAAATCAGGGGTCGTGCCAATCTGTTGCAACGAAGGCCGAGTATTGGCCCTTCCGTCCAAGGTTCAAGAGTATGACAAACAAGCCGTCTTTCGCGTCGTTGAAGTTGAGCTATCGCCCCTGGGGTCAGGTGCGCCGTCGTAATCTGACGTCGCGCATCCTCTATGTGGCTTCGATGTCGCTTCTCGGCCTCGGTATCCTGGCTGGCCTCGCGCTGTTGTTTGTCTTTGCCGCCTCGGTGGCCGTGGTCGGCGTCATTGCCGGCGGTCTTCTGGCGCTGGCCAGCTGCCTCTTCCGTACGCCCGCCCGCATCTTCGTCCGTTCGCAGCGCGACAATCGCCGCGATAACGGTAAGGGCGTCTATGAGGCGCGCAAGCAAGGCTCCGGCTGGCGGGTTTACTAACCGGATCGGGCTGGGCTAAACGAAGGCTATGAGCCTTATCGAACTGCCGTCTCCCAATTTCAACGAACGCAAGGCGCCGCCCGACATGGTGGTGCTGCACTATACCGGAATGCGTACGGGCAAGGCCGCGCTGGAGCGCATGTGCGACCCCACGGCCGAGGTTTCGGCGCATTATTGCGTCGACGAAGACGGCAGCGTCTATCGGCTGGTGCCGGAAGAGCGCCGCGCCTGGCACGCCGGCGTATCGTACTGGAAGGGCGAGACCGGGCTGAACGACACCTCGATCGGCATCGAGATCGTCAATCCCGGCCATGAATTCGGCTATCGCGACTTTCCCGCACCCCAGATCGACGCCGTCATCGGTGTGCTCGACGCCGTGCGCGGCCGGTGGGATATTCCGGACCATCGCATTCTTGGCCATTCCGACATCGCGCCCGAGCGCAAGGAAGACCCGGGCGAGCGCTTCCCGTGGCAGACCCTGGCCGAGCACGGCCACGGCCTGTGGGTCACGCCCGACATGCCGCCCGAAGGCACGATGGGGCCGCCGCTCGGTCCGGAAGACACCGGTCTTGGCGTCTTTTCGCTGCAGGCGGCGCTCGGCAAGCTCGGCTACAACATCCTGGCCGGCGGGCCCTATGACGCCGAGACGGCGACCATCGTGACGGCCTTCCAGCGCCATTGGCTGCCCGACCAGGTCGGCACCGCGCTCGAAGGCATGGCCGATGCGCGCCTGCGGGTGACCCTTATGGCGCTGCTGCGTCACATTTCCCTCATGGAGGCCTGAGATGGCGGACATCAAATCGAAAGAGAGCCGCCTGACCTTTGCCCTGGCGGGCGCCTGGGGCCTGTGGGGCGTGATCCTGCTGGCCATGGGCGGGCATCCGCCTGAGAACGGCATCGCCTCGACGGGCGGCCAGTTCCTGCTGTTCCACGCGCCGGCCGTTATGGCGGTGGCATTGCAGACGCGCTTTTCGGGCATCTACAAGCGCGCGGCCCTGGCCCTTCTGCTGGCTGGCAGCGGCCTGTTCGCCGCCGAAATCACCGGGCATGTCGTGGCCGGCCATGTGGTGGCGGGACCGCTGGCGCCGATCGGCGGCGTCCTGACCATGCTGGGCTGGCTGTGCGTCGTCATCGGCTCGATCCGCGACGGCGACCGCGAAGCGTCCTGATCTTCGCCTGATCTTCGCTTGATCTTTCTGGCCAAACCGCGCACATGTGCCGGCAGGACCAGACGGCCGGGCGATCGCGGGAGAAGCTTGCTTCCTCGAGGAAAGTCCGGGCTCCACGGCAATATGGCGGCGGGTAACGCCCGCCGGGGGTGACCCCAGGGATAGCGCCACAGAAAGCAAACCGCCCTGCGTGCAGGGTAAGGGTGAAAGGGTGCGGTAAGAGCGCACCGCGCTTGCGGTAACGTAAGCGGCACGGCAAGCCCCGCCAGGAGCAAGACCAAATAGGAACGGCGCGCAGCCTTCGGGCTGCAGGGCATTGCCGCCCCGGACCGTTCGGGTAGGTTGCGTGAGCCGTCCGGCAACGGGCGGCCAAGAGGAATGATCGCCACGGCCTTCGGGCCGGACAGAACCCGGCTTACAGGCCGTCTGGTCCTCATGCCATCGGTCATAAGCATGACGGATGGTATTCGTTTTTTCAGCTCAGGCGCCGCCGCACGGCGGCCCGGTTCGCTTCTTGAGGACAGGTCGCGGCGGGCAGTCGCCCCTGCCAGCGGCGATCAAGGCAATCGCCGGCGGAAGCCAGCCTCATCGGCTCATCCGTAGCGTGCTGCCGCCCTGTTTTTCTACGGACGGTTAATTGGCAGCGCTCCCGTTTACTTTTCATTCAGCATGATTTGTTGAAATAACGTCGTGACGGCGATGAAGTTGTTCTGTGTATGTTCTGTGTATATGTTTCCTTTTCCGGGTATAGCTCTGAAGAATCCCGGCTTGGTGTCATCCAGAGTCATTGCATCCCATTTAATCCCATGTTAACCCTAAAGACAGACGCGCCAGGGACGATCCGAAGGACCCGACCGGCGCTGAAGTATCGGCAGGGAGCAGGTCAGTATGACCTGAGGTCGGGGTGTTTCTCTCAACCCACGAGAAACAGCTGGATTCCAAACGGCGGCTTCTGGTCCCGCAGGATTTCCGTGCCTGCGCCATGCAGCCTCATCCCGACGTCGACCCTTTCGAAGGCCTCTATTGTTTTGCCGCCATCAACGCGTCGTGTCTCGAATGCGGAGGGGCGGCGTTTTTTGCCACCTATCGTGACGTGATCAACCAGCATCCCCCCCTGTCACCGACCCGCAAGGCTTTGGAGCACCGCTTTTACGCGTCGATGCACCGGCTTGGCTTCGACACGGCCGGACGGGTCACGCTGCCGGAAGCCTTGTGCGAACGCTTCGGCCTGACGGGTGAGGTCCTGCTGACGGGTCTCGGGACGTCGTTCCAGATCTGGGAGCCGCGCGCCTATGCCGCCTATGCCGACGACCAGGCGCGCCTGGTCGACGAAGCCATGGCGAGCGGGGGGCTGCAATGACCGCAGAAACGCCCGCTGGACAAACCCCGCACATCTCGGTCCTGCTGCCCGAAGTCCTGGCGTCGCTCGGCGACATCAGGGACCGGCTGGTGGTCGACGGTACCTTTGGCGCCGGCGGCTATTCGCGCGCCTTCCTGGAAAGCGGCGCCCGCGTCGTGGCCTTCGACCGCGACATTCGCGTCAAGCCTTACGTCGAGGCGCTGAAATCCGAATTCCCCGACCGCTTCCAGTGGGTCAACCGCTGTTTCTCCGAGATGCGCGAGGGCCTGGAAGAGCTGGGCCATGAAACGTGCGACGCCATCGTGCTCGATATCGGCGTGTCGTCGATGCAGCTCGACGAGGCCGAGCGCGGCTTTTCCTTCATGCGCGACGGGCCTCTGGACATGCGGATGAGCGCCGATGGCCGCAGCGCCGCCGACATCGTCAACGAGGACGACAAGGACGACATCGCCCATGTCCTGTGGCTCTACGGTGAGGAGCACAAGTCGCGCGCCATTGCCTCCGCCATCGTCCGCCGGCGCGAGGAACGCCCGTTCGAACGCACGCTCGACCTGGCCGAAGTCGTGGAGCGGGCGCTGGGCGGACGCCGCGGCGCGCCCGTCCATCCGGCGACCCGTACCTTCCAGGGCCTGCGCATCGCGGTCAATGACGAGCTGGGTGAGCTGGAACGCGCGCTCGACGTCGCCGAAAGCCTTCTCAAGCCCGGTGGCGTGCTGGCGGTGGTGACCTTCCATTCGCTGGAAGACCGTATCGTAAAGACCTTTTTCAACGAACGCGCCGGCAAGGTGCCAGGGGGCTCGCGCCATGCCCCGCAAACCGCGAAGGCGGCCACGCCCGTCTACGCCCTGGTTACCCCGAAGGCGGTCGCGCCGTCGCAAGCCGAACTCACAGCCAATCCCCGCGCCCGCTCAGCAAAGCTGCGCGCGGTCCGCCGCACGGATGCGGCGTCTTCCCCTTTAGTAAAGCGTACCTCCCGGTCCAGGAGTTTTTCATGAGAGCCATAACCGCCCTGTTCGAACAACGCGTTCGCGGGTTCCGACTGATCGAGCTGATCGGCCTGGGGCTGGCCTTGGCCATGATCTTCTGGGTGTGCCTGTCCAAGGCGCGCGAAGGCGAGGACATCAAGCACATGAACCAGCTGGACCAGCAGATCGCCGACGAAAGCACGGCCGTCGATGCGCTGAAGATCCGTGTCGCCCAGCTGGAGCGCCCGTCGCGTCTCGAGGCCCTGGCCAAGTCCTATCTCAACATGAAGCCGGTCGAGGCCGCCCACGAGGCGCAGATCGATTCCCTAAGCGAAATCTCGCACACCACCTCGCGTCCGGTCGCTGCCGCGTCCGCGCCCGTGGTGGCGCAGGCGCCGGCCGATCCGTTGATCTCCGTCGGTAACAAGCCCGCGCCGGCCGTTCCGGCGGTCAGCGCCGCGCCGCTCACGCCGGGGGTGGCGCGATGAAGGTCGGATCCTCGCTTTTCGGCTCGACCTCGTCGGGATTTCAATGGGTTGCCGATCGTGTCTGGAAGGTCGAACATGCGTTCGAACGCGCCAATGCCACCGGCGTCAAGGCCAAGAGCGCGCGCACGCGCATCTTCGCCATCCTGCTCGGCATGTCGACCGCTTACGTCGCCCTGATGGTCTTCGCCGGCAAGGCGTCACTGTTCAATTCACCCAGCCAGATCGCCGCCATGACCGGCCAGGCGGGGGCGCGGGCGCAGATCGTCGACCGCAACGGTGAACTGCTGGCCACCGACGTCAACGACTACGACCTGTTCGTCGATCCGACCGATATGACGGCGGCCGACCGCGACTATGTGCGCGGCGCGCTCCAGCAGATATTCCCGCAATTGGCGCCGGACCTGCTCGACAAGGCTTTCAAATTCCGTGGCCGCACCCTGCTGGTCAACATGATGGCGGCGGCCGACCGCGACCGCATCCTGAACTACGGCCTGCCGGGCGTCACCTTCGAGGCGCAGCGCGTGCGCGCCTATCCGCTGGGCACGACCGGCGCCTTTTATATCGGCATGACCAAGAAGGCGGGCGAAGGCATGTCGGGCGTCGAAAAGGCGTTCCAGACCGATATCGTCAACGGCGCCGCCGCCAACCAGCCGGTCCAGGTGGCCATGGACCTGCGCGTCCAGGGCGCGCTGGAAAACGAGCTGCGCGCCATGGCGGTCGACACCCAGTCGGCCGGCGCCACGGGCATCGTCACCAATGTCCGCACCGGTGAGGTCCTGGCCATGGCGTCGTGGCCGGAATTCGACCTGAACAAGCCGGGCAACTATGCCGAAACCTTCAAGCGCAACCACGCCGCCGTCGACCGCTACGAAGTCGGCTCGATCTTCAAGGTGGTGTCGCTGGCCATCGGGCTCGACACCGGCACGGCGTCGCTGAACTCGACCTACGACGTCAGCCAGCCCCTGGTCATCGGCACGCGCAAGATCCACGACATGCACAACAAGGCGCCGCTCTACAGCCTTGAGGACGTGTTCATCCAGTCGTCGAACATCGGCACGTCGCGCGTGGCGCTCAATGCCGGCCTGGAGGCCGTGACACGCTACTACGACGCGCTGGGCCTGTTCCGCCACGCCGATATCGAACTTCCCGAGCCGGCCGGCCCGATCGTCTATCCGCGCGATCCCAAGCAGTGGTCGCAGCTGACCCTGGCGCAATCCGCCTTCGGCCAGGGCATGGCGATCACGCCGCTGTCCTACGCCGAAGCGGCGGGCGCGGTGCTGAACGGCGGTTGCCTGCGGCCGCTGACCATCAAGAAGTACGACGGCAAGCCGCTGACCTGCAATCGCGTCTTCAAGCCGCAAACCTCTGAGACCATGCTGGAACTGATGCGCGAGAACGTGCTGAAGGGCACCGGCGGCCGCGCCAACGCGCCCGGCCTGCGCGTCGGCGGCAAGACGGGGTCGGCACAAAAACCCGCCAGGGGTGGCTATGATCCGACGAATCTGATTTCTTCGTTCGCAGCCGTTTTCCCGACCGATGGGCCGGTCGATGGGGATCGTTACCTGGTGCAGATTATGTTCGATTCTCCCCATGGTTCGCCGATGAGTAACGGCGGACGCCTGGGCGGCGCTGTTGCCGCTCCCGTCGCGGGCCGGGTCATCGACCGTATTGCGCCGATGCTGGGCGTGGCGCGCAAGGAAGACAAGTTCACCACACCGCAATGGGACAAGGCGCCGATCCAGGCCTCCGAAGACGTGACGGGGGAGGACCACTGATGCAAAGGGGGCCCCGTCTTTCCGACATCCTGCGCCGCGATCTCGACAGCGATCCGATCATTTCCGGCGTGACCGCCGACAGCCGCAAGGTCGACGCCGGTACGCTGTTCTGTGCCCTGCCGGGCAATGTCAGCGACGGCCGCGACTTCATCCCGCAAGCCCTGGCCAAGGGTGCCGCCGCCGTGCTGGCGCCCGAGGACACGCGCATAGACGGTTTCGACGCCGGCAAGCTGGTCATGGTCGGCGACGTGCGCCGCGCCTATGCCCTGGCCGCCAAGGCTTTCTACGGCAGTCAGCCCAGGACCTGTGTCGCCGTCACCGGTACCAACGGCAAGACCAGCGTGGCGACCTTCTGCCGCCAGATATTCAGCACGCTCGGCCACACATCGGCCAGCATGGGCACGCTGGGCGTCGTGACCCAGACGCCGGACGGCGTCGAAACCGCCGTCACGGGTCCCGGCCTGACCACGCCCGACGCGGCGGACCTGGCCCGGCACCTGGCCGACATGGCGGCCAATGGCGTGACGCACCTGGCGCTCGAAGCGTCTTCCCACGGCATCGACCAGCGCCGCCTCGACGGCGTGTCGCTGGCGGCAGCGGGCTTCACCAATCTCACCCAGGACCATCTCGACTATCATGCGACGATGGATGCCTACCGGACGGCCAAGCTGCGCCTGTTCGAACAATTGTTACCACGCGGTAAGACCGCTGTCCTGAACGCGGATTCCGACAGTTATAACGCGTTCGCCGCCATGTCGATCCTGTCGGGACTGAACGTCATGAGCGTCGGCGAGCGCTCGCGCCACCTGTGCATGACGGGTCGCGACCTGACCGTCGACGGCCAGATTCTCTATCTCGAATATCGTGGCAAGGCCTACGAGACCAAGCTGCCGCTGGCCGGCCTGTTTCAGGCGTCGAACGCCCTGGTCGCCGCCGGCCTGGCCATCGCTGCCGGCGAGGACGTCGATGCCGTCGTTCATGCCTTGTCAAAGCTGAAGGGCGCGCGGGGCCGTCTTGAGCGTGTCGGATCGCGCAACAACGGCGCCGAAATCTATGTCGACTATGCCCACACGCCCGACGGGCTGGAAACGGTGCTGAAGGCGCTGCGGCCGCATACCCAGGGCAAGCTGGTCTGCGTCTTCGGCTGCGGCGGTGACCGCGACCGCGGCAAGCGTCCGCTGATGGGCGGCATTGCCGACAGGCTGGCCGACCGCGCCATCGTCACCGATGACAATCCGCGCACCGAGGACGCTGCCGAAATCCGCAAGGACGTTCTGGCCGGCATGGGCAAGGGCGCTGTCGAGATCGCCGACCGCAAGCAGGCGATTTTCGAGGCGGTAGCGGGCCTGAAGACCGGCGACGTGCTCGTCGTGGCCGGCAAGGGGCACGAACAGGGCCAGATCGTCGGCACCAAGGTCCTGCCGTTCGACGACGTTTCGGTCGTCAAGCAGGCGCTGGAGCGGTGAAGCGGTTCCTGCCCGTCCTGCTGCTGTGCGCCGCCTGTTCGAAGGCGCCTGAAAAGCCGGCCGAAGCCTCGCCGCCGCCCGCACCCGTAGCGGTTATCGCCGCCCCGCCTGCCGATCAGGCCGCATTGATCCAGGCTGTCGTCGCCGTGCGCGCCGCTCCGAACGATCAGGCAGCCTATGCGCGCTTCTGTGACGCCTTTGAAACCTTGAAAGGCTTCGACGGCTGGCGCGCCACCATCGCCGACAGCCAGGTTTCGACCGTTAACGGTTCGGTCGACATTACCTTCGATATCGGCCATGTCCGGTTGGAGCAGGTGGTGCAGAAGACCGACCCCGTCTATCCCGCGATCGAAGCGCTGAACGGCCGCCAGGACGTGGTGATTTCAGGGACCTTCCCGCACCGTAACGGCCGCGATGAGTGCGCCTATTACCGCGGCACCTTCACTGTCGCCCTGACGAAGGTGCAGTAGGGCTTGCACGCGCGCCCGACTTGGTTTCAATAACCGCCTCTTTGATTTCCGGAACTCCGCGACATGACTTCAGCCCTGTGGACCTTCGACGAACTGGCGCAAGCGACCGGAGGCACGTTCACGGGGCGATCAAGCCAGGCCAGCGAGGCCACCGGCATCACCTTCGACAGCCGCCAGGTGGCCCAGGGCGATATCTTCCTGGCGCTGAAGGGCGTGCGCGACGGCCATGACTTCGTGCCGATGGCCTTCCAGTCGGGCGCGGCGGTGGCGATCACCCGCCGCCCGGTCGAGGGCGGGCCGTGCCTGCTGGTGCCGGACGTGCAAAAGGCGCTGGAAGACCTGGCCGTGTTCGCCCGCGACCGGGCGCCGAACGCCAGACGCGGCGCGGTGACGGGTAGCGTCGGCAAGACCTCGGTGACGCAGATGGTCATGCAGGGCCTGACGCGCGCGGGCCGGGCGCATTCGGCGGTCAAGAGCTTCAACAACCATATCGGCGTGCCGCTGACGCTCGCCCGCATGCCGCGCGATACCGAGCGCGCCGTGTTCGAAATCGGCATGAACCACGCCAACGAAATCACGCCCTTGTCGGAATTCGTCGCGCCGCACGCCGTCGCCATCACCACGGTCGGCGCCGTGCATACCGAAAACTTCCCGGACGGCGAGGCGGGCGTGGCGCGCGCCAAGGCCGAGATTTTCGATGGCCTCTTGCCCGGCGGCCTGGCCGTGCTCAACGCCGACAACAACTGGTTCGACTACCTGTCGGGCCAGGCGCGGGCGGCGGGGGCTTTGGTCGCCACCTTCGGCGAACACGGCGGCTGCGACGCGCAACTGACCGAGCACCGCGTCAATGGCGACCGCGCCAGCATTGCCGCGCGCTTCCATGGCCGCGACATCCTTTTCTCGCTGTCCCACACCGGCAAGCATCAGGCGGTCAATGCGCTGGCCACACTTTTGATGCTGGAAGCGCTCGATGTCGACCTCGATACGTCGCTGCTGGCGCTGGAAAGCTTCGCAACGCTGGAGGGGCGCGGCAAGGTGGTGTCGAAGCCGTTCAAGGGCGGCGAACTGACCATTGTCGATGAAAGCTACAACGCCAATCCGGTGTCGATGACGGCCACGCTGAAGTCGTTCGGCGACCGCGACAAGGGCCTGGGCCGCAAGGTCGTGGTGTTGAGCGACATGCTTGAGCTCGGGCCCGACGAGGCGGCGCTGCATGCGAGCCTGGCCGCCACCATCGACACGCTCGATATCGACCGCGTCTATCTGGCCGGCCCCCTTATGAAACACCTGTGGGACGCGCTGCCGGAAGGGTTGCGCGGCGGCTATGCCGCCAATGCCGCGGATTTGACGAACACGGTGACAGAAGACTTGCGCGCCGGCGACCTAGTCATGATAAAGGGGTCGAACGGCTCGAAGGCCGGGCTGATCGCAAAAGCGCTGTTGTCAGCATAAGAAAAGTTCCGCGAAGGACCACGCCTCTCCATGTTCTACCTGCTGTACGAGCACGTCACCAGCCTTCACCAGCACTGGCCGCTGATCAACCTGATGCGCTACCTGACAGTGCGCATCTTCCTGGCCATGATCACCGCCGGCATCGTCGCGGTCGCCATGGGCTCGCGCTTCATCCGCTGGATGCGCGCCCGCCAGGGCAAGGGCCAGCCGATTCGCGAGGATGGCCCCGCATCGCACCTGCTGACCAAAAAAGGCACGCCGACCATGGGCGGGCTGATGATCCTGGCCGGCATCGCGGTCGCCACGATTCTGTGGGCCAATCCGCACTCGGCGGCGGCCTGGGTCGTGTTCGGCGTCACCATGGCCTATGGCGTGCTGGGCTTTATCGACGACTACGCCAAGGTGACCAAGCAGACCTCGGCCGGCCTGACCTCGATCCAGAAGCTGATCGCGCAGTTCGCCGTCGCCATCGCCGCGGTATTCGTCGTCATGTACTACTCGCCGCAGCCGGCTGAGGCGCCGCACCTGTCGACCTCACTGGTCGTTCCGGTCTTCAAGGACCTGATGATCAACCTCGGCTATTTCTACATCATCTTCGGCGCCGTGGTGATCGTCGGCGCGTCGAACGCCGTCAACCTGACCGACGGGCTGGACGGGCTGGCCATCGTGCCGGTGATGATCGCGGCGGGCGCCTTCGCCCTGATCGGCTATCTGGTCGGCAACTTCGTCTTCGCCAAATACCTGATCGTTGAATTCGTGCCCGGCGCCGGCGAAGTCGCGGTCATCTGCGCCGCCATCATCGGCGGCGGCATGGGTTTCCTGTGGTACAACGCGCCGCCCGCCAAGATCTTCATGGGCGACACGGGCTCCTTGGCCCTGGGCGGCGGCCTGGGCGCCGTCGCGGTCGCGGTCAAGCACGAGATCGTGCTGGCCATCATCGGCGGCCTGTTCGTCATGGAAGCCCTGTCGGTGATGATCCAGGTCGGCTATTTCAAGCTGACGAAAAAGCGCGTCTTCCTGATGGCGCCGATCCACCACCATTTCGAAAAGCTGGGCTGGGCGGAATCGACCGTCGTCGTCCGCTTCTGGATCGTGTCCGCCGTGCTGGCCATGATCGGCCTGGCTACCCTCAAGCTGCGATAAGAGGCCCGCGATGATCCCGGTCAAAGGTTTCGAAGGCAAGCGCGTCGCTATCTTTGGCCTGGGGCGCTCCGGCCTGTCGGCCGCGCGCGCGTTGAAGGCCGGCGGCGCGGAGCCGCTGCTGTGGGACGACAAGCCCGCCTCCGTCATGGCCGCGACCAAGGAAAAGTTCACGGTCGAAAACCTGAAGAATGCCGACTGGTCCGAGATTGACGCCCTGATGCTGTCGCCCGGCGTGCCGCTGACCCACCCTGAGCCGCACTGGACAGTGAAGCTGGCCAGGGCAGCCGGCGTGCCCGTGATCGGCGACATCGAGCTGTTCGCCCGCACCATCGCGGCGCTTCCCGAACGCAAGCGCCCGAAGACGGTGGCCATCACCGGCACCAACGGCAAGTCGACGACGACCGCCCTGATCGGCCACATCCTGAAAAGCGCCGGCAAGGACGTCCATGTCGGCGGCAATATCGGCATCGGCATTCTCGACCTGCCACAGGCCTTTCACTCGGGCTCGATCTACGTCATCGAAACCTCGTCCTACCAGCTCGACCTGATCGAGACCTTCCGGCCCGACGTGTCGGTTCTGATGAACTTTTCGCCCGACCATCTCGACCGCCACGGCGGCATGGACGGCTATATCGCCGCCAAGCGCCGCATCTTCATGAACCAGACGGACGCCGAGACCGCGGTCGTTGGCGCGGACGACGACTATTCCATCGCCGTCATCTCGGACCTGCGCGTCAATCATTCGGTCAGGCTGATCCCGATCTCGTCGCGGCGCAATGTCGGCGATGGCGTCTATGCCATCAACGGCGTGCTGTACGACGGCACGGGCGAGCGCACGCGCCAGGTCGTCGATCTCAAGACCATTCGCACCTTGACGGGCCGCCACAACTGGCAGAACGCCGCCGCCGCCTATTCGGCTTGCAAGGCGCTGGGCGTGGGCCTGGAGGCGATCGTCGCCGGCATGCGGTCCTTCCCGGGGCTGGCGCACCGCATGCAGGAGATCGGTCGTATCGGCAAGATCCGCTTCATCAACGATTCCAAGGCGACGAACGCCGATGCCGCGCGCCAGGCCATGTCGAGCTTCGACAGCTT
The DNA here is from genome assembly GCF_052327315.1 of Asticcacaulis solisilvae. Taxonomy (NCBI): domain Bacteria; kingdom Pseudomonadati; phylum Pseudomonadota; class Alphaproteobacteria; order Caulobacterales; family Caulobacteraceae; genus Asticcacaulis; species Asticcacaulis solisilvae. The sequence goes on from NZ_CP166196.1 coordinate 703,388, forward strand.
CTTCTGGATCGTCGGCGGGCGCGCCAAGGCCGGCGGCATCGAGGAGCTTTCCGACCTGTTCGGGCGCGTCAAGCACGCCTATCTGATCGGCGAGGCCGCCGAGCTGTTCGAAAAAACGATCGGCAAGGCCGCGAAATGCACCCAGTCGCGCCTGCTGTTCACGGCGGTGGCCCAGGCCTACGCCGCGGCGGACAAGTCAGGCAAGGACGAGATCGTGCTGTTTTCACCGGCCTGCGCCAGCTTCGACCAGTTCAGCGATTTCGAGGCGCGGGGCGACGCCTTCCGCGACGCCGTGCAGGAAATCTCGAAGTCGATCGTCCAGGAAGCCTGAGCCCTCAGGCGCGGGCCTTTGGCTTGGTCAGGGCAATGCCTTCATACCGCTCCAGGCGGGGCCATTGCGCGACCATACGCTGCGATACGGTCATCCATATATTCAGTGCCAGGAACATGGGCATACTGCGAATCCTTCTGTTATCGGAAGGCTACGCGCCCGCCCGTAAGTTCGCCAAAGCATTTTTGACATGAATGGCAAAAAACCGATCTGAATACGCCTCAGCTTTCGTCCTTCGGCGCATCTGCATCCTTCGGTGCGTCGAAAACGGCCGCAACCTCGGCGGATTTGCGGGCTGGACCGCTCTTGCGCAGCCACCAGCAGGCACGGATGGCGCCATAAAGGCCGACGGCCATACCGAAATAGAAGATCATCCAGCCGCCAAGGGTTCGATCGAGGATCTTCGAGACGGCTTCGTAGAGCAGCAGGGCCAGGGTTAGTGCAGCGCTGACATAGCCGCGTCCGGCGGCGATGCGCCAGGTCATGAAGACCAGCACCAGGATCATGGCCGCCATGATGCCGACCGTCAGCTGGCCTTCGAAGGTGGCGATATTGACGCTGTCGGCGGCGGTGACCTGCAGGGTTTTCAGGTCCACTCCGAAATAGCTGAGGACGATGCCGATAAGTTCGCTGAGGGTCAGCAGACCGGCGGCGATGGCGCCCTGTTTGGTCAGGGTGCGGGCGTCGGCCTCTGTCCGGATCGGCATGAAGCCTGCGGTCAGGAAAGTGTAGCGTTTCGGCTTCGGTTCACGTGTATCCATAGTCAGCCCCCCTGCGGCCTTAATTGCCGGACAAGACTGCCATCGATCTTTTCGGTTGAAAATGCCTTAAACCTGATGGGGAGGCTTAAGACCTTTTTAACCACGCTTTGGTGAATCCTGTGGGCCTGTTCCCTTAAGTCCGGATGCCATGTCCAAGGCCTATGCCCACCCGTTCACGCGTACCGACCGGTCGCCGACCGCCATCTGGTGGTGGACGCTCGACCGCGTGACTCTGTCGCTGGTGCTCATCCTCCTGCTCCTCGGCTTTTTCTTTTCGTTCTCGTCGTCGCCGGTGGCCGCCCAGCATTTCAGCCCGGACCCTTTCTATTATACCAAGCGCCACTTCTTCTTCGCGCTTCTGACCGCCGCGGGAATGATCGCCATCTCCATGCTGTCGCTGAAGGGCGTCAAGCGGGTCAGCCTCGCCGTCTACGCCGTGTCGCTGTCGATCATGGCGGCCCTGCCGGTCATCGGCCACGCGGCCAAGGGCGGCCGGCGCTGGCTCGAAATGGGCCCGATCGCGCTCCAGCCGTCGGAATTCCTCAAGCCCGCCCTGATCGTGCTGATCTCGTGGATGTTCTCGGAAGGCCAGAAGGGCAAGGGCGTGCCGGGGGTGACCATCGCCTTTTGCCTGTACCTGATGTCCATCGGTCTGCTGCTCATCCAGCCCGATGTGGGCCAGTCGATCCTGATCACGGTGGCGTTCGGCGCGTGTTTCTTCATCTCGGGCGTGCCCTTCCGCTGGATCATCGGCATGCTGGCGACGGCGGCGGCCGGCCTGGTCGGGCTGTTCTTCATCCAGCCGCACTTCCGCAACCGGATCCTGGGCTTCGTCACCGAGGACGGCGACAAGTACCAGGTCAACAGCGCCAAGGCGGCGATCGCCAATGGCGGCTTCTGGGGCAAGGGCCTGAGCGAAGGCGTCGCCAAGAAGCACATTCCCGACCTGCACACCGACTTCATCTATTCGGTCGTGGCCGAGGAATACGGCCTGTGGCTGACCCTGATCATTATCGGCATCTTCGCCTTCATCGTCGTGCGCGGCCTGGCCAAGGCGATGGCCATGCAGGACCCGTTCCGCCAGATCGCAACCTCCGGCCTCTACATCATGCTGGGTACGCAGGTGATCATCAATGTCAGCGTCAATCTGGGCCTGATCCCGCCCAAGGGCATGACCCTGCCGTTCATCTCTTACGGCGGTTCGTCCATGCTGGCCCTGGGCTTGAGCCTCGGGCTGATCCTGGCCCTGACGCGCAAGCGCCGCGAAGAGGTCGAGGAAGACGATCCGTCGAAGTGGTGACTGTTGCTTCAAAAACCGTTCTTGCTCATCCCGGAACGCCGTGGCATTCCGGGATGAACTTTTGAAAGACGTCCCTTGGCCAAGACACCCAAACTCCGCCGCAAGGCTTCGTCCTTCGCTGCCCAGCCCCTGGCCATCGTCGCCGCCGGTGGCACGGGCGGCCACATGTTCCCGGCCGAGGCCCTGGCGCGTGAGTTGATCGCGCGCGGCTGGCAGGTGGTGCTGGCGTCCGACGCGCGCGGCGCCGCCTATGCCGAGCATTTCCCGGCGATCGAGCGCCTGTCGCTGGAGGCGGCGACCTTCAAGTCCGGCGATCCCATCGGGATGGCGAAGGCGGCGATCAAGATCTTCCAGGGCGTGCTGCAGGCGCGCAAGGCCTTCAAACGCCTGAAGCCGTGGGCGGTCATCGGCTTCGGCGGCTATCCGTCGTTTCCGGCGCTGACGGCAGCGCTTCAGCGCAAAGATGTCACGCTGATCCACGAACAGAATTCGGTGCTGGGGCGTTCGAACCGCAAGCTGGCGGCGAAAGTCGACGCGGTCGCCTGCGCCTTCCCGGTGCTGCGCATGGCGCCCGACGAACTTGAAGGCAAGGTCCAGGTCGTCGGCAACCCCGTGCGGCCCGATATCCGCGCGCTTTTCGACGCGCCCTATCCGCCGGTCGACGGCACGATCCGCATTCTCGTGACCGGCGGCAGCCAGGGGGCAAAGATTCTGTCCGAAACCGTGCCCCAGGCCCTGGCTCTGTTGCCGGTGTCGCTGCGCATCCATTTGCATGTCGAACAGCAGGCGCGCGCCGAACAGGTCGAGCAGGCGCGCAAGGTCTATGCGGATGCCGAGATCAATGCCGAGGTCGCGCCCTTCTTCAATGACATGGCGCAGCGGCTGGCGGCGGCGCATATCGTCATCGGCCGTTCGGGCGCGTCGACCGTGTGCGAGCTGGCCGTGGCGGGCAAGCCGTCCGTGCTGATCCCGCTCAAGATCGCCATGGACGACCACCAGACCTATAATGCCGAGGTGTTGAAAGACGCCAAGGCCGCCATCGTCATCCGCGAGGACGACGTAACCGCAGAAGGCTTGTCGGCGCAGATCCGCGAGATGATCGAGGCGGCGGACTTGCTGCCGATCCGCGCGGCGGCGGCGAAGTCGGTCGCGCGGCCGGACGCGGCGAAGGACCTGGCCGATCTGGTCGAGCGCACCGTGAAAAAGGTGAAGGGATAGGCGAATTTTCCCATCGACTACGGTGACACGCTGCCCCCCGGCCCTCCCTGCTTGCGGGGAGGGGGGACCGCCGAAGGCGGTGGGCGGGGCTCTTTCTTCCTTCACGGATTTCTTGTTGCTCAATTTTTAACCGAAGCACTGTGTTCTTCTTGGGAGGGTGTCTCGTGGCTTTGACAGCAAGAGCCCCGCCCACCATGCTTCGCATGGTCCCCCCTCCCCATAAATGGGGAGGGCCGAACTCTCCTTCTGATCTGACTCTGACCTGAGAGGAGGGTGGCTTTTCCTGCAAGCCCTGCCATAGTGCCGTGGAATCGCCGGAGATACCATGGCCGCCAGACCCGACCCTTCGCACGAGCCCCTGAGCATCGGTTTCATGCAGCGCGTGCTGTTCGTCATCCTGATGGTCGGGATGGCCTTCCTGGCGTTGAAGCTGCTGGGCCTGTGGCTGCTGGTCTTCGGGGCCGTCGTCATCGCCGTCATCCTGCGCGGCCTGGCGGAACCGCTGATGCGCTATTGCAAGCTCAGGGACAAGCTGGCCGTGGCCGTGGCGCTGGTCGGTCTGCTGGCCCTCATCGCCCTGACGGTGGTCCTGTTCGGCAACCAGCTGTCCTTGCAGATCGACGCCCTGTCGCGCGAAATCCCGCAGGCGTGGGCGGCCATTCATGCGCGCCTCGACACGATGCCGATAGGGCAGACCCTGCAAAGCCAGCTCGACGGCCTCGGCAAGCAGGCTGGCGGCCTGGTGTCCTTCCTGCCCGGGATCGCGGGCAACTTCCTGGCGGCGGCGGCCAATACCTTCGTCGCCATGATCGCGGGGGTGATCCTGGCCGGAGCGCCGGGCAAGTACCGCGACGGCGTGGTCGCCCTGTTCCCCAACGACATGCGGCCGGCCGTGCTCGACAGCATGAATACGGCGGGCGAGGCCCTGCGCAAGTGGTTTATCGGCCAGTTCATCGCCATGGTGCTGGTGGGCAGCCTGATCGCCATCGGCCTGTCGATCCTGGGCGTGCCGTCGGCCCTGGCCTTGGGCCTGGTGGCCGGGCTGGCGCAACTGGTGCCGCTGGTCGGGCCGACGGTTTCAGCGGGCCTGGGCGTGCTGCTGGCCAGCGCCGGCGGCGTGCAGCCGGCCGTCTGGACGCTGGTCCTCTATACGGGCGTGTCGCAGCTGGAGGCGAATATCATAACACCGATGGTGCAGCGGCATATGACCGAGGTGCCGATGGTGTTGATCCTGTTCGCCCTGGTCGGTTTCGCGGGGCTGCTTGGGCCGATCGGCGTCTTCTTCGCCATGCCGTTGACCGTGATCCTGTTTACTCTGGTGCGCCGCTACCTCGACCTTCAGGAAGAGGGCAAGGCGCCTAAGCCGGTGAATTAGAAGATAATGGATTACTCTAACCTGCTGCTCCTCTCGACTGTGGAGGAGGCGTTCGAACTCTCAGGCAGAAGCTCGGTGGTGGTTGTTCCGGGAATCCCGAGGCATGGTGACTTCAATTGGAAACCTACGATCGGGAATATCATAATACTGGAACGACCCGACGGAACTACGCTTCAGACTGTTATCGGCGGACTCGAAATGCTGTCACCGCCAAATCCTGATTTTATTCCGTTTATGCTTGGTGCCGGGGTGACGAAACAAATGGTTCCTGCCGGCACAAAACTTTGGGTCGATTATGCTACGGCAGTGTGAAATGCGACCATAAGCAAAACCCGCAAAACGCTAATCGACAGGTGTCGCGACATGGGCTAAAGCCCTGTTTTCCCCTTTACTTTGCGTGTGACTGCCCGCCCATGGCTTCCCTGTCCAAGACCCGTCCGACGCCCTTTGACCTGGGCCCTGTGCACTTCGTCGGCATCGGTGGTATCGGCATGAGCGGCATCGCCGAAATCATGCTGAAAATCGGCTATCAGGTGCAGGGGTCCGACGCCAAGGCCTCGGCCAATACAGAGCGCCTGGAAAAGCTGGGGGCGAAGGTCTTCATCGGCCATGCCACCGAACACGTCGGCGACGGCGTCTGCGCGCTCGTCTATTCGACCGCCGTCAAACACGACAATCCGGAAATGGCCGAGGCGCGCCGCCGCCGCATTCCGCTGGTGCGCCGCGCCGAGATGCTGGCCGAGCTGATGCGCCTGCAATTCTCGATCGCCGTCGGCGGCACGCACGGCAAGACGACGACGACATCGATGGTCGCGGCCCTGCTCGACGCCGGCGGGCTTGATCCCACGGTGGTCAATGGCGGCATCATCAACGCCTACGGCACCAATGCCAAGGTCGGCGACGGCGACTGGATCGTCGTCGAGGCCGACGAGTCCGACGGCTCGTTCCTGCGCCTGAAATCGACCCTGGCCATCGTCACCAATATCGATCCGGAACACCTCGACCACTGGGGCGACTTCGACGCCGTGCGCAAGGGCTTCTGCGACTTCGTCGAGAACATCCCCTTCTACGGCTTCGCCGCCGTCTGCATCGATCACCCCGAGGTGCGGGCGCTGGCCTCGCGCGTCGAGAACCGCCGGCTGATCGCCTATGGCGCCAGCCCGCAGGCCGAGGTCCGCTGCACGAACATCGCGTTCGGCCCGGACGGGGCCGTGTTCGACGTCGTCTTCTCGCCGTCGGGCGCCGAGCCCTTCACCTGGGAACAGATACGTCTGCCGATGACGGGCAATCACAATGTCAGCAACGCCACGGCGGCGATCGCCCTGGCGCGTGAGCTGGGCATCGGCGAGGACGCCGTACGCCGGGGCCTGGGCGCTTTCGGCGGCGTCAAGCGCCGCTTCACCACCACGGGCATCGTCAACGATATCCGCGTCATCGACGATTACGGCCACCATCCGGTCGAAATCGCCGCCGTGCTGAAGGCCGCGCGCCAGGTGGTAGGGCAGGGGCGCGTCATCGCCATCGTCCAGCCGCACCGCTATACCCGCCTGCGCGACCTGATGACGGAATTCTCGTCATGCTTCCACGATGCCGACTCGGTCATCGTCGCCGATGTCTATAGCGCCGGTGAACAGCCGATCGAAGGCGCCGACAAGGCGTCGCTGGTCGAGGGCCTGCACCGCTTCGGACACCGCAATGCCGTCGCGCTCGACACGCCGGCACAACTGCCCGGCCTGGTCGCCGCCGAAGCCAAGCCGGGTGACCTGGTCGTTTGCCTCGGCGCGGGCGACATCACGCAATGGGCCTACGCCCTGCCGGGCCAACTGGAAGCTTTGAAAGCATGAGCTGGAAAGACACTCTGCCGCCCGTGCGCGGGCGCATTATGAAGGACGCGGCGCTGGCGCCGTTCACCTGGTTTCGCGTCGGCGGGCCGGCGGACGTCGTCTTCCTGCCGGAAGACGTGCCGGACCTGTGCGAATTCCTGAAAGCGCTGGATCCGGGCATTCCGGTCATGGCGATCGGCGTCGGATCGAACCTGCTGGTGCGCGACCGTGGCGTCGACGGCGTCGTCATCCGTCTTGGCAAGGCCTTTGCCGAGGTGACGCCGCGCGGTGAGTCGAGGCTCTATGCCGGAGCGGCCGCGCTCGATGCGCAGGTGGCGAAGGTCGCCGCGCAGAACGGCATCGCGGGGCTCGAATTCTATCGCGGCGTGCCGGGCACGATCGGCGGCGCCATCGTCATGAACGCCGGCTGCTACGGCGCGGAGACGAAGGACGTGCTGGTCGAAGCCTATGCCGTGACACGCACCGGCGAAGAGGTCACGCTTAGCAACGCCCATATGGGCTATTCCTACCGCCATTCCGACCCGGAAAATCTCATTTACCTGGGCGCGCTCTACCAGGGCACGCCCGACGATCCGGCGGCGGTGACCGAGCGCATGGACGCCATCACCGCCCGGCGCGAGCAGACGCAGCCGATCCGCGAAAAGACCGGCGGCTCGACGTTCAAGAATCCGGAAGGCCAGGGAGACCGAAAACTTTCGGCGTGGCAATGCGTCGATCAGGCCGGCTGGCGCGGACGTCTGTTCGGCGGCGCCAAGTTCTCGGAATTGCATTCCAACTTCATGATCAATACGGGTGAGGCTACGGCGGCCGACCTGGAAGGGCTGGGCGAGGCGGTGCGCGCCGACGTCAAGACCCAACTGGGCATCGACCTGCACTGGGAAATCAAGCGCATCGGCAAGACGGCGCATTAAACCGGGAATGTAATTAGCTTCCTTCCTTCCCTGCGAAGCGGGGAAGGTGGCAGGCGCGAAGCGAGTGACGGAAGAGGCAAACCGGCCGTCCAACACATACAGATGGCTTAGGATCTTGAGATGAATATCGGCTTTATCGGACTGGGGAGCATGGGCGCGGCGATCGTGCCGAACCTGCTGATCGCGGGACATGCGGTAAAGGTCTGGAACCGCACGGCGTCCAAGGCCGAAGCGCTGGTCGAAAAGGGCGCAATCCTGACCGCTACGCCGGGAGAGGCGGCGCGCGACGCCGACGTCGTCTTCACCATGGTGGCCGACGACAAGGCTTTGGAAGGCGTGACCTTCGGCGGCGACGGTATCCTGGCCAACCTGAAAAAGGGCGGCATCCACGTCTCGATGAGCACGGTCGGGGTCGCCCTGGTCGAGCGCCTGGGCATCCAGCACGCCGCCGCGCACCAGGGCTTTGTCGCCGCGCCGGTGTTCGGCCGTCCGGCCGCTGCCGCCGCCGGGCAGCTGTTCATCGCCGCCGCCGGCGCGCCCGAAGCGCTCGATGCCGTGGCGCCGCTGTTCGGCCTGATCAGTCAGAAGGTCTTCGCGTTCGGCGACAATCCGGTCTCGGCGGCGCTGGTCAAGCTGGCCGGGAATTTCATGATCGTGTCGGTGACCGAGCAGCTGGGCGAAGCCATGGCCCTGCTCGGCAAGGGCGGCGTCGACAAGGCGGCCTTCCTCGACTTCATGACCTCGACCCTGTTCAACAGCCTGATCTACAAGAATTACGGCGCGCTGATCGCGTCGCAGACCTTCGAGCCCGTGGGCTTTGCGGCGGTGTTGGGCGCCAAGGATGTCGGCCTGGTCAAGGCCGCCGCCGACGGGCTCAATGTGCCGCTACCGCTGGCCGACCTGCTGAGCGACCGCCTGGCCCGGCTGGTGGCCGAAGGCGGCGGCAATCTCGACCTCACCGCCCTGTCGAAACTGTCGGTCGACGACGCCAAATGAGTCTTTCCCGCCTCCACGCCGAAAAAGGGCCGCTGATCATGGGGGTGGTGAACGTCACCCCGGACAGCTTTTCTGACGGCGGGCGGTTCCTCGATGTGGCGGCGGCGGTGCGTCATGCGCGGGAGTTGATCGCGGCGGGAGCGGATGTGCTCGATATCGGCGGGGAATCGACCCGTCCGGGGGCGCAGCCCGTGACCCTGGGCGAAGAGATCGACCGCACCGTGCCGGTCATCCAGGCCATCACCGCCGAATGGGACGGCCCCGTCAGCATCGACACGCTGAAGCCCGAGGTCGCCGAAGAAGCCTTCAAGGCCGGGGCCGGCGTGTGGAACGACGTCACGGCCCTGGGGCACGAAGTCTGGTCCCTGGAGGTCGCGGCAAGGCTGGGGGGCGACGTCATCCTGATGCACATGCAGGGCGAGCCGCGCACCATGCAGTCCAATCCCTATTACGAAGACGTGGTGGCCGAGGTCGAATCGTACCTGGTAGACCGCGCCGAGCTGGCGGCCAGGGCAGGGGTGCCGCGCGACCGCATCTGGATCGATCCGGGCATCGGCTTCGGCAAGACGCTGGATCATAACCTGGCGCTGATCCGGGCGACACAGCGCCTGGCCTCGCACGGCTTTCCGCTGCTGATGGCGGCGTCGAGGAAACGGTTTATCGCCGCGCTGGAAGAGCGCGAGGGCGCGGATGTGTCGGACGCCGAACACCGCCTGGGGGCCAGTATTGCCGTGCATCTGCATGCGGTGGCTGGTGGCGCGAAGATGGTGCGCGTGCACGATGTCGCCGAGATGCGGCAGGCTTTGCGCGTATGGAAAGCCCTTTCTTGCACCTCCCTGCGCTAACGCTTCGGGCGGTTCCCCTCCCCATTTTTCTGCGAAAAACGGGGAGGGGCAAATATCTCAAATCTCGAACCCGATCGATTTCGGATCGATCTTGGCCATGGCGACGGCCGATTCCATGACGATCTGCCCGGCCAGGGTCGGATCGATGATCGTCTTGCTCTTGATGATCAGCAACTGCGCCGACAGGGCGAAATACCAGCCCATGAAGAAGGGATCGGCGTCGAACGACTTCAGGATCTCATAACACCCCGCCCACTGTTTTTTGAGCGTCTCGATCGGCTGTTCGAAGGGCTGGTGTTCGTCGGGCACGCTCAGCCTGCCGAAGTCCTTGCTGCCGACCGCGGCGACGGTGCGGCGGACGATGCCGTTGATGTCCGGCACGGGCGAACCCGTATGCTGCACGGCGCCGGCCACCAGGGTCCAAACCGAAACACGGGCCATCAGAAGCGGCTGGTTGAGCTGGTCCCCCAGGAAGTAGCGCGATCCATCGACGCCGCGCACGATCACGAAGGCCGATTCCAGCGGCATGCGGCCGGATTTCACCAGGACTTCACGCACGGCGATCTGGCAGCCGAACCCGGCCATGGCGCCCAGCGCGCTCAGCAGGGTTTCGATATGGATGCCCGGACGCCCGTCCGACATCTTGTGCGTATAGGCGCTCTCGAAGGCCGCCAGCATGCCGCGCGCCACCAGGTCGGGCGGCAGCGGTTTCTTTTCGCCGATGGTTTCGATGGCGGGCAGGTGGGCGGAAAAGTCGACGGGGCTATGCGGCTTCCGCGCGGGCTTCTTCTTGCCGAAAATATCGTCGAACAGTCCCATGAAGGCCCCCTGTATGCGGGGACCTTAATTCAAAGGCCGGGAAATATCAAACGCGCCCAGGAACTGCGGATTGTGCACGATGGTGCCGCAGCTTAAGCCGTAACGGCCCCGGTCGAGCATGGCGAAGGCCGCCGGCACCAGCGGCAGGAACAGCTCCTGGCCCGATTTCTTGCCGACCAGCGACAGCACGAAGCCTTCGGACCGGTTGGCGCGGATCAACCGGCCGGCCAGGACCTCGAACGACAGCAGTTCGTCGTCCGGCCCGATCTGGTTCAGCCGCACCAGGATCAGCGTCCCGCGCATGGCTTTCAGGATCGGGTGGTTGCGGTCGGCGAAGGCTTCGGGAACCAGTTCGTTCCACCGGCTGTGCGGGTCGCTTTTCTTCGTCACGACACGCCTTCCAGCACGTCGCGCACAATGGCGAAGCGCGGCACGCTTTCGCCGTTCACCTCGACGGTTTCGGCGAACATGCTCAGCGGCCGGACCCAGATCTGCGCCTGGCCGGCCTCCTGGCCCAGCGGCGCATAGACGACCAGCACCTCTTCCGTCTCCGAATGCCTGGCCGTGCCCAGCACGCGGTAATGCTTGCCCTTGTAGTGGCGATAAACACCGCGTTCGATGTCGCTTTTGTAAAATGCAGTTGCCAGCGGCATGTCGGCCTCCTACATCGGCGGCAAGGGGAATGGGTATGCGCCCGTATTATGCGCCGATTTGCCGACTGAACACAATTCCCTGAAGGTCCCATCATGCACAGAGTTCTGATTATCGCCGGGTCCGATTCCGGCGGCGGCGCCGGTATCCAGGCCGACATAAAGACCGTGACCTGCCTCGGGGGCTACGCCATGACGGCGATCACGGCCCTGACGGTACAGAATACGCTCGGTGTCAGCGACGTCATGGGGGTGCCGCCCGGTTTCATCATCGCCCAGGCGCGGGCCTGCCTCGACGATATCGGCACGGACGCGATCAAGACGGGGATGCTGGCCGATATCGCCACCATGGAAGCCGTCGCGGAGGTTCTGCTGTCGAGCACGGCCTTCAAGGTCGTCGATCCGGTCATGGTGGCAAAGGGCGGCCATGCCCTCATGCGCGAAGGGGCGATCGATGCGCTGAAGGCGCTGATGCTGCCGCACGCCGATCTCCTGACGCCGAATGCGCCGGAAGCGGCGGCCCTGACCGGCGTCGAGGTGACGAACGAGGACGAGATGCGTCGGGCCGGGCAGATGCTGCTGCGCATGGGCGCGAAGGCCGTGCTGCTGAAGGGCGGCCATGTGCGCGGCCCCGAGGTCGTCGATATCCTGTTTACGGACGGCGGCGAGCACAGGTTCGAATCGAAGCGCATCGAAACCGCCCATACCCACGGTACGGGCTGTACGCTGGCCAGCGCCTGCGCCACGCTCAACCAGGCCGGCCGGACCTTGCCGGAAACGGTCGAGATGGCGCGCGACTATCTTTACGGCGCGATCGTGATGGCTCCGCAACTTGGCCAGGGCCACGGGCCGCTCAGGCATAACTGGTTGCTGTAGATGGATTTTTAAGCTTCTCCAAACCGGGGTTAAACCATCGGCTTCGACTCTCGACAGGGAAAAAGGCGTGGCCCTCTCGTGCCACGCCTTTTCTTGTACTTATGACCTTACAGTTTAGCGGCGGTTGCCGTCGTGGCCCTGATAGTGGATGTCGGCCGACAGCTGGTCGAGCTTGGCGTTCAGCGTCGCCGTTTCGCGGGCGTCGAGGCCACGGCGTTCGTACTGGCGCTTCAGCGAACGGATGCCGTTGAGGCGCGAGGTCAGGCGGGCCGCTTCACGGCCGCTCAGGGCATGGTCGCGGCGGCCGTCTTCGATGCGGGTGCGCAGGTTGTCGATGCGGCCGTCGAGATGGTCGTCACGCATGGCGCTGACGACGGGACGGGGTTGCGCATCGGCGGCGACGGCCGAAACGGTGCCGGTCAGGGCGGTGGCCAGGATAAGGGCCTTGACGAGGGTGGATTTCATAATGGTCTCTCCATTGATTATGTTCTCGCTGCTCTTCAGCGATGATGACAGTTAAACACATCCCGGCTGAGCCAATTCTGAGGCTGCGGTTCATATCCGCGTTAGTGTCATGGCGGATTTGTGGCGAACCATTACGGCAGTGAAATGCGTAAAATTCCAATATGTTAATGGCCGGCTTCGAACCAGGCCGCCAGGGCGGAACGAAGGCCGTCACCGGTATTACCTGCCCAGGCGACATAGCCGTCGGGCCGGACCAGTACCGCGCCCGGCGCCGGAACCGCGCCCGTGACGGGCAGATTCCAGGGGCCTGCGTATGCGGCATCGATCCGGCGGACGCGGTCCGGGACGGCCAGGCCGGTCCCGAAGTCGATGAACAGCCACGGGGCGTCATGCATCAGGCTATAGACGCGGACGATGCTTCCATCGACTTCCAGGTCGAGATCGGGCATCCGGCAGCCGACAAGCGGATGGCCGTCACCCAGGTCGTAGCGCAGGCTGAGGCCTGAGAGGAGGCCCGCGAATTCTTTCCGGGGTTGCTCCATCCCGATCAGCCAGGCCAGGGTGTCGCGCAGCGCTTTCGTGCGCTCGTCCTGGGGACGCATAGCCACCGAGGCCAGGGTATTTTGCAGGAGGCGGGCCGCCACCGGATGGCGCTCGGCATGGTAGGTATCGAGCAAGGTATCGGATGAAAGGCCCCTGACGACCTGGGCCAGTTTCCAGCCGAGATTGACGGCGTCCTGCACGCCCAGTTGCAAGCCCTGGCCGCCATCGGGCGGATGGGTATGCGCCGCGTCCCCCGCCAGCAGCACGCGTCCCTTGCGGCAGGTTTCCGCTTGTCGCGTCGCGTCACTGAAACGCGACAGCCAGGTGACGGCATGGACGCCGAAATCGCTGCCGAAGACGGCGGTCAGGGCGGCCTTGAGCTCGGCCAGGGTCGGTTCGCCCGTGCCGATTGCCGTTTCCGTCACCAGTATGCGCACCGTACCGTCGTCTTCGCGGCTGAGCGCATGGATGCCCACGGCGTCGCGACGGATGCCCCATTGCGGCGGTTCGCCGGTGAGACGCGCTTCGGCGATCAGGTTGCTGACCGTCGCATCCGTCCCCGTAAAGGCGATGCCGGCGGCCTTGCGCACGAGACTTCGCCCGCCGTCGCAGCCGGCCAGGTAGTGGGCGCGGACGGTGCCGCCGTCCGACAGGGCAACGTCCACGCCGTCCGGACCCTGCGCGCATCCCGTGACTTCGAGCCCGCGCCGGACCGGAACGCCCAGCTCCGCCACCCATCCGGCCAGGATGCGTTCGATATGTTTCTGCCAAAGCGCCAGGCCGTAGGGATGGCGGGTCGGAAAGTCGCCGATGTCGAGCGACATGCCGGCAAAGCCCGCCACCTGGGCGGTCGTGCCTTCCGCCAGGAAGCGGTCGGCTATGCCGCGCTGGTCGAGGATTTCGAGGGTGCGGGCGTGCAGTCCGCCGGCCCGGGCGCCCTGGATGTCCTGATTGACGCGCCGCTCGATGACGACCGTATCTATACCCTTGAGCGCCAGTTCGCCCGCCAGCATCAGCCCCGTGGGCCCGCCGCCGGCGATCACCACCTCGTGCCTGTCCGTAGTCCGCATTCGCTGTCCTTCCCTGAGTTCGGACAGGTCTTTTACGCCATCGGGCGGGTCTTGCGGCAAGAGGGTTGCGCGCCATATGTAAGACTGGGGGGAGGGGGATTTGCTGCAAACCGCAAAAAAAGAAACGCGGCGCCTTACGACGCCGCGCTTCCTCGAGCACGCTGGTACTGGGGGCAATTACCAGCGATTGCCGTCGCGGCCTTCGACATGGACGTCGGCCGAGAGATTATCCAGGCGGTCGCTCAGCACCGCCACTTCGCGGCCGTCGAGGCCACGGCCCGAACGTTCGTACGAGCGCTTGGTGTCGATGATGCCGCGCAGGCGCCCGTTCAGGCGGTCGGCTTCGCGGCGCGACAGGCGGCCCGAGTCGCGGCCGCGGTCGATCCGGTCGCGCAGGGCGTCGATACGGGCGTCAAGACCGGCGCCGGCGCGGTCGTCGAAACCGCCGCGGCGGTCCCAGCCGCCATCGCGGTCATGCCAGCCGCTGTTCACGTCGGCGCGGACGATAACCGCCTGGGCATCGGCCAGGGTCGGCAGGGCCAGGCCGCCGGCGATCGAAGCAACGGCGGTCAGGGCGATAAGGGTTGTCTTGATGGTCATCGTCTTTCTCCTCGGCTTTGTCCTCCCGGTCGGGAGGGGTTTGTTTTTCCGCTGTGCTTCAGCGTTGAGGTGACTTAACCACGCCGCGCCTGAGCCGAACCTGAACGGTGCGGTTCATCTCCGGTTCAGGAAAAAAGCCCTTGCCGGGCGGGCTACGGTGTCGCATTACGGCGCCAGTTTTCCTGAGGAGGTTCCCATGCCCTTGCCCGCCAACGCGCCGCAGAAACCGGCCCGCGCCCCCGAGCGTCCGTGGTTCGCGTCGGGGCCGACCTCGAAGCGTCCGGGCTGGAGCGTCGAAGCGCTGTCGGGCGCGCCGGTCGGACGGTCGAATCGCTCCAAGGCAACGGTCGGCCGCCTCAACCAGGCGCTGGACCTGACGCGCTCGGTCCTGGGCATCCCCGAGGACTACAAGGTGCTGATGATGCCGGGTTCCGACACCGGGGCGTTTGAGGCCGCCATGTGGAACCTGCTGGGGCCGCGCAAGGTGCAGCTGATGGCGTTCGAAAGTTTCGGCCAGTTGTGGGCCGACGACGCGGTCAAGCACCTGAAACTGGACGCCGAGGTGCTGGACGCACCCTACGGCCAGCTGCCGGACCTGTCGCGCATCGATCCGAAGGCCGACCTGGTCTTCCCGTGGAACGGCACGACGTCGGGCGTGCGCGTGCCCGATGCCGGCTTCCTGAAGGGCCACGAAGGCCTGGTGCTATGCGATGCCACCTCGGCGGCCTTCTGCATGGAGCTGCCGTGGCGCCTGCTCGACGTCGCCACCTTCTCGTTCCAGAAGGCGCTGGGCGGCGAAGCGGGCATCGGCGTCCTGGTCCTGTCGCCGCGTGCGGTCGAGCGCCTGAACACCTTCGATTCGGGCCGTCCCATGCCGAAGATCATGCGCCTCAAGGCCAAGGGCCAGGCCGACGAGAAGATCCTGGGCGGCGACGCCATCAATACCTTCTCCTTCCTGATCATCGAAGACTATCTTGACGCCCTGCGCTGGGCGATCCGCGAAGGCGGGCTGGAAGCCCTGATGGCGCGCTGCGACCGCGCCTTTGCCGAGATCGAGGAATGGGTCGAACGCACGGCCTGGGTCGATTTCGTCGCCGAACGCCCGGAATGGCGATCCAATACCTCGGTGTGCCTGAAATTCGTCGATCCGGCGGTCGTGGCCCTGGCGCCCGAGGTCCAGGCGAAGCTGGCGTCGAAGGTCGGTTCGGTGCTGGAAGCCGAAGGCGTGGCGTACGACGTGGTCGGCTACCGCAATGCGCCTCCGGGCCTGCGCGTATGGTGCGGCTGCACGGTGGACGCCGACGACATCCTGGCGCTGACGGCCTGGCTGGACTGGGGGTATGCCCAGGCCTTGGCCGCGCTGCAGGCAGAGGGCGTGGCGTAAGCTCCACTTTCTTGCACCTCCCCGTTCCGAAGGAATGGGGAGGGGAACCGCACGACTGAGCCGTAGGCGAAGGAGATGTGGTGGTGGGGTTTCTTGCTTTCTCCTCCAAACGCCGGCGCATCAAAGAAAGCAAGACACCCCACCACCACCCTCCGCTAACGCTCCGGGCGGTCCCCCTCCCCATGCTGCGCACGGGGAGGTGCATAGTCGTACCGGCTGGGCGGCACGCCCAACAGCCTGCGGAACATGGTCGAGAATGCCGCCGGGCTGTCATAGCCCATGTCGAGCGCGATCGTCGTCACGCTTTCCCCGTCGGCCAGGCGCGGCAAGGCGACCAGCAGGCAGGCCTGCTGCCGCCATGCCCCGAAACTCAATCCCGTCTGCTTGCGGAAGGCGCGCGTAAAGGCGCGCCGGTCCATCCCCATGGCGTCTGCCCAGCCGTCGATCGATTCATGGATATCGGGTGTGGCCAGAAACGCCCGGCATCGCGCCGCCAGCTTTTCCGACTGTGGCAGGGGCAGGGACAGCGGCACGCGCGGCGCGCGGCCAAGCTCCGCCACCAGCAAATCCATGACCAGGCCGTCGCGCCCGCCGGGATCATAGTCGACCGGCACGTCCGAGGCGGCGATCAGCAACTGCCGTACCAGGGGCGAGATCGCAATCACGATCGAGGTATCGCCCAGCGCCTTCGCGGCCTCGGCATCGAGCAGCAGGCTGCGCGTCGTCACTTCGCCCACCGTGCGCAGCGAATGCAACCGGTTGGCCGGCGTCCACACCGCCCGTTCCGGCGGCGCGACCCAGGTGCCGTCGCTATTCATCAGGATGACCACGCCGGTTTCGGCATAGACCAGCTGCCCGCGGCCATGGCTGTGCCAGTCGACCTCGAAGGACGGCGGATAGGTATGGGCGTTGCCGACCACGGCGCGGGGCACGTGGTCGTACTGATCCGGGGTCTTCCAGTGCTCAGCCATTCGGGTTTGGCGTGTCCCAGTCTCGAAACATATAGTCCCATCATGGAATGCGGGACAAGCCCGGCTGTCCTATCACGCAGGCGTCTTTCACGAAAGGGGACATCATGGACACCCAGGCACATGCAGCGCCCACCCGCACCGTCACGACGAACACCGTCCTGCCGGTCATCCTGGCCGTCGCCTTCTGCCACCTTCTGAACGACATGATGCAGGCCCTGCTACCGGCCATCTATCCCAACCTGAAGGTCCAGCTGGGACTGAGCTTCACCCAGATCGGCATTATTACCCTGGCCTACCAGATTACGGGTTCGATCCTGCAGCCGCTGGTCGGGCTCTATGCCGACAAGCGGCCGACACCCCTGGCCCTGCCGGGCGGGACGCTGTTCACCCTGGCCGGGCTTGTGGTGCTGTCGATGGCGCACGCCTATCCGCTGCTGCTCATCGGGGCCAGCCTGCTGGGCATGGGCTCATCCGTCTTCCATCCGGAATCGTCGCGCGTCGTGCGCATGGCGGCGGGTGAGCGGGCCGGGCTGGGGCAGTCCCTGTTCCAGGTCGGCGGCAATGCCGGCTCGGCCTTGGGGCCGCTGCTGGCGGCAATCGTCGTGGTGCGCTGGGGGCAGGGCAGCCTGGCCGTCCTGTCGCTGACGGCGCTGCTGTCATGCGCCATCCTGTGGCAGGTCGGGACCTGGTACCGCCATCACGGCCTGACGCGGCTCAACACCGGCCGAAAGGCCCAGGCGGACCTGGTCCTGCCAAAAGGCACGGCGCGCCGGGGCATCTTTATCCTTCTGGCCATGATCTTTTCCAAATACGTCTATCTCGCCAGCATGACCAGCTACCTGACCTTCTACCTGATCCACCGCTTCGGTGTCGGGGTCGGCACGGCCCAGCTCTACCTGTTCGGCTTCCTGGGCGCGGTGGCGGTCGGCACCTTCGCCGGCGGGCCGATCGGCGACCGTATCGGGCGCAAGTACGTCATCTGGGCCTCGATCCTCGGCATATTGCCGTTCACCCTGCTGCTGCCGCACGTGCCGCTGGTCTGGGTGGGCGTATTGAGCCTGTTTATCGGGGCGATGCTGGCCTCGGCCTTCCCGGCGATCGTCGTGCTGGCCCAGGAACTGATGCCGGGCAAGGTCGGCATGATTTCCGGCCTGTTCTTCGGCTTCGCCTTCGGCGTAGGCGGGATCGGCGCCGCGGTGCTGGGACGGATGGCCGACGCCTGGGGAATCGACGCCGTGTTTACCCTGTGCAGCGTCCTGCCGGCCATCGGCCTGCTGGCGGCGTGGCTGCCGGACGTGGGCGGCAGGCGCCGGTAAAAACAAAAGCGGAGCAACTGTGAAGTTGCTCCGCTTTTTTCATTGTGTGATGGCCGCTTAGCGGACCATCGGGGTCTCGGTCGGGTCGATGACGGTTTCGTCGGAGCCTTCGTTCCACTTGCGCACCTGGTCGTCGATCTTGTCCTGGGCGTAGCCGTAGCGCTCCTTGAGCTTGCCGGCCAGCTGCTTGCGGTCGCCTTCGATAACGGCCAGGTCGTCGTGAGTCAGCTTGCCCCAGGTCTTCTGGATGCTGCCTTTGACCTGTTCCCAGGTGCCGTCGATACGATTGCTGTTCATGTTCGCCTCCTTCAAAGGGTTGGAGCCCTATGGTGAAGCCTGCCCCGCTAAGGATCAAAGCGGCCCGCCCCGGGAAACATAAGGAAGCGATGGCTTTGGCCGGGTGCCACCGCAAAGGCGCATCGCACTTTTATTGCATCGCTGCGTAAGCTTCCGGCAACGACTCTCACCCGGAAACGCTGCCATGACCGCCAAGCGCAAGATTCTGATCGTCGAGGACGATCCAGGCCTTCGTCACGTCCACGAAATCTTCTTCAACTACAAAGGCTTCGACTTTTCAGCCTTGACTCGTGGCGAAGGCGCCGTGCAGCAGATCCAGACCGAGGGCTACGACGTCGTCATTCTCGACCTCGGCCTGCCCGACATGGACGGGCTCGACATCCTCAAGGCGTTGCGCGAAGTCTCGGACGTGCCGGTGATCGTCATGACGGCGCGCACCGACACCCAGACCATCCGGCAATGCGTGGCCCTGGGCGCCAACGACTATCTCAACAAGCCGTTCCGCCCGGAAATCCTGCTCAGGCGCGTCGAGGCCGTGCTGGCCAATCCGGGCGCGCGCATGAAGCCCGAAGTCGTCGGCAGCCTCTGAGCCTTTCGGGGACGTCGTGAAGACCCTGATCAACGCCTGGCCGTTCTGGGCCGTCCTGTCGGCCGTGTTCGCCGCCCTGACCGCCGTCTTCGCCAAGGTCGGGGTCGGCAGCATCAATTCCGACATGGCGACCTTCATCCGCACCCTGGTGATCCTGGCAGTGGCGGGACTGATCCTGGCCGTGTTCAGGGAATGGCAGCCCGTAGGCTCCATATCCGGCCGGACATGGATGTTTCTGGTGCTGTCCGGGCTGGCGACCGGCGCGTCGTGGCTGTGCTATTTCCGCGCGCTCAAGCTGGGCGAAGCCGCCCGGGT
Source organism: Asticcacaulis solisilvae (assembly GCF_052327315.1). Taxonomy (NCBI): domain Bacteria; kingdom Pseudomonadati; phylum Pseudomonadota; class Alphaproteobacteria; order Caulobacterales; family Caulobacteraceae; genus Asticcacaulis; species Asticcacaulis solisilvae. The sequence goes on from NZ_CP166196.1 coordinate 722,864, forward strand.
CGCGCCGGTCGACAAGCTGAGCGTCGTCATGGTCGCCGTCTTTTCCGTACTCTTCCTCGGCGAGCGGCTAAGCCTGCCCAACTGGCTGGGCGTCGGCCTGATCGCCACAGGCGCGGCGCTTGTGGCGGTGCGGTGAAGCTTATTGCGACGCCGAATCCGCGTTGTCTTCCCAATAGCGTTCGGTATCGAACTCGCACAGGATGACCGGCGGCGTTTGCTGCGCCAGCTGAACCTTGCCGATAAAATCATGGCATTTCAGCATATTGTCGGGATCGCCACCATCGGGTTCGACCGACAGCAGGACCTGGGGCTGGCCGTCACGCGTCTGCGGCAATTTCGATGTGTCGATGGGCTCACCCTTCAGGTGCATCTTGCGGGCATTGCCGGAGAAGTTCCAGTTCTCGTCGCCCAGGAAGATGCGGCCCAGCTTGTCGGCCTGGTCCATATGGGCCGGGGCGGCGTCGCCATAGTACCAGGCGTCGACGGTCAGGCCGGCGCCGCTTTTCTTCAGTGCGGCCTCGGCCTTGGGCGATATCCTGACGGTGATGTCGAACGCATAGGTGCCGGGCTTGGCCAGGACCGGCTTGTGTTCCTGGCTGCAGTTGGCCAGGGCGACGACCAGCGGCAGCACGGCCAGGCCCTTGGCGACAGTCGAAAGTTTCATGAATTCCCTCCCTCGAAGACGCCAGCCTATCACGGAAAGGGCTACCGCGGCCATGACGATTTCCGGGCGCGATTTCCGGGCGCGATTCCGGAAGCCAGGCGGTTCCGTATACAGGTACGCGCGTTTGGAGCGCTATCCGGCGGCCTCGCCCGCAACCGCCAGGGCGCTTTGACGCAGGCCGGCGGCGATCGCATCCGACGCGCCCGGGTCGGATACGGACCGCGCCAGCGTTACGCCGCCGGTCAGGACCGACAGAAGCGCCCACGCACGTCCGCGCCGGTCGGCTGCCTCGCCGCCGACAAGGCCGTCGGCCACCGCCGTCACCACCTGATCGACGTGAGACTGGAACAGGACCTTGGTTTCCTCCCCACTGCGCTGCACTTCCGGTGTCAGGCTTTGCAGGGCGCAGCTGTCGCCCATGTCGCACGTGCGCTTGGGGCCGAGATAGAAATCGACGAAGATATCGAGCCAGGCCGCACCGTATTCCGCGCGGAGCTTCAAGATATTGTCGCGCAGCTCGTCGAGCCCCGCCACGACCGCTGCCTTGAAGGCGACGTCCTTCGAGCCGAAATGGCTGTACAGCGCGCCCGACGTGACCTGGGCTTCCTTTGCCAGGCCGTCGACGCCGATACCGCCATAGCCGCTTTTGCGGAAGCCCCGGCCGACGGCCGCCAGAAGTTTCGCCTTGGCCTCTTCGCGGTGGCCGGGTCCGTATCTCGACATGTGTCCTCATTAAATAGCGATCGCTATTTTATCATTGACTCGATAGCGATCGTTATAATAATTACATAGCGATCGTTATTCAACGGCGCGAGAGCCCCCGGTATTCCGCCGGCGGCAAGAATTATGTGGAAACAGCTATGCCTCTACAATTGATCCTTACGGAAGGTGTCCTGCCGGAAGGCCAGGAGAAGGTGGCCTTTGTCCGTATCGCCGAAGCCATGCTGAAATGGCACGGCCTGGCCGACAATCACGCCATGCCGCCCAATGTTATCGGCGAATACCACGTGCTGCCGCGCGACCGGACGTTCAGCGGCATGAAGCCCGCGCCGATCGCCGTCGTCGAATGGAAGGTACCGGCGTTCGCCTTCGCCGACCGCAATGTTCAGATCGGCTATTTCGACGAGGTCACCACGCTGATCCACGACATGTCGGGCGGCAAGCACCCCAGGGACCACGTCTTCATCAACGTCGTGCACACGGTCGACGGCGCCTGGAACTGGGGCGGCAAGGCGCTAACCAACGATGAGATCAAACAAAAGGTCGCGGCGGGCTGACCGTGGCGGGCGGCGCCTGCCTGGGCGCCGCCGTCTATTCCAGGAACGAAACCATGCTGAAAATCCCATCCGAAACCCCCGGTAAAGGCTTGCCCAGGCGTGCCGTGCTGGCCGGCATCGCAGCCCTTACTATGGCGGCCCGACCCGTCGTCCGATCCGATGACGCCACGCCCGGGCGGACGCCACCCGAGCCTGTCTTTTCGTTTTGACGGCGGCCATCCCGTGGACCCCTTTGCGTCTTCCCGGATGCTGCACACCATGCTCCGCGTCGGCGACCTCGACCGGTCGCTGGAATTCTATGTCCGGATTCTGGGCATGCGGTTGTTGCGGCGGCGGGACTTTCCGCAAGGCCGGTTCACCCTGGCTTTTGTGGGCTATGGCCCGGAGGCGTCGTCGTCCGTCGTCGAGCTGACCCATAACTGGGACCGGCGCGGCTATGCGGCCGGCGACGCCTTCGGCCACATTGCCATCGAAGTGCCGGACGTCTTCCTGGCGGCGGCGTATTTGCGGGACTGCGGTATTCCGATCGTCAGGCGGCCCGGGCCGCTGGCCGGTGATCCATCGGACGTCATCGCCTTCGTCGAAGACCCTGATGGATACCGGATCGAGCTTATCCAGAGAAAGGCGCGAGAGCAGGGGGATTGAAGCGGACCTTCCGCATCGAATCCCTATATCGGCTGTGCTGTGTAGCGATCACCAACCCTCAGCCGGAGCAGAGCCGTGAACGAAGAGATTACCCAGGAAGAGGCGGATTATCTCCGCGTGCGCACGGCTATCGACGAAGCCTTGGGCGGCGACCTAAGCGAGATCGACGCCGGGATCATCCTCGGCGCTCTGGTCGACGTATCTCTGGAGCTGATCATGGCCGGTGACAACCTCAGCGAAAAGGAAGCGATCGAGACCCTGGTCGCCACGCTTCAGGAACTGGCGGCGGATACGGGCGAAGGCTAAAGCCCGCGGGCCGCGACGATCGGGCCGCCCTTGCCGTCCTGCACCAGGATGGCCTCCGCAAGGCCCGTGGGGGCTGCGGCGCGGGGGAAAGACGCAGCGGCGCCGTGCCAGTCGCCCAGGCGGATCAGATCCCGCACGATATGCCGGTGGGGCAGGGTACGTCCGGTGTTTTCTCCGGCCGATATCGGAACGTCCAGCGTGCCCGGATTGTAGCGGACCAGCCAGACGGTGCCGCGGCCCTGCCCCGCACCAACCGTGACGGCTGTGGGGGTGGCGGCGATATCGGGCTCCGGCGCGGTGCGGGCGTAGCGGCTGAGAGCCGCGCCGACCTCGGCCTGCGTCACGCCGTTGATGAAGCCCCGGCCATTGATGATCATCTGCGGCGTCTGGACGCCCTGGCGGTGGGCGCCGGCGGCGTAGTCGTACTGGCGTTGCGTGAAGGCCGGCGTGGCAAAGCGGTCCTTCCAGCCGAGATAATCCCAGTAGGTGACGGAAAAGCTGAGCGTCAACAGGTCCTTGCGGTCTGCCAGCCCGTTGAGCACGGCGTTGGCCGGCGGACAGGACGAACAACCCTGGCTTTGGTAGAGTTCGATCACCTGCTGATGGTTGGGGACGGGGGCCGAACACGCGGCCATTGGGCTAAAGGCCGCCAGGGTCAGGATGGTCCGCTTTATCATGGTAGGGCTCCTTCGTCTTTGTCCTGAGACTACGACGGAAAGCGCGGTTCGGTTACAGGTTTCGGTGGGTTCGAATGCGTCGTTCCGCGTCTTGAGCTCGCCCCGGCCAATCGGTATTGTCCCGCCACCCCGACAAGGCGTTGCGGGCGGCGGTGCTGAAAAGGTACTCCCAGGGTTAACTGGCGATTGGCGGGGTGTTCGCACGCGGACTTGCGATCGGAGAAAGAAGAGCCCTTGGGGACCGCCCATTCCTCCGATACTCCTCCGCCTTCGGAAGAGTTCTCTCTCAGCGAACTTTATGGGGTTACAAGCCGCGATTCCTGCTCTATAGGGTGCCACCGTTTGTGGCCGGCCTCCCCCTCATGCTGGCAGATAGCGGAGAATTCTCTTGGCAAATGTGACTGTGATCGGCGCCCAGTGGGGCGACGAAGGCAAGGGCAAGCTGGTCGACTGGCTGTCCAATCGCGCCGATGTCGTCGTCAGGTTCCAGGGCGGCCATAACGCGGGTCACACCCTGGTCGTCGGCAATCAGGTCTATAAACTTTCGCTGCTTCCGTCGGGCGTCGTCCAGGGCAAGCTTTCGGTCGTGGGCAACGGCGTCGTCATCGACCCGTGGGCCCTGTTCGACGAAATCGCCCGCGTCGAGGCGCAAGGCCTGAAGATCACGCCCGAACTGCTGGTCATCGCCGACAATGCCTGCCTGATCCTGCCGCTGCACCGCGAGCTCGACATCGCGCGCGAAGCCGCCGCCGGCGCCAACAAGATCGGCACGACAGGCCGCGGCATCGGCCCGGCCTACGAAGACAAGGTCGGCCGCCGCGCCATCCGCGTCGCCGACCTGGAAGACCTCGACGCCCTGGAAGGCAAGATCAACCGCCTGTTGACGCACCACAACGCCCTGCGCTCGGGCCTCGGCCTCGCCGAAGTCGATGTGGCAGCACTTGTCCAGTCCCTTAAAGACATCGCGCCGCGCCTGCTGAGCCACGCCCAGCCCGTCTGGCACGTGCTCGACAAGGCCAAGCACGAAGGCAAGCGCATCCTGTTCGAAGGCGCACAAGGCGCGCTGCTCGACATCGACCACGGCACCTATCCCTTCGTCACCTCGTCGCACACCGTCGCCGGCCAGGCGGCCGCCGGTTCGGGCATGGGGCCGAAGAGCGTCGGCTACGTGCTGGGCATCCTCAAGGCCTATACAACGCGCGTCGGCTCGGGCCCGTTCCCGACCGAGCTGTTCGACGAGGTCGGCAAGGGCATCGCCGAGCGCGGCCATGAATTCGGCACTGTCACCGGCCGCGCCCGCCGCGTCGGCTGGCTGGACGCTGTCCTGGCGCGCCAGTCGATCGCCATCAACGGCATCGATGGCATCGCGCTGACCAAGCTCGACATCCTCGATGGCATCGAGACGATCAAGGTGTGCGTCGGCTACAAGGTGGGCGACAAGGTCCTCGACTACATGCCGGCGGGCTTCAAGGCCCAGGCCGGCATCGAGCCCGTCTACGAAGAGATCGAGGGCTGGAAGGAAAGCACCAAGGGCGCGCGCTCGTGGAAGGACCTGCCGGGCAACGCGGTCAAGTACGTCCGCCGCATCGAGGAACTGATCGGTGCGCCGGTGGCCTTGTTGTCGACCAGCCCCGAGCGCGAAGACACCATCCTGATGCGCGATCCGTTCCAGGATTAAGCCTTCCTGCACCTCCCCGTTTTCGAAGAAAATGGGGAGGGGGACCGCACGAGCGAACCCTTGTGAAACAAGGGTGAGAGAGATGTGGTGGTGGGGTTTCTTGCTTTCTTTGAACCGCCTGTGGTCGGAAGGAAAGCAAGAATCCCCACCACCACCCTTCGCTAACGCTACGGGCGGTCCCCCTCCCCATCGCTTCGCGACGGGGAGGTGCAAAAGTGTTGGAAATCCTCTAACCTCCGCCCGAAACAGGGAGCGGACGGCATGACGGAAGCTACGCGTCGGGGACTTATCGCAGGTATCGCAGCGCTGATCGCCACGACGGCGGCAGCAAAACCGCAAAAGCCCATTCCCGTCATCTTCCACACCGATATCGGCGGCGACGTCGACGACACCTGGGCGCTGCTGTTTTTGTTGCGAAGGCCTGAGCTCGATCTGAAACTGGTCGTCACCGAGGGCAGCAACGCCGTCTATCGCGGACGGCTGGTGGCGAAGCTGCTGACCTTGGCCGGGCGGCACGATGTGGCGATCGCCATCGGACCCGACGGCCGTGACGATCAGGCCGCCCAAAGCGCCTGGATCGGCGATTTCAAGCTGTCGGACTATCCGAAAGCCGTCACGACCGACGGCGCGAAGGCGATGATCGACCTGATCATGGCGTCGAAAACGCCGGTCACCATCATCGGCACGGGACCGGCTACCACAACCGCCGAAGCGCTGAAACGCGAGCCCCGGATCGTCAAAAAGGCGCGCTTCGTCGGCATGTTCGGCGCTGTGCGCCAGGGCTACGCGCCCGGCAGCGCCCCCGAGGCCGAGTATAACGTCAAGTGCGACCCCAGGGCGCTGCAGACCGTGCTGTCCGCCGGCTGGCCGTGCGCCATCACGCCGCTCGATACCTGTGGCCGTTTTATCCTGAACGCCGCCGACATGGCCGCCGTTTACGCCAGCACCGACCCCTTCGCCCGCGCCGCCGTCGCCAACAGCGAAGCCTGGTTGCCCAACGCGCCGTGGATGGCCAAGGGTTTCGACCTGAAGCAACACAGCTCGATCCTGTTCGACGTCGTCGCCGTCGCCATGGCCTATGACCTGGGCGCGCTCGTCATGGAGACCCTGCCGATCGCCGTGCGCGACGACGGCATGACGGTGATCGATCCCAAGGGGCATCGCATTCAGGTCGCTACCGGCTGGCGCGATCTCGACGCTTTGCGCAAAAGCCTGGTGACGACCCTGACGGAGAGACCCGCATGATCACGATGCTTATGGCCGCAGCCCTTGTGGCCGCGCCCGTCCACCTCAAACAGGGCGACGTCACCGGCGTCGTGCAAAAGCAATCGACGGCCTATCTCGGTCTGCCGTTCGCCGCCGCGCCGGTCGGAGACCTGCGCTGGAAAGCACCGCAACCGGCCCCTTCATGGCGCGGCGTAAAGGCCGCCGACCATTTCGGCTCCGACTGCCGTCAGGGTCTCAGTCCCAACGGCCTGGGCCCCTGGACGGCGGAATACCAGCCGTCGGGCCCGGTCAGCGAGGATTGCCTTTATCTCAACGTCTGGACGCCCGCCGCCCCGGGAAAGAAACGGCCCGTCATGGTGTGGATCCACGGCGGCGCCTTCACCGGCGGATCGGGCGCGGTGCCGATCTATAACGGAGCCGGACTTGCGGCCCACGGCATCATTGTCGTCACCATCAATTATCGCGTCGGCGTCTACGGCTTCCTGGCGCATCCGGAGCTGACGGCGGAATCGGGCACGTCGGGCAATTACGGCCTGATGGACCAGATCATGGCGTTGAAGTGGGTGCGCGACAATATCGCGGCCTTCGGTGGCGATCCCAACGCCGTCACTGTGGCGGGGCAGTCGGCCGGCGCGGCCTCGGTCCACGACCTGATGATGGCGTCGGATGCGAAAGGCTTGTTCCGTCAGGCCATAGCCGAAAGCGGGTCCAGTATCGGCAGCTTCATGGCGCCGCGCGCCGATGCGGAAACGGCCGGGGCGCGGCTGGGCACGCTGGCGGACCTGCGCAAACTCAGCCCCGATCAACTGGAAGCCGTTGCCGCCAAGGCCGGCACGCGGTTCGCGCCCGTCGTCGACGGCGCGGTCGTGCCCGCCGAGGATGAAATCAACGCCGTGCCGATCCTGACCGGCATGACGGCCAACGAGACCAGCTCCAACGGCTTCTTCAGTCCGGATACGCTGACGCCGGACGGCTTCCGCCAGCAGGTCGGCGACGCTTACGGGCCGCTGGCGGCGCAGGTGTTGAAACTCTATCCGCCGGGGACCAGCGATGCCGAGGCGAAAGCGTCACGCGACGCGCTGGCGCGCGATCGCGGGCTGGCCTCGCTCGACCTGTGGGCGGAAAAGCGCCTGAAGGCGGGTGGCGGGAAGGTATTCGCCTATCTGTGGACGCACCCCGAGCCGGGACCCGAGGCGGCGCGCTACAAGGCCTTCCATTCGTCGGAAATGCCCTATGTCTTCGGCACGCTCGACGCGGCGCCCCGGCCGTTCACGGTCTATGACCGCAAGCTGTCGATGCAGATGCAGCAATGGTGGGCCAACTGGGTGAAGTCCGGCGATCCGGACGGCAAGGGTGGCCTGTGGCGGCCGTTTACGGCGAAGGCGCGGATGATCACGGTAATCGGCGATACGGTGGTGACGCGGCCGGTCCTGCCGCCGGAGACGCTGAAACTGTTCACGGCGCAGGCGGCGCGCGGCGGCAAGATGGGCATTTTCTAACGAGACAAAAAAAGGCCCGCGGGAGCGCGGGCCTTGAAGTTGGGAGTTCGTCGAAGTCTAGAAAACGTACGACGCGCCCAGGAAGAACTGGCGGCCTGTTGTGGAGTAGACGCGTTGCGCGCGGCGGGTCTTGCCGCTCCACTGGTCGGCCTTCTGGTCGGTCAGGTTCAGCCCGTCGAACTTGATGGTCAGGGCCGGTGTCAGCTTGTACGAGGCCGACATGTCGACATTGGTCGTCGCGTACGACCCGAAGGCGTCGTTGACCCCGGCCTTGAACGGGAAGCTGACGATATACTCGTCGCGATAGGCGACCGAGACGCGGGCCGAGAACTTCGAGTCGTCGTAATAGAGCGTGGCGTTGACCGAGTTGGGCGACACGTTCTGGAACTGGTCGTGGGCGACGACCGGCGTGGTGCCCGACGTCAGGTAGTAGGTCTGCTCGGACTTGACATAGGTGTAGTTGAGCAGTGTGCCGAAGTTCTTCCACACGCCCGGCAGGAAGGTGAAGGGCTGCTGCCAGTTGAGCTCCAGGCCCTCGATATAGCCGCCCGGCGTGTTGAGCTGGGTCGTCACGGTGAAGTTGTCGCTGGTCGTGACCGGCGCCGTCAACAGGCTGGCGGGCAGGCCGGTCTGGCTGTAGGGCTCGATGACCGTATAGGTCTGGATGTTGGTGCCGACGTCCTTGTAGAACAGGGCTGCCGACAGCACCGCGCCCGTTTCCGGATACCATTCCAGGCTGAGGTCGTAGTTCTTGGCGCGGAAGGGGTTGAGGTTCGGATTGCCGATGGTCGCGGTCTGGGCGCCGAAGGTCGAGTTGACGGAACCGCCCGGCGTCAGATTCAGCAGGTAGGGCCTGGCCATGACCTTGGCGAAGGCGAAGCGCGCCACCAGGGTGTCCGTGATGTCGAGCGAGGCGTTCAACGACGGCAACAGGTCGTTATAGCGATGCTCGGCCCCGACATAGGATGTGGCCGAGGTATAGCCGCCAGCCTTCATGTCGGTCTCGACATAGCGCACGCCGATATTGCCGCGCAGGCGCTTGCCGCCCAGGATGGTGGTGTCGAAATCGGCCTGGACGTAGGCGGCGGTGTCGTCTTCCTCGACGCCGCGGTTATTGCCGAGCGCGGTGGCGTAGCTGAGCGTGAAGTCACCGTACTTGTTGGCGCAGTTGCACAGGATTCCGACCTTGTCGATATAGGCCTGGACGTTGGGCACCACCCACGAGGTGACCGAGCCCGATGGCATGCCAAGGCCCTTGCCGAAACCATTGACGGTCTCGCTGAGTGGTGCCGAACCCGGGAAATCGGCGGCGAACCGGGCGAAGTTGAAGGTGGCGTAACCGCCCGGCGTACAGGCCGTATTGGTGGCGCTGTAGGCGGCATTGTTGGTGGAGGTACAGGCCAGCGGCGGACCGTTATTGGCGAAGAAGCGCTGGGTCTGTTCGGACTTGGTCGAATAGGACTTGATCATGAAGCCCGACTTCAGCGTCCAGGCCGAGTTCAGCACGTATTTGAGGTTGCCTTCCAGCGAGCCGACATTGTTCGACAGGCGAACCTGCGTCACGCGGATGTCGGGCGTCAGGCCCGTCCCGGCATTGGTGAAGGTGACGTTGGCGGGGTTGGTGACGTCATAGCCGTAGTTGATGAAGGGCGTCTGGACGCTGTTGCGCGAATCCCAGACATAGCCATCCTTGTTGAAGGCGTCGTACGACATCAGCACATCCCACGGCTGGTTGAAGTCCGAGCCGGCGTGGCCGAGCTTGATATTGTAGCTCCAGCGGTCGTTGATCGTCTGGTCCAGCGTCAGGGCGATCGAGTGCGTCTTGGTCGTGGTGTGGCTCTTCTCCTCGATATGCTTGATATCGACATTGTTGAGCTTCATGTAGTTGACCTGGCCGTTGGCGTCGACATTGACGTCCATGATCTGGCTGTCGACGCGGCCGGCAAACAGCGGAAACGCCGCCGACGCCCCGTTGACGTTGCGGTTCAGGCTGGCATTCGACAGGGCGTAGTCCAGGCGGTCCTGGTCGAACTGCGAATAGACGATGTCGAGCCCGACCCGGGTATTGTCGTCGGGGCGCCACTGGTACGAGTTGGTGATGCCGAGGCGCTTCTGGTTGAGCGTGAAGCGCCCGAGGCCGGGGTTGCGCGGCAGGAAGACGTTGGGCTGGTTGATCTTGGCATAGGCCACCGGATCGGAGGGCTTGCCGGAGAAGCACTGGTTGGCGGGGCGGTTGCCGGTGCCGGACAGGGCGTTGACATACGGAATGGCCGTGTTGATGACCTGGCTGCCGGGCTCGTTCGGATCGTCGACCGCCAGGCCGCAGAAGCCGTTATTGGCGTCGGAGAAGTCGGACTGCGAGGTGTCGGAATAGCCGTCTTCCTGTTCCAGGCGCGTCGAATAGGCGATCGAGAACAGCGCCCCGACCTTGCCGAGCTTGGTGTCCCAGGTGTCGCTGATCAGGCCGGCGATGCGCGGTGAGGTCGAGCCGTTATTGTCGTAATAGGCGGCCTGGGCCGACAGCGCCCCGCGCAGACCCGGCTTGTCGAAGGGCTTGCCGGTCTGCAGATCGACCGATGCGGCCAGCGAGCCTTCCTCCATCTCGGCCGATTGCGACTTGGCGACCGTGACGCTGTTGAACAGTTCCGAGGCGAAGGTCGAGAAGTCGAAGCCGCGTGAGCGGTTGATACCGGCGACGACACCGAGCGTCGAACCCGTGGTGGCGGAATAGGCCTCGATGCCGTTCAGCGTGGTGCGCACGAAGTCGCCGCCCAGGCCGCGAATGGTGATTTCACGGCCTTCGCCGCCGTCGCGGGTGATCGACACGCCCGGCACGCGCTGGATCGATTCGGCCAGGTTGGCGTCGGGGAAGCTGGCCATGTCGTCGCCCTTGATGACGTCGACGATCAGGTCCGACTTGCGCTTGGTCTGGATCGCGCTCTGCACCGCCTTGCGGTAGCCGCGCACGACGACAACGTCGGAGTCGTTCGACGCCGCCTTGGCCGCGGGGGCGTCCTGGGCCGACGCCACGGCGGGCAGGGTGCACAGGCCGGCCGCCAGGGCCAGTATCGCCAAAGAGGTCTGACCTCTTTGGATGGATTTCAGGGTATTCCGAGTCATGGTCAGGGTCCTCCGCAGCGCGACATGGGCGCCATCATTTTGTTTTTTGGGATTTTTGAGTACGCGAACGCTTACGCGACCGAATCTGGCCTAGCCAGTTTTACGCATGGGGCGGATCATGACGAAAACGCCACATTCAATCATAAATAATCAAATTTACGACGATAATGCAAAGGAAATTGCACAAATGTGATCAATTGTAACTGAAATTCCAACAGAAACGGTTGGGCGGTGCGCGAAGGTGCGAACTAACCCTTTGTTAACCAAAACATTTCCGGCGGGTGCAATCCCTTGATCTTTCAGGGGCGTGACAGGCCTTAAGGCCCGTTAACCACGTCGCCTCACCGAATTTTTATCAAACCGGGCTAGGGTGAAGGTTCAAGATTCAAGGCTGTGTCCGGGTAACCATGTTCGATCTCGATCCCAAAATTCAGTCCAGGCTGCGTCAGTCGCTGAAGCGCGTGCTGATCATCGAAGAGAATCAAGCCTATGCCCGCATGCTGGCCGATATGCTGCGTGTGCTTGGCGCGGACACCATAGTAGTCGAAACCGATGACCGCCGGGCCCTGGCCCTGTGCGGCAATCTCGATCCCCAGCTGATCCTTTCGGAATACCGCACGCCGCACATCGACGGCATCGCCTTCGTCAAGGCGTTGCGCCACTCGGACCTGGCGTGCAAGGCCGTGCCGCTTATCATGCTGAAGGCCAACATCACGCCGGAAGAGCTGGGCCAGGCCAAGAATATCGGCGTTCACGAAATGCTGGCCAAGCCGTTCGCCTGGCAGGATCTGATCAAGCGCCTGCAGAACGTGTTGTTCAAGCCGCGCGAGTGGATTTCGGTCGCGACCTATACGGGTCCGGACCGCCGCCGTTTCAACACCGGCGAGTACAAGGGCAAGAAGAAGCGCCGCAACGAAACCGATTCGCGGGTCGCCCTGGAAGAGGCCGTGCGCCTGCTTCACGCGGCGCTCGACGGCTTCGACAGCGACGCCCAGGGCACCATGGCGACGATCATGGCCCAGATGGCCGTCATCGTGCCGGCCTGCAAGATCATCAAGGACGGCCGCTTCCTCAACGCCGTTTCGGCAACCATCCAGGACATCCGCGCCAAGGCCGTCTCCCGCGAAAGCCTGGGGCCGCGTGTCGCCGAAATGATGGCGTGCCTGGGCCTTGACCGCCAGACGGTGATGCCCACCGAAGTGCTGGTCGCCTAAGGCGCGCATTGCCAGCTGTGGTAGCCCCGTTCCGTCTGGCTGGGCTTGACGCCGATCCAGCCACCTTTCCCGTAAACGGGGAAGGAATTATGTTTCTTCTTCCTTCCCTGCGGAGAGGGGAGGGCGGCTCTCCGAAGCCTTGGCGAGGGGAGACGAAGGGAATTGCGTCAACAGGGCTTCAATAATTTTTCGCCCCCGCGATCCGTTTTGCGATCCCGCGTCGTCCTGACTGTAAGCGCGCACATTATGTGTCCGCGCCTCAGCCAGGAGCGCAGCCATGACCACCCCCGTCACCCTCATCAACATCCTGTCGGTCGAGCCCGGGAACCAGCAGGCCCTGGTGGCGTCGCTGAAAGGCAATACCGAAACCGTCATCATGTCGCTGAAGGGCTGGATATCGACCCGCCTGGTGGCCAGCCACGATGGCAAACGCGTCGTCATCTATTCGGAATGGGAAACGGCCGCTGATGTCGACGCCATGCGCGCCGACCCGCGCATGACCGCCTATTTCCCGCATGTTGCCGCCCTGGCCTCGCTCGATTCGATGCTGGGTACGGTCGTCATGACGCATGGGCGCTGACATTCGGGCCGGCGCAGGCTATCCATCGGATATGTCTGTGACCGACGACGATTTCGAGCGCCTGCTGGCCGGGATGCGGCCGAAACTGCACCGCTATTGCGCGCGCATGACCGGCTCGGCCGTCGATGGCGAGGATGTCGTGCAGGACACGCTGATCAAGGCGATGAAGGCAAGGACGGCCGGAGCCGAAGTCGACAATCCGGAAGGCTGGCTTTACCGCATCGCGCACAATGCCAGCCTAGACTTCCTGCGGGCCCGGACGCGCAGCCCCACCGAGCCGCTGATGGACGACATTCCGATGGCCAGCAAACCCGATCCCGAGATCACGCGTCTAGGTTTCCGGACGTTTCTCGAACTGCCGGTGCTGCAACGTTGCGCCGTCGTGCTGAAGGACGTGCTGGGCCATTCGGTGGAAGAGATCGCCGAGGTCGCCGACTGCTCGGGGCCGGCCGCCAAGTCGGCCCTGCAGCGCGGACGGGAACGGCTGCGGACGCTGGTGGCGGAGGGCGACGCGGCGCCCTTGCCCAGGCTTTCGGAGGATGAACGCCAACGGCTGCATCTGTTTTCATCGGCGTTTACGTCGGGTGATTTCGATACGGTCCGCCGGTTGCTGGCCGAGGATGTGCGCGTAGACCTGGTGCAGCGCCGCGTGCTCAACGGCCGCGAGGAGTCCAGCCCGTACTTTACGCGCTATGGCGAAATCGACCACTGGCGCTTTGCCGAAGGCACGGTGGACGGGCGGGCGGTCATGCTGGTCTACGACGCGCGCGGGGCGATGGAGCGGCCCGCGCACTTCGTCGTGCCGGTGTGGGAAGAGGGTCGGATTACCGCGATCAAGGACTTCCTGTACGCGCCCTATGCCATGGAAGGGTGCGAGTGGGTCAGGTTCGACCAGGGGCAAATCGGGTCAAAAACGCAATAGCTCTCGGCCCTGCCGTAAACAGGGAGGGCCGAAGAAGCGCGATGCCCGGGACTGCCAACAAAAAAGCCGGCGTTTCCGCCGGCTTTCCGCATTCTGGGGTAAGGACGATCAGGCCGGGGTCGCGGCGTGATTGGCGCTGACCATGGCCTTTTGCAGCTTTTCAAAAGCGCGGACCTCGATCTGGCGGACGCGTTCACGCGACACGCCGAAACGTTCGGCCAGGTCTTCCAGCGTCGTGGGATTGTCCTTCAGGCGGCGCTCGGTCAGGATTTCGCGCTCACGGGCGTTCAGTTCGCCCATGGCGGTTTCCAGCAGGCCCATGCGGATGTCGTACTCTTCCGAGTCCGCCAGCACGGTTTCCTGGCTGACCTGCTTGTCGTCGACCAGCCAATCCTGCCATTCGCTGTCGCCCTCGCTGGCGCGCAGCGGCGCGTTCAGCGACGAATCCGGCGACGACATGCGGCGGTTCATGTTGATGACGTCGGTTTCCGACACGCCCAGCTTGGTGGCGATCTGCTCGACCTGGTCGTGGCGCAGGTCGCCTTCCTCCAGGGCCGAGATTTCCGACTTCACCTTGCGCAGGTTGAAGAACAGCTTCTTCTGCGCGGCGGTCGTGCCCATCTTGACCAGCGACCACGAGCGCAGCACGTATTCCTGGATGGCGGCCTTGATCCACCACATGGCGTAGGTCGCCAGGCGGAAACCGCGGTCCGGATCGAACTTCTTGACCGCCTGCATCAGGCCGACATTGCCTTCGCTGATCACTTCGCCGACCGGCAGGCCATAGCCGCGATAGCCCATCGCGATCTTGGCCACCAGGCGCAGGTGCGACGTTACCAGCCTGTGCGCGGCCTTGGGGTCCTGGTGCTCGGCCCAGCGTTTGGCCAGCATGAACTCCTCGTCCTTGGCCAGCATGGGGAATTTTCGGATTTCGGCCAGGTAACGGTTGAGACCGCCGTCGGGAGACAGCGAGGGGAGGCTCATCGTGGCATTGCCACCGGTGACGGCGAGAGAGGTGCTCATCGGCAGTTCGCTTTCGGAACGTTCGTCTTTTGATTCGGAGATTTCTGAGGACTCAGAAAAAGGAGACGTGTCGGTCATGAAGCCTGAACCTTGATCCGCAAGGGGGATAACGGGGCAAGGTGCGGGCTCATGGCCGGCAACCCTGCTGATATATGTACGGTCCCGCAAAAAAAAAAGATGCCTGTTTAGCAAATTTTTATCGTCCCGGGTTCCGTCGGGCATTCTGCGGTTCGCGGGTGCAAAAAGGCAATGAGGAGGGGCATCACTTGTTTGTGCGCCCAAGGGCGGCGCGGAAGGTGGTTCCGGTGCGCTAGCGCCGTGCCATTACCTTGTTCCAGTCAATCTCATATCCGGCTGCGTCGAGTTCTTTGCCGAGATCCTGCTTCCAGCCGTTACCGCTGTCGTAGCCGACATAGACAACGCCTTCGAAATCAGAAGGGACTTCAACGTCGCCGCGCTTTAGCGCGACAACTCTTGAACGACCGAGGCGGCCCATAAAATAGCCAAGTTCGAGCAAGACATTTTGTCGGGCGCGGGGCTTTAAGTCGGTGGAATGGTCTTTATGTGCGCCGACGTCATCCGGCGTCAGCAATACGACTGCAAAACCGACGTCGCCGTGCTCTTCAATCTTTTCAACGATTGTCCGCCCCCTGCTGGCTTGCTCGTGAAGTATGATGGGCTCAAAATCCAAAGCTTCAAGAAATCGAGCCGTGGCTTCTTTTGCGCCTTCGTCATGGCCATGAACGACAAAAACTTTCCGCGAGGCGGGATCGAGTTTTCGAGTCGGCAGTAACGCCGCTTCCTTTGCGCCCGTCCGTTGCTTAACGTAGTCTATGAAATCTCGCGCGAAGGGCACATAGATCTCGGAAACCATGTGCTGAAGGTTGGAGGTTATATTGTTTCCGTTGTAGAAGAACGTATGCGAGAAATTTTCCGGTGGCCAGGATCCGTCATTTTCGTCAGCAAAATGGTCAGTCAGTGCAATAACTATGCCCAGCTCTTCTTCATGGTTTTCAGGCCAATCAAGTTGAGCGCTGCCGACCATGCCGCCTTGAGTGCGTTCTCCAGCGGCCAGCCACGCACCAAGATCAACCTTGCTTTTCAACTCGTTGCTGATGTCGTCGAATTCACCGCCATGAAGCTGACGAGACAGCTTTTTGATGTGGCGCTCAAAGCTGCGATAGTCGGCCCGCCGGAGGTCATTGACTGTGTTTTCAATTCCCCGAAACGCCTGCTGATCTAACGCTATACTCTTATCGGTGTCAGCCATGGCTTCGCTCGCCTTTTCTAGGATTTGCTGTTCAAATTGTTCGATCATTCCATCGATAAGGGGAGCCACAAAGGGATTGGAGCGATAGCGCCCCACCTTCCCTTCAACCGCAAGCTTCATATCCGCAATTGCTGTCTCGACACTTGTTGCGTCATTCGGATCGAAGCGCAATTCGATCTCGCCCGGTAAATCCTGCAACGCTTTTTGTGCCTGCTTCAGGTCTCTTTGCAGTTTGTCTAGTCCTTCAATCTTCACCGCGGGCTTCCCTCCTAAACCCGATGTAATTGCGAGCGAGGGGTGCCTCAAACGCCGGGCGCCGTTATCCACGAAAGATAAAAGTATTTTCGAATGAGTATTGCTGATAAGTGGTTATGCTAAGGTATTGCCGCCGGTAATGCGATGATCAGCATAGCCTACATAACAGCTTGATATCTGGTGATGGAGTCGGGCGTTCAGCATAAGCATCTAGATTGTATTTGCTGATCGTCTTGTCTACCTTGTGTAGAAGCGCCTGCCACGATCTAGCGCCCTTCTTATCGCCATCTTCGACCGCTACTTCCAAGTATGCGGCGATCATATTGCGTGATGCGAAGATCTGAACCGCCATATCTTCGCGAGTTGGCATTCCTTTGCCAGAATACATAATAGCTCCTGTCGCATCGTCGCTAGCTTACAAAGTAGCGTTGACCGATTCGCCAAAATTGCAAGGCCCTTATGGTGCAGGGCCGGTTTTGAAGACAGGTCTCTCGAATGCCTCATAAATCGGCGAATTTCGCCTAGATCTGCTTCAATGTCTTGTTGGTCTGATCACCCCCACATCATACCCCAACTGCCCGGCACGTTCCTGAAGCTTTTGCCGCAGGTCGGGTGACGGCGCCGCTTCCCGCGTCAGGATCCACAGGTAACGGCCGGACGGTTCGCCGACGATCGACCAGCTATAGTCGTCGGCATGGTCCAGAACCCAGTAGTCGCCGACATAGAAGGGGCCGAAGAAGGACACCTTCAGCTTGGCATTGTTGCTGCCGGGGACGACCTTGGCCGTGCCCCTCGACACCCTGGCCGGGCCGTCGAGCGCGCCCTTGCGGCACGCATTGGTGACCGACACCTTGCCGTCGGGCAGGAGGCCATATTCCGCCGTCACGCCCTCGCAATCGCGTTCGAAGCCGTTTTCATACCGCGCCATCTCATACCACAGGCCGCCATAGGCCTTGATGTCGACCGGTTTTGCAGGCTCGGGCACGCTGCGGTTGCCGACCGGCCCCGAGACGGGCAGGGAGGCGCAGGCGGCCAGGGCGATGCCGGCGACGGCCAGCGGCAGAATGATGTGATGCGGTTTCATGGCGTATCCGTGCGTGGCTTGGGGGCGGAGCGCGTCGAACATGCCGGCGCAGCGGTAATAAGTCGCCCTTTGCGGATACGCGCCTTTGTCAAAAAGCCATCGTTGCGGCGGGCCGCAGGGAAGGCGGCGCGGTGACCGGCTATTATCAGGCCGGCTATTATTTCAGGATTGTCGAAAACGGGTGCGGCTGCGGCGCGGGACGGGCCGTCACGTTCATGCCCGCGCGAAATTCCGTTGTTTTACGCGGAATCCGGCACAGGTTAATTTTTTACAATCCCGCAAACAATTCCAAGATTATGACACAATCGCTGCCCATTGCGGCGGGAACTGGTAATTCGCGCTCGATCTTGGCGGCCCCGGCGTACGCGCCGCAGGCCCCGGTGTCGAGCCCCTGCAAGGGGCATCTCCCAACTTGGTTGGGGGTCGCCTCCCCCAACGGCGGCCCCTTCTTTTTGGGAAGATGCTGTCCTTGTAGCGGGACCAACATGAGACCGGACGAGGCCGAACAACAAGGGCCCGCCGGCAATGCCGCGGTTGTTCCGGATATCCCGAGCCCGCTGATCCAGACGACCGCAGTCTGGGGCAGATGTGTGCGTAATAACAAGGGATTTTGGGAGAACACCATGAATACCAGACTATCAAGCCGGGCGATGCGCGCCGCCATCCTGTACAGCGCCTCCACCCTGGCCCTGGCCACGCTGGCCGCACCGGCCCTGGCCCAGCAGGCCCCCGCCGCCAAGGCCGACAGCGACGTCGTCGTCGTCACCGGCGTGCGCGGCTCGCTGCAACGTTCGATGAACGTCAAGAAGAACGCCACCGGCGTCGTCGACGCGATTTCGGCCGAAGACATCGGCAAGTACCCGGATACCAACCTGGCGGAATCCGTCCAGCGCATCCCGGGGGTGTCGATCGACCGCGTCAACGGCGAAGGCGCCAAGGTGACGGTGCGCGGCTTCGGTCCGGGCTTCAACCTGGTGACGCTGAACGGCCGCGTCATGCCGACGGCTTCGATCGACCTGATCGGATCGGGCAACACCATGGCCATGGGCGGGTCGCGCAATT
This sequence comes from Asticcacaulis solisilvae, assembly GCF_052327315.1. Classification (NCBI taxonomy): domain Bacteria; kingdom Pseudomonadati; phylum Pseudomonadota; class Alphaproteobacteria; order Caulobacterales; family Caulobacteraceae; genus Asticcacaulis; species Asticcacaulis solisilvae. The sequence goes on from NZ_CP166196.1 coordinate 741,367, forward strand.
TCGACTTCTCGAACATCGCCGCCGACAGCGTTTCGGGCTTCGAAGTCTACAAGACCGGCAAGGCCAATGTCGCTTCGGGCGGCATCGGCGCGACGCTGAACATCAAGACGCTGCGCCCGATCGGCAAGGCGGGCTCGACCGGCACGCTCAGCATCAAGGCTTTGCACGCCGACAACCTGGTCGACGGCAAGGACTGGACGCCGGAAGTGACCGGCGCCTACAGCTGGACCAATCCGTCGAAGTCGTTCGGCGTCGCCCTGTTCGGCCAGTATACCGAACGCGACAACGCCACGCGCCAGGCGACGGAAAACGCCTGGAACCTCGACACCTACGCGCAGTTCTACGACCCCAACAGCGGCCGCCTGCGCTACGCCGCCGACAAGACGACCCTGCTGACCCAGATCACCAACGCGCCGCCGGCCGGCTCGCTGATCGCCTATCCGAACGACAGCCGCTACGCCCTGTCGCAGACGCACAACAAGCGCACCAATCTGGGCGCCACGGTGCAGTTCCGGCCTTCGGAAAGCCTGCTGTTCACGGTCGATGCCCTCTATGTCGACAATGAAGGCACCGAACAGCGCGCCGAACAGACCAACTGGTTCAACCGGCCGTTCGACCACATCACCTTCCAGAAGGGCGCGTCGGGCATCTACAACGCCCTCTACGTCCAGGAAAACGAGAACGGCACCAAGGACATCGGCTTCGAACAGCAACTGCAGGGCCAGAAGAACACCTTGTCGTCGATCGGGGCCAACGCCAAGTGGACGCTGAACGACCGCGCCACCCTGTCGTTCGACGTGCACAGCTCCGAAGGCAAGGCGACGCCGAACAATCCCAACGGCACCAGCTCAGTCATGATCTCGCTGGGCGCGCCGGTCGTGGCCCAGCACTCGGTCGACTTTACCGGCGACATTCCGGTGCAGTCCTACACGGTGCTCGACAGCCTGCCGGTCTACAAGACCAATTCGAGCGGCCAGCTGGTCGATTCGGGCGGCGCCGTCATCGTCGACGGCAACGGCAACTACCTGCCGGGCAAGTCGGCGGCTAATCGCGTCGTCGCCGGCTATCGCGGCAATAATAACGGCGTGCTCGACGTCGGCGACCTGGGCACCCAGGTGGCGCGCATGGCGACCAACAGCCAGACGCACAAGATCGACGAAGCCAAGGTCGACTTTTCCTATGACCTGAACGGTGAAAGCCGCTTCGACGCCGGTGTCGACCTGATCAAGTCCAAGATGGAAACCACCACGGGCAGCACCTATCAGGCGCTGGGCGACTGGGGCATCGCGCATCCGGGCGACGTCGCCCAGTACGCGCCGGGCCTTGTCACCACCTACGACCTGGGCGGCCTGTTCAAGGATTTCACACCGGGCCAGGCGAACATCGCCTTCCGCGGCAATGCGCTCGACATCTATGAGGCCATGGCCAAGTCGCCGCTGTACAATGCGACGATCCCGACCGCGGCCATGACGTCGAACACGGTGCAGGAAGACATCAAGGCGGTCTACGGCCAGTTCACGATGAAGGGCGACTTCCTCGGCCGTCCCGCCACCGTGGTCGCCGGCCTGCGCTATGAAAAGACCGATGTCGACGCCTCGGCCATGCAAAGCCAGCCGGTCGCCATCCGCTGGACGGCCGACAACGACTTCACGGTCGATTCGAGCTCGAACATCGTGTCGCAGGACTACAAGTCGCACTACGATAACTGGCTGCCCAGCCTGGATATCTCGTGGGCCATCCAGGACGACCTGATCGCGCGGGCCTCGTTCTCCAAGACGATCGCGCGGGCGGCCTATAGCCAGCTCTACGCCACCACCAACCCGGGGACGCCGCCGCGTCCGACGGCCAACGGCACCAACCCGACCGCGACCAGCGGCAATCCGGGCCTGCTGCCGCTGGAATCGTCGAACGTCGACCTGTCGCTGGAATGGTATTACGGCAAGGACAGTTACGTCTCGATCGGCTTCTACAACAAGGACGTCAACAACTTCGTCGGCACGGGCCGGGTCGAAGCCAACCCGTTCGGCCTGCGCGACCCGTCCTCCGGCGCGCCGGGCTCGCGGTCGGGCGTGGCCAAGACCCTGCTGGGGTCGATCAACCAGTCGACGACCGACGTCAACCTGTTCACCATGACGGCGTTGTACGACCACTACCTCAAGACCAACGATCCGGCCACGCCGGGCGTCAACTACACCTCCGCCAACGCCCAGGCCAAGGCCAAGTCCGACTACCAGGCCAATCTCGACGGTTCGGGCAACCTGAACCAGACCTATGTCGACAGCGTCCTTCAGGCCTACGACCTGGTGGCCGACGCCAACGATCCGCTGTTCGTCTTCGACACCAATATCCCGGTCAACAACAAGACCGCGAACCTGCACGGCATCGAATTCGCCTTCCAGCACTTCTTCGGCGACAGCGGTTTCGGCGCGTCGGGCAGCCTGACCACGGTCAGCGGCGATATCGGGTTCGACAACTCCGCCCCTCCGGGCACCCAGCAGTTCCCGCTGCTCGGCCTGTCGAACACCTATAATATCACCGCCATCTACGACAAGGGCGCGTGGTCGGGCCGGATTTCGTACAACTGGCGCGACAAGTTCATCTCGGCGACCAATATCGGCGCCCAGGGCGACCCCGGCTATACGGCGGCCTTCGGCACCGTCGACGCGGCGCTGAACTACCAGGTCACGCCGGTGATCCAGATCACCTTCGAAGGGTTGAACCTCAACAAGGCGCGTCTTCGCCAGTACGGCCGCGACACCACCAACCTGTATTTCGCCCAGGAACTCGACTCACGCTACCAGATCGGTCTGCGCTACAAGTTCTGAGGCTGGTGACAGTGACAAAGGGAAGGGCCGCGGATGACCGCGGCCCTTTTCTTATGCGAACAGCTTCTGACCATGGGCGAAGTTGAGGAACAGCGGCACCCACAGGCCGCCCGGACCGCCGTGATCGAGGCGCGTGCCGAAGCCGTGGCCGCCCCTGGCGAACAGGTGGGTTTCGACCGTGATCTTCTGCGCCACCAGGGCGTCGCGCAGGCGCGTCGTATTGGCGACCGGCACCAGGCCGTCGTCCTCGGCGTGAGTCAGGAAGGTCGGCGGGGTGGACGCGGTGACGTTGAGGTCGGGCGACCAGGTCCTGATCTCCGCCGCGGTGGCCTTGCCGCCGAACAACGATGTCGCGACGCCTTCATAGGCATAGGCCGGATCGACCGTTTGCACCGGATAGATGGGGGCGGCCAGGACGGGGCGGGCGCTGAGCCTGTCGGCGGCGTCGACCGGCGCATAGAAGGCCGCCTCGTGGCGCGTCGCCAGCGTTGCCGTCAGGAAGCCGCCGGCGCTGAAGCCCATGACGCCCAGCCTCGCCGGATCGACATGGAAGCGGGCGGCTTCGGCGCGGATGACGCGCATGGCGCGCTGGGCGTCGGCCGGGCCGACGCTGGCGGGATCGGTCCAGCCGTCCTGCGCCAGGCGGTAGAACAGCACGAAACAGGTAATGCCGGCGCGGTTCAGGGCCTCGGCCAGGTAATAACCCTCGTGTTCGAAATAGTTCCAGGCGAAGCCGCCGCCGGGGATGATCAGCATGGCGCCACCGTTAGGGTTGGCCGCCGGGAAGACGACCAGGTGCGGCTGCGAGATGCCCTTCATGCGCCGGCTGGAATAGGCCGGGTCGGACGAGGTCTGTTCGACGACCTCGGTCATGCCCGGATGCAGCTGCCCGGCCAGCGGCCTGGGCCAAAGCGCGATCGTCTCGCGGCTCTGGGCGGCCGCCTGCGGTTGCGCCGCCGCCGTTCCGGCCAGCCCGAGGACCGCCGAGGCCCCGGCCAGGGCCAGGGGGGATTTGACCAGATCGCGTCGTGACAGAACCATTGCGGCATCTCCTGTAATTTTTGCCGGCACTATGCGGGCGGGCGGCGCCGCCGTGAAGCCCAAAAAAGCGCTGACCCGGTCGCGGTCCTCGGCTATCAAGACGGCAGCTCCTCCGCCGGTACAAAGGCCCGCTCCATGATCCGCACGTCCGCCGTCCGTTCCCTGATGCTTGCGATGACTGTCCTTGCCTGCGCCGGCGCCACGGCACGTGCCGAAACCCCGCACCTGATCGGCCTGCCCGCGCCGGCCGAATGGCAGAATGAAACGCCGGGCTGGACGGCATCGGACGCAGGCCTGACCATCGTGGCGGGTAGGAAGACCGACTGGTTCCAGTGGCCGGGCGGCGGCTATCACGCCGATTCGGCGCCGCGCCTGCTGTTCAGGACCGATGGCGACTTCAGCTTGAGCACGCAGGTCGACGTCACGGCGCACAAGACCTTCGACGCCGGCTGCATCGCGCTCCAGGGCACGGCGACTCACTGGGCCAAGCTGTGCCTGGAGGCGCAGGACGGCGGCGGCTTCTCCGTCATCTCGGTGGTGACGCGCGACCTGTCGGACGACGTCACCTCGTTTCCGGTCGGCGGGACCTCGGCCTGGCTGAAGGTCGCGAAGGACAAGACCGTGCTGTTCTTCTACGCCTCGAAGGACGGCAAGACCTGGCAGATCGTGCGCAAGTTCAATCTCGAGTCCCCCGACGGCTTCCGCGTCGGCTTTGCCGCCCAGTCCCCGGACGGGGAGGGGGCGGCGGCGCGTTTCAGCGGTTTTCGCTACGCCGCCGGCCCGGTGAACCTGTGGGACCTGAAATAAGCCGGCGTTTTTTCCGGAAATATTTACGGAAACGCCTTTGCCGGGCATCCTGTCTTTGAGAAGGATACGATGGACGCGGCACCTCGCCATATTATCGACTGGGTCGGTTCGCAGATACTGCCGCATGAAGGCCATGTGCGGGCGTGTCTTCGCCGTGCGCGCATATCGCGCGACGATGTCGAGGACATCATCCAGGAATCCTATTGCAAGCTGTCTTCGCTGACCAGCGTTGACCATATCCTGTCGCCGCGCGCCTACTTCCTGACGGTGGCCAAGAATATCGCCCTGGCGCACCTCAGGCGGGCCCGCATCGTCCATATGGAGAGCATGGACGAGATCGAACGCTTCGACATGTCCAGCGACGATCCGTCCCCCGAACAGATCATATCCGGGCGCGCCGAACTGGCGCGCCTGCAAACCCTCATCTCGTCCCTGCCGGACCGCTGCCGGCGCATCTTCGTCATGCGCCGGGTCGAAGGCCTGCCTCAAAAGGAGATCGCGCGTATTCTGGGACTTAGCGAAACGACCATCGAGAACGACGCCGCCAAAGGCCTGAGGCTCATCATGCGGGCCATCGCTTCGGACGACAGCCGCTCACGATCCCGGAAGGAGGCAGGGCGCGATGCCGGCATCCAGCGAAACTAGCGAACAGATCGAAGCCGCCGCCGCCGTGTGGGCGATGAAGGACCGGCCCTTAAGCGCCGGGGACGACGCGCAGTTGCGCGACTGGCTGGCCGGTGATCCGCGCCGGCGCGGGGCGCTGTTGCGCGCCCAGGCGACGCTGTCGTCGCTCGACCGCGCCCAGGCGCTCGGCGCGGGCGTACACCGGGAGACGAAAAAGCCGTTCCTGCCCGTCAGGCTGTCGCGCCGCGACCTGCTGATCGCGTCGGGCGCGGCTTCGGGCCTGTCGGCGGCGGGGCTGGCCGGGTTTTTCATCGGGCGGCGCAACGACAAGGCGGCGACGGCGGTCGGCGAAATCCGCCGCATGCCGATGAGCGACGGCTCGATCGCCACCATCAATACCGACAGCGCCATCCAGGTCGACATGACCGCGACGCATCGCGTCGTCGACCTGGTGCGCGGCGAAGCCTGGTTCAAGGTGGCCAGGAACAAGAAGCGGCCCTTCGTCGTCATGGCCGGGCTGGCGCGCGTCCAGGCCGTCGGCACGGCTTTTTCCGTGCGCCGGCTCGACACAGGCACCGAGGTCCAGGTGACCGAAGGCACGGTCAAGGCGTGGCTGGAGGACGGCGACAAGCCGGCCATCTGGCTCAATGCCGGCGACACCGCCGTGCTGACACCGCAGGGCCACGTCACGCGCGACCATGCGCCCCAGGCGATCGAGGACGCGCTGGCCTGGCGGGAAGGACAGATCGCGCTGACCGGGCAGTCGCTGGGCGCGGCGGCGGCCGAATATAACCGCTACAACCAGACCAAGATCGTCATCCAGGATCCGGAACTGGCGGGGGAGCATCTGCTGGGACGGTTCAACGCCGACGATCCGGAAGGTTTTTCCAACGCCATTGCGGTGGCCTTCGATGCCGACATCCGCCATGTCGACAAGACGATCTATATCGGTAAAAAAAATTGACGGTTTTGTTACGGAACCGCCATCCCCGGCCATCCTCCTAAATAGAGGGCCACGAAAGGTCCTTTATAAGGCGCACGATCGCCAGCAGGAGGAAGACAGTGAAAACCCCGTACATGGGCCGCCTTGGCGGTCCCCTCTGCCTTGTCGGCACGACGATGCTTCTGGCCTCGGCCATGCCCGCTCAAGCTCAGGTGAAGACGTTCAACATCCCGGCCCAGCCGGCCCAGTCCGGCATCCCGCAATTCGCCCAGCAGGCCGACATGCAGATCGTCGTGCCGGAGAAGCTGGCGCTCGGCCAGACGACCGCGGCCGTCCAGGGCACCATGCCCGTGCAGACCGGCTTGCGCCGCCTGTTGGCGGGTACAAGCCTGACACCGGTTACCCAATCGAACGGCGCCGTCATCCTGATGAAGGCCAGTCTGGAAACGGTGTCCACTGCCGACGCCGCCTCGGCCGCGCCCGCCGCGACGGCGGCCGATCCTGCCCCTGTCGAAAGCGCCGAGGTCGTGGTCAAGGGCACGCGCGGCGCGCTGATCAAGGCGCGCGACATCAAGCGCCGCGCCCCGAACATCGTCGAAAGCATCGTCGCCGAGGACATCGGCAAGATGCCCGACACCAACCTGGCGGAATCGATCCAGCGCATCCCGGGCGTCGCCATGACGCGCGAAGGCGGCGAGGGGCGCAACATCACCCTGCGCGGCTTTTCGCCCGACTTCACCCGCACCACGCTGAACGGCATGGAGGTTCCGGCCAGTTCCGACGGCCTCGATTCCGGCGGCGTGACGCTGAACGCCGGCCGCGCCTTCGACTTCCACCTGTTCGCCGCCGAGCTGTTCAACCGCATCGACGTGCAGAAGACGCAGAAGGCCTCGACCGAAGAAGGCGGCATTGCCGGCACGGTCGACCTCTATTCGGGCCGGCCCTTCGACTACAAGGGCTTCACCCTGTCGCTCAACGCGCAGGACGACTACAATTCGCTGACCAAGAAGAACGATCCGCGCCTGGCCTTCCTGGTCAGCGACACCTTCCTGGGCGGCAAGCTGGGCGTGCTGTTTTCGGCCGCCATCGCCAACCGCACCGTCCACCAGGAAGGCTATTCCAGCGTGCGCTGGACCTCGCCCTACCAGAACGGTGACACATGGTACGACGCGGGCACGGTGGTCAAGGGCACGCCGTCCGACTATTGCGGCGCCGCCGATGCGCTGAACTGCCTGTGGGCGCCGCGCCTGCCGCGCGCCGACTGGTTCGGCAACGACCAGAAGCGCGTCGGCTTTACCGGCTCGATCCAGTACAAGCCGAACGAAAACGTCCTGATCACGCTCGATGCCCTGCATTCGAACCTGCTCAACGACCGCTACAGCGCCAACTCGATGGAATGGCTGCTGACCCACGGCGCGCCCGGCAACTATACCGGCCAGACGCCGCTGTCTTTCACCGTCGGCGCCGACGGCACGACGATCGAGGCAGCGACCTTCGACAACGTCACCTCGTGGTATGAAAGCCGGCACCAGAAGTCGAATTCGAACTTCAACCAGCTGGCGCTGTCGGGCCGCTTCCGCCTGGGCGACAAGCTGACGATCGAGGCCATGGCGGGTACAGCCTCCGACCATGCCAACCGCACCGAGCTGCGCTTCTACAGCCGTTCGATCCCGCACTTCTATTCGTACGACTACACGGCCAGCGGCAATCCGTACGTTCCGGTGATCAGCTTCGGCTCGTACGATCCGAACAATGTCAGCAACTACGTCAACGCCCTGACCGCGGCCAACCAGATCAATCACGACAACAAGGACAATGTCACGTCCAAGATCGATGCGACCTGGCGGGACGAAAGCGTCTCGATCAAGGCGGGCCTGAGCTACAACGACCGCAAGGTCACGTTCGACCAGGGCAATGGCAACTTCCCGTCCTTCGTGCCGAGCGCCTATCTCAAGGCCTTTCCCTATGCCGATTTCGGCAGCGGCCTCGACGGCGGCGCGACGCTGCAGCCCTTCCCGGTGATCGACTTCGACGCCATTTCGAAGTCGGGCCTGGTGTCGACCGCCTATGTCATCGATCCGTCGCTGGGCTGGCGCGTCGGTGAGGAAACCTATGGCGGCTATGTCGAAATCAACAGCGAATACACGGTCGCCGGCATGCGCCTGCGCTCGAACACCGGCATCCGTTACGTCAAGACCAATGTCACCTCGGAGGCCGTGGTCGCCGGCACGCCCGTCAAGCAGAAGAACAGCTACGACAACTACCTGCCGTCGCTGAACCTGGCGCTCGACGTGCGCGACGACGTGGTCGCCCGTTTCTCGGTCGGCCGCAGCATGACGCGCCCGGGGCTCAGCTCGCTCAACATCGCCGGGCCGCAGTTCGGCTATACGACGCGCACGGTCGGCAATATCGGCAACCCGGCGCTCAAGCCCTACGAATCGAACGACACCGACCTGAGCGTCGAATGGTATTTCGGCAAGGAAGGCCTGGTCTCGGTCGGCCTGTTCAACAAGGACATCGTGCGTTCGCTGAAGACCGAGGTCGTCAGCAAGATGATCGATCCGTCCTTCTGGCCGGCCATCTATGCCGACCCGAAATACGATCCGTCCTACAATGCCGACCCGGCCAAGGTGCCCTATACCTTCACCATTCCGGTCAATGACGACAGCGGCAATACGGTCAAGGGCTTCGAGCTGACCTACAACCAGGGCTTCACCTTCCTGCCGGGGCGGTGGTCGAACCTGGGCGTGGCGTCGAACTTCACCCACGTCTCGGCCAAGGATTCCACCGGCCTGTCGCCGAATTCGTACAATGCCACACTCTATTACGACACGCCGAAATACGGCGTCCGCTTCTCGGTCAACAAGCGCGACGACTACCTGCTGAGCGAACCGGGCGGCAACGGCCATGTTCAGGAACGCAAGTACGGCCCGACCCATGTCGACTTCGCCGCGCACTACGATCTCAACCGGAACATCACCCTGACCTTCGAAGGCATCAACATTACCGACGAGGTCGAGCGCATCTACGGCACCGGCGATACCGGCACCATGGACCTGACGCGGGAATATACCCATACCGGCGCCCAGTGGCTGGTCGGTATCCGCTATCGGAACTAGGATAGGGAGTCCCTCCGCCGATCGACGGCGGAGGGACGGTCCCGGTGACGATATGAAAGCTTTTGCGCATCTTACGCTTGCTCTGGCCCTGGCTTTGACAGCCCTCGGCGCGTGCAACTCGGCCCCGGCCGGGCTGCGGGCGGTCGACGACTCCTACACGATCTCGCAGCGGTGGGCGGGCTACAAGGACCACTATCCCGGCATCGCCCTGCCGGTCTCGACCTTCCAGGCCGGGCAGCAGGTCCTGTTCGACCGGCGCTACAAGACGATCGGCGCGCGCGAACTGCGCATCGATATCTTCCTGCCGCCGCCCGGTATTGCGAAACATCAGGGCATCGTCCTGGTCCATGGCGGCGCCTGGCGGTCGGGGTCGAAGTCGCACTTCTACGCCCTGGCCAACCTGCTGGCACAGCGCGGCTACGCCGTCTTCCTGCCCGAATACCGGCTGGCGCCCGAGGCGCGCTATCCGGCAGGCCTCGTCGATGTCGACGACGCCATTGTCTGGGTGAAGTCCCACGCCGACGAGTTCGGCATCCCGAAAGACAAGCTGGCGCTGGGCGGCGCCTCGTCCGGCGGCCAGATGGCGTCGCTTCTGGCCTATAGCGCGCCCGAAGCCCTCTACAAATCCAGTCCGGCCGATGACACAAGCGTCAACGCCCTGGTCGATCTCGACGGTGTGCTCGACTTCACCACGCCGATGGCGCTGCATTACGAAAACGCCGCCGGGCCGAAGTCGCCCGCCGCGCAATGGCTGGGCGGATCGTACGAACAGGCGCCGCGCCTGTGGAAGCAGGCCAGCGCCGTCACGCATATTTCACAGGCGGCTCCGCCGACCCTGATCCTGAGCAGCGGGCTGGTGCGCTTTACCGCGGGCAGCGACGAGGTGCGCGATGCATTGGCCCGGTCCGGCACCCGTTACGAATTCTTCGCCTTCCAGAACGCGCCGCATGATATCTGGCTGTTCGAACCCTGGCTCAGCCAGATCGTCGACCGTGTCGACGCCTTCCTCCAGATTGAGGCCCGCAAATGAAACTCCGGATGTTCCTGGCCGCTACGGCCCTGGTCGCGGCCGCCGGCACGGCCCACGCCGCCGGCTACTCGGTCAGGGCCGAGTGCGGCTCACAAGCGCGCTGCTTCCCCACCATCCAGGCGGCGCTCGACGCCTCGGCAAAGGACGACAGCGGGACATGGGTCACGGTCGATGTCGCGCCTGGCCACTATCATGAAAAGCTGACCATCAGCCGTCCGAAAACCAGGGTGGTCGGACACGGCGCCGACACGACGCGCATCGAATTCAACGAAGTCGCCCAGACGGCCGGCCATTATCACCGCAGCAACTGGGGTACGCCGGGTTCGGCCACGGTGACGGTCGATGCCGACGAAATCGACATCTCCGGCGTGACGATCGAAAACAGCTACGACTTCCTGGCCAATGACGTCCTGCCGGCCGGTGATCCGAAGAAGATTTCCAATTCGCAGGGCGTCGCCTTCCTGGCCGACATCCACAGCGACCGCGTCAGGCTGCTCAACACCTCGCTGATCGGCAACCAGGACACTTTGTTTGCCAACGGCAAGCGCGTGCTGATCCGCAAGAGCTTCATCTCGGGCAATATCGACTTCATCTTCGGCAATGGCGAGGTGCTGATCGAAGACAGCACGATCGAGAGCCGCCGCCGCGCCACGCCCTTCGTCACCGGCGAATTCCAGTCCTTCGTCACGGCGCCTTCGACGCCGCTGGCGCAGGAGATCGGCATCGTCATCTACCGTTCGCGCCTGACGCGCGAGGCGGGCGTGCCGGATGGTTCGGTCGCGCTCGGCCGGCCGTGGCATCCGACCACGACCTTTGCCGACGGCCGCTATGCCGACCCGAACGCGGTCGGGCAGGCCTCGTTCATAGACGACTATATGGACGCCCATATCCGCAACGACCACTGGACCGAGATGGGCGGCACGGCGCGTGACGGCTCAAAGACGGCGAAGTTCCAGCCCCAGGATTCGCGCTTCTTCGAAAGCGGATCGTCAGGCCCCGGCGGCGCGCACAGCGATATCGGCATCAAATGGACCGGCAAGCCGGATATCGGACACATCCACGCGGTCTTCTTCGATGGCTGGACAGCCGCCGCGAAATAATCCGTCGCCTCTCCCGTTAAGCGACGCCAACCTGGGCCGGAATGACCACAGTCGTTCCGGTCTAATTTTTTGCGACATAGACCAGGCCTGGCGCGTCCTGAATGAAGGAGTCGAGGACGCCGTCGGCCACCTTGATCGGGCCGTCGACGCGGACCGCGCCCGGGATCGAATGGATCGCGGCGGCCTGGGCGGCAAGGCCTCCGGCCTCGGCGAACAGGCGGGTGGCCGTGCCGCCGTGGCCATCCAGCGCAGCATCCAGCCCGCTGGCCGTCAGTTTCAGCGACCGGCCCCACAGCTGCGTCGCATCGAGCCACGGCCTGGCTTCATCGACAAAGCCCGGTACGGTCACGCCGGCACGGATCAGGTCCGGCGCGGCGGCGAGATCGTCGGCGGCGCGGGAAAGGGCCTTCAAGGCATCCCGCCGTGCCGCCGCATCGCCCGACGCCAGCGCCTCACGCGCGTGGTCGATCACCGCCTTGAGGTGCGGCGCCTGGGGCTGCCAGGGCTGGCCGCCGAAGGTCGGCGCCAGGTGCTGGGTATCGAAGAAGGTCAACAGGGCCGCCGTCACGCGCGGATCGCCGTTCGCCATATAGCGGGCGGCGGCGCGCCACGTCAGCGCGGCGTCATAGCCGGTGTCGTTCCAGGCAAAGGCGACGATGCCCATCACGGCCGGACGGCTGGCGGCCTCCTGGTTCATCGGATTGGAGACGATGCCGCTCAGTTCCTGCGACAGGCCGCCTTCGCGATGTTCGTAAGGCGCCATCAGCAGGCGGCCGGCCGATTCGCGATAGTCGTTGACCGGATAATTGTCCCACAGCAGCGTCTTGCGCCCGAAGGCCCTGGTGGCGTTGCGGGCATCCTTGACCGAAATCGACGACGGCACGACGTCCGTGCCGGTCCACTGCACCACGACGCGCGGGTCGAGGTTCGCGCGCAGCGCCGCCTTGTACGGGCTTTCGGTGGTGTTGTAATATTCGGTCGGCACCATGGTCAGCGATCCGCGATCGCCCGCCGCGACCAAATCGGCCTCCACCGCATTGAGCAGTTTCGCCTGGGCGGTGGCCGCGGCCTGTTCGCCCGGCGCGCCGAAGGCGGCTTCGTCGCCGGCGCAGTTCCATTTGGTATATTCGATATCGTCGAGCGCCACATAGAAGCTGTGCACGCCGATGCCGCGCAAGGCCTTGAACTTGCGGCGGATGGCTTCGAGATCGGCCGGGTCGGAATAGCAGATCGAAGGGCCGGGCGAGATCGCGTAGACGAAGTTGATATGCTGGCGGTTGGCGGCGTCGACGACTGTGCCCAGGTCTTTCAGCGTCTCGGCGGGATAATCCTCGCGCCAGCGGTCGCGGGCGAACGGCTCGTCCTTGGGGCTGTATATATAGGTGTTGGCCTTCAGCCCGGCCAGGAAGCCGATATGCGAGATGCGCTCGGCCATCGACCAGTGCTTGCCGTAGAAGCCTTCGATCGTGCCGCGCACCGGCATGGCGGGATAGTCGGCGATGGACAGCGAGGGGATTTCGCGACCGGTGACCACCTGGCGCAGGGTCTGGGCGGCGTGGAAGAGGCCGTCGGCATCCTTGCCGGCCAGCACGATCAGCGCGCCGTCGTCGGCAGCGATGCTGGTCAGCACATAGCCTTCGTCGTGCGTCGGCGCCACCGTGCCGGTGCGGGCCAGCGCGCCCCTGATCAGCGGCGCGTCTCCGGCGCCCAGCACGACATAGGTGGCGTCGAGCCGTGTCGGGATGGGGCTGGCGGTACGGATCTGCGCCACACCTGCGGCGGTCAGGACGCTGCGCACCAGAGCCTCTGTCTCGGCATCGGTCGCGCCGGCCTGCACCAGCACGACCGTCTTGCCGAGCGCGATATCCCCGCCGGTCAGCCTGGCCGACACAGGTGCGGGGAAGATGGCGGGCAGGGTCTGCGCCGTCGCAGGAACGGCGAACGCAAACAGCGTCGCGCTCAGGGCCAAGGACAGGCGCCGCGATTTGCGCATCTGGAATTCCCTTTTGGTTATGTACAGGCTGCCCATAGGGCATGACATATCCAATATTTTGAATACCAATCGAACGCAAGCCGCGAGGTTACGCATCCGGGTAAAACGCGTTACCAGTAGTATTTCAGGCCCTGCGCCCAACCTGTCGTGGCATAGCGGGTCTTGAGCTCATGGAACCACGCCTTGCGCTGGCTTTGCGGCGCATCGCTGGTGTCGCAGCTGTTGTAGGCGCTCGGCGCCCAGCAGTTGACCGCGCGATACAGCGCATAGGCGCGCACGTCGGACGGCGCCTTGGCGTCGGCGATGATCGTCTTGTAGATATCCAGCCGCGAAATGCCGATGCCGGGGAACTGGGCCGGGGCCAGGCCGGTCAGCTCCGGCAGAGGCTTTGAGACGTTGGCCGGCGTCGGCTGCGGCGGTTCGTTGCGCAGGACGTTGTCGTAATTGTTGAGGCGCTGGAATTCACCCAGGCAGATCAGGCTGCGTTCGTCGTGGGCGTCGTGCGCCAGGGCGGTCGCGATCGCCTTGATCGACGGGCAAGCAAAGTCGTCCGTCTTGCCGGTGCCGGGCCAGCTGAAATTCTCCAGGGCGGGCGTGATGCCTTCGTAGCGGATGCCGACAGACTCTGACGCATCGGCCTTTGGCGGATTGGCGGGCATCAGGCGCAGATCGTCGAGGAAGGGCTGGTAGCGGCCGCGCGTCAGCTCTTTGTAGAGCAGGACGTACAGCGACAGCCGGCGCTCGAAATCGGCGGCGTCGTTGGCTGTAGCGCGCTGCCTGAGCAGGTCCGGGCCGGCCGAATAGGTCAGCAGCAGGGCGCGGTAATTCGGATCGCGGACCGGCGAGCCGGCCGCGAAGACCGGGGCCAGCGTGCCGGCGCGTTCGTAGTTTTCGGCCAGGGCCAGCTCGACGGCCGGGCGCTGGACGACCGGCTCGGCCAGCGGGATCAGGTTAAGCCACTGCGTGCGGGCGGCGGGATTGTGCGTGGCCTCCAGCGCCAGGCCCTTCAGGACCTGTTCGCTGAACTGCACGAAAGACATGTGCGGCCCCGCCGCCTTGGCATTGAGGATCTTCAGCGCAGCGGCGGCATTGTCCTCGTCGTAGAAGGCATAGGCCGCGAGCAGGTAATCGTAGAGTTCCGGCTGTTTGGCGAACAGCGGCCGCTGGGCTTCGAGGTCGGCGCGGCTGAGCGGAGCGGGTTTACCGTCCATGCGCCGCATCTGCATCATGTCGTAGGTGAAGAGCAGGTGCGGCTCGTGGATGTCGCCGGGCTTGGCGCCGGCAAGCAGCTTGTTGTCGGCCTCATAGGCCAGATCGACCGCCGAAACGTTGCGCAGCCGGGCGTCGGGCTGGGCGAAGACCGCGCCGAAGGCCTCGGCCAGCTGCGTGTTGTCGCCGCCCAGCCAGGCCACGCGGCGCAGCAGGCCGCGGGCCGACGCGACATAGGCGCCGCGCGGATAGTCGTTGAGATAGGCTTTGAACTCGGTGCCCGCGTCCGTCAGCGCCTTGGCCTGGACGGCCTTGAGCGTCAGTTCGCCGTAGTCGCCGAAGGCGCTGGCCTGGGCCGCGTTTATGTCGGCGCGGGCGACCATGTAGTGCGACGCCTCCTTGAGCCAGGCCTGGCGGCTTTGCTGGAGGCCGCCGAAGCCCCGGCGCGCATTGACGAAGTCGCCGTAGTAGAAGTCGGCGGCGGCGAACAGATAGGTGGCGAAATCCTTGCCCAGGGCCGACTTGATGGCGGCGGGCTGAAGGTTCAGGACCGTCCGCGTCCCGGCGGCGCACGACGAAAGAAGCGCATTGCGCGCATCGGTCAGCAGCGTCTTTTCCGCCTGGGGCACGTCGCTTGCCTTCAGGGCGGCGAGATAGGCGTCGCCGCCGGCGGCGTTGCTGCGGCAGCGGTCGCCCTGGCCGTCGGCAAAGTCTGAGCCGTCGTCCGCCGCGGTGGCCTTGTCGTTGAAGACGGCGGCGAAGGTGTCGAGATCGAGCGGCGTCTGCGCGGCGTAGGCGTCGGGCTTGGCCGGCGCGGCGGCGGCATCCGAAACCGGCAGCCGGGGACGCGTCAGGCCGGCATCGGCCAGCAGCATCATAAGATTGGCGCGGCTGTCGTTGGATGGTGCGAAAAAGGGCACGTTGTTTTCGAAGTCGGTGTCCTGGATCAGCGCATAGACCCTGGGCAGGCCGTAGTCGCCGCTGGCGCCTGCCGGTCCGGCACTGAGGGCCAGCGCGGCAAGGGCGGTCAGGCCGATGGCGGTCGCCAGAGTCGTCTTGAAGTCACGGTGCGGCACGGAAAATCCCCCGGATGTAGGTCCGCGCCATAATCTTCGGCCTGTGCGGGATTGCAACGGTAAATTCCGGCCGTTTCCCGCCGTTCTGTGAGGAAATGTCCGGGAAGGGAGGTGAAGATCAGAACCCGATCTTCACCCCCGTCTCCGGCTTGACGCGGCTTTCGTCGCGCAGGCGCTCTAGAACGGCCTGCGCGTCCTTCGCCGGGGCATGGCGCAGCTGACGCGCCACGACGGCGAAGTCGCCGGGCGTCAGGTTGCGCAGGGCCCCCAGCCCCGCCGGCGCCTCCATAGCGAAGAAGTGCTCGAAAGCGCGCTTCAGCTTTTCCGGCCCCAGCGGCGCCAGGTCGAGCTTGAAGACGAACCGGCGCAGGGTCGCCGGATCGAGCTGGCCCGGATGGTTGGTCGCCGCCACGACCGGCAGGGGATGCCGGTCCAGCCAGGTCAGCATCTCGTTGACCTGACCGACTTCCCACGAGGCCCGCGCCCGCGTGCGGTCGAACAGCAGGGAGTCCGCCTCGTCGAACAGCAACACGCCTTCCTGCCGCCGCGCCTCCTCGAACGCCTCCGCGATGTTCTTCTCGGTATCGCCGACCCACTTGGACAGCAGGTCGGACGCCCGCCTGACCAGCAAGGGCCGGTCGAGCACGCGCGCGAGGTGGTGCGCCAGCGCCGTCTTGCCGGTGCCCGGCGGACCGGTCAGCAGCAGGGAGACGTCGAGCGCGCCCGCGTCCCTGATCGTATCGAACAGGGCATCGAGCGGCCGGTCGGCTTCGTAGAGCGCGAAGTCGATCTCGCCGGGACCGGGCATCGGCAGCTCTCCGCCGCGCAGTGCCCGCACCAGCGAGGTCGCCGCCCGCGCGCCGCAGTCGGCTTCCCCGGCCAGCCGCGCCGCCCGCACCGCCACGCGCAGGACGCTCGAGGTCTGCGGCGCCTGGTCGATCAGCCGGCCGATGGCCTCGGTCGGTTGCCCGCCCTCATCGCGCACGATGCGGTCGAGGATGCGGTAGGCCGCCTTGCGCGGCGGCAGGTCGAGCTTCAGGATGAAGCTCATCCGCCTGAGGATGGCGTCGTCGATATTGCCGACGGCGTTGGTCACCCAGATGACCGGCGTCGCATTGGTTTCCAGCAGCCGGTTGACGAAGACCTTGCTGCCTTCGCGTTCCGAAAACCAGTCGCCGCGCGAACGCTGGGCGTTGCCGATCAGGTCCTCCATCTCGTCGAACAGCATCACGGAGCCGGTGCGGTCGCCCAATACCCGCTGCGACAATTGCAGCGCCAGGACGCGGTCGTAGCGTGACGGCTCTTCGCCGTCCTCGTCGGCCTCCGCGACCCCGTGCAGCGGGCAAGCCGCCGCCGCGGCCAGGGTCCGCGCCAGTTCTGACTTGCCGGTGCCGGGCGGGCCGTGGATCAGGATGTTGACGCCGTGCGCGCGTTCCCGGGCCGCCCCCTGGAGCAGGCGCACCAGAAAGTCGGCGTCGGGCACGTGGGCGAAGTCGGCCATCTCCAGATTGGGCAGCTGACGCTGGCCGGCCAGCAGGTCGGCGAATTCGCTTAAGCTCGGATTCCGGTCGAGCACGCGGGCCAGCGGCCAGCGGATTTCCACGGCATTGTCGGACCGGAAGCGTTGTCCGAAGGCGATGAGCCCCAGCTTCAGCGCCTCGCTTGACCGGACGCGCGGATCGGCTTCCAGCGGGACAGCGCCGGCCAGCTCACCGAGGATGGCAGGCAGGTTGCGCATCTCGTCGCTCACGCTGTTCAGCAGGCCGGACAGGCGGGGCAGGCGGTCGCACGCGATCATCAGCGCCAGCAGGCGGGCGTCGAAGGCGGCCAGGTTGAGCAGGCGCCCCAGTTCGTCGGCCAGGTCGAGTACGTGCGGACGCGGCTCTTCGGGCGCCGGTGCGGCTTCAAGGCGCGCGACGAATTCGGCCCAGCCGGTTTGGCCGGGCGTCCCGGCGCGAGCCTTGGCGAGGCGCCGCGCAAGCTTTTTGGCCAGCTGGCGGGTGTCCTTGTTGCCGGGCTTGACGGGCTTTTCGGGCACGTCAGGCGCCTTGCCCAGCAGCCACGCCGCGTTGGCATGGCCCCAGGTCATCAGTTTTTGCGCCAGCGGCGCCGTCGGCGCAGCATCCCGCGCGATCCGGAGCAGGACGCTCCGGACGATTTCATGTTCGGTCATTGTCTTATCTTCGTCTTTGCGGCGCAGGCGCGCGGTCGCGCCTGTCGCCATGTCCCATTCGGTTTTCAGAAAGGGGTGCGGCCGTGGCATGCCTGCCTCGCCGCAGCGCCGGAGGGGCGCTTAGACGAAAGGCAGGATCGCGGCGGGTCTACAGCCCCAGCTTTTGTTCGATCCCAACAATCCATACTCTCCATGCGGCCGCGGTTCGCGGCACGGACGGGGTTATAGTTAATTTCGCAACGATACGCAAGGCGGGTTATAGCGATGCCACATACCTGTGGCGGAAGGGCCACACATCTTTGCGGACATATGGGGTTTTAACAGCCGGCCCATCCGCCCGGTATCGCAACGCAACCGACGGTCTGAATAGGGTTTGACGGCCTGGTTATCGCTCAAGCATGGAGTGGCCAAATGCGCCCGTCCCAAGCGTTTTCCGCCGTGTCCTGGATCGCCCTGCTGGCGCTTGCCGGCTGCAATCCCGCGGCCAATACAACAGCCTCGAACGGCACCAGCCCGGTCGCCCTGGCCATGCCGCTGACCACGGGTGCGGAAACGCCGGTCACGCCGGCGCCCGCCGCCGCCGCGCTTCCGCCCGCGCCGAAACCCGTGCGCGTCGTCCATGTGACGCGGCCGGAAGACAACTATGCCTATGTCGAACGCGCCTATGCCATGAGCAACGCCTTCGGCGATGCGCCGCCGGACTATGGCTACGACTACGGTCCGACGCACGTCTGGGCGTGGCGCGGCCGTGACAATTCGGTGCGCCTGGTCGAGCCGATCGACGGCGGCGACCGCTATTACTACTACCGGCCGGGGGCCGACCAGCCCTATCTGGTCCGCGACTACGACAACAGCTACGGCTATGACGACACGGGCGAACTGGTCGTGGTCTATGACCGCGAGGGCCGGCCCTTGCCCTATGACGACCGCTATGCCGACCGTGCCGCGCGCGAACTGAGCCGCGCCCGCGGCGTCTATGCCGCGTCCCTGAACACCCAGCGCCGGGAAGTCCGCGCCGCCAACTGGGCCGCGCGCCGCTCGCAGATCGATGCCGCGCGGGCGGACTGGGCGGCGCAGCAGAGCCGCGAGGCCGAATGGCGCGCCTATCATGACGCGCATGCCGCCGAACAGGCGGCCTACTGGCAGGGGGAGCAGGATCGCCGCGCGCGGGAGGCCATGGCCTTTACCGACTGGCAGCGCCGCGACTATCAGGGACCGCTGCCGGCGGCGATCGGAGCGCGGCGCGGGGCCGATCCGGCGCAGCAGCAGGCCCTGGCCCAGCAGCACCAGCGCGACCAGATCGCGGCCCAGGTGCGGCTGGATCAGCAACGTGCCGACCTTCAGGCGCAGCAGCGGCAACAGCAGGCTGAGCAGCAAAAGCAGCAGCAAGCCCAGGCCGAACAGCAGCAGCGCGACCAGATCGCGGCTCAGGCCCGGCAGGACCAGCAGCGCGCCGATCTTCAGGCGCAGCAACGTCAACAGCAGGCTGAGCAGCAAAAGCAGCAGCAAGCCCAGGCCGAACAGCGGCAGCGCGACCAGATCGCGGCCCAGGCCCGGCAGGACCAGAAGCGAGCCGATCAACAGGCACAGCAGCGTCAGCAACTGGCCGAGCAGGAAAAACAGCAAAAGGCCCAGGCTGAACAACGCGCCAGGCAGGCACAGCAGCAGGCCGGGCGCCAAGCCGAGGAACGGCAGGCGAAACAACAGGCGGAACTGGCTCAGCGGCAGGCGCAGGAACAACAGGCCCGGCAACAGGCCGAGGCGCGCCAGGCGCAGCAGCATCAACAGGCTCTGGCGCAAGCCCAGGCCCGCCAGCATCAGCAGCAGGCCGCCGCGCATCCGCAGGCTGCCGCTCCGCAAAAGGCTCCTCATGCACCGCCGCAGAATCCGCAAGCCAAGGGTAATGCACACCATGGCCACGATCATCACGACGACCCGCACGATCAGCGGCAGTAAGGCGAGATCCGGTCCGAAGACGGGCGCTGCCGGCGGGCAGCGCCCTTTTTTCGTCCATTTTGGCCGGTCTACTGACCTGGCAAGGCTAGGACACGGGCGAATTCGAAACGTAGAGGATTTCGATGAACCATTTCTCGTCCCGCGCGCTCATTATGGCGCTTCCCCTTATGCTCACCCTTTCGGCCTGTGCCAGCCACAAATATGTCGATGACAAATTTGCCCTGGCGAACGGCCGCATGGACCAGCAGGACGCGCATCTGACGCAGCTCGACAAGACCAGCCAGGAGGCGCTCGACCGCGCCACGTCGGCCGGCAAGCTGGCCGAAGGCAAGTTCAACTATTCCGTCGTGCTGAGCGACGATTCCATCAAGTTCGCCTTCGGCAAGGCCGAGCTGTCCGATAGCGGCAAGGCGACCCTGTCGCAGCTGGTCGACCGGCTGAAGAGCGACAACAAAAACGTCTATCTGGAAATCCAGGGCTTTACCGACAGCGTCGGCACCGACGCCGTCAATTACAAGCTGGGCTCGGAACGCGCCGACAGCGTGCGCCGGTTCCTCAATACCCAGGGCGTGGCGCTGAACCGCATGGCGTCGATTTCCTACGGCGCCGAACAGCCCGTCCAGCCCAACACCACCGCCACCGGCCGTTCGGCCAACCGGCGCGTCGTCATCGTCGTCCTGTCGTAGGGGCAAAAGGCAGGCTGCACCCGAATATATCGGGTGCAGCCTGCCGGCTACTCCTCGTCTTCGTCGTCGAACGCGTCGTCTTCGAAGTCTTCGTAATCCTCATCTTCCATATCGTCTTCCGGCGCGCCGTACATGTGCTTGAGCGCGTCCACCAGAGCCGCCATGTCGGCGGGCAGGGGCGCCTTGAAGCGCAGCTTTTCGCCGGTCACCGGATGGACGAAGCCGAGGACGGCGGCGTGCAGCGCCTGACGCTCAAAGCCCAATTCGTCGAGGATTGCCTGGACGTCGCGGTGCGGGGCGCCCGAGCCATAGACCGGGTCGCCCAGGCACGGGCAGCCCAGGTGCGCCATATGGACGCGGATCTGGTGCGTGCGCCCCGTCTCCAGCTGGCAATTGAGCAGCGCCGCCAGGGGCTTTGTGTCGCCGTAGACCTCTTCCAGCCGGTAATGGGTAATTGCCTCACGCCCGCCGCCGCGCAACACCGCCATCTTCTTGCGGTCGTGATGCGAGCGGCCGATGCGCGTATTGACCGTGCCCTTGACGTAACGGGGCGCGCCGCGAACGACCGCCCGGTACTTTCGGTCGATATCGTGGCGCGAGAACAGCTCGGTCAGGCCGCGATGCGCCGCATCGGTCTTGGCGGCGACCAGCACGCCCGACGTATCCTTGTCGAGACGGTGGACGATGCCGGGCCTGAGCACGCCGCCGATGCCGGACAGGGTATCGCCGCAATGGAAGAGGAGCGCATTGACAAGCGTGCCGTCGGGCGTGCCGGGACCCGGATGGGCCGCCATGCCGGCGGGCTTGTTGACCACGATCAGATGGGCGTCTTCGTAAAGCACGTCCAAAGCCAGGTCCTGCGGAACGGGCGTCGCTTCGACGGGGGCGGGCACGGTCAGGCTGTAGGTGCCGGCCCTGGCCTTGTGCTTGCCGTCGCTGACGGTCTCGCCGCCGAAACTCAGGCGGCCCTCGGCGATCAGGGCTTGCAGACGGGCGCGCGACAGGTCGGGCAGGTGCGGCACCAGGGCGCGGTCGAGGCGATCGCCGGCTTCGTCCACGGAAATCTCTATGGTCAGGGCTTCGCCGCCGTCTTCAAGGTCGTCGGCGATATCGTCATCCGGTTCGGTCATGGGCGCGGTGTTAGCGGAATAAGTCGTTTTCCGCAAACACCGCGCCTTCAGCCTACTTCAGATCTTCGTTGATCAGCGCGATCCGGGTGTAGCCGTCGGCCTTGAGCCGGTTCAGCACGGTGACAAAAGCGCCGTAGTCGACGTCCTTGTCGGCGCGGATCAGGACGCGTTCCGACAGGGGCGTGGCCGAATGCATTGCGCCGCGCAGATCGGCGTCGAGACTGGCCAGCGAGGTTTTGTGGCTTCCGATATAGAGATCGTCCGGTCCCATGACCGAGACGAAGACCGGCGGTTTGGTAACCTCGCCGCCTTCCGCACGCGGCATGTCGAGCTTGATCGACGTCGTCGCGGCCGGAATGGTGACCATGAAGATGATCAGCAGAACCAGCATGATGTCGACGAACGGCGTGACATTGATGTCGGAATTCTGTTCGACAGTGTAGGGGCTCCCTCCGCCCCCGCCAAGTTTGATACCCATGAGTTTCCCTCCTCGATTTGCCCGCACCGGACGGTGCGGGCCGGGGAGTATGATCTCACCGCCCTGACAGTTCGCCGAATCACGAGGCGTTGATCGATCCCGGTGCGTGCAGGACCGTTTTGGCTGTCGCCACGACCGTGCGGGTCAGCCCCGATAGCCGGTCCGCCGCCAGCCGATTGATCTGCCAGAACAGCGGCACATCGATGCGCAGCCCGGGCACCAGTTCGGCCAGCCGGCCCGTGGCGACATGGCCGGCCACCAGCGGTTCCGGATGCAGGCCCCAGCCCATGCCGTCGAGCGCGGCCTCGACAAAGCTATGTACAGAAGGCAACCAGTGGGTCGGATAGGCGATATCCTGTCCCACGGCCATATGCGCCCAACGATGTTGCAGCCGGTCCTTCTGGTCGAAAGTCAGGGCCGGGGCACACGCCAGGGTTTCGGCGCTGAACCCCTGGGCGAAGTGGCGCTCGACAAAGGTTGGGCTGGCGGCGGTGATATAACAGATCGCGCCCAGGGGCGTCACATGGCATCCCGGTACCGGTTTGGCGACCGAAGTGACGGCGGCCAGCACCCGGCCCTTCTCCAGCCACTCCGTCGTATGGTCCTGGTCGTCGACCGCGATGTTGAAAAGATAGCCGGTCTGGTGTCCGAAAGCGGACACTGCCTTGAGGAACCAGGTCGCCAGGCTGTCGGCATTGGAGGCGATATTCAGCGTCACGCGTTCGGCCGGCGCATCGGCCTCCTGAAGGCCGGGAAGCTGCGCCATCAGGTCTTTTTCCAGCATACCGACATGGTCCATGTGCCGGCACAGCCAGGCGCCCTTTTCCGTGGCGGTGCACGGCGTGCCGCGCACGATCAGCACGGCGCCCAGCCGGTCCTCCAGCTGCTTTATCCGCTGCGATATGGCCGACGGCGTGACGTGCAGGGCTTTGGCCGCCTTGTCGAAGCTGCCGGTCTGCACCACCATGGCCACGGCGCGGGCCGCCTGATAATCGATCATGGATTAATTTTGCTAAATTTGAATAAGGTTCTTTAATTAGGCTAATCCCGTCCCGGCGACTACACAAGCCCCGATCTTGTGGAGGTAGCCGTCATGGATGTTCCCGTGTTTTTCGCCGGCCTGTCGATGGGCCTGAGCCTGATCGTCGCCATCGGCGCGCAGAACGCCTTTGTCCTGCGCCAGGGGCTGAAGGCCGAGCACGTCTTCGCTGTCTGCCTAGCCTGCGCGCTGTCGGATGCGGTGCTGATCGCGCTCGGTGTTTCGGGCCTGGGAGCGGTCATGGCGTGGGCGCCGTGGCTCGGGCCTGTTTTGCGCTATGGCGGCGCGGCGTTTCTGATCTGGTACGGGGCGAAGAGCCTGTGGTCGGCACTGCGTTCGAAGGGCGCGTTGTCGGCGGCGGCCGCCAGCGAGAGAACGCCGCTTTTGAAAACCCTTGCGGCCTGCCTGGCCATCACCTGGCTCAATCCGCACGTCTATCTCGATACGGTCGTGCTGCTGGGCTCGATCGCCGCGCAATTTCCCGGGCGCCAGGTTTCGTTCGCAGCCGGGGCGACAACGGGCTCATTCCTGTTCTTTTTCGCGCTGGGCTACGGCGCGGCGTGGCTGCGGCCGTTGTTCGCCAAACCGGCTGCCTGGCGGGTTCTGGAAGGCCTTGTCGCGGCCGTCATGGGATCGATCGCGTTCAAACTTCTCGTCGGCGCCTAAGGCGCTTCTGCAAGAAAGGATATTGCCATGGCCATCCATCCCGTTACATCTCTGCGCGCCGTGATCGCCGCCCTGTTGGCGGCGTCTTCGGTCTATGTCCGTCAAAGCTATGCGTCGCCCTGGAGCCGTTGAATGTATGTGCCTGCGCCCTATCAGGAAAACCGGCGGGATGTCCTTGTCCCCGCGATCGCGGCGAGGGCTTTCGGGACGCTGATCTCGACAGGGGCGGACGGTATTCAGATATCGCATGCGCCGTTTGTCGTCGGTAGTGGCGGCGATTCGCTCGAACTCCTGTGCCACCTGGCGCGTGCGAATCCACAACTGCGGGACATCGGTGAAGGCGCCGAGGTCGTAGCGACCTTTCTGGTCGACGATGCCTATATTTCGCCGGGCTGGTATCCTTCAAAACAGGAAACGGGCAGGGCCGTTCCGACCTGGAACTATATTGCCGTCGAGGCGCGCGGACGGGCCGAATGTATCGATGCCCCCGATGAACTGCTGAGACTGGTCGAGACGCTTACGGCCCGGCATGAAGCGGGCAGGGAGACGCCATGGTCGACCGCCGATGCGCCGGAGTCCTATGTCGAGGCGCTGTTACGCGGCATTGTCGGCGTGCATATCCGCGTGCACGGCCTTACGGGGGCATGGAAGCTGGACCAGAAGAGGCCGGACGCCGACCGTCAGGGCGCCGCCAAAGGGCTTCGCGATATCGACAACAGGCCGGAAATGGCGCGGCGCATGTCACAGGCCTGAAACGAAAAACCCCGGCGGTCGCCCGCCGGGGTTTCAAATTCAAAGGGCAGTCAGCGACTACTCGATGTCTTCGTTGATTAGGCCGACCTTGAGGTAGCCGTTTTGCTGAAGCGTGTTCAGCACCTTCACGAAGTCACCGTATTCGATGTCCTTGTAGCCACGGACCAGAACGCGCTCATTGCGGGGATCCGGCGAATCCAGCGCCGCGGCGACTTCGCCCGGCAGCTGTTCCAGCGTGACCTTCTTCGGGCCGACATAGATGTCTTCCGGGCCCATGACCGACACGAAGACCGGGTCCTTGTGCTTTTCCTGGGTCGGCGGCGACTTCGCCGGCGGCAGGTCGAGCTTGATCGCCACGGTCGCCTTCGGAATGGTCACCATGAAGATGATGAGCAGCACGAGCATGACGTCGACGAACGGCGTGACGTTGATATCCGAGTTTTGTTCGACGTTGTACTTGCTGCCACCGCCGCCACCGAGCTTTGCGCCCATATGTTCAACTCCCTTATCGGCGTGCTTTCGGGCCGGGAGCCCGCGACACGCTAAAATTTTGCCATGGCTCCACCAGCGCATATCTCACGCTGCCGTGAAGCCGTCCCCGCGATTTAGGACAAGTCTTCGTTAAAAGTAAAGGCTAAAGCCCATCAAAAACGCGGTTCGGATCGTATCTCAGCCATAAGGCACAGAGATTAAGATATCCCGAAGCGAAAAAAGCTTCCATCGGGTCGCGATGGAAGCTTTTGTCATACTTTTGCAGCGCCGAAATCAGCCGCGCGCTAGGCGCAGGAATCGGTCCTGGAGGCTGAGATCGGTCTTGAACACGCCGGTGAAGCGCGTCGTCAGGGTCGAGACATTCTTGTGGTGGACGCCGCGCGTCGTCATGCACTGGTGCTCGGCGTCGATCAGCACGGCCACGCCCAGCGGCGCCAGCGATTCTTCGAGCGCGTCGGCGATCTGCTTGGTCATGGTCTCCTGCGTCTGCAGGCGCTTGGCGAAGATTTCCACGACGCGGGCGATCTTCGAGATGCCGACGACCTTGGCCGTCGGCATATAGGCGACATAGGCCTTGCCGAGGAAGGGTGCCATGTGGTGTTCGCAATGGCTTTCGACGTCGATGTCGCGCAGCAGCACCATGTCGTCATAGCCCTGGACGTCTTCGAAGGTGCGCGAAAGCTCCTTCTTCGGGTCGGCCTCGTAGCCCTGGAACCATTCGTCATAGGCTTCGACGACGCGCTTGGGCGTATCGCGCAGGCCTTCGCGGTCGGGATTGTCGCCGGCCCAGGCCAGCAGGGTGCGCACGGCCGCCATTGCCTCTTCGCGGGAAGGACGGTTGGTGAAGGTGGTGATGCTCTTGGGCTTCGAGCTGTTCAGCAGGTTCGGGGCGCCGTCCTGGCCGATGGGATCGAGACTGTCCATATTCAACTAATATTCCCCTTGAGGGCCGAGTGGCGCCGGAACGAAGGTCCCGGAAATGACGCGTGGCATCCCTCAATGTCTATGCGCACAAAGGCCTTTCCGCCCGGTGCGCGGGTCGCTTCCCCGATGAAATCACAAAAGGGTTGCGACTTTAGAAACTGACACGGCCGGCGGGCAATTCCTGTCAGGATAAGAACGGGTCCTGTCAGGATAGGAACTGCTTCCGACACACTTACATTTTACGGCCGCTGTTTCGCCCCGGATCAACAGAATTGACCGTAAGGGCATAAACATTATCGTGGTGCAACGGCCGGACGGTGTCTATATGGGACCAGACCCCTTCTTTACAACCAAAATTGCCGATGAAACTGCATATTCACGACACGCTGAAGCGCGAAAAGATCGAATTCGTCCCCCGGAACCCGTCACGGGTTACCTTGTATGTGTGTGGACCGACGGTCTATTCCTACGCCCATATCGGCAATGCGCGCCCGGTCGTCGTCTTCGACGTGCTGTTCCGGCTGCTGCGCCGGCTGTATGGCGAAGCAAGCGTTGTCTATGCCCGCAACATCACCGACGTCGACGACAAGATCAACAAGGCGGCGATCGAGCAGGGCGTCGATATCGACGTCATCACCAATAAATTCGCCGACATCTATAACCAGGACATGGCGACTCTGGGCGCGCTGCGTCCGACCCTTGAGCCGCGCGTCACGCATAATATGGACGCCATCGTCAGGCAGATTGGCGATCTGGTCGGCGGCGGCCATGCCTATGCCGCCGAAGGCCACGTGCTGTTCGACGTCGAAAGCTTCAAGGACTACGGCCGGCTGTCCAACCGCTCGCTCGACGACATGATCGCCGGCGCCCGCGTCGAGGTCGCGCCCTACAAGAAGAACCCGCAGGACTTCGTGCTGTGGAAGCCGTCCAAGCCCGGCGAACCCGTGTGGGAAAGCCCGTGGGGCCCGGGGCGCCCGGGGTGGCATATCGAGTGCTCGGCCATGATCGAGGCCAATCTCGGCCTGCCGATCGATATCCATGGCGGCGGCCACGACCTGATCTTCCCGCACCATGAAAACGAGATCGCCCAGGGCGTCTGCGCCCAACATAGGCACGATGACGCGGACTATTCCCGTTACTGGATGCACAACGGCTTTTTGACGTTCGAGGGCGACAAGATGTCGAAGTCGCTCGGCAATGTGAAGCTGGTCCACGATCTTATTAAAGAGGTGCCGGGCGAGGTCATCCGCCTGGCGCTGTTGTCGGCGCACTATCGCGGGCCGCTCGACTGGACCGGTGACTTGATTTCCCAGACCCGATCGCGCCTCGACGGGCTTTACGGCACGCTGCGCAAGGTCAAGGACGTGGCTATTCATGACGTCGTGGTGCCCGCCGCCGTCATGGAGGCCCTGTGCGACGATCTCAATACGCCCAGGGCGCTGGCCGAACTGTCGGCCCTGGCCAAGGCGGTCGAAGTCGCCGAATCGGACACGGCCCGCTCGATGGCCAAGTCTAACCTGCTGGCAGCGGCCGGGGTGCTGGGTCTGCTGCAACAGGATGCCGATGCCTGGTTCACGGCCGGCGCCGACGAGGATCTGAGCGCAAGGGTGGAAAGCCTGATCGCCGAACGCATCGCCGCGCGCGCCGCGAAGAACTGGCCCGAAGCCGACCGGATCCGCAAGGAAATCGACGCGCTCGGCGTCGATGTCATGGACAGCCCCACCGGGGCAACGTGGAAGCTCAAGGGGGGAGTATAATGTCCTATAAGGTCGAATACCGCATCGGGGTGACCGCGCCGGTCGACGATATCTACGATCTGGTCGCCGATATCGAGGCGTGGACGCAGTGGAGCCCGATCCACAAGGTGGCCAAAGGCTCGCTGCATTTCGGGGCGCCCTTCCATCTCGAGGAAGAGTATCAGGGCCTGGGGATGTGGGAGATCGATGGCGTCCTGTCCGACTGGTCGCCCTATTCGCACATCCATGTCTTCGTGCCGAAGCCCTTCTATGCCGGCAAGCTGATGCGCTATTTCGAGTTCGAAGCCCTGTCGGAAACGGGTTCGACCTTCACGGTCGGCGCCCTGTTCAATGGCTTCCTGTCGGAACGCGAAGGCCGTTCCTACGGCAAGTATCTTAAGCGCGGTTTCCAGGCCTTTGCCGAGGCGGCGAAAGAGAAGGCGGAAAGCAATTACAACACCTCGCCCGACAAGCGCCGCGCGCCGCGTGAGATCAAGGCGCCGGAAAAGCCGCAACTCGGCCCCAAGCGCCTGGGCGTCAAGACGCCCAAATTCTTCGGCGGCAAGAAGAAGTAGCGGCTTGCCGTGGCGGCCGTCCATGCACATTTGTAGTCCGCGATGATCGACGCCCTCTATTCCCGCGAAATCCTGCGCCGCACGACGCAGTTGCAGCACCTCGGCCGGCTTGACCGGCCGCAGGCCTCGGCCGACCGCGTGGCCAAGCTGTGCGGCTCGACCATCCATGTCGAGTTGAGCCTTTCGGGCGACACTGTGTGCGATTTTGCCATGGAGATCGAAGCCTGCGCGCTCGGCCAGGCAGCGGCCGCCATCCTGTCGCAAGCGGTCATCGGTGCCACGGCAGCCGAGATTCGCGATTCGCGCGACTCGCTCCGCCGGCTGCTGAAGGGCGAGGATGTGGTGTTTCCTGAGCGTTTTCAGGATCTTTCCATTCTGTCGGCGGTGCGCGACTATCCGCCACGCCACGCCTCGACCTTGCTGTCGCTCGAAGCGACCTGTGATGCGATCAACACAATTGAAAACCGAAATGCGGTCGCCTGAAACGCGTGACGTGACGGTCCTGCCTTGCCACGCTTCACATTGATCCTTTATATTGCGGATGCGAAAGACAACCGAACCTTGACGCTCCGGAACGGTTGTGGTCTGAACGTTAAGATTGGTTAAAGGTCATTGGCTTATGGCAGGGCTCTACGAAAGCAGCGTCCGGACGGCGCTGAAAGCCTACAAGCTGACCCTTTCGCCCTATATCGGGCAGGCCTGCCGGTTCCGGCCGACCTGTTCGGAATATATGGCGTCGGCGCTTATCGAACACGGCCCGTTGTTGGGGTCGTGGATGGGCGTCCGGCGCATCTGCCGGTGCCGTCCTGGGGGCGGATCCGGCTTCGATCCGGTGCCGCCCCCGCGGACCCGGACAAAAGCCTGAAGCGGTTCTGACGAAAGCCGCATTTTAAGGCCCGGCGTGCACAAATCCGTTGCACGACCGCGCTATCACTGCCTGAGCGATGAAGCCTTCGGTAAGGGCTACATGTCGCCAATGAGAGAGTAGACGATGATCGACGTGACCTTCCCCGATGGCGCAGTACGCAGCTATGAGGCGGGAACAACCGGCCGGACAATTGCCGAGGGTCTGTCGAAGTCTCTGGCGAAAAAGGCAGTCCTGATCAAGCTGGACGGGGAACTCCTCGATTTCGACCGTCCGCTGGAGCGCGGTGGCCGGATCGAAATCCTGACCCGCGACGCGCCCGAGGTGCTTGAGGTCATCCGCCACGACACCGCCCACATCCTGGCCGAGGCCGTGCAGGAGCTGTTTCCCGGCACGCAGGTGACCATCGGCCCGTCGATCGAGGACGGCTTCTATTACGACTTCGCGCGCGAAGAGCCGTTCAGCCTGGACGACCTGCCGCGCATCGAGGCCAAGATGCGCGAGATCGTCGACCGCGACGAAAAGATCGTGCGCGAGGTCTGGGACCGCAACGAAGCGATCGCCCATTTCGAATCGATCGGCGAAAAGTACAAGGCCGAGATCATCCGCGACCTGCCGGGCACCGAGACCATCACCGTCTATCGTCACGGCGATAAATGGAAGGACCTGTGCCGCGGGCCGCACCTGCCGTCGTCGAAGTTCGCCGGCAAGGCGTTCAAGCTGACCAAGCTGGCCGGCGCCTACTGGCGCGGCGACCACAACAATGCCCAGCTGCAGCGTATCTATGGCACCGCCTGGTCGACGGAAGCCGACCTCGAGGCCTATGTCACCCGCCTGGAAGAGGCCGAAAAGCGCGACCACCGCAAGCTGGGCCGCCAGATGGACCTGTTCCACATGCAGGAAGAAGGCCGCGGCATGGTCTTCTGGCACCCCAAGGGCTGGGTGCTGTGGCAGACGGTCGAGGCCTATATGCGCCGCCGCCTTGGCGATGCGGGCTATGTCGAGGTCAAGACGCCGCAGGTGCTCGACATGTCGTTCTGGCAGAAGTCGGGCCACTGGGACAAGTACCGCCCCAACATGTTCGTCTGCGAAACGGTCGAGGGCGAGGTCCTGTCGCTGAAGCCGATGAACTGTCCGGGCCACGTCCAGATCTTCAAGGTCGGCCTGCGCTCGTACAAGGAACTGCCGATCCGCATGGCCGAATTCGGCGCCTGCCACCGTTATGAGCCGTCGGGCTCGCTGCACGGCCTGATGCGCGTGCGCGCCTTCACCCAGGACGATGCGCATATTTTCTGCCGCGAAGACCAGATCGTGGAGGAAACCGAGAAGTTCGTACGTTTGACCCGTATGATCCATTCGGACCTCGGCATGCAGACGGCCTATATCAACCTGGCGACCCGGCCTGAAAACCGCGCCGGCAGCGACGAGTTCTGGGACAAGGCCGAGGGCATGCTGATGGAAGCGGCCCGCGCCGCCGGCGTCGAGCCCGTCATCGCCGAGGGCGACGGGGCGTTTTATGCCCCCAAGCTCGACTTCATCGTCAAGGACGCGATCGGCCGTGAATGGACCTGCGGCACGCTGCAGCTCGACTACGTGCTGCCCGAACGCCTCGACGCCGAATACGTCGCCGAAGACGGTTCGCGCCAGCGCCCGGTCATGCTCCACCGCGCCATCCTGGGCTCGTTCGAACGCTTCATCGGCATCATGATCGAGAATTTCGGCGGTAAGTTCCCGCTGTGGCTGGCGCCGGTCCAGGTCGTCATCGCGCCGATCACCTCGGACGCCAACGACTATGCCGAAGCGGTCGCGCGCACCTTCCGCGCCGCCGGCCTGCGCGTCGAGGCCGACCTGCGCAACGAAAAGATCAATTACAAGATCCGCGAACATTCGCTCAAGAAGGTTCCGGTGATCGCGGTCGTCGGCCGCAAGGAAGCCGAAACGGGCGAGGTCGCCCTGCGCTTCCTGGGCAGCGACGGCCAGACCATTCTGTCGCTTCGTGACGCCGCCGACCGGCTGAGCGAAGAGGCATTGGCGCCAGACCTCAAAGGGGCGGCGCAGCAGGGGGAAGAGTATGCGCGTAAAGAGGAAACGTCTGTCACGGAGACGGCCTGAGGGGGGCCGTACGCATGAATCAGAACCTGCCGGCGCCTGTCGTCGACCTGCTGAAAGAGCGTAAACTCGAATCGAAGGAAGCGCACGCCTTCCTGCGACACCTTGACATGAAGCCCGCCGACGGCCTGGCCGACGGCGCGACTGTCGTCATGATCGTCTATCATACCGGCAAGATCCTGCACGACAGCGTGCGCCGCGTCCTCGACACACCCGGCGTCGAACAGTTCATCATCATCGATAACGGCTCGTCGGAGAAGGATGCGCAGTGGCTGCGCGACCTCAACGAGACCTACGACCATGTGCTTCTGGTCCAGGGCCACGGCAATATCGGTTTCGCCAAGGCCGCCAACCTGGGCGCGCACCTGGCGCACCAGCCGTGGCTGATCTTCCTCAATCCCGACGCCATGCTGAAGCCGGACTGCGTGACCGAACTGGTCGACGCCGCCAAGGCCGGCGCGTCGCCCTGCGTCGTCGGCGCGCGTGTTCTCAACCCCGACCTGACCGAACAGCGCGGCGCCCGCCGGGGTGAGGTCACGCCGGTCACGACCCTGATCAGCCTGCTGCAGCTGTCGCGTATTTTTCCGGCGCTGCGCGGCTTTGAAATCCACCGCGAGGAAGAAACCCTGCCCGAACATCCGGTCACGGTCCCGACCATTTCCGGCGCCTGTTTCTGTGTCTCGCGCTACGACTTCGCGCGCCTCAAGGGTTTCGACACGCGTTTCTTCCTGCACGTCGAAGACGTCGACCTGTGCTGGCGCGCCCGCCAGATGGGCGGCTCCGTGCTGTTCCACCCCAGGGCCGAAGTCGTGCACGAGGGCCATACCTCGCGCGTTGAGCCGATCTTCGTCGAATGGAACAAGGGCGTAGGCCTGGTCTATTACTTCCGCAAGCGCGCCAAGGGCGTGTGGCGCAAGCTCTATGTGCTGGCGCTGAGCCCGCTGATCCTCGGCATGTCGGTGCTGCGGGCCGCCGTCCGCCCGCGCCTGCGCGACGTGGAGGACTGAGACCTCAGATCGCGTCCTGTATAAGGGGAGCCATTTCTGTCAGGCGGGATGCGATTCGGCTTCCTTCGGCAAGCGGCTTGGTGAACAAGGGGGGCGATTGGATAACCGTCGCGGAAGAATACGGTTTCTTTCTGAATCGTATTGGTCGGGGCTTTATACGAAGCCCGAAGTCATTGGCCTGACGATCGATATCCTGGCGGACTCGCCCGATTTCGCCGAACTCTGGGGCGATGTTCCCGATTGGTTGCAGGTGGAAATATGGGAGTGGCTGAAACCACTTCACCGGAACACGGTCCTTTATGGGCAAACCTTGTGGGGAGAGGTCATTTCCCCAAACCTGATCGATCTGAAGGTCTGGTTGATCCGGGAAGGGCGCTGCGAATAAAGGCTATCCCAGCCTACTGCCCCGTCACCGGTGGCGGGTTGTCGTACAGCACCAGGGTCTGGTCGCCGCCATTGTAGTTATGGCCGGAAATGCGCGTCACGGCGTGGGGCGTCAGCTTCTGGGCGGCGGCGGCCTTCTGGAAGGCGGCGTCCATCTTCGATTCGACGAACACGGGCCGGCCTTCGGCCAGGGCGTCGGCGGCCTCGTCGGCATCGTCGTTGCACAGCTCGGTCTTGGTGCCCATGGTGAAGACGAAGCTCGGCTCGGCATAGCCCAGCGTCGCCACCGGGCCCGGCGCCACGCCCTGGCGCGGATCCAGGTTGGCGGCGATCAGCGCCTGTTCCATCTGGCGCGACAGCCAAAGCGGCTTCAGTGATGCCGCCAGCGAAAAGAAGCCGAGGTGGCAGAGCGCGCCGGCGGCCAGCAGGAAGCCGAAGCCCGCGCGGCCGTGGCGCCGCCACAACAGCCAACCGGCGAAGATACCGAGGCCCAGCGCGCTGATGGCGGTCAGCACGGCCAGCGGCAGAGACAGGCCCGAACCGAACTTGGCATTGGCGCCAAAGGCGACCGCGGTGAAGAAGACCCCGCCCAAGATGCCGAACACCCAGTTCAGGATCTGCGCCCAGCGCTTCAGGGGCAGGTTGAGCGACACAGCGCACAGCCAGGCCAGCGCCGCGAAGGTCGGCAGCGGATAGTGCGGCAGCTTGGTCGGCGTCAGCTCGAAGATAATGAAGCTGGGCAGCAGCCAGGCCAGGGCGAAGCGGATGGCGGGTTCCTTGTAGCGCTGGATGGCGGCCTGGATCGCGCCGCCGAACAGCCAGCTGGCCGGGAACATGGTGAAGGCCAGCAGCGCTGTATGATAGCCCGGCCACATGAAGTGGCCTTCGGAGCCGCCGTTGAGCTTGGACGCAAAGTCGTGTCCGACGGCGCCGCGCCAGAAATCGCCGCTGGTCTCGATGGTGATGGCGACGGCCCACGGCCCGCAGATGGCCAGCACCAGGATCAGCCCCCAGCCCCAGCCGATATAGCGCGCCCAGCGAATCTTGCGGTCCATCGCCCACAGGGCCAGCAGCGTGGCGGCCAGGACCATGGGGCCGATGATGATCTTGACCAGGACGGCCAGCGCCATCGACAACCACAGGACCAGCTTCAGCATGGTCATTTTCGGCCGTGGCGCGTCCTTGTCCAGGTCGCGCGTGCGCAAATAGATCTGCGAAAGCGCCGCCATCATCAGCGTGATGGCGCCGCACTGCACCGCGTCGGTCTTGGCGATGAAGGCCTCGGTCGACAGCATGAAGGTGATGCCGAACAACAGGCCGGCGCGTGTGCCGACGCGCGTTCCGAACGCCTTGGACGCTCCCCAGGCGCAGGCAAAGGCCGCCAGCGCCGCCCCCAGCAGCGACGGGAAGCGATAGGCGGCGATGTTGCGGGTCTCGACCTTCGACGTCAGGGCGACGCTGGCCGCCTGCAGCCAGTGGATGCCGACGGGCTTCTTGTTGCGCGGCTCGTCCTGCAACATGATCCGGATGAAGTCGTGCGTCTCCAGCATCTGCGACGTCGCCTGGGTGAAGCGCGATTCGTCGCGGTCGAGCGGCGGCATGACGAAGAGCAGGGGCAGGGCGGCGACGATGGTCAGGAGCGCGGCCAGCATCGGCCCGCGCATGCCGCCGGAGGCGAAACGGACCAGGCGCTGCGGAAGGAAACGACTCATTGATTGTTATTCTGTTCTCGAGACTGCACGCCTGAAAGCGAGTGCTGTTTACGCGCGCGGGCAAAGACGATATGACGCGGGACGCGGCCGAATTGCCCGATCCTCGCCAGAGTCCCGAACATGCCCCTCACTGTCTCCGTCGTCGTTCCCGTCTATAATGAAGAAGGGGCTGCGGTACAAGTCGCTACGGAGATTGCGGAAGCGTTCACGGCGGTCTTCGGCGCCGACGGATTCGAGATCGTCATGGTCGACGACCGCTCGACCGACAACTCCTATGCGCGCCTCCTCGAAACCAAGACCTTGGTGCCGCAGTTGCGCGTGCTGCGGCACGAAAAGAACTCCGGCAAGAGCGCGGCGATCCGCAGCGGCGTCTTTGCGGCGCGGTCAGGCATCATCGTCACGGTCGATGGCGACGGCCAGAACCCGCCGGCCGACGCCGCGCGCATGGCGTCGATCCTCGACAAGGCGGGACCCGAGGTCGGGCTGGTCGCCGGCCAGCGCCAGAACCGCCAGGACACGGCGTCGAAGAAGTGGGCGTCGCGCTGGGCCAACGGTATCCGTAAAAGCCTGCTCAACGACAATTGCGACGATACGGCGTGCGGGCTGAAGGCCATCCGCCGCGACGTCTTCCTGCGCCTGCCCTTCTTCGACCAGTTGCACCGCTACCTGCCGGCCCTGGTCAACCGCGAAGGTTATAGAACGCTGATCGAGCCGGTCGGGGATCGCCTTCGTACAACAGGTCAATCGAAATATACCAACATCGGACGTTTGGCAGTGGCGCTGTCGGACCTTCCCGGTGTAATGTGGTTAAACAGCCGTTTACGCAAACCCGGCAAGGTGAGCGAAGGCTAAGCGCAAGAATGAGCCTGCGCATCCGGGGCTAGGGAAGGGGAGGACTAGAGCATGGCACAGGATCCTCGCAAGGTTCTGGGTGTTGAAAGCGCGATGGGGCTGTTTGACCCTGAATCGCGCAACGTCAACAGAAGGAATGTCAGCTTGGTTACAGCCTTTCCGCTCCTCGTCCTGCCGTGGCTGGTCTACAACGTCCTCGGCCTGTTCTCGCTGTTCGGCGGCGCCGACGCCAATGCGGCCTATAATGCCACGACCCAGGTCCTGTTCAACATGCCGATGCCGTCGCCCGGCACGCACTGGGCCGTCTCGACCGGCGACATCATCCTGTTCGGCGCGCTGATCTGCCTGTTCTTCGAACTGCTGAAATCGACGCAGTCGGACAAGGTGGCGATCATCAACCACTCGCTGTCGATGGTCCTGTTCATCGTCTGCCTGGTCGAATTCCTGCTCTTCCGGCCCTTCGCCACCTCGACCTTCTTCCTGCTGACCTCGATGACGCTGATGGACGTGCTGGCCGGCTTTATCGTCACCGCCATCTCGGCGCGGAAGGATATCGACTTCGGCGGTTGATCCGCGAAGGAAGAGGTCCACAGGTTACGCAGATTTACGCCGGGCCGAGAGGTCCGGCGTTTTTCATCGGCTCCAGACTCACCGCGACTCCAAATCCAGCATGTCCTTGAGTTGCTTGACGCGATCAGCCGTCATGCTCATCAAGCAGTCTTCCTGGATAACGGGAGCGAGCGTGCCGCCGGCTTCGGCGGAACTCTGCAGATCGCATTCGGCGTCGCGGAACTGCACCCACAGCCGCTCGGACTTTCGCAGCATTTCTTGCCGGTCAGGCTCCAGTTTCGCCGTCAGCGTCTTATAGACGACGTTCAACGCCTTGTCCTGACGCGCCAATTCTTCGTCTTCGCAATTGGCCATGGCAGCGTCCATGGCTTGAGCGCGGTCAATGCACATATCGAATTCGTGTGAATACTCGGGCGCCTTGGGCGCTTTCGCCTCACTGCTGCCGGGCTGAGCCACCGATATCAACGCGATACAGGCTGCGGCGCACCACAATGCTTTCATATTTACCCCCATTGGCCACGATGGCGTGGCGTCTCCCTCAAGACTTCATCGTGGATAGCACGGATCGCCGCTGTGCGGCGACACGGATTTTATGCGGGTGCTTGGGAGAGGGCCATTTGTGACGGCGCGAAGCGCCGATCCGTGTAAATCCGTGGCCAGAACCTTAGCCGAACACCGAAAAGATCAGCGTCACCAGTACGACGTCGAAGGCGCGCGTCATCAGGCGCGGCATAAGGGGCGATTTCGGCTTGGTGGTGAACACGGGCGACTCCGGACAAAGGTCGTCCGAAGGTCTGCAAGTCCCGTGCCGTGGTTAAGGTGGTTGCGAAGTTTCAGGAAATGTCGGAAAAATCAGCGGCTTGAGCGTCGAGCGCGGTAAAGGCGCCTCAGATGTCGGTGCGCGTCACGCGGCCGGGCTGCGGGCGGCGGTCGTTCGGCCCGGAATATTCCGACTTGAGATAGGTCGATTTTGCCCGCTCGAGCGTCTCGGGGCCGCCCTTCAGCCCGCGCTTTTCGCCACCGCTCAACACCTGGGCGGCAAAGGTCGGGTCGGCATCGTTGGGCGCAGGTTTGGCGCGACGGCGGCGCACCTGCTCACCGGTGCGGTCGATGACGGGGCCCGAAGGGACGGGCAGGGTCGAATTTCCATCCTTGAAATCGCTCATGCCCGTCACACTACACTACGAAAGCTAAAAGATCAGTAGACGTTTAAGCCTTCTTCGCAAGCGCGTCGATCTGCGCCTTCATGGCCTCCATCTGCTCGCGCAGTTCGCGGACCGTGTCGGTTTCGCGCGCGGCGGGGGCAGCCGCCGGGGTAGCCGGGGCCACGTCGCCTTCGGTCGCGCCGGGCGTTGCTGCATTAGCGAACGAGAAGGGGGAGAACATACGCATGGCGCGGTCGAACATGGCCAGGTTCTGCGAGACCTGCTCGTCGAAATAGCCGAGGCCCGGTGCACCGCCGAAGGCCTGCGAGAACTGCGAGCGGAAACGCTCCTGCTGCTTTGCAAAACCGTCGAGCGACATTTCGAGATAGGTCGGCAGCAGATTCTGCATCGAGTCGCCGTAGAAGCTGATCAGCTGGCGCAGGAACTGGATCGGCAGCAGGTTCTGGCCGCGGCTCTCTTCTTCGAAAATGATCTGCGCCAGCACCGAACGCGTGATGTCGTCGCCGGTCTTGGCGTCGTAGACGACGAAGTCGACATTTTGACGCACCATGTCGGACAGGTTGTCGAGGGTGACGTAGGAGCTGGTCGCGGTATTGTACAGCCGGCGGTTCGCATACTTCTTGATGATGACGCGTTCGCCTTCGCCCTTTTTGGCGCGGGTACGGGTTTCTGTCATGGTCGCAACTCCCTTTTTTCCGGCTGCCGGAAGCCCCCGGGCACGCCTTATGTCATTGAAAGTCTAACCTCTTTTTTGCCATTGCGTAAAGAGGGGCGTTGTTTTGACGTAAATGTCAGTAAAAACAATGTGTTGCGTTGCAAAAAAGCCACCCGCGCCGCCAAAACCCATATTGCGCAACAAATCTGCACAAAAAAGTGTTCAGCCGCCGGGCCTGCAATACCGCCGGGCAACCGCCGGGGGTGATTCGCCCGTCTTGATTTCGCGCCTCAGGTGTCCTAAGTGCGCCTGTATCCTGAATATTTCTCAGTCGAAGAGGCTTCCCCATGTCCATCCAAGACGTCGTTATCGTTTCCGCCGCCCGTACCCCCGTGGGCTCGTTCCTGGGCGCGCTCGGCTCACTTCCGGGCCATGAACTGGGCGCGGTGGCGATCAAGGCGGCCATCGAGCGCGCCGGCATCGAGGCGGGCGACGTCAGCGAAGTGATCCTCGGCCAGGTCCTGCAGGCCGCGCAAGGCCAGGGCCCGGCGCGCCAGGCGTCGGTCAAGGCCGGCGTGCCGGTCACCAGCCCGGCCTGGAGCCTCAACCAGATCTGCGGCTCGGGCCTGCGCGCCGTGGCGCTGGGCGCCCAGCAGGTCGCCCTGGGCGATGCCGCCATCGTTGTCGCCGGCGGCCAGGAAAGCATGTCGATGGCGTGCCACGCCGCTTAT
Organism: Asticcacaulis solisilvae; assembly: GCF_052327315.1. Lineage (NCBI taxonomy): Bacteria > Pseudomonadati > Pseudomonadota > Alphaproteobacteria > Caulobacterales > Caulobacteraceae > Asticcacaulis > Asticcacaulis solisilvae. Next base: position 779,793 of record NZ_CP166196.1, read on the forward strand.
ATTCGTGCCGGCCAGAAGATGGGCGACCTGTCGCTGATCGACACCATGATCAAGGACGGCCTGTGGGACGCCTTCAATAACTATCACATGGGCCAGACGGCCGAGAACGTCGCCGCCAAGTACAATATTTCGCGCGAAGACCAGGACGCCTTTGCCGTCACGTCGCAGAACCGCGCCGAAGCCGCCCAGAAGGCCGGCAAGTTCGACGCGGAAATCGCGCCCGTGACCATCAAGGGCCGCAAGGGCGACACGGTCGTCGACAAGGATGAATACATCCGCCACGGCGCGACGATCGAAGCCATGGCCGGCCTGCGCCCCGCCTTTACCAAGGACGGGACCGTCACCGCCGGCAACGCCTCGGGCCTCAATGACGGCGCCGCCGCCGTTGTGCTGATGTCGGCCGCCGAAGCCGCCAGGCGCGGGTTGAAGCCGCTGGCGCGCATCGTCGCCTCGGGCACGTCGGGCGTCGATCCGGCCATCATGGGCACCGGCCCGATCCAGGCCACGCTCAACGCGCTGAAGAAGGCCAACTGGTCGGTCGGCGACCTCGACCTGATCGAAGCCAACGAAGCCTTCGCCGCCCAGGCCATCAGCGTCAACCGCGAGCTGGGCTGGGATACGTCCAAGGTCAATGTCAACGGCGGCGCCATCGCCATCGGCCACCCGATCGGTGCTTCGGGCGCCCGCATCCTGACGACGCTGCTGCACGAAATGCAGCGTTCGGGCGCGAAGAAGGCCCTGGCCACCCTGTGTATCGGTGGCGGCATGGGCGTCGCCCTGGCTGTCGAAGCTATCTAAGTTTTTTACCGGCCCGGCTAACCCCCGGGCCAAATTTTTTGAGAGAGGGACTATATTATGGCTCGAGTTGCACTGGTTACCGGCGGCACCCGCGGCATCGGCAAGGCGATCGTCAAGCGTTTGAAGGACGCAGGCCTGACGGTGGCCGCCGGTTACGCCGGTAATGAAGAAAACGCAAAAAAGGTTGCCGACGAACTGGGCGTCATGGTCGTCAAGGGCAGCGTCGATAACTTCTACGACTGCAAGCGCTGCGCCCAGGAAGTCGAAGCCCAGCTGGGCCCGATCGACGTCCTGGTCAACAATGCCGGCATCACCCGCGACGGCTTCTTCCACAAGATGAGCCTGGAGCAGTGGCAGGAAGTCATCCACACCAATATGGACAGCGTCTTCAACATGACGCGCCAGGTGATCGAAGGCATGCGTGAGCGCGGTTACGGCCGTATCATCAACATCTCGTCGATCAACGGCCAAAAAGGCCAGGCCGGCCAGACCAACTATTCGGCCGCCAAGGCCGGCATGATCGGCTTCACCAAGGCGCTGGCCATGGAATCGGCCGCCAAGGGCATCACCGTCAACTGCGTCGCCCCAGGCTACACTTCGACCGAAATGGTCTCGGCGATCGCCCCGGCCGTGCTGGAAAAGATCGTGGCGGGCATCCCCGTGGGCCGTCTCGGCACGCCGGAAGAAGTCGCCGAAATCTGCGCCTTCCTGGCCTCGGACATGGCGTCCTTCATCACGGGGGCGACAATAGCCGTCAACGGCGGCCAACACATGCTTTGACGCCCTCTAAGCGCACCCCGGTGGGCTGCAAGCCGTCACCTTTCGGGCTTCCGGTGCTCACGTACTATATGTACGCTCCGCTCCGGGTCCCGAAACGCAACGGTTTTCGCCTCACCGGGCCGGCTTATAGGACGCCAAAGGGCTTGGGAGCTTTTGATCCATTTGGTTCAAGAGGTAGGGCGTTGTTAACCAAAGCCCGGGAAAGTGCGGTATAATTGCCGCACTTTTGCATTTGTGGGATCGGTTGCAAGACAAGCCAAATGTGCCCCCATTGCCGTCTTAAATCCGCCCAACTCGACCCGCATACATCCTGGCGATGAGCAGCGGTACCGGACAATTAATGCGGCGTGTAGCAGGCGCTTTTGTGGTGTTCGCCACCCTGTGTGCCGTGTCGGGCGCCGAGGCCCAGACCTTCAAGTCCTTCCGCGACAAAATCTTCGGAAAACCTGTTGAAGACGGCCGTTCCAGCCAGGCCGTGCCCAAGGTCGCCCACTTCGTTTCCGAAGACGGCGAAAGCTTTATCTTCGACTCCAGCCAGTCGATTCCGCTCCTGCGCTTCGACGGCGACGACGAGGTCTTCGCGCTGACAGCCACTGCCGGCACGCGCGGCGACATTATTTACAAGAATGACATGGGACAGCCCGTCCTCAAGGCCACGCGCTGGGGCGGCATGGTGCTGTTCTCCGATGGCCGGCCCATGGGCGACCCCGTCGCCGTCAAGGGCAAGGCCGACAACTTCCAGCCTTCGCGCATGTCGCCGGAACAGCTATGGCTGCACCTGGCCAAGTGCGCCTACCGCGCCAGCCGCTCGATCGAACACAAGGTCCTGTTCAACGCCGACGCCGATACGCCGGGCGATTCGACCATCACCCTGTTCGCCGACGCCGCCACCGTCGCGTCGGACGCCCTGATCCAGGCCTCCGAACAAAGCGATGCGCGCCACGCGCTCGATGGCCTGCACGAAGTCCGCTTCGTCGAAGGCCGCCCGCCCAGCGCCCATTTCGATAACGGCGTCCTGGTGCTGAAGCTCGATCCCAGCCGCGGCACCTGGGGCGGCCATGTCTCGTCCAAGCGCATCGTCAAGGTATTGTCGGCCTCGTTCTCGCTGGCCGTCGGGCACTAAAGCGGACAGGTCTGTACCTGTTTCAACCTCCGCCTTCTGCTTATTTGAATACGTCCTTTGCCGCGCGGACCTCGGCGAACCTGGCCGCCTGGGCCTCGAATCCTTTCTCGCGCAACGGATAAACCAGGAACGGATTGGTCGCCTTTTCCTCGGCCACGGTCGATGGCACCGTATATTGGCCTGTTTCGCGCAGATGGTGGATGTGTTCGCCCCGCGCCTGTAACGCCTCGCTCTCCCCCAGGCTTTCGGCGAACTTCAGGTTGGCCAGGGTATATTCATGCGCGCTCCAGATGACCGTATCGTCCGGCAGCGCCGATAGCCGCGACAGGCTCGACCAGAACTGTTGCGGCGTGCCTTCGAACATACGCCCGCAGCCCAGCGGAAAGATGCAGTCGGCGACAAAGACATTATGACCCGCCGCATCGAGATAGCCTATAATGCCGTGCGTATGGCCGCTGAGGTCGATGACGTCCAGCCGGGTTTCGCCGTGCTGGAAGACGTCGCCGGGTTTCAGCACATGGTCCAGCGGCCAGTGTTCGGCCACTTCCGCCGGCCCGTATATGTCGCAGTTGAAATGCGCCTTGACCGCGGCATTGCCGCCGCCATGATCGGGATGCCAGTGCGTGTTCAGGATATAATCGACGTGCCAGCCCAGGGCCTCGGCGCGCGCGATGATCTTCGACGCTTCGGGCGTATCGATGCAGGCGACCTTGCCCGACGCCTCGTCCCTGACCAGGAAGCCGTAATTGTCGCTCAGGCAGGGAAAGATATCGATTTTTAAACCCATGTTCGCATCAGTCCTGATAAAAGCGGGAATCTGGCTTATATAGGCTGAAAGTTCCCAAACGCGAGAGCATCCGATTGCGCCGTTCGGTCGAAGACCTCAACCGCTTCTACGCCACCCCGGAAGGCCAGGTGGTGCAACGCCTGGTGGGCCTGAGGCTGCGCGACCAGTGGAACGATGTGCGCGGCCTCGATGTGCTGGGCATCGGCTACACCACCCCTTATCTCGATCCGTTCAACGAAGCGCGCCGCGTGCTCCAGGCCATGCCGGCCGGGCAGGGGGCCGAAATCTGGCCGGCCGACCTCAAGGTGCGCGCGGCGCTCGTCGAGGAAGAGGCGCTGCCGTTTCCATCCGCCCTGTTCGACCGCATCCTGATGGTCCATGCGCTCGAGGAATCGCCCTCGCCGCAGAACCTGTTGCTCGAGGCGGCGCGCCTGCTGTCGCCCAACGGCAAGCTGATCCTGTGCGTCGCGGCACGCGGCGGCCTGTGGGCGCACGCCGAAAAGACGCCCTTCGGCTATGGCCAGCCTTATTCGCGCGGCCAGCTCGAAAACGCCGTGCGCGAAGCCGAGCTCGAGCCCATGGCCTGGTCGCACGCCCTGTATGTGCCGCCGGTCAGGTCCTTGCTGCGCTGGGCCAATACGCTGGAACGCGTGGTGCCGCATATCTGGCCCTTGACCGGCGGCCTGATCCTGATGGAGGCCGGCAGGCGGCCCTTCGTCGCCACGACGGCCAAGGCGGCGCAGAAGTCGCTGCTGCCCGAACTGCGGGGAGTATTGGCCCCGGCGGGTGCGCCCGTGCCGACGTCGCGGAACCGCTAACCGCATTTTCCACTTGGCATCCACCCGGACTCCGCGCCATATCGCGCTCATGAAACAGCTGATCCTGATGCGCCACGCCAAGGCGGAAAAAGATGCCGAAAGCGGCGAGGATTTCGATCGCGCGCTCGCCAAGCGCGGCCGCGAAGAAGCCCGCTCGGTCGCCGAGGCCCTGAAAGCCTATGGCATCAAGCCCGACTTCGCCCTGGTCTCGCAGGCGGCGCGGACCCGCGGCACCTTTGCCGAGGTCGAGGCCGTCCTGGGGCCGATCCGCGCCGACATCACCAAGGACGCCTATAATGCCAACGCCGACACGCTCCGCCGCATGATCGAGGCGCGCGAGGACGAAGGCCAGTGCGTGCTGGTCGTCGCCCATAATCCCGGCATCCAGGTGCTGGCAGCCGAATATCTGTACGAAGGCGCCTCCGGCCAGGACGTGCTCGACGTCGTGCGATCGGGCTATCCGACGGCGACGGCGACCGTTTTCGAAGTCGATGTCGCCGGCCGCCCGACCTATGACGGCATTTATCTGGCGAAGTAGCTCCGCGCCGCAGGCGCGGCAAGGGCGCCAATCTTTTCGATTTTGGGCCGCCGCGGCTCGTGCCGCGTGCCGGCGCACAGCGTCGGCAACAATGCTCCGCGCCGCAGGCGCGGAGAAAGGAAAAACATGTACAAGTTCGCTTCCCGGGCCCTGCACGTCCTGCAGCCCGAAGACGCCCACGTCCTGACGATCAGGCTGCTCAAGGCCGGCCTCGGCCCCGTCTCCAGCCTGGACACGCCCGAACTGGCGGTCAGCGTGCCGTTCGACGGCGGGACGCTCCGTTTTCGCAACTGCATCGGCCTTGCCGCCGGCTTCGACAAGAATGCCGACGCGCCGCTGGCCATGCTGAAGGCCGGGTTCGGCTTTGTCGAATGCGGCACGGTGACGCCGCTGGCCCAGGCCGGCAACCCCAAACCGCGCCTGTTCCGCCTGACCGAAGACCAGGCGGTCATCAACCGCATGGGTTTCAACAACGAAGGCCTGGACGTCTTCGCCGAACACATGGAGCGCCACCTGCCGAAACGCGGCAAGGGCGTCATCGGGCTCAATATCGGCGCCAACAAGGACGCCACCGACCGCATGGCCGACTATGTCACCGGGCTTAAGCGGCTGTGGGGGCTGGGCGACTATTTTACGGTCAATATTTCTTCGCCCAACACGCCGGGCCTGCGTGCCTTGCAAGGCAAGTCCTATCTCGACGACCTGCTGGGGCAGATCGCCGAGACGCGCGCGGCGCTGAAAGCGGCAACCGGGCGCAACATGCCCGTGTTTCTTAAGATCGCCCCCGATCTCACCCCGGCAGAAATTGCCGATACGGTCGAGCCGACGCTGAAGCACGGCCTCGACGGGCTGATCGTATCGAACACGACCCTGTCGCGTGACGGCCTGACCTCGCGCTTTCGCGACGAGGCCGGCGGCATGTCCGGCGCGCCGCTGTTCGAACTGTCGACCACCGCCCTGCGCATCGCGCGCGAGGCGTCCGGCGGCAAGCTGACGCTGATCGGGGCCGGCGGGGTCGATTCCGGCGCGCGGGCCTATGCCAAGATCCGCGCGGGCGCGTCGTTGGTTCAGCTCTATTCGGCCATGGTCTATCACGGGCCGGGTCTCGCCGACGCCATCCGCCGCGACCTTGTGGTGCGGCTCAAGGCCGACGGCTTCCGTTCGGTCACCGAAGCGGTGGGAACCGGCCTTTAATCAATCGGAAACCTAATTGGTTACAATAGGATAGCCGAATCGGGCGTCATGCTCCCCGATGCGCGTCTGCTCATGCGCGGATGAAGCGTTCGAATCCTTCCTTATAAAATTCAAAGGTTTGCGCGAATAGATTCGCAATCGCGGCGAATCGCGTCTTGCGTCAGCCGCCAAAGGTTAAGGTGTCGACAGGGAGGGCGCTGAAACCTGCATGATTTCAGCGCTCTACATGGTTAATTTCATCGTGAATTTAGCGCTGTTTTTATCAGAACGGGCTGTACTTGTTCATCATCGCCTGGGCCGCCGGGACCTTGACCATATCGGTCTGGTCGCCGCGCCCGCCGTACGAGATGCGGGCCTCGGCAAGCTGCGTGTGCTTGATGGTGTTTTCAGAAGAAATGTCTTCGGGACGGGCGATCCCCGACACGGTCAACACGCGGACTTCACGGTCGGTGCGGACCTCTTGCGAGCCCTGGATGACCAGGTTGCCGTTCGGCAGGACGCCGGTGACGACGGCGGCGATGGTCAGGTTGATCTTTTCGGCGCGCTTGATGGTGCCCGAGCCCGAATTGCTGGCCGAGCCGGAGGCGCCCAGCGCATTGGCCGGGTCGTAGCCCGAGGGGAAGATCTTGCCGAGCGACGATTCCAAGCCGAAGACGGTCGGTGTCTTGGCCGAGTACGAATTGGTGCGCGAACCCGTGGTCGAGTTGCTGGTCTGGGCGCTGTCGTCGATCGATACGGCGACGGTCAGGATGTCGCCGACGCCGCGGGCGCGCTGGTCGTTGAAAAAGGTGCGCGCGCCGACGCGCCACAGCGAATTGGCCGAGGCCGGCGTGGTCTGGGCCATGGGCACCAGGGCCTGTTGTTGCGGCACGATGGCGGCCGGGTAGCCCATGGGGCTCATCGACGGGCCGTTGACGGCCTCGCGGACGGAACTGCAGGCGCCCATGGACAGGCAGGCCAGGGACAGGGCGGAAAGGGTCAGGAGGGGCTGGATACGCATGATTTGTCTCAACGGGCTGAGAGGAACATTCTGGAGCGGAGCTGGTCGGCGGCGGGGCCGGCCAGGGCTTCGCCGGGGCCGGTGACGATGGCGTCGATCATCTTTTTCGAAGTCGGGTTCTCGATCTGCAGGACGTCGCCGATGGCGGCGTCCTTCTGGGCCGTGCCGGTAACCGAAAGGGACAGGGCGCCCGACGACCAGGTCACCTTGACTGGATCGGCGCGGTGAACGACGGTCGGCTGGCCCAGCGCGCTCATACGGATGACCGCGCCTTCGCGGACCGGATAGCGCACGGACTTGCCGATGACGGACGAGGCGTCGCGCGGCATGTCGCCGCCGGCCGCCGGGACCTTGGCGAAGGTCATGTCGTCGGCCTGGACGATCTCGCCGGCGTTCATGGAATGGCTGAAAACCAGGGCTTCCATGGCCTTGCCGGATACGGCGGACGGAGCGGCTTCGGCCACGGGAGCGTCGGGGCTGCCGACGGGGGCCGCGCCGTCCGTGCCCGAGGTCACGACGATGCGGCGGATGCCGCGCGGATTGTCCCAGGTCAAGCCGTTGCGCGCCGTGACCATCTGCACGGTGGCGGCATCGAGCACGGCATTGCCGCCGTTGCGGTAGCCCAGAACGATGCCGGCCTCGTTCGGACCCGCGCCGTCGAACACGTCGCCGACCGTGATGCGGCCGTCGCCGTCGGACGGGTTGGATTTCAGTGTGAGAGTCCCCGCAAACGCCGTGGCGGGAAGCATAATCATGGCCGCCAGGATAAGGGATGATCCGAAGGCCCTGGCCTTCGGCAAGCGCGACTGCGTGCCGCCGGCTGTCCTCAAAGCGCGAAGCGTCAGGACAACGCTTCGGGGGCGGCGAGCCTTTGCGGCGCTTGAGCAAGCAAAAACTTTCATTACGCCCTCGCCAGCTGGCTGGTGGTTTGCAGCATGTCGTCGGCGGTCGTGATGACCTTCGAGTTCATCTCGTAGGCGCGCTGGGCGACGATCAGGGCGGTGATTTCCGAGACGGCGTCGACGTTCGACGATTCGACGTAGTTCTGCATCAGGGTGCCGAAGCCGGTGTCGCCGGGGTTGGCGATGTTGGGTGCGCCCGACGAACCGCTTTGCATGAACAGGTTGTCGCCGATCGCTTCCAGGCCGGGCTCGTTATAGAAGGTTGCCAGTTGCAGCTGGCCGACGACGGTCGGCGCCGAGCTGCCGGCGGTGGTCACCTGGACCTGGCCGGACTTGGAGATGGTGACGCCGGTATTGTTCTGCGGGATGGTGATGGCCGGCTGCACAAGGTAGCCGTCCTGGGTGACCAGGCGGCCCTGGTCGTCGAGCGCGAAGTTGCCGGCGCGCGTATAGGCGGTTTCGCCGGACGGCATGGTGATCTGGAAGTAGCCCTTGCCTTCGATCGCGACGTCGTACGGGTTGTCGGTCAGGGTCGGGGAGCCCTGCGTCAGGATGCGGTAGACGCTGCCGGTCTTGACACCGGCGCCGATCTGGATGCCGGTCGGCACGACGGTGCCGGAGTCCGAGGACTGCGCGCCCATGCGCTCGACATTGTCGTACAGCAGGTCCTGGAACTCGGCGCGCTGTTTCTTGAAGCCGACCGTGTTCATGTTGGCGATGTTGTTCGAGATGACCTCGACGTTCATCTGTTGGGCGGCCATACCCGTGGTGGCGGTTCTCAGTGCACGCATCGTACTATCTCCCGGTAATTACCGTTGATTTTGAACTCCGGATCGCAGAGCGATCCGGCAAGGGCGACCGCCCGCCGCAGCTCGTGCCGCGAGCCCGCGCGGCGCTTGAGCGCCAAGCAAAAGAGCCGTGGAGCGGTCAAAAACTCTCATCATGCCACCTTGCCCAGCCGCTCCACGGCCGTTCGGGAAAGGGTGTTGTTTTGCTCCATCATGGCGGAGATCTGCGAATAGGTGCGGTTGATCTGGACCAGCTTGGTGATCTCGACCATGGGGTTGACGTTCGACGATTCCAGCATGCCCTGGCGGACGCGGGCGTCGGTGGCCGGCACCGTGCTGGCGCCGTTGGTCAGGGTGAAGTTGCCGTTGCCTTCCTTCTTCATGTCGGAAAGGTTGGCGACGCGGACGACCGAGATCTTGCCGACACGCAGGGTCTGGCCCTGAGCGGTCTGGCTGACAATGCCGTCCTGGCTGATGACGGGGGTGCCGTTCTTGGGATCGAGCACGATCGGGCCGCCGTCACCCAGCACGGTGTCGCCATTCTGGGTGACCAGGGTGCCGTCCTGGTTCAGGCCAAAGGCGCCGTCGCGGGTGTACTGCGTGCCGTTGGCCGTCTGAATGGAGAAGAAGGCGCCTTCGCCGTCGATGGCCATGTCATAGGGCGAACCCGTCTGGGTCAGCGTGCCCTGCTTGAAATTGCGGCCCACGCCGTTGTCGTAGGCGAAGTTGGCGGGCGTGCGGATCGGATCGTCGTACGCCGGGGCGCCGAACTGCGAATTGACCAGCAACTGCTCGAACTTGAATCCGGTCGTGTTCATATTGGCCAGGTTGTTGGCCGATATGTCCAGCTCCCGTTGCAGGGTGATCTGGCGCGACAGGGCGACGTAGTTGGCGTTATCCATCGGAGGACCTTGGACGGGCGAAAAAAGGGAAGGGACGAGGCCGGCGGCATTTTGCGCGAACGGCGGCGTTAACCATGATTTTTCCTGATGCAATCGCCGTGCCACTTTCGTAACCCATTGATTTTACGGTGGGTCGTTTTTAGCGTTGACGGTGCGCCCGGCAAAAAATGCCGCCCGCCCGCCGCGGTAACAAGCAATCGTTAACACTTGTAAGGAATTATGGACGTCATGCCCGCCGGCGCTTCGCGGCCCCGGCGCGTCCTATCCGTTTCTGCAAGGTGTCGTTTTGGCCAAGACCAAGGACAAGAAGAAGGAAGCCGAAGCCCCGCCGGTCGACGCCGCGCCCGAGGGCGAGGAGGGCGATGCGCCCAAGAAGAAGGGCTTGCCGGTCATGCTGATCGCTATTGCCGCCGGCGCGCTGATCGTGCTGGGCGGTGGCGGTGCGGCCGTCTATTTCCTGTTTCTGGCGCCCAAGCATCCGCCGGCGGCAGAGGGCGCCAAGGATGGCGACCACGGCAAGAAGGACGACAAGAAGAAGGACAAGAAGAAGGAAGGCGACAAGAAGGAGGGCGGCGCCAAGGTCGATCCCAAGACCCTGCCGGTCAAGGCGGAAGGTCCGAACGGCATCACCTACTATACCTTGCCCGACGTGGTGGCCAATATCGAGAGCCCCGACGGCCATGCCTCGTATCTCAAGCTCAAGCTGACCTTCGAATGCCCCGACGACGATACGGTCGAGACGCTCGACGAAAGCCTGCCGCGCGTCAACGACATCCTGCAAGGCTTCATGGGCGAGCTGCGGCCCGAGGACCTGGCCTCGTCGGCCGGCGACTACCAGCTGCGCCTGGAAATCCTGCGCCGCATCAACCTGGTCCTGGCTCCGCACAAGATCAATGCCGTCCTGATCGAAGAAAAGTTGATTACCTAGTACCATGACCGGAGAAGTCGATCAGGAAGCCATGATGGCCCAGTGGGAGGCGGAGCTTGCCGCCGAAGCTGAGGCCGCGGCCGGATCCGGCGCCGGAGGGGGCGGGGACGGCGGAGACCTTGCGGCCGAATGGGAAGCCATGGTTGGCGGCGGCTCCATGGGCGAGCGCTTCAACATGCCCGTGGGGGCGGAGCGCATCCTCAACCAGGACGAAATCGACAGCCTGCTCGGCTTCGACCTGTCGGAAGACGACTACAACGAACGCTCGGGCATCCGCGCGATCATCAATTCGGCGATGGTGTCCTATGAACGCCTGCCGATGCTCGAAATCGTCTTCGACCGGCTGGTTCGCCTGATGACGACGTCGCTTCGCAACTTCACCAGCGACAACGTCGAAGTCTCGCTCGACAACATCTCGTCGATCCGTTTCGGCGACTATCTCAATTCGATCCCGCTGCCGGCGATTCTCGCGGTGTTCCGCGCCGAGGAACTCGACAATTACGGCCTGCTGACGGTCGATTCGAACCTGATCTATTCGATCGTCGACGTGCTGCTGGGCGGTCGTCGCGGCACTGCGGCGCTGCGTATCGAAGGCCGTCCCTACACCACGATCGAACGCGTGCTGGTGCAGCGGATGGTCGAAGTCGTGCTCAACGACGCCAAGGCGGCGTTCGAGCCGCTGACCCCGGTCAATTTCAACCTCGATCGCCTTGAAACCAATCCGCGCTTCGCCGCCATTGCCCGGCCGGCCAACGCCGCCATCCTGGTCAAGCTGCGCATCGACATGGAAGACCGGGGCGGGCGCGTCGAACTGCTCTTGCCGTACGCTACGCTGGAGCCGATCCGCAAGATGCTGCTGCAGCAGTTCATGGGTGAAAAGTTCGGCCGCGATAACATCTGGGAAAGCCACCTGGCCACCGAGCTGTGGACAACCCAGATGGAAGTGCGCGCCGTGCTCGACGAACAGCAAATGCCGCTGTCACAGGTCTTGAATTTCAAGGTCGGTGAGACGATCGTATTGAATGCTAACGCTGATTCTCCGGTTCAGCTGCGCTGCGGGGCGATTCCCCTGACCACGGGGCGGATGGGCCGCAAGGGCCACTCCATCGCCGTGCGGGTCGACAGCCCGCTGGCGTCTTCGGCGAAACGACGGCTGCTGCAGACGCGGAAGAAGTAGTGTCCGCAAACGGCGCGCAAAATTTGCGCCGTCCGCCCGAAGAAATCGGGTGATTCCAAAACAAGAAAGGAACCCGCCGGGCAGATGTTGTCGGCGAACGCCATAATGGATTTTGTCCTCATGGGGCTGCTGGTCGCAGCCCTGTGGTTCGGCGTGCGCCTCGACAAGAAGCTGAAAGCCCTGCGCGGCGCCCACGAAGGCTTTGCCAAGGCGGTCGGCGATCTCGACCAGGCGGCGATCCGCGCCCACCACAGCCTCAAGGAATTGCGCGCCGACGCCGACGAATCGCAGGACCTGCTGCACGGCCGCATCCTGGCGGCGCGCGACCTGCTGCAAAAGCTCGAAACCCAGGTTGGCCGCGCCGAGCGCGCGGCCCGTGAGCTCGACGGCCAGGTCGGCCGCGCCGGCCAGGCCCAGGTGCGCGCCGAAGAAGCCGCGCGCCGGCTGGAAAGCGCGCCCCGCTACGAGGCTCCGCGCTACGAAGAGCGCCGCCCCGAGACCCGCCCGGAACCCCGATATGAAGAGCGCCGTCCCGAGCCGCGCGCCGAGGTCCGTCCGCAGCCGCGCCTCGAAGAGGATGCCGACTATAACCCCGCCTGGTCGTCGCCCAAGGCGCCGTCCGTGGCGCGCGGCCGCAATGGTGAAGACCGGCAGGCCCGCGATCCGTTCGAGCGCGACATCATTCGCTTCAACGGCGCCAATGGCGCCGGTGCCCGCCGCAGCGTCCTGCCCGAGGTGCCGCACGAGGACGAAAGCGACCTGATCGACAAGGTGCAGATGTCGGAGCTGGTCGTGGCCAACCTCAATGAAATGATCCGGTCGCTGACAATGCCGTCGCGCCAGCCCGAGCCGCTTGTTCGCTCCGTCGAAGACGACCTCTTCGGCGGCGAAGATGCGCCGCGTAAACGATAGTAGAGTAACCTATGGCCAACCTTCCCCGACTGTTGCCGATCATCTCCGTCGCCGTGGGCGGCGTGCTGGCCATGAAGGCCATCACCAGCATGAATGTGCTGCCGGATGTGTTCCATGCCGCGACGGCGTTCGCCGCCGACAGCAAGAAGGCGGGCGATACGCCAAAGGCGAGGCCGGTGGCGAAGAAGGCCGCCAAGGGCGCGGGCGGCGAGGTCAGCAAGGAAGATGATCCGACCGAAAGCTATGCGGTCGATCCGTCGTTGCTGAACGCGGCCGACGCCTCGTCCTCGGCCAAGCCGGCGGCCGCCGAAGCCGCGACGCCCCAGCCGCCGGTGTGCGCCACGTCGGTAAAGGATTTGGCGGCTCAGGCGGGGATTTCGCCCAACGAACTCAACATCCTGCAGAGCCTCGGCCAGCGCCGGGCCGAGCTCGACCAGCGTGAGCAGGGGCTGAATTCGCGGGAACAGCTGATCCAGGCCGCCGATGACAAGCTCGACGCCCGCATCAACCAGTTGCAGGGCCTGAAGACGCAGATCCAGGGCCTGCTCGACCAGGCCAACAAGACCTCGGCCGACGACACGGTGCGCATGGTCAAGGTCTATGAGTCGATGAAGCCCAAGGACGCTGCCGCCGTGCTGACGACGATGAGCGACGAGGTGCGTTTGCCGATCGCCGCCGGCATGAAGGACCGGGCCCTGGCCGCGATCCTCGGCGCCATGACGCCCGACGCGGCGCGCGACCTGACCGAAAAGCTGACCAGCCGCATGAAGGGCACGTCCAACATGCAGCAGCAGCTCGACAAGATGACCGCCAATGGCAGCACGGCTTCGTCCGCGCCCGCTACGCCGGCGGCCCCGGCCAAGGGGGCTGCCAAGCCGGCCAAGCCGACGGCTGCTGCGGCGCCCGCTGCCGGCAAGGCGAAGGCGTAAAACTGGCCGATCAACTGGCCTTTTCTGCGCAGGTGTGGCAAAGTCTTCGTCATGTCTGTGAAATTCGACATTACGCCCGAACTGCAAAATCGTATTGATGCGATCGCTACGCGTTCGTCATTGTCTCCATCCGAGGTCATCACGGATGCACTGGTCAATGGCCATTCGCTTGAGTGGCAAGAGCGTTTTCTGGACAAGGTCGCGCGTGGAATAAAAGCGGCTGACGGCGGCGAATTTGCCGATCAGGCTGCAATTGATCGTGTTCGGAACAAGTACCGTCCTACGTGATGGATGTCGCGTGGACTATTCCCGCTTTGGACGATCTTGACGAAATCCAGGATTATATCGCGCAAGATAGCCCAATAACGGCCCATCGTTTTATCGTAGATCTCATGGATCGGACCAATGCCGTGCTTGGGGCGCAACCGATGGCTGGGCGACCCGGGCGTTTACCAGAAACGCGTGAATGGATAGTGCCCCGAGCGGCCTATATTGTCGCTTATAGGGTAAATAAGTGCATCGAAGTGTTAGCGGTGATCAACGCCGCTAAGCAGTGGCCGGACGATCTGACACATTGAGTGCGCGTTTAGGCCCTTAAGTCACTTTTACATTTCCCATTAACCGACGTTTAATGCTGGTATTAACGCGGAATTAGAAAAACCATTAAATATCAGCCTATTTTCCGACTTTGGGAACCGGTTTCCGACTTCGGGAAAGTCGGACGTCCGACTTAGCCACCATCGGTTGCCAGTTCGATCGCCTGGGCGTCGGCATAATCGAGCAGGATTCGCGCTGTTTCGTGTGCGCCCTCCTCGAGGAGCTCGATGTAGTGGTCGCGCAAAATCCGCTCAGCCTCTTTCTGACTATGGCCGGTCCAAGGCGGGATCTTCTCCATGCTGACGCCGGCCATAAACAGCCGCGTTACGCAGGTGTCGCGCGTGTCCCTTAGCTGATAGCGCGACAGTTCGGCCAGTTCGGGCCAGGTGCCGTTCTTCACGGCGGCCAGGGCCGCTCGCCGGGCCTCCTGGAAGCGATCTCCGATCGACCGGCTCGTATGGGGTTGCTTGACGCGGGTCCCGGTCCGCTTGTCAGCGTAGCAGAGGAATGGTGCCGCCTCAGTGCTGGCGTATTCGGCGCCGTCGTTGATGACGTCGGCCCGCCGGCGCTGGATCCGGGCTTGAACGGCTGGCATCATGGTAGTGATCGCCTCGACGCCGGTCTTCTGCCGGCGATATCGCCACGTCGACTGGGACAACGTGCCGATCGTAGCCTTGACCATGTCGACCTGACTTGCTGCGGTCCAACAGCCCAAGGTGACCGCATCCGCCACGTCCTCAAAGCTGTTCGCATCGCAAAAACGCACGAAGGCCTTCTCGGTCGCAAATGGAATTGAAACGGTCCGGCCCTTGGGCTTCTCCAGACCGAGGTGTGTCGCCGGCGACTCTTTGTTCCAGCCGGCATGCCTGGTGCCCCACCGAAATATTGCGGCCGTGACCGCCAGCGTCGAGTGTGCGGTCGCTACGCTCGTGGCCTTCAGCACTTCACTGTACCATTGGTGGACCATCGGCCGGTCGATTTCATGGACGCTGTGGCGCCCAAACCGGTCGCGCAGCCGACGGCTTTGCTTGCGGTAGAGTTCGATCGTGGCCGGCGCCAGGCGTCGATGGTTGTCAGGGCTTTGCTGAGCAACGAAATAGGCGTCGATCAGATCGGCGACACTTCGGCCGCCCGTCCGTCTGAGTGTCACTTCGGGGCGGCATTCTATCAACGCCTGCGACTTTTCGAGGATGTCGGTAATGGCTCGACGTGAGGCGCGTGCATCATCGGTTTGTGGCTGCGGCAGTTTTACAAGGGCTTCGGCCAAGGTGAGGCGAGCCTCGGCGCCGCGAGCGTTGTCTAGAAGCGCGGTGCGATAGGTCGCGGCCCACTCATGGCGCAAATCGGCGATGCTGATAGCCTGGCCGCGATCGGCTATCCATTGACCGTCAAGGCCCTTTATGTCGAAGCCGCTGATGCCGATTGCCCTATTGGCGGGTGAAGGTTCCCAGCGCGGCCGGCCGTCGCGCCACTTCAGACCATTGCGCATGTTCAAGGGGGCTTTTGCCACCATCAAAGTCCTTTAAGCAGGCTCGCGACCTTTTTGTCGCGTCCGGTCGGCTCGGCCTCATTTGCATTCGCAGAGGGGGCAACCTCTGAAAACGACTTGCCGCTCATGAAGTCTCGGACGTCGGCCATCCGCCACCTGGGCCGCTGATATTTCCCGCGGCCGATGAACGGTGGCGGAAACCCCTCAATAGAACGCCAGTTTTCCCGCGTCCACTCGTAGGATCGTCCAATAATGTCGGCCAATTGGACCAAAGAGACAGTCCCGCGCGCGCCAGCCAACGGCATAACGTTTTCGTTATGTTCCATAACGGATTTCGGCATGTCGTTGGCCGGGCTTGTCATCAGATCAGCAGATCCGACTGCCGGTAAAGCCGGGCGCGCGCGCCGGGCTTAAGGTTGATGCCGGTGTAGTTGCCGGTCCAGCCGCGCTCGAAGTGAAACCAGGCGTGCTCGAGCGGCTTGTTGCACTTCGGGTCGTATTCACCGAGGCGCATAGGGCACCGCTCGGTGCACGGCAGGAAGTGCTTAAGGTTGCCGATCGGGTTGGCCTGGTGCAGCGGATACCGGCCGACCGTACAGATGAAGCTGAGGCGCTGCAGAACTATCACGTGCCGGCAGGTTTTCTGCGCCTGGTAGACCATCTTTTCGGCCATGTCGCCGAGCTCGCCATCGAAAGGCGGGTTGAAGATGGCCACGCTCTCGACGTCGCCGGCATCGGCTTCGAAGGTCATGGCGTCGGCGATCGGGAAGCCCTTGCCCCAATCGTAGATATCCGAGCCACGCACGTCCGGGAAATATTCGCGTAGCGGCACAACCATGTGACCGAGGCCGGCGCAAGGGTCATAGACCACGGTGCCGGCCGGAATTGCCGGCCAGGTCGGGAAGATCAGCGCGCCGATCGTCTCGATCGCTGCGCGGACGTTCCATGGATGCGACGGAAACAGCTGGTGCTTGTGCGCCATTTCCATGAAGTCGGCCGGCCGGAAGGCGTCGACCTGCAGGTTGTCCATGGTCGGCTGCAGCTTTCGGCCTTCGGAAACGGCGACGCCTCGTTTGGAGCGTGCGGCTGTCATGCGACACCGCCTTCTGCCGGCAGGACGCGAAGCATCCAAAAAACGTAGCTGAGGCCAAGCATCTGAGGATCGCGCTTGACGGTGCCAGCGCGCTCCATCGCCTGCAGGCGCAGGTACAGGTGCGCGTGAAACGCCCTGTAGGCCGATTGGTCATGAAGGGTAACGGTCCTGGCCCTAAGTATGCGAGACGCTATATTTGACGTGCGAATGCTGGTCGGTTCGCCAGGGCGCAGGGCCGAGCGTATCTCGCACTCGGTCACAGGGTCAAAATCGGTGCCGGTCATTGTTGACCGCCTTCGATCGGGGCATAGCTGACGACGATGCGCCGCGTATAGATCTCCGCGCGCTTCCGCCGCTTCCGGATCTTAGTGATTTCGGCTTCGACTTCGTCCATCCGCCAAGGCGCGAACAACTTGGCGCCAGGCAGCGACCAGGCCGTCATGACCGCGCCGTCGGAGCGGTATCCCGTAAAATAGCGATGGTCGACCGCGATAACGACCGCCACATTCCCGTTGCTGCCGCCGGCAGGAAACACTTCAGCCTGCGCCCAATCGATGAAATAGTGCAGCTTCTCAAGGTCGCCGTGCAGCCCCTTCATTTGCCACAGACGGTCAATGGCTTCATGCGCCTTGCGAAACACGTCGTCATCTTTGAGCGAGCGCATACCGTTGATGCGTTCGGCGACCAGGCCGGCGATGCGCTGGAGATGCTTGCGCCAGTCGTCGTCGCTCATGTTTTCGAACGGTGCCGGCGCGTTCATCACGGCCAGGGTCGCAATGAGTCGGCCGGGATGTTCGGTCAGTTCCACTGCCGAGCCGACGATCGTGGAATACGGTGCTACCGATGCGCGCAGTTTCATGCGGCTTTCCTTTCTTCAATAAGGGATTTTCGGGCGGATTGAAGGGCTTCGAAGTCGGCACCGGAGACGACGGCCATCAGAACTGGCTTTTCCTCGTCTTCGACGCGGCCGTAGACGCAGGCCTCGACCTGGTCGCGCGGCTGTTCCGGTCGCAGGGCGAAATGATTAGCCGGCCGATCGAGGCGCTGCTCGAGGACGGTAATCACCTCATCCGGGGCCGCTGTGCCGAGGTAGTGCCAAAGCTCGGAGGATCCGCGCGGGATATCCGCGCAGCCGGGAGCCCAGGCGGTCAGGTGGACGATGACGCCGATCATGGCCGACGGTTCCGCCGGCTAGAGTGCAGTTGGACCGAAAAGACCAGGTACAAGGCGACCAGGACGAGCAGCTCGCCGATTCCGAAGGCGAGCAGCATAGCCAGCCAGCCGAACGGCGCAGCCAAGGCCTCGAAGACCAGGCCGACGACGATGATGAGGACCGCGTATTTCATGGCCGGCCTCAAAACGGGATTTCGTCGTCAGACGCGAAGGGACTGTTGCCGACCAGCCGAATCTCGGTGGGCATGATCTTTCGCTCGGCGATCGCGACCTCGACCGGCATCATCACGTAGAATTTGTCGCCGATATGGATGCCCGCCATGCGCAGCGCTTCTTGGCGCGCGCCTTCATGGGAGACGTGCTGGTACCGGGGGGGATAGGGGCCGTTCGGGTTCCACACCAAAAAGCCAGGGTGGCTGTGGTCGATCACAGCGGGCTGCGCAGGCAGGACCCCGAGTTGTTCGGCCGTCATCACAATGAGGGCGTCAATTGTCGTGCGGTCGGGCTGTCCGCTCTTTGGGGCGAAAGTCCTGCATGTGTTCCGGATCAACTGCGCGAGGAATTGGCCCGCCGCGAACGCGTCGGGATCTGGTGACGATGTCTTAGACATTGTCCTCTCCTTTACTTTTATAGGATTTTTTTGCGGCGTAGCGCTTGCGGCTGTAGTCGCGGGCGTGGTTCAGGTTCCGCTGGCGCCAGGCGCGCATGTAGGCGCGGCGCCCTTCGGGATCGGTCGCCATGTCGAGCTGGTACTGCAGCTTGGCACGGGCGCGGACGGCTGCCTGACGTTCTTCAGGGGGCTGTGCCATCGGTCAGCCTTCCAGCGCCGACATGTAGAGGTCGATCATCGCTTCCTCTTCGGAGAGCGCGGCCTTGTCCGTTTTCCGGATCCTGACCACCTTTCGCAGGATCTTCACGTCGAAGCCTTCGCCCTTCGCCTCCTGGTATACTTCCTTGAGGTCGTTCGTGACGACGGCCTTGTCTTCCTCAAGCCTTTCAATGCGTTCGATGAACGACTTGAGGCGGCCTTGGGCGGCGCCGGTGATCACGTCGTCGGAGCTGAAGGACGGCGTGTCGCCGCTGTTGTCGCCGATCGGCGCCGGGGCGGGCCGCGGCTTCTGCGCCGCTGGGCTATGCGTCGCGCACTTGTAGATTTTGCCGGCGCGGCCGAGCGTGCTCTCGGTCCAGCCCGCCGGCAACGTGTCGGCCGTGGTCACGGAATCGCATTTCGAACATTCGAAACGGGGCACAGTTAATGTCCTTTCTTGGTCTGAGCCGCCGCTTCAGGAGTCTTGAACACCCAGCAATGCAGGTGCCTGCCGGTGACCGTGTTGACGGTCGCCTGCTCGACAAAGGGGCGGGATTTGGAGGTCTTGAGGTGCCGTTTCAGCTCGTCCAGCGGCGGGCAGGAGATGTTCTCCTTGCGGCACCGGGCCTCGAACTGCTGAAGGTTGATCGCGATCAGGTCTTTTGACTTACGGTGCAGATTGAGCGGGTCGTTTGTAAGTTCGAGTTCCTGCGCTTCGAGGTAGGTGAAGACGTCCCAGAAATCGGCGACGATCTTCGGATCGGCTTCGAGCGCCTGGTCGCGGTCGACGGCGAGGCGATCGATATGGGCGTGCGTCCGGTCGAGGATATCGGCCGGGATCTTCATCACGGCGGCCAGGGCCTCGAGCCCGGCATGTAGTTGCGCGAAAGTTTCCCGGATGCGGTTGTTACGGACCTTGCGGCCGCCTTGGAGGAAGGACGCCTCGTAGGTGCCACAGACGGCCTTGAACTTGGCGAGATAGGCGTCTTCGCGCCTGATGATGTGGACCATCGTGCCGGACACCGAGTCGACCGGCCAGCGCTTCAGCAGCTCCGCCGCGACCTTGGTGTCGGCATTCCAGCCGTCCTTGGTGAAGAGCATGTGCATGATGCGCTCCATCACGGCTGGCGAGGCGTTGACGGGGTAGTTCTGCTCGATGATCAGGGCGCCGCGGAACGGCGGTTCGTAGGTGTCGTTGCCGTTGTTCTTGACGCCACGGGAGCGGACAACGCGGCCTTGGAAAAGCGGCTTGATCTCGTCCCAGTCGAATTTGCGGCTGTGCGGCGCGTCCTCGTTGCGGTCGCCTTCCATGAAGACGACGGGCAGGTTGGCGACGCGCGCCAGGTTGCGCGCCATCGCTGCCGGCGTTGCCTTGGACGGGTCGAAACCTTCGTAGTTTTCCCGGCCGCACAGCTTCCACAGGAATTCGATCAGGGTCGATTTGCCGGTACCGGGGATGCCGGACATTTCGATAAAACCGAGCAGCTTGTATTCGGCGCGGATCTGCTCGGCGAAAAACGCCATTACCCAAAAGGTCAGGGTCACGATGCCGTTGCAGCCGAAGGCCTGCCAGATCGTCTGCAGCCAGCTGGTGTCAAAGTTTTCGGTGTCGTACTCGATCGACAACATGCGGTCGTGTGACCGGAGCTTCAGCTGCACCGGTCCGAGGTCGAAATAGTCTTCCTCGGTGATCGGCAGCACCTTGCCGCGATACACCGCCAGGTCGCCGAGCACCCAGGCGCCGTGTTCCTTGCTGTAACCGGTGAAGTCGAGCGTCTGGACGCGCTTGATGCCGCGCTCGCGCTGCTGCGACACCAGGATGTCGAGCTGACGGGTGGAGCCCAGCCACTGTGCGCCGGGATCTACGCCGAGCAGGCGCTTTTTGAACTCGGCCGCGGCGGCGAGCGTGCCGGCCGTGAAGGTGGCCTTCGTCGGCGGGGCGTCGGTCGGTGTATCGACGCGCAGGTAATAGTGGCTTTCGTCAATCGCCTTGTCTTCCTGGAAGTACAGGATGCGGAAGGCGCAGTTGGCGATTTCGGAGACGTTGGCGCAGGCGCGCGCGGCGACCAGCTCCTTGACGTCCTCCTTAAGGACGGTCTCGGCGATCTTTGCCTCGTCAAAGCTGGCCCACCAGGTGCGATTGTCGTGAACGAAGCTGAAGCTCGACCAGCCGTGCCGCTTCCACAACAGCAGGGCCTTTTCGGTGGCATTCTCGGCAAGGAGAACCTCGCCGTACCACAGGTACGTTTCCAGCCACGGCCGGCCCTTGTCGTCCACCCCTTTGAGGCGGTCGCGTTCGAGGAGGTCGTTCCAGTCGAGCTTGTCGGTTTCGCCTTCGGCGCGGGGCTGCGCCGCGATCGCGCGCCAGCCTTCCTTGTTGGCGCGTTCAACGAATTTCCGGGTGTACTCCGTACCGGCGGCGCCGACGTCGAAGGCGAAGACCAGCTCGGGCAGCGGCTTATTGTGTTCGGCACAGTGCCGGCGGAGCTCGTTGAGGCTCTTTTCCGGGTAGTTATAGACCGACATAGCCGACGTGGCCTTCAGGCCTGCCTGGCGCAACGCCAGGGCGTCGAAGATGCCTTCGGCGATCCAGATCCTGTCCGCCCCGGCGAGCGCCGGCGTGTCCTGGTCGGGGGCATTCCACCAGAAACCGCCATACGACGCGCCCGGCCGGAATCGTGCCTTCCGGTCGAAGCGGCCGGGCTGGTCGATCAGCCGCTCCCACCAACTGCCGCCAGGCAGCGGAAAGCGGACCGTGGCCGATGTCAGGTTGCGGTCGCGGTCGTGATAGGTCTCCTGGCTATAGCAGCCGCGGAGACCCATCAGATTGATTTTGCGGTTGTGGTAGAGGTAGGCGTCGGCCGCGGCGTTCGGGTCGGCTTCCGTGGCCTTGAAGCGGTTCGACCAGGTGTCGAAGATTTCGGGATAGGCGCCTTTTACGCTGATCTCTTCGCCGCAATTGTTGACGCGGCCGCATTTGAGCACCCAGGGGCCTTCGGCATGGGCGTACAGCTCGCGCTTGCCGCACTTCGGACACTTGCCCTGCTGCAGCCATTTGCCCTTGGGCTTCAAGCCGTAGTCGCTCGTTATGCGGGCGAGAACGTCTTTTAAAATGGCGTCTTCCATGGACATCTTGAGCGGCAACTTTCAGGCAAAGGGGGAGCGAGCGCGCCCGCAGAGGGGCGCGTCCGGTATTTCTGGTTTTCCGGGATGGTCAGGGCCGCGTGGGCGGTCGTGCTACCGGGTCGATGGGGACGATGGGCAGCGGAAGCGCTGAGCCCGTCGTCCTGGCCGGCCGGTCCTTCAGCCGCAGTTGCGGCAATGAAGTCCGGATCGGGCCTTTGGCGGAGGGCGAGAGCGTCGCGATGAATTCGAGATGAGCTACCCACGTATGACCGCAGTGAACGTCACCGCAGGCGTAGTAGATCTTTCGAAGCGTCGGGCTGACGTCCTCCGATGCCCTGATCAAGGATCGGGACAAGCAGACCGGACACCCCATGCCGGGCAGTCGGGTCTTTTTGAGGAGGCCGTTACCCATGGGGCGCCTCCCCTGTCGTTCGGTACATGTGTTACACCTGCCAGAGTGTTCGGCGACATCGCCGGTATCAAACCGCGGGACTGCGGTTTCTTGGAAAGGCGGACTGCAAGGGCCGTCATCATTTGCGGCCTCCCTTGTTTGTCAGCCTGAATTTCAGGGTGGTCAGGGCCTCGATCGCCTCGTTGCACTCGCGTATCGCGCCCTTGCGGTCTCCTGCGCCGCCGGCCAGGTCGAGCGCGGCTTCAACGGCCTCTGTGCTTTCGCGGAGCGCCGTGCGTGTCACGCGCACCAGGTTCTCCGAACTGTCGTCGTCTTCGACCTGGTCGAGCTCGAGGCGAGCTGTATAGGCCTCGTACAGCGGGGCGCCGTCGCCGCCAGCACGGCGGAATGCCAGGTCAAGGCGCATGGCGTCCTGCAGGCTGATTTCCCGCTCGGTGTCCGGATCCGCATATTTGCGGATGGTCGACTCCGATTTTTTCAGGACGGCCGCGGCGCCGTCCCAGCCGATTTCGCCGGCGATACGCGCTAGGGCGCGATATGCGGTCATCGGGTGGCGTTGCTTGGTCATGCCGCGTGAGCCTTCAGTTGGGCCAGCTCGACGCAGGCAACGTTGAGGCGGTGCGAAGTGTCGGCCAGTTTCGAGACCGTCAGGGCACGGCGCGCTTCGGCTTCGGCCCACAGGCCTTTGAAGTGGTCGCGGCTGGCCTTGAGCGAAGCGATCTCGGCCTCTGCAGCGGGTATGCCGATGATCGGCGCCGGTGCGGCCGTCGAGGTCGGGCCGGGCACATACGGGCGCCACGCGACCGGCATAGCGGCCGGGTTATGCCAGTTGACGTTTTCGGCCTTGAGGTTGCGCCAGCAATGCCAGTTTCCGGCCGCGGCTACGACCAGGACGTCAACCGTGTCGCCAGTCTTAAGGCCGAGCTGGTCAAGTCCCATGCCGAAAGTCAGCATCCATGGATTACCGGCCTGTTGATAAGGCAAGATCATAATTCGCCCCTTGGCAAATCGGTGCCGCCATCGACGGACGACGGCAGGCGGTTACATGTTCGAAGACAACCGTGCGCGTTTTGCGCCCCGGTCATTTGCAGATCAGCACCCAGGCAATCACGCCTAAAACCGCCATACTGGCCGTGCTGAGGATGATCGGACGCACCTGGTGCGCCTTGCGGCCCCTGATGTATGTCAGCGAGACGCCAGGCGGCGTCTGTCTGACGATGGGGCGGTGAGAGCTCATGTCTTTCGTGCCTTGGCTATCGCCAGCAGCACCAGGACAAGAATGATACCGTGCAGAAGGCTGAGACCACGAAACAGCGGCCTCTTCCCGAAAACGGCCATTGCGAACGGCCACGTCATCACAAACGTGATGCCAGCCGTGTTGATGATGCCGAGGAGCGCCTTCATTGGAAAGCGCCCGGGAACAGGTCCAAATTCGGATCGATATTGGCGTATGCGCCGGTATCCCATTCCGATAAGGCTTCGCCCTCGTCGCCGGCTTCTGCCGGCCTTTCAGGCTGTGGGCGGGGGTAAATGTCCGGACGGAGATCGTGGCGCGAAACGCCCGTGGCTGTTTCAACTGCCAACACATACTTGTGCGACATCCGCTTGGCCTGGAGCATCTTCCAGACCGCAGTCTGCGAGCATCCACAAATGCGCGCCAATTCGCTCTGATTATTGTGAACTACCGCCAGCGCAGCATTGAGGGCTTCAAAAGGTGTCATCGTGAACTCCTACACCCATCTACAACCATGGTTGTGATTGCGTCAACCATTATTTTTGGATTGGCGCTTACAACCTCGGTTGTTAAGGCTCACTAATGACCGGTTCCAATGTAGTGATTGCCAGCAGACTGCAGGAGCGCATGGACGCCGCCGGCGAAAGCCAATCGTCGTTGGCTCGCGCAGTCGGCGTGTCGCAACAGACGATAGGGAAACTGTTGGCGGATAAGCCGTCTGGCAGCACCCACCTTCATAGAATTGCTCGGGCGCTTCACACGACGGCGGAGTATTTGACCGGTGAGGCGACCGATCCCTCCGAAGGTGCGCTCCCCACGCCTACGCCAGCACTGTTGGCCGAGCAGCTCGACATCGTTCGGATACCGGTTCTAGACCTTCGTTTCGGAATGGGAGGTGGCACCTTCGCCGAATCAGTCGAGCCCGTGGAGCGGATGTCTGTTTCCCGCGATCTGATTCGCATGTGGACCTCAGCGCCGCTGGACGGCTTGGTCTACGCGACGGGCACCGGCGATTCCATGTACCCGACAATTCACGACCGAGACGGTCTGCTGATCGACATGTCGCAGCGTGAACTTCGCATGGGCGATCAGATATGGGCGCTCTACCACTACGGTCTGGGTATGGTGAAACGCATCCGGCCGACTGCCGGCGGTTATGTCATCAGCTCGGATAACCCGCATGTGG
Organism: Asticcacaulis solisilvae; assembly: GCF_052327315.1. Lineage (NCBI taxonomy): Bacteria > Pseudomonadati > Pseudomonadota > Alphaproteobacteria > Caulobacterales > Caulobacteraceae > Asticcacaulis > Asticcacaulis solisilvae. The sequence goes on from NZ_CP166196.1 coordinate 804,487, forward strand.
CGGACATAACGGCGGCGGACAATGAAATGAGCATCGTCGGCCGCGTCGTCGGTGTTTTCCGTAGAGTTTAGGGGAGGCCTCTATGAAAATCAGATTGTTGGCTATTGGTCTTTTTTCGCTGGCGGTCGGCGGTTGCGGTCAGCCCGCAAAACAGGAAGCGGCCAAGGATTGGCGCGATAGCGTCGGTGCGCCCGCCGTAGGGCCGTCAGTGGTCGAATACGTCAATATCAACACGAACGTCGTGACGACAGGCGGCCACCGTCTGATAGCTCAGGAGATGGGTGACGCCATTTCACAAGTGGCCGAGCGCCTAAAGGCCGGCGAGATTAAGCCTACGAAAGAAACGAAATGGGCGCAGTTTTATTTTAAACTTCAGCACAGCCCATCAGCCGACAGCCAACTCAGCATCGCGACGCTACGCGTGCCCCTGGCTGCGCTGCGTGCAGCGCCCGAAAGGCCAGGCGTAGATTTCCGGCCTTTCCTGGATCTGGTCGATCATGTCGAGCGCGGGCCTGACTTCGACGCGGCCTCAAAGTTCTGTGGCAGCAACGCCGAAGCCGGCAAGGGCCTCAAGTTCTGCGAAGCGGTCGCCGCGGGAAAATAGTCCCTGTCGGGGCCTATTCCTAGCTGGCCTTTTTAAGCTTCAGCATTTCCGGCAGCCTGGCCTTCTCCACCACTTCGGCGGCTAGACGCATCAGCTCCGGATCGAACTCACGATCCTCGGTCACGGCATAGTGCCGTAGCTTGCCATTGTCGTCGTGGCCCCAGAAAAAGCTATACGGCGGGTTCTGCGGCAGGATCGGTAGGCCCGGCACCAGGTCCATGCGCGTCAGGCGTCCATGATCCGGGGCAATCATCAGGCATTCGCAATACCAGTCGAAATCCTGGTCGGTCAGGCACAGCGTCAGGGGCTCCTTCAAGCCACGCTCGAGCGCCGCCTCCAAGCTGCAGACCAGACGATAACAGATTCGGCTGACAGGGCTGTCGATGCCGCGAAACGACAGGTGCGATTGGTACACCAGCCAGGCCTTTTCCAGTTCGATCGAGATATTCATTCTGAAACACCACCACGCTTTTTGCATTCTAATGTTCTCTTTATGTTCTCATTATGCGAGTCGTCAAGAGGTGGTAGCAATGGGATCAGGAGGGCGCGACGATGAAAAAGCTAAATGGATGGCAGCGCATCGGCGTCATCGCATCCGTAATTTGGATAGTTGCAGCAGGAGTTGGTGAGCGGATCCGCGAACAAAAATATTTTGAGGATCTGGAGTATGCTAGCGTGAGTGTTTGCGAACAAAAGTGGCAATATGAGCCAATGCCATCTCCAGATCCGTGCATAGAGGACGGCGTAAACACCTACTTCAACAATCTGAAGGCGGCCGGATGGAGTGGCCCATTAATTGCGGCATTTCTTCCTGTGGCAGTTGGATGGGGGCTTACTTATCTCATTTTAGCGTTAGCTCGATGGGTCCGGCGTGGTTTTGCCGCCTAGGCCAGGCTCTCGAAACTTAAATCCGAGGTCAGCCCGCCGCTGCCGTCGACGGTGTGACTGATCTCGGAGATCAGCCATTTTTTATCGTTGATCTCGGCCTTGAAGCCGGTGACCGTGCCTGAACGTTCCGGATATAGATCCGGACGGCCCAGGGGCAGCGGAAACGACAGTTTCGCGCCGGCGCGTTCCATCTTCGTATTCTCGGCCGCGACGGCATGCTGCGCGCTTTTTTCGCTGGCATAGACGCGGCGGAGCTTCTTGGCCGGGCCGGTCGATGTGCCGCCTGCAGAGACGGATTTACGGGTTGCACTGCCCTTGTCATGATAGACCGCCTCGACGCCGTTGTACTGGTCGCGCTGGGCACGCTCGTAGCGCGCCTGGCCGGCTTCCGACCTGTCGATCGAGAATAGCGGCAGGCCGCTGCCTTTGGCCGTCTTGCCGCCGCCGATCGGCGCGAACAGCAGGTAACCGGCTTTGATCGTGGCGACCGCATCGAAGCGCCGGCCGAGCGCTTTCAGCAGCGCCGCATCGGATTTCAGGCCATAGCCTAGCGCCGGGATTTCCTTGGCGCCGAGATCCGTGTCCACTTGCGGCTGCAGGCCGTTGTCAGAGGCCACGGCCGCTAGGACGGCGCCGACCGTGGCGTTGACGAAGGAGCGCTCGCGGCGAACGCGAAAGGTGTCCGTAAAGTCGGCCGACCGTGCGCGCACGGTGATGATGTCGGGAGGGCCGGTCCATCCCGCCTCGTCCACGGTGAAGGTGCCTTTGTCGACCAGGCCGAGCGGCAGGCCGGAGCCGGCCTCCCAGCCGATGAAGACGCGCAGCTTGGCGCCGCGCGGCGGAATGTCGAGCAGCTGGTCGGAGTCGTTCAGCGTCAGGTCGAGCTCGTCGGCCTCGTCCCCGCGCTTTTCCCGGATGGTCAGGCTGATCAGCCGCGGCTTGATCTTGTCGGTCAGATCCTTGCCGTCAAGCGTCACCTTCCATGCCGCCTTCGGCAGTTGGAACTTAGGCATCGCTCACGCGCTCGAGCTCGATGGTGAACTCGCCTTTCCGGGCTACGCCGTCGACAAAGAAAATCGACCTGTTGTCGCTGAGGCTGTTGATGATCCAGGAGCCCATGACGTTACCCAGGCCGTCCAGCATGAGGTAGGACTGGCCGGCGTCGGCCATCGACCGGATGGTGTCGAGCGAGCTGAACTTGCCGGCAAGCGACGGGTACAGGGCGCCAGTCAGCGTTATCTTGTCCGTGCCTGGTCCGAGGTACTGGACGGCCGGACGCGCGCGGAATCGATCGCCCTTGCCATAGCGCCACTCGGTTTGTCGGGCCAGCTCCTGGTAGGGCAGCGTGCCGATTTCAAAGCCGAAAAGGCCGAGGGTCATCATCATGCGTCGTCATCCTCATACGCGGAGCGGGCGCGGGCGGCTTTCTCGCGGGCATGGCCGAGCAAGGCGTCTTTGATGGCTTCGCCGATATCGCTGGCCGATTGTCCGGCTGCCGCATGAACAACGATCGCGCCGGCGCCGATCTGGACGATAATACTGCCGCCCCCTCCGCCGCCGTAGGCTGATGCCCCGGCTCCCCCGCCACGCGGCGTAAATCCGCCAGCGCCTGCAACGCGAGCCGCCATGTCCCTGGCGCTGGCGATTGGATCTCCGGCGCCGTTGTCGATGCCGCGGCTAAGGCCGGCCGTGATGTGCCCGCCCATGGCCATGAAGACGCGGGACGGCGATTTGATGCCCAGGACTTTTTTGAAGTAGTTAACGCCGGCCATGGCGACCTTGCCCATGGCCATGATCAATAGGGGTATGCCACCAATAAGGCCGGACGCGAGGCCTAACAGGACATTTTTACCGACGTCGAGCCAGTTGATCGACCCGAAAAAGTTTTCCAGCTTTTTCCAGACGCCTCCCACGATCGTCTGGATTTGCTTCCAGTGGGTGAAAGCGTAGACGACGCCGGCGATGACGGCCGCGACGGCGACACAGGCGGCAATCACCGCGAGGATCGGCCAGGCCACTGCCCAGACGCTGACGGCCGTGGCCCACATCGACGCCATGAAAGGACCGTTTGCCGCCGTCATCAGAGCGGATCCTGCCGCCCATATCCGGGCGAACACGCCGACCTTCTGCATCCACAGCATGGCGTTATAGAGCTTGATGGCCGGGCCGATCGTGGCGCCGAAGGCCAGCCGGGCACCGCCGAGCACAAGGTTCAGACCTGCGATTGCTGCAACACCGTTGACGATAACACCGGTCAGCATGGGGTGTGCCGAAGTCCACTTGAACAGGCTGTCTGTCACCCGAAGTACCCGGTCGCTGAGGGCCACAGCAGTCGGAAGCAGCTTATCGCCGGCGACGATGGCTAAGTTCTGCAGGTTGCCTATTAAGGCGCGCGCTTGAACACTCGCATTTTGACTGCGTAGCGCGAAGTCGGCGTCGATTGTGCCCTTGGCATTTAAGGCTTCCGCGCGGATTTTCCGGTATTCGTCAAGGTTCTGGATTAGAGGGCGAAGCGCGGAGGCGGCTTCCTGATTGGTGAAGATCTGGCCGACTTTAGACAGGTCACCTTTCGTCGCCTTGTTCGTCAGCTCCGCGATGGCTTCCAGCGGCGTTTTGCCTTCCGCATAGGCTTTCTTCATGGCCTTCGGCAGGTCGATGCCGAATTCCTTGAACTTCTTGATTGTCACGGAAGCATTGATCTTCGTCAGAAGATCCTGGACGTTCGTTGCTGCGGATGCGGAATCGCCTGCGCCTGTACGCGCGATCTGCAAGGCGGCGGCAAGATCCGCGACGGCCGGCACGCCTTTTTGTCCGAGCGCCTGCGCTTGGGCTGTTAGGGCTGGGAAGTATTGTGCCATGTCGGCAATTTCGAAGTTGCCGTCCTTGCCGGCCTTCGACATGGCATCCAGGGCTAGACCGACCTGATTAACAGGGACTTTGAGGTTTGAGACAGCAGCGAAGCTTGCGCGAGACAAATCCTCAATCTGGGCACGGTAGGCCGTGGCGGCGCGGCCGATCGGGCGCAACATCAGAATTGCTGTCCGTGGATCCATGCCTGCGCCGGCGAGGAAGTCTTCGCCGGCGCGCATAGATTCCGGAAGCTGTTTCGCCGCGGCAGCTGCAGCGATGATGTTCGTCTTCAGGCGCGCAGTGTCCCTCGCCGACAGGTCAGCCTTCTGCTGAATATCCGTCATGCCGTCCTGGAAGTCGGCAGCCTGCTTTACAGCGAGTGCGAGCGGCAGGCCCATCGCGGTGCCGGCCGCGATGTTCTTTTGCCCAGCCTCGGTGGCCGCATCGCCGCGAGCTTTCCATTTGGCCAGGCGTTCGACCGCCTGTTTCTGGACGTTGAGCTTGGCCGTTGTCGCGGCGATCTGGCGCTCAAGGCGAGCCTGTTGCGCCGTTAGAGCGCCGTCGGCATCACCCGTCTCGGCGATCTTCGCCTTGAGCTGCGAAAGCTCCTTGCGCTGTGCGGAGTATTCCGCATTCAGCGCCTTGAGCTTGCCCTTGGCGCCGTCGCTGGCACCCATCACGGACTTGAGCATGCCGGTAACGCCATCGACGCCCTTCATGACCAGGGTCAGGGCAAGGCGGCGCGAGTCGCTCATTTTTCGGTCCTGTTCATCTGGTTCCAGCGCGAGACAGCCTTTTCGCGCCAGCGGCTAAGGTCTTCGAGCGACATCGCCTCCATCTTTTCCGGATCCCAGTGAAAGATGACGGCGATATCGCTCATCAGGTCTTCAGCATCTGCTCCGCTAAAGCCCGCTGCGCAGGCGTGAGCAAAAAACTCATCACGTGCCCCGACAACTCGGCCAGGTCGGCCGGGTCCAAGGCCTCGACCTCGGGCTGTGTCAGGCTGGGCACCGTTATGCGCGGCAATACCTTCAGTACGTCGTCGACCTGGCCGTTGAGCAAATTTGCGGTCGAGCAGCCGCGCAGCTCGCCGGCGCCGGGCTTGCGAAGGCGGATCGAGCTGATGGTCGTTTCGCCGCGCTTGATCGGCTCGACCAGGGGGATGTCGTCGGTCATGGCCGGTGAGTTGGTGGTGTTCTGAGTTTCCAAGGTGATCTCCGAAAAAGAAACGGACCATTCCCAAGGGACGCGGGAATGGTCCTAGTTGGAAGGAAGGTTACAGGCCGATGGCGGCGCGCATCTGCTGCATGCGATCGACGCCGTTGACGATGAAGACCATGTTCGCGATGTCGATCTCGATCAGCGTGGCGCCGTTCTCGACCAGCTTGTAGTAGGAGCAGACGGTCTTGACGGTCATTTCCGTCTTGTCGCCAGGCTTGCCGGAGCCGGGATCGATCTCCTGGTGACGGCCGCGAACGACGACTTCGACCGCTTTCACTTCGCCAGTGTCGTCCGACTGATAGGCGCCCATCCAGCGGAGCAGGATGCCGTCGATGGTCGGCTCGCCGAAGCGGGTGAAGACGGACGTAATGTGCCCGCCGGGCTTCCACTCGAACTCAATGGGCTCCTGGCCCATGTCGATCTGGACTTCGCCGTCCATTCCGCCGCCGCGATAGACGTCCATCTTGCGGGCGAGCTTCGGGATCGTGACTTCGGGCACCAGGCCGGCAAACGAGCCGCCGTCGTGGAAGAGGTTCATATTCTTGAGGGTTGAGGGCAGCATCGCGGAATCCTAAAAAAGTGAGCGGGAAATGCGCCGGTTTAGCCGACCAGCTTCGCCAGCTCGTCGGCCAGCGAGCTGTAGTATTGGTCGGTGATGACCATGTTGAGGTTGATGCTTTCGGCCGGCGCGCAGGGCGTGTAGTCGAAGTCGATCACGATCTTGCCGGCGGCGAGATCCGTGGGACTATTGTGCGCGGCAACGTACCAGGCGCGGGCGCCCTGGATGCGGCCCTGCGTTTTCAGGCCGCGGAACTTGGCGTTGATCGTCTCAATGATGTCCTTCACCAACTGCGCGGTGATCGGCTTGTCCGCGGCCCAGACCAGGCCCTCCGCGATCGTATCCTTGAGCACTTGGCCGGTGCGGACGGTCGACTCGAAGGCGTACAGTGGATCGTCCGAGCAGGTACGGTTGCCCCAATAGCGGAAGCCCTGGCTGCGGATGATGGTCGTGATGTCGGCGTCGTTGAGCACGCCGGCCGTGTTGCTCGAGGACAGGATATCGAAGTCCACGGCCTTTGAAATGCCGGTGACACCTTCCACAGCGACATTGGACAGCGTCTTGTGCCAGCCGGTCGTCTGATCGATCAGGGCGCGCAGGCCGAGAGCGCGCGCCACGCTCGAACCGTCCCAGTCGGTGAAGTCCGGCCAGATCAGCATCAGTTCGCGGTCGCTGAAGCTGTTGCGATAGGTGACCACATCCTCTGCAATGTCGCCGACCGCCTTGGCGTAGACGAATGCGCGCAGACTCTTGGCCACGGGCATCAGAGCAGTAACCACTGCGTTGGTGTCATGGCCGGGGATGCCGATAATACGCGGGCGGACGCCGGTCTGCGTCTCGGCCGTCAGCAGGGCTTTCAAGCCGGTCATCTGGCCGTCTTCGGTCGTGGTGCCGATGATGTTGGTTTCGGTGGCGGCATCATCCACGCCTGGCGCTACACGCACGACGATGACGACGGGGCTGCACTGGTCTGCGATGGCCGACAGGGCTTTGGCCAGCGTCCCATTGACACCGGCCTTGCCGATGGCGGCGCGTACATCCGTCACCAGGACGGGCTTGTCGAGCGGGAAAACAGTCGCGTCGGCGTCGGTCGAGATGGCGACCAGGCCGATGACCGCCGTGGCGATCGTGGCCAGGGCGCGGGTGCCGGTCGCTGCCTCGTTGATGCGGATGCCGTGATTGATGCTGGTCATGGAAACCTCTGTCAGAGAGAAACTTGCTGGTTGAAAGCGGGCGCGTTCGGGAGGTCAGTACGCCGGCCGGTGATGGTGGCGGCGAGCTGGCCGGTAGCATCGCCAGCGACGACGACGCGGTCGAGCTGGATACGGTTCTCCCAACGATCGATGGCGCCGGCCGTGGCGGCGGCGTAAAGCAACCGCGTCATGCCGTTGATCGGCAGATCGGTGAGTTCGTGCAACTGAGAGCCGTAGTCGCGACGCATGACGCGGCTGCCCTTCGGCGTTGACAGAATGTCGCCGATCGATTGCGCGATGTGTGTTGTACCGTCCAAGGGCTTGCCGGTGTTGCGGTCCATGCCGGTCATTTCGCGAAGACCTTTGTGGCTGGGGTTCCGTCCGAGAGCATGGCGGGCTTGATTGCGCCCTGGCCGAGCGTGGAGGTGCCATCGACGGCCAGGTTACCGGAGACGGCTGCCGATCCGTCAACCGACAGATCGCCAGCGATGTCGCCACCGCCACTAACGGTCAGGTCGCCGGTAATCGTTACGTTGCCCTGAACGTCCATGTCGGCAATCAGGCTGACGCCGGCCGGCGCGACGATCTCGACCGATCCGCCGGAGAGGGTCATGGTCAGTTTGTGGGCTTCCGGATCATAGTCGATCGTGGTGCCGTCCGGAGTCTTGAGGACCAGGCGCAGGCCGGACGCCGGCGGCGGATTGGTGTCCGAGAAGATGCCGCGCATGATGACAGCGGCTTCGATATCCCCTTCCGGGCAGACTAGGAGCACCTGTTCGCCGACCGATGGCGGGCACCAGATCGAAAAGCCGCCCGCCGGCGTGAACCAGCGCAGGGGCGGCGTGGTGACGTCGCCGGCCTTGACCACGGCAAATCCTGCCTCGAGATCGACGGAATCGACCGTGCCGAAGCGCATCAGATCGCCAATGGTCTCGTTTGGATGGGGTTCGCGCGCGGACATGGGGCCATGATGTGAGCGATGGCCACGGACGCCAGCGCGCGCCCTTGTCAGATCGGATTTACGAAGCCGAGGGGGTTGGATCGGAGACGATGACGCCGAGCTCGATCTTCTTCTTGACACCCGCGGCGACTTCATGGACCCGCGCAACTGTCGCGTCATCGTCGTATTTGCCCTTGGCGTCGTAACAGGCGTTTACGTCGCGGGTGTGTGTCACGCCGTTATGTTCGAAGAAGACCGGCACCGTACGGCGCGCCTTGTCGAGTTTTCCGATTTCGTGTCTCATGGGATGTCCTCAGTAACCCCAGGCGAGAACGCGGGGCGTGGTGGAGCGGTTGTCGGAGCCGCCTTCGACCTGGCGCTGTACGGTGACGCCGTTGACGGTCGGAGCGCCGACTTGCTGGTAGACGATGTCCGAGGCCGAAGATCCGGAGCCGATGTCCGTGGTGATGCTGACACCTAGACAAGCGGTCGGGAACGCAACCGGGAAATTGACCGTTTGCGTTCCCTCGCTGCCGGTCGCGTCGGTCGAGCCGGCTGCCCATTGCCACATGAATCCATCGTGATCCTTTCGCCAGCCTGGGTTGGCAAAGGAATGCGTAACTTCGGATTTCTTGACGTAGGCCGTCGAGTCGAGGCCGTCGAGCATATCGGCATCGAGACCAGATCCAGCGCCGTCATTGCCGGCGTGCCAGACGGTATTGCTTGCGATCGACATCGAGGTCGAAGCGGCGACAGTCGGCGCCGTGATGCCGCCCGTAAACGTGTCTCCGGCCTTGTTCGCCGGGGTGAAGCCCAGTCGCGCGATGATGTTGGAATACCAACTGCCGTCCTGGCCGTCGAGCAAATCCGCATCGAGGCCCGATCCGGAACCATCGTTCGACGCGCGCCAGACGTTGAACGACAGCAGCCAGGCAGTAAAGGCAGTGAGCAACCCGAGCGGTGTAACCGCTCGGGATCCATCAGTACCGGTCTGGGTTTCGGCCGAGGTCGCAAGTTCGACCTCTCCCTTATTGTCCGTCGTCGCCGGCGGCAGCACGAAGTCCGTAGCGCCAAAGATGATATTGGCGGCATTTACGTCGGCAAAAGCCACGTCCACCGACAGCATCATCGAGGCCGCTGCAGACTTTTCTACAATCACGCCCGCCTGGCTGTAGACGGCGAAAAGCGTACCGTCATTGAGGTAGAGGGCGAAGGATCGCAGCGAATATACGTCGATGCTGTTGTCTTGCATCGTCACATGGATGACGTTGTCGGCCACGGTGACGCCGGCAATGGTGCCCATGCGCTTCAGTTCACCGGCCAACGCCGTGGTTGTGAAGTCGACGGCGAAGTTCGTGGCGGAGACACCAACCTGCGTGATATCTACCTGGTTGGTGCCGGTGTTTGCGGCATCGACCAGGGCGTTGCGGCCGGCATTGGTGACGATCAGGTTGAGTGCCACTGTCAGGCTCCTACGAATTCGTTGCCATAGGCATTGACGAGCTGCGCGCCATCGGCGCCGGTGAGGTAGACGAGGTCTTTTGCCGGTGAGACCGTATCGAGGCGGGCATACGTGGCGGCGCGCGCGGCACCGATCTCGCCCACCTGGCCGGCGGCGCTCACCTTCTGTTTGACAACCGCATGTGCGGCCAGGCGCCGAATTCTCGCCAGACGATCGAGCACCTGGTCGATGTAAGCGGCCGTGTTGGGGACCGCCGGATTATCGATGTCGAGCGCAAGCTCGAAGGTGAACGGATCGCCGGCCGGCGTCTGTTCCCACCATTCCGTCACCGTTACGTGCCCGCCAAGCGCGGCGATTTCAGTGTCGACGGCCCCGCGCGAGCCCTTGCGCATTTGATCAAGGATGGCCGTGCGTGCGCGCTGGCGCTTTTCGGCCTCCGACCAGGTCGTGTCCCAATTGTCGATCGACAAGCCCCAGACCAGCCATGGTAGGAGTTCGACCGGGCACGTGTCCGGATCCCACAGTTGGCGCAGCGGCACATCGAGCGCGGGAGCCTGGATGGCCCCCTCAAAGGCGCGCTCGAGGGCCGTGGCGTTGGGCGGCAGGAGGCTCATTGCGCCTCGCCAATGAAATTCAGCACGATTCCGGTGCAGTAGGACGCCTGCGTGTCATCGATCGGGACGTCAGCCGCGGGCAGGTTCAACACGACCTTCTGGACGCCGGCGGCGTGCAGTTGCGCGGTAATGGCGCTTCGGACCACGTCAAAGCCGATGCGGCGGATATTGGTGGCGAAGGCGGCGACGTTCGTTTGCGCGGCGGCGAGCACGACCGACCGATCGGGGCCGGCGTACGTGTAGATGTCAGCCTGGATCGAATAGGTGACGATCTCGGCCGAGGCCACGGTCACCTGGTCGCAGAGCGGGCGCTTGTCGGCTGGCGATAGTGCAGCCTGAACATTGGCCAGCATACCGGCGTCCGCCGTCCCATCGCCGGCAGCGGCCAAAACGGAAACGAGCACGGCGCCGGGCATCGGCGAGATCGCCTTCACGTCCTTGACCCCGGCGTCAGCCGACCGGGCAATGTACTCGTATGCGCCAGATGCACCGGCGGTCGAATAGGCGTCCGGCGCCAGCAAGATTCGCTCTCGAAAGGCCTCGATATCCTCACCTGGTAATTGCGCCACGCCGAACAAGGCGCCGAGATTGACCAGGTCGTTACCGAGCGCGTAGGCCACCATGACCGACTTCGCAGCGTCGTTGACGCGCTGGCGATCGAGCAGCCGGCTATAGGCAGCGACCTGAAGGATTTTGACGGCCGGATCGCTTTCGATCGTTTCGTCAAAAGTCGGAATACCGGCGAAGACGCCGGCCACGCCGGTTTTCACGAGCGTCGCCATCTGGGCAAAGATCTGCTCGAAACTCAGTTGCTCGATCACGTCAGGCAACGGGATCTGCGACAGGTCGATTGCGTTGTTGGTTGTGCCGGCCATGTCGGCATTTGGCCGAGGCAATCCCGCGCGCGCACGCGGTCGCACTTCGCAAATCGGGTTTGACAACGGGGACCGCTGGCCTTGCCCGAGCGCCATGCTGATCTGACAGCATGACCAAGCCCGAAATCGCCATCTACTGGACACTCAGCTTCTTCAGCTCGTTGACCATCGTCGCGGGCAAGCTGGGCTATTCGCTGTTCGGCCTGGGCGAGGCCCAGCCGGACGATCCGGTGCTCGCCGCGCACTGGCGCCGCAAACGCCTGTGGCTGGCGATCAGCGAGCTTTCTGCGTTGCCGGCCTTCGCTACGGTCGGCGTCACCGCCACGATCTACTGGAACCTGCCGGCCATTGCGTCGGTCGGCATCTCCATGGTGCTCGGCGCCATGGGCTTCGGCTTCCTACTCAACGGCGTGGCCTATTTCGCCAAACGGAAGTTGAACATGGAGGACAGCCAGTGAATGTCCTCGAACTGATCGCCGCTGCCAGTGCCGCGGCCACGGTGTTCGGGCTGGCCGTGGCAGGCGTACATGCCTGGCGCGAGGCCCTGCATAAAGATCGCGAGGTGCGTTGATGGCTCCGCGCGTCCTAGCCGCAAGTGACATCAACACGGCACTCGGGTTCACTCCGGCCGACGTTTCCGCCGGCGTCCTGAAGGCTGCCAAGGTTTTGGCCGGATACACGGATGGTGGCTCCATCGGCATCGGCGGGCTGAACCTGACGACGACACAGGTGTCGAACTCGCAGGCGTATTGGCCAATCGACGCGGTCGCCAACGGCAGTTCCGTGACTATCTTCTACTGCCTGACCAAGTCGTCGGGCACGGTGACCATGTATCTCGGCGATGGTACTTCGGCGTCGAAATCGAACACCGTGACGCTGACTTGTGATGGCACGCCCCGCCTGGCGCTCCTGACCGCCAACGCCGCCGGCGTGGTTCGCCTGGTCACGCTGAACACCGGCGCCATCGGCAACACCCTGACCGGCGACATCATAGCGCTCAACGGCGACTACACGGCCGGCGGGCTGCAAAACGACAAGATGACGACGGCCATGCTGGCCATGGTCAACATGCTTGGACTGGCATTTTCCAATGCGTCATCCCAAGCGCTCGCCGCGGCCGTCGCCAGCTATTCGGCTATAGGTGTCCTAAAGTCGGCTGTTGTCCTGTCCGGTTATACCGATGGCGGATCGAGCGGCATTGGCGCGCTCAACCTGACCACGACCACGGCGTCGAACGCGCAATTCTATTGGCCGATCGATACGGTAGCGATCGGCAAGTCGATCACGGTGTTCTACTGCCTGTCGAAGTCGGCCGGCGCCCCGACGATTTACCTTGGCGACGGCACGTCGACGCGCATTTCGAACCAGGTAACGTTGACCTGTGACGGCACGCCTCGCATGGCGGTTCTCACCGCCACGGCTTCGGGTGTCGCGCGGCTGGTTTCGCTGAACACCGGAGCGGTAGGCAATACGCTTACCGGCATGGTTGCCGGGCTCACCGGCGACTATACGGCGGCATCCCTACAAAGCGACAAGCTGACCACGTCGCTGCTGGCCGTCCTTAACCTGCTGACGTTGTCGGCGTCGAACAGCGCTACGCTCCGTCAGGCTATCTCGACCAACACGGAAGGCCTCGGCGCGATCCTTGGTGCGATCACGGCGCCGTCCGGATGGAGCGCCACGACCTTCGGTCCCGGCGTCGGCGAGTTTAGCGTCACGGCACCGAACAGCACCAACTGCTTTTTCTATTGGCCGGTCAACGCCGCGAATGCCGTTACCATTACGGTCTTTTACCGCCTGTCGAAAACGTCATCGGCGACACCGACGATTTGGCTTGCCGATGGCGCATCCACCAATCTGACGAGCGGCGGCGCAAAAAATCTGACGTGTGACGGTACCTGGCGCACGCAGCCCCTGACCTCGACCGGCGCCGCGACACGGCTTTTCATCCAGCTAAATGCCGGCGCCGGACAGACCGGCACGCTGTCAGGGGATGTCTTCGCGATCGTCAGCGATGCGACAGCTGCTACGACCGGCGTCAACGGCCTTTACAACATGATCGTCTCTTTCATGCACGGCGTGAAGACGACGCTCAATTCCCTACTTTCCAGCGTGGCCGCGAACTCCTTGGCAATCGCCGCCAACACCACGAACATCGCTGCGATCACGACTGGCCGGGTCAAAAAGTACTCGCCGATCTCGGCTCGCAATCAGGTCTATTGGGGTGTGCAGATCCGGACGGGCGCTGACTCTGTGTCGCGCCGGCTAGTCAACGGCTACGGGATCGCCGAGCAACTCGGCATCATCATTCCTACCTGGTACCTGGGGAACTCGGGCGGCAACCTGGTGCAAATCCCGCTGCCGAACGATATCCGCGGGAAGGCGACGTTTGAACCGCTTGGCGTCGGCGCCGCGGCGCCATCACCGATCTACTATCGCGGTTCAACCGACATCTGGATCAAGATGGCCGAATACGCCGATGGCCGCAACGCTCTCGCGTTTGAGCTCGGCGGGCTTCAGATCGCATCGCTAGGCGCTTTCAAGGTTCACCTGAACTTTTACCCCGTCGATTCCAGCGGTAACTATTTGCCAAACGGCTACTTGCCGTTCGGACAGCAGTCGGCAAACGCCAACGGGGCAGCAAATGGCGACCACTATGTTGTCGGCGCCACGCCGATCACATCGGATAAGACCGGCGTGCTGGGCGGTGAAACGACCTACAACCAGAGTCCAGCTAACCTTTTCGACGTGATCGTCATCGGCCGCCGTAAGGCTACCAAGAGCGTTATTTCTATCGAGGACTCGATCCACGCCTTTGCCGAAAACCTGACCGGATCCTCCGACAATGACGGCCATGTCGGCTGGGTCGGCCGTCTGTACGGCAAAAACCATATCGACCTGCTGCGTATCGCGCAGCCGAGCCGCATGCTGTCCGAATTCGTCAACATCACGACTGGCGCCCTGCCAGGCGTGACCGAGCTGCTGAACCTGATGGGCGAGTCCTACGTGGTCGAGCTCGGCGTCAACGACTTCGGTGCCGGTCATACAGCCGCGACGATGTTGAGCCAGCTTAACACCTTCTGCACGTTCCTGAACACGGCCGGCTTTGCCTATGGCGGCGTCGCGACGGTTCCAGCGTCGCCGACAAATTCATCGAACAACTGGATCGATGGTCCCGGCCAGACGAAGCAAAACGCGTCCGCCCGTGCCGAAAAGCTGACCTACAACACGACGCTCCGGACTGCGCTGCCCGCCTACGTCAACTTCGTGATCGATGTGGCCAGCGACATGTGTGACCCGACCGACGTTGACCTGTTCGTGACGGACGGCATCGCCAATGACACCACGCCAGATGGGACGCACCCCACCGGTAAGGTCAACGCGACCGTCGCCAATAACCGCCCCGATCCGAAGATTGGCCACAGGTTCTAGCTGAGGAAACCGACAGATGACCGAAATTCAATGGCCCGAGTTCCAGCCTGTTGACGAAGCCGCGCAAACCGGCGGCGACTTCCTGGTCGTGACTGCGGACGGCCACGTCATGACGGCCTTCTACGACAAAATGCTCGGCTGGACCGACAATGCCCGCGGCACTTTTTGGGGCTTCGATGTCGTCGGCTATCTCCCGCTGCCTTCGGTCGACCAGGACCAGCTGCAGAAGCTGAACGACCGGATCGTCGTCTTTGACGGCCCGGTCGAGCCCGAGCCTTCCGAGCAGCAAGCCGAAGGTGAAGAGGCCGTCGAGCCGAACCCAACCATCGATCAAGACCAGGCATAGGATCAGGAGGTTCCATGGCACTGCGTGACAGACTCGACCGCGAAGAGGGCAACGTCCTCACCGCATATCCAGATCCGCTATCTCCGCTGGCGAAGGCCTGTCGAGCCGCCGGCATCAATCCCGTTCTCAACTATCGGCAGCTCGCAAACTGGCGAAATTACGACGGCGCACCGTGGACTATCGGTCGCGGGCATACCGGCGCCGACGTGCATGAAGGTCTGACCTGGACGCAGTCACTATCCGACGCTGCCCTCGACAAGGATATCGCCGACGCTCGCGCGGATCTCGGCAAGCAATTGCCCTGGACGCGCCAGCTCGACGGCGTGCGCCGCGACGTGCTGGTCGATATGGCCTTCAACATGGGCATCGGCAAGCTGTTGGGCTTCAAGGAAACCCTTCGCCTTGTCGAAGCCGGCCGTTACACGGACGCCGCCGGCGAGATGCTGCGCTCGGCCTGGGCCAACCAGGTCAGCAGCCGCGCCGTCACCCTGTCGCGGATCATGCGGACGGGGCACGACGAATGAAGTTTGGCGACGAAATTCTAAGTCATCTGGCAGCGCTCATGGCCGGCATCATGGTCGGCTGCACTATCATGGCCCTTTGGGGCCAGATCAAACCGCTCAAGGCCGAGGTCAAGGAAGCGCACGCCCAAACCGCACAGGTCACCGCGTCGGCATCGAGCGCATCGAGCGCCGAGGCCGACCTTCAGCACAACCAGGACGCCGGCCGCAGGGCCGCAAACGAGGCACATCATGCGATCGATACCGCACCGACGCCGGCAGGCGCGAATTGCGATTACAGCTCTGTCATTGGCGCTTGGCGCGATGGTGTTGACAGCCTGCGCGAGCCGGCCGACGCCGACGGCCCCTCTGTTCATACCCCCGATCGCCCTGCAGGCGTGCAAGAGTGACGATCCTGCCGGCGTGAAAACGGTGCAGGATCTGGCGAACTTCTCGATCGAGCAGGAGCGGGTCCTCAAGGAATGCGAGGCGAAGCGCCAGGCCCTCGTGGACGCCATCACCGGCGGCAAATAGTCGGACCTCAGTGAAATTGGAACGCTGCTGGCGGCATCGCGGGCAGCTTTTCTTTTGGCCCAAATGGTGCGAAGGTCGCCTTAATTCATGGAGCCTCAATGATGCCCCGTTACGCCGCGCTCCCAGGATCCAGTCTTGCTTGGAGAGACACCATCCGCTTTTTGAATGGCGATCCACCGCCATATGATGAAGCGAGCAAGCAAAGGCTTCTGAACCAGCTGGTCGAAGCCGGCGGAAATCGCTCGGCTTACGAAAGCGCGTCACATGGCGAAATTGCAAAGGCAATCTGCGACCTGTGGATATCGAGTTCGAAAAAGACTGGCTGATTAGTCTTTACCCGGCCGCACCAGCTGGTGTGCAAATGTCGCTGCCGGTAACGGTCGGAACAGATCTTCGTGCCTGGTGTTGTCGAACAACCAAGTTCCCCATTTGTCAGGCGTCAGGATGACGATTTGCCGGTCGTGAAAAGGTTTGATGTCTGGCCCCGGCTGTGTCGTCAGCATTGCGAACGATGCCGGTTCATTGCCTTCGGCCGGAAACCAGATGCTGGCGATGCCGAATAACCGTGACGCCGGCACGGTGAACAGGTGCTTTGCCTTTGGGGACTTAGTGCCGGTGAACTCGAAAAAGCCGTCGACCGGCATGATGCAGCGCTTGCTATCCGAAAAATTCCGGCCGTCCGATCGAAAATTGAAGAGCGGGCCGCGGCCAGGCTGAGGCTTGCCGAATTTCATGGTGGCCAGTTCGACCTGGTCGCCGGCGGGAACCATGATCGCGCCCTTGTCGCCGATGCCGACCTCATAGTCTTTGGCCGGATCCGAGACCATCAGATCGAGCTCGGTTTGATGCGCAGGGATCTGGAGCGCCTCACGCTGCATAATGCCAATATACTCTTGCCAGCTGAGTTTTTGTTTCGCCCGATTGCACATCGGATATCTCCCACATCGACCGATTGCTACGCTGCCCGCTTGACTCTTGGCCGTCAATTGGAACAAAGGTGGAACATTCTGTAGCGGAGAGTCAGCGTGCGTGCAATGTGGGATGACCTGAAGGACGTTTTGTCGGCGGAGTTGGCACTTGAAGACGGCGTCACAATCGATGGTGACGTGGCCGAGATCCAAGGACGGATCGATGTGGCCAGGCTTTCCGAACGCGTCGCCGGCCGCATCTTCGACCTGCTGCATATCCCGGTCCTGACGGAGGAAGATCTAGCGCGCCAATATGGCAGTAAGGCGCGGCATTGAACCATGACTGTCTATCGCTGCATGGGCTATTACATCGACCTGTCTAAGGTCGTCGCGGTTTCCGAACTGCAATCGGCAGCGGTCTATCGTAAGTTCGCAGTATTCATCGCCAACAATGCGCAGCAACTGGTCTTTCAGGGCCAGAACATGACGGACGGCTGGGTGAAGGTCGCGCGGCATCACCAATGGATGATGGAAGCCTGGGAGGATTATCAGCGCCATCACCGCACATGGAACTGGCGAAGGATCGATGCCCCATTGGTCTACAAGCTACGCAATTTTCACATCAGCCTGCAGGGGATCACTGTTCTTTCGCCAGTGATATCGGTCGGCGAAGACCATCATTTCGACGTCTATGTCTACGGCCGCAACGATCCTTTCCCAGTGGCAGCGAAGGGACCGGAAAAGCTTGCGAAGCTGAAGGCCGAGCGAAAGGCGTTATATGCCGCATGGATAGAAGTGCTGCCGCCATACCTCAACGGCGAGGATACGGAAGAGGATGCCGCCTAGACGTCCATGTGGCGCAGCACCAGGTCGAGGATATCTTCGCGGTCCTGGTTGGTGAAGCCGAGCAGCTCACGCTGCGCATACTGAACGGTCGGGCCGCGCCTCGAGGTGCGGTCTCTGCCGCCTTCCTGGTGGATTCGCGCGATGCCGGCGACCTTGCCGAGGAAGCCTACCCACAGGCCATAATCGTCAACGCCCGACTTCAGGTAGCGCCCGGTGCGCAGCTTCCGGAACATAGCCTTTTGCTTGATGGTCAGCCGGTTTCGGATATTGCCGCCGCTGGCCTTGTTGTCTTCCGCCGGCGACACGCCGAGAAACTTGATGATTTTCTTCGTCTCAAACGACCGAATGCCGCCAGCCTCTACGTCGAAGCCGGTCATCAGCGGGCCGTCATAGGACCAAGACTTCATGAAGACGATACGCGCGGGACCATTGCCGCCAGACGGATACAGGAAGCGCCTGGCGCCATTGCCGCCGCGGGGCTCGCCGCGCTTTTTCCGCGGGGCGAAGGCGGCGCCGTTCGGGCTCTGCTGTTTGGCGATGCGCGCGGCCTGGCCGGCCTTCAGCTCGCGGGCGATCTTGCGCAGGATGTCGCGCCTGCCGGCGTCATCGAGGGCGCCGAGCAGTCGGCCGGCCTCGCTTTCCAACTGCTCGAGCGCCTTAAAATCGCTGGACACGTCAGGCCTCCGGCGCCTGGTAGATCAGCTCGTTGTCGGGCGTATAGACGGCGGAAATCTTGGTGCCGACGGGCACGTTTTCGACCAGGTCGAAGCCGATCGCTGGTGGCTCGGGGCGATGCGTCAGACGGAAAGTGCCGCCCGGCTGCTGTACGACATCGACCGCCTCGGTCAGCTTGATCTGCAGCTCCAGATCGACCGTCTTGTCATCGAGCAGATCTACGTCGAAGGTGACAGCCTGGTCACCGTTGTCGAAGTTCTGCAACGCGGCCTTTTCGTTGTCCGTCAGCCATACCAGGACCGGCAGGAATATCTGATCTGGATGACCGGTGAAGCCGAGGATCTGGACATGCAGCGTGTAGCGGTACTCATAGTTGAAGCGGTCAGGCGACCAACGCGCCGCCGTGCTGCCGCCCTTGACGTACATCTGGAGCTTTTCGGGGTTACGCTTCAGTTCAGGCGCCCGGGCCACCAAAAACGCGCGCAGGCTGTCGGGCTTTTCCACGACTCACTCCCAAAGTTTGACAATGGTCGACTCTGCGACCGGCGCGGCCGTGATGACCGGCAGCGTTACGACCAGGCCTTCGGTCAGAACCGGGCCGAGATCCGCGATGCCGGGATTGAGCTCGAGCACCTGTTCGACCACGCCGGATCCGGCTTCAAGCACGCGCCAGACCAGGGCGTCGAGCGTTTCATCCTGCACAGCGGTCGCGGTGAAGGTGGTGGCCGCCATCATATTAGCTCTACGGTCGACCGGCCGACACCGAGGATGTCGCGGATGGCATGGAGCGCGTTGCGCCTATGGTCGCCGACAGACGGCCCCATGGCTTCCGACTGGCCGGCGCCCGCGGCCGTCGCGGTGATGTCCTGGTGGGTCTCGGAAAGGTCGGCCGTGGCGTAGGAATAAACGGCACGGCGCCAGCGCATCGTTAGGCGCGTCTCGGCACCGATCGCCGGCGACGGGACGCCGGCCAGGCTGTCATATCCGGCGGCCTCCTGTGTGGCGCGCCAGTCGGCCAGATCCTCTTGCACGTCAGCTATGGCGACCTGCAGGGCTTCAATCAGCCGGGGATCAGGGATGGTCGACGCGCCGATCCGCATCGTGTCGCGGAAATGGTTGAGGTCCACGGCCGGCCAGAATTCCTCGCCGAGGACCATTGTGCCGTCTGGCGATGCGGGTTCAGGCGGGATAGAGACAAAGCCGGTCATATGCACCTCGGTCAGATAGTTCAGGGGGGTGAGGATCAAGGTCAGGGTCGGAGATCAATCCACCTGACCAATCACCGCCCCCCTGGCGCCGTGGGGCGGCTTATTCCGTCACCGAGTCCGGAGAAGGGTTCTTTCGGAGCGACATGCGCAGCCGCTCGATCTCTTTCTTGACGCCGGCCTGCGGGTTCAGCCGCAGGGCCGTGGTCAGCATTTCCAGTGCCGCGGAGCGCGCGTGTTGGGCGCCGCCGGCGGGGCCGTCCGCGTCGGCTTCGGTAGCCTCCGCCTTGCGGATCAGCTGCAGGCCGATGGCCTTGCGCAGTTTCGACTGCACGATGTCGTTGACGTCGTAGGGCTGCACCAGGGTCAGCGTGCGACCGAGAACGTCGAGATCAAAGTCTTCATCGACCGAGGTCGCTTTCAGGCCGGCCTCGGCAAGCTCTTCGGCGATCAGCGTTTGCGCATTGCGGTTGAAGCGGTCGGGCAGGACCAGGCCGTGCGTCAGGACGTGTTCGGCCATTTGGAGCGCGCGGTCGTAATAGCCCACGTCGATGTGCCAGATCATCAGGGTGACGAAAACTTCGTCCTGGACGGCCTTGCCCGTCTTAGCCGTCGTTTCGAGCACCGCGTCGATGTGCGGTTGATAGGCCTCGATCATTTCGCGCTTGGCTTCGATCTTGCGCTCGGTCGACGCGATGTCGGACAGGCGGCGGCGATCGGCGCCGAGCTGGGCCATCAGCAGGTTGTAGGCGTTCGCTTCCGGACCTTCTTCGGGCCGGGGCGGCGCGATCGTATCGAGACCGGCAATGGCGCCGGCGGCGGCGATCGTCAGAGCCGCGGCTACGGCCATCTTGTGTTTTTGAGCTGGGCTCAGCATGTGGATCTCCGTTAAAAAAGGGGGCGGGACAATGCCCGCCCCCTCGGCTCGCTCTCAGGGTTATTGCTGTTACGCGTCCTTGCGGCTGATGTTCTCGACCAGCAGGGCGTAGTCGGTATCTTCGATGACGTAGGCGTCGTTCGAGGACTGGAAGTCTTCGACCTGGTCGGCGGCGGCGTGGTCGACCACGGTGCGGCGGTTGGCGCCTTCCTGCTGGTAGATCGACAGGTTGTCGAAGCGGGTCACCATCAGCTTGCCGTCCGGGAAGAAGGGCACAGTGAAGGCCGGCAGGTTGCCGACGCGCTTGGTCGACATCACGACATCGCGCGCCAGCTGGTTCATCGGATCTTCGTCTTCGTTGATCAGCGGGAAATACTTGTCGTGGAGCAGATCGCGCCCGAGGAGGACAACGAGGTTGGGGTCGTCCTTTGCCCAGGTCGGCAGAAGCGTTTGGACCGCATCATATACCAGGGCGTCGAGCGTCTTGTAATCGCCGGCGGCGCCGTAATAGACGTGCCCGGCCGTGCCGCCGGCCGTCATCACCTGCGCCGGGATTTCCGTGCGCATCTTCTGCAGCCAGCCGATATTGACATCCGACAGATCCGGATGCGCCGTGCGATCGGTCGCCGCGGCGGCCGAGGTGCCCGTCCAGCCGACGCGAATGCGGTCGAGCGCCTGCATGCGAACGATCATGTTCTGAATGCGCGCCTGGAAGTCCGGGAACTTGGCCCACATGTCGATGAGGGCGTAGGGGATCGCCGTGTCGAAGTCGGTCTTTTTGGTGTCGTACTGACGCGAGTCGAGGCCGGACGGTTGGCGCGGGACGCGAAGGTTGCCGCCAGCCGTGTTGGTACGCGAGGCCAGGGTACCGGAAACCGACAGGCCGAGGATGGCGCCGGACGCCTCGGTCACCGGCACGAAGTTGATGCGCTTCAGGAAGTCGGACGACTCCTGTTGCTTGTCGATCAGCTTTTGCTGGACGGATGGGGTGACCGTAAACTTCTTCGTCGCGTCGTCCACGCCGTTGAGGGCGGCGATCTGCGCGACAAAGGCGTTGAAGAGAAGGCGGGTTTCGTTGCGCATGGCGGGCTCCGGAGGGGCTGCGTGTCAGGGTATGGCGGGCAGAGTGCTGATCAGCATTCCGCCAGGATGCGTCCGGCGCCGCCGGTGGCCGGCGGGCGTGCGGTGTAGGAGTTGGCGGGGGTCTTTTCGACTTCGGACTTGAAGGCGGCGAGATCCGAGGCGACCTTGCCGATCGCTTCGGTGTTCGCCTTGTTGCCGGCGTCGATCGCCGCGGACATCAATTGCATGCCCTGCGTGATCTGGCTGGCGAAGGCCGAGAATTCGGCCGGCACGGCGCCCGCGGCCGGAGGGGTGACGGCTGGCGCCGGCGGGGCGGGCGGCGTGTTTGCGGCCTTCAGCAGACCGCTGAAGAAATCACCCATCGCCTTGAACGCACCATCCGATGCGGTCTGCGATGCCGGCGCGGCTTCTAGCTCGAGCTTCAGCTCGTCCGGCGCGGACACGAGGTTGCCGAACACCTTGGCGCGAGACGTGAACTGCAGGCGCTCGGTGCCCAGCGAGGCCGGGCTATCGGTGAAGGCCAGGCCGACCATGTACGCCTCGTTCGTGCCGGAAAAGTTCGGCAGGATCTCGATCGAGGAGTAGAGTTTCTGATTGTCCTTGTTGAGCGCGACCAGATCATCGTGGACGTCGAGCTGCGCGAAAAGGCCGATGCGCTGCTCCGGCTTGCCGGCGACATCGATGGTGACCGGCTCGGCCTTGAGCGCCAGGACGTCACCCACGGACTTGAACGGCGACTGACCGGAAAGGCCACGGACGTGCTCGATGTTAGCGCGGGCAGCATAGGTGTCGGGGTTGTAGTTCTTCGCCGCCTGTTGCAGCTGCGTGGCGTCGATCGTGCGGCCGTCGATGGTCGGGCCGGAAACGGCGACACGGACGAACTTGGACTTGGGCATTTGGGCGGGTCTCCTGCCAGAGAAACGGATCTGTCAAAGCCATAAGAGGCCGGTTCCACCGACCGATTTGCAACGCGGGCCGCTTCGTAAATCCGATCTGACAAGGGCGCCGTCTCACGCGCGCGCGTAGTCGGGCCGTATCGTCTGGGCATGACGTTGCGAATTGAAGACATGCCAGCGCCTTTCGATCCCGAAAGGATTGCCCGCACCTTGTATTGGTGCGGCTGGCGCGTGCAGCAGATCTCCGACGTCCTGGAAATCGCCCGGTCGACGGTTCAGAGCTGGAAGGACCGCCAGAAATGGGACGAGGATTCGCCGCTCACGCAGGCCGAGATGACGACGGCCATGCGCTACAACATGCTGGTCATGAAGGACCAGAAGACCGGCCAGGACTTCAAGGAAATCGACCTTCTCGGACGCCAGATGGCGCAGATGGCACGCATCCGCCGCTATGACGCGCCAGGCGGTCATGAAGGCGACCTCAATGAGAAGATCGGCAATCGCAACGCCGGGCCGAAAAAGCAGAAATCGCCGCCGAACCTTATCAGCAAGGAGTCGATCGAAAAGCTGAAGGCGGCGCTCGAGCGCGGCATGTACGGGTTCCAAAAGACCTGGTGGGATTCACAATCCGAGCGCATCCGCATGTTGCTCAAGTCGCGCCAGATCGGCGCGACCTACCATTTTGCGCATGAGCGCCTCGTGCGCGCGCTGGAGACCGGCAACAACCAAATCTTCATTTCCGCCAGCCGCAACCAGGCGAATATATTTCGCCAGTACATCATTGAGTTTGTGCAGAAAGAGACCGGGATCAAGCTGAAAGGCGATCCATTGGTCATCGAGCGCGGCGAGGACCAGGACGGCCAGCCGCTCGAGCCCGTGACACTGTATTTCCTCGGCACCAACTACCGCACGGCGCAGGGCTACAACGGCGACGTCATCATTGACGAGTGCTTCTGGATCTATGGCTTTGAACAGCTGTTCAAGGTCGCCTCCGCCATGGCGACGCAGAAGCGCTACACGATCACATTGTTCTCGACGCCGTCGAGCATCACGCACGAAGCATATCAGCTTTGGTCCGGAGAGCGTTTCAACAAACGCCGGCAGAAGGCCGATCGGGTCAAGATCGACATCAGCCACAAGGCCCTGAAGCGCGGCGTCAGGTGCGCGGACAATATCTGGCGTCAAATCGTCACGCTCGATGACGCGATCGCGGCCGGCTATGACCTGATCGACATAGAGAGCCTGCAGCTCGAGTACGGCGTCAGCGAATTCGAGAACCTGTTCCGGTGCATGTTCGTGGACGACAGCGAGTCCGCGTTCCCGATGCAGCTCATTCGCCCGGCCATGGTCGACACCTGGGAGGTTTGGCGCGACTTCGCACCGTACAACGCGCGCCCCTACGGCGACGGCGAGGTGTGGCTCGGCTTCGATCCGAACGAAGGCGGCGGCGATGATGCCGGCCTGGTCGCGGTGGCGCCGCCGAACGGGCTGAAAGGCAAGTTCCGTGTGCTGGAAAAGAAAAAGTTGACAGGCCTCGACTTCGAAGCGCAAAACCGCGTCATCAAGGATTGGGCGCGGCGCTATCGCGTGACCGAGATCGCAATCGACGGTACCGGCACCGGCGCCGCCGTCTACCAGTTGGTGAGCAAATGGTTCCCGACCGCGCGCCGGATAGACTATTCGCCCATGGTCAAGACGCTGATGGTGCAGAAGGCGCAGAACGTCTTCCGGAATAACCGCATCGAGTTTGACGCCGGCTGGATCGATCTAGCGATGGCGCTCATCTCCATCCACCCACAACTGACCGCGGGCCAAAAGCAGATGACCTATGTCGCGCGGCGATCGGCTGAGACTGGCCACGGCGACCTGGCATGGGCGCTGTTGCACGTTCTGTACTGCGAACCTTTAGAAGTCGCCGATGGCGGCAGCAAGAAATCCACCCTGGAGATCATGGGATGACCAACGACGAACTCGATCCCGGCGCGCGCGCCGGCGTGCGTTCTTTCAGTTTTGGCGATGCCGAGGGCGTGCTCAACAGGCGCGACGTGCTCGACTACGTCGAAGCCTATTCGAATGGCCGATGGTACGAGCCGCCGATTCCGCGCCGTGCTCTGGCGCGCGTGCTCAATGTTTCCGGTCACCATCGCTCGGCTATCAGCGTCAAGCGCAACCTGCTGGTCAAGACGTTCATCCCGTCGACGCTGCTCAATCGGTCGAATTTCGCGAAGTGGGTGCTCGACTTCCTGGTCATGGGCGACGGCTACCTCGAGCGCGTAGACAACCTGGTCGGCCGACCGCTGCGTCTCGAACATAGTCTCGCGCTCTACACGCGCCGCGGGCTCCAGTCTGGGCAGTTTTTCTTCCTGGAGCATGAGAACCGCTACGATCCGCACGAGTTTCAGCCGGGCAGCGTGTTCCAACTGATGGAGCACGATGTCAGCCAGGAAATTTACGGCGTCCCGGAATACATTTCGGCCCTGCAGAGCGCCTTCCTCAATGAGGCGTCGACGCTGTTCCGCCGTCGCTATTACATCAACGGCGCCCATGCCGGGTTCGTGTTCTATGTGTCGGAATCGACCATGGACAACAAGGACGTCGACGCGATCCGCGAAAGCCTCCGCCAAGCCAAGGGCGTCGGGAACTTCAAAAACCTGTTCCTGCACGTTCCCAACGGCAAGAAGGACGGCGTCCAGATTATTCCGATCAGCGAGGTCGCGGCGAAAGACGAATTCCTCGGCATCAAAAATACGACGCGCGATGACATTCTTGCCGCGCACCGCGTGCCGCCCCAGCTGCTCGGCGTGGTGCCGGCGAACGCCGGCGGCTTCGGCGACGTCGAGAAGGCGGCGGCGATCTTTTTCCGCAACGAGATCGAGGCGCTGCAGATGCGCACGCTCGAGCTGAATGACTGGCTGGGCATGGAAGTCGTGAAATACGCGCCCTACGACGTCGCAACAGCGTCCCCAGCTCCGGCAGCTTAAGCCCGGCAGGTGCCCCTCTGCCAGGCCGTCACCTGTTCCACTTCGCAACGGAACAATAAGTGAACGAGCTTAAGGAGCGCAAGCACCATGACTACCCTATCCACAGTCGCGCCGGTCAAACCGGTCGCGGCATATATCGGCGGCAAAAAGAACCTTGCCAAGCGCCTTGTCGATCGTATCAACGCCGTGCCGCATGACGCCTATGCCGAGGCCTTTGTCGGTATGGGCGGCGTGTTCCTGCGCCGCGATCGCCGGCCGAAGGCCGAGGTCATCAACGACATCAGCGAGGACGTGACCACGTTCTTCCGGATCCTGCAGCACCACTACGTTGCGTTCCTGGAGATGCTGCGCTTTCAGATCAGCTCGCGCGCCAACTTCGAGCGCCTGGCGGCGACCGATCCGTCGACGCTTACGGATCTGCACCGGGCGGCGCGCTTTCTCTACCTTCAGCGCCTGGCCTTCGGCGGCAAGGTTAGCGGCCGGCATTTCGGCGCGGATCCGGGCCGGCCTGCGCGCTTCGACGTGACCAAGCTGCAGCCGTTGCTGGAAGCTCTTCAGGACCGTCTGGCCTCCGTGACGATCGAGCGCCTGCCGTGGCAGGAGTTCATTCGCCGTTACGACCGGCCGGGCGCGCTGTTCTACCTCGATCCGCCTTACTACGGATGCGAGGACGACTACGGCAAGGAGGTGTTCAGCCGCGACCAGTTCGAAGAGATGGCCGGCGTCCTGGCCAAGCTGCAGGGCCGGTTCATTCTCAGCTTGAACGACCGGCCGGAGGTGCGGCAGATCTTCGCGGCCTTCCAGCAGGAAGAGGTCGGCGTGACCTACACGGTCGGAGGCGGCGCCAAGAGCAAGGCCGTTGGCGAGTTGATCATCAGCAGCTAAGGCGCATCGCGCCCAAGCCTCACAGAAGGCCGTACAGCGCCTCGGCTGGCCAGTGGTCCGCCGGGGCGCGCGCACGTCAGGCCTGCCCTGTGCGGGCGGCAGCGGGGCACCACGCCCAGGGGGGCACCCGGGGGCAGGCATTGTCACGCCGGCCCCACGGCGCGCGCTCGTCCCCACACCTCGCCCGCCCGCTACTCATATCGCTTTTGATGCAGCCGACCTTTTCGACGCAAGCTAAACGGCAAAAGGCTTTGCTGGCCGCAGGTAACAGGCCAGCCGTGACGCATTTTGACGCAGGAAATGACGGTTTATCCGTCTGCACGGAAGAACGGAATTAGGTGAAATCGAATTTTAGATCGCAAGCAAGCTGGAGGGTCGTGTCGGGAAACGCCTTACCTTTCTAACAAGCCTGCGCCTTCCGAAATGTCCTAGAAAAAAATGTCTAATGTTCAATGGTTTATGGCTTCGTCACAGGTAAGATGGACGTTCACACCCCGCCTTACCTTTTATGGCCGAAAATCTTACCTCACTGAATTTATTACGAAAAATAATTTGAATATGTAAGTTGTATACCATCTTACATGGTAAGGCTGAGGTAAGGAATTTGTGAGGCGATTTCTGCAATCAAAACAATGAGGTAAGGAAGGTAAGAAATTCCCCGCGTGTCCCCTTCCATTTTAAGAGCGGCATCAGTGACGTTTAATAATCGGCTCGATTCCGGCGGCAAGCTTCGCGGTCGTCGACCACGTTGAGCTGGGACGAGCTGCCGGCATTCCGACTTGCCGAGGTGCCTATTGGGGGGAGTTGCGGTATACTTGGGAGCTTGCCGACTTTATCAGGGTATTAATGCCCATGTCGGACGACTTCCGGCCGAAAATGCTGAATTTCTTTAAGAAAATTTTCGCGTTTTGTTAACCGACGTTAAACGCCCATTAGGCATGTTGGGCGGCATGAGCCGTGTGCGCAAACCCAGCATCGATGCCAAGGCCCCCGTGGCCGGGGGGGCGAACCCGCGCGCCGTATCGTTCGGCCACGCCTTGCGCGCGACCGCTGCGTTCGCCGCCATTGCCAGTTTCGGCATCACCGGCCTGGCCGTCGGCGACCCGCTCAATCTCAATATCGCCTCGCGCGCCGACATCGATATCCGCATCGGGCGCAACGACCAGTCGGGCCGCATCGAAATCTACGGCGCTGTCGGCTCACGCGCCTCGGTGCGCAAGGAAGGCGGGAATGTCATCATCCGCCTGCCGGGCCAGCAGCGCCCCGATATCGGCGACCTGCGCTCGCATCCGCCGATCGGCATAACCAATGCCGACATCCGCAGCGACGCGCGCGCCACCGAACTGGTGCTGACGGTCCAGGACGGTTACGACACCCATTTCGGGCGCTCGGACGGCGCGGTCTTCGTGCAGATCGATCCGCACGATCATCCCGCCAGCACCGCAAAGCCGCAGCCCAACCAGCCCATCACGGTCAACCTGCAACAGCTGCTGCTGGGCCAGAAGGCCGACGCCAAGGGACCGGCCGCCGCCGCCGTGGCCCCGAAGCTGCCGGTGGTCGCCATCGACGTCGAGGACAATGGCGACGGCAAGGACATCTCCTTCCCGTTCGATGGCCCCGTGGCCTCGGCGGTCTTCCGGCGCGGCGATTCGATCTGGATCGTCTTCGATACGGAAGTCGACCTGCGCCTGCCGGTGGAGCTGAAGGACGGCAACATCATCCAGGACGTGCAGTGGACGCACAATGATGGCTTTACCGCCATGCGCATCACCGCGCCGTCGACCGGCTCGCTGTCGGTGCAGAACGACGCTCTGGTGTGGCGCGTGCGGCTGGGCGGGCGGCCGCTGACCGACCAGACGACCGACGTCGCCATTACGCGCGACGATTCGTCGGGAGCGCCCAGTCTCAATCTCAACCTGGCGGGCGCGACGCGCGTCGCCTGGATCCGCGACCCCAGCGTCGGCGACCGCATGGCGATCGTCTGCGCGCGCGGTCCGATCAAGAACCTGAAGAGCGCGCGCACCACGCTGGAAGCGACGCTGGCCTCGACCGCGCAGGGCATTGTGGTCGAGCACATGACGCCTGACGTGCACGTGGCGCTCGACGGCGACCTGATCAGCGTGACGCGGCCCGACGGCCTGACCCTGTCGCCGCTCGATCCCAACGCCAAGCCCGACGATTCCAAGCTGGAATACAAGAATGCGCTGTACCCCAGCGCGGTCAATGCCGACTGGTCGCAGACGCCGGACGAAGGCTTCCTGACGCGATATTCGGCCTTGCAGCTGGCGGCCGCCGACGAGGCGCAGGGCGGGGCGAATGCGCCGACCAAGGCGCGGCTGGCCCTGGCGCGCTTTCTGGTGGGGCAGGGGCTGAACTACGAGGCGCAGGGGATGCTGGACCTGATCGTCAAGCAGAGCGCGCGCGCCGCCGACGATCCCCAGGTCAGGGGCCTGCGCGTCGTCGCCAAGATGATGACGGGGCGATTCGGCGAAGCGCAGGCCGACCTGGCCTCGCCGTCCCTGGCCACCGATCCGGCGTCGCGCCTGTGGGCGTCGTACGCCGAGGCCAAGTCCGGGCACTATGCCGACGCCGTCAAGGACTTCAAGCTAGGCTCCAAGGCGCTGGAATCGATGCCGGTGGCGTGGAAGATGAAGCTGTCGGCCGCGGCCGCCTATGCGGCCTTGCAGACCCAGGACCTCAAGACGGCCGACGGCCTGATCACCTATGCCGTCAATCAGGACGGGCCGCCGCTGGAGAAGCTGTCGGCCTACCTGATCGACGCCCAGATCATCGAGGCCATGGGCGACAAGCCGCGCGCCCTGGCGGTCTATGAAGCCGTGTCGCGGGCGTCGGAAGACCGCATCGCGTCGCCGGCCCTGATGCACGCCGCCATGCTGCGCTTCCAGCTTGGGCGCGCCAAGGCGCCGGAAACCCTGGCGGCGCTGGACAGCCTGCGCTACCGCTGGCGCGGCGACGACACCGAATTGCAGATCATCAGCAGCATGGGCCAGATCTATCTCAGCCTCGGCCGTTATCGCGAGGCGCTGGAAGTCCTGCGCACCGCCGGCCAGCAGTTCGGCAGCAAGCCGCAGGCCGCGCAGATCCAGACCTCGCTCAACCAGGCCTTCCGCAACCTGTTCCTCGGCGGCATGGCCGACGGTATGCAGCCGGTCGAGGCCCTGGGCCTGTTCAACGATTTCCGCGACCTGACGCCGCTGGGGGCGGACGGCGACGAGATGGTCCGCCGCATCGTGCGCCGGCTGGTCGATGTCGACCTGCTCGACCAGGCGGCGACGCTTCTGCAATACCAGATCGACAACCGCCTGCAGGGGGTGGCCAAGGCATCGGTGGCGTCCGACTTGGCGGCCATCTACCTGATGAACCGCAATCCGCAGAAGGCGCTTCAGGCCCTGTGGAACACGCGCACGACGCTGCTGCCGAAGAATGTCATGCAGGAACGCCGCGTGCTGGAGGCGCGGGCCCTGGTCGAGCTCGGCCAGCCGGACAAGGCGCTCGACGCCCTGGGCAATGACGCGTCGCCCGAAGGCAGCGACGTGCGCGCCGACGTCTACTGGGCGCAAAAGGACTGGGGCAAGGCGGCAGCCGTGCTCGAAAAGCAGCTGGGCGACCGCTACAAGACCGACAAGCCGCTGGCCATAGCCGACGAGGGCCGGCTGATCCGGGCGGGCGTCGCCTTCTCGCTGTTGAAGGACCAGGCGTCGCTGACGCGCCTAAACGAACGCTGGAGCAAGTTTGCCGCCACGGCTTCGTCACCCGACGCCATGCGCGTGGCGCTGGCGCCGCTGGACGGCGGCACGATCAGCCCGCGCGACTTTGCCGCTGCTGCGGCGCAAACCGACAGTTTCGCGGGTTGGGTCGCCGGCATGAAGAAGCGTTTCCGCGAGAAGGACAACGCCGCCGCCGCCGCCAACAAGGCCGCCGCGGCTGCGCCGCCGGCAAAGACGGCCTGATTTTCACATCCGCGTGACCCATGTCCGGATTCGCTATGAGTGGACCCTGCGCTATTGTATTATTTGAATGTTTCCGAAGCCCGGCAAAGTGTCGAGCCGAAGGAACGCAAACGAAAGACCATGATCGCAAATTAACCAGGCATACGCTGCAAGTCTTGCAGCCTTCACGTCGAACTCTCGGCCCAAGCCCATATTTGCGACATCGCGATCAAGCCCCCGAAACCGTGACGGTTATCCCGCTCTGTTAACAGAGTGCGCATGGTCTTGCGCTAGACTGCCTGTCATCAGCAACGAAAGGGGCTGCTTCATTCACGTGAAGCGCTGATACACATATGGCCAATATCAATCCGGGTTTCCCCCTGCAACGCAAGGCGGCCACCATCGCTGCCGTCGCAGGCGTCCTGCTTGTGGCGGGCGGCGGACTGGTGTCGTGCGGACGCACGATTCAGCCCGGCAATGTCGGCGTCAAGATACGCACGCTCGGCCCTTCGGCCGGCGTCGATCCGACGCCGCTGTCGTCCGGCTACCACTTCAATCTGCTGGGCGAACGCATCGTCGAATTC
This sequence comes from Asticcacaulis solisilvae, assembly GCF_052327315.1. Lineage (NCBI taxonomy): Bacteria > Pseudomonadati > Pseudomonadota > Alphaproteobacteria > Caulobacterales > Caulobacteraceae > Asticcacaulis > Asticcacaulis solisilvae. The sequence continues at coordinate 835,395 of NZ_CP166196.1, forward strand.
CCGGTGATCCAGCGCACCTACGCCTACACTAAGGAACGCAACGACGACGGGCCGGAAAACGAGGAGCTGACCTTCTCGGACAATAACGCGCTGCCAATGACGGCCGACGTGCAGCTTGTCATGCGCATCGATCCGTCGAAGGCGCCGGCGCTCTATACGCGTTATCGCCTAACCTTCGATCAGATATTTGAAGGCCCCCTGCGTAACGACGTGCGTTCGGCCATCGCGGCGGAAACCGAACTGGTCAGCGTCGAATACCTCTACAAGGGCGGCCGCCAGACAGTAGTCCAGAAGGCGCTGGCGCGCGTCAACCGTAAATGGTCGCCGCAGGGCGTCGAGGTCAGCCAGCTCGACTGGATCGGCACCATCCGCTACCCGCAGGTCATTCTCGACTCGATCCAGGCCAAGACCAAGGCCGACGCCGACGCCTCGGCCGCCCAAGCCCAGGTTGCAGTTGCGAAGGCGCAGGCCGACGCCAAGATCGAACAGGCGCGCGGCGACGCCGAATCGAACCGCTTGCTGGCCCAGTCGATCGCCTCCAATCCCGAGGTGGTGCAACTGCGCGCCATCGAGAAGTGGGACGGTCATCTGCCGCAGGTCACCGGCGGCTCGGTGCCGTTCATCAACCTGGACCGCAAGTAAATTGTACCTCCCCGTTTTCGCAGAAAATGGGGAGGGGGACCGCACGAACCGCTGACTGCGTAAGCAGTTGGCGGTGAGATGTGGTGGTGGGGTTTCTTGCTAGGGGGCGCAAAGAAAGTAAGAAACCCCTCCGCCATCCCCATCTCGACGCGACGGAGAGATGCCGGAAGGCAGGGCTTTTTGCCGCGCGCGATCGTGCCACATTGACGCCGTAATCACATCCGCGTGATCTTTCCGGTTTCGCTTTTCTGTTATTTCGCAGAAGCGTAATATGTCTGCGTCGCCAGGTAAGCATACAGTTTTCAACGGCGATGAAGGCGAACGAAGAAAATGATCGTCACATAAATTGCAATAGCCGTTGATGAAACCGGCGCTAAACAAAAGAAAAGCAAACGTCATCGAGATTAGCGAACTCTGACGGAAAGCTTAGAAAAGTATATCGGCACAGCCCAAAATCTGGTCACACCTGATCAGGACTCAACCGGAAACCTTTCGACTTTTGCCAACACCTCTAGACAGGTGGCGCTTTCACGCGGCTCAAATCCCGTCCAAACGATAATCTTCGGCCCATATGGCGCCCGGACCGCGGTTGCGGAACGGTATCATATTGCCGAAATCGTGAAGACGGGTCGAAACAAGGCCGGATGGCCCGCCACTCTAACGGCGCAACTGGGGGCAGTGCGTCAGGCAAGGTCCGTCTTCGGGGGAAGACGGCAGGGGCATAATCCGACCTTGGGGGCGTCTGTCGAGGGAGGATGCGCGTTGATAGCCGGGGGGCTTGAGCGCATCCGGGGACAGACGGGGAAGGGGAGGCCGCATACGGCGCGCCTCCCTTTTCTTTTTGTGGTAGCCTGCGTCGGACGGGGAAGCTGCCGTGACAATCTCAGTGATTTTAAGCGAAGACCACGAGCGCTTTATCGAAGCCCAAATCGCGAGCGGCCGCTTTGCTGACGTCAGCGAGGTGGTATCTGCGGGCGTGGCGCTTCTTGAGGCCCGTGAGGCCAGGCTTGATGTGCTTCGTGCCGAAATTCAGAAGGGCCTCGAAGGACCGTTTATTCCCGCCGAAGAAGCTTTTGAGTACGTTCGTGAGAAGGTACGCGCCGTAGCTCGCCAACAAGCGGAAAATCAGCGCAATAATCGAGACTGAAGCAGTCTCTAACCTCCGCCACCGAGCGCGGGATGAAAGCTCTTGACCAGAGAGCCGCAGACCAGCCCCCAGCCGTCGACCAGCACGAAGAAGATCAGCTTGAACGGCAAGGACACCGTCGCCGGCGGCAGCATCATCATCCCCATGCTCATCAGGACGCTGGCGACGACAAGGTCGATGACCAGGAAGGGCACGAACAGCAGGAAGCCTATTTCGAACGCCTTCTTCAGCTCGGAAATCATGAAGGCCGGGGTGACCACGCGTACCGGCAACTCCATCTGGTCCTTGGGCATGGTCATCTTGGACAGGTTGACGAACAGGCCAAGGTCCTTCTGGTCGACCTGGGCCAGCATGAAGCCCTTCAAGGGCGTCGAGGCGGCGTCGAACGCTTGCGGCAGCTCCATTTCCTGGTCCATCAGCGGGCGGATGCCGTCCGTATAGGCGCGCTCCCAGGTGGGCGCCATGACGATGGCCGACAGGAACAGGGCCAGCGAGATGATGACGGCGTTGGGCGGGCTCTGTTGCAGGCCCAGTGCCGTGCGCAGCAGTGACAGGACGACGACGATGCGGATGAACGAGGTCGACATGATGACGATCGACGGCGCCAGCGACAGCACCGTCATCAGGCCGATCAGCTGGATGACGCGCGCCGACAGGCTGCCGCCCTTGCCGAGATCGACATTGACCGCCTGGGCCAGGACCGGGAACGGCGTGATCATCAGCGCGAAGCCGATAATGAAGGTCACGAGCACGATGATGTTGAGCGCGCGCGGCGACAGCCCTTTGCGCGCGGCATGTGTTTCGGAAGCAGGCGCGGCGTCAGAACAGGTCGTCATTGGGATCTTGCGCTTGGGCGACGGAGGGACGGGCGGCTGGCGCCGGAGCGGGTTTGGCGGGCGTACTGGCGGCTACCGGTTTGGCGGGCGCCGCGGGCGGAACCGGACGCGGCATCGGCTTGGCCTGTGGCAAGACGGCGGGCGCCTCTACGGCCCTGGGCTCTGTCTTGGGTTCGGGCTTGGGTTCGGGCTTGATCTCGGTGTGTTTGGGGCGCGGCTCGATCAGCTCATGGCCTTCGCCGAGCAGGATCAGGCGCTCCTCGTCGTCGAGACGGACCAGCACCAGGCGGCGCGCCGGATCGAGAACCAGGGTCTCGACGACCTCAAGACGCCGCAGGCCGCGCTTGGCCGACATCTTGGCCATGAGCTGCGGCGCATAGCGCTTCAGCACGTAGGCAAGCGCCAGGATCAGCCCCAGCACGAAGGCCAGGGCGAAAACCGCCTTGAGAGTCGAAGTCAGCGCTTCCATGTCTTTTCCATCTGCCCGGCCTTTGGTTAACGGCCCGTTTACCGAAAGCCTTTGTTAACCAAAAGGTGGGCATTATTTGCCCCGTACCTCCGGGCACAGGCATCACGCCTTAAGCCGAGTCGGGGGCGGACGCGAACCGGAAAGGGCGGACCATGACGACGGGCATATCGCTTCTCGACGCGCTGCAAAACCGCATGGGCTGGCTGAGCGGCCGGCAGAAGGTGGTTGCGGAAAACGTCGCCAACGCCTCGACGCCGGGCTTCAAACCGCACGACCTTCAGGCCCAGGACTTCGGTCAGCTGATGGCCGGTGGCTCGGACGCGGGCGGCCAGATGGGCATGATGGTGACCAACGCCATGCATATCCAGATGCAAAATCCGCTGCCGTCCGGCGCGAAGGAGATCACCGCGCCCGATTCGGAAACCACCATGGACGGCAACAGCGTCGTGATGGAAGAGCAGATGCTGAAGATGTCCGAGAGCCGCCAGCAGTTCGAAGCGGCCGTGGGCTTCTATGAAAAGTCGATGTCCCTGGTCCGCATGGCGATCAAGGCGCCTGGTAAGTAAGGAGTCTAGGTAATGGTCAAGTCCATCAATTCCGATCAGACCATGGCGGTCGCAGCCTCGGCGCTGAAGGCCCAGCAGGCGCGTATGCGCATCATCGCCGAAAACATCGCCAATGCGGACTCGACGTCCAAGGTCAAGGGCGGCGATCCCTACCGCCGCCAGCAGCCGGTCTTCACCTCGTCGCCGATCGACGGCGCCACGGGGGTCAAGCTGGCTGAGGTCGTGCCGGATTCGTCGGCCTTCACCATGGAATTCGATCCGGCCAATCCGGCGGCCGACACCAGCGGCTACGTCAAGAAGCCCAATGTGAATCCGCTGATCGAAACCATGGACATGCGTGAGGCGCAGCGCGCCTACGAAGCCAACCTCAACGTCATCGACACGTCGCGCGCCATGGTTTCCAAGACGCTCGACATCCTGCAAAAGTAAGGACTGACCCATGACCCCCTTGATGGCAGCCCGCGCCTATGGCGCCGCAATCAAGCAGAGCGACAGCCTGGCCGGCGGCGCCACGGCGGCGACCGGCCGCCCGGACTTCGGCAAGATGCTGGCCGGCGCACTGGAGCAGACCTCGAAGGCGACGCAGGGCGCGGAAAACATGATGGTCCAGCAGCAGCAGGGCAAGGCCGAGCTGATCGACGCGGTCACTGCCGTGTCCAGTGCCGAGACCAATCTGCAAACCGTCATCTCGATCCGCGACCAGGTGATCAGCGCCTACCAGGAAATCATGCGGATGCCGATTTAATCAGTTGGTGACCGTCAGGAAGCAGGCCGCGCGCTTGGTCAGTTCGATCGGCGACAAGGCTTCCTTGCCGGCCTTTGCCGGCGCGGCGCTGCCGGCATATTGTTGCAGCAGCGGGCGCACATAGGCGCTTTTCACCGCCCAGTTTATGTTCTGCGGCAAGGTGCCCACGCCCCGATAGAAGGCCCCGGCCTCCGCCTCGGCGTCCACCACCCCGACAATATGCCCGCTGGCGTCGACGACCGGGCCGCCGGAATTGCCCGGCTGGACCGGCGTCGTCATCTGCATAACGTTGGCCGCGCCCTGGATGCCGCTCAGCGCGCTGACGACCCCTTCCGAGTATTTCGGCTCCGGCCCCAGGAGTTCGGGGACCGGAAAGCCGATCGTGAACACCTTGTCGCCGGTGTGGAGGCTGCCGTCGTCGGCCAGGCTCATCCGGTAGGCCAGCGGCCGCTCGACGCGCAGCAGGGCGATGTCGTTGGCGGGATCGGTCGCGACGACGGCCGCCGACTGCACGGCTTCGGTGCCGCAGAGGGCCGAAATGGTCTTGCCGTCGGCGATCACGTGATGGGCCGTGACGATATAGGTGCCGTCCAGAACGACAAAGCCCGTGCCGGTATATTTCGCCCCGGGGGCTTTTCCTTCGCCCTTGTAGCTGACCGTCACCTCGGTCTTGCGGATGCGCGATTCCTCGACGACATAGGGAATGTCCTTGATTTCGAGCAGCCTTTTGGTGCGGTCGACGAAGGTTTCCTGCTCGCCGCGGCCGGCGATGATCGAACTGCCCCAGCCCAGGCTGCGGACCGACACGCCGTGGATGACCTTGCCGGTCCTGGCGGTGAATTCGACCGTGTCGATGAAGATTTCCGTGGTGTAGTCCCAGCCGCCGTAGTCGGAGTGGATCGCCAGCTTGGGCGGCGTGCCCTTCCACACGACATTGTCCTTGCCGAAGGTCTTGGCCGCCTGGTCGATGAAGATGTCGAAGGCCTGCTGGGCGGTCACGTCCTCGTAGACATAGACCTTGTCTTCAGCGAAGGCCTGCGGTGCGGACGCCATGACGCCCCCCGTTGCAACGGCAAGCGCCAGGCCAAGGCCGCGCACGGCCGCCAACGCGACTGATCTGTACATTGAAGCCCCCGGATTACCTCATCGCCCGCCCGAGATATGCCGCCCCAAGGGGGCCGCTGTCAATCTTGCGCGATCGGGCCGGGCCGGGCCGTGCGTCAGTAGGTCACCTTGATCAGGCACGCGGTGCGCTCGGCCAGTTCGATCGCCGACAGCTTTTCCCTGGATGCCGGAGCGGGCGCCGTGGCGGAGTAGCGGATAAGCAGCGGGCGCAGATAGTCACTCTTGACGGCCCAGTTGACGTTCTGCGGCAGGCTGCCGGCGTTCTCGTAGAAGGCGCGCACGGCCGCGGTCGAGGTGACGATGCCGATGACGTGGCCGTTGGTGTCGATCAGCGCGCCGCCGGAATTGCCGGGCTGGATCTGGGTCGTGATCTGCATGACGTTGGCGGCGCCCTGGATGCCGCTCAGCGCGCTGATGACGCCTTCGGAATACTTGCCTTCGGTGCCCAGGATATCCGGGACGGGAAATCCGATGGTGAAGACCTTGTCGCCCGTGTGCGCGCTGCCTTCCTCGGCCAGCGCCAGATGATAGCCGAGGGGCGTTTCGGCCTTCAGCAGGGCGATGTCGTTGGCGGGGTCGCGCGCCAGGACCTGGGCGGAGCGGACGGCCTCGCTGCCGCAGGCGGCAGAGATGGTCTTGCTGTTTGCTACGACATGGTTGGCGGTGACGATATAGCTTCCGTCAAGGATGACGAAGCCCGTGCCGCTGGCGCCTCCGGCCGGCGGGGGCGAGGCCTCGCCGCCGTCGCTGCCGCCGCTGCCGGCGGCCGCATAGGAATTGATCTCGCGGACGCGCGCCGGGGCGACGGCATAGACCTTGGCGGAGGTTTCGAATTTCCGCTGCAGGCGGCTGATGAAGTGGTCGTTGATCAGCCGGCCGGTCAGGAAGGATGAACCGCCGCTGTGCGTCGACACCGTGACGCCATGGATGACCTTGTCGGGCATCAGGTTGAATTCGACTTCGCGGATGGAAATGTCCGTGTCCCACCAGTCGATAATGACCTGGGTATGCACCGACAGGCCGATCCCCGACGAAAGCGGGGTTATGTTGTGGGGCGCGAAGTTCCGGTCCGCCTCGTCGGTCAGCAGCTTCAGCGCCTCCTGGGGCGTAAGCTCGTAGACCTTTTGCATATCCTCGGCCCGGGCCGTCGCCGAAAAGCCGGCCACGGCCACGGCCAGAACGAGAACAGCCAGCCACCCCGCCGAAAGCCGGCGGACGGCTGCGAATACGACATGGCTGTGCATGAAACCCCCGGAAATGCCTGATCGCCCGGCCTCAGATATGCCGTTTGCGGGTACCGGCTGTCAATCTTAACGATTTATGGCCGCCGGGCCTGTCCCGTGGGGGAGAATCTCTGCAGTCTTAATCCCGCATTAACCCTGAGGCAGGCAAATTCCGCCGGGAGTACCGGCAGATTTTGCCGGGTAGCCTGCAATGGATTAACAAGATGAACGGCACTGAGGTACTGGCTTTCGGACGCGACGCGATCTGGCTGACGATTCAGCTGGCGACGCCGATCCTGCTCGTCGGCCTCGTCGTCGGCGTGGCCATCGGCCTGTTCCAGGCCCTGACCCAGATCCAGGAACAGACCCTGATCTACGCCCCCAAGATCATCGCCATCTTCGTTGCCCTGCTGCTCTTCCTGCCGCTGATGGGGTCTCTTCTGTCGGGCTTCATGCAAGAAGTGGCCGGCAAGATCGCCGGCATGTGATGATCCTGGCGGCCGCCCCCGGACTGCGGTTGGCGCCGATCGCCGCGGCCCCGGCCGCCGATGTCAGCTCGTTTTTCGGCACGTCTTCCGACCTGTGGGCCGTGGGCCTGACCTTCATCCGGCTGGCCTGCCTGGTCATGCTGGTGCCGGGTCTGGGCGACCAGTCGGTGCCGGCGCGCTATCGCCTCAGCTTCGCCCTGGCGTTTTCGATCGTCACCGCGCCGCTGGTGCGCGACACCCTGCCGCCGCTGCCGCCGGGCCTGGGCGCCATGACCGGCCAGATCCTGCACGAAGTCATTATCGGCCTGATGCTGGGCACGCTGACGCGGGTCCTGCTGTTCACCCTGACGACCAGCGGTGAGATCATTTCGCTGCAAAGCGGCCTGTCCTTCGCCCAGACCGCCAACCCGACCCAGGCCCAGCCCTCGACCAGCATCGCCACCTTCCTGGCCATGCTGGGCCTGGTGATGATCTACGCCACCAATACGCACCACCTGTTCATCCGCGCCATGGTCGACAGCTTCCGCATCTTTCCGGCGCAGCGCCCGGTGATGATCGGCGATGCCGTAACGCTGATGACGCGCACGGTCGAGCAGAGCTTCGTGCTGGCCCTGCAAATGGCCGCGCCGCTGATCGTCTTCGGCCTGGTGTTCAATATCGCGACGGGATTCATCGGCCGCATCATGCCGAACTTCCCGATCTTCTTCGCCGCCACGCCGCTCAGCCTGCTGCTGGGCCTGGCCCTGTTCGCCCTCGGGCTCGGGGCCACCGGCATGGTCTTCATCGACCACTATCAGGACATGCTGTCCGTCTTCATAAGGCACGGCAATGGCTGAGGTGGTTTTTTCCTGCATCTCCCCGTCGCGAAGCGATGGGATGGTGGAGGGGTTTCTTGCTTTCTTGAATACGGCTGATGGTGTGAAGGAAGTAAGAAACCCCACCACCACATCTCGTCGCCTAAAGGCTCCTCGTGCGGTCCCCCTCCCCATTTCCTGCGGAAACGGGGAGGTGCAAGCAATCACGGGGGTGACCCGTGGCTGAGGACTCGGATGAGGACAAGACAGAAGAGGCCTCGGGCCGAAAACTCCAGCAGGCGCGCGAGGAAGGCAATGTCGCCAAATCCGCCGACCTGCCGCAGGCCTTGTCGCTGATCGGCGCCGTCGCGGTCGTGGCCCTGCAAGGGCCCGCGATCTGCCAGACCCTGGCCGGCGACCTGCTGCCTTTCCTGGCCCACCCCGAACAGCTGCTGAATTCGCTGGAAGGCGATGGCGGGGTCACCATCATGGGCGACCTGCTGCTCAAGATCCTGCCGCCGATCATTACCATCATGGGCGCGGCCCTGGTGCTGGGGGTCGCCGGCAACGTGCTGCAGACCGGGCTGATGTTCACGCCCAAGAAGCTGGCGCCCGACTTCTCGAAGCTCAACCCGCTGCAGGGCTTCCAGCGCCTGTTCGCCGTCGACGGCATGATCCAGTTCGCCAAGACCCTGCTCAAGCTGGTCGTGGTCGGCGCCATCGTCTGGGCGACGCTGAAGGACAAGGTGGCGGGCATCGTCAACCTGACGGGCGCCTCACCCGTCGTCATTCTTCCTTATGCGCGCGAGCTTCTGATGGCCGTGGCCATGGCGGTCTGCCTGTTCATGTTCGTCGGCGCCGGCGCCGACTACATGCTGGTCCGCTTCCGTTTCATGCAAAAGATGAAGATGTCGAAGCAGGAACAGAAGGACGAATACAAGAGCACCGAAGGCGACCCGCACATCAAGGCCAAGCTGCGCCACCTGCGCCTGGAAAAATCGCGCCGCCGCATGATGGCCAATGTCGCCAAGGCGACCGTGGTGGTGACGAACCCGACCCACTACGCCGTGGCGCTGCAATATGTGGCCGGCGAAACGGCCGCACCGATCTGCGTCGCCAAGGGCATGGACGCGGTCGCCCTGAAGATCCGGGAAGAGGCCGGAAAGCACGACGTGCCGATCGTCGAAGACCCGCCGCTGGCCCGGGCGCTCTATGCCGCCATCGATATCGACCAGGAGATTCCCGCCGAGCATTTCGCCGCCGTGGCGAAACTGATCAGCTTCATCCTGACGAAAAAGCGGCGCGGATTCTGACCGCTGCCGGCTAAGGACGTGGAATCCCTGACATTATCTTGAGAAGCGTCATTTCGCCAAATGCGTTAATATCAGGCAGTGATTCGTGCCCGTGACGCCTGAAGGGGCGGGCGTCGTGGTTTGAAAAAGTGAAGGTGTTCGTCTTGGCTGCACGTAAGTTTCAATCGATCGCTGAGCCCGCGCCTGCGGCGCTCGAAGGGGAAGAGGGGGCGCAGGCCCGCTCTCCGGCGTCGCGTTTTTCGCTCAGCCGCCTGCGCGAGACGGTGAACCCCTGGACGCTCGGCATCGTCGCCGCCATCGTGCTGTGCGCGTGCACGGCGGTGTGGCTGGTCGCGGGACAGTTGCCGATCGGGCTGATGCTGGCCATCATCCTCATCACCTTTGCCGTCGTCATCTTCCTCGGCATGTTCGCCTTCTCCACCGATGAGGAAATCCTGTCGGCCGAGGGCTTCCGCGCCAACGACATCGTCGGGGCCCTGTCCGAAGCCGCCGCGGTTGCGGGCTTCGACGGCCATGTGCTCGCCGCCAACGCGGCCTGGAAGGACGCCGGCGGTTCGGCGCGACGCCTGCCGCAGGGTGACGACGCCCCCGGCCTGTTCGTGGCGCTGCGCGAAGCGAAGGCGCAAGGCAATGGCCGCGCCCTTGTCAAGCTGGGCGGCTTCGATTTCGAGATGATCGTGTCGCGCCTGGGCGAAGACCTGGTGCTGGTGCGCGCCGGATCGCAGGGCGTGCTGGGCCAGAACGTCATGCTGCACCACGAGGACGACAAGTTGCATGGCGAGCCCGACGGCCCGGAGGCCGGCCATGAGGTTGTGGCCCAGGACCTGCCGGCGGCCGAGCTCGACGCCTTCGCGGCGGCCGCGCCGTTCGGTGCGGCCCTGCTGCTGGGCGCCGACCTGTTCTCGGCACGCATCCAGGAATTCAATCCGATGTTCGCAGCCCTGGTCGAAAAGCCCCACGACCCGCTGGCCGGTATGAGCTTCGCCGACTTCGTCACAGACAATTCGCGCGCCGACCTGACTGAACGCGTCGGTTCGGCCAAGGCCGGTCCGTTCGACATTTCCCTGCGCACCAAGTCCGATCGCCCGGTTCAGATCTATGTCTCGCCGGTTGCCGGCGGCTTCACCGTTTTTCTCTTCGACGTCTCGGAGCAGCGCAAGCTGGAGCAGACCCTTGTCCAGGCGCAGAAGATGCAGGCCATCGGCCAGGTGGCCGGCGGCATGGCGCACGACTTCAACAACCTTTTGACGGGCTTCAAGTTCCGCAACGACCAGCTGCTGCTCAACCATCCGCTGGGCGATCCGTCGTACGAGGACCTGAACGGCATCCGCCAGATCATTGCCCGCGCCGAAGACCTGGTCCGCAACCTTCTGGCCTTCGCGCGCAAGCAGACCGTCAAGCGCGTCACGCTGAACGCCGGTGAAATGGTCAGCGAGGCCGAGGTCCTGTTGCGCCGCCTGGTGCGCGAGGACGTGAAGCTCGAAACCGAATACGGCCGCAACCTGCCTAATGTCCACGTCGACAAAGGGCAGATGGAAATGGTCATGATGAACCTGGTGGTCAACGCCCGCGACGCCATGCGCGCCCAGGGCGGCGGCAAGGTCAACATCCGCACCGCGGCGCTGAGCCAGGACGAGGCCAGGGCGCGCGGCTGGGAGAATGCGCCGGCCCAGGGCGCGGCCCTGATCGAGGTCAGCGACACCGGCCCGGGCATCCCGCCGGAAATCGTCGGCCAGGTGTTCGAGCCCTTCTTCACCACCAAGCCGCTGGGCGAGGGCACGGGCCTGGGCCTGTCGACGGTGCACGGCATCATCAACCAGGCGGGCGGCCATATCCTGATCGATTCCAGGATCGGGCAGGGCGCGACCTTCCGCATCTTCCTGCCGGTGTGGATCGAGCAGGAGAAGCCGGGCGGCGAGACGGCGCCGAAGCCGGTGGTCGAGGCCAAGCCGGTGCCCAAGGACCTGTCGGGCGTCGGCCGCATCCTGTTCGTCGAGGACGAGCAGATCGTGCGCGGCATCGCGGCGCACCTGCTGCGCCAGCGCGGTTACGAGGTCATCGAGGCCGAGGACGGCGAAGAGGCTCTGGCCATCATCGAGTCCAAGGAACACAAGTTCGATCTTCTGATTTCGGACGTGATCATGCCGGGCCTGGACGGCCCGTCGATGCTGAAGCGCGCCCGCCCGCTGATCGGCAATGTGCCGGTGATGTTCATTTCGGGCTATGCCGAGTCGGAATTCTCGGACCTGCTGGAAGAGGAGCAGAATGTGTCGTTCCTGCCGAAGCCGCTGGATATCAAGACGCTGGCGGAGCGGGTGAAGGAACAGCTGGCGGCTTGAGTTTCCGGGCCGAACGCCCGGAGCCATGCGGAGGGCCGGGTTGTGGCCCCAAGACTTTATTCAATAAAAAAGCCCTCGCCTGCCGCGGGGGCTTTTTTATTGATCGAAGGTTTTTGTGGGGGCACAGCCCCCACGCCCCGATACTTAGCAAGCGGTTCCGCCGTCGACCGCGATCTTCTGCGTTACGCCCTTGAAGGCCACGACGATACTGCCCGACTGTTCGACGCTGTCGGACTCCTCATGCGCCGCGCCGGTCGTCAGCGCCTCGGTCACGGTCAGGCCGGATTTCTTGTCGACGAAGACCCGGACGCCGCCCTTTTCATCGATCACCGACGTCGTCAGGTCGACGCGATACCGGGCGCCGTCGACGCGGATATAGCCGTGCGCGCCGGTATCGACGCCGTCTTCGATGAAGACCTGGCCCACGCCCTTCTGGTCGAGCATGACCTGGCAGCCCTGGATGTCGTTGTCGGCGTCGGTCAGCGCCTCAACCTTGAAGCTGGCCGGAACAGCACTTGATGCGGCTGCCGACGACGCTTCCGCGGGCGCCGCCACGGGCTTGCTGCAGGCAGCCAGCGCGAAAACGAGTACGGTCATGGAAAGGATGCGTTGCATGAAAAACCCCCGGGCTTAGGGGGCGACGCTATCACTTCGCCGCCAGCGCCTCAAGCCGCCGGATCAGCGCCTCGCGATCGGCCGTCATGCCCTTGTAATCGAGCTGTTCGGGCGTCAGCGCGCCGATCTGCGCGATAAGGGCCGTCGCGATCTCCGGCCCGTCAGCGTGGCTTTCCAAGGCCTCGAACGGATCGATATAGATGCGGATGGTGAACAGGATGGCGCCGCTGTCCGGCAGCCTGCGCAGGGTCTGGCGCTCCAGCCGCAGATAGACGTTTTCCGCTACCTCACCGGTGCCGAACCTCCGGCCGGCATTTCCCGGCTCCGGGTGATGCAGCTCTGCGTCGCCATACAGCGACCAGTTCCAGCGCATCACCGGCAATTCGGGTTTCAGATTGTCGAACATGCGCTCGATCATCGCCGCATTGCGCGTGCCGGCATTGAAGCCCGGCACCGGGCCGTGGACCTCGTGCATCGGCCGGCCGAGCTTGTCCGACAGCCGCCACGACGACGGAAAGGCCAGCGCTCCGGCCGTCACCGTCCAGCCCTCTTCGCGCTTTTCAAGGACCACCAGATCCTCCTGCACCATGCCCGCCGCGATCAGCAGGGGCGGCGTCAGCGGATCGTCCAGCCGCGCCCGGCGAAAGGCCGGCACGACGTCGACCTGCGGGCCCATGCGCATATAGATGTCGGGAAAACGCTCCGGCAAATGATCGGCCAGCAGCATCAGGGCCTCGCGTTGCGCCGCCTCGCTGCCCGGCAACTGCCCGAAGATGTCGTGCGGCACGCGGGCCGCCAGCCGGTCCTTCTGATCGAGATAGGCCAAAAGCGCGCCGTCCGCGTCGATCCAGTCTTTCAGATCGAGCGGTTTCAGACCGATGGTGAACAGCTTGGACGAGCCGTCATAGGGCGTATGCATTCATCTTTTCTGCCGCAAGGTCTCGCCCAGCGCAACAGCTGCGGCGCCCACGGCATAGGCGGCGAAGTCCTTGAGATCGAACGATCCGCCCAGCAGGAACCGGGCCCACATCTGGTGGCGCAGGTGCAGCCGGTCGATCAGATGGACATACTGTCCGAACTCGATGGCGCAGGCGATCAGGAAGGCCGCGATGATCGCCGTGCGGACCGGCAGGGGCGAAACGGCGCGTAGACCCAGATAGACCAGCACCACGGCCAGCGAGTCGCCGATATAGGGACGGATCACCGCGTCATGAACGAACAGCGCGATGACCAGTTCGATCGCGAACACCACCGCAGCCGCCAGGGCATATCCAACGCGCATTTTCCGCCCCCCAAACGAAAAATGCGGCGCCGAAGCACCGCATTCTTTTGGTCTTGCCCGTAAGCTTACTTCTTGAGGAAGCCGCCGAACTTGTTGTTGAAGCGCGAAACGCGGCCGGCCCGGTCGAGCAGCTGGCCCGAACCACCGGTCCATGCCGGGTGCGTGCGGGGGTCGATGTCGAGGTTCAGGACAGCGCCTTCCTTGCCGTAGGTCGAGCGCGTCTTGTAGCTGGAGCCGTCCGTCAGGGTGACGGTGATCCAGTGATAATCGGGGTGGCCTTCTTTTTTCATCGTCGCGGTCCTTACACGTCCAGCCAGCATAAGCGCGGACGCCGAAAAAGGGGTGAGCCGGGCAGCGCCGGCGGAAGGCAGGCCTCATACATGAAGGCGTCTTGCGGCGCAACCTTTTCCTATCTAAATCGGCACCATGGCCGACTCCCGTTCCGCATCACCCGCCCCAGACACAGACCCCAGGGACCGCCCCGGATCCGGCGCCGAACTGGCCGGCGATATCCGGGCCGCCGCCGCCCGGCGCGGCAAGACGCGCGACCTCAGGCCGCTCAGACGTCTTGGACCCTATCTGTGGAAACAGCGTGTCAACGGCGTCTTCATGCTGGTCTTCCTGGTCATTTCGGCATCCGCCGTGCCGACCATGACCTTCGTCCTGCGGCATCTGGTCGACAACGGCTTCGGTTCCGGGCGGCCGACCGAGCTCAACAAGTGGTTCCTGCTGGCGGGCGTGCTGGCCCTGGTGCTGGCCGTGTCGACGGCCCTGCGCTACTTCTTCATCACGCGCCTGGGGGAACGCGTCGTCGCCGACCTGCGCGAGGACGTCTTCGGGCATATCCTGCGCCTCGATCCGGCCTATTTCCTCAAAATCCGGACGGGCGAAGTCATTTCGCGGCTGACCGCCGACATCCAGATCATCGAATCGCTGGTGGCATCGTCGATCTCGATCGCCCTGCGCAATCTCCTCAGCTTCGTCGTCGGCATCGTGCTGATGATGATCGTCAGCCCCAAGCTGACCGGCTTCGTCCTTGTCATCATTCCGTTCGTCGTCGTTCCGCTGATCGCCTTCGGCCGCCAGGTCGGCCGGGTGACGCGCGAAACCCAGGACATGTTCGCCAGCGCCGTCGGCTTCGCCTCGGAATCGCTCGATGCGCTCGAAACCGTCCAGGCCTTCGTGCGCGAACAGTTCACCCAGACCCGCTTCGATGCCGGCGTCGAGGCCGCCTATGCCAAGTCGGTCGGACGCATGGCGACACGCGCCATGATGACGGCCATGTTCATCACCTTCATCTTCGGCGGCATTTCCATCGTGCTGTGGCTGGGGGCGCAGGACGTGCTGAACGGTCACATGACCAACGGCAAGCTGCTGCAATTCGTCTTCCTGGCGGCCTTCACCGGCGGCTCGGTCGCCAACCTCAACGAAACCTGGGGCGACGTGCAGAAGGCCGCCGGCGCCATGGCGCGCATCGACGAGCTTTTGCAGTCAGAGCCCAATATCAAGGCGCCGCCGTCGCCCGCCGTCCTGCCCGAACCGGCGCGCGGCGATATCGTCTTCGACAACGTCACTTTCGCCTATCCGTCGCGTCCGGAAGCCCAGGTGCTCGATGGCTTCTCGTTGCACGTCAGGCCGGGAGAAACCGTGGCCCTGGTCGGGCCGTCGGGCGCCGGCAAGTCGACCGTCTTCAAGCTGCTGCTGCGCTATTATGAGTTCGAGACCGGCGGCATCGCGCTGGACGGCGTCGACATCCGCAGGGCCGACCCCAAGGCGGTGCGCGAACGCCTGTCGCTGGTGGCGCAGGACACGGCCCTGTTCTCCGGCTCGGCTGAAGACAATATCCGCTTCGGGCGTGAGAACGCCACGGACACCGATATCCGCCTGGCCGCCGCCAAGGCGCAGGCCCTGACCTTTATCGAGGCCCTGCCGCAGGGCTTCAAGCAACCGCTGGGCGAACGCGCCAAGTCGCTGTCGGGCGGGCAGAAGCAGCGCCTGTCGATCGCGCGGGCCCTGGTGCGTAATGCGCCGGTCCTGCTGCTCGATGAGGCGACTTCTGCGCTCGACGCCGAAAACGGACAGCTGGTCCAGGCCGCGCTTAACGAAGCCATGCGCGAACGCACGACCCTGGTCATCGCCCACCGGCTGGCGACCGTGCTCAAGGCCGACCGCATCGTGGTGATGGACGAGGGCCGGGTGGTCGACAGCGGCACCCACGCCGAACTGGCCGCCCGCGACGGCCTCTACCGCCGCCTGGCGCAGCTTCAGTTCAATACGTAAGCAGGCCTTCTGCCATGGCCCGCCCGGTAAGGCACAGCGCTTCGGCCAGGGTCTCCGCCGTGGCGGGGACCTGGCTGAGGATCCACGGTTCCATCGCTGCCTGAAGCGCCGCGCCGATCTGCGCCGCCACCAGCGATGCCGGCAGCCGCGACAGGGGCCGCAGATCGCCCAGCGCCGTTTCGATCTCGGCCGCCAGCACGCGTGAAAAGCTGTGCCGGGCCGCCGTTTGCAGCAGCACGCGCGCGATCCGCTGGTTTTCACGGAAATGCTTCAGCGTATCGACCAGATCGGCCGGACGGGTACCGCGTCTGACGGTCGAGGCGATGACCGACAGCGGCCCTGACAATCCCCGGCGCAACAGGTCGTCCTTGCCGGTGAAATGCTCGTAGAAGGTCGATCGCCCGACATTGGCGCGCTCGACAATAGCGGCGATCGTGACCTGGCCGTAGGGGCGGTCGAACAGCAATTCCAGGAACGCGGCGACGATCGCCGTGCGCGTCTTTTCCAGGCGCCGGTCAATGTTGATTTCTGTGTCGGCGGACATCTGGCCCCTCCTGTCCGGAAGCGGACGGCGCGGCCTCCACGTCGGAAGGCGTGCCGCCCCGCCTGTGATAGCCGTCGTCATCCTTCACCGCAAGACGGAGCAAACCGTGACGACCACCGCCTTCAAACCCCTGAACCTCAACGGCACCGCCTATGGCGGCGTGCTGATCGTGGCGACCCTGGCCACGATAGCCCTGGTCGCACATCATCCCCCGCAGTGGCTTCTGGCCCCGGCCGACGCCGCCGCCATCGCCGCCGACACCATGGGCCGGGTCGAGCACGGGGTGTTCATCCTTCTGACCTTGCTGCTGATGACGGGTGCGTCCGGCCTGGCCTGGCGGATCGGCATCGCGCATCCCCTGGTCATGGCGGGATGGCTGGCCTATGTCGGCGGAGGGCTGAGTCTGATCGGGGCGCTGCTGCTTAACGGCTATATCGCGCCCGGACTGCCGGGCGACGCCCTCCCGCCGGCCGTCACCGCGCTGGCGGCGGTCAGCCGCCTGGGGCTGGTCCTGCTCAGCCTGGGCGTCGTGCTGTGGGGCCACGCGCTGCTGCATCGTGGCGGGGCCGCCCGCATGATGGCGCTGCTCGGCATGGCGGCGGGCGGGTTCTCGGCGGCCTTCGTGCTGACCGCCGGGCCGGTGCTCGATCTCGATCACCTGATGGCGTGGGCGGCCGCGCATATCGTGTGGAACCTGGCCATCGGCGTCTGGTTCCTGCGCAGCCTCAAGCACGATTAGCCGGCAAATTTATTGACCGGCAGCCCCTTGTGACCGCGCAGGCCCGATTTCGGAATCTCGAACAGGGTGCCTTCCATCACGTCGCCGGGGCGGTGTTCCTGTGCCGCCGAGGTGACGACCATCCGGTCGAGATCGTTGCCGCAGAAGGTCAGGCTGGTGGTGCACTGCGCCGGCAGCATGATGTCGAAATCCTTGCGGCCGTCGGGGAAGTAGCGCGAAATCCGCCCGCCGCCATAGTGCGACACCCAAAGCCCGTCGTCGGCGTCGACCGTGCAGCCGTCCGGCAGGCCGACGCCCGCTTCGAACTTCGTGAAGACGCGCTTGTTCGACAGGCTGCCGTCGGCGGCCAGGTCGAAGGCATAGACGATGCCGTCGTGCGTTTCGTTGTGATAGAGGATTTTGCCGTCGCGCGAGAAGGCCGGGCCGTTGGTGCAGACATAGTCCGTGTCCATTGTATGCACGCTCAGGTCCGGATCGATGCGGTACAGGGCCGCCGTCCGGTCCTTGAACGCCAGGTCCATCGTACCGGTCCACAGCCGCCCCCGGGCGTCGACCTTGGCGTCGTTCAGGCGGTTGCCCGGCTTGTCCTTTTCCGGCTGCGCCACCGGCGTCAGGCTGAACGGATCGAGCGTCAGGAAATGCACGGTCTGGCGGATGGAGACGACGAAGCCGCCTTTTTCGCGCTCGACGATCCAGTTGATGATGTCGGGCATGTCCCAGCTCTGCTGCGCCCGGTCGGCCAGACCATAGCGGTGCAGCTTTTTGCCGAGGATATCGACCCAGAAGACCGACTGGTATTTCGGCGACCACAAGGGACCTTCGCCCAGGATCGCGCCGGGCTTGGTCAGGGCGACCGGCGTTTCGTCCGCGAGGACTGTTAGCGGTAACATTGCGGCAAGCGACAGACCCGAAAACAGGCCCTGGCGACGGGTGATCATGGACGGTCCCTCAAATTTTATTTTGAGGGATTAGCCGCCGGAATGATTACGCTGTCAATAGGTGCGCCAAGCCAGATGGTAATGGTTTGGACGGAAGAATTGTCGTGTGGTGAAGCTACGCCATGCCCCTTCCGTCTCCCCTCCGCCAGGGCTTCGGGGAGCCACCTTCCCCGCTCCGCAGGGAAGGAACTAGACATTCAAAATTCTTTTCCTTCCCCTTTTAAGGGGGAGGTGGGACGAGCGGAGCGAGTGGCGGAAGGGGGAAGCGGAGGTTTCGACGTACGCAGGCGCTTCCCGTGCATCACCTTAGTCGTTTTTGATATTGCTCTTGGTCTTGATCTTCTGGTCCGGCCGGTTGGCGGGTTGGGCCGAGCCGCTCGAACTGCTGCTGGCCGCCGCTTCGCACGCCGCCGAGGTCGAGGCATCCATCGAGGAACTGGCCGACGCCGAGGTCTTGCCGACGGCCGCGCCGCCGCCCTTGGTCCAGCCGGCGCACATGTCGCCGGTCACCGTCATCTGCGTACCCGACTGCGTCGTCGTGCGGGCGGTGTCATCCGCCAGCGCGATCTGCGCCACCACGACCAAAGCCACGACGCCTACCCCTGCCGCTATCTTTTTCATATCCAGCTCCCAGCTGCCGGCGGACGGCTTGTCCGCGGTACTGGTTTGTAGCACAGCTGTCACAAACGACAACGGTAGGGTAACGCCGTTATCGGCCTACTGCGCCAGCTTCAGCTTTTCGACCAGCTGCGGATAGATTTCCGGATTGCCGCAGACGATGTCGCCCGAATTCATCGGCGAGTCGTCGCTGTCGATCGAGGTGATCTTGCCGCCGGCTTCCTGGACGAACAAAATGCCCGCCGCCATGTCCCACGGCTTCAGGCCGCGTTCCCAATAGCCGTCGAAGTGACCGGCGGCGACATAGGCGAGGTCCAGCGAACAGGCGCCGTTGCGGCGGATGCCGGCGGTGCGCTGCATGATCTGGTGCAGTTCCTTGAGGAACTGGGCGTGGCCGGGCTTGCCGATAAAGGGAGCGCCGGTGCCGATGAGGGCTTCGTCGAAGACCTTGCGCGACGACACGCGCAGGCGGCGGTCGTTCTGGTAGACGCCCTTGCCTTTTTCCGACCAGAACAGGTCGTTGGTGATGGGGTTGTAGGTCACGCCGGCGACGATTTCGCCTTCGCGCTCCAGCGCCACGGTGCAGGCGAAGTGCGGAATGCCATGCATGAAGTTGGTCGTGCCGTCGATCGGGTCGACGATCCAGGTATGGGTCTTGTCCGTACCGGCGACCAGGCCCTGCTCTTCACCCAGGAAGCCATAGCCGGGACGGACGCGCATCAGCTCTTCGAACAGCGCGGCTTCGACGCGCTTGTCGGCGGCGGTGACGAAGTCGCCGGGGCCCTTTTTCGAGACCTGAAGTTCGGTGACTTCACCGAAGTCGCGCCCGATGCCCTTGCACGCCTTGCGTACGGCGCCCACCATGACCTGGATAAGTGTAGACTGAAGAACCGTGACCATGGCGGGGACCTTTACGTGATTTACAATGTAGGACGACAGGCGGGGAGGCCTAGTCGTTGGATTGGTTGCTCTTCGTCTTGGTCTTGACCAGTGACTGGTCGCCCGATGACGAAGACGAACTGCTGCTGGCGCTGCTGCTGTCCGAGGACGCACAGGCCGCGGCCGAGCTGTTGGCCGACGACGAACTGCTACTCGATCCGGCGTCGCGCTGGAATGTCGGGCAACTCGCCGTCTTGGACGACCCGATCAACCCCTTCGGCGCCGCCCAGGCATTTGGCCCGGCGACATGCGCCACCACGACCAAAGCGAATATACCTACCCCTGCTGCTATCTTTTTCATGTCCAGCTCCCGGCTGTGAGCGGGCGGTTTGGCCGCCCTCCGTCCGTGACCATCCTGGCCTCCGGACACCGGGTTTTAACACAGCTGCCATAAACGACAACGGCGGAGATAACGCGGTTATCAGTCGGCGCGCTTCATGTATTCGCCGGTCTCGGTCGAGACGACGATGCGTTCGCCCACGCCCATGAAGGGCGGGATCATGACGCGCATGCCGTTCGAGGCAACGGCGGGCTTGTAGGAGGACGAGGCGGTCTGGCCCTTGATGGTCGGCTCGGTCTCGACGACTTCGAGGACGACGGTGTCCGGCAGGCTCATGCCGATCGGCTTTTCGTCGTGCGATTCGATGACCACGACCATGCCGTCGTGCAGGAAGCGGACCTGATCTTCGCCGACCCATTCCTTGGCCAGGCTGATCTGCTCGTAGTTTTCGGTATCCATGAAAACCAGCATGTCGCCGTCTTCGTACAGGAAGCTGTGGTCGCGCTGTTCCAGCGTGACGCGCTCGACCGTATCGTCCGAACGGAAGCGTTCATTGAGCTTGGTGCGGGTGACCAGGTTCTTCATTTCGACCTGGGCGAATGCGCCGCCCTTGCCGGGTTTCACGTGCTCGGTCTTCACAACGGTCCACAGGCCGTTCTGATATTCGAGAATCATGCCGGGCTTGATCGTGTTGGCGTTGATCTTCATGGGATATAACTTGTCAAAGAATGGGTGAAGTTGGCGGCGTTACTAATGGTTACGCGCTACAAAGGCAAGGGGGGCTTCACGAACGCAAAGGTTAATGCCAATAGTGGGAAAACAGAGGAACCCTCATGCGCCCGTCCCGAATTCTTGTCATCGCCTCGCTTGTCGTGCTGGCCGCCTGTACCCAGCACAAGACCGAGGAACAGTCGTCCCAGGAATCGTCGCCGGCCGCCGCGCCCGCCGAGCCGCACCCGGCCGACCAGGGCGCGCTGTCGTGCGACTATCCGGTCAAGCACGATGCGACAGCCGAACAGCTGCTGGCCAAATACGGTGACGACGCCGTGGTCGGCCTGGTCGAAACGCCCGACGCGGGCACGACCAACGGCGTCATCCTGTGGCGCGGCTATCCGAAGCAGCGCATCGAAATCACCTTCTGGGACAAGGAACAGACCCATATCCGCGCGGTGCGGCTCGGCCAGGAGGCCACCGCCTGGAAGGGACCGTCGGGCCTGCATTACGGTTCGTCGATCGAAGATGTGGCGTCGGCCAACGGCGCCTTCGCGCTGGAGCGCTATAACTGGGACGACGGCGGCTATCTGGGCGATCTCGGCGACGGACGGCTGGCCAAGCTGCCCGGCGGCTGCGGCCTTTCGGTGCGGCTGGCCCCGCAGGCCGACAAGCGCCACGACGCGCCCTATAACGACGACGGCTTCGACTGGAACGACGATCGTGTGGCGGGCCTGGGCCTGACCGTGTCGCGGATGGAGATCGACTGGCCGAAATCCTAGTCCAGGAAATCCTAGTCCAGGAAATCCTGGTCCAGGGAATCCTGGGCGAGGGCTTCGAGGAGGGCGCTGACGCCGGCCGAAGCGCCTTGCGCGTGGTTCCACACGGCGCCGCTGACCGCGATGAAGTCGGCGCCGGCCCCGGCGACCGCGCGGGCGTTTTCGGCCGTGATGCCGCCGATGGCGACGCATGGCGTCTCCATCGTTTCCTGCCAGATCGACAGGGTGTCCAGTTCGGCCATGTGCTCGACCGTCTTGGTCGTGGTCGGATAGAAGGCGCCGAAGGCGACATAGTCGGCCCCGGCCTCGGCGGCCTCCATGGCCAGGTGGCGGCTGTTGTGGCAGGTGACGCCGATCATGGCGCCTGACCCCAGAATCCGTCGGGCATCCTTATAGGCCATGTCCGATTGCCCGACATGGACGCCGTCCGTGCCCAGTTCGCGCGCCAGGTCGACATGGTCGTTCATCACCACAGCCACGTCGTGCCGGTGCGCCACCGGCATCAGGACCTTCACGGCCTCGCGGATGGCGTCGAGCGACACGTCTTTCAGCCGGATCTGCAGGGCGGCGACATCGCCGGCCGACAGGGCGTCCTCCAGCGTACCTTCGAAGGCCGAAAGATCGGCGATAAGGGGCGGGGTGATCAGGTACAGGCGGCACGCATTGGTCATGAGACAGTGGTTGCCGCAAGCTTCCCTTGCGGTCAAGCGCTTGTTTATTCGGAATTTATGGACTCGACGGCGTTCGGCATGGCTTGTGCCATGATGTGGACGTAAACTCCGGCCATTCTTTTGGGAAGAGAGGCAAGGAGAAATCCAATGAAAACCAATATGAAGTTTCTGGCTGCGGCGGCTGCCGCGGCCCTGACCGTAGCCGCCGGCGCCGCCAGTGCGCAGGATACGCGCTATGACGGCTATTGCTACGTCAAGCAAGGCGACGCCAAGACGACCGGCACGGTTATCGGCGCCCTGGCCGGCGCCGCGCTCGGCAGCCAGGTCTCGAAGCACGAACGCGGTCTCGGCGCCGTGGGCGGCGCCGTCGTCGGTGGCGCCGTCGGCCGCCAGATCGGCAAGAGCAGCGTCAAGTGCTATAACGGCGAATATTATTCGTACAATACCGGCCAGTATACGGCGGGTCCGGCCCCTGAGGGCTACACCACCGTCTATTACGACCAGCGCCCGGAGCAGGGGGCCTACAGCACGGTCTACTATGATCCGGAACGCCGCTCGACCTCGCCCAGCGACCGCTATGCCTACCGCGCCGGTTACAACAACGGTTATAATAGCGGCTACAACAACGGCTCGGGCGACCAGGCCTATAATGACAGCCGCTCCAACAGCGACAGCCGCCGCGGCTGGCGCGACGACCGCGGCCAGTGGCACACCGGCCAGCCGCAAGCCTGGGGCTGGCGCGACGACCGTGGCGTCTGGCACGAAGGCAAGTTCGACACCTACGGCTACCAGGACCGCGACGGCCGCTGGCACGAGTCGACCAATACCAGCAGCTACGGCAGCAACTACTAAACTGTCGGCCTGACCGCATTCGAACCCCCCGGCCATCGCGCCGGGGGTTTTGTTTTGCGCCCCGGTTGGTTTTGCGCCCCGGTTTGTTTTGAGCCCCGGTTTGTTTTGAGAATGACTTGCATTGATTCATGTTCGATGTTACATGTGAGAGGCATTCTCATTTGCATCCGGGTTTCCAGTGTACGTCTGTAATTGTAACGGCATCCGCGAACGTCAGGTTCATCAGGCGATCGCATGCGGCGCTTCGACGGCCAAGGCCGTCTTCGATCACGTTCAGTGCCGCCCCCAGTGCGCGCGCTGCGTCTGCGATATCCGCGAAATGATCGACGAAGCCCAGGTCGCGCTCCAGCAGGCCGCCGAGTAACTAAGCTTCACACCACTATCCATGCGCGCTAGTCTCCTTGCCGAGAGTCGCTAACAGGAGACCGCCATGAAGGGCCAGCCCGATATCATCAAGCTTCTGAACAAGGTGCTGACCAACGAACTGACGGCGGTCAACCAGTACTTCCTGCACGCCCGCATGCTGGAAAACTGGGGCCTCTATCACCTCGGCCGCATCGTCTACAAAGAGTCGATCGAGGAGATGAAGCACGCCGACCTGCTCATCAAGCGCATCCTGTTCCTCGACGGCCTGCCCAACCTGCAGGACCTGCACAAGCTGCGCATCGGTGAAACAGTCACGGAAACACTCGTATCGGATCTGGGTGTCGAAACGAACGGCCACGCCCTGCTGGTCGATGGCGTCAAGTTCTGCGACGACCACAAGGACTATGTCAGCCGCGAACTGCTGCGCAAGATCCTGGAAGACACCGAACACCATATCGACTTCCTGGAAACCCAGCTCAACCTCATCAAGCTGATGGGCGAGGCCAACTACATACAGAGCGGCATGAAGGAAATCGAAGGGGAGGGCTGATATCTACGGTCATGAAGAATGACCGCAGATATCATTTTTTCAGCTCAAACGCCGCCGCACGGGCGGCCCCGATGGCTCGTCGCCCACGAAGCGTTGTCCTAACGCTTCGCTTCTTGAGGACAAGCCGGCGGCGGGCAGTCGCCCTTGCCAACGGCGATCAAAATAGATCACCGTTGGAAAACGTTCCCTCGCTGCACCGCAACATATCGTGATTGGTGGAAGCATCCCTCCAGGTGTATAAGGTTAACGCGCGGTAACCCTCACCTGGAGGTGAACTGAACGGCATGAACAGGCCGATATTTAACCCGCCAAATCGACGAAGACGTTTCTCTTACCTGTTGAGAGGCTCGGGTTCTCCCCCCGGAACCCTGCATGGCCCTCCGATCGGCCTTCCCCCGCCGATACCCATCCTTTGCAAACCCCGCGAAGGCCCAAGACCAGACCGAAGCCCCCCGGTTAACACCCAACCCGATGCCTTAGGCAACAGGGGGCTATTATGAGCATTTACAGCTTAGACGTAATCAGGAACTACTGGCAAAAGATTCAGGACGGCACCCTCTGGACCCTGAATCGCCTCCACGAATCCGGACGCGCCCGCGAAGACCTTTACCGCAGCGAAGAGTCCGACTTCCTCCACATTCTGCCGAAATCCGCGCCCAACCGGTCGCTCGACGACTATATGCAGCTGGTGCGCAACGACGAGGGCTGGGACGCCTTCGAGGCCGCGCAGCTCGACCCGTGCTTCCTCTATGAGGCCAACCTGCATCCGTTCGAGACGCCGGTCGCGGAATCGGACAGCCACGCGGCCGATCCGACCGATACCCCGGACCATCATGCCAACGATAACGGCGAAGCCGCCTCTGCCATGTCGCCGGCCCAGATCATCGAGCTTAGCCTCGCCAAGATCGAGCATCGTTTTCCCGGCGACGAAGACTGGGGCGACAAGGATATCCGCGACCTGATCGCCACCCAGACCTTCGTCTTCCAGAGCAATTACGACAACCTGACGCGCCGCAGGCGGGCCAATGTGCGGCTGTGGATGCGCCTGGCCATGCTGGTCTTTGCCGCATGGGCGTGGTGGACGCTGGAAAGCCTGAGTTCAGGCGTTCGTCCGCTGCATGACGGGTTTGCCGCCATGGTGGCCTATGCCGGCCTCGACCTTGGCAAGATCGCGGTCCAGGCCGTGTTCAGCCCCTGGACCTGCCTGATCTTCACCCTCGGCGCCTTCTGGGGCGCATTCGCCTGGGCCCGGCACATTCATGGCTTGCAACGCCTGCGCTTCGTCGCCTCGACCCGGGCGTCGTCGGCCACGGTCGCCAAGTCGGTGACCTCGCGCATGGAGACCATCCTCTACGTCGCCCGCGCCCTGATCGAGGAGATCGACCGCGGCAAGGACGACGCCTGGGACAACGGCACGCTGAAGCCCTGGGCGACCGCGACGCAGAAGCTGGTCAAGCTGGTCTTCTGGTGCGACCAGCGCATCTACGGCATCGAGGACTACCTGCGCATGCACATGAAGCTGGTCGGGCTGTGCAATGACGGCATCCGCCAGGCCGCCAAGTTCAAGGCGCTGTTCCTGGTGTACCGCCATGCGACGTTTGCCTTGGTCCTGCCGGTGGTGTTCGCCGTGACCGGCACGCTGGCCCTGGGCTGGCATATCGGCTCGGTGGCGAATGTGCAGACCCCGGTCGCCTTCGCGGCGGTGACGGTGGCGGTCTTCGCCCTGTTCCTGAAACTGCACAGCCTGATCAAGGGCCAGGAAGCGCCGGAGTCGGTCTACAACCTGATCAGCTGGGCGGCGACGCGGACCATGAAGGGCTATCGCGACAGCCGGCTCTACATGGAAATGGCCGCCTTCATCACCCGTGAAAAGCGCCGCCTGCTGCGCGAGGAAGAAAAGCGGCGAGCGTAAGCACCTGAGAAAGGAAGGGAATCCACAGATTACACAGATTGCACAGATTGTTCTGAGCGTGCGGCTGCGAGCTTAAAGATTGGCCACGGATGACACGGATACGCCGCTTCGCGGCGGCACGGATGATCTGATTAGAGGGCGCGGTCGGCGTCAGATTGGGAGGGAAGATGCGCTGCGCGCTTTTCTTATCCGTGTCGGGCGCGAAGCGCCCATCCGTGCCATCCGTGGCAAAAATCTAATCTGTGCAATCTGTGTAATCTGTGGACCTCTTCTCTACTTCATATCCGTTGCCGAGCGGTATGCGGAACACGTTCCTAACAATGCTACTCGCCCTTTAGAGCACGTTTCGGCCTGGGTCTCGCGCGGAAATCGCCACTTGGCACGCCAATTGAAACCCACAAGGCGAGCCGTCCCACAACGGGACGCCCGAAACAAGAACTTAGGGGTTCCTTTATGGCCACCGATATCGATCTGCACCTGGGCAAGAGACTTCGCCGCCGCCGCCGTCTCCTGGGCCTGACCCAACAACAGCTGGCGCTGGCCGTCGGCATCCGCTTCCAGCAAATCCAGAAGTACGAATGCGGCGCGAACCGCATTTCGGCCGCCCGCCTGTTCCAGCTGGCCAAGGCGCTGGAAACCCCGATCAACTATTTCTACGACGGCCTGACCGACGAGAAGACCGAAGTCGCCGCCGTCAACAACGAAGGCATCGAAGTCTTTTCGCGCAAGGAAACGCTCGACCTCATCCAGGCCTATTACCGCCTGTCGGAGCGTCCGCGCCGCCGTCTGCTCGACCTCGCCAAGTCGCTGAACGGCGATTCGGAACAAGCCGCTTAAGGTTTTTTAAGCTAAGGCGGCTACTCCTGCCGGGGCCGGTTGCCTTTAAAGTGAATACTGCGTACCCGATTTTATAAAACTATATTCGTACCCCTCTGGACCCGCATGCCGTCTGACGGTATGCGGGTTTTTATGTCCGATACCATCGATTTTGCCGCTCTCGAAGCCGCCGCCCTCGCCATGGCCGAAGCCGCCGCCCAGGCCGCCCTGCCGCATTTCCGCGTGCGTGGCTTAGGCGAGGACAACAAGCTGGCCCATTTGTCGCGCTTCGATCCTGTGACCGAGGCCGACAAGGGCGCCGAACGCGCCATCCGCGCGATCATCAACGCGCGCCTGCCGGAGCACGGCATTATCGGCGAGGAATACGGCGAGGAAAACGCCGACGCCGAGTTCGTCTGGATGCTCGACCCGGTCGACGGCACGCGCGCCTTCATTTCCGGCCTGCCCCTGTGGACGACCCTGATCGGACTGCGCCACTGCGGCCGTCCGGTCCTGGGCCTGATCGCCCAACCCTATCTGGGGGAGGTCTTCCTGGGCTCGCCGCTGGGATCGCGGCTGATCACGGCGAGGGGGGAGACGCCGCTTAAGGTCCGCTCGGCCACGGCCCTCGGCGACGCCGTCATCGGCACGACCGATCCGGACCTGTTCCAGGGCGCCGAGGCGGACGCCTATCTCGGCCTGCGCAAGGCGGTGAAACTGGCGCGTTACGGCTGCGACGCCTATGCCTTTGCCATGGTGGCGCAGGGTACGATGGACATCGCGCTCGAAACGGGACTGAAGCCCTGGGATATCGAGGCCATCATTCCGGTCATCGAAAACGCCGGCGGCGTGGTCACCGACTGGCGCGGCGAGGCTGTGCCGGATACGGCGGGACAGGTCATCGCCGGAAGCTCGCGCGCCCTGGTCGGCCAGGCGCTGGAGCACCTGCGTCCGGCGGCGGCCTGAGACGGCTATTTCTTCGCGGAATAGGCGTCGTAGATGTCGGCCGCGACGATCCGCCCGCACATGTCGAGCTTCTTCTCGTCGCAAAGCCCGTCGAGGGTCTTGAGGAACTTGCCGGAGCCGAGCTTCACGGTCACGTGGTAGGACAGGGTCGACACATCGTCATTCTGCGAGGCCTGCAAGGCGTCGTTCATGATGACGTTGACGCCGTCGGCCGGTGCGGCGTCGACGACGGAAAACCGGGAATCGGCCGCCACCGCCTGGCGCAGGGCCTGGCTGAACGCCTTTGTCATCCGGTCACCCTCGTAAAGGTCGAGATGCACGGCAAGCGTCGTCTGCGCGGACGCCATGCCGGGTGCCGCCAGGACGGCGACAAGGCCCGCGAGGGCGCAGTAGCGGGACAGGATCATGGGGTCTCTTCTCCGTCGGGACCGGGCTGGCCGGCGGGGGCTTGCGTCTCCGGCAGATGATCGTCGTCAACCGACGGATCGTCCGACGCCACGGCGCTGTCTTCCAGGCTCAGGCCCCGCGACGGCCTGGGCGGCTGGCCCGAGCCCTGGTAGCCGACCATGCGCGGCGCGACATCGTCGGCCAGGCTGTCGAACTGGCGGAAGGCCTCGCGGCGATATTCCTCGGCCTCGATCAGCAGTTCGTGCTCGGCGCCGGCCACCTCGACATATTGGGCCTTGCCGAGCTTGCGCGAGAACTGCTTCGACGACTGCTTGTTGATGATGCGGTCGTCGCCCGAGGTGATCAGCACGACGGGCGTGCGCACCTTCTTGGCGGCCTTGTTCTTGTCGCGCAGCAGGGTTTCCCCCACCTTCAGCGCGAAGCTGAGCCAGCCCCAGGTCGGCGTGCCGACGGCCAGGTGCGGGCAGGCGAACAGCTGCTCGCGCCAGATCTCATAGCGCGCGGCGTCGTGCGTCAGGGCGTCGTTTTCGAAGGTATGCTCGAACGGATCGTCGAACAGTTCCGGGACGTAGTCGCTGGCGCGGCCATGATTGACCTGCCAGTCGGTCTGGAAGTTGACGGCCCACAGGGAATGCTTGCCCGTCTTGACGCGCAGCATCGGATTGGTGAACAGGGCGCCGGCGATGCGGCCCTCGCCCTTGACCAGGGTCATCAGGTTGAGCGCGCCGCCCATGGAATGGCCCAGCATCAACCAGGGCTTGGGGGCGCGATCCTCGAAGGTATCGAGCAGGCGCTGATAGTCGTCGAGAAATTCCTCGGCCGAGCGCGCATGGCACTTCAGGCGGTCCGGCAGCAGGCGCGCCGACAGGCCCTGGCCGCGCCAGTCATGCGCCACCACGGCGAAGTCGCGGTCGAGCAGGTCGCGCACGACCTCATAATATTTTTCGATGGGTTCGGAGCGGCCGGGGCTGATAAAGACGGTGCCGCGGGCGGCGCCCCGGGCGGGCCAGTAGCCGACGCGCAGGCGTAGGCCGCCGGCGCCACGGTACCATTCGCCGGTGCCGCCTTCGGGCGGACGCGATTCCGGGATCGACATCAGGGGGGCGCTTTGCGACAGCGCGGCAATCCGGCTCACTCTGAATAGTCCCCAAACGTCATTGCGGCTTCCTGAACTTCAGCACCATACGGTCGCTCTCCCCGATCGATTCGTAAAGAGTCCCATCGAATTCGGGGTTGGGCGGCTGTCCCCTGGGGGCGGTAAGGCGCTGCGGCGGCAATGTCCATACCCCAAATGGATGATCCTTGTCATCCTTCGGATTGGCGTTGATCTCGCTTGAGGCGACGAACTGGAAGCCGGCCTCGGCCGCCAGCTGCTTGACGAACGGTTCCTGGACATAGCCGTTGGTCGCCGCCGGATCCTGGACGTTGCCGATGTCGGCGCGATGCTGCTCGACGCCCAGCGTGCCGCCGGGCTTCAGCGCCTGGAAGGCGTCGGCGAAGGCTTTTTCGGCGATGCCGGCGGCCATCCAGTCCTGGATAACCACAAGCATCAGCACGGCGTCGGCGGTGTCGGACGGCAGGAGCGCGCGGCTGGACGGGCCGAATTCGCTGAATTCGACGGCGCCGTACATCGACTTGTTGCTGGAATAGTGCTGGCGATAGGTCTCGATCAGCGAAGCGGTGGCCTTGTCGGCCAGGCTGCCCGTCTGGAAGAGGGCGGCGACATAGTGGCCCTTGCCGTGCGTCAGATAAGGGCCAAGGATTTCAGTCATGTAGCCGGCGCCCGGCCACATGTCGACGACCGTGTCGCCCGGCTGGATGTCGAAGAAGGTCAAAAGCTCTATCGGATGGCGGTATTTGTCGCGGTCGCGGTCGGCCGAACTGCGCGAGGGCAAGGCGACCGTCCAGTCGAGCGTGCCTTCCTGCCGGGCCTTCTTTGGATCGACGGCCTCAAACGGGCCGCCGTCGGGGTCGGGCTGGGTGATGACGGGCTCGGGCTTGCGGCCGCACGCCGCCAGGGCGCTGAACGCACCCAGGCCCAAGGCCAGACATCCCCTGCGACTAAAGACCGTCATTTTTACCCAATAAGGCGAACTTGAGCGCGCACGTTAGGCGGTGAGAGTCGAAAGGTCAAAGTCGCAACGGAAATTTTTGTACCCGGGCACGGCAACGCCCTTCCTGGCGGCCAGAAAGGGCGTCGCAGAATCTTGTACGGGTATCTTACGCTTCCAGGCCGAAGGCGCTTTGCAGGCGCTGCAGCTGGCTGATCACCGGGTTGACGGCGCCCTGTTCGGGCTCGGCATCGATGAACATGCGCTTGTCCATATGCGAGATGCGCTCATAGAGGCGGTTGGAGCGGTCGAGCAGCGACAGCAGGCCGTTCGGCAGGACCTGGGCGGCTTCCGCCGATTCCGAGGCCAGCGGCGACAGGCGGTACTTGTCGTCGCAGGCGTCGGAGGCTTCCATGTCGCCTTCGCGCACGGCGCGCTGGACCAGAAGCCACGAGGCGATCTGCATCAGGCGGGTCGTCAGCCGCATGCTTTCGCCGGCATAGAGCAGGGCGTCTTCGCGGCTCAACAGGCGCGAGTCGCGGCGGCCGTCGCCGTCGAGATAGCCGGCGGTCTCCTCGACCAGGGCCATGCCTTCCTTGAACGTGCGATCGAACAGGTCGCTGGACGCAAAATCGCGAACGACATGGACGCGCATGTTTATGGAATTGGCGGTACTTTCGGACATACTCAGAGCCTTATGCTGTAAATCGGTCGGCGCGGTCACTTCTTGCCCGCGGACCCCTTGCCGGGGCGCCGCACGTCGGTATCGAAGCGACCTGCCCGGTATCTGCAACGCGCGTGCCAGCCACTGGCTTCGAGTGTCGCTGTTCAGGGTTATTCAATGCTTAACTCGTCTTAAAAGAGAATAAAGCGGACGCCTCGGACAGGCGATTTTTCTTCTTCTCCATCGCTTCGGTGACACGGCGGACCTCGCCTTCCAGCATTTCGATCCGTTCCTTCAGATCGTCGACGCTGTAGGGATCGAGGTCCTCGTGCAGCAACCCGTTGAGGGCGGCCGCGCCCTTGGGGGACGGCCGCAGCGACATCGGCAGATCGTCGTCGATCATCAGTGCCTCCTTCGTCGTTTCTTCTGTCCGGCCGGTTGCGCACATGCCCGCGCAGACCTTTCCAGCCGGTTAATTCCACATTGCCATGAAACGCCTCTTGGGTGAGAAAATCAAGGGAAACGAATCGGTATCGGAGGCGTTATGAAGGTCGTGTCAATAGATGGAGACGGTCAGACTCCGGAGCAATTGCGCCTGATTGAGATGCCGCGCCCCGAACTGGCACAGGGCCATGTCCTGATCCGGACGGCCTATGCCGGAGTCAATCGCCCCGATATCCTGCAACGGCGCGGTCTTTATCCGCCGCCGCCGGGCGCGTCGCCGGTCCTGGGCCTGGAAGTGTCCGGCACGATCGACGAGGCCGGGCCGGGCGTGACCGGCTGGAAGGCCGGCGACGCGGTCTGCGCCCTGGTCAATGGTGGCGGCTATGCCGAATTCGCCGCCGTCGATGCGCGGCATCTGTTGCCCCT
The DNA here is from genome assembly GCF_052327315.1 of Asticcacaulis solisilvae. Classification (NCBI taxonomy): domain Bacteria; kingdom Pseudomonadati; phylum Pseudomonadota; class Alphaproteobacteria; order Caulobacterales; family Caulobacteraceae; genus Asticcacaulis; species Asticcacaulis solisilvae. The sequence continues at coordinate 866,933 of NZ_CP166196.1, forward strand.
TCCGAAGGGCCTGACGCTGGAGCAGGCGGGCAGCCTGCCGGAGACGGTGCTGACCGTCTATGCCAACCTCATGGAGCATGGCGCGCTCAAAGCGAATGAGACCGTGCTGGTCCATGGCGGCAATTCCGGCATCGGGTCGATGACCATCCAGATGGGCAAGGCGATCGGCGCTAAGGTCGTCGCCACGGCGCGCGGGGCCGACAAATGCGCCTTCGCCAAAAGCCTGGGCGCCGACCTGGTCATCGACAGTGACGCCGAAGACTTCATCGCGCCGGTGAAGGATTTCGGCGGGGCGGACGTGGTCCTCGACATCGTCGCCGGGGACTTTGTCGCCAAGAACCTGCTTTGCCTGAACTTTCGCGGCCGCATGGTCCAGGTCGGCACCAGCCGGGCGCCCGCCGTCGAGCTCGACCTTAGACGCATCATGCAGAAACAGGCCGTGCTGACCGGCTCGATGCTCAGGCCGCGTTCGCCCGACGAAAAGGCCAGGCTGACGGCGGCGGTGAAGGCCAATGTCTGGCCGCTGATCGAAGCCGGGCGCATCCGGCCGGTCATCGACCGCGTCTTCGATTTCGCCGGTGTGGCGGCGGCCCATGCCTACATGGATTCCGGCGCGCACAAGGGCAAGGTGGTGCTGAAATTTTGAACATTGTTCACATTGCGACTCTGTGTGACCTATGGTAAACCCGGCCTTGCCGGGACAGGTGGGGCGGTAACGAGGGCTTGGATGAGGTTTAGGCATGTTTTCCTGGCAATGGGGCTGACGGCCTTTGCCATGCCGGCGGGGGCGGCCGAGCCGGGCCTTCTGTCTCCACCGCACGAAGGTGTGGCCTACGCGGTCGAGGCGGGTTGCCTGCACTATCTGCGTGAAGGCGGCGACCTGTCGGCCTATGTGGCGGGCCATGCTCGCCCGATGACTGAAAATGGCCGCCGCGTCGAAAAGATCTATGGTTTGGGGCGCGTCACCGTTGAGCCTGCCGAGGACGGCGGTTGCCGTATCGAAGCCGGGCGAGGCGACGGGGCAACGTTACGCGAAGCGGTGGTCGACGCCCTGGCGCATTCCGGTATCCGCACCCAGACCTTTGCCGACTATTCGTCCGAGCTGCGCGGCCGCAGCTGGTCCTATGTGCGCGAAGAGCACTGCTTCCGCATGTACGACCGCGTCTATCTGATGACGCTGGAAAGCTCGGCCGACGGCAGCCGCTGGCCCCTGCGTGCGACCCTGCGTCGCGATGATGATGGCCTGGCCGCGCGCAAGGGGTTGTGTACGGGTTAAGGGAAGCAAGAAACCCCACCACCACCCTTCGCTGACGCTCCGGGCGGTCCCCCTCCCCATCGCTTCGCGACAGGGAGGTGCGTGCACGCGCAATGCCTTGCACCTCCCCGTTTTTCGCAGAAAAATGGCGGGGTGGTGGGGTTTCTTACGTGTTGACCGGACGCAGTAGGATGAACTGCCGCTGGCTGTAGAAGCCTTCCGCAGTCGGCCAGTCCATGGCGCGGACTGTTTCGGTGAGGTCTTCTGAAATCTCGTTGTCGAGTCGAATTTCGACGGTCATTTCATTCTTTAACATCGCGACATAGACGGAAATCCAGTGGTCGCAATCGGAAAGGGCCAGGCCGGAAACGGCGTCTTGCAGTCTGTCCATGTAATCCGCCGGCCGGCCGGCCTTCTGGCCCTCACCGGTATTGTTGATAAGCGAACTGATATAGGCGTCCCAACGCCGGTCAGCCGTAGACCAGCGTTTGATGTCCACCTGATCCGGTTCGTGATGATTCCAGAAGGTCGACAAAAAGACATGCATCGCTCCGACGCAAAACTTGAAAAGGCCCTGGCCTTCAGCGTGACGGATGTCTTCGCCCCAGCCTGCATAAGACTCGACGATGCTGCGCCCATCTTCCAGGCGAAGGGCGAAGTCGATTTGTACCATCGCGGATGTTTCGGTGACCTTGTTAAGGTATCGGGTGGCGCCAAGCAGCGGGAAATCGTTATTGACCAAAGTCCAGTCGTTTTCGATCCGGGCGTCTATGCCGTGCGAGGTCAGCATTTGATGCATGTCCACGACGAGCGATCGTTCGGCGGGAACGGACGGCGTCTTCGTCATGTCCTGCGCGCGTTTTTTGAACCATCCAAACATGACTTCCCCTCATTTGGTACTGGTCTGTAACACGCCCAAACGCCTCACAAAACCGCCTCTTCCCTTCCTTTGCAAATCGCACTATAGGTGAACGCAATCCATACGCCCGGCCGCAAAGGCCGGGCGTAGCCATTTCTGGACGGCGCAAACCGTCCCAAGATCAGAAGGATAACACCCATGGCTGACATCCTGATGCCCAAGGCCACCGCCGTATGGCTGGTCGACAATACCAGCCTCGGCTTCGACCAGATCGCCGATTTCTGCGGCCTGCACCTGCTGGAAGTCAAAGGCATCGCCGACGGCGAAGTGGCGCGCGACATCCGCGGCGCCGACCCGATCGCCAACGGCCAGCTGACGCGCGAAGAACTGGACAAGGCCGAGGCCAACGCCAATTACCGCATGAAGGCCCTGGTCTCGCGCCACGCCGAGCTGCTGAAGCCGACCAAGAAGGCCCCGCGCTATACGCCCGTGTCGCGCCGCCAAGACCGTCCGGACGCCATCGCCTGGTTCGTCAAGCACCACCCGGAAGTGACCGACGCGCAGATCTCAAAGCTGCTCGGCACCACCAAGTCGACCATCGAACAGGTCCGCAGCCGCGGCCACTGGAACGCCGCCAATATCAAGCCGGTCGATCCGGTGACCCTGGGCCTGGTGTCGCAGATCGAACTCGACGCCGTGGTCCGCAAGGCCGCCGAAGTGAAGCGCAAGCAGGCCGAGAAGCTGGGCATCCCGCTCGACGATCCGTCGCTGAAGCCGGCCCAGACCGTCCAGCCGGAATTCGACGAGGAAGACGAAGAGCCCTTCGGCAAGAAGAGCGAGCTGACGGCCGAAGACGTGTTCGGCGGCGGCGCCTTCAACAATGCCGACGACCACGACGAAGACGAAGAGTAAAGAGCGCGACCCTCCTCCCCATTGAAAATGGGGAGGTGTCAGCGCAGCTGACGGAGGGGGCGAAGCTAAAGAAAGACGACGAAAAATGCCGTCACGGCTTCGTGGCGGCGTTTTTTTATGCCTTGATGTTGAGCAGCTGGCCGGTCATCTCGTCGGCGGTCTTGATGACCGAGATGCTGGCGGCAAAGGCGGTGCGGGCATCGATCTGGCCGACGAAATCGCTGACGATGTCGCCGCTGGTCGCGTCGGGCGCCGAATCCTGGACGGTCTGCCGCGCCTGCTGGTCGAAGCGCTGGGACGCCGCCATGGCGCCATAGGCGCCTATCTGCATTGCCGAGATCATGACGGCATCATGCGCCGACAAGTTTAAGGGCGTGTCTAAAGAAAGGGTAAACGCCGGTTAGTCATACTCAGGCGAAATACCCCATATTGGCCGTGGCGAAATGCCCGATATTGGGCAGGACGCCGGACAGTTCGGAATCCGCCACGCCGAACCAGCGCGCCAGGGTCGCCGCCATCTGGTCGACCGCGGTCGAGGGCAGCAGGCGCCCCTGGCCGACCTGGTCGGTGCTGGTCAGCGACACATGCGGCGCAGTGCCGTAGAACTGCCCGCCGCGCACAGCGCCTCCGACGATGAAGTGGTGTCCGCCCCAGCCGTGGTCCGAGCCGTCGCCGTTCGACGCCAACGTGCGTCCGAAATCCGAGGCCGTGAATGCCGTCACCTTGTCGGCGACGCCCAGCTCGACCGTCGCGTCATAAAACGCGCCCATGGCTTCGCTGACCTGGCCCACCAGCCCGCCGTGATTGGCCATCAGCCCGTCGTGGGTATCGAATCCGCCCAGCGAGACGAAGAAGACCTGGCGTTTCTGGCCCAGAGCCGCCCGCCCGCCGATCATGCGCGCCACGATCTTCAGCTGCTTGGCCAGCGAGGTCGTGGGGAAGGCGGTCGCAAGCGTCACCGGCGACAAGGCTCCGTTGACCGTGGTTTCCAGGTCCATTGAGCGCTTGGTCACCTTGGCGAACTCGGTCTCCAGGACATTGCCGCTCGACTGGGTGATCAGGGTTCGCAGGGCGTCGGACGCCTGGGACGAGCCCCACAGCCAACCCTTGGCCGACCAGATGGGAATGGCGCCGTCGGTCGAGATGCCATACTGCAAGGCCGTGGCGCCCGAGACGTACACGGCGTTGCCGCTGGCCGAAATGCAGGTCAGGGAACTGTTGCCGTTGCTCGACAGGGCCAGGTCGCCCATGCGTCCGCCCCAGCCGATGGTGGCGCCCTCGCTGCCGTCCGACTGCCAGATGGACTGCTGGTCGTTGTGCGAAAACAGCTTGGGCGGCAGGGGGTAGGTGGCGCGGTCCGAACCGTTGTACTGGGCCAGGGTCACCGGCACGATCAGCGGCCCGACATTGAGCTGGACCGCCGCCTTGCCGGCATTGAACAGCCCGGCCATGCGCGTCATTTCCGGCGCCAGGGCGTATTGCTGGTTATCGGTCAGGGTCTGGTCGGCGACGGGCGTCAGCGCCGTGGCGGTCAGTTCGTCCCGCCCCAGGGCTATGCCGCCGCGTGTCCGGCCGCTGCCGCCGCCACGGATGGCGCTGTAGAGATCGTAATTGGCCAGGTCGTAAGGCACGACGGTGTTGGCGTAGTCGTTGCCGCCATAAAGAAAGACGCAGACCAGCGCCTTGTAGTCGCCGGCATCGAAGGCGGCGGCTTCGCCGGCGGCGGCCAGGTTCATGGCCAGCGGCGCGCCCGCGCCGATCGCCGACAGGGCGGCGGCGCGGGACAGAAACGCGCGGCGGGTGAGGTCGGATATGCGATTCATTCTGGCCTCACTTCTGGATCAGGTATTCGGGCGCGGCCATGACCAGCAGTACGGCGGTCTGTACGCGCGTCAGCTTGTCAGCATCGGAACTCGAAGCGGTCAGCGGTGTGGCGTCGAGCGCCGTCTTGATCAGGCTGACCGTATTGGCCGACAGCTGGTTGGCGGTGAGGTGCAGGTTCAGCCAGTCGACCAGCGTCTGGGTTTGCAAGGCCTGGCCCGATATGCCGCTGAAATCCGGCTTGACGTCGTTATAGCCGTTCGGAATGATCGAGGTCAGGAAGTTGATATAGCCGGCGGTCGACGTTTCGTTGTGCAGCTGGAATTCCGGCGCCACCAGGCCGGCGTCGGCGATGCCGGTATGCGGCGGCACGTAGCCTGGCCGGAAATAGTTGAACACCGAAGGCGGCCTGAGCGGACTTTGGCCCAGCCCCCAGTCGCTGTTGGTCGTGTCGTAGATCTCCCATTTGCCGGTCGCGCTGGTGACCGCGAAGGTCCGCGCCAGTTGCGCCACGCGCACGATCGGCTCGCGAAGCTTTCCGGCGGTCGCCGCCGTGGGCAGGGTGCGCGCCTCCGTGTCGGTGAGGATGGCTTTCCACACGGATTTGAGATCGCCACGCACGCCGGAGCCGTTGTTGGCGAAGACCGCGGCGACGCGGCCGACATAGGCGGCGGACGGGTTCGAGGTCACAAGCCGCTGAATCATCTGCCGCGCGAAGAAGGGGGCGGTGTTGGCGTGGTTGAACAGGGTATCCAGTGCCGTCTTCAGCGCCGTCGCCCCGTCCGTATTGGCCGGTATGGTGACGCCCAGGAAGGTGACGGCGGCCGTGGAGTGCTTGGACGCGTCGAAACTCATGCGGTCGCGGGCGAACTCGGTCGTCGGGATTGGGTAGGGCAGGTAGGGCGTGTTCTGCTGGGTGACCCGGGAATAGTTCCAGTCGTAGCCGGTGAAGACGTGCGCCAGGTTGGTGATGTCGGACTGGCCGTAGGTCTCGTGCCTGTTGCCGAGAAGATCGGTCTTCAGCGTGCCGTCGGCGTTCAGGTCGTAGAGCCCGATGGTGAAAAGCTGCATGACCTCTCGGGCATAGTTTTCGTCGGGCTGGCGGCCGGTGGCGGGATCTTCCTTGAGGTTGCCCTTGGTGTTGAGGAAGAAGCCGATGGCCGGATTGAGCGTGACCTCCTCCAACAGGGTACGGAAATTGCCGAAGACGTTGGTGTTCAGCATGTCCCAGTAGCCGGCGATGACATAGGGCGGCCAGAAACCGTCGATCGGATTGAGCGACGCCACCATCAGTTCCGACAAGGCCAGGGCCAGCCGCTTGCGCACCTGGTCGGCGCCGGTCATCATCATGCGCCAGGCCATCCAGTCGCCCATGACCGGATTGAAGTAGTTGCCATCGCTGTTGGGCGTGCCGTGGCCCTGGCTGTCGAGCCAGGCCGTACCGCTCTGGCTGGCGGCCACGGAGAACTGGGCGTCGAGCCAGGCGGAATAGCCCTGTGACTTCACGCCGGCAATTTCGGTGTCGGTCGCGGTGAACTGGGCCTGGAGGAGGAAGCGTGCGGCTTCCGTATCGCTGATGTTGAAGCTTATGGGCGTCGTACCGCCGCTTCCGCTGGATGCGCTTCCACTACCGCCACCCCCACCGCCGCAGGCGCTGAGCGCCACCGAGGCTGCCGCCAATGCACCCGTTACCGCGCGCAGGTCGGAACCGTGCGCTGCCATTCCCTGGTCGTCCACTCGCCATCCCGTTTTATTGTTTCATTTTTAAAAAATGATAACACAAAAAACAGGTTAGGCCAGCCACCGGGCGTTGAGGGCGTTTCTCAGTAATTTAAGGGCTTATCTATTTTTCCTTCTCCCCATTCAAGGCAGGGCTATCGCATATGGAATTTGCCGTGTTCGTCTTTATTCTTCCTCTCCCCTTTTAAGGGGAGAGGGTAGGGTGAGGGGTTACACCGCAATCTTCTGCGCGCGTATCTGCCGACGGGGTACCCCTCACCCGGTCGCGTACCGCTCCCGTCCTCTCCCCTTGAAAGGGGAGAGGAAGAGGGCTTCTCGGATTACCCCCTGAGCGTTGCCCCGGCCTTGGCCGCAGCGGCGACGATCTTCTGCGCCACGGCTTCGATTTCCGGTTCGGTCAGCGTCTTGTCCGTCGGTTGCAGCGTGACTTCGACCGCCAGGGATTTCTGGCCGTCGGGCACGCCCTGGCCGCGATAGACGTCGAACACGTTGGCGTCGCTGATCAGCACCTTGTCGGCGCCCTTGACGGCACGCAGGATATCGCCAGCCGCCGTCGCTTCGGACACCAGGAAAGCAAAGTCGCGCGACAGCGGCATGAAGGGCGACAGCGTCAATGCGCCCTTCGATTTGCTGGCCTTTGCCTTGGCGGCCGGCAGGTTGTCGATGCGCAGCTCGAAGCCGATATAGGCGCCGTCGAGGTCCATGGCCTTGAGCACGGCGGGGTGCAGTTCGCCGAATTCCGCGATGACCTGCTTCGGCCCCAGTTGCAGGCGCGCCGAACGGCCCGGATGCCAGTGGGATGCGTTCTGGCCCTGGACGAGTTGCAGCGACGCCACGGGGGCGCCGACGCTGTCGAGCAGGCTGAGCAGATCGCCCTTCAGCGCGAACAGCGCGTCCTCGGCGTTGCCCTGCCAGTTGCGGGCCTTGTCGGGCGCGCGGATGGCGGCGATGACCGGCTTCTGGTCGTTGGGCTCCAGGCCCAGATAGATCGGCCCGATTTCGAACAGCTGCGCACCGGTCAGCCCGCGCGCGGCGTTGCGGCCGGCGGCTTCGAGCAGGTTGGCCAGGGGCGAGGGCCGCATGCAGTTCAGTTCCGAGGTGATCGGATTGGCCAGCAGCAGGCGATCGTCGCCGCCGCCGAACAGCGTCGCCCATTCCTGGCGCATGAACGACCAGGTGACCGCCTCGCTATAGCCCAGGGCGGCGAGCGCACGGCGAGCGGCGCGTGCGCGTGCCTGCTGGACGGTCAGCACGCCGCCGGGGCGCGGCGCGACGGGTGGAAGCGGCGTCGCCGGAATGGCGTTGAAGCCGTGGATGCGCGCGACTTCCTCGACCAGGTCGGCCTTGCCGTCCACGTCGCGGCGCCACGACGGCACCTTGACATCGTAATGATCGCCGTCGGCGTCGAGGGTGAAACCCAGCGCGCGCAGGATGCGCTTGATCTCGTCCTTGGAGACGGAAAGGCCGGTCAGTTGCGCCACATAGGCCGGGTCGAAGCGGACATTGGGGCGGCCGGCGGGCGCCTGGCCCGCCACCGCGACCTCGGAGGCCTCGCCGCCGCACAGGTCGAGGATCAGGCGCGTCGCCAGTTCCAGGCCCGGCACGACGGATTCGGGATCGACGCCGCGCGCGAAGCGGTACTGCGCGTCGGAATTGATGCCGGTGGTGCGGCCGGTCTGCGCCGTGCGGATCGGATCGAACCAGGCGGACTCAAGGAAGACGTCGGTGGTGGCGTCGTCGCAACCCGTGCTTTCGCCACCCATGACGCCGCCGATGCCGATCGGGCGTTCGCCGTTGGCGTCGGCGATGACGCAGATATCGGGCGTCAGCGTGTAGGTCTTGCCGTCGAGCGCGATCAGCTGCTCGTTATGGTGCGGCTCACCTTCGGCGACAGTGCGGTTTTCCAGGCCCAGGCGCGCCTCGATCGTCGTGCCGACGAGCTTGTTGAGGTCATAGACGTGCAACGGGCGGGCGCGGTCGAACGACAGGTAGTTGGTGATGTCGACCAGCGTGCTGATCGGCTTCAGGCCTATCGATTTCAGCTTGTCCTGCAGCCACTCGGGCGACGGGCCGTTCTTGACGCCGCGAATGACGCGGCCCGAGAAGACGGGGCAGGCGTCGCCGTCGATCTTTATGGTGATGGGGCAGGGGAAGGCGCCCTTGACGGACATGATCGGCTTGTCTTCGAAGGTGCCCAGGCCAGTGGCGGCCAGGTCGCGGGCAATGCCGTGCACGCCCAGCCAGTCCGGGCGGTTGGGCGTCACTTCGAAATCGATGACGGGTTCGGCGCCGAAAACGGCGGCGGCGGGTGTGCCGACGGTGAGGCTGTCCGGCAGGTCCATGATGCCGTCGGACTCGCCCGACAGTTCAAGCTCGGCGGCCGAACACATCATGCCGTTCGACACGACGCCGCGCACCGGCTTTTCGACCAAGGTGACGCCCAAGCCCGGCACGTAGGCGCCGATGGGGGCATAGATGGTGGTCATGCCGGCGCGGGCATTGGGCGCGCCGCAGACGATTTCTTTCGGGCCATCGACCGTATCGACCTGCAGGACCTGCAGCTTGTCGGCATTGGGGTGCTTGGCGGCGGAGACGACCTTGGCCACGCTGAACGGCGCTAAGGCTTTCGACGCGTCGTGGATATCTTCGACCTCGAGGCCGGCCATGGTCATGGCGGCGGCGACCTGATCGATCGTCGCGTCGGTCTTCAGATGATCTTTAAGCCAGGAAAGGGAGAATTTCATTTCTGATTTCTTCGTATCGAGGTCGAGGAGGCCGTGCCTCCTCGCCTTAAATTATTAGGACAGACCGCTTGCGCTGTTCGGCGCCGAATAGGGGCTAAAGCCGTAATGGCTCAGCCACCGCGTATCGCCGGCGAACATGTCGCGCAGGTCGGGCACGCCGTATTTCAGCATGGCCAGGCGATCGACGCCCATGCCCCAGGCGAAGCCCTGCCATTCATCCGGATCGAGGCCGCAGTTCCTGAGCACGTTCGGATGGACCATGCCGCAGCCGAGGACTTCCAGCCACGAGTCACCCTGACCGACCTTGAGCTCGCCTTTCTCCCACGAACAGCGCACATCGAGTTCGGCCGACGGTTCAGTGAACGGGAAGTGGTGGGGACGGAACTGGGTGACGACGTCGCCGGTTTCGAAGAAGCGGGAAGTGAAGGTTTCCAGCACCCATTTCAGGTGACCCATATGGGCGCCCTTGTCGATGACCAGGCCTTCGATCTGGTGGAACATCGGCGTGTGCGTCTGGTCGGAGTCGCAGCGGTAGACGCGCCCCGGCACGATCAGGCGGAAGGGCGGCTTGCCGGAGATCATGGTGCGGATCTGCACCGGCGAGGTATGGGTGCGCAGCAGCTTGCGCACGCCGTTTTCGTCGGGGTTGAAGAAGAAGGTGTCGTGCATCTCGCGCGCCGGATGCTTTTCCGGGAAGTTGAGCGCGGTGAAGTTATGGAAATCGTCCTCGATATCCGGGCCTTCGGCGACTTCGAAGCCAAGGTCGGCGAAGATGGCGACCATCTCGTCGACGACCTGCAGCGTCGGGTGGACGCCGCCCTTTGCGCGCTTGAGCGGCGGCAGGGAAAGATCGACGCGTTCGGATTCGAGGCGGGCCGCCAGGTGCGCGGCTTCCAGTTCCGATTTCTTGGAATCGAGAACGGCCTGGATGGCGTCGCGCACAGCATTGATGGCGGCGCCGGTCGATTTGCGCTCTTCTGGCGGCAGGGTGCCGAGCGTCTTGAGCAGGCCCGAGATGCGGCCGGTCTTGCCCAGCGCCGAGACGCGCACGGCATCGAGCGCGGCAAGGTCTGAAGCGGCTGCGATTTCGGCTTCGATGTCGGCCTGGAGGTCTGTGTAGGCGGTCATGGTGTTCGTCTGTCGAAAAGGATGGCCGGTGTTTAGGCGAAAGCCGGGGGCGGATAAAGGGGTAATCAGGAGACCTGCCGATAGTTGAGGCTATCTCGCATTGGCCTGATCAGGATTGTTTTGGCCCTCCCCGTTTACGGGGAGGGGGGACCACGCGAAGCGTGGTGGGCGGGGTGTCTTCTTAACTCGGGTATGTGGCGGGCCGAAAACGCTTAAAATATAAGGGTTTGTTGCATAGACCTGCGCCGCTGACGGCTCGTGACTTCGTTCGAAGAGCCCCGCCCACCGCCTTCGGCGGTCCCCCCTCCCCATAAATGGGGAGGGCCAGGGATTGGGTCCAAAACAAACAAAAAACCCCGCGCCGGTGACAGCGCGGGGTTTCTGAAAAGTCATTCCGTCAGGAATTACGCAGCCAGAGCCGTCCGCACCTTGTCGGCGATGGCCTTAAAGCCATCGGCGTCGTGCATGGCGACGTCGGACAGGACCTTGCGGTCCATTTCGATGCCGGCCACGTTCAGGCCGTGGATGAACTGCGAATAGGTGAAGCCTTCCGTACGGGCGGCCGCGTTGATGCGCTGGATCCACAGGCTGCGGAAGTTGCGCTTCTTGTTGCGGCGGTCGCGATAGGCGTATTGGCCGGCCTTGTCGACGGCCGCCTTCGCGGTGCGGATGGTGTTCTTGCGGCGGCCGTAGAAACCCTTGGCGAGGCTCAGGACCTTCTTGTGCTTGGCGTGCGACGTGACGCCTCTTTTAACGCGGGCCATGTGCTGCTCTCCTTAGGCGTACGGCATGTAGGATTTGATCTTCTTCGCGTCGGCATCCGACAGAACCACGGTGCCGCGGTTCGTGCGGATGTACTTCGCGTTGTGCGAGATCAAACGGTGACGCTTGCCGGCGACGCCGGCCTTCACCTTGCCAGAGGCAGTGATGCGGAAACGCTTCTTGGCGCCCGACTTGGTCTTCAGCTTGGGCATTTTCTGTACGGCGCGATTAACGCCGCCCTCTATAACGAGTTTAGGCCCGCCCAGGCATGCCTTTGGCCCGGCGGGTCGGAGAAGGGCGGGTCATTACAGGAAAAGGCTTTGGCGTGCAAGCGCGGAATCGCACGCGATAAAAACAACCCTCTTGGCGGCGATCAGGATACACCGTAACGTCGCGCCATGCATCGTCACCTTGCCCTCCTGACCTGTCTGGCCTTCGCTCTCGGGGGCTGCGTGTCGATCCCGAAGATGCTGTACGGCACGCCGCAGACGACGCCGCTGTCGCAGACGCTGAAGAGCGGCGCGCAGATGCGCTATATAGAATATGTGCCGCCTTCGGCGAAGCCCGGCGACAAGCTGCCGCTGATCATCGTGCTGCACGGTTCGGGCGAAGCCGGCGGCGATACCTATTCCGTGCTGGCCAACGGGCCGTGGCATTACGCCAACGAACATCCGGACTTTCCCTTCCTGATGCTGGCGCCCCAGATGGACCGCGACGGCGAATGGGACCCTGAGGCGCTGAACGAATGGCTGAGCGCGGCGGAGAAGACGCTGGCGACGCAGGGCTTCTCGGTCGACCGGCGGCGCGTCTACCTGACGGGGCTGTCGCGCGGCGGGCAGGGCACCTGGGACTTCGCCATGCGCCATCCGCGCCGGTTCGCCGCCATCGCGCCGGTCGCCGCCTATAGCGATGTCAATGAGCCGTGCCGGCTGAAGGCCGTGCCGGTCTGGGTGTTCCACGGGGCGAACGACCATACGGTGCCGACCGAAAAGGACCAGAAGCTGGTCGACGACGCCAAGGCCTGCGGCGTCGATGTCCGTCTGACCATCTATCCCGACACGGGTCACGATTCCTGGTCGAAGGCCTATGCCGATCCCGAGCTTTACAGCTGGTTTCTCAGCCACCGGAAGCGGCTTCTGGATATAATTTACCCCGTGCCCAGGGCGCGCTGAATCGCGGCGGCGCACGATTTCGACATCTGGAAGCTGGATGTCTTCATCTGCGCCGGATTGAAGCGCAGCAGCCCCGTGCCGTCCTGCGGCAGCCAGCCGTAATAGTTCGACACCAGGGCCATCAGGGCTTCGGGCGTCGGCTGCGAGACGAAGACGCCGGCGCCATAGGGCGCGACGACGGCACCGGTATCGGCATTCATCAGCACGATATCGGACAGGCGTTCATTATGGATGTCGATGAAGAGGCGTCCGATGCCGCCTTCGGGCCAGATGATCTCGCCCGCGCTGATCGTATAGATGGCCTTGTCGTCGGCGCTGTAATAGTCCCAGCGCGGCGTCAGGCCGTAGCGGTGCTTCAGGCGGTTGATGCGCTTGCGCAGGGCCGGATCGACGGCTTCGGGCGGGGCCCAGTCGGGCGCCGAGCGTTCCGGCAGGATCAGCCATATGGGCGCGCCGGCATCGAGGATTTCGGTGGCCAGGTGATTGAAGCGCTGGATCAGGCCGCGATATTCGACGCGGCTGACATAGCCGTCGCGGCCGTTGGGCAGCAGGTGGAACCGCGTCAGGTTCCAGGTGCCGTTCTTTTCCAGTGTATGGCCGACGGGCACGGCGTCCGGGTGAAACCGTTGCCACAGGGTTTGAAACGAATCCATTGCGTGTCCGAAGGCTTTAAGTGGACGCCTTCCTTACTGCCTTCGCGGGACGTGGGGAAGGGAAGAAAAGGGATCCACAGATTACACAGATTTCACAGATTATTCCGAGGACGTGGCCGCCATCTCCGGGAAATAAATGCGCGAAGCGCGCAAACAAACCAAAGCCTCAATGCGCCGCGGTAGCGGCGCTGCGCCGCCCGTCATACGCGCTCGGGTAATCTGTGAAATCTGTGTAATCTGTGGATCCCTTAAAACCTATCTTTTCTGCAACCGCCCGACCTTCAACGCCAGAAGCGCTGCCGGCATGGTCAGGAGTGCGCCCATCCACAGGGGCGCCTCGGGGCCGACCGCGCTGAACAGGAAGCCCGCGACGACGGGGCCGGTGACGCGCGCCACGGCGCCGGTCGACATGTTCAGCCCCAGCATGGCGCCCTGCCGGTCAGGCGGGGTGGCGTGCGAGATGATGGCGCATATCGACACGAAGATGACGGCCTGGCCCATGGTCCCCAGCATGACGATCGGCGTGATCAGCCACGACATGTGGTTGATGCTTTGCAGGACGAAGCTGAGCCCGAAAAAGAACAGCCCGGCCGCCAGGACCCTGGCTTCGCCCCAGCGCCGCACCAGGGGGCGCATGATAACGGTCTGCATGATGGCGGCGGTGACGCCGATGAACAGGAAGATGGTGCCGACATTGTGGGCGTGCCAGTTGTAGCGCACGCGGGTCCACATGGCGAAGGTGGCCTCAAGCCCCGCGAACGCCGCCATATAGCCCAGGGATGCGATGATGACATTGCGGATGGCGGGGGTGCGGAAGCCCTCGATCGCCGTCTTGATCAGGTCGGGCTGGGCCTGCGCCGTGGCCGTGCGCTGGCGGCTTTCCTTGACGAAGAACAGGACGCCAAGCGCCGCGACGGCCGACATTCCCGCGGCGACGAACAGCGGCAGTTCGAACGGCCGCGCCGACGAGGCTTCGTTGGTCAGCACGCCGCCGATGAACGGTCCGATGACGAAACCCAGCGAAAAGGCGGCGCCGATCAGGCCGAGGCGCGCCGTGCGCTGTTCGGGCTTGGATACGTCCGAGACATAGCCCTGGATGGTCGAGATATTGCCCGACGCCAGACCGCTGAAGAAACGGATCAGGATGGCCAGCCAGATATTATGCGTCAGGGCCAGGCAGACATAAAAGGCCATGCTGAGCGCCGTGGTGACCAGCAGGATAGGCTTGCGGCCGATGCGGTCCGACAGGCGGCCGCAGAAGGGCTCGGCGAAGAACTGCCCCAGGCTGTAGGTGGCGAACATCAGGGTCACCATCCACGGCGCGGTCACCGCGAACGGCGCGGCGCTGAGCGACTGGGCGAAGAAGGGCATCAGCGGCACGACGATGCCGAAGCCCACCAGGTTTACGAAGACGACCGAGAACATGACGGCCAGCGGGCCGTTGTCACCGACGAAATGCCGGATCTTGCGCAGGATCCGGCCACGGAAAAAGGTGCGCTCGTTGCGCTCTTCCTCGATCTCCGTGGGCGGAAGGGGCCGTGCGGGCTGGGATGCCGCCGCGCTGACGGCCATAAGGTCGTCATCGACCGGATCGGCCGGCGCGGAGACGGATGGCATATCTGACATGCGCGGTTTTATAGCCCATCCCGTGACGATTGCGACACTTTCTTTATCGCAACTGCGTTACGTGTTCGCCAGTGCATTCAACCAAAGGGACAACTCAGCGACTCGCCCGAAGCGTCGTTTCGGCCTGGCCGATGGCGTGGCCCCTGATGGCGGCAGCCGCATCGGCGGGCGCCGTTGCCGGCGGCAATTCAAGCGTCACGGTGTCGAGGGCGTAAAGGGTCACGACGTAGCGGTGATCCTGGCCTGGCGGCGGGCAGGGGCCGCCATAGCCTTTGCCGCCGAAGTCGTTGGCGGTTTCCGATACGCCTATGGCCGTCATGGCCGGTGATCCGCTGGCGCCGCTTTCCAGCCCCTTGGCGGTGGCGGGGATACCGGTGGCCAGCCAGTGCCAGAAACCTTTTCCGCCGTTGGCGTCGCGGTCGAAGATGGTGATGGCGTAGCTTTTGGCCGTGGCGGGGCCGCCCTGCCAGGCAATGGTCGGCGACGTGTTGTGGCCGGTACAGCCGTGGCTGTCGGAATATTGTTTGGGCATGAAGCGGCCCGCCGGGGCGTCCGTGGCGGTGACCGAAAAACCGGGCGTCGCGGCGGTCGCGCAGACCGGCAGCACGGCAAGACCGAGGGACAACAGAAGCCAGGGGCGTTTCATGGTTTCCTCCATGTCGCCGCCCCGTAAACCGAAAGACTCGCGCGCGACGGTGTCGCAACGGTGGCAAAGTCATAAAAATCAGTCATGATAGGCCGCGACAGGGTGGCTTCGGGCGGGGCGCATCACAGCAAAATCGGATCGGCCGCGGCAGCGATCCCGGAAATGTGCCGGAAACGTGATGACGTTTTGACCGGTTCTTTCAGCGGGGCAATAGGGTTGCCGTTAACCAATCGTTCGTAGGGTTGCAATCTACGGGCTGGCCATCTCTTTCGCAGGAGAACAGTAGAGTGTTGCGTACCCTTCTTGCGGCATCGACCGCGATGACCTTGATGCTGGTCCCTGTAATGGCCGGGCCGGCCTTTGCCGCCCCTAGCTTGCCGGCGGCGATTTCCGGCAACAGCTGGCCGCAGACCGACAGCGATCTCAAGCCCGATGCCCGCCTGCGTTTCGGCCGGCTGGACAACGGCATGCGCTATATCCTGTACCGCAACCCGACCAAGGCGCGCGGCACGGCCATGCGCTTCCAGATCGCGGCCGGGTCTATGGAAGAAGCCGACACCCAGCGCGGCCTGGCGCACTTCGTCGAGCATATGGCGTTTCGCGGCTCCAAGAACCTGCACGAGGGCGAGCTTGAAAAGGTTCTTGAGGCCCAGGGCTTCAACTTCGGCAACGACGTCAACGCCTTCACCGACTACGAAACCACCGACTATGTGCTGAACCTGCCGGGCAACGGCCAGACGGCGACCGACAGCGCGCTCTATATCTTCCGCGAAATCGCCGGCAACCTGACCTTCGCGCCCGAGGCCATCGAGAAGGAACGCGGCGTCATCCTGGGCGAGGAACGCATGCGCGCCTCGGCCGATGCCCGCGTGCAGCAGGCGTGGATCGAGACGGCCTATCCCCAATCGCTCTATGCCCGGCGTAACCCGATCGGCCTGCTCGACACCATCCGCACGGCGCCGCGCCAGGCCATCGTCGATTATTACGAGACCTGGTACCGGCCCGAGCTGGCGACGCTGATCGTCGTGGGCGATTTCGACCCGGCGAAGATGGAAAAGCGCATCCGCGACGTGTTCGGCGACTGGGCCCCCAAGAAGGCCGGGCCGGTGCCGCATGTCGATTACGGCACGCGCGCCGACAGCGGCGTCAAGGCCGCGCTCTATACCGAAAAGAACCTCTACGAAGGCGTCGGCGTCACCTGGATGCGGCCCTATATCGACGCGCCGGACGGCACGGGGGCGCGGACGCGCGGCTTCCTGAAGACCATGGTCGCCGACATCACCACCAATCGCCTGGCGGAGCTGGCCGAGGCGCCGGACGCGCCCTTCCTGTCGGCCAGCATCGACTACGACAACGACCGGCTGGAAGGCAATACGACCAAGCTCTGGTTGACGCCCAAGCCCGGCCAACAGGCGCAGGCCTTCGCCCTGGCGCTCAGGACGATCGACCAGGTGCGGCAGAGCGGTGTGACGCAGGCGGAGGTCGCGCGCTACGTCGCCGAAAAGGATGTCGGCATCGCCAACATGCTGAAGACGACGGCGACCGAGGACAGCTCGACCCTGGCCGACGACTTCCTGGGCGATATCGACGACAATGGCGTGTCGATGGCGCCGGAAGCGATCGCCGCCCTGTGGACGCAGACCCGGCCGTCAGTCACGGCGGCTGCAGCCGCAACGCAGGCCAAGGTGCTGTTCGGCGGCGACGGTCCGCTGCTGCTGCGGACAGGCGAGGACGCAAAGAGCTTCGACGCCGGGCAATTGCAGGCCGTCTATGCGTCCGCCGCCGGCGGCAAGCCCGCCGAAGCCTGGGCCAACAAGGACGATGTCGCCTGGCCCTATACCGACTTCGGCGCGGCGGTGAAGCCGGCCAGGCGCACGGCGGTGCCGGTGCTGGGCTATGTGCGCTACGACTTTCCCAACGGCGTCAAGCTCAACATCAAGCCGAACACCCTGGTGCGCAACCAGATCACGGTCAGTGTCCGCTTCGGCGGCGGCTATGAGCTGTTCTCGCCGTCGGAAAACCTGTCGCTGATGCAGCTCCATCTTTACGACATCGTCGACGGCGGCCTGGGCAAGCTTAGCAAGGCCGATGCCGACAAGGCGCTGCACGACAAGACGGTCGAGGTCAATTACGACATCGACGAGGATCACGCCTCGCTGTCCGGCACGACGACCGGCGACAGTTTCGCGGCCGAAATGCAGGTTCTGATGGCCTATACCGTCGACCCCGGTTTCCGCAGCGACAGTTTCGCCACCTTCAAGGACTCCGTGGGTTACCTCTACGGCCAGATCCGGTCGTCGCCCGACTTCACGCTCAATATCGGCCTGGCCGACGAACTGTCGTCGGACGATCCGCGCTACCGCCTGCCCAGCGAGGCCCAGGCCAAGGCCTCGGATCCCAACGTTTTCAAGGCGATCTACCGCCGCACCATGACCCATGTGCCGGTCGAGATCACCATTGCCGGCGACGTGTCGGAAGGCGAGGCGCTGAAACAGGTCGAACGCACCTTCGCCACCCTGCCGCAGGTGCCGGAAGGCTATGTGGCGGCGCCGGGCGCGGATGTGATCCGCCTGCCGGCCGACCGCACGCCACGCACCTTCGCCCACGAAGGCCGCGCCGACCAGGGCATTTCGGTCGCCGTCTTTCCGACGACGGACGCCCTGTCCAGCCCCGATACCACGATCGGGCTCGAGGTCCTGGCCAAGGTGTTCGAAAACCGCCTGAGCGACGACCTGCGCGAAAAACAGGGCCAGACCTATTCGGTGACGGTCGATCCGTTCGGTTCGGAGGCCATCCGGAACTACGGCTACCTGACGGTCAGCTCGACCGTGAAGCCGGACGCCGACGACACCTTCTTCAATACGGTGATGAAGGTGGCCGACGGCCTGCGCACGGCGCCGGTGACCGAGGCCGAGCTCGACCGCGCGCGCAACCCGCTGGTCCAGTATCTTGACGACAAGATGAAGACCAATGAGGACTGGCAGGCGACCCTGCCCGGGCTCTACGGCAATCCGCAGCGCTGGAGCTTGCGCGTCGGTCAATACAAGCGGTTCGCGGCGATTACGCCGGCGACGTTGCAGACCCTGGCCGAGACCTATCTCAAGCCGGATACCGTGCTGCGGGCACGGGCGAAGCCCGAGACGCAGTGACCGTGGCACGCATAGCCGGGCACGCAAAATAGAGGGCTTGGGCCTCGCCATTTATGGCAGGACTATCGCCTATGCATTTCAAGGTGACGCATTGCTTTTTCCTTCTCCCCTTGAATAGGGGTATAGCGCCAGCGAAAGTATAGCTTTCGCCAGCGTTGGGTGGCCCGCAGGGCCGGATGAGGGGTAAATCCGGCATCTTCCGCGCGTATCTGCTGACAGTCTACCCCTCACCCTACCCTCTCCCCTAAAAAGGGGAGAGGAAGAATAAAACAAACCCGTCAAATTCCATGTGCGATAGCGCTGCCGTAAAACGGGGCGGGCCGAGAGGTCTTCGCTATCCATTCTCGATCGGGCCAAGGCCGATGAGGCGAACTCGGCGGCAACTAAGCGGAAACCATTCCTGACGCAAACGGGTCGCCAGTCTTCGTAAGCAGGCTGACAAAGCGCAAGAACCGGAGCGACGCCGCATCTGTGTGGTGTCATATGAGACGAATTCTTGTGATCCGGAGTCGTCCATGTCCCTGTCCAGTCTTGCCAAGCTGATCGCGCTCGCCGCCATCTGGGGCAGTTCGTTCCTGTTCATGCGCATCGCGGCGCCGGTCCTGGGGCCGGTAATGCTGATCACGTTGAGGGTGCTTCTGGGCGCGCTGTTCCTGCTGGGGCTGGCGGTCATCCAGAAGAAGGGTCTGGACGTGCGGACGCACTGGAAGCACCTGCTGATCCTGGGGCTGCTCAACACCGCCCTGCCGTTCACCCTGTTCGCCTTCGCGGCCGAAACCCTGCCGGCGTCGCTGCTGTCGATCCTCAACGCCACCGCGCCGATCTTTGGGGCCATCGTTTCGGCCCTGTGGCTGCGCACGCCGTTTACACTGAAGTCGGCGGCGGGGCTGCTGCTCGGCATTGCCGGCGTGGCGATCCTGGTCGGCGTCGACGGCACGGCGATGCGCACGGCCACCATCGTCGCCATCGTCGCGGGGCTGGCCGCCGGCCTGTGCTACGGCATCGCCTCGGTCTATGCCAAGCAGGCGAAAAGCGTCGAACCGTTCGCCAATGCGCATGGCTCGTTGTGGGCGGCGGTCTTGTGGATGGTGCCGGCTGCGCCCTTCTTCCCGCCGGTTGCCGCGCCCACGGCGATGGTCGTCGTGGCCGTGCTGGCGCTCGGCATCCTGTGCAGCGGTGTCGCCTACAGCCTCTATTTCAAGCTGATCGAGGAGATCGGCGCGGCGCCGGCCCTGAGCGTCGGCTTTCTCATCCCCGTATTCGGCGTGCTGTGGGGACATCTGGTGCTCAACGAACCGGTGACGCTGCGCACCGTGATCGGCGGGCTGGTCGTGCTGGTCGGGACGGCCCTCATCACCGGCTTCAATCCGGCGATCCTGATGCGGAAACGCGTTACGGCAGTATGACGACGAAGGTCTTGATGACCGGCTCGATGACGTGCCACTTGCCTTTGAAGCCCGGCCGGAAAACGAAATGCTGGCCTGGCGTCAGGTCCCAGAAGTCGCCGCCGTCCTCGCTTACGATGGCGCGGCCCTCGATCAGGGTGCAGTATTCCCATTCGTCGTAGGAAACCCTCCAGGCGCCGGTCGTCGAGGCCCAGTAGCCGGCATAGGTCCTGTTGTCGCCCCGGTCGTCCAGCGTCCACACGGTAAAGCGCGGATCGCCGTCGATGACGCTGGCCGGATCGGGCGCGCCGTATTCCGGGTCGGGCAGGTTGGCAGGGTCGAACAGGACGAAGTGGACCATTCCGGAATGCTACGCCTGTTCGCGAAAAAGAAAACCCCTCCACTCGGGAGCGGAGGGGCCGTGGCGCCGGCGGGCTGACGATCCCGGATCACATCGTCAGATCGCGACAGCCAACTGGATCGAGGCGGTATAGCCGCCGCTGATGCTGCCGGTCGGTGTAAGGGTCGATGCTGTCAGCTGCGCCGTCGTGTCGTCGCCGAAGACGTTGTCGCTGGCGAAGGTGATGGCCGCCAGATTGCTCACGCTGGCGCTGTAGCCGGTCGCGGCGCTGTAGAAGGTCTGGCAGAAGGACCGGTCGATGGCGAACTGGGTCGTGTAGAGCTTGTTCGAATAGCTGGTGGCCGTCGACAGGCTGGCATAGACCTCGACATGGATGTGCGGCATGCGGCCGGAATAGCAGGCCGGCACGATCGTGGTGAAGGTGACCTGGCCGTTGCTGTCGGTCACCTGGACGCCGCGCAGGTAGTTCTGGTTGGTCACGGTATAGAGCGAGTAGTTGCCGTCGCGGTTACAGTGCCAGATATAGATGGCGTAGCCCGACAGGGTCTTGCAGCCGAGATTGCTGTTGACCAGGGTGATGGTCAGGGTCAGCTGCACGCCGTCGGCCGTGCCGGAATAGCTGCCGACGCTGGTGCGGATGTCGCTGCGCACCACGCCGCTTTGCGTCAGCACGTTGACGACGCTGCCCGATACGGTGTTCGAGCCGTCGCCGGGATAGGGCCCCTGGGTTTCGGTCGGCAGGGTGGTGCAGGTGCCGGAGGCGGACGACGAACTGCTCGAGGACGAGGACGCGCTGCTGCTCGAAGAGGATGACGAACTCGAAGACGAGGATGAACTGGAAGAGGACGATACGCTGACGCTGCTGCCGCCCGACGATCCGCCACCGCCGCATGCCGCCAGCAGGCCGGTCGTAAGCGCCGAGGCGCCGAAAAGCCCGAGCGCGCGCCTGCGGCTGGTGACGGACTCGATCAGGTCTTCAAGGCTGCCTTCATCCTTGTGAAACGGTTCGGCGGGCTTTTCCGAAACCGTTACACGCGGGCTTGAGAACATGCGGCGGACGCGTTCGAGGGGCGAAGGTGTGGGGTTGGTGTCCATTCAGATCTCCCGGGCTGGTATTGGGCGAAGATCTGGATAGCGGGCGATCGGGGCGTAAAAATGAGAGGTTTTCGAGCCTCTGTTTCGGACTGAAACGAACTCGACAAGTTTGAAATAGTCTTTAAAAATATAAACTTAGTTTGAAGGGGCCAAGGGCAGGGCCAGTTCCGCGACCAACCCCTTTGCGAGAGCGTGCAGGCGTACGTCGCCGCCGTGGGCGCGCGCTGTGGCGCGGCAGACGGCCAGGCCCAGGCCGGTGCCCGTGATCGTTTCGCCGTGGTCTTCGGTGTACCGGTAAAACGGCAGGAAGACGCGTTCCAGTTCGGTATCGGGCAGGCCGGGTCCGTCGTCGGCCACGGCGACTACGGCTTCGTCGCCACGGACGGTCACCGAGACGCGGGCTGTCCCGCCGTATTTCAGCGCGTTGTCGATCAGGTTGTCGATCAGACGGCGTAACGCCACCGGTTCGGCTTCGACAACGGGGCTGGCCTCGTCTTCGTCAAGCGACACCGCTCCGCCCATTTCGGCGCGGTCGTCGACGGCGCAGGCGACCAGCGAGGCAAGGTCGAGCTTTTCCCGGGCGCCGGCCTGGTCGGAATCGCGGATGAAGGCCAGGACGTCGGCGATCATGGCCTCCATCTGGCCGACATCGCTCAGGATGGCGGCACGGGTGGCGTCGGGCAGGCCCTCGACCTTGAAGCGGATGCGCGTCAGCGGCGTGCGCAGGTCGTGCGAAATCGCGCCGACCATCGACATGCGGTCCGATACATATTTCTGGATGCGCGCCTGCATGCGGTTGAAGGCGGTGGCGGCGACGCCGATCTCGGCCGGGCCGTCCAGCGGCATGGCGGGCGCCCTGGGATCACGGCCCAGGCGGTCGGCGGCGACCGCAAAGGTGCGGATCGGACGCGTGATGCGCCGCGCCAGCCACCAGGCCGGCGGTCCCATGACCAGGATGCCGCCCAGAATCCACAGGACGGCGCGGCGCAGCCACTCCCATTCGGGCGACGGCTCGACGATCGTCCAGGTGCCGTCCGCTTCGTGCCGGGCGGCGATGAATTCGCTGAGATCGCCCGCCGAGGCGGGACCGGCGCCCTGGGGCGGGGGCGGGATATCGTCGAAGCCCGGCCCTCCCGGCGGCGGCCCACCCGGTCCGGGCTCGCCGTCCGGTGGGCCCATGCGGTCGTGCGGCGGTCCGCCGGCGCGGCGCGGATCCGGGCCTTGCGGTGCGACGGCGGCCGAGGTCGCGATGACCATGTCCGGCACGCCGCGCCGGACGACGCGGACATCGCCGGCCGGCCGGTCCATGGCTTCGGCCAGGGTCGCCGCGAGGTTCGTCTCGTTGCCCGCCTTCAGTTCGTCCGGCAGGTCATGGCTGTGGCGGATCGTCAGGTTGCGCCGATGACCGGTGGCCGTGCCGTCGAAGGCCGCCACGACTTCGGCCGTCGAGTAGTGCGGCGGCTGGCCGACCGGCGCTATGCGTACCGCCAGGACTGTCACCAGTTGCGCCACCAGTATGGCCGCCAGCGTCAGGACCAGGATCTGGACGGTCAGGGGAAGGTGCGGCGGGCGAAACCGGGTCATGCCCGCGTCACCACGCAGTCGAGCAGGTAGCCCTGGCCGCGCTGCGTGCGCAGGATGTCGCCGCCGCCGTGGGCTTCCAGCTTCTTGCGCAGGCGGCTGACGGCGATATCGACGCCGCGCCCGGTCGAACCGGGGCCTTCGGCCGCATTCAGGTCTTCACGCATCAGGGGGGTGCGCGGCTGGGCCAGCAGCGCCGACAGCAGCGCGCCTTCGCCGGCCGTGAGCAGGATCATGGCGCCCGACGGACTGCGCAACTGGCGGCGCGCCGGATCGAAGCTGAACTCGGCGAAGCGGTAGACCTGGCCGCGGCGCAAGGCGCCTCCGCTGTCGTCGCGGCGGCGCAGGACGGCGCGGACACGCGCCAGGAGCTCGCGCGGGCTGAAGGGCTTTGGCAGGTAATCGTCGGCGCCGAGCTCAAGGCCGACCACGCGGTCGGTTTCCTCGCCGGCGGCGCTGGCCATGATGACGGCCGGGCCGCCCGACATGTTGAGACGGCGGCAGACTGACAGGCCGTCTTCGCCCGGCATGGAGACGTCGAGTACGATCAGGTCGACGGGACATTCGGCGAGGACAGCGTCCATGGCCGCTGCATTGGCAGCCGTGTGCACGATGTAACCGTTATCATCGAGATAGCGCGAAATCTGGTCGCGAAGCTGGTCGTCGTCGTCAACGATAAGCAGATGTCGTTCACCATCCATGGGCACCGTCCATGACTCATCTGATATCACAGTGTGAAACCGGGTGCACAAAAACAATAAAGGCGGCCGTGTGGCCGCCTTCATGGGTCTTTAAATGACGGATCCGGACCTATTTCGGCGCCAGGATCATGATCATTTGCTTGCCTTCCATCTTGGGCTCGTATTCGACCCGGGTGGTCGGCTCGAAGTCGGCCTTGACCTTTTGCAGCAGCTTCATGCCGAGTTCCGGGTGGGCCATTTCACGGCCGCGGAAGCGCAGCGTCACCTTGACCTTGTCGCCTTCTTCGAAGAAGCGGTGCATGGCCTTGGTCTTCACCTCGTAATCGTGGATGTCGATATTCGGGCGAAGCTTGATTTCCTTGATTTCGACGACCTTCTGCTTCTTGCGGGCTTCGGCCTTCTTCTTCTGCTCCTGGAAGCGGAACTTGCCGTAGTCGAGAATCTTGCAGACGGGGGGATCGGCGGTGGGAGAGACCTCGACGAGGTCCAGGCCAGCTTCTTCTGCGGCTTCAAGCGCGGCGGAGGTCGGCATGATGCCTTGCTTTTCGCCGTTCTGGTCAATCAACAATACACGAGGAACTTTGATGTCCTGGTTGATGCGGGGGCCGTCTTTGGGAGGCGGGGCTTGGATCGGGCGACGAATCGGTCGTTCTCCTGGGGCTGTTAAAACAAAAATCGGGTCGGTTTGCGACGCGGCGGGATTATGACGCCGCCGGGCCGTTCGATCAATCCTTAATAACCCGGTGTGGGTTAAAATTTAGGGAAAAGCGCGCACTCGGCCTAAGCGCGGATCACGCTTTAAAGCGACCTGAGGCTAAAATAAGAAGCGCGCGGTAAACATCAAGGGTGCGGGCACACATCACGTCGAGCGAAAAGTGGTCTTTTACGTGGGCGCGGCCGGCCTCGCCCATGGCGAAACGCCTGTCCTCGGGCAGCTGGATGGCCGTCTTCATGGTGTCGGCCCAGGCATCGACGTCACCCGTCGTGACCAGCCAGCCGGTTTCCCCGGGAATAACGGTCTCGACCGTCGCGCCGTGCGCGGCCGCGAGGGGCGGGCGAAGCATGGCCTGGGGCTCGACGGCGGTGCGGCCGAAGGCTTCGGGCTCGATCGACGGCGCCAGCGCATAGTGGCTCATGGCATAGGCCGACGGCATGTCGGCGCAGTGCCCGACCAGCTTTACGTGGTCGTTCAACGCGTTCTCGTCGATCGCCTTGAGCAGCGACTGGGTATAGTCGCTGCGGCCCTGATCGTCGCCGGCCATCAGGACCAGGAAATTGTCTATCCCTTGCGCGCGCAGTTTCGCCGCCGCCAGGATGATCAGCGCCTGACCCTTCCAGCGCGTCAGACGCGCGCCCAACAGGAAGCGGATGCGGTCGTCGGGCGTGATGCCCCACTTTTCTTCCAGCGTCATGATGCGGCTGACGTCGAAGGCCTCGGGATCGAAGCGTTTCAGGTCGATGCCGCGCGGGATGGCGATCACCCGCTCCGGCGGCAGGTGATAGGTTTTCAGGATATGGTCGCGTGTGAAATCTGAATTGGCGATGACCATGTCGCCCCTGGTCATCTGGCTGTTGTACCAGCGTTTCAGCGTTGATCTGGCGTTATAGATGCCGGCATAGGTCGAGACCGAGCGCACGCCGCAGGCTTTTGCCGCCGCGAACGCCGCCATGGCCGGGGCGCGCGACCGGACGTGGACGATATCGACCTGTTCGTTCCGGATCAGGGCCTTCAGGGCCTTGACGTTTTTCCACTGCACGAAGGGGTTCTTGCTGTGCACCGGCAGCTTGACCAGGGTCGAGCCGCCTTTCAGCAAGCGGCCTTCCAGGCGTCCGCCTTTCGACACGACGATCGAGCGGCCGCCGGCGCGGATCACGGCCTCGGCGACATCGACCGTCGTCTGTTCGACGCCGCCGGTGTCGAGCTCCGGCACGATCTGCATGACGCAGGCGGTGAAGGGTTTGCTGTCGGGCATGAGGCCATGTAGAGGGGAAGCGCCAACGCGCAAAGGGAATTTGAATGACCACGATACCAGAGGTAAATCAAGAGCCTGTCGCCTTTCTCGATGCGCCGGACGGCGACCGGATCGCCTGGCGGCGGGTGCGCGGGACCGGTCCGACGATCCTGTGGCTGGGCGGGTTCCTGTCCGATATGACCGGGTCGAAGGTGGCGCGGTTGTCCGAGGAAGCGGCGGCGCGCGGTTGGGACCTGTTGTGCTTCGACTATTTCGCGCACGGCGAGACGGGGGGCGACTTCGGTCAGGCCAGTGTCGGGCGCTGGCGCGACAACGTGCTGGCGGTGGTGGATGCCCTGACCGACGGGCCGGTGATTGCCTTCGGCTCCAGCATGGGCGCGCATATGCTGTCGCTTTTGATCAAGGCTCGTCCCGGCAAGGTCGCGGCGGCGGGGTTTCTTGCGCCGGCGGCCGATTTCGTCACGGCGCTGATGCTGCCGTCCCTGTCGCCCGAGGACCGGCGGCAATTGCAGGTCTCGGGCGTCTACATGATGCCGGGCTACGACCGCGACGTGCCGATGAGCCAGGCTTTTTTCGATGACGCGGCGAAGCATACGGTGCTGGGTTCTGCGATCGCTTTCGAAGGACCGGTGCGGATTCTGCACGGCATGCAGGACGACGTCGTGCCATGGCAGCACGGCGTGCGGCTGATGGAAGCACTGACCTCTCAGGACGCGCATATGCACCTGATCAAGGACGGCGACCATCGCCTGTCGCGGCCGCAGGACCTGGATTTGCTGGTGGCGACGGTGGCGGAATTACGCGCCATCGCTTCGGCGTCAGCCTTGGAAGATCTGCAACGATATGCCCAGGATCATGACAAAGGCGAAGGTTCCGCTGTTGATGACCTGATGGCTCAACGTCGATCCGAAGCCGAACGTCACTGAAGGATTGCCCCTTCCGTCTCCCCTTCGCCAAGGGCTTCGGGGAGCCACTTTCCCGCTTCGCCGGTCGGATTCACACATTTTACGCCGGTTGAAAGAAAGCAAGAAACCCCACCACCACATCTCCTTCTCCCTTGCTCCCGCAAGGGCTCAGTCGTGCGGTCCCCCTCCCCATCGCTTCGCGACGGGGAGGTATAAGTAAGAGCAATTTCAAACTCTTGTACCTCCCCGTTTTCGCAGAAAATGGGGAGGGGGACCGCCCGTAGCGAAAGCGTAGGGTGGTGGTGGGGTTTCTTGCTTTATCGGCGTCGAGCCGAGCCAGACGGAAGGGGGAAGCTAGCTGTCAGCGAGGATCAGGTGGTGCAAAGCTGACGCAGCGCCTCGACAACGTTCCGGACGGCGGCTTCGGCCTCGGGCGTGACGAAGGTGGCGTTTGGGCGGACCTTGGCGCGGTTATGGTTGAGCAGCAGCGCGGTATCCTCTGTCATCCGCGCTTCGAGCACGCGCAGGACTTCCAGCAGGGCGGGATGGGCGATTTCGCCGCTCGACGTGCAGGTGATCAGCGCGGTCGGCTTGTGCGCGAACTCGCAACTGCCCACCGTCCAGTCGATGGCGTTCTTCAGCATACCGGGAATGCCCATGGCATATTCCGGCGTGGCGATCAGGATGGCGTCGGCGGCATTGAGGCAAGCGCGAAACGCCAGCACGTCGGACGGGGCGTCATCGGCATGATCGGGCGTAAAGGGCGGCAGGACGGTGCTGACCGTCTCGACGTCGAACATGCCCATCCGCCGGATCGCCTCGATCAGGGCGGCGTTGATCGAACCGTTGCGCAGGCTGCCGTTGAGTGCCGCGAGTTTCATGGCAGAAGGGCCGCCCAGATGGCGTTCAGCCCCTCGACATAGGTCGGGTAGCGCAGCCGCCAGCCCAGCACGGCCTTGGCGCGGGCGTTAGAGACGCGCTTGTTGTCGGCATAGAAGCGCCGTGTCGCGGGGCTCAGGGCCGGATCGTCCCAGGCGATGGCGGGCGGCGGCGCGATTCCGATAAGGCGTGCAGCATGAATCAACACTTGATCGGCCGGGGCGGGGCGGTCGTCGCACAGGTTGAAGCTGTCGTTCGTGCGGCGCTCCATGGCTGCCAGAAGCGCCGTGGCGCAATCGTCGTGGTGCAGCCGGGAAAAGACATGGCCGGGCTTATGGATGCGACGCGCCGTGCCGTCACGCAGCCGTTCGATGACATTGCGGCCGGGGCCGTAGAGGCCGGGCAGGCGGAAGGTGCTGACGCGATGCTGGCCAAGACCCCTCCACTGGCTTTCGGCCAGGACGCGGCGGCGGCCCTCGGTCGAGGAGGGGAGAAGCGGGCTGTCTTCCCACACCCAGCCGCCATCGCGGTCGCCATAGACGCCTGTGGTCGAAAGATAGCCGATCCACTTTCCGGATGTGGCCTTGAGGTGCGGTTCCAGCGAAGCATAGGCCGGGCAACCGTCGTCACCGGGCGCAGGCGTGATCAGCAGGGCGGATGCGTCGGCGACGGCCTGGGCGAGGGCTTGTGCATCGCCGGGATCGACGCTTGCCAGCCCTTCGGCTTCAAGCGATGCGCGCTTTTCCGCGTCGCGCGCCGTGGCGATAGTGGTGTGGCCGGACGCGCGCGCGCGATCGGCAAAGGCCTTGCCGATAAAGCCATAGCCGAAAATCAGGACCGTATCGGTCAACGATGCGATGTGGCGGCCGCGGCGACAGCCGAGCTGGAGGCCGAGGCCGAAGATTGCGCTGCCGACTGACGTTTGGCCTCATCGGCCTTGCGTTCGGCTTCCTTGGCCTGGCGGATGCCGCGTTCGCGCACCATGCGGAAATAGTCGGGCAGCTCGATCTTGTGGCCGAACGGCGGCGGCGAGACCATGCCCTGGCCCTGCGGCCAGACAAGGCTGAAGGCGATCAGCAGGACGGCGACGACGGCAGCAGCCGGATAGAAGATCTTGTCGGGCATGCCCGCCTTATAACCATATTGCCGCACCCGCACCAGTTCTTTTGCGGTGCGCAGAAAGCTGCGCTAAAAAGCGGCGGAAACACGGCGTGAACCTCTTGCGTAACATAAATACCACACCATATCGCTGCTACCGGATGCCGATGCGGTCGCTTCCAGCAAGGGCCGCGAAAGGATCCGGAATTCCGCCGTCACGGGGAGAACCGTTTTATGAATATCGAAAAGTATTCTGAGAAGACTCAGAAGCTTATCCAGGCCGCGCAAGCCATTGCCCAGGCCAACAGCCACCAGTATTTCATGCCGCAGCACGTGCTGAAGGCGCTTGTCGACGACAAGGACGGCTTGACCAGCCGCTTGATCGCGCTCGCCGGCGGCAATGCCGATGCCTTTGCCGGTGCGGTCGATCTCGGCCTCACCAAGCTGCCGCAGGTTTCGGGCGGCAGCGCGCAGCTTTACATGCACAACGATACGGCGCGCCTGTTCACCGAAGCCGAAAGCGAGGCGCAGAAGGCCGGCGACGCCTTTGTCACCGCCGATCGCCTGCTGCTGGCCGCGGTTTCGGGCAAGGAGTCCGAGCCCATTCTCAAGGCCGCCGGCACGACGCTGAAGGCGTTGCGCGAGGCTGTGACTAACTTCCGCAAGGGCAAGACCGCCGACAGCGCCACCGCCGAAAGCGGCTTCGACGCGTTGAAGCGCTATGCCCGCGACCTGACCCAGGCCGCGCTCGACGGCAAGATCGACCCGGTCATCGGCCGCGACGAGGAAATCCGCCGCACGATCCAGGTCCTGGCGCGGCGCACCAAGAACAATCCCGTGCTGATCGGTGAGCCCGGCGTCGGCAAGACCGCTATTGTCGAAGGCCTGGCGCAGCGCATCGTCAATGGCGACGTGCCCGAAAGCCTCAAAGACAAGAAGCTGATGGCGCTCGACATGGGCGCCCTGATCGCCGGCGCCAAATATCGCGGCGAGTTCGAGGAGCGGCTGAAGGCCGTGCTCAACGAAGTCACGACCGCCGAAGGCCAGATCGTCCTGTTCATCGATGAGATGCACACGCTG
The DNA here is from genome assembly GCF_052327315.1 of Asticcacaulis solisilvae. Lineage (NCBI taxonomy): Bacteria > Pseudomonadati > Pseudomonadota > Alphaproteobacteria > Caulobacterales > Caulobacteraceae > Asticcacaulis > Asticcacaulis solisilvae. The sequence continues at coordinate 896,458 of NZ_CP166196.1, forward strand.
GTCGGCGCCGGCAAGGCCGACGGCGCCATGGATGCGTCCAACCTGTTGAAACCGGCCCTGGCGCGCGGCGAACTGCATTGCGTCGGCGCGACCACGCTCGACGAATACCGCAAGCACGTCGAAAAGGACCCAGCGTTGGCCCGGCGGTTCCAGCCGGTCTTCGTCACCGAGCCGACCGTGGAAGACACGATCTCGATCCTGCGCGGCCTCAAGGAAAAGTACGAGGTCCACCACGGGGTGCGCATTTCGGACAGCGCCATCGTTTCGGCGGCGACCCTGTCGAACCGTTATATCCAGGACCGGTTCCTGCCCGACAAGGCGATCGACCTGATCGATGAAGCCGCGTCGCGCGTCCGCATGGCGGTCGATTCCAAGCCGGAAGAGCTCGATGAGCTCGACCGGCGCATCGTCCAGCTCAAGATCGAGCGCGAGGCGTTGAACAAGGAAACCGACTCTGGGTCGCGTACGCGGCTGGAAAAGCTGACCAACGAGCTGGAGGAGCTGGAAGGCAAGTCGCTGCAGCTGACCACGCGCTGGAAGGCCGAAAAAGACAAGGTCGGATCGGCAGCGCGGGCGCGGGAAGCTTTGGACCGGGCGCGTATCGAACTGGCCAACGCCCAGCGTGCCGGCGACCTGACGCGCGCGTCTGAGATTCTTTACGGCCGCATCCCGCAGCTGGAAAAGCAGTTGCAGGACGCTGAGAACGCGCCGCAGGACAAGCCTTTGACGCCTGAAGTGGTCGATTCGGCGCAGATCGCCGCGGTGGTGTCGCGCTGGACCGGCATTCCGGTCGACAAGATGCTGGAAGGCGAACGTGAAAAGCTGCTGCGCATGGAGGACGAGCTGCGCAAGCGGGTCGTCGGCCAGGACGAGGCGCTTACGGCTGTGTCCGATGCCGTGCGCCGGGCACGGGCGGGTTTGAAGGATCCCAACCGGCCGATCGGATCGTTTCTGTTCCTGGGGCCGACGGGCGTCGGCAAGACCGAGCTCAACAAGGCTTTGGCCGAATTCCTGTTCGACGACGAGACGGCGATCACCCGGCTCGACATGTCGGAATATATGGAAAAGCATTCCGTTTCGCGCATGATCGGCGCGCCTCCGGGCTATGTCGGCTATGACGAAGGCGGGGCCTTGACCGAGGCCGTACGGCGCCGGCCTTACCAGGTCGTGCTGTTCGACGAGGTCGAAAAGGCGCATCCGGACGTGTTCAACATCCTGTTGCAGGTGCTGGACGACGGGCGGCTGACGGACGGGCAGGGGCGGGTCGTGGACTTCCGCAACACCTTGATCGTCATGACGTCGAACCTGGGGTCGGACGTGCTGGTCAATATGGACGAGCATGCTTCGGTCGAGACGGTCCGGCCTTTGGTGCTGGACGTGGTGCGCCGGCATTTCCGGCCGGAGTTCCTGAACCGGATCGACGAGATGATCCTGTTCCATCGCCTGGATCGCGCGCATATGCACGACATCGTGCGTATCCAGCTGAAAGGCCTGGAAAAGCTCCTGGCCGACAGGCAAATGACGCTGTCGATCGACGAGGCGGCTTTGAACTACCTGGCGGAGCGTGGCTTCGACCCGGCCTACGGCGCCAGGCCGCTGAAGCGCGTGGTGCAGAAGATGATGGTCGACGGGATTGCGAAGCGTATCCTGGCCGGGGACCTGTCCGATGGGGACGTCATCCATGTCGGATTCGACGGCGAGGGGCTGGTGATCGGAAAGCCGGTGTTGCAGTAACGGGGTTTGGGGCCTGTGGCCCCAAATCTTCCCTTTTCAATAAAAAGGCCTGCCCTGAAAAGGGCAGGCCTTTTTATTGAAGAAGATAAGGTTCGTGGGGTCACGGACCCCACACCCCATTAGCGGGAGAGCGCCTTCGCCGCCAGCCACTGCAACCCCGCCAGATGCTGCTGGTCATGGCTGCACAGATAATGGATCAACGCCCGAAACGTCACCGGACCGTAATCTTCGAACTCGGCCGTCCGTTCCATCTGCTCCGGCGACACATTGCCCAGCAGTTCCAGCGTCTCTTCGCGCGCAAAGCGGAACGCTTTCAGCACATCCGGCGCGAACGCATCGGCGTAGCCGCGCTCGACCTTCAAGCGGTCGCCGTCTATGCCCGGCAGATACGGATGCTCTTCGCGCAGAATCCGCACGAACCGCACATGGTAGCCGTCGATCTCGATATCGCGCACATGACACAGCTGCTCCAGCGCCGAATAGTGCTCGCTGGGGCACGTATCCCACGAAGGCGGTGTCCATAGCTGATAGCCATCCGGAATGGCGCCATAATGCGCCTCCAGGCGGTCGGGGAACGCAGCCAACGCTTCTAAAGTCGCTGCGTCCATATCCTCAGTCCCGCAGCAGCTCGTTGATGCCCGTCTTGGCGCGCGTCTTGGCGTCTACCCGCTTGACGATGACAGCGCAGTAGAGCGACGGACCGCCCTTGGGATCGGGCAGCGAGCCGGGCACGACGACCGAATAGCTGGGCACGCGGCCCATGAAGATCTCGCCCGTGGCGCGGTCGATGATCTTGGTGGAGGCCGACAGGTACACGCCCATCGACAGCACCGAACCCTGCTCGACGATCACGCCCTCGGCCACCTCGGAGCGGGCGCCGATGAAGCAGTCGTCCTCGATGATGGTCGGCGAGGCCTGCAAGGGTTCCAGCACGCCGCCGATACCGGCGCCGCCCGACAGGTGCACATTCTTGCCGATCTGGGCGCACGAACCCACGGTCGCCCAGCCATCGATCATCGAGCCCTCGTCGACATAGGCGCCGATATTGACGAAGGACGGCATAAGCACGACGTTCTTGGCGATATAGGCGCCCTGGCGCACGATCGACCCCGGCACGGCGCGGAAGCCGGCCTTGGTGAAATCGCCGGCGTTCCAGCGCGCGAACTTGTTCGGCACCTTGTCCCAGAAGGGGCCCAGGGGCGCGTGCTCGAACAGGCCCTGGCCCGCGTGCATCAGCTGGTTGCCGTTCAGGCGGAAGGACAGCAAAACGGCCTTCTTCAGCCATTCGTGCGTCACCCACTGGCCGTCGACCTTGTCGGCGACGCGGAAGCGGCCGCAATCGAGCAGGTCGAGCACGCCCTGCACCGCCTGGCGCGCCGGACCCTGATAGGTCGGGCTCAGCGTATCGCGAACCTCCCATGCGGCTTCGATATCATCCCGGAAGGCGGCAAGGTCGGACATGGCAGTTCCTTTGGCGTTTAGTCGCCCCGCACTTAAGGACCAAGCCTCGTCTAATCAAGTCATTAATGTGATTGACTCTTACATCGCTAATTGGCAATATAGCTAAATGGCAATGAAAGAACACATATCCGACCCCATCAGCCTGGGCTTCGCGGCCCTGGCGGACCCGACCCGCCGCGCGGTGCTGCAAAGGCTGTCCGCGGGCGAAGCTTCGGTCGCCGAGCTGATGGAGCCGTTCGATCTGACGCAGCCGACCATTTCCAAGCACCTCAAGGTGCTGGAAGACGCCGGCCTGATCGAAAGCGGACGACTGGCGCAACGCCGGCCGCGCCGCCTGAACAGGCAAGGCGTCGAAACCCTGTCGAAGTGGCTGGAAGACTTCCGCCAGCAATGGGATCGCCGCTTCGACAATCTCGAAAACTATCTGACAGGCGTGAGCCAGAATGGATCAGCAGATGACACAAGCGACCAAGACACCGCCAAAGACTCCGACCGGCGCTGAGATCGACACCGCTACGAACACCATCCGCCTGCGGCGCTCGATCGCGGCGCCCGCCAACAAGGTGTTCGAAGCCTGGACGACGCCGTCCATCGTCAGCAAATGGTGGGATCCGGACGGGACGCCGCTGCGCGAATGCGAGATCGACCTGCGCCCGGGCGGCGCCTTTCGCTTCGTCAATGAAAGCCACGGCGACGGCCATGCCTTTGCGGGCGTCTATCGCGAGATCGCCGCGCCCGAGCGGCTGGTCTTCGACGCCCTGGGCGCCGAAGGCACGGTCGACCTGGTCGAACGCTTTGGCCGGACCGAAATCACCGTGGCGATCGTCTGCGCGTCGCCGGACCATCTTGAGCAGTTCCTGAGCCTGGGCGTCGCCCGCGACACCGGCCGTACGCTGGACCAGCTGGTGGCCCTGTTCGAGACGGCGTAAACTCTACCAGTCGTGGCGATCGGGATGCCAGGTGCGGTCCCGGTCGTCCTGCACCACGACCGTGCCGCCGTCGTCGCGGCGGCTGTCACGGTCATTCCACCGATCGCCGCCAATGGCCAGCGGTCCGTTGGCCTCGCCCAGCACGGCTTCGCCGGACTGGCTGACGCCCGAGCCGACAGCCTCGGCCGCCTTTCCCGCCAGGATGACCGGCAGGGCCAGGACGCCGATGACCAGCTTGCCGCTGGCCTCGGCGAACCGGCCGGTGGCGACGACCACGTCGCCGGTCGCCCTGGCTTCGTTATCGACCATGGTCTGCGCGGACGCCTGGCCCGCAATCAGAGCCGCGGACACGGCTGCCGCGAATATAAAGGCTTTCATCCTATTCCCCCAATCAAGGCGCGACGGCGACGGTGGCCGGCGCGCGGTTCAGCACATAGGTCTCGCTCATCAGGTCGTAGCGGCGCATGAAGGCGGCCATGCTCTCGTAAGACACGGTCTCGATCTCGTCGCCCTGGTCGTCCATCTTCAGGCGCGGATCGACCATGGGGCCGAAGACGCGCTGGAACAGGTTGGCGTGGATGACGGTCGGCTTGAACCAGGCCCTGAGATCGGCCTTGATCTGCGCGTAGTCGTCGGTTTCCCAAGTCGCGGACGAAATGACATCCAGCACGAATTCGGTGCAGTTCTGGTGGCGGGCGTCGAACGGGCTCGATACCAGTGAATAGCTGGGAACATGCAGCTTCGCATAGGTGGGCGACTGGATGACGGCCAGCAGCCGGCGCTGCATTTCCGGTGTCGGAATGATGATGGCGACATCGTCGGCCTGGTCGCCGCTGACGAAGTCGAGCGGATAGTCCTGGGCCAGGTAGGACTGGTCGGCTGGCAGCGTCTTTCCGTCGCCCTGGTAGAGGTTGTAGGACGCATAGCCCTTATAGGCCTTGCCGTCGCCGCCGGTAATGTCGCTATAGACCCAGAAGGCGGCGTGCGTATAGGCGATGCCTTCGGGCAGGTCCTTGCGCAGCTTGCCGGTGCGGAAGACGATGGCGACGCGGGCACCATGGGCGCCCAGGTCGCGCTCGATCTGCTTGGCGAAGCCGGCCGCCTCGACCGCGGTGAAATGCGGCGCCGGCGCCCGCCCGCTCAGGCCGGAATCCGGAACGGGATGCGGGGCGTCATTGGCAGCAGCCGGAAAGGCCACCGCCAGGGCCAGGAATGCCAGCCCGGCGCGGATCATGGCCGGGTCTTCTTCTGCGGGGCGGGGGCCTGGGCGTCATGGGGAACGCGCGGCGCGGGCTGCGCGACCACGGTCTCGGGCGAGATTTCAAGCGGCGAATTGGCGAACTTCAGGCTGTCCAGCCCGGCATCGGTCAGGACGATGCCGGTGGTTGCGGCTACGCTGCCGACGGCGACCACGGGCACGGATACGGCGCCCACGGTCAGCTTCACGCCGGCTTCGGACAACTCGGCCGTGGCGGCGGCGGAATCGCCGACCGCCTTCGACACATTGGCCACGCTGTCCTGCGCGTAGGCGGCTGGCGCCGCCAAAGTCAGAACCGCTGCCGAGACCATCAGATACGCCTTGTCCATCTCACCCTCCATATGTGAACAATGTTCATGTGAACATCGTTCAACACTTTGGCGGAGTCAAGCGGATTTACGTTGACGTTAACGTGATCAGTTCAGAGTGGACAAAAAGGCCTTCAGCGACGGGCTGCGGTGGTCGACGAAGGTGTCGAGATTGGCGGCGGCGTGCGGGCCGACCAGCACCGTCGTCATGCCCAGTCCGTGGGCGGGTTTCAGGTTGCGCGGACTGTCCTCGAAGAAGATCGTGTCGCGCGGGCTGACCAGGTGCGCCGCCATCATCAGTTCGAAGGTGACGAGATTGGGCTTGGGCACATAGTTGGCGTGTTCGAGGTGGAACAGGCCGTCGAACAGCTCGGTCATCTCCAGCTTCTTCAGCAGGCGCACGGCGTGCTTTTCGTCGCCATTGGTGAAGACGACCTTGCGGCCGGGCAGGGCGGCGATCAGGGCATTGAGTTCCGGATCGGGATGCAGGTCGTCGAGCGGCACGTCGTGGACTTCGTCGAGGAAGCGGCGCGGCTCGACATTGTGGTGCGCCATCAGCCCGGCCAGGGTCGTGCCGTGTTCGTTGAGGTAGCGTTTCTGCAGTTGAAACGCTTCTTCCGGCGGCAGGCCTGTTTCGCGCGCCACGAAGGCCGACATGCGCTGCTCGACCAGCGACATGACATTGGCCTCGAATGGATAGAGGGTGTGGTCGAGGTCGAATAGCCAGGTGGTGATATGGGCGAGGTCGGGGCGCATGGTTGGCTTTCTGAGTGTGAGGCTCAAGCAAGAAACCCCACCACCACATCTCCTTCACCGATGCTGACGCATCGCTTCAGTCGTGCGGTCCCCCTCCCCATTTTCTGCGAAAACGGGGAGGTATAAGGGGACGAAACCGCGCTTACTTGTACCTCCCCGTTCCGAAGGAATGGGGAGGGGGACCGCCCGGAGCGTTAGCGTAGGGTGGTGGTGGGGTTTCTTACTTAATCAGCCTTGATCAAAGTCCCGGCGCCGTGTTCGGTGAACAACTCCACCAGCATGGCGTGCGGGCGGCGGCCGTCCAGGATGACCACGGCTTCGACGCCGGCTTCGACGGCGGCGATGGCGGTCTCCAGCTTCGGGATCATGCCGCCCGAGGCGACGCCCGACTCGATCAGGCCCTTGGCTTCGGACAGGGTCAGCTGACGGATCAGTTCCTTGTTCTCGTCCAGCACGCCGACCACGTCGGTCAGCAACAGCATGCGCTTGGCGTCGAGCTTGCCCGCCACCGCACCGGCGACCGTGTCGGCGTTGATATTGTAGGTCAGCCCGTCCTCGGCGACCCCGATCGGCGCGATCACCGGCACGTAGTCGTGGTTCGGATCATCGATCAGCGTGCGCAGCAGCTTGTCGTCGACGCGGCGGGGTTCGCCGACATAGCCCAGGTCGATGACCTGTTCGATCATCGAGTCGGGATCCTTCTTGGTGCGCGTGGCTTTCTCGACTGTGATCAGACCGGCGTCCTTGCCCGACAGGCCGACGCCGCGCACATCGGCTTCGGCGCCTGCGCGCGTGATCCAGTTGGCGATTTCCTTGTTGACCGCGCCGGACAGCACCATTTCGGCGATTTCCATCGTGGCGTCGTCCGTGACGCGCAGGCCGTCGATAAAGGTCGACTTGACGCCGGCGCGGCCCAGCATGGCCGAGATCTGCGGCCCGCCGCCGTGCACGACGACCGGATGGATGCCCAGCAGCTTGAGCAGCACGATGTCCGAGGCGAACAGCTTGGCCGTCGCCTCCTCGCCCATGGCGTGGCCGCCGTACTTGATGACGACGATTTCGCGGTCGTAGATCTGGATATAGGGCAGGGCTTCCGCCAGCGTCTTGGCGGTGGCCCAGCCTTTTTCTTCTTCGGGCGTGTAGGGCGTATCGGTCATGCGCGCGCCATAGCGCACACACGCGCCGCTGTACATTGGCTTTTTGTGAAAATTTATCCAGACACCAGACTGGAGCGGCTGTCCGCCGGCAGGAAGCGGTCCTTGAACGGCAGGATGGCGGCGCCGATGGCTGCCGCGTCGCCGGCCATGGCGGCGCGTACGACGGGCGGGCGCTCCCAGGTGAAGTCCATGTTCATCGACAGCTTCATGTTGATGCGGTCGCACAGGCGATCGACCAGGCTTTCCGGCAGCCGGCCGCCGATGAAGACCGCATCCGGGTCGATGCCGCACATCAGGGTCAACAGCGGGGGATAGAGATATTCCGCTGTCTGATCGAGCCAGGCGTCCGCGCAGGTCTGGCCGGCTTCGTTCAGACCGTCGAGGCCTGCCGGCGAATCGACGTGGATGCCCGCCTCCGCCAGTTGCTGGTAGAGACCGTTGAGCAGGATGGCGCTGCCCAGGGTCTTGCCCGGCTCGTTGTGGCGCGAGCGGAACGGGTGGAAGCGCGGCAGGAAGCCGATTTCGCCCGAGCGGCCATGGGCGCCGCGGAAATACTGGCCGTTGATGACAAGGCCGCCACCGAGCCCCGCACTGATCAGCACGTAGAAGAAAGAGCTGGCCTTGAGCCCATGCCCGAAATGAAGCTCGCCGATGGCGGCGGCCGCCGCGTCGTTCTCCACGAAGACCGGGACGTCGAGCTGGCGTGCGATGACGTCCTCGATGCGGATATGGTTCCATTCGTGATAGAGCGGCGGCTGGCCTTCCAACGAGATATTGCCCAGCTCGTCCGGCATGGCGACCCCGACGCCGATCAGGCGCGTGCTGTCGATAATGCCCGGCTTCAGGATTTCGGCCACGGCGCCTTCTATGAACTGCTCGGTCTGAAATGGATCGGCGAAGCTGATCTCGCGGCTGACGCGGGCGCGGGTCTGGCCGGCGAAATCGAGCGCCACCATGGTCAGGTGGTCGCGGTCGATATTGAGGCCCAGCGCAAAGGCGCCGTCGGGATTGATGACCAGGTTGTTGGCCGGCTTGCCGCGCGGCGGCACGACGCGCCCGGCGACGTGGACCAGGCCTTCGTCGAGCATGGTGTTGGTGATGCGGAAGACAGCGGGCGGGGTCAGGCCGGTCAGGCGGGCCAGTTCGGAGCGGCGCACCGGGCCGTTGGCGCGGATGGCCTGCAGCGTGATGCGGCGGTTGTGGTCGCCGGCGACGACGATATTGGTGCCGGAAAAGCTCGGCGCCTCACGTTCTTCGGCGTGGACCGTCTTGCTGCGCCGGAACTGCGCGCCATTCCTCTGCGTGGTGGTCATGCCTGGTCTGCCCGCTTCCCCGAGCGGCCATGATGTCTGAGTTGTGACACGAAATCCACAGGTAATCCGCGAATTTTGCCTATGACAACGTTATCGCCTGTGGAAGCGTAACGCCGTAAAACGGCCGGAAACGGCCGATGTCTTGGTGTCGGACCACCCGGCAGCCCGCATATGCGCCCTGACGGCTGATTCGGGCAGGGAGGATTTCGCCCCCTTTGGATAGACGATCCATACGGGCAGCGCCGGCAGCTGTCCAGGATCGGACAGCGCCTCAGGGGTTTCGGCGATCATGACGACCTGGGCAGCGGCGTCCAGGCTGGCGGCCATGCGGCCGTCGAGCGCGGCGGCCATGGCTTCGTCGGTGACGGCGCCGATGACGAAGGCGGGTGCGTCCGGTGAGAGGCCCAGTTTCGACGCCAGGGACGGCGGCGGCGTGGTCATCTTCTTCGCCCAGGTCTCGGGGCGAGGCAGGCGCAGGGCGTATCCGGTGCCGTCATGCGTAAAATGCAGGGCACCGTCGCGCGCTATGACGTCGGTGATGTCGCTCAGCCTGAACGTCCCGCGCAGGTCACCGCGCACGATCAGTTCGTGCGATTCCAGCAGAGCCTTGACGCGATGGGTGGCGCCGGCGGTCTCGATGTCGCTTTCGGCTTCGAGACCCATGGGACTTACAGTCCGCAGACGCGAAGGATTTCCGCGCGCAGCTCCGGAATGCCGAGGCCTGTTTCCGATGAGGTCGCCAGCACGACCGGGTGGGCGGCGGGGCGCTTGCGGATACCCTCCGCCGTGGCGGCCTTGACCTTTTCCAGCTCGGCCGGCTTGATCTTGTCGGCCTTGGTCAGGACGATCTGGTAGCTGACGGCGGCGCCGTCGAGCGCGTCCATCGGCTCGGCATCGACGGCCTTCAGGCCGTGGCGCGCGTCGATCAGCAGATAGGCGCGGTGCAGGTTCGGACGGCCGCGCAAGTAATCGCGGCCGAGGTTCTGGAACTTCTTGACCTCGGTCTTCGAGGCCTTGGCCCAGCCGTAGCCCGGCAGGTCGACCAGGTGCAGGGCGTCGTTGACCAGGAAGAAGTTGACCTCGCGCGTGCGGCCCGGCTCGTTCGAGGCGCGCGCCAGGTGCTTCTGGCCCACAAGCGCGTTGATCAGGCTCGACTTGCCGACGTTCGAGCGGCCGGCAAAGGTCACTTCGGGCAGGCTGGTGTCGGGCAGTTGCACGATCTTGGCGGCGCCCATGACGAAGCTGGCCGGGCGCGCGAACAGCACGCGCGCCCGTTCCAGGGTCTCGGCATCGATGGTGTCGGGCGATTGCGGGGCGTCTTCGGTCACGCGACCTTCTTTTCGGTCTTGCCGGTGATCTTCGCGATCAGGTCGTCGATCGGGTTGTCGACCTTCATGCGGCGCATGATGGTGTACTGCTGCAGGATGGTCAGCAGGTTGGACCAGAAGTAGTAGATCATCAGGCCGATAGCCAGCTGCGAGAAGAAGAAGACCATGATCAGCGGCATGAAGGCCATCATGCGCTTCTGCATCGGGTCGATGCCCGACATCGGCGTGAAGTTCTGGCTGGCCCACATGCTGAGGCCGTAGAGTATGGCGACGGGGCCGACGTGCAGCGGGCCGTCGAGAAAGCCGCCGATGAACGGAACCGTGGCCGGCGTATAGGGGATCAGGCCGAACAGGTTCATGATCGTCTTGGGGTCGGGCGCCGACAGGTCGTGGATCCAGCCGAAGAACGGCGCCTGGCGCAGGCCGATATCCATCTGCAGCACCTTGACCAGGCAGATGAAGACGGGAAGTTGCAGCAGCATGGGCAGGCAGCCGCCGAGGCCGGCCATCGGATTGACCTTCTCCTCCTGGTACAGCTGCATCGTCGCTTCCTGCTGCTTCTGCATGTCGTCGGGGAAGCGCTTCTTGATGGCGTCGAGCTTGGGTTGCAGGCGCTGCTGGACGTGCTTCATCTTTGTCATCTGCTCGTACGAGCGGTGCGCCAGCGGGTAGAAGGCCAGCTTGACGATGACGGTCAGGCACAGGATGGCCAGGCCGTAATTGTGCACCATCGAATACAGCCAGGTCAGCAGCAGGAAGAAGGGGTGGGTGATGAATTCCAGCGAACCCCAGTCGAGCGCCTTGTTGAACAGAGGCAGGTTCAGCGACTTGGCGTAGGCGGCCAGCATGTCGTCCTGCTTGGCGCCGGCGAAGATATGCGACTGCGTCGACCAGGTCTGGCCGGGGGCGATGGTGACGGGCGCCGCGGCCATGTAACCGGTGGCGAAGATCGGCTTCTGCTTGTCGCCGCGGTTCTGAACCGTGAACTTGGCGTTCAGCGTCTGGTCGGGGATGACGGCCGTCATCCAGTACTTGTCGGTGATGCCGAACCAGCCGCCCGTCGACGAATCGCTGAGCGTCTTCTTGCCGTCGGCCAGGTCGCGATAGCGCGACTGCTTGGTAATGTACTGGCCGGGCTTCAGGCTGTAGGTGGCGATGGCGCCTTCATGGACGTAGGCGTCGTGGTTGGCATAGGACGGAATGCCGTAGCGCACGACCTGGGCGTAGGGCGCCAGCGCGACGGCCTGCGCCGTGGCGTTCGTCACCTGGTCGGCCTCTGTGATCATGTAGTTGTCGTCGATCGACAGGGTGCGCGTGAATTTCAGGCCCGCGCCGTTGTCATAGGTCAGCACGACCGGATGGCCGACCGACAGCACGCTGCCCGGGGCCGCGGTCCACACGGTGTTGACGGTCGGGGCATTCGGCAGGTTCTGCGCCGAAAAGCCGCTGTCGACATAGAAGGCGGTCTCGGTGCCGGCGGGCGACAGCAGCTCGACGTTTGGCGAGCCCTTTTCGGTCGTCTGCTTGTACTTGACGAGGTAAAGGTCGTCGATGACGGCGCCCTTGAGCGCGATCGAGCCCTTGACCGACGGCGTGTCGATGGTGACGCGCGGCGATTGCGCCAGCGCCTGGTCGCGCGTCAGGTGCACGGCGGAGGGCAGAAGCCCCGCGGCCTGCGAGCTGGATGAGGCCGAAGCCGCCGCGGCTTGCGCTTTCTGGGCCTTTTCCTGCTGCGGCTTGACGATGAAGAACTGATACCCGAACAGCAGAACCATGCAGGAGATCAGGAAAAAGATCATATTCTTGTTGTTGGCGGTGTCGTTCATCGAACAGTCTTTTCCCGTGAAGCCGTGTCTGTATTTGAAGTTGGGGTCGATTTAGGGCGCGACAGCCTTATCAGGGCCGCTTTGACATCGTCAAGCAGTCCCGCCCAGTCGCGCTCGACCGTGGTGGCGCGCGCGACGAAGACATAGTCGTGGCCGGGCAGGCCGTGCAGCGGCAATAATGCTCTCGCAGCCTCGCGCAGGCGGCGCTTGGCGCGATTGCGAACGACGGCGCCGCCGATCTTTTTCGTTGCCGTGAACCCGACGCGCATTTCATCCCCCTCGCCGCGGTTGCGCGCCTGGACGACGACGGCGCCGCGCGCCTGATAGGGCGCTTTCGCGGCCTTCAGGAACTCGGCGCGGACAGTCATCCGTCCAATTTTTGGGGCATCGGTCATGGTGCGGGGGAAATGTGGGGGAAGCCGGCGTTACGCAAGCCGCAGATACAGAAAAAGAGCCCTTAAGCGACTTAAGGGCTCTTTCTCGAATGCGTTGGCGTGAGACGCTGTTAGGCGGTCAGGCGCTTGCGGCCCTTGGCGCGGCGACGGGCAACGACCTTCTGGCCGTTCTTAGTCGCCATGCGGGCACGGTAGCCGTGGCGGCGCTTGCGCACCAGGCGGCTCGGCTGATAGGTACGTTTCGTTCCCATTTGGGGCTCCGATAGGTTGGTCTGCGACCGTCATCTAAAGCCGATGGGGACGCGAAAATCGTAAAGAGGCGCGTGATTAGCCAAGGCGCGGCCCCTTGTCAATCGCATTTGCACTTTTTAAGCCGCATTTCTGCTATATATAATGGGACGTGTAGTCGCGCCAGCCGAAGGAGTTCAGGTGTTCGATCCTGGCAAGCCCGATGACCGCCCGCCCGCCCGCGCAAGCCAGCCGGTTCGCGCCCCTGCGCCCGCGCGCGTCGGGGCGGCCGACGTGGCGGCCTATGGGCGCAAGCTGGGGTCTACCGCCCGGCGATTCGCCTCGGTCGCGCTGCGCCTGATGCTGGAGGGGCTGGAACTGGGCCGCCGCTTCGTCTTCAGCCTGTCGGGGCAGCTGTTCATCGCCACCGCCATCTTCGTCGCTATCGTCGAGGTCATCATCCTGGTGCCGCGCATGGCGATCGAACAGGAAAGCTGGCTGAACGACCGTGTCGTGCGCGCCGAAATCGCCTCGCAGGCGCTCGACACCGCCCAGACCAAGACTGTCACCCAGGTCATGTCCGCCCAGCTGCGCAAGAGCGCCGGCGTGCAGTACCTGGCCATTATCAACGGCGGCGTACCGACCTATCGCCTGTGGGACTATGCCACGACCGTGCCCGACGAGGTCACGGACCTCAGGCGTGCGCACAAGAATATCGGCCGCGACCTGGTCTATCTGTGGGCGCCGTGGCGCACCCTGCTCGAGCCGTCGCAGCGCCTGATCCACGTCGAGGCCCAGCCTCACATCCGGCGTGACGACCTGATCGAGATCGTGGTGCCGGCCAAGCCGTTGCGCGACCATCTCAAGGCCAGTCTCAGCAATATGGTGCGCACTTCGCTCGGCATCTCGCTGGCCGCCGGTATCCTGGTCTTCGCCGGCCTGTCCTTCCTGGTCGTGCGGCCGATCCGCCGCATGACCGACGCCATTTCCAGCTTCAAGGCCAATCCGGAAAGCGGATCGGGCACGCAGCACGTATCGGGCCGCGCCGACGAGATCGGGCAGATCGAGCGCGAACTGGTGTCGATGCAGGAAGAGGTGCGCAACGCCCTGCGTTCGCGCGCCCGCCTCGCGGCGCTGGGCCAGGCCGTTTCCAAGATCAACCACGACCTGCGCAACATGCTGACCTCGGCGCAGATGGCGTCGGACCGCATCGCGGCAGCCTCGGGAGATCCAGGGGTCGCCAAGGCCCTGCCGCGCCTGGAACGGGCGCTCGACCGCGCCCTGTCGCTGGCCACCAATGTGCTGACCTACGGCAAGAGCGACGAACGCCCGCCCAGCATCCAGATCGTCCGGCTGAAGGATGCGGCCGAGGCCGCCGCCGAGGATTCGGGCCTGTGCCTGCCGGGCTCGGCCGGCGAGGGCGTGCGCTTTTCGCTGAAAGCGCCGCGCGGCTTCTTCCTCGAAGCCGATCCGGAACAGCTGCACCGCCTGCTGGTCAACCTGATGCGCAATGCCCGCCAGGCGATCGAGCTCCAGCCCAACCGCCGGACGCTGGGCCGGGTGACGATCACGGCGATCAAGACGGCCGACGACGTCATCCTGATCGTCAGCGACAATGGCCCGGGCATCCCGGAAAAGGTGCGCGAGCGCCTGTTCCAGCCGTTCAGCGCTTCGAACACGCCGGGCGGCACGGGCCTTGGCCTGGCGATCGGGCGCGAGCTGGCGCAACTGCACGGCGGCGATGTCCGCCTGGCCAATACGGGCGCGGAAGGGACCGCGTTCGAAGTGCGCTTGCCGTTGAAGGGAAGGGGCTAAGAACCTCTTTTACGTCCCTGTCGCCCGAAGTTTAGCGTAGGGCGATGGGGAGGTGCAATTCAGCGCGACAACAACCGCTCCACAAACGCCGGCACAATCTCCGTCGCGGGGCCATAGTGGCGTTCCTCGAACAGCGACTGCCCCAATGACGGCTCGAGATTGAGCTCGACCGTGTGCGCGCCGGCGCGGCGGGCTGCCGAGACGAACCCTGCCGCCGGGTAGACATTGCCCGAAGTCCCGATCGAGACGAAGAGGCTGCACTTCGCCAAAGCGCGTTCGATGACGTGCATGGCCAGCGGCATTTCGCCGAACCAGACGATATGCGGCCTCAGCGTCGCATCGTCGGAAAAGGGCGACACCGTATCGGGCCGGATATCGTCCCGCCAGTCGCAGACCTGGCCGGTTTCCGTGCAACGCGCCTTCAACAGCTCACCGTGCATATGGATCAGGCCGAAGCCTTCGGTCTCCGGCACCTCGGCGTGCGCCCGGTCGTGCAGGTCATCGACATTCTGCGTCACCACCAGCACATCGCCCGGCCATTCGACCCCCAGCCTGGCCAGCGCCCGGTGCGCGGCATTGGGCGCGACCTCGCGCAACTGCCGGCGGCGCTCGTTATAGAAATCCTGGACCAGGGCGGGATTGGCCTCGAAACCCTCCGGCGTCGCGACGTCCTCGACGCGGTGGCCGCACCACAACCCGTCCGAGGCGCGGAAGGTCGGCACGCCCGACTCGGCCGAGATACCGGCGCCCGTCAGGATAACAATGGAATTCATTGCGAGCCCCGTACGAAGACGCCTTCACGGCGCGGGTCGGAACCGCCGTTGACCGTACCGTCTCCCGGCAGGATGAAGCCGTTCAGGCCCGATTCCTCGCCCTGGATGGGTGTCAGTTTGTAACCCATCGCCGTCAAGGCGTTCCACACGGCAGGTTCCATACGATCCTGTTCGATGCGGATCGAGTCGCCGCGCGCGATGACGTTCGGCAGGTCGATGGCCTGCTGCATGGGCAGCCGCCAGTCGAGCAGCCCGATCAGGACCTTGAGATTATAGCCCAGGATCGCCGAGCCGCCGGGCGACCCCACGGCGGCGACCACGGTCTTGCCATCCCGGGCGAAGACGATGACGGGCGACATGGACGAGCGCGGATGCTTGCCGGGGGCCACCGCATTGGCGGCAGGCTGGCCGTCGGGCATCACGGGACTGAACGAGAAGTCGGTCAACTGGTTGTTGAGGAAGAAGCCGCCGACCATGCGGCCGGTGCCGAAGAAGCTTTCGACCGTGGTCGTCATGCTGACCACATTGCCCCAGGTGTCGCGGATGACGTAGTGCGTCGTGCCGCCGGGCTCGGGCGTCCTGTCGGGCCCGGCGGTCATCGGCAGCGTGCCGGCCTTCGGCGCCGGATTGACCTGGCCGATCTGGATGGTGGCGGCGCGCGCGGCGGCGTAGCCGGTGTCGAGATAGGGACCTTCGATCGCCATGAACTGCGATGTGTCGCCCTCATACTG
This sequence comes from Asticcacaulis solisilvae, assembly GCF_052327315.1. Classification (NCBI taxonomy): domain Bacteria; kingdom Pseudomonadati; phylum Pseudomonadota; class Alphaproteobacteria; order Caulobacterales; family Caulobacteraceae; genus Asticcacaulis; species Asticcacaulis solisilvae. The sequence goes on from NZ_CP166196.1 coordinate 912,470, forward strand.
GTCGCGGTCGGCGTACATCAGCCGCTCGGTCTCGATCAGGGCCTGCCACGAGCGCGGATCGTGCGCGCCCCATTCGGCGAAGGGCAGCTTTTCGGCTATGCGCAGGCCCTGCAGCAAGGCGACGCCGCCCGACGGCACATTGTTCGTGCAGACGATATAGACGTGGTAGGGCACGCATAGAGGCTTGGTCGCATAGGCCGTCGTCGACGCATAGGGTTGGGATGTGCGAACGCTGACCTTGTAGGCCGCGATGTCGGCGACGGTCATGGTGCCGGGCAGAGGGGCATCGTGGGTCTTTTTGACGATGGCCTCGGCCAGATAGCCCTTGCGCAGGGCGTCGCCGCGCTGCGTGGCGAAGGCCCTGAGCGAGCGGCCGTAGTCGGGGTTCCTGATGATGTCGCCGGCCTTGCGGAAGCCGCCCTGGCCGTCGCCGAGATAGGCGATGAAGTCGGGCGTATGCTTTTCGGCGAAGTCGACATTTTGCAGGTAGTTGCCGAGGCGTGGCGTGATGGCGAAGCCCTTGTCCGCCAGCCCTTCGGCGGTGGCGAACAGCGTCGCCCAGGCCAGCTTGCCGTGGTCCTTCTGCGCCCGGTCCAGCATGAACATGGCGCCCGGCACGCCGGTTGCGCGGCCCGACACGACGGCGCTGGCAAAGGGCAGGGGCTTGCCGTCCGGTCCGAGGAACATGTCGGGCGTGGCACCCTTGGGTGCGGTCTCGCGGCCGCCGTAATCGGTGACCTGCCCGGTCTTCGCATCGTAATAGAGCATGAAGGCGCCGCCCGACAGGCTGGAGCTTTGCGGCTCGATCAGGCCCAGCACGGTTTGCAGCGTGACGGCGGCGTCGGCGGCCGTGCCCCCGCGCTTCAGCACATCCATGCCGGCCTGGACGGCCAGCGGTTCCGCTGCGGCGATCAGGGGCTCGACCGGGCCGGTGACGGGGCGGGCGGCCGCATGGTGATGGGGCCTGGCATCGGCGGCGATGGGGGCAACCACAAGCGTCAGGGCGGCGGCGGGCAGGATCAGGCGAAACATGGGCAACTCCTCGCACGGCAAGATGGGGAGGATTGCCGCGCGCGGCCAGAGTTGAAACGGCTCGGGCGTGGGTAATCAACAGGTTTCGAGAAATTTTCCGGAAAAAGCGCGTATTCGGCTTGCCATTGCGGGGAAGGTCGATTATTGGTCCCCGCCTCGCTGCCGGGCCTTCCCGGCCGCGATACTGGCAACAGGCACTCGTAGCTCAGCTGGATAGAGCATCAGACTACGAATCTGAGGGTCGGGCGTTCGAATCGCTCCGAGTGCGCCAGCCAAACAAAAAACCCCGCCCCTTCGGCGGGGGTTTTTGTTTGGCTATCACATCGGATCGGTTCGAACGCATGCGTTCGTGACCGACCCGAAAGGGCGGCTGACGCCGAAGGCGCCCCGAAGGCGTGCGCGACCGTAAAACGGCGCGCATCAATCGCTCCCCGTCCACGGGCTCCACTTAACCGTCGGCACTGCGCATTGTGCAATTGATATGTTGCGGAAGTCCGGGGAATATTGCTCCTGTCCCCTATTCGCTGTCCCCTATTCGCTTATATTCGCCCTTATTCTACTAATTCGCTCAATATCGCCAACGACAGCCCGAAAATGCTGCTGAGCCTTTTCCACGCGGGATAAAACGCAACAACGACCCACGCTGCATCCGTTTTCCGATGCGGCCCGTAAGGGGGACAGCGGGTTCGCTTCCTCTCATCCAGCGTCGTGTCTCCATGGTCCGGCCGTTTCCGAAAATTCCGAAGCCCGGCAGGCGCAGCCTCCGTCAGACCGCCATCGTCGCCGGCGTTATCGCGGGTCATGCCTTGGCCCTGGCTTTGCTATGTTGGCGGCCGCAACCGGTGCAAGGCGCCGACGCCGGGATGGAGGGGCAGGTCGTCCTGGCGAGTCTGGTCGAGATGGAGCCGAGCGCGCCAGCCCCCGCCACCCATGCAGTCGCTCCCAAGGCGCGCAGTCGCCCTCCGGAAAGCCCGACCGGAACACAGGCCGCTGCCCCTGACGATCCGGCCTCATCCAGTCCGCCGGACCGGACGCCGCAGCTTACCGAGGCGCAAACGGCGGCGCTCGACGGGTTCCAGCCCGTGATGGCTGAGGGCGCGCCCGACCAGCCGTGCAACCTGACGGGCATGATGGCCGATCTTCTGTCCCGAAGTCCCGTGGTGCAGCAGGCTCTGGCCGACATGCCGCCCGCCCAGCGTTCGGTCGCCAACGCCGTCAATCTCTGGGACGGGGAATGGCCGGAAGATTCGCTGAGCGGTGGCAAGGGCCTGCTGCGCGCCATACTCGCCAAGGCCGTCGGCGCCGCGCGTCCGGACTGCCTGACGGTGGCCAATCACGGTCCGGCGCTTTTCTTCATTCCGGACAACCGCACGACCGTCGTCCTGGCCGTGGGGTCGGGCGAATGGCGGTGGGGCGACCTGATCGCGCCTATGTCCGGTGCCGTTGTCGCCGACAATTATTTGGGCGGCCTTGCATCCAGATAGGCCGGCCGGCCCGTAAGGCGAAATAAGGGCCGAAAAATGAAATCGATATGTTGATCGCAGGCGCGATCAGGAGGGTTTGAAGTGAGGAATCTGAAACGCGGTGGCATGGCCATCCTGACAAGTGCAAGCGTAATCGGCCTGCTGGCCGCGACGGCGCCCGTCTTCGCTTCAAGCCACCGCGAAGCGCCGGGCATCACCAAGTCGCCCAAGGTCGACGGCACGGACTTCTACATGTTCCGCAGCTATGAGCCCGGCCGTGAAGCCTACGTCACCTTCCTGGCCAATTATCAGGGCCTGCAGGATCCGGGCGGCGGACCGAACTATTTCACCATGGACCCCGACGCGGTCTATGAAATCCACGTCGACAATATGGGCGACGCCAAGGACCACATCACCTTTCAGTTCAAGTTCACGAACACGTTGGTGAACGACAAGGGCGTGACGCTGAGCGTCGGCGGCAAGACCAATGCCATCGCCGTGCGCGCCGCCGGTCAGATCAGCGCTGCGCCGACCGATCCGGCGCTCGGCGAAACCGAGGCCTATACGGTGACGATGATCACCGGCGACCGTCATTCCGGCACGCGCGCCGCGGTGACCAATGCGACGGGCGGCGGCACGACCTTCGCCAAGCCGTTCGACAATGCCGGCAACAAGACGCTGCCCGACTACCATACCTATGCCAACAAGTTCATCTACACCGTCAACATCCCGGGCTGCTCGACGCCGGGCCGCGTCTTCGCAGGTCAGCGCGCCGACGCCTTCGCGGTCAATCTCGGATCGGTGTTCGACCTGGTGAATTTCGTGCCGATCGAAGGCGACAGTGCGCCCGGCGCCGGTGACGGCGGCGGCTTCCCCGGCGGCATCACGCAAAGCCACGTCAATGACGAGGTCATGGGCAAGAAGAACGTCACGACGCTTGCGCTGGAAGTGCCGATCTCATGTCTTACGGGCTCGGGCAATGGCGTCATCGGCGGCTGGACGACGGCCAGCCTGCCGCAGGCACGTCTGGTCGATCCCAATCCGACCTACAAGCAGCCGACGGTGTCCGGCGGCGCCTATACCCAGGTGTCGCGCCTGGGCATGCCGCTGGTCAACGAGCTGGTCATCGGCCTGCCGGACAAGGACAAGTGGAATGCGTCGGAACCGTCGGGCGACGCCCAGTTCGGCGACTACGTCACCAACCCGACCTTCCCGGCGATTCTCAACCTGCTGTTCAAGGCCCCGGTCAACGCCACGCTGCACACCAATATCGCCGACCTGGCCCCGACCAACTTCCCGCGTGCCGACCTGGTCGCCACCTTCCTGACGGGGTTCACGGGCCTCAACCAGCAGAAGACGGTGACGGCCTCTGAAGAACTGCGCCTCAACACAGCCGTGGCCGTGACGCCGCGCGCCTCGCAAAGCACGTTCGGTGTTGCCGGCGACGACCTGGCGGGGTATCCGAACGGACGCCGGCCGGGCGACGATACGGTCGATATCACACTCCGCGTCGCCATGGGCCGGCTGTGCTATCCCGTGCCGATCAACGGGCATGCCACCGACCTCGGCCTGTGCAAGCCCTCGGATGCGGCCGTCGGCAACGTGCAGTTCACCGACGGCGCCCCGGTCCATGCCACGGACCTGCAGGCATCGTTCCCCTATCTGAACGATCCTCTGCCGGGTTCGCCCCTGTCGGCGCACCGGTAGGAGTATGCGGTTATGAAAAAGCTCGTAATCCTCACCCTGGCAGCAGGCCTTACCTTGGGCCTGACCGCCTGTGGCGGCGGCAGCGGCGGTTCGTCCACGTCGATCAGCACGCCGCCACCGCCGACCGACTCGAACACCAAGTTCGGGGACAAGTTCGCCGCCGACTTCAAGGCCGATCCGAACTCGGCCCCGGCATCGGTCAGCGCGTCGGATGTCGTGCCGCCCGATCCGACCGCGACGCCGGCAGCCGTGCACTGAAGACCACATACTAAAAAGGCCCGCATTCAGGCGAATGCGGGTCTTTTTGCGTTTTACGGGCCAGGATTTTAATGGCTTCCTGGGGCGTAACCGAAGGTCAGGCTTGAAAACGTCGTTTCGAAATCGGCTTTCGGGTCGCCCTGGATGGGGCGCGTCCACACGACATTGACCTGCCATTCGCCCGTGCGTGGCGCGTTGACGGTGGCGCGGCCTTCGGCGTCGGTGACGATGATCTGCGTCGGCCGGCCGTCGAATTGCAGGTTGTTCATCATGACCGTCGCGCCCGGCAGAGGCTTGCCGTAATAATAGACGCGGACGGGCAGTGCGCCCTTGAAGTCCGGGCCATAGGGATTGCGTTCCGGCACGATCTCAAGGGTCAGTCCGACAACGGTTGTGGCAGCGACATCGTCCTTGGGCGACCAAGAGCCGACCTGGATCAGGGCCTTGGCGCGGCGGCTGTAGATTTCCTTGCCGTCCGTGCCCGTCGTGCCGGTCCGCGTGCGCAGCTCGATGGCCGGGGTCAGCCCTTCGAAGCGGATATAGTCGTTGTAACGGATGTCCGGCAGGTCGCTGTAGGTGCCGTTGGTAGCGAACGAGAGGACCTGAAGCCCGGCCTTCGGAAACGACAAGACGGAGTCGGCGTTGGCGTCCGCCAAGCGAAGCTCGCCGCGCCGGTCCACGCGGCCGGTATTCATGCCCATGCTGTCGAAACGCGTCACCCGGTCAGGCGTCATCAGCGATTTCTGCCGGTCGGCGCCGTGCCCGACCTGAAGGCTCATGGTTGTCGTCCCGCCCGGCGCGATTTGGAAATTGACCGGTTGCAGCCAGAAATCGTGGGCCTGGGTGGCAAGAGGCGTGCCCAGCAGGCCCGCGGCAAGGCAAAAAATCCGAAAGCGACTCATCGCCCGGCGGCCGGCGCGCGTATAGATGTTGGAACCCCCAGCGCCGGAAGTTTTGAATGTCATCAGTCAGCCCTCGTTTTCGTTCGCTTCCTGATACGAACGAGGCGGGCGTTCGGCCGCATCACCGGGAAAATATTCTGATTGTGCTGGCCGCCGTCGCAGCGTTGCTGGTGTTCGCCGCGCCGGCCGAGGCCCATACCGGCACCGGACTCCCCGGCGGCTTCGTGTCGGGCTTCCTGCATCCGTTGAGCGGCTGGGACCACTTGCTGGCCATGGTGTCGGTCGGCCTGTGGGGCGCAATCCTGCGCCGGCCTTTGCTCGTCGCGCTGCCGGTCATCTTCCCCGGCATGATGGTCGTCGGCGCCATCCTCGGCATAGCGCATGTGCCCTTGCCGCGAACGGAACTGGGCATCGCCGCCTCGGTGCTGGTGCTGGGTGTCGTGATCGCCATGGAGTACAAGGCGCCGGTCTGGCTGGCCTGCACGATCGTCGCCGTCTTCGCCATTTTCCACGGCTACGCCCACGGACGCGAACTGCCGTCGGCGGCCGATCCGGTCGGATACAGCATAGGCTTCGTGCTGTCGACCGGGCTTTTGCACCTGTGCGGCATCGGCATCGGCTTCATAAACGACATTGATCGCGGACGTTTCAAGGGCCGCTACCTTATCCGGGCGCTGGGCACGGCCATCGGCCTGGCCGGCTGCGTCTTCCTGTTCCAGGCCTTCGCCTGATGCGCGGCGCTGTCCTGCCCGACGCCCTTTTGGCTGCCGCCGTCGGCATGGCCCTGAGCTTCACGCCCAGCCGGACCGCGCGTAATTCGGCCGCCGTCATGGCTGCGGTCGCGGTTGCCGTCGCATTGATCCCTTTGCCCGGCCTGTCCGCCGACATCGTCTTCGCTGGCTGCTGGCTCAGCGTCGCGGTCATCGCCGCGTCGGTGCATCTGAAGGGCGGCCTTAATATCATCATCGCCGCTGTACTGGCCGCCGATGCGGGCCTGTGGCAAGGCCTGGCGACGCACGTCAGCCAGGGGTTCGTAGCGCTGGGTTTCGCACTGCCGGTGGTGCTTCTGGTCATACCGGGCCGGCTTCTGGTGCGGCGCGGCTGGGGTATCGGGGTCAAGGTTGTAGCAAGCTGGCTGATCGCCATCGCCGCGCTCGAATTCGCGCTCAACCTGGTGCCGACGCCGGGCTACAAGCCCGACCATATGGATTGACACCAACGGCGATTGATTTAATCGCCGTTGGCAAGGGCGACTGCCCGCCGCCGCTCATGCGGCGAGCCATGCGGCGTTTGAGCTGCTTAAAGATGTATTTGCAGGTCGCCGCGGATATAGACCAGCGCGCCGCGCGGGCTGGTGATCGGCCCATGGCGCGCGCCGGAAAACGCCATATGCATGTCGCCCGCCCGGACGGTGATGCCGTCGACCTCGATCTCGCCTTCCAGCACCAGACACTCCTCCACGATGCCGTGGCAATGGTCGATGACGCGAGCGCCCGGGGCAACGCGGTAAAGGACGCCGCTGCTGCCGGCGGCCTTGTCGGCGAACAGAACCTTGCGCTCTATGCCCGGCAGGAAGGCTTCCCAGGCCAGGTCGGCGCCGCGGATCGTGCGCGTGCGCGGCGAGCGTTCGTCGTCGTCTATGGCGCGTTCGATGCGGTCCCAGAGTCCGGGGGGAGGGGCGACGGCATCGTCGGCGTCGGCGAGGGGAAAGAAGCGGTCGTCGTAGAAATCGACCCTGGCGGCAAACGCCGCGTCGGCGTCCATACGCGCTTCGACGGCTACAATCTCCGCCAGGTCGGCGACGCCAAGGGCGTATCGCGCCGCCAGAAGATCGTCATGTGGGTCCATGTCCGTTCAGGGAGTCTCTTATCTGCGCCAGGCCCCTGCGGACCCAGCTCTTGGCGGTACCGACGGGCACCTTCATTTCGGCCGCCAGTTCCTCATGCGTCAGACCATAGGTGTAGCATAACTGCAAGGCCCGGTGAACATCCGGCCGCAAGGTCTTGAGGCACGCCCGGATGGTCATGTGTGTCTCGGTATCGTGCCAGCCACCATAGCCATCGGAATACGGCTCGAGCATCGCGATGTCTTCGTCGCGCCCGACCACTTCGCGGTAGGATATGCGCAGGCGGTCGATCGCTTTGCGCCGCGTCATCGAAAACAACCAGGCCTCGGCGCTGCCCCGCCGTGCGTCGAACTGGTGCGCCTTGCGCCACACAGTGACGAAGACGTCCTGCAACAGGTCTTCGGCGACCTCGCGCCGATTGACCATGCGCAGCAATACGGCGAACAACCGTGCCGCGACCTGGCCGTAAAGGCTCTTGAGCGCTGGTTTGTCACCTTCCGCGACGCGCTCAAGCAGCATATTGAGGCTGGCGGGTTCAGACACGTCCGGCCTTATGCCTGACGGCGGCTGTTCCAAAACTTCCAACACGCCGATCATTATCTGTCTCCCGGTCCCAATCGAAGATATCCGGGGAATAGCCGTAAGGATTCAATGCTCTGTATCGGGGATGGCCGCAGCCGGTGCCGGTCTTGTCCACCGGTACTCCCGATAACACGTGCAATATCAGCCGTCTTAAGGCCATATCCGGTACCATCGCACTCGCCCCCGATCCGCATTTTTCGGATGTACGGGAGGGGGACCTCCCGCACCCCGATTCGTTCGAAGCCGTCTCGTCCCTTTGCAAGGGCCGCAGCGCGACGAAGACGCCTTCGGACTATCGATGCCGTCGGTGGGGACGGCTGATCAGATACGTGCCGGGGTGCGTGGAGGATTACCGGAAGACGAAATTATTTCGGAGCACCCCTTAGTTTTAAAAGGAAATGCAATCCGGATCTGAACCTTTACGTGGTCGCGGGATTTGGCCGGAGCCAGGTTCGGCGCGGCCGAAAACGGTTTCCGTCGTGTCTGCGTCTGGGTCAGCGGGCGCCGAAGCGGTAGGTCACCGTCACCAGAACGCTGTCGTTGCGGAAGCGATCGCTGCCGCGCTTCATATCCGTTCCCTGGGGATTGGTTGCCAGGAAGAGGTTGGAGGCGAAGGTGCTGGGGCTCGGCCCCGCGCGAACGACCGGGCTGGGGTCGCGCAGCGAAGTGTGCAGGTATTCAAGGCCGACGCGCCACGCATCGCCCATGGACTTTTCGACGCCCAGGCCGACCTGATAGCCGCCATGGCTCTTCGAGTCTCCGGCAGTAAACGTATTGAGATTGTTGGTGGTGGCAAATTCGTGCCGCACGTCGGCCCAGACGAAGCCGGCCGTCGCATAGGTCAGCCAGTCGTTAGACGCATAGCCGACGCGCCCGCGCAGGGCCGACAGAGTCTTGACCTTCCGGCTGAAAGTGTAGGCGTTCGGTTCGGACGAAAAGGCCGAAACGCTGTCTTCGATCTTTACGCTGTCGACCTCGCCGACGACCCCGTAGACGATGTCGTTCATGCGCCAGTCGTAACCGGCGCGCAGGCCGACATTGGCCTTGTGCTTGTTTTTGGTGCAGCCGTCGGACGGCATCCTGCCCTGGGCGTTGCCCGAGCAGGCCCCGGCGGAAAAGGCGTCGCCGCCGGACCCGTTCGGCACCGTGTCGCCGTAGTTGCCGTCGAGATTGGTGTCGAACGCGATCCCGTCGCCGTGGTGATGGGTCGTGTTTCCCCCGGCGCTCAGGCCGATATAGCCGCCAGTCCAGTCCTGCGCCGAGACCGTGCCCGCGGCCAACCCCGTTGCGGCGGCCAGGACGGCCGCGATCGAAAACCTGTTCATGTAATTTACCCCGCTGCAAAAAGGAGAATCATCACACGGCATTACGGGCCGGCACGGGTTTCGGATGCAGCCTGTCACAAGCGAAAATAGCCTTGCCATCAACGCCCGCGCGTCCTTTACGGTCTTCGGGCGCCTGCGGTGTCATCCTTATGAAAGGCGTTTTAAATTAAGGGGTAAATAAATTAAGGGGACATGGCGTAATTGCTTTATCGTGCCATTTTTGAGGTGACGTCGTTTTTGACGCCGCCTGATGAAGGAGAATGGTCATGACCGAGTTTTATGCCGGTTTGGATGTTTCCGACAAGACAACCCATATCTGCGCTGTCGACACTGACGGTAAAGTGGCTTGGCGGGGGGTATGCGTTACTGATCCCGAGATCATCGCGACGCAGTTGAACGCGCGTTGCCCTGACCTCGTCCGCGTCGTTCTTGAGACCGGCACCTTGTCGTCGTTCCTTTATCACGGCCTTCTGGAGCGCGGTCTTCCGGTCGTCTGCATCTGCGCCCGCCATGCCAAGGGCGTCCTGTCGGTCCAGGTGAACAAGAGCGATGTCCATGACGCCGAGGGCCTGGCGCAGATGGCGCGGACCGGCTGGTTCAAGGCCGTGCATATGAAGGATAGCCAGACCCACCTCGATCGGGCGCGGCTCAAGATGCGCGAGCAAATGGTCCGGGCTCACAACACCATGGTCAACCAGATGCGCGGCTTGCTGAAACTCTTTGGCTTGCGGCTGGGCGGATCGACCACGCCCGGCATGCGTAACAAGCGTCTTGACTTCCTGTTCCGCCAGAAGCCCGAGCTGCGGGACATCTTCGCACCCATGATAACCAGCCTGACGGCGCTCGAAGCCCAGATCAAGGCGATCTCCGCGACCATCAAACGGCGAGCCCAATCCGATGCGGTGTGTGAGCGCCTGATGACGGTCCCCGGCGTCGGGCCGATCACTGCTATGACCTACATCTGTAGCATCGAAGATCCGAAACGGTTCGCGCATGGTTGCGACGCCGGCGCCTATGCAGGTCTGGCGCCGCGACGATTCCAGTCGGGGGAGCGCGATACCAAAGGCCATATCTCAAAAGCCGGAGACCGGACCTTGCGCCATGCCCTGTACGAAGCTGCAAACAACCTGCTGTGCCGCGTCAAAAGGCCGTTCGCGCTTCAAACCTGGGGCAAGGCGCTGGCGCTAGCCAAGGGCGGAAAACGCGCCCGCGTCGCTGTCGCCCGAAAACTCGCCGCCCTTCTGCACAAGCTTTGGCTGTCGGGTGAGCGTTTCGACTGGGAAGCTGCCTGAGCGCACACACCCAGTCAAAACGCCCGACGCCAAAAGGGTGATCCCGACGTAACCTGAGAGGACAAAAACCTCGTCGGTGACATAGGGACACCCAGTCTTCCGAGCCATTTGCTCAACCGCCTGACCGCGACCTTGCCGGCACGAACATCACTTAAAGCTCCGACGCTTGTTTGTGACCCCGTAGACAACCATAGCTAACGGCAAATGAGCAAATCAATTAGACAACAGGTTATCAATTGCGCAAATACGACTGATACCAAGTCTTAAAGACGTAGCTCAACCACACATCCGATCGTGGGCATATACTCTCCACGCCGCCACCGCGCTGTCGCGTTCGGCATCCGATCCACCATTGTAGATGGTGCCGAATTCGCCGGTGATCTGGTTGAGCACGGCGTCGAGCGCTTCGACCACGGTCTTCGGCCCATAGTGGCGGGTGGCTTCGAAGGCGCCAGGCGACAGGTTTTTCAGCGAAATGACCGGTGCTGCCAGCGGCCGGCGGTCGTCCATCTGCGCCACGATGGCCGGCACGGCGTCCGGCCCCAGGGCTTCGAGCGTCTCGAAGATGGCTTGCTGCTGGTCTATGACGGCGTCGCCCGTGCCATGGATGGCGGTCAGCTGCGCCAGCAGCGCCTTGACCTCGGCGAAGTGCGGCAAACCAGCATCGGCCGTCCAGTTTTTCAGGACGGCGTCCTGGCGGGCGATCTCGGCGCCGGTGGCCAACGCTTCGGGGGCGGGTTTCAGCGAACCGGCTCCGGCCGCGAAATAGAGGCCGCCCGGACCGGCGACGCTCAAGCGGTGCAGATAGACGATCACCCGGTGGCCGGCCGCCAGTTCCAGGTCGGACAGGGCCGGGGCCTGGTCCGTGACCGGGTAGAACTGCACGGTGACGGTGTCGGCGGCGGGGCCCTTCAGGGTGCGCGTCACGGCGAAGGGCACGCCGGTCCAGGCGTCCTTGCCATGGAGCCCCGTCAGCTGGTCGGGCGACAGGGCGATGGAACCTTCGACGACGACGTCCGACATGGCGACGGTCCGCATCAGGTCGGGGTCGGCCGGCGGAAAGGCGCAGCCCGCATGGGCGGCGCCCGCAGCGAAGGTCAGTGCCGTCGAAATCAGGATGTGGGGGAAAAGCCGGTGCATCGCGGAGCCTCTTGCGTGGACCCCTCCACCGCTTCGCGGTTCTCCTCCCCATCAGGGACGGGGAGGAGACGATCGGGGTATTTTCGCGGACGCTGGCACAGGTGCGGTAATCTGTCTAGTTCGTATAGAGCCGGATATAGTCGACATCCATGGTCGACGGGAAGGGCGTGGTGCCGTCGGGCGCACCCGGCCAGTCGCCGCCGATCGCCATGTTGATGAGTAGGAAGTTGGACTGTCCGTTGTCGAACGGCCAGACCGACCCGGCGAACCCGGCGATGTCGGACGTCTTGTAGGTGACGTAGGGCGTGGCGGGGTTGTCTATATAGTAGGCGACCGAGCCCGGCTTCCAGATCATGCCGTAAATGTGCCAGTCCGCCGCCGTCGTGCCCGACGCGAAGTGGTAGGTCGTGCCGAGATTGGTGCCGGTAAAGCCCGTGCCGTGGACCGATCCGATATTGACGTCGGGCGTCTGCGGGCCGTTGACGCGTTCAAGGATGTCCTGTTCGCCCGAGGCCGGCCAGTTGACCGTGGCGATCGAGTTGCCCAGCGTCCACACCGCCGGCCACAGGCCTTGCGCTTCCGGCACGCGGGCGCGGAATTCCAGCCGGCCGTACTGGAAGCTGAACTTGCCCTGAGACTTCATGCGCGCCGAAGTGTAGACGCCCGCCGACGGCTGGCGCGCCACGATATGCAGGACGCCGTCCGTGCCGACAAAGGCGTTGGGATTGGCGGTGTCGCAGCCGCCGGACGTCGCGCCCCAGGCGCAGTAGTTTTCCAGTTCGTGGTTGCCGAAGCCGGAATTGCCGGTGTCGTAGCCCCAGGTGTTGCTGTCCGGCGCGATGGCCGCACCGGTGCTGTTGTTGAATTCGTCGGCCCAGACCAGGGTGTTGGACGCGATGGTGGCCGAGATGCTTTGCGATTGCACCGCGCTGGCCGTGTCGCCGGGCGTCACCGCCATCGCCTTCACGGTCAGGCTGGACGTCACCAGGAACGGCGCCTGGTAGACCTGCGACGCGGTCGTCGGCGCCGTGCCGTCGGTGGTGTAGTAGATGACGGCGCCGGTATCGGTCGAGGTCAGCTTGACGACCACGGCGGTGTTGAGCGCGGCGGTCGAGCTAATGACCGGCGTGGCCGATACGGGCGTCGAGGGCGCGCCGGAGGTCAGGCCGCCGGACGATCCGCCGCCGCCCGCACCGCCGCAGGCCGAGAGCGCAAGCGCCGAGGCCAGCAGGGCGCCGGCTGTAAGATCCCGCGACGAAATGGTCATTGTTTCACTCCCGTTGAGGCGCCGTGCCTTCTTTCGATTTTTTAAGCGATCCCGAATAAAGCCGAAATGCGATGAAAATGGAAGCGTTTCCATAATTTTTGCCATCAGTGTCCGGACTTGATCATTGGTGCGCGGTTGTGCAGATTGGTCTGATCACTTTCAGGACTGTCGTGAAGGGGCCGGCATGAAGACATTGGCATTGGGGGCGATCCTGGCAACGCTTGGCGCGGTGCCTGTCCATGCGGCAGAGGCGGGCCATTGGGTGACGGCCTGGGCCAGCGCCCAGGTGGCTTCGTCGGGGAAGAATGCTCTCGCGCCCGAGGACGCGGCCGATATCACCTTGCGCCAGGTCGTGCGCGTAACCGCCGGCGGGGCGCGTATCCGGGTACACCTGTCCAACGTCTTCGGCACCGAGCCGCTTGTGATCGGCCGGGCGGGCGTGGCCGGCACGGCGCAAGGCGACCGCAGCGGCTTTATCGCCGGGCGAAGCCGTCCCCTGACCTTCGGCGGCGCCGAGGCCGTAACGATTGCGCCGGGCGCCGAGGCGGTGTCCGATCCCGTCGACCTGCCTGTCGCGGCCTTCGACGACCTGAGCGTCAGCCTGTGGCAAGCCCGGACGCCGCAGGTCCCGACCGGGCACGTCGCGTCGCACGCCACGTCTTTCGTCGTGCATGGCGACCACGTCGCCGACGCGACGCTTTCGGCGCCGAAAGCCGTGGAGCATTGGTACGAGATTTCGGGCGTGGACGTCGAAGGTCCGCAGGGCGCGATTGCCGTCCTTGGCGACTCGATCACCGATGGTTCCGGAATGGTCGCCAACAGCAATGCGCGCTGGCCGGACTTTCTGGCGCGGCGGCTGCACGACACGGGCAGCCGGCTCAGCGTCATCAATCTCGGCATCGGCGGCAACCGCGTCCTGCACGACGGTACGGGGCCGAGGGCGCTGGCGCGCTTCGACCGCGATATACTGGATCGCGACGGCGTGCGCTTCGTGGTCATTTTCGAAGGTGTCAACGATCTCGGTTCGGCGACACGCGAACACCCGATCGACGCCGAAGCCCACGCCCAGCTGGTCGTCGATCTCGAAGCCGGCTATGTCGAACTTGCCGCGCGGGCCCGCGCCCGCGGGCTGAAGGTCATCGGCGCCACCATCGCGCCTTTCGCGGGCAGTCCCATCTACCATCCCGATGCCGCCAACGAAGCTGATCGCCAGGCCGTCAATGCCTGGATCCGCGCGCCCGGCCATTTCGACGGTGTGATCGATTTCGACAGGGTTCTGGCCGACCCCGCCGCGCCGGACCATCTCAGGGCCGAATACGATTCCGGAGACCACCTGCACCCGGCGCCGGGCTATCCGGCCATGGCCGGGGCCATCGACCTCGATCTTTTCCGCTAGATGTGGGCCAATGGCTCCAGTCACACCAGCGTCAAATCTCGGAGTTAAGACGAGGGCGCTGTGAGAAGCAACAGTATCCCCTCAAAGGGCCTTCCCCCGTGGTTGGCCCTTGTTTTTTCCGGCGCGCGGCATGTGGCGGAAAAGCATCAGAGTCTACAATCTCCGTTTTGTAAAGAAACCATCACGGTTTTGAAAAATAACCTTGGAATTGTCACAGGGTTAATTTCTGCATTTTGGTTTTGTCGCGATATTACGCCGGGAACCGCTGACGCTCCCTGGCGCATCGCTCTGAGGCATAGGGGATTTGATCATGGTGACTGAGCGTAAGACCATACTTCTGACTTCGGCGGACATCGAAAGCATCGAAAAGGAACGGATGCTGGTCGATGCGGAAATCGAGGCGCTGGAAAAGAAGCTGCCGGAATTGCATTCCCGGCGCGGTGAACTGTCGGAACGGCTGTCCAAGATCAATGCCCTGCTGAATGCGCTGGGGCTGAACTCGATCAACGACACGGCGTCGAACTCGCTTTATGCGGCGCGTAATGTCCAGGCGGTGCCGCGCAGCAATGGTTCCATGGCCTGATTTGCAATTTTCGCCCTCGAAAAGCCGCCGGCGGGTTTCCGCCGGCGGCTTTTTGCTGTCAGGCCGTTTCCCCATGCTTCATCAGTATAACATTGCCGGCGGAAATGTGTTTTCATTGAAAGTAAAGCGAAACAATACCTGAAATATATTTTCTATCCTGAAATTATATATCCCATTGATTATAAATGATCAAAATAACTCTATAATACGTTCATATTTGTCTTGACCGATCAAAATCAATCATCTTGAATACTAGGCAAGGGTCGAAGCCAGCGGCGCCGCAATTGCGGGAATTGCGTCCGCGGGCTTTGCAATCCTGTCACGGACACGCGCCGGCCGATGACGGCGGCGCGGCCCTTTCCCGCTGCCTATCCCGATTTTCCAGACCCTTCCGGGCATCGCCTTGCCCGGGAATGAAAACAAGGCCGCTGCGGCCCCCAGGAAGGACTATAATGACGCCGGTATCCAAACACCTTTCACGCATTCGCCGCCCCTATGCGGCCTTGCGCACCACCACCAGCCTGATGTTGCTGGCGCTTATGGCGGCGGCGCCGGCCATGGCCCAAACCTCCGCGGCTCAGACAGCGCAAAGCGCGGATGCTGCCGCCAAGCCGAAAGCCGATGACTCCGTCGTCGTCGTCACCGGCGTGCGCGCCAGCCAGCAGGGTTCGATCAATCGCAAGAAGCGCGCGAAGACGGTCTCCGACTCGGTCGTCGCCGACGACGTGTCGCAGTTCCCGGACAAGAATGTCGGCGAGGCGCTGGGCCGCATCACCGGTGTCCAGCTCAGCCGCGACATGGGCGAGGGGACCGGCGTGTCCATCCGGGGCGCCGAGCCCGACCTCAACAATGTCGAGATCGACGGCATGTCGGCCCTGTCGACCGCGGGCAATATCCAGGTCTATGGCGGGGGCGGCCGCGCCAACGACTTCCGCGAACTGGCTTCGGAACTGGTCAAGTCGATCGACGTCTTCAAGGGCTTCACCGCCGACATGACCGAAGGCGGCGTCGGCGGCACGGTCAGCGTGACGACCAACAGGCCGCTCGATTTCAAGAAGCCCGTCGTCTCGATCACGGCGTCGGCGCAGAACCTCGACACGGTCAAGGGCTGGAAGCCGCGCTACAACCTGTTCGTCGCCGACCAGTTCCTCGACCATCGCCTCGGTGTCATGGCCAATGTCACCTTCGACGACGTCGACACGCGCGGCGACTATGCGCGCAACACCGGCTGGGGCCGCTTCGCCGACTTCGACGGTTCGGCCGACAAGACGGCCAACTATTACAACAGCGGCTATTCCAGCGCGATCAACAAGGCGCTCGATGCGGTCAATACCTATTCGGCGTGCGCAAGCCTGACTTCGCCCGACACGACGCAGATATCGACCAGCAACTATCGTACGGCCTGCCAGTCGCAGTGGTACGACTATGCGCCGCGTGTTGCCCGCTATGGCGTCTGGACGCGTAACGACAAGCGCCTGTCGGCCGAATTCACCCTGCAATACAAGGTCAGCGACAAGCTCAATACCTGGCTGACCTGGTCGCGCAACAACCGCAGCGAGACGCTGAACGACATCAATTACGGCACGTCGCTCAGCTCGGTGAAGTCGCTCTACAACACCAATGCCGCCGGCACGGGCTGCTCCAGCACGGATACGACGCTCGGCAAGAGCGTGGTCGACGCCAATCACAATGTCATCTCGTACACGCTGGGCAACTGCATCACGACGTCGGGCTACGGCGGCTACGGCATGTTCGGCATTTCGTCGCGCGACTTCCAATACGACTCGCACAGCGACTATGTGAACGGCGGCGCCGACTACAAGGGCGACCGCTGGACGATCAATCTCCAGGGCTCGCACGGCGAGACCGAAACCGTGTCGCAGACCAACAACGCCTCGGTGACCTTCAATACGCCGGGCATGACGGTGTCGCTCAATCCCGATACCGGCGTGCCCAGCTTTACCTTCGCCCAGGGCTACAGCCCGTCCGATCCGTCGGCCGTCATCTCGTGGCAGATCCAGTACCGCCCGTCCGAAGCCCGCACGGCGGAAGACCAGTACAAGCTCGACTTCACCTACCAGCCCGACGGCAAACTGATCACCGGCGTGAAGTTCGGCTACCGCGGCACGCAGTACACGACGACCGGCTACGGCTATGGCGGCTTCCTGCTCGACGCCGGCAGCAACCTGGCCAGCACGACCGACGACACGGTCATCTATTCCAACGCGGTCAATTCGACCGCGACGGTGGTCAACAGTCAGGCGGCCGACCAGACCGATCCTGCCTCGACCGTCACCGCCAACCAGACCGGCTACTGGACGACGGGCGAGAACTGGTCGCGCAGCTTCTCGAACAGCGTCTACGGCCAGGCCATGACCAGCCTGCCGGACAGCTTCTACTGGGGCGGGGGCTCGATCCCGTCGACCTGGCTGTATCCCAATTACGATACGCTGTCGCAGTATCTCGACACGTCGCACTTCAACCTCGACAACCTCTATACGACGGTCGGCAGCGACGGGAAGACCTATGGTCAGATCCCGTATCACCTGGCCGAGCGCACGGACGCCCAGTACCTGCGCCTCGACTATGCGTTCCCGGTGAACGGCCTGGATGTCGAAGGCAATTTCGGCCTGCGCCGCGTCCATACCCACGAAGAGGCGTCGGGCGTGCTGACCCGCCAGGTCGTGCGCTATACGGGTGACACCAGCTCGACCTCGACCTGCCTCAGCAATCCGTCGAGCTGCTCGACCAGCACGGCGACGGCGACCTACGTCATCAGCAACACCCAGACGGCGATGGAGCAGGACTATACCGACTACCTGCCCAGCTTCAACGCGGCGGTCTGGCTGTCGCCGAACGAAGTTGTCGTACGCTACGGATGGGCAAAGCTGATGGCGCGCCCGCTGATCAACTACCTGGTGCCGACGACGACCTGCACGACCTACCAGGCGCCGGACGAGGACGGCGTGGTGGCCGATCCGACCTGTTCGGGCGGCAATCCGAACCTCAAGCCGTACCGCGCCAACGAAAGCGATCTCAGCATCGAATACTATCCGAACCGCGACACCCAGCTGAGCCTCGGTTTCTTCAACAAGGACATCAAGTCCTTCTATGTCAGCACCAAGAGCTATGTCGGCTCGGTCGACTATTTCGGCGACGGGACCTATTACAACCTGACGACCTATATCAACGGGCAGGGCGCGAACATCAACGGCATGGAGGTCACGGCTAAGACGGCCTTCACCTTCCTGCCGGGCTGGCTGTCGGGCTTCGGCGTCGACGCCAACTACACACACCAGATCGCCAGCCATGTCGGCCTGTACAGCGCGCTCGACGGCAGCGAACTGCCGTTCCCGGGCCTGTCGAGCGACAGCTACAACTTCACCCTCTGGTACCAGAAGTACGGCATCTCGACGCGCCTGGCCTACAATTACCGCTCGCGCTACCTGTCGGTGGCCAACGATTCCTACGGTGAGCCGGTCTATCACGATCCGACCGGCTATCTCGACGGACGCTTCGCCTGGTCGCCGGCCAGTCCGCGCGGCGTGACGTACTTCGTCGAGGGCAAGAACCTGACCAACCAGGCCGAACGCTATACGGCCGGCGATATCAGACTGACCGAAAACGGCTATTACGGCAGGCGCTTCTTTGTCGGAGTAACCATCAAGCGCTGACGATCAAGAACGGCGTTCTTCCAAAGGCCGGTCCCTGCAAGGGGCCGGCCTTCTGCGTGTTTCAGCCGCACGGTAAAATTAACGGTAAATTAGCCAGGTCCTTTAAGCAGGATTTTATACCGTACGTGTAATCTCAGGGACAAGAGAAGGCGTCCGGACAGACGGCGCACGAGGTACCGACGCCGTTCGCGGGCAAGGCTTGCGGGCGGGAGTCGCCACCACTCCCGGCGCCACGGATTTCCGCGGACAGGGGACTTTACAGACCACCTATCTCTCACCGGCCGCGCCAAGGGCTTTGGCGCGTCATGGCCCCCTGCTGCCCGCTCAAACAATCGAGTTTGCCCCCGTATGCGTAAGAGTTTCGAATCCGTGTCCTCGCGCCGCCGTTTCCTCGGCCTCGCCGGCGCTTCGCTCACCATCCCCTTCGTCAGCGCCTGCGGCGGGACCGGCGGTTCGTCCGCCAGCACCGCCAGCCCGGTGTCGACCGGCGGCGTGACGATCAAGGCGACCGGCGGAGCCGTCGCGTCGTCCAGCTCTTCGAGTTCTTCCAGCTCGAGTTCATCGAGCGCAAGCGCCTCGAGCTCGAGTTCGTCGAGCGCGTCCAGCGGCTATGTTGCGCCGACCATCACCTGGACCAAGGGCGTCGGCCCGGCGCTCAACATGACGGGCCTGGTCCAGACCTTCAATTCGACCTTCGCCACGGCCGCCGATCTCAAGAAGATCACGGTGGCCGGCGCCGGCGGTCCCTGGTACGCGCCGATCCACGCCGACTATGGCTCGGCGCACTTTGCCAGCCCGCTCGACGCTGTCTCCCCCTTCGCCATCGACAACGGACGCTTGCGCATCCGCTGCGAGCAGGTCAACGGCAAATGGCAGACCGGCCACATGCAGACCTGCGACTTCGCGGGTTCGGGCTTCTCGCAGCAGCGCGGTTATTTCGAGATGCGCGCCAAGATGCCGGCTGCCGGCACCATGGGCGCCTGGCCGGCCTTCTGGCTGTACAGCAAGGCCAACTACACCGACACGACCAAAATCCGCGCCGAGCTGGACGTCATCGAATACTATGCCGGCAACGACTCGCGCGGCCACCACTCGGCGGTGCACATGCGTCCCGGCACCGGCAAGAAGCCCGGCCCCAACGACCTGCAGACCGAATGGTGGACCAGCTGCTACAACGGCCTCGATGCGCTGAAGGACGGCAACTGGCATACCTACGGCGTCGAGATCACGGCCAAGTGGATCATCATCTATTTCGACCGCATCGAGCTGAAGCGCATCCCGACCCTGCCGGAATTCGACGTACCCATGTACATGCTGGTCAGCAACGCCCTGCTGACCGACGAGCTGGCCAAGGCCGTCGGCCCGATCGACCTGCTGGTCGACTACGTCAAGGTGTGGCAGCGCATCTGACGGCGGGCGCCTGCGCCTTCACCGCGTCTTTATATCCGGCGCGCCTCTGACATTTTGCGGATTTACGGGCGGCTGCGGCACAACCGGTCCGCAATGCCGGAGGCGCGCCGTGTCTGTTTTTCTCGACGACTATCATATCGACATTCAGCGGGGACGTGAGTTCGCGCCCCAGCCGGTCTGGGAGTGGCGCGTGCTGCACCGCTGGACCGGTCATTGCCACGGCGAAGGCCGCTCGGACGCCGGCTTTGCCCGCGCCTGCGGCGACGCCATGCTGGTGCTGATCGGCGAGACCGGGGCCTAGGCGATGGCCGGCACCGTGGCGGACCCGGCGGCCGACGATCCGGAAACCTGCCGTCGGGGGCGGGTATGTCTTGGCTGGTATGTCGGCACGCTGGCCGGGTTGGTGGCCGCTGCCCTGATCGCCGGCTATGCCGCGGCGCCAGGACGCGGACAGGCGTCGGATTTTGCCTATGCCCGCAATGACGCTGCTTTGCAGGTGGCGGCGACCATGGCGGACAGTTTTCCGCGCGGCTATTAGACGGGATAGGTCTTCAGATCCGGCAACTGGTCGCGTTTCAGGTACCAGTCCGAGGCGTAGACGCTTTTGATCCAGTCGGCGGGGTTGCTCTTGCCGTCGTGGATGAAGTCGGTATGCCACACCAGGAACCACAACCAGTGTGCACCTGACGCCTGCAACTGGGCCGGGTCGGGAATCGGGCCGCATTCATGCAGGGTGATGGGCAGTTTGTCGCCGGTAATGGCGACCACTGCGTCGTACATCGCCTTCATCGGCCCGCGGTCCTTGACGTAGTTGTCGGCGCCGATGATGTCGACATAGTCGAGGCCCGGGAACCAGTCCGCGCTGACGTCCTTGGTATAGCCCAGCACCCAGATGAGGTTGTCGAGGCCCTTTTCGCGCGTGAAGTAGTCGTACATCTTGACCCACAGGGCCTTGAAAACCTTGGGGCCGCACTTGCCCCACCAGAACCAGTCGCCGGTGAATTCGTGGAAGGGCCGCCACAGGATGGGGATATTCGCGTCGCGCAGGCGCCCCAGGTAATAGGCGATGTCGTCCAGGTCGCTCATCAGCGCCTTGTTTTCCGGCGTGCCGTCCTTCAGCGCGGCATAGGCGTTGAAATAGGTCTTGGAACTTTCGTAGCCCGGTCCGGCCAGGGGATTGCCCCAGTGCCAGCAGATCGTCGCGATGCCGCCGTCATTGTACCAGGCGGCGGCGCGGTCGTTGACGCCCGATCGGCGCGGCGGATCGATATAGTCGAGGCCAAGCACGGCCGGCTGCTTGCCCGTCAGGTCCTGGATGTAGTCGAGCTCGTAGCGCGTGCCCTTACCCCACATCGATTCCTGCTGGCCGGTGAGGGTGTGCTTGCCCCAGACGGCGTTGAGATAGCTGTAGAGCGACCGGGCCCGCGCGGACGCTTTTGCGTTGCTGAGCGCGCCGCGGCTGGCGGCCAGGGCGGCGGCGGGAATAAGGCCCGAGGCTGCCAGGCCTGAAGCCGCCAGGCCTGACGCGGAAAGCCCGGCCAGGAAGGTCCGCTTGGAAATGCTCATGGTGCGCCCCTGACGATCTTCGTGTCTTTGGGCGAGCTATATAAT
Source organism: Asticcacaulis solisilvae (assembly GCF_052327315.1). Classification (NCBI taxonomy): domain Bacteria; kingdom Pseudomonadati; phylum Pseudomonadota; class Alphaproteobacteria; order Caulobacterales; family Caulobacteraceae; genus Asticcacaulis; species Asticcacaulis solisilvae. Next base: position 933,958 of record NZ_CP166196.1, read on the forward strand.
AAAAATGAGAGAATAAATAGGCTTGTTTTGTGCATGAAAAAAGCCGCACTCGCCGGGAAGCGGGTGCGGCCTTGTCTGGCAGGGCGCGGACGGTCGGTCCGCACCCCTTATCCCTTGTCAGGCGCTTATTGCACCTGCGCGGAGACCTTGTTGAAGGTGCCCGACAGGTTGCCGCCCAGCGTGGTCAGCACGCCGATCAGGACGACGGCGATAAGGGCGGCGATCAGGCCGTATTCAATGGCGGTGGCGCCGGATTCGTTACGCGAGAACTGAGTAAGGAACTGCTTCATCGGAGGTCCAATCGGCTGGAGGAGGAAGAACGAGGAACGCTTAAACTCGATATCGTTTTTATCAGGTACGGATAAATATTCCGTCATGAATCACGGTTAATGGGCGGTCGGTAAATACCGCTTTCCGCTGGGGAGTTGCAGCGAAGATTGCCTTTTTTACAAGGCATTCCGAGCGTTAAGCTTTCGCCGGGGCGGGTTGCCGGAAAGCAAAAAAACTTCGAAAAATCCCGGAAAATGTCACCTCAGCGTAATAATTGATTGATGGACATTTAAGCCTGGAATTCTACTTTTACGGAGAGTGTTCCGCGCAGAGTAGTTCGTGTTCCGGATATTTAAAAATATGTATCCCTGCGTCCCTGAGGGTTCGGAAAGCTTCGGAATGGAAGTCGAAGTTGCAGCCCGGTGGGCGGTCTCGGCGGTGTCATCATGACGCGACTGGCCGATTCCGCGCGCGACATGCGTATGTTGCTTGTCGAAGACTGCCAGGGCGATGTCCTGTTGTTTCGCCGCAGCATTGCGCGCCTCGATCTTCGCATCGACCTGTCGGTCGCGGCCTCGGCCGAAGCGGCCCTGGCGCAGCTGAAAGACGCGGAACGCCCGGACCTGATCGTCACCGATCTCAATCTTCCGAACATGTCGGGGCTGGATTTTCTGGAAAACGTGAAGTCCGATCCGGGCCTGCGGCGTATTCCCGTGCTTGTGGTGTCCAGCTCGACCTTCGAACGCGATATCACCAGCGCCTACGACCGCCAGGCCAGCGGCTACTTCGCCAAGCCCGTCGATGCCGCCGCCTATTCCGCCATGCTCGAAACCATCGCCGCCTACTGGCGCAACCTGATGCAACTGCCGTCGGAGCGGTTGCCCCTGCCGAAATTCCACGGCTGATACGGACTTTCCGGCTTCATCAAGCCTTAAATCGAATATGTCAGAATTGACGCACAATCACGCTGCAGAAGGCGAGTGTGAATCTGAGTCAGTCGCTGGGTATAAACAGTATTTCGGCCCCTTCGGCGCTGCAGTCCCTGGCTGCGGCGCAATCGGCGTTGTCCGCCACCGAACAGCGGCTGTCGACCGGCCATAAGGTCGGGACGGCGAAGGACGACGGCGCCGCCTACGCCATATCCCAGCATCTCAAGTCGCAACTGGCCGAGCAGACCGTTCTGCGGCAGAACCAGCTGCGCGCCAAATCCCTGCTCGACGTGACGCAAGGCGCCCTGTCCAATATCAGCGACGTCCTGACGCAGCTGCGCGAAAAGGCGGCGGCCCTGATGGACACCAGCCTTTCGACCGACGCGCAAACATCGATCCGCAACGACATGACGGCTCTGGTCAAGCAGATCGACGGCGCGGCCAGGACGGCGTCGTTCAACAAGATCAACCTGCTCAATCCGACGCCGGTGGTGCCGACCTTCTGGAACCGGCCCTATGCCAGCTTCATCCAGAACGGCACGACCACCGCCACCTACAATGTCGGCACCTCGGCCGGGACCTTCGACTTCCCGGTCGACCTGCAGAACGTCACCTCGGCCAGCATCAACATCAACTGGGGCGACGGGACCAGCTACACCGCCAACCCGACCTATGGTTCGCCGTTCACCGCCACCCAGGCGATTACGCACCATTATGACGATTCCGGCAGCGGCCGGACCATGACCTACAGCATCACGGCCAACGGCACCGGCGCGCCCAAGGGCTTTTATATCCCGTGGCTGACCTTCACGCCCGACGCGCAGGAAACCAATGTCGCGGCCTATACGGGCGGCCAGGTGATGAACGTCCATGCCGTCGACATGACGGCGCAGGGCTTAAGCCTCGACAACCTGTCGAGCCTGGCGCCCGACCAGGTGCTGCCGGCGGTCGACGCCGCCCTGCGCATCGCCGACCAGACCGCCGACTATTACGGCACGCGGCAGACGGCCATCGACGGCCTGCTGGACCAGAACAGCAAGCTGACCGACACGCTCGAAGCGGCGGGCGGGCGGCTGGTCGACGCGGACATGAGCAAGGAGTCTGCGGCGTGGCAGGCCGACCAGACGCGCGTGCAACTGGCGACGACGGCGCTCAATGTCGCCAACCAGAGCCCGAAGATCCTGCTGAGCCTGTTCAAGGGCGGATAAGCGCGCCGTCGAAAAAGAGCCTCTGGGCGGTGAAATAGCCGTAAGGCTCTGGGCTGATAACAAAATTACCATCACGGCTGCGACACACGCGCGCATATTTGCGTGAGGCCGGATAGGGTCTGGCTGCACGCAACGCCAGATAGGAGCGACCCCCATGGCTACCGTACATATCGACGACGACACCCCCACCCGCGAAGTGATCCACGAGACGCAGGTCACGTCGGACAATGGCGGCACCGCGCTGACCATCCTGGCGCTTCTGCTGATCGCCATCATCGCGGTGGGCGCTTATCTTTACTACAACGGTACGTCGACGGTGCCGATCAACCGCACCGTCAACCACGTCGAACGCAATGTCAGCGACGCCACGACGGGCGACGCCGGTGGCGCGACGACGACCCGTTCGACCACCACGACGACCCAGTAAGCCTTTACGCATATCTCAAACAAAAGGCGCGGCCTGCAGGGCTGCGCCTTTTGTTTGTTCAGTCCGGCTCGACGTACAGGAAGAAGCCGGGATTGCGCGTCGGCTGGCTGGTCCTGACGCGGGGATAGAAGGCATAGGTCCTGGCAGCGATATGATAGCCGGGCGCCGGCGGCCCGGCCAGCGCCGTCACCTGCGCGATCAGGCTATCGGCATAGGCGTCCTGGCCCGTGTGCGGCGCCCAGAACAGGACCGGGCAGCCCTTGCCGTCGAGCCGCGTGCGCAAGGTTTCGCGTATGGGGGCGGGCAGGGCGGCGGCGTCGATATCGGTGTGTTCGACCGGCACGGCGCGGGCATGGCCGTGAAGGTAGGTGCTGAAGAGCGCGGGGCCATAGCGGCCGATCAGGTCCGGCGACTTGAGATAAGGGCCGTCCTCGCTGACGATCGGGATATCCTGGCCTCGGCAGGCTTCGAACGCCATAATGCCGTCCGCGCTTTCCCGCCAGGTCTCGTTGCGCGCGACGAAGCGGCCGCTGTCCACGACCTGCATGGCCGCTATGGCCACGGCCATCAGCAGGCGCAGGGTCGCGGCCGTCCCCTGGCTTAACGATCGCGTCGCCAGGTCGAAGGCCAGCCCCCAGGCGCACCAGATAAAGGGCGCGGTGACCAGAAAACTCTGCGTATTGAAATTGGGGTGCGCCAGAAGGGAACTCATCAGGCTGGCGACAAGCACACCCGGGGGAACCAGCAGGCAGATCCAGAGCAGGGGCGCCTTGCGGCTGGTGCGGCGGAAGGTGCCGCCGAAATCGCCGGTGCGCCGCGCGCTCTTCGTGCGCAGGGCGATGGCCACAAGACATATCAACACGGGCACGAGGAAGCTTAAGTCCTTGACGGCATCGAGCAGGCTGTCGGCCAGGAAGCCCGGCGCCAGGCTCATCCAGCCCTTGTTGGGATCGAAGACCGACAACGGCGTCACGACCCATTTGACATAGGCCCAGGCGGCCAGGACGCAGGCCGCGCCGCCGACGGGCAGCACCCAGCCGGAGCGGCGTACATAAGGGCTGAGCGCGACGGCCAGGGCCAGGGTCTCGAAGGCGATGAAATAGTGGACGAAGGTGCCCGCGAGGCCCAGCGCGACGAGGGCGGCCATCCACGCGCCCTGGCGGCGGTCGTTGCGCAGGATCCGCGCCGCGACGGCAACAAGGCCCGTGCCGATCAGCAGGCACAGGGCATAGGAACGGGCGTTCTGCGCCATGTAGAACCAGTAGCGCGACCCGACCATCAGCCCGGCCGCCACCAGCCTTGCCGGCAGCGCCATGTCGCGGCGCAGGCCGAAGAGGACAACCAGGCACGCTCCCGCGGCTGCAAGGGCGCTGAAGCTGCGCAAGGCGCCGTCGCTGTCGCCGAACAGGCGGCTGTAGAGATGGAGCGACAGGTAATAGAGCGGCGGATGGACGTCCATCCGGGCGTGGGCCCAGGCTTCGGGCAGGCCTTGTGTCCGCACCACCCAGCCGGTGAACAGTTCATCGTACCAGAAGCTGCTGCGCTCCAGCTGGACGAAAGCGAAGAGCAGGCCCGTGGCGATCGCCAGCCCGCACAGGCCCGTGAAAATCGGGCTTGCGGTCGCCGGGAACGTTTCCGGAATATTGCGATCGTGAAATATATCATTGGCCGGAGCGTCCGGCATTGGTATCGTTTTTCTGTAGATTCCCGGCATAGGCGTGCAGCATTCGTCTCATGAAGTTATTTATTGTGTATCGTCTCAAATATTGGTGGCAATTTTCGGGTGACTTCGACTTCGCAACATTTCAGGATGAAACATTGATAGTCATCAGCAAACCATCATGACTTGAGACGTGTGCGGCTCCGGGGCGGTCGACGGGACCATCGCCCCAAAACATGCCCCTGCCCGAAGGCGGGGCCGGAGCCGGGACAATGGATGCTGTAACCTTCCTGCGCGGGTGCAAACGTCACCGTGTGGCTGTCGCCCTGTTTCTGATCGTCTGCCTGCAACCCTCGCTCAATGGCATTTTCGGCCGGCTGCTGCGCGGGCAGTGGTGGTTCAGCGATTTCGACGCCGTGCTGTGCGGCGCCGATAACCTGGCCAGGGGGCATACGCCCTACGAACTGGTGCCGCACTGCGCGGGGACCGATCCGGCGACCTTCGTCTACCTGCCGCAGATCGCGGCGGTGTTCGAGCCGCTGATCCGCGTCTTCGGCATGGGCGGGGTGCGGTTGCTGTTCACATTGATCCTGATGCCGTTCGTCGTCGCCCTGTTCGGCTACGGGCTGGGCGGGCGGTTGCGCCTGCCGCTGCCGCTCAGGCTGCTGTCGTGGGGCGCGATCCGCGGCAGCGTGCTGGCCTCGGGCAATGTCGGGCTGATCCTCAACGGTGCGGCGCTTATGGCTGGCCTGATGCTGAAACGCGCGCGCTGGCCGCTGCTGCTGGTCATTGCCGGCGCGGCGATGATCAAGCCGATGTCGGTGACATACCTGGTGCTGTTCCTGCTCGACCGCCGGCCGTTGCGCGAGCGCCTGGCCTTTATCGCGCTTGGCGGTGCGTTGAGCACGGCGGCGTTTGGGGCACTCTATCTCACCGGCGGCGAATGGATGGACGCCTGGCGGCATACGGTCGGCGTGGTCCTGACCGGCCAGCCGGGCAGCGGCTTTATCCGGCTGGTGCAGATGATCGGCCTGCCGGCGTCGTCGTGGGCGTCGGCCCTGCTGTATCTTATGCTGGCGGGCAGCCTCTGCCTGGCGGCGCTGATCCTGGCCGAGGCCGGCGATCTCGACGACACGGGCCGCATGGCGGTGGCCATGCTCCTGGCGCAACTGCTCAATCCGCGCTTGCAGGACTACGATCTCTACCTGCTCTATCCGTCGATCGCCTATGCCGTCATGGCCTGCGCGGAGGCAGCGCCCGCGCGCTTCCGGCCCTTAAGCTGGGCCTTCGTTGCCGCCATGGCGGTGATCAACCTGTCGAACGTTTGCGGCGTCAAGATCGTCGACCAGGTGCCGGTGGCCTGGCTGCTGGGGCTGGCGGCCCTGTACACCGCGTCCTTCGCCATGCTGAAGCGCCGGGACGCGGTGGCGGAGGCCAGCCGCATCCCGGCGGAATGACTACAAGGCGATGTCGGCGCTTTGGCGGACGCGGGCGACGCGCGGCATGACGCCCGTCATGCTGACGCGATGCAGCTCGGCCGTCGGGCTGGCGCAGGCGTCTTCGGCGACGACCACGCCGTAGTTCAGTTCGTAAGCCGAACGCGCCGTCGACTCGACGCCGAAATTGGTGGCGATCCCGCCCAGCACGATGGTCGCAATGCCGCGGCGGCGCAGAAGCAGGTCCAGCTCGGTGCCGTGGAAGGCGCTCCAGTTGCGCTTGGTGACGCGCAGGTCGCCGGGCTGGAACAGGCCGTCGACCAGGCGGTCGGCGCCTTCGGGCATGCCGCCGGCCGGACGCGCGGGCGGCATGTCGACCGGCAGGGCCGGCCAGTCGCTGTAATCCTTCGCCCAGGTGACATTGACCAGCACCACCATGGCGCCGGCGGCGCGGAAGCGGTCCGCCAGGCCCTTCGACGCCGCGATGACGTCGGCGCTGCTGCGCGGTTCCAGCGGCATGGCGGCGATGGCGTTCTGCAGGTCGATAAGGACCAGGGCCGTTGTTTTCGGATCGAGGCTCAGGGCTGCGGACATGGGGGACCTTTCGGGTTTTTGCTTTGGCTTTCAGGCAGGGCTATGCCAAGTTTGATACCAAACCGCCGCGTCCCGGCGCGGCCGATACCGAGATATATGAGGATGTCCTCACAAAAGTCAACCCGTGAAGCCCCTGCCGGAAAGGCGCCGACGCGCGAGCGCGGGCGTCTGCGCGTCGCCGCCCTGATGGACGCCGGCGCCGAGGTCATCGCCACGCGCGGCTATGCGGCGGCGACCATGACCGAGATCGCCGCCCGGGCCGGGGCGTCCATAGGGTCGCTGTATCAGTTCTTTCCGTCGAAGGAGGCGCTGGGCGACGCGCTGCTGCGCCGTTATGGGGAACGCATGGAGGCGGCGCTCGACGCCCTGCTGGCGCGCGCGGCCGGGATATCGGCGGCCGGGATCGCCGACGGGCTGGTGGCGGTGATGACAGGGCTCAGGGACGACCGCGCCGCCGCCCTGACCCTGATCGAGGCGCGCGACGACCTGGAAACCGAGCGCAAGCGGCTGAAGGCGCTGATGCTGGAGCGTATCGAGGCCATCCTGTCGCGGGCCCTGCCGGAGCTGGGAGGGGGGCGCACCGGTCCCATGGCCCTGATGCTGCTCTACGTGCTGAAATCCGTCCCGGCCCTGCTGGCCGACCGCGACGCAAAGGGCGCGGCCATGGGCGACGAGGTGAGGCGGCTGATCCGGCTTTACATGGACGCTTAATCACTGTGTCACGGGCGAAATACGGATTTCCCGCGCTGTTGCGGTAAAGCCACGGGTACCGCAAGATTATGATTTTCTTTTCTTTTCTGAGGGATTCTGGCGCCGGATCGTTTTAAATTTGTGCGTTACAAAAAGGTAATCGCCCGGGCCGTTGACAATGGCGGCGGACGATCTGATTTAGCGCAGGCGGGTTAACCGGTGTCGCAGATGCGCCGCGCCCGACTGGTAAGGGATATATCATGATTGCCTCTTCGGCCGGGCGCGCGGCTATGAACCGCCGCCGCCTGACTCTCGGCGCCGCTTTGCCCGCCGCGTTTCTCCTTGGACTGCTGGCGGCGGGCGCGAACGCGCAGACCGCGCAAACGCAGCAAACGACGCAGACCACCTCCGGCACCGCGTCCTCGACCGACACCAAGGCCCAGCCGGGCGACGTCATCGTCCAGGGCCAGAAGTCGACCACCAAGATCGACCGTGAAACCTACGACAACACCAAGAATGTCGATTCGACGACGGGCAACGCCACCGATGCGCTGAACAAGGTGCCGTCGGTCAATGTCGACACGGACGGCAATGTCACCCTGCGCGGCAATTCCAACGTCAAGATCTATGTCGACGGCAAGCCGTCGGTCATGCTGTCGGGCGACAACCGCGCGGCCGCCTTGCAGGCCATGTCGTCCAGCGACATCCAGTCGGTCGAGGTCATGACCAACCCCGGCGCGCAGTACAGCTCCGAAGGCTCGGGCGGCATCATCAACCTGGTGATGAAGAAGAACCGCAAGCCCGGCGGCTCGGGCGTCATCAACGCCAATATCGGCAGCGACGGCCGCTACAACGGCGCCTTCAGCGGTTCGTACCGCCAGGGCAAGACGACGTGGAGCGGCGGCCTGAACACGCGCCACGATATCTTCGACGCCAGTCTGACTTCGGTCCAGCAGGCGCTGAGCGGCGGCGTCGCGACGCGCACGACGACGTCGTCGGGCGCAGGCGCCATGAAGATGAACGCCATCTCGGGCAATTTCGGCGTCGAATACGCGGCCTCGGACGCCGACACCTACAGCGTCCAGGGCAATTACGCCAACCGCAACCGCAAGTCGGAAGGCGACATCGCGTACAATACGACGGGCACGACGACCTCGGCCTATAACCAGCACGCCACGGGCCAGGGCCCGCACGAAGACAGCATGCTGGATTTCAACTGGAGCCATACGGGCGACAAGCCGGGCGAGACGCTGAAGACCGACCTGCGCATCAGCCGGTCGGACGGGGATTCCAACTCGGCCAACACCGACGTCTATTCGCTGCCCACGGTCATGACGACCAACGACACCCAGCACCAGTCGACCAACCAGAAGAACGCCGTCCTCAGCGTCGATTACACGCGCAATGTCGGAACGACCGGCCAGCTGTCGGCCGGCACGCAGATCACCTATGACGACAGCGAATCGATCAACAACGCGACGGGCGCCAATGCGGCCAACCTGACCAGCGACTTTGCCTATAAGCAGACCAACACCGCCCTTTACGTCACCTATCAGCAGCAGCTGGGCGACAAATGGACGGTGCTGGGCGGCGTGCGCTCGGAAACCCTGGACCTCAAGACCGACCTGGTGTCGTCGAACTCGACCGGCCACATCAACTACACCAAGCTCAGCCCCAGCTTCTTCGCCACCTACGCCATTTCCGGCACGTCGAAGATCCGCTTCAGCTATTCGCATCGCCTGCAACGCCCGGCCCCGCAGGACCTGAACCCGTTCCAGACATATGTCGATCCGCAGAACGTCAATGCCGGCAATCCGAACCTGAAGCCGCAGGAAACCGACCAGTTCCAGCTGGGTTACGAATACACCAAGGGCTTCATCAGCGGCCTGGCGCGCGTCTATTACGCCAAGAACACGCACGCCATCACCAGCTATTCCTACTATGTGACGCCGGACGTGCTGCTGACGACCAAGCGCAACTACGGCGACAGCCAGTCGGGCGGGCTTGAGTTCAACCTCAACACGCCCCTGTCCAAGAAGCTGATGGTCACCACCAACGGCAACCTGGCCTATAACGAGATCAATACGCCGGGCCTCGGCGGCACGCAGTCGGCGACGACCCTGTCGGGCCGCGTCGGCCTGATATACAAGGCGACGACGGCCGACACCTTCCAGGGCTTCGCCTTCTCTTCGGGCAAGCAGCTGACCGGCCAGGGCTATCGCGCGCCGTTCTCGATGGCCAATATCTCGTACAAGCACACCTTCAACCCGAAGCTGGCCCTGGTGATGAACGTCAACGATCCGTTCCGCATGGCGCAGATGAAGGTCGTGACCGACACGCCCACCCTGCACAGCGAGCAGATCCGCCACATCAAGGCGCAGGCCTTCTATATCGGCCTCAGCTATACGTTGGGCGGCGTGGCGCCTGCGGCGCAACAGCAGCAGGGTCCGGGTCAGGGCCGCTGGAACGGTCCCGGCGGCGACGGTCCCCGCGGCGGTCCTGGCGGCCCCGGCGGCGGGATGTAAGATGGAAATGGAAAAGCCCGCTGGTCATTCGGCGGGCTTTTTTGTGCGTTTACGGCTCGTCCACAGCGGCCGGACAGGCTAGCATGGCTGCAAAATGGAGGCGTCATGCAGGTCTGTTTCAAGGCTTTTCTCGTCATCGTGCTGGCCACGGTATTCGCGCCGCTTTCAAGCCACGCCGCCGATAACGGCCCCAGTTTTTCCTGCGCGGGCGCCAAGGATATCGAGGCGGCGATCTGCGCCGATGCGGGCCTGTCCGCCGCCGACCGCCGGCTGGCGCATTTTTACGGCGAGGTGAAGACCGATATCCTGGGCGTCGGTCCGTCTGGACAGCTTGCCGTGCAGCGGCGGTGGCTGAAGGATCTTAACGGCGACTGTGGCGCCAAGGCCTGGGTCAAACAGTTCAAGTCCCAGGCCGAATGCGTTCGCGGCCACTACGACACCCGGCTTCAGGACCTTGCCGTCTCGGCCCTGATCCAGGACCACGACGCCGCCATGGCCGAACTACGCCGCACCGCGCCACATGACGCTCCGGTCTATGAGGCCATCTATCTCTACACCACGACCGACAATCCGCAGGCAAGGGCGGCAAAGGTCGCGGCGGCGCTGACGCCGGTCTATGCCGGTATTCCCGACAAGAAGGCCGTGTTCAGCGAGCTGGACGGTCCGGAAACGCCGCAGGCCGCGGCGGCTGCCGACAAGGCCTTCGTGCTGTTCGCCCAGCTGTACAGCGGTACGCTCGATACACCGCTGTCGTGGCCGTGCGCCGCGATTCCCCACCGGCCGGGCCTGATCGGTGCGCTGGACGGCCTTTGGGGCAGCAGCCGCGACAACTTCCTGCCGCAGGCCGACTGCGAAATCATGGCGCCGCAGGTGCCGGCCTTTACCGGTTTTGTCGATACCCTGCAGGGCGACGCGCCCCAGTGCGACGGCACCATCCGTTACGCCGGGTATCGCCAGTTCGAGCGCCTGAAGGCGGCCGCCCTGTTGCACCGTGCCGAAGCCTGGAAAGATGAAAAGGTCACACCGCCCGAGGCGGGGCTGGCGAAATACCTGAAGACCCACGCCCAGGCGGCTGCGAAAGCAAAAGCCGCCCTGGCGCAATATTACCAGACGACATTCAAACTCCCGCCCGATCGCGCGGCGGCGGAGGCGGCCGTCATTTTCGCGCTGACGACCGCCCTGGCCTACGATCCCTGCGACGGCTAAGGCCTACTTCTTTTTCGCCGGCGTGACGACGACGTGCGCGAACATCTGCGGATGCAGAGTGCAGAAGTAATCGTAGGTGCCGGCCTTGTCGAAGACGTGGCTGTAGGTGTCGCCCGTATCGAGCGCGGCCGAGCGGAACAGCTTGTTCTTTTCGGCGACCGTGTGCGGGATCTGGTCTCGGTTGGTCCAGGTGACGGTGTCGCCTTCCGCGATGGTCACCGTCATCGGCATGAACATGAAATTCTTGATGTCGACATTGACGGTATGGGCGGCCGGAGCGGCGGCGACAGGGGAGGCGGCCACGGCCAGGGCCGCGGCGAACATAAGCGATTTCAACATATTCAACTCAACTTTATGCGAGAGTGGCGTCGTGGATGGCGAGGGGATGCTTGCCGCGCCGGACACTGATGTCGGACACGCCGAGATAGGTGCGCAACTGCTCCGGCGGCACGACCAGCGGGCCGGGGGAGTCGGCCTTGCCGGGCTCGGGCTGCGGATAGGCGGTGCCGCGCGCCGTGTGGAAGGTGATATTGCCTTCGACCTTCTGCTGGATCTGGTGGATGTGGCCGTTAAGCACGGTCACCGAGCCGTAGGGGCGCAGCATGGCGATGGCGACTTCGGAGTCGCTGGTGCCCCAGCCCCACGGCGCATAGATGTCCCACAGCGGAATGTGCGTATAGACGACGACCGGCGTCGAATGCGACACGGCGCGCAGGTCGTCCTTCAGCCAGGCCAGCTGGTCGGCGCCGAGGCTGGCTTCCTGGCCGGGCTTGAAGTCGAAGACGTTGACCAAGGCGATGAAGTGCACGCCGCCCATGTCGAAGCTGTACCAGCCATTGCCCTTGGTGCCCTTGCCGTAGCGGTCGAGATAGGCCTTGCCGGCGCCTTCGTCGAGCACGTCGTGTTCGCCCGGCACGTAGCGCACGGGGGCGGGCAGGTCGCCCAGGATCTGCGCGGCGGTATCGAATTCATCCGGCCGTGACAGGTGCGTGATGTCGCCCGTGTGCAGGATAAGCTGCGGGGTCTTCGGCAGGGCCAGGATCCTGGCCTTGGCCTCATTCAGCGTCTTGACCGGCTCGGGGTTGGCGGCCTTGTTGAAGCCGATATGGCTGTCGCTGAGCTGCACGAACAGCAGCTTCAGGTCGTCGGGCGCCTTGCCGGGACCGTCCATGGCAAAGGCGCGCGGCACCCCGCCCATCATGGCCCAGGCAACGCCCGTCCCGGCCCAGGCCGAGCATTTCAGCAAATGGCGGCGTGAAAGCGCCGCGTCGTCGGTCTTGTCGTCCATCTCCGTCTCCTTGATGCGGGGGATCGAAGCGGAAACGGAGCAGGGGCGTCACTTATTCCCGAAAATCACGGCGATAATTTAATTTCTTTTTTTGGAGGCGAACGGGAATAAACACGACGATACCGCCGTTACCTCTCTCAAGGGACGATATGAAGCTTTTCACGTTGCGGCCTTCCGGGAGCGAGTTCGAACGTCAGGTGCTGCCGCATCTCGACGGCGCGTACCGGCTTGCCCTGTGGCTGGTGCGCGACGCCGCCACCGCCGAGGACGTGGTGCAGGATGCCGTTCTCAAGGCCCATGCCGCGTGGGGCCGCTACACCGCCGGCAATACGCGGGCCTGGCTGTTCACCATCGTGCGGCGCCAGGCCTACGACTGGCTGCGGCAGGCGCGGCATGCCACGGTCGATGTCGACGACGAAGCCGCCTGGACGACAGAGGACGCCGTGCATTTGCGCCACGAGGATACGCCCGAGACCAGCCTTGTCGCCGCCGAAATGGTCGAGCGGCTGCGCGAGGCCTTGCTGGGCTTGCCGGCGGTCTTCCGCGAGGTCATCATGCTCAAGGATATCGAGGACATGCCGTACAAGACCATCGCCGAGGTGCTGAATGTTCCCGTCGGCACGGTGATGTCGCGGCTGGCGCGCGGGCGCGACATGCTGCGCGTGCGCCTGACGGAGGCAGAAGCATGAACGACGATTTTACCGTGAAGCTGCACGCCTATGCCGACGGCGAATTGAGCGGCGACGACGCGCGCTCGGTCGAGGCGCATCTGGAAACCTGCGCGGCGTGCCGGGCCGACCTGCGGCAAATTCGCGACCTCAAGGCGGCGGTCAAGCGCATCGACTGGGGCCAGGCCGCGCCGCAAGGTTTGGCGGACGGCATCCGCAAACGCGTGGCGGCCGACCGGGCGCGCAGGGCGGCGATGTGGAGCGGCGGCGGCGGGCTGATCGCGGCCTCGCTGGTGGCGGCCATGCTGCTTATGCGGCCGCCGGTGTCGCCGGTCGACGACGTTATCGCCGGACACCAGCGTACGCTCCGCGACATGCCCGCCGGCATCGAGGGCTATTACGGCGACCGCGTGAAGCCGTGGTTGCAGGCGCGGCTCGACTTCGCGCCGCCGGTGCTGATGAAGGCCGGGAACTGCAACCTTTTGTACGCGCGCACCGACCGTGTGGCGCGGCAGAAGGCGTCGGCCCTGACCTATATGTGCGACGGCCACAAGGTCGACTTCTATGCGATTTCAGGCAATGGCCGTAACGAGCGGTCGCCGCTGGTCACGCCGCATGTGCTGCCGGCAAAGGGCTACAATGTCGTGGGCTGGCAACGCGGAAAGCTGACCTGCTTCGCCGTCTCCGACGCGCCCGCCGCCGATCTCCTGGCCCTGGCGCGCTATATCGAGACGCACGCCGCGGAGGGTTAGCGCCGCTTGCCGAAGGTGCGGGCCGGCTGAAGCGGCGAAGCGGGCGCATAGACGGGCGCGGCCTGCACCGGCGCGGGGCGCATCGGCGCGGGTGGAGGCGATGGTGCGTCATTGAACACGGTGTCATATCCCCCGTCGAACACGTCGGCCTCAGGGATGGACTCCGGATCGAGCGGATCGGGCCCGAAGCGGTTGGGGCCGCGGGTGCCCTTCTGGCAGATGAAGACGAACAGGGTGACGGCGCAGGCGACGCAGATGAGGCCGAAGGCCGCGAGGGCGACCATCCAGCCCGAGGCTCCGGAGCCGAAGGCCGATTGGTGCGTGGCCGCCGCATAGGCGAAAACCAGCCCGCCCAGGAACAGGAATATCACGCCGAACTGCGCCGGGACCGACAGCAGCAGCCACCAGCCCGAGCGGTTGGTGTCGTGCAGCCGGCGGACGGCCACGGTGAAGCCCGGCAGGATCAGGACCATGGTCAAAAGGCCCTGGATACCGCTGAACGCCAGGCCGAGCACAGGACTTGAGACGAACAGGACTGCCCGCAGGACGCCGAACACCGTGGCGATCAGGCCTTGCAGGAAGACGAACTGCCAATACTCCGACCGCGAGGCGCGGCCCGTTACGTTGGTACAGTTTAGAATGGCCCTGAACATGACCCCTCCGCTTCAACCCACAGGTCAGAGTTGTATCTGAAAACGGTGAAGACCGGCCTAAGCAACAGGGTTAACGGGCTGCAAAATAATACCGATACAGGGCCGTGCATGAAACCGTCATATTGCGGGCGCGACCCCTTGCTGTCGGCGGCGCGGCTCTGTAGACTCCGGCGGGCGGACGCGGGAAGTGGCGGTCCGGCGTATGGGGGCATTCATGGCATATGGGTGGAGCAAGCGCGCGGCTGCATCGGGCACCGCGCTGGTTGTCGTACTGGCGATGGCGGCGGCGTTTCCGGCCGTGGCGGCGGACAAGATCGTCTACGCGCCCGCCGACGCCTGGGTCAAGCCGGTCAGCATCCCCAAGCCCGACGAGGCCTATGCCGGTGCGCCGGCCCAGATGCTGGTCCAGGATCTCCAGGTCAATTTCGCCGCCGACGGCACCACGACCTACCACACCGAGATCGCCTACCATATCCAGACGCCGGCCGGATTGCAGGGGGCGCAGTCGTTTGTCACCTGGAACCCCGATACGGACATCGCGACGGTGCACAAGGTGCAGATCCTGCGCGGCGACAAGGTCATCGACGTGCTGGCCAACGGCCAGACCTTTACCGTCCTGCGCCGCGAACAGAATCTCGACCGCGCCATGCTGGACGGCTATCTGACCGGCGTGCTCCAGCCCGAGGGGCTGCAGCCGGGCGACACCCTGGTCTTTTCCCTGTCGGTGCAGCGCAAGGACCCGGTGTGGGCCGGGCGCGGCGAACTGGTCGTGCCGGGCCTGGCGGCGGGAACGGTCGGCCAGCAGTCGGTGCGCGCGGTCTGGGACCCGGCGAAACCTGTCCATTGGCGGCAGAGCGAGGACCTGAACGGCAAGGCGACCGGCCAGGGCTATGACCTGTTGCGGACCCACGTCGTCAAGGCGGAGACACAAGAGGATGCACCGGCGCGCTTCAACCAGTACGGCCTGGTCGAGTTCTCGCAGTTCGCATCCTGGCAGGAGGTGTCGTCGGTGATCGCGCCGCTGTACGCCAAGGCCGCGACGATCGCTCCGGACTCCCCTCTCAACGCTGAAATCGAGACCATCCGCAAGACCACCTCGGACAGACACGCGCAGGCCGCCATGGCGCTGCACCTGGTCGAAAACCAGGTGCGCTACGTCTTCCTCGGCATGAATCTCGGCGGCTACAAGCCCGCCGACGCCGACACGACATGGCAGCGGCGTTTCGGCGACTGCAAGGGCAAGTCGGTGCTGCTTGTGGCCATTCTCAACGCGCTCGGCATCAAGGCGGAGGCCGCCCTGGTCAACAGCGGCGGCGGCGACGGGCTGGACCAGCGCCTGCCCGCCATGGAACAGTTCGACCACGTCATCGTCCGCGCCGAGATCGCCGGCAAGGTCTACTGGCTGGACAGTACGCGCCTGGGCGACCGCGACCTCGACAGCGTGCGGCCGCCGGCCCTGCGCTGGGCGCTGCCGGTGCGGGAGGGCGGGGCCGCGCTTGAGGCGATCGAGATGAAGCCGCTCGACAAGCCGGGCGAAGACACGGTCATCCGGCTGGATGCCTCCGCCGGCCTCGACGTGCCCGCCGGTGTCCATATCGAAAAGGTGTTCCGCGGCGACTTTGCCGTGCAACTCGACCAGGCCCTGCGCGCCCAGCCGCCGGCCGAATATGAAAAGGCGCTGAAGGGCTACTGGACCGGGCAATACGACTGGATGACGCCGCGCAAGGTGTCGGCAAGCTTCGACGCCGCGACCGGCGAGGAACGCCTGGTCATGGACGGCACCGCCAGGATGGCCTGGGACGCCAGCGATGACAGCAAGACCTGGCGCTATACGACGGACCTGATCGGCATGGGCTGGAGCGAGGCCGAAAAGCGCGACAGCGGCCCGCACCGCGACGCGCCCGTCGTCATCAACTTCCCCTATTTCGCGCGGACGCGCGAAGAGATTATCCTGCCCAAGGACGCCAAGGGGTTTACGCTGGAAGGCGGCAATGTCGACAAGACGGCGGGCGGGTCGGTCTTCCACCGCGAAGCCACGCTCAAGGACAATCATGTGACGCTGGACGCGTCGCGCCGCTCGCTGGTGCCCGAAATCAGCTACAAGGACGCGGTCGCGGCCTCGCCCGAGCTGGTCAAGCTGTGGAGCAAGGACGTCGTCGTCGTCGCGCCCAAAAGCTATCACAAGGTCGATCCCGACAAGGCCAGGAGCAAGACCGCCGGCGACACCGCTTCGGGTGACGGGCCCAAGACTGCGGCGGACTATTTCGCGGACGCACGGCAGGCCATGCAGCAAAACAAGGAAGACGAGGCGCTCACGGCGCTCAACAAGGCGTTGCGGCTCGAGCCGACGAACGTCATGGCGCTGGAAGCGCGGGCCTCCATCTTCATGACGCGCGACAATATCGCGGCGGCCGCGGCGGATTTCGAACTGGCGGTCAAGACCGATCCGAACCAATGGATCGCGCTCAATGGCCTGGCGGAGGTCCGCCGGATGCAGGGACGCTATGACGAGGCGCTGGACGCGTCCGACAAGGCGCTGGCCGTGTACCCCAACGACGTCTACGGCCTGGTCAACCGCGCCCGAATCTATCTGGTCCAGGGCAAGACCGACCTGGCGCGCAAGGACATGGAAACGGCGCGCGACCTCGATCCCGGCGCCGAGGAAGTCGTCGAGGTCCAGACCGAGATCGCCTTGCGCGACGGCAAGGTCGAGGAGGCGCGCGACGTGGTGCGCAAGGCGCTGGTGGCCGACCCCGACAACGTGGCCTTCCATAACCGCATGGCCGAGCTGTATGAGAATTGCCGGGGCCTCGACGCCGACAAGTGCGCGGCGTCCAAGGCGCAGGCGGTCGGCGAATGGGACAAGGTCATCGCGGTCGAGCCGTCGGCCTACGCCTACGCCATGCGCGCCCAGGACCGCCTGAATACCGACCGTCAGCAGAAGTTCGACGATATCGACGCGGGCATCAAGGCTGATCCGAAATCCGATCTGCCGCTGCTGGTGCGCGCCGCCTTCTGGCTGTCCGAAAAGAACTATGACAAGGCGCTGGCCGACGCCGATGCCGCCATGGCCCTGGCCCCGAAGGACGAGCAGCCGCACACGGTCCGGGCCCGGATCTATTTCGCCCAGGGCAAGATCGAGCAGGGGCTGGCGGATTATGATGCGCTGAAGGCGATCAATCCTTCCGGGGGCTCGGCCTTCAACGGCAGCTGCTGGGAACGGGCGACGCGCAACATCCAGCTCGACACCGCCCTTGCCGATTGCGAAGCGGCGGTTAAGCTGGAACCGAAGCGCGCCAACTACATCGATAGCCGCGCCTTTGTGAAGTTCCGCATGGGCAAGCTCGACGAAGCGCTGGCCGATTACAACGCCGCGTTGGCCCTTGAACCGGACCTGGCGGATTCGCTGTATGGCCGGGGCCTGGTCAAGTTGCGCAAGGGCGACAAGGCCGGCGGCCAGGCCGATCTGGCGGCGGCGCGCAAGGTGGCCGGCTGGGTAGAGGCGCAGTTCGCCGGTTACGGCCTTAAACCCTGAGTAGACTTACGCGTTTGTTATAAAGACTTAAGACTATGTTATCCGCGTTTCGGGATACTATGCCGGGATATCGCGGAGTTGCGTCATGGACATGTCCGATCACGAGCGTTTCAGGCTGAGCGCGCTGCATGCGCTCGACATCCTGGACAGTGATCCCGAGCCCGGCTTCGACACGATTACGCGCCTGGCCGCCGATATCTTCCGCGCCGAGATCTGCGCCGTCTCGCTGATCGACACCGAGCGCCAGTGGTTCAAGTCGGCGGTCGGCATGGACGTGTGCGAAACGCCGCGCGACGAAGCCTTCTGCGACTACACCATCCGCCGCGACGCCATCCTGGTGGTGCTCGACGCCAGCCGCGATCCGGTCTTCCACGACCATCCCGCCGTGACGGGCGAGGGCCATATCCGCTTCTATGCCGGTGCGCCCGTGCGTTACGACGGCATGCTGGTCGGCACCCTCTGCGTCGCCGACAAGGTGGCGCGCGACAGCTTCCCGCTCGAGGACCGCCAGAAGCTGCAATCGCTGGCCGACACGGTCTCGACCCTGATGGCCATGCGCAAGGACGGCCTGATCAAGAAGGAGATCATCCGCGCGCGCAACGAAACCCAGAAGAAGCTGGAGATGATGGAGAAGGTGGCCGGGGTCGGCTACTGGCACGTCGACGTGGCGAGCGAAACCTTCACCTGGTCGCGCGGAGTCTACACCATCCTCGGCCTGTCGCCGGAAACCTATACGCCGAAGATCGGCGCCGGCGCCGAGCGCTATCACCCCGACGACTGGGAACACATGCAGTCGGCCGTCAAGGCAACGTTCGAGAACGGCGCCCCGTTCAGCATCGAGGCGCGGATGTATCGTCCCGACGGTGAACTGCGCTGGGTGCACGCCGAGGGCTCGGCCGAATGCGACGAGGCAGGCAGGCCGGTATCGATCTTCGGCATCTATCGCGACATCACCGACCAGAAGCAGGTCGAGGAAACCCTGCGTGCGGCCACCCGCGCCGCCGAGGACCTGGCCCAGGCGCAGAGCGATTTCCTGTCGAACATGAGCCATGAAATCCGCACGCCCCTGACGGCCATCATCGGCTATTCCAACCTGCTGGAAGAGATCGAGGACCTGCCGCCCACGGCGCGCATGTGCGCCGACCGTCTGCGCAAGGGCGGCAAGACCCTGCTGACCCTGGTCAACGACGTGCTCGACTTCTCGAAACTGGAAGCCGGCCTGGTCACGCTCGATCCGCAGGCCGTCGACTTCGAGGCGCTGGCGCAGGATGTGTGCGACCAGATGAGCGTCCAGGCCCAGGCCAAGGGACTGGGGCTGAGGCTCGACTATGACGGCGCCTGCCCTAAGGGCCTGATGCTCGACGACGTCCGCTTGACCCAGGTGCTGACCAACCTGGTGGGCAATGCCTGCAAGTTCACGCAATCCGGCGAGGTCTGCGTCCATGTCGAGGCCCGCGACGACGCCGTGCGCGTCGAGGTCCGCGATACCGGCCCGGGCCTTTCGCCCGAGGCGAAGGCACGGTTGTTCCAGCGCTTTTCGCAGGCCGACCGCAGCGTTCACCGCCAGCACGGCGGCTCGGGACTGGGCCTGTCGATCTGTTTCGAGATCGTGCGGCTGATGCAAGGCCGGATCGGCGTCGAGTCGTCCGAAGGCCACGGCAGTACCTTCTGGTTCGAGATTCCGCGGGTCGAGGCCGACGGCCACGGCCTGGCGGGGGACGAGGGCGACGGGCAACCCCTGGCCGGGCTGGACCTGCTGCTGGTCGACGACCACGCCGCCAACCGCCATGTCATCCGCGACACGCTGACGCGCATGGGCGCCGAGGTCACCGAGGCAGCCAGCGGCGCGGGCGCGGTCGAAGCCTGCATGACCCGCGCCTACGATATCATCCTGATGGATATTCACATGCCCGGGCTGGACGGCATCGCTGCGTCGCGCGCCATTCGCGACGGCTGCCTGATAAACGGTGCCACGCCGATCGTCGCCTTCAGCGCCAGCCCGGTCCTGCCACCCGAGGCCAGACCCCTGTTCGACGGCTTCCTGGCCAAGCCGATCGGCCGCGATGCTTTGGTGCGCATGCTGGCCGAGCTTCAGCCCGCGGCGGTGGGGTGACGCGTTACTTCGACGCCGGACCGCCGAACTTGCGCGTCAGGCTGATGCGCAGGATGCGGTCGCTGACTTTCTGAATGTAGCGCTGGGTCAGGTCTGGGGTCTGGAAGACGGTCTCCGTCTTCATGCCGCCTAGGACGTCGAAGGCCGCCACGACGATCGACACCTTTTTCGACAGGTCGTGCCGCCAGGTGAAGTCGAGGCGGCTGGTCGCCATCGTATAGCCTTGCAGGTCGAGCTGGCGGCCGGTCAGGGTCAGCACCGCCTGGACCTCGTCGCCCTTTTCGCTGTCGTATTGCAGGGTGCCGTTGCCCGAATAGGTGAAGGCGCCGCGCGACCCCGTGACACCTCCCGAAAGGAACGGCATGGTGTTGTAGTAGAGGTTGGTGTTGAGCGACGCCTTCCAGTGCGCCGAAACCGGCCGCTTGATGGTGAACTCGACACCGCCGCTGCGCGAATGGCCGGAATTGACCGGGCGCTGCAGCACGACGCCGCCGCCGATTTCGGAACTGTAGTCGGACACGACATTCTGCAATGCGCGGTAATAGACCGTGGCGTCGTAACTGACCTTGCCCTTGCTGAAGTCGTAGCCGGCCTCGTAGGCGTCGGTTTCCGGCGCCTTCAGGCCGGGATTGCCCTGGGTGGCGTAGACCGGCGTGACATAGGTGACCGACGGATCGTAGCGCCCGATGTCCTGGCGGTCGACGCGGCGGCTGTAGCTGAGTTTCAGCTTGCCCTGGCCGAGCGCGTGGCTGAGATGCAGCGACGGATAGAGGCCGAAGGCGTCCGGCGTCGTACGGGTACCCTGGGAACGGATATCGAGATCCTCCCGTTCGGCGCGCAGGCCGGGCAGCATGGTCCAGCCCCAGGCCAGGGGCCGTTGATAGGTGACATAGGCGGAGGTCACCTCGCGCGTGCCGGAGAAATCCTTGGTGCTGCCGTCGGCGTGCGGGCCGGCGATGCCGCCCCGGTCGAAATAGGCGTCGTCTTCGTCGCTGCCGTCGCGCTTCCATTCGAGGCCTGACGTCAGGAGGTGCCCCGATGCGAAGCGCTGTTCAAGGTCCGCCTTGACGTCGTCGCTCGGGCCGCTTTGCTCGGTATGCGCGCCATAGACCGCCTGGCCGGCCAGGGGCGTGCTATAGGTATCGGTCGTGGCGGAATGGGTCAGCACGTTCCAGCTGCCCGCCGTGGCGTCCAGCGTAATGTGCCGGCCCTTGTCGTCGTTATTGTAGTCGTAGAGGAATTCCAGCTGTCCGTAGGCGTCGCGGGCCGTCGCGCGATAAGCCGTGGAAAAGGCCTTTGCCACGGAGCTGTAGTCGCCGGTCGCGTGGGTGCGGGTCCATTCGGGATAGTAGCGGCCGCTGACGGTCAGGGTCTGGTGGTCGCCGACCTTGCGCGCGACCTCGAGCTCCGCGCCCAGATAGCGGCCCGAAAACCACGACCGGCTGCGTGTCCTCGACGCCGTGGGAAGGGTCTGGACGGTCGATCCGTCGGTCAGGCCGGGATACTGGCCGGCGCTCAGGCGGCTGGTCAGCGACCACGGTCCTGTGGTCAGGCTGAGCGACGCATTGCCGCCCACCTGGCCCTGGCTGGTGAGGCGGACGGTTGAGGTCCCGGACAGGCCGAAAGGGTGGCGCTTTCTGGTAATGATGTTGATGACGCCGCTGGTGCCGTTGGCCGAAAACTGCGCCGACGGGTTGGTGATGACCTCGATGCGGTCGATGTCCGCGGCGGACTGGGTCTGGAGAAAGGCATTGCCGTTGATCGGCGGCTTGCCGTCGACCAGGACGGTCACGTTGATATCGCCGCGCAGGGCGACGCGGCCGCCGGGGGTCACGGTAACCGAAGGCACCTTGTTGAGGATGTCGCCCGCATTGCCGGATTGGGCGTCGGGATCGTTGCGGAAATCGTAGATGCGGCGGTCGATGCGGTCGGTGACCTCGTTGCGCTGGCCCTGGACGACGACCGGCGAATCGGCCGGCGCTGCCGGTGCGGCGGACTCCTGGGCCAGGGCGGGGCAGGCCGCGCTCGCCAGGGCGGCAACGGATACGGTTATGGCAAGCCCCGGTCGTGTCACCCGTTCCCCTCGAACATTTGCATTGCGTCATAGTTACACGGGATATCAGGAGATATCCAGCGGTGAAAAACAACCCCCGGTTATAAAATCGCATTTTTCTGCTCCGATTTCCGGATTGTTACCCCGGCGACATATCTGCGAATAGCTCGCATTTGCTGTTGACACACAGCGGTAGGGTTCGTATCGACGATATTGATAGTCATTCTCATAACCAGGTTTTGCCGATGCGTCCCTCCCGCGTTTCCCGTACCGCCCTGCTTTTGTCATCCGCCTTCGCACTGGTCCTCATGCCCGCCCTGTCGCATGCCGCGGACGCCGCGTCCGATAAGGGCGCCGAAGTGGTCGTCATCGGCAAGCGCGTGATCAAGGGCTCGGCCGGTGCCACGGGGCTGGACCTATCCCTGCGGGAAACGCCACAGTCGGTGACGGTGGTGTCGTCGGCCCAGATCCGGGACTTCGGCCTGTCCGACGCCAACCAACTGCTGGTCACCATTCCGGGCATCAATGTCGAGGCGGACGAGACCGATCGCACCTATTACAATTCGCGCGGCTTCGACATCATCAACTTCCAGGTCGACGGCGTCGGCCAGCCGCTGGACTGGGGTCTTCAGGTCGGCGCGCTCGACACCGCCATCTATGACCGCGTCGAGGCCATCCGCGGCGCCACCGGTATGCTGACCGGCACGGGCAATCCCTCGGCCACCATCAACTATATCCGCAAGCGCCCGACGAAGACCTTCCAGGCGGACGTGACGGCGGGCTACGGCTCGTGGAACGACCTGCGCCTGACGGCCGACGTGTCGGGTCCGCTCAACAAGGACGGGACCCTGGCCGGCCGCTTTGTCTATGCCCACACCAGCAGCGATTCCTATCTCGACTATTACAGCGTCGACCGGAGCGTCTATTACGGCGTCCTGTCCTACGACATCACGCCCAGGCTGAAGCTGACCGGCGGCTATTCGCAACAGGACAACCTGGCGGACGGCGTCACCTGGGGCGCCCTGCCGCTGAACTATACCGACGGCACGCCCATTCCCTACAAGGTCTCCGCCAGTTCGGCCGCGCCATGGACCTACTGGAACACGCACGATCACCAGTCGTTTGCCGAACTGTCCTACGCCTTCGACAACGGCTGGACGGTCAAGGGCATCTATACGCGCAAGTCCTATAACGAAGACGCCAAGCTGCTCTATCCGGGCGGCAATCCGGACAAGACGACGGGCCTCGATCCCACCAGCGATAACGGCGCAGGCGATCTCGGCATCACGGCCTATAGCGGCATCTACCCGTCGATCATCAAGCAGGACATGTTCGACGTGATCGCCACCGGCGATGTCAGCCTGTTCGGCCGCGAGCACCAGGTCGTGTTCGGCATCAACTCGGCCCACGCCGCCAGCTACAAGTGGGAGCGTTTCGCCGCCTTCTTCAACTATGGCGCCATCCTGAACGGCGTCGTGCCCGCGCCGCCCGAGCCGACCTATCCCGACGCCTACCTGGCCGAACAGATCAAGACCGACACGACGCGGGCCTACGGCGCGATCCATCTGAACCTGACGGACAGGCTGAAAGGCATTGTCGGCTTCAATGCGGTCAATCTCAAATCGATCGGCGCGTCTTATGGCGTCGGCGAAGACCGCTCGGAAGACAAGGTCAGCCCCTATGTCGGCGCCGTCTACGATGTCAGCAAAAATGTCTCGCTCTATGCCAGCTATTCCGACATCTTCAATCCGCAGTCGCAGAGCGACATCAATTTCCACCGCTTCGACGCCGCCACAGGCAAGAGCTATGAAGCCGGCCTCAAGTCGGACTGGTTCGATGGCCGCCTCTATGCCACGGCCGCTGCTTTCAAGTCGGAACAGTACGGTCTGGCCGAATTCGCCGGCTATCTGCAAAGCACCAATCCGGCGGGCGCGGGCTATAACGCCGATCCGGCGCTTGCCGGCAAGGCCTACTATGTCGGCATCGACACCCTGGTGAAGGGCTATGAGCTGGAAGTTGCCGGCAAGCTCACGGCCGACTGGACGCTCAACGGCGGCTGGACCGATCTCACGATCAAGGATCCGCAGGGAAACACTGTCCGCAACTACCTGCCGCGAAAGACGTTGAAGCTGGCTACCACCTATGCCGTGCCGCACCTGCGCGACCTGAAGCTGGGCGCCGACCTGCGCTGGCAGAGCGACGTGTCGACGACCAGCGCCGGCTATCCGTTCGTGCAGAAGGCCTATGCCGTCGCCGACCTGATGGGCAGTATTCGCGTCACCGACCGCATCCGCGCCACGCTGAACGTCAAGAACGCTTTCGACAAGACATACTTCGGCGGCCTGCAATGGGACCAGGCCTTTTACGCCGCCCCGCGCAGCGTCATGCTGACGCTTGACTACAAGTATTGATGGCGGCGCTGGTCATCCGGTGTCTGGCCGGCCTCTGCCTTCTGGCAGGGCTGGCCTTGCTGTACCTGCGCTGGCGCGACCGCGCGCGTAGCCGATGGTTCGTGTCCGCCGGCTGGGTCCTGGCCGTGGCGGGCCTTACGGGCTGGACGCTCGGCGGTAGCGCGGATGTGGCGCTGTCGAACGCCGTGACCCTGGCGATGACGGCGGCCCTGGCGGTGATCGCCGGCCACGCCTTGACCCTCCCGAAGGCGGCCAAGGCCGCGCGGGAGCGCACGGTTGAAGACGACAACCTGCCGAAACGCCCGGGCTACTGGAGCCGTGTGGCGGCGCGCCTTCTCGGCACGGTGGTCGCGGCCCCGGCTGCGGGCCTGATGGCGGGGACGCTGTGGCGGGCTTACGGGCCCGGTGATGAAGCCGATGGCCTGATGATGATGGCCACGATCGCCATCGCGGTCATGGCCGGCGGCTGGGTCTGGCAACTGGCCGACATCCGCCCGTGGCGCAGTTTTGCCGGGCTTTCCGTCGCTGCCGTCCTGATCGCGGCGCTGGTCTATCTGCCGATGGGGTTCAGGCCATGAAAAAATCCCCCTGGCCCAAGATGCCGGCCGCCTTCGTGCGCGAAAACCTGACAGGGCACAAGATCCTCGGCCTTGCCGTCGCGGGCATCCTTTACCTGATCTGCCTCAGCGGCACGGCCACCGTCTTCTACACCGATTTCCAGCGCTGGGAAGCGGGCGCCGTACCGGACGCCGTCTTCACGCCCGAAGGCGTCGCCGCCGCGATCGACGATGCGCGCGGCCACCTGCCCAAGGGCGCGACGGGCGTCTATGCCTCGCTGCCGACCGGTGAAATGCCGCGCCTGACGGTCGAGGCGGGCGAAAGCCATCGCGGTTACGACAGTGCGGGGCGCTATGTGGCGCCGGCCGCCACGCCGGCAACCGACGGCCTGACGGCGCTGCACTACGAACTGCATGTGCCGACCGTGGGCCTGATCGTTGTCGGCCTGGGCGGTGTCGCCATCATCGCCTTGCTGGCCGGGGGGCTGCTGGCGCATCCGCGCATCTTCAAGGACGCCTTCCTGTGGCGGTCCAGGGCAGGGGAACGGCTCAACCGCTCCGACCTGCACAACCGCGTCGGCGTCTGGGCGGCGCCGTTTCACCTGGCGATCGCCGTCACGGGCGCGCTGATCGGCCTCTTGCAGGTCGTGCTGATGGTGGCGGGCCTCAGCTTCTATCACGGCGATACGGCCAGGGCGTCGGCGCCGGTCTATGGCGACACCGTCACGGCGCGGGCGCTCGGCCGCATGGACAGCGCCGGCATGGTCGCGGCCTTCGGCGCAATCCAGAAGGCCATTCCCGGCGCGCAGCCCTATTATCTAAGCCTCAACAATACCGGCACGGACCATGAGGCGCTGACCGTGTGGGCGATCGTGCCGGACCGGCTGGTCTTCGGCGAACAGTTCGATTTCGATGCGAAGGGCGGTCTCATCGCGCGGCATCATCTCAACGACGGATCGGCCGGCAAGCAGGCCTATGCCAGCCTCTACCGACTGCATTTCGGCGCGTTTGGCGGGGCCTGGGTGCGCTGGGCCTTTGTGGTTCTGGGCATGGGGCTGACCCTGCTGTGCTCGACCGGCATGGATATCTGGCTTTTGAAAAGCGCGCAGAAGGGCCGGCCGCACCCGCGCCTGCACAAGGGCTGGGGGGGCTTTATCTGGGGCGGCGCCGTGGCCATGGCGGCGGCGGGGCTGACGACCTTTGCGTTCGGCGCGCCCTATCCCGCCGTGTTCTGGCCGGTGACGGCGATCGCCACGATCGCCGCCGTCTTCGCGCCGTCGCTGCGCGCCGTATCGGTCGCCGGCAAGGCCGCGCTGGGCCTGACCCTGCTGGCCCTGGTCGGCGTGCACGCCATGCGCTTTCCGGCGGCGCTCGGAACCAATCTGGTCTGGGTCAGCGCCGGCCTGCTTCTGACGGGCCTGGCCTTTATCGCCCTTACCCGATACCCCAGACCGCCCGTGCCGGTCCGTCCGGATCGTTGACCACCTTGCACGCCGCATCGACCAGCAGGACGGGGCGCGTCGCCGTGTCGTAGCGCGGCCAGGCACCGATGCCCGGACAGGACGGCACGCCCGTCTTCGCGAAGCTGGTCCAGATCGTACTCAGATTATGCGACGCGGCCTCGACGCCCGGGCCGTTGCCGTGCAGGCCGGGTTCGTCCCAGTTGTCGAAGGTCGGCCCGATATCGCTGGCGTGACCGGGGCCGGTGACGGCGGTGGCAGAGCCCTTGATCGGCGCATTGGCGTTGTAGTCCCAGCGGTAGAACCACACAGGCGCCGGCTGTTGCGACTTGCGGCTGGCGACGGTGACCGTGTCGTTGCCGAACTGCCGCGCCGTGGTGATGGCGATATAGAGCTGGCTGGGCGTGGCGCCGGGCCGCGACTGGCGATAGGCGGCGACCAGCGCATCGGCCCTGTCGCCGAATTCGGTGTTCAGCCGCGCCCGCATGGCGCCTTCGTCAAGGGCGAATATTTCCGGTTTTTCGCGATAACCGAAGGCGCTTTCGGCATTGTTGTGCGCGATCAGCAGCGGGATATGGGCCGACAGCGGCGGGGCGTCGGGCTCGAAAGGATGGCGCGGCAGGACATGGCCGTCGACCACGGGGGCGAAGCTGCCGACCTGCTCGCCGCCATAGCCGGCATACATCATGCGGCCGCCGGTCGTGTCCGGATCGGCCATCGGCGCCAGGCCGTGTTCCCCGCGCACCTGCCAGTCGAGCAGGGTTTGCGCAGGCACGTCCGCCAGCTTTGCCGGATCGCTGATATCGAGCGCCTTCAGCAGCCGTTTTGCGGTTTCGGCTGCCCGGTCGCGTGTCATGCGCCGCGTCCACGCACCGCTCTCAATTCCGGCTTTGTGGAACAGTCCCTGCGCCTCGGGCATGGCCAGCAGGGTTCCGACCTTGCCGCCGCCGCCGGACTCGCCGAACACGGTGACATTGCCGGGATCGCCGCCGAAGGCCGCTATATTGTCGCGCACCCAGCGCAGCGATTGCACGATATCGAGCATTCCCGCATTGGCGGCATACGGGTCGCCATAGTCGCCGAGGAAGAGGTAGCCCATCAATCCAAGACGATGGTTGCACGCCACGACGACCACGTCGTGGGCCGCCGCCAGGCGTCCGCCGTCCTGGGTCGGCGATCCGCCTGAGCCGCTGACGAAACCGCCGCCGTGCAGATAGACCATGACCGGGCGCTTCTTGCCGTCGGCCGCCGGTGTCCAGACATTGAGCACCAGGCAGTCTTCGCTATAGGGGGCCTCATGATCGCCGTATGTCCCGCCCGGGGTCTGGATGGCGGGCGCGCCAAGATGCGTCGCGTCGAACACGCCGGTCCATGGCTTTACCGGCGTCGGCGCCTTGAAGCGGTTGGCGCCCGACAGGCTGCCGCCATAAGGGACGCCTTTGAACGAAAGCGCGCCGCGCGCCGTACCGCCACGGATCTTGCCATTGGCCGTTTCGACTTCGACAAACGGCGCGCCGGGGATCGTAGTCAGGGGCACGGCGGCGCGCGCAACGCCCGTGAGAAAGGGCAGGGCGGCCGCGGCAAGGCCTGAACCGAGCAGAGCCCGGCGGGATTGAATGATCGGCATGGCGTTTCCTTCACCTGATTTTGGGCGTACGCTACACCGAAATTTTCGCCTGGCAAGACGAAATGGTAACGGTAACAGTAATCGATTTCGCTTGACCTTGGCCAGACCAATTGGTAGCGCTACCACAACAAGGCGCGCGGACGCCGAAAAGGAAGGAAACCACGATGACCCGATCCCTCGCTGTCGTGAGCGTGCTGGCGCTTGCGTTCGCCGTTACACCGCAGGCCTTTGCCAGGACACCGGTCGCATCGAAGGCGCCTTCGGCCTCGACGGCGAAATGGCTCAACACCAGGCTGACGCCCGAAGCGCGCGCCGCCGACCTGGTGTCGCACATGACACTGGAAGAAAAGGCGCTGCAGCTTGGCAACGACGCGCCCGCCATTCCGCGCCTGGGCGTGCCCGAATACAACTGGTGGAACGAAGGCCTGCACGGCGTTGCCCGCGCCGGCATCGCCACCGTCTTCCCGCAGGCCATCGGCATGGCGGCGACGTGGAACCCGGTGCTGCTGAAAGA
Source organism: Asticcacaulis solisilvae (assembly GCF_052327315.1). Taxonomy (NCBI): domain Bacteria; kingdom Pseudomonadati; phylum Pseudomonadota; class Alphaproteobacteria; order Caulobacterales; family Caulobacteraceae; genus Asticcacaulis; species Asticcacaulis solisilvae. The sequence goes on from NZ_CP166196.1 coordinate 962,534, forward strand.
GACCGGCGACGTCGTCTCGACCGAATTCCGCGCCAAGTTCGTCGAGCGCCGCTACCCCGACGGCGGCTCGGGCTTCTATCGCGGCCTGACCGTGTGGTCGCCCAATATAAACATTTTCCGCGATCCGCGCTGGGGCCGGGGCCAGGAAACCTATGGCGAGGATCCGTATCTTACGGCGCGCATGGGCGTGGCCTATATCGAAGGCCTGCAGGGCAACGATCCCAAGTATTTCAAGACGATCGCCACCGCCAAGCACTTCGCCGTGCATTCGGGCCCGGAATCGGTCCGTCACCAGCAGGACATCCTGCCGTCGCCCCACGACCTGGAAGACACCTACCTGCCGGCCTTCCGCGCCGCGGCGACCGAGGCGAAGGTCGATTCCGTGATGTGCGCCTATAACGCGGTCAACGGCGTGCCGGCCTGCGCCTCGACCGAGCTGATGGGCAGCCATCTGCGCGACGCCTGGGGCTTCAAGGGTTATGTCGTGTCGGACTGCGGCGCGGCGGCGAACGTCTACCGCCAGGACAGCCTGCACTACACCAAGACGGCCGACGAAGGCGTGGCCGTCGCCTTCAAGGCCGGCATGGACGTGATCTGCGGCGACTACCGCAACAATATGACGACCGAGCCCGAGCACATCGTCGCGGCCGTCAAGTCCGGCCTGATGACGCAAGCGACCGTAGACCAGGCGGTGAAGCGCCTGTTCGTGGCGCGCATTCGTCTTGGCCTGTTCGATCCGCAGGCCCAGGTCTTCCCGAAGATCACGGCGAAGGATTACGACACGCCGGCCCACCACGATGTGGCGGTCGAAATGGCGCGCCAGTCGATCGTGCTTCTGAAAAACGAGAACAATGTCCTGCCGCTGGCGAAGACCGCGAAAACCATTGCCGTTATTGGCCCCAATGCCGACAGCCTCGATACCCTGGTCGGCAACTATTACGGCAAGCCTTCCAAGCCGGTGACCGTGCTTGACGGTATCCGCGCTAAGTTCCCGAATTCGAGAATTATATACGCCGAAGGCACCGGTCTGGTCGGTCCGGCTCAACCGCCCGTGCCCGACGCGGCGCTCAGCACCGATGCGGCCGGCAAGACGCCGGGCCTCAATGCCGAGTATTTCACCACGCATGAGCCTGCGGGCACGGCGGCGAAGACCGGCGTCGAAACGAACGCCCGCGTCGCCTGGAGCGGCGAGGACAAGGAGAGCTCGGCGCGCTGGACCGGCTTCGTCACGGCGCCGAAGTCGGGCGAATACCGCTTCCGCTTCTCGTCCGAAAACGGCTACCGCATCTGGGTCGGCGACACGGAAATCGTCGACGAATGGGGCGTGGGTGATGCGCCGTCCCTGTCGTCGGGCAAGATCACGCTCGAAGCCGGCAAGACCTATCCGATCCGCGTCGAAGCCTTCCAGCGCGGCCAGACCGGCCAGCAAAAGCTCGTCTGGAGCGTGCCGGGCGAGGACGGCCAGGATGCCGTCGAGGCCGCCAGGCAGGCCGATGTCGTCGTCTTCGTGGGCGGCCTGTCGGCGCGCATCGAGGGCGAGGAGATGAAGGTCGAAGCGGCGGGCTTCGCCGGGGGCGACCGCACCAGCCTGGACCTGCCGGCGGCGCAGGAGCAGCTTCTGGAACGCGTCCAGGCCGTGGGCAAGCCGACCGTGCTTGTGCTGATGAACGGCTCGGCCGTGGCGGTCAACTGGGCCGACAAGAACGTGCCCGCAATCCTCGAAACCTGGTATCCGGGCGGGCAGGGCGGCCAGGCCGTCGCCGAAGCCCTGGCCGGCGATTTCAGCCCGGCGGGCCGTCTGCCCGTCACCTTCTATCGCTCGGCGGATCAGCTGCCGGCCTTTACCGACTATTCGATGAAGGGCCGCACCTACCGCTTCTTCAAGGGCGACGTGCTCTATCCGTTCGGCTACGGCCTCAGCTACACGACCTTCGCCTACGCCAAGCCGATGCTTTCGGCCACGACGCTTGCCGCCGGCAAGAGCGTCAAGGCCACGGTCAGCGTCAGCAATACCGGCAAGCGCGACAGCGACGAGGTCGTCGAACTTTACATCACCAAGCCGGGCGACGCGGCGAAATACGCCCTGGCCGGTTTCTCGCGCGTCCATCTGAAGGCCGGCGAGACGAAGCCTGTCAGCTTCACGCTCGACGCCCGCGCCCTGTCGCAGGTCGACGACAAGGGTGTGCGCGCCGTCGTGCCGGGCGCCTATACGATCAGCCTCGGCGGCGGCCAGCCGGCCTATGCCAAGGTCGCTTCGACCACTCTCAAGATTACCGGCACGTCCGTCTTGCCGAAATAAGCTCCTCCCCGAGAAAACTTGAACCTTGACGTCAAGGGGCGGGCCGGCAACGGCCCGCTTTTTTATTTGGCGCGGGCGGCGTCGGCCCAGGCCCTGGCCTGGTCGAAAAAGGCGTCGGCTTCGGCTTGCGTGGCAAAGGCCGAGGCGGGGACGACGACCATACCGTTGGGGCGGGTATAGCAGAACAGGGCCCCGGACGTACGGACCACACGCCGCAAATCCTGCCAGGCAAAGCGGGCGTCGTAATCTTTACCGAAGCCACGCACGTAGCTCGGTGTCATGGCGACCTGGCGTAGACCCATGACCGTCGGAACCTTCTGCGACATCTTCCATGACACCGGAATCAGCAGGACCGGCAGGATCAGGATCGCGGACACGACGATGCCGGACGCCATCAAGAAGCCGCCGTACTCGCCGTTCGACAGGTCGTAGCGCCATATCCAGGCATAGGCCGCGATCACCAGGGCGGCGGCCGCGAACTGGGCGGCGACGGCGCCGACGCTGCGATAGCGGTTGCGCAGGAAGATCTCGGCGAACAGCCTGAAGGTCAGTTCGAACGACGGCGAAACCCTTTCGTCTTCGGCGGGCGCGGCTGGAGCGGGCGAGTCGTAGAAGACCCTGGTGGCCTTGTCGGTCGCATACTTGATGTGGTGGCGGGCGTGGGCGGCCGCCTGCCGGGCGAGTTCGGGCGAAGCGAAGGCGGACTTGGGGACGATGTGCGCTTCGACGACGCGCATCAGATAAATGGCGCCTCGCGTCTCGTAGACGGTGCGAAACGTGCCCCAGCCAAGTGTGGCGTCCAGACCGCCACGCGTAATGGTCATGGCGTCGGGCGAAAAGGCGACCACCCTTGGCGCGCGCTGGATGGGGCTGGTCCTCGCGCCCCACAGGACCCTCGCCGCGAACAGGCAGGGGCCGGCGATCAGGATGATCGCCGGATAGCCGAGGAGGCCGGGCAGGGCGCCGGCGATGTCGCCGCGCATCAGCGGCGGCAGTGCGAACCGCAGGATGGCAAGCGCCGCGATGACCAGGTGGAACAACCCACCCTTCACCGTCAGCAGGCTGCGATAAAAGGTGCGGATGGCATAGGCCGCATAGTCGCCGTAGCCTACGCTGTGGCTGCGCGTTTCAAACCTTTCCTGCGACATTGTCCCCTCCCTTTGCCAGCGCCGTGGCCCGCGACTGTAAGAACAACCGGTTTACGGCGGATTGACAATCAGGACTTCGGCTTGCCCACCATTACCCCACGGCCGTGCGGGGCGACATAGATCGTGCCGTATTCCAGCATGTCGCCGGTGATCGCCTGGAAGCCGCCGAACTGGTGCGCGTCGTCATTGATGCGCGTCCAGCTCTTGCCCTCGTCGTCCGATCGCCACAGGCCTTCCTCGGTTTTGGCCTGGGTCTTGACCTTGCCCCACAGGTAGACGGCCGGATAGTCGCCCTGTTTGGCCGGCGCGCCGAAGCCGACCAGCCAGGCGGTGTCGACCGAGGTCACGGCCTTCATCGCCGTATTGGCGTCGGGCGAATGCAGCAGGCCATAGGGCGCGGCCAGCCACAGGTCGCGCATGCGGCCGGGCACGACGGCCAGCTGGGCGTTCTGCCAGCCCTCGAGTTTGGGCAGGCCCTGGACGATCGGCTTGAAGGTCTGGCCGCCGTCGACGCTGATCAGCACAGAAGAGCCGGCGCGGTCGAGCACATAATAGACGCCGTCGATCGCCTTGTCGGAGACGGGCACAAGCGTCAGGTCGCGGCCGGCGGGCCAGCCGGCCGAGGCCGTCCAGGTCTTGCCCTTGTCGGCCGAGTAATAGGCGGCGTACTTTTCCGGCGCCCACAGCAGCGACGTGCCCTTTGCCGACACGGCGATCGTGCCCGGCCCGCGCCACGGCTGGCCTTGCGCCGGCGCATGGTAAGGCGAGGCCGCAAACGCCATCCAGCTGGCGCCGGAATCCTCGGAATAAAAGCCGTGGGTGGCGTCGTTGCCCGTTGTGCGCGCGACAAAAGCCGGGTTCAGGCCGCCGAAATCGACGCTGAAATTGCTTTCCGTATTGGGGCGGAACAGGCCGGCGTCGGGGCTCTTGGTCAGGTCGTCCCACGCGCCGCCGCCGATATCGCCCAGCGCTGCCAGAAGCGTCGCGCCGCCGGTCGGCGAGGCCAGCTGGATGGTCGCGCCTTCCTCGAAATTGTCGGCGGCGAAGTCGAACATGACGGCATCCTTGCCGCCGAGCGCGTTCAGGTTTTCCGTCAGCCACAGGCCGTAGCCGGTGCCGTAGATCATTTCCGCGCCGTTCCGCGGATTGATCTTCAGATCGGCCATCCAGTGGCCCATCTTGTCCTCGCCCTTCAGGTAGTTGACCAGCCACGGCCAGTGCGACGCATCGTGGCGGGAGGCGCCCGACATGGCCACCCAGTGCGCGCCCTTGTCTTTCGACGCGTACATCTCGTCGCCCGGATACCAGCGGTCGAGCGTGGCGGTGATCACCGTGCCGTCGGGACCGACATCAAGGCCGGAATAGCCGAAGGCCTGGTTGGCTTCGACGCGGACGGGGCTGATATTGCTCCACTTGCCGCCTTCCGCATCGCGCTTCCACAATCCGCCGGCCACCGCATTGTTCGGGTTGACCGGGTAGGTGTTGCCGCTGGCGGCGAAGGTGGCATAGACGGTGCCGTCGGGCGCGAAGGCGACGCGCTGCGGCACCTGGTTCGGCGTGCCGTCGACCGGCTTGAACGTATTGCCGCCGTCGGCGCTCACGAACAGGCCGCCCTTGCCGGCGGCCGACCCCACATAGACCGTGCCGTTGCCGGCCGGGTCGAAGGCGACCAGGCTGAGCGAGGCGGCGGGCGAGGTCGTTTTCGCAAACGTCTTGCCGCCGTCGCTGCTCTTCCACAGGCCGTCCTGGTTGGAACCGTACAGGATGACATTGCCGTCGTGCGGATCGACGGCCAGACGCTCGCCAGAGCCGCGGCCGTCGCTGTTGCCGCCGACGTGGATCGGCAGGTCGGTCTTCTGCCAGGTCTTGCCCTGGTCGTCGGAACGCAGGATGGCGCCCTTGCGCGCCCAGTCGGGAAGGTACAGGCCGCAGGCGGCGAAGACCTTGTTGGCGTTGCCGGGATCGACGGCGATCGCCAGCACGCCCATCAGGTCGCCGTCGTCATGACCGAGATGGTCGAGCAGCGGAATCCAGCGGTGGCTGGCGTAGTCGAAACGGTACATGCCGCCGACGTCGGTGCGGGCGTACAGGACGTCCTTCTGCTTCGGATGATAGACGAAGCCGTCGACGAACCCGCCGGCGCCGAAGGGAATGGTCTGGAACGCATAGGGTTGCGGCTCGGCCGCCTTCGCCATCATCGGCAGGCTCATCGCGGACACGGCCGCACCGATCGCCAGCCAGTGGCGCAAAACCCGTTTATGCATCAGGACCTCCCAGGACGTTTTTTGTTGTACTGGTACCGCTATCTTGGCGGCAGCGGGTTCACAATATGAGAAAACGATTTCAAGAATAAAAGTATGACATATGCGGCGAAAATGCATCGCTTTGCGCGCGTGCCGGGCGGAATTGAATAGCGCGAGAGCTCTGGTAGAGTGGCCATTGAACGAGGGGGAACAATCATGCGTTTATCGACAGTTACAGCTATCGGCCTGGCCTTGTGCCTGGCCGCGCCCGCGGGGGCCGAAACCATTACCGCCAAGCGCTGGGCGGCGTTCCTGGACAGCTCCGTCAAGTTTAACCGGCCCGACGCCGGCGATTTCGAATACCAGCTCTACGACGCCGCCAAAAAGAACAAGACGATTCCGGCGGCGCTCGGCGACTTCGCCAAACGGCTGCACCTGCCCGCAGACCGGGCCCAGGCCTATGCCGAGTTCCTGGTCGACGAGACCCTGTATTTCGAAGACTGCGATAATCACTGCGCCTTCGGTCCCGACGTTCCGATCTATGGCGAGACGGCGCGCGTCGCTATGACTGAGCCGACCGGCGGCCTCATGGCGGCTGTCGGCAAGAACACGGATGGCGACATGCGGGCGCCCTTCGTCCGGCTTGCCTGGACGCATCCGGCGGCGGCGGCCGTTTTCTTCGATCTCTATGACTATACCGAAGACAGCGCCCTGCTGAAGGCGGCCTTGCTCAAATTACCCGACGATCCCTCGGCCATGCCCGTACCTCGCATGGGCAAGGCCTTTTCCGGGCGGTCCGACGAGATCGACGGTACGCTCCTGGCCGTTCTCGACCTGACCGAAAAGCGTCTGGCCGACTCGCCGCAGACCGTCGAATGGCGCGCGGCGCTTGGCCGTTTTGCGGTCGAACAGGCCTTGTGGCTGGGGCTCGACCAAGAAGCCGCCGACCGTTACCTCGGCTATTCCGACGCCGTACGTGCGCGCATGCTGGCGCCCATGGCCGTGGCGCATTCGCAGGAAAACTGCGGTGCAAGCGTGCCGGAGGCTTTCATCGATCGCCTGGCCGCCGCCCTGTGGGCGACCGGCAGGCCCGGCGATGCCCGGGCCCTGCTCAAGGGCCGGACGGGCGTGCCCGGCCCCGTGCGCCAGGCCCTGTCCGACACCTTCGACGCGGCTATGCCGGAAAAGGATATTTTCGCGGCCTATGTCGAAGGGTCCGCTAAAAAGCCGGACGATAAGGATGACGATCGATGCAGGGCCGCGCTGAACAGTGGCGCCGAGGGATGGGTGTTCGCGTTGAACGGCGAAACACCCGCCGTGCGCCGGGCCGTCGCCGAACGGCTGCGCGCGGCCGACTATGGCGATATTGCCGACTGGGTGATGCGCGCGGCGGCCTATGAAGAGGGCGACCGGGATGCGTTCAGCCTGCCGGCGGACGCCTTCCCGGCGGATTTCGCCGCGCGCCGGGACGTCTGGAAGGCGCGTATCGACGAGGTGCGCGCCAAGGCAGCCAAATCACCGCCGCGCGGTGTCCGGCACGTCGTCACGACGCAACTGCCGTCCGTTCTCACCGAAAAGCCCCTGCCGGCGGGCGTGGCCGCCTGGACGTCGAAGGACGAGGCCGCAGGACCCGGCCTGCCGAAAGGGCTGAAACTGCCCGTGCCCGCCGATGCCGTCATACGCTACCAAGCCTCGGGCAAGGACGCTGCCATCGTCTATGAGTCGTCGGAATACGACCTGTCGGGCGAAATCCCCGCCGCGGGCCTGTGGCTGGCTCTGCGCCGCGACGGCGCGTGGCAACCTCCCGTCTATCTCGGCCTGCAGACGCATTTTCCCTATGTCGCCACCTCGGGTTCGCGCCTGCCGCTGATTAGCAACGGGCGGCTGCAACTCGAAGTGCGTATCCAGGAAATCGACAAGGCATCGATCACCTTCCCGCCGGTCGGCCTGCGTTATGCGCGCGAAGCCCGGGGGCTCTATCTCGACGCCAGCCTGGCCGACCTTGAGGCCGATCGCGACCACGACGGCCTGGCCGATATCGAAGAAGCGCGGCTGGGCCTCGACCCCGCCAAGGCGGACAGCGACGGCGACGGCATTCCTGACGGCGTCGACGCCCTGCCGCTGACCGCTTTCAATCCCGCGGCCGACGCCCGCGACAGCGCGGTGGCCAGGATCATCCTGGAGCGCCTGGCCGGACACGACGCCGGGGCCCTGGTCGTTGCGCCGCGCACCGGAAAATCGGACGACGACATCGCCGCCGTCCTGGCGGCCGCCGGCAAGCCGGCGCCGCACCCGCGCCGCAACACCCTGATCATGGTGTCCGACCGCGATATCTTTTCAGGGATCGCCCAGGCGCCGTTCCGCCTGGTGGTGTATTCGAACGCCGATCTGGAGGCCCTGGGGCGTAAAGACGCACCCTTCTATCCGCCGCGTATCGTCGACTTCTTCGTGTCGCACGATCGTTCGACCTACTATGTCAACTGGTCAGCCAGCTGGGTCGGCGGCGCTTTCATCGCGCGCTGCAAGGACGACGCCTGCACGGTCGAGGAGGTCAGCAGCTGGATCACCTGAGGCCGGCGAGGGCGAGGCGGAGCTTTTCCGCCAGCGCGCTGTCCCTGGCCGGATCGAATCGCCGGGCGAACAGCCTGAGGAAGGCGGGGGCCATGCCGCGTTGCCATGCCGGCTCGTTGGCATAGCGCGGCGTGATGTGGGTGTGGAGCGCGGGCGCGGCATTGCCGAGCGTCTCGTAATTGATGCGCGTGGCGCCGGTAACCTTCAGCAGGGCGTCGCCGATTCGCGCCACGTCACGGCTGTACAGCGCGCGGCCGGTGTCATCGAGGTCATTGAGGCTGGGCACTACGGGGTCGGACAATAGCAGGCAATAGCCGGACAAGGGCTGGACGTCGCCCATGACCAGCCAGCCCGAGGGCAGGCGGCAGACGGCGTAAAGATTAACGCCCTGGCGGGACATCTCGACCCGGTCTTCGATGAGGTTCGCGCGCATGATTCTGCCCCCTTTCGCGACCTTTAGATGGCGCATGAAAACGCCGCAACCGCTGCTGCCATAATTAAAGAAAAGCCTTATAATTATTGGATTGTATGATGATTGAAGCGCAGACACCGGTGTCGTGTTACACAGTCCGGGCATCGCACGAACATGTGATGCCCCGGGCCCTGCAAACGATATAATGCCGGTATCGATTTTCGCCGCCCGAGGTGGCATGATCCTTAACGCCACATTACCGAAAAAGGATCACGACGATGCCACTCCAGCGTCAGTCAGTGCACGATAGTTACATGCCCCTCAAGCCCGCGCACCTCGTCTGGTACGGCGACGCGCTGAAGCCGCCGGCCGATCCGAAATCGCCCGCGCCGCCGCAGGCGCCGTTGAAAGCTTCGACGAACTAGCTTGTCCTGCGTGCCAATTTGATGCCAATACACAGACAATAAACGGCATCAAAATCGGCAGGGACGAGATGGCTACCTTTTCGCGGCGGACTTTCCTGGGCAGTGCCCTGGCATGCGGATGCGTGCTCCCGGTTTCGGCGGCCTTTGCGGGCCAGGCGTCGACCCCTCTCAAGACGCTGGACTATGCTGCCGTGCAACTTGGCGACGGGCGCATGCGCGACCAGTTCCGCCATCAGCACGCCCTGTTCCGCGACTTCGATAACGACAAGCTGCTCAAGCCGTTCCGGTCGCGCGCAGGCCTTCCCGCGCCGGGCGCCGACATGGGCGGCTGGTACGACGACTCGCGCGACTTCCATGTCGATCCCAACGACTGGAGCACGCTGAACTGGCACGGCTATATCCCCGGCCACAGCTTCGGCCAGTATGTCTCCGGTCTGGCGCGGTCCTACGCCGTCACGGGCGACGCCGCGACGAAGGAAAAGGTGAGGGCCCTGGTCGTGGGCTATATCCCGACCATCGGCCCGAAATTCTTCGAAGGCTACTACCTGCCGGCCTATACCTACGACAAGCTGGCGATCGGCCTGATCGATGCTTACCGCTATGCCGGGGTCGCCGAGGCGAAGGACGCGCTCGACACGCTGACCGACGCCGTCCTGCCGTTTCTGCCGGAAAAGGCCCTGACGCGCGAGGAGCGCCGCCAGCGCCCCTATACCAGCGAGGCCGAGATCTGGGACGAGCCCTATACCCTGCCGGAAAACCTGTTCATCGCGTGGGCTTCCGGCATGGGCGAGCGCTACAAGGGCCTGGCCGTCAAATACCTGCAGAACGAAGCCCTGTTCGATCCGCTGGCCGCCGGCAAAAGCCCGTTCAAGGGCAAGCACGCCTATAGCCACGTCAATGCCATGAATTCCGCCGTCCAGGCCTATTACGCCACCGGCGACGACACGTACCTGAAGGCGGCGAAGAACGGCTTCGCCTTCATCGAGGCGCAGTCCTACGCCACCGGGGGCTGGGGGCCCAACGAGGAACTGGTGGCGGCGGACGACACCGAGACGCTGTACCGTCTGCTCAGCGAAACGCACCGCTCGTTCGAGACGCCGTGCGGTGTCTACGGTCATTTCAAGATCGCGCGCTCGCTGCTGAGCATCACCCGCGACAGCCGCTATGGCGACAGCATGGAGCGCGTGCTGTACAACGGCATTCTCGGCGCGAAGGATACTCAAGCCAACGGCGATACCTTCTATTATTCGGACTATAACCAGAAGGCCACCAAGGTCTTTCGCGGCGAGCCGTGGCCGTGCTGTTCGGGCACCTTTATCCAGCTGACCGCCGACTACGGCATCAGCGCTTATCTCACCGAACCGCGTGCGCTCTACGTCAATCTCTACGTGCCGTCGCAGCTCAAGGCCCAGATCGCCGGACAGGCCGTGGCGATCAGCCAGACGACCAACTATCCGTTGGAAGCGACGACGCGCATCAGCGTCGATCCCGCGCGCGCGGCAAAGTTCGCGGTCATGCTGCGCATTCCGGCCTGGGCGGGCCCGAAGACCGCCGTGCGTATCAACGGCAAGCCGTGGGCGGGCGCCTTGACGCCGGGGACCTTCCTGGCCGTCGACCGCACCTGGAAGAAGGGCGATGTCGTCGAAATCGCCTTCGACATGGGGCTGCGGCTGGAACCGCTCAATGCCGCGCACCCGGAAATGGTCGCCGTGGTCACCGGACCGCTGGTGCTGATGCCCATCGAGGAGACGGAAACCCAGCTCCGCCGCGATGACTGGCTGAAGGCTGTTCGCAGCGGCCCCGACAACTGGACGGTTAAAACCGCGTCGGCCGAGGTCAAACTCAAGCCCTTCATGGCGATCGGCGCAGAGACCTACCGTTTGTACAACCGTCTACTGACTTAGGGTTATACGTCTGGCCGACGCTGGCACTCTTGGCCACGACGGCTTCCCCCTTCCGTCACTCGCTTCGCTCGCGCCACCTTCCCCGTAAACGGGGAAGGAATTAAGCAAGTAATATCATATAGTTTCTTCTCAGTGTGCGGAGAAGGTGGCTGGATCGGTGTCAAGCCGGGCCAGACGGATGGGGATGCCGACGCTGTATCACATCATCTGGCGCGCCAGCGCAGGGCGTCGACCACCAGGGCAAAGGCCGCCGAGTTCTGCCGGCGGCTGGGATAGTAGAGGTGATAGCCGGCGAACGGCTCGCACCAGTCGTCGAGCACGCGCACCAACCGGCCGTCGTCGAGATACGGCTGGACGCGCGTCTCGGGCAGGTAGGCCAGCCCCATGCCGTCGAGCGCGGCGTGCAGGATCAGCGGCGTGGTGTTGAACACCAGCTGGCCGTCGACGCGCACGGCCAGTTCGCGCCCGGCCTTCTCGAACTCCCAGGCATAGAGGCCGCCGCGCGTCGGCAGGCGCAGATTGATGCACCGATGCGCCGTCAGGTCCTGAGGAATGCCGGGCCGGGGATGCCCGTCGAAATAGGCCGGACTTCCGACGACCGCCATCCGCATGTCGGGGCCGATGCGCACGGCGATCATGTCCTTTGCGACCTGTTCGCCCGAGCGCACGCCGGCGTCGAAGCGTTCGGCCACGATATCGGTCAGGCCGTAGTCGATCGACACCTCGACATGGATGTCGGGATAGTCGGGCAGCAGTTTCGCCAGCACCGGCCAGACATAGGTTTCGGCCGAATGCTCGCCCGCCGTGATGCGGATCGTGCCGGCAGGCTTTTCGCGCAGCTCGCCGATCGCCGCCAGTCCCGCCTCGATCTCGTCGAGGTGCGGGGTGAGGGTGCCAAGCAGGCGTTCACCCGCCTCGGTCGGGGCGACGCTGCGCGTGGTGCGCGTCAGCAGCCGCACGCCCAGCCGTTCTTCCAGGTCGCGCACCGTGTGGCTGAGCGCCGATTGCGACACGCCCAGCTGGGCCGCCGCCCGCGTGAAGCTGCGTTCGCGCGCGACGGCCTGGAAGGCGATGAGATGGCTGAAGGTTTCGCGCAGCATTGATGAATATTTCTCATAAGTGCATCCACGATTTAACATCTAATCACGCGCGGGGCGAGGGCCTAAATAGCCGTTATCGAAGACGGAGATCGTTATGGGCCCTCAGCAAATTATCACCCGCGCCGGCGCGCAGGCCTCTCAAAAGGGACCGGACGACTGGTTCACCGGCACGGTCAGACTCGATCCGCTGTTTCCGGCGCGTGAGCCGTCGCGGGTGTCGGCGGCCCTGGTCACTTTCGAGCCCGGCGCGCGCACGGCCTGGCACAGCCATCCGCTGGGCCAGCATCTGGTCGTCATGTCGGGCGTCGGCTGGACGCAGTGCGAAGGCGGCCCGAAACAGGAAATCCGCGCCGGCGACGTGGTGTCGTGCCCGTGCGGACGCCGCCACTGGCACGGCGCCACGGCGGCCAACGCCATGAGCCATATCGCCATCCAGGAAGCCCTGGACGGTTCGCCCGTCTCTTGGATGGAAAAGGTTCCGGACGACATCTACCTGGCTGAAATCACGGAGGGCTGAGTCTTGGCCGAAGTCGTCGTTCTTGTCGGCGCGGGTGCGATCGGCCTGGCCATTGCCCGCCGCGTCGGCGCGGGCCAGCACGTGCTGGTCGCCGATCTGCGCCGGGACACCGCCGAGACCGCCGCCGAAAGTTTGCGGGATGCCGGGTTCACGGCCTCGACCACCACGGTCGACGTGGCGGCGCGCGCCTCGGTCGAAGCGCTGGCCGCCACCGCGGCGGCGCTTGGCGAGGTCACAGGCCTGATCCATGCGGCCGGTGTCTCGCCCTCGCAGGCTCCGGTTGATGTGATCCTCAGGGTCGACCTCTACGGCACGGCGCTGGTGCTCGAAGCCTTCGGGAATGTGATCGCCAAAGACGGATCGGGTGTGGTCATCGCCTCGCAGTCGGGCCACCGGCTGGGCGCGCTGACCGCCGAACAGGACGCGGCTCTGGCGCTCACGCCGGCCGAGGCCCTGCTGGATCTGCCGTTCCTGCAGCCGGCCGAAATCCGCGACACCCTTCACGCCTACCAGGTGTCGAAGCGCGGCAACGCTTTGCGGGTCATGGCCGAGGCCGTGCGCTGGGGCAAACGCGGCGCGCGGATCAACACGATCAGCCCGGGCATCGTCATCACGCCGCTGGCCCGCGACGAGCTGAGCGGGCCGCGCGGCGAAGGTTATCGCCGCATGCTGGAGCTCAGCCCCGCCGGCCGCGCCGGGACCCCGGACGAGGTGGCGACCGTTGCCGCCCTGCTGCTGGGACGCGACGGCGCCTTCATCACCGGCAGCGATTTTCTGATGGACGGCGGGGTGACGGCGTCGTGGCGCTTCGGAGACCTTGCGCCAAAATAGCCTGATCCTCGCGCACGCCGTGAGAGATACGTCAGTATCTCGAACTGACTCTATGACTACCTGACTAAGTTCGTCTTGCGTTGCCCGTTCGTTGCAACAATCGCTCAACGAACGCTGCAACGATCGTTGAACGACCGTTGCGTATCCGATGAAGCGGGCGATCAGGAAAAACAGGTTTTGCGCCATGGGTGGGGTATCCGGAAAATACGTCCGAAAGCCTTGCCCCATTGCTTTTTTGTTCCGCATACCGGCCTCCCTGCCGGATGCATTGGAGAAGGATTTTGCCATGACCGAAGGTATCGAGAACAAGGTCGTCGTCATCACCGGCGCCAGCAGCGGGCTGGGCGAGGCGACGGCGCGGCTTTTGACCGCGCAGGGCGCCAGGGTCGTGCTGGGCGCGCGGCGCATGGACCGCCTGAACGCCCTGGCGGCCGACCTGTCGTTGCCGCAGGGTGCGGTCGTCGAGACCGAAGTCACCGACTCTGCCCAGGTCAAACATCTGGTCGACCGCGCCGTCGCGTTGCACGGCCGGGTCGACGTCATGATCAACAATGCCGGCATCATGCCGCAGTCGCCGCTGGAACGCCTGAAGATCGAAGACTGGGATCGCATGATCGACGTCAACATCAAGGGCGTGCTCTACGGCATCGCCGCCGCCCTGCCGTACATGATCGAAGCAAAAAGCGGGCATATCATCAACGTCTCCTCGGTCGCCGGCCACAAGGTGCGGGCCGGCGGCGCCGTCTATGCCGCCACCAAGCACGCCGTGCGCGCGCTGACCGAGGGCCTGCGCCAGGAAGTGAAGCCGTATAACATCCGTACGACCATCATTTCGCCGGGCGCCGTGGCCACCGAACTGCCCAACAGCGTTACAGATCCCGACATCGCCGTGCGCATCAACAAGGCCTATGAAAGCGCTATTCCCGCCGACTCCTTCGCCCGGACCGTCGTCCTCGCCATGAGCCAGCCCGACGATGTCGATATCAATGAAGTTCTGTTCCGCCCGACGGCGCAGGAATACTGACTTGACGGTTAGGGACGCACATTGGATTGAGGGAGATCGAGGAACCGTGATCCATGTGCGAACTCCTGGCGATGAGCGCCAACGTGCCGACCGATATTCGTTTCAGCTTCTCGGCCCTGTCGAGCCGCGGCGGTGTGACGGGCAAGCATACGGACGGCTGGGGGATCAGCTTCTATGAGCAGAATGGCTGCCGCACCCTGCACGACCCCAATCCCAGCGCCCATTCGGAGCTGGCGAAATTCCTCAAGGCCTATCCGATCAAGAGCCGCCTGGTCATCGCCCATGTGCGCAAGGCCAATCGCGGCAAGATCGCGCTGGAAAACACCCATCCGTTCCAGCGCGAGCTGTGGGGCCGTAACTGGAGCTTCGCGCATAACGGCCAGCTCAAGGGCGTGAAAACCCTGAAACTGCACTTCTATAGGCCGATCGGCACGACCGACAGCGAGCACGCCTTCTGCTGGTTGATGGACAGCCTGCGCGCGCAATTCGCCAAACGGCCGTCCGACGCGGCGCTCGATCGCGCCATCGCCGACGGCTTCGCGCGCTTGCGCGAACTGGGCGTGTTCAATGCCCTGCTGGGCGACGGACGGTCGCTCTACACCAGCTGTTCCAAGCGCCTGTGCTTTATTCGCCGGGCGGCGCCGTTTGGCCGGGCGCGCCTGATCGACGAAGACCTTGAGGTCGATTTCGCCCAGGAAACCTCGCCCGACGACAAGGTCGTCATCGTGGCGACAAGGCCGCTGACGCGCGACGAGGTGTGGACCGATGTCGCGCCCGGCACGACCCTGATCTTCCGCGACGGCGATCTTGCGCGGCGCTTCGATCCTGTGCGGGCCTGACATGCCCCGCATCGGCATCCTGTCGGCGTTCGAACCGGAATGGGAGGCGTTGCACGACGTTCTTACGGACGTGGAAACGCAGACTGTAAACGGCATTCCCACCGCTATCGGCCGCCTGGAAGGCCGCGATGTCATCGTCATGATGTGCGGCATGAGCATGGTCAATGCCGCCATGACGGCGCAACTGATGATCGACCGCTTTGCGCCGCAATGCCTGCTGATGTCGGGCATTGCCGGCAGCGTCGATCCGGCGCTGAATATCGGCGACGTCGTGATCCCCCGGCGCTGGGCGCAGTCGCTGGAGGTCATCATGGGACGGGAGGTGGCTGACGGCTTCAGCGCGCCCGGCTGGCTGACCTGGAAGGCCGACCTGCCGGGCTTCGGCATGATGCTGCCCAACCGGGTCATCGTCGGCAGTGCCGAGCCGAAGCTGTGGTTCGACGCCGATGCGGACCTGTTCGCCATCGCCGCCGCCATGGAGGGCATTGCCTTGCGCGACCACACGGCTGACGGGCAGGCCCTGCATCACATGCCGCAAGTCCATGCCGGCGGCAGCGCCGTGTCGGGCCCGGCCTTCGTCGACAACGCCGCCTACCGCGACTATCTGGCCTCTGCGTTCGGCGCGCGCGTCGCCGATATGGAAAGCGCGGCGGTCGCCCATGTCGCCTTTGCCAATGCCATCCCCTTCCTGGCGTTCCGCAGCGTATCGGATCTCGCGGGCGCCGGCGGCGATTCGAACGAGATGCTGACCTTCATGCGGCTGGCGGCGGAGAACTCGGTCCGCGTTATTTCCCAATTTTTAAAGGCTTTTCCGGCGTAACGGATTACACGCCTTCCCTGTCTGGTCCAGGCGGCAAAGGTCCTGGATTGGGCCCTGATGCAGCTCCGCCACAGGCCGCCGCAATTAATAAAATATCTTTCGTTATTCCACTTGATGGGCATTTTCCTGCCGTCCAAAAGACATTCGGAATTTTCGGATCACCTGTGAAACG
The DNA here is from genome assembly GCF_052327315.1 of Asticcacaulis solisilvae. NCBI lineage: Bacteria > Pseudomonadati > Pseudomonadota > Alphaproteobacteria > Caulobacterales > Caulobacteraceae > Asticcacaulis > Asticcacaulis solisilvae. Next base: position 978,839 of record NZ_CP166196.1, read on the forward strand.
GGGTCCGCGGGCAAAACCGGAGATGACGATGGAGGCAGTGACTGCGCATGCCGACGACAAGAGGCCGCATCCGTTCGATCTTCATGTCGGGGGGCGTGTCCGCCTGCGCCGCCGTCAGCTTGGCATGAGCCAGGATACCCTGGCCAAGGCCGTCGAGATTACCTTCCAGCAGGTCCAGAAGTACGAACGCGGCGCCACACGCATCTCGGCTTCGCGTCTCTACGACATGGCCCGGGTGCTGGAGGTAAATGTCGGCTACCTTTGCCAGGGCTTCGGGGGCGAAGCCGAAGGCGGCTTCATGGCGACCGCCGAAGGCGCGGAACTGGCCGCGGTCTTCACGCGTGTCCGCTCACCCCGCCAGCGCCAGCGTATCGTCGACCTGGTCCGTATCCTGGCGGATTCTTAAACCCGGAGCAGGGCGCCCAGCCGGGTCATGACCGCGCAGGGGCGGCGTTCGGGACGGGGCACTGGCCGTTGTTCGCCCGTCCAGTGCAGGGCCGGCCTGTGCGGAAGGTGCTGCGGCAGGCGGATATCCCACACCAGGCCCAGCGGCTCCAGCGCCTTGAGGAACCAGTAGCCGGGGTCGGACTGGCCTTCATAGAGGCCGATGCGCGCCGAACCCGGAAAAGCGTGATGGTTGTTATGCCAGCTTTCGCCCATGGTGATCAGGCCGGCGAAGTCGACATTGCGCCCTTGCACGCCGGCGCCACGCACCTGCCAGTCCTGGGCGTGATCCGTGTGCGCCATATGGCCGATCAGCCAGTGGCCCGTGACAGTCACCGCCACCTGGGCGCACACGCCCCACAGCACCCAGCCCCAGCCGCCCATCAGAAAAAACGCCACGGCCCACGGCGCATGCACGGCGATCCAGTGCCGGTCGATCAGGCGGTAAAAGCGGTCATTGGCGACCTCGGGCTCGATGTCGAGGCGCGGCGGATGCGAAAGGCACAGCTCGCAATGCATCTGCCAGACAGCGTCGGTCAGCGGCGGTTGGCGATGGGCGAAATAGTCGTGGCACAGGGGCTGGCGCTGCGCCCAGTCGCGGAAGTCGTGCGTGCGGATCATGGCGAACGGCCCGCCAAGCCCGACCAGCGTGCCCATGTAGACAAGGCCGTGTTCCAGCCACAGCGGACACGAAAAGCTTTTGTGAATCAGGCGTCTGTGCATGCCGACCGAATGCCCCAGCAAAAGGACCGCCACCGTCTTGACGGTGAATAGCAGCACGGTGTCGATGCGCAGGTACAGCATCGCTCCGGTCACCGTGCCGGCGTACATCGCGAGCAGAAACAGCGACCGGACCGGAGACCAGACGACCTTGCCCTTGACCGCATCGGCGCCCCCGTCGGCGATGCGTGCGATGTTCTCGAAATCCTTCCCCATATCCGCCTCCCATAAGCTTTTGCCGGGCTTGACCGGACGCCCGATCATGCCTACATTTAGCTAACAAGCTAATCGTTATGATAGCGACAACATTTAGTCAATACGCTAAATGACTAAATGTTATACCGATGGAAGATCCATGCGCGTGGTAAAGACGTTCGAAGCCCTGGCTTCGGAACCCCGGTTGAAGATACTGGCCTATCTTTCCAAGGCGTCGATGACGGCGGGGGAGATCGCCGGGCGCTTCGACATGACCAAGCCGTCCCTGTCCAAGCATCTCGGCATTCTGGAAAACGCCGGCCTGATCACCAGCGTCAAGAAGGGCAAGTTCGTCCACTACAGCATCGTGGAAGAGCATATCGTCAACACGCTCGACGGCTACCTGCAGGAGGTCTGCCCGGTGCGCGGGCCCTTGCGCGCGGAAAGCGCCGGCAAGGCCGAAGACAAGGACTGAGCCTTATTTTCCTTCGGCCGGTTTCTTTTCCGGGCCGGTGCGCAGGGCGGCCAGAACCTCCTCGCGCGTGGCGTGGCGGTCGATGACGGCAATGATGCCCGACACCCAGGCCGCCTGCTCCGGATTGTGCGGATTGGTCGACAGCGGGACAAGCACGGCGCGCGCCTCGTCAAGCCGGTTGCCGCGGATCAGCACCGTCGCCGCGTGGAGGGCATAGGTATCGACCATCGGCGCCAGGGCGTGGGCTTCCAGGGCGGCCGTAATCAGGTTGTCGGACGGCGGCTCGCCCGGCTTTTCCAGCGCGCGGGAATAGTAGTACAGGTTCGGGGCGTTCTGGGGATCGAGCGTATAGGCCTTGCCCATCTCGGCGCGCGCTTTTTCCATCTGGCTGTTGGCGGTTTCCCCGGGGGCAATGGTGTGGTGCATGGTCATCAGGTACCAGGCTTGGCCCAGCCGGAAGTGCGCCTCGGCATCGTCCGGCGCGGTTGCGATACGCGCGGTATAGATCGGGACGGCTTTTTCCTCGTCTCCGACGATGATCTCGGCCCGGCCAAGCACGTCGCGGGCGAAATCGTCGTCCGGGAATTTTGCCGCTTCGTCCCGGATCTGGGAGAGCAGGCGCGGGCGGTCGCTGCCGCCATAGGTACACATGCGGTCGGCGGCATCCAGGAGCAGCAGCCGGTCGGCCGATTTCGGCATGGCGGTCACCTTGACCTCGGGCTGGGCGAGGTCCTTGAAGCGGTAGACCGAGGCCGTCATGTGGTCGAGATAGATATAGAGCGTGTGTTGCAGGCTCTTGACCGGTACGCCGAAGGCCTTTTCGAAGGCCGCCACCGCGTCGTCGCCCTTGCGATAATCCTTGAGGAAGGCGTCGAACTGCCGGTGCCGCGCCTCGTCGCTCATGATCCAGTGGGTCAGCAGCCACGCCTGCGCGTAGAAGGCGCCCGTGCGTTCGTCGTTGTCGCTGTGCGGCCGGCGCCAGCTGTCGCGCAGCAGGTCTTCATAGCTTATGGTCGTCGATGTCGAACTCAGCAGCCAGCGCGCCCGCTGGGAAAAGGCCATGCCGATGACGGCCTGGTCGTCCTGAAGTCTTGTCGTCGAATAGAATTCGGCGAAGCCTTCCACGAACCACGGCGGATAGGCGCCGTCGGCGTGCATATACATGAAATCGTGGGCGTATTCGTGGAACAGAATGGTCTGGCTGGTGTTCTCGTCCTGCGACGCGGCGTCGTGGGTATGCCGGATATAGTCGTCCTGGAAGATGGCCACCGCGCCGGAGCCTTCCGAGCAGCCTTCGAAAAAGCCGCCGACGTTCTGAGGCGCCTTGGGCCAGATCGTGGTCAGCTGCGAGCGGCCGCCGATCAGGTAGACGGGCAGGTGCGGCAGGGTCTGCTCGTCCTGGGGCGACAACGCATAGAAGCGGGACAGGATCTGGTAGTAGAACTCCAGTTGGACCAGATAGGCCCTGGTCGTCTGCGTGCTGTTCAGGCTGTAGAGCGTGAAGTGCTTCGATTCCGCCTTGACCCAGTTCGACGCCTGGGCCGGCACGGTAGCCGCCAGTCCCACGCAAGCCATAAGCGCCGCGATCGTCCGCCTGTTTTTCCGCATGCCCATTCCCCCGCCAGACACGACGACCCTAACGGAAATCCCGTCCCCTGAGAAGCCGGATAGCGCCCGAACATGACGCGGGCGTGACCGGCGGTAGCCGATGGCCGTATTGATATATCAATTGATACGTCGTCTCAAAAAAAGAGACGGCATTTCATAATAACCATGTTGTGGAAACCCGGGGATGCGGATAGGCTGCCGAAAAACCATAATATGGGAGGGGTTCATGGCTGAAGGGCCGCAGATGCGCGACACCTCGCGCCGGGATTTTCTGGCTCTGGCCGCGGCGTTGACCGCGCTCGGGCCGCTGGGCGCGCGGGCGCAGGATGCGTCCGCGTCATCGTCTTCCGCATCTTCCGGCGCCGCGACGGACCAGACGACCGAGATCACCAGCCTGAGGACGCGCAGCGACTCGACGTTGCTGGCCGCGGAGGTCAAGGTCAACGGTCGGCCCTACCGCTTCATCGTCGACACGGGCGCCGAGCGCTCGGTGCTGTCCGACACCCTGGTCAACGAACTGGCGCTGGAAAAGGTCGGGCGGGCCCATGTCCAGGGGGTCATCCGCAACATCCCCGCCGACCTTGTGGCGGTGAAGCAGCTCGACTACGGCACCTTTTCCAAGCAGGACATGGTGATGCCGGTCATTCCGCGCGTCCTGCTCAAGGCGGACGGATTCCTGGGCCTCGATGTCATCAACAACACGCGCGTCATCTTCGATTTCAAGCATCAGGAACTGCGCATCGAACGCTCGAAAAGCATGTTCGGACCGGGGCCCGCCGACGCCCAGGTCATCGTCATCCATGCGCCGGGCAAGGCCGGCCGCCTGCGCTCGAACCAGTGCGTGGTCGACGGCGTGCACACGACCGCCTTCATCGATACGGGCGCCGAGCTGTCGATCGGCAACCGCGCGCTCCAGCTGGCGCTGAAGCCCGATACCCATCCGGAACTGACGCCGGTCACCCTGATGGGCGTCACGGGCGGCGAGGCGGTCGGGCGGCTGATCCCCATCAAGCAGATCAGCATCGAGGAGCTGATGTTCACCGACGGCGACATCGTCATATCGGACGCGCCGAATTTCGAGGACTGGGGCCTGAAGGACAAGCCCGCCGTGCTGATCGGCATGGACTATATGCGCCAGTTCGCCAGCGTCGCTATCGACTATCGCCGCAAGGAAATCCGCTTCGAGCTGGCCAGCGCCCAGCCCGATGCCGCCCGCCCGCGTATCATGGTGGGTTAATCTCCGCCGCCGCGAAAAGCATCATGGATGACCCCGCGCAGCCAGCGGTGGCCGGGGTCGGTGTCGACGCGCGGATGCCAGATCTGCGAGATCACCAGTTCCGGCGTGTCGACCGGCAGGTCGAACAGGACGACGCCGGGCGCCAGGGCGGCAAAGGAGCGCGGCACCAGGCCGATCAGGTCCGACGCCGCCACCATGGCGATGACGCCCGGGAAGCTGGGCACCACGACCTTGACCTCGCGGGCGATGCCGAGCGCCTTCAGCGCTGCGTCGATCGGGCCGGTGAAATGGCCTTGGGGCGAGGCGACGACGTGGCCCCAGTCGGACACATGATCGAAGCCGCCATACCGTTCGGCGGTGACGGGCTGGTCCGCCAGCAGCGGATGGCCGCTGCGCACGACGCCGGCGAAGCGGTCGCGGTACAGCGTCTGGGCGCGCAGTTCACCGGCATCGCCCTCGATGACGCCGATATCCATGTCGATCTGGCCGTCGCGCAGGGCGCGGATATTCTTGTCGGGCTTGGGAGCGAAGCGCAGGCGGACATCCGGGGCCAGCCGCGACACGGCGGCGTGCAGCCGGGCGGCGTAGGCCAGCACGAAGGCTTCGTTGACGCGGATCGTAAAGGTCCGCTTCATGCGGCGGACATCGATGCCGGGGGCAGGGCGCAGCACCGCCTGGACATCCGCCGTCAGGGTGCGGACCTGCGCCGCCAGCGCCTCGGCATGGGGCGTGCGCACCATGACCCGCCCGGCCGGGACCAGCAGCGGATCGCCGATCTGCGCCCGCAGCCGCGCCAGCGTCCGGCTCATGGCCGAGGGGCTGAGATGCAGGACCTTGGCCGCTGCCGTGACACTGCGTTCGGCCAGCAGCACATCCAGCGCCAGCAACAGGTTGAAATCGGGTTCGGCCATGGCCGCATTCTATCATCTATGGCGTCATACGCAAAGCTCAGGTGATTTCGTTGCGTCTGGTGCAATCTGAAAAGTGAAATATATGGAAGGCAGCCAAGGATCATCCCCATGACCGCGTCATCGCCTTCCGCCATCGCCGACACTGACGGCCTGCCCGCGCCGCAACGCTACCTCGCCATCGCCGTCCTCTTGACGACGCTGGTGCTGGTCGTCCTCGACGGCGCCATCGCCAATATCGCCCTGCCGTCGATCGCGCGGACCTACCACGCCAGCGCGTCGGACACGGTCTGGGTGGTCTCAAGCTATCAGCTGGCCGTGCTGGTGGCGCTTTTGCCGTGCGGGGCGCTGGGCGAAAAGTTCGGGCCGCGCCGGGTCTTCCTGGGCGGGGTCGCCCTGTTCACCCTGGCGTCGGCTGCCTGCACCGTCGCCGGCAGCCTGCCCATGCTGGTCTGCGCGCGCTTCGTCCAGGGCTTCGGCGGCGGAGCGATCATGGCGCTGGCCACCATGACCCTGCGCTTTGCCGTGCCGCAGCGCCTGCTGGGGACCATTATCGGCATCAACGCCATGACCATCGCCATCTCTTCGGCGGCGGGGCCGGGCATTGCCGGGGCCATCCTGTCGGTCGCGCCGTGGCCGTGGCTGTTCGCCGTCAACCTGCCGATCGGCGCCCTGGTCCTGCTGAGCGGCGGCCTGCTGCCGCACCCCAGGGGCTCGGCGCGGCGCCTCGACATCGGTGCGGTCGTGCTCAACACCCTGATGTTCATCCTGTTCTTTTCCGGCGCCGACCGGCTGGCCAAGGCGCCGTGGACGGGCGCGGCCCTGATCGCCGGGGCCGCCGTGTGCCTGGTCGTCCTGCTGCGGCTGGAACGCCGTAGCGCCGCGCCCCTGGTGCCGGTCGACCTGTTCCGCAACAAGGCCTTCAGCGTCGCGGTCGCGGCCTCGGTCTGCTGCTTTACCGGCCAGATGATGAGCTATGTCGCCCTGCCTTTCTATCTCCAGCATACCCTGCATATGACGCCGACCCAGGCGGGGCTTTACATGATGCCGTGGCCGGCCGCCGTGGTCGTCATGGCGCCGCTGTCCGGCCGGTTGGCCAACCGTGTGCCGACCGCCTGGCTGTGCGCCGCGGGCGGGGCGCTGCTGGCCATCGGCCTGGCGGTCGTTGCGCTGGGCCCAGGGGACGGCACGACCTTCGTCATCGGCACTATCGCCGCGGGCGCGGGCTTCGGCCTGTTCCAGACCCCCAACAACCGCATCCTGCTGTTGTCGGCGCCCAGGGCGCGCAGCGGCGCGGCCGGGGCCATGCAGGGCACGGCGCGCCTGACCGGCCAGACCTTTGGCGCCATCTGTGCGTCGATTCTGTTCGGCCTGGTGTCCTTGCAGGCGGCGCCGGGATTTGCGCTCGGTATAGCTGCGGCCGCGGCGGCGCTGGCGGGTGCGATCAGCGCCAGCCGGGCGAAGTACGAGGCGTGAACGGCTGCCGCGAGCCCCCTGAGCGCAGGCTGGCAAGTGTCGACACGCCATCGCCACGGTCCGCCCGGCTTAAGCGCAACCGCCGCCCTCGAAAGCCATAAGGATGGGGCAGGGACCGTCGCTTGCCGCGCAGTCGTACGCCAGGCGGCGCAGCGCCGTGCGCGCCTGGTCGAGTTCGCTGATCTTCGCATCGAGTGCGGCAATGCGCGCGCCGGCCAGCGCCCGCGCCCGGTCGCGGTCTCCGGTGGCGTCGAGCGCCAGCAATTCCCCGATTTCCTCCAGCGTAAAGCCGGCGGCCTGGGCCTGGCGGATAAAGCGCAGGCGGCGCAGATCGTCCTCGCCATAGCGCCGCACGCCGCCGCCAGCATTGTCCGGCACGGCGACAAGGCCGCGCCGCTGATAATAGCGGATCGTTTCGACACCTACGCCGCCCTTATGGGCGAGGGTGGAAATTGTCATTGCGGCCATGCTTGACTCCGTACCATGGTACAGAGGTTATACCCTTGGCAATCCGCCCTCAAGCGAAGGATTGCATGATGAGCCAAACTGAGAAAACCGCCGCCCTTTACCGGATGGTCATGCCGACCCACACCTGTCCTTTCGGTCTCAAGGCTCTGCATCTGCTGAAAAGCAAGGGCTACACGGTCGAGGACCACTGGCTGAAAACCCGTGAGGAAACCGACGCCTTCAAGGCCGAACACGGGGTGGCGACCACGCCGCAGACCTTCATCGGAGGCCAGCGGGTCGGCGGCTATGACGACCTTCGCCGGTTTTTCGGCCAGCGCGTCGCCGATCCCAAGGCGAAAACCTATACCCCGGTCGTCGCCGTCTTCGCGGTGACCGCGCTGCTGGCCCTGGCGGTGACCTGGGCGGCGACGGGGTCGCTTGTGACGATGCGGACCTTAGGCTGGTTCATCAGCTTCAGCATGGTCGTCCTGGCCATCCTGAAGCTGCAGAATATCGAAAAATTCTCGAGCATGTTCCTCAACTACGACCTGCTGGCCAGGGCGTGGGTGCCCTACGCCTATATCTATCCGTTCGCCGAAGCGGGGGCGGGCTTGCTGATGGTGTCGGGCGCCCTGCCGTGGCTGTCGATCCCCGTGGCCCTGTTCATCGGTTCGGTCGGAACGGTGTCGGTGTTCAAGGCCGTCTATCTCGATAAACGCGAGCTGAAATGCGCCTGTGTCGGCGGCGATACCAACGTGCCGCTGGGCTTCGTATCGCTGGTCGAGAATCTGATGATGGTGCTGATGGCCGTCGAGATGCTGTTCATGAGCGTCTGAGGCAAAAAAAGAGGCGGACCGGGAAGGGTGGTCCGCCTTGGAGTTGATCCGTCCTGGAGGAGGCGGATGGCTTTACAGGATCGACTGGCCGGTCTTCTTCCAGTCGTTCATGAAATCGTTGAGGCCCTTGGCGGTCAGCGGGTGCTCATAAAGCGCCTTGATGACCGAGGGCGGCATGGTGCCGCAGTCGGCGCCGGCCAGCAGCGCCTGTTCGACGTGGGCGGGATTGCGGATGCTGGCGGCCAGGATCTGCGTGTCGAAGTCGTAGAGGTCGTAGACGGCGCGGATGCGCGCGATCAGGTCGACGCCGTCGGCCCCGTAATCGTCCAGCCGCCCGATAAAGGGCGAGACATAGGTCGCGCCCGCCTTGGCGGCCAGCATGGCCTGGTTGACCGAGAAGCAGAGGGTAACATTGGTCGCGATGCCGTCGCCGCTCAACACCTTGGTGGCCTTGAGGCCTTCGCCGGTCAGCGGCACTTTCACGACGACATTGTCGGCGATCTTCGCCAGCTTGCGGCCTTCGGTGATCATGGTGTCAGAGTCGAGCGCCACGACTTCGGCGCTGATCGGGCCGGGGCACAGCGCGCAGATCTCGGCGACGACTTCGACGAAGTTACGGCCGCTGCGGGCGATCAGGGTCGGGTTGGTGGTGACGCCGTCGAGCACGCCCAGGGAGGCAATCTCCCTGAGCGCGTCGATTTCGGCCGTGTCGGCAAAGATCAGCATGCGTTGGTCACGAGGTTTTCGAGGTATTCCTGGCGGCCCGACTTGCGCACCGGCATGACGTCGTTGTTGACGGCATAGTCGGCCATGTCGGCAAGCGACGCGCTTCCCGCCAGCATCTTTTCACCCATGCCCGACTTCCAGCCGGCATAGCGCTGGTCGACGAAGCCCTGGAGTTCGCCGCCCTCGATCAGCTTGGCGGCGCCCAGCAGGCCGCGCGCCAGCACATCGATGCCGCCGACATGGGCATAGAACAGGTCCTCGGCGTCGATCGACTGGCGGCGGACCTTCGAGTCGAAGTTGAAGCCGCCCGTGGTGAACCCGCCGCCGCGCAGCAGCTCGTAGATCGCCTGGGTGATTTCCATGACGTTGTTGGGGAACTGGTCGGTGTCCCAGCCGTTCTGCGCGTCGCCGCGGTTGATGTCGATCGAGCCCATGATGCCCAGCGCGACGGCAGTGGCGATTTCGTGCTCGAAGCTGTTGCCGGCAAGCGTTGCATGGTTGGCTTCGATATTGACCTTGACCTCGTTTTCCAGGCCGTAATTCTTCAGGAAGCCGAAGACGGTCGCGGTGTCGCGGTCGTACTGGTGCTTGGTCGGCTCGTGCGGCTTGGGCTCGATCAGGATGGTGCCGCCAAAGCCGATCTTGTGCTTGTGCTCGACGACCATGTTGAGGAAGCGGCCGAGCTGGTCCAGCTCCTGCTTCAGATTGGTGTTGAGGATGGTGTCGTAGCCTTCGCGGCCGCCCCACAGCACGTAGTTCGAGCCGCCGAGCTTATGCGTCGTTTCCAGCATTTCGCGGACCTGCAGCGAGGCCCAGGCGACCACTTCGGGATCCGGGTTGGTGGCGCCGCCGGCCATGTAGCGCGGATGCGAGAACAGGTTGGCCGTGCCCCACAACAGCTTGACGCCGCTGCGTTCCTGATGCGCGGCCAGCACATCGGCGATGCGGGCCAGGCTGGCCTTGTACGCCGATGGCGTCAGCGCGTCGGCCATGGCGTCGACGTCGTGGAAGCAGTAGAAGGGCGTACCCAGACGTTCGAAGAAGGCGAAGGCGTTGGCGGCGCGGTCTTCCGCCATGGCCTGCGTCATCGGCGTGCCGGGCTTCCAGGGACGGTCGAAGGTGCCGGCGCCGAAGATGTCGTTCCCCGGCCAGGCAAAGGTGTGCCAATAGCAGACGGCGATGCGCAGATGCTCGGCCATGGTCTTGCCCAGCACGACCTTCCTGGGGTCGTAATACTTGAAGGCCAGCGGATTATTCGAAGCCGTGCCTTCGTGCTTGATGGGCGGGATGCTGTCGAAATAGGTAGGCATGTTCTTCCTCAACTTTTTTTAGATCTATTTAGAAAAGGGGTTTCAGGCTCTGATACAGGGCCTTGAAGGCGGGACGCTTGGCGGAAAGCTGGTCGGACAGGGCGCGGTCGGGCTCGACGACGCCGGTGATCGGCGGGGCGACGCAGACCGTGTCGATATCGCCGTCGCCGATCGACAGACGCGCCAGGCGGGCGGCGCCGTAGGACGGGCCGAGGTCGGCGCCGGAACGATAGATCAGCGGCTTGTTGAGGGCGGACGCCAGGATCCGGCCCCAGTAGGCCGAGCGCGAGCCGCCGCCGATGACGGTGATGGCGTCGAAGCGCGTACCGGCGTCGGTCAGCACGTCCATGCCGTCGGCCAGGGCCAGGGCCACGCCTTGCAGGGTCGACAGCGCCAGGGCCAGCGGATCGGTCGAGGCGGTAAGTCCGAAGAAGACGCCCTTGGCGTGGGGATTGTTGTGCGGGGTGCGCTCCCCCGTCAGATAGGGCAGGAATAGTTCCGGCGTATCGGTGCGGCCGGATTGTTCCAGCGCCGTCAGCACGCCCGCCACGGACGGGGCGTTGGTCAGGGCGACGACCCAGTCGATGCACGAGGCGCAGTTCAGCATGACCGACATCTGATGCCACAGGCCGGGCAGGGCGTGGCAGAAGGCGTGGACCGTGCCCGCGACATTGGGGCGGAAGTCCTTCGTGGCGGCGAAGAGTACGCCCGATGTGCCGAGCGACAGAAGCGCGTCGCCGTCGTGGATGACGCCGACACCGACGGCGCCGGCCGCGTTGTCGCCGCCGCCGGCGCAGACCGGCACGCGCGCCATGCCCCAGGCTTCGGCCAGTTCATCGCGCAGGATGCCGGTCGGCGCCGTGCCTTCGTTGAGCCACGGCATGTTGTCGGTGGTCAGGTCGCAGGCCTTGAGCATCGGCTCCGACCACTTGCGCTCGGCGACGTCGACCCACAGGGTGCCCGACGCGTCCGACAGGTCGGTGGCGGTTTCGCCCGTCATGCGCAGGCGGATATAGTCCTTGGGCAGCAGGACCACGTCTGTCTCGTCCCACGCCTTGGGTTCATTGCCCTTGACCCACAGAAGCTTGGGGGCGGTGAAGCCCGGCATGATCAGGTTGCCGGTCAGTTCGTGGGCGCGCGGCTCGCGGCGCAGCAGTTCGTCGCACTCGGCGCCGCTTCTTCCGTCGTTCCACAGGATGGCCGGGCGGATGACCTTGCGCGCCTTGTTGAGCAGGACAGCGCCGTGCATCTGGCCCGACAGGCCGATGGCGCGGACCTTCGACCGTGCTGCGGCATCGAGCTGGCTGACCGCGCTGTTGGTCGCCGACCACCAGTCCGACGGGTCCTGTTCCGACCACAGGGGATGGGGGTGCGAAACGGTCAGGCCAGCCCGCGACTCGGCTACGACTTCGCCCTTGTCATCGATGATGACGGCCTTGATGCCCGATGTTCCGACATCGATACCCAAGTACATTATAAGTTCCTCCCGCCCTGAATAGTCTTTCGGACGTGCGGGCGCACGCGTCCGTGGACGCCGAAAGCTTTCGGCGCGTTATGGGTATTTGTAAAAGCGGACGTAATACTGTGGCTGTAGACGTACTGATTTTATGTGCCAGCGTCTTGGTAGCGCTAACATGGCCTATAAGGGCCATTCCTTGTCCCGGTTGTCAAGTGCTAAAATATGGTGATTAAATAAAGCAATTTTCGGAAATAGTACTGGATCAAACCTCTGAAGCCGAAGGTGCGGGGGTGTTCGCACAAAATCAGAACCTCCCCTGTTTCCAGAGGAGGTTCTGATTTGGCGCCTGTTACTAATTCCGGGTTCGGTCTTGCGTTACTTCGCCGCCGAGGGCTTCACCGTGACATGGATCGCCGTGTCGTCCTTCAGCCACTTCGCCGCCAGTTCGCTCAGGCGCTTGCCGTCGACGGCCTTCAGCGAATCGTCGAGGTTGAGATAGGTCGTCCGGGCGCGCGGGTCGGACGCCTGGTCGACCATCAGGGCAAACCAGTAGTCGTCGGTCAGCCGCGCCTTGGCATTGCCTTGCAGCATCGGGGCGCGCACGCGCTCGATCTCGTCGCGCGTCGGCGGATGGGCCTTGATGTCCGCCAGGATCCTGGTCACGGCGGCGCGGAAGGCCCCGTCGTTTTCCGCCTTGATCGTCGCCGTGATCTCGAAGAAGCCGAAGCCCGTAAAATCGTTGTCCATGGAGCTGAAGGCGCCCGGCGAATAGTCGGCCCCTTCCTTCTCGCGCAGTTCGTCGAACATGCGGTTCTGCACCACACCCGCCAGGATATACAGGCCGCGCGCCGCGCCGACGTCGGCATAGAAGTCGGTCGTCGGCCACAGGACGGCGCTGATATTCTGGTCGGCGCGGCCGTCGTGCGTGAAGACGAATTCGCGTTGCGCCGGCGGGAAGGTCGAGCTGTTCGAGCCGGGCGCGAACGGCGCCTCGGCCGGACGTTGCGGCAGGGTGGCGAAGGTGGCGGCCGTCGCCGCGACGGCCTTTGCTTCGTCGACATCGCCGACGACGGTGACGGTGATGGGCGTATCCTTCAGGCTGTCGCGGAAGAGCGAAGCGACGTCTTCCCAGGCGATCGACGGCGCCTTGCCCTGGGTATGGATGTCGTAGCGCCAGTCGCCGGGATGCAGGACGCTGCTCAGTTCGTAGTTCATCACGCCGCCGGGCGTCGAGCGCTGGGTGCGCAGCCGTTCCGGCGTATAGGCCTGGAACTGGGCGTAGTTCTGGCCGCGCAGGGCCGGGTCGGTGGCGTAGGCCATCAGGACCTGTAACTCGGTGTCGAGGTCGCCGGGCGTCGTCGCTCCGCCGATCGAGGTGTGCCGTGAAGTCATCAGGTAGTTGATGTTGACCGTCTTGCCCGCCAGGCTGCGCTGGATCTCGGTGATGTCGAGCTTGCCCAGCCCTCCGGCGATGAAGAAGTCGGAAAAGAGCAGCGGCATGGGGCGCGGCGTCTTCGGGTCGAAGCGGCGCGCGCCGCCGGCGAAGTCGACCTGGACCAGGATGGTGTTGGCGGCGTACCTGTTCGGCTTGATATTGAGCACGACGCCGTTCGGGAAGACGTAATGGCCGAAGCCGAAATCCTTGTCGACGCTGTGCGTGGCGGGCTGGACCGGCGTGCCGAAGTTCGTATAGGGCCAGTCCTTGCGTACGGTTTCGGCATAGGCCTCGGTCGTCGTGCCCGAAATGCGGGTGAATTCGGCCATGACGGCCTGTGGCGGGAAATCCGCAATGTCATCGCCATAGTCGGCGAAGACCGGGCCGTCGGCGGAAAACAGGGTCTTCAGGCGGGCGTTCAGCCGGTCCTGCGTCAGCGCCGCGGGGATCTGGTCGATCGTCTTCAGCGAATCGGCCAGGCCCAGCAGCACGCTGTCCGTGTCGATATCGTTGAGGATCGAGCCGGCGATGGCGCTGTTGTCGCGCGTCGAATAGCTTTTTTCGACATTGCTGCGCAGTTCGGGGACCAGCGACTGGACCAGCGCTGCCTCATCCCTGGTCACGCCGTGTTCGGCGAAGGTATGGAAGACGCCCCAGGTCTGGGCGAAGGCGTCCTTCGCCTTGCCGGGCTTGGGGATGACGCTGAGCACGATGTTGCGGCTGGTCTTGTAGTTTTCGTAAAAGCTTAAAGACGCCGAGGCGAACTGCGCTTCGCCCGACACCTGCAGGGCCTGGAAGCGGCGGTTGAGCAGGGTGGCCAGCAGGGCGTCCTGGGCGGTTTCGATTTCGCGGTCCAGTCCGTCCGGCCGGGTTTCCAGCGGCCGGATCCAGGTCGCGGCGACTTCGCGGTTCAGCCCCTTCGCCGCATAGTCGAAAACGCGCGGCCCCTTGGCGGCATAGGCGCCCCAGTCGGGCTCTTCCGGCGTGGGCGTCGCCGCCTTCCAGTCCGAGAATTTCGCCTTGATCTGCTTTTCCATCGCGGCGGGATCGAAGTCGCCGACGATGACCAGGGTCGCCAGTTCCGGCCGGTACCAGGTCTTGTAGAAGCGCTTGAGCTCGTCCGCCGGCGCCGCCTTGATGACGTCGGTCGAACCGATCGGATCGGAATAGTCGGCCATGCGCAGGCCGGGATAGAGGAATTTTCCGAAGGCGGTGTCGCGGTGCTTGTACGCATTTTCGCGCACGCGTTCTTCCGACAGGATCACACCGCGCTCGCTATCGACGTCTGCGGGTGCGATGATCATATTGCCGGCGACTTCGCGCAGGATGAAAAGGGCCTGGCCCAGCGTCTTGTCGTCGCTGCGCGGGGCGTTCAGCACATAGGTCGTGGTCGAGGCCGTGGTGTAGGCGTTGGCGTCGGCCCCGAAGGCGAAGCCGTTGCGTTCCAGCATCGGCTTAAGCTCGCCGTGGCCGATATGCGTGGTGCCCTCGAACGCCATGTGCTCGACGAAGTGCGCCAGCCCCTTCTGCGCGTCGGTCTCCATCATCGAGCCGGCGCGGATGCGCAGCAGGACATAGGCCGTGCCCGGCGGCGTCGTATTTTTCTGGATGACATAGGTCATGCCGTTGGGCAGCCGGCCATAGAGCTGGGCGGCATCGGCCTTAAGCGCCGAATGTTCCTGCGCGAAGGTGACGGCCGGCATGGGATGGCTGGCAGCGGGCAGGGCGGTCAGCGCCGTCGTCAGCACGCACGCGGACAGGAACAGGTTACGGATGTGCATGGTTCTTCCCCCTCGAACTCGTCTTATTATGCGGGACGGAAGATGCCGGGACAGACGGGGCCATACAAGCCCGGATTGAAACCAGTTTGAAATATTTCAGGCCGCCGCCGGACAGATGATGTCGATCATGGCTTCGACATAGCCGCGAAGGGATTCAGGCGGCTCGCCGGCCCGCATGCGCACCGACAGCGCGGTGTGCACGCTCGATGCCAGCTTGGCCAGGGCCTTCGGATCGGCGTGAGCCGGCAGTTCGCCGTCCGCCTTCGCCTTGGCGAACAGCCACTGGAAGCCCTTTTCCATGTCCTGGAGCTGGGTCAGGATGGCCTCGCCCACCTGGGGGTCGCGGGTGGCGTCGGTCAGGGCGGCGCCGATCAGCAGGCAGCCGCGCCCGCCCTCCTGGTCCATGACGCGGTAGATTTCGGCGGCGGTGCGGAAGATGCCCTTGATCACCTGGCGCAGGGTGCCCGGCGCCCGGAAGGCGGCTTCGTAGCGCGGGCGCACGGCGGCGACATAGGCGTCGAGTACGCCCAGGAAGACCTGCCCCTTGTCGCCGAAGGCGTTGTACAGGCTCGGCCGGTTCAGCCCCGACGCCTCGCACAGGTCGTCGAGCGACGTGGCGGCATATCCCTTGTTCCAGAAGACTTCGCGCATGGCGCCCAGCGCCGTTTCGCGGTCGAATTGCCGGGGCCGGCCGCGCGGCTTCGCTTGCTCTTTTTGTACCATTTTGCACAAAATCCTTGACTCGGGTCTATATTATGCCATTCAGTACAAAATGCTATAGGGCAGTTCGGGAGATTGAAAATGACGGTGCGAACCCTCGCTATCGTGGCGGCAGTGCTTTGTTTTTCAACGGCATCTTTTCCGGCCATGGCCGGTGACGCGGACGAGGGCGCAAGCCTGACCCTGGCCGCGCCGGCGGCAAAGGCCGACTATATTATCGATGGCGCGCACTGGGTCTGCGCCGGCACCGGCTGCCAGTCGGCCCTGGTCGACGGCATGCCGGCCATGCGCAGCTGCAAGCATGTGGTGGCGGCCATCGGGCCGGTCACGGCCTTCTACTGGCGCGGCAAGACGCTGAGCGCGGCCGAACTGTCGATCTGCAACACGGCGGCTGCAAAATGACGGCGGCGCAGTCGCTGCTGGCGGCGGTCTTCGCCCTGGCGTTTCTGCACCTGATCATGGCGGGGGCGCTTTATGCGACGCGCATCCCGGCCATGGTCAAGGCGAAGATGAGCGCGCAGGCGACGCTGAAACCCGGCGCGCTCGACAGCCTGCCGGCCTGGGCGCGCAACGCCGCCAAAAACTACAACAACCTGGCCGAAGCGCCGACGGCCTTCTATGCCGTGGCGCTGGCCCTGGCCGTGATGGGGCGCGCCGATGTCTTCGATGCCGGGCTGGCCTGGGCCTATGTCGGCCTGCGCTATATCCATTCGGCGGTGCAGGCGACATTCAACCGCGTGACGGTGCGCTTCGCCGTCTTTTCCGCGTCGTGGATCGTGCTGGGCGTGCTGATCGTGCGCGGGCTTTTGATTAGCCTTTAGTCTTCGGGCTCTTCGAACGAGCTGGCCCACATGACGAAGGTCAGGCCGGCCATCGAACCCAGGGCGATGCATTGCGCGAGGTCGGGGGCAAAATCGAACATTGGCTTCACTCCATGTTACTTAGTTAATGGAAGTGTCGCGTAAGGACGATCAAGATTCGATCCGGTTCCGGTCCCGCTTTCGTAACGGGGACGGATTAGCCGGCCTGGTCGACCAGCTCCAGCCGGCGCACGATGGTCCCCGGCATGAGAATGGCGCCCGGCGCGATGACGGCATTGGCGCCGATGCGCGTGCCGTCGCCCAATACCGCGCCGAACTTGTCGACGCCCGTGTCGATGCGTTTGCCGTCATGCGCGATGACGATGCGCTTGTCGTCGCGCTCGTTGCGATAGTTGGCGACCATGGCACCGGCCTCGACATTGCAGCGCCGGCCGATGACCGAATCCCCGACGAAGTTGAGGTGCGCCGTCTTGGCGCCCGCGTGCATATAGGTCGATTTCAGTTCACAGCACGGGCCGACGATGGCGTCGCGTTCCAGCCAGACGCCGCCGCGCAGATAGGCCGAGGCGGCGATGAAGCAATTCGGTCCGATGATGCACGGGGCTTTCAGGATCGCTCCCGGTTCGACCGTCGCCGTTTCATGGATGGCTACGCCGCCGGCGACCGCATAACCGTCGCCCAGCGTGTCCAGGGCTTCGGCGACGATGTTTTCCGAGCGGATGGTCGCCTCCCACGGCGCAAGGCCGGCGATGGCGGGCAGGGGGGCGTCGATCAGGTCGCGGACGGTGATCATGGCGGTCAGGCCGGCGCGTGGCAGACGGCTTCGATATTATGGCCGTCGGGATCGCGCACGAAGGCGCCGTAATAGTCGGGATGATAGTGGGCGCGGATGCCGGGCGCGCCATTGTCGGTGCCGCCGGCCGCCAGGCCCGCGGCATAAAAGGCATCGACCGCCGCGCGTGTCGCCACGCGGAAGGCGACATGGATCGGCGGCGTGTTGGCGCCGCCGTTGCTGATCCAGAAATCGGGCTTGCCGCCTTCGCCATAGCCCGCCACGTCGGCGCTGCGGGTCACCGCCGCGGGAAATTCCATGAGCAGCGCATAGCCGATCGGGGCCAGCGCCGCGGTGTAGAAGGCCTTGCTCTTTTCGATGTCGGTAACGCCGACGCCGGTGTGATCGATCATGGTGCGCAGCTCCGTGCTTCGACGCCGGGCATAGCGCACTTATGGCGGTATCAGAACCGCTTTATCAGCCGGTGCAGCAAATAGAGGACGGGAATGCCCAGGCCCACGATCCAGTGGATCAGCGACACATTGGCCCGCAGGCCTTCGTCGCCGGCATAGTAGAGCAGGTAGCCGCTGACGATCAGCGTCGCGAAGATCAGCAGAAGGAGGGTGCCGGTCCAGCGGCGGCGCTTCTGGCTCCACGCCTTGAGCATGTGCGTGCCCCACATCATGCCGCCGAACCACAGGGCCAGGAAGGCCAGGCCGCCATGCACCTTCAGCGTCAGCGGCTCAAACGGGCTGTGTTCGGGGCCGAACTCGCCCTTGACCAGCACGAAGTAATGGAACACCAGCCAGACGACGCCCGAGGCGATCAGGCCGATCCACAGGGCGTGCAGGGCCAGCTTGCGCCCGTTGCCCAGCCTGACCGAATTGGAATTGTACAGGCTGGGTTCAGCCATTCGTCGCCCCTTCGAAAATCCGCCATTCGCCGTCCGCTCCGCAGCTTAAGGCCCGCGCGCCGTAGTGCAGGAGAAGGTCAGCGTCGATCTCTTCGGCGGTGAGGACCACCTTTGTCAAGGCGTCGGCCGTCATGCCGTCGGGCGCGATGACGGCGGCGAAGCGGGCCGGATCGACGATGGCGCGGTCCCGGGCCCGGACGTGGCGGGTGGCGACGCGGCCGGGCGCCCCACCGGACGAGGCGACGGCGGCGTCGGCGATCTCCAGTTCCGGCACCACGGCGGAGCCTTCGGCGCGCAGGTGGACGGTCTCGGGCTTCGGTCCGAACACGGCCAGGTCGCCGCCGATATTGACCGTGCCTTGCGTGACGCCGGCGGCTTTCAGCACGGCTGTGGCGCGGTCGACGGCAAAGCCCTTGGCGATGCCGGACAGGTCGAGCCACAGGGGGCGCCTGAGCACGATGTCGCCGTCGTCGAAGTCGATATCGCGCCACGAAGCGCCCTGGACGTCGCCCAGGGCATGAAAGGCGCGGACGGGCTGGGGCAGGGTGCCGCGCGCCGCCGCTTCGCCGCCCATCGCCAGGTCGAAAAGGCCGCCGCTGCGCATCGCCAGCTCCAGCCCGAAGGCCACGACCCGCGCGGTCAGGGGATGAAGCGAAATCGGCCGGCCGTGGGGCAGGCCGTGCAGCCGGGAAAGGTCGCTGCCGGCCTCGAAGGCGCTCATTACCGTCTGCACCTCGATGATGGCGGCGAACGCGTCGTCTATCGCAAGGGGGTGCGCCAGCGCCGCCGCCCGGATGCCGGCTATGGTGCCCAGTAGCGGACGGGCGCGGTCGATCAGGGCAGGGTCAGAGCTTGCCGAGAACGAGGGCATGGGTCGACAACAGGCGGCGCACGCCATCGGTGATGTGCTTGGACGACAGGGTCGCGCCGGAAATGTTCTGGATGTCCTTGCCCAGTTTCAGGCTCTGCCCGTGGTGCCTGCCGGTGAACTGGGCGCGCCAGGCGGCCTGGCGCACCTGGTCGCCGAAGGTTTCGCGGTAGTCGAGGATCTCGACACCCTTGACCCCGCCGCCTGGATCGATCGCGACCGCGTAGGTGATGAATTCATGCTTACCGACGACCTGGTCGAGGATGAACCACGAGCCGTCGCCGGCCTTCCAGGCGCGGAGCTGGCGGTTGACCGGCGCCTCGCCGCTGTCCTTCTGGATGGCGGCGACCTGGGCGTCGGTAAGCTCCAGCGTGACGGCCGTCAGCTTCTGGCCGGGCAGCATCTGCGCCTGGGCCTGTTCAAGGGTGAAATAGACGGTGGCGTGGGCGGCCGCCGGGGCGACCGCCAGGGCGGCCAGCGGCAGGAAGCGGATGGCGCTTTTCATCAGAAATAGAACCCGGCCTTGAGACGGAAGCGGTACTTTTCGAAATCGTCGGCATTGCTGATGCCGTTGACCACCTGGCTGTCGGCGGCGTCATCGGCATAGTCGCGGCCGCCGCGCATCTGCTTCAGGATGGTGGCCGTGATGAAATAGCCCTTGCCGCCATAATGCAGGGTCGGGCCGAAATAGTTCGCGACATTGGTGCGGTTGGCGGCCTTGAACGGGTTGAAACCCGCCCATTCGTGTTCGTTCTGGAACTCCAGGCCGCCATACCAGTTGGGCGCGAAGCGGTAGGAGGCGGCGAAGCCGAAATTGACGTCGGTTTCCTTGTCCCAGTGATCGTTGAAATCGTCGCTCGACGGATCGGCCGACGGGTCGCCGTGCAGGTAGCGCAGTTCCTGGCCGATCGTCATGTTGGCGGCCAGCACCAGCTTGTCGTCGTCGAAATTCTTCTGCGCGATGACGCGTGTTTCCAGCTCGTACGTACGCGGGCCGATGCTGGGTTCGACATAGGCCGCCAGGCCGAAGGCGTCGGTGTAGGGGCTCATGAAGCGGTAGATGCCTTCGACCGACACGCTTTCCACGCGCTGCGCCTTGAAGCGGCCCGACGGATCGGCGTTGAAGTCGGCGAAGACTTCCGGCGGCACGGTGTCGCCCGAGGGCGTGTTCGCCTTGACGTCGGTCGCCGCCAGATTGATGTAGCTCGAAACCTGGAAGCGGTCGGTAATGCCGACCGAATATTCCGTCCGCGTCTGCCACAGGTGAAAATCGCCTTCGCTGCGGCCCTCGCGCAGCGTCACCCATTGCTCCAGCTCCTTCTGGCCCTTGGGCAGCAGGTCCGTGGTGTAGACGTAGCCGAAAAGCGGTTCGTCGGCATGGGCGGCGGAAGAGAAACCGGCGGCCAGAGCCAGGGGCAGCAGGCAGGCCGAGACACGAAGGGACATTGCGTATTCCAGGGACTTGAATGATATTCATTCGCATTAGGGCCCTTGGACCGCCAAGTCAATGCGACTTATTTGCAAAATAGTCCTTGTGGTTCGGCCGCAACATTTGTGTGACGCTGCGTTAACTCTCCGGTGACCAGATCGTCGCATTCTGTTAAGCATTGTAACGCGTAGGATCGGGGCGAAACCAGTGTCGGCATTGAAATTGACAGCAAAACCATACCGGCGGGAGGCGGCGCAGCTCCGCTTCCAGGCGGACGTGCTGCGCGAAGTGGCGCGCAGCCTGGCGCAAAAGGGCATAGACGCCCGCTTCGTCGAGCGTGAGGCGTGGGCCTGCGGCGTCGAGGCCAGCCTGCTGATGCAGGGCGTGCCGCGAAGGGCCCAAGCGATCTGAAGACGGTTTGACGGCCTTTTCGCCAGAAACGCGAAGGTTGTTGTCAACTACCCTTTCGCGTATCGATTTCTAACGTCAAATACGATTTAGTCTTTCCCGACAAAACCGGAGGTTATCTATGCGCAGGCTGGAAACGGATGGAGCGGTCTTTCTGTCGGAACTGGCGGACGACGCGGAACTGCGGTCCGATATCCTGGCGGAACCGGTGCGCGGCCGCGATGCGATCAGCAAGGTCTTTGGCCGGCTCGATTCGATCTATACCTCCCAGAGCGTGACCTACGAGCAGCGCGACAACCAGCGCGACTACCGCATCTGCAAGGCGGTGCTTTCGGACGGCAGCCCGGTCGAAATCACGACGGTGGCCCTGCGCGACACCAGCGGCTGGGTCAGTTCTATCGCGGTCGCCTATTATCCGTTGCCGCGCGCCCGGGCGCTGGCCATCAAGGCGC
Source organism: Asticcacaulis solisilvae (assembly GCF_052327315.1). Classification (NCBI taxonomy): domain Bacteria; kingdom Pseudomonadati; phylum Pseudomonadota; class Alphaproteobacteria; order Caulobacterales; family Caulobacteraceae; genus Asticcacaulis; species Asticcacaulis solisilvae. Next base: position 1,000,279 of record NZ_CP166196.1, read on the forward strand.
TTTCCGACGCCTGAGCAAACCATCGCAAGGGGGAGCGATGCGGAGACTTTTTCCATGCATCCTGGCCGTGATGGCCGGCATGATCGCGGCGCAGGCCTGGGCCGCGCCGAAGGGCGCGTGCGGCCTGCCGCCGGGAACCGAAGCGGCCTTGTCGCCGGACGGAAAACTGGCGGCGTTTATCCGCGACATTCCCAATGCAGATATTCCCGACGGCAAGGAGGGCAATCTCTGGCTGCGAAACTGCCGCTCGGGCCGGGAACGCCGGGTTATGCCCGCACCGGGAATGCCCAATCGGGAAGGCAATATCGGTGCGCCTGTCTTCAGTCTGGACGGTCGCGTCCTTTATGTCGGGGCCGCCCCGGGCGGTGACGAAACGACGATCTATCGTGTCGATCCCACGACCGGGAAATACGAAATCGCCTTTTATGCCGAGCTTAACGGGATCATCCGCACGGGACGGTATCGCGGCGATATCCTGGCCACGCAGCATACGGCGCTTTACAAGGGCCGAGGCGACGATACCGGCTATGGCGGCTATCCCTATTACGTCTTCGATCCGCAGGGCCATGCGTTGAGATATATCGGCGGCAGCCAGGACTGGAACGAAAAGCGGCTGCTGCGGTGGCTGAAAGGGCAGGGCTGGGAAATTTCGTGGGCGGGGCGCGCGCCCTAAAGGCGCTTTTTATGGACTTTTCGTCCGAATATCGTAATATTTCAGGGTGTTTTCCCAGGGGGGCATCGAATGGACACGGCAACCGGACCTATTATCGAGCTGTCGCCGAACGGCGGCTTTCGCGTTACCCTGAATGGCGTCAGCGGCGAAGGGGCGACCATCGCGGATGCCTTGGCGCAATGTCAGGCCGCGACGGCCAGGACACATCACTCGGAAAAGGGTGACGAAACCCTGCAGGCCCAGACGGCGCAGCGCCAGCGCGACATACTGTCGAATGACGGCGCCATGCTGAATAACCAGTTTCAGTTCACCCTGATGGGCGGCGGTCCCGGCTTCGGCCGCTTCCTGCCGTAAAACCGGCGTCTTGACGGTCCCCTAACGGCTTTTGATGACAATCATTCTCAGGGCCTGAGACAATATCCGGGGTAGCGGCATCGAACCATTACGCCTTTTGCGAGATCATGGAGCGTGTATTGCGTTACCGGGAAATCTCATGCCAGCGCCCTTCATCACGACCGTCCTCGATCTCCTGCCCGCGGGTCATATAGACCCGGAGACGGGCTGCCAGATCCTGAGCGACGCCATCGCGCCCGAAGTCGGTGTCGGCACGCCCAGCGGCCTGCTGCGCCGACTCAAACGCTATTTCGCGGGCCAGTTGCAGGCCCTGCTGTCCCAGACCGCCGATCGCGCCACCGTCGAATCCGCCCTGTCGCGGGCCTTCGACCTGGCGGCCGCGCACGACTACCAGGCGCTGTCCGAACTGAAGTGACTACAGGGCGGGCTGGGGCGCCGGCAGGTAGCTTTCGATGAACTGCGCCTGGGTCGGCAAGGCTGCGACGGTGCGGGCGATATTGCCTTTCAGCGCGTCCAGTGCCTGGGCCAGTTGCGCATCCCTCATCGTGGCGGCGATACGGTGCCAGGACTTCGGCATGATGCGCTGGCCCATCAGGACCTGTGTCCACGAATCGACGCGGAACAGGTCGCCCGATTCCTGGTAGGCGTGCGCCGTTTCGCGGAACAGGTCGATGCGCGCCGCCAGCGTGTCGGGCACGGACATGGCCTGGCGGTCGCGCCAGAAGGCCGTGTCGTCGCGCTCGGTCGCCTTGTAATGCAGGATGACGAAGTCGCGCACCCGCTCAAGCTCATGGCGCGCCATGGCGTTGTAGCGGTCGATCAGGACCGGATCGATGCCGTCGAACGGGAAGAGCTGCGCCAGGCGCGTGACGCCGATCTGGAACAGATGGATCGAGGTCGATTCCAGCGGCTCGATAAAGCCCGACGACAGGCCGAGCGCCACGACGTTCTTGTTCCAGGTCAGGCGGCGGGTGCCGGTCTGGTAGCGGATCAGGCGCGGCTCGAACAGGGGCGGCGAATCGATCGCGGCCACGAAGCGTTCACGGGCGTCGTCGTCCGACAGGTACTGGCTGGAATAGACGTAGCCGTTACCGGTGCGGGTCTGTAGCGGAATGCGCCAGCGCCAGCCTTCGCCGTGGGCGATGGCGCGCGTATAGGGCATGAGCGGACCCTGGCTTTCGGTCTGGGTGACGACGGCGCGGTCGGTCGGCAGCCAGTGCGACCAGTCTTCCCAGCCGGTCTTGAGCGCGCCTTCGGTCAGCAGCGCGCGGAAGCCGGTGCAGTCGATGAACAGGTCGCCTTCGATGCGCTGGCCGGAGTCGAGATTGAGCGCCGTGACGAAACCCGATTGGGCGTCCTGGTCGACGGTCGCGATGCGGCCTTCGATGCGTTTGACGCCGGCCTTTTCGCTTAAGGTCCTAAGGAAGCGGCCATAGAGCACGGCGTCGAGATGGTAGGCATAGGACAGGCGCGAGCCTTCCCCGCCCTGGAACTTGCCCTGTTCGGCCGCCTGGTATTCGAAGCCGTAGTCGCCGAAATCGCCGGCCAGGCCGCGCGAACGCGCTTCGAGCCAGACATGGTGGAAGGGCGCCAGCCAGTTCGACACGCCCATCTCGCCGAACGAGTGGATGTAGCGGTCGCCGTCGCGCGCCCAGTTCTCGAAGACGATGGCCAGCTTGTAGGTGGCGTTGGTGGCGCGCAGGAATTCGCGCTCGTCTATGCCTAGGAAGTTATGGAAGGTGCGCACGGTCGGGATGGTCGATTCGCCGACGCCGACGATACCGATCTCTTCCGACTCGACCAGGGTGACGTCGACCAGCGGCCCCAGGAACCGGCCGAGCGCCGCGGCCGCGCACCATCCGGCGGTGCCGCCGCCGGCGATGACCACCTTTTTCACCGGTTTGCCCATCATCGCCGTCTCTCCATCCCGCTTTTTATCGGTTCATTTTATTGAGCAGGGTCGCGCGCAGGCGCCGTGCCTTCATGTCGTCGAGCGGCCCCAGCGCACCTTGCGCATGTTCGGGCAGGTGCGCCGCCGGACGGTCGGACGGACCGAAGATATAGTAGTCGAACAGGGCCCGCCACGCCTGCTTTTCGCTTTCCGGCCGCTCGCGCAGCGACAGCATGCCGTGCAGCAGCGTGTTCCACGGCGTGTCCATATAGGCGGGTGACGTATTCCACCAGTAGTTCACCAGGACGTTGAACGGCTCCAGCGCCTCGACATGATGCCACCACAGGGCGGGATAGAAGAGGACGTCGCCGGGCTCCAGCTCGGCGACCTGGCCGGCCGCCATGGCCTTGCGGAAATTGGGAAAGCGGTCGAGTTCGGGATTGGCGAAGTCGACCATGCTGATGACCTGGCCGCCGGGCGTCGGCTCCAGCGGTCCCGGATAGAGGTTTTCGACCTGATCGGGCGGGAACAGGGTGAAGCGGCGGCGGCCGACGGCGCAGACCGCCAGGTTGTGCGACATGTCGAAATGGGCGGTCGCCGTGGTGCGGTTGCCGATCCAGATGCTGCCCAGCGGCGGGTTGCGCTCGAACATCGGGTGATTCAGCATCAGGTCGTTGTGCCCGCGGAAACCGGGCAGATAGAGGTCGAGGTCGGTCGAGCCGATATAGAAGGACGGCGGCGCGGGATCGTCGAGGTGTGCGGTGATGGTGTCCAGCACGTCGCCGAGGGCCGCCCGGCTGCCCGAAAAATTCATGCCCGAGACGTCGTCATTGTAGAAGAAGCGGCCCTTGATTTCGGGCGCGCCGCGAAAGGCGGTGACCGGCCGGCCCTGATAGAAGCCCATCACGTGCTGCATGGCGGCTTGCGGCGATGTCAGGCCGGCCTGGACCAGCGGCCAGTCCTTCGCCACGCCCTTCATGATGACGGCTTCCTGCGCCGCCATCAGGTCGTCGTAGGGAATCCTGTCCGGCGCGATGCCGGTGACGACCCTGGTCTTGTTGGTAACGCCGCTCATCGGACTCCCTGTCTCAGGACGCGTGCCGGCGGGTCTTCATGTCGATCAGCCGGCGCATGTTTGCGGTCGAATGGATGACATAAAAGGCCAGGGCGAGGAAGCCGGAACGGTTGAGATCCGCCAGGGTTGCGGCATCGAGTCGCGCACAGGCCTCCTGGCTGACCGAGAAAAAGCCGGTCAGGGCGTGGCGCGCGCCGTCGTCGAGCTGGATTTCGATATTGACCGGCGCCAGCAGGCCCGCGGCGTGAAAGGCGGCGAACATGGCGTCGCTGGCGGCGATGCCGGCATGCAGCGTCCGCAGCGCCTGCAGCACGCGTTCCAGTACCGGCGCATTGCCGCCGTGGGACAGGAACAGGGGCTCGCCGTCATCCCGGCTGATCCGGGGATGACCGGTGTCGACCATGACCATCGAATCCGGCTCGTCGTCCCCCGTATCGCGCAAGCCGATGCTGAAAGGACCGCGTGCCTGGATCGCCGGGACATAGCGGGCGCGCCAGCCCGTCTCGTCGAGGAAAAGGTTCTCGTCGGTCTCAAGACCCAGCAGGGCGAAGGCCTGGAAGCCGCCGTCCTCCGCCTGGCGGAACAGGATCGGGTATTCGCGCTGGACCTCGGCGAATTCGGCCGGCACGACCAGGGCCAGGTTGACCCGGTCGTCCGCGCCGCCCGCCGGCCCGGCGATCAGGCGCAGGTCATGGTGCTCGACATTGTCCAGCCTGACGATCGGGCTCATGCCGCCGTCGTCGGGCAGTACTGTTTCACGAAGGTGTCGTGGGGCATCATCTGGGCCACGGTATGATCGACCGTCTTTTTCAGGCCGTCGAACACTCCGTCCATCTCCTGGCGGGTCATCAGGCCGGCCAGGCGGTGCCAGCCCCGGGGTTCCAGCCTCTGGCCCAGCATGACCTGCGCCCAGGAATCGACGCGGAACAGCTCGCCCGGGCCCTGGTAGGCCGTCGCCGTTTCACGGAACAGGTCGATGCGCGCCTGCAGGTCGTCGGGCACGGACATGGCCGCCCGGTCCTTCCAGAAGGCGCTGTCGGTGCGTTCGTTCAGCTTGTAGTGCAGGATGACGAAGTCGCGGGCATATTCCAGTTCCTTCGACGATACGTCGTTATAGTGGTCGACCTGCGCATCCGTGATGCCGAAGAAGGGGAAGTTCTGCACCAGATGCAGGACGCCGCGCTGGAACAGGTGGATACTGGTCGATTCCAGCGGCTCGACGAAGCTGCTGGCCAGCCCCATGGCGATGCAGTTCTTGTTCCAGAAGGCCTTGCGCCGGCCGGCGCCGTATTTGATGATCCTGGGCTCGTTGAGCATGGGTTCGTCGAGCAGGCCGCGCAGACGCGCCTCGGCCTCGTCGTCCGACAGATAGGCGCTGGAATAGATCATGCCGTTGCCGACGCGGTTCTGCAGCTGGATGCGCCAGCGCCAGCCTTCGCCGTGCGCCGCCGCCTTGGTGTAGGGCGTGACCGGTGTGTCGGCGCGCGTCTGCACCGCCAGCGCCCGGTCGGTCGGCAGCCAGTGGCTCCAGTCCTCCCAGCCGGTCTTCAGGGTCTGTTCGATCAGCAGGCCGCGGAAGCCGGTGCAGTCGATGAACAGGTCGCCTTCGACGACGGCGCCCGACGCCAGGGTCACCGCGGTGATGAAGCCCGTTTCCGGGTTTTGCCGGACGCTTGTGACGTCGCCTTCGATCCGCTTGACGCCGGAGGCTTCGCTTAAGCTCCGCAGGTACTTGCCGTACAGGACGGCGTCGAAATGGTAGGCGTAGTTGATCGGCAGGTTCTTATGGAGCTGGAACTTGCCCGCCAGCCCGGCCTTGGTTTCCAGGCTGTAGTCGTCGAGCGAACCGCCGAAGCCCTGCGATCTTGCCTCGAGCCAGATGTTATGGAAGGGCGCCATCCACGGCGATTTGCCGATCGTGCCGAACGAGTGGAAATAGCGGTCGCCGTCGCGCGCCCAGTTCTCGAACGCGATGCCCGTCTTGAAGGTCGCATTGGTCGCGCGCATGAAGGCCTGTTCGTCTACGCTGATCAGCGTATGAAAGGCCCGGATCGTCGGAATGGTCGCTTCGCCGACGCCGATGATGCCGATATCGGCCGATTCGACCAGGGTAATGTCGAGCATGGGGCCCAGCAGGCGGGACAGGCCGGCGGCGGCGCACCAGCCGGCCGTGCCGCCGCCGACGATGACGACCTTCTTGACCATGTTCATTCGGATTGCTCCTTACGCAGCCACGGCGGCGCGGCTTGTTTTCAGGGTGATCATCCGGCTGAGATTGCCCATGGACGACACGACATGGAAGGCCAGGGCCAGGAAGCCCGCCTGGTTCAGCGCCCGCAGGTGCGCATCGTCGAGGTTGTGCAAGGCTTCGCGGCTGATGGTCAGCATGTCCTTCAGGATGAAGGATTGCGTGTCGTCGATCTTGACCTCGATCTGGACGGGGGCCAGCAGGCCACTGTCCTGGAAGGCGGCGAACATGGCGTCGCTTGCCCGGGCGCCATAATAGACCTGTTCGAGGACCTGGCCGACTTCGTTCAGGGCCGGGCTGTTGCCGCCGTTGGAGAGGAACAGCGCTTCCCCCTCGGTGCGGCTGATGCGGGCGTGGGCGGGATCGACCAGAATCACCGCGTCTGCGTCCTCCGGCAGCGCCTCGCCCGGCGCCGCCTGCGGCTGGCCGATCAGGAACGGACCGACGCGGTGCATGGCGGGGATGTAGCCGGCGTTCCACACATCGCCGTCGAGGAACAGGTTCTCGGCCTTGTCGAAGCCCAGCAGGGCGACAGACTGGAGGCCGCCGCCTTCCGCCTGGCGGAAGAAGATCGGATAATGCCGTTGAATCTCCTGGTATTCGGACGGGTAGACCACGGTCTGGTTGGCGCTGTCGCCGAAGGCCGCTCCGCGGCGCGTGATCAGACGCAGGTCGTGATGTTCGACATTGTTGAGTACGACGTGTTGTCCCAAGGTCTCCGCCCTTATGCTTTTGATTGGCCCCACGATGGTGCGGCAGGGGCAAAAAGGCAAGCCTGACACGTATCGAAGAGGGGACCGGCGCGCGGGATAAATCGTCGCAGCCGGCTCTCATAAAAAAAGAGGGCCGCGGTTGCCCGCGGCCCTCCCTGTCAGATCCAAGCGTAAAGCTTAGAACTTGTAGCGCACGCCGAACTCGTAACGCGAGTCAAGCTCTTGATACATCAGCACGTTGGTCGGAACGCGGATGTACTGCACCAGATGGGCCTTGTTGATGTTCAAGGCTTCGAACGACAGGATGACCTTCGGGGTCACGGTGTAGTTCAGCGAAGCGTCCCACTGGCCGAACGCGGCGACGTAACGGCCACCGTGTTGCGAGGCATTGGCTTGCGCCAGATACTTGTCGCGCCAGTTGTAGACGATACGGCCTTCGAAGCCGTACTTTTCGTAGATACCCGTGATGTTGTAGGTATCCGACAGGCCTTCCAGAGCGAACTGGTCCGGAGCGTTCGGGCCGGGGTCGGCCGCGTTGTCGAGCGCAACGTCACCGTTAACCGTGGTGGCGCTGGCAGCGACGCCGAAGCCGGTGTCACCGAAGAAGTGTTGCAGCGAGAACTCGAAACCGTCGATGTTGGCGGTGTGGTTGTTGACCGGCTGCGACACGGTGAACTGAGCCAGAGGATCATCAGCGGCGCTGCTCACGACCCAGGCCGAGTTACCCCAGAGGGCAGTGGCCAGGGCGTTGGCGTCGGCGTAGACGACGCCATTCGGATCGCGGTGGTGGGTGTAGTTGTCCGTAGCCACGGCAACGTCACCGTTGGCGGCGTTGACCAGGATGGTCATGGCGGACAGGTTGTTATCGCCAACCGTTTCGCCGAGGCCGCGCAGAGCCGTCGCGGCCTTGCCCGAACGCGTGGTGCCCGTGCCCGAAGACGGATCGCGGAGACCGAACAGGTTTTGCTGCGACGTGCCGTTGCCGATGAAGTTCTGAACGGCCTTGCGGTAGTAGCCCAGCGAAACGTAGCTGTTCTTACCGTAGTACCATTCGGCCGAGGCGTCGAAGTTTTCCGAGACCAGCGGCTTCAGCGACGGGTTACCCGAGTTGGCGGTATAGATACCGCCGGCGTTGGCGCCGATCGCGTGACCCGGAGGGCTGACCGAAGTCGTCGCATACAGCGAGCTGTATTGCGGACGGGCGTCGGTGATCGAGAACGACATACGGCCGGTGAGCTGGTCGGTGATGTTCATCGCCAGGTCGAGGCTCGGCAGCAGGTTGGTGTAGTGAGACTTCACCGCGTACGGCTGAACGCCCGTGCCCTGGATGACCGAGAAGTTGTTCTTCTGGTCCCAACGGATGCCGGTCGGGATGTTCTGGTAGGCCGTAACCGTTACGTTGGTGTCTTCGTAACGGACGCCGGCCAGGATCTTGACCGGGCGGCCAACGAGGCTGGACTTCATCGAGAACTGCGCGTAGCCGGCCTTCACGTCTTCTTCCACCTTGTTGTGGGCGAAGCCGTTGGAGTGCGGCGTGTTGGCGCTGCCGTGACCGGCCGGCAAGACGTTCGCGAAGTGCGCGGCGTCGCCGTAATAGGCCTTCAGACCGTTATAGGCGGTGACGGCGTTGTAGCGGTAAGCCGTACCGTCCTGGGTCGGCATGTCGACCGTGGTGAACTGGCAGGCCATGCAGAACGACTTGATGTCCTGCGTGCCGTACTTTTGCACGTCGCCCGGGTTCAGACCGCCCCAGTCGCCGAACTGGGCCTGATAGGCCTGGTACGCCGACTCGTTGACGTTCTTGTAGGTATCCAGGCCGAAGCTCAGCTTGCTGTCGTCGTCAACCTGATAGACGGCGTCGAACTTGGCTTCGTCGATCTTGTCCTTTTGCGAGGAGAAGAACTGGTTGCTGTAGCCCGAGGCCAGCGAGCCGATATCCTGGGCGTGGGTCGGCGAATAGTTCGGATCCAGGCGGTAGTTCTGGATCGGCGCCGCCAGGTTGCCGTAGGTGGTCGAGTTCACGTACACGCCGTTCTGGGCCACGTAGACCTGAGCCGAGCTGACCGTGTCGGACGACGAACCGTCCGCGTTGTTGCCGCCCGACTGGGATTCCGACGACGAGATGTCGAACGTCAGGGTCCAGTGATCGGTCGGCTTGTACTTCACCTTCAGGCCGGTCGATTGCAGGGTGTTCTTGATCGAGCGCAGTTCGTTTTCGTAGCCCTGGTCCTTACCGGTGGTGGGGGACGAAGCGGCTTGCGGAATGCTGTCGGTCACCTTGACGATCGAATCGATGACCGGGTCGCCGTTGAAGGTCACGGCCGCGAAGGGCTGGGCCGAGAACCAGTTGGTCAGTTCCGAGCGGGCTTCCTGTTCGACCACTTGCGAATAGAAGGTATTCGCCGTGACCGTCAGGTTTTCCATCGGCTTCCATTGCAGGACGACTTCGGCGTTGTCACGCTTCACGTCGTCTTCGGCATAGGTCAGACGGCTGTCGGACGGCACCGCGATCAACTGATTCATGTTGGTCGGGGCGTTGGTGATGACCGCCGCCGGGAACGGAGGGTTGGAGCTGGCATTGGCCTTGGCCGCAGCCGAAGCCAGGAACGCGCTGTAGGTTTCGATGTTCCAGTTGTTGACGGTGTCCTGACGCGACGAACCGGTCTTTTCCTGGTGCGAACCGAACAGGGCGACGCCGAACTTGCCGCTGTCGTCGGTCCACTGATACGCGCCCGAGATTTCCGGCGTGATCGACTTCTTCGGCAGAACCGTGCCGAGGCCCGGATGGTCGTTGGTCAGGCCCTTGATCGTGAGGCTGCCGGCCGAACCGGGGTGCAGCAGGGGCTGCAGGGTGACGACGTTGACGGTGGCGCCGATGCCGCCCGAGGCGACGTCCGCGCGGCCGGTCTTGTAGACCTGCACGGCGCCGACACCGTCAGAAGCGATGTTCGAGAAGTCGAAGGCGCGCGAATTGCCCTGGCCGCTGTCAGCGCCCTGGCCGCCGCCGATGACGCCGATACCCGAGGCCGGCATGATGCGGCCGTCGACAGTCGTCGAGTTATAGCCGGGGCCGAAGCCGCGGACCGTCAGTTGCTCGCCTTCACCGTTGACGCGGTTGATCGACACACCGGGGACGCGCTGCAGCGAGTCGGCCAGGTTCGTGTCGGGATACTTGCCCACGTCTTCGGCCGAGATGCCGTCGACGACGCCGTCGGCGTTCTTCTTGATGTTCATCGCGCGTTGCAGCGAGCCACGGAGACCCGTGACGACCACGACGTCGCTGTCGGCCTTGGCCGCGGGCGCCGTCTGCGCGAAGACCGGAGCGGCCATCGTGACCAGAGCCAGGGTCGAAACCCCGGTCAGCACAACGGCACGCACCGACTTCCTTCCATTACGCGTTACTGTATTCATGTCGTTCTCCCAACTTGATTGAAGTCTTTAAACTTCGGCATTGCTGCGTCGGCCACAACGTCGGGGAAAGGCAAGAGCTGCGTACATACAATCAGAGCGCGCACGTAAGGCGAGCGCGTCTGGTCTGTTAAAGATGTGCGCAGGGAAATCCCTTGCGTTCTCCCGTTGGTTCAGATTCAGCCCCCCAAGTATTCAGTGGCCTGATCTGCTTTTTATGTGGTGCCAGCAGGCGTACCATGACAACGCTGTCGACGCTAGATAGCGGTAACAGATTTGACACTTGTTTCGTTCATCCGTTGCAATTTAGACACAAAATGCCAACGGATCAGAGATAGTTGCCTGACTTTATTAATAAAATCGGAATGCCCCTGATGTGCCACTTCCGGCTTCTGCCGGAGATTCGCCACAAAGCCGAAAACTGGCATTTCGCCCATGGAAAGCGCAAGTCATGCGCGGACACACCGATTTTTTATTTCTTTTATAAGTATTTTGAATTTGGTTTCTTTAGGGCCTCAAATACCGCCGTTCGCGATATTTTTGCCGGAAAGTTCAATAAAATCATATGATTTCATTGATGGAAGCGGTTTCACATATGCCCGCTACGGCCTGGCGACCTTCCAATTGACGGAAATTTGAAGTCCGCGTTCCAGTAGTCATACAAATACACGGCGCGCCTGTCCAGCGGTATCATTCCGTGGACGGCCGGTAATTTTGCAACTGCGATGATAGAGGCAACGGGCGGACAGCCTTGCCTTCTGGTATCAAATAACCGTGTATTCGCAGGTATTTTCTGCTGCAATGCGGTGAAATTTCGTCCGGCGAATCACCGCACGCGGGAAATTCCAATAATTCGGAAGTATTTCCGCTGCATTGATATTACAATTAAGCCCGCTGTCCTACTTGCCCTGGCCGGGCGCATAGGGGAAGGCAAGCGATTTGTAATAGTCGAGCGTCTCTTCCGGCTGGGCATAGCCCTTGGGCAGGGGCAGGCCCGACTTGCTCTGGAAATACGCGATCGATGCGTCGCGCCACCATTTGGCCTCGCGCGCCTGGATACGCAGATTGCTCGACACGGCTTCGAAGCGTTGCGAATCGACATAGGGCCGTAAGCTGGCCCAGGTCGCCTGCATGTCGTGGACCTCGTCGACGCCCTGGCTGTAGGTCATGACCAGGTCGTCCCACAGGATATGGCCGTCCTTCATCTTGAACGTCCACGGCACGTGCTGGAACCACAGCAGGTATTTCGGATCGATCGTCTTCGGGTCGGCCCATTGCTTTGCCGCATCCGGCGCGTATTGCGACAGGGCGTCGCTGCCGGTCTTCGTGCGGTCGAAGCCGATGCCGCCCGCATCCGCCTTGGCATAGTAGCATGGGTTCCATTCCGGCCGCGCCAGGTCGCAGACCCAGGGGCCCGGACCATAATGGTGGCCCGTCGCCATCTGGTGATGCAGGCCAAGCGGCGTCATGTATTTCACGACCGTTTCGCGCGACGCCATCATCATGTCGGTGACGGGCTTCACGAAGGCCGGGTCGTTGGAGAAGGTCATGCGCGCCCAGTCCTCGGCGATGGCGCGCGCCGGGGCGTCCGGATTCCACGCCAGACGTCCGAAGCCATACCAGTCGGCCTGGTTGAAGTCCGAGCCCGACCAGTTGCGGTCGGAGCCGATATTGGCCACGCCCGCCATGCCGGTAAGCGCATGGTTGCCGATACCGCCTTCGATGACCTTGGCGACGGTCGTTCCCTTACCCTGGCCGAAAGTATCCGTTTTCAGCGTCTCTTCGTAGAGCGCTGTCGAATAGACGAGGTGCGTCGCCTGGCCGAGATATTCCTTGGTGATCTGGACCTCGAGCATCTCGTTGGTCTTCGGCATGGCGCCGAACAACGGATGGAAGGGCTCGCGCGGCTGGAAATCGATCGGGCCGTTCTTGATTTGCAGCAGGACGTTCGGCGCGAACTGGCCGTCGAGCGGCTGAAATTCGTAGGACGCCTGTTTGGCGCGGTCGCGGGCATCGTGCTCCGAATAGACGAAGGCGCGCCACATGACGATGCCGCCGTGCCGGCCGACGGCTTCGGCCATCATATTGGCGCCGTCGGCGTGGGTGCGATGATAATCGCCTGGACCCGGCTGGCCTTCCGAACTGGCCTTCACAAGAAAGCCGCCGAAGTCCGGGATGGCGGCATAGATTTCGTCGGCCTTTGCCTTCCACCAGGCGCGGACCTCCGGATCGAGCGGGTCGGCCGTCTTCAAATGGCCGATCTCGATCGGCGCCGAAAAGCGCGCCGACAGGTAGACCTTGATGCCGTAGGGCCTGAGCATGTCGGCGACGGCGCGCGTCTTTTCGATATAGGGCGCCGTCAGGCTGTCCGGCTTGGCGTTGACATTGTTGAGCACGACGCCGTTGATGCCGACCGAGGCGTCGGCGCGCGCATAATCTATATAGCGTGCGTCCTTCAGGTCCGGCAGCCGCCACCAGTCCCAGATCGAGCGGCCCGAATAGCCGCGCTCGACCGTGCCGTCGAGATTGTCCCAGTGGTCGAGCACGCGGACCTTGAGCTTCGGCGCGTCGGCGATGTCGAGCGCATCGACCGGCTTGCGCGTTTCGATCAGGCTGAGATAACGGAAGGCGCCGTAAAGCACGCCGGTGTCCGTATTGCCGGCGATGACGGTGACCTTATGACCGCCGACGCTCGTGGTACGGATTACAAAGCCTTCGTCGTTCAGGGCCGCCAGCGGCAGGTTCAGGCTCTTTATAATATCGGATGAGGCTGGCGTGCCGATGACGACGGCGCCGTCCGCGATCTGGCCGGTGGTGACGTCTTCGGCCAGCAGGCCCGACAGGCCGCGCTTCAGCTCCGCCACGGCGGCGGCGATCGTCGCGCTGCCGCCGGCCGCGACGATGGTAGAGGCGTGCGGCCGGTAGGCGGGCAGGGCCGCGGCTTCGACCGGCCGATAGCGCAGCCAGAGGTCATAACCGTCCTCGGCCCGGGCCGTTCCGGCGTTCAGGCCGGCGTTCAGGCCGGCGCTCAGGCACAGGGCAACGCTCGCAGCGGCCATGGGCCGCAACCTGAAACCAGCCATCGTTTCGCTCCCTTAAGCGGTCTGTTATGTCGCGCATCCTGGAAATGCGCTTTGGGGGCTTCTACCAGTTGAACATGGTGCCGTCCTTGAGACGGTTCACCGGCAGGTAGGCGCGCGTGTACGGATAGAGTTTCGCCTTGTCCTCGTCGATGTCGACACCCAGGCCCGGCGCTTCGGAGCAGTACATGAAGCCGCTCTCGAACCGGTAGCTGTTGGGGAAGACCTCGTAGGTAGCGTCGGTATGGCGCATGAATTCCTGGATGCCGAAGTTCGGGATCGACAGGTCGAAGTGCAGGGCGGCGGCCATGGTGACCGGCGACAGGTCGGTGGCGCCGTGGCAGCCGGTACGCACATTGTGCAGGTCGGCCAGCATGGCGACCTTGCGCAGGTGGCTGATGCCGCCCGTGTGCACGATGGTGGCGCGGATATAGTCGATCAGCTGGTTCTGGATCAGGTCCTTGCAGTCCCAGATCGAGTTGAAGATCTCGCCGACGGCCAGCGGCGTCGTCGTATGCTGGCGGATCAGGCGGAAATTGTCCTGGTTTTCCGCCGGCGTCGCGTCCTCGATCCAGAACGGGCGGTAGGGTTCGATGTCGCGGCCCAGGCGCCCGGCCTCGATCGGCGTCAGGCGGTGGTGGACGTCGTGCAGCAGGTGGACCTCGTCGCCCAGGGCGTCGCGCGCCGCGGCGAACAGCTTGGGCACCACGCGCAGGTAAGCGGCCGTGTCCCAGACGTCCTCGGTCGGCAGGTCGCTGTCGGCGGGTTCGTAGAAGGTCTTGTGCTTGGAGACGCCGTAGGTGGCGTCCAGGCCCGGCACGCCGCACTGGATGCGGATGGCCTGGTAGCCTTTTTCCTTATAGTCCAGCGCCGCCTCGATCGTGTCCTCGATCGACTTGCCGTTGGCGTGGCCGTAGACCATGACGGCGTTGCGGCAAGCGCCGCCCAGCAATTGATAGACGGGCAGGCCGGCGATCTTGCCCTTGATGTCCCATAGCGCCATGTCGACGGCGGCGATGGCCGACATGGTCACCGGGCCGCGCCGCCAGTAGGCGCCGCGATACAGGAACTGCCAGATGTCCTCGATCTGGTGGGCGTCGCGGCCGATCAGGCACGGGATGACGTGCTCTTCCAGATAGGCGGCCACGGCCAGCTCACGGCCGTTCAGCGTAGCGTCGCCGATGCCGTAGATGCCCTGGTCGGTCTCGATCTTCAGCGTGACGAAATTCCGGCCGGGACAGGTGACGATGACGCGCGCGGCGGTGATGCGGGCGCGGACGCCGCCCTTGGAAGCGGAATCGCCGGACGCGGAACCGTCGCGTCCGAAGCCATCCTGGCGGCTGGTATCCATCACGCTTTTACTCTCCTTGCAATCATGCCTGCGGCCGTGGGCTGGCGGCCATAGGTCAAACCAATTCAAGATTGGACTGCCACGCGGCGGAATGCAAGCGATTTTGCTCGCCATACCCTGTCGCGGGCGCTTCGTGGGCCATGGGGCCGAATTGGCCACAGTTTAGCGCAGATGTCGCGAAACTGCGAGCCGCAATATCGCCAATTACCCCAGTGAAATGAAGATTAAACGGAAACCATACCGACATAACGGGTATGGCGCGGGCCTAAATTACTTCCGGTGGCAGCCTCCGCTGGTACGACAATTGGCCAGACGCCTGTCTTGTTTTGGGCGTAATCTTGCTCGTCTTTGCGTCAATGGTCTGACCATATCGGGCTGATAGGGCTGGCCATTCCGGTCCCGGCGGATGTGAGCGTTAACTTTGTCCTGTCCTGCGGCGGCGATTTCGGCGGCGGCACGTGTCTTCGCGCCAGTGGTCAGGACATTAGGCTTCCGGCTCCGTATTCGCGAATCCAGTTGAAAGGCGGGGGCGAACCGGCATATTGGTCCCCTGTCATCATTCAGCCAGCCAGCCGATGTCGGAACCCAAGAAACTTTATCGCCAGATCGCAGATTCCATCGCCGCGGACATCGAGTCCGGGCGTTACCAGCCGGGCGACCGCCTGCCGACCGAACGCGACCTGGCCCAGACCTATGGCGTCAGCCGCCCCAGCATGCGAGAAGCCTTGATCGCGCTTGAAATCCGCGGCCTGATCGAAGCCAAGCACGGCGTCGGCATCCTGGTCCTGGAGCCGCCGATGCGCGCGGCCCAGCCGGACGCGGAAATCGGCGCCTTCGAACTGATCGAGGCGCGCCGCCTGTTCGAGGGCGAGGTCGCCGCCATGGCCGCCACCCAGCGTACGGATGAAAATATCGCCGAGCTGGAAGAACTGCTCACCGCCATGGGCGATCCAGACCAGGAAAAGGCGGAAAAGGCCGACCGCGACTTCCATTTCGTCATCGCGCAGTCGACCGGCAACGGCGCCCTGGTGGCCACGGTCGAAACCCTGTGGGACTGGCGCTACCGCTCGCCGTTCGCGCGCAACATCCTGGAACGGGCCGCCGACCTCGGCATGACCGACCGCATTTCCGAGCACCGCGACATTCTCGAGGCGCTCAAGGCCGGTTCGGCGCCCAAGGCCCGCAAGGCCATGCACGCCCATATGGACCGGGTTATCGAGCACCTGCTGCGCGCCACCGAACTGGAGGCGGTCGAAACGGCCAAGAGCCAGTCGAACGCCCAGCGCGCCGCTTTCGCCAACCGGTTCCGGGCGCTGCACCACCCCTGAGGCCGGCGGCAAACTGCTCCGTACCCGGAAGAGTGTGGAGAAAAAAAACCTGTTGTTTACAAATCGGGCGCACCGTCCTCAAGATGAGGATTGTGACAGTTTCATGAGTCTCGATGTGTCGAGACCGGGTGCCCGTAATGGTAAAGGTTATCGCAGTTGCGTCGTATAAAGGCGGTGTCGGGAAATCAACACTGTCGATAAACCTCGCGGCTGCAATACAGGGTCTGGGTCTTCGTACCGCGCTTTTCGACATGGATTGCCAGGAAAGTACACTCGGCTGGTTCGGCCGCCGGGCGCAATCTGACTTGCGCGCCGAGGCGGTCACCGCCGAAGACCTGGGTATCCGCATCGCCGTGGCGGCCATGACCACGGACCTGATCGTCATCGATACGCCGCCGCGCGCCAGCGTCGAGGCCGAAGAAGCCATCGCCCGCGCCGACATCGTCCTGACGCCGTGCCGTCCGTCCCTGCCCGATATCGACGCGCTCCGCCGCACCGCCGCCCTTCTGTCGGAAACCGGGCGTACCGGCTATGTCGTGATCAATGCCGCGCCGCCGACGGCGACCGCCCTGGTCGAGGATGCGCGCGGACGGACCTTGCGCCCCGGCATGCGGCTGGCGCCGGTCGTCCTGCGCCAGCGCTGCGGCTATCGTACCTGTTGGGGCCTGGGGCGCGGGGTGACGGAATTCGAGCCCGGCGGCAAGGCGGCGATGGAGGTCCAAGCCTTGACGGACTTCGTGCTGCATAACCTGGACATCGTCTCGCCGGCCATCCTGCCGATCCTGCACGACGGTGCGCTGTCAGGGTTCGATGCGCACCGTACGGGCGCGGTAATTTAGCGTCACCCGATAGCCCTCAAGGAAGCGCGCGCCGAGCGCCGCCTCGGCCTTCAACGGCGAGGTGCCGAAGGTGCCATAGACGGTCTCGGGGGTTTCCTTGCGGATCGCGCCGACCGCGACGTCCGGCGCCTGGCCGATTTTCACGCCCTGCGCGCCGGCATAGCCGTAGCCTGTGACCGGACGGCCCTGCGCCGCCCAGGTTTCGAGTCCGGCCAGCCTGACGGCGGCGGGCGTCGCCAGCAGGTCGTACATGCCGCCGCTGTCGATCAGCGCCGTCATGCGGTGGCCGGCGATCGTCACCGGCACGGTCGGGATATTGGTGTCCAGCCCCATCGGCAGGTCGCAGGCGCAAGGCTTTGATGTGGCAGCGAAAATCACCTTCTGATTCGGGTAGTCGATGACCAGTATCCGGCCCGCCAGGAAGCTGTAGCCCAGGACGCCCATCAGCGGTTTGCCGTCCGGCCCGACCATGCCCTTCAGCCGGCTGGCCGAGAAATCGATTTTCCGCGAGACAGCGCCGGCCGCAAGGTCCGCCGAGGTGTTGAAGAACTCCACCCGCTCCGTGCCGATGCCCGTGCCCGACCCCGCGCCGGGCTTGAGCGCCAGGCCGAGGCTTCTGGCGTAGTCGAGATCGATGGCGGACGGCGAGGTGCCGTCGTCCAGGTCCATCCACACGGGCGCGGCCCCGTTGACCGACACCTGGACATAGACCATGCCGTCGTGGAAAGCGGCCGGCAGCGCGATATCGGCCTGTTGCGCCGGCGCCGAGGCGCAGGCCGACAGGACGGCCAGGGACAAGACGGCGGCAAGACGCTTCATGCGGCCTCGGCCTCGGCGCGCAGGGCGTAGCGGCGGCAGTGCTCGAGATAGGCGCTTTCGTGGCTGGCCATCAGTTCCACGACCGACGACCACAGCCATGACGGGGCGTCGAGCGTCTTCGACCGCCCGCGGGCCAGGTCGCGGTGCCAGTCGCGGCGCGCGTCCGCATCCATCTGCCGGGCGTGCGCGATGCCGACGACGTTGCCGAGATAGCGCGCCAGGCTGCCGGCCTCGGCCTCGCTGAGCCTTTCGAGGTCGAGCTTCAGGTCCTGGGGCAGCAGTTCGCGCAGGAATACCGACCGGTCGAGCAGGCGGCCGGCCACCATGCGGTCGCCGAGCGCCGGCGACAGGTGCCAGGCGCCGGCCACGACGCGTTCTGCGTTGTCGCGCGGCATGTCGGCGTCGGGATAGCGTGGCGCCAGGGCCTTGGTGGCTTCCTTGATGTCGATCAGGCACATCTGTCCGCCGTTCTCGATGGCGACCAGGGCGGCGTAGCGGACGCGGCCGAGCGAACTGCACCCTTTTACCCAGTAGGCGGCGTCGAGTATCGACAGGCCGGCGTCGTCCTCGCGGCCGCGCAGGGCGGTGACCATGCGCCGCACCTTTTCATCGGCGAACAGGGCGTTGAGGCTTTCGCGCTCGTCGTCGGTGATCGGCCAGAAGTGATTGCCGAGCTTGAGCTGCGGCCGCGCGTCCCCCAGCCGTTCCTCGGCGAGATGTTTCCAGCGGCGGTTGACCGCGCTGGTCAGGGCCGCCTTTACCGCTTCCGGCCGGTCCAGCCGCGTGCCGGCGTCGCCGAAGGCGGCCTGGTAGCCGTCGACCAGGTCTTCCATCATGCGCGCCGTCATGACACCCGGCAGGTCCGAGCCGCGCGCCGCCGAGGCCATGGACAGGCCCAGGCGGATGACGTCGTGGACGGGATTGCCGACGACCGTCTGGTCGAGGTCGCGGATCTGGATGTCGATGCGGCCCTTGGTATTGGCCAGCGGTCCGAGGTTGCCGGAATGGCAATCGCCGCAAATCCATACGGCCGGGCCCTGCGGCAGTTTCAGGCCGCTGGCGCCGTCCAGCCATTCGTAGAATTTCTGCGTCGCGCCCCGCACGAAGGCATGGGGCGAGCGCGCCATCTTGAGGTTGCGCCGTTCGGTCAGCGCGGCGGCGCGTTCGTCGAAATCGCACCAGGTCTTCGGTTTCTTCATTACACATCCCCTGAACAGGGAGCCAATATGAGGATGGCAACCATCAGAAATCGATGCGGAAATCCTGGCGGAGCCTATGGCGCGGATGCGGTGAAGCTGACGTCGGAGCCTTCGTCGTCGTTCGGCCGCAGGTGCAGGATGCCGTTATCGAGGGGAATATCGACGGCGCCGTCCGCGCCTGTGGCCATGTCCTGCTTGAGGGCGACGCCGTCGTCCGATTTCCATTCGACGTGGGCGACGCCCTTGTGCCAGGACGAAACCGTCAGGTTCAGCCGGAAGTCGTGGTCGGGAACGAAGACGCCGTCTTCCGCGTCCAGCGGCGGGTTGCTGTAGGCGAACATCGGCGTGCCGTTATAGGTGACGACGTAATAGTGGGCGGGGACGTTGCTCTCGACCTTGACCTGGGCGATCTTGCCGTCCGGGTCGGCGTCGTTGCGCAGGAAGCAGTCCGGATAGTTCAGGTAAAGCCGTGAAAATTTCGGGAACATGCACATCAGCTCGCCCCGCCCCGCGCCGTCGGGCGCGTTGAACTGTCCGGCGTAGAAGCCCAGCGTGCCCTTGGGCGCTTCCGTCATCTTTACCAAGAAGATCGAGGTGAAGGTGCGGTCGGTCTTGAGCCGGAACATCCGGTTATAGGCAAAGGGCACGGTAAGGATGGGCCGTCCGTCCTCGACATGCCCCTCGGCATGGGTCACGGGCTCCGCCCGCTGGTGGATGATCGGGCTGAGTTCCAGAGGGATGCGCGACAGGGCGGCGGGTGGCGCTGCCTCGGTCTGCGCAATCGCCGGCCCGGCGATGAAGATTGCCGCACCACAGGCCAGGCCGGTCAGTCGTCCGATAATCATGGTCTTCCCCCCGAGGCGATGTCACGCCAGTGGGGGAAGGCTATCGCAAGTCCAGGTCCGCGTCTACTTCCGCACCGGCGCGGGAACAGGCCTGGCCGGCGCGGCGTGCAGGGCCGTCGGCGCGCCCTTCGCCTGGGCTTCGCCCATCAGGGCGCCGCAGTCGGCGTCCTTCTGGCCGCCGCCGTTGATGAAGGGCAGGGCCAGCAGGGGAGCGCTGACGGTCGACAGGATCGCGCCCAGGCCGCCCTGGACCACGGCGGGTCCGGCATTGATGCCGAAGGTCGGCGCGCTCAGGTGGCCGCCGATGATGATCGGCGCGTTGATGCGCACCAGGCGGAACTTCTTGGGCTTGCCCTTGAAGACGAACTTCATGCTTTCGTCGTTGAGATTGACCTGTCCGGAGCCGTTGACCAGCACGACGCCGGTGTCGAACGTGATGTTCTGAGCCTGCATGACGCCGTTGTGGATGTTGAAATCGGCGATGGCGCAGCGGACCGGCGTCTGGTGCGGATCCTTTGACAGGAGCATGAACAGGCCTTTGGTGGCGTCAATGCCCATCAGTTCGGCAAAGCTCTGGCGGATCATGCCGGCGGGCATGACCACGACCATGCGGCCGTCGGCGGAACCGGCCGCCTTGTGCACCGAATCACCGGCGCCGGCGGCCTTGAGCCGC
Organism: Asticcacaulis solisilvae; assembly: GCF_052327315.1. NCBI lineage: Bacteria > Pseudomonadati > Pseudomonadota > Alphaproteobacteria > Caulobacterales > Caulobacteraceae > Asticcacaulis > Asticcacaulis solisilvae. Next base: position 1,020,775 of record NZ_CP166196.1, read on the forward strand.
GCGTCGATCACGCCCTCAAGCGGCTTGCCCGCCTGGGTGATGAAGTTCTCGACGTGCAGGCCGGTCACGCGCATGTCGACCGCATTGGTCTGGACCGCGCTGCGGGCATTGATCGCCGCCGTGCCGATCAGGCGCCCCTGCGGGAAACTTATGTCGATAGGGTCGAGCGTCAGCAGGCCGTGGTCGAGCTTGACCCCCAGGCTGACGGCGCGCAGCGGCATGTTGGGTGAGGCGATGACCGACTGGGCGCGGTAGCGGACGCGCGCATCCATGCCGCGGATGCGTTCGGCGTCGAGCGACGCGTCGGGCAGAAGCCGGCGGCCGGTGGTCGCTTCGGGCGAATTGGTCAGCTTCGGCCTGGACGGCGCATTGGCGGCCGTCGCGCCGAACATCGAGCCCAGGTCCTTGAAGTCGAGCCGGGTCGAGGTCAGGTCGCCGGTCAGGTTCGGCCGGCCCGATTTTTCGATATCGACGGTAAGCTTGCCTTCCAGGTCGCTATGGCCGACGCGGCCGTTAATGCGGGTGACGTGATAGGTGCGGTCGTCGCGCGCGATATCGGCCGCGATCGAATAGGCCGGCGTATTGGGCAGGGTCAAGCCGGTCAGGTAGTAGAGGTCTGCCAGGTCGCGGCCCTTGATGGTAACGGCGCCGTCGAGCTGGCCCAGGTTGAACGGGTGCAGCACGCGTCCCTTGGCGGTTATGACCGTGTCGCCGGCCTGGACATGCATGTCGAACGGATAGGGCTGACTGGTGCGCACGTTGAGCAGGGCGCCGCCCGTGGCCTTGAGGTCGAACTTCGCGCCGTTGAGCGTGCCGGCGCCGATCAGGGCGAACGGCTGACCGCCTTTTGCGTCGGCGTTCTCATTGGCGTTGACCGTCGCCGTCATGCGCAGCCTGCGCTGGACGCTGGTCATGGCCAGGTGGCCGTCCTTGATGATGAAGTTCTTGATCGGCGGCAGCTTTGCAGGCTTGCCCGTATCGGTGCCGTCGCTGAAGTCCCAGTTCGCGCGGCCCGCCTTGTCCTGGTACAGCGAGACGACCGGGTGGTCGACCTCCAGCCGCGGCAGGACAACGTGGAAGACGAACAGCGGCAGCAGTTCTGCCTTGACGGTGATGCCGTCGATCTCGGCCATGTTCCCCGTCGGCGCGGCCTTGTCGGCGGCCTGCCAGCCAGGCTGGCCGACCTTGAGGCCGGTGACGGTGGCGGTCGGCGTCCAGCTCAGCAGATGGACCCTGAGGTGGCCGTCGATGCGCACCGGGCGGTGCAACTTGTCGGACATGATCCTGGCCAGGGAGGGGCGGAACCAGTCCCAGTCGAAGATCATCAGGAAGATCAGGATAATGACCAGCAATACCGACAGGATGCCGCCGGCCCAGCGCACCGGCGCCGGCAGTTTCGTCCAGCGGCCTTTCAGCCCGGCCCAGGCCAGGGCGACGCGATGGTGCGGCGCCGGCTGGGTCTCAGGCTGGATTTCGGGTTGGATATCGGGTTGGCTCTCGGATTCTGGCGCGGGCTCCGGCAAAGGCTCGGCCTGGCGCGCCGCGGCCTGACCGGCGATCGCTTCGGAAGTTTCGGCACGGTCCGCGTCGTTCTGGCGCGGCCTGCGGGAAAGGTCATCACTGCTCACGCTTGCCTCCCGGGGCATCGGAAGGCGCAAGGGTGACCCCGGAAGCATCAGGATTCGATCAGAAAAGCGGCCGGCTTTGGTTAAGGTTTACGCCTCGACGCGGGCGGGTCTTTCGCCGCCGAGGTAAACGGTTGCCGACACCACGGCCGCGGTCGTCGTGGCCAGGAACAGGTGCAGCCCGAGAAGCGGAATGGTGATGACGCCGCCTTCCATAAGGCCCCAGCATTCGGTGCAGCTCTGCATGGGCAGGCCCACCACCTCGATGACGCACAGCCAGGGCAGGGCGACGATAAGGGACGAGACCGGGAAGCCCGGGCCGCCGCGTACCTTCAGGGCAAGCCTTGGCAAAAGCGGCGTACAGGCCAGAAGGGCCGTAAGCACGACCACGGACGCCATCGACGCCGGCATATGAAGGGTGGCCGTCGTCAGGGCGATGACACCGGACGCCAGGACGCTCAGGGCCAGGGTCGCCTGCGTCCACCCCGCAAACCCCAGCGGCTGGACGGCGGCCGGGGACAAGGCCCGGCCGGCGACCCGGCTGGCGAAAATAGTAAAGAGGACATGGCCCAGGATCATGGGGCCGAGAATGACGTAATTCGATACGTCCTGGTCTTCGAGGCCTTGGGTGAGCGCCGTCAGCGCAAAGACCGCGCCGATCGTAACGACGGCGAACAGGACGGCGACACCGATGAGCAGCGGGAAGACGCTCCACCACAATTTGACCGGCGCGATGAACATCCGGATACCGTTCCCGAAGCCGGATCTTTGCTCTGTCATCGCCCTTCCCCCTGCGTGTCCGCTCAAGACTGCGCCCGGTCCCAGGCCGCGTCAATAGGCCGGAGACCGGGCGCCCGATGTCACGGGTGCGCCATCAGCACCAGGACCAGCGACAACGACATAATGACCCCCAGCCCCAGAATCGCGACGAATTTGGCAAGCATTCGCGCCTCCATTGAAGATGCAGCGGATGGAGAAGGCCCCGCCGTTACACGGGGCCTTCACGGGACTTACCAGTTGTTGTCGCGGCTGTAGTGCCGGTCGCGGTCATAGCTGTTGTAGTGGCGGTCATAGCGGTTGTCGTAACGGTCGTAGCCGCTGTTATAGCCGTTGTCGTAGCGGTAGCCGGAATCCCGGTAGGAATAGCTGCGGTCGTAGCGGTTGTCGTAGCCGTAGCACTTGGTCGAATCCTTGCCGATGCTGGATCCGACAACGCCGCCGAGAACCGCGCCCAGCAAGGTGCCGGCGCCCCGGCTGTGGCCGGACATGCTGTTGCCCAGGGCCGCGCCGGCGACGGCGCCGACGACGGCGCCCGTCGTCTGGTTGTCCTTGGCGCGGCTGTAGCAGCTTTCGGCCGAAGCCAGGCCCGGCAGGGTGAGGGCGGCGGCGGCCGTGACGACGGCGGCTATCGAAGCGGTCTTGGTGAGGGTCTTCATGGTGGTCACTCCTTGAACTTCGGCCATGTGCCGATCTTGGGAACCACCTTAAGCCTTCGTACCTGAACGCAGTTTGAGCGCGGCGTTCATCTCCATTCACCTGAATTTTACGCGTTATAGTCGTGTTAACACATCCTGTGCTATCGTTTGCATAACGGTTCTCGAACCGCCAGGCGCCGTCCCAACGTTTCCTCCGCGTCGCTGTCTCCCTCCTGGCCGCCTGTTTGGGCGGCCTTTTCTTTTTCGCGCCAGTTATTTTTCGCGCCAGTTCTTTTTGGTGCCAGGCGCCCGGATGCCCTGGAAGGGTTCCGTAACGGGTTTCGGCTACCAAAGGGACGGGGAGGCGACCGGTATGGCTTTCGGAAACAGGCGGCTCGGGACGCACGGCACAGGCCTTGCCGCCATCGTGGCCGCCCTGGGTCTCGGTTTCGCCGGGGCTGTGTCCTGGCAGGTCTTGACCGGGCATGGACAAAAGGCGCCGGATAGCGGGGCCGCTCCGGAAACGCCCGCCATCGTCGTCGACGACAGCGCCCTGAAAGCTTTTCCCAATACCACGGTCACCTATTACGACGTGCCGGGAACCGACACGGCCGCCATCGTCGCCTATATCGGCGCGCATGGTCCCGTCGATTCGAACGATCATACGGTCGGCTCCGCCCGGACTCACTGGCAGATCCGCTGGCGCTGGCGGCAGGGCTCGGCGGCCTGCGACAAGGATCATGTCGAGGTGACCTTCAGGGGCGAGGTGCTGCTGCCCCGGCTGGTCGACGCCACCCGGCTGCGGCCCGACGATGCGAAGGCGTGGCAGCGCTTTTACGACGCCCTGGTGGTCCACGAAGCCGGCCATCTGCGTCACGCCTATCAGCATATCGGCAATGTCGCCGCCGCGATCCGGTCGGCGACCTGCGAAAATGCCCCGGCCGCCGCCGGGGCCGCGACCCAGGCGCTGGCGGATTACGATGCGGCCTATGACCGCGAAACCCGCCACGGTTATCTGCAGGGTGTGCGCGCTCCGGGGCTATAGCGCCGGCGGAAAAGTACCGGCCGATCATCCTTGTTGTGATGGATGACAAGGACTACACCATGACCATGAAAGCCAGCTGCCTCGCCCTGCTTGTGATGACCCTGTGCGCCTGCGGAGGCGGCAGCGGCGGCGCTTCGGCCGGGACGGCGTCGTCCTCTTCCGCTTCGTCATCCTCGTCCGCTTCGTCATCCGTCGCCGCCGGCTATGCCTATGGCGCCGATGTCGGCTGGGTGACGCAGGAGGAAAGCCTCGGTTTCGCCTTCAATGACGCCACCGGCGCCAAGGCCGATCCGTTCGACCTGCTGAAAGGTTACGGCGTCAATGCCATCCGCCTGCGCGTCTGGGTCAATCCGACCGGTGGCTGGAACGGCCGCGACGACACCCTGGCCAAGGCGTTGCGTGCCAGGGCGAACGGCCAGAAGATCATGATCGACTTCCATTACAGCGACGACTGGGCCGATCCCGGTAAGCAGGTCAAGCCGGCCGCCTGGGCGTCGGACAGCGTCGACCAGCTCAAGGCCGATGTCTACGCCCACACCCATGATACGCTCGCCTACCTGAAGGCGAACGGCGTCGACGTCGCCTGGGTTCAGGTCGGCAACGAGATCACCAACGGCCTGCTATGGCCGGAAGGCAAGACAGATCATTTCGACAATCTGGCCGCCTTCACCAATTCCGGCTACGACGCGGTCAAGTCGGTCTATCCCGACGCCGCCGTCATCATCCATATCGACAACGGCTGGGACACGGCCAAGGCGGAATGGTGGTTCGACAATTACGCCGCCCAGGGCGGCAAGGTCGACATCATCGGCTTTTCCTATTATCCGGCCTATACGCCGTCCAAGGACTGGCGCACCGAGGCGCCGAAGATCAGCGCCACCATGACCGACATGGTCAGCCGCTATCACAAGCCGGTCATGGTCGTCGAAACCGGCTTCCAGTACGACCAGCCTGCCGAAGCCAAGGCCATGCTGGCCGACCTGATCCAGCGAAATCAGGCGCTTGGAGACATGGGGCTGGGCGTCTTCTACTGGGAGCCCGACACCATCGTGTCCTGGACGCATTACCAGCTTGGGGCGATGGACAGTGCCAACCGCTTCACCGCCGCCATGGAGGCCTTCCGCCACCCGTAAGGTTCGCGTGTAAAGTGTGACAAGATTGTCACTTGTAATATTTGTAATACAAACTGCGGCGGAACGGGGTTACGCCACGCATCCCTTTTTCTGAGGCGCCTGGATCGCTTCGATAACAGGAAAAAGGGAACAACATGGGACACAAAGGGACTTTACGGCTGGCGCTCCTGGCGTCGGCAGCGACGATTGCGGTATCCGGCGCGGCCTTCGCGCAGACCGATACGGGCACGGGCGCCAAGACCAATTCCGACGTGGTCGTCGTCACCGGCATGCGCAAGTCGATGCGCGACGCGCTGGCGACCAAGCGCGCCGAACCGGGCGTCGTCGAAGTGGTGTCGTCCAAGGATATCGGCGTGCTGCCCGACGTGACGATCGCTGAAACCCTGGCGCGCCTGCCGGGCCTGAACACGACGCGCGACCGCGGCAATGACAGCCAGGCGGCGATCCGGGGCCTGGGCCCGCGCATGGTGCTGGGCCTGATCAACGGCCGCGAAATGGCCTCGTCCGAACCCGACCGCAACGTGCGCTGGGAAATCTTCCCCTCGGAAGTCGTGTCGGGCGTCGAGGTCTACAAGTCTTCGGAAGCGCGCCTGGTTTCGGGCGGTGTCTCGGGCACGGTCGACATCCAGACCATCCGCCCGCTCGACTATCGCGGCCCGTCCCTGACCCTGCGCGCCGGCCTGGTGTCCTATGACGGGGGCTCCAGCCTGCCCAATTACGACACCATGGGCTATCGCGCCTCGGGCGCCTATGTCACCAAGCTGACGCCGACCCTGGGCTGGGTGGTCGCGGCCTCGATCCAGAAGCAGAAGAACGGCTATGAAAACGTCATGGGCGGCGGCTGGAACAACCAGGCGCCGGGTCCGGTGGTGCCGGGCGGCTCCGACGTACAGAACCCGTGGGGCGCGTCGTTCGAGGAAAAGGCCATCGACACCGAGCGTTCATCCATCTCGTCCTCGCTGCAATGGAAGCCGACGGACAGCTTCGAAGGCCGCTTCGACATCCTGAAGAGCGACATCGATATCGAGGAAAACGGCGACGGCGGCTGGTATACCGACTGGGGCAACTGGGGCGGCTATGAGACCGGCACCGCGACCAATCCGGGCTTTACCAACAACGTGATCCAGAACGGCGCCCTGGTGGCGACCCAGATGACGTTCGATTCGACCTACCATCCGTACGTTTCCAAATACAGCCAGATCATGAAGCTGCTGGCCACCGGGCTGAACGGCAAGTGGCGGACCGGCGACTGGACGGTCACGGCCGACGCCGCCTGGTCGCAGGCCGAACGCTACGGTGTCTGGAAGGCCGTGGAAATGTGGAACAATGCCGGCAAGGGGTCGTACGACTATCGCGGGTCGCACCCGTCGGTCACCGTGCAGACCAGCGCCTGGGATGCCGCCCAGGCCGGGCAACTGTTCGCCAATACCGGCCAGGCCGATGTCAGCCACCTGAAGGATACGCTGGGCACGGCGAACCTCGACTTCGACCGTCATCTCAACGGCACCTTCTGGAGCAGCCTGAAGTTCGGCGCCCGCCTATCGGACCGCACCAAGCTCGACACCGAGCCGACGACGGTGGCGCGTGTCGATCCGCTAAGCTGGACTGCGCCGGTCAGCGCATCGCTGCTGACGCCGTGGAACTACAAGAACTTCACCGTCCCGACCTTCGTGGCGGGCGACTTCGACACCCTGGCCAAGGCGGTCTACGGCACGGCGGGTGCGGCGGCGATCAATCCGGACTTCAAGCACCAGGCCTTCGTATCGAAGGTGCATGAACAGGTCGCGGAAGCCTATGTCGAAAGCACCTATGCCTCGACCTTCGCCGGCAAGCCGGTCGACGGCAATGTCGGCGTGCGCGTCGTCAGCGTGAAGTCGGACAGCACCGGACCCAGCAACGGCACCAATGTCACGGTCGGCAACAGCTACACCAAGGTGCTGCCCAGCGCGCTCGCGCGGTTCACCGTCAATGACGGCGCCTACCTGAAGCTCGGCGTTTCGGAAACCCTGTCGCGTCCGCCGCTCAACGACCTGCGCGTCGACCGCTCGTACAATGTCACGACCGTTCCCTATTCGGGCGGCGGCGGCAACCCGCTGCTCAAGCCCTATCTGGCGGATCAGGTCGACGTGTCGTACGAGAACTATTTCCGCAAGGACGGCCTGTTCGCCGTGGCGGCCTTCGCCAAGAACATCCATAACTATATCGGCTACGACACGCGCAACATCGTGCCGACCGGCGTGGTCATTCCGGGGCCGCAGACCACGATTCCGTTCACCTCGCCCTATAATCGCGACAAGAACGGGACGCTGGCCGGCCTGGAAATCACCTACCAGACGCCCTTCTACTTCGTGCCCATGCTGGAAAAGTTCGGCGTCTATTCGAACATCGCCTTCACGGCGTCGAACATCCACGAAAGCAGCCCGTCGGATAATCCCTATCCGATGAACGGCGTGGCCAAGACCACGGCGACGCTGGACCTGTGGTACGCCGACGACCGCTTCGAGTCCCGCCTGGGCTTCAAGTACCATACGCCGTTCACGCTGCTCTACACCTGGTCGTCGAGCGCGCTTACGGCGGTGCGTTCGGAGCTGACGCTCGACTACAGCGCCAGCTACAAGATCAATGACCAGATCAGCGTCCGCTTCCAGGCGGGCAACCTGCTGAACACGCCGCTGCGCTCATACGTCAACAACAACCCCAGCGAGATCGAGCGCACCGACTATTACGGCCGCCGCTTCCTGGTCGACCTGACCATGAAGTACTGACCTTTTAAAGACATTGTTGCGGAGCGGGCGGGGGCGGCCGTCCGCAGCGATGAGGGGCGGGGCCTTCGGGCCCTGTTCCGACGTGTAGGGTTTTCCCAAGGCATCCGCTGCGTTCTGGGCGATGCCTTATCCTGGGCGGCCGGTCTCCGGCCGCCCCTTTTTGTGCCGAAACGGCGCGTGCCCAAAAAAAGTTTGCCATGCCAGGGATCATCTGACCATCCTTTGCCAAAGGTAAGGCCAACAGGTCACCGGAGGAACAGGATGGACACACCCGATAGCGCGCGCCGCTCGCTGCTGATGGCGGCAGGCCTCGGCACCCTGATGGCCAGCCCGGCCGCGGCCCTGGCCGAAACCCTGGCGCCCCAGCCCGACGAAACGCCGAAATACCATGTGCGCTTTGCCGTCTGCGGTATGAGCCACGACCATATTCACGGCATGATCGGCGCCATGCAGCGTGGTGGCGGCGAACTGGTGGCCGCCTGGGGGCTGGAGCCCGACAAGCTGGCCGTCTTCGCCAAGCGCTATCCCGGCGTGAAACTCGTGAAGACGCAGGACGAAATCCTGGACGATCCCTCGGTGCAACTGGTCCTGACCTCGCATATCGCCAATGAACGTGCGGGCATAGGCGTGCGCGCCATGAAAAACGGCAAGGACGTCCTGTCCGACAAGCCGGGCGTCACCACGCTGGAAGACCTGGCCCTGGTGCGGCAGACGATCAGGGAGACGGGCCGCATCTACGGCATCCTCTATTCGGAACGCCTGGAGGTGAAGGCGGCGGTCCACGCCGGCGAGCTGATCAAACAGGGGGCCATCGGCAAGGTCATCCAGACAATCAATATCGCCCCGCACCAGATCTATCAGTCGGGCGGCGACGCCGGCGGCAGCGGCGGGCGTCCGGACTGGTTCTGGAACGACGCGCAGTTCGGCGGCATCCTGTGCGACATCGGCTCGCACCAGATCGACCAGTTCCTGTACTATACGGGCTCGCGCTCGGCCGAGATCGTGGCGTCGCAGGTCGCCAATATCCGCCATCCCGACCGTCCGCACTTCCAGGACTTCGGCGACATGACGCTGCGTGGCGACCATGGCTTCGGCTATGTGCGGCTCGATTGGTTCACGCCGAAAGGATTAGGGACGTGGGGCGACGGGCGGCTCTTCATCCTGGGCACGGACGGCTATATGGAGGCGCGCAAATACACCAATGTCGCCGTGTCCAGCCAGGGCAACAACCTGTTCGTCGTCAATGGTGACAGCGCCCGCTATATCGACTGTTCGAACGGACCGCTGCCCTTCGGTCCGCAGTTCATCGCCGACATCGTCAACCGCACTCACACCGCCCAGGACCAGGACATGGCGCTGCTGGCGGCCGAGCTTGCCATAACCGCGCAAAAGACCGCCAAGCGCGCCGTCATCGCCTGAAGGAGACTGCCATGATCACCCGACGCGACATCACCATTGCCATGAGCTCGGTCGCCGCGACCCTGGTCGTCGTCGCCGTGGCCGCCTTTGCCCAGACGCATCCGCCGACCGCACCTATCCTCGGGCCGGCGACCTTCGACTGGGACAAGATGACGGCGACCAAGACCGATACGGGTGAGGTGCGCTCGCTCTATCGCGGGCCGACGGCGACGCTGGACGAGCTGGAAATGCACGTGACGACGCTCAATCCGGGGAACACCTCGCACCCGCCCCACCAGCACGTCAACGAAGAGCTGGTCATCATCCGCGAAGGCACGGTCGAGACCCTGTCGAACGGCAAATGGGTGCGCCTGGGCCCGGGCTCGGTGATCTTCAACGCGTCGAACAGCCTGCACGGCCTGCGCAATGTCGGCACGACGCCGGCGGTCTACCACGTCGTCAACTGGAGCCCGAACAAGGCGGTGGCGCCGTAGCGATTGACAGTGACAGCGAACCGTCCTTCGGTGAGTGCCGAGGGAGGACGACATGGCGATATTGAGACGCGTGCAAACCTGGCTGACGTCTATGTTCCGTCGGCCCAAGCCAACGGAAAAGCAGCAGCGCTTCGATTACAGACGAGATTTCAAATACACCCCGGGAAAGCATATCCAGGAGTTCCGGAACGACAGCGCCGAGCCCTTGGGCGTGTGGATCGAGCTATATCCTGATTACTATCTTTTGCAGCCCGGTGACGAGATGACCGTTATCTACGACATGGACCTCAACTGGCCGGGGCTCGGGCTCACGACCGTTGTAACGGCCGGAGGGGAATTGCAAATCTATCTGCAGGAATTCGATTCCGCGATTATCCTGATAAACGGACAACTCGCCGAACCGATGTAACTACGCCTCCCCGGCCGCAAGATCCGCTTGGTCGGGATCGTATTCGATCAGGTCGCCCGGCTGGCATTCGAGGATCAGGCACAGCTTCGACAGGGTGTCGAAGCGCATGCCCTTGACCTTGCCGGTGCGCAGCAAGGACATCTGCGTCTCGCTGATCCCGATCTGCGCCGCCAGGTCGCGGGCGCGGACCTTCTTTTTCGCCAGCATGACGTCCAGCGTTACACGTACGGGCATCAGACGAACTGCTCCAGCTCGGCCTTGACGCCTGCGCCACGGCGCGCCAGCAGGTGAAGCGTCAGGCCGATCAGGCCGATCGTGACATTCTCGATATCGAGATTGAGGTGCAGGCCGGAAAAGCCGTGCAGGTTATCGCCCAGCCACTTGGCGAAGGACGGCGCCAGCACGACGGCGGCGGTCGCGCCCATCATCAGGCACAGGCCGGTGCTTTGCAGCCCGCGCACCATGCTGGGGCCGAAGGCCTCGCCGCGGCCCATGCGCTTGAAGACATTGCCGAGGTCCCACAGGGCGCACAGGTAGAAGCCGGGCGCCAGCACCGACGACAGCCAGAAGGCGAAGACCTTGAGCACATTGGCGCGGGCATCGCCCATCACCCAGGTCATGGCTTTGTACTCCGTGCTGCATTGGGCGATCAGCGCCGCGGTCAGGACGATGACGGCAATTTTCAGGGCAAGGCTGCCGGGGTGTAGCGAAAACGGGCGACCGGACATAGCGGCTCCTTTAATGTTAAAAGCAAATTTCTTTGCGTTAGATGTATAAAACTTTATATAAAACTTAAAGTCAAGCTTGCTTTTCGATTTCGCGGGGACTTGCATTGAGCTTGACAAGTTTTCACTAAGGAATGTAACTTTCCTATATAATATAAATGACCAGGGAGGTCCGGATGCTGTCGAGACGCGGAATGTTCAAGGGGGCAGCGGGCCTTGGTGCAGTGAGATTGGGCGCAGCAGGATTGGGAGCAGCGGGGGCGGTCATGACCGGCCAGGCCTCGCTGGCCGCCACCGCTGACGGGCCGTTCAAGGCCGACTGGGGCTCGCTGGCGTCGCAGTACAAGACGCCCGACTGGTTCCGCGATGCCAAGTTCGGCCTGTGGGCGCACTGGTCGGCGCAATGCGTGCCCGAGGCCGGCGACTGGTATGCCCGCAACATGTACCAGCAGGGCCAGAAGCAGTACGACCATCATCTGAAGACCTACGGCCATCCGGCCGATACCGGCTTCATGGAGATCGACAATCTGTGGAAGGCGGAAGCCTGGAATCCGGACGAACTGCTCGACCTCTATAAGGACGCCGGGGCGAAGTATTTCGTGGCGCTGGCCAACCACCATGACAATTTCGATAATTACGCCTCGAAGTTCCACGACTGGAACGCGACGCGCGTCGGGCCGATGAAGGACCTGATCGGTATCTGGGCCAAGGCGGCGCGGGCGCGTGGCCTGAAGTTCGGCGTGTCGAACCACTCGGCCCATGCCTGGCACTGGTTCCAGCCCGCATACGGCTACGACCCGGAAGGCGCGCGCGCGGGAGAACGCTACGACGCGTGGAAGCTGACCAGGTACGACGGCAAGGGCAAGTGGTGGGAAGGGCTGGACCCGCAGGAACTCTATGCCGGCGCGGTCATGCCGATGCCGGACGGCATCACCTCGATCAAGGACGCCAAGGCGTTTCACGAATCGCACGACATGGCCTGGGACGAAAAGCCGCCGCTTTCCAACCCCGCCTTCGTGCGGCAATGGTACCTGCGCTGCAAGGACCTGATCGATACCTACCAACCGGACCTCGTCTATTTCGACAATAACGAGTTGCCGCTGGGTCAGGCGGGGCTGGATATCGCCGCCCACTATTACAACGCCTCATTGGCCAAAAGCGGTAAGGTCGATGTCGTCATCAACGGCAAGAACCTGACGCCTGAACATCGCGCGGCCATGGTCGAAGATGTGGAACGCGGCCTGCGCTCGGGCATCGAGCCGTTGCCCTGGCAGACCGACACCTGCATCGGCGACTGGCACTACAACCGCGAGCGCTATACCAACAAATCCTATCTCGGCGCCGAGGCCGTCATCCATCGTCTGTGCGACATCGTGTCGAAGAACGGCAACCTGCTGCTCAGCATCCCGGTCCGAGGCGACGGCTCAATCGATTCGGAAGAGCGGAAAATCGTCGAACAGATCGGCACCTGGACGAAGCGCTTCGGCGAGGCGATCTACGGCACGCGGCCGTGGACGCAATCGGGCGAGGGGCCGACCCAGGTCCAGGGCGGCATGTTCGGCGAAAGCAAGCTCAAGCCCTTTACGGCCCAGGACATCCGCTTCACGACCAGGGGCGGGGCCCTCTACGCCACGACTCTGGGCCGTCCCGGCGAAACCGTGACGATTGCGTCGCTGGCCAGGCATCCGGTGCACCGCGTCGAGGTCGTCGGTCACCCTTCGCCGCTGGCCTTCCGCCAGGACGACAAGGGCTTGCACGTCACGGTGCCGGCCGGCGCGCCGCACGATTTCGGCGTGGCGCTGAAGATCACTGGGCGGGGGCTGGTATCGGGCTGAAAAAGCCCTTGCAGGATGGTTATAATCGCGCCTTAATTCGGGAGCATGACGAGTATAATATGCGTTCCGTCGGAGGTTGTGCCATGTTCGCGTCCCGTATCGTCCTGTCGGTTGCCCTGCTGCTGGCCGTGCCGTGTCTTGCCATGGCCCAGGACGAGGTGGTGAGCTCCGCCGCGCGGGCCAAGACCCTGCCGAGCGACGCCGATATCGCCAAGGCAAAGGCGGATGCCGACGCCGCGGCTGCCGCCGCAAAGCCCGCCGTGTCGCAGGACATGATGATCGCCCGCCTGAACCAGGCCGCGCCGGTCAGCGACCGGGCACCCGCGGCCTATGCCGAAGCCGCGCCGCAGCCTGATACCAAACGCCAGATCCACGGCGGGGCCGGTGTTTCCGTCGGCACCGGCGGCTACCGCAGCGGTTATGTCTATTCGCTGATCCCTGTCGGTGAGACGGGCACGCTTGGCATCGCCGTCAGCCAGACCGATTTCGGCAAGAATCGCGTGCCCTATGGCTACGGCTATGGTTATGCCTATCCGGGCTATGGTTATGGCCCCTATGGCTATGCGCGTGGCGGGCGGTCGCAGTCCCTGGCCATTTCGTACAGCCAGGACCAGCTGAGCGAGACCCACGATCCGTCGACCCCCGAAGGCTGCGCCCCGGGCTTCCGTGACGGCGACCGCTATATGGAGCCCCTGTGGGTGACACGCCTGCACGACGACCGGTCGTGCGCGACCTCGGCGGACCGGCCATAAGCGGCTGCGGGTGTCCGACGTCACCCTTCATATCGAACCGCCATCGAGCCCCGACGCCCGCGCCTGCGTGGCGCGGTATGTTCTTGAATTGTCGCGGCGTTTCGACATGGGCTACGACCCGTCCAATGCTGCCCCGACCGATGACGCGCAGTTCACCCCGCCCGACGGCGCCTTCCTTGTGGCGCGTCTCGACGGCCGGGCCGTCGGCTGCGGCGCCCTGAAGCGGCCACTGCCGGACACGGGCGAGATCAAGCGGCTGTGGATCGATCCGGGGACGCGCGGGCTCCGTATCGGGCGCGGGCTTTTGACGGCGCTGGAGGACAGGGCGCGCGGCATGGGTCTGTCCAGGGTGCGCCTCGACAGCAACCTGACCCTGACCGAGGCGCTCGCCCTCTACCGGACATGCGGCTATGCCGAGGTCGCGCGCTTCAACGACGATCCGTATGCGCAGATGTGGTTCGAGAAGGTCCTGCCATGAGCTTTGATATCCGCAGGCTCGGGCCCGGCGATCTTGCCGCCTATCGCGCGGCCATGGTCCTGTTCGGCCGTGTCTTCGACGATCCCGAAAGCTTCGGCGCGGCGCCGCCGTCCGACGACTATGTACGGGCGCTTCTGTCGCGCGATACCTTCATCCTGCTGGTCGCGGAAGAGGCCGAAGCCATGACCGGAGCCCTGGCCGCCTATGTCCTTCCGAAGTTCGAACAGGCGCGCAGCGAAGTCTATATCTACGACCTCGCGGTGGATGCCGATCGTCGCCGCAAGGGCGTCGCCACGGCCCTGATCGAGCGCCTGAAACCCGAGGCGGCGGCGCAGGAAGCCTGGGTGATCTTCGTCCAGGCCGACTACGGTGACGATCCAGCGATCGCCTTATACGAGAAACTTGGCGTGCGCGAGGACGTCATGCATTTCGACATAGCCGTTAAGTATAAAGGGCTGCTTTAACGGTAATGCGCTATTTTGCGCTGCGGCAAACGTTTCGTTTACCAACCTTCTGTAGAGTTGCATCCAGGAGGGCGGTATGGACAAGGCGTATCGATTTAACTTCTATATCGACGCGGATCAGCGTGTGCTGGTCGTGCGGTTGATCGGCGCTATGCCGGCCCATGATTTCCTTACCCGTCTGTTCGAAGCCTACGACACGGTCGTGGAGCCCTGGACCTATAATCGCATCATGGATTTCCGCCGTTTCCGCGGCCTGCTCAGTTCGGCGGACATCGCCGAGATGGGGCGCCGCTGGATGGCGATGGCGCCTTCCGACTGCAAGCGCACGCGCCTGGCCATCGTCGGCAGCGGCCTCGACCACGCCGCCGGCAGTCCCGCGGTATGCCCCAATGTCCCGAACCGCCTGGTCTGCCACTTCAGCGACTATCACCTGGCCCGCGACTGGGCCATTTCGACCGATGAGGCCGCCGAGCCCGGAGACGCCGGCGAATGGGCGGTGATCGGCGCAGATCACGACCTGTCGATCCAGGCCTGACGCGAACATGTCAACAACCATTCATCCGGTGGTTGTTTCTTTCGGTTTCCGATTTATAATCTGACTTAAGCGGCGCCGGGAATCGCCCACCCCGCGCCCGTGCGTATCGCGTTTCCGGTCCGGGCCGGACACTTCCGTTGTTCGCATGGAGATCCAGACATGGATTCCCTTCTTCCCGGCCTTGCCCAGGTGGGCACCATTCGCAATCCGGCGGACGCCGAGAGCCTCTTCCGGGCCCTGATGGCCGGCGTCACGGACTATGCCGTCATCGTCCTCGATCCCGAGGGCGGCGTCACCATGTGGAACGATGGCGCGCGCAAGCTTAAAGGGTATACGGCCGACGAAATCATCGGCCGCAACTTCTCGGTCTTCTATACGCCCGGGGACCAGGCCGAAGGCGTGCCGCGGGAGGTCCTGCGCGTGGCCGCCGCCGAGGGCAAGTTCGAGGAGTAGAGCCTCAGGGTCCGCAAGGACGGCACCATGTTCTGGGCCAGCCAGGTCGTCAGCCCGATCCGCGCCGACGACGGCACGGTCACCGGCTTCGTCAAGGTGACGCGCGACATCACGGGACGCAAGGCGCAGGAGGCGGAGCTTCTCGACTATGTCGACAGGCTCAGGCGCAGCAACCAGGAGCTCGACGACTTCGCCTATATCGCCTCGCACGACCTCAAGGAGCCGATCCGGGGTCTGAGCAACAACGCGAAATTCCTGCAGGAAGACTATGCCGACGTGGTGGACGCTGCCGGCCGCCGTCGGCTCGACCGCATGATCTACCTGTGCGGCCGCATGGAATCGCTGGTCGACGACCTGCTTTATTTCTCGCGCCTCAGCCGTCAGGACCTTGCGGTGCAGGGCGCCGACCTCAACCGCATCGTCCGCGACATCGAGCTGATGATGGAGGTGACCTTGCGCGAACGCAATGCGGTGATCGCCATCCCTGAAGCCTTGCCGACGATTATCTGCGACGTGCCGCGCGTCACCGAGCTGTTCCGCAACCTGATCACCAATGCCGTCAAGTACAACGACAAGCCGGAAAAGCGCATCGAGGTCGGCGTCGCCGGCCAGGAGGACGGGGCGCCGGTCTTCTATGTCCGCGATAACGGCATCGGCATCGAGCCGCGCTTCTTTTCCGACGTCTTCCGTATCTTCAAGCGCCTCAACGAAGAGGACGACGCCGTGAAGGGCACGGGCGTCGGCCTGACCTTCGTCAAGAAGATCGTCGAACGCCACGGCGGCCGCATCTGGCTCGAGTCCGAGCCGGGCGCGGGCACCACCTTCTTCTTCACTTTGAAAGCCCCGGAGGGACATTGAGCATGCAAGCCATCCCTGTACTCCTGATGGTCGAAGACAATGAGGACGACTACGAAGCCACGGTGCGCAGCCTCAAGAAGAGCCATTTCGTCAACCCGGTCCATTGGTGCCGGAGCGGCCGCGACGCGCTCGACTTCCTGGGGCGGACGGGCAAGTACGCCGGTACGGACGTGCCGACGCCCGACCTGATCCTGCTGGATCTCAATATGCCGGGGATCGACGGGCGGCAGGTGCTGGGCGCGGTCAAGGGCGATCCGAAGCTGAAGCACATTCCGGTCATCGTACTGACCACCTCCAGCGACGCCCGCGACGTCGAGACCTGCTACGAGATCGGCGCCAGCACCTATATCCAGAAGCCAGTCAGCTTCGAGGGGCTGACCGAGGCGGTGCGCACCATGAAGGACTACTGGTTCGGGGTGGCGCTTCTGCCCAACCGTGAAAAGGCCGCGGAAAAGAGCGCCTGATGGACGGGCCGGGCGACATTCAGGCCGCGCTCGACGCGCCCATGCTCCTGCTGGTGGATGACAATCCGGACGACCGCGAACGCTATGTGCGGACGCTGAAGAAGATCGCCGACGTGGATTACCGCTACCGCGAGGCGGCCGGCGGTGAGTCGATGATGAAGAGCCTGGCCGAGGCGCGGCCGGACTGCGTGCTGCTCGACTATTCGCTGCCGGGAAAAAACGGCCTGGAATTGCTGCAGGACCTGGTGCAGCAATATCCCTTCCTGCCGGTGATCATGATGACCGGCCAGGGCAACGAAAACATTGCCGTCCAGTCGATCAAGGCCGGGGCGCAGCACTACCTGGTCAAGTCCGAGGTCACGCCCGGCCTGCTGCACGAAACCATCACCGCGGCGATCCGCCACCGGGCGCTGGAGCACGAGCGTGGCCTGCTGATCGAAAAGCTGACGGCCAGCAATACCGAGCTGGAACGCTTCGCCTATGTCGCCTCGCACGACCTGCAGGAGCCGATCCGCATGGTCGCCAGCTTCGGCCAGATCCTCAAGCAGGACTATGCCGACCGGCTGGACGAACAGGGCCGCGAATATCTCGACATCGTGCTGGAAGCCAGCCAGCGCATGCACGGCATGATCGGCGACCTGCTGACCTATTCGCGCGTCGGCAGCCACGCCATCGAAAGCGAGCCCTTCGACGGCAATGCCGTGCTCAAGACCGCGCTCGACAATCTGCGCGAACTGGTGCGCGAACGCGGCGCCGACGTAGAGGCCGACCCCTTGCCCAGGCTCTACGGCAACCCCATCCAGGTGTCGCGCCTGTTGCAGAACCTGGTCGCCAACGCCATCAAGTACCAGGCGCGCGGCAATGTTCCGCGCATCCGTATCCGCATCGCCGATGACGCCGAGCATTGGCGGCTGTCGGTCGTCGACAACGGCCTGGGGATCGAGCCGAAATATCTCGACCAGATCTTCCAGCCTTTCCGCCGGCTGCATGTATGGGAAAGCATCCAGGGCACCGGGCTCGGCCTGTCGATCTGCCGCAAGATCGTGGAAAACCACGGCGGTGAAATCTGGGCCGAGTCGGTGCCGGGAGAGGGCGCCACCTTCCACTTCACCCTCAGCAAGCCTCGCGCAGCCGTGAAGACAGGTGAGTAGACGCGTTAAGCATTTGTTAGTATAGTTTAATTTATGGTTGTTTTTGCGCACAATAACGCGCCAAAAATCGCACAATAAACGACCGTGAAGTGTATTTGGTGGGGGCGACCAGGAACGGAGACCAGCATGGTCAGCCAGGCGCCATTTTCGGATATGTCCAGCACCGGCGCGTCGCGCGATTTCCGGCCCCGGTTGCCGCAGGCCTCATGCCTGCGCCTGGCGCGGGTCCTGTTGGTCGATGACGCCCGCAACGACATCCTTCTGGCCAAGCGCTTCCTGTTCAGCGGGCAGGGCATGGGTTGCGAGCTCCATACCGCCATGTCGGCGCACGAGGCCATGGAGATCATGGTCGCGCAGCTTGAACGCGGCGAACCCATCGACCTTGTCCTTCTCGACATCAACATGCCGGGCGAAAGCGGCTTCCAGCTGCTGGACTTGATCCGCGCCCAGCCCGGGCTCAACCGCGTGCCGGTGGTGATGTGCACCGGTTCGAGCCACGACGTCGACCGCCACCAGGCCATGCACCTCGGCGCCGTCGGCTACGTCGTCAAGCCGCCGTCGCTGGAGAAGCTGCGCGACATTCTCGAAGTTCTGCCGCTGCTCGATATCCAGGAGGATGGGCAGGGCCTGCGTCTGTCGGCCCTTGGCGCGGCCTGATAGCCCGTCAGTATCTTTTGAAAACTAGCTTGTCTTTTGAATTTCAACGACTCGCTCTATAGGTGTGAGCAGAAGGCACGAAAGACCTTCATGCACGGCGGCGCCGGCGAAATCGGCGGCTGGCCGGGTTCTGGAGGAAGTGCCTGTGTCCGTATCCGATCCCAATGCCCCGCTGCGCCGGGGCCGCGTCCTCCTCGCCGAGGACTATGAACCCAACGCCCTGTTTATCGCCGAGGTCCTCGACATGGCCGGCTTCGATGTCGAGGTCGTCACGGACGGCTGCGTCGCCGTCGAACGCGCCGTGGCCGAGACCTTCGCCGCGATCATCATGGATATAGAAATGCCCAGGATGGACGGCATCGCGGCGACGCGCGCCATCCGCAAGCAGGAGGCGGTGCAGGGGCAGCACGCCGTACCGATCCTCGGCATTACCGGCCACACCATGTCGAGCATCCATCACCTGTGCCTGACGGCCGGCATGACCGACATCATGTGCAAGCCCTTCCGGCCGTCATTGCTGGAGGCCCGCCTTGAAGCCGCGATCGGCGAGACGGTCCCGCTGAGTTAGGCCGCCACCGCAGCCCGGATATCGCTTTTTTATTTTTTTGCGCTCATTTCCGGAAGACGGGTATAGTGCCGACAACGGCGGCTGGGGCCGGACGCAAGCGCCGGTATCGAGGAAACAGTGGAAGATGGACGGCCTGCACGGGCGCATGCAGTGACCTTTGCCGATCGCATCGCGGCCTATGGCGGCGAAACGGGACGGCTGATCGCCGACTTCGACTGGAGCCGCACCTCGCTCGGTCCGATTTCCAGCTGGCCGCAAAGCCTCAAAAGCGCCGTGAGCATCGTCCTGCGTTCGGATGTCGCCATGGTCATGCTGTGGAACGAAGACGGCGTGATGTTGTACAACGACGCCTATTCGGTCTTCGCCGGCGGCCGCCATCCGCAGCTTCTGGGGTCCAAGGTCCGCGAAGGCTGGGCCGAGGTCGCCGACTTCAACGACCACGTCATGAAGGTCGGCCTGGCGGGCGGCACGCTGAAATTCAAGGACCAGGAACTGACCTTGTTCCGTAACGGCGCGGGCGAACAGGTCTGGATGGATCTCGACTATTCGCCGCTGCCGGGAGACGACGGCGAACCGGCGGGCGTCCTGGCCATCGTCGTCGAGACGACCCAGCGCGTCCAGGCCGAACAGGCCCTGCGCGAAAGCCAGATGCAGCTCAATCTCGGCCTGTCGGCCGGGCGGATGAGCGTCTGGTCGCGCGACTTCGCCACCGGGATCATCACGCGTTCGGACAATTCGGACGCCATACTGGGCGAAGGCCTTACCTACGACGAATTCCAGACGCGCATCCCGGAGCCCGACAATTCCGCCAACCGCGCCCTGGTCGAGGACGTCGTGTCGGGGCGCGCAGAGCGCTACGACCGCGAATTCCGCTACAATCACCCCGACGGCCGGCTGGTCTGGCTGCACAACCAGGGCTTCGTGGTGCGCGGCGACGACGGAAGCCCCTTGCGCATGCACGGCGTCTGTATCGACGTCACCGACCGCAGGGCCGGCGAAATGGCCCTGCGCGACAGCGAGGCGCAGTTGCGCGCCCTTGCGGAGACCCTGCCGGCCCTGGTCTTCATCACCGATGCCCAGGGGAACAATGTCTACACCAGCGGCCGCTACCAGGACTTTACCGGCCTGCCGTCCGAGGCCCTGCTGGGCGACGGCTGGATGGCCGCCCTCCACCCCGAGGACCGCGAGCGCGCGGCGCGGGTATGGGAGGCGTCCTGGCGGACCGGGGCGCCATACCAGACCGAATACCGCTTCCGGCGAAGCGACGGGACCTTCCGCTGGCATGCCGTGCGGGGCGCGCCCGTTTATGACGGCGCGAAGATCATCCGCTGGGTCGGAGCCTGCACCGACATCCACGCACACAAGCTGGCCGAGGCCGAACTGCACACGGCCAATACGCGTCTGGAATCCGAGGTCGAGCAGCGCACGCGCGAGCGCAACCGCATGTTCGAGCTGTCGAACGACCTGTTCGCCGTGGTCGGCTTCGACGCCATGCTGAAGACGATAAACCCGGCCTGGTCGCGGCTTCTCGGCTACGACGAAGACGAACTGATGGCGCAACCGGTGCTGGACCTTGTCCATCCCGAAGACCTCGACCGCTCGATCGAGACCCTGGCCCTGCTCAGCGCCGGCGGCATCGTGCAGCATTATGAGGAACGCCTGCGCCGGGCCGACGGTTCCTATGCCCGCATCGCCTGGGCGGCTGTGCCGGGCGACGGCGTCGTCTATGCCGTCGGCCGCGACGTGACGCAGGAGCGCGTGCGCGAGGACGCCCTGCGCCAGGCGCAGAAGATGGAGGCGGTCGGCCAGCTGACCGGCGGCATCGCCCACGATTTCAACAACCTGCTTGGCGCGGTGCTGGGCTCGTTCGACCTGATCCGCCGCCGGCCCGACGATGTCGAACGCGTCCGCCGTTTCGCCGAGTCCGGCATGCAGGCGGCCGAGCGCGGCACCCGGCTGACCGGGCAATTGCTGGCCTTTTCGCGCGCCCAGCGCATCGAAAACAAGCTGCTGCACGTGGCGTCGGTCGTCCACGGCATGCGGGACATGCTGGCGCGGGCGCTCGGGCCCATGATCCGGCTTGGCTTCGAGCTCGACACCGGCAGCGTGCCGGTCCTGTCCGATCCGACGCAGCTGGAAATGGCCGTGCTCAACCTGGCGATCAATTCGCGCGACGCCATGCCCGACGGCGGCACGCTGATCATCGCGACCGCCGTGCGCCATATCCGGCACGATCCGGAGCTGAAGCGCGGCGACTACGTCGAGCTGACCGTCACCGATACGGGCGCCGGCATGACGCCGGACGTGGCGGTGCGCGCGCTCGATCCCTTCTTCACCACCAAGGGCGTCGGCAAGGGCACAGGGCTGGGGCTCAGCCAGGTCTACGGCATCGCCCGCCAGGCCGGCGGCACGGTGCGCATCGAAAGCGCGCCGGGCACGGGTACGACGGTGCGCGTCTTCCTGCCCCGGGCCGAAGGCGAAGTGACGGACGGCGACACCACTGCGTCCGATGTGCTCGCCCCCGCTCCGGCCTCGCTCAGCGTCCTGGTGGTCGATGACGATCCGGACCTGCGGCACACCCTGACGGGCGCGCTCGACGTGCTGGGCTTCGAGCCCTGGGAGGCCGCTGACGGCCCGTCGGGACTGGAGGTGCTGAAGACGCGGCGCCCCGACGTGCTGCTGGTCGATTTCGCCATGCCCGGCATGAACGGCGCCGAAGTCGCCCTGGCCGCCCGTGCGCTTTATCCGGATTTGCCGATCCTGTTCGCCAGCGGTTATGCCGACACGGCGGCGATCGAGCGCGTCCTGGGCGAGGATGCGACCGTCCTGCGCAAGCCCTTCCGCATCGACGAATTGCAGGGCGCCTTGACCGGAGTCCTGCGCTCGGCCAGCCGCGAATTATCCTGAGGGTTGAATTTTTATGCAACCGGGTGCACGCTTACACACCGCCTGGGTGAGTCGAGTGTCTGACCGCCGTAAAACAAGGGCGGGAGACAGTGTGCGGAAACCATGCAAGTACCCCAGAACTTACCTCATGACGTCCTGCAGCAGGACGATCGCGTCGAGGTCAGTAAAATTCCGATCCTTTGGACGGTCGTTGTCTTAAGTCCCTTTTGCGCCCTCTTCTGGATGGCCGTCATCTGGGCGGTCATGAAGATGTTCGGCGGCTAAAGCGCTGCCGCGATCTTGCGCAGCATGGCCAGCGTCCGGAAGGTTCCCGGGCTTGCGAACCGTTTTGTGCCGAAGGCGGCCAGAAGCCGCGTCCGGCTGGGCTGTCCCGGGAAGTGGATGAACAGGTCTCCGTCAACCAGCGCCACGCGTTCATCGTCGACATAGGGCTTCAGGTCATCGCTTACGCTGGCTGGATAGGGCTTGCGCATGACGCGGACCGAAACCTGCCTGGGGTCATCGACGTCCGGAAAAGGATTGGCATGGGCGCGTTCGCGAAACGTTTTGGCATCACGCAGGATGACCGGAACGGCCTTGCCGAAGCGCTTTGCAAAGGCCGATTCCAGGTCTGCCTCAATGGCGGCCGCATCGCGCGCGTCCGTGTCAAAGATCAGATTGCCGGAGGACGCGACGGTGCGGACATTGCGGTAGCCCAGGCTTTCGGCCAGCGCCTTGAGATCGGCCATCTTCAACCGCGCGCCCGCCGGCAGGACGATGGAGTAGAGCAGGGCGACCCAGGTCATCTTGCGGCATCCTTATGAGTTACGAACATCTATCGACTGCATTTTGACAGGTAGCGGCGCCTGATTGCGTCACCTGACAAAAGGAGACCGCCATGGTTACGCCCGACGCGCTTACGGCCTGCATCGCCCGGTGCTGGGAATGCCGCAACGAATGCCAGCATACCCTGTTCGACCACTGCCTCAAGATGGGCGGCAAGCATGCCGAGGCGGATCATGTGCGCATCATGACCGACTGCATCGCGATGTGCCAGACCGCGGCCGACTTCATGACGCGGCAGTCGACGCTGCACAGGGCGACGTGCGCGGCCTGCGCCGAGGTCTGCGAAGCCTGCGCGAAATCGTGCGACGCCATCGGTGGCGAGCGCATGAAGGCTTGCGCGGAGGCGTGCCGCCGCTGCGCCGAAAGCTGCCGCGCAATGAGCCGTATGCCGGAGATGGCATCATGAAGCGCGCTGTCCTTTGGATCGCGGCGGCGCTGGCCGCCGGCGCCCTTCCGGCCTTTGCCGCCGACAAGCCGGACGATTTCGTGGCCGCCGCCGCCCAGGCCAACATGACCGAAATCGAATTGTCGAAAGTGGCATTGCAGCGATCGCAGGACGCGCGCGTGCGCGATTTCGCCCAGCACATGATCGACGACCACACCAAGGCCGGCACCCTGCTGGCCATGGTTGCCAGGCAGGAACATATCCCGCTGCCGGACGCGCTCGACGCCGACCACGCCGCCAAGGTGGCCAGCCTGACCGCGATGACCACGGATTTCGACAAGGCCTATGTCCAGACCATGGTCGCCGACCATGCCTCGGCCGTGGCGCTGTTCGGCGACTATGCCAATAATGGCCAGGACATGTACCTTAAGACCTATGCGCACAACGCACTGCCGACCCTGACCGCGCATAAGGCAATGATCGAGGCGCTTCAGGCGAAAATGTGAGGATGACATTATTGTCTGAGTATTGTACCTGTCGCTCCATAACGACATATGGGAGCGGACATGAAGCGGGTTGGTGCTACGGCAATTCTGATGGTTTTGGCGATGGCGGGAAGCGCTTGGGCGAAACCGCCGGCGCGCACCACCTGGATGGCCGATAACGGCAACGGCACCTATACCAACCCGCTGTTCTACGACGAGTTTTCCGATCCCGACATGATCCGGGTCGGCGACGACTATTACCTGACCGGCACGACCATGCACTCGATGCCGGGCCTGCCGATCCTGCATTCGAAGGACCTGGTGAACTGGGACTTCGTCGGCTACGTCACCGACAAGCTCGACCTCGGGCCGGCCTACCGGCTGGAAAACGGCCAGAACATTTACGGCCAGGGCATCTGGGCGCCCAGCTTCCGCTATCACAACGGCACCTATTACATCTTCAGCAACGTCAACCACGCGACGACGCAGCTCTTTACGGCGAAGAGCCCCAAGGGGCCGTGGACGCAGACGGCGATGAAGAAGAGCTTCCACGATCTGTCGGTGCTGTTCGACGACGACGGCAAGGTCTATGTCGTGTGGGGATATCAGGAAATCCACCTGGCCGAGCTGGATGCCACTCTGACCGACATCGTGCCGGGTTCCGAGCAGATCATCATTCCGCGCGGCGCCGGCATGGGCGAAGGTTCCCACATGTACAAGTGGGGCGACACCTACTGGATCCTCAGCGCCGAATATGCCGGCATGCGCATGGCGGCGGCGCGGTCGAAGTCGCCGCGCGGACCGTACGAGGTCAACCGCGCCATCAGCGTCGACGAAGACTGGGGCCAGGTCCAGGGCTATCGCGAGGCGGGCGACAAGCCGCCGTTCAAGATCAATCCGCCCGATCCGTCGCAGCACGGCTGGGGCTCGCTGCACCAGGGCGGCATCCTGCAAACGCAGAATGGCGACTGGTGGGGCTGGTCGATGTACGATTCCAACTCGGTCGGGCGCCTCACCGCCCTGTCGCCGATCACCTGGAAGGACGGTTGGCCATATTTCGGGCTTCCCGGAAATATGACGCGCACGCCGCGCGTCTGGACGAAACCGAACCTGCCGCAGGAGACGCCGCACGCCCCCTATCAGCGCAGTTCCGATTTTTCGGAAACGGTGCTGAAGCCTGTCTGGCAATGGAACCACGTGCCCGCCGATGGCAAATGGTCGCTGACCGAGCGCCCGGGTTACCTGCGCCTGCACGCACTGCCGGCCACCGGGCTGCTCGACGCCAGGGACACCCTGACCCAGCGCGTCATGGGGCCGCGCTCAAGCGCGACCGTCGCCCTGGACATATCGGGCCTGAAGGCCGGCGACGTCACCGGCCTGTCATTGTTCAACCGGCCCTATGGCTGGATCGGCGTCGAAAAGACCGATGGCGGCCTGTCGGTGACGCGCTTCGACGAGCAGACCCAGGCGCCGCTGCGCCAGGCAATCAAGGCGACGCGCGTCTGGCTGCGCGCCGACTGCGATTTCCTGACCGAGACGCACAGTTTCAGCTGGTCGACCGACGGCAAGACCTTCCACAAGCTCGGTGGCCCCTTCACCAGCGTGTTCCAGCTCAAGACCTTCCAGGGCGTGCGCTACGGCGTCTTCGCCTTCAATACGGCAGGGCACGAAGGCGGAATTGCCGATATCGATTCCATCACCGTGCATGAGCCCGACGCGGCCGGCGTGAAGCCGATCCCGTTCGGCCGTACCGTCCGCCTTAAGCCAGCTGCAGGCGGCGCTGGTCAGATGCTGATGGTCGCCGATCGCGGTCTCGGCCGCGTGGCGCTGTTGAAAGGCGGCCAGGCGATGACGGTTCAGGCTGACGGTTCGGTTGCCTTCGCCGCGGATACGAAATCGCCCGGCCAGACCTTCCAGTGGATGGAGACCCTGACCGGCGAAATCATCCTGATGTCGCTGGAAACCGACCGTTATCTGCGCCTTGACGACAAGGGCGTGCTGCACGCCGACAGCCCGGGCCCGCTACCCGACGGCAAGGACGGCGTGCGGTTTAAATGGACCGCGAAATAATCAGGCCTGCGGATGTCTTCCCGCGCGCTGCGGGAAGACGAGAATGCCCGCGACAACGATGGCGATCAGCACGCCGGACGCGGCAAAGCGGCTGAGGTTCAGTCCGCCGTGGTCCAGCGGCTTGTCGAGGAAATCGCCGACCACGGCGCCGAGCGGCCGCGTCAGGATAAAGGCGGCCCAGAACAGCAGGACGCGCGAGATCTTCGTCCAGAAACAGGCCGCCGCGATCGCCGCCAGCAGGCCGCCGAACAGGAGGGCGGCGCCGGTATAACCGAACCCCGCCGTGTCGGCCGTCCAGTCGCCCAGCGCGGTGCCCAGCGTCTGCGAGAACATGATGGTCACCCAGTAGAAGGCCTCGGTCTTCGGCGTGCTCACCGTATTGACGTCGACGGACCCCAGGGTCAGCCGCCACACGCCCAGCGACGCCAGCAGCAGGGCCAGCAGCAGCGCGCTGCCGCCGGCATAGCCGATGCCCAGCGAGCGGTCCGCGAAGTCGGCCAGGGTCGTGCCGACCGTGGTCGTCGCGATGATGGTGAACCAGTAGAGGGCCGGGTGGAAGCGTTTGGCCAGGATCTGGAAGGCGACCGATACGACGAAGACGGCGGCGAAGATCGCCGTGCCGACCAGATAGCCGAGGTTCATCGACATGGTGACGGCGTCGCCGCCGGTCTCGCCCAAAGTGGTGCAGGCGATCTTGATGATCCAGAAGACCAGGGTGACCGCGGGCACCTTGGCCACGGCCTGTTTCAGGGTATCCGCGTTCGCTTGTTCCATGGGTCGCAACCTCCGAAGGATGCGACCCTATAGGCTTTCAAGATGAGGGGGAACTGAAGTGCCGCCGCCTGGGGCATGATGATTTTAGCTTCGCTCAAATCCATGCCCCAGGTTTTTGTTTTGTCGCGCAATTTATCCAAAAAGTGCGTCGCACTTTTTGAATCGCGCTTTAGTTCTCCTGCGCGTCGCCGTCCCTGTCGTCGTCGGTCGGCTCGACCGAGCCTGAGCCGACGATCTTGCTTTCGACCGTCTTCGGATGGCCGTGGAAGCGGACATCGCCCGAGCCGGTCAGGTCCGAGGTCAGCTTGCCCGAGGTGTTGAGTTCGGCATCGCCCGATCCGGACAGGTTGACGCTGGTATCGGTCGCTGCCAGCGCCGACAGGTCGGCATCGCCGGAGCCTGCCATGGCCAGGGTCAGGGTCTTGGTATGGCCGCCGCCGTTGAGATTGCCGCTGCCGGTCAGGCGCACATCCATGGTCGGCTGGTCGTAGCCGCGGATATCGAGGTTGCCGCTGCCTTCGACGGCGAATTTTTTCACCGACGGCGCCGTGATGGTGACGTGCAGGCGCTCAGTTCCGTCATGGACGGCCTCAAGCCCGTTGGCGCCCAGGTGCAGCGTCACCCGGTCGTCGTGGGCGTTCAGCGTCTGGCCGTCGCTGAGCGACAGGCGGCCGTCCTTGAAGACCACGCGGGCGATCTGCGACGCCGGGCCGGTGACGCTGATATGGGCGTCGGGCGCCTGGACGTAGGTGACGTCCACCGGCAGGTCGATGGTGACGCTGTCGCCGGCAAACGACAGTGTCTTCGTTTCGGTCGGCTCGGGCAGGGACGGTGCGGCGCGGGTGACCCGGATATGGTCGCCGAACTTCTCCGAGATCAGCGTCCAGTCGCTGGTGCTGAGATCGTGGGTGATGAGGGCGCCGGCGCCGGTCAGGCAGGCCACGGCGATGCCGGCGCAGGCGGCGGAGGTGAGAAGCAGAGGACGAAGCATGACGATAATCTCCCCGGATCAGGCGTCGAGCGCGGGCTTGGCCACGCGGTAATGGAGGCGGGCGTACCAGACGATGCCGTTGACCAGCCAGATGGAGGCCGCGACAGTCAGGCAGCCGATGGCGGCCGCTGCGGTCATCAGGCCGGCTCCGGCCAGAAGCGCGCCGATCGCACCGCCCGGCAATCCCATGAAAGGCGTGATGGCGAAGACGACACCGCCGGCGATGAAGAGGCCGACCGATGCGGCGAACAGGCCGATCAGCGTACCGACCACGCCGCCGGCCATGGGCAGCAGGATCAGCAGGTCGATGGCGCCCAGGCCGATAATGCCCATGACGGCGGAAATGGCGGAGGACGGCGTCTTGCGCGTTTCCCAGCTTTTCAGGCCGGCTTCGGCCTTGAGTTCGCGCGCCAGCCGGGCGGGTTCGCCCAGGGCGGACGCGACTTCGGCTTCGGGGCGGCCATGTTCGGCGGCGTCGGCGAAGTGAGCTTCGTAGTCGGCGACGATGTCGTCGATCGTGCCTTGCGGCAGGCCGATCAGGCCCTTTTTCATCTGTTCGAGAAATTCAGCTTTGGTCATGATGTCTCTCAAGCCTCCAAAGAGGTCGGGGCGGCGTCCAGCAGGGCGTCGACGGCGCGGGCAAAGCCGCGCCACTCGTCGCGCTGGTCGGAAAGCGCCTTTTTGCCGGCGTCGGTGAGGCGGTAATATTTGCGCGAAGGGCCCGAAGGCGACTCGACCAGATAGGTCGAGACCAGGCCGTCCGACTGCATGCGGCGCATCAAGGGGTAGATGGTCCCTTCGCCCATGCCGATGGCGGTGTTGAGCTCGCTGGCGATCTCGTAGGCGTAGTTCTCGGACCGTGCCAGCAAGGCCAGCACGCACATGCCCAGCACGCCTTTCTTCAGTTGGATATCGATGGTTTCCGGCATGAGCCGTTCCTTACACTGTCAAATTCCGCCGCGATCGCGGCCTGACTTGTGTATATGACAAGCTACCTTTCATCGCAAGGTACTTGTCATTAAATGTTAGTAAGGTTGGAATGGGAGTAGACATGAAAAAACCCGGCGTCTGCGAAACACCGGGTTAAAATAGTGTCGTCTGAAGAGGCCTTAATCGAACAGCGTCGCCAGGCCGCGCAGTTCCAGGCCCTCGATCGCCGTGCGGTAGACGGGGATGCCGGCGACGTATTCCGAGCGCGGGCCCTTGTCGAGGAAGCGCGCGCGGAAGGCGTCGTAATCGAACTGGTCGCCGATGATGTCGAGCAGGGCGCCCGTCAGGTAGACGCCCGAGGTTGCGCCGACGATCAGGGCGACGTCCGCCGCCATGCCCGCCAGCCACACCGTCATCAGGCCGATGGCTTCCCTTGCCCGGGCATTGCCGGCGCGCGCAGCGTCGACGATGGCCCGCGGCGGCAGGGCTTCCGGCTCGGCCTCGCCGGCGACCGTGTGCACGGCCTGCCAGACGGCGGTGATGCCTGCGACCGACATGACGGTCTCGCGCGAGACATAGCCGGTCTTTGCCCGCACGGCTTCGATGACCTGCCACTCGTGGGCGGTTCTGGCCGGCATGTCGGAATGGCCGCCTT
Organism: Asticcacaulis solisilvae; assembly: GCF_052327315.1. Lineage (NCBI taxonomy): Bacteria > Pseudomonadati > Pseudomonadota > Alphaproteobacteria > Caulobacterales > Caulobacteraceae > Asticcacaulis > Asticcacaulis solisilvae. The sequence continues at coordinate 1,050,021 of NZ_CP166196.1, forward strand.
CGCCGTGCAGGGCGACCCAGCCGCCCATGCCGTCGGAAATCATGCTGGCCAGGCCCAGGCCATGGTGGGGCCCCAGCACGGCGATAGCGTGTTCGTCGGCGCCGTGGCCCGGCAGGATCTCGATACGTTCGTCGCGACGCAGGCGCGGTACGGCCAGGGCGCGGGCGACGAAGTTGTTGATGAAGTTGACGCGCTTCACGCCGAGCAGGGCGCGGATATCGTCGCGCCCGATCGAGAAGCCGAGGCCGACGGGATGCAGGCCGGTCTGGTCTTCCCAGCCGCGCGCGGCAATGCCGACGGCGCGCAGGTCGGGACTGCCCTGCTCGTCGAGAAAAGCCAGGATAGCGGCGTCGAAGGCCTGGCGCGTTGGACATTCGACATAACGGGCGCCACTCGGACCTTCGCCGGCGCGGGCGAGCGCCAGGCCCATGACGGGCGCCAGCGAAAGGTCACACAACAGGACCGGATCAGCCATGAACGTCTTACTCCCAGTCGCGGCTTATTTTCGGGTGCCGCTTGGTGGGCAGTTTTATCCGCGGTTTCCTAACAAATTGCAGAGTCTGTTAGCGCTGTCACGTCGGTTTGTATGGTTTTGGTATTAAATTGTCATACCTGCTGCAGGGCGCCGCCGGGCTGTACCCGCGCCGCCGACCAGGCGACTCCGGAGACGGTGATGACGGCGATCAGCAGCGACACGCCCGACCCGGCCAGGAAGAACCAGGGACTGAGCGCCACGCGGTCTTCGAACTGTCCCAGCCAGCGGTCGAGGATCAGCCAGGCTGCCGGCCAGGCGATGAGATTGGCCACGATCACCGGACGCAGGGACTGGACGGCCAGGAGCCTTGCGATCTTCCAGGGCGACGCGCCCAGGCTCTTGCGGATACCGAACTCCTGCACGCGCACCGAGGCGTTGAAAGCGGCCATTGCGTAGAGGCCCATGGCGCCGATCAGGCCCGCCACGATGCCGCCGAGCGCAAACAGCCGCGTATTGCGGCGGTCGTCGGCATAGAAATAGTCGAGCTCATGCCCGATGCCGTTCAATTGCAGCGGCAGTTGCGGCACGGCGGCATGCCAGGCCACGCCCAGCCTGCGCGTCGCGGTGGCTTCGTCGATGCCGGAATAGCGGATGATGGTGTCCTGCTCGATGGGCTGCAGGGAACTGTAGAGGTAGATGGCCGGGAAGTGGCGGACCGTCGGGCCGTGGAAGCGCTGGTCGGCGACGACGCCGACGATATGCAAAACCGCCTGGCCGTAGGCGATGTCGTGCCCCAGGGCGGCCTGGGGGGAGGCGAACCCCAGGGCCTGCGCGGCCGTCAGGTCGACGGCGACATTGGCGGCCGCCGGATAGGTCCAGATCTTGCCCGCCGAGGCGTAGCCGTCGTCCAGCGTCCATTTGTCGTCGGCCTGTGTCAGCGGGCGTCCGGCCAGGACGCGCGTGTCGTAGGCTTTGAAAAAGTCCTGGTCGCTCCACACGACGTTGGCGGGGGTCGAGGGGGCGCCGTCCAGGTCGCGGCGGCGGGCGGGCGCGAAGACCAGTGACTGGAGGGCGTACCGGCCCGGGACAAGGCCGCTGCTGACGGCCTGGACGCCGGGCGTGCGCCGCCATGCGGTCTGGACAGCCTGGGCTTCGTCCCGGCTCAGGCCCTGGCCCAGCAGCGAGTCCGTCACCAGCACCCCGGTGCGGGCAATGCCTATGTCGTTGCCTTGCATATGGGCGACCTGGGTCAGGAAGCCGATGATGGCGATGAAAAAGGTGGTCGTGACGGCGAACTGGGCCAGCGCCAGGCCCTCGCGCAGCCATCGGCCTTCCGGGCGGCCCGCCGGCATCTTCGCCGTGGCGAGGACCGGCGCCGGGGCATAGGCCGCCAGGACGAAGGCCGGGTACAGGCCGGCCAGGCCGGTGCAGAGCAGGGCAACCACGGCCAGCCCGACGATGATCGGGGCTTCGCGGCCGTAGTCGAGATGCAGCGGCAACCGGCCGATCCGGTCGATCACCGGCAGGCTTATCTCGACCAGGCTGAGCGCGATCATGATGGCGGCCAGGCCGAATATGACCGCCTCGATGAGAAACTGCGCCACCAGCCGTCCGCTGCCGGCGCCGGTGGCCTTGCGCACGGCGACCTCGCGGGCGCGGGGGCGCATGCGGACCGCCGCGAGATTGATGTAGTTGGCCAGGGCGACCAGCAAGGCCAGGGCGCCGGCGGTCTCGAGCGCCGCCAGCGCCTGGACGGCGTGGGGATCGGCCAGGTGCTCGCCCGTCAGGGGCAGGACGTAGAAGGTGCTCGAAGCCGCGTACTCATCGAGGCGCGTCTTGAGGGGCTGGGGATAGGGGTGGGCGGTCACGAGCGCCGGGATGCGGCCGGCCAGGTCGTTGGCGCGATCGGGGGAGGCGAAGAGGAAGTACATCTGGCTCAGGCGTTCCCACATGATGTCGCGGGTGATGAGCGCGGGCGATATCAGGCGGATGCTGCTGATTTTCAGGCTGGTATTGGGCGGAAGGTCCTTGAGGACGGCGGTCACGCGCCATCGCTTTTCAAGCCTGGCGCCGGAGTCTCCCGACAGGGTCGGTCCGTCGATCATGGTCACGCTTTCGCCCACGATGTCGGTGCGTCCGAAATAGGTTCGTGCTGCGCTTTCGGTCAGGATCACGCCGTCGGGCGCCTTGAGGGCCGCGTCCCGGTCGCCGGCGACGACGGGAAGATCGAACACCCTGAAGAAGTCGGGATCGACCAGCTGGCTTTCCTCGCTGAAGGCCGCGTTGCCCGTCTTGATCGTGACATAGGTCGGTGCGATCCGGGTGGCGGCCACGGCGCCGCCGTTTGGCGCAATGGCGTCGAACACCGGGGCGATGGCGGCATATGAAGGCGGCTTGTCGTGCGTGCGCCGGAATTCGGCCTTGACGGCGATCGAGTAGATGGTTCCGGCGTGAGGCAGCCAGCTGTCATAGCTGCGTTCGAACCGCACGAAGAGGCTCAGCGCTAGGAAGACGGCGATACCCAGGCTCAGGCCCAGCAGGTTCAGCGCCGCGTAAAGCGGCTGCCGGGTCAGCGAGCGGTAGAAGGACAGGAACGCGAAGCGGATCACGGTTTGGCGGCGGGCTGGTCGTGGAAGGCGGTAAGGTTGCACGGTTTTGCCGGCATGGCGAGCTATACCTGCCGCAGGGCGTTGCGGGGCGCCGTGCGCGCCGCCGACAGGGCGACGCCGGCCACGGTCGCGCCGGCGATCAGCAGCGACAGCCCGGAGCCGATGATGAAGAAGAGCAGGCTCATGGCGACACGATCCTCGAACGGTTTCAGCCAGGCGTCGAGCACGACATAGGCCACCGGCCAGGCCACGACATTGGCGATCAGCACGGGCCGCAGCAGTTGCAGCACCAACAGGCGGGCGATGCGGAAGCGCGAGGCCCCGAAGCTCTTGCGCACGGCGATTTCCTGCACGCGCGCCGAAGTATTGAAGGCGGCCATGCCGAACAGGCCGACAGCGCCGATCAGGCCGGCTATGCCGCCGCCAACGGCGAACAGGCGCGTATTGCGGCGGTCCTCGGCATAATAGTAGTCGAGTTCTTCGTGGCCGCTGTACAGGTCGAACGGCACGTCCCGGGCCAGGGCGCGCCACACGGCCTCGATGCGCCGGCGCGCGGTGGCTTCGTCGATGTCGGCATAGGCGATGATGGCTTCGGATTCGAGCGCGCAATTGGCGCTGTAGACATACAGGGCCGGCATCTGTTTCTGCGTCGGCGACTGGAAGCGCTGGTCGGCCACGGCGCCGACGATGCGGAATACCGAACGGCCCAGCGTCACGGTCTGGCCGATCGCCGCGTCCGGACTGGCGAAGCCCAGGGCGCGCACGGCCGACTGGTTGATCTCGGCATTGGCCGCGACGCCGGCATTGGGCACGTCGGCCACGGCGGGATCGACACCCAGCCGGCCCATGTCGTCCGGGCCGGACAGGTGTCGCCCCGCCAACCGCCGGGTCTGGTAGGCGGTGAAGAAATCGCCCTCCGTCCAGATCATCTGCATATCGGTCTCGCGCGGCGTCCCCGGCTGATGAAACGTCCAGCGCGGAGCCATGAAGTACTGGCCGGGTACGGGACCGCTGGCGACCGCCACGATGCCCGGCGTCCGGCGCCAGGCAGCCTGGATATCCAGCGCCTTTTGCGGCGACAGCATCCGGGTGATCAGCGCGTCGCTGACCAGCAGCCCGTCGCGCGTGAAGCCCAGTTCCGCCGTCTCGAGATGGCGAACCTGTACGGCGAAGCCGGCGATGATGATGAAGAAGGCGCTGGCCGCGGCGAACTGGATGACGGCCAGGACCTCACGCAATATCCGGCCATGGCGGCCGCCGGCCGGGGTCTTCGCCGTCGCCAGGGCCTCGGCCGGATGGAAGCCCGACAGGACCAGCGCCGGGTAAAGACCGGCCAGGGCGCTGCCCGCCAGCACGGCCGCCGCCAGGGTCAGCAGGGTCTGGCCGTCGCGTATATAGTCGAGCTTGAGCGACAGATGGCCGACGGCGTTGAGGATCGGAAGGCTGAGTTCGACCAGGCTGAAAGCCAGGGCCAGGGCCGCCGCGCCGAGCAGCAGGGCTTCCGACAGAAACTGCACGACCAGCGCGGCCCGCGTGGCGCCGGCGGCCTTGCGCACGGCGACCTCGCGGGCGCGGATGCCGGCGCGCGCCGTGGCCAGGTTGACATAGTTGATCAGGGAAACCACGAAGGCCATGAAGCCGGCCAGGTCCACCGCCGCCACCGCCCGGCGCGCCCGCGGGTCGGCCAGGTGCTCGCTGGAATAGGGCGACAGGCCGATCCGGCTGTTGGCGAAGAAGCGCGCGAAATAGATTTCGGCCTTTTCGTCATGCGGCGTGTAGGCCTTGATCGCCGGCACCAGGCCGGCTGCCAGTCTCGCATGGTCCCGTGCGTTCAGCCGGAAATAGGTGCGGACCTGGAACTGGCTGCCCCAGCCGTACCAGAAGCGGCCGCGGGGCGCGTCCGGACGCAGGCGGACAATGTCGAAGCGCAGGATGGCGTTGGGCGGCGCGTCGCGCACGACGGCCATCACGCGCCACGGCTTTTCGGGCATGGGGGCGGTCGTGGCGGGCAGCACCGGTGCGGCGTCGTCGCGGATATAGAGCACCTGGCCGACGGCGTCGCTGCGCCCAAAATACTTTCTGGCCATGCGTTCGGACAGGATCAGTCCGTCCGGTGCGGCCAGCGCGGCCTCGCGGTTGCCGGCGACGACAGGGAGATCGAAGACCTTGAAGACGTCCCGGTCGACCGCCTGGCCGTCTTCCGAAATGACGGTGTCGCCGGAGCGGATGTCCATGAAATCGGCATCGACGCGGGTGCCGGTCATATCGGGAAAGACGGCGTGGACAGCGTCCAGCGCATAGCCCGACGAAGTGTAGCGCGGCGGCTGGTGGGCCGCCATGCGGACATTGGTGTTGTAGGTTATGGCGTAGATCTGGTCTGACCCCGGCAGCCAGGTGTCGTAGCGCGTCTCGAAGCCGACGAAAAGGCTGAGCAGGATGAACACCGCGATGCCGAAGGCCAGGCCGGAAAGGTTGAGCACGGCATAGAGCGGGTGGCGCAGCAGGGACCGGTAGAAGGACAGGATCGCGGAGCGGATCACGGCGGGCCTTTCGGGCGCGTCTCGGGCAGGTTTGTGACAGCCTTACACGACTTTACGCACGAAATCAGTCGATAACGCTCAGTCCCGGTCGATCAGTCCGGCTTCGATGAACTTGGCCTGGAGGATTTCCGAGTCGAAGGGCTTCATGATGTATTCGCTGGCGCCTTCGGTCAGGGCGTCGGTAATGTGCTCAAGGTCGTTTTCCGTCGTGCAGAAGACGACGACCGGGGCCTTGCCGCCTTCGGTCCGGCGCAGGTGCTTGAGGAAGGTCAGGCCGTCCATGACCGGCATGTTCCAGTCGAGCAGGATGGCGGTCGGCATGGTCTTGCGGCACTGGTCCAGCGCCTCGGCGCCGTCATGAGCTTCGCTGACCTGGAAGGACAGCTCCTCAAGGATACGGCGGGCGACCTTGCGGGTGACGCGGCTGTCGTCGACGACAAGACACGATTTCATGGCACTACCTCTGAAAATACGCACCCCGGCGCCCTTGGGGACACCGGGGTGCGTTCACCATACGCCAAGTGTGTTATTCAACCGATAACGGCGTCATGCCTGGCGACGCGCGCGCGGATGTTTGCCAGGCTGTCGTCACGCAGGAGTTCGCCGTTGCGCCACACCGTTTCCAGCACATTGACGCTGCCGTCCAGCGGCGTGAAATCGCCTTCGCGCACGGCCACGGTGCGGAAGCTGCCGCCATCGGCCGCCAGGCCCAGCAGGCCGCGCTTCGAGCGCTTTCCGCTGTCGGTGATCGGGTCCTTGTAGACATCGCGCCACTGGCCGTTGACGCGCGCCGCCGAGGCCTTGTACGCAAACGCCATGGTGTCGCGGTCGCACTTTTGCAGCAGCGCGCCGCCCATGCCGAAGGCGAGGTTCGACGCGCTGAAGCCTTCGCTGATGATGCGCTCCAGGATGGCCGCAATGCTCTTCGGATTGACACCGTCGCCCTGGATGACGCGGACATGATTCAGCACCTTGAAACCCTTGCTGTTGATCCCGGTGCCGAACTTTGCGGCCAGAAGCGCCAGCGTCTTCGACACGATCTCGACGGGATCGCCGCTGTCGGGGCGGACGACCAGGGTGGCGCCGCTGTCGATGACGGTCTGGCGCAGGTCTTCGCCCCAGATGTGCTCGACGGCGTTGAACAGGTCGTAGCTGTCCGACACCACGGCGAACAGGCCGCCGGGCTTGCCGAACTGCGCCACCATGTTGGCATAGGCCTGGGCTTCGTTGGCGCGTTCCCAGCTGGTGATGGTCGAGTGCTCGGCGGCCGGGATCGAGAAACCGGCCATGGGCTCGCCATAGAGTTTGCGCGCCGCCACGATGGCCGACAGCGTGTCGCTGCCCATGAAGTTGACCAGGTGCGCCATGCCGCCCAGGGCCGCCGACTGTTCTGACGACACGCCGCGCGCGCCGAAGTCGTGCAGCTTGAAGGGCAGCTCAGCATCGGGGGCGTCGGCGGTGCGGACCAGGGCCTCGCGGATGATCCTGCGCACGCCGTGGCTGATCGTCGCCACCGTGATCGGATACCAGACGCGCAACAGCGCGGTTTCGACATAGCTGGTCAGCCAATGGAAGTCGGGATCGGTGTTGACGACCGTCATCATCGGCACGTGGACCGGGGCGATCGTGCCTTCCGGCTGGGCGCGGATCTCCAGCGGCAGGTGGCCGCCGTGGCGGTCGAGCAGCAGGTCCCAGCCCGCCTTGTGGAAGGGCAGGCCGTGCGCAGTAAGAATCTCTTCGGCCTCGGCGATGTCGGCGCGGGTCACCGGACGAGCGAACTCGTTTTTCAGGATGGCTTGCAGCCCGAAAAACAGGGCGTCGGCATAGGGTCCGCCGCGCGCTTCGACGTATGAGAAGACATGCTCGGTGCCGGCCGGGTACTGGGCGAAGTGGCTGGCCTTGTAGCTGTCGGTATTGAGGATCGGATTGACGGTCATGACAGAAGCGCCTTCTGGTCGTTGGGCCCGTAGGGGTCTTTCCCCGTGGGCGGGTGGTTCCATATTCCGGATGTGTGACCTTTCACACGTCCGGTAAGCGCGGCTGCGCGTCGCCGCTCGTGCGGCGAGCCATGCGGCGCCTGAGCTTTTTAAAGCGTAAAGTGCTCGATGATGAAGTAGTGGTCTTCAAACAGGTACTCGCGCAGGCGCCGGACCTCGGCCAGCGGCACCCAGCGGGCGCGGGCGGCGTCGTCCGAACCGCGCACGGCCGGCAGGTCGCCGCTGGCAAACTCGAAATGGAAGGCATGGGTGACGGTGCGGCCGCGCTGCGAGCGGTCGGGTTCGTCGAACACCTTCTGGCCCTTGAGACTGCCTTTGAGAACCGGCACCGGCAGCTTGATGCGAGTTTCTTCCTTCAACTCGCGGATTGCGGCTTCCAGCAGGGTTTCGTCCTGGTTGACGAAGCCGCCCGGCAGGGCCCACAGGCCCTTGCCCGGCTGGGCGCCGCGCCTGACCAGCAGGATGTGGCCGGAATGGACGATGACGGCGTCCACCGTCAGGAAGGTCGGCGGGTAGGGGGCATTGGCCCAGGCCGCCTTGTAGGCGACGATGTGGCGCTGCTCCTCGGCAAGCTGGGCAAAGGTCTTCGTCGTGCGGAAGGCCTGCAGCGTCTCGAACACGGCCTTGGGCACATTGGCCTCGACCAGACGAAGTGCGCCGGCATCGTCGGCGAACAGGTGCTCACGCAGTTCGGTCGCCGACAGCGTGGTGGCGAAGGGCACCTCGACCAGGTCCCATTGCGGGAAGGCGTGCAGGTACCAGGAGCTGGCGTCCTTGTCGTGTCCGATCAGGCCGATGCGGGCGGTTGCAGGATCGTCGATACCCGTCGATGCGACGGCTTCGGTGACCTGCTGCTGGACGTCGGCCTGCCAGGCGCCCTCGTTGTAGAGGTGGTCGACGATCGGCCGGAAGACGACGCGGGCGGCGTCAGCGCCTAAGGCAGCGCGGATCATGACTTCGCGTTCGGCAGCGGAAAACGGGTTGCGCGTCGAGCGCGCGGCTTCCGCCGAGCCGATAAGGATGACCATCCGGTCGCACGTTTCGAGCGCGCGGCGGACAACCGACATATGACCATTGTGAAAGGGTTCGAACCGCCCGATCAGGGCGATGACATCGTAGTGCATTGAGGCTCCCTCATTGCGATATGACGTCCGGTCTGCCCGGACGACGCGGACCATGATCCTCTTTTCGCGGCCTGTCAACGGGTGGATTTCGCGACCGGGAATTGGTATCGCTTTGCCATCCGAAGGAGAGGGCGATCATGAAGATAGTACCGTTTTTCGTACTGGCGCTGATGGCCGCCCCGGCGATGGCCGCCACCACTGCGCCCGACCTGGACAAGGCAGCGGGCGTCTATATGCACCAGTTCCAGAACGCCACGGTCGATGGCCAGACATATACGTCGCAGGAGGTGTTCGAGTTGGTGAAGCTGTCGCCCGGGACCGCCTATTTCCGCATCCACTCGGAATTCTTCAACGGCGCCGAATGCAATCTGTGGGGCGTGGCCGACCTCATGCCCGACGCCCTGACCTATTTCGGACCGGCAGGCCTCGAGGGCCAGCCGCCATGCGTGCTGAAGTTCAAAGCCACGCCGCAGGGTCTGATCACCGAGGATGCCGGCGGCGGCTGCGACGCCCAGGCTTGCGGCGCGCGCGGCACGCTCGATTCGGGCGGCAAGGCCGTCTACAAATTCACGGCGCGGCGTCCGATCCGCTACATGAAACGGCTGCTGGCTTCGACGGAATACAAGGACGCTGTCAAGGAACACGCCGGCCATGCCCCAGGCACGCCGGCGCCTTCGCACTGACTATTTCGGCAGCTTTTTCGCCCAGTTGAAGGCCGACAGCGGAATAGCGTTGCCGATCACCGCGTCGCCCGCCGTATTGGGATGCAGGTGGTCGCCCAGGTCGTAGGCCGGCAGCAGCTGGCCGGGATTGGCCGGGTCCTCGACCGCCTTTTCGAAGTCGAAGACGCCGTCGAACACCGGAGATGTCCTGATCCACGCATTGATCGCCTGGCGCCGGCCTTCCTTTTCGTCGGAATAATAGTCCTTGAAGACCGTGCCCTTGAACGGCGTCAGCGTCGCCGCGTAGACGCGCAGCCCCCGCTCATGGGCGCGCGCCGCCAGTTGCGCCAGGCCGTCGATCATGTCGTCCGCCGAAACATAGCCGTCCGAGCCCGGCCCCTGGGCGTGGCCAAGGTCGTTGATGCCGATTAGGATGACGACCGCCGAGGCGTTGGTCTGGGCCAGTACGTCGCGATCGAAGCGCGACAGCCCGCCTTCGCCGAAGCGCGCCCATTGGCCGTGGTGCAGCAGGCGGTTGCCGCTGACCCCCGCATTGACGACGTTCAGGGGAATATTGGCGTCGTGCAGGCGGCGGCTGAGGATGTCGGGCCAGGTCTTTCCGCCGTCCGGGTCGATGCCGTAGCCGTCGGTGATCGAGTCGCCGAAGGTGAACAGCGTCCCGCGCGCCGCGCTGCCTGAGACTTCGACTTCGGCCAGCCAGGGAAAGGCACGGCCGACACCCAGGTCGACACCGGCCGCCGGCAGCTCAGCCGCGTCGGTCTGCTTGCCGGTCGCCACATAGAGCACGCCGCGCTGGATATCGTGGACGGTGGTAAGCGCGGTCCGCGCCTGAACATAGACACTGACGGCCAGGTCGCTGTCGGGCTTGACGGAGACGGGCAGGGGATCGCTCAGCACATAGGCGCCCGGCGCGATGGTGACGCCCTGACGGCCGTTGAAGGTCACGGCGACGTCTGACGCGGCATCGATGCGGCTGCCGGTATCCCGGCGCGCCAGCCGGATGTCGTCGAGGTGGAGCGGCTGTGTCCCGTAGGCGTTCGACAGGCGGACGCGGACCGATGTCCCGCCGGCGCTGACGCGGACGATCTGGCGCAGGGTCTGGTTCTCGACGAAGGCCTTGTCGGTCGCCGACGGTTCGGGCGACGCATACCAGGCCGCGATCCACGGCTGGCCGGCCGCCATGGCCGGCGAAGCGAGGGCAAGCGATATCGCGGTGGCGAGGGCAAGGCGGGACAGCATCGGCGGACCTCCGTTTATGTCGTACTTTTTGTCAGGTTTACACGGATTCCAGCCGCCGCCAATGCCGGCTTGTGCGAGCCGCGCCGAGGCGTTACCAAAGGGGATATTTTCGGGGGACCCTCATGATCAGCAAATCCGTCGTTTCCGTTTCGGCCATCGCCCTTGTCCTGGCCCTGGCCGGCCCCGCCGGGGCGGCCGCGCACAAGACGCAGGCGAAAACTCCGGCTGCGGCGGCAAAAGCGCCGGATCCGTCGTCGGTCCTGTCTCCCGATGCGGTGGCCGACCAGGCGCTGGAGATTATGAAGAAGACGCGGCTGGTGAAGGTCCTGTCCGACAATGTCCCGGAATTCGACGGCCTGATGCGCAGCCGGATCAGGACCATCGTCGCGACCATGCCCCAGACGGAATGGGCGGATCAGGCCCGCATGCAGTCGCAGGCCCTGGTCCAATACTATTTCGCCGTCTACATGCCGATGGCGTCGGACGAGAGCATCTACGCCCTGATGAAGTACGACACCGACAACCTGGCGCTCTATGCCGGCCAGCCCGAGGTCTGCATAGGCTACGCCGTCGGCAACGCCGCCTTCATCAAGGTCGCGCCCGCCGGCTATATCGAAAAGGTCTCCGATCTCAAGGCGGCGATATTCGAATCAGCCTTCAAGGCCCCGGTGCACCGTGACTTCAAGCCCGACCTCAGCGACGTGCGCACGCCGTTTATCGCGCAGTACCAAAAGGAGGGCTACGACATGAAGGACCTCTCGCTGCTCGGCAGCCTGACGACCATTCCGGCCGCCGACGCCTGCCGCGCCTACAGCCAGTTCAACAAGACGATCTACGACCTGGGACCGAAGCAGGGCCCGTTCGTCATGGCTGGCTTCACCAATGCCGCGCCCAAGGTCAAGCCGAACTGATCGCGCTCTAAAATCATCATGCTCATCTAGGCGCAACTGTCCAGCACCGGCTCGATCCCGTCCGAATCGGGAGCGGGGAAGGGCGCCCGGAAGGTAAAGGCGTCGGCGTGCGGCCCCTTGTGGCGCAGCAGCTCCAGCCGGGCCTTGCCTTCCTCGACCGTCGGAATATGGCCGGCCGGAACCCACCACAGCACGAAGGCCAGTTCCATCCGGTCGAACCATTCCTTGCGCCGGCGCATGATGGCCAGGTGTTCGGGGTTGCGGTAGGTGAAGGCGGCCAGGCTGTCGAGATCGCTCCAGACGGACATGTTGATGGCGATATTGGGGTCGTCATAGGCGTGGATGCCGGTGGCGTCACCGCCGTCGCCGGCCAGCCGCCACACGAAGCCGTCCGACGCGTCGGCGTGCGCGTTGACCGACTCCAGCGCCGCGACGAAATCGGCATTGACCGGATCGTCTATGGGCTCGCGAAAGCGTGCGATGTTGATTTCCGCCAGGTGATACCCGCTCATGACAGCCTCTCGTAACAGCGTTTTTCGCATCTGACTTGGCGTCTCCGGTTACGCCTTGCAAGGGGCTGTGGTAAAAGTCCTGCCCATGATCCTGTCCCCGATCGACGCCGGATTGCGCGGAGGCGCGCTTCTGCTGCTGGCCCTGCTGGCGGCGCTGATCCTGCGCGACTACGGCAGGTCCGTCGCGGCGCGGCTGGGCGCGGCGTTCGCGGCGGGCACCGCGGCCTTCGTCCTGTGTTCAGCGCCGGGATTTCACCAGGCCCTGGGTGTCTGGAGCCTGCCCGTCCAGGCGCTGGCGGCCGGCAATAATCTCGTGCTGTGGCTGTTCGCGCGCAGCCTGTTCGAGGACGGTTTCCGGCCGAAGCCGTGGCAGGGCCTGCTCTGGGCGGGCATCGTCGGGACGGGCCTGCTCAACGGCACATGGCTTGCGCACGCTCCGCTCAACGGTCCGCTGTCGATCGCCCTGACGCTTCAGGCGCCGGTCCTTGCCGTGCTGGCGCTGGGGCAGACCCTGGCGACCTGGCGCGGCGACCTGGTCAACCGCCGGCGCGTGCTGCGGCAGTTCGTCGTCGGGGCCAGCGCCGTCTTCACCCTGGTGCAGACGGTCGCGCAAGCGTCGGGCGCCGGCGGCGCCTGGCTGCCGGCCGGCGTCGCGGCCATTGCCGCCGGCTGTGCGTGGCTGCTGCTGGGCGCCTCGCAGGCAGGCGCCGTATTCGCCGAGGCAAGGCCTGTGCGCGTGCGCGCGAAGGTCCCGCCGGACGAAGGGCTGATGCTCGGCCGCATCGGGCGGCTGATGCGCGAGGAGCGGCTTTACCGCCAGGATGGGCTGACCATCGGTGCGCTGGCGCACCGTCTCGGCGTGCCCGACTATCGCGTGCGCCAGATCATCAACGGCGAGCTGGGGCACCGCAATTTCGCGGCCTTCGTCAACGGCTACCGCATAGACGAGGCAAGGGCGGCGCTGGCCGATGCGGAGCAGGCCCAGGTGCCGGTCATCACCATCGCGCTCGATGCGGGCTTTGCCTCACTCGGGCCGTTCAACCGCGCCTTCAAGGCGGCGACGGGGCGCACGCCCACCGAATATCGCCAGGCCGCCCTAGCCGAAACGTCGAAAAGCGTGGTTCCGGCTGGCTGATTTTCAAATCCGGCGAGCGCCCTGAACCTTGCGGGTCCATTGCCGTGCCATCGCGCACGACAGAAAGGACCCTTCCCATGCGCCCTTCGCCTCTGCTTGCCCTTACGGCCTCGACCCTGCTGCTCGCCGGTTGCGGGTCCCTGAGCCCGATCCGGGCCGCCCGCGTCGCCACGGGCTTCACCAGCCACCAGCTGTGCTCGTCGGTCTTCATCTCCGGGCTCGACGGCCCGACGACGTTCGACACCGTTATCGGGCCGACCTTCGGGCCGGCGAAAGATATCGTGCATTACCGGATCGACCGCGACGCCGGGACCGTGACGGCGCGGCTGGGGGGTATGGTGCAGACCGCCGTTTATCGGGGCCCGGAAGGCTGCCTGCTGCTGGAAGGCGCGCCGCCTGCGCCCCCCATGGCCGCGACCGCGCCCGATCGGGCGGCGCGCACCCTGCCGGCGATCGCACAGGGACCCGAGGTGGTCGTGCCGGAAAGCCCGGCGCTCAAGGCCGCGCTCGACCACGCCTTCGAAGAACCGGCCTCGGGCGGGCGGCGCAATACCCTGGCGGTGGTGGTGGTCCATGACGGCCGCATCGTCGCCGAACGCTATGCGCCGGGCGTCACCCCCGATACGCCGCTGATCGGCTGGTCCATGTCGAAGTCGGTGACCAACGCGCTGCTGGGCATCCTGGTGCGTCAGGGAAGGCTCGACATGCAGGCGCCGGGCCTGGTGGCGGAGTGGGGCGCGAACGACGACCCCCGCCGCGCCATCACGCCCGACCATCTCCTGCGCATGACCAGCGGCACCCGGTTTGGCCAGTCGCTGACCGCCGATCCGTTCAGCGCCTTCGACCCGACCGCCCAGATGGTGTTCGGGGCGCGCGACATGGCGGGCATGGCGGCCACGGCGCCCTACGAAGCCCGGCCAGGCGCGGTCTGGCGCTATTCCAACGGCAACACCCTGCTGCTCAGCCGCATGATCCGCGACCGCACCGGCGGTACGGCGGCCGGTGTCGCCGCCTTCGCCCGGCACGAACTGTTCGATCCGCTCGGCATGGACCACGTGGTTATCGAGTTCGACGCCACCGGCACGCCGATCGGGTCCAGCCATGCCTTTGCCCCGGCGCGCGACTGGGCGCGCTTCGGCCTGCTGTTCGCCAATGACGGCATGGCGGGGGACAGGCGCATCCTGCCCGAAGGCTGGACCGGCTATTCGGCCCGGCCGACCCCCGGCAGCGAGGACTTCGGCTATGGCGCCGGTTTCTGGACCAATCGCGGCGATAAGGGCGCAGCGGCCCATCGCGTGGCGGCGGGCATGCCGGCCGACAGCTTCATGGCGCGCGGCAGCTATGGCCAGGCCATCGTCATCGCGCCGAAGGAAAGGCTGGTGATTGTCCGCCTCGGCAACGCCTTCACGCCCATGGGCGATATCGAGGCGCTGGAGCGGCTGGTGCGCGAAAGCCGCTCGGCCCTCGGCGAATAGTCTTTTTACGGTACGCCTGTCCCGGGCGCATGGCTTCCTGTGGCGAAGGCGCGCACCTTTGCCCCACAGCCACAGGAGCCTGCCATGCTTGCCCGGTCCTTTCCCCTGCTGACCATCCCGGTCATCATCTATAACGGCCTGATCGCCGCGACAGGAAGCCTGACGGCGGGGTCGGAAGGCGCGCAAACCCAGCTCGGGCGCGTCCTGATGCATGTGCCGATGCCGGCGACCGGCGCGCAATGGGCCGTGTCCGCCGGCGACATCGTCATGCTGATCGGCCTGGTGACCCTGTTCTTCGAGGTCATTTCCGCCAGCCGCTCGGCTGACGACGTGCTGTTGAAACACGTGCTGTCGACCTTCCTGTTTATCCTGTGCCTGGTCGAATTCCTGCTGTTCCGGCCGTTCGCCACCTCGACCTTTTTCCTCCTGATGGCCATGACCCTGATGGAGACGATCGCCGGCTTCATCATCACCACGGTGGCGGCGCGCAAGGACATCGAGTTCGCGCACTGACCGTCTCCTGACAGCGTTATCAGAGTACAGTTGTCGCCGCTCCGTAACGGCGTTACACTCCCCCGAGGAACCCGCGCAGACGGGCAGGGGAGGCTTATGGATACTTCATTTATCAACGCGTGGTCGCGGCGCCGCGCGCTTATCGGCATCGGCGCCGCCGCGGCCTTGCCGCTTGCCGCGCCGCTTGCCGCCTGGGGCCAGCAGGTCACTGCCGGCGCAACGCTCCAGCAGGCGCCGCCCGATCCGGCGTCGGCGCAACTGGCCGCGAAAACCGATGCCGCCAGCCATCTTACGGTCGAGGTGCATATCAACGGCAGGCCGTACCGGTTCGTCGTCGATACGGCGGCTGAGCGGTCGGTGATCGCCGACGACGCGGCCGCCGCGCTCGGCCTTCCCTCCGGCGGGCTGGTCCGGGTCAACGGCCTGACCGGACGTCTCAAGGTCCCGGCCGTCGTGGCGGCCCAGGTCGAACTGGGACCTTTCCGCCGGCAGTCCGTGCTGATGCCGGTCCTGCCGCGCAATCTCCTGGCCGCCGACGGCTATCTGGGGCTCGACGTCATCGACGGCACCTGCGTCACCTTCGACTTCCGCAACAGCCGGCTTCTGGTCGAGGAACCGGCGGCGGACGGCATGACGGCCAGCAGCACCCTGGCCCAGGTGCGGCTGACCGGGTCGAAAGGGTACCTGCGGGTCGACGATTGCCTGGTCGACAGCGTCGCCGCCAACGCCTTCATCGACACGGGCGCCGAAATATCCGTGGGCAACGGTTCGCTGCTCAATGCGCTCAGGCAGCGGAACAAGAACCTGCAGGAGATGCGGATGATCGTCCTGACCGGCGTCACCGGCGGCGAGATCTCCGCCGAGGTCATCGGGGTCGGCCGCATCCGGTTGCAGAACCTGTCCTTCACCAACGGCGAACTGGCGATTTCGGATGTGCCGGATTTCGTCACCTGGAAGTTGAAGAACCGGCCGTCCTTGCTGATCGGCATGGATTATCTGCGCCAGTTCGCGCGCGTCGCCATCGACTACCGCGCCAAGCGCGTGGAGTTCGAACTGAGCGCCGCCCCGCCCAAGCCTACGCCCGGAGTGGAAGTCACGGCCATGGGCTGACGGCGGTTTTTTGGCGTTCTTGAAATTCATGTCCAAAAGTGATATCACTTTGATATGCCATTTGGCATGACATGGAGGCCGGGACGGACATGAACGACAGACCCATCAACAGGACCGAGGAAATTCCAGGCGCGGGATCGGGCGGCGGCTTCTGGCTGCTGATGGTGCTGATCTTCGCGGGCCTGGCCGTTGCCAGCCCGATCGCCTTCGGCCGTATCGGCATCGTCGGCCTGATCGTCTTCTTCCTGGCGGCGCTGCTGACGGCGGCCAGCCTCTACGCCATCCAGCCCAACCAGGCCTATGCCATCACCCTGTTCGGCAATTACAAGGGCACCGACCGGACGACGGGCCTGCGCTGGATGCCGTTCTGGTACGGCCGCCGCAAGGTGTCCCTGCGCGTGCGCAACGTGACCAGCGAAACGCTGAAGGTCAACGACCAGCGCGGCAATCCGATCGAAATCGCCGCCAACATCGTCTGGCGTGTGTCGAACACCGCCCAGGCCCTGTTCGACGTCGACGACTATGTGGCCTTCGTCAACATCCAGATCGAGACGGCGCTTCGCGAAACGGCGCGGCAATACGCCTACGACCACGCCGACGACGGCCAGCCGACGCTGCGCGACGACGCCGAAATCGTCGGGGAACGGCTGAAGGCCGATCTGTCGAAGCGCGTCGAGGTCGCCGGCATCGTCATCGACGAAGCCCATCTGATGCACCTGGCCTATGCGCCGGAAATCGCTGGTTCGATGCTCAAGCGCCAGCAGGCCGAGGCCGTCATCGCCGCCCGCCAGAAGATCGTCGCCGGCGCTGTCGGCATGGTCGAGCAGGCGCTGGAGCAACTGGCCGCGCGCGGTGTCGTCGAACTCGACGAGGAGCGCAAGGCCGCCATGGTGTCCAACCTGCTCGTGGTCCTGTGCGGCGACCGCGAAGCCCAGCCCGTCGTCAATACGGGCACGCTGTACGGCTGACATGGCGTCGCCCGGCAAACGCGCCTATCCGCTTCGGGTCCAGCCCGAAGTCCTCGCCGCGGTCGAACGCCTGGCCGCGGCGGAGCTGCGTTCGACCAACGCGCAGCTCGAAATGCTGCTGCGCGAGGCGCTTGGGCGGCGCGGCGTCGGGCTGGACGCGAAACCGTCCCGCAGGGGAGGGGGGCGCGATGAATAACTGGGTGATTCTGGCGATCGTTATTGCCGGATGTCTCGTGGCTTTCGAAATGATGGTCTACGGCCACTGGCGCAAACGCCTGTATGAGGACTATCTGTCCTACCACAACAACACGGTCCTTCCGCACGTTCCGGAAGCCTGGCGAAAACTCGAGTCCTCATACCCAAACCGGATCGATTTCACCCTTGAATGGGAAATGTTCCGGGCGCGCCTCGTGCCCGCCATGGGGGCGGACCTGATCCGCCGCATGAAAATCCAGCGGGCCGTCGTCATCGGCGTCTATCTGCCCGTCGCCGCGCTGATCGTCTGGGCGCTTTTCGAACGCTACGTCCTGGGTAACCGATAGCCTCCGGGACCCACCGAGTCGCGTGACATCGTGAAACATATTGTCGGCGCTGTCACGTCCGCCACAGTGTCGCGAATATTGTGGCAACGAGGCTAATTTTCTGTAAAAATGGGTGATTTTATTGATACGGCGATATTCAAAACGCCGTTATACTATCAATGTGTCTGGCTGTCAGGACGCCCTTCGATATATAAATAAAGACGATATAATTAATGATCTCGGAAAAACGCCTTTAAAAACAGGTAATGATGGCCTGTCGCGTGAAAAATAGCTACATCCGTAAACGGGAGACGGATGGAAAGGCGGCCGTGTAACCACGGTTCCGGATTGTCGATTGTGTCGCTTTGACAGCATACGCTCGAATTTTAAGCCGCTGAAATGAAATATTTCACGACTGAAACCATGCATTCGAGTGTTTAAAACACTATCGGAGACAAAATGCTTAAAGCAAAGACTATAAAGCACTGGGGAGACAAGCGGCTTGGGACGGGCGTATCGCTGGCGGCGCTGACGGCGCTGGCACTGGGTGCGGCCGCGCCGGTATGGGCGCAGACGGCGGACACGACAGCGCAGGGCAAGGACAGCAAGAGCGACAAGGAAGTGGTCGTCGTCGGCGTGCGCAAGTCGCTGAAGACCGCGCAGGCCCTCAAGAAGGACGCCGACACGGTCGTCGACTCGATCACCGCCACCGATATCGGCGCCTTCCCCGACAAGTCGGTCGCCGAAGCGCTGCAACGCGTGGCCGGCGTCACCGTGTCGCGCTTCGCGGCGACCGGGGATACGGCGCATTTTTCCGCCGAACCGTCGGGCGTGCTGGTGCGCGGCCTGACCCAGGTGCGTTCGGAATTCAACGGCCGTGACACCTTCACCGCCAATTCGTCGCGCGGCCTGTCGTGGGGCGACGTGTCGCCGGAACTGATGGGCGGCGTCGACACCTACAAGAACCAGACCGCGGACCTGATCGAAGGCGGCATCGCCGGTTCGATCAACCTGCGTACGCGCCTGCCGTTCGATTCCAAGGGCCAGGTCATCGCCGTGTCGGCCGACCTGTCCTATGGCGACGTGTCGAACAAGACGACGCCGGACATTTCGGGTCTCTATTCCAACCGCTGGGACACGGCGCTGGGCGAATTCGGCCTGATGGCCAACTATGCCTATTCACACGTCCAGACCGAGACCAACGGCATCCAGTTCGGCCGTATGGGCACCTTCTGCAACAGTGTCAGCGCAAGCGATCCGACGGCCTGTTCCGGGTCGCAGTTTGGTACGTCGAACTGGGCCTATATCCCGTCGTCGGTCACCGATTCCGACAACACCTACGACCGCAAGCGGCACGGCGTGGCCCTGGCGGCGCAGTGGCAGAACCACGACCACACCATGCTGGCGACGCTGCAATACAATGACAGTCACTACGACAACCAGTGGCACGAACGCACCGTGTCGGCCTCGGCCTTCAGCCTGTATGGCACCTCGGTCTATAATCCCCTGTCCTCGTCCTCGATCGTCGAAGCCGCCGACGGCACAAACCTGACCTTCGGCAGCGACGGCCTGCTGGCGACCGGCACGCTGGTGGCGCCGATCGGCTGGTGGGGCTCCGACAACACGGCCTCGGCCGAGATCGCGCAGAACAGCTCGGGCACGCAAATGGTGAACGCCTGCTACGACTGGGCCGGCTGTTCGCCGAACCAGCAGGGCGCGAACCTGACGACCACGACGCGCTACAACCACAACCAGGAATTCACGCGCGACCTGTCGTTCAATTTCAAATGGGATGCGGACGAGCACTGGAAGACCAATTTCGACGTCCAGTACGTCCAGTCCGAGGTCAAGAACTATGACATCTCGGTCAGCCTGGCGACCTACGCCAATATGGGCCTGGACATGACGGGCACCTATCCGGTCCTGACCCTGTCGTCGCCGACCAATGTCAACCAGGATTCCGGCGGCTTCACCAATCCATCCAACTATTCCTACTACGACGTGATGGACCACACGGAGAACAGCGACGGGCACGAGCTGTCGTCGCGGTTCGACGTCCAGTACAGCTTCGGCGACGGCTCCTGGCTGGACACGCTGAAGGCCGGCGTGCGCTATTCCGACCGCGAACAGACCGTGCGCTGGTCGGCCTATAACTGGGCCAATGTCGCCAATACCTGGACCAGCGGCTATACCTCGTCGAGCGGCTGTTCCGGCTACCAGAGCGAATATTACAACATCACGAAGACGGCCAATGGCTGCTTCGGCGGCTACGACCAGGGCCTGTACGAAGTCGCTTCGATCGGCAACAATTTCTACGGCGGCGGCAAGACCAACCAGACCGACTTCGTCTTCATGAAGATGAGCGTCCTGGAAGACCAGCAGGCCCTGGCCAAGGCGCTGGGCATGAGTTCGCTCGGCGTCGGCGCCTGGACGCCCCTGTGTGAACGCGCCAACCTGGTCGACGGCTGCTATACCCAGGCGGAAGTCATGGGCGTAAGCGAAAAGACCCTGGCCGGCTACCTGATGCTGAAGTTCGGCGGCAAGGACAAGACGATCTTCAACGGCATCACCGTCCAGGGCAATGCCGGCGTCCGCTGGGTGCAGACCGAGGACACGTCTTCGGGCGGCATCTCGTATCCGACCTCGTCCTGGGTCAGCAGCTATTCCAGCTCGACCTGCTCGGCCCCGCTGACCGGATCGAACGTCACCAATATCGGCTGCTGGCTGACCAGTTCCCTGTCGGACTTCAGCAACGGCGCCTCGGACACCGACACGACGCACAAGACCCACATCAACGTTCTGCCCAGCTTCAACGTGAAGTTCGGCTTGACGGACCAGTGGTTCCTGCGCTTCGCGGCGTCGCGCGCCATGTCGCGGCCCGATATCGGCCTGCTGAAGAACTATATCAGCATCTCGGCCCCGACCATCAACACGACCAACACCTCGACCTACGTAACCTACGACTCGTCGGGCAATGTCAACGGCTACAACTTCGTCTACACGGCCCAGGCCGGTAACCCGTACCTGAAGTCGACGACGGCCGACCAGTTCGACCTGTCCCTGGAAAACTACTTCGCGGCCGTGGGCTCGTTCAGCTTCGACCTGTTCTACAAGAAGTTCTACGACTACATCCAGAACGGCAGCTATTATCGCAGCTTCACCAATAACGGTGTGACGGAGACGGTGAAGGTGACCGGTCCGGTCAATCTCGACGGCGCGGCCATCCATGGCTTCGAAGTGGCCTACCAGCGCTATTTCGACTTCCTGCCGGGCTTCCTGTCCGGGCTGGGCGTCCAGGCCAACTATACGCACCTGGTCAACAAGGGCGTGTCGAACAGCAATCTGACGACCAATTCGGGCAGCGGCACCACCAGCACCAGCGGCAACGGCGAAACCGACTCGATCAATCCGCATGCGCTGGAGGGGCTGTCCAAGGACGCCTACAACATCATCGCCATGTATGAGAAGGGACCGTGGGCCGCCCGACTGGCCTACAACTGGCGCTCGACCTACCTGGTCACCGCGCTCGACTGCTGCGTCGGCCTGCCGGTGTGGCAGAAGGCGATGGGCACGCTCGACGGCTCGATCCGCTACAAGGTCAACGACCATGTCGAGCTGAACCTGTCGGGCAGCAACCTGCTGGGCAGCGACACGGTGCTGATGCAGCAGGTGTTCGGCGACTCGCCCAGCACGCCCAATGCCGCGTCGGTGATCGTGCCCTATGCCTGGTACAAGAACGACCGCCGCGTCCAGGTCGGTATCCGGTTGAAGTACTGACCGGTAACTGTGTGCGCGTACGGAACGGCGGCCTGCATGGCCGCCGTTTTGCGTTCAGCCGTCTGTTTTTGCGGCGAAACTGTGATAGCCTCGAGCAGGGGGAGACGCGATGATTCCGACAGCGACAGTTCAGCCTATCCGGAGCCGGCTCGGCGGGTTTCTTTTCGGCGCGGGCCTCATGGGGTTTTTGAGCCGGTGGCTGGTCGAATTCTTCCTGTGGTTCGGGACGGCCGGAAAGGCGCCGAGACCGGACAAGGGGCTGTCCTACCCGGTCGCCGAACACGGCGTGACCTATTACGTCTCCGCCTCGGAATTCCTCCTGCATAACCTGATCTTCGGGTTCTGGATCATGTTCGCGGTGGGGCTGCTGATCATGCCGGCGCGGCGCGACGCCGACCGCAAGCGCCGGCTTTACGATCCCGGCGGGATATATGCCCGCTGGCGCTGGATCGGCGCGGTCACCTGCGGGCTGTTCATGCTGGCCAGCCGCCTGTTCGCGGCAATGGTCGTCGGCCCGGCATAGCCTGTGTCACTGCCGCCATATGATTGCGGCGTGAAAACAAATTTCTCCAGGATTTTCAAACTATTGCCTGGAAGGTTTGCTTATGTGCGCGTCCTGAAACACAGATTTCAAGCCGCCGGGGGCGAACCTTGCCGAAACCTGATCCTGCCGCCGGGCGGGGATTGCAGTCCGTTCACTTCGCGCTGGTCCTGCGCACCGATCCCTGCGGCCTCATCCCGCCGCCGGCGCTCGGGCACGGCTTCGTCTGCCAGGCGGCGGACTGGTCGGCGGACTTCCGCTTCCGCTCGCCGCTGCGCGATCCCGACCTGATCATCGTCGATTTTCCGGAGGGCCGCCCGGTCGATCTCGACACCTGCGGGGACATTCGCCGCCATCATGCCGGGGTGCCGACCATCGTACTGGGGCCGGCGCACGCCACCGACCGGATATTGAGCTTGGAACTGGGCGCCGACGACTACCTGGCCAAACCGTTCGTGGTGCGGGAACTGGCGGCGCGCGCCCGCGCCATCCTGCGACGGCGCGGCGGAACCGGCCTGGCGGTGACCGGGGGGCTGCTGGCGCGCTGGAGCCTCGACAATGTCCACCATCGCCTGGTCGATGGCGGCGGGGCGACACGGCGTCTCAACGGTGTCGAATACCAGTTGCTGCGCCACTTCGTCGAGCACCCGTTCACGGTGTTCGGCCGCCGCGAGCTGGCCGAGGTCCTGACAGCGGTGCAGGAGCGCGCCTACGACGCGCGCAGCATCGATTCCTTCATCAACCGCCTGCGCAGCAAGCTGGACGACGCGGCGCCCTATACGCTGATCCGTACCGAACGCGGCAAGGGCTACATGTTCACGCCGGGCTGAAAGCCGTCGGCCACGGATGTCATCCGTGGCCGATCCTCGTCAAAACTGGAACCGCGTGCGCAAGGACAGCGACGCGTTGGAATAGTCGCGGATCTTTTCGTATTCGGCCTCGAAGCCGAAATAGCTGTACGGATTGTCGACCGACAGGCGCAGGCCGACGACCGGGCCGCCGCCCTTGATATTGCCGCCCGTCAGCGTGAACGGATCTCCGCCGGCGAAGCTGGCGGTCGTGTCGCCGATGGTGGCCGAGACATTCTGCTTGTAGCCGACCCAGACCTCGGGCTTAACGAAGGTCCTGGCGTAGGCGAAGTTGACCATGGCGGTCGAGCTGAGCAGGTGGCCGTCGCGGCGGGCGACATCCAGGTCGTAATAATCCCCGCCGCCCGTTTCGCTGTGATGGGCCTCGGCCAGGCGGTAGTAGTCGACCAGCCACTGCGGCGTCATGGTGATGGCCTGCGACAGGTTGTAGCGGTACGACACGCCCGTGCCGGCGCTCAGCGAATAGCCGCCCCAGTCGGCCCGCGAAACATGGCTGACATAGGCATTCAGTTCTTCACGGATGGTATGGAAGTGGTCGTAGCCGATACCGGCATGGGCCCAGGCCTTGAGCGCGTCGCCGTTGAGGCGCCAGTAGGCGCCCATCGTATAGTCGCTGGCCGTCTGGTTCTCCTTCGAGATGGCGAAGGTGTCGCGCGGCGACGCCGTGGTCAGCTGGACATAGACGCCGGCCATCTGGGTGGCGCTCAGGATCTTTTCGCGGCCGCCGGCAAAGCTGAAGCCCGTCGAGGTGAAGCCGCTGGTCTCGCCATAGGACCGCGTGGTGCCGTACCCATATTCCTGCAGCCAGTACTGGCCGCCCTGGTTGTCGGGGATCAGCGTCAGGTCGGCCAGCGAGCGGTTGAGCGATTGTGCCCCCTGCGACAGGGTCAGCAGGGTCTCGCCGGAAAAGTCCGGCAGATACTGTTCGTAGACCGAATTGAAGCCCGAGCGCGTCGTCTGCGACAGCAGGGCGGCGGTGGCGTCGGAATCCTGGGCGATGGCCGCCAGGACGGGCTTGAGCGCCGTATATTCGTTGTTCGAATAGCCGCCTTCGGCCTGGTTCTTCAGGCGGAAATCGACCGACAGGGTGGTGTCGGCTGCGTCGGTCGAAAGGTCGGCGTGGTAGATATAGGGAATATAGCCGTCGAGCGTCGACGTGCTCATATCGCCGAGGCTGATGCTCGACGCCGTCAGAACCTTGAAGGTGGTCGGGTCGGTGATGATGGTGCTGGGCGACAGGTAAAGCTTGGCGCCGTTGTCGAAGGTGACCGCGCCGGACGCCGTGAAGATCGGGGTTGCCGGCGCCGCGGTGTCCAGCACCAGGGACAGCGAACTGCCGTCGCCGACGTGCAGGGTGCTGAGCTTGACCGCGCTGTCGAGCAGGAAGACGGCCGAGCTTTCGCCGTCGATATCCATGGCGATGTCGCCGGAGGAGGTCATCTGGCCGCGATAGGCGGCGGCGTCCGACAGGCTGAAGGTGCCGGTGCCCGCGCCCCAGTCGATGGCGCCGTAGATATAGCCGCCCGACGAGGTGATGGTGTCGTTGCCCGAGCCGAGCAGGATCCTGCCCAGGATATAGGGCACGGGGATGTCGTCGTCGTCCGGACCGGTGTCGACCTGGGTGATGGTCAGGCCGGCCGTATTGGCCGTGGCGTCGATGGCGATGGCCGAACCGGTGACCGTGTCGGTGACGCCGTCCGCGTCGGAATCGGTGGCGGTGATCGCCGCGCTGATGATGCCGTTATTGGTGATCGAGGTCAGGGTCCCTGAGCTGTCCTTGATGGCCGTGGCGCTGGAGGTCGAACCGGTGGCGGACGCATAGATGCCGTGGTCGGCGCCGACCGTCAGGATGGGCAGGCTGGCGCCCGACGCGATATCGAGCGCGGTCGCCGTGCCCGGAGTCGTGGCGTAGGTGGTCACGTCGTTGGTGGTGGTCGAGGTCGTATAGCCGCTGACCGAGGCGCTGATGCTGCCGTCGACGTCGAGGCGCGGCGTGGTGAAGCCGCTGCGCATCGAGATGGCGGTGGAATCGGCGCCGTAGGCCGAGGCGCCGACCGAGCCGGCAATCTGCACACCGTTGTCGATCGTCGTGGCATAGCCCGTGCCGCCCAGCTGGATGGCGTTGGCGGTGACGTAGGGGTGGATGCCGTAGGCGTAGACGCTCCCGCGCATGATCAGGCCGTAATTGTAGGCGGGCGGATCGAGCGCGGTCGAGGCATAGGTCAGGCCGCCGAGTGTGATGTCCCCCGTGGTCGAGCCGACCAGGAGGGCCGGGGCGCTGCCGTACTGGCTGAGGCTGGCGGTCGTCTGGTCGGTGTCGGTCAGGCCGTCGCCGTCCTCGTCCGTATTGGTCGAGTCGCTGTCGGAATAGGCGGCGCCGAACAGCACGCCGTTCGATACATTGCTGGCAATGGTGACCAGCGGGCCCGATTGCAGCAGGTTCAGGCTGGGGATGAGGTTTTCGTAGTCGCTCTGCGCCAGGGTCGACGTCGTCGAATAGGCGGTGCCGGAGAAGGTGCCGTCGATGATCAGGTTGCCGCCGATGTCGCCGGTGATCGAGACGGCCTTGGAATTCTCGCCGGTGACGCTGGCCGAGCCGCCGATACGGACATTGCCCGTGACGCCGCCTTCCAGAGAGATCGCGGTGGAATTGTCGCCGATGACGGTGGCTGAGCCCGTATAGGAAAAGTCGCCGGCGATCTTGTTCTGGAAGCGTATGCCGTAGGATTCGTTGCCTTCGACGTCGAGCGCCGAGGTGATGGAAACGTTGCCGGTAAAAGGATTGGTGCCGGTCGACAGGATGCCGTAGCGGCCCGTGCCTTCGGCCCATGGCGCTTCGACATAGCCGTCGGTCGAGCCGTCGGCGCTGGTGTAGTCGGTGGCGTAATAGTCGTCGGTGACCGTGATGGTGCCGCCGAGCGTCAGGGTCTGGGTGCGGTTGGGCACATCGGTGATCAGGATGCCGGTCGAGTTCGAGTCCGAACCGGACATGGCGATCGTGCCGGTGAACGAAAGCCCGTTGTCGCTGTCGACCGTGATCGCCGTGCCGCTGGTCAGTGTAATCGAGCCGTCCGAATCGACGGTGGTGTCGCCGCCCGTGCTGGTGACGACGGGATCGGTCGTCGCGGTCGATATGGTCGTGGTGGCGCCGGCTGCGGGCGCAAGGGCAAGCAGAATGGTGCCCAGCGCGGTGGCGGTCAGGAGCGCGGTTTTCGTCATGAAGCGGCAATTCCGGTCAAAGAGGTTGCCGGACCATGTAAAACCAGCCCGGCGGCATTAAGTCCCGGCTGCTACGGTGGTGAAAGGACCCTTCGGCCCTGTCACAATCCCGGTATTCGCGCGTCCAAATGTGGCGGATGTGCTTCCGGGGCAGTGTCCGGAAGTATTGTTGGCAGTAGAGGGCGGTAAGGTTTTTCTTCGCATGTGCAGGTTGCGAAACGCGGTGCCGGTTGTACCGAGGCTTCCCCCTTCCGTCACTCGCTCCGCTCGCGCCACCTTCCCCGTAAACGGGGAAGGACCTACATGATATTATGTGCTTAATTCCTTCCCCGTTCACGGGGAAGGTGGCTCCCGAAGGGGAGACGGAAGGGGGAAACGGCAGACGTCACACGAACTGACGCTTCTGTGTTTCAGCGTGTTTACCGGGCCTGGGTCTAAGCCGCTTTGTGGAACAGGGTGCGCATCACGTCCGAGGCGCTGACGATACCGGCCAGCTTCTGCTTGTCGTCGAGGACGACGACGTGGCGGTGGTCGCCCTGGAAGAATTTCTGCATCAGGTGTTCGGCCGGCTCGGCCGCTGCAACAGTGGCGAAGACAAGGTCCATGATCTGGCCGACGGCTTCCGGCTTGTCGGTATGCGTCGTTGTCGCGGGCTCGAGCAGGCGCATCAGGCCGGCCTGCGGATCGGCAGGGTCGAGCCTGGCGGCCTCGCGATCGAAGTCGTCGTGCGTCAGCAGACCCTGCACGCGCTGGGCGCGGTCGATGACGGGCAGGGCCTTGATGTCGTGACGCTGCATGACCTGCCAGGCTTCGCGCAGGTGCGTGCCGAAGCTGACCGTGATCGGATCGGCGGTCATCAGGTCGGCGCAGGTCATGGCGCCGGCCATACGGCGATAGGCGATCAGCTCGCTGGCGCGCACGATCTGGTTCAGTTCCTCGAAGTCGATGTCGACGACCTCGTTGTGCCGCGCCAGGGCCTCCGCGAAGTCGGCCTCGCTGACGCGCAGCAGGCCCGAAGGCTGCTTCGGGGCAGCCAGGATGTGGTGCGGATAGGGGCGGCGCGTCAGGTTGTTGTAGAGCAGGCCGAAACCGACCAGCAGCATCGAATTGGTGAAGGCTGGAAAGACGGCGAAGACCAGATCTTTGCTGTCCGTCAGCACCACCAGCAGGGCCATGGCGCCGCCCGGCGGATGCAGGCACCGGCCGATGAACATGCCGCCGATGGCCAGGCCGACCGCCAGGGCAGGTGTCAGGATTTGGTGATGCACGAGGGTTAAAGCGATCAGGCCCATGACGGCCGAGATCGTGTTGCCGCCGACGACCGACCAGGGCTGGGCCAGCGGGCTCGACGGCACGGCATAGACCAGGACGGCGCTGGCGCCGACCGGCGCGACCAGCCAGGGCGAAAGGTGGAGCAGCGATGCCATGTACAGGCTGACGGCCGCCGTGAAGGCGACGCCAAGCGCGCCGCCGATCGCGCCGCGCAGGCGTTCCTGGAAGTTCACCGCCATCGGGCGGGGATAGAAGGCTTCGAGCGTCTTGGGCAGGGACAGCATGTGGCGTATCCGGTCTATCGGTCGGAAAGTCCGACCGGATACAGGTTCAGGCGTGCGGCGGCAAGCGTATGCGCGAAATGCGCGTGCTATCCGGTCGGCGTGTTGCCGCTATTGCCGTCGCCGGAGTCGCGCTGGGTCTTCCACTGCGCCTGGGGATCGTCCTGTCTGGGCGTATCCGGGGCGGCCTGGCCGTAATAGTTTTCGGTCTGCCCGTTCGTATCCGTGCCTTGGGCGTCGGCGGTGGCGGGCTGGGGATTTGCGTCGGAATAGTCGTCGTGCGGCGGCACCTCTTCGGTGGCGACCGGCGTGGCCGAGGACGAGCCGGAGGCCGGCGCCGCCGAAGCGGAATTCTGCGGCGCCGGCGATTGCGGAGACGGCGACGCCGGGGAGGATGACGGGGAGCCGCCGGAATCGCCACCGCCGCAGGCCGAGACGAGGACGGTCAGGCAACAGACGGCGGCAATCGATACGATCGGTTTGATCATGGGCGTGGCGGCTCCCTTTTATCGTTGGGGACTATTTAGAACGGATCCATGGCCGCCGTAAACTTCCCAGCGCTGGTCAGCGCGCCTAAAGTGTAGCCCTGCCAGCCGGGATAGGCCTCGGGCTCCCAATAGAAGACGCCGAGGCCGCGGCTCGACGGCACCGCCTTGTTGCGGGCGATGATGTCGGCGACCATGCTCTTGGCGGTCGCGGCCTGGCTGTAGTCCATGCCGACCTCGACGATCATGACCGGCTTGGCATAGCGCGACGCCACGTCGTTCATCGTCGTTCCGGCCTGGGCGTTCAGGGTCGACCAGTTGGAGGTCGTCGGATAGTGCGACATGCCGGTGATGTCCCACTTGCCGCCGGCCGCCTTGAAGTTGTCGAAGAACCAGCGGAAGTCGGCGTCGTCATAGGCGTTGGCCAGGTGGATGATGACCTGGGCCGACGGGAAGACGGCCTTGGTCGCCGCATAGCCCTGGTTGGTGAGCGCGGCGAGGTTCGAGAAGCTGGAGGTCGAGCCCGTCGGCCACAGCAGGCCGGAATTGATCTCGTTGCCGACCTGCACCCAGGTTACGGTGACGCCGTTCGACTTGAGATAGTTCAGGATGTCGTAGGTGTGGCTGTAGACCTTGGACTGCAGCGCGGCCAGGCTGTGGTCGGTCCAGGCAGCGGGGATGGTCTGCTTTCCGGGATCGGCCCAGCTGTCGCTGTAGTGGAAGTCGATCATGACGCGCTGGCCCTGGGCGATGGCGCGCTTGGCCATGTAGAGCGTGTCGGCGCCGTTGTTCCAGCCGCCCGACGGATTGACCCAGACGCGCAGGCGGATGGCGTTGATGCTGAGGTTTTTCAGCAGGACGAACGGATCGGTCTGGGTGCCCGAGCTGTTGTAGAACTTTTTGCCCGACGACTCTTCCTGGTCGACCCAGGAAACGTCGGAGCCGCCAGCCCAGGTCTGGGCGTGAGCGGCGATCGGCAAGGCGCACGCAACCAGTGCCGCGGCCGCCAGGGCCGCGCGCAGGATTTTCGATAGCATTGTGAACTCCCTGTTTCAGCTGGGGATACCGGACCGGTTTTGGCCGGCAAAGCCCCAAGGCGAGGACGGTGTTATCCGGCCTTCACAGGTTAAGATGCATAACGCTGGTTTTTTCCGCCAGCCGGGCCGCATATTTGTACGATATTTCTGAATTCGACGGTGGTTGGAAGCGGGACGCATTTTGCGGCAGGAGCTGGCGCGCGCATCCTGTTTGAAGACTGTGTTTTCTTTTAAAAACAAGGTGCTGATTTCCCGTGCCAGATTTTGTTGACATTTCTGAAACCGATTTCAGGCAGGCTCGTTGCAAACGATAAAAAGCAGGGCGTTCACGACATGAAGCATGCAGGGTTGCTGGTCCTTCTGGCTGCGGCCGCGGGACTGATGGGGGCGTTGAGCGCAGGCAGCGCCGACGCGGCGACGCGGATCTACGTTACGCTGTCGCGATCGGAAAAATTCATCGACGGCATCCGCGACGCCATCCTGCGCGAGGACCAGGCCGACAACGAGGTCGAGGTCACGCTGGAACTGGCCAATGGCGACAGCGCCACGCAGCAGAAGCAGATCGACGACGCCGTGGCGAAGAAATACGACGCCATCATGGTCCTGACGGTCGACGACGCCTCGGGCCAGCACGCGCTCGATCGCGTGCGCAAGGCCGGCATTCCGCTGGTCTTCGTCAACACGCCGCCCCCGGGCGCCGAATTCACCGGCAAGGTGTCGATCGTCGCCTGCAACGACATCGTCGCCGGCCGCCTGCAGATGCGCATGCTGTCGCGCGCCATCCACGACCAGGGCAATGTCGCCGTCATCCGCGGCGAGGACGGCCACGCCGCCACCGACGACCGCACCCAGGGCATCAAGGAAATCCTGGCCACCCATCCCGGCCTCAAGCTGGTCGAGTCGGAAAGCGCGCACTGGAGCCGCGACACCGCCGAGCAACTGGTCAGTGGCTGGCTCGACCACGGCGTCCATCTCGACGCCATCGCGGCCAACAGCGACGAAATGGCGCTGGGCGCGGCCGAGGCCTTGCGCAAGCACGGCATCACGACTGGCAAGATCTTCGTCGGCGGCAATGACGGCACCTCGCACGGCCTCGACGGCATCAAGTCGGGCGACCTGGCCGTCACCATGCGCCAGGACACGGCGGCCATGGCGCACATGGCGCTGCTCAACGCCAGGACGATGGCGCAGGGCGGCTACGCCCAGCTCTACGAATGGGTGCCCTACGAAATCGTCCTGCCGAGCAATATCGGCCAGTACGCGGCGCAATGACCATGAAGCGTCTTATCTCTACCGCCGCCGCCATGGCCTGCCTGTATGCCGGTGCGGCCCTGGCCGCCACGCCGGTCGAAACGCACGGTGCCCTGCATGTCGACGGCACGCACGTCGTCGATGCCCACGGGGCGCCCGTGGCGCTCAGCGGCGTCAGCTTCTTCTGGGACAATACCGGCTGGGGCGAGGAGCGCTTCTACAATGCCGGCGCGGTTAAAACCTTCGCCCGCGACTGGCACGCCTCGCTGATCCGCGCCGCCATGGGCGTCGACGCCAAAGGCGGCTATCTCGACGATCCCCACGGCAACGAGGCGCGCGTCGATACCCTGGTCAAGGCGGCGATCCACGAAGGCATCTATGTCATCATCGACTGGCACTCGCACCACGCCCACGAAAAGCCCGAGGCAGCGGTGGCCTTCTTCACCAGGATGGCCGGCAAGTACGGCAAGTACCCGAACGTCATCTACGAACTGTACAACGAACCGCTGAACACCACGGACTGGCATGGCCAGGTGAAGCCCTACGCCGAGACGGTGATCGACGCCATCCGCAAGGTCGACGCCAATAACCTGATCGTCGTCGGCTCTCCGACCTGGGACCAGGACGTCGATGTCGCCGCCGCCGATCCGATCGCCGGCCGCAACAACATCGTCTATTCGCTGCACTTCTATGCCGGCACGCACAAGGACGACCTGCGCAAGAAGGCGGCAAAGGCGATCGCGCTCGGCGCGCCGCTGTTCGTCTCGGAATGGGGCTCGGTCAATGCCGACGGCAATGGCGGCGTCGATGTCGAGGAGACCGCCAGGTGGCAGCAGTTCATGGCGGACAACTGCCTGTCGCAGGCCAACTGGGCGGTAAGCGACAAAAACGAGGGCGCGGCCATGTTCATACCGGGCACGCGCGCCGACGGTCATTGGCGTGAGTCCGACCTGACGGCCTCGGGAAAGCTGACGCGCGATATCGTCCGCGCCGCGCCGCAGACTTGCCGATAGGCTTCGAAGCATCCTAAGACATGCATCCCGTCGATGGAGGGATGCATGTTCGATCTCAGCGGCAAGACAGCGCTGATCACCGGTTCGGGACAGGGGATCGGCCAGGCCATCGCCGAAGGGCTGGCCAGGGCGGGCGCCCGTATTATCCTGAACGGGCGCAGGCCGGAGCCGCTGGAGGCGGCAGCCGCCAGGCTAAGGGCGGAAGGCGCAGACGTGTTGACGTCCGTCTTCGACGTCACCGACGTGGACGCCGTGCGCGGCGCCGTCGACGGGCTCGAGGCCTCGGGCATCGCCGTCGATATCCTGGTCAACAATGCCGGCATCCAGAAGCGCGCACCCCTGGAGGATTTCACGCCCGAGGACTGGCGCACCCTGATGGCGGCGAACGTCGACAGCGTCTTCTATGCCGGCCAGGCGGTGGCGCGGCATATGATCAGGCGCGGGCGCGGCAAGATTATCAATATCGCGTCGGTGCAGTCCGAAGCGGCGCGCCCGACCATTGCGCCCTATACGGCCAGCAAGGGCGCGATCCGCAATCTGACGCGGGGCATGTGCGCCGACTGGGCGAAGCACGGCCTTCAGGTCAACGCCATCGGTCCCGGCTATTTCGTCACGCCTTTGAACAAGGCGCTGCATGAAGACCCGGTGTTCGACGAATGGCTTAGGAAGCGCACGCCGGCCGGACGCTGGGGGCGGCTTGAGGACCTGCACGGCATCGCCGTCTTCCTGGCCTCGGACGCCTCGGACTTCGTCAACGGCCAGACCATCCATGTCGACGGCGGCCTGTTGTCGGTGCTTTAACCGAAAGACTTAATGGGGCTGACCAAGTTGCCCCTTCCGTCTCCCCTTCGCCAAGGCTTCGGGGAGCCACCTTCCCCGCTCCGCAGGGAAGGAAGGGAGTTTAACTGTCTAATTCCTTCCCCGTTTACGGGGAAGGTGGCTGGATCGGCGTCAAGCCGAGCCAGACGGAAGGGGGAAATGTTTCAACTATACCCCTCATGCGGCCAGTTGGTCTGGGTGAACACCCCGCCGTCGACCGTCAGGGTCTGGCCGGTGATGAAGCCCGATCGCTCGTCCGTCAGGAAGCACACCGCATTGGCCACATCGTCGAGTGTACCGATGCGGCGCAGCGGCGTGATGCGCGACCAGTCGCGGGCATAGTTCGGCGCTTCCAGTTTCGTCCGTTCGGTCTCGATCGACCCCGGCGCAACGCAGTTGACCGCGATGCCGTAGGGCCCAAGCTCGACCGCCGCCGACTTGGTCAGCATTTCGATACCGCCCTTCGACGCCGTGTAGTCGACCAGGTTCAGGAACGGCGTCTGGTTGCAGCCCGAGCCGATATTGACGATGCGGCCGGGCCGTTTCGCCGCCACCATCGCCCTGGCCGCCGCCTGGGTGTTGAGAAAGGTGCCCTTGAGATTGGTGCGGATGACGCGATCCCAGTCGGCCTCTTCAAGATCCAGAAATGGCGCCCAGGTCTGTACGCCGGCATTGTTGACCAGCACGTCGGGCGCGGGCGCGACCGTGTCGGCAAACCAGGCATAGAGACGATCGACATCGGCCTTGACGCCGACATCGCTTTGGACCGCCCAGGCGCGGCGGCCGAGCGCCTCGATGCGCCTGAGCGTATCGCCGTATTCGGCTGTGTCGTCCAGGTAGGTGATGACGATGTCATGGCCCTGGGTGGCCAGGCCGAGCGAGATGGCGGCGCCGAGATTGCTGCCGCCGGCGGTAACGATGGCTGTTGTTGACATACCTTATGCCGGATTGTGCTTGAGCAGGAAGCCGATCATGGCCTCCAGGGACTGTACGCGCGACGGCTCACGCGACAGCCAGTGATCTTCTTCCGCCATGACAACCAGTTCGACAGGCTTGCCGGCGCGAGTCAGGGCGTCGTAGATCTGCTGGCTTTGATCGAAAGGCACGACGACGTCGTCCTTGCCGTGGATCAGCATCACCGGAACCGAGACGGCGTCGATGTGGCGCACCGGCGATATGACGTCGAGATCCGGGCCCATGAAACGCTTCCAGTACATCATGCCGTAGCTGTTGCCGTCAAAGCCTTCGCGCTCGCGGCGGTAGTCCAGGAAGGTTTTGAGATTGGACAATCCGGCCAGGGCGACGGCGCAGGTGTAGATCCCCTTTTGCAGCGATACTCCGGCAAGGGCCGCATAGCCGCCATACGAACCGCCGGCGATGGCGACGCGTTTCGGATCGACCATACCCTGTTTCACCAGGAAGCTGACGCCATCCGACAGGTCGGTCTGCATCTTGCGGCCGAACTCGCCGTACCCTTTGGCGGTGAAGTCCTTGCCGTAGCCGGCCGAGCCTCGGTAGTTCGGCTGCAGCACGACGTAACCGCGCGACGCAAGGGCCTGGGCCATCCAGTCGAAGCCGTCGTCGTCATAGGCTTCGGGGCCGCCGTGCGGCAGGACGACAAGGGCAGCGTTTTTCGCTTCGCGGTCCGGCGGCAGGGTGATGTAGGCCGGAATCTGGAGGCCGTCGGCGGCCTGGTATTCGATGTATTTCTTTTCGCCGACCCATTCCGCTGGCAGGCCCGGATAGCTGGAGCCGACTTCCTTCGACGAGCCATCGGTAAAGTCGATGAAATAGTAGGTGCCGGGGTCTCCGGAGCCCTCGCTGCGCACCAGCAGCTTGCGCGGGTCGGCGGCCATGTCCAGGACCTGGGTCTTCAGGCCGGGCAAGGCGTCCTGAATGAGCGCGGGCAATTTTTGCATGACAGGATCGTAGAAGATCCAGGTCTCGACCGAACCCGAATTCTGGAAGCCGGCAAGATGCAGGGTTTCCGGATGGAAGATCGGCGAGTAGTCGTTGCGTTTCAGGTCTATCAGGGTGCGCTTGCCGTCACCGTCATATTCGAAGTATTTGTTCGCGTCCTCGCCTGTGCTGAAATGGACAAGCACGGTCTGGCCGTCGCGGCCCATGCCAGCCATCCACGGCATATCGTAGGGCGCCTTGACCTCCAGCACGGTTTGCCAGCCCTTGGCCGTTTTCATCCGCGCCGTCCACGTCTTGGTGTCGTTGTCGTATTCGCTGCGCGCAAAGACGCTGCCGTCCGGCTTGACGACCCAGCCCTGGACCGGGCGCGAGTCGACGTCGAGCCGGAAGCCACGGCCTGTGGTCGTGTTGAAGGCGTAGAGGCACCGGTCCATGGTCTCCGTGGCCGAGGCGCCGCCTTCGCTGGTGTTGACGCCTTCGGGCTGACGGAAGCCGGATGCGGTGACGCGATAGGCGCCATCCATCTTCACGCGGTAGAAATCGCCGGTGACCACGGAGGTCACGACGCCCTGGACATTGGCATAGACCTGGACGCGCTTGCCGGCCGGAATGTCCATGATCAGGCCGTAGAACTGCTCATAGCGGCTGCCGTTATACTTTTCCGTCTGCGAGGTCACCACCATGATGTGGCCTTCATCGGCCCACAACAGTTCGCGCAACTTGTCGCCGCTGATAATCGCCGCGGCGGCCTTTCCCGTGGCCATGTTGTAATCGTAGAGGGCGCGTTCGCCGTTGCGATCCATGACCATGGCAATACGTTTCGCGTCCGGGGATATGGCAACCTTCTCGATCGCAGGCAGTTTTCCGAAGGCCGATAGCGGCGGCATCGGCGCCGTCATCTTTTTCGCCTGCGCCAGCGACGGCGCGACAAAGCTCAACGTTGAGACGCCGGTCAATGCGCCGAGCACAAAGCGGCGCGATACGGTATTCGGATTTTCCATGGTCCCCCCGGACAAATCAGCTCTTTAGCCTTGAATAAACCATAGAGCGTTTTGTTCCGGCGGGCAATAAGGGGTCATCTCGGCAAGGTGGTGGTGCCGGTGACGGTCAGGGTGGCGGAATGGCCTTCCGACAGCCCCGGCTGGCCGCCGCCGGCATAGACGGTGTACTTGCCGGGCAGGACCTTGCGTACGCCCTTGTCGTCGGGCTGCGACAGGTCGCGCGGT
Source organism: Asticcacaulis solisilvae (assembly GCF_052327315.1). NCBI lineage: Bacteria > Pseudomonadati > Pseudomonadota > Alphaproteobacteria > Caulobacterales > Caulobacteraceae > Asticcacaulis > Asticcacaulis solisilvae. The sequence continues at coordinate 1,085,543 of NZ_CP166196.1, forward strand.
GTCAACATAAGCGTAACCGTCTTCGTCTCGCCGGCCTTGAGCGCGATGCGGTTGAAACCGGCCAGGACGTGCGAGGCGGTGCGGTAACCCTTCGGCTTGGTGACATAGACCTGCACGACCTCGTCGCCGTCCGTCTTGCCGGTATTGGTGACGGCGACGCTGACGGGGACGCCCGCGCCGGCCCTGACCGATGCCTTCAGTCTGGGCGCGCCGTAGGTAAAACGGGTGTAGCTCAGGCCATAGCCGAAGGGATGCAGCACCTTGCCCTTGAAATAGCGATAGGTACGGTTGGCGACCGAATAGTCCTCGAACGCCGGCAGTTCGCTCAGGTCGGCATAGATGGTGTAGGGCAGGCGGCCGGACGGATTGTATTTGCCGGTCAGGACGTCGGCAATGGCGGTGCCGCCGGCCTCGCCCGGATACCAGCCCTGGACCAGGGCATCGGCATTCTGTTCGACCCAGGGATCGGTGATCGGTCCGCCCGTCAGGTAGACGACGACCAGCGGCTTGCCGGTCGCCTTGACCGCCTTGAGCATGTCGACCTGGGCCTGGGGCAGGTTAAGCGTGGTGCGGTCGCCGCCGCTGAAGCCCGGATAGTTGACCTTCATCTCCTCGCCCTCCAGGTCGGGGGACAGGCCGACAAAGGCGACGACGGCGTCCGATCCTTGCGCCGCCTTGACCGCGCCGTCGATCAGGGGCTGCGACGGGGCGATCCATTCGAAGGCGGTGATGCGGTCGTCGTGCTTGCGCACATAGTCGATGCGGACCGTGTGCGGCTTCGTGTCGGCGAAGGTCACGTCGACCAGGTGGCCGGGCGCGGGGCAACTGTCGCTGGCGCAGGGGACGGGGGTGGCGGTCACCCCGGCGATTTCGGGGTCCAGCACCAGCTTGTCGTCGATCCATACCTTGACGTCGGGCAGGGGCGCGCCCTTGCGCGGCATCGGCGTCGTCATGCGGAAGCCGATCTGGTAGGTGCCGGGCGCGGGCGGCGTGATGACGCCGCTCCAGCGGATGGAAAAGCCGAGCGGCTTGAAACCGGGCATGTCCGGCGCTGTGTGGTAGAAGTCGAAATTGATCCGCCGGTCGGTGCGTGTGACGGCCGGCGCGCCGGAAAAGTCGAGATTGGCGTAGTATTCGCCCTTCAGCCCGCTGTCGGCGCTGTCCGCCGCCGGGTGCAGATAGGTTTCGGGGATCGGCATCCGCATGCCTTCGGTCAGCGGCGCACCGGGGGCATAGACGACATTGGCGTCACCGAAAGCCGTGCGAAGCGCATCGGCCGGCAGGATGGGATCGACCGGCACGCCCGTGTAATTGCCCTCGATGCTTTGCAGGTTGGCGGCATTGGGGCCGATGACGGCGATGCGGCGGACGCCCGCCAATGGCAGCAGGCCCTTGTCGTTCTTCAAAAGCACCACGGCTTCGCGCGCCGCCTTGAGGGCCAGCGCCCGGTGTTCCGGCGAATTGATCTCGGAGGCCGGCGTAGTGTCGCTGCGGTTGTCGAGCGTCTGCATGCGGATGCGGGCGGCGATCAGTCGGATCAGCGAGCGGTCGAGATCGGCCTCAGGGATCAGGCCCGCCTTCACGGCGTCGGGCAGGGCGGCGTAGCTTGAGCCGCAGTCGAGGTCGGCCCCCGCCTTGACACCGGCCGCCGAGGCGTGGGCGCGGTCGGGCGCGGACTTGTGGCCGGTCACCATGTCGTCGATCGAGTCGCAGTCGGTGACGATGAAGCCCTTGAAGCCCCAGTCGTGGCGGATACGGGTCTCCAGCAGCGGATTGGCGCAGGCGGGCGCCCCGTTGACGGCGTTGTAGGCGCACATCAGCGACCGCGCGTGGCCATCGACAATGGCCGAGCGGAAGGCCGGCAGGTAGGTGTCTTCGAGGTCGAACGGCGACGGGTCGACATTGAAGCCGTGGCGCAGGGGCTCAGGCCCCGAATGGACGACGAAATGCTTGGGCGTGGCCACGCCCTTCCAGTAGCTGTCGTCGTCGCCCTGGATGCCGTGGATGAAGCTGATCGCCATGTGGCCGGTCAGGTACGGGTCCTCGCCATAGGTTTCCTGGCCGCGGCCCCAGCGCGGGTCGCGGAAGATGTTGATATTGGGCGACCAGTAGTTGACGCCGAAATAGCGGTCGGTGCCGGATGCGTCGCGCGCCAGGGCCAGGTCGCGGTTGGCGCGGCCTTCGACGGCGATGACGCTGCCCACATCGTCCATCAGCTTGGTGTCCCAGGTCGCGGCCAGACCGATGGCCTGGGGGAAGACGGTGGCGTGGCCGGCGCGGGCGACGCCGTGCAGCACCTCGTTCCACCAGCCGTAGCGGCTGATCCCCAGGCGCGGGATGGCCGGCGCGTTGTCCTGCATCTGCGCGGCTTTTTCATCCAGCGTCAGGCGCGACACGATGTCCTTCGCCCGGGCTTCGGGCGACAGCCTGGTGTCGAGATAGGCCGGATCGGCGGCATGGGCGGCGGCTGCAAATGATAGCGCTACCATCGAGACGCACACAAGCGCGTGATGACGGGCGAATTTGAGCTGGTTCATGACGTTCTCTCACCTGGTGCCGTCGGGCGGCGCTTTGTTTAGGGCTAGTTCAGTCCATTTTGGGGCCGTGTCAATCGCGCAGCTGTCGCAAAGCGTTCGGCTTTTCACCCGTAGCGCGAGAAAATAAGGAATCGATGGGGCCGGGCGGCTGGAAATGGCAATCCGGCATGCCTTGTTGCCTGCGCGGTTCCGGGCCTAATGACGGCATAACCGGTAGACGGGTGCCGAAACCACCCGGCCGTCCGGACCGAGAATTTCAAAACTGAACTGACTGCGAGGCCGATATGGCCGGCCAATCCGAAACGCCTTCCAGAACCGGCATCCGCGTGCTGATCGTGGACGACAACGAGTCGCTGGCCCTGACCTATGCCTGGCTGCTCGAAGACGCCGGCTTTACCGTCGAAACCTGTCACAACGGGGCCGACGCGCTCGTCTGCATCGACCGGTTTCATCCCCACATCCTGCTGCTCGATATCGGCATGCCGGTCATGGACGGGTTGCAACTGTGCAGGACCGTGCGGGCGCACGAGGCCTGGAAGGACCTGGGCGTGGTGGCGCAATCCGGCTACGGCGACGAGGATATGCGAGGGCGCACCCGGGAGGCGGGTTTCGACCGCCATCTGGTCAAGCCGATCGAGTTCAATGATCTGTTGAAGACGCTGACCGAGGTCCTGGCCGAGCGGAAACCTGTTCAGTCGTCCGACGATCCCGTCGGGCCCTTGTAGTCGGACGGCGGCTGGTGATCGGGCGTCCAGCCGTGGCGGCGTTCGGGGCCGGCATAGGTCGCGTCCATCTTGCGCCGGCGGTCGGGCCCGAAATACATCGGCGTCTTGATGAAGGGGCGCGGAAAATCGATGACGGCCACAACCTTGCGGAACAGCTCCTGGGCGGTCACCGGCTTGCAGCAGAATTCCGTCACGCCCGAATCACGCGCCAGTTCGACGCGCGAGCGTTCCGAGTGCGCCGTCAGCATGATGATGGGGACGTAGCGGTTGCCGATATCCGAAGAGGTGCGGATCAGCTTGACGAAGTCGATGCCGTCGAGAATGGGCATCATGTAGTCGACGATGACGATGTCGACGGCGTCTGTCTTCAAGCGTTCAAAGGCTTCGGTGGCGTCGCGGACCTCGACGATCTGCTTGGCGCCGAAGCCACGCAGGATCGTGCCCACGATGTTGGTCATGTAGGCATTGTCGTCGATGACCAGGAATTTTACACGACTGAGGCCGACCACAGGAATTCCTTAAAACGCCCCCTAAACGTATCGGGGCCGAGTGTGCAGACACCCGGCCCCGATAGCAATCAAAATCAGCAAGAACTTACGGTACCGCAAGGACTTATTCCAACGGCGATTGCGCCGGGAAGCGGAATGCCGGGCCTTACGCCGCGCGGATGACGCGCAGGAAGCTGTCGACCTCGTCGGACAGGGCCGATACCTGGTCGTTGAGCGCCGCGGCCGAGTCGAGCACGGTGGCCGAGGTTTCCGACGTCGTCTGCGAGGCCTGGACCACTTCGCCGAGGTCGGCATTGATAATGGCGGCGCCGTGGGCGACCTGGGTGACATTGCCGGCGATTTCAGCGGTGGCCGCGCTTTGCTGCGTCACGCCCGCGGCGATCGAGGTGGCGACGCTGTTGATGCGGCCGATGGTCTCGCCGATGCCGCGGATAGCGGTCACGGTCTCGCCGGTCACTTCCTGCATCGTCTGGATGTGGCTGCGGATGTCGTCGGTGGCGCGCGTCGTCTGGGCCGACAGGGTCTTGACCTCGCCGGCGACGACCGCGAAGCCCGCGCCGGCGGCCCCGGCCCGCGCCGCTTCGATGGTGGCGTTGAGCGCCAGCAGGTTGGTCTGGGCGGCGATGTCCTGGATAAGAGCCACGACATCACCGATACGCGTGGCGGCGTCGGACAGGCGGTCGACCGTGCCCGTGGTGCGGTGGGCTTCGATCTCCGCCGCCTGGGTCATGATGGTGGTTTCCTCGACCTGGCGGCCGATTTCCGAGATCGAGGCGGACAGTTCCTCGGTCGCCGAGGCAACGGTCTGCAGGTTGGCCGAGGACTGCGACGTGGCGCCGGCCATCGAGGCCGAGCGGTTGTCGGCGTCGCGCGCGGCATTGTCCAGTGTCCGGGCGGCCGAATTCATGGTGCGGGCGGTCTGGGCGACGCGTTCGGCGACGACCTTGATCTTGCGCTCGAAGGCTTCGGCCGTGACCAGCACCTCGCGGGCGCGTTCGGCGTCGGCCTCCAGCTTGACGCGGGCCGAGGCCTGTTCGCTTTCCAGGCGCTTCAGTTCGACCTGCGACGTCTGGAAGGCCGACACGGCGCGGGCGACTTCACCGACTTCGTCGCTGCGGTCCTGGTCGGGGATGGCGGCGATGGCCTGGCCGTCGATCAGGCGGTGCAGCAGGTGGCTCAGGATCTTCAGCGGCCGCGAGACGTGGCGGACGACGACGATATTGATGCCGGTGCCGAGGATCAGGGCCAGCAGGCCGACCACGGTGCCGATCACCAGGATGGAATGCGACAGGGCGTCGAAGGCGCCGTCGGCGGCGTTGGCGCGGGCCTGGCTGTCCTTGGTCAGCGCCGTCAGCGGATCGTCCATGCCCTGGCGGGCGTCGTCGAGCTGGCCGTCGAGCGTGCGGATGGCGGGCGTCATCTCGGCATTGGCTTCCAGTGCCGGCAGCATCTGGGTCTCGAACAGGTTTATGTACTTGTCGTAGCCGGCCCTGGCCTTTTCCAGCTCGGCCTTGCCGTCGGCCGTATCGACCTGGCTGCCCAGGTCGGTAAACAGGGCTTCGGTCGCCTGCTTTTCCTTGGCCCAGTCCGATTTGGTCGTCGACAGTTCGTGGTTGATCTCGCCGTCGGCGATAATCTGGTAGAGCGCGGCGCCCTTGCCGGACAGCGCTTGCGCCGAGGCCGCCACCTTGACCAGGTCCATGCCCTGGTCCTGGAGCTTCTTGAGATGGTCGAGCGACACATAGGCGCCGGCGACGAGGGTGGCCATGGCGACGATGAAGACGCCCGAGCCCGCGGAGAGCTTCTGTCCGATCGATAGTTTCATTACACAACTCTTATGGAGGCCGAGACGCCGTAGTGTCTCGCATCTTGGTTAACGAGGCCTAACCTTCGGTTGTCACAGAATCGCGATGAGGCAGCCCGCCTGCGGTCCCGGGCGCCGGACCGCTTTTAAGATTTCATTTAGCTTACTCTCTCATTAGTGGTATTTTTTCCGTGATTTAGCGGAAAATTTCTTGCCTGGGTGGTTTCGTTGCGCTACGGTCACCTTACGGCAGGTCAATATTCATAAGAAACTCTGCACGTTGGTCGACCTTGGCGCGGCATGTCCGGCGCCCATTGCGTTAAGTCGTCTTTTTTACAGTTCACGGCAGGACGACGGGGCCCATGCGCCCGGGACTCGTGCCGGATTGTTCCCGAATTCATTTCTTCCATTCGCGTAGCGACTTTTCGCCGTACGGCCGACAGGCCGGACCGATCGATTGCGCTCGTCCGTCATCGAATTCAGGCCGCATCCGCCTTTCCGGCGTGCGGCGCCGGTCCGGTGCGTCCGTGCGGCAGCGAAGTTGCGCGCCCGATCCTGAGGTCATGACAATGACAGACACCAAATCCACGCCCGAAATGCAGTCGGTCTTCTCCGTCCCCGCCGGCAAGCTGAACGACACCCAGGTCAAGGAACTGCAGGACAAGTTCGGCCTGAAACTGCACCTGCAGGCCCGGTCCGACGCCCTCAACACGGTGCTCGGCCGCATTGGCGACGTCGCTGTGCAGAATTTCGACCGCACCAATCCCGGCTATGAACGCATCTTCGACCGCACCGGCGACAACAATTCGCTGGCCTCGCAAGTCATCAATCCGGTCGAGCTGGAGGACCGCATCCGCGGCATCGCCCAGCGGGTGATGACCGAAAAGGTCCAGAAGTAGGGGACCGTCATGCCTGAAGCCATGCCCGTCCACGGGATCCGTCCGGCAGGCCTGCCGGCGCGCCATCCCGTGTCGCCCGAGATCGAGGCCCTGCGGCCGATCGATGCCGTGGTCGTGAAACTGGCCGCCCGCTGCAACATGGCGTGCAGCTACTGCTACTGGTTCCGCGACCCGTCGGTCATGGCTTTGCCCAAGCGCATGGGAGAGGATGTGGCCGCGCAGCTTATCGCCAGGCTGCGCGAACACATCCTCGACCATCGCCTCGACCGCTTCGTCCTGGTGCTGCACGGCGGCGAGCCGCTGCTGTTCGGCAAGGCGGCCTTCCTGCGCCTCGGCCTGGCGGCGGAAGCGCTGGCGGCCGAAACCGGCTGCGATATCCGCCTGTGCATCACGACCAACGGCCTGCTGATCGACGAAGACTGGGTGCTGCTGTTCATCCGCTTCCGCGTGGCGGTGACGCTCAGCCTCGACGGCCCGGCCGAACAGCACGACCGCGTGCGCTTCGACCTGCGCGGCCGGCCGACCCACGCCAGGACCGTGGCGGCGCTGGAACAGTTGCGTGTCTTCGGACAGGAGCCCGGCATACTGGCGGTCGCCGATCCAGCCGGCGATCCCGACGCCCTGCTCGACCACTTCGTTGCGGAGCTGGGTTTGAGGGAGCTGGATGTCCTCATTCCCGACGCCACCGCCGACGACACGCCGCCGTCGATCGCGCCCTTTTTCATCGGCCTGTTCGACCGCTGGTGGAACGCGTACGCGACTGCCGGCGTGCGCATCCGCCTGTTCGACGCCATCATCGCCGGACTGGTCGGCGCATCGAGCGGCGTCGAAAGCATCGGCTACGGCCCCGTGCGCGCCGCCACCATTTCCAGCGACGGCGCCATCGAGGCGCACGACGTCTGCCGCATCACCGGCCGGACGGGGGCGGGGCTCAACCTCGCCACAGATGCGCTCGACGACATCCGCGCCACCGAGCCGTGGCGGGCCATCTTCGACGCCTCCCTCGACCTGGCGCCGGCCTGCCGGGAATGCCCGTGGGCCCGGGTCTGCGGCGGCGGCCATATCGCCAGCCGGTGGTCAAGCCGGAACGGCTTCGCCAATCCCAGCGTCTATTGCGCCGACCTGAAAGCGCTGATCTCGCACATCTGGGCCCGCATCGGCCCGGACCTTGAATTCACAACGCTGCAATCCACAGCCCCGGAGACCCTCCATGCCTGACAGCCTTGCCGGCCTCGCCACGCACCTTTCCGCCGCGCCCGACGCCATCGCGGCGGGAACGCTGGGCGCACATCCTTACCCGCATCTGATCGTCGAGCGCCTGTTCGCCGACGGCGATGCCCGGGCGCTGCTCGACTGGCTGCTTAGCGGCGCCACCTGGTGGCGGCAGGAGCGCGACTTCTACAGCCACGACAGTTGCGACAATCTTGAGGACTGTCCGCTGGTGCGCGGCGACGGCGTGCTGTCGCCGGCAGCGCGCGGCGGACTGGCAAAGGCGCTGAGCGCGCGCTTCGGCATTCCGCTCGACGGCCAGTATGTGTCGCTGTGCGCCCACCGGATGCGGCCGGGCCACGGTATCGGCGTCCACACGGACGACCCGATTCTGGGGACCGAATATCTCCGCCTGCTGGTCACCCTGCGCGATGGCGGTTTCGACGACGCCGACGGCGGCCACTTCTGCATGATGACCGGCCATGAGCCCGATTGCGTCGCCGCCATCGCCCGGCCGCTGCACAATCTGGCGATCGCGTTTGCGCTCAGTGAAAAGTCGCTGCACGCCGTCAACGACGTCATGAACGGCGAACGCTTCTCGCTGGTCCTCGGCTTCTGGCACGCCGACCAGGTCAGCAATGCCCAGGCGCGCAAGGCGGACCTCCGCGCCGAACGTTCCGAGGACGGCCTGGCGCGCATCGACGGCGCCGACGCCTTCCTGGCCGAGCTGAAGGGCCGGGGCGCGCACCGCACGCCGCATTCCGGCGCCAGCCTGCTGTCGCACCTGGTCGGTGTGGCGTCGCTGCTGTCGGACTGGACGTGCCGCGACACCGTCGTCCGCGCCGGATTGTTCCACAGCGTCTACGGCACCGGCTCGTTCCACACGCGCCTCTACGCCGAATGGGAGCGCGAGTCCTTGCGCGCCCTGATCGGCGATGAAGCCGAGCGGCTGGCCTGGCTGTTCTCGGTCGTGCGCTTCAACGAGATCTACAAATATGCCGGCGAGGACGGCTTCATGGCGCGGCGGCGCGACGCCACCGAACCCGAATGGCTGTCCATCCAGGACATCGCCGACCTCAACCTGATCGCGCTCGCCAATGCGCTCGAGCAGGGCGACACCGCCTTCGAGCCTGGCAGCCTGTTCGAGCTGAAACAGGCCTTCGCCAAGCTGACCGGCTATATCCCGTCCAACGCCCGCCGGGTCGTGGAGGCCCTGACCGCATGATCGTCCCGCCCGCCGAAAGCTTCGTCGCCGACCTGCCCACATCTTGCGTCGCCGTTCACGGCCAGGGCGAGGCGGCGGTCGCCACCTTCCGCGCCTGGCAGGCCATGCACGCCATGGCGCGCACCCTGATGCTGATCGACATGGCCAGGCCCTTGGTTACGGCCGCCGCCATCGCTCAGGCCGAAGCCATCGCCGACTGGCTGTCCGCCCAGCCGGGCGAGATGGTGACCGACATCATGACCTCGGTCGACTATGCCGCCTGGCTATGCCGGACCGAGGAGGCCGGCAGCGTCGGCGCGCTCGAACGCGGCCTCCTGGCCCTGCCGCTGGTCATGGTCACGCATCTCGGCGGCATCGACGCCGGCCGCGACTGGCAGGCCGTCCTGCCGGGCGACGAGGAGGTGCGGCCGCTCGGCTTCGCGGAGGCGCTCGACGGCGAGGGCGCGGTAAGCATCCGCATCGGCGCCGAAGGCCCCCGTTTTGAAGGCAGCGGCATGATGTTCCGGCCGCGCACCTTCCTGCCGCTCGATATCGAACTCTATCCGACCGCCAGCGTGCGTGAGCTGTGCCGGCTGCATAAAGTGCCGGACGGCGGGTATCGCGACACCGATCCGGCGGGGGCGGCGCACGGCCTGCTGGGCGCCCTGTCGCTGCTGGCGGACGTCTGGCCCGACTCGCTTTTGGACCTGGCGGCCTTCGTCAAGGGCATCGCCGCGATCGAGACCGGCACGGGCAGCATATTCAGCGCCTCGTCGGCCAGCATTCCGGGCGCGATCCTGGTGACGATCCGCGCCGAGACCATGCCCGAAATCGTCGCCGAATGCCTTGTCCACGAGATGTCGCACGTCAAGCTGGACGCCCTGTGGGCCGTGCATCCGCTGCTCGACAACGGGCCCGAGGCCATATACCGCCACCCCTGGCGCAGCGACGACCGCCCGATGCGTGGCGTCCTGCTGGGCGCCCACGCCTTCCTCAATGTCGGGGAAATGGCGCGCCGCGGATGCCAGGGGCCGCATCGCCAGCGCTTCGCCGGTTATTTCGAGCGGCTGAAGACCGAGGTCGGTATCGCCATGGCCACGCTGGAGGCCCATGCCCGCTTCACCCCAGCCGGACAGGCGGTCCATGCCGACATGGTGCGGACCTTCGACGCATGGTTCCGTCCGTGAGCGCCGATCCGCGCCCGGCCGCCATCGCCGCCTTCGTGCGCGGCGATCCTGTTCCGGGCTTTATCGACGGATTGCTGGCCCACGCCGATGCCGAACGCCATGTCCTGTGGCGGGCCTGGTGGCAGGCGTGGGACGCCAGGGGCGATGCCGGAAACGTTCGTGCGGCCTTTCACGTCCTGCCGGCGGCGTCGCAGGTGCGCATCTACCGGGCGCCGGAAACCTGGTCGCTGCTACACGGGGCCGGGCAGGGCGGGCGCGGCTACGATATCGACCTGATGAGCGAGTGGATCGAGGGCGAGCGCGGCCGGGGCTGGACGGCCCTGGGCGACCGGCGCGACGGCCAGGTCATGGGGGGCTTGCTGCTCGACGGGCCGGTCATCGATGCCCTGAGCCCGGCAGCGTGGCGGCCGCTCAATGAAATTCCGGGCCTGGCCGAACCCTACGACGACACCAGAGCGCAGACCGCCGCGCGCCAGGTCACGGCAGCCTTCGAAATCCTCGGCCAGTGTTCCGAAATCTGGTCCGAAGCGGTGCTGCGCCTGGTCGCCACCATCGTCTGCCGCTGCGACCCCACGGTGTCGTCCATGACCTCGTCGACGACGCGGCTGGCCCTGGGGCGGATCGTGCTGCGCAACGCGCATATCGAGGACGTCCCGCCCGCCGTGCTGGCCGACGCCCTGCTGCACGAGACGGTCCATATCCTGATCGACCACGCCGAGCTTGGGCAGCGTTTACTGACCGAAGGGGATGCCGACATCGTGTCGCCCTGGTCGGCGCGGCCGCTCGACGCCAATACCTTCATGCAGGCCTGCTACGTCTGGCGGGCGCTGTTCGCCTTCTGGCTCAAGGCGCTCACGCTCGGTCTCGCGCCGGAGGAAACCTGCATCCGGCGTATGACCCAGTGCGCGCGCGGTTTCATCGGCGTGCGCCCGATCGAGTCGCTGCTGCCGCGCGGTGCGCCGGTCGCCGTACGCCTGTCGGTCGCCGCCCTGGGCGACGAGGTGGCGCAATGCCTGGCGGCGTGACGGTGGACGCGCCTTATACGGAAACCGGCCTGGCCTGCCTGCGCCGGGTAGCGGACGCCGGCCAGGTCGCGCGTCTGCGCATGGTGGCCGACGAGGTCGCTGAAGGCGGACGCCGGATGGTCGCGACCAACGGCGAGGCCCTGCCGGCCACTTACCTGTGGCTGACGCATCCGGCGTGCGAGGCGGCCCTGTTCGACCTGGCCCTGGCGCGCCTTGCCGCCGGCCTGATGGGCAGCCGGACGGCGCGGCTCTTCTATGACGAGATCATCGCCAAGCCGCCCGGCGCCTCGCGGCCGACGCGCTGGCACCAGGACGCCTCGCACTGGTGCGTCGCAGGTGAGCAGGTCTGCACCCTGTGGCTGGCGCTCGACGATGTCGGCGCGGAGGACGGTGCGGTGCGCTACATTCCCGGCAGCCAGGCCAGCGGCCGTATCTTTCGGCCATGGGACGGCGCGGCCGGCGATGTGCCGCCGCCCGAGGCGGCTTTCGAACGGATGGACAGCCTCAGTTTCGATTTGCGCGCCGGCGACGCGGTCGTCCATCAGGCCCGTGTCGTCCACGGCTCATTCGCCAACACAGCCGGGCGGCACACACGCCGCGCCTACGTCACGCGCTGGCTGGGCGACGACGCAGTCTATCATTGGCGCGGCTTCGATATGCCTGTCCCCGTCGCCGTTGCGTTCGAGGAAGGACAACCGTTCGACCATGGGCTCTTTCCGCTGCTGTACGAACAGGCGCCGGCTTTTAGTTGAGCTTCCAGTTTACGGTGGCGAGATAGACGCTGTTGGCGGTGGGACGGCCGACCTTGTCCTCGGCCGCCGCCGTCAGCGGACGGTTGTAGATAGCCAGGAGAACCGGGCCGAAATTGTAGCCGACCGGATATTCACGCTGAAGCAGGCACAGGTCGAAATGGTGGTCGGCGGCGATATAGCAGTGAAGCGTCGCGCTGCCCGATGCATTACTGTTGAGGGCCGCCATCGGGAACAGTTCGCCACTGCGCGTGGTCTTGGACATATCGAAGGGACGCGTATGTGTACCCTTCTCGTCAGTCACCGTTTCCGTGATCATAGTGTTGGTCTTGCCCATGAGCAGGACGACGCGCGGCAGAGGCGCGGGCGGCTGGGGTTGTGCGGCCAGCCAGGCCTGGGCGTGGGCATTGCCGCGCCGGGCGGCGTTGACGTACAGCCAGGTGGCTTCCTTTTCATCGGCCGGGCCGCCCTGGCCGGCCATCACCATGCCCGCCAGGTGATCCATGCCGTCGGCCGAACCCAGCATCGCGGCCTTGCGGAACCATTGGCGCGCGATGGCGGCCTTGTCCGGCTGTTTCAGCGTCGTGCTGCCGACGGCGTCGAAGGCTTCGGGCGCTCCACCCTTGGCGGCCACCACGTAGTTGGCCAGCGCGGTTTCAGGATCGGCCGGACCGGTGAGGCCGTGCTCGAAGTCGTAGGCGCCGACGAAGGTTTTTATGGGATGGCCGTCGGGCAATTTCGTGCAGTAGCTCATCGACCTGGCGAGATCGTACGGCCGGCCTTCGCCCAGAAGGTAGGCGACGCACATGATGGCCTGGGCCCTGTCTTCGCCGGCGTTCGCCGCTTGTTCGTAAAGGTCGTAGGCCTGTTTCAGATCGACGCCGGCTGACCCGGCCCCTTGTTGCAGAAGGGTCGCCAGATCGTAGTAGATAATCCCCTGATGGGACGGCAGGCTTTTGCGCAAGGTGGCGATCGTATGGTCGTCGTCCGCGACGATCGTCGATTTCGCCATGGTGGGATCGCGGTCGTCGAACTGGCTGCCCGTGCCGTCATAGGCGCCCGGCGTCCCGGCAAATGCGGGCGACGCGGCAAGACAGGCCAGCGCGGCCGCCGTCAGCAATATGGATTTCATGGTGCTCCCCCGTGATCCCTGGCCGTATCCTAACGCCGCCGGAAGCCTGCCACAAACAAAAAGCGCGCCCGTTGCCGGGCGCGCTCGTGGAAGCCGAATGGGCGGGGATCAGAAGCCGAACTGGCTGCGCACGGCGAAGGTGTGATAGCGCTGGTCCATCAGGCCGCCCGCGCTGTTCATGCGGACGATGCGCACGTCCTGGCCCTGGAAGACGAAGCGGACGGCCGGATTGAGCTGCCAGCCGAGGCCCAGCGCCGCGATGTCCTGCCTGCCGCCGCGCACGCGGTCGGCTGCCGTCGTGGCGTTTTCGTGGTAGTTGAGGTCCAGGGTCGAATAGCGCGCCACCAGCTCCCACGCGCCCCAGGTGCCGGCCTTGGGATCGAAATTGTGGGCGGGTGTTACGCCGTCGAAGGCTGCCGTCTGCGTATTGTATTTGCGGGCTTCGCCGGTCAGCGACCAGCCGCCTTCGACATACCAGCCCGAGAAGCTGGGATTGGTCGCGCCGGCGGCCGGGTCCTTGCGCTTGATGTCGTAATCGAAGGCTTCGGCCTGCGCGAACAGGGGGCCGTCCTGCCAGCCCAGTTCGACACCGGTCTCGGTCGCCGACTGGGTGTTGATGGCGCCGGTATCGATCAGGCGGGTTCCGTCCACCCGCAGTTCGGGGCGGTCGCGCAACTGCACCGGATAGCGCACCGACGCCGAGGCGCCGGCATCGCCGGGATTGATGACGTCCGAATAGTTGACGCCCATATGGACCAGCCAGTCCTTGCCCCGGAACGGCGTGCCGGCCAGGCGGGCGGTGACGCCCAGCTGTTCGTCGAAATTGGCGGCGGTGAACGACGTCGCCTGGGTGTTGAGCGTCGAGACGGTATTGCCGGTGACGGCGACCGACCACAGGAAGCGGTCCGACGCGTTGAAGGCCGCGACCGCCATGCGGGTGTCGCCGCCGGCCATGCCGCGGGCGACTTCGGCGGACGAGGCGCGTTCCAGGAAGGGCGAGGCATTGGCCGAACCGGCATCGGCCAGGCCGACGCTGGGGGCGAATTCACCGACACGCAGCTTGGCCGACTTGAAGCCGCTGTACTGGATCCACGCTTCGTGGAAGCGGCCGACATCCTCGGCGCCCGCGCCGCCGAAGTCGGTGAGGATCATGTAGTCGAAATCGTGGAACAGCTTGCCTGTGATGCCCAGGCGCGCGCGGCGGAAATTGGTGCCGGAATTGAGGTCGCGCGCCGTCACCGCCGGATCGAGGGTCTTGTCCTGGCTGTAGGATGCACTGTCCATCTGGAAGATGCCCTTGAAGGCGATCGAGAAGTCGCCGTCCGAAGACGCGATGGTCGTCGTGCCCGACTTGATCGTCGTGGTCGTCGCGGGCTTGGGCTGCGCCGCCGTCACCGCCTGGGCGACCTGCTGCACGGTCGGCGGCGGCGGGGTGGCGGCCTGCCTGTCCTGCATGGTCTTGAGCTGCGAGGCCAGGTCGCGGACCTGGGCCTGGAGGGCGTCGATCTGGGCCTGCTTCTGCGCCGAATCCTGTTCGTACTGCTGCTTCTGCAGGTCGATGAGCGCCTTCGCCTCGGCGGCGATCTGGGCGCGCAGGGTCTCGGCCTGCGAAACCTTGGGCTTCGCCGCGGCGGGCAGGGCGGAGGCCACGGCGGCGACGGCCAGCAGGCTGACGCCGGTCTTGATGGCGGGGTGGAGGGGCATCGGTCTTCGATCCTTATCGTGCCGCGTGTGCGGTGACGGCAGTATGGTTAACCCGTAGAGGCGCGCCGAAACGCCTCTACGGTTTGGGAAACATCAGGCGCGCAGGCGGCTGACGAAGCCGGCGACCTCGGTTTGCAGGTCTTCGGAACGGTGCTCGAGGTCGCTCGACAGGCTGAGCAGGGACTGCGCGGCCGAACCGGTGGCGTTGGCCGCCTGGCCGAGGCCGGCGATGTGGGCGGTCACGTCCTTTGTGCCTTGCGCGGCGCGGCTGGTATTGCTGGCGATCTCGTTGGTGGCGTAGCCCTGCTGCTCGACCGAGGCGGCGATGCCGGTGGTCAGCTGGCCGACGCTTTCGATGGTGCGCACGATGGCGTCGATCGAGCCGACCGTGGTGGCGGTGGCGGCCTGGATCTCACCGATCTTGGAGCGGATGTCGTCGGTGGCCTTGGCGGTCTGCTGCGCCAGTTGCTTGACCTCGCTGGCGACGACGGCGAAGCCCTTGCCGGCCTCGCCCGCGCGCGCCGACTCGATGGTGGCGTTGAGCGCCAGCAGGTTGGTCTGGGCGGCGATGGCCTGGATCAGGTTGATGACCTCGCCGATCTGGTTGGCGGCGGTGCTCAGCGTCCGGATGGCTTCCTCGGTCTTCTGTGCCTCGGTAACGGCCATCTGGGTGACTTCGGAGGTGCGCATGACCTGGGAATTGATCTCGCCGACGCTGGCCGACAGTTCTTCCGTGGCGGCGGCGACGTTGGACACGTTGTTGGCGGCGTCGATGGCGGCGTGGTTGACCGATTCCGCGCGCTGGCTGGCGTCCTCGGCATTGCCGGTCAGCGAGCGGGCGGAATCGGCGACCGTCCGCGACGAGTCGGCGAAACGGCGGGCCAGTTCGCCCATGCTCTGCTCGAACTCGGTGGCGATGCGGTTGCGTTCGTCGCGCATGTTCTTGTCGATGCGCAGTTCTTCCTCGCGCTGGTGCGCCTTCAGGGTTTCGGCCTCCAGCGCCTGGTCGCGCAGGGTGCGGATCGAGCGCCACAGCGAGGCGATCTCGTCGCGGCCATGAGCGTCGGGAATGGTGGTGTCGTAGGCGCCTTCCGCGATGCGGACGACGCTGGTGGTGACGTGCTGCAACGGGCGCGAGATCTGCCGGAAGGCGACCCACAGCGAGGCGCAGAGCAGGGCGATCACGCCGCCGGCGGCGATCAGCACGAATTGCCAGATGCGCTGGGTCTTGAAGGCGTCGAGGCGGACATTGGTGGCGTCGAGCTTGCCGTGGATATCGGCGACCATGGCGTCGATATTCTGCTGGAAGGCTTTACGATTGCTGCGGTTCGCCTCGTTATTGCCTTGCGTGTTGGCGGCTTCCGGCGAGACCTCGCGGCCCAGGCGCGCCAGCTCGCGGCGGAAGCCGACGAACTCGGTGGCCTTCTGGTTCACGGCGTCGAATTCCGGCAGCTGGCCGGGTTGCAGCTTGCCTTGCCAGTCGCTGAGCAGGGCCTGGATGTCGTTGAGGTCCTTGTCGACGCCGTCGGCGTACTTTTTCGCTTCGGTCGTGTCCTTCGACATGTAGACGCCGCGCGACTCCATGACGGCGGCGGTGACCAGGCGGTTGAGGTGTTCGCCGCGATAGGCGTTGTCGTGGGCGACGCTGACGTCGCGCAGGACGCGGTTATAGTCGTTGATGGTCACGATGCCGAGGCCGGTAATGGCCGAAGCCATGACGGCGAAACAACCGACGAGAAGAAGGATGCGCATCTTGATCGTCATTTCAGACTCCTTTGTGCGGGGGCCGCCCGCGCCTTCGTGGACCATCGCAACCGTTATGGCGTCCGCGCCGCACGCCCCATGAGCGCCGGCGTTCAGGCTTTCAGCAAACGATTGCGGAAAGCACCGTAGTCTCAACCCGTGAATGAGTAGTTAAACCGAACGGTGTAACCCTACCTAAGTCCCGGATTTTCAATAATAAAAGCTTAAGCTTTCCACGTTAAAGTCAAATCATAGCCTGCCGGTGTGCCGGTTATGCAGTGTCATACAAAAAGACCTTAAGGTCCGAGTATCGTGTCTTGCGTAACCGCCCATGGGAGGGGCCACTGCTGTGCAGGGACAGGCTTTAATTATCGAAGACAGTGAAACCCAGGCGAAGTTCATCGGCCGGATGATAGAGCGCGAATCCTGGAAGTTTACGATCGCGAAAAGCATGGAAGCGGCCTACTTCTACCTGAAGCAGGGGCCTTGCCATTTCATCCTGCTCGACGTCTTCCTGGGCGAGGGCAAGACTCTGCCGTCGATCCCCCGCATTCGCGGCCTGGCGCCGCACAGCTCGATCGCCGTCATGACCGCCGGCAGCCGCGAAGAAGCGCTGGAAGAGACGCTGAAGGCGGCGCGCGAATCCCAGGCCGACTTCGTGCTGCAAAAACCGTTCGATCCGACGCAGCTGTCGGGCATCCTCAACGAGGTCGCCAAGGACAAGAAGCTTGGCCGCCGCCGTCCGCACGCCCTGGTCGTCGACGATTGCCGCTTCATCCGCCACATGGCCGTGGGCGCCCTGGCCGACAAGGGCTATCGCGTCTCCGAGGCCAAGACCATGGAAGAAGCCCTGGCCAGCCTGGATATCGCCCACGTCGACATCGTCGTCACCGACATCTTCATGCCGGGCATGGGCGGTATCGAGGGGACGCGCATCATCAAGACCAACTGGCCGCGTGTGAAGGTCGTGGCCATGTCGGCCGGCCTCGACGCCCGCATGACGCCGTCCAAGGCGCTGATGGCGGCGCGGGTGACCGGCGCCGACGCCGATATTCCCAAGCCTTTCGAGGCCGATACCCTGGTCAGCATCGTCGACCGTCTGGTCGGCTAAAACGCGGTCATCGCCCGCGTAAGCGGTTACGTAAGCGGTTTCCCCGGAAAAGGCCGCGACAAAACAGCGGCTTATAAAATGTGATGGACTTCGCCACGGGCGCGTTTCCAATTAAATTCACAAAACCTATATTCTTTATAGCATTATTTAAATTGGAAGCGTTTCCAATGGTGATATTGCGGCCTCGTCCGTTCTCCGATAGCGTTGTCATAACGAACACACAATGCTGGGAGGCAGATATGAATCGCCGCGATTTTTTGATGTCGAGTCTGGGCATGGTCGGGGCCGGAGCCGCGCTGGCGCCCGCGGCGCTGGCCAAACCGAAGGCCAAAAGGGCAGGGCAGGGCGACGGCGCCTTTCCGCCGGGCTTCTACTGGGGCGCGGCGACGGCGGCCTACCAGGTCGAAGGCGCCTATCGCGAAGACGGCAAGGGGGAATCGATCTGGGACCGCTTCGTGCTGGCGCCGGGCAAGATCAAGAATGGCGACACCGGCAATGTCGCCTGCGATTCCTATCACCGCTACATGGACGATATCGCCCTGCTCAAGGCGATGAACCTGAAATCCTATCGCTTTTCGATCGCCTGGACCCGTATCCAGCCGGACGGTACGGGCCCGGTCAACCAGAAAGGGCTCGACTATTATAACCGCCTGACCGACGCGCTGCTGGCGGCGGGTATCCGGCCGATGCCGACCCTCTACCACTGGGACCTGCCGCAAAACCTCGAGGACCGGGGCGGCTGGCCGGCGCGCGAAACGGCGGACCGCTATGCCGAATATGCCGGCATCATGGGCAAGGCGCTGGGCGACCGCATCGAGACCTGGAGCCTGTTCAACGAGTCCAAGACGTTCACGGCGCTGGGCTACAATCAGGGCGTCTTCGCGCCTGGCCGCAAGGATCCATACGCCTTCATCCGCTCGACCCATACGGTCAACCTGGCGCACGGCCTGGGCTACAAGGCGCTAAAGGCGGCTAATCCGAAGCTGAAGGTCGGCAGCGTCTACGACGTCACACCGATGATCCCGGCGTCGGACAGGCCCGAAGACGTGGCGGCCGCCGACATCTGGGACAAGTGGCAGAACCTGTGGTTCGCCCAGACCGTCATCGAGGGCAGATATCCCGAAGGCGTCTTCCCGGCGGACCGCCAGCCGGAACTGCTGAACTGGAAGGACGGCGACGCGGACAGGATGCACGCCGACCTCGATTTTGTCGGCTTCAACTACTATTCGGGCACGCTGTGCGCCTATGGCAAGGAAGCGTCGGGCGTGCCGCTGATCGATGTCGATGCCAAATGGCCGTACGCACCGCCGGCCCTGGAAACCGCGAAGACCGACTTCGGCTGGAACGTCTATCCGCAGGGCTTCCATGATATCCTGGTGCGCATGCACAAGGTGACCGGCAATCGCCCGATCGAAATTACCGAAAACGGCTGTGCCTACAATATGGGGCCCACCGCCGACGGCCAGATCCACGATCCGCAGCGCATCGCCTTCTATCGTGGCCACTTCGCCGCCATGCTGCAGGCCATCAAGGACGGCGTGCCGGTGCGCGGCTATCACGCCTGGAGCCTGATGGACAATTTCGAGTGGGCGTCGGGCTACAGCCAGCGCTTCGGCCTGACCTGGGTCGACTTCGCCAACGGGACCCGGACGATCAAGGATTCCGGCAAATGGTACGCCGGCGTCGCCGCCGCCAACACAATCTGACACCCCGACCCGCATCAGAATGACGGTTCCCAACTTGCGTCATTCCCGAACCGGAGCATGCTGCGTTCCCCGGACGGCGCGGCATGCTCCGGACTCTTTTTGGGCAAATACTCCGAACCCGTCTTTTTTGCATATGCGAAAGCTAACTCTCTGAAATATCTAGGAATAGTTTCTTTTGATATTTTTCGCCCGGTTAACCAGTTCGGTCCGGGTTTCGTTAAGGATTTGTTCGCAAATTGGAGACCATATAGCTCAACGCGGAGGGGAATATGGCCAGGGATTTCGTCGACACCATGCTATTCTTGGTTGAGCGCGGCGAAGTCGCCGCGGATGCAGCCGTCGATGCCCTGATCTCGACCATTTCCGAAGGCAACGGCCTGTTGTCCCGCGCTGCACTCGGCGAGCTCAAGGCCGATATGGAAAAGGCGATAGACGACTTCCGCCATGGCCGCGCCAGCCGTGATTATACGGTCCTGGTCCTGTCCTCGACGGTGCGCTCCGGCATGGCCCGCCATATCATTGTCGGCTTCCCGCAGCAAACCGTAGACGCCTAGACGCCAGGGGAACCGTGTTCGCAAAACACCGTTAACGCTATGTCGTAAACCGGCGTTCATGCCTGTCTGCTAAGGTAAAGTATCTGAAACTTCGTTTCTTTTCCTTACTTAGGCGGCGGGTCACTGCCGGAAATCCTTGCCAGTCATGAAGCTGTGGCGCCAGTGGCGCCTGAATGTCAGTCCCACCGCGCGCATGCTGATCGCGACCGTCGCCCTGTGCGGCATCGCCACCATCGCCGCCGTGGTCATCCTGTTGAATTCGTCCCTGTCGGCCATCGCCGCCAAGAGCGACGAGATGGACGGGCGCCGCAACAACGACACGGCCGAAGCCGCCGCCCAGGCCCTGCTGTCGCACATGACGCAGAAGACGACCGACAACGCCCAATGGGACGACGCCATCACCCCGACCTATGGCCGCACGCCCGATACGGCATGGCTGCAGCGGAACTGGGGCGTGACCGCGCTCGACAGCAAGACCTATGACGGCGTATTCCTGCTCGACGAGACCCGGCACGTCCTGTGGGGCCGTTTCCGTGGAGAGGCCTATAACGGCTCGGACCCGAAGGTTTTCGGGTCGGGCTTCGCGGCCTTGCTCGCGCAACATCCCGGGCCGCTGGCGACGGGCGACACCGCTGTTTCGGGTTTCAGCATGACGCGCTACGGCCCGGCCGTGGTCAGCATCTCGCTGGTCCGCCCGGCCGAACATGTGCTCAGCGGCGAGGGCGGCAAGCGCCGCTATCTGGTGATGACCCGCCACTTTTCGCCAAGCCTCGTACAGGGGCTGGGCTCGGCCTTCCGCCTCGACAATCTGCGCCTGGCGCCGGCCAGCGATCCGCATATTCCCTATCTCAATCTTACCGGCGCCGACGGCCGCATCGTCGCACACCTGACCTGGAAGCCGCATCTGTCGGGGGCGGTGGCCGCGCGCGCCGCCGCGCCGAAAATCCAGCAGATCACCTGGCTGATCAGCGTGCTGGTCATCGTCTTCGTCGGCGTGTCGGGCTATGCGCTGCATCGCCTGGCGCAAAGCGAGGCCACGGCCAAGCGCTTCGCCCTGACCGACAATCTCAGCGGCCTGCCGAACCGCCGCGCCCTGTTCGAGCACCTGCAGTCCGAGGGCAAGAAGCACAAGGCCCGCACCCAGACCGTGGTCTTCATCGACCTCGACGGCTTCAAGGACGTCAACGACATCTACGGCCACAATACCGGCGACAAGCTGATCATGATCGTGGCGGCGGCGCTGAAGCAGTACCTGCCGGAAAAGGGCATGCTGGCGCGCATGGGCGGCGACGAGTTCGCCCTGCTGATTGCCGGCCAGGACGGGCCGGCCAAGGCCCTGGCCTTTGCGGAAGCCGCGCTGGCCTTTGTCGGCGCGCCCGTCCGCATCGGCGAGCGCTCGGTCCAGATCGGCGCCAGTATCGGCATCGCCACCAGCACGCTCAAGGCCTGCACCAGCCATGAGCTGTTCCGCCGCGCCGACCTGGCCATGTATCATTCCAAGGCGACCGGCAAGGGCCGCATCACCCATTACGACAGCGCGCTCGACAGCGCCCGCCAGCACAAGCAGGCCGTCGAGCAGGGCATCCGCAAGGGGCTGCAGAACGGCGAATTCGACGTCGTCTACCAGCCGATCGTCGAGGCGCGCACCCAGCGCATCACCTCGGTCGAAGCACTGGTGCGCTGGCCGGGCCGTCCGGAAGGGCCGCTGCCGCCCGACCAGTTCATCGACATCGCCGAGACCAGCGGCCTGATCCACGAAATCGGCCAATTCGTGCTGCGCAAGGCGTGCGCCGACATGAGGGCGGTCCCGGGCCTGAAGCTGAGCGTCAACATCTCGCCGGCCCAGTTCCGCGACCCGGAATTCGAGCGCAAGGTCGACGCCGTCCTGGAAGAGACCGGTTTCCCGGTCGATCGCCTGGAACTGGAGGTCACCGAAGGCTACCTCATCGAAAACCCGGAGCGCGCCATCGCGGCCGTCGCCAATCTGAAAAGCCGCGGCGTGTCCTTCGCGCTCGACGATTTCGGCACGGGCTATTCCAGCATAGGCTACCTGCGTCGCTTCAACTTCGACCGCATCAAGATCGACAAGTCGCTGGCCGGCCGCATCGATCGCGATCCGCAGGCCGCGGCTCTTGTGGCCGGTACGGTCAGCATCGCCGCCGCGTTGCAGATGATGGTGACGGCCGAGGGCGTCGAGACCGAGGAGCACGTGCGGCTGCTGCGCCTGGCGGGCTGTAATACGCTGCAGGGCTTCTATTTCAGCCGCCCCAAGGCGCTGGCCGATGTCCTGGCCATGCTCGAGCAGGACGGGACGCGGTCGGTTGCCTAAGCCGGCCGCGGCCGCAGCACATAGCCGACGCCGTAGACCGTCTGGATCAGTTCCTCTTCGGCCGACGCGCCGGGATGGGCATATTGCAGCTTTCGCCGCAGGCGCGACACCAGCGTATCGAGACCGCGCGGCGTGGTGAAGTCGTGGACCTCTTCCATGTTTTCCAGGATGTAGTCACGGCGCAGCGGCTTGTCCGGGCCTTCGATGAACACCCGCAGAAGGGCGAATTCCGCCGGCGACAGGGCCAGGATCTTGCCGACCGGGCTGGTCAGCTTGCGCGTGTCGCGGTCGAGCGTCCAGCCGCAGAACGACCACGCCGCCTGAACGGCGGGCGGGGCAGGCGGCGGCGCGGCGCGGCGCAGGACGGCGCGGATGCGTAAACTCAGTTCGTCGGCGTCGAAGGGCTTGGCGACATAGTCCTGGGCGCCCAGTTCCAGTCCGCCGATGCGGTCCAGCCGGTCGCCCTTGGCGCTCAGCATGATGATGGGCGGGCCGCCGGCTTCGCTGATGCGGCGGCAGATGCTGAGGCCGTCCTCGCCCGGCATCATCGAATCGAGGATGATGATGTCGACGGATTCGGCCGCCAGGATGCGGTCCATTTCGACGCCGCCATCGGCAGCCAGCACGGTGAATCCCCGGCGGCTGAGGACTTCGAGCAGAAGATCGCGGATGTCGGCGGTGTCGTCCACCACCAGGACGCGCGGCAAGGGCGGTTCGGTCACGGTTACCCCAAGACAAGCAAGGCTTTGACTTCAAGGCATAGTGAAAGACGGCCGATTTGACAACGGTTACGCGAATCTACCGCGTGTCCGGACGCGAATTTCGCGTCAGGCGGCCATCAGTTCGACCGTCAGGTTGATCAGGTCGATCGGTTTGAACGGCTTCTTCAGCTCGGCGTCGGCGCCGTGGCGTAGGGCGGCATTGGTGGCGCGTTCCGGCGTGATTCGCGTTTCGAGTCCGGCCGACATGGCCACGACCTTGACGCGGGGCCAGGCGGTCTTGATGACCTTGATGCCTTCCAGCCCGCCCATGCCCGGCATGAAGATGTCGGAGACGACCAGGTCGACGTGGCCGATATCGGTATTTTCCAGTGCCTCTTCCATCGAATTGGCGGTCGAGACGCGGAAACCGTGGTCGCTCAGGATCTGGGCGGTCAGCGTCACCACGGTCTGGCTGTCGTCGATGACCAGGGCGTGGCGGCGGCGCTTGCCTTCGGACATGTCCTGTTCGGCCGACTGCACGATGGCGCGGATCTGCTTACGGGCGAAGGGCTTGCGCAGCACGTAGTCGGCATTGGCCTTGCGCGCCATGTCCAGCGTTTCGTCGATCGATTCCTTGCGACTGCCGGCGGTCATGACCGCGATGGTGGCGTCCAGCGCCAGGTCGCGGATCTGCGACAGCTGCGGCAGGGTGTTTTCTTCACCGAGAAAGACGTCGCAAAAGATCAGGGGCGGACGCTTGTGCACGATGACCTGAAGGGCTTCGTCCAGGGTCTTGGCCAGGACGAAGACCCAGTCCTCGTCCGCCAGCATGCGGCCGATGATGTTGGCCTGTGTCTGGCTGTCCTCGATAATCAATGCAAGGCCTTCGGCCATTACAACTCTCCCGGTCAGGGCCTACCCCGGCGTGGCCCTTTATCCTTAACTCTAGGGTGACGGTGTTAAGGGACGGTTGCCGAAATGCGACCGGCATGACGGAAACCGGCCGGGCCCGGCGAATTTCTTCATGGGCTTCAAGTGTTTGCGGGCCGGGGGGGCGAGGCAATCCTCATACAAATGCAAGCTTCGCGAGCGATTTTCCGGTATTATTTGCGCGAAGGCACAACTTTAATGTGTAATTAAGGATAGCGCTGTCATCCTCCCGAAGGGGCAGGCTACACGCCCCGTTCGATAAGTCTTCGGGAGGCCATTTTGGTTGGACTTATTGACTGCCGGTTTCTGCTCATCGAGCGGAATCCGTATATGCGTCAAATCGTCGAAACCATCCTGCGCGGCTATGGCGCACGGATGATCACCACACGGGAAACCAGCGCCGAGGCGCTGCACGAACTGCGCACCAAGCCGTTCGATGTCATTTTCACGGAATACCTGCTGCCGGACATGGACGGAGCCGAGCTGATCTTCACGCTCAGGCGGACCAACTGCCAGAACCGATATACGCCGGTAATCCTGATGACCTCGTTCACGTCCCGGTCGCGGGTCGAGCGGGCGCGCGATTCGGGCGTGACCGAGGTCTGCGCCAAGCCGGTCGCGCCGCGCGAGCTGTTCCGCAAGCTGGCGTCGGTCGTCGACAATCCGCGCCCCTTTATCCAGAGCGCGGGCTATGTCGGCCCGGACCGGCGTCGGCGCCGCGACAACACCTATACCGGCGACGAGCGCAGAGTGTCCGAGGCCGTGCCCGGCGAGGCGCGCACCGTCGCCCTGGTCCGGTAGTCAGTCCAGGCCGGGCCGCACGTGCGCATCGGTCAGGCGCCCGCGACGGATCAGCGACAGGCGCGCGTCGTGCGCCGCCGCGTCCTCGGTCAGGACGCGGTGCAGGCTGTCGACGCCCGACAAAGCCACGTCGTCCCAGCTCAGCACGATGTCGCCGGGTTTAAGCGCCGATGCCGGCGGGGCTTCGCTGATCATGACGGCGCTGAGGTGCGGGTGGCCGCTGGCGCGCTGGACGCGGCGGTCCAGCATGACGGTCTGGGCGGCGACGCCGAGCCGTGAGCGCCGCACACGGCCGTCGCGCATCAGCCTCATGGCGACGTCGAAGGCCGTGTCGATGCCGATGGCGAAGCAGATGCCCTGCGCCCCGCCGGCCATGGCGGTATTGATGCCGATGACGCGGCCGTGGCCGTCGACCAGCGGGCCGCCGGAATTGCCGGGATTGAGCGGGGCGTCGGTCTGGATGACGCTGTCGATCAGGCGGCCGGACTGCGACCGCAATGTCCGCCCCAGCGCGCTGACGATGCCCGCCGTGACGGTGGCCTGGTAACCCAGCGGGTTGCCGACGGCGATCGCCAGCTGTCCGACGCGCAGGTTCGAGGATTTCCCAAGCTCGGCATGGATAAGATGGCCGGCGCTGACGCGAAGCACGGCCAGGTCGGTTTCCGGATCGTCGCCCACCTTCGAGGCCTCGAGGTCGCGGCCGTCGGTCAGGGATACGGTCAGCGATCTGGCGCCCGCGACGACATGGCTGTTGGTCATCAGGTAGCCGTCGGGCGTGAACAGCACAGCCGAGCCGTGGCCTTTCGGCCGGCCGCTGGCATCGAGCGCCGTGACCTTGGCGACGGCGGGGCCGACGCGGTCGAAGGCGCGCGAAACGGCTTCTGAATAGGGATCGAGCGGCAGGTCGTCTTCGGGTTCGTGTGTCATGGCAATGAGGTGAGGGGCGCTGAGCAGGCCAACAACCCGGCCGTTCGGCTGGGACGTGCCAAAAGCTCGGCGATAAATCACGTACGACGCTCCCCGGCCATCCGGCTGATACCGGGGCAGGGCTGACAATGGCACATTCGTTCCCATCTGATTGGAGTGCCCGTTATGAACCCGTCCCTGTTTACCCAGCTGTCCGACAGCCTCGCCGACGAAGTCGCGGCCATGGCCCCGCGCGTCGCCGCCATAGGCCTGCGCCATGGCCGCCATCTGACGGCGACCGTGTGGAAGGATGACCTGATCGTCGCGTCCGAACAGGCCCTGCCGCAGCGCGACACCTTTCCTGTCCGCCTCAAGGACGGCGACGCAGAAGCGGCAGTCGTCGGCCGCGACAATGCCAGCAATATAGCGCTGCTGCGGCTGGACGCCGGTACGGGCCTGGAAACGCCGCCGGCCGGAACCTTGCGCACCGGCGGGCTGGCCCTGGCGCTCGGCGCGCGCCGCGATGCCGGCGCCACGGCCTGCCTGGGTGTCGTCAACAGCGTCGGGCCTGCCTGGCGCAGCCAGCGCGGCGGCAAGATCGACGCCTATATCAAGCTCGATCTCGGCATGGCGGCGCACGAGGAGGGCGGTCCGGCGCTCGACGGCAAGGGCGGCGTTGCCGGCATGACGACCTTCGGGCCGAATGGCCAGGTCCTGGTCATTCCGCACGCCACGGTCGAGCGCGTCGTGGCCGGCCTTTCGGACGGCAAGGGCGTGCGGCGCGGCTGGCTGGGCGCGGCCCTGCAGCCGGTCGCCGTGCCCGAAGCCGGTGAATCGCAGACGGGGCGGGGCTTCATGATCATGTCGACAGCGGCGGGCGGACCGGCCGAGGCTGCCGGGCTGCTGCCGGGTGACATCGTGGTCGCGGTCGACGGCCGGGCCGTCGGACACATGGGCGCCCTCGTGGCGGAACTCGACGCCGACAGCATCGGCAAGGCCGTCGCCGTCAGCGTCCTGCGCGGAGGCGCGCTTCAGGCGCTAAACATAACCATAGGGGAGCATCCGGGCCAATGACCGCAGTCCTGCACTATTCAATGGCCGGCCTGCCGTCGGTCTTCGTCGCGCCGGGCCTCGACTTGCGGCTTGAGGACGTCGTGGTCGTGCCGCATCCCGACCTGGCGGATGTCGTGCTGGCCGGGCCGAGCGGCTGGCCGGGCGAGCGCCCTGTGGTCAGCCTCGGCGGCGGAGATCGCTTCGCCGGACACCTGGCCGCCGACGCCTCGCCGGAACAGATCGCGGCCGCGGTGCGCGCCGTGGCGGCCGGGCTGATCGTGCGCATGCCGCGGACCGATGATGGTTTCGCGCCGCTGGAGGAGCCGGTGTCCGGCGACCTTTTGACGCCGCGCGAACTCGACGTCCTGCGGGCCATGGGGGAAGGCGGCTCCAACAAGGTCATCGCCCGGCAGCTCGGCATATCGCTGCACACGGTCAAGTTCCACGTCGAGGCCCTGTTCCGCAAGCTCGACGCCCATTCGCGCGCGGAGGCGGTGGTCAAGGGCTTGCGCTTTAAGCAGCTCTAATTCCAAAGGCGATGTATAGCCTTTGGCAAGGGCGACTTTTTTCGTTTTTGGGCCGCCGCCGGCTTGTCCTCAAGGAGCGAAGCGTTAGGGCAACGCTTCGTGTGCGGCGAGCCATGCGGCGCCTGAGCTGAAAAAAGTTTAGCCCACCCGCAACTGGTCGACGAAGGCGTCGACTTCGGACTTCAGGCGGTCGGACTGGCGCGACAGGCTGGCCGACAGGTCGAGCAACTGGCCGGACGCCTGGCCGGTTTCCTCGACGGCCTGTCCGACATCGGCGATGGTGCCGCTGACGTCCTGGGTGCCCTGCGCGGCGCGGCGCGTATTGTCCGCGATCTCGCTGGTGGCCGCGCCCTGTTCCTCGACGGCGCCGGCAATGGCGGTGGTGACCTCGCGGATGGTCTCGATGCGGGCGACGATGCTGGAGATCGAGGCGACGGCCACGTCGGTGGCGTGCTGGATCTCGGTGATGCGGACGCTGATCTCGTCCGTCGCTTTCGCCGTTTGCTGGGCCAGCGACTTGACCTCGGACGCCACGACGGCGAAGCCCTTGCCGGCGTCGCCCGCCCGCGCCGCCTCGATCGTGGCGTTGAGCGCCAGCAGGTTGGTCTGGGAAGCGATGGCCTGGATCAGCGCCACGACGTCGCCGATCTTCTGGGCGGCGCTCGACAGCTCACGGATATTCCGGTCGGTGTTGAAGGCTTCCTCGGCGGCGTCGCCGGCCATGCCGGAGGCGCGCGTGACCTGGGTGTTGATCTCGCGGATCGACGCGGTCAGCTCATCCGTGCCGGCGGCGACCGTGGTGACGTTTTCGGACGCATCCGCGGCGGCCTGGGTGACGGCGCCCACCTTCTCGCTGGTGGCGCCGGCCGTGCCCGACAAGGTGCGCGCGGTGATTTCGAGGTCCTGCGACGAGGTGACGAAGGCGTGGGCCAGGGCGCCGACCGTGCGGTGGAACTGGTCGGCCATGGCGATGCGCTCGTCGGTACGGCGTTTCGCCGCCTGTTCGGCCTGGCACGCCTGGTCGCCGCGCAGCGCTTCGGCTTCGCGCAAGCTATCGCGGAAGACGGTCAGGGTGCGCGCCATGTCGCCCAGCTCGTTGCTGTTGCTGGTGAAGGGGATTTCAGCCGACAGGTCGCCGGCGGCCAGGGCCTTCATGACGGCGATGATGCGGTGGATCGGGCCGGTCACCTGGCGCAGCAGCAGGATGAAGCCCAGCACGCCCAGGGCCAGACCCGCCAGGATCGCTGTCCACGACAGCATCTGCGCGGCGCGGTAGGTCTTGAGGTTCTTGGCGACGGCGGTGTCAGCGATGCCGTTGGCCTTGAGTTCGGCGTCGTTGAGCGTCTTGATCGTGGCGTCGAAGGTCGTCTTCGATTCGGCACCGAACAGGTCGACGGCCTCGGCGGGATGGCCGGACGCACCCAGATCCAGCACTTTTTCATGCCATTCGTTGGCGGTGCGCCACTGCTTGTCGAAGGTTTCGGCCAGCGCGGCCTGTTCGTCGTCGCCTGCAACCAGCCTGTGGTATTCGGTGATTGAGGCGTCGATATCCTTCTGCGCCAGGCCCAGGTCGTGGCGGTTCTTGGCCACGCCCTGCGGATCGACCGTCTCGGCTGTGCGCACGACGCGCAGGCGATAGCGGGTGAGGGCGTACTTGATGTCGCCGATGGCGCGGACGACGGGCAGCTGGCGGCCGCCGACCAGTTCCAGGTCGTCGTGCGCGGCTTTCAGATTGCCGGTCGTGATCAGGCCGATCACGCCGATGCAGCAGACCAGTGAAGACAGCAGGCCGATAAGCCATGTCTTGATCGTGAGCTTCACGAAATCCTCCCCCGCCCGGATACCGGTGTCATAAGTACGGCGACCCTGTGCGGAATCTTGTCATTTTTTCCGAGCCTGCGGGAAGACGATTAAGAAACGGTTGCATCCGCCGGGCCGGAAAGACCGGTTCTGAAAGGTCAGACGCATCGGAAAAAAGGGGCCGGAAACGGGCCGGGGGTGGATTTTTGGTCAGACCTTAATATGCCTTAGGTCAGGTGGTCGCCTTCCGCCCGGAGAATCGCATTTGGGGTTTTGGCCACATTTCGATAGATGATTTTGAAATATCTGACCAATGCGCGCGGGGATTTGTCCGTGCTGCTCTGCAATAAAAATCCAATAAAAATCGCGCAATCATATTATTAATGCCTGAAAATCAAGGCCGTTGCGTTGATTTCTTTGAAAGAATTAAGGTTTGGCCTTAATGTGTCTATTCGGTCACGATTTGCGAATTTAGGTCAGACCACCTTGATCTCCTTTCCGGACCCTCGCATAGTCGTTGTGAGCGGTAACAGGATTACGCGGCGGATAAACCGCCGGGGCGCCCATGGCGTCATGCTGCTTCGGGACAGGAAACACAGGAGGGACTGATGTCCAATTTTTCTCATAGCGGCCGGACTCTGCGCATCGCGCTGATGTGCGCCACCGCGCTGACGGCGGCCGTGGCCGGCGTTGCCCGCGCCGAGGACGCGCAGGCGACCCAGACGGCGGCCACGCCCGCGGATCAGGCCGCGAAGCCCGCTGCCGCCCAGGCGCCGGCAACGGCTCCGGCGGACAGCCAGGTCGTCGTCGTCACCGGCTACCGCGGCAGCCTTCAGAACTCGACGGTCGCCAAGAAGCGCGCCGTGCGCTTCGAAGATTCGATCTACGCCGAAGACATGGGCAAGTTCCCCGACACCAACCTGGCGGAATCGTTCAACCGCATTCCGGGTATCACCATCGCCCGTGAAATCGACGGCGAAGGCACGACCATCGCCATCCGGGGCCTGGGTTCCAGCTTCACGCGCGTCCTGCTGAACGGCGCGGCCGTGGCCGTCGCCTCGACCGGTGACGTCAACACCAGCGACACCAACCGCGAAGTCGACCTCGACCTGTTCCCGCCCGAACTGTTCACTCAGCTGACGGTGACCAAGACGGCCTCGGCCAACATGCTCGAAGGCGGCGCGGCCGGCACGGTCAACATGCGCCAGGCGCGCCCGTTCGACACCAAGGGCGACCGCCTCCAGTATTCGTTCCAGGGCATGAAGAACAGCCTGGCCGACAATACGGGCTACAAGGGCTCGCTGATGTTCTCCAAGAAGTGGGGCAATTTCGGCGTCCTGGTCGGCGTGGCCAAGCAGAAGAGCTACATCAATGTCGACGGCTATGAAACCGTCGGCTGGACCAACCCGAACCTGTCGGCCACGCAAAGCACCTCGGCGGCGCGCAACGGCACCGGCGGCGGCAACTGGACCATCCCCGGCACCGTCCCGGCCAATGCCGGCAACGGCCTGACCACGGGCGCGACCATCGACCAGGCGTTCCTGCTGGCCCACAATCCGGGCCTGACGATCGACCAGATCGACAACGGCATCATTCCGCGCCTCGGCCGTCCGATGCACTATTACGGCGACCGCGACCGCACCAGCGCCGTGCTGAGCTTCGAATGGCGCCCGTCCGACACGTTCCACGCCTGGCTCGACACCATGTCGGCGGTCAAGGAAAACAACCAGAAGCGCACCGACATCGACTTCGTCGGCCGCAACGGCTCGGCCATCCCGCTGAACATGAAGGTCGACAAGACCGATTGCTCGAACGGCTGTACGGTGACGCAGGCGACCTACGCCAACGCCCAGTTCTTCCTGGAATACCGTCCGTTCATCGAAAAGACCAAGTTCACCTCGCTGAACCCGGGCTTCACCTGGAAGCTGCGTGACGACCTGACCTGGAACCTCGACGCCAACTACACGATCAGCCATTTCCGCCGCGACTCGCCGACGGTGCTGGTCATCACGGCGCCGAACTCGGGCCTGACGGCGACCTATACCAATACGAACGGCATGCCGATGTTCACGTCGAACGTCGACCTGAACAACCCGGCCAACTTCCAGTGGGACGGCGGCCGCGTCAACATCCAGTCGGAAGAGCGCCAGACCCAGACCCGCGGCCTGCACACCAGCATCAAGTGGGGCGATTCGGCATTCAGCATCGAGGCGGGCTTCGCCTACGACGACACCTCGCGCAAGATCACGCCGTACGACAACTCGCAGTTCTGGCAAAACGCCGTCTGCGGCAACAATCCCAGCGTCCAGCTGCCGGGGCCGAACGGCCAGCCCGCCTGTAAGGGCGCTGTCATCACCAATACCGCCGCGGCGCAGGCCGCCGGCTATCCGGCTTACCCGGGTTACGGCACCAACTATACGGCGGGTGGCGCGCCTGTGACCTGGGGCGGTTCGCTGATCCCGCAGTCCAGCCTGGCCAACTACCTGACGCCTGGGCCCTACGGCTATATCGACATCAACTGGGACAAGTTCGCCGCCGATTCGCAGTACTACAAGTATCTGGGAAGCGCGCCGGTGGCCGGCAGCTCGAACATCAGCTCGCCGCGCTCCTTCCTGCGTGAAAAGGTCCAGGGCGCCTACATCCAGTTCGCCGGCAACCGCGACGTCTTCGGCCGCTCGCTGCGCTACGACTTCGGCATCCGCGCCGTCACGACCGACCAGATCATCGCCGGCCAGAACTCCTTCCCGGATCCGCGCAACACGTCGACCGTGCTCGACGGCGGCAAGTATCCGAACCTGACGGTGTTCAGCTACACGGAAGCCCACTACAAGGACTACCTGCCGTCGCTGAACGCGGCCTACAGCCTGACCGACAACTTCATCGCCCGCCTGGCCGCTTCGACGACCATGACGCGCCCGAACCCGTCGAGCATGCTGCCGGGCCTCAGCTTCGGCGATCCGTCGGCCGCCCAGGGCAGCCTCGGCAACCCGGCGCTGACCTCCTACCTGTCGAAGAACTTCGACTTCGGCCTGGAATACTATACGGGCAAGGAAGGCTATATCGCGCTGACCACCTTCCAGAAGAAGCTGACCGGCTTCACGCTGAACCAGAACATCACCTATCCGTTCTCGTACCTGGCGCAATACGGCGTGACCTATGACACGCTGAACGCCACCCAGCAGGCGGCCATCAACCTGCGCGGCGGCCCGAACGCGGCGACCGTCGTCCTCAGCCAGCCGGTCAACGCGTCCGGCCTGCTGACGATCAACGGCCTCGAATTCTCCTGGGTGCAACCGCTCGACAAGCTGTGGGCGCCGCTGGACGGCTTCGGCTACAGCACCAACTATACCTACATCAAGCAGAAGGGCACCGGCGCCGCTCCGGGCATCGCGCTCGGCGTGCCGAAGGTCACGTGGAACTTCACGGGCTTCTACGAAAAGGGCGGCTGGTCGGTTCGACTGTCCGACACCTATCGCGACGGCTCGCAGGCCACGCTCAACAACCAGAACGGCATCACCAACGCGGTGCTGTTCAACGAGAAGTACGAGCAACTCGACTTCTCGGCCAGCGTCGACCTGCAGAAGGCCTTCGGCTTCAGCCGCAATATCGAGCTGACGCTGGACGGCACCAACCTCGGCAATTCGACCCTGCGTCAGGACTTCCAGTTCACCAACGCGCCCAACTGGTACTACAAGCCGGGCACGACCTGGATGCTGGGCGTCCGCGGCAAGTTCTAAATATCTCACGATTGCCGGCGGGACCTGCTTTCCCGTTTGCCCGCCGGTCTTTCCCAGCCTTGAGGCTTTTTCCTCTTCACGTGGTACGCTCCCTGGGCGTACCACTCTTTTTTTGAGGGCCGTCATAACGGTCGGACAAAAGAGTCGCGGAAGGAAACAGCCATGCGGAACCATCGTCCATTTCAGGCCGGCGCGCTTGCCCTGGCGGGAGTGATCGCCGCTTATGGCGCCGTCGCCGCTCCGAAGTCCGCGCCCATGGTCGAGGCACCGCGGCTGGTCGAGCACGGCACGACGAAGCAGCTTTATGTCGGCGGCAAGCCGTATCTCATCTTCGGCGGTGAACTGGCCAATTCGAGCGCGTCCAGCCTCGACTTTCTCAACACGACCTGGCCGACCCTGAAGGCGGCGGGGCTGAACACCGTCTTCGCGCCGGTCGAATGGGACCAGGTCGAGCCGGAGCCCGGCCATTACGACTTCACCGTGCTCGACGGCATGGTCAGGCAGGCGCGCGACAACCACATGCATCTGGTGCTGCTATGGTTCGGCGCGTGGAAGAACTCGATGTCGACCTACGCACCGCCCTACGTCAAGCATGACTACCAGACCTATGCAAAGGCCCAGGACGACAAGGGGAAGCCGCAGGATATCCTGTCGCCCTTCGATCCCGACACGCTGAAGGCCGATGCGGCCGCCTTTACCGCCATGATGGCGCACCTGAAGGCGACCGATGCCGACCGCACCGTGCTGATGGTCCAGGTCGAGAACGAGATCGGCATGCTGCCCGTGGTGCGCGACTACAGCCCGCAGGCCAATGCCGCCTTTGCCGGGCCCGTGCCGGCCGAGCTGATCGCCTATCTCAAGGCGCATCACGAAAGCCTCAATCCGTACGTCCGAACCCTGTGGGAGGCCAATGGCGCGCGCGAGGCCGGCACGTGGGGCGAGGTCTTCGGCACCTCGACCGAAGCGCAGGAAGTCTTCCAGGCCTGGTACTATGCACGCTTCGCCAGCGAACTGGCGAAGGCCGGGAAGGGCGCCTACGACATCCCCATGTACGTCAATGCGGCGCTCAATCGCCCCGGCAAGGCGCCTGGCCAATACCCCAGCGCCGGGCCGCTGCCGCACCTGTTCGACATCTGGAAGGCCGGCGGGCCGGACCTCGACGCCCTGGCCATCGACATGTATTTCCCGAACTTCACCGACTGGGCGGACAAGTTCAAGCGCCCGGACAATCCCTTCCTCACGCCCGAGTGCAATAATGCCGGCAAGCCGGAAGCGGGCGCCAACGCCTTCTACGTCTTCGGCCAGCTCGACGGCATCAGCTTCTCGCCCTTCGCCATCGACCACCTGAAGCCGGACAACAGCGCCAACCTGACCTCGGCTTACGACGTGCTGAAGCAGTTGACGCCGCAGATCCTCGACGCGCAGGGCACCGGCCGCATGCGCGGTTTCCGGCCGAAGGTATCGTACGACGGCGTGGTCGATGAGACGCTGCAGTCCTTCGTGCTGGGCGGCTATCGCTTCACCGTCACCTTCACCGATCCGTGGACGCCCAAGGACCAGCAAAATATCGCCGCCAATGGCGGTCTCATCATCCAGACGGCAGATAACCACTTCATCGTCGCGGGTTCGGGCGTGGTGGTGACCTTCGAGGATGCCGCGTCGTCGGGCATGGCGGTCGGCATCGAGCGCATCGTCGAAGGCAGGTATGTCGACGGCAAATGGGTGCCGGGGCGCTGGCTGAATGGCGACGAAGCGCACCAGGGCCGCCATCTGCGCATTCCGGCAGGGCCTTTCGATATCCAGGAACTGACGCTATACAAGTATAGATAAAAGCGCGGCTGGACGGAGGGGCAATGGCCCGCTGGCTGAAAATCCTGGCTGGGACGGGGCTTGCGGGTGCGATCGCTGTCGGCGCCTTGTGGTTTCAGGCGCGAGGGGAGGGCGTCTTCGCCCATCACCACCTGTTTCATGCCGACTTCGATGGCGATGCCGATGGCCCTTATGGGCGCGCCGCCGTTGCGCACGATTTCTCGCCGCCCTGGGCCGACGGCATCGACGAGGGGCGGGCGGACATCGTTTCGTCGCCCTGCGGCAAGGCTTTGCGCGTCCGCTACCCGGCCGGCGCGGTCGGAAAGGGCGTGATCATTCCCGTCCGCCTGCCGGTGCATCAGGCGCTTTACCTGGCCTACGATGTCTACGTTCCGGTGGGCTTCGACTTCGTCAAGGAGGGAAAGCTGTCCGGCCTGTGCGGCGGAACCTGCAACAGCGGCGGCAACAGGCCGACCGGCCGTGACGGCTGGTCATCGCGCGTCATCTGGCGCGCCGGCGGGCAGCTGGCGCAATATGTCTATGCTCCCGGCCAGGCGGGGCCGTACGGCGACATTCTGTACTGGAAGGACGCCGTGCTGACGGCCGGGCGCTGGCATCATATTGAAACCTATGTCCAGGTGAACCGGCCCGGGCAGGCGGACGGCGTCATTCGCTCATGGTTCGACGGCCGGATGGCCTTCAGCGACGACCATGTCCGCCTGCGCGACACGGACGCTTTCGCCATCGACACCTTCAAGTTCGAGACCTTCTTCGGCGGGGGGGCTCCGGATTTCGCGCCGGGAGAAGCACAGTTCCTTCTGTTCGACAATATCACGGTCGACGACCGGCAGGGCCCGGCCGGCGCCTGTTCCCAATAACGTGAAATTTTCATCGCACCTCTTTACAAGCCTAATTACGGATATTAAATATCCTTATGGATAAATAATATCCGTAATTAAAAAATGGAGCCCGTCATGTCCCAGCGTCTCAACTATTTCCAGGCCGCGCCGGCGGTGGCCAAGGCGTACCAGGCCTTCAGCCAGGCGGTGAAGGCGTCGTCGCTTGAAGCGTCCTTGCTGCATCTGGTCGATCTGCGAGCCTCGCAGATCAACGGCTGCGCCTTCTGTGTCGACATGCACGTCAAGGAAGCCCGGCTGCATGGCGAGCGCGAACTGCGCCTGCATCATGTGACGGTGTGGCGCGAATCGCCGCTGTTTTCGGAGCGCGAACGCGCGGCCTTCGAATGGACCGAACTTCTGACGCGGTTGGACGGCAAGCCCGTGCCGGATGCGGCCTATCAGGCGGCGCGTGCACAGTTCTCGGAAACCGAACTGGCCGAGCTGACCTTCGCCATCATGGCGATCAACGGCTGGAATCGCGCCAGCATCGGCTTTGCCAGCGTGCCCGGCGCCCTCGACTCGGTCTATGGGTTGGACAAAGCCGGTTTGAATTGATGGAGTAGGGCGCGGATGATTCTTCGTAACCAGGTCGAATGGGCGCTGCATTGCTGTGCCGTGTTGGCCGGGCTGCCGGAGGATCGCCGCCTGTCGACCCGGACGCTGGCCGAATTCCACGGCGTGCCCAAGGAATATCTGTCGAAGGCGCTGCAGGCCCTGTCGCAGGCGGGGATCGTGTCCGGGACGCTGGGGCCGACCGGCGGCTACCGGCTGGCCAAACCGGCAACCGACATAACCTTTCTGGATATCGTCGAGGCGGTGGAGGGGCGGCGCTCGACCTTCACCTGCACCAATATTCGCTTCAACAATCCCTGCCGCGTGCCGTGCGCCGACGACGAAACCAAGGCCTGTTCGGTGGCGCGCATCATGTGGCAGGCCGACGAAGCGTGGCGCGACAGCCTTCGCGCCATTACGCTGGCGGCCCACGGCGCCGCCTTGGCGAAGGACTTGTCGCCCGAGGTCCTGGAGCGCAATCAGCAATGGCTGATGTCGCGGGGGTAGGTACTCCGTGCACGGTGCAATTTTGCGAACGCCGTGTTGCTACCTGGAAGGATTGTTCCTAGCCGCCGATTCGCTCATAAGGCGTCTTGCCGGCCCGTCCCAAAGTCTCTCGACTTCTTCCCCCCTCAGGGCCGGCCTTGTCTGCAACCATCCGGCGCGGCCACGACCCGGCGGCCGCGCCGGATGGTTCTTTTTCGCGGGCCCGATTATTCCTCACATCGCTATTCGTACCACCTATGGGGATCATGGTCGCCGCAGGTGGCATATAAATCACACTTAATATGAGAAATGTGAAATAATCGCACAATATCGTTCCGATATGTGTACCAGCGACCCTATAAGTGCTACGGAAGCGATGGGCGCGGTTAAAGGCGCTGCGTGTAAGGTGGATAACGGGACCTTCTTTACCATAGTTCCGGGCGTATTGGCCAGATATCTGGCCACATGGTCCCCGAAAATCCGGCGTTTCCGAAACAAAAAAGCGCTCATCGCCCGCGATGAAGCGCACAGACAGGGTTTGCCTGGGAGGAATTCAAATGAAATCGCATTTATTGGTGACGACGATGCTCGCGATGAGCCTTGCTGCGCCCGCCGTGGCGCTGGCTCAGGCCGCGCCGGCGGCTCAGCAACCGTCCCAGGCCAATACCGGGGAGGTCGTTGTCACCGGCTTCCGGTCCAGCCTTCAAAAGTCGCTCAATCTGAAAAAGCAGGCCGTTGCCGTCCGCGACTCGATCGTTGCCGAGGATATCGGCAAGTTCCCCGAAGCAAACATCGCCGAATCGCTGCAGCGCGTCCCGGGCGTTATCATGACGCGTGATGAAACCTCGGCGGAAGGCCAGCGTATTTCGATCCGCGGCCTGCCGTCGGACTTTTCGGTGACGACCCTGAACGGCGCGCCGGTCCATACCACGTCCTCGGCCAATATCGGCGCCTCGACGCGCGACTTCAACTACGACGTCTTTCCGTCGGAACTGTTCGGCCGCGTCGACTTCTACAAGACTCCGCTGGCCGAGCTGACCGAGGGCGGCATCGGCGGCGTGGTCGATCTGCAAAGCCCGCGTCCCTTCGACAATCCCCGGCGTACCCTGCGTTACGCCCTGTCGGACTCGTACAATACGATGTCGAAGCATAACGACCCGGACGCTTTTCTCCTCTATTCCAACACCTGGGGAGACTGGGGCTTCCTGATCGGCGCGGCGCACTCCGAAAGCATCAACACGCGCTCGGGCTTCGAGGCGACGGGCGGCTATAACAGCTCCTTCCGGGGGAGCCAGAACCCGGTCAAAGGCAATTTTGCGGTCACGCTCGACTATGACGACCCGCGCGCCAATCTCGGCAGCTATACGAAAGCCCAGATCGACAACGCGTTGCTGCCGCGCATCTACCGTTTTTACGGCTCGCAGAACGACCGGACACGCGACGGCATCGTGTCGTCGATCCAGTACAAGCACGACACTATCAATATCAGCCTCGACGCCCTGACCTCGGACCTGAAGAACCGCCGCGACGAAATCTATTTCGGCCTGTTCGTGCGCAACGGCAAGACGACGAACCGAGCCGCTCCGGCCGGGCAGACCGGCCACAACGGCATGGTGCCGGTCAATGTCCATATCGATCCGGATTCGAACCTGCTGACGGGTACGTTCGCCAACACCACCTATAATGACGGCACGACCTATACGAACGACGAGACCAAATTCAACTACCTGGCGCTCAGCGGCACCTGGGACGTGAGCGACACCTTCAAGCTGTCCGGCCAGGTGAGCGGCAGCGACAGTGTGGCCTTTACCTACAATTCCGGCCTGTCGGCGCAGATATTCGGCGTCGATTCGACCTTCGACTACGGCAGCGACCACGTCTATCCGTCGCTGTCCTCGCCGGTCAGCTATACCGACCGCACCAACTATGCCGGCTTCGGCATTTCGACCGGCTGGGCCAAGGAGGTCGACAAGGAACGCCAGGCGCGTTTCGTCGCCGACTGGGACTACCATGCGCCGTTCGGTTTCGAAGGCCATCTCAAGGCCGGCCTGTCCTACGTCGATACCTCGAAGGGCATCAACAAGCGCAACGGCACCTCGGGCGCCACGACCCACCTCAATGCCCTGGGCGCCACGGCGTTGCAGAACGCCATGGTCACCACCCTGCCGCTCGACAATCTCGACATGGGCAGCGGCTGGCCGCACGCCTGGGCGACCTATTCCCGCAGCTATGTCATGAGCGAATTCGATCCGCTGACCTACAATACGGCCGCGACCTTCACGCCGGCGCAGAGCTTCACGGCGGAAGAGCAGATCACGACGGCCTTCATCCAGTCGGACTTCACCGGCCAGCTGTTTTCACGGCCGCTGCGTCTCAATGCCGGCGTGCGCTTCTCGGACACCAAGACGCTGATCGACAATTACAAGCAGCAGGGGGCGGCGCTGACCTATGGCCCGAACCACGAAACCGGCGGCTACAACAATGCGCTGCCCTCGGTCAGCGCGGCCTACGACCTGACCGACAAGCTTACGTGGCGGGCATCGTGGGGTAAGACGATTACCCGCGCCTCCTTGTCGATCATCGCCGCCCAGACGGTCATTCCGAACCCCTTCGACAACACGGCGACCTCGGGCAATCCCGACCTTAAGCCCGAACTGTCGAGCAATTTCGACACAAGCCTGGAATGGTATTTCGACAAGGGCGGCCTCCTGTCGGCGGCGGTGTTCAAGAAGGACCTGACCAACGCGACCGTCGCCAACTCCAGGGTGGTGACTTTCGGTTCGCTGGGCCTGCCGGATACGGCGCTGGGCGCGATCTTCCAGGACTCGGCCGGCCACGTCGATCCGAACCTGGCCATGACGCTCAAGACCTATACCAACGCCGCCAAGCAGAAACTGCAGGGCTACGAACTGGCCTACGAGCAGAGCTTCCGCTTCCTGCCCGCGCCGTTCGACGGACTGGGCGCGCTGGCCAGCTTCACGCATATCGACCCGTTCACGCCCACGGGTACGCCGTGGAAATCGAACGCCGGCCAGGTGATCGAGGTCAATGCCGTGCCCGAATATGCCTACAGCCTGACCGCCTATTACGAGAAGGGGCCGCTCGGCATTCGCTTCTCCTATAACTATAAAGGCAAGTTCATCCATCCCGACACGCCGCTCAACCTCGGCGACGACATGATCCGCTGGCGGGCGGGCCGCGGCTATCTCGACGGCAACATCTCGTACAAGATCAACGACCGGCTGGAGTTCCGCGTCGATGCCCTGAACCTGTCCAACACGCTCGGCTACGACTATTTCGAGGACGTGACGGGCCAGTACGGCACCGGCCAGAAGACGCGCATGGACTACGCCAAGTACGACGGCCGCACCATCAAGGTCGGCATTCGGGGTAAATTCTAATGCGCCTGGCCGGGCGGCGAAGGTATCGCGGCCCGGCTTTAAAAGGTTTTTCCCGCTTCCTTCCAGCTCCCTGGTCAGGAAGTTACCTCGGCGGAATGCGACGGAACCCGCGCATTCCGCCGTTTTTTTTGAATCGGTATAGGATGGCCGCCGGAGGTGCAGCATGATCAGACGGGACTTCATGAAGGCGGCGCTGGCGGCGCCGGCGTTGACGGCCGTGTCCGCCGAAGCCGGGCCTGCCGGCGCGACAGCCGACGACCGGAGCTACATGACGGCCCTGCTGGCGAAGATCGCTTCGCCGGTGCTGGCCAACATGGCCAGGGGGCAATTCCACCAGGCCTTTA
Organism: Asticcacaulis solisilvae; assembly: GCF_052327315.1. Lineage (NCBI taxonomy): Bacteria > Pseudomonadati > Pseudomonadota > Alphaproteobacteria > Caulobacterales > Caulobacteraceae > Asticcacaulis > Asticcacaulis solisilvae. The sequence goes on from NZ_CP166196.1 coordinate 1,125,616, forward strand.
CGCCCGAACTCAGCCCGATCTGGGACGGGCGCGATGTGCGCGTCGCCTATCTCGAATGCTTCGGCCGTCTGATGTCGGGATTGTCGCCCTGGCTGGCCCTGCCCGATGACGACACGCCGGAGGGCCGGCAGCGCGCCGTCTTCCGCGACCAGGCGCTGATGGCCTACGCCCACTCGGTCGATCCCGCCAGTCCCGATTGCCTCCTGTGGAAAGGAGAGGGGCAGGTGCTGGTCGATTCCGCCTTCTACTGCAAGGCGCTGGTGCGGGCGCGCAAGGCGCTGTGGGCGCCGCTCGACGCCGCGACGAAGGCGCGCATCGTCGCCACGATCAAAAGCCTTCGCAGCATTTCGCCGCCCTATACCAACTGGCTGCTGTTCGCGGCGATGAACGAGGCCTTCCTGCTGTCGGTCGGCGAGGATTGGGACCCGATGCGCGTGGACCTCGCCATCCGCAAGATCGAGGAGTGGTACGCCGGCGACGGCTGGACGGGCGACGGGCCGCGCCTGCACTACGACTATTATAATTCCTACGTCATCTGGCCGATGCTGGTCGAGGTGCTGGAAGTGCTGAAGGCGTGCAACGCCACGTTCAACAGCCTGAAGCCCGCCGAGCACCTGGAGCTGGCGATGAAGCGCATGCAGCGCTACGGCGAGCAGCTTGAGCGCATGATCTCGCCGGAAGGCACCTGGCCGCCGGTCGGCCGCTCGCTGACCTATCGCTCGGCGGCCTTCCAGCCGCTGGGCCTGCTGGCCTGGAGGAAGGCGCTGCCGCCGACCCTCCCCGAGGGGCAGGTGCGCGCCGCGACCCTGGCGGCCCAGCGCCGTGTCTTCGCCGATCCGTCCAATTTCGACGCCAGGGGCTACCTGACGATCGGCTTTGCCGGGCGCCGGCCCGAGATCGCCGACGTCTATTCCAACGCGGGCAGCATGTATATCGTGTCGGAGAGCTTCCTGGCCCTCGGCCTGCCCGCGGACGACACCTTCTGGACGTCGCCCGCCCTGCCGTGGACGGCGAAGAAGGCCTTTTCAAACGCGCCCTTCCCGAGGGACCATTACGTCGAATACTGACGGCGCAAGGTTTGGGGCGCAAACGTGTCCCGGTGTCGGAATTGAAATCGCATGGGCGAATCGTGTTATGCGTGTGGCCCGCGGCGTTTAACAGACGATTCATGCTTAACAATATCTTTACCCGACAAGGGGATAGTACGCTCGAAAGCAGTGCGCGCTAATGACAGGGGCTTCCACGGTGACATCCATTTCAGGCCTTTCGGCCCTTCAGGTCTCGAAGCTGAGCTCGACCTTTATTTCCGGCCTGACAACGACTCAGATTTCCGCGCTGGCGACGACGCAGCTCGCGGCGCTGTCGACCTCGGGCGTGAACGTCCTCTCGACGACGCAGCTCGGCGCGCTCTCGACGACGCAGATCAAGGCCTTTACCGGCACACAGGTAAAGTCGCTCTCCACCACTCAGGTCGGCTATCTGGCGACCGGCCAGGTCGCCTTCACCAGCGGGCAGCTGGCGGCGCTGCTGACGGCGCAGCTGCAGCAGCTGTCGACGACGGCGGTTTCCGGCCTTGACACGACGCAGCTCGGCGGCCTGACGGCCACCGAAGTCTCCGGCCTGTCGAACAGCCAGTTCCAGTCCCTGACATCGACCCAGCTGTCGAAATTCACCGCCGACCAGACGAAGGCGATCACCACGACCGATATCGGCCTGCTGACCACCACCCAGGTCAGCGGCCTGGTCGCGACGCAGCTCGGCGCGATCTCCGCCGGTCAGGTGACCAGCCTCAGCACCACCAATATCAACGCCCTGACGACGGCGCAGGCCAATGCCCTGACGACGACGGCCGTGGGCGCGCTGACGACGACGCAGTTCAACGCGGTTTCGACGACGATCATCCCGGAACTGACCGCGACGCAGCTCAAGGCGGTGTCGACCACCAATCTCAACCAGCTGACGACGACCCAGGTCGCGGGCCTGAGCACGACCGTCCTCGGCGCGCTGTCGACGACGCAGTACGGCGGCCTGAACTCGACCGCTATCAGCGCCCTGACCTCGACCCAGGCCAACGGCCTGGCGACGACGCAACTGGCGGCGGTCAAGGCGACCGCGATCTCGGGCATCTCGACGACCGATATCTCGAACCTGACGACGACCCTGGTGGGCGCGCTGACCGCCGACCAGCTGGACGCGCTCAACACGACCCAGCTCCAGGCCTTCTCGTCGACGCAGCTCAACGCCCTGACGACCACGGCGATCGGTTCGCTGAAGTCGACCCAGGTCGCCGGCCTGACGACGACCGACGTCACCGCCCTCGACGCCACGCACCTGGCGGCCCTGTCGACGACCATTCTCGGCGTCCTCGACACCACCCAGGTCTCCGCCCTGTCGACGACCCAGGTCGCCGCGCTGAAGACGGCGCAGTTGAACGCCCTGTCGGTGACCGGTCTGACAGACCTGTCGACGACCGACATTTCGAACCTGACCAACAGCCAGCTGTCGGGTCTGACGACGACGCAGATCGGCCGCCTGACGACGACCCAGATCGGCGCGCTCAACTCCGGCCAGGTGGCGGCGCTGACCGCGGCCCAGGCGCAGAACCTCAACACCGCCGACATCAACCAGCTGTCGACCACCCAGATCGGCGGCATCACCTCGGTACAGGTGACCGCCCTGTCGACGACGCAGGTGACCAACTTCACCTCGACCCAGTTCGGCGCCCTGACCGCGACGGCGCTCGGCGGCCTGTCGGCGGCGCAGGCGCAGAAGGTGACGACGACACAGCTCAGCGCGCTCAGCACGACTCAGCTCAACGGCCTGTCGACCAATGCGCTGGCCGCGCTCAATTCGAGCCAGGTCAACGGTTTCTCGACGACGCAGGTCGCGGGCCTCACCGGCACCAAGCTGGCCGCCCTGAACAAGACGGCCCTGGCCGGCCTGACCACGACCGATATCGACAATATCTCGACGACCCAGCTGTCCAAGCTGTCGGCCGACCAGATCGGCGCGCTCGGCGCGGCGAACCTGGCCGAACTGACCAGCACGTCGTTCTCGAGCCTGTCGACGACACAGCTTAACGGCGTGACTTCGACCGAAATCGGCTCGCTGAACTCGACCCAGCTGTCGGCCCTGTCGGCCACCCAGCTCAACAGCCTGACGACCTCGGCCTTCCACTCGATCAGCGGCGTGGTCGCCGGCGCGCTCAACTCGACCCAGGTCGGCGGCCTCGCCGCGACGCGCCTGGCCGTGCTGACGACGACGGCGGTGGCCGCGCTCACGACGACGGCGCTGACGGGCCTTGCCGCGACGCAGGCCGGCGCCCTGACCGGCACCCAGGCCGGTTCGCTGACGACGACGCAGGCGACCTCGCTGGCCACCACCCAGCTCAACGGCCTGACCTCGGATGCGGTCAAGGGCCTGACGACGACGATCGCCAGCGCGCTGACGACGACCCAGGTCGGCGGCCTGTCGACCAGCGTCCTCAACAGCCTGACGGCGACGGCGCTCGGCAGCCTGACCTCGACCCAGGCCGGCTCGCTGTCGACGACGCAGCTCGGGGGCCTGACGACGACCAATGTCGGCGTCATCACCTCGACCCAGGTCACGGGCATCTCGACCACGCAACTCGGCGGCCTCAACGCCACGCAGGTCGGCTCGGTTTCGACGGCGGCATTCTCGGCCCTGTCGACGACGCAACTGACCAACCTGTCGACGACGCAGGCGCTCGGCATTACCTCGAGCCAGCTTGCCAGCCTGACGACGACCAACCTCAACTCGCTGACCTCGACCCAGGTCGGCGCCCTGGGCGTCCGCACCCTGTCGAGCCTGACCTCGACCGTGCTGGGCAACCTGACGACGACGCAGGTCTCGGGCCTCAATTCGACCCAGGTCGGCTCGCTGACCACGACGGCGCTGGGCGGCCTGTCGACGACGGGGGTCGTCAACCTGTCGACGACGCAACTGGGCGGCCTGACGGCGACCCAGGTCCACAGCCTGTCGACCGCTCAGGTCGGCAACCTGACGACGACGCAGTTCAGCAACCTGACGACGACGCAGCTCAACGGCCTGACCTCGACCCAGGCGGGCTCGCTGACCAGCACCCTGGCCAACGCCCTGTCGACCACCAACTTCACGGCGCTCAGCACGACGGCGATCGGCGGCCTGTCGACCACCGCGGTCGCGGGCATCGACACCACCCACCTGTCGCACATGACGCCGACCCAGCTGTCGGCCCTGACGGACAGCCAGTTCAACGCCATGAGCGGTGCCCAGATCGCGGTGCTGTAACGCGAAACCGGTCATCGATCGAAAGGAAACCCTCGCTTCGGCGGGGGTTTTCTTTTTTGGGGTGGTGCGAGGCCTGGACCGGATCCGGCCGTCCCCGTTTACGGGAAGGGCGAAGCCGTTCCGCGAAACGCCCTCCGATGAAGGAAGCCCGCCTTCGCGTTTACCTTTTTCTTTACAAACCTTAGGCGGCCGTTACGCTTGGCGAAGTATCAGCGAATCGAGGCAGTCGCATATGGGCGCCTATCAGGGAAATATCGGCGAGGCCAAGAGCCGCGCCGCCGCCGGGGATCTTTCGGTCATGGAGTTGATCTCCGTTGCCGACAGCCTCAAGGGCGTGGACATCGGTGGCGTCGTCGAGCTTTACGACCAGTACGTCCTGCACAATCCCGAGCACCCGCTGCTCTACGCGGTGCTGTTCAACTTCGGCACCCTGTTGACCGACCTCAACATGCTCGAGCCGGCGCAGCAGGCCTTCGAGCGCGCGGTGGCGCTCAATCCCGATTTCCACCCGGCCTATATCAATCTCGGCCGCGTCTACGAGCGCCTGGGCAACGTCCAGGCCGCCGTGCTGCAATGGGACGCCATCACGGGCCGCCTGCCGCAACTGACCGGCGGCAACATCATCCATATGACCATGGCGCTGAACCAGATGGCGCGCGTGCTGGAGGCGTCGCAGCAGGACGAGGCGACCGAAAAGGTGCTGAAGATGAGCCTCGAGCTCGATCCGCACCAGCGCGAACCCGCCCAGCACGTCATCGCCGCCCGCCAGCGTCAGTGCGCCTGGCCGACGATCGAGCCCGGCGAACGCACCACGAGGCAGCACCTGTTGCGCGGCATTTCGCCCCTGTCGATCAACGCCTATACCGACGACCCGGCCTATCAGCTGGCGCTTTCCTGGCACTATAACCTCAAGGATATCGGCGAGCCGGCCGGCGAGATCATCACACGCCACTGGGCGGCCGAACAGGACCGTCCCGACGGCCGTATCCGCATCGGCTATCTGTCGTCCGACTTGCGCGAACACGCCATCGGCCACCTGATGTACGAGGTCCTGGGCCTGCACGACCGGTCGAAGGTCGAGGTCTATTCCTATTATTGCGGCATCAAGGCCGAGCACGACCCGATCCACCACCATTACCGCGCGGACAGCGACCAGTTCGTCGACATCACCGGCATGGACGATGTCACGGCGGCGCGCCGCATCGCCGACGACGGCATCCAGATCCTGGTCGACGTCAACGGCTATACGCGCGACGGCCGCATCAAGCTGCTGGCCCTGCGTCCGGCGCCGGTCATCGTCAACTGGCTGGGCTTCCCCGGCACCATGGGCAGCCCGTACCACCACTATATCGTCGCCGACGACTGGATCATCCCGGAAGGGAGCGAGAAGTACTACTCGGAAAAGGTCGAGCGGCTCAGCTGCTACCAGCCCAACAACCGTCTGCGCGCCGTGGCGGCCGAGACGCCCACCCGCGCCCATGTCGGCCTGCCGGAAAACGCCTTCGTCTATTGCTGCTTCAACGGCACGCACAAGATCACGCGTTTCACCTTCGACCGCTGGATCGAGATCCTGCAACGCGTGCCGGACAGCGTCCTGTGGCTGCTGTCGGGCGCCGACCTGTCGCACATCAACCTCAAGGCCTACGCGCAGTCGAAGGGCCTCGATCCCGACCGTATCATCTTCGCCGACAAGCTGGCCAATGCGCACCACCTGGCGCGCTATCCGCTGGCCGACCTGTTCCTCGACACGACGCCCTATGGCGCGCACACGACGTGTTCGGACGCCCTGTGGATGGGCGTACCGGTCCTGACCCTGTCGGGCCGCAGCTTCGCCGCGCGTGTCTGCGGGTCGCTGGTGCGCTCGGCCGGCCTGCCGGAACTGGTGACGGAAAGCCCGCGGGACTATGTCGACCATGCCGTTGCGCTCGGCCACGACCGCGCCCGCCTGGAAACGTACAAGGCACGCCTCAAGGCCAACCGCGACAGCTGCACCCTGTTCGATACGGGCAAGCTGGTGCGCGACATGGAAGGCCTCTATGCCGGCATGTGGCAGGACTATCGCGAAGGCCGGCTGCCTGAGCCCGACCTGACCAATCTCGACACCTATCTCGAAGTCGCCATGACGCACGACCACGACGCGGTCGAAGTCCAGGCGATCGAGGACTATGAGGGCTTCTGGCGCGAAAAGCTGGCGAAACGCAACGCCTGGCGCCCGCTTCCCCATGACAACCGGCTATGGCGTAAATGAAAAAAGTACTTGTGACCGGCGGCGCCGGCTTCCTCGGTTCGCACCTGTGCGATCGCCTGCTTGACCGCGGCGACGACGTTCTGTGCATCGACAACTTCTTCACCGGCCAGCGCAAGAATATCGCGCACCTGAACGGGCATCCGCGTTTCGAATTCATTCGCCACGACGTGACCTTCCCGCTGTTCGTCGAGGTCGACCAGATCTTCAACCTGGCCTGCCCGGCGTCGCCCGTGCACTACCAGTTCGATGCCGTCCAGACCGCCAAGACCAGCGTCATCGGCGCCATCAACATGCTGGGCCTGGCCAAGCGCACCAAGGCGAAGATCCTGCAAGCCTCGACCAGCGAGGTCTACGGCGACCCCGAGGTCCATCCCCAGACCGAGGACTACTGGGGCCGCGTCAATCCGATCGGCATCCGGTCGTGCTACGACGAAGGCAAGCGTTGCGCCGAGACCCTGTTCTTCGACTATCAGCGCCAGCACAATGTGAAGATCAAGGTCATGCGGATCTTCAACACCTACGGGCCGCGCATGCACCCGAACGACGGGCGCGTGGTCAGCAACTTCATCGTCCAGGCCCTGCGCGGCGAGGACATCACGCTTTATGGCGACGGCACCCAGACGCGCAGCTTCTGCTATGTCGACGACCTGATCGACGGCATGGTCCGCCTGATGGACAGCGGCGACGACGTCCTGGGCCCGATCAATGTGGGCAATCCGGTCGAGTTCACCATGCGTGAACTGGCCGATGCGGTCATCGAGCTGACCGGCACGAAGAGCAAGATCGTGCACCGGCCCTTGCCGTCGGACGATCCGCGCCAGCGCCAGCCCGATATCACCCAGGCCCGCACGAAGCTCGGCTGGGAGCCGCAGGTCCAGCTTCGTCAGGGGCTGATGCGCACCATCGACTATTTCCGGTCCGTGGTCGGCGAAGGCGCCTGATTATATTGTCTGAGTTTATTGCCCTGCCGGACGTTTTGGCCTAGGCTGGCAAAAAACATCATCAGGCAGGTTTCCATGACGACGGTCTCCCGGCGTGGCGCATTGCGCGCAGCCACGGCATTCACGGCTTCGGGTTTTGTGGCGGGCAGGGCGTTCGCCAGGACATCGGCTGCGGCGAGCGCGCGGGCGGTCACCGCCGTCGAACCCTTTCCGCTGAAGGATGTCCGGCTTAAGCCTTCGGTGTTCAACGACGCTGTCGAGGCCAATGCGCGCTATCTGCTGTCGTTGAGCGCCGACCGCCTGCTGCACAATTTCCGCGCCAATGCCGGGCTTCAGCCCAAGGGCGAGCGCTATGGCGGCTGGGAAGCGCAAGGCATAGCCGGGCACAGCCTGGGCCATTACCACTCCGCCGTCGCGTTGATGTATGCCCAGACCGGCCGTCCGGAATTCCGTGAGCGCGCCGTCTACATCACCAATGAACTGGCAGACATCCAGGCGAAGAACGGCGACGGCTATGCCGGCGGCACGACGGTGGATCGTGACGGCAAGACGATCGACGGCAAGGTCGTCTACGAAGAGCTGCGCAAGGGGCAGATCGATACCCACGCCGGGCTGAACGGCGGCTGGGTGCCGCTCTACACCTACCACAAGGTGCTGGCCGGGGCGCTTGACGCCCATGCCCTGTGCGACGATCCTGCGTCCCTGAAGGTCGCGGTCGGCCTCGGCAACTATGTCGGGACCATTTTCGAAGGCCTGTCCGACGACCAGTTGCAGCAGATATTCACCATCGAATTCGGCGGCATGGCCGAATCCTTTGCCGAACTCTACGCCCGCACCGGCGATGTGCGCTGGAAGGTCCTGTCCGAGCGCTCGCGCCACCGCCAGGTGCTCGATGCCCTGGCCGCCGGCCGCGACGAACTGGCGGGCAAGCACGCCAATACCCAGATTCCCAAGGTCATCGGCCTGGCGCGCCTCTACGAACTCGACCCGTCTGCGCAGCACCGCGACGATTCGGCCAGGGCCGCGCTCTTCTTCTGGGAGACGGTGACCAAGGACCATTCCTACGTCATCGGCGGCAATTCCGAGTACGAGCATTTCGGCGAGCCGCGCAAACTGGCCAAGCGCCTGGGGCAGCAGACCTGCGAGTCGTGCAACAGCTATAATATGCTGAAGCTGACGCGGCATCTGTACGGCTGGTCGGGTGACGCCCGCTATTTCGACTTCTATGAGCGCGCGCACCTCAACCACATCCTGGCGCAGCACGACCCGAAGACGGGCATGTTCACCTATTTCATGCCCCTGGCCTCGGGCTACGGCCGGGTGCATTCGACGCCGGACAACGACTTCTGGTGCTGCGTCGGCACGGGCATGGAGAGCCATTCCAAGCATGGCGACAGCGTGTGGTGGCGCAAGGGCAGCCAGGTCGTGGTGAACCTTTATTACCCGTCGATGCTCGACTGGCATGAGCGCGGCGTAAAGCTCGACATGGATACGGCGTTCCCACGCGGGGATACCGTGGCGATCCGCGTCGCGGCGGCGAAAAAGCCGGTCGATCTGGCGCTTCGCGTGCCGGTCTGGTCGCAAGGCGCGTCGGTCACCGTCAATGGCAAGGCCGCGGGCAAGCGCGACGGCGGTTATATAGCGCTCAATGGTCTGAAGGCTGGCGATCAGGTGGCGCTGAAACTGCCAATGGCTATCCACACCGAAAGCCTGCCGGACGACGACCGCCTGGTCGCCTTCCTTAACGGGCCGCTGGTCCTGGCGGCCGACCTCGGGCCGTCGGACACGCCGTGGCAGGGCTACGATCCCGCCATCGTCGCGGACAGCAATGACGGCGTGCTGCAAAAGACCGCCGACTGGACTTTTACCTTCGGCGATGCCGGCAAGCCCGGGCCGATGACGCTTAAGCCCTATTTCGACCAGTACAACAACCGCACGGCTGTCTATTTCCGCCGCTTTACGGGGACGGAATGGCCGGCCATGCAGGCGGCCTATATCGCCGACGCCAAGGCCCGCGCCGATATCGAGGCGCGCACGGTCGACATCATCCGCCTGGGCGAACAGCAGCCCGAGCAGGACCACAATTTCGCCGGCACGCCCAACACGGCGACCATCACCCACATCGCCGAGCGCGGGCGTAATATCAACCAGGGCTATTTCGAGTTCGACCTCAAGACCGCGCCGGGGCCGCTGGAGCTTCAGGTCACCTATATCGGCGATGCCCGCAACAAGGCGTTCGACATTCTGGTGGACGGCAAGGTCCTGACGCATGAAACCCTGCCGGGCGATCCGACGGTGGCCAAGAATGTCCGCACCTATGCCGTACCGGAGACGATGACCGCCGCGGCCAAAGTCCGTGTACGGTTCGAGTCGAAAACCAACCAGTGGTTCCCGGTCTACGAATGCCGGCTGGTCCGGGCTGTTACGAAACAGGCGTGAGTTGCATAAAAAAGCTTAAACTTTTCCGGCGATAATGGAGCGACATTGCCGGGGAGGCATCCGTGACTCGCGTTTTGAAAATCTGTCTGGCCGCCATGGCCCTGTCCGCCGCATCGCCCGCCTTCGCCCAGCCCGGAAGTTCGACGGGCATAGAAGGGCGTTGGAAAACGGAGGCGGGGTCGGCCGCTGAAATCGCGCCGTGTTCCGAAGGCTATTGCATCACGCTGAAATCGGGCAAGTTCAACGGTAGGATGATCGGCCGCATGAAGGCCGAGAAAGCGCGCTTCGTCGGCACGATCACCGATCCGACCGACGACAAGACCTATGCCGGCAGCGCCGAGGTCGACGGCGACAAGCTGAAACTGCAGGGGTGCGTGTTCAAGCTCTTCTGCCGGTCGCAGACCTGGACGCGGCTGCCGTAACAATACCGGCAACCGCGTTTGACGCATTTTGCCGGTGCTGGAGCGCGACGGCTGGCCGCCGCTGATGCAGCGCTTGAGCTCTAAAAGCGCCGTCTTTATCGTAAATTCATCGCACCGCACACAGGCTCCTGCATCGGCCTTACCGGAACGGCTGTTATCTTCCGTGTGAACTCGGAAGGAGCCTTACCATGGATACGCGCGACGATTTTTCCTCATTTACCTCTACCGCCGACACGGCGATCAATCCCGATGCCATCGAGGCCAATCCAGGCCTGGAAGAGGCGGCTGAAGTGGCCGGCGAGGCCGTGGCCGAAGAGGTCAGGGGCTGGAACTGGAAGCTGATCGGCGCTGTCGCCGGCGGCGTAGCCCTGGCGGCCGGGGTCGGCGCCGCCCTCTATCTCAAGGCGCAGCACGATCGTGAGCTGCCGGTGAAGCGCCTTGGCCTCGACCGCCTTGGCGTGAAGCGCAAGGACATCGACAAGGCCGGTGCCAGTGCCCGCCGCCTGGCGCAACAGGCCCGGCAACGCGTCCGCGCCCTGCCGGTGCGTCAGGTCACCAAGACGGTGGTCAACAAGGTTTCAGCCTTGATGCCGAACTGAATTCCCGCGCCGGGAAACCAGACACCGGCCGCCGCATCCGCGGCGGCCGGTTGCGTTTTATGGGCGCTTTGTCCAGGCGGGCTCGAAAAAGGTAGCGCTAACATTTTATCTTGGCGGCGACGCGGGTGCCGTGCTATCCCTGTAAAAAAGCACCACAAACAGGGAGACCGGGATGAAACTGCGCGCGATCGCCGCGTGCGTCAGTGCTGTGGCGCTGATGGCCGGGCAAGCCTTTGCGGCTCCGCTTCACCTCAACGACAAGGGCTATTACGAGGCGCGCGGCGTCAATGTCCTGGTCTTTTCCAACTGGTACGACGGCCTGTTCAGCGATTCGAAGATCAGCGGCGTGGAACTGATCCACCACGGCATCCGCACCGCCACCAACGGCGACGTGCGCATGAGCTCGACGCCCGGCCAGTGGGACCTGATCGGCCAGCTGGTCGACCGCAAGGTCGATCCTAAAACCGGCGTCATCGACGTGACGCTGAAATATGCCGAGTTCGATTTCACCTATCATGTGCGCTCCGAACCGCATGGCGACGGCGTGACGGTCAGCGTGGTCCTCGACAAGCCGCTGCCCGAGGCGCTGGCGGGCCGGGCAGGCTTCAACCTGGAATTCGTTCCGTCGGCCTATTTCCACAAGAGCTACCTGGCTGACGGCAAGGCCGGAGAGTTCCCGCGTTATCCATCGAGCCCGATGGCGCTGGAGCCCGAGGCCAGGTTCGCGCCGCAGACCGGCCCGCAAACCAGGACCTTGCCGCTGGCGTCGGCAAAGACCTTCGTTCTGGCGCCGGAAGACGAGATGCGCCGCGTCACCGTGACCGATACCGACGGCGGCGACATCGGCCTCTATGACGGCCGCAACCAGGCGCAGAACGGCTGGTACGTGCTGCGGACCCTGCTGCCGGCCAACAAGACCGGCACGGTGGTGTCGTGGAACGTCACGGCCAATGCCGTGCCGAACTGGGTGCGCGCGCCCAATATCGGCCATTCGCAGCTGGGCTATGCGCCGGCGCAGCAAAAAGTGGCGGTGGTCGAGCTCGATCCCAACGACATGCCCGCCAAGACGGCGCGGATACTTCAAATCCAGGCGGACGGCAGCGCCACGGTCGCCCTGACCGCCCAGGCGAAGCCGTGGGGGAAATATCTACGCTACCATTATCTAACCGTAGACTTCTCTTCGGTAACGAAGCCCGGCCTGTACGAGATCGAGTATAACGGCCAGAAAACGGCGACCTTCCGTATCGCCGCCGACATTTATGCCGATGCCTGGCATCCGACCAACGACGTCTATTTCCCGGTCGCCATGGACCATATGTACGTCAAGGAAGGCTATCGCGTCTGGCACGGCGACAGCCACAAGGACGACGCGTTGCAGGCGCCGGTCAATGAAGAGCACCTCGACCTCTACGGTTCGGGACCGACGACCGATACGCGCTTCAAGCCGTTCGAGCATATTCCGGGACTGAATGTCGGCGGGTGGTTCGACGCCGGCGACTTCGACATCCGCACGCAGAGCCAGTACGCCGTCGTGCAGCAGCTGGTCGACGCCTATGAAAAGTTCCACCTCGACCGCGACGATACCTCGATCGACGAGGCGCATCGCTTGGTGACCCTGCACACGCCTGACGGCCAGCCCGACGTGGTCCAGCAGATCGCCCACGGCACGATCCAGCTGGTGGCGCAGTTCCACGCCGTGGGCCACGCCATCAGCGGTATTGTCGAGCCCGACCTGACGCAATACCCGCACCTGGGCGACGCCGTCACCAAGACCGATGGCCTGATCTACGACCCGACGCTGGGGCCCTTCGAGGAAAAGGACGGCCGCAGCGGCCGCAGGGACGACCGGCTGGCCTATACGAATAAATCCTCGGCGCTCAACTACGGTTCGATCGCGGCACTGGCGGGCGCATCGCGCGTCTTGCGCGGCCATGACGACGCCCTGGCCGACGAGTCGCTTGCCATCGCCAAGCGTGTCTGGGCCGAGGAACACAGCCACGCGCCCGACCTGTTCCGCCACGGCAATGTTACGGGCGGCGACCTTGTGACCGAAGAGTTGTCGGCGGCGGTGGCGCTGCTGATCACCACGAAGGATCCGCAATACGCCGCGCGTATCGACGCCCTGTGGCCGGAAGCGTCGAAAAAGTTCGCGCTGAACGCCCAGCTGATCGCGCGCGCCATCCCCTACATGCCGGCGGCCTTCAAGGCCAGGGTGCGTCCGGCCGTCGTCGCTTATAAGACCGAGGCCGACGCGCTGGCGGCGAAGAACCCTTATGGCGTGCCGATTACCGAAGGCGGCTGGGCGGGCAACGGCGCGGTGATGAACTACGCGCTGACGGCGGCGGCCCTGCACGAAACCTATCCCGATATCGTGTCGTCGGACGCCGTCTTCCGCGGCATCGATTACCTTATGGGCACGCACCCGGGGCACAACCTGTCCTTCGTCTCGGGCGTCGGCACGCAGTCGAAGGAGGTCGCGTACGGCAACAACCGCGCCGATTTCACCTTCATCGCCGGAGGCGTGGTGCCGGGCGCCTTGATCATCAAGCCCGACTATCCCGAAAACCGCGAGGACTACCCCTTCTTCTGGGGCGAGAACGAATACGTCATTCCCGAAGGCTCTTTGTTCATCGAGCTGGTCAACACGGCCAACGCCCTGAGCAAATAACCTTCGTAAAAGACCCCGGCACGTCAGGCCGGCACCTTGATGGCTCCCGTCTCACTGGCATGGGCGGGGGCCATTTTTCTTGGACCGCGGTACGGCTTGACCGATCGCGCCAAATGGACGATACACCCGCCATGGTTCTGAACAATCGCCCGATCGTCGTCGCCCGCGGCCGCTTGCATGCAGGCGAACCGTTGCCGCGTGCGCGAAAGGCTGACGTTCAAGGACCGAACCGAGTTTAATTTCCGTTCAAAGTCTTTTGCCGCAGCCCTTTTGACCCGCTCAAGAGGGCTTTTTCGTATGGAATTTTCCCGTGTTGCTGACGATTTCGACCACGCACACCCCCGCCACCGACCTCGGCTACCTGCTGCACAAGAACCCGCAGCGGCTGCACAGCCAGGACCTGGGTTTCGGCACCGCCCACGTCTTTTATCCGGACGCGCGCGACGACCTGTGCACGGCTGCGTTGATGCTCGAGATCGATCCGGTCGGCCTGGTGCGGCGCAAGGGCCCGAACGAGGGTTTCGCGCTGGAGCAGTACGTCAACGACCGGCCCTATGTCGCCTCGTCCTTTCTGAGCGTGGCCCTGGGCCAGGTGTTCCGCACCGCCATGACCGGACGGTCGAAGGACCGCCAGGCCATGGCCGACAGCGCGATCGCCTATGACATCCGCGTGCCGGTGCTGCCGTCGCGCGGCGGCGAAGGCTTGCTGGCGCGTCTGTTCGGACCGCTGGGTTACGCGGTCGAGGCAACGCGCCTTCCGCTCGACGACGCCTTTCCCGCCTGGGGCGGCAGCGTCTGCTATGACGTGAGGCTGCGCATCACCGCGCGCCTGAGCGACGTGCTGCGCCACCTTTACGTGTTGATCCCCGTGCTCGACGCCGACAAGCATTACTGGGTCGGCGACGACGAGGTCGAAAAGCTGCTGCAGAAAGGCGAGGGCTGGCTCGATGCCCATCCGGAGCGCGAGCTGATCGCCCGGCGCTATCTCAAGAACCTGCGCGGCCTGGCGGAAGCGGTGATGGAGCGGCTGTCGGATGGCGAAGCCGTGCCAGATCCCGTGCGCCAGGACGGCCAGGAAGAAACGCTGGAAAAAGCGATCAATCTCAACCAGCAGCGCATGGACTGGGTCGTGGCGACGCTGAAGCGCCTCGGCGCCAGGTCGGTCGTCGATATGGGCTGCGGCGAAGGCAAGCTGATCGGGCGGCTAGCGAAGGATCTCGATTTCGAAAAGATCACGGGCTGCGACGTGTCGGTGCGCGCGCTGGAGATCGCGCGCGCCCGGTTGAATTTCGATCGTCTGCCGGAATTCCAGCAGCAGCGCATCAAGCTGCTGCAATCTGCCCTGACCTACCGCGACAAGCGGCTAGCCGGCTACGACGCCGCCACCGTTATCGAGGTCATCGAGCACCTGGAGCCCGAACGCCTCGACGCCTTTGCTCGCGCGGTGTTCGAACACGCCAGGCCGTCGCACGCCATCGTCACCACGCCGAACGCCGAATACAACGTCCTGTTCCCGAACCTGCCGGCGGAAAAATTCCGTCACCCGGATCACCGCTTCGAATGGACGCGGGCCGAGTTCGCAGCGTGGGCCAACGGTGTCGCCGAACGCTTCGGCTACACGGTGGTGTTCGACGCCGTGGGCACCGTACATGAAACGCTTGGGGCGCCGACCCAGGCGGCGATCTTTACGAAGGGGGACAAGCAATGACCGAAACCGTAATCACCATCCCTCAACTGTCGCTGGTCCTGCTGGTCGGGCCCTCGGGCTCCGGCAAGTCGTCGTTCGGCCGCAAGCACTTCCTCAAGACCGAAGTCATCTCTTCGGACTATTGCCGCGGCCTGGTCAGCGACGACGAGAACGACCAGTCGGCGACGAAGGACGCCTTCGAGGTGCTGAACTTCATCGCCGGTAAGCGTCTGGCGGCGGGCAAGCTGACCGTGATCGATGCGACTAACGTCCAGCCCGAGGCACGGCGCCCGCTTATCGACCTGGCGCGCAAGCACCACGTCATTCCGGTCGCCATCGTGCTCGATGTGCCGCGCGAAGTCTGCCTGAAGCGCAATGAAGCGCGGCCGGACCGCAACTTCGGCAAGGGCGTGGTGTGGGGCCAGGCCGAGGCGCTGCGCCGCTCGCTCAAGGGACTGAAGCGTGAAGGCTTCGGTCACGTTACCGTGCTCGACGCCGCCGGGATCGACAACGTGCGCATCGAGCGTCAGCCCCTTTGGCCCGACAAGCGTGACGTGACGGGGCCGTTCGACCTGATCGGCGACGTCCATGGCTGTTTCGACGAGCTCGAGGCGCTGATGACCAAGCTCGGCTACGTCATCGAGGGACGGACGCCTTATCGCGTCACGCACCCGGAAGGCCGCCGTCTCGTCTTCGTCGGCGACCTGGTCGACCGCGGGCCGAAGACGCCCGAGGTCTTGCGCATCGTCATGGACATGGTGAAGGACGGCCGTGCTTTCTGCGTCGCTGGCAACCACGATGAAAAGCTGCGTAAAGCCTTGCAGGGCCGCGATGTCAAGGTGAACCACGGCCTGGCCGAGTCGCTGGAACAGCTAAGCCATGAGACGCCGGAGTTCAAGCAGGACGTCGTCCGCTTCCTCGACGGCCTGATCAGCCATTACGTCTTCGACGGCGGCAAGCTGGCGGTGTCGCACGCCGGCCTCAAAGAACACTATATCGGACGCGGATCGCCGCGCATCCGCAGCTTCGCCATGTTCGGTGAAACGACGGGCGAGATCGACGAATTCGGCCTGCCGGTGCGCTACAACTGGGCGCGCGACTATCGCGGCGACACCCTGCTCGTTTACGGCCATACGCCGATCCCCGAGCCGGAGTGGCTGAACCGCACGATCAACCTCGACACGGGCTGCGTCTTCGGCGGCAAGCTGACGGCCATGCGCTATCCTGAAAAAGAGATCGTCCAGGTCGACGCGTCGCGCGTCTACTGCGAACCCGTGCGCCCGATCGGCTACGGGCAGGAAACGCGCGACGCCGATATGCTCGATATCGACGACGTGACGGGCAAGCGTATCGTCGAGACCGAGCTTTCGCGCAACATCGTCATCCGCGAGGAAAACGCCATGGCGGCGCTGGAGGTGATGAGCCGCTTCGCCGTCGATCCGCGCCTGCTGATCTACCTGCCGCCGACCATGTCGCCGCCGGAGACGAGCGGCCTCGACGGCTGGCTGGAGCATCCGGCTGAGGCTTTCGACTATTACCGCAGGCAGGGTGTTGCGACGGTGGTCGCCGAAGAAAAGCACATGGGCTCACGCGCCGTCGTGGTGCTGGGGCGCGATGCCGACGCCGTGTCGCGGCGTTTCGGCACGACCGGCGCGGGGCTGGGCACGGTCTATACGCGGACCGGCCGCGCCTTCTTCGCCGATAAGGCCATGGAGGATGCCTTCCTTGCGCGGCTCTCGAAAGCCATGGAAACGGCCGGATTGTGGGCGCATCTCGGCAGCGACTGGGTGTGCCTCGATACCGAGATCATGCCGTGGTCGGCCAAGGCCATGGCGCTGATCGAGCAGCAGTACGCGCCCGTGGGCGCGGCGGCCGCGCACGTCCTGCCGATTGCCGCCGAGCTTCTGGCGCGCGCCGGACAGGCGGACATGGCCGAAAAGGCGGAAGCCCGCGCCGGCATGGTGTCGGCCTATCGCGACGCTTATCGCCGTTATTGCTGGGACGTGCGGGGGATCGGTGACTATCGCATCGCGCCCTTCCACGTGCTGGCGCATGAGGGCGGCTTCAATCTCGACCGCGATCACCTGTGGCATCTCGACCTGATCGACCGGCTGTGCGCTGGCGATCCCGGCTTCGTCACCACCACGCGCCGCCAGGTTGTCGATCTCAGCGATGCCGCGCGGGTCGCCGCCGCCACCCAGTGGTGGGAGGACGAGACCGCCGCCGGCATGGAGGGCATGGTCGTCAAGCCGGTCGATTTCACGGTCAAGGGCCAAAAGGGCGTGATCCAGCCAGGCGTAAAGTGCCGCGGCCGCGAATATCTGCGCATCATCTACGGGCCGGAATATACGGCGCCGGAAAACCTGTCGCGGCTGAAGGCGCGCAGTGTCGGCGCCAAGCGCTCCCTCGCACAGCGCGAGTATGCGCTGGGGTACGAGGCGTTGAAACGCTTCGTCGCCGGTGAACCGCTCTACCGCGTGCATGAAGCGGTGTTCGGCGTCCTGGCGCTGGAAAGCGAACCGGTGGATCCGCGCCTATGAGGACGATCGTCGAACTGACCTTCGGCGCGCATCTCTACGGCACGGCGACGCCCGAATCCGACCTGGACATCAAGGCGGTCTATCTGCCTGAGCCGCGCGATATCCTGTTGCAGCGCGTGCAGGCGGCCGTCAGCGTCCACCGCGAAAAGGCGAGGGGGGAAAAGAACACGGCCGGCGACACCGATTTCGAGGCCTATTCGCCGGCCAAGTTCCTCAGCCTCCTGGCGGAGGGGCAGACCGTGGCGCTCGACATGCTGTTCGCGCCCGACACCATGGTGCTGGGCGCGCCGCATCCTGTCTGGGCCGAGATCAAGGCCCTGGCACCGCGCCTGTTCAGCCGCCGGACGACCGCCTTTGTCGGCTATTGCCGCCAGCAGGCGCGCAAGTACGGCGTGAAGGGCGAGCGATTGAGCGCCGTGCGCGCGGCGCTGGAAGGGCTGCGGGCGATCGAAGCCGTCCACGGTTCGAACGCCAAGCTGGAGGTTGCCGCCGCCGAGGTACGCGCCCTGGCCGGACAGCACGCGCTTTTGGGCGTCGTCGGGGCGCCGGAAGCGACAGGATACGTCGCAACCTATTTCGACATCGCCGGCAAGAAGGCGATCTTCTCGGCCTCGATCAAGGGCGCGCGGGCAATCGCTGAGGCTCTTTACACCGAATTCGGCGAGCGCACGCGCGCCGCCGAAGCCAATCAGGGCGTCGACTGGAAGGCCATGTCGCACGCCGTGCGCATCGCGCGCCAGGCGGTCGAATTCCTCGAAACCGGGCGGGTGACCTTGCCCCGGCCCGAAGCCGCGCACCTTCTGGCCATCAAGCGCGGCGAGCTGTCGTATGCCGCCGTGGGCGAGGAGATCGAAACGCTGCTCGAAGCCGTCGAAGCGGCGGCCGAGCGCTGCAACCTGCCCGAGGCGCCCGAGCCACGATTGGCCGAGGATTTTATCGCGGACCTTTATGGCCGGATCGTGCGGGGGGATTTGCCATGATTGAAGCTTCGTCGGTACCGGCCGAAGCGTCGGCCTATATCGCCGGCCGGCTGGCGGAACTGGCCACTGACCAGGGTGTGCGTATTCTGTTTGCCATCGAGTCGGGCAGCCGCGCCTGGGGCTTTCCTTCAGCCGACAGCGATTACGACGTGCGCTTCGTCCATGCCCGGCCGCGTGGCGACTATCTGTCGGTGCGCGAATTTCGCGACGTCATCGAAACGCCGCTGGCCGATGACCCGACACTCGGCGTGCCGTTCGACCTCAACGGTTGGGACGTGCAAAAGGCGCTGCGCCTGGCGCTGACCTCGAACCCCATCCTGCACGAATGGCTGGCCTCGCCGGTGGTGTATGCCGCTGATGTTCAGGCCCTTATGGCCTTGCGGGATTTTACCACCCGGACGGCTGACCGCGCTGTTTATGGCTATCACTATGATCGCCTGTGCCGTGGCGCCCGAACGCAGATGGCAGAGACCGGCGGGGCCACGGTCAAGCGCTACTGCTATGCCCTGCGGCCGGCTCTGATGCTGATGTGGCTGAACGCCCGCGACGACCTGCCGCCAATGGACGCGAAAGGTTTGATCGACGGCCTGAACCTAAGCGGCGAGGCCATCTCGGCCATGGCGGGCTTGTTCGCCCACAAGCGGACCGGCGGCGAAAAGGACGCCGTCGCGGGCGTCGCCGTGCTCGACGCCCTGATCGAGGACGCGCTACGCGACGAAGCGCCAAGGCCCGACCGCATCGATATTGGTGCACATCCTTTGCTCGGCGAAGCAGACGCGATCTTCCGAAACCTGATCGGCGCCTAAACCAACAGCCGCGCGGCGCGGGCGGCGGAGAGGAGCAGGTGGCGGACCTGGCGGCCGTAGTCGAGTTCGATCTCGGCGCGGAAGGCGTCGGCCAGGTGGATATGGCCGTCGTCCATCGTCAGAATGCCTTCGCGTTCGCCGTGCCTGAGCATGCGGCTGACATGGACGCGCGACACGGCGTAGCGCTTCGAAAACTCGCGCTGGCTCGACGCCGCCACGGCGCGCGGCGGGAAGTCGCCATCGCCGGGTGACGTCAACAGGTCGGCCATGACCAGCGTCCCGGCGTGGCGATTGATGAAGACGCGGAAGTGCGGGCGGTCGAGATCGAAGGCCTTGACGCCCTCGAACAGGCTTTCGCCCTGGGTGCGGACCACACAGGCAAAAACCTCGGGATCGTCGATATGGTCGATCACGGTCCGGACCTGCGGCTCTATCTCGGCGGCCGCCTGCAAGGCCATGCGCATATGCGTCGTCCAGGACTTGTAGCAGCGCTGCGTCGGCACGAAGACCTGCGACCCGCCGGTCCGCGTTTTGGCGGGTTCGATATAGCCAAGATAGCGCATGAAGAGCAGGACGGCGCGCGCCCGGCCGGGACTGAGCAAGCCGGACGCCGCGCACAGGTCCTTCAGGCTTTGCAGGGTCAGGCCGCCTAATACGTGCAGATGGATGGCCCACATGGCGCAGGCATAGCGGCCGCCGTCCTTGAAGATGCCCATCAGCGTCTTGTCGGTCAGCGCCGCGTCGAGTGTCGAGCGCGATATGGCGCGCATGGCGGCGTGGCGGCGCGGGTGGGTGAAGACGCGCTGGTATTCGGGCTCGCTGATCAGCGTGTCGCAGTCCCAGGCGATCAGGTCGGCGAGTTCGTATGTCTGCCTTTGAGCGGCTCGCGCCGCCGATTCGTCCGCCATGCCCTGCCTCCGCGTTAAGTTGTAACGCAGGTTATGAGGGTTTTCCATATGGACGTAAGGGAAGCTTATTCCAGCGGCGATTGACCGCCGTTTGAGCTGCAAAAAAAGCTTATACCAACGGTCATTCTTTATGACCGTTGGTATAAGCGGCGAACCAGGGCTCAAGGCGGCGGATGGCCTCTTCGACCTCGGGCGTCGAGACGGCGAAGCTGAAGCGGATGAAGTGGCGGCCGTCGACCGGATCGAAATCGATGCCGGGCGCGGTCGCCACGCCCGTGTCGGCGAGCAGCTGTTTGCAGAAGGCCATGCTGTCGTTCGTCAGGTGGCCGATATCGGCATAGATGTAAAAGGCGCCGTCGGGCGGGGCGATGCGGTTGAGCCCCAGCTTCGGCAGGGCTTCGAGCATCAGGTCGCGATTTTTGGCATAGGCGCGGACGTGGCCGTCGAGTTCGTCGCGGGCGTCGAGCGCGATCAGCCCGGCGTGCTGGCTCAGGGACGGCGGCGTCAGGAACAGGTTGCCCATATAGGCGCGGGCGCGGCCGACCAGGGCTTCGGGCACCAGCAACCAGCCGAGCCGCCAGGCGACCATGCTGAAATATTTCGAGAAGCTGTTGATCACCAGGGCGCCGGGCGAAAATTCGAGGATCGAACGCGCCGCGCCGACATAGCTCAGGCCATGGTAGATCTCGTCCGACACGACGCGGATGCCGCGCGCCTCGCACACCTCCGCGATGGCCTTGAGCTCATCAGCCTCGATCAGCGTGCCCGTGGGATTGGCCGGGCTGGCGACGATGACGCCCTGGGGCGCGGGATCGAGGGCCGCGATCGCCCTGGCGGTCAATTGAAAGCGAACCCCGGCGTCGCACGGGATTTCGACCGGAACGAGGTTCAGCGCTTTCAACGTATTGCGGTAGGCGACATAGCCCGGCCGGGCCAGGGCCACGCGATCGCCCGGCGCAAAGCTGGCCAGCAGCGCCAAAACCAGGGCCGGTGAAGCGCCGCAGGTCAGGATGAATTGCGAAGGCTGCACGGCTACGCCGTAGGTTTCGGCGTAGTGGCGGGCCAGGCGATCCTTCAGGGCCTGGCTCTCCCAGTAGCCCATGGGATCAGCGTCGAGCACGCCATGCGCCGCCGCGATGGCCGCTTTCGGCGCGCCGGTCGAGGGCTGGCCGTACTCCATGTGGATGACAGAGCGCCCCTCGGACTGCATGCGGTACGCCATCTGGCCGATCTCGATGGCGTAGAAGGGCTCGATCTCTGTTGACATGGCAGGCCTCGCTGGTGGGAAGCGGCCTATAGCCCATTGGGACGGGCGGCGCCATTCCCCCCGGCGCCGCCCGTCTACGCAGCCCCCCTAAGCTGCGATTGCGTCCGGAATGACTCGAATGGCGATGGAATTACCATTGCGGTCGCTGCCCCGGTAATAGCCTTGTGGCGCGGCTCCGTGCGGCCCATACAGGCGGCGGAAGTCGCCTTCGCCCAGAATCAGCTTAAGGTCGCGCTCGGGGACAGGATCGACGCGATCCCAGCTCAGGCGCCAGTTCAAGCGATTGTCGCGGGTGCGATAAGGTGCCGTCATTGCGAACCCTCCAATATGTTCCTATTTTGTTCCAATCTTATTCGTGAGTCAAGCCCCCATGCCGTATGGCTTCCTTAGCGGTTTCAAAGTACCGTGCCGCGTATGACATCCAGACAATCGACGCCCTTCGGCCTGTGGACCGACTTAATGTTCGCTACGGGAGAGATGATGCTGGCTTCGGCCGAGGTCATCGGGCACCGCACCGGCCGCATGAGCACGGCGCAACTGCCGTTGAGCGCAAAGGACCAGAAGGAATTCACCCTGATGGTCCAGGAAAAGGCCGAGGCCGGGCAGGAGGCTGCTTTTGCCCTGGCCGAGCAGGCGGCGCGCGCCGCCACTCAGATGGCCATGACCGTGCCGGCCCAGATGATGGAAGCGGCATGGGGCATGGCGTCGAGCCGCACCGTTCCGCAGTTCCTGGAAGCGCAGATGAAGCTTGGCCAGGCCATGGTCGAGCCCCTGACCAGCCACGACCTGGCGGACGTAGCCGTTCGTGCCGGCCAGGCCGCCGTCGAGCCCTATCGCCGCCGCGCCAAGGCCAATGCCAAGCGGCTGTCGAAGAAGCGCTGATCCCGGACAAATGGCCGGGACTGTCCGCAAGCCTGCTGACAGGATCGGGCGAGCGCTGTTATAGCTGTCTGGCGCAACAGTGCGGGAGCCGTCATGGACGCAATTCTATCGATCAAGGGCCTGGAAAAGACCTATGCCGGCGGCTTCCAGGCGCTGAAGGGCGTCGATCTTGAAATCGAGCGTGGCGAGATTTTCGCGCTGCTGGGCCCGAACGGCGCCGGCAAGACGACGATGATCGGCGCCGTGTGCGGGCTGGTGCGGCCGACGGGCGGCGCCATCACGGTCGACGGCCATGACACGATTGCGGATTACCGCGCCGCGCGGTCGAAGGTCGGGCTGGTGCCGCAGGAACTGGCGACCGACATGTTCATCACCGTGTGGAACACGGTCGAGTTCTCGCGCGGCCTGTTCGGCAAGGCGCCGAACAGGAAGCACCTTGAGCAGTTGCTGCGCGACCTGTCGCTGTGGGACAAGAAGGACAGCAAGATCGCGACGCTGTCGGGCGGCATGAAGCGCCGGGTGCTGATCGCCAAGGCGCTGGCGCACGAGCCCGACCTGCTGTTCCTCGACGAGCCGACCGCCGGCGTCGATGTCGAGCTGCGCCGCGACATGTGGGAGATGGTGCGCAAGCTGCGGGAACGCGGCACCACCATCATCCTTACGACCCACTATATCGAAGAGGCCGAGGAGATGGCCGACCGCATCGGGGTCATCGACAAGGGCAAGATCATCCTGGTCGAGGAAAAGCACGCCCTGATGAAAAAGCTCGGCCGCGCCGAACTGCGCGTCGAGCTGAAAAGTCCGCTCGACGGCCTGCCGCCCGAGCTGTCGGCGTGGCCGCTCAGCCTGTCGGATGACGGGCTGGTGCTGACGCTCACCATGTCGGGCGAGGCCGACGAGGAGGACGCCAGCGCCGCGGCCTTCGTCAAGCGGCTGGCCGCCGAAAATATCGACTTCAAGAGCATCGACATGAAGCGGTCTTCGCTGGAGGACATCTTCGTCAGCCTGGTGGGGAACAATCATGAGCGCCCTTAACGTCCACGCCATGCGCGTCATCTATTTCGCGGAACTGGGCCGGTCGATCCGCACCCTGTTCCAGAGCCTGGCGGCGCCGGTCATCTCGACCTCGCTTTACTTCATCGTCTTCGGCTCGGCCATCGGCAGCCGCATGCAGACGGTCGGCGGCGTGCCCTACGGCGCCTTCATCGTGCCCGGCCTGATCATGATGACCATCCTGACCGAAAGCACGTCGAACGCCAGTTTCGGCATCTACCTGCCGCGCTTCACCGGCACGATCTACGAAGTGTTGTCGGCGCCTGTGTCGATCGTCGAGACCCTGGTCGGCTATGTCGGCGCGGCCGCCACCAAGTCGGTGGTGCTGGGCCTGGTCATCATGGCGACGGCGCGCCTGTTCGTGCACTACGACATCGTTCACCCGATCGCGACCGTCGCCTTCCTGATCCTGACCTCGCTGACCTTCAGCCTGTTCGGCTTCATCCTGGGGTGCTGGGCCGACGGCTTCGAAAAGCTGCAGGTCGTGCCGCTGCTCATCCTGTCGCCGCTGGCCTTCCTGGGCGGGACCTTCTACTCGATCCGCGTGCTGCCGGCGCCGTGGCATACGGTGACCCTGTTCAACCCGATCGTCTACCTGGTCAACGGCTTCCGCTGGGCCTTCTACGGACAGGCCGACGTCACCGTCTGGGTCAGCCTGGGCATGACGCTCGCCTTCATGCTGGTCTGCCTGGCGGTCATCTGGTGGATATTCAAGACCGGGTATCGTTTAAGGACGTAAGACGGAAACCTAACCCCGTCTTTATGGAAACGTATTGAGTCCTTATCGCTTTTTGCGCGAATCCTTACGGCACAAGGAGGGTCGCAAAATGGAAGATATCATCATTGTCGGCGCCGGAATTGCCGGCCTTACGGCGGCGCTGGAATGCAAGCGCGCCGGCCTGTCCTACCGTATTCTGGAAGCCTGCGACCAGCCCGGCGGCCGCGCCCGTTCACGCAGCCTGTCCTCCGGCCGGGTCATCGATCTGGGTGCGCACTGGCTGCACGGCGAAGGCAATCCGCTCCAGGCCGAACTCGACCGCTACGGTATCGGCTATCGCCGCGATACGGGCGAAGCCATCTACATCCAGGAAAACGGCGAACTGCGCCAGGCCGGCGACGACTGGCTGGACACCGCCATCGATCACGACAGGGCGGACGCCATCAAAAGCGGGCAGGCGCCGGACTGCGCCCTGACCGAGCTGGCCGCCAACCCCGAGGCGCACCGGATGCTGGCCGATTTCGCGCTGCTGTGGGACGGCGTCGATCCGCCGGTCGTGCCGTCGGCGCTTGAATTCCTAAGCGACGAAAACACGCCGGGCGGGCTTGAGATCGAAGGCGGCATGGGCGCGCTGATCGGGCGCATGGCCGAGGAGGCGGGGCTGGCGCGCATCCATCTGCGGACCTCGGTTTCGAGGGTCGCGGAAGCCGACGACGGCGTGCGCATCCAGGCCATGGACGGCTCGCAATGGCTGGCCCGGCGCGTGCTGTTCACCGGCTCGCTGGGCGTGCTGAAAAGCAATATGGTCACCTTCCAGCCGCCCCTGTCCGGCGACTTCCATGAGCATCTGGCCGGGCTGGTCATGGGCCGGGTCAACAAGATCGTCATCGAATGCGATCCGGCCTTCCTGGCCGCGCGCGAAATCCCTGTCGATATGGCCATCGAGCTTCTCGACGGCGACCCGCCCCACTTCTGTCACGTGCACAGCGGCGGGGAACCTGTCATCCAGCTCTATGTCGCGGGCCGCCAGGCGGAACGCATCGAGGGCATGACGCCGGCCGAAGCGCTCGACTATGCCGTCGGCGTGCTGCGGCCGGTCGCGGCCCTGCGCGGCTTCGACATGCATGTGGTTTCGCCCGCCATCGTCACGCGCTGGGTGGCCAATCCCTATTCGCGCGGGGCCTATTCGTGCTGCCTGCCGGGCGCGAAACGGTCCGGACCACGCATGGAAGGCGCCGTCGTCTTCTGCGGCGATACCTTCGACACGCGCTTTCCGGCGTCGGTCGCGGGCGCATGCCTGTCCGGGCGAGCCGGCGCGCGGATGGCCATTGAGGCCCTGGGCGTCAAGGTGGCGGAGGTCGCCTAGCTCAGCTGCGCCACGCCGGCGTCTATCGTCTGTTCGCGGATCAGCTTCAGCGCTTCTTCGGGGCCGCCGCGGCCCAGGCTCTTGAAGGGGCGGCCCTCCATCAGGTTGTACGACAGGAAGAAGTGCTCGATCTCGGCCAGGCGCTGGGAGGTGAGGTCCTTGTAGTGGCGGATCTCGGGCGGATTGTGCTTGGTCTCAAGCACGCCCAGCAGCCGGTCGTTGCGGAAGGCCGGGCTGCCCTCGCTCTCGCTCTGTTCGGAGCGCAACACGCCGATGACGCGCACCGGCACGACCGCACCGATATGGAGCGGCTCGTCCATGATGACCAGGATGTCGAGTTCGTCGCCGTCCTGGCCACGAGTCTGCGGCACGAAACCGAAATTGTACGGAAAATACGCGCCGAGCGGCAGAAGCTTGCTTAAGCGAAACAGGCCCGTGTCGGGATCGTGCTTGTACTTGCCGTTGCTGCCTTTGGGCGTGTCGATGACGGCGTTCACCAGGCCCGTGGACGGTTCGATCGCGGCGAGGGCCCGGTAGAAATCCATCCTAGTGCCGATGGAAGGTGTAGGAGGCCCGTGTCATCATCGATCCGACCGTAATCCCCAGGACGACCGCGACGGCGAAGCTGGTCAGCGGCATGTTGCGGATGTTTTCCTGCAACCGGAAGGTCGTTTCGGCGATCTGGTTGGCAACCGTATCCATGCGGGGAAAGGTCGTGGCCGGGGTTCGCGGCGCCCTGAGCGGTGAATCCAGCGTATCCATGGTCGAAACTCCCTGCCGTTTTTGAATACTCTGGTGTTAACGTTCCGGGGATAAAAATACTGCGGACGGTCTCGATGCGCCGCATCAAAAGGCGATAAAGACACGTTCCGGTGTTGTTTGCGCCGGCCCGCTGCCGGGGAATATTCGCCTGCGGCAAAACAGCCCCTTGTACTTGACCCGGGGGGCGCATAAATGATAATCATTCGCAAGATAAGGCCGGCGATGCGAGTCCGTCCGGATTGCTGCTGAAATAGCCCCAAAACCGTCATGAAACTGAGTGAACTGCCTCCCTTTGCCCCGGCCACCGTCGTTGCGGTCGCCGATGTCGGCGCCGACGACGTCATCGGCCGCCGCCTGCGCGAGCTTGGCTTTGTCGACGGCGAGTTCGTCAAGGTGGTGGGCCGCGGGCCGATCGGTGCCGATCCGCTGCTGGTCCAGGTCGGCTTCACGCGCTTTGCCCTGCGCAAGGCCGAGGCCGCGCGCGTGACCGTGCTGCCGGAGGCCGCCGAGTAATGGACGCCCTGACCATCGCCCTTGTCGGCAATCCCAACTGCGGGAAGACGGCCCTGTTCAACCAGCTTACCGGCGCGCGCCAGAAGGTCGCCAACTATGCCGGCGTGACGGTCGAGCGCAAGGAGGGCGAATTCACGGCGCCGTCCGGCCGCCGGGTGCGCGTCATGGACCTGCCGGGCACCTACAGCCTCGACGCCATGGGCCCGGACGAGATCATCACGCGCGACGTCTGCCTGGGCCGCCGGCCCGGCGAGGCCATGCCGGACCTGATCGTCTGCGTCGCCGACGCTACCAATCTGCGCCTGCACCTGCGTTTCGTGCTCGAGGTCAAGAAACTCGGCCGGCCCATGGTGCTGGCGCTCAACATGATGGATGCCGCCGCCGCGCGCGGCATCCGCATCGACCGCGTCGCCCTGTCGCGCGAACTGGGCATCCAGGTCGTCGAAACCGTCGCCGTCAAGGCCAACGGCGCCGCCGAACTGGTCGCCCACCTCGACCGCACCGTCACCGATGCGGCCACCGATGCGGCCGCCGTGCCCGAAGACCTGCACGCCGAGGTGCGCCGGGTGCTCGGCGCCGCCGTCGTCATGCCGTCGCGCACGTCGAAGGTCGACGACACGCTCGACCGCGTCCTGCTCAATCCGGTGGCGGGCATCGCCATCCTGCTTCTTGTCATGTTCGTCATCTTCCAGGCTGTGTTCACCTGGGCCAAGCCTATGATGGACGGCATCACGGCGCTGTTCGACTATCTGAGCGCCCAGGCCGGCGCGCACATGGCCGACGGCCTGTTGAAGAGCTTCGTGCAGAACTGCCTTATCGGCGGCCTGGGCTCGGTCGTCGTCTTCCTGCCGCAGATCCTGATCCTGTTCTTCTTCATCCTGGCGCTGGAAGAATCGGGCTACCTGCCGCGCGCCGCCTTCCTGCTCGACAAACCGATGTCGAAGGCCGGGCTGACGGGGCGCTCCTTCATTCCGCTGCTGTCCAGCCATGCCTGCGCCATTCCGGGCATCATGGCGACGCGCTCTATCCACGATATGCGCGACCGCGTGACGACCATCCTGATCGCGCCGCTGATGACGTGTTCGGCGCGCCTGCCGGTCTACGGCCTCCTGATCGCCGCCTTCATTCCGGAACGCACGGTCGCCGGCTTCCTCAGCTTCCAGGGCCTGATCCTGTTTGCGCTGTACATCACCGGTATCCTGTCGGGTCTTCTGGTGTCCCTGGTCATCAGTGTGACGCGCAAGGACAAGGCGGAGCATCCGTTGATGATGGAACTGCCGTCCTACCGCCTGCCCAATGCCCGCAACCTGGCGATCGGCCTGATGGAGCGCGCCAAGATCTTCATGCGCCGTATCACCGGGACGATCTTCGCCGCCAATACCATCCTTTGGGTGCTGACCACCTTCCCGGGACCGCCGAAGGGCGCGACCGGCCCGGCGATCGACTACAGCCTGGCGGGAATCGTCGGCCATGCCATGCAGCCGCTCTTCGCGCCGGTCGGCTTCAACTGGCAGATCTGCGTCGCCCTGATCCCCGGCCTGACCGCGCGCGAAGTCGCCGTGTCGTCGCTGGGCACGGTCTATTCGGTCACCGCCAGCAACGAAGACGCCGCGTCGGCGGCGCTGGGCCAGCTGATCTCATCGCAATGGACCCTGGCCACGGCCCTGTCGCTGCTGGCCTGGTACGTCTTCGCGCCGCAGTGTATGTCGACCCTGGCCGTCATCCGGCGTGAGACCAATTCGTGGAAGATGGTGGCGGTCACCGCCGGCTACCTGTTCGCCCTGGCCTATTTCGCCGCCTTCGCCACCTACCAGATCGCAACGAGGCTGTGATGGTATATGCCGTTCTTCAGGTCGTAATCATTGCCGCGGCGGTGCTGTTCAGCCTGCAACACGTGGCGCGCAAGGCGTTTCCGAAGACCGTGAAGCGGCTGGCGGCGGCGGTTCTGCCGCGTCCGGTGGCGGCGCGCGTCGCGGCGAAAACCTCCGAAGGCGGTTGCGGCGATGCCGGCGGCTGCGGAGCCTGCAACTCGTGCGGTAATATTGCAGCCATGCTGCGTGATGTGCCGCGGCGCTAACGCAGCGTTCATCAGTGTCATTTATTGAATTTTTACAAGGAGCTCTCGGCTCCTTATTGGACACTTGCAAGCCGGTCCCGTAGGGTGGCGCGTTCCTGGCACCGATTGAGTTGGGCTCATCGTGAGCTCAGCTCGAAGGGGATCGGCGCCAGCCCTGGAAGCGGAGCATGACAAAAAACACGTTTCTGAGGGGGACGGGGCGGCGCACCAGAGCCGACATCACCGTTTCGCTCAGCCTGGCTGCAGTAGCAGCCTTCTTCGTCATCAGCGGCGTCGTATCGTACATGAACATCTCCACCCTGCGCCGGGACACGGCCGCGGTGACGAGAACCCATGAAGTCCTGCTGGAATCCACGCAACTGCTATCGACGCTGAAGGATGCGGAGACCGGGCAGCGCGGTTTCATCCTGACCGGCAAGGATTCCTACCTCACGCCCTATTCGGAAGCGCTCAGCCAGGTCGAGGACCGGCTGACCTCGATCGCGGCGTTGACCCAGGACGATGCCGTGCAGGGCCGAAATCTCAGAACCCTGCGCCTGCATATCAACGCCAAGCTGAACGAACTGGCCGAGACGATCCGCGTCCGCAGGGCCGAAGGCTTCGCGCCGGCGCTGGCCGTGGTGGACAGCGATCACGGCAAGATCGAGATGGACGCGATCCGAGAGGCGATCTCGTCCATACAAGGCGAAGAGACCGGACGCCGCCAGCGCGCCATAGCCGAGATGAACGACGCCTATGGCGGGGCCATCGGCGCCACCGCCGTCGCCGCCATCCTGGGCCTGATCCTGTCGGGCGTCATCACGGTGATGATCAGCCGCGCCACCTCGGCGCAACGCCGCCAGGAGTGGCTGCAGGCCGGCGAGGCCGGGCTGGCCAACGCCCTCCTTGGCGAGCAGAACATGGAACAGCTGGGGCATAATGTCCTGTCGTTCCTGGCCAAGTATGTCGGCGGCCACGCCGGCGCCTTCTTCGTCAAGGAAGGCGGGCTGTTCCGCCGCACCGCGACCTACGGCGTGCCGGATGCCTCGCGCGTGTCGGAATCCTTCCGCAACGGCGAGGGCCTGCAGGGCGAGGCCGCCCAGTCCGGCGAATTCACGGTGCTCGACAACCTGGAAACGGTCGAGCTGACCGCCGGGGCGGCGCTGGGCCAATGGAAGCCGCGCACCCTCATGATCCTGCCGGCGCAGTCCGAAGGCACGGTCGACGCCATCGTCGAACTCGGCTTCCTCAACGACGCCCAGGCCGATGCGCGCGCCATGCTGGAACGCGTCGCCGAGTCCGTCAGCGTCGCCGTTCGCTCGGCGCGGTACCGCCAGCACCTGCAGAACCTGCTCGAGGAAACGCAGCGCCAGTCCGAGGAATTGCAGACCCAGTCCGAAGAACTGCGCGTCAGCAACGAAGAACTGGAGGAGCAGAGCCGGGCGCTCAAGGAATCGCACCTGCGGCTGGAACAGCAGCAGGCTGAGATGGAGCAGACCAATACCCAGCTCGAGGAACAGGCCCGGCTGCTGGAGGACCAGAAGATGGCGCTCCTCCGCACCAAGGAGGCCGTCGAGCAGAAGGCGGACGAACTGGAAAAGGCCAGCCGCTACAAGTCCGACTTCCTGGCCAACATGTCGCACGAACTGCGCACGCCGCTCAATTCGTCGCTGATCCTGGCCAAGCTGCTCAGCGACAATCCCGACGGCAACCTTTCCGAGGAGCAGGTCAAGTTCGCCCGAACGATCCAGTCGTCGGGCAACGACCTGCTGGCCCTGATCAACGATATTCTCGACCTGTCGAAGATCGAGGCCGGCCAGATGGAAATCCGGCCCGAGCCCGTTTCGGTCAACCGTCTGCTCGGCGACCTGCGCCGCACCTTCGATCCGATCGCCGGCCAGAAGGGGCTGGAATTCCATACGCGCGTCGCCGACGGCGCGCCGGACGTCTTCGACACCGACCGCCAGCGCCTGGAACAGGTGCTGAAGAATCTCCTGTCGAACGCCTTCAAGTTCACCGAGAGCGGTTCGGTCGAGCTGGTCATCATGCGCGGCCAGGACGACCGCTTGCAGTTCGCCGTGACCGATACCGGCATCGGTATCTCGCTGGAACAGCAGCGCGCCGTCTTCGAGGCTTTCCGGCAAGCGGACGGCACGATCAGCCGCAAGTACGGCGGCACGGGCCTCGGCCTGTCGATCTCGCGCGAGCTGGCGCGCCTGCTCGGCGGCACCATTTCGCTGCAAAGCGTGCAGGGCGAGGGCTCGACCTTCTCCTTGAGCCTGCCCTTCGTCTACGATCCGGCGGGCGTCGCCCCGCTGGTCGCGCCGGCCGCCGAAGCCCCGGAACCGCGCAAGGCCGCGCCCGCCAAGGCTGTGCCTGCCAAGACGGCCCCCAAGCGCGAAACGGCCGCGCCGGCGCCATCGCGCCGCATCGTCGACGACCGCGACAAGCTGAACGAAGACAGCCGCAGCATCCTGATCGTCGAGGACGACGAGGCCTTTGCCCGCATCCTTTACGAACTGGCGCACGATCTCGACTTCCTGTGCCTGCTGTCGGCGACGGCCGAGGACGCGCTGGCGACCGCGCGCCACTATCGCCCGTCGGCCATCGTGCTCGACGTCGGCCTGCCGGACAATTCCGGCCTGTCGGTGCTCGACCGCCTGAAGCACGACGAGACGACGCGCCACATCCCGGTCCATGTCGTGTCGGCCAGCGACTATGCCCATGCCGCCCTGTCGCTCGGCGCCGTCGGCTATATGCTCAAGCCGGTCAAGCGCGAGGAACTGGTCGCAGCCTTCCGCAAGTTCGAAAGCCGCCTCGATTCCAAGATGCGCCACGTGCTGGTCGTCGAGGACGATGACGTGCAGCGTGACGCCGTCTGCCGCCTGTTGCAGGCCGACGATGTCGAATGCCGCCCGGTCGGCACGGCGGCCGAATGCCTGGACGCCCTGCGCGCCAGCACGTTCGACTGCATGGTGCTGGACCTCAGCCTGCCCGACGCTTCGGGCTATTCGCTGCTCGAGACGCTGAGCCAGGAGGACGCCTATTCCTTCCCGCCGGTCATCGTCTATACGGGCCACGACCTGAGCTATGAAGACGAGCAGCGCCTGCGCCGCTATTCCAAGTCGATCATCATCAAGGGCGCCAAGTCGCCGGAACGCCTGCTCGACGAGGTCAGCCTGTTCCTGCACCAGGTGGTGTCGGAACTGTCGCCGGAACAGCAGACCCTGCTGCGCAAGGCGCGCAACCGCGATTCGATCCTGGAAGGGCGCCGCATCCTGATCGTCGAGGACGACGTGCGCAACGTCTATGCCGTCACCAACATCTTCGAGCCTTTGGGCGCCAGGGTGCAGATCGCGCGCAACGGCCGCGAGGCGCTGGAGGCGATGGAGAAGTCGAAGGAAACGCCGGAAGCGGCCATCGACCTGGTGCTGATGGACGTCATGATGCCCGAGATGGACGGGCTGACGGCGACGCGCGAGCTGCGCAAGCAGGCCGAGTGGAAGAAGCTGCCGGTGATCATGCTGACGGCCAAGGCCATGAAGGACGACCAGGAAAAGTGCCTGGACGCGGGCGCCAACGATTACATGGCCAAGCCGCTCGACGTCGAGAAGCTGGTCTCGCTGGTCCGCGTGTGGATGCCGAGGTAAGTCATGCCGTCGTCAGCCGCCGTAAGCCAGTCCAAGACCGAGGATATCGAGATCCGGCTGCTGCTCGACGCCATCTATCTCAAGTATCACTACGACTTCCGCGGCTACGCCATGGCCTCGGTCAAGCGGCGGCTGAACCAGGCGCGCGAGCACTTCAACTGCCGTTCCTTCTCGGTGTTGCAGGATCAGGTGCTGCATGAGCCGGCCCTGCTGCCCGACCTGTTGCAGTACTTGACCGTGCAGGTGTCGGAGATGTTCCGCGATCCGCTCTATTTCCGCACCATCCGCGAAAAGGTCGTGCCCCACCTGCGCACCTATCCGTCGCTCAAGGTGTGGATCGCCGGCTGCTCGACGGGCGAGGAGCTCTATTCCTTTGCCATTCTCTTCCGTGAGGAAGGCCTGTTCGACCGGACGCTTTTCTACGCCACCGACATCAACGGCGATGCGTTGAAGAAGGCGGAAAGCGGGGTCTACGACCTGGACCGCATCAAGCTGTTCACCGAAAACCACCGGCTGTCGGGCGGCAAGACGTCGCTGTCGGACTACTATGTGGCGGCCTATGGCGCCGCCAGCTTCGACAAGGGCTTACGCAAGAACACGGTCTTTTCCGACCACAGCCTGGCGACCGACGCGGTCTTCGCAGAAACGCAGCTGATCTCGTGCCGCAACGTCCTGATCTATTTCAACAAGGACCTGCAGGACCGCGCCATCGGCCTGTTCAGCCAGTCGCTGGCGCGCAAGGGATTCCTGGGGCTTGGCGCCAAGGAATCGCTGCGCTTTTCCGAGCACGCCGAGCGTTTCACCGAATTCGCGCGCGACGAACGCATCTACCAGAAGCGGGACGGATCATGAGCAAGCGCGTATCCGTCCTGCCGCAACCCGTCACTGTCTCGGCCATCGCCATCGGCGTATCGGCCGGCGGGCTGAAGGCGCTGTCGGCCATCCTGCCGCTGCTGCCGGCCGATTTTTCGATTCCGGTCTTCATCGTCATCCACCTGCCGCCCGGCAAGACCAGCATCGTGTCGGACCTGTTCGCCGACAAGTGCCAGGTCGTGGTGCGCGAGGCCGAGGACAAGGCGCCGATCGAGCCCGGCGTCGTCTATTTCGCGCCGCCCGATTATCACCTGCTGGTCGAGCCCGACGGCTACCTGTCGCTGTCGAACGACGAGCCGGTGCTGTTCTCGCGCCCGTCGGTCGACGTCCTGTTCGAATCCGCGGCCGACGCCTATGGGCCCGCCCTGGTCGGCATCGTCCTGACCGGCGCCAATAATGACGGCGCCCAGGGCCTGAAGGCCATCATGGCCGCGGGCGGCCAGGGCCTGATCGAAAAACCTGAAGAAGCCTACGCCAGTATGATGCCGAAATCCGCCATCGACGCCTGTCCCGATGCGCGGATCATGAGTTTGGACGAGATCGCCGCCTTTGTGTGCGGCCTGGGACAGACCGTGGAGGCACGTGCATGATGATGTCGACCCTGTCCGTACCCTTCCTGATCGTCGACGACCGGCCGGAAAACCTGCTGTCCCTGGAAGCGCTGCTGCGCCGCGAGGGCTTGCAGTTCCTTAAGGCGACGTCCGGCGTCGAGGCTCTGGAACTGCTGTTGCAGCACGAGGTCGCCCTGGCCCTGCTCGATGTGCAGATGCCGGAAATGGACGGCTTCGAGCTGGCCGAGACGATGCGTGGCAACGAACGCACGCGCCGCATTCCGATCATCTTCCTGACGGCCGGCATCGGCGACCGCAACCGCCGCTTCCGCGGTTATGAGGCCGGGGCGGTCGATTACCTGGAAAAGCCGCTTGAGCCCGATATCCTGCGCTCGAAGTGCGACGTCTTCTTCGAGCTGTTCCGCCAGCGCCAGCAACTGGCCGCGCAGCGCGACCGCCTGGCGGCGACGGCCGAGGAGAACAGCCGGCTTTTGAAGGAAAGCCGCAAATACGCTGCCGCCCTGAAGGATGCCGACCAGCGCAAGGACGAGTTCCTGGCCACCCTGGCGCACGAACTGCGCAACCCGCTGGCGCCGCTGTCCAATTCGCTGAGCCTGTTGTCTTCCGGCAAGGCGCCGCCGCGCGTGCGCGACGAGGCCCTGGGCCTGATGGACCGCCAGGTCAAGCAGATGGTGCGGCTGGTCGACGACCTGATGGACGTGGCGCGCATCACGCGCGGCAAGATCGTGCTGAAAAAGCAGCGCCTTGAGTTGTCGGACGTGCTGGGCGCTGCGGTCGAGATATCGCATCCGCTGATCGAACAGTTCGGCCATGCCCTGGTGACCGATTTCCCGTCGCAACCGGTCTGGTTCGACGCCGACATGACAAGGCTGGCGCAGATATTCTCGAACCTGCTCAACAACGCCGCCAAGTACAGCGAGCCGGGCAAGGAAATCCGTTTCACGGCCGAGGTCGAGAACGGTTTTGCCACGGTGCGGGTGCGCGACCAGGGCATCGGCATGGCGCCCGAGACCATGGCGCGCATCTTCGACATGTTCGCCCAGGCGGATCAGTCGCTTGAGCGCTCATACGGCGGCCTGGGGGTCGGACTGACGCTGGTAAAGGCCTTGGTGGAAATGCACGGGGGCGCTATATCGGCACGGAGCGACGGCATGGGAAAGGGCAGCGAGTTTGCTGTCCGCCTGCCGCTTGTGGAGGACACGGCAGTGACGGAAGAACAGTCGGCGACCCCGGAAACGGCCGGGACACCCGGGGGGCTTCGTATCATGATCGTCGAGGACAACGAGGCCCTGGCCCAGACGACGGGCTGGATGGTCGAGATGATCGGCCACGACTACAAGATCGCGCACAACGGCGCGGAAGCCATGGCGATGTCGAAGGAATACCTGCCCGACGTGGTCATGATGGATATCGGCCTGCCGGGCATGAACGGCTATGACCTGTGCGCGGCGATGAAGCCCGAGCCACACCTGAAGAATACCGTCTTCATCGCGCAGACCGGCTGGGGACAGGACGAGCACCGCCAGCGCGCCAAGGAGGCGGGCTTCGATCATCACCTGGTCAAGCCGGTTTATCTCGAACTGTTGCAGGAAGTGCTGGGCGACATCGAAAAGCCCAAATAAGAGTATGCCGGGCCTTCGCCGTAAGGCCTAATGGCCCTTGCTGAGCTTTTCGAGATCGAGCGTCGGCGTCTTCTTCGGAGGCGCCGGCTTCTTTTTGGTCGCGGCCTTTGCCTTCGCGGCCTTTGCCTTTGCAGCCTTGCCATGCACGGCCTTGGCCGTCTTCTTCGCCGCTACCCTGGTCTTTTCAGCCTTTGCCTTTTTCTCGGCCTTCACCGGCGCCTTCTTCGCGACAGGTTTGGGCTTTTCGACCGGCTTCGTGACGACTGGCGCGGCTGCCGGTGCAGCGACACTTTCCGCCGGAAGCGGCGCGGGTGCGGCCTGGACGGGGGCTGTGGGCGGCGGGGCGATGACGGCAGGTTGCGGCTCGGTGCGCAGGGCCGGGACGCCCGGCTTGGGCTCGGTCTTGTGCTTACCGGTAAGGCTCAGCGCGATGGCGCCGATGACGACGACATGGACGGCCGCAGCGATCATCAGCGGCAAGGCATAGCTCTTGCGCTTTTCCGGCTTGTTCAGCGTGACGCTGAGACCATCTTCGGACGGCGTGTCTGACTTTACGAGCTGTGGCTTCATGATGGGTAAGCGGGATACGAAAGGGGAGACCCTATCATTACACGATTTATCGTTAATCCAAGCTGCACGTCGCGAAATTCGCCAACTATTTGAGCCGTTCGATCAGCGCCATGGCGGCGGCCGGGTTCAGCACCTTGTGGCCGCTGATGACGTAGGCGTAGACATCGCGCGGGCGCTTTTCGTGGCTGGCCCGGTCGACCACCTCAAGATCGTCGGGCAGGTCGCCGGCGGCCAGGGCCTTCAGGCGCTTTGCCCAGTCGTCGAGCGCCTTTTCGGAATAGCCGAGCTTGTGGTCTTCGCTGGAGCCCATCAGGCGCAGATAGGCGAAGTCGGCGGTCTGGTCGGCGATGACCGGGAATTCGCTGTCCGTGCCGGTGATGACACTGGCCTTGTATTTGCGGGCCAGGGCGATGAAGGCCGGGTCGCGGAAGGTTTCGCTGCGCACCTCGACGGCGTGGCGCAGATCGACGCCTTCGATCGAGGCCGGCAGCAGCTTCAGGAAGTTTTCGAAGTCTTCGGCATCGAACTTCTTGGTCGCCATGAACTGCCAGTTGATGGCGCCGAGCTTGGATTTGAGCTCGGTGATGCCGCTGTTGAGGAAGCGGTCGACGGAGTCTTTGGACTGCGACAGGTCCTTGCGGTTGGTGGCAAAACGCGTGCCCTTGAGGGTAAAGACAAAGCCGTCGGGCGTTTCGTCGTGCCACTTGCGGAAGGATTCGGGTTTCTGCGCGCCGTAATAGGTGCCGTTGATCTCGATCGAGGTCAGCTTGGACGCGGCGTATTCGAGCTCGCGCTTCTGCGACAGCTTTTCGGGATAGAAGACGCCGCGCCACGGTTCGTAGGTCCAGCCGCCGATACCGATATAGATCTTTCCGCTCATGGTCGTGGTCTCCCGAAAGTCGCGCAATTTATGCGCACGTTTTCCGACGCGGTCCAGCCCGGAACTGTCAGGAGCATGTCGTAGTAAGGAAGGAGGTCCACAGATTTCACAGATTTCACAGATTTTTCAGAGCCTTGCCTGCATCGGCGCGATGCCGGAAGGCCCTTCGCGCAGAGCGCATTCAAAGGTGTCAGATCGCACAGGACGATGGCTAACACTCGGAATAATCTGTGAAATCTGTGTAATCTGTGGATCCCCTCCTTTTTCTCAGCCCCCGAGCGCGATCTGATCCAGGGTTTTCGCGGGCGTGATGGCCTGCGGATCGAGGAAGCAGTGCAGGATGGCAGGCAGGCCGGACGCCTGGGCGCGCTTGAAGGCCGGGAGGAATTCGTCGGTCGTCTTTACCGTCTCGCCATGGCCGCCGAAGGCGCGGGCGTACGCGGCAAAGTCGGGATTGCTCAACCCCGTGCTGACGACGCGGTGCGGATAGTCGCGTTCCTGATGCATGCGGATCGTGCCGTACATGCCGTTGTCGACGACGATGACGATGACCGGGATGCCGTACTGCACGGCGGTGGCGAACTCGTTGCCGTGCATCAGGAAGCAGCCGTCGCCGGCAAAGACCACGACGGTGCGATCCGGAAAGAGCCGTTTCGCCATCACGCCTGACGGCACGCTGTAACCGACGCTGCCCGAGGTCGGCGCGGCTTGGGTATTGGGAAGCGTGTGCCGCCAGTAGCGATGGACCCAGATGGCGTAGTTTCCGGCACCGTTGCACACGATGGTGTCGGCGGGGACTGCGGCGAACAGTTGCCGGACCGCGTCGCCGTACTGGAAATCGCCCGGAATGCGCGGCGGCGCGCCCGTCCAGGTCAGGTAATCCATATGGGCGTTTTCGGTTTGCGTCGCCCACGGAAGATCGAGCGGCGCCTTCATCCAGCTCAGCGAGCCCGCAAACGATGACGGATCGCAGACAATGCCGAGCGAGGGTGGATAGACGCGGCCGATCTCGTTAGCGTCGGGGAAGACGTGAACGATCTTCTGTTTCGGGACGGGACAATCGATGAGGGTATAGCCGGCCGACGGCACCTCGGCCATGCGCGCGCCGAGCAGGATCAAAAGGTCCGCGGACCTGACGCGTTCGGCAAGTTTCGGATTCTGACCGAAGCCGAGGTCGCCGGCATAGGACGGGTGCGTGGCGGGGAAAAGGGCCGTGCGGCGGAACTCGGTCGCCACCGGAATTTTGAAGCGCGCGGCGAAGTCGGCGATGGCAGAACACCCGTCGGCACTCCAGCCACTGCCCCCCAGGATGACCATCGGGCGTTCCGCTGCCCGTAGCAACGCCTCCAATTGCTGGAACTGGACGATCGACAATTCGGGTTTTACGGGCGTAAGAACGGGCGTGTCGGCCACTTCGGCCGCGTCGGTCAGGACGTCTTCGGGCAGTGAGACGACGACCGGGCCGGGGCGGCCCTGGGTCGCCACCGCGAAGGCGCGGGCGACGATTTCGGGGATGCGTTTGACGTCGTCAATCTCGACGGCCCACTTGGCGACGCTGCCGAAGACGGCTTCGTAGTCCATCTCCTGGAAGGCGCCACGTCCGCGGAAGGCGCGCTCGACCTGACCGATGAACAGGATCATCGGCGACGAATCGTGCTGGGCGATATGGACGCCGTGGGCGGCATTCATGGCGCCGGGGCCGCGCGTGACAAAGCAGATGCCGGGTTTGCCGGTCAGCTTGCCGGCGGTTTCGGCCATGATCGCCGCGCCGCCTTCGTGGCGGCAGACCATGACGTCGATATCGGCGTCGTGCATGGCGTCGAGCGCCGCCAGGAAGCTTTCACCCGGCACGCAGGTGACGCGGTCGACACCCTGGATCAACAGTTGATCGATAAGAATTTTGCCGCCGTTTCTGGACGTCATGACCGGTCTTTCCATAAGTCTTGCCCCGAACCGAGCCTCGGGCTGGGCGTATCGGCCGCCATGCGCACGCCGTCGATCACGATCGGCGAGGCGATGCCCGATACCGTCGATCCGTCCGCGCCGACAAGGTCGAGCTTCATGCCGCGATGGACGATTTGCGGGTCGTTGAACACGTCCTCGACGCGGTTGATCGGGCCGGCGGGAACGCCTGCCGCTTCGAGCCGCGCCAACAGATCGCTCCGTGTCCAGGTCTTCAGACGCGGTTGAAGTTCTGCTTCAAGTTCAGCGCGATGGGCGACACGCGCGCTGTTCGTCCGGTAGAGGTCAGAGTCGAAAAGGTGAGTCGCGTCAAGCACCTGGCACAATGTCCTGAACTGCGAATCGTTGCCCACGGCGACGATGACGTGACCGTCGGCGACGGCGAAAACCTGGTAGGGCGCGATATTGGGATGGGCGTTGCCGAGGCGCGAGGGGGACTTTCCCGATGCCAGGTAGTTCATGCCCTGGTTGGCCAGGATGGACGCCGCCGTATCGAACAGCGCCATGTCGATATGGCAGCCTTCGCCCGTCGTGGCACGGCCATGCAAGGCGGCGAGAATCGCGTTGGCGGTGTAAAGCCCGGTGAAAATATCGACGACCGCGACCCCGACCTTCTGCGGTTGGCCGTCGGGATCGCCCGTAATGTCCATCAACCCGCCCATGCCCTGCAGGATATAGTCATAGCCGGCGCGCTGGGCGTAGGGACCGTCCTGGCCGAATCCCGTGATCGAAGCGTATATCAACCGTTGATTTATTCCCCGAAGCGACGAATAGTCGAGGCCGTATTTCGCCAGTCCGCCGACCTTGAAGTTCTCGATCAGCACGTCGGCCTCGGATGCCAACCCGCGAATTGCGGTCTGGCCCTCAGGCGAGTCGAGCGCAATGGCGACCGACGACTTGCCGCGGTTGCAGCTATGGAAATAGGCCGCGCCCCACGCCTTGCCCGCCGCATCGGTGACGAAGGGCGGGCCCCAGGTGCGGGTATCGTCGCCCACACCCGGACGTTCGACCTTGATGACCTCGGCGCCGAGGTCGGCCAGCAACTGCCCGCACCACGGCCCCGCCAGAATGCGCGCCAGTTCGAGAACGCGGACGCCGGAGAGGGGCTTCATGCGGCAAACATCCGTAAAGTCGTCATGCGATCAGAAAAACGCCTGCAAGCCAGTCTGGCCGCGGCCGAGAATCAGGGCGTGGACGTCGTGCGTACCTTCGTAGGTATTGACCGTCTCCAGGTTCTGGGCGTGGCGCATGACGTGGAACTCTTCGTGGATGCCGTTGCCGCCGTGCATGTCGCGCGCCATGCGGGCGATGTCGAGCGCCTTGCCGCAGTTATTGCGCTTGATCAGGCTGATCATCTCGGGCTGGACCTGGCCGGCATCGAACAACTGACCCACGCGCAAAGCGGCGTGAAGGCCGAGTGTGATCTCGGTCTGCATGTCGGCCAGCTTTTTCTGGAAAAGCTGGGTCTGGGCCAGGGGGCGGCCGAACTGGTGGCGGTCGAGGCCGTACTGCCGGGCGCGGTGCCAGCAGTCCTCCGCCGCGCCCATTGCCCCCCAGGCAATGCCGTAGCGCGCGCGGTTGAGACAGCCAAACGGTCCCTTCAGCCCTGTGGCATTGGGCAGCAGGTGATCTTCGGAGACCTCGACGCCGTCCATGACGATCTCGCCGGTAATCGAGGCGCGCAAAGACAGCTTACCGTGGATTTTGGGCGCCGACAGGCCGGGCATACCCTTGTCGAGCACGAAGCCCTTGATCTGGCCGTCATGCGCATCGGACTTGGCCCAGACGACGAAGACGTCGGCGATCGGCGAGTTCGAAATCCACATCTTGGTGCCGGTCAGGCGGTACCCCCCGTCGATCTTCTCGGCGCGGGTGCGCATCGATCCCGGATCGGAACCGGCGTCGGGCTCAGTCAGGCCGAAACAGCCGACCCATTCGCCGCTGGCCAGTTTCGGCAGGTACTTCGTGCGCTGCGCTTCGGACCCGTAGGCGTGGATCGGATACATGACCAGCGACGACTGCACGCTCATCATCGAGCGGTAGCCGCTGTCGACGCGTTCGACCTCGCGCGCCACCAGGCCGTAGGCGACGTAGGATGCGCCGGCGCCGCCGTACTGTTCCGGCAAGGTCGCGCCGAGCAGGCCTAGCGACCCCATCTCGTTGAAGATGGCGCGGTCGGTGTCTTCCTCGGCATAGGCCTTGATGACGCGCGGCATCAGCGCGCTTTGCGCGTAGTCGCGCGCCGCTTCGGAAATGGCGCGTTCTTCATCCGACAGCAGCCCCGACAGCAGCAGCGGGTCGTCCCAGGCGAAGGCGGCTTTTTGCGTATCAGACATCGAAGGTCACGCCCTGGGCCAGCGGCAGGGTGCTGCCGTAATTGATGGTGTTGGTAGCGCGGCGCATATAGGCGCGCCAGGCGTCGGAGCCCGATTCGCGCCCGCCGCCGGTTTCCTTTTCCCCGCCGAAGGCGCCGCCGATTTCGGCGCCCGACGTGCCGATATTGACATTGGCGATGCCGCAGTCCGAACCCGCCGCCGACATGAACAATTCGGCCTCACGCACGTCGTTGGTGAAGATCGACGACGACAGGCCGGCGCCGACCCCGTTCTGCCAGGCGATCGCCTGGTCGAGCGTTGAATAGCGCATGACATAGAGGATCGGCGCGAAGGTCTCGCGCAGCATCGGGCCGGCATGGTCTTTCATTTCGACGATGGCCGGGCGGACATAGTAGCTGTCGTCGCCTGAGACCATGACGCGTTCGCCGCCGGTGACGATGCCGCCCGCGGCGCGTGCTTCGTCGAGCGCCTTATTGAAACCATCGAAGGCCGCCTTGTCGATCAGCGGCCCGACCAGGGTGCCGTCTTCCAGCGGATGGCCAACCTTGACCGAGGCATAGGCGGCCTTGAGGCGCGGCAAAAGCGTGTCGTGGATGCTGTCGTGCAGGAACAAACGGCGAAGCGTCGTACAACGCTGCCCGGCGGTGCCCATGGCGGCAAAGGCGACGCCGCGCAGGGTCAGGTCGAGATCGGCCGTGGGCGCGACGATGACGGCATTGTTGCCGCCGAGTTCGAGGATCGAGCGGGCGAAGCGCGCCGCCAGTTTCGGACCGACGGCGCGGCCCATGGCGGTCGAGCCGGTCGCCGAGACCAGGCGGACGTCTTCGTGGTCGACCAGGATTTCGCCGGTTTCGCGGGCGCCGATCAGCAGCGCAGACAAACCCTCGGGGGCATCAAAGCCGTCATTGACGTAACGCTTGAGCGCACGCTCGAAAATGGCGTGGGTGGCCAGCGCGGTCAGCGGCGACTTTTCAGAGGGCTTCCACACGATAGAATTGCCGCAGACCAGGGCCAGGGCGGCGTTCCACGCCCAGACCGCGACCGGGAAGTTGAAGGCCGAGATGATGCCGACGACGCCCAGCGGATGCCAGGTTTCCATCATGCGGTGCTGGGCGCGTTCGGTGGCGATGGTCAGGCCGTAGATCTGGCGCGACAGGCCGACGGCGAAATCGCAGATGTCGATCATCTCCTGGACTTCGCCCAGGCCTTCCGACGTGACCTTGCCGACTTCGAGCGAAACAAGCCGGCCCAGCTCCGCCTTGTGCGCGCGCAGTTCCTCGCCGAACAGGCGGACCAGTTCGCCGCGCTTGGGCGCCGGCACGGTGCGCCATTGCAGAAAAGCGGCCTGCGCCCTGTCGATCTGCGCCTTGGCGTCGGGGGCCGAGGTTTCCGGCACGTTGGCGATCAGGCCTCCGTCTACAGGAGAGCGGACTGCGAGTGTGCCGAAGCTCCAGGATTTCCGGTTCACTCCGAGTGAAGACAATAGAGCGGATACGTCTTCGGTTGTCTTTGTTGCTTCAGAAATCATGATCGGCCTCGATTGTCGCGTGTTGCTGGACCCCTCCACCGCTTCGCGGTCCCCCTCCCCACGCTGCGCGTAGGGAGGAGACGCTCGTTTCTCCTCCCCATCGAAGATGGGGAGGGGGACCGCGAAGCGGTGGAGGGGTAATTATGGACCGATTCAGAGGCGCGCATTGTCAAAACCTAGCATCGGTCAAATGGACGGCCTGGGCGCCGACCTCGTAGAAAACTTCTTTCACCGTCCGCATCTTCGCTTCGTGCGGCGCGGTGACGGGCAGGGGCAGGGCGTCTTCGGGACGCTCGCCCGCGATATGTTCGGCCAGGGTCCGGCCCATGACGGTGCCGGGGGCGATTCCCCGGCCATTATAACCGCAAACGGCGATGACGCGGTCGGCGAAACGGTGAAAGCGCGGCAGGTTGTCGTCGGTCATGCCGATCTGGCCGTACCATTCGGCCTCGAAGCCGACGGGGCCGATCTGCGGGAAGATGCGGCGGAGCGCGCGCAGCGCCCAGTCGCGGTGGATCGCTTCGCCCATGCCTTTGAGAGCGCCGACGCTGCCGAAGACGAGGCGGCCGCGTGCATCCATACGGAAGGAGCTCAGGACTTCCTTGGTGTCCCACGCGCCCTGACCACCTGGCAGGATCGAAGCGCGGATGTCTTCCGGCAGCGGCGTGGTGGCGCAGTTGAAATAGGGCAGGTGGACCTGTTCGCGGCGGATGACTTCCCAAGGCCCTTGCGCATAGGCGTCGGTCGCCATGACCACCCAGCCGGCGGTGACGGAGCCCGCGTCCGTCATCACCCGCCAGCGTCCGGTGCCGGCTTCGACGCGCGTCACGGCCGAATCGGTATGGATCATCGCGCCTTCGCTAAGCGCCGCTT
Source organism: Asticcacaulis solisilvae (assembly GCF_052327315.1). Classification (NCBI taxonomy): domain Bacteria; kingdom Pseudomonadati; phylum Pseudomonadota; class Alphaproteobacteria; order Caulobacterales; family Caulobacteraceae; genus Asticcacaulis; species Asticcacaulis solisilvae. The sequence continues at coordinate 1,169,627 of NZ_CP166196.1, forward strand.
TCGCCAGACCGCGCACGTAGGCCAGCGGCTGGATCGTACCGGCGCGTTGATCGAGCAGTGCCGCCGAATAGGCCGAAGATCCGACCATGGTTTTCGTCTCATCCGCCGACAGCAGGCGGACCGGCGCGCCACGCGCCTGCCACTGCGCCTCGCGGGCTTTCAACTCATCGAGCCCTGCTTGGCCGACCGCGCAATGCAAGGTGCCTTCGGTGCGAAGCTCACACGGAATGTTGTAGGTCTTGACGATATCGAAGACGGCGGCGGGCGCGTCGCCCAGCAGTTTCAGCAGGCGGTCGCCATAGACCGGGCCTAAAACCTTCGGCAGCTCATCCGGCATGACCCACATGCCGGCATTGACCAGGCCGACATTGCGCCCGGCGCCGCCGAAGCCGACGTCGCGCGCTTCGAGCACCACGGCGCGGATGCCATTCTTCGCCAGGTGAAGCGCCGCCGACAGGCCCGTATAGCCGCCACCGACGATGCACACGTCCGCCATGACATCGCCGGTCAGCGGCCCGGTCAGGGGCGCGTCCGGGGCGGTCATCGCCCAAAGTCCGTGCGTGGTGGAAGATTGCGACATGAAACGACAAGTTTATTCTGTTTCGGACTATTTTAGCCGCTATAATGGCCAGGAATACCGCTTAATCGGACTTAAGTCATTCCGTTTAGGAATATTAGCTGATTTGGAATAATGCTCGCTCCCCGTCGCTTCCTGCCGTCGCTGTCCCACCTCCAGGCGTTCGAGGCCGCCGCCCGCACGGGCTCGGTCACGGCGGCGGCGCGCGAACTGAACCTGACGCAGAGCGCGGTCAGCCGCCAGATCAAGGCGCTGGAAGAGCAGTTGGAAGTCGAGCTGTTCCACCGTGAGCGCCAGACGATCCGGTTGACACCGGGTGGCGAAGCCTATGCCCGCGATATCCGCGACGCCTTGAAAAAGATCGGGACGGCGTCGCTGAACCTGCGCGCCAATCCTTTGGGCGGCACGCTCAACCTCGCCATCCTGCCGACCTTCGGGACGCGCTGGCTGGCGCCGCGCCTGCCGTCGTTCCTGGCCGGTAATCCAGGCATCACGCTGAACCTGATGACGCGGCTGACCGTGTTCGACTTCGCGCTGGAGCCGGTCGATGCCGCCATCCATCACGGCATGGGACAGTGGCGCGGCGCCGAAACCGCGTTGCTGCGGGAAGAGTATGTCGTGCCGGCGTGCAGCCCTGAGTTGTTGGCGCGGTACGGTTTTAAGACACCGGCCGACCTGAGGCAGGCGCCGCTGCTGCATATGACGACGCGGCCCGACGCCTGGGAACGCTGGCTGCGTCTGCACGATGTCGCCGACGAACACGTCCAGGGCATGCTGTTCGACCAGTTCGCCACGGTGGCGCAGGTGGCGCGCTCGGGGCTTGGCGTGGCGCTTCTGCCGACCTTTCTGATCGAGGAAGAACTGCGCACCGGCCAACTGGTTCGCGCCCTGCCCGACGCCGGCGAAATGAAAAGCGCCGAAGCCTATTACCTGGCCTGGCCGCACGAGCGCGCCGGGCATCCGCCGCTGGTTGCCTTCCGCGACTGGCTGTTGGCGGAGACGCAGGCTTACCGATGAAGAAAGTAAGAAACCCCACCACCACGGCTTCGCCGCGGTCCCCCTCCCCATTTTCTGCGAAAACGGGGAGGTGCAAGACACTACGATCTCTTGTACCTCCCCGTCGCGAAGCGATGGGGAGGGGGACCGCACGACTGAGGTATTGCGTCAGCAATAGCGAAGGAGATGTCGTGGTGGGGTTTCTTGAACGATTTCAGGAGACTCCGAATGCGCATCTATTCCCGTGAAGACGTCATCAAGGCCTTGCCGTACGACCGTTTGGTGGCCGAACTGCCGCGCCGCTTGCTTGGCGGTGCGGAGGCACCCCAGCGCCACGTCCATACAGTGGCGCAGCCGGGCGAACCCGACGCGTCGCTGCTCATGATGCCGGCGTGGAGTGCGTCGGGGGGCGGCGGTGTCAAGATCGTCAATGTGACGCCGGGCAATGTCGGGCGGGGTATTCCGGCGGTGACGGCCAGCTATCTGCTGTTCGACGCTGTGACGGGCGAGCACAAGGCGCTGCTCGACGGTGGCGAACTGACGGCGCGCAGGACAACTGCCGTCGCAGCGGTAGCCGCGGAACGTCTGGCGCGCGGCGATGCGCATCGACTGCTGTTGGTCGGGTCGGGTCGGATCGCGACGGAGCTCGCTTTCGCCTACCGCGCTGTCCGCGATATCCGCCGCGTCTGGGTCCATAGCCCGACGCAGAAAAACGCCGAGCGCTTGGCACAGCACCTGCGAGACAACGGCTTCGACGCCCAGGCCTGTGACGATGTGCAGGACGCCGTCCACGACGCCGATATCGTGGCGTGCGCGACGCTGAGCAAGGAACCGATCGTGCGAGGGCTCTGGCTGAAACCCGGCCAGCACGTGGCGCTGATCGGTGGCTACCTGGCCGATATGCGCGAGGCCGACGACGAGGCGATCTCGCGCGCCGCTGTCTGGGTCGATACCCTGGCGGCGCTGAAGGAGGCGGGAGATGTGATGGGTTTGTCGGAAGCCGACATCAAGGGCACGTTGTTCGACCTGTGTGGTCTGGGCGTGGTCGACGGCCGCGAGGATCTGGTCACCGTCTTCAAGAGCGTGGGCGATGCGTCGCAGGATCTGGCGGCTGCGGCCATTGCGTTGGATGGGCAGTAAGAAAATCTCCTCCCCACGCTCCGCGCAGGGAGGAGAAAAGTCTCAAATCCCGGTCCAATCGAGCACGATCTTGCCGGATTGGCCTGAACGCATCAGGTCGAAACCCTGCTGAAAGGCCACCGCGGGCAGGCGGTGCGTGATGATGCGTTCCAGCGGGAAGCCCGCCTCGATCAGGCCCAGCATGCGCTTCCAGGTGTCGAACATCTGCCGGCCGTAGACGCCGCGCACGGTCAACGCCTTCATGATGACGCTCGACCAGTCGAACGGAACCGCACCCGCGGGGATGCCCAGCAAAGTCAGGTCGCCGCCCATGCGCAGGTGCTCGATCGCCTGCGGGATGGCGGGTTTGGCGCCGCTCATTTCGAGTGCGACGTCATAGCCGTTCGCGACGCCCAGTTCATGACGGACGTCGTTCAGGTCTTCCTGCGACACATCGACCGTGCGGATATCGGCGACGCGGCCGGCCAGGTCGAGGCGGTACGGATTGATATCGGTCAGTGTCACCGAGCGCGCGCCGGCAAAGCGCGCTACGGCGGCGGCCATGATGCCGATCGGCCCGGCGCCGGTCACCAGCACGTCGCGGCCCATGACATTGGTCTGCTGCACGGTGTGGACGGCATTGCCGAAGGGGTCGAGGATGGCGCCGAGTTCGTTCGACACGCGCTCGGGCAACGGGATGACGTTGAACGCCGGCACGGCGACGAAGCGCGCAAAGGCGCCGGGGCGATTGACGCCGATACCTTGCGTTGTCGGGTCGAGGTGGAACTGGCCCAGCCGCGCGGCGTCCGAGTCGAGGTCGATGACGTGGCCTTCGGCCGAGACGCGCATGCCTAGCTTGAGCGGCCGTGTCACGCGCGATCCGATCGCGGCGATGGTGCCTGAGAATTCGTGCCCCGTGATCATCGGTACGGGCACGGTCTTTTGCGCCCAGTCGTCCCAGTTATAGATGTGGACGTCGGTGCCGCAGATGGCGGTATGCGTCACCTCGATCAGCACTTCGTCGGGGGCAATCTCGGGCACAGGCGCCTCGGTTTGCCACAGGCCGGGCTCGGGCTTCAGCTTGGCCAGGGCTGCCATGGTGGCGGGCAGGCGGACGGTATCGGCGGTCAGGGGCTTCACGTCGTCGCTCATGCCAGCACCCCCAGTTCGAGCGCGCACGCCGAGAAGGCTGCAACAGCACCGTCGATCTGCGCGAAGGTATGCGCGGCCGACATCTGGGTGCGGATGCGCGCCTGGCCGTCGGGGACGACAGGATAGGAAAAACCGATGACGTAGACGCCGTGGTCGAGCAGGCGCGCGGCCAGGGCTTGCGCCAGCTTGGCGTCGCCCAGCATGACCGGGATGATCGGGTGGCTGCCGGGAAGGAGCCTGAAGCCCGCCTTCTGCATGCCGGCGCGAAAGCGTTGCGCATTCGTCGTCAGGCGCTCGCGCAGGTCATCGCCGGCTTCGGCCAGGTCGATCGCCTTGAGCGACGATCCGGTCACGGCCGGCGCCAGGGCATTGGAAAAGAGATAGGGGCGGGCGCGCTGGCGCAGCAGATCGATGACGGGTTTGCGCGCCGCGATATAGCCCCCCATGGCGCCCCCCAGGGCCTTGCCGAAAGTGCCGGTCAGAATGTCGACGCGGTCAGCGACCTTGAGGCGGTGAGCCGTCCCTGAGCCTTTCGGGCCGACAAACCCCGTGGCATGGCAGTCGTCTACCATGATCAACGCGTCATACCGGTCGGCCAGTTCGGCGATGCCGTCGAGCGGCGCGAAATAGCCGTCCATCGAAAAGACGCCGTCGGTGGCGATCATGATGGTGCGGGCGCCATTGGCGCGGGCGGCCTTCAGCTGGGTTTCGAGGTCGTCGAGGTCGGCGTTTTTGAAGCGGTACTTCTTTGCCTTGCACAGGCGCACGCCGTCGATGATCGAAGCGTGGTTCAGGCTGTCCGATACGATGGCGTCCTCTTCGCCGAGCAGGGGCTCGAAAACAGCTGCGTTGGCGTCGAAGCAGGCGGCGAACAGGATGGCGTCTTCCTTGCCGACATAAGACGCAATGCGCGCTTCCAGTGCCTTATGCAGATCCTGCGTCCCGCAGATAAAGCGCACGCTGGCCATACCGGCGCCGTGGGTGCGCATGGCTTCGCGGCCGGCTTCGATGACGTCCGTATGATCGGCCAGGCCGAGATAGTTGTTGGCGCAGAAGTTGACGACCTCGCGTCCGTCTTTCAGCTTAAGGGAAGGGCGCTGCATCGACGCGATGACGTGTTCGGGCTTGGTCAGGCCGCGCGCGGCGATGTCGTCGAGCGTATCGGTGACGCGTGTATAGAAGCCAGCGCGCATAGGCACCTCCGGTTCGCGATAACCAAAAACGTAAGGGCGGGCGATCCATTCGATCGCCCGCCCCTGAGACTGTAGTCTATAACGAAGTTGGTTGCAATTGCAACCGTATTGGATTGTCAGGCAGCACCGCGTTGCGGCAAGGTCATTTCGGCCAACATGGCGCTGAGGTGTTCGCTGTGATTGCCGCGGCGCCCGCCGATCACAGGCTCGGCCGGACGCGGATGCGCCAGGCGGGCCTCATGCAGCACGGCGTTGATGCGGGCGTCGTATTCTGCGCGCAGGGCGGTCTTGTCGACGGCGATGCCCCGGGCCAGCAGGTCGTCGTCGATCTCGTCCATCATGAACAGTTCGTCGATGAAGCGCGACAGCATATCCAGGCTTATGACCAGGCGCTTGTGGCAGACGACGCGGCTGTCGCCCATGCGCACCATCCATTCGCGGCAGAAGGCGACATGGCCGGCGACTTCGCGGACGCTTTTGTCGGCGATATGCGCCAGGCTGCGGTCGGCCGAATGCGTCAGCGCTTCGAGCATCAGCAATTGCCAGTTCGAGAACAGGAACTGGCGGGCCAGGGTCTGGGCGAAGTCGCCGTTCGGCTGCTCGACCAGCAGGCAGTTGTGATAGTCGGGCGGATTGCGGCGGAAGGCCAGGGTATCGGCGTCCTGGCCCTTGCCCTCCATGCGGGCGGCCAGGCTCAGGAAGTCGGTGGCCTGGCCGACCAGGTCGAGCGCCAGGCTCGACAGGCCAAGATCGATTTCGTGATTGGGCGCGTGGCCGCACCAGGCACTCAGGCGTTGACCGAGGATAAGTGCGTCGTCACCCAGACGGTAGGTGTATTCGAGCAAACGGTCCTGCATTTGTCTCATTCTCCCTTTATTGTCGAGACAAGAACAGTGGTGCTTTGGATGCCGGCGTTATGCTGCGCACAAAAGTTCGCAGCAAAAGACCCTCAATTTTTGAAGGATTAGCGCAAGAGGCGAACATTGCTCCGCTATTTTGGCCCTTTCGCGTGTCGCGGGAGGGGCAATCCGGGGAGTCGGGTACGCCGGTCGGCATGTGGCACATTCTCTTGTTCTATGGTCCGCAAGGTACAGATATCCGCCTGTAACGTCAATTTGGAAACTGACATTTATGTCAATTTTATTTAATCGCCATATTTCCGTCGTGGAGGTGTCGTTTTTCGGCCCTATATCCTGACTTTATGCTGCACTTTTTGTGCAACATTCCGAGGCGAGCGATGCTTGCCTTTCGCGGTTGCATTGGTTACCAGTTCTGACCCCGGACGAGATGCGCCGTACCCGGTCACGACAAGACGACGCGCCACATTCGGAGCCGTCATGCTGACCAAAATCCCCCGCCGTACCCTGGCGACCTGCGCCGTCCTCATCTCCATCCTGTCGGTCCAGGCCGGCGCCACCTTCGGCAAGCACCTGTTCCCGATCGTCGGCGCGGAAGGCACGACGGCCCTGCGCCAGGGTTTCGCCGCCCTGATCCTGCTGGCCATCTTCCGGCCGTGGCAAAACGGTCCGGCGCGCAAGGACTGGGGCGTGCTCCTGCTCTATGCCGTGATCATGGGGGTGATGAACCTGGTCTTCTATATGGGCATTGCGCGTGTGCCGCTGGGTATCGGCGTGGCCATCGAATTCCTGGGGCCGCTGACCGTGGCGGTGCTGACCTCGCGCCGGGCCGTCGACTTTATCTGGATCGCCTGTGCGGCGGCCGGCCTGGTCATTTTGCTGCCGTGGCATGGCGGCAGCGGCGCGCTCGATCCGGTCGGTGTCTTCTGGTGCGCGTGCGCGGCCGTATGCTGGGGCCTCTATATCATCGTCGGCCAGCGCGTCAGCGACCGCGTCCACGGTGGCAAGGCGGTGGCGCTGGCCATGGCGATCACGACGGTCTTCACCCTGCCGATCGGCATAGCGACGGCGGGCGCCACGCTTTTCTCGGGATCGGTGCTGTTATGGGGGATCGCGGTCGGCATCCTGTCGAGCGCCATTCCCTATACGCTTGAGATGCTGGCGTTGAAGCACCTGCCGGCCAAGACCTTCAGCCTGATGATGAGCCTTGAGCCGGCGGCCGGCGCCATCCTGGCCTTCCTGATCGTCGGCGAAAAGCTGACCCTGATGCAGGTCGTGGCGATTGCCCTGGTGGTCACGGCGTCGGCTGGCTCGAGCCTGACCGCACGGCGGGCGACGAATGAGGCGGCGACTTAAACCGTGACGATCTGTCCGTCGCGGACGCTTACCGGCCACGGCGTCAGGCTGCGGCCGGCGCACGGACCGCCGACGCAATAGCCGTCGGAGATGCGGAACAGGGCGCCGTGCCAGCCGCACGAAATATAGTCGCCCTGCGGTGTCAGATATTCGTCGAGCGCTTCGGCCAGCGGCATGCCGGCGTGCGGGCAGCGGTCGACATAGCCATGGACGCGCGCGCCTTCGCGCACGACGAAGCCGTGGAAATGCGCCTCGCCGATTTCCAGCACGAAATTGCGGGCCTTGCCGTCCGCGATCAGGTCGAGCGGTCCCAGCGTCACACCGGCGGGCGTCGCGTAAACACGGTTCATGCGTCGGCGGGCGGATCGGCGTCCGGCTGATGCTGCGGCTGGGCGCGGGCAAAGGCCGGCAGGTCGAGACAGGCCTGGTTGACCGCGCGGATCAGCGGCCAGGGCGCGAGGTCGAGATTGACGCGACCGGCGTTCAGCACCTGCGGAACCAGGCAGCAATCGGCCAGGGTCGGCCGGTCGCCGAAGGCGAAGCCCGCGCCGTGGCGGCCGATCAGTTCCTCGATGGCGTCGAAGCCCGAGGCGATCCAGCGCCGGCACCAGGCGTCGAGCGCCGCCTGGTCGGCGCCGAACTCGGCCTTCAGGTACTTCTGAATGCGCAGATTGTTGAGCGGGTGGATATCGGCGACGACAGCTGAAACAAGCGCGCGGACGTGGGCGCGGTCGATCGGCGCCTTCGGCAACAGCGGCGGATTGGGATGTGTTTCTTCAAGCCACTCCAGGATGGCCACGCTCTGCGTCAGGATGTGATCGCCGTCATCCAGCGCGGGGACCAGGCCTTGCGGATTGATCGCCTTGTAGGCCGGGGTCGACTGCTGGTCGGTGCGCAGGTCGTGGCCGACCGTCTCATAGTCGAGGCCCTTGAGATTGAGCGCGATGCGCACGCGATAGACGGCGGACGAACGCCAGTAGCTGTGGAGACGGAGCATGTTACCTCGCGGGCAAAATCATCGCTGTGCAGCCGCCAAAGCCAATGGAAGCGAATCCCGGCGCTTCGGCGTGCGCGCCTAATGTAATGGCGTCGCCGTCGGCAAGGAAGGTGCGTGTTTCGCCTGAAGGCAATTCAACGGGGGATTTTCCCCCCTGGCTTAGTTCAAGCAGGCTGCCCGAGGCGTCAGGTGTCGGGCCCGACAGGGTGCCGGTGCCGAGCAGGTCGCCGGTTTCCAGGTTGCAGCCGCTGGACGCGTGGTGCGTCACCATTTGCGCCACCGTCCAGTACATATGGCGGGCGTGGCTTTGGCTTAAGACCTGCGGCGGCAGGCCAAGCTCTCGCATCTTCGTGGTCTGTATGGTGACGGTTAGGCCAAGGTTCAAACCGCCACGGGCCTGGTCGTCGTCGCTCCACAGATAGGGCAGGGGGCGCGGATCGCCTTCGGGGCGGGGCGCTTGCGCCGCGCGGAACGGGGCCAGCGCTTCGGGCGTGACGATCCATGGCGAAATCGTCGAATGGAAATTTTTGGCGAGGAACGGCCCCAGCGGTTGGTACTCCCAAGCCTGGAGATCGCGCGCCGACCAGTCGTTGAGCAGGCAGAAGCCGCCGATATGGTTATGCGCCTCGGTGATGGGAATGGGGGAGCCGAGAGGGTTGCCCTGGCCGATAAGGACGCCAAGTTCAAGCTCGAAATCGAGTCGTTTGCTGGGGCCGAAGGTCGGGGTGTCGGCGTCGGGCGCCTTTGTCTGGCCGGACGGGCGAACGACGGGAATGCCCGACGGGCGGATCGACGAGGCGCGGCCGTGATAGCCGATCGGCACGTGCTTGTAATTGGGCAGCAGCGGGTTGTCGGGGCGGAAGAGCGCGCCGACCTGGGTCGCGTGATGGATGCCGACATAAAAGTCGGTGTAGTCGCCGATGCGGCAAGGCAGATGGAGCGTGCAGTCGGCAGTGGCGAACAGGTACGGTTCGGCGGCGGCTTGGTATTGCGTGTCGGTCAGGAGGCGCGACAGCTGCTGACGCAGGCTTTTGCGCAAAGCTGGCGTTGCCAGGATGGTGGCGACGTCGGCGGGCGCTTCGTTGAGCAGACCGGCGGCGACCAGCGCCTGAAGATCGAGAACATGATCGCCGATGGCGACGCCCGGGCGCGGTGCTTCATTGGGCGGGCTGAACGTGCCGAATGGCAGGTTCTGTACGGGAAAGTCGGCGTGGCCGTCCGCCCCCGGCACCCAGGACGACAGCTTGGGATCATGGGTCTGGTCGATGGAGGGAGACGGTGCCAATTCAGAAAACCTTTGGAACTGCCTTCCTTCCCCGTTTACGGGGAAGGTGGCTGTGAGCGGAGCGAGCAGACGGAAGGGGGAAGGTGGCAGACAGGGGCGCGGGCATTTCCCGCAGTCCCCCCTTCCGTCTCCCCTTCGCTAAGCTGCGGGGAGCCACCTTCCCCGTAAACGGGGAAGGAGATAGAATCCAATCTTCGTTCAGGATGCGGAATTTGGTCCCTCCGCCTTCGGAAATCCGTGCCAGCAAGCGTCATAGTCGCTTTGTAGCGTCGGCGACGCCATGGCAAAGGCGCTGGGGCGCAGGGGCAGGCGGGTCTCGAACATGAAGGCCATGGTGCCGGTGATCTTGTGCGGTTTCAACTCGGCGGCGACCGCCTTGCGCCAGGACTCGACATCGGGACCGTGGGCGTTCATGCAGCTGTGCAGGGATGCGCCGCCGGGCGCGAAGCCGCCGGCCTTGGCGTCGTAGGCGCCGTCGATTAACCCCATGAACTCGCTCATGACGTTGCGGTGGAACCAGGGCGGGCGGAAGGTGTGTTCGGCGACCATCCAGCGCGGCGGGAAGATGACGAAGTCGCAGGCTGCCGTGCCGGGTGTTTCGGATGGCAAAGTCAGGACCGTGAAGATCGACGGATCGGGGTGGTCGAAGCTGACCGTATTGATCGTGTTGAAGCGCGTCAGATCATAGCGGTATGGCGCATGATTGCCGTGCCAGGCGACGACGTCGAGCGGCGAGTGACCGAGCGTTGTTGTCCACCATCGGCCGCCAAACTTCTGCACAAGCTCGGTCGGTTCGTCGCGGTCTTCATAGGCGGCGACCGGTGTTTCGAAATCGCGGCTGTTGGCCAGGCCGTTGGCGCCGATGGGGCCCAGCTCAGGCAGACGGAACGGAGCGCCATGGTTTTCCAGAACATAGCCTGAAGCCGGGCCGCTGCGTTCGACGCGGAAGCGCACGCCGCGCGGGATGATGCCGATGCTTAGAGGGGCAAGGTCGAGCCTTCCCATTTCGGTGAAAATGGAAATGTCGCCGGATTGCGGAACGATCAGAAGCTCCCCGTCGGCGTCGAAGGCGACGCGGGTCATGGACCGGTTGGCGGCATATAGATAGATGGTGACGCCTGACTGCGACAGAGGATCTCCGTTGCCGGCAAAGGCTTGCAGGCCGTCGATAAAATCTTTCTCGTCTTCCGGAAGTGTTTGCGGCGACCAGCGCAGTCGGTTGGGCGTGGCCGCCGCCCATTCGGGTGCGGCGCCGAGTGGGGTGAACGGGGGATGGCCGGCCGAAGGGCGCAGGCGATACAGCCAGCTGCGCCGGTTTTCGCTGCGGGGTGCTGTGAAAGCGGTGCCGGACAGCTGTTCGGTATAGAGGCCGAAAGGAACGTTCTGCGGGGCGTTCTGGCCAACGGGCAGGGCGCCGGGGACGGCCTCCGTGGCGAAATGGTTTCCGAAGCCGGTCATGTATGTGGTCATGTGAGTTCGGTCCAAAGTAAGAAACCCCACCACCACATCTCCTTCACCCTTGCTTCGCAAGGGCTCAGTCGTGCGGTCCCCCTCCCCATCGCTTCGCGACGGGGAGGTGTATTTAAGCGACCTTGATAACGCCGCGGCGAATCTGGTCGAGTTCGATCGATTCGAACAGGGCCTGGAAATTGCCGTTGCCGAAACCCTGATTGCCCTTGCGCTGGATGATCTCGAAGAAGATCGGCCCGAAGGTGTTTTCCGTAAAGATCTGCAGCAGGATGCCGTCTGCCGCCCCGCCGTCGATGAGGATGCGGTTCCGGCGCAAACGCTCCAGGTCCTCGCCATGGCCGGGCACGCGTTTGTCGACCAGGTCGTAATAGGTGTCGATCGTGTCCTGAAGCTTGACGCCGTTGGCGCGCAAGGCTTCGACCGTGGCGTAGATATCGTCGGTCGACAGGGCGATGTGCTGGATGCCTTCGCCATTGTATTCGCGCAGAAATTCCTCGATCTGGCTGGTGTCGTCCTGGCTTTCGTTGAGCGGGATGCGGATACGGCCGTCGGGCGCGATCATCGCCTGGCTGAACAGGCCGGTCGCCTGGCCCTTGATGTCGAAATACTTCTGTTCCTCGAAGCCGAAGACCTGTGCGTAAAACGACGACCAGGTGCGCATCTGGCCGCGCGCCACATTGTGCGTCAGGTGGTCGATCTCCAGAAAGCCGACGCCCGGGCCGGCGTCGGCCAGTTTCGTCCAGCCGGCAAACGGATTTGCATCGATCAGATAGAGCAGGGATCCGCCGATGCCTTGCAGGACCGGAACGTTTGCGAACGCCGCATCTGCCGTTTCAGCCGCCACGGCGCCTTGCCGCAGGGCCAGTTCGTACGCTTTGGCGGCATCTTTAACGCGAAAGCCCATGCCATTGGCGGACGGCCCGTGCCGGGCGGCGAAGCGCGCGGCCTGGGGTGAGCCCGCCGTATTCAGAACGAAGTCGACACCACCCTGGTTGAACAGGGTAAGCGCACGGTCGGGATGGCGCGCCACGGCGGTAAAGCCGAGCGCTTCCAGCTGTCCGGCCATGGCGGCCGTGTCGGGGCCGGTGAACTCGACGAAGGCAAAACCGTCGAGACCGGCAGCGTTGCGCGTAATGTCTGTCCCGGACATGCAGCCCTCCGTCACGTATTGGTAACAAATGAAACTATGCGCCTTTTTCCAAGGCTGGCAACTTTTTTTTGGTGATTGTCGGATATCGTCGATCACAACGACGTAAAATCAGTACGGGAGGTGTACGCATGAACGACCAATATCCGCTTTACATCGCTCTGCGCGACCTGATGGTTCGCGCGGCTCCTGCAATGAAGATCGGCAAGGACGTCGTCGGCGAATGTACGGTCAATGTTCCGACGGCGACCATGGCGTCCAAGGACCCGGTCTGGTTCGGAACCGTCCGGCTGACGGGCCACAAGGTGTCCTACTATCTGCCGGCGCTGGGCATGCGCGAAGGCCGCGACGTTCCCGTGCCTGAGGCGCTGAAAGAGCGCGCTCAGACCAGGACGTGCTTTACCTTTGCGGATATCGAGCCCGACCGTTTCGCCGAACTTGAGACCGTGACGCGTGCTGTCGCGCAAGCCTTTGCGGCTTAAAGACCGAACAAAAAAGGAAACGCCTTGCGGCCGTCTGACTTTCGTCAGGCGGCCGTCGCGTTTTTGCCCGTGCCCTTGAAGACCAGGAAGATGAAGACCGCCATGGCCAGCAGGGTCAGGATCGAACCGATGCCGACGACCGGCGGGAACCACGGCTGGTTCAGGTGCGCACCCGCGATGCCGGCGGCCAGCAGGACGATGCCGACCAGCTGAAGCCCGTAGTGGATGGTGGTGAATTTGCCCCAAAGGGCCGGACGGCTGTTGTAGAACAGGCCTGCGATGCACATCAGCACGCCGCCGGCGAGGTTGATGTGCGCGTGGACCGGCGCCAGCGTGAAGTCTTCCTTCGCGCCCATATAGATGCCAAGACACATGCCGAGCGCGAGGATGATCACCCCCGTGCGGAGAAAGATATTACCGTTCATTTTTGGCCCCCTGATTAGCCATAAAGTAAAGACTCTACGCGTTACCTTCGCGGAAGGTACCGTTGCCGCCGACTCGGTTCAAGATGAAACGAACGACGTTATTCAAAATGTACCGGCCATGGCCGCTCCAGCCTTGTGCGGCGAGGCAGGTGGGGTATGGTAGCGCTAAAATAAAATCCAGGGAGATCGCGTCATGAAATCACTTCTTATCGCCGTTGCGGGCTTTGCCATGATGGCCGCGGCCGGTGCCCATGCGGCCGACAGGTTCGATATCGCCATCACGGTCGACGACCTGCCGGATCACGGCTCGCAGACGCCGGGCCTGCCGCGCATCGATATCGCCCACAACTATATCAACGCGCTCAAGGCGCACCAGGTGCCGCAGGCCTGGGGCTTCGTCAACGCCGTCGGCATCCAGCGAGAGCCCGGCAGCGAAGCGGTGCTGAAGGCCTGGCGCGACGCCGGCTTCCCGCTCGGCAATCACACCTACAGCCATCCGAATGTCAATTCCGGAACCGTGGAAGCGTTCGAGGCCGAGATCGAGGCCGACGAGTCTACGCTGAAGACCTATATGGGCGATAACAACTACCGCTATCTGCGCTTTCCGTTTCTCTCGGCGGGCGATGCCGCGCACCACGACGCAGTCAATGCCTGGCTGAAGGCGCACAACTACCGCATCGCCGACGTGTCGGTCAGCTTCGACGACTGGGCCTATACCGAGACCTATAACCGTTGCCTGGCCAAGAACGACCAGGCCAGCATCGCGATCCTGAAGACGCGCTACCTGGCTGGTGTCGACGCCGGCATCGTCCGCATGAAGTCGCTGTCGCAGGCGGTTTACGGCCGCATGATCCCGCAGGTCCTGCTGACCCATATCGGCGGCTTTGCCTCGATCATGCTTCCGGAAGTTCTGAATCGTCTGGATGCGGCGGGCGCGCACTATGTGACGCTCGAGCAGGCCGAAAGCGATGCGGCCTACGCCGAGACAGACCCCAAGGCGGGCGACGGCGCGATGATGGAGCGCACGGCCTACGAGACCGGCAAGGACATTTCCAAAGTCCCCGCCGGCCCGAACAACGCCGGCATCGACGCGATGTGTAAGTAGGGAAAGCCCGTATACGCCTCCGCCAAGCGGAGGCGTATACGTCGTTTAAGCGTCACCTTTTACGCGATCAATCCCGTCATCGGGACGACACCGGCCGAGTCTGGAAAGACTTTGTCCGCCAGCGCCGATGCTGGCGTGTCGTAAAGCGACGCCATCAGCCCCTTGGCGACGGCGCGCAGGTCCGTCGTCGGCATCAGGTCGCGATTCTGATAGAGCTGGCTGCTCTTCAGCCCCGGCCAGTCGGCGACGACCCGTCCGCCCTTCACGGCACCACCGGTCAGAAACGCCGCCGCGGCCGTGCCGTGGTCGGTACCTTGCGTGCCGTTGACGGCGACGGTGCGGCCGAATTCCGTGACGACCAGCACCGCCGTATCCTGCCATTTCGGTCCCATGGTCTGTTCGAAGGCGCCCAGAGCGCCGTCGAGCCCGCCCAGCAGCGTCTTCAGCCGCGCCGTTTCGGCGGCGTGCGTGTCCCAGCCTTCGAACGACAGGGCGCAAATGCGCGGCCCGTCCTCGGCCGCCAGCAGGCGGGCCGCGCCTTGCGCCATGGCGATCATGGTCTGGGGATCGCCCGGACCGCCGCCCGCGCCCTTGGTCATGCCGCTGTAACCGTTGGCGATCTTGCCGGTGGCGATGGCTTCGGTCAGCACATTGGCCAGCATCGGATCGGACGCCTGGTAGAGGCTGAGCAGGCGCGGCGGCAGGTCGGCATCGACCGGCTTCAGCGAACTGGGCGCCCAGCCGAGGACCGGCGCATTGCCCCGGATGACCAGCGGCGTGACCGCGCCGACGCCCAGTCCGCGCGGATTGACGCGCTGGTCGACGGTGAGGGTCTGCAGGAAGCGGTTGAGCCAGCCCGAGTCGGTATGGCCCGGGGCGGTCATGCCCGATTCCAGCACGTCTTGGCCGTCGAAGTGCGAGCGGTCGCGATAGGGCGAGGCGGCGGCGTGGATCAATATGCCCTGGCCGGCCTTGTACTGCCGCGCGAAGTTGCTGAGCGACGGATGGACGCTGAACATGGAATCGAGCGGGATGGCGTCCGGCAGGGCGAATTGCGCCCGCACGCCGGCATAGTCGGGATCGCCGATGGGCGGCGCGGCGGTCAGGCCGTCGAGCGCGCCGCGCAGGACGATGACCACCAGGCGCGGATCGCGGGCGCCGGCGGCACGCGCCGCCATAGGGACGAAGCCGCCGAAGGCGGCGGTGGCGCCGAAGGCGCCCAGAAGATTGCGGCGGTCGATCATCTCAGCGCCTCATGAATTCGGGGGACAGGAAGACGAGGCCAAGGCCCTGCGCCTGACTTTCGGCGCGGGCGACGGCTTCGCGAGTGTGGTCGTCGAGCAGCGGCCCCAGCCGGCTTTCGGCAAAGGCGCGTGGGTCGACCGAGCGGTCGGCGCTGGTGGTCAGCCCGTTGGCGAAGTCCATGCGGGTGGCCAGCGATTCCGGCGACGCCCAGGCGGCGACCGTGTCGGGGAAGCCGTTGGGCCCGGGCGGTTGCCACCACGGCTGGCCCATGGCGTTGAGCGCATTGGTGATCGACTGGGGCTTGAGCGTCGCGCCGGTGGCGCGCAGGGTCGCGGCGACGTATTCCAGCGGCGAGCGCATCTTCAGCTGTTTGGCCGGCCAGGACTCCGGAGCGTTTATCAGGGCGCGGGAAACTTCGGCCAGGTCGCCGTCGGTCCTGAGGAAGGTTTCGGACAGCGTCTTGACGAGGGCGGGGGGCGGCTCATCCGCGATGAAGTGGCGCGCCAGCTTGGTGGCGATGTGCCTGGCGGTGGCCGGATGGCGGCACAGATCGCGCAGAACGGCCTTGCCCTGGTCCATGCCGCCCTGGCCGTAGGTCTTGCCGACCACGGTCTGGGCGCCCGGCTCATGGGTGCGGTCGGTGAAGATAAAGGTGCCGACCGCGCCCTTGTTGGGGTTCTTGTTGATGCTCCAGCCGGTGATGACCTTGGCGAAGTTCGTCACGTCGGCCTGGGTGTAGCCCGAGCCCACGCCCATGGTGTGCAGTTCCAGGATTTCGCGCGCCAGGTTCTCGTTCAGCCCCTTGCCGCCGGCTCGGGCGCCGGCGGAGTTCGGCCCGATGGACTGGTAGTTGTCGAGATAGATCAGCATGGCGGGGTGGGTCTCGACCGCCAGGACCAGGTCGTAGAACTTGCCGAAGACGTGGGGACGGATGGCTTCGCGCTCATAGGCGCCGGAAATGGCCGCGACCTGCTGGTTCTTCTTCTGCGAGATGGCGAAGTGGTTGGTCCAGAACATGACCATGCGCTCGTTGAAGCCGATCCTGGGCGACTTCATGGTGCCGTTGAAGCGGGCGTCGACCTCGGCGATGACGGCGGGACGGATCGGATTGTCGAGATCCGCGCCGGGCTTCATCATGGGCGCCGGGGCCGGCATGGCGGCCTGGCCCGGCCTGTCGACCGGCGGCGACAGCATGTCCTTGCTGTGCGGGTCGGCGGGGCCGTTCATGCTGCCCATTGTCGGATCGGCCGACGACGGCGGCTTGGCGTTCATGACCGCGCGCTCAGCCTTCTTGTCCTGTTCGTACTTGTAGACGGCGACCAGCAGGTCCGGGGTCGATTTCAGATCGGGGTGATCCGGCACGGGCGCGCCGGCGTCGATCTCGGCTTTCAGATGGTCGCGGACATCGCCCGTGAGGGCGGCGACCCCGTCCGTATTGCTGCCCAATCCAAAGCGCGAAAGGGCCAGCGCGGTATCCAATCCCTGAGGCTGCGGCATTCTGTTATAACCTCTCATTTCCCAGTCGGGAGGTTATACGCGGGATTTGTGCCGAATCCTTCGCTGCGATTTAAAACGCCGCTGAAATAATCTCGCCGTCACCCTGAAACCACGCGCGTTTCATACCCTGGGACTTGAACGGTACGGCTATGCCGCCTTTGGCATTGATCGCGATCAGTCCGCCTTCGCCGCCCATATCGGCGATCTGCTGAAGGACGGCATTGCCGGCGGTTTCGAGCGCTTCACCGGCCGCGTGACGGAAGGAAACCTGCGCGGCGGCATTGACCCGGATGAAATATTCGCCCTGGCCGGTGCACGAGATGGCGGCCGTGCCGTCGGCCCAGGTGCCGGCGCCGATGATCGGCGTATCGCCCACCCGGCCCGGCAGCTTGCCGAAGACGCCCGCGGTCGAAGTGGCCGAGGCCAGCCGGCCTTTCGCATCCAGCACGACACAGCCGACCGTGCCGTGGGCCAGCGTGCCTGGCGGATGGTTGGACTCGAAACGCCCGGCGCGGATGAAGTACGCCTTGGGGTCGGGCAGGGGGGCGAAGCCCTGTTCGGCGGCGAAGCGAGCGGCGCCGTCACCCGCCAGCATGACGTGGGGTGTCTTGTCCATCACGGTGCGGGCGACGAGAATCGGGTTGGGGAAGTCTTTCAACGCGGCCACGGCGCCGGCCGTGCGGGCGTGGCCGTCCATCAGGCTGGCGTCGAGCTCGTAGTCGCCGGCGGCATTGGGCGACGCGCCCCTGCCGGCGACATAGAGGCCGGAGTCTTCCAGCGCCCTTACGACTTCAACCGCGACATCGAGCGCCGAAGCACCGGCCTTGAGGCGCTCACGGGCACTGGCGGCGACGTCGCGCATATGGGCGATTTCGGTGGAATAGTCGCGGCCGGCCTTGGCGCCGGCCCCGCCGTGCAGGGCAAGGGCGATCATGGAATGCTCCGTTTCAATGGAAACCATATGCCGCGATATCAGAAGGCAAGAAAGGGGAAATCTGTGGATCCCCTTTAAAAAAGGCCGGTACACACAAGGTGGCCGGCCTTTTTCCAAATCAGTCCGCGGCGACAGTCACCGGTCCGTTGGGACGGGTTTCCTTGCACAGCCAGATCAACGGGATCAGCAGCAGGACGATGATCGCCGAGATGCGGAAGAAGTCGAGCGCCGCGCCGAGATAGGCCTGGCCCATGACCTGGCGGACCAGTACGCCGGCGCCCTGTTGTGTCGTCAGGCCCAGCGCATGGGCGCCGTTGATGGCCGTGCCCACCGCATTGGAACCGCCCGCCGGACCGCCCATGATTTCGGACAGGCGTGTCTGGTGGTTGGCTTCGAAGTCGTCCCAGATGGTCGTCGCCAGCGAGGCCGCGAAGCTGCCGGCGGTGATCCGCGCGAAGTTCGACAGGCCGGACGCTGCCGGAACCGCCGGGCCGGGCACGCCGTTGAGCGAGATCGATACCATGGCGATGAAGAAGAAGCTCATCGCCACGCCCATGACCGCCATCGGCGCCGCCAGTACGAAGAAGCTGCTATCGGGCGTATAGAGCGAGCGCATGTAGAAGCTCAAGCTAAAGAAGATCATCGACACGGTGGCCAGGATCCGCGCGTCATACTTGTTCAGCATGCGCGCGGCGAACGGCGTCATGATGACGGCGATCACGCCCGACGGCGCGGCGACCAGGCCGGCCCAGGTGGCGATATAGCCCATCTGGGTCTGCAGCCACAGCGGCATCAGCAGGTTGTTGCCGAAGAAGATGGCGTAGCCGATGCACATGACGATGACGCCGAGCGTAAAGTTGCGCGTCTTGAACAACTGCAGGCTGACGATCGGGTTCTTGTCGTACAGCTCCCAGATCACCCAGGCGATAAAGCCGACGATGGCGACGACGGTTTCGACGACGATGGCCGGCGACGAGAACCAGTCGACGTCCTTGCCGGTGTCGAGCATGACCTGCAGCGCGCCGACCCAGACGACCAGCAGGGCAAAGCCCGTCCGGTCGATCGGCCGTGAGAAGGTCGGGGTTTCGCGATCCGACAGCGACCGCCAGGATATAAAGGCACAGATGGCGCCGACCGGCAGGTTGATGAAGAAGATCCACGGCCACGACATGTTGTCCGATATCCAGCCGCCCAGGATGGGGCCGAAGATCGGTGCGACCAGGGTCGTCATCGACCAGATGGCCAGGGCGGTCGAGCGTTTGTTGGGCGGGAAGATCATCATCAGCAGCGCCTGGCTGCCGGGGATCATCGGGCCCGACACGGCGCCTTGCAGCACGCGGAACAGGATCAGCGCGTCGAGGTTCCAGGCGATGCCGCACAGGAAGGAGGCGATGGTGAACAGGATGACCGAGGCGACGAAGACCTTGACGACGCCGTAGCGCCCCATCAGCCAGCCGGTCAGCGGCACCGAGATGCCGTTCGACACGGCGAAGCTGGTGATGACCCAGGTGCCCTGCGACGTCGAGACGCCGAGATTGCCGGCGATGGTCGGGACCGACACGTTGGCGATGGTCGAGTCGAGCACCTGCATGAAGGTGCCGAGCGCCAGCGCGATGGCGGTGATCCACAGCGTGGAGCCCATAAGGGGCGCGGGGCCGGCGGGCACGGCTGCCGCGGGACGGGCGCCGGAGTCTGCGGTGGGAGAGGAAGACGACATGGGCGCCTCTGAAAAGAATATCCGGCTATTTTGGGAAGGCCGTTACACGGGACACTCGTCGCCTCGTCTTGACTTCTCCTCTCCCCACTTGAGGGGAGAGGACGGGAGCGGTACGCGACCGGGTGAGGGGTAACCGTCAGCAGATGCGAGCGCTGAAGGTAAGGTAGACCCCTCATCCGGCCCTCCGGGCCACCGTCTCCCCTCAGGCGGGGAGAAGGGAAGTCAGTTCGAGGCTTTGATGCCTTACGCAACAGCCCAGGCTCTTGAAGAGGGAGGTGAGGGGTCTTGCCGGGAAATAAGACCCCTCATCCGGCCCTGCGGGCCACCGTCTCCGCCGGGGGCGGGAGGAGACGGGAAACGCTTTTACTTAGAGGTGTCGATCTTGGCGGTCATCGACAGGCCGACGCGCAAGGGATGGGCGGCGACCTCCTTCGGGTCGAGGTCGATGCGCACCGGCAGGCGCTGCACGACCTTGATCCAGTTGCCCGAGGCGTTCTGCGCGGGGATCAGCGAGAAGGCGGAACCCGTGCCGCCCGATATCCCGCGGACGGTGCCGTGGTACTTGACCGACTTGCCGTAGAGGTCGGACGTCAGCTCGACCTTCTGGCCCGGATAGACCTGCTTGAGCTGGACTTCCTTGAAGTTGGCGTCGACATAGGCGTGGTCGGTCGGCACGACGGTCATCAAGGGCGTGCCTATGGCGACCTGCTGGCCGACTTCGATGGCTTTCTTTGACACGATGCCGTCGGCCGGGGCCTTGACCACCGTGCGCGACAGGGCCAGTTCGGCGGCATCGAGGCGCGCCTTGGCGGCCAGGACTTCCGGGTTCTGGTCGGGCGAGACGCCGGCGAACAGGGTGGAGTTGTTCTGGCGCTGGCCGCCGGCCGCGGTCACGGCGGCGCGGGCGGCGTCACGGCTGGCAACGGCATTGCTCATCGCGGCCTGGGCCTTGGCGAAGGCGTCCTGGGCGTCGGTCAGCTCTTCCTGCGAGACGGCGCCCGAGGTCGCCAGCTTCTGGCGGCGGGCAAGGTTGGTTTTCGCGGTGTCGAGATCGGCCTGGGCGGACGCGATCTGGGCATCGGCGCGTTCGACATCGGCCTGGCGGGCGCCAAGCGCACCGGCCAGCGCCGCGTCGTTGGCGACATAGCCCTGGACGTGACGTTCGGCCAGGGCGAGCGCGGCCTGGGCCTGCTCGACGGCGATCCTGGCGTCGGCGTCGTCGATCGTGGCCAGGACCTGCCCGGCCTTGACGTGCTGGGTTTCCAGCGCGCTGACCGAGGCGATCGGGCCGGCGACCAGGGCGTTGACCTGGGCGACATCGGTGCCGACATAGGCGTTGTCGGTCTCGACATAGTGCGAGGCGTAAAGGGCGTAATAGGCGCCCCAGCCGATGACGCCGATGACGACGGCGGCGCCGACATAGGTCAGGAGCTGCTTGCGCTTGGCGTTGTTGTTCTGGGCGGGGCGGGTATCGACCGCGGCGCGGTCGGCAGTCGGAGCGGCAGTGTCGGGCATGGTCTAATCTCGTTCGGTCAAATTATGTTCGGAGCTTAAGCGGCAGTCATTCACGCGGCAGACATTCACGCGGCAGACTGGCCACCCAGCGCCTTGATGAGGGCGATGTCGAGGGTGAGGGCGCGGCTCTTCAGGTCGGCGACGACGCGACGCTGCTGGATCAGGCTCTGTTCGGAGACGAGAAGCGCGGTGTAGGTCGTAAGCCCGCCATCATAGCGCAGCTTGGTTAAGCGATAGGCCTCTTCATAGGCGTCGAGCGCCTTTTGCGAGGCCGTCAGGCGGGTTTGCAGCGCGCGCTGGCTCGACAGGTTGTCGGCCACCTGCTGCATGGCGGTCAGAACGTCCTCGTTATAGCTGGCGATGGCCAGCGCGTGCTCGGCCTCGGCCGACTTGAGGTTGGCGTTCAGGCGCCCGCCGTCGAAGATCGGCAGCGACAGGGCCGGACCGACCCCGCCGATGTCGGAGCCCGACTTGAACAGGTTGCTGACGTGCAGGGCCTGCACGCCGGTGAAGGCCGCTAGGTTGATATTGGGATAGAAGGCGGCGTGCGCGGCCTTGATGTCGGCCGAGGCCGCTTCGGCGCGCCAGCGCGCGGCGATGACGTCGGGGCGGCTGCCGATCAGGTCGAGATTGACCTGGGCGGGCATGCCGGCAAAGGCCTGCGCATCGGGCTTGAGCACCGGGCGCGTCAGGGCTTCGGCGCGGTCGGGCGAAGCGCCGGCCAGGGCTGCGATGGCGTGCTTGGTGATTTCGATCTGTTCGTCGAGTGCGGCCAGGTCGGCCTGGGCGGCGTAGACGCCGGCGGCGGCCTGGTCGTATTCGGCCTGGTTCGAAACGCCGCTGTCGAACTTCTGCTTGACCAGGTTGGCGCTGTCCTGGCGGATGCCGACGGCGCGGTCGGCCAGGTCACGCGACTGATAGAGGCGGTCGAGTTCGACATAGGCGCTGGCGATGGCGGATGTCAGGACCAGCTTGGCCTGGGCGGCGTCGGCCGTGGCGGCGCGGGCGCTGTTGGTCGCCGCGGTGATGGCCGCGCGGTTCTTGCCCCAGAAGTCGAGGTCCCAGTCGAAATTGAAGGTCACCTGGCCTTCGTCGGCATAGCCGTCCGGCAGGAAGGCCTTGGGGAACAGGTAGTTGTACGACTGCTTGAACTCATCGGCCTTGGCGTTGAACGACAGCGACGGCAGGACCGAGGCCTTGGCCGATCCGGTGATGGCCTCGGCATTGTTCAGGCGGGCTTCTGCCATGGCCAGGGTCGGCGAATTCGAGAAGGCTTCGCGCATCAGGCCCGACAGTTGCGGGTCGCCGAAAGCCTGCCACCAGTTCTGCGACACGGCTTCGGCGATCGGATTGTCGGTCTTGGCCGAGCTGTTTTCCTTGGCGAAGGGCGCCGTGTGCGGCACGGTCGTGCAGGCGCTTAAAAAGAGAACCGAAGCCATGGCGGTGGCGCCCAGGGTCCAAAAATTCCGAGGGTGGTGGCGGGGGGAGGAGGCTTGCTTTGTCATCGGCTTATCTTGCGGCCTATATCTTGAATAACCGTACGGTATGGTCATCTATTGGCTGGACATATAGTCGGAACTCCGCTATCTGTCAATATGACCATACAGTACGGTTCAGGAAAATTTTTGCGATGCAAAAGAGTAGCGTAGCGTCCGTAGAGGCGCCCAATGCCAATGAAACCAACGAAGAAACGACGCGCAAGGGGCGCGGCGACCGCCGTGAACTGATTCTCGACGTGGCCTCGGAAGTCTTCCTGAAGGAAGGCTACGCGGCGGCGTCCATGTCCGAAATCGCCGCCCGTCTCGGCGGCTCGAAGGGCACGCTTTATAACTACTTCAAGAGCAAGGAAGAGCTGTTCGGCGCCTATGTGCTGCGCAATTGCGAGATGCACCGCAGCCAGGTCGGCGAGCTGCTGAAGGTGGACGGCGACGCGCGCACGGTGCTGACCGCCTATGCGCGCCGCTATCTCGAAATCTTCACCTCGGAAAAGACGCTGCAGAACTGGCGCGTGATCTCGGCCGAAAGCGCCAAGTCGCCGGAAATCGGCCGCGCCTTCTACGAAAGCGGACCCTTGCAGGGCGTCAAGCTGCTGGCCGGCTTCCTCGACAAGGCGGTCGGACGCGGCGAGCTGAAGATCGGCGACACGGTCCAGGCCGCTCATCAGCTGATTTCGCTGATTCATGGCCGCATGATCAAGGCGCGGCTGCTCAACTATATCCCGGTGCCGTCGGCGGAAGAGATAGAGGTCGAGGTCCAGTCGGCCATCTTCGTCTTCCTGTCGGCCTACGGCGTCTAGGCGTGAAGCGGCTTTACGCCATCATTGCCGTTATTTCCGCGATCGCCGTTGCGGTGATCGCGCTGGCCGTCATGACCTTCGGGACGGCGGTGGCAGGCGAACGTCCGCAGGGCCGCATGCAGACCTGCACGGCGCAATGGCGTGAAAGCGGCGCCGATCGTTCGGGGTATAAGGCGTTTATCCGGCAATGCCTGAACGCCACGCCGGCGGCTCGGCCTGTTGCTAAGACCAGCGCGCATCCCGGCAACCGCATGAAGATCTGCGGCGCGAAATGGCGGCAGGCCAAGGCGTCCAATGCGACTCACGGCCAGACCTGGCGGCAGTTTTCGACGGCCTGTCTTAAGGGCGCCTAGTCCTGCTGCTCGCGCAGTGACTTCACCAGGTTGAACACCATGGTCTTGGCTGTCTCGTCGTGGCCTTCCTGAGCGAGATTGTACAGGGTCTGCATGACCTCGCCGGCGATCGGCGCGACGTGGCTCTGGTTCCCCACTTCGAAAATCCCCGGCAATACGGGCTTTCTGACTTCGTTGTCGTCCACCAGGGTCTCGGTGACCTTTTCGCCCTCGCGCAGGCCGGTGAAGGTGATCTTGATGTCCTTGTCCGGGCGCAGGCCGTAGAGGGTGATCATGCGCTTCGCCAGGTCGTGGATGCGCACGGGCGTGCCCATCTCGAGAATATACAGCCCCGAATGGGTTTCCGGCGTGCGTGCATTGTTCATCGCCGCGGTCAGCACCAGCTGGACCGCCTCGAAGATGGTCATGAAATAGCGTTCGGCGTCGCGGTCGGTCAGCGTGATCGGGCCGCCCTTGCCGATCTGCGACTTGAACAAAGGCACCACAGAACCCGTCGAGCCCAGCACATTGCCGAATCGGACGACGCAGGCCTGGTGCGTATCGGAAATCTGCGTGCGGATCAGATGTTCGGCCAGCCGCTTGGTGGCCCCCATCAGCGACGACGGCGCCACGGCCTTGTCCGACGAGATCAGCACCAGGTGCTTGACGCCGGCGGCCTTGGCGGCATCGATTACATATTGCGTGCCCAGAACATTGGTCAGCACGGCCTCGCACGGGTTCGACTCGACCATCGGCACGTGCTTGAGGGCGGCGGCGTGGAAGATGACGTCCGGCCGGGCCTCGGCCACTACGGCGGCCAGGCGTTCGCGGCGCCGGATCGAGCACAGGATGGGGTGCGCGCAGCGGTCGGGGAATTCCTCGCGGATGGCCCGGTCGATCTCATACAGCGCCAGTTCGGAGTGATCGACCAGGGTGACATGGCCGGCGCCCAGGGCCAGGGCCTGCTTGCAGATTTCGGAACCGATCGAACCGCCGGCGCCGGTCACCAGGATGCGCTTGCCCGTGTAGAAGGCGCGCAGGGCCTCGGTGTCGAGCTGCACCTGCTCGCGCTGCAACAGCGCGCTCACGGATTGCGCGTCACTGGGATCCGGCAGGATAAGCTGAGGCGCTTTGCCGAAGGAAACCAACCGGTACAAAGAACGGAGCAGTCGGTAGTTGGACAGACTCATGAAAAACCCGGCGAATTCGGCAAGCGGCACGTATTGAGCCGATAGCCAGGATTTTCGCAAGAGCTTTGGCGGTTTTACGGATAAATTTTTGCCCTCAAAACGTGAACCTGCGTTATATGACCGTCAACAGGAGCGACCGGTGGTAGACGTTTTGTTTTTTGGGAAGATGGCGGACATCGTGGGCGCGCGTACCCGGCGGATCGATGCCGGCGGCATGTATCTTTTTACCGTGCGCGACGATGTCTTCAAGAGCGCCCTGAAAGACGGCCGCGTGACGCTTTCCGATATCCGCATGAGCATCAATCGCCGGCAGGTCACAGCGGATGTGGCGCTGAGCGACGGCGACGAAGTGGCCTTCTTTTCCATATTTTCGGGAGGCTGACATGGCGGCCGTCGATATCCGGCTTCTCGAAGACGCGCTCGATCTGGCGGCAGCCAGTGCCGAATTCACCGCGACGCATGGCACCGTGGGCGCCGTGGCCACCTTTGCCGGCATGGTGCGAAGCGAAGCCGGCGCGGTGGATCACCTTTACCTCGACTGGTATCCCGGCATGACCGAGGCCTCGTTCGCGGAGATCGCGGACGCGGCGGTGGCGCGGTTCGATATCTCGGCCATCGCTGTCCATCACCGCTGTGGCCGGGTCGAGGCCGGGCAGGCCATCGTCTTCGTCGCGGCCGCCAGCCGGCACCGCCGCGCGGCGCTCAACGCGGTCGACTACGCCATGGACCGGCTGAAATCCGAGGCGGCCCTGTGGAAGCGCGAGGGCGGACCGGGCGGCGAACGCTGGGTCGAGCCGCGGGCGGAAGACAAGAAGGACCTTGAAAGGTGGACCGATGAGTGAGCTTTCGCATCTCGACGACCAGGGCCGGGCGCGCATGGTCGACGTATCGGACAAGCCGGTGACGGCGCGCACGGCAACGGCCGGGGGGCGGCTGATCTGCGCGGTGGAAACGGTGGCGCTGGTGCGCGAGGGCCGCACGCCCAAGGGAGCGGTGATCTCGACGGCGGAACTGGCCGGCATCATGGCCGCCAAGCAGACCTCGACCCTTATTCCGCTTTGCCATCCGCTGGCCCTGACCAAGGTCGCGGTGGCGATCGCCATCGACGACGCGCTGCCGGGCTTTGTCATTTCCGCTGAAGTGCGGACGTCCGGCCAGACCGGCGTCGAGATGGAAGCGCTGACGGCGGTCAGCGTGGCGGCGTTGACGCTCTATGACATGCTGAAGGCCGTCGACAAGGCGATGCGCATCGAAGGCATCGCTGTGACGTCGAAGTCCGGCGGCAAGGGCGATTGGGGCGGCGCATAAAGGAACGGCAGGGGCCGGAGGCGCCTGTGGTCAAATCCTTCGGCCCTAAAAGAACCGCTGGGCCGGAGGCGCCTGCGGCCAAATCCTTCGGCCCTAAAAGAACCGCAGGGGCCGGAGGCGCCTGCGGCCAAATCCTTCAGCCATAAAAGAACCGCAGGGGCCGGAGGCTCCTGCGGTTCGACATCGACCCGGAAATGTTTAAAAGAACGTGATTATATAAACCAAATTTTTTCGCAGTGCACAACCCCTATTTTGCGTTATTTACTCAAAACATGCGGGTGTGGACGCCAAGCCACAACCGGCGGCCGGGCTGGCCGTAACCGTCGGCCGTTTCATAGCGCGTATCCGTTATATTATCGAGCCTTCCGTACAGCTCAATATGCTCATTTACAGCATAACGGACCCGGATATCGGCGATGGCATAGCCCTTCAGACGCGTCGAATTGGCCGCATTGTCGAAGCTTTCTCCTGACAGGCGAATTCCGCCGCCGAGGTGAATTTTTTGCGACGCAGCATATTCCACATTGAAATTGGCCAGGAAATCCGGCCGGCGGGCCAGGTGGTTGCCGACATAACCGGCCGACTCGTTGCGTGTCGACAGGCTGCTGGCATTGCCGCTGAGGGCGAGGGCGTCGCCGACCTGCTGGCGCCATTCGAGTTCGACGCCCTGTGCCTTTGCACGCGCGATATTGGCGTAGGTGAAGGTCGAATTGTCGAAGTCGATCAGGTCGCGCACGGTTCGCGTGAAAAGGGAAAGCGACACCTGGCCGGCGCTGTAGGTGAAGTCGGCGCCGCCGTCGATGTTGAGGCCCTTTTCCGGCTTCAGCGTCGCCGTGCCGTAGTCGCCGTAGAGCTGGTAGAGGCTGGGGATCTTGATGCCCTGGCCGGCGCTGGCGTGCAGACGCCAGCCGCCCGACAGGGGCAGGCTGAGCGAGGCCTGGGCGATATCGAGGCCGCCGAAGCTCGACGCGTCGTCATGGCGCGCCGACACGGTCAGGTCCGCCGCACCGATGGCCTGCGCCACCTGGCCGTAGAGGCTGCTGACGGTCATGTCGTGGGCGCTGAGCGGCGAATAGGTCGAGGCGGTGCGCATGTCGTCGCGCTCCCACTTGGCGCCGGCGAGGAAACGCGTCGTGTCCGACAGGCGATAGAGCAGGTGGTAGTCTGCCGCCAGCAGCCGGCCGCGGCCGGTAAAGGTCGAGGCGCCGGTGTCGTCATAGAGGTCGCGGCTGGTTTCGGTCAGGTTGACCGACAGGTTTTGCGAACCGTGGGCGAATGTATTGGTCAGGCCCAGCGCGCCCAGGGTCGTGTCGCTCTTGCTGTATTCGCCGTCGTCGCCGAAGGCGTAGGACGGCGGCACGAAGCCGTCCGTGTCGGTGCGGTTGTGGGTGTGGGCCGCCAGGACGTTCAGCGTGGTATGGGCGTCGAAGGCATAGCTGGCCTTGCCTGACAGTTGTGTCTGGGTGAAGCCGTCGCGCTCGGTGCCCTGGTCGTAGGCCGAGACGCCGCGGTCGTTATAGGCCGATGCGAAGAGGCGCCAGTTGAGGCCGCCCGACTTGCCGCCCAGGCCGAGGCGCGCCGAACCGTACTGGTCCAGGCCTTCCAGCGACAGGTCGCCTTCCAGCGGGGCGCGGGCCTGGCGCGTGGTGATGCTGACGACGCCGCCAAGTGCGCCCGAGCCCCACAGGGTCGACAGCGGGCCGCGCAGGACTTCGATGCGCGCCGCGTCGCCGACCGACAGGAGGCCGGCATCGACGCCGCCGCCGACCTGCGACGGATCGTTGAGCGCGATGCCGTCGATCATGTAGAGGGTGTGGTCGGCGCCGGCGCCGCGGATCGAGGTCGAGCCCGATGCGCCCGGGCCGCCATTGCTGACCAGGCTGAGGCTGGTGGTACGCGCCAGCAGGTCGGTCAGGTCCAGCGACTGGTAGTTCCTGATGTCGGTTTCGGTGATGACATCGACGGCCTGGCCGACGCGCGACACCGGCAGGGGCTCGCGCGTCACGGTGACGACGACATCTTCAGCGTGGGCAAGGGCAGGGAGGACAAGCGCTGCCGCCGCGGCGGACAGAAAAAGGGATTTCGACATGAAAGGTCGGCTTTCGGTCAGAAACGAGAGCCGGACAGGGGCGACGACGCGCGTGACCTGCCGGTTCACAAAACACATCGTCTCTAAAGGGAGGCTTCCCCGTTCGCCCGGCACACCTCGACCCGGCAAAGGACGACAGCCACGGCAGGTCTCCTGACTTGCGTCTCGGGCGCTCCATCGTCGTCTTCCCCGAGGCTTCAGGTGACCGGTAACGATGAAACTCGACGCTTACAGTTGCGAGGACAGTCCGGGACTTACACCCGGTTCC
The DNA here is from genome assembly GCF_052327315.1 of Asticcacaulis solisilvae. Lineage (NCBI taxonomy): Bacteria > Pseudomonadati > Pseudomonadota > Alphaproteobacteria > Caulobacterales > Caulobacteraceae > Asticcacaulis > Asticcacaulis solisilvae. The sequence continues at coordinate 1,198,179 of NZ_CP166196.1, forward strand.
CTATTCTCTTCCCTCCCGGGAAGCACCGCTGGCACGCCCGGGCCTTACGGGGGCGGGGGGCGCGCGTCAACCCTGCCCGGACCGTTACCAACAGGGCTGTGGCGTATCGGTCACGCCTCTTCGGGCGTCAGGGTCTGGAGGCTGAGGGCGTGGACAGGCCCCTTCAGTTCCTCTGCCAGCACGGTGTTGACCTGACGCTGGCGGGCCACACGCGACTGCCCTTTGAAGGCTTCGGAGACGATAGTCACGGAAAAATGGCTTTCGCCCCCTTCACGCGCGCCCGAATGCCCACTATGTTTGGCGCTGTCGTCCTGGATATCCAGGCGCACAGGGGCGAAGGCCTGGTTTAGCTTCGATCGGATACGATCAGCGACACTTGCCATGGTCAGGCCTCCCAAGCCCGCGAAATCAAACGTTGTTAAGCTTTAAGGGTGATATTTCATCATATGAGCGATGAATTTAAGTACAAGCCCCGTTTCATGGACATGCGTATTCGTCCACCGAAAGAAGGCGAAGAGAAGACCCGTCGTCCCGAGGACGACGTGTTGCAGCTCAAGCCGGGGCAAAAGCCGTGCGAATGGCCCGAGTGCCACAAGGCCGCGACGGCGCGTGCGCCGAAGTCGCGCGAGATGATGAACCAGTACTATAACTTCTGTACGCTGCATGCGTCGGAATACAACAAGAACTGGAACTTCTTCTCGGGCATGTCCGAGGGCGAAGCCCGGCGTCATCGCGAATCGATCTCGACGGGCGACCGTCCGACCTGGGCCTTCCGCGCCTCGCGCCTGTCGCGCGAAGCGGCGAACATCGCTGCCAAGGGCACGCAGGCCAAGGGCTTCTACGATCCGCACAGCGTCTTTGGCGCCGGCGCCGCGCCGCAGCGCGAAGCCCCGCGTCCGGTCGAGAAGCAGTACGGCAAGATCGAACGTCAAGCCTTTGCCGACCTGGACCTGGAAGCCGGGGCGACCTGGGACCAGATCCGCGTGCGTTACACCGAGCTGCTGAAGCGTTGCCACCCGGACAATAACGGCGGCGACCGCTCGGCCGAGGACAAGCTGCAGCGGGTGATCAAGGCGTACAAAGTCCTCAAAAAGATGCAGACGTCGTAAAAGCCCTGAATTTGGCGATCTGCGTCGCAGTCGTCGCTTGCGGGTATTTAAGTATACCCGCTGCGCTAGCCGGCTAGCATCTCATCCAAATTGAGGGCTTTTCCGGTCCGCGCGGGTTGTTGGCTGGTACTCCGCAACGCTCTTGCCAAGTTCTGACATATAGGCCTCCTAATCTTCGGATCAGGAGGCCTTGTCATGTCCGAACACCATACCGGCGGGTGCCAGTGCGGCACCGTCCGCTTCATCGTCGAGGGCGCGTTGGGGCGCGCCTCGATCTGCCATTGCCGCATGTGCCAGAAGGCCTTTGGCAACGCCTTCGCCCCCTTTGTCTCGGTGCGCGGGGCGACGCTGACCTGGACCAGGGCCGAGCCCGCGCGCTTCCAGAGCTCGAACCTCGTCAAGCGCGGCTTTTGCCCCAACTGCGGCACGCCGCTGACCTATGAGGCCCCGGACGGTACGGCGCTGGCCATCTGCGCCTTCGACCATCCCGAAACCATCGTTCCCGACATCCAGTACGGCGTCGAGGCGAGGATCCCCTGGGTGGCGCACGTCAATGACTGGCCTGTGCGCACGACGATGGAGGACCTGGCGGAAGCTCCGTTCCTTGACGAGATCGTCAGCTACCAGCATCCGGACGCGCCTTAACGCGGCCTTGGTTCCGGGCTATACTTCCGCCATGGAAACGCTCGCACCCTGGTCGGCCTTCCGCCGCGCCGCTGCCCGGCCTGCGGTCACGGCCCTTGTCGCCATGGCGGCCGGTGCGGCGATCGGGCTCAATCCATGGGCCTTGCTGTGGGCGGCGGGTGCGTGGGTCGTCCATCGTCGCGCGGCGAGCGAAACCCTGCGGTTCAAGGTCCTGGCCTGGGGCCTGTGCGCCGCGACCGGTTTCGCCATGGTCGTCCACATGGTAGCCGGCCAGATGATCATGGGCGGCCTGTCGGCGGTCGCGGCTGTCACCACGCTGTTCGTCGCCTTTCTCCCTGATGCGGCCGACCTGATCGACAACGCGCAAATGACCCGCCCATCCAAGCCCTGACACTTTTTAACTCAATCGCCGCATGGCTCCTCGCACGAGCTCGGGGCGCGCGGTCGCGCTTGCCCAAAGGGCGTAAGCCCTTTGGGAGTTCAAAAAAGTCTCGAAATGTTCACATAGAGGGTTGTGTCAGGGGCTTGAAAAGCTTAGCTGAAACCCTGTCCGTACCGTCCGTTGAAAGCGAAAGAAGTCATGTCCGCCGAACTTGAATATGCCGATCCGCTGCTGAACCTGAAACCCGACAAAAAGGTCAGCATTCGCGAGGTATTCGGCGTCGATTCCGACATGATGGTGCCGGCCTTCAGCCACCGCGACAGCCACGTGCCCGACATCGACGAGGCTTACCGCTTCGATCCGCAGACGACCCTGGCCATCTGCGCCGGTTTCGCCTTCGATCGTCGCGTCATGGTCCAGGGCTTCCACGGCACCGGCAAGTCGACGCACATCGAGCAGATCGCGGCGCGCCTCAACTGGCCGCTGGTCCGCGTCAACCTCGACAGCCACGTCTCGCGGATCGACCTGATCGGCAAGGACGCCATCGTGCTCAAGGACGGCCAGCAGGTCACCGAATTCCGCGAAGGCATCCTGCCGTGGGCGCTGCAGCGCCCGGTCGCGCTGGTGTTCGACGAATACGACGCCGGCCGCCCGGACGTCATGTTCGTCATCCAGCGCGTCCTGGAAGCGCAGGGGCGCCTGACCCTGCTCGACCAGAACAAGGTCATCAAACCGCACCCCTTCTTCCGCCTGTTCTCGACGACCAACACGATCGGCCTCGGCGACACGACTGGCCTCTATCACGGCACCCAGCAGATCAACCAGGGCCAGATGGACCGCTGGTCGCTGGTGACGACGCTCAACTACCTCAGTCACGAGGCCGAGGTCGGGATCGTCCTGGCCAAGGTGCCGGAGTTCGATACGCCGGAACGCCGGGGCATTATCGACGCCATGGTTCGCGTCGCGGACTACTCGCGCTCGGCGTTTGCCAATGGCGATATATCGACCGTCATGAGCCCGCGGACCGTCATCACCTGGGCGCAGAACACCCTGATCTTCAACGACGATCCGGAACTGGCCTTCCGCCTGAGCTTCCTCAACAAGAGCGACGAGCTGGAGCGCCATACCCTGGCTGAGTTCTACCAGCGCGCTTTCGGCAAGGATGTGCAGGAATCGGCGCTGAAGGTCCGGGTGATCTAAATTCCGGACTTCGGAGTGGTATGGAGGTCCGAGCTGACCCCTCCACCGCTTCGCGGTCCCCCTCCCCATCAAGATGGGGAGGAGAATTCTCGCAAGACACTCCTCCCTACGCGTAGCGTGGGGAGGGGGACCGCGAAGCGGTGGAGGGGTCCTTTCCACAAGCTCCGTACCTCCCATTCACCCTCGTTCCCGCCGCCATGCCGCCCAAAACGACCATCCTGTCCGAACCGTTCCGCAAGGCGCTGACGCACTCGACGCGTGCGCTTGCCGAGTCGCCGGAGCTTGAGATCGTCTTCGGCGCCGACGGCCCGCGCCGCGACGGCAACAAGCTGATCCTGCCGCATCCGCCGCGCGACCTAGCGCCAAAACAGGCCCAGGCCGCACGCGGCGTCGCCGACCGGGCAGCCCTGCGCATCGCCCACCACGACGACAGCATTCACGCCCGCGCCCGGCCGCGCGACGACGCCTCGGCGGACGCGTTCGACGCCCTGGAAGAGGCGCGCCTCGAAGCCGTGGGCGCCCGTGCGCTCATGGGCGTGCGCCAGAACCTGCATGCCGCCATGCTGACCGAGCTGGAGCGCAAGGGCACGGGCCGCAAGGAAGACAAGGCCGAGCTCAACTTCGCCGAAATGTTGGGCCATCTGGCGCGCGAACGCCTGACCGGCGATCCCGTGCCGGGCCTGGTCGACCGCGTCGTCAACCTGTTCCGTGGCGATATCGAAGGCAAGGCCGGGGCGCGGCTGGCCGAGCTGCTGCCGCTGATCCACGATCAGAAGCGCTTCGCCGACGCGGCGCGGAAAGTGTTGACCGACCTCGACCTGACCGACGACAGCCTCGACGCCGAACGGGAAAAGCAGGACCGCGGCGAGGACGAGCAGTCCGAAGGCGAGGTCGACGCCGAGCCCGACGACAAGGACGACACCGAGACCGAGGACGAGGCCAAGCCCGAGGCGCCGGAAGAGCGTGCCCAGGGCCAGGACCAGGCCGAGGAGGGCGAGGACGACTACACCCAGATGCAGGGCGACCCGCAGATGGCGTCGGAATCGGCCACGGACGAGATCCCCGACGGCGAGGCCGGCGAGGCGCAGTTCCGCGACGAACAGGCCCCTGAAGGCAAGGCAAAGCCGGAATACGAGATCTATACCAAGCAGTTCGACGAGGTCGTGACCGCCGAAGAGCTGTGCGACCCGCAGGAGCTGGAGCGCCTGCGCGGCTTCCTCAACGCGCAGCTGGCGAATCTGGCGAACGTGGTGTCGCGCCTGGCCAACCGCCTGCAACGCAAGCTGATGGCGCAGCAGAACCGGTCATGGAATTTCGACCTGGAAGAGGGCGTGCTCGACGCGGCGAAACTGACGCGCGTCATCATCGACCCGTCGGCGCCGCTGTCGTTCAAGCAGGAAAAGGACACCGAGTTTCGCGACACGGTGGTGACGCTGCTGCTCGACAATTCCGGCTCGATGCGCGGCCGGCCAATCATGGTCGCCGCCATGTGCGCCGACATCCTGGCGCGGACGCTGGAACGCGTCGGCGTCAAGACCGAGATTCTCGGCTTCACCACCAAGGCGTGGAAGGGCGGGCAGTCGCGTGAGGCCTGGGTGCGCGCGGGCAAGCCGCAGGCGCCGGGGCGTCTCAACGATCTGCGCCACATCATCTACAAGGCGGCCGACAATCCGTGGCGGCGGGCGCACAAGAACCTCGGCCTGATGATGCGCGAGGGGCTGCTCAAGGAAAATATCGACGGCGAGGCGCTGCAATGGGCCTATTCGCGCCTGGTCGGCCGGCCCGAACAACGCAAGATTCTGATGGTGATTTCGGACGGTGCGCCGGTCGACGATTCGACGCTGAGCGTCAATTCCGGGCACTATCTCGAAAACCATCTGCGCAAGGTGATTGCCGATATCGAAGGCGCCAATCGCGTCGAGCTGGTGGCGATCGGCATCGGCCACGACGTGACGCGGTATTACCGCCGGGCCCTGACGCTGATCGACGTCGAGCATCTGGCGGGCGGGTTGATGGATAAGTTGACGGAACTGTTTAGCGAGCCCTAGGGGGGATATATGAGGCGCTGGCATTCTTCTTTCTCCTCCCCATCGATAGATGGGGAGGGGGACCGCGAAGCGGTGGAGGGGGCGAAGCTAAAGGAAGAGGACAGTTTCGGGCCTGCCTTGCGCTTGCTGAGGCTGTTCTCCGGTTCCATTCACCGCGTACGGACGGATGGCGCGAAGCCAAAGGAAAGGGACCCCTCCACCGCTCCGCGGTCCCCCTCCCCACCTTCGGTAGGGAGGAGAGGCTTGGCGTCGGTTCTCGGCGTCTGCGCTTTGATCGGCGCTGCTGGTTTCGCCCACGCCGAGCCCATCCCCTACACCCAATCCGCCACGGTCAGCTTTCGCACCCTGCCGGCGGTCGCCGATCCCAAGCCGCTCAACGCGCGCGTCCACTATGTCGGCGGCTATGAATTGACAGCGCACGGCACGGACATGCTGGTGGGTTTGTCCGACCTGCAGATCGAGCCGGACGGGGAAACCCTTCACGTCGAGGCCAATTCCGACTGGGGCTGGATCGTCCGATTCGACCTGAAGCCCGACGGCAAGGGCGGCATGGCCGACAGCCTGCTGGAGATCGATCAGTTGCGGGGCACGGACGGCGAACCCTTCGCCGACAAAACGTTCGGCGACGCCGAGGACCTGGCCTACGATCCCGTGACGCACGACCGTTTCGTATCCTTCGAAGGGCAACAGCGTATCATCCGCTATCGCGCGCCGCAGACCTTCAAAGGCCAGGGCGAGGTCCTGCCGGTGACGGGGCTGCCGCTGTTTCCGGCCAACCAGGGCATGGAGGGGCTGACCTATATTCGCGAAAAGGACGGCGATTCGCTGCTGATCGGCGTCGAATCGGGCGGCTTCTGGCGCTGCCCGGTCAAGACCTGGGCCTGTACCGAAGTCCACGGCCCCGCCGTGCCGGGCTTTCTCTACATGCTGACCTCGCTGGCCGTGCTCGACTACGACGATCCTCAGCGCGACCACGATATCCTGACGCTCTATCGCTACTACGACCCGTTCACCGGGCCGCGCAACGTGCTGCGCCTGACGCGGCTGGAAGGCGATCAACTGGTCAAGGTCGAGGAGCTGGCCAGGATTGCGCCGCCCCTGCCTTACGACAATTACGAGGGCGTGGCGGCCCTGCGCACCGCCACCGGCTATCGCATCTACCTGGTCTGCGACGGGCTGCACGCCGGCGACAAGCCCAAGATCCTGGTGTACGACTGGGACATGTAGCCGTGTCTCTTTCCAGGCTGCCGCGCCTTGAACGCAGCACCAGGCGCGATATGAGGGTGGCATGATGGATGCCTGGCTTAGAGCCGTCTGTTTGTGGATCGCCGTCTTTGCCGGGACCGTCGCCCTGGCTTGCCTGTTTTTTCCGCCGGTGCGGCTGATCCTGGTTCCGGCCACGGCTTTCGTCGCCGGAACGGCCGTGGTTCTCTTCCTGAGGATTTTGTTCAGCCCGGCCTGCCGGCGGGGCATCAACGCCATAAACGAAGACATGCAAGGAAGCGGTTCCGGGCGGGGACGGCCGATAAGATTTCGGGATCCGGACTGGGGGCTGTTTGGCCGCAGGGCCGGCACGGCGGCACTGCTCGGGGTGCGGGCCGTTCTTTTTCTCGGGATGATGCCGCTGGCCTTGCTCCAGCACTGGGTGGGCATGGACGTGGTCAAGCTCTGGGTCGCCGGCACCTTCGTCGCCATGGAACTCAGCATTATATACGCGGCGCTGTCGCGGCCGGCGGCATAGCCAACAAAAAACCCGGCCTTGCGGCCGGGCTTTCAGATATTCGGAAACCGAAAAAGGCTTAGGCGGCGGCTTGCGCCAGCTTGTCCTTGATCTGCTTCTTCAGGCGACGGGCGCGCAGGCTGAGGTCGGCGTCGTCGGCCTTGATCAGGAAGGCGTCGAGACCGCCGCGGAAGTCGAGCGTGCGCAGGGCGGCGTTCGAAACCTTCAGACGGAAGGACTGACCCAGCGCATCCGAAACGAGCGCGGTTTGACGGAGGGACGGCAGGAAGCGGCGCTTCGTCTTGATATTGGAGTGGCTCACGGAATGGCCGACCATCGGGCCTACACCGGTGAGTTCGCAGCGACGCGACATGGTATCCACCTTGACTAATAGAATGACGGAGACGCCCGCGGCGGACCGGGGCTGTCGAAGAGGCGCTTCCATAACCAAAGCTTGGGGGCAGGTCAAGCATAAAACCGCCTTGTGACGCCACCGCCTTCGCGCCGGGCCTGCCGCCGATCTCAGGAGAGGGCGCGCAAGTCGCCGGCGTCGGCTTCGTCCAGGTAGATGAATTGCGGCGCCTTCACCCCGGCGCGTTTGCGAATCTCGACCAGGCGGTCCGATTCGAAAAAACGCCTGGCCGCGTCCGCCGAAGTCCACTGGGAAAAATGGATGACCTTGTTGGGATCGGCATGGTCGCGCAGCACCTGAAACCGGCGTTCTCCGGCCTCATGGCGAATATCGGCGGCGTCGTCGAATACCGTCTTCCAGGCCGTGTAGTCTTCGACTTCGTGGATGATCAGAACGAAATCGCTCATGTACAGGGTCCTTAAAGGCAAATCCGGCGGCACAAGCCTCTTGCGGCCCGCCAAGTGGCGCAGCATAGTCCGGAAATCGGGGAGGGGACATCCATGATTGCAAAATTCTGTTTGCCGGCGGTGCTTGCCGGTCTTCTGTTCGCCACGGCCGCAGGGGCGCAGGCCGGCGTGGAGGCGCACGACGCCCCGCAGCCGGCAGGGGGCGGAACCGCCAGCATCAGGACGCTGCCCGACGGCCGCACGGTCGCCACTCTTAACCGCAGGTCGAAGACCTGCAAGGCCGGGCAGATACCCATCGCGACGGGCGGGCCGGCGACCATCACCAACACGAAGGGCACCAGGACCTACCCCAAGGGCGTCCTTATCTGCCTCGATCCGGCCGATTTCGGCGGCGGCGCCAGGGTGAGTGTCGAGGGCGGCACGGTCGTCGTGAAACCCGAAACGCCGGCCACCCCCGCACCCTGAGTCCGGGCGTCAGCCGGAAGCCGCTGCCCAATCCCGGGTAAGCCGCACCGTGGCGCAGGCCGGGACGCCGCCGCGCCCTGTCCCGTTATAATGCGCACACAGCCGTTCCCCGGATTTCAGGGCCTCGATCGCGGCCCAGCCCAGATCCTTCAGCGGCACCTTGGCGCGCCCGGTCCAGGCCGGGCCCGATTCGCCGTGGATGCACAGATAGACGAAGCGCCCGGCGGGCGGGCCCTGCACGCAAGGTCCCAGCAGGCGGGGGCGGCCGTCGGGCAGGGCGCCGTCGACCGTCACCGCGAAGTCGAACGCTTGCGCGTCCGCAGACCGGCGGGCGGGCGGCAAGAGCACGGCCTTGGCTGTGGCGCCCTGCTGCAGGGCCATGGCGAAACCGGGGACCGGGTGGTCGACGACGATGCGCAGGGGCAGCTCGAAACGGTCAGCGCGCATGGCCGGCCTCCATCAGGTCGGCGGCCTCGTCCAGGCCGCGGAGACGCGCAATGTCAGCCGCCGTCTTGCCCGCCGGATTGCGCACGCCGGGATCGGCGCCGTGTGCCAGCAGGATGCGGACGACATCGGCGGCCGGGTCTTCGTCTTCGGGCAGGCAGAACAGGTGCGTCGGGCTCTCGTCGCCGGCCAGGGCATCGGCGATCCGTTCCGGCTCGGCGTCGAGCACGGCGTTCAGCCGGCCGGTCAGTCCCAGCCAGCACAGGCCCCGGACGTCACGGCTGAGCGGCGCCAGGCGCGCCGTCAGGTGGGGATGCCCCAGGACGCGCGACCAGGTCAGCGGCGTGCCGTTCCACCGCCTTTCGCGCCGGTCGATATCCGCGCCGGCCGCAAGCAGGCGGTCGACGGCCTCGAGCGAGCCTGACTGCACCGCGCGGTGCAGTGGCCCGATGCCGTCGTGATCCAGCGCTTCGACCTGGGCGCCGAGGTCGAGCAGCAGGGCGACGGCGGGGGCGTTGCCGAGCTCCGCCGCGGCCAGCAGGGTCGCGGGGTGGCGGATCAGCTCGGGCTGGGCGGCCAGCAAGCCCTGTGCGGCGGCCGCGTCATGGCGCAGGACGGCGGCGCGGAAGGCGTCGATCCCGCTCAGGGGGACGGGGGCCGCGCCGTGGCGTTCCAGCAGGGCCACCATGTCGAGGAAGCCCGATAACTGCGCCATGGCGTGGATGGGGCGCTTGGAATAGGCGTGAGGCGCATTGGCGTCGGCGCCGCGCGCCAGCAGCCATTCGGCGCGGCCGATATGGTTCTGCCCCACGGCATTGCCCAGCAGGTAGTCGAGCGTGCTTACCCCCAGGTGATGGCCCAGCCGGCCTTCGCCCTTGACACGCCAGGCGTCGAGCACGCCCCTGGCCTCGGCATACCGCCATAGCACGTCGTACCAATGGGTGTCGGTGCCGACGATCGACACATTGTACAGCGACTGGGAATCGTAGGCGTCCGCCCCGGCGTCGATCAGCAGCGCCACCAGCGCTTCGGCCTGGGGGTGGCTGGGGCGCGCGCCTTCGCCGAGGCGGATGGCGCCGGTCAGCACCTTGAACGGCGTCTCCCAGTCGTCGGTGAAGCCGAAATTCGGGTCGGCGCCGGCCGCCAGCAGCCGGCGCGCGATCGTCACCGCGTTGACGGGATCGAGCCGCCCGTATGTGACATAGGCCAGCGCCGTCCATTGCCGCGCGCCGCCGGTGGCGTGCGCGGCCCCGGGATCGCGCGCCAGGCGGTGTTCGACGCCCGCCACGTCGCCGCACAGGGCCGCCGTGAACACGCTGTCTTCGGCGATCGCAGGATCGCGACTGACGATGCGTCCGGCCAGGGCAGCATCGCCGTCCCAGGCGTGGCGCAGGACGATGTCGATGCGCTCGGCCCGACTTCGGCGCGCCATCGCCAGGTCGTCGACCGCCGCCTTGAGCGCGATCCAGCCGTCGTGGCCGTATTCCCGCGCCAGGGCGTGCTGGACGTCGCGCAGGGCGGGCCCGGCCGGGGCCGAGGGCCACGCGTCCGCCAGGCGGCGGCGGGCCTCGCCGTCACCGGCGCGCAGGGCCTTCAGCCAGCGCTTGGCGTCCTTGCGCAGGGTTTCGAGCGTGGATTTCGAGGTGAGCGAGCGGCTCATGGAAACCTTCCTTCCCATTGCCAGACGTCCGCTTACGAAAGGCCGGAAGAAGGGTTCGTAAGATCAGTATTCATCTGGATGGGAGCCGGCTCCCTTGCCGCGGACAGGCGGCGCTCCAGTGGCGCGCTGCCGGAAGACTACGAATGGCGGGCGCTTTTGTCAAACCCTGTCGCCGGCCCGGCGGGCCATGGCTTGGGTGATATAATGGCTGACGATCATGTTGTGCTCCCGGCTTGCCCGGGCAATGGTGTCTTCCAGTGCCGCCGGCGGGGAATGCAGGACCTCGGCCACCAGGGCGTCGAAGCCGGGCTGGGTGACCCGCGCGCCGCCCCTCAGCATCGACCGCTGCAACACTGCGTGGGCTATGACTTCCAGCGCCGCGCGCCGGTAGGGATCCGACAGCAGGACAGCCAGGTCGCGTTCGGAAATGTCGAAGGAAAAGCCCGTGCTGACGAAGCCGGATTCGACGGGAATGGAGTAGACCAGCCTGCCGCCGGCCTCGTCGACGTGCGGCTCATAGCCATCGCCCAACCGCCGGATGCCGGACACATCATCCTCCTTTTTTTTCAAAAGCTTATCCTGGCCGGCTGGGCGATCAGGCTGTCCGGGCGAGCGGTGCGTCCGGCAGGGCGGAGCGCTGCTGGGCCTTGACGACCGTCATGGTCGTCCGGATCAACATCTCCATCTGCCACCTGGCTTCGGCGTCATCGCGCCTGGCGATGGCCTCGACCATCGGGACATAGGTGTTGGCGGTGCTGCGTACATCGATGTTCAGCGCGGCCCGATAGGTATGAGACCAGGAAATGGCCGCTTCGATCGAGTCGATCAGCGGCAGGAAGGTCTGGTTCCTGGCGGCCTTCACGATGGCGGTGCGAAACTGCAGGTCCGCCCGCCGCGCGGCTTCCTCGGTCCGGTTGTGCGATCGCATGACGTCGAGAAGCCTGCGCAGGTCGTCGATGTCGTCGCCGTCAGCGCGCCGGGCGGCCAGGGCGGCGGCCTGGGGCTCGATAATATAGGTCAGCTCGAGCAGGGCGCTGACAAAGGCCGTGTCCGGATCGCTCAGCCGCATCCAGGACAGGATGAGCGGGTCGAGGAGGTTCCAGCGCGAGCGGTCGCTGACGATCGTGCCGGTCTTGGTCCTCCGCTCGATCAGGCCCGTGGAGACCAGGACGCAAATGCCCTCCCGGACCGCTGTGCGCGATATTTGCCAGTGCTGGGAAAGGGCGATCTCGGTCGGCAGGGCTTCGCCGGGCGCGTACAGCCCCTTGACGATATCGACGCCCAGCCGCTGCGAGATAAAGTTCGAAAGGCGCGGCAGGTGAGGGCAGTCGGCCATGATGTGACCGGTACCAAACTTCTGAGACGTATCCATTTTCATGTTTTATGCCGCATTATCAGGGTGCCGGAGACATCAGGCGATTTATTGTATGAGTATAAAACCTGAATCCGTGCGGATTGAAAGCGTTTATTTACGTTGGGGCATGGGATAACAATTTTGGAAGACGCCGGATTTGGAGCCCGGCGCTATGCAAAACCCCGACAAAGTAAGGTGTTTGAGGCGAACAGGGAGGGCGATGTGTTTCGGGGAGGCCTGCGATCGAGGAAAAATTCGGCCGAAACGTCCCATGTTATAACATGATCCGGTGCGTGGCCGGGCCTATATTTGCATGACGAATATGGCCGGGGGAGAGCCGGGGCCGTTTCTGGCGGAATGAAATCACGAGTGCCCGCGGCGTCGTGCGGCGTAGCCCCTTCCGTCCACCCAACGCCCCGGCTTCGGGTAGCCACCGTCCCCGCTTCGCAGGGAAGGCATTAAGAGCTACGGTCCTGCCGTTGAGGCTGGTCGCGCTTCAGGCCTTGGGCAGCGGCGCCGTCGACATGCGTTCGACGATTTCGAACGGATGCATTTCCCAGACCGGCTCGAAGGCCATGCCGCTGCGTTGGGCGCGGACCTGTTGCAGGACAAGATCAACGGCGCGGACAGCCATGTCCTTTGTCGCCTGGTGGACCGTGGTCAGTTCCGGCCAGACGGTTGTCGCGACGGTGGTGTCGTCGAAGCCCACGACCGACAATTCGCCCGGCACGGAAATGCCAAAGCTGTGCGCATTGGCCAGCACGCCCGCGGCCATGTCGTCGTTGGAGGCGAAGATCGCGGTCGGCCGCCTGGCCAGCCTCAGCAGCTCGGCCGACGCGTTGAAGCCGGAATGGTAGTCGAAATAGCCCTGCACGATAAGCTCGGGATCGGCGTCGAGACCGGCCGTGTTCATGGCCGCCATGAAGCCTTCGGTGCGAAAATCGGTGGCCCGGTTATTGGGGTGCCCCTTGATGAAGCCGATGCGCGTGTGGCCCAACTCGATCAACCGCATGGTCATGGCAAACGCTGCCGCCTTGTCGTCAATGCTGACGATGGTGCGCCCTGCCGGCTGCTGGGCGGCGGCGATGCCCACGGACGCCAGCCCCAGGGCCTCGAGCGCGGCGGCGACGCGGTTGTAGTTCGACAGGGGCGCGGGCAGAATGACGCCGTCTATGCCGGACCCGCTGAAGTGTTCCAGCGCCTCGACCGCGCCATCGGCGTCGGGACAGGGGTGGAGGCTGACACGGCAGCCGCACCGGCCGCCTTCCATGAGGACGCCGAGCAGGACTTCATTGAGATAGGCGGTCGAGGGATTGGAATACAGGACGGCCAGCTGGACGGGCGTGCGGGTCGCCAGGTTGCGGGCTGTCTGGCTGGGGGCGTAGTTCAGTTCCTTGATCGTCGCCAGGACCTTCTGGCGCGTCTCGTCCCGCACGTTCTTTTCGCCGTTGATCACCCGCGACACGGTCATGGGGGATACGCCGATATGTCTGGCTACGTCATGGATAGTCACTGCATTCCGGCCTTGCCGTGCGGGTTTTTGCGGTGTGTCGGTATCCATGGGGCGGCGGCGAAACTATTCCAATACGCGATGTCCGGATAATAGCCCCATAAGTGTCATTTCTTAAATTGGTTTTTATGGGGCTGTTTCGCAGGGCGTCCTGCGCGACTGGCTTTCAAACGTAACGCGACTGGCGTGGACCGGTCAGGCCTTCGATCTTGAGGTAGAATGGCGTCGAGCGATAGCGCAGCCGTCCGTTTCGCACCCCCGGAGCAGCGGCGGGAGTCGCGGCGTCGCGCCCGTGCGCCGCGGAGTTGGGCGCGGCAAGCTCCGGCGCTGCCGGAAACAGCGTCCTGGCGACAGCGCGGCTTTTGCGGGCCTGGTTGAAAATCGACATTGGGGTGTGGCCTTTCGGGCCGGGACGGAGCAATGACTGCGGTCCCGCCACCATCAATATAAGGTCCATGGTCGAATAAACCAGAATTTTTGGCGATATAAGGCGCTTTTATCGCTTTAATTCACGCCATTTATTCAACATCGTCATGTATTGATTGTGTAATATTTTCTCAAATATTTTTTGTGAGACCGCGGGGGCGAAATTTTTTTTGCAAATTATTTTTATGAGATCGAATTATTTTATGAAAAACATTGTAATTTCGCCAACCACGTGTCATTATTCCGCCATTCGAAAGCAGACCTGACGGTTTGCCGGTCATCTCGGGCCATCTCCCAAGCATCGCTGATTTCGGAGCCGCCGCGCAATTTCGCGCGTCGATAAAGCACGTCTTCGTGCGACACTATAAAAGGAGGCCACCATGGCCAACGGTACAGTTAAGTGGTTCAACGCCACCAAGGGCTTCGGCTTCATCCAGCCGGACGCTGGCGGCAACGACGTCTTCGTGCACGTTTCGGCGGTCGAAAGCGCCGGCATGCGCACCCTCAACGAGGGGCAGAAGATCGCCTACGACGTTACGCTCGACCGCGGAAAGACATCCGCCGTCAATCTCGCCAACGCTTAATCGCGTTGCTGGCAGGCGCGAATGAACCCGCGCCTGCCGATCCCTTCAAGAAAAGAAAAAAATGCCCTCCCGTATTCCCGTAATCGACGCCTGGGACGACATCTGGCCCACCCTGGGCGAGCCCGGCGTGGTGCACGAAAACATCCCCGTCCGTTTCAACATCGCTCCACGCGGGCAGAGTTGGGAAGTGTTCCGCAACGCCGCGTTCTGGGGAATTTTTCGCTGTCGCGACGAGGCCCTGACCTGCGTGCGCACTGCGATGCAACAGATTTTCGAAACCGGCGCCGCGGCGCAACTGCGCTTCGCGGTTTAGGCAGGAGGTGCCGCCATGTGGCGATCGGTAACGGCGGCAATTCTCCTTACAGCCCTGTCCGGATGCTCCCCCAGGGCCTCTGCGCCGCCCGTGCGCATGGCGACCGCGGACGCGACTCCACTGGATGACCTTGTCAAGACCATCGCCGCCGACGAAACTGCGGCGGCGAAGTCGTGTCTCGACGGTAAGGCGTCTGCCTGCAAAGACCGGGACTACGCGATACGAAGCCTTAACGAGCGGGGCTATTGCCGCGATACACCCCAGTCGGCGTGGGCGAGGTGCCAACCGCCGGCCCCTGTCGAGGACGGGTTATCAAAGGCCAGATAAGGTCAGGCCTTCGTCCTTGCCCCCGGCTTAACCCTTGGCTTTGGCCCGCGCTTTGGCGCCCATAGGGCGACCGGCATTTTCGGCCTTCGGGACATTGGCCCGCTGCGCATTGTCATTGTCATATGGTCCCCATCCATGGCGACTGAGCCAGGCGGCGACCACACCATGTCCGTCTTACTTTCAACGGTGTGCGAGACCACATCAACTTTACGCGCGCGATGTTAACCTCAACGAACATGCGCCAGGCCGACCCCCCACAAGCGTCCGGGAAAACGTCCCTCAGGACTTTGCTTGCCTTGACGGCGGCGGCGCTGGCCGTGGTCGTCCTGCTGCAGCTTCACGTCCATCTTGACCTGCAACCGCTCAGGGATCTGGTGGCGGCGTCGAAGCACGTCAGCTCGGCGCACCCCCTGGCCTTCGCCGTTATCTTTTTCTGCGCCTATGTCGTGACGACGGCGATGTGCATCCCGTTCGAAATCCCTTTCGCCCTGCTTGCCGGCGCCTTTTTCGGCCTGGCCGGCGGCGTCGTCGTGGCGTCGTTCGCCTCCGTCATCGGCGCGACGATCGCGTTCCTCCTGGCGCGGCATCTGCTGCGCGACAGGTTGCAGCGGCGTTTTGGCTCAAGGCTCGAAGCGCTGAACAGGGGCTTCGCGCGCGACGGCATTGTCTACCTGATCAACCTGCGCCTTCTCCCGGTCGTGCCGTTCTCGCTGTGCAATCCGCTGATGGGGCTGACGACCATGCCGGTGGTGACGTTTTTCGCCGTTTCACAGGCGTGCATGATTTTCGCGACGGTGATTTTCGTCAATGCGGGAACGCAGATTGCGACACTTCAGACGACGGACGACATCATGACGCCCCGGATGCTGGTCAGCCTGGCGGCGCTGGGCGTCCTGCCGTTTCTGGCGAAGGTCGTCCTCCGCGCCGTCGCTCCGGACCGCTCAGGTCCGTTGGCCGTGAAATGACGCGGCCTGCGCGGTCGGTCGCGTCCTTCGATATGGACGAGGCGCCGGACACCGCGGAAGCGCATGCGGCGCGGCCGTGGATTTTCGATTTCGCCTGGCGCGACGGCCGGCTGCATATCCGCAAGACCGGCATTTCATTGCCCGTCAGCAAGGCTCTGATCCATGAGATCGGGCAATGGGTGTTATATCTGGCGGTTCTCTATGGTGTCGCCGCCTGGAGGCTGGTGAGCGGCCGCCAACGCAAACGTATTTGGTTCGCGCCCGACCGGCCACGCCCCTGGTATCTGGTGCGCGGCGCGGCGATCTGGTCGGGCATCGACGTCGCGGCGACCCCGGAAACGGCGGATGCCGCCATCTATTTCGACGACAGCACAACGGGACATGCCCCTGCCGTCCACGCCGCCCCGAAGCGGTTGAACCACGGCTGCACCGATATCAGCAAGAGCCGCGTCGCGAGCGTCTTTGAGGAGGTTTTCGGCTATCCGCTTACGGTGGATCCGGAAAAGGTCTCTGGCGAGATCGTGGAAAAGCCCGAGAAAAACGGCGTCCACGCCGGCCGCATCGTTATGGCGCCCCTGAGGCCGAAGACGGGATTTACCTACCAGCGCGTCGTCGATACGCGGGATACGCAGGGATGCTGCCACGATCTTCGCACGCCATGCGCAGGCGGCCGCCCCGTCGTCGTCTGGATCAAGGTCAAGACCCCGGAAGGCCGATTTTCGATCAACAACCGCAGCGCCGTCCTGGCCGATCCCGCGCGGGTCTATACGTCCGAAGAGCGGGAACGCATGCGCGTGTTTTGCGAGCGCATGGGGCTGGATTGGGGCGGTCTGGACATACTGCGGGATCGCAACGACGGGCGTATCTATATCGTCGATGTCAACAAGACCGATCTCGGGCCGGTGATCGCCTTGTCCTGGCGGGACAAGGTCGTTTCGATGCACCGGCTGGCGCGGGCTTTGCGGACCCTGATCGGATAACGGTGCCGATCGGCCGGCAAAAAAGTCCTCCGGCGAACCGCAGATGACAGGGGATTACCGGGGGATTACGGCGACAGCATAAATCCGGTCTCCGGCTCTGCCCATTCTCACCCCACCTTCGCAAACACCTTCGTTACGAAGGCATCCATCGCCTCCAGCACCGTCAGCCGCTGGGCGGCGTCGTTCGGGCCGTGGCGCATGAACTTGACTTCGAGGTAGGTCACGTCCTTGCCGGCCCTCTTCATGGCGTCGTTCATCTTGCGGCTGTGGCGGACCTTGACGTTGTCGTCCGAGTCGCCGTGGATCAGCAGCAGCGGCGCGCGAATGGCGTCGATGTGTTCGATCGGCGAGGTGGCGTGGATCTGGGCGCTGTCGCGCATCGGCCGGCCAATGACGCCTTGCCAGTATTCCATGCTGTAGCCGCCCCAGAAGATGTCGTTGTCGTCTTCCAGCGAGTCGAACAGGTCTGAAATTCCGGCGCCCGCTATGCCGCAGGCATAGGTTTCGGGCGTAAAGGCGAGGGCGGCTTCAGCCAGGTATCCGCCCCACGACCAGCCGGCGACGCCGACGCGTTTCGGGTCGATCCGGCCCTGGGCGGCCAGGTAGCGGACACCGTCTTCCAGGTCGGTCGTCATCTTGTCGAGGTGGATATTGCCGGCGCGTTCGAAGGTGTCGCCGAAGCCCGCCGAGCCACGGTACTGCGGTTGCAGGACGACATAGCCCTTCGACGCGAAATACTGCGCCTGGTAGTCGAAGCCGTAGACGTCGCGGGCGCGTGGCCCGCCGTGCGGCATGACGATCAGCGGCGCGTTCGGCGGCGTGTCCTTGCGCGCGGTGACATAGGCCGGGATGTCGAGGCCGTCGCGCGCCTTGTAGGTGACATAGGTCATGGCCGCCAGCGCCTGGCCGTCGAGCTCGGGATAGTTGGCGCCGACACGCACCAGGTCCTTGGTCTGGGCGCTGTAGTAATAATAGCTGTCGGGGGCTTCGGGCGCCGAGACCAGGAAGACGATATGTCTACCGTCCTCGGTCATGTCGGCGATATCGACGAAAGCGTTCGGGAAGAATTTTTCGACCGCGCCGACCATCTTCAGGTGGTAGGGCGCGGTCCATTCGGTATGCACGCGGTCGGTGACGGTCGTGATGCCGACAATATGGCCGTAGGGGTCGAAGGTCAGGGTCATGTCCTTGTTCGGCCCCGACCGGTAGAGCGACTTTTCGCCGCTGGCGATATCGTGACGCCAGATCGAGCACAGTCCCTTGGTGTAGTCGAACTCGGACCAGTAGATCGAATTGTCGAATTCGGAATATTGGTAGCCGAGGTAATAGATATTGTCCTGTTTGGGCAGGCGAAGGGCCTGGCTTGCCGCCCCCGGCTGGGGGCGGTAGTTCACGACGACGGCCGTGGCGCCATAGCTGACCTTGCCGTCCAGGACCTCGGCGGACATGCGTTCGCGGCCCTGGCGGTCGAAGAAATGGTCGCTGCCCGGCAGCAGGGGTTCGCCCGTCGTCCGCTTGCCCGTGGCGAGGTCGATATGGGTGGTGTAGCCGCGCTCCAGCGTGATCAGGTAGGGGGCGGGGCCGTCGATAAAGCGGACAACCGGCGCCAGGTCGTCATAGGTCAGCTTCTTGTCGCCGCGCTGGAAAAGCTGGCGAACGTATTTTGCGTCGCGGGTAATGACCATGGGCGAATGGCTGAAGACCTTGACGTAGGTCGTGGTCTTCGGGACTTCGTCGTCCTTGAGATAGACGACCAGATAGTCGTTGCCGACCCACTGCACCACCTCCAGCCGGTTGCCCGCGCCGTTCAGGCCCTTTTCCGAATTGTCCTTCAGGTCGTGGATGATGATCTGGTTGTTTTCGATCCACGCCAGGTGCGTGCCGTCCGGCGACAGCTGCGGCGGGCTCATAAAGGCGTCGCGGGTGAAGAATTCGGGCTTGAGCGGCCCCGGCGCGGCCGTATCGGCCCGGCTGCGCGTGGCCAGCGGTCCCAGCCACAGGAAGGCGGCCGACGTCAAAAACAGGTCACGGCGATTCATGTCGTCCCCCCCCCACAAAAACATCAAGACTTTTCGTCTTGCCCCGCCCGCAGTTAAGCACACGCCCGCTTGCGGTCAAGCCGGTCCTGGCCGGCAACAAAAAAGCCCTCCGGCGAACCGGAGGGCTTTGCTGTCTCGACCTGAAAGGATCGCTTACGCGGCCTTGTTCAGGTTCTTGTTCAGGATGGCGACGGCGGCGTCGCGGTCGATCTTTTCGATCGCGGCGACTTCGCGGGCCATGCGGTCGAGCGCGGACTCATAGAGCTGGCGTTCGGAATAGGATTGCTCCGGCTGGTTGTCGGCGCGGTGCAGGTCGCGGACGACCTCGGCCAGCGAGACCAGGCAGCCCGAATTGATCTTGGCTTCGTATTCCTGGGCACGGCGCGACCACATGGTGCGCTTGACGCGCGCGCGGCCCTTGAGGGTCACGAGGGCTTGCGACATGACGGCATCGGCGGCCAGGTGGCGCAGGCCGGCCGTCTTGGCCTTCTTGGTCGGAACGCGCAGGGTCATCTTTTCGTGGTCGAAGGTGATGACGTAGACTTCCAGTGTCAGGCCCGCGACTTCCTGGGTCTCGACGGCGGCGACCGTACCGACGCCGTGCGCCGGATAAACGACCTTGTCGCTTACCGAGAAGTCATGACGGGAGAGGGTGAGGGTATCTGCTGACATTGGCCAACCTTTCGCTTCAAGCGTGGGGCAGAGGGGGGTGGTTACCTGTCCTTCGGACGTCAGACGGTCTTCCGTTCGGTACCGGGGAGGGCGCCGACTGAACTGACCCACGCGCAAAAAAACACACCATGAGGGCTGTTGCGATCTCAGGGTGTGGCGGTGTGTTCCTGACTAAGACAAGGTTCTCATCCGACCTGCGTCGATAGTGCGTGTCATACCCGCGAACGCCGGAATGAACGCATGAAAACAAACGAAGATTTGCGCGGATCGTATGGTCTGGGCGCCTGAGACAATCCCTTTATGGTTAAGGGAAAGCCACGGGCGGGAAAAGGCCGCTGCGACTCTTTGCAATGGGGAAGATATATCACAAATTTGCGACGAAATAAAGCCTCGATGCTTAAGACGTTAAGATGTAACAAACACCTTATCCACAAAGCCGTACCGGACTTTATGAGGTAATATTTCACCAATTCCGTGAGCGGCTGCAATAAATTTTTACGGCGCGGATTCGCACCAATGCGCCGGGCCGGCTGGCGCGGCCGCCCGTCAGCCGGAGCGGAGGGTCAGGGCCAGCAGCGCCGACACCATCGCGACATTGAGCGCGATCATCGCATACATGCGGCCGAGGAAGGCGGCCTTGACCGTCTTGTGCCGGAACTGGCGCGAGGCCAGCAGCGCCGCCGGCCATCCGCCCAGCAGGCACAGCCACAGCAAGGTGTTTTCCGGCGTGCGGCGGCCGCGCTTTGCCGCGCTTCGCTTGTCATGCACCCAGGCGTGCCAGGTAACGAAGTTCACAATGGCCGCGTAGATCGCCAGGCCGAAAAGGAGCAAGGCTTACTTGCCGTCGCCGGGCTTTTCCGAGAAGTACTTCTCGAACTTGCCGGTTTCGCGCTCGAAGGCCTCGCGGTCCTCGGGCGGCGTGCCCTTTTCCGAGATATTCGGCCACACGGCAGCGTACTTGGTGTTGATCTCAAGCCACTTGGTGCCGTCGTCCTCGGTGTCCGGCTTGATCGCGTCGACCGGGCATTCGGGTTCGCAGACGCCGCAGTCGATGCATTCGTCCGGATTGATGACCAGGAAGTTTTCACCTTCGTAGAAGCAGTCCACCGGGCACACTTCCACGCAGTCCATGAACTTGCACTTCACGCAGGGGTCGGTGACGATATAGGTCATGACGCAAAATACCTTTTGAAATCCGGGGGCGTCATGCCTTTTTGCAGGCGCTTATGTCAAGCGTCCAACGGTTAAAGCGGCCCGATTTGTTCTAATCTGTCGGTTTAGCCGGCTCTGGTCGCAGGCTGTAAAGCGCTTGTGCTTCGGGCGCTGGCCCGCGCCGTTCGCCCATGTCCAGGATCTCGAGGTCGATCAGGCGCGTTCCCAGGGCGAAGATCAGCCGGTCGCCGGGCTTGACGGCGTGGGACGCTTTCTCAATGCGCGACACCGCACCGAAGCGCTCCAGCCGCACATGGCCCGACTCGCACATCTTCGCCGACAGGGCGCGCGTCTTGAAGAATCGCGCGCGCCACAGCCAGATATCGAGACGGACGGAGGTGGGGGTATCGTTCACGGTTGCAGAGATCGTGACGGCGTGGGATTTGTCAAGATGACAGGCCTGGGCGGCCCCGGCGAAAAGGGGCGTAAGTCCCGCGAAGCCCCTGGCGTAGCGGGAGAGGGAGGACGCGATGGATATGTTCAGGATGGTGCACGCCGGCGTGTGCGTGGTGGTGGCGCTGACAGCGGTGGCGAGCCTGGTCAGGGCCGTCACCAAGGGCAAGATCGGCTTCTACGGGCAGGGCTTCGACCGGAAGATCATGCCGGTCAGCTTCACCGGGCTGGTCCTGGCCTATGTCGTCATGCTGGTGGCCGCGGGCTATTGGGCCTATCTCGATATCACCGGCCTTCTTCACGCCGGGATGCGGTAAGACCTCTTGTGATAGCGTTGTCAGGCCGCTATGGTCGCGAGCGTTGAAACCGATTACACGAGCGGCCGCCCAAGGCCGCCGGACTGGACTGGGAGACCGACCTATGAAACGCATTCGTACCACGCACCTGCTGGCGGGCGCCGCCACCCTGCCTTTGATTCTTGGGGCGCTGATCGCCGGCACCGCCGCCGCCGAACCCGCGCTGAAGCTCAACGACAAGGGCTATTTCGAGGCGCCGGGGCTGAACGTCACGGTGTTTGCCGACATATATCCCGACGGTCACCAGACCGGCGTCACGGTCATCCAGCACGGCGTGCGCGTGGCGGCCAACGGCGACCTCAGGCTTGAACCCTCGCCCGGGCAGTGGTCGCCCATGCCGGCCGGCGACGGTCCGAACGCGGTAGACAAGGCGACCAACACCGTGTCGCAGACCCTGCACTATCCGGACGACTCGAAGAACCGCAAGGGCTTCAATCCGATCGAATATCCGGACCTCAACTTCAGCTACCATGTGCGTGTGACGCCGCTGGACGGCGATGCCTTCCAGGTCTCGGTCGATCTCGACAAGCCGCTGCCCAAGGACTGGGAAGGCAAGGTCGGCTTTAACTTTGAGCTGTTCCCCACCGACCTGTTCGGCAAGACCTGGCTGATGGACGGGGCGTCCGGCATCTTCCCGCGCCAGGCCAACGGTCCGGTCAAGGACGACCACGGCCAGATCATCACGGCGCCGATGGCGGAGGGCAAGGTCCTGACCGTGGCGCCCGAAAGCGACCTGCAGCGCATGAAGATCGAGAGCCGGACAGGTGAGCTTGAGCTGATCGACGGGCGCGGCACCTTCAACAACGCCTGGTACGTGGTGCGCGAAACGACCCGCCCCGGCGCGACCAGGGACGCGGTCACCTGGGTGATCACGCCCAATGTCGATCCCAACTGGCGCTATGCGCCGGTGGTGCAGGTATCGCAGGTCGGATACCGCCCCGAACAGCAGAAGACGATCATCGTCGAGCAGGACGTGCGCGATACCCAGGCCGATCCGCTGGTGCTGTACCGCATGACGGCCGACGGCAAGCAGGAGGTGAAGCGCTTCGCCACCAAGCCGTGGGGCCATTTCCTGCGCTACAACTACGTCACCGCCGACCTGACCAGCGTCACCGAGCCCGGCATGTATGCTCTGGGCTATCGCGGCCAGGTCAGCCACGTCTTCCGCATCGGCAGCGACGTCTATGACCGCGACGTCTGGCAGCCGACTTTGGAATACTTCCTGCCGGTCCAGATGTGCCACATGCTGGTCAAGGAGAAGTACCGAACCTGGCATGGGCTCGACCACCAGGACGATGTGCGCCTGGCTCAGGTCGGCGACCATTTCGACGGCTACGACCAGGGGCCGGACCTCTTGGTCAAGCAGAAGCCGGGCGACCATATCGCCGGGCTGAACAGCGGCGGGTGGCACGACGCCGGCGATTACGACCTGCGGGTCGAAAGCCAGATGGGCACGGTGTGGCTGCTGGCCAAGATGGTCGAGGAGTTCGGGCTCAACTACGACGCCACGACGATCGACGAGACGAAGAAGGAAGCCGATATCCACCAGCCAGACGGCAAGAACGATGCCGTCCAGCAGATCGAGCACGGCCTTCTGAGCGTGCTCGGCGGATACAAGGCGCTGGGCCGTACCTATCGCGGCATCATCGAGCCGCACCTCGAGCAATATACGCTGCTGGGCGACATCTCGACCCAGACCGACAACCTGAACTACGACCCGAGCCTGAAGCCGGGTGAAAAGACCGCGACGACCTCTGGGCTTGACGACGACCGCTGGGTGTTCACCGAGGACAATCCCGACCGCGAGCTGGAAACCGCCGCCGAGCTGGCGACGGCGTCGCGCGTGCTGAAGGCGTCGAACCCGTCCATGTCAGCGGATGCCCTGGCGGCGGCGCAGGACCTCTATTCCCACGCTTATGACCGCGCGAAATCCTTGCATTTCAAGGTGTTTGCGACCTCCGAGCTGGCGCAGACGACCAAAGACCCCGCCCTGGTCAAGCGGCTGGTCGGCATGAAGGCCGACATCGCCGCCCATATCGACCAGACGGGCGCGGTGCTGGCCTCGGCCATGCCGCTGATCACCGATGCCGGTTTCCGCAAGGACGTGGCGGCCGCTGTGAAGGTCTATCAGGCCAAGCTCAGCGACGAGGCGACGAAGACGCCCTATGGCGTACCGTATAAGCCTTATATCTGGGGCGCCGGCTGGGACATCCAGAAGTTCGGTGTCGACCAGTACTTCTTCCGCAAGGCGTGGCCCGAAGCGACGCCGGTGACCTTGCAGATGGAGGCGCTGAACTTCGTGCTGGGCGTCCATCCGGGGCAGAATACGGAATCGTTCGCGTCAGGCGTGGGGGCCGTGTCGTCGACCGTGGCCTATGGCGCCAACCGCGCCGACTGGAGCTATATCCCGGGCGGCGTGATTTCGGGCACGGCCCTGATCCGGCCGGACCTGCCGGAACTGAAGGTCTGGCCGTACTTCTGGCAGCAGCGCGAATACGTCATGGGCGGCGGCGAGACCAATTACATGTTCCTGGTCCTGGCCGCGGCGCAGGGGAAGTAAGACAACGGACGCAGTAGTGCTCGGCCCTCCCTGCTTGCGGGGAGGGCCGAAGTCTTAGTCGTTCGGCGTTTGGTCAGGCCTTTCCCGCCATTTCCTGTCTTGCGAATTCAGCCCGGGCCAGTTCGAAGATTTCAGGCAAGGTGTGCGAACTTACGCCGCTGGCCAGGCCTTCGTCGATCTTGGCCTGCATGGCGGCGATCTGCTCGGCGCGGACCTGGTCGCGGCGGATCAGGTCGCGGACATAGTCGCTGGAGTTGCTGTAGCGTCCGCCTTCGGCCTGGCGCTCGACCCAGTCTTTCATCTGATCCGGCAGGGAAATGTTCATCGTCGCCATGCGCGCCTCCGTGGCATGAGTGTGTGCGTTATGGCAAAGTTTGTCAAATTGACTGCGCGGCAAACCATGGTAGGGCTGATCCTTGGACATAAGGGGGGAAGCACCATGATTTTACAGGGCGCCATTGTCATTTTCGGGATCGGCGGATTGCTCGTCATCCTGTCGGCCTTGAGCCGCGGCAGCCTGAAGATCGAAAACGTCTGCGACCTGTCGAGAAAGGACCGGCCGGTACAGTTCTACGCCACGCTCGGATTTGCCGCGCTTATCATCGGTCTGGTCGCCGGGGCCTGCGGCTACGGGATGATCGCCGAGATTGGGGGAATGATGCAGTGGTCCGAGGAAACCCGAACCTGATCTAAGTAAGAAACCCCACCACCACATCTCACTCATGCATGTTCCACATGCATTCGCTCGTGCGGTCCCCCTCCCCATTTTCTGCGAAAACGGGGAGGTACAAAGGGGATGAAGTCACACCTCATTGTACCTCCCCGTCGCGAAGCGATGGGGAGGGGGACCGCCCGGAGCGTTAGCGCAGGGTGGTGGTGGGGTTTCTTGCTTTCTCTTACTTGCCCAGCTTTTCGCGCAGGATGGCGAAGGGCGAGTAGGGGTTCACATAGGGCTCACGCGGCTTGTTGTCGGGACGCGGGCCGCCCTTGCCCTGAGGCTTGCCGCTCTTGCCATGGGGCTTGCCGTCGCGGGGCTTGTGGTCGCGGTTCTGGCCCTCGCGCTGGCCGGCGTTTTCGCCCTGGCCTTCGGGCCGGCCCTTGCCGTGGCGGTGACGGTTGCGATGCGGCTTTTCGCCTTCGGCGCCCTCGGCCGGCTTGTAGCCATGCGGGCGGCGGTGGTGGCGGTTTTCGCGGCGCTCCGCGTCGGGACGGCGGTGGCGATAGCCCATGCGCTCTTCTTCGACGGTTTCGACCGGTGCCGCGACAGCTTCGGCCGGCGCCTCCGCCGGGGCATCGGCGATTTCAGCTTCGGGAGCGGCCTCAGCGGCGACTTCGGCTTCGACGGCAGGCGCGACGATCTCTTCAGCCGGGGCCTCAACAGCCTCAACGACAGCGTCGACTTCGGCAGACGCTTCGGCTTCAACGATGTCTTCGACCGGAGCGCCAACCGCTTCCGCGACGGCCTCAACCTCGGCGATCTCGTCAACCGGCGCGTCCGTGACCTCGGCCTCGGCCGTCTCTTCAGCCGCTGCCTCGGCCTCGGCCTTCACCGGCTCCGGCGCCTTGACCGGCACGGAGATCATGATGTTCGGCACCTTGACGTAGCCGAGCGCCAGCATCAGCTTGTCGCGCACCTTGTCGTCCATGTTGAGATGCGCGAAAGCGTCCGGGCGGACATAGATGGCGCCCTTCTGATAGATGCCGGTGCCCATGATCTTGTCGAGCTGCGACAACAGCTTGACGCTGACCGGGTCGTGGCCGGCGATGGCCACCAGGCCTTGCGCCGTCAGGGCGCGCTGGCCCTCGGCCTCGCCGAAGCTGGCCAGATAATGCTTTACCTTGCCCTTTTGCAGGTCGGGCAGGAACCACAGGTAACGGTGGCCGGCGACGCCCAACGCCTTGAGCGCGGCCTTTTCTTCGGGTGTCAGCTTGACCGTCTCGTCGCGGCGCGTCACGCCGCCGTTTTCATAAAGCTGGAAAGCGATGGCGCGGACGTTCGCGGCGGTACCCTCGGCGTCGGCGGCCTGCTTGACGCGGTGCAGCGGCTTCAGCGTCACCAGCGACAATTGATGGACGAAATCCGTCACGCGCTTTTCGGCGCGCTCGCGCAGCGTCGGGTGGTCGGCGCTTTCCAGCAATTTGACGCGCGGATTGAACGGATCGGACGGCTCGATGACCGCCACGGGATCGTTGTTCCACAGCACGGTCGTGCCCTCGATCCGCAACGTCTTCGACGCCGTGTTGGCCAGGGCGCGCAGGCGATCGAGCAGCAGCGGATTGACGGCGCGGAACGCCGCCTGGCGCAGCGTCTTGTCCTCGACCGCCGTATCGGAATGGCTGAGGTTGAAGGTCAGGCCCTTCAATTCCCCCACGACATGGCCTTCGACCAGCACCTGGCCTTCGGCATTGACTTCGGGGGCGATGACTTCGTCGGCGTTGAGCGCCTTCATCAGCGCGCTTGTGCGCGCATCGATGAAGCGTTGCATAAGGCCTTCGTGCAGTTCGTCGGACAAGCGTTCCTCCAGGTCGCGCGTGACATCGCGCCAGTGATCGGTTCGTTTAAGCCATCCGCCACGATTGGCAATATAGCTTAAGGTTCGCACGCCCGAAAGCCGCGAAGATATTGTATCGATGTCACCCCCGGTTTTGTCGAGATCGCGTACCTGCGTTTCGAACCAGTCCTCGGGCACGGCGCCGTCCTTGCCGATGCGCGACCAGAACAGAAACGCCACCAGCTTCAGGAATTCGTCCAATCCGGTTTTCCGGAAATCCGGCAACTGGCAGGCTTCCCACAGCACGCGCAAGGTCACGGGGTTCCTGATCTTGGCGGCGATATCCTCGTCCTGCGACAGGTGCCGCAGGGCCTTTTCGTCGAGCGCTTCTTTCGCAAGCCTCAGTCCTGTTCGCTCCGCCGGCCGGGTCAGCGAACGGAACAGCGCGTCGAGCGACGAAAAGTCGAGGAAGGGATTGCGCCATTCGGCCGCGTCGAGCGGCATGAACTGATGGTTTTCGACGGCGTGGACCAGGTCGTCGTCGA
The DNA here is from genome assembly GCF_052327315.1 of Asticcacaulis solisilvae. Classification (NCBI taxonomy): domain Bacteria; kingdom Pseudomonadati; phylum Pseudomonadota; class Alphaproteobacteria; order Caulobacterales; family Caulobacteraceae; genus Asticcacaulis; species Asticcacaulis solisilvae. The sequence goes on from NZ_CP166196.1 coordinate 1,225,399, forward strand.
TCTCATGGCATTCGCCGGTGACGCCAAAGGTTCCTGATCGCGTGAAGCGTCCGGCGCGGCCGGCGATCTGCCCGATCTCCTGCGCCGTCAGATGGCGCGAGCTGCGGCCGTCGAATTTCGACAGCCCGGAAAAGGCGACATGGTCGATATCCATGTTCAGCCCCATGCCGATGGCGTCGGTCGCCACCAGGAAATCGACCTCGCCGCGCTGGAACAGCGCGACCTGTGCGTTGCGCGTCTTGGGGCTGAGCGAGCCCATGACCACGGCCGCGCCGCCGCGCTGGCGCCGGATCAGCTCGGCGATGGCGTAGACCTTCTCGGTCGAAAAGGCGACGATGGCGGTCCGGCGCGGCAAGCGCGTCAGCTTCTTCGAGCCGGAATAGGTGAGGGTCGACAACCGTTCGCGCGTCAGGATCTCGCCGTCGGGGAACAGGCGCCTGAACAGCGGGGCGAAGGTGCGCGCCCCCAGGAACAGGGTCTCATGCCGGCCGCGGGCGTGCAAAAGCCGGTCGGTGAAGACGTGGCCGCGTTCGGCATCGCCGCACAACTGGATTTCGTCGACCGCCAGGAAGTCGACCTGCCGTTCCAGCGGCATGGCCTCGACCGTGCACACGAAATAGGACGGCAGGCGCGGGATGATCTTTTCCTCGCCGGTGATCAGCGCCACGGCGTTCACGCCCTTCATGGCGACGACGCGCTCATAGATTTCGCGCGCCAACAGCCGCAGCGGCAGGCCGATCATGCCGGTGGCGTGCGCGGTCATGCGCTCGAGCGCATAGTGGGTCTTGCCGGTATTGGTGGGACCCAGCACAGCCACCAGCCGCGAGGGCTCTGCGTGCGGGCGCGCGAATACGGTGGAGGCGGGAGGCGTGGACACGGCGCTTAGATAGGCGTCCGCGCATCGATTTGCAAAGGCGAAAGTGCGCGGCGAGGCGGCTTAGCGGTCAAGTGTAAACGACATGCACAGGATCGCGCGAACGTCCCGGAAACGAATCATGACCGAATCAGTGACGAATCACTATTCTGATTCTGTTCTATACCATATCTGGTGCCCAAAGTCAGCATTAACCATACAAAACGCGCCGATTTGGTGTCTGGATACCGGATTTTGCGATGTTCCACTGACGTGCTTCGCCCTCCCCATTTATGGCAGGGCAATAGCATATGAATTCCGGGATGACGCGTTGCCTTTTCCTTCTCCCCTTGAATAGGGGAGAAGGTGGCCCGAAGGGTCGGATGAGGGGTAAATCCGGCATCTTCCGCACGCGCACATGCTGATACTACCACTCATCTTGGCGCTGCGTGCCTTTCGCTAGCCCTCCGCTCCTCAAATGGAGAGAGGAAAGGCCCGAAAGTCAGGTAAGGGGAAATCGTCATAGGATGCGCCCGCTGAAGGTACAGTAACCCCTCATCCGACCCTTCGGGCCACCTTCTCCCCTCAAGCGGGGAGAAGGGAAGTTTGTTTAAGACATTGGCGGTCTCATACGCGATGTCCTCTCATAAATGGGGAGCGACAATATCCGGTGTTCCATCCACTCCGTGCCAGCTCATAAGCCGATTACCCATTTACCACCCACCCCACACCGAGTACGCTGCCCATATGGCACTCAAACGCATGGACAATGTCGGCATCGTCGTCGAGGACCTCGACACCGCGATCGCCTTCTTTCAGGAACTCGGCCTCGACCTCGAAGGCCGGGCCACCATCGAAGGCGAATGGGCAGGCCGCGTCACCGGCCTTGGCGACCAGCACGTCGAAATCGCCATGATGCGCACGCCGGACGGCCACAGCCGTCTCGAACTGTCGCGCTTCATCCGGCCCGGCGTGATCGCCGACCACCGCCAGGCGCCGGTCAATGCGCTGGGCTACCTGCGCGTCATGTTCGCCGTCGACGATCTCAACGAAACGCTGGAGCGGCTCTACAAACGTGGTGCCGAGCTGGCCGGCGAAGTCGTCGATTACCAGGGCGTCTACCGGCTGTGCTATATCCGCGGCCCCGAGGGCATCCTGATCGGCCTGGCCCAGGAGCTGGGTTAGGCAACCGGTTAAGCCTGCGATCGCTCCCGTTGTGTCGCCATCTTGCTGAGCGTGCCGCAGGTCTGCATGGCGCACCACCGGCGCTTTCCGTTCTTGGTCGTGTCGGCGAACAGCCAGCCGCACGAGGTCTGGTTGGCGCAATGCTTCAGCTTGAGCCGTCCCGCGCGCGCTGCCTCGAGCGTATCCACCAGATCGAGCGCTATGCACTTCAGCGGACGCCGCGCATCGCCGCGGGGGCCGGACTGAACCAGCTGTCCGTCGGGTCCGAGTGCCTGATCCTTCCGGGCTTCGAGCAACCACGCATTCGCCACCCGTAACGCATCGGCCGGCAGCGGGTGTCCATCGATCGATGCGGCCAGCACACGGAACAGGGCGTCGCGCAAGGTCCTGACATCCTTCATCAGGCGCGCCTCCCCGGAGCCTGGCGGCGCCACATCCTCATCGGACCCCAGGGCGCCCGTGCGCCGCGCCCATTCGACGTAGCGTTCCGGTGTCGCCAGATAGTCCTCGGGCCCCGCCGCGAACCGGTCGTGGATGGTGTTGACGAAGTCGAGGCACAGGCGCCCGCCATCCAGGCGGATCGCGGCGATCGGGCGCGGTGAGGGTGACGTCATACTGGCAGGATAGCATGCAGCCCCGGCCATGGGAAAGATTGACTCTACCGTTAAAACGCATTTAGCTGGTAGTATGAAAATCGCCCGCACTTCCATACGGATAGGGTTTGGCCGCGCCTTGGGCGTCTGGTTCTGCGTCTTCTGGCTGCTCGCGACCGCAGCGGTAACCGGCGTCATCGCCTTCGGCGGGCGGCCGGATCCGCGCATCGGGCAGGCGCTGGACGGGGCGTGGCGGTTCCATGCCGGCGATAACGCGTCCTGGGCGGCGCCCGGGACCGACGACAGTGGCTGGGACCGCTTGACCCTGGTGGCGAAGGCTGACAGCCGCGATGGCGATGTCGGCATTCCTGGCTATATCGACGGCTGGCGCGCCCATGGCCATCCGGGGCTCGAAGGTTATGGCTGGTACCGCCGCCAGGTGACGCTGCCGCCGGGCGAAGCCCTGGCGCTGGTCGGTCCGCCGGCCGTCGACGACGGCTATGAGATGTTCTGGGACGGCCGCCCGATCGGCGGTGTCGGCCGGTTGTCCGCTACGCCCAGGGTCAATGTGACCCGGCCGTTCCGTGTTGTCCTGCCGCCAACCGGCAAGACCACCGCCGTGCTGGCGATCCGGGCCTATATGCAGCCGGGCCCGCGAGACGCGCAAAGCGGAGGCCTGCGCACCGTGCCCGTGCTGGCGTCCCGGGGAGACGCCGACGCGCTTTATCGCGCCGAGTGGTGGCGCACCGTCGCCGGCTATATCGCCGACGCGGCCCTGCCCGTGGGCATGGCGGTGCTGGCGGCAATCGCGGCCTTTGCCGGATCCCGGACGCCGTTCCTGCTGTGGCTGGTCCCGGCGCTGATCGCCACGGGGGCCTTGCGGCTCGGCAACGCCGTCTCGGCCTGGAGCGACCTGCTGACCGGCTCCGGCCTGCAATGGCAAAACAGCGTCGTCCTTGGCCCGCTGGCCAAGCTTTGCTGGGTCATGGCGTGGAACGCCTGGACCGAAGGCCGCGAGCAAAGGGTCGTCGGGTGGGCCGCTGTCGCGGCGTATCTGATCCTTGTGACAGGCGCGCTGCTTGCCAACCCCATGGTCGAAGCCGCCGGGCGGATCATCGTCGCCCTGTCGCTGGCGGCGATCGCCGTCCGCATCGTCCGCCGGGGCGAGCACAAGGTATTGGCCCTTGCGGCCATGGCCTTGACGGCGGTCGGCAGCTTCGCGGCGGACCTTAACGCCTTCGGCGTCCCCGGCATCTGGTTTCCGTTCAATATCGGCGTGTCGCGTTCGCAATATGCGTGGGGCTTGCTGCTGCCCTTGCTGGGCTTCCTGATCGCGGTCACCGGCCGGAAGCGCGGTGACACGCTCAGCTGAGGATAGCCTTCATTCCCGCTTGCGCGCCAAGCCGCAAGCTGTGTAAGACACCCTGCGGCATGGCCCCTTAGCTCAGCCGGATAGAGCAAGGCTTTCCTAAAGCAGAGGTCGCAGGTTCGAGTCCTGCAGGGGTCGCCAAATTGTGCGTTAGCGTTAAAGAGCCGGAGTTTTAGCGTTAAAGCACCGGTTTTTCGCAGCGTAAAGGCGAAAATGCCGAACTTTTAAATCTGTGATATATCTATTTGGATGGTGGGGCCGTTTTCGAGCACGAAAAACCCGCAAGAATCACCGCTATTTGCGCGCCTGAAATTTGCTGAGGTCTTTTTCACCGCTGCGGCTCGGAGTTTCCGCCTCGAGTTCGCTATCACGAAAACGATCAGACGGCTGCTTTTGCCCATTTGCGGACCTTCGAGCCTATTGCTTCGGAAAACCTCGCTTGTCGCTTCCACCTAGCTAACGGTTTACCAAAATAGAATCAAGCTGTTCGCCCGGCCCAGGCGCTTCGAACAGACGCTCGGCAAAGTCGAGCATGGCCGGCGTTGTTTCGAAGCTGTAGGTTTGCCCCTGTTCACGATTACGCTTCGTCACGCGCTCGCGGCGTGTTTCGAAGTCGACGTCGAGGATGTGAAGGCGGCTTTCCAGTCCCAGCTGCGCAGCGCGCTGACGCGCTTTTTCGCGGCGCGCAAGGCGTATGAAGCCAAAATCGAGAATAACGTTCACCTGGGCCGGGGTCATTTGCTCAACCACCTGCCATATCTGGTCCTCACAACGATCGACGCGCTCGGCGAACCAAGCGAAGTCGATGCCAGTCATATCTGTTGCGTCGGGCACGTCGCCACCGAACAGGCGCCGCATCCAATCGTCCATCGAAAAGACGATAGCGTTCTCCCGACGCGCAAGTTCAAGCGCATAGGTCGTCTTCCCTGCGCCCACCGGCCCACAGATCATATGTATAGTAGTTGTCAAACAGCTCTCCTGCTCACTTGTCTTTGCGCTCTGATTTTCATTGCGAAAATCCTCTACACGAGCGACAATCTTAATTACATTAAGATTCCTTTTTGGGAAGCCCGGATGCAAAAAAAATCGAGCTACCACCATGGCGACCTGCGCAGTGCGCTTCTGAAAACGGCGCGTGAGCTGTTGGAAGAATGTGGCGCGTCAGCGCTGGCCCTGACCGAAGTCGCGAAGCGAAACGGCGTGTCGCCGCCGGCGGTCTACCATCATTTTTCCAGCCGGGAAGCCCTTGCCGCATCTCTGGCCAGGCAAGGGTTCGACGAGCTTGATCAACGCATGAAGGCGGTCGCCGCGCAAGTCGGCGGCGGTCTCGCCGACTATGCCGTGGCCTACGTCGCTTTCGCGCGTGAGCATCCAGCCCTGTACCGTCTCATGTTCGGCGAAGGCTTTGCGGGAGGCTCAGATGAGGGAGAAGCGGTCCGCGCCTTTCGCCGCCCCGCCTATGACGGGCTGAAAGCGAGTCTGATCGCCGTGGTGCCGATCAATGATGTACCTTATGTGGCACTGTTTCTCTGGGCCTTGACCCACGGGCTCGCACTGCTCATGATCGACGGCCAACTCGAAATACAGGAAAGCGACGCCCACATTGTCAATCGCGTGCTCAGTGTTGCCAGGCTCGGTATGGCTGCGATAATGCGGCCGGGGTAGGCCACGCGTCCGGGTCTTCAAGACGAGTGTTGTCGCACGGTTCCAGAGCGGTCGGTTCGCATTCCTAAATCTCGCCGTCACTCCGTTACGGTCCCTCGGTCTCGTCGACGCCGCCCTCTCTATGATAGAGCAGGGAAGACCGCAGACCAGACGGCAAATCGGTCTCGGCGACTAGTCGTAGCAGTCGTAGCGGCTTTCAGAAGACCATCGCTCAGAAATTGCGGTGGACGAACGCGAGTATTTTATAGAATTCAGAGAGTTGCGCGGGCTCTGCGCGTTTTTCCGCTCTTTGATGCCAAATCTGCGCGTTTTTCGGCGGCTTAACCGCACCTAGCGGTTCCGCCCAAACTAGCGCGCTTGGCAAGCTGAATTCCCTCAGTATGTTACGGCGCGTGCCTTAACCGGCCCGCACAGCAAGGGCTTCTGAATCGCTGCCGCCCGGGTGTCGTTCGCCGTCCAGCGCCGGTCCGGCTCGCGAGACAAAAAAGCCGCCGTTTTCCAGCGGCTTTTTGCGCCTTCAGGCGAGGCTCCGCGCCAAAGTCAGGGGCGTATATAGGTTATGCTTCCGCCCGCGGTCGCGCCTGACGCGTCCTTCACCGTGTAAGCCACGACCACAGTCTTGCCGGCGTCGATGTTGAACGTGTACGGCGCGGACGGCGTGACGACAGAAAGCGCCTGGCCTTCAGCCGCTTTGCACAATCCCAAAATGTAGGGTTCCGTCACGGTAACGCTGACGGCCGCGGCGTTGGCCGGTATCTCCGTCAGATTATTCGTTTCGTCGGAACAGGTCAGGGTCGATTTTTCCTCGGGAGCAGGGGCTTGCGGACCGGCGACGGGCGCCTTGTCGTCAGGACCAGATGTTTGAGGCGCCGCGTAACCCGTTGCGGGCGCGGTGAATATTATAGCCGCAAAAACTAGTGACGTTTTCCACAGGCGTTCCATTGTGTTCTCCTTATCATGGGCAGTTACGGTCAATCATATATTGAATTGTTCCCTTAACAAGGCGAATTCGACTTTTAGTTGATCGCTTTCGCCGAGTGAAGCGGGCGCAATTTTCCATGTCAAAAATGCTACAAAGGTTGTAATTCACAATGTAAGGAAAGGTTTCATTTTTTACATAAAATAATTTTATCACCTGTCAAAATAGAAGGTTGACTCGGCGCGCGCTTTGCGGGTACCCCTTAAGCACAAAAACTACTTAAGGGGGTAACGATGGACAAGGGTGGAACTGGCCCGGACACCGTGATTGAGGATGGCCTGGAGGGGGTGGACCTGCTGGGACAAGAGGTCCCGTTTCCGCTGGTTCTGGGCGGGAAAAGCATGATGGAGCTTGCGGCTCTCACAATTGCCATCGCTGATGATACAGCGTCCTAGACGCGTAGTCTTGCGTTGCGGAGAGACTGGCTGCGTGAACGCTGCCGCGGCAGGTTTGCCCGTCTCGACCAGTAGAGTTTCCTGACGGCTTCAACAGATTTCAGACCGGATCGGCAGGGCAGGGATTGCCCGTGCGGCGCAAGGCTTGCGTTTCGCTCCGAATTTGCCTGAGACCATGAACTCGCCTGCTATGTTAAGCGGATCGACTCTTCGCGGCTTGCCCCGAAGGGATACGAATAGTAGTATTTATTTTCTATTGGGATGAAGGGGGGCGTTTCATCGTGCGGGCAACCACAAAACTGAGTTTGGTTTTGGCCGGACTGGCGTTCGCCGTTGCTGCGCCGGCGTCCGCGTTCGCGCAGGATCAGGCCCAGCCCGCCCAGCCGCAGGATAAAACCGATACGGCCAAGACGCCGCCTCAGAAAGAAGAAGCGCCCGGCACGGACGGCGGCTCCACGGTCACGGTTACCGGAAAGAAGAACGGCAACAAGATCGATCGCCAGGTCTACGATGTCGGTAAGGACCCTTCCAATCAGAACGCCTCGGTCGCGGACACGTTGAAAAAGGTGCCCGGGGTCGATGTCGACAGCAATGGCGACGTTACCCTCAGGGGCAAGCACGTCCTTATCTACGTAAACGGCCGTCCCTCCCAGCTGCTGTCGGGGGATAATCGCGGCCTGGCGCTCAAGGCCATGCCGTCCAAGGTCATTTCGAAGATAGAGGTAATCTCCAATCCCGGCGCGCAATACGGTTCGGAAGGCTCGGGCGGCATTATCAACCTGGTCACCAATGTCGCGCTTCCTCCGGGACATTTCGGAAATGAATCCCTCAAGGTGGACTCTGCCGGCGGCTACCAGCCGGGCATATTCGAGGCTGTTACGACGGACAAGCTGACCCTGATGGGATTTTTCGGGTTTAACCGGAGCGAAATCGCCAACCGCAGTTCCCAGGCTCTGGAACAGTTCGACACCAACGGCCAGCCCGCCTCGTTCAACCTGTCCAATGTAGCGATCAGCGGCCATGCCATTACGCCGATCATGTTCAGCAGCATGGAATATAAATTGGGCAAGGACGATGTGCTGAACGGCCAGGCGACCTTGTACAAGGGCGATTTTTCATCGTCCTTGACGGGGGGCGCCGTCTCCAGCAGCCCCACCATGACGCCGACCTCGGACATGGACATGGGGGGCGGGGTCGGCAGCCGGTTCGAAAACGAAAGCCTGAGCCTTTCGTGGATGCATTACGGCAAGCGGCCGGACGAAACCCTCAAGGTCAGTGCGGACCTGTCGAACAACGTCAATATCAACGACGCGCTGAACGACCTGTATTTCAGGACGTCGGGCACGCCGGGGCTTGCGGGGACGACGCAGCGGACGAGCTCGAACGGAACCTCGAAGGCCAAAAAGGCCGTCCTGAGCGTCGATCTGAATACGCCGGTCGGCGACGACCAGCTGTCGTCGGGCTTGCAGATGACCCACGACGACAACGAGCAGGCCAGTTCCATGTTCGGTCCCGGCGCGCCGGGAAGCGTCCTGAGCCTCAACCCGAACCTCAGCCAGCTTTTCCGGTGGCGGCAGACCCTGTATGCGGCCTACGTCACCTATCAGAAGGAAATCGGCGACAAGTGGACGATATTGGGCGGACTTCGGTCCGAAACCCTGGTCCTGAACACGCACCAGGTCATTTCCGGTGAGACCAACAGGATCAACTATACGAAAATAACGCCCAGCGTTTTTGCGACCTATGTCCTGTCGTCCGACGAAAAGCTCCGCTTCAACTACTCGCAACGGCTGGAGCGGCCGGCGCCGTACGACCTGGGCTCGAGGCTGGTCTACCAGGATCTGAACAACGTCTTCAAGGGCAATGCCTCGCTCAAGCCCCAGATAACGAACGGGTTTGAGCTTTCGGACGAGTACGCCAGGGGGAACCTGACGCGCTCGGTCCGGCTGTTCGTCAAGCAGGATACGCAGCTCATCTCCACGACCAACAGCATCATCGCGGACCCCCAGAACCTCGGCAATGTCGTCGTGCAGACGACCCGGGTCAACCAGGGCATGGCCAATACGGCCGGCGTCGACGTCTATTTCAGCAATACCGTTTCCCCGGCCCTGAAAATGGACGCGGATATTATCGCGTCGAAGTCTGTAATGCGGACCCTGTCGTGGCCCGGGGGGCGCTCGATCCAGTCCCTGGGCGGCAAGATAGGGGTAAACTACACCGCGAAGAACAAGGACCAGCTGAGGGTCGATCTGGCCCTGACGGGAAAGGCCATGACGCCGCAAGGCTATACCGGCTCCCATGCCGCCGCCGGCTTCCAGTTCACGCACAATATCAATTCCCAGGTCCAGATAGCGTTCGGTGGATCTGACCTTTTCCGGACCGACCGGAAGAAGACCGTCGTGCAAACGCCGCTTGTGTATTCCGATAGCGAAGCGGTTGAACGTGCGCCGGTATACTATGTCACAATAACGCGTAACTTTTTCTCGTTCCCTCAGCCAAAGCATTAGCGGGGCCGAGGGGCCGCCAGTTTACAGGCTATCTCAGTAATTCGTCAGACGGCCGGCGCCTGAGGTGTTTCCGGCAGAGCGGTAAGCTGTGCGTTTTTGCGGATTCGTATTCCCGTATAAGTATAATATTGTTTCATATTAAACTTATAAGGGTTTTGTCGGCAGCCATTTTACGGCCGGGCTGCGGGCATCAAACAGGCCGATAGCAAACTAGGAGAAACCCATGAGGGATCTGTCTTTGGAAGAAATCGAACAAGTCAGCGGCGGCACCTGCCACACGACGTGCACCGCGACTGTCACCTGCACCTATACCTTCGGCGGTGAAACGTCGTGCACGGCGACCGTGACCTGCTCGGTCACCTGCTAAGCGCACCCCGTGCCGGCCTTCCAGCGGGAGGCCGGCACGGTTCCGCAAGGGCGAAGCCCGCCGGCTGAACCGGCTTTATCGGGGGAATGGATGTGTCTGGCGTGGACGGCGACCCAAACAAGAGCATGGTGAAATATACGGGCCTGTTCCGCAAGGAAGCCCTCGATGCCCGTTTCGAGCACCGGTACGGCCGGCCGTTCGAAGCCATGCCGTCGTCATGGAGCGTCATATCGCTCTTCCTGGCCCTTGTTGTCGTTTCGGCCGTCATCTCGTCCTTTTTCCTCCCGCATACGCAGGCAATATCGGTCTACGGCGAGCTGAAGCCGGCAGCCGGGGAGGCGGGGCCGGGCGCCGTCCTGATGGCCAGCCTGTACCTGCCGCCGCGCGCCGCCGCCGCCCTGAAGGCCGGCCAGTCCGTGGTGCTAAATTACGACGCCTTTCCGTACCCGTATTACGGCAACGGCGAAGGGACGGTCGTGTCCGTGGCCGACGTCCCGGCAAGGCCGGCCCGCCTGCAACCCGATTTGCGGCTGAGCGCGCCGCTTTACGTCGCCCTTGTGAAGTTGAAGGCGCAGTCCGTGTCTTCGCCCGGCAAACCCGGCCAGTTGAAGGCCGGCCAGTTGAAGGCGGGCCAACTGAAGGCTGGAATGACACTGCGGGCCGCCGTCGTTCTCGACCGGAGAAGCGTCGCGTCCTGGCTTCTCGATCCGTTTTACCAGATGTCCGCGAACTGAGCGTCGCGATTCAGAAGAAGGTGCTTACAATGCAAGCTGCCAATACCGTCCTGCCGGTCCCGTCGCGGGACCTGGACACTATCACCGGCGTGGTCGTCTTCTCGCTGATGGAATGCGAGCCGTGCGAAGTCCTGAGCGACGTCCTGGCCCGCGAGGAATTCAGGACCACAGCCATCACCATATTCGAACTGAACCCCCTGGTGCGGGAAGATCGCGCCTTCATCCGCGCCAACGCCATCACGGCGTTTCCCACCCTGGTGAAATTCGAAAACGGCGCCGAGGTGAAGCGGCTTGTCGGGGTCAATCCGCTCGATCCGCCGGAGCTGATCGTGGACTACGTCATGAAATACCTCATCCAGTGACCCGGCACGGCGTCCGGAATGCGCGTCCTTATTTGAGATCATGACCATGGGCTGGGATATTCTGAAGCTGAAGCCGTCGCCGAAGCTGCCCCTGATACGGCAGACGGAGGCGGCGGAATGCGCGCTGGCCTGCGTGGCGATGGTCGCCGGGTATTACGGCTACGAGACCGACCTTGCGACCTTGCGGCAAAGGTTCGCCCTGTCGCTCAAGGGCGCGACGCTGAAAAACCTGATCGGCATGGCCAATGCGATCCACCTGGGCAGCCGGCCCGTCAAGTGCGACCTGGAAGACCTGAAGAAGTTGCGGCTTCCGGCCGTCCTGCATTGGGGGATGAACCACTTCGTCGTCCTGTCGAAACTCAGGGGCGGCAAGCTTTATATTTTCGATCCGTCCGGCGGAAGCCTGTGGGTGGATGCCGCCAGTGCTTCGAAATACTACACCGGGATCGCCGTGGAGATGGCGCCGTCGGAAGGGTTTACGCCGCGCAAGGAAACGAAGAGGCTGACGATCTCATCGTTGCTGGCCTTTTCCGCCGATGTCAGGAAGGCGCTCGGCCAGGCCCTGCTGATTTCCATCGTGGTGGAATGCTTTGCCATCGCCACGCCGTTCTACATGCAGATACTGATCGACCAGGTCGTCATCGCCGACAATTACAGCCTGCTGAAGACCGTGACGATCGCCTTCGCCTTCATCCTCCTGTTCGACACCGTGTCGAAGACGGTGCGGGGATTCATCCTGCAATATATTTCGAGCATACTGTCCTATGAGATGAAGGCGCGCATCTTCCATCATCTCATACGCCTGCCGCTGGAATGGTTTCACAAGCGGCAGGTCGGCGACATACAGAACCGCTACAATTCGATCCTGCCGATACGGGAGTTCATTTCCAACAAGGCGCTGGAAATACTGATGGACGGCGTCCTCAGCGTCGGCCTGCTGGGCATCATGATCTACTATTCGCCGGGACTGACGCTCATCTCGGTCGTCGCCGTCGGGCTTTACGTCGCGGCGCGGCTGGTAATGTACCGGGCGACGCGCGTCGTCGCCATGGACCGGCTGATGTCGGACGCCGGCGAGCAGACGAAATTGCTCGAAACCCTGCGTGCCATCCAGACCATCAAATCCGCCAGTGCCGAACCCAATCGCGAAAGCCTCCAGCGCAACGTCATCGTCAATTCGATCAACAACACGGTCCGCTTCGGCACCATACTGATCACCTATACCAGCATAAGCGGCTTCATTACCGGCGCGGCGGACCTGCTGGTCGCCTATATCGGGGTGACGCAGATCATGTCGTCGGCCATGACGGTCGGCATGCTGATGGCCTTCATGGCCTACAAGACGCAGTTCACAGGCCGGGGCTCGAAAATGGTCGAACAGCTGCTGGACTGGCGGCTGCTGGAAGTGCACCTGGAACGCATCTCGGACATCGCGCTGAGCCCGGTCGAGGATGGCATCGACGAACCCGATACCGGCGAAGTCCTGCAGGGCGGCATCGCCTGCCGCGACCTGGCCTTCCGCTATGCGCCGGCCGAACCCGACGCGCTGACGGACATCAACCTCAGCATCGAACCCGGCGAATTCGTCGCGGTCGTCGGCCCGTCCGGCTGCGGCAAGTCGACGCTGCTGAAACTGCTGACGGGGCTCTATACCGCGACGTCCGGCCATATCTATCTCGACGGCAAACCGATCCGGGAGTGGAGCCCCAGCGGCTATCGCCGGCAGATCGCCTATATCTCGCAGGACGACCAGCTGCTTTCGGGGACGATCGCCGAAAACATTTCCGGCTTCGGCGAAAACGTCGATGAAAGCCTGGTCGCCGAATGCGCCTACCTGGCCAACATCCACGACGAAATAAACCAGATGCCGATGGGGTATGAAAGCCTGGTCGGCGACATGGGGTCGGTGCTGTCCGGCGGACAGAAGCAGCGCGTCCTGATCGCGCGCGCCCTTTATGCGCGGCCGAAGATCCTGATCATGGACGAAGGCACGGCGCACCTCGACGCCAAGAACGAACAGGCCATCAATACCGCCCTGTCGCGGCTGAAGATCACCCGGATCATCGTCGCCCACCGCCAGGAAACCATCGCGGCCGCGGACCGGACCATCCGTCTGCTGGCCACCAAATCCGCCAATACCCTCATAGGAACGGTGTCTTAGCCATGGCGTACGACGTCCAGGATAATTCCGTAAATGCGTACCAGCAGGCGCTGGCGTGCGATCTGGGGTCCGTCACCCAGATCCTTTTCGATACGGAAAGGCGGGCGTTTCGCATCTACGCCCTGGCGGCGCAGATTTGGCCGGCCATCCGGCTGCGCCAGATACAGATCATCCTCAACGAGCGGGGCGTGCCCGTGGGGTACGCCGTATGGGCGTTCCTGACGCAGAAGACGGCCCAGGCCATGGTCCTGAGAGACAATTTCCTGCCGCACCTGAGCGAGTGGAACGAAGGCGACCAGCTCTGGCTCATCGATGTCGTCGCGCCCTACGGCCATCTGAAGGCGCTGGTGAAGACCCTGCGAAACCAGACGTTTTCCAGGTTTTCGCACGTCAATGCCGTGAAACGCCACAAGGACGGCCGCGTCAAGGCGGTCGTCAGGCTGGCCGTTCGCGGCTGCTGACAGAGCGCATTTGCATAAAATCACAGGATTGGGCGGGAACCGAAAATGCACGACCAGCTTGCTTCACCGATTTCACGAGACGCCGGCGTCGCGGCCGAAGTATTTTTTCCGGAGCCGGACACCGGGACCGGGATATTGCGCCGGCTCGACGCAGGGCTCGAGGCCGGCTCGCCACAGGCGCTCGGCCCCAATATGTGCGTGGCCTTTTCCGTCCGCCGGTTGCCGGCATCGACCCTGGCGTGGATCAACACCCGGTGGTTCCTGGAAAACGGCGTCGATGTCCTCGACGCCGGGGTCCTGGACGCGCTGACCCGCGACCTCCTTGAGCGGTACGGTGTGTGCGCCGACGACGGCCAGGGGGGCAGCCAACTGTTCGCCGACCGCTACGGCGGCACGGGCGGCGCCTTTCACGGCGGCAGCGGCCGGTGCGGCATCCTGGGCGGATTCAACGCCAAGGGCATCGGACGGACGCCGCTGGTTTCGCCGAATGTCGACAAGACGCATTCGACCGGCGTCATGACGCTGAACGAGGCGATCAAGGAGGTCATCGATTCCGAGGTCGCCGCCGCCGAGCTTCCGACCGGCGCCGTCCCCATCCTGGCGGTCATCGAGACCGGCGAATACACGCAAACGGACGCCGGGCCCGAAAGATGCGCCATCGTCGTGCGTCCGAACTTCATCCGGCCCGCCCACTTCGAGCGCAGTATCTTCTTCGGGGACTCAGGCACGCCCGCGTCCGCGCAATTCATCGACGCCCTCAGGGTCTGCGACGCGACCCGGGCGATCTCGGCGCGGCGTCCCGACGTCTATCCCATCGAGGACATGGCCGGGCGCGTGGCGACGCAGGTCGGAGCGGCCTGGGCCTTGCGGCTCTTCCAGGGGCAGTTCCTGACATCGAACGTGACGGTCGACGGCGCCATGGTCGATTTCGGCGCGTTCCGTTCGGTCCCGAGCTGGCGGCGCATTCACGGGATGCTGGGGGAGTGCTTCGGAAACGAAGGCAACCAGATCGCCGGTGCGCTCGATTCCCTCTATTTCTACTTCTCGAAATACGTGCCGGCACGCCAGGACGCCGCCGCGCTCAAGGATATCTACGCCAATGTCCTGAAGGCCGCCGACAGGACCTTCCAGGCCGTCGCCCTGCGCGCGCTCGGCGTCGATCCCGCTGAAAACGCCGGCTTCGCCAAGGCGTTCCCGGAGCTGATATCGGCCTATTTCCGCGCCCAGCAGACCACGGTCCTGCCTTTCCAGGACCGTGGCGAGACGCGCGCCGTCTGGATCTACGACACGCTCGCGCCCGGCACCGTGGACGTCGAGCGGCTGCCTGCCCGGGAACGGGACGTCACCCGCCAGCTGGCGTCGCTGCTGCAGGCCGCGCGGTCTTCCGGGACGGTTTCTCTGTCCAGGGCCGCCAACTTCTTTTCGTCGCGGCCGTGGCTGACCTATACGATTTCGACGTCGTCGATCCGAACCCTGATCCGGAAGCTGCCGGACGACCTCGGGGTACGGGCCGAAAAGATAGCGCGCTTCGTCAACCGCCATGTCAGTTGCAGCCGCCGGTACTGGCCGCTGGCGCCGGGCCGTTTCGACATCCACGGCCAGGTCTCCGACCTCGCGTCGTCCGCCCTGTACGGCTTCGACCGCGTCGAAGGCAGGCCGCGCGTGTGGCTGGAAGGCACGCGGACCGGCGGCGGCCTGTACCTGTTCGGCCGGGTGGTGCCGCGCGATGTGCTCGCGGATAGCCTGGTGACGGATGGCGGCCGGGGCGGGATATTCGCAGACGCCGCGGGGCTGGCACCGGACCTGGTCCTGCCGCCGCCCGCCTATGCCTATCCGGCCTGGCACCGCGCCCCGGAAGCGGTGTGAATGAAAAAGGCTGAAATCATCCTGTGCACCATGGGGACGCGCGGCGACGTGCTGCCGTTCCTGGCGCTGTCGGCGGAACTTAACCGGCGCGGCTACGACACGACCCTCCTGGCCAACGACAACTGGGAAGGGCTGGCGCGGCAGGCCGGCGTGCGCTTCGAGGCGATCGCGCCCACGGACGCGTCGCAGAGCGGACGCGACGACAAGGCCTTTTTCGTGCAGTCCACCCTGCCGGCGTTCCGGAAATCCTACGACGTCGTCGCCGGACGCGCCGCGCAAAATCCGAACCTGTTGCTGGTCTACCGCTCCAACATGCTGGGGATGGAAAGCGCCGCCGAGAAATACGGCCTGGCGCACGTCAAGGTCGCCCTCCAGCCGTCGTCGATCCGGTCGGTGATGCGTCCGCCCTGGCCGATGGCGCGCCTGGCGCAGGGGCCGCTAAGCGGGCGGCCGGGCCGCGTCTTCATCGCCTGGGTCTACCGCTTCATGGAGTGGCGGCGCGGCTATTACAGGCTGCGCAACGCCTTCCGCGCGTCACTCGGCCTGCCGCCGCACAGGATCGGCAGAATGGGCGCGCAGACCGAGGACCTGACCCTGGTCCTGGCGCCGCACTGGTTCGCCATGCCGGCCGAGGACTGGCCGCGCAACAGCCACTGCACCGGCTTCCTGTTTCACGAGGACAAGGTCGAGGACCCCGCCATCGCCAGCTTCATCGCGCGGCACGGCGCGCCCCTTGTCTTTACGCCGGGAACGGGCGTCAGCGACGTCGCCGGATTCTTCGCCAAGGCGGTCGAGGTCTGCAAGGCGTCGGCGCTGCCGGGTATATTCCTCAGCGCCCAGCCTTTCGACGCCTCGCACGCCCCGGTGCCCATCCTGAAAGCCGATTTCGCCGACCTGGCCACGCTGCTGGCCCGGGCCAGGCTTATCGTCCATCACGGCGGCATCGGCACGACCGCGCAGGCGCTCAGGGCCGGCATTCCGCAGATCATCGTGCCGGACCGCTTCGACCAGCCGGACAACGCCATGCGTGTCGCCAGGCTGGGCCTGGGCGCGGCCGTGCTCAGGGACGACAAGCCGCCCGGCCTCTGGGCGGACCTGATCCGCCTGCTGACCAGCGACGCGGGCGTCGCGCGGCGATTGAAAAAGGTGGCGTCGGCCGTGACGGGGGAAAACGCCGTCGAGAAGGGCTGCGACCTGATCGAGAGTGTTTTGAGGGTTTGACCGGCATGTTCGACACGGACACCATCGTAGGGCGCCACGGCGGCCTGGGAACCGCCGGCGGCCGGATCGTCGACCGCCACGGCCAGCCCTTCGTGCTGAGCGGCATGTCGCTCTTCTGGAGCCAGTGGATGCCGCAATTCTACTGCGCCGGAACCGTGCGGTGGCTGCGTGAGGACTGGGGCTGCAACGCCGTGCGCGCCGCCCTGGCCGTCAATTTCGGCGGCTACCGCCAGGACCCCGAGGCGGAGTGGCGCAAGGTAACCGCCGTCGTCGACGCCGCGATCGCCGAAGGCATCTATGTCCTGGTCGACTGGCACGTCCACGAAATGGAAATCATCAGCGCCGCCACCTTCTTTGACCGGTTGTCGCGCGCCTATGGCGACGTTCCGAACCTGATCTACGAAATCTGGAACGAGCCCTATCCGCGCTACGGGTGGAGCGCGCACATCAAGCCCTATTGCGCCGAAATCATCCCGATCATCCGCGCCAACGCGCCGCGCAGCCTGATCGTCGCCGGCACGCCGACCT
Organism: Asticcacaulis solisilvae; assembly: GCF_052327315.1. Classification (NCBI taxonomy): domain Bacteria; kingdom Pseudomonadati; phylum Pseudomonadota; class Alphaproteobacteria; order Caulobacterales; family Caulobacteraceae; genus Asticcacaulis; species Asticcacaulis solisilvae. The sequence continues at coordinate 1,242,645 of NZ_CP166196.1, forward strand.
ACAGCCAGCGTCCCGACCTGGCCGCCGGCGATCCGCTCGGTTTCGACAATGTCGCTTACGCCGTGCACTTCTACGCTGCCTCGCACCGGGGCGCTTTCAGGGACTATTGCACGGCCGCGCTGGACCGCCGCCTGCCGCTGCTGGCCAGCGAATACGGCACGTGCGAATCGAACGGCGACGGCCGGTTCGACCCCGTGGAAACCGAAGCGTGGTGGCGCTTCCTGCGGCGCCACCATATCGGCCATTTCAACTGGTCCGTCGCCGACAAGCTGGAAACCGCCGCCGCCCTCCTGCCCGGGGCGTCGCCGGACGGACACTGGCCCGCCCAGACGCTGACGCCCTCGGGGCGGCTTGTGCGGGCCTACCTCCGTTCACTGGCCGGCCAGGGCGCCCTCGACATAGCGGACAGCCGCGCACAGGTCGGCGGGCAATGAGTCCGTCAGGGGAATGCCGACGCCCAGGCCCAGGGCCTGGACGCGGCGGGCATTGTCGGGCTGATCCCACATCAGCGGAACCACGATCTGCGCGATCCGCGCCCGGATGGCCTGGGCGACCGTGCCGATCCCGCCATTGTGCACGACCATCCGGCACCGCGGCAGCAGCCAGGCGTGGTCGGCCGACGGCCGGACCATCAGGCGGCCGTTCGCGGGACCGGACGCGGCGAACGGGCTCAGCAGCAGGACAGGCAAGCCGAGGTCGCGGACCATCCGTTCGGCGGCCCGCTGAAACGGCGCGGTATCCTGCATCCCGCTGCCCAGCGACACGACGGCCGGGCGGTGTTCGGCGACAAAGGCTGCCAGGTCCGGCGGCGGCGCATAATCCTCGTCGTCCAGGTACAGGAAGTCCTCGCACCGTCCGCTGTGCGGCCAGCCGCTTTGCGGCCGCCCGAACCATTCGGGAAACAGGCAGGTCGTGTCCCGCCAGTCTTCCGCGATACGGCTGCCGCGCGCCAGTTCGGGCAGGCCCGCGGCCCGGCGAAAGGCGTTCAGATGGCTAAGCTCGCGCGGCGACACGGGATGCCCGTCCTGGCGTATGGCGCAGGGTTGCAGGGCGATCCTGGCAAAGGCCAGGCCAAACCGCTCGGCGGCGAACTGCGCGCCCCAATGGCCCGTCCGGGCGACGATACGCGGCCGGGCCCCGCCATCGGCCGCCGACGCGATGCGGTCGAAGGCCGACCTGTAGCCCGGCAGGATGACCTGTTCGAAAAAGGCGGCTTCGTCCCTGCCGGCCTGCGGCCAGTCCGGCGCGGATACGGCTTCGAAGGCGACGCCGTGCCGGCGGGCCAGGGCTTCGTGATCGGCGTTGCTCAGCAGCGTGACGTCCTGGCCGGCGTGCGTCATGCGCCTGGCCAGCGCGATGAACGGCGCGGCGTCGCCCCGGGTGCCCGTGGTGATCAGGAAGGTTTTGTGCGGCTGACCGGTCATCTGCGCCCCGTTTTGCAGGCCATATTGACCTATGCGGTACCACATGAAAAGCTGCATCTTAGGGTAGACGGGCCACAGGCCGTGAAAAAAGGCTCCGGCAAGGAGGCAGGGCTATCGCATATGGAATTTGCCGGATTCGTTTTTTATTCTTCCTCTCCCCTTTTAAGGGGAGAGGGTAGGGTGAGGGGTGAACCGGCAGCAGATACGCGCGCGAAAGATGCCGGATTTACCCCTCATCCGACCCTTCGGGCCACCTTCTCCTCTATTCAAGGGGAGAAGGAAAAAGCAATGCGTCACCCAAGAATGCCATACGCGATAGCCCTGGGCAAGGAGGAGGGGGAATGACCATGACAAGAATGGTCCTGATGTCGTCGTGCGACGAAGGCTATTTTCCGCTGGCCAAGGGGCTGTTCCTGTCCCTGCTCGAAGCGCCGGAGGCTTTAGGGCCAGAAGAGGAGGGACCAGATATCCGCCTGGCCTTCCTCGACATCGGCTGCGCGCCGTCGTCGCTCGACTGGCTGCGCGATCGCGGCATCGAGGTCGTTGCGGGGACCAACGACACGATGGGAGCGCTCAGTTCGCCGCACCTGGGATATCACCGCGCCCAGACCTGCCGGGCCTTCCTGCCCGACCTGTTTCCGGACGCCGACATCCTGGGCTGGATCGACTGCGACACCTGGTTCCAGGACGCCGGCATCCTCAGGACCCTGATGGCCGAAGCGCTCAAGGCCCGCGACAGCATTCTCGTCAGCCCCGAGGTCCATTACACCTACACCAAGATCAACGACCAGGTGCGCGTCACGCACAAGGAGGTCCACGGCTATTACGAGGCCCTCTACGGCACGGAGCTGGCGGACAGGCTGCACGTCATGCCGTGCGTGAACAGCGGCTTCTTTGTCATGCACCGCACCAATGCGCTTTGGGAGGCGTGGAAGGCCGAGCTCCGGACCATCTACGGCCGCGATTTCGAAAAGCACGGCCAGGTGGCGCGGCATTTCGGCGAGCAGACCTCGCTGAACATGCTGATCAGGACGGGGCACAAGGCCGTCTATTTCGACCCGATGTATAACTATCTGTGCCTGTGGAACCCGCCGTTCCGCGACGCGGACGGCGTCGTGCGCGTGTCGTATCCGCCGTTCAGTCCGGTGGGAATGCTGCACCTGGCGGGGGGCTGGCGGTATTTCGGCCGGACCTATGCCGAACGCGGCCTGTTGTACCGGACGGGCGACTATCTCGAGGACCGCGAGAAGCTGGCCCTGCTCAAGGCCTTCGGCGCCGCCGGGGCCGGAAGGCACTAAGCGGGCGGAAGCAACCGGCGCGCCATGCCTCGACATGGCGCGCCGGCCGTGTGCGTTTTACTTAAGCTGCACCACCACCATGCTCCATGCGGGCAGGGTGATGCTGGGCGTCGTGGTGGTCACGCCCACCGACGCCGTCACGGGGCCCGTCCACACATTGCTGGCCGAGTCGTCGTACTGCTTCTTGCCATAGGTGATGGTGGTCACGGTGAACGAAGCCGCCGTGGCGCCCGTCATCTGGACGTTGAAGGTCACCGGGTTGGACTGGTCGAGATTGAACAGCATCAGGGCGTAGCCCGACCCTTGCGTCGCCGCATAGGCGCGGACATTGGGCAGGGACGACGGCACCGTGACCGGCAGCATGTGGTTGCCGGCGACCGCGAACTGCGCCGCCAGCGTCATGGCGTTGCCGCTGGGCATCAGGGTCCCCAGCGGGATGGCGGGCGCGCCGACGCAGCCATAGGGGTTCGGCCAGGTATCGGCCAGCTGGCCGTACGAACCGAAAGTCTGATAGCCGTACAGGGTGGCCGAATTGTTGCCGCCGGTCGAACAGCCCGCGCCGATCGACTGCCACAGGGTCGCCATCGGCACGCCATTGTTCAGCACTTCGCCGATCGCCATGCCGGTATACAGGCCGTTGACGATCGACACGGACTGCTTGCCCGGATTGGAGCTGACCGAATTGTATTCGCCGAGGAAGATCGGCGTATTGGGCTTGCCGGCCGCGACCAGCTCGGCCTTCACCGTATTGATCATGTCGGTCAGGTTGGTCACGCCCTTGCCCAGCAGGAAGCTGTCGCTCTCATTGCCGGGGTTCTGGGCATAGTAGTGCAGCTCGACGAAGTCATAGGACCCGGTCGCCAGGACCTTGGTGTCCCATGCCGCCACGCCCTGGACGACGGCGCCGACCTGGGCGGTCGCGTCCTGGGCCTTGATCAGGTTGTAATAGCCGCCGGCGCCCGAAATCGCCGCCGCATAGGTCGTCGGGTCGTTTTTGGCGGCGTGCAGGTCGTATTCCCAGCTGCCGTAGTTTTCGTTGCCGACCGTCCAGTGCACGCCCGTCAGGCCCAGCGTCTTGGCGTGCGCCACCCAGGCCGCTGCCTCGGCGGGATCGCCGCCGCCGGTGCAGGCGGCATTGGAGCCATAGTTCAGCGTCACCGCCAGGTCGTAGCCGCCCGGCTGGATCACGGTGGTGACGAAATTGTCGAAGGTGGTGTTGGGCGCGACATAGCCGCCGGCGCATTCCGTATTGGTCTGCCAGTGATAGGTGTCCGACGCCGACCCGCCCGGCCAGCGGATCAGCTTGACGCCCAGCGACTTGACCGCGGCGACCGAGCCGGTGGTCGTGAAGTCGTACCAGTTCGTCATGTTGCTGCCGATCTGGTCGGCGCTGATCGTGGCGCCCGTGCCCGCCGTGTCGACGCTGATCTGCGCCGTGGCCGACGAGGACGAAGACGACGAAGAGGACGAGGACGACGACGAAGAAGACGAAGAGGATGACGACGAGGTCGAGCCGCCGCTGAAGCCGCCGCCACTGCCGCCGCCACCGCCGCCGCAGCTGGCCAGAACCACGCACAGCGCGGTCGCTGCCGGGACGACCGCCGGCAAACGCTTGATCCATTGACGCATAGTGTTCACTCCCAATGCCATTTATTATATTTGTTTTATTTAAATGTCAGACTTGAAGCGGGATTGCAAGAGGGGGAGGTGTTGGGGGGGAGAGGTTACGGTATGCGGACCTGGTCTGACTCCGCATAGCCGGGGAGGCGGGTGCTGAAGGAGGCGCCCCCTGATGCCGACAAACACTCTCGAAGCCGCCCAGGACGTCCTGAGCGCGATCATTACCGACGGCGGCCGCTTTGCCGCCCTGTCCTTCCTGAAGCCGCACCACTTCACCGAGCCGCTGCACCGGCGGATTTTCGAAATCTCCGCCGACATGGCCGCGCGCGGCGAGCCTGTCAGCTTCGGCATCATCCGCAGCGCGCTGCAGGGCGACAAGGCCCTGGCCGACATGGACCGCGCCGCAGGCGGCGACTACCTGAAAAGCCTGTGGAACAGTGGCTGCAGCCCGCAATATGCCGAGGAAATGGCCCGGCTGCTGGCCGACGACTGGATGCGGGCGCAGATCCTCCAGGCCGCGCACGATGTCACGCTTTATGCCTGTGGCGCAGTCCCCCATCCCGCCCTGGACGTCCTGGATTTCTGGCGCAAACGCATGGACGGGCTGGCGTGCGATATCCCGGCGTCCGGCCGTGTCATCCGGCCGATAACCGAGATCGCGGATGAGGTGATAGCCGAGCTGACAGAGATGCTGACCACGGGCCGTTCGCCGGGGCGGCGCTGCGGCCTGTACTGCGTCGACAACCGCATGGGCGGCATGATGCCGGGTGAACTGGTCGTGCTGGCCGGGCGTCCGTCCATGGGGAAGACCGGGCTGGCGCGCGCCATCGCCCATGGTTTCGCCGTCCATAACCCGGACATGCAGGCGGCCTTCTTCGGGCTGGAAATGGGCGCGAAGGAGATCGGCTATCGGGCGCTGTCGGCCGTCACGCGCGACCTCGGCCACGGTGTCGAATACCGTGAGATGGTCGAAGGCCCGCTGCATCCCGACGACCGGGCGGCGGTCGATCGCGCCCGCGCGCGGCTGCCCGGCAACCTGATGCTGATCGACAGCCCCGGCCTTGGGCTTGACGATCTGTGCCGCCGGGTGTGGGACCTGAAACGCAAGGGGCCGCTGGGGCTGGTCGTCATCGACTACCTGCAGCTGATGCGCCGGCCGGATATCAGGGGCCGCAACGAGGCCAGCCTGATCGGCGACATCACCCAAGGGCTGAAGCGGCTGGCACGGCAGGCGGACTGCACCATCCTGCTGCTGTCGCAGCTGTCGCGCCAGGTCGAAAGCCGGGAGGACAAGCGGCCCCAGCTGTCGGACCTGCGTGAGTCCGGCCATATCGAACAGGACGCCGACTTCGTGCTGTTCGCCTATCGTGAGGCCTATTACCGCGAACGCAGCCGTCCGCGTAATGCCGGCGCCGACTATGACCTGCACACCTCGCTGATCGACCGCCGCATGGAGGTGATCATGGCCAAGGCGCGGCGCGCCCAGATCGGCACCGACCTGCACGCCTACTATGCCGAATACGACCATATTTCGGATTGGAGCGCATGAGCGGACGGCTTCTCGACTGGGCGGCGCGCATCGAATACGGGACGGCCTTCGACAAGGCCGTCCTGCTGGTGTTGGCCGAAGCCGCCAACGGCGAGACCGGCCGGACCTGGATTGGCCAGGACACGATCGCGGCACGGGCGCGGATGTCGGTGCGAAAGGTCGGGTACGTGCTGGCGGCATTGGAAAAGGCCGGACTGATCGCGCGAAAGAAGCGCTTTCTCGACAGCGGCAATCGCACCTCCGACCTGATTACGGTGCGACCAACCGCACGCTGTGCGGATGGACCACCTGCACGCCACGACATCGACCAACTGCACGGCGTGCAGGGTAACCCCAAGGAGAACCCTATGTTTATTATTACCTCTACAAAGGGGAAGGGCTATCCGGAAAGCTTCGAAATCGCATGGAAGGCCTATCCCCATTTCAGAGGGAGATCGGACAAGGCGAAGTCCTATACGGCCTATGCAAGGCTTGGCGGGGAAGAGCAGATGTCTCTGTCCAGGGCCATCGACGCCTTCCGCACGACACCGACGGTCAGCAACGAAGGCGGCCGCTACGTCAAGGCGTTCGAACGCTGGATAGGCAGCGGCCAATGGCGGGATTTCGTACCGGCGGCAACCGTTCCCACGCAGCCCGAAGCCATAGACTGGGCCTTCCGGATGGCCATCTTCAGAAAACAAGGCACATGGCTATCCGCCTGGGGCGAAAAGCCGGGGAGGCGCGGGTGTCAGGTGCCTGGGGAGATGTTGGAAGAGGGGGGATTCATCGAAGCCGATTGGCTTGCAGTAAATGCCAAAGTCTGAGGAAGGTCCTGATTATTGATCGGGACCTGCCTTATCCGATTTGCCGGGGGGCATTCCTATTCCGGCCTATTTCCGGCCTATTCCGGCCTATTCCGGAAAGGTCACCGTGAACCCGAACGTCGCGGTTTCGCCCGGCGGCAGAAGGGTGGTGGACGGGCGGGCCTCAAGAGCATCGCCATCGCCATGCCGCGCCGCCATGCCGTGCCACGGCTCGATGCAGATATAGGGTGCGCCGGGCTTCTGCCACAGGGCCAGGTTCGGCAGGTTGTCGAACGCGAAATGCAGTTCCGGCCCGCCTTCCGCCGCATAGGTCAGGCCTGCGCCCGCCCCTTCGGGGAAGATCATGGCGTCGGCCTGGAACTGTGATGCGTCGAGCGTCAGCCGCCCGGCCTTGAACGGCGAGGGCAGGGGCGTGGGCTCGATCAGACCGTCCCGGATGCGCAGCATGGCCGGCTCGGCACCGTTATCCAGCGTCATCGTGTGCGGCTTGCCCTCCGCGCCCGGCAGCGGCCACAGGAAGGCCGGATGAAAGCCGAATCCGAACGGCATGGGGCGGGTGTCGCGGTTCTCGACCGCCGCTGTCACCTTCAACGCCCGGCCCGACAGCGCATAGGTCAGGCTGAGGCGGAAGTCGAACGGATATACCGCCCGCGTCACGTCCGACGCCACAAGCTCATAGCGGCACAGGGCGTCGCCCGCCACGTCCAGCGTGAACGCGCTTTTGCGGGCAAAGCCGTGCTGGTTCATCGCATAGGTCCTGCCCTCGATGCTCACCCAGTCGTCGGGCGCCTTGCCGACGATGGGGAACAGGATGGGGGCGCGCCCGGTCCACCACGCCTCGTCGCCGTCCCACAGCCACGCCCGCCCGTCGCGCGTCGTGATGGCCTGCAGTTCGGCGCCCAGGGCCGAGACCTCGGCGCTCAGATGGCCATTGGTGATACGGGTGACGGTCATGGAGGCTCCTTCGGGCGGTGGCGAGCCTATCCCTTGGCATGCCCGGCATAAAAAGTCCGCTGGCTTTTTGCGGTCATCCCTGTCCGGGCGAAAGCTCGAAAATGATCGATATGCGCAATAATGATCGCTTTCGGCTGGGAAATGCCCTAGGCTGCGGGAAACAATGTCGCGGGTGGACCATGAAACGCAGCTCCCTTCTCCTTCTTTCCGGTCTTCTGGCGGCCCTTCCGGCCGTCATGGCCGCGTCTGCCTGGGCCCAGGACGATGCGCGGCCGGTCATCGACGCCTCGACCCTGCCGGTCGAGCATCCCGCCGATCCGAAGCTGCCGACGCTTTATCTTGTCGGGGATTCGACCCTGCGGCCGGGGGCGTCGACCGACGGCAAGGTCGGCTGGGCCGAGCGTATCCAGCCCTATTTCGACCCGCGCAAGGTCAATGTCGTCGACGTCGCCATCGCCGGGCGCAGCGCGCGCACCTATTTCACCGAAGGGCGCTGGCAGAAGGTCGTTGACGCGCTCAAGCCGGGCGACATCGTCATCATCCAGTTCGGGCATAATGACGGCGCCGCCATCGGCGATCCGGCGGGCAAGCATCGCGGCGACGGCAAGGGTATCGGCGACGAAACGGTCGACGACACCATGCCCGACGGCTCGGTCGAAAAGGTCCATACCTTCGGCTGGTACATGGCGGATTTCGTCGTCACGGGCCAGGCCAGGGGCGCGACGGTCGTCCTGGCCTCGCCCATCCCGCACAAGCAGCGCTGGCAGACGGACCGCGATTTCGCCAACATCGCCGAATGGGACGCGGCGGTGGCCAGGGCGCACAACGCGCCCTTTTTCGACCTGACCCTGATCGTCACGGCGGCGTACAAAAAGCTCGATCCCGCGACCGTCGAGACCTTCTTCGCCGACAAGGGCACGCATACGACGGACGCCGGCGCGCAGCTGAATGCGCGCTGCGTGGTGGCCGGGCTGAAGGGATTGCCCAGGGACCCGCTGGCGGGCCTGTACTCGGACAAGGCGGCGGAGATCGAAGCAGCAAAGTGAGCGGACTTACCGCTCCGGCAGTCCCGCTTCGCCGGCCAGGCGGTAGATGCGTTTGGCGGCGGTCAGGAAGGCCGGGCTTTCGTTCTTCACCGGCAGGCCCATATTGGCGACCGTCGTGCCGGGGCGCAGCGCCAGCGCCTTGGCGATGGCGGCATGGGCTTCCGCCGTGCGGCCCAGCCCCTCAAGGGCGCAGGCCTGCATGATGTAGCTGCGGCCCGTGCCCGGCGTGATGGCGATCGAGGCGTCGATCCACGGCAAGGCCTCGGCGTCGCGGCCCATCAGGATATAGGTCATGCCCAGGTCCAGCTTCCACACCCAGCGCGACACTTCAGGCGTGCCATCGGCGTCGGCCTGTTTGAACGACGCCACCGCGTCGTCGAACCGCCCCAGTTGCAGCTGGTCCATGCCGATATGGGTGCGCGACGCGCCGTCCCACGGATTGTAGCTGAGCGCCTTCGCGCAGGCCACCAGGCCGCCGGCGAAGTCGTTGGTCGATTCCAGCAGGCGGCAATAGGCCGACAGGGCCGGCGCGCTGGCCGGGCGGACGCGCAGGGCGTGTTCCAGCACCCCGCGCGCATTGGCCACCGCCGTGTCGCGCTCGGCCGGGGCGTACCAGTTCATCTGCACGCCGCGCAGCTGCAGCCCGGCCAGGCTGACGGCCAGGTCGACATTGTCGTGGTCGTTGCCCAGCGCCGTCTTCAGCATGCCCTCGGCCATGGCGAAGCGGTCGCGCGACGTCTGGGTGATGGCGGCCGTCGCCTGTTCGATGACCGCGCGCGTATCGCTGGCCGGGGCGACGGCGTCGCTATTGAGCAGGGCGTTCAGCTTTTCGGCCAGCGGGAAGCCGATGGCGGCGGCCATGCGGGTCTGCACCGCCGCAGGGTCGCCGCCGGCCTCGGCCTCGACCGGGGCGCTCCACACCACTTCGTGCGTCGCCCTGCGCGTCAGCCGGGCCTGTATGTCCCAGCCGCCGCTGCCCTTGAACAGGTCGGCGCTGACCACATAGTCGGCCTTTGGGGGATGCGAAGCGGGGGCCGCGACGACGCGGATATTGGCGATCTCGGCCAGCCCGTCGGTCAGGCGCGCCGTGGCGGCTTTCGCGGCGGCCACGGTCGCCGGATCGGTGTCGGCGGGATTGAGCGGCAGGACCGCGACGGTCGGCTTTTCCGGCTCGCCCAGGCCGTGCAGGGCGGCGGCAGCGGCGCCGGCAAGGCCGATGGCCGCCAACACCAGGACGGTCATGCCCACCGGACGGCGCCACCACGGCGCGACGGGCGGGGAAGGGGGCGTCACGGGCGGCTTTTCGGCCGCCGCCACGGGCGCCGCGCCGTCCTCCAGCACCTCCGCCGCGAACAGATAGCCCTTGCCCGACACCACGCGGATCAGCTCGCGCCGCTCGTCGCCCAGCGCGGTGCGGATTTCGCGGATGCACTGGAACAGGCTGTCGTCACCGACATGGACGTTCGGCCATACCGCGTCCATCAGCTCGGCCTTGGTGATGACGCGTCCCGGGTTGGCGGCGAACAGGCCGAGCATGGCCAGGGTCTTGGGCCGCAGCCGCAAAACCTCACCGGCCGGCGTGCGCAGCTCGGCGCGCGCCTCATCCAGCTCGAACCCCGCAAAGCGCCGCATCGTCCCCGAATCGCCCCCGAAAATGTCCCTGAAAATGTCGCTTGAATCGCCCCTGTCCGCCGGGCGTTTTCGCGGTTCTGATATCAGAAATGTCGCCGCGTACACAAACGAAACCGAAAATATCAGGAAAACTTCAGAAAACGGCGGCCCGCTTTCAGGACACGCCGATGCCCCGTCCGGTATTCTGACAACCTGTTCAAAAACCAAAACAAAATCATGGAATCGGGGCGTTGGCGATGATCAGGTATCGGGTTGCCGCCCTTCAATCGGGCGGCAGGGCGGCGTGGTGAAGATGATGTCCAACATGTGGCTGTTCTGGGCCGTGCTGTCGACGGTCCTGACGGCCTCGACCGTGGTTTTCGCCAAGATGGGCGTGGGCGGGGTCAACACCAGCCTCATGGGGGTAATGGGGACGGTTCTGATGGTGGTCAGCGTGGCGCTGATCGCCATCGCCGTGCTGCAATGGCGGACGCTTTCGGCCATCCCCTTGCGCAGCTGGGTGTGCTTCGGCCTGATGGCGCTCGCCGATGTCGGGGCGTGGATCTGCTATTTCCGGGCGCTGAAATTCGGCGATGCGGCGCGCGTCGCCTCGGTCGACAAGTTTTCCGTCGTGCTGGTCGCCATCATCTCGGTCACCGTGCTGGGCGAGAAGCTGAGCCCGCCCAACTGGCTGGGCATCGTGCTGATCGCGGGCGGCGTCGCCCTGGCGACCCTGAAATGAGCGGCGCGGCGCACATGCCCGATACGGTTCGCCCCGCCGCGGCGCGGGCCTTCACGCCCGCCGCGACGGAAGAGGACGATATCGCCTGTCTTCTGGCGCACCCGGCCTTCGACCAGGCCGCCCGCCACCTGGCGCAGGGCTTTTCGGTGCTGAAGGACATGGAGCCCCGCATCTCGTCCCTGTTCGGGGCGCAGCAGCGCTGGCTGCTGTGCCATGTCGCCATCGGCAAGTGCTTCGAATGCCCGCCCTCGGTCATCCCCAGCGTCAGCCGTCTCGACCTGATCAATGCCGGGGTCGCCCACGGCCTGGCCAGCCGCAACACCATCCGCGCCTTTATCCTCGAAGCCCTCTACTACGGCATCGTCCAGCCGGTCGAAGGCACGCCCACGTCGCGCAACCTGCGCATCGGGCCGACGTCCAAGGCCCTGTACCTGCTGACGGGCTGGTACCTGCTGCATCTCGGCGCGCTCGACCTGCTCGACAATGCCGGGCGCACCCTGGCCTTCGGCGCGGCCAGCGAGGCGGGACTGCGCGCCATGGCGCCCGCCATCGCCGACGGCTTCCTGGCCTCGAACGCCATCGCCAATCCCGCGCCGCCCTATGCCCAGTTCGCCTGGGTCGACGAGGGCGGCAATCTGATGGACCGGCTGATCGCGGGCATCGACGCCGGTGCCGACCCGCTGGCCGAGCGCACGCCGACCAATGTGGCGTCGATCTCGGCGCTCAGCGAGTCATTGTCCCTGTCGCGCACCCATGCCGGCCGCATGGTCGCGGCGGCCGAGGCGCAGGGCAGCCTGGGCTGGAGCGGCCGTCCCGGGCGCTCGGCCATCTGGCTGTCGCGCGCCTTCCGCCAGGCCTATGCCCGGGCCCAGGCCGCCAAGCTGGCGGTGGTGGCGCGGGCTTTCCGCAACCTTGAACCGGCGGGGGCCGGAGAAGCGGGCAGTGACCATTTTTGACACTTTGCGCATTGGCCCTGTTTCGTCCGGCACGATGTTGGTAATGAAACAAATCGCCGGAGCACAGGGTGATATTGGATATCGTGACTTTTCATTAAGTAATTTTCTTCCGTCGTTAAGTATTAATTAAGCATCTGTGCTCCGGCGGCCCGAATTATTTGAATAATTCCATGGGGCCGCGCGCGTTTGTGTCGTGTGTTTGCGTTTTTCAACAGGGAATGAGGCAGCCAATGGTGCGGCAGGATCAGACGCGTGCGCGTCGTAACGGAACACATGCGGGCGCGGGCAGGCTGAAAGCCTTGCGCTGGCCCCTGTTCGGCCTGTCGCTGCTGTCGATCGTGCCGGGCGGCATGGCCCAGGCGCAGGCCGTTTCGGCGGCCCTGCCGTCGGGCGGGCAGGTGGTGGCCGGCCAGGCGGCCATCGGCACGCAGGGCAACACCACGACGATCACCCAGTCGTCGGACAAGGCGATCCTGACCTGGACCGACTTTTCGATCGGCAAGGACGGCATCGTCAATTTCAACAACGGCACGGGCGCGACGCTGAACCGCGTCACCGGCGGCAACCGGTCCAGCATCGACGGGCTGCTGAACGCCACGGGCTCGGTCTATCTGATCAACCCGAACGGCGTCATCGTCGGCAAGACCGGCGTGATCAATGTCGGCGGCAGCTTCGTCGCCTCGGCGCTGGATATCAGCAATGAAAACTTCCTGAACGGCGGGGACCAGACGTTCGCGGGCGACTCGCTGGCCTCGGTGGTCAATCTCGGCAAGATCGGCGCGCTGGGCGGCGACGTCTCGCTGATGGCCGTCGATGTCAGGAACGACGGCACGATCGGCGCGGCCAACGGCACGGCCGGGCTTTTGGCCGGGCGCACCATCATCCTGCGCGATACGCAGGTCGATGACGGCCGGTTCCTGGTCGTCACGGGCGGTTCGGACACGTCCGTCACCAATACCGGCGCCGTCACGGCGGCGGCGGCGGAGCTGCGCGCCCAGGGCGGCAATATCTATGCCCTGGCCGGCAATACCCAGGGCGTCATCAGCGCCACCGGCGTCAAGGGCAAGGGCGGCAAGATCTGGCTGACGGCAGGCGAGGGCGGCAAGGTCCAGGTCTCCGGCAGCACGCTTGCGGCCGCAGACGCCGCCGGCAATGGCGGCGCGATCTCGGTCACCGGCCAGACGATAGATGTCGCGGCCGACGCCACGCTCGATGCGTCCGCCACCTCGGCCAACGGCGCCGGCGGCACGCTCAGCGTCATCGCCGGCAAGGCCTCGGGCAGCCTCGGCTTCGCGGGCACGGCGTTTGCCAGGGGCGGCTTCGCCACGGGCAATGGCGGCACGGTCGAAACCTCGGGGGCGGCGGTCGGCTTCACCGGGGCGCGCATCGACACCTCGGCCACGGGCGGCAAGACGGGCAACTGGCTGATCGACCCGTTCGACCTGACGGTCGACAGTGCGGCGGCGGCGACGATCTCAACCAACCTGGCCACCAGCAACGTCACCCTTCAGACGACGGCGTCTGGCACCAGCGGTCCCGGCACGCAGTCGTCAGGTGACGGCGACATCGTCATCAATTCGGGCATCAGCTGGTCCAGCGCCAACACCCTGACGCTCGACGCTTATCACGCGATCGCCATCAACGCGCCGCTGACCGTCAGCGGAGCCGGCGGCGTGGTGCTGACGACCAATGACGGCGGCACGGGGGGCGACTACGGCTTCGGCCTGCAGGCGGACGGTTTCCATGGCGCGATCGACTATACGGGCTCGGGCGGCAGCCTGATCATCAACAGCCAGCCCTACACGCTGCTCTATTCCATGAGCGACCTTCAGGGGATCAGCGGCGGTTCCGGCCAATACGCCCTGGCGAAGTCTCTGGACGCATCGGGGACGACCTATACGGATGCCGTGGTCGGCGTGCTGTACGGCACGCTGACCGGCCTCGGTCACAGGGTGGACGCCCTGACCATCGATGCGGCGGGCGACACTATCGGGCTTGTCGGCCAGCTCCAGGGCAATCTGCGCGACATCGGCGTGGCCGGCGGATCGGTCCGGGGCGGCAGCCAGGTCGGCGGACTGGTCGGGGTCGAATACAGCGGCAGCATAGACAATGCCTATGCCAGCCTTGCCGTGACCGGGAGCGGCAGCCGGGTCGGCGGACTGATCGGATACGCTTCGTCCGGCACCGTCACCAACGCCTTTGCCACCGGCGCCGTCACCGGCAGTTTCTACGTCGGCGGCCTGGCCGGCTACCTCAATTTCAGTACGATCGGCACCGTTTTCGCGACCGGCCATGTCGATGGCAACGGGACCGTCGGCGGACTGGTCGGAACGAATGTGTCCAGTACGATCAGCGACGCCTACGCCACCGGGTCCGCCTGGTCGGCAAGCACCGCGGGCGGGCTGGTGGGAAGCAATGTCGGCGGCACGATCATCAACGCCTACGCCACGGGCTATGCCAGCGCCCCTACGTCCGGCGGCCTGACCGGTTCGGACAGCGGCTCGGTCACCACCAGCTATTTCGACCGGGACACCACGGGGCTGACCGGCGCGGGCGCCCTGACCACGGCGCAACTGCAATCGGGCAGCCTGCCGACCGGCTTCGGTTCGGGCACCTGGGCGACGGGGCCGGGCCTCTACCCTTATCTCAAGACCTTCTTCCCCAACGGCGTGCAGGCGGTCACCGGCACGGCCACCGATGCCGCCGGCTCCAATGCGGCGGGGGGCACGGCCGCCGCCTACGCCAATGGCGGGCAGTTGGGCAATTCCGGCGTCGGCGCCAACGGCTATTATTACATCGCGACCTCCGCGGGCACGGTCGGCACGACCGGCGGGCTGGGCGCCGCGCTGACCGTGAACGGCGCTTCGAACGCAAGCGGCGTCGTTTACGACGAAAGCCGCAGCCTGTCGGGCGGCAATGTCACGGGGCTCGACGTGCAGTCGGGCAAGGTCGCGGTAACGACCGGCGCATCGAGCCTGACGGCGCTCGACGCCACCTTCGGCGGTGCGTGGGCGGGCATTCTGTCCAATGTCGGCCCGGCCGACTACAGCCTGACGGCGACGGGGGCCTTCACGGTGGACGCGGCGCTGAACGGCGGGGCGGTCTCGGTGACCTCGGGCGGCGACCTGACGATCGCCGCGGCCGTTACGGCCGGTTCGGGCAAGGCGCTGACGCTCGACGCGCACGACACCCTCGACATCGAAGCCGCGGTGACCGCGTCGGGCGGCAATGCGGTGACGCTGACCTATGCCCATGGCGGTTCGGGCGACTACGGCTTCGGCCTGCAATCGGATGGCTTCCACGGTTCGCTCGACTTCTCCGGCACGACGGGCAACACGCTGACGATCAACGGTACGGCCTACACGCTGCTCTATTCCCTGAGCGACCTGTCGGGCATCAGCGGCGTCACCGGCACCTACGCCCTGGCCCGGACGCTCGACGCGTCGGGCACGACCTATACGACGGCCCCGGTCGACAGCCTCGACGGCACGCTGACCGGCCTTGGCCACACGGTCGACAATCTGAGCGTCGTCACCAGCGGCTACGACCTCGCGGGCCTGTTCAACCATGCGGCCGGCGCCCTGCGCGATATCGGCGTGAAGGGGGGATCGATTTCCGGCCACTGGGGCATGACGGGCGGCCTGGTCGCCAGCAGCACGGCCGACCTCACCAATGTCTACGCCACCGCCGATGTGAGCAGCGACTCGGGTTTCCTGGGCGGGCTGGCCGGGTACAGCCAGGGCGCGCTCACCAACGCCTTCGCCACCGGCAATGTCAAAGGCAATAACGGCACCTATGTCGGCGGCCTGGTCGGCCTCGACTACGGTCCCATGCGCAACACCTTCGCCACGGGTTCGGTCAGCGGGTATTCGACGGTAGGCGGGCTGGCGGGGTCGGTGGTCGACACCACGGTCGACGACGCCTACGCCACCGGGTCCGTCACCGGCAGCTATTATGCCGGCGGCCTGGTCGGCTGGAACTATGGGGGCACGATCCGCACCGCCTACGCCACGGGCTTCGTCAATGCCGGCACCCAGTACTCGTCCAACGGCGCCTTCGTCGCCTACGACATGGGCGGCGCCTACGGCGATGTCTATTACAATAGCGACACGTCGGGCCGTTCCGACAGTTACGCCACCGGCCTGACGACGGCGCAGCTGCAATCGGGCAGCCTGCCGTCGGGCTTCGGCGCGGGCGCCTGGTCGGCGGGATCGGGCCTCTATCCTTACCTGAAGGTCTTTTTCCCCAACGGCGCGCAGGCGATCAGCGGCACGGCCACGGACGCTTCGGCCGCCGATGCGGTGGGGGGCAGCGTCACCGTCTACGCCGATGGCGGGCAACTGGGCACGTCCGGCGTCGGCGCCAACGGCTATTACTACGTCGCCACCAATGCCGGCACGGTCGGCGCCGCGACGGGGCTGGGCGGCACGGTGACGCTCAAAGGCGACGCGCAGGCTTCGGGCGCGGTCTATACCGACAGCCGCACCCTGTCGGGCGGCAATGCCGCGGGCTTCGACATCCAGGCCGGCCGTGTCGCCGTGACGACCGGCGCGTCGGCCTATAGCGACGTGGAAGCCGGGATCGCCACGGCCTTCGGCGGCGCCAACTGGGCGGGCCTGCTTTCGACCATCGGCAATCCGGACTACACCCTGACGGCCACGGGTGCCTTCACCGTGGACGACGACCTGCCGGCCCTTGGCGCCGTGACGGTCAAGAGCGGTGGCGACCTGACCGTCAGCCACCCGCTTACCCTGGCGGGCAGCAACGCCCTGACGCTCGACGCGCAGGACAACCTTGCCATCGACGCCACCGTCACGGCGGCAGGCGGCAACGCCGTGACCCTGATCTATGCCGACGGCGGTTCGGGCGACTACGGCTTCGGCCTGCAACAGGACGGTTTCCACGGCCGGCTCGACTTTACCGGCACCGGCGGCAGCCTGACGATCAACGGCGCGGCCTATACGCTGCTCTACAGCCTGAGCGACCTGGCGGGCGCCAGCGCCAACTCCGGCAATTTCGCCCTGGCCAGGACGCTCGATGCGTCCGGCGCCACCTATACCGACTCCGTGATCGGCTCGGTCCAGGGCACGCTGACCGGCCTTGGCCATACGGTCGACAACCTGACCATAAATTCTACCAGCGACAATGTCGGCCTGGCCGGCTTCAATTACGGCGTGCTGCGCGATATCGGCGTGAGGGGCGGATCGATTTCCGGCGGCAACACTGTCGGCGGGCTGGTCGGGCAAAACTACTACAGTACGCTGCGCAACGTCTATTCCACCGCGTCCGTCAGCGGCGGCAACGATGTCGGCGGGCTGGTGGGATTTGCCTGGGGCAGCACGGTCACCAATGTTCACGCCGGCGGCACGGTCGGCGGCAGCACCCGCGTGGGCGGCCTTATCGGCTTCAATCAGTACACTGGCGTCCAGAATGCCTACGCGACCGGCAACACCGGCAGCAGCGGCGACGATAGCGGCGGCTTGATCGGATATAACGACAACGCCACGATCGTCGACGTCTATGCCACCGGTTCGACCCGGGGCAACAACAGTGTCGGGGGGCTGATCGGGTATAGTCTCGGCGGGGCTTACTACAATGTCTACGCCACCGGTTCGGTGACTGGCGGCGCCTATGTCGGCGGTCTGCTGGGGACGTCGTTCGGGGGTGTCTATTTCGAGGACGCCTTCGCCACGGGCTATGTCCGCGGGCAATATACGGGCGGCCTGGTCGGCATATCGCTGTCGTACACGCCCACCCTCGTCAACACCTACTACATCCCCGACACCACCGGACAATGCTGCACCGCCAACGGCTTCGGCGGCGGCACGCCCGTGACCACGGCGCAACTTCAGGGCAGCCTGCCGTCCGGCTTCAACCCGGCCGACTGGGGCACCGGCGCGGGCCTCTATCCGTACCTCAAGGTCCTCTTCCCCAACGGTGTGCAGGCGGTCAGCGGCACGGCCTATGCCGACACGTCCGGCACGGCGGCGTCGGGCGGGGCCGTCCGGCTTTATACGGGCGGAAATACGCTCGCCACGGCCAGCGCCGGCGCCAACGGCTATTACTATGTCGCCCTGCCCACGGGCACGATCGGCGCGTCAAGCGGCCTGGGCGGCGCGCTGACCCTGGACGGCGACGCCAATGCGTCCGGCGTCAGCTATTCCGACACGCACAGCCTGTCGGGCGGCGCTGTCTCCGGCTTCGACATCACGGCGGGCCAGATCAACATCACCACCGGCGCCACGACCGACAGCAGCCTGCAAACCGCGCTGGCCGCGACCTTCGGCAGCGCCGCCTGGACCGCCGTCCTGGCCAATATCGGCAATCCCGACTACACCCTGACGGCCACGGGCGATTTTACCCTGGACGACGGCCTGACCGGCACAGGCGCGGTCACGATCAAAAGCGGCGGCGATCTGACAGTAAGCCACGACCTGACGGCCGGCAGCCTCCTGACGCTCGACGCACACGACAATCTGGCCATCGACGCCACCGTCACGGCGGCGGGCAACACGGCCGTGACGCTCGCCTATGCGGACGGCGGTTCGGGCGACTACGGCTTCGGCCTGACGCAGACCGGCTTCACCGGCCGGCTCGACTTTACGGGCTCCGGTGGCAGCCTGGTCATCAACGGCAATCCCTATACGCTGCTCTACAGCCTGGGCGACCTTCAGGCGATCGACTCCGTGTCCGGACACTACGCCCTGGCCAATTCGCTCGATGCGTCGTCGGCGGGCACGTACGGCGGGTCGCTGGTCGGCACGCTCGACGGCACGCTGACCGGCCTCGGCCACACGATCGGCAACGTCACCATCGCCGCACCGTCCATTGACGAGGTCGGGGTATTCGGCGGGCTCGCTTCCGGCGGCACGCTGCGCGACATCGGCGCGACCCATGTCGATGTCACCGGCCATTCCGGCGTCGGCGGCCTGCTCGGGTTCAGCAATGTCGCCGAGCTCCGCCACGTCTACGCCACGGGTTCGGTCAGCGGCAACGACACAGTCGGAGGCCTGGTCGGCGCCAATATTTCCGGTGTGATCGACGACGCCCATGCCGACGCGGCGGTGACCTCGGTCTCCTCATCGGGCGGCCTGGCCGGGAACAGCTCCGGGACGATCAGCAACGCCTACGCCACCGGGGCGGTCCGCACCGGTCCGTTGGGCACGGCGGGCGGGCTAATCGCGAACCAGTATGCGGGGGTGCTCGACACCGTCTTCGCGACCGGGTCCGTCACAACCGGAGACATGGGCGTGGCCGGCGGTCTTGTCGGGGCGATGACCGGCGGCGGCACGATCGACACGGCCTATGCCACGGGCAGCGTCACGGGCGGTCAAGACAGCGCGGCCGGCGGGCTGGTCGGCTATGCCGCGGGCCTTACGATCCGCAATGTCTACGTCACGGGCTATGTCCACTCCGCCCATCGGAGCGGCGGGCTGATCGCGCTCGACAACGGCTATACCAACACCTTCACCAACGCCTATTACAACAGCGAGACCACGGGTCAGAGCGACAGCAACGGCACGGCGCTGACCACGGCGGACCTGCAGTCCGGCAGCCTGCCCACGGGCTTCGACGCGACCGTATGGGGCACGGGGACGAACCTTTATCCGTATCTGAAGACCGTCTTCCCCAACGGCATACAGGCGATCAGCGGTACGGCCGGCGACGCTTCCAACAGGCCGCTGGCGGGCGCCAATGTCACCCTCTATTCGGGCGGCAACGCCTTCGCCACGACCAATTCCGGGGCCAACGGCTATTATTACGTCGTTGAACTTCCGGGCACGGTGACCACGACATCGCCGCTGGGCGCCACCGTGACGGCCGACGGCGCCGGCAGCGTCGGCGGCGTGACCTTCAGCGACAGCCGCACGATCTGCGGCTGCAACGTCATCGGCGTCGACATCCATTCGGGCGTAATCGGCATTACGTCCGGCGCGGCAAGCTGGAGCGGCCTGCAAACGCAGCTGGGCACGGTCTTCGGCGGCGCGACCTGGAGCGGCATCCAGTCGAACCTCGGCACGGCCACCACGCTGCTCGGGCTCGAAAATCCCTTCACCTTCGACCAGGCGCTGAACATCGACGGCGCGTTGTTCGTGGCCGATGCCGGCGGCGCGGTCACGCTTGACCACGACATCACCGCCAGCGACGCCGTGCTCTTCTATTCGCCGGTCACGCTGGGCGCCGATGTCAGCCTCACGGGCACGGCCACCGGCGTCGGCTTCGCCGGCACGGTCGACGGGGCCCACGCCCTGACCCTGTCGGGCGCCAGTGTCGGCTTCGGCGGTGCGGTCGGCGGCACGAGCGCCCTGACTTCGCTGAGCGCCACGGCGACCGGCGGGCTTGTCTCCGTCGGCGGCCAGGTCAATACCACCGGCGCGATCCGGTTCTTCGCCAACGGCGCCTTCGTCAACACGGCGGGCGCGTCGGCCCTCAATGCCGGCGGCGGCTTCATCGTCTACACCCAGAGCGCCACCGATCCGACGGGCACGATGCCCGCCAACAGCTTCGACGGGCTGACGGCGACCAACTACTATAACGACGCCTACGACTTCGGCACGGGCGCCTTCGCCAGCGCCGTACCGGCCGGCAACCACTTCGTCTATGCCTATGCGGCGTCGGTGACGCCGGTCCTGACCGGCACGGCCGAAAAGACCTACGACGCCGGCACCGCCGCCGACACCACGCATCTGACCGCCGGTCCGGGCAGCCTCCTGGACGTCAACGACAGCGTCAACCTGGTGATCACCGGCGCGGCCTACGGCGACGGGAATGCCGGCTCGGGCAAGTCGGTCACGGCTGATGTCACGCTGGGCAGCAACCCCAACAACTATACCCTGGCGTCTTCGACGGCCACGGCCAATGTCGGTGTCATCGACAGGGCGGCGCTGACGCTTTCGGCGGTCACCGGCACCAAGACCTACGACACGACGACGGCCTCTTCGGGCGTGGTCGGCGTCTCGGGCCTGCAAGGCTCCGACACGGTCACGGGCGCGACCCAGTCCTATGCCAGCAAGAACGTCATGGGCACGGGCGGCAGCACGCTGCTCGTCGATGCCGGCTACACGGTCAACGACGGCAATGGCGGCGGCAACTACACGGTCGCCACGCAATCGGCCTCGGGCACCATCACCCGTGCGGCCCTGACGCTTTCGGCGGTCAGCGACACGAAGACCTACGACGCGACGGCCGCGTCGTCGGGCACGGTCGGCGTATCGGGCCTGCTCGGTTCGGATACGGTCACGGGGGCGGCACAGGCCTTCGACAGCAAGAATGCCGGCGCCCGCACCCTGTCGGTCACCGGCTACACGGTCGATGACGGCAATGGCGGCGGCAACTACGCCGTCACCACGGTGACGGCGGCGGGTTCGATCGCCAGGGCGGCCCTGACGCTTACGGCGGTCACCGACACGAAGACCTACGACGCGACCACGGCGTCGTCGGGTACGGTCGCGGTCTCCGGCCTGCTGGGCTCCGACACCGTCACCGGCGCGACGCAGGCCTTCGACAGCCGGAATGCGGGAACGCGCACCCTGGCGGTCGACAGCGGCTATGCGGTCAATGACGGCAACGGCGGTGCGAACTATACCGTCACCACGCAGACGGCTTCGGGCGCGATCGCCAGGGCGGCCCTGACGCTTTCGGCGGTCAGCGACACGAAGACCTACGACGCCACCACCGCGTCGTCGGGTACGGTCGGCGTTTCGGGCCTGCAAGGCGCGGACACGGTCACGGGGACCGCGCAGGCCTTCGACAGCCGGAACGCGGGCACGCGCACCCTGTCGGTCAACGGCGGCTATACGGTCAATGACGGCAATGGCGGCGCGAACTATACCGTCACCATGCAGACGGCTTCGGGCGCGATCGACAAGGCGGCGCTGACGCTGTCGGCGGCGAGCGACAGCAAGACCTACGACGCGACCACGGCCTCGGCCGGCACGGTCGGCGTCTCGGGGCTGAAGGGGTCGGACACCGTCACCGGCGCGACCCAGGCCTTCGCCAGCAAGACCGTGCTGGGCACGGGCGGCAGCACGCTGGGCGTCAGCGGCTATACGGTCAACGACGGCAACAATGGCGGCAACTACACCGTCACCACGCAATCGGCGGCCGGCACCATCAGCCAGGCCACCCTGACCCTGGCCGCCGTAACCTACAACAAGACCTATGACGCCACCGCCAGCGCGGGCGGAACGGTCGCGGTTTCGGGCCTCAAGGGGACCGATACGGTCACCGGCGCCACCGAGGCCTATGACAGCCGGAATGCGGGCACGCGCACGCTGAGCGTTACCGGTTATACGGTCAACGACGGCAATGGCGGCGGCAACTATGCCGTCACCACTCAGACCGCCACGGGCGCCATCGCCAAGGCGGCCCTGACGCTGGCGGCAGTGAGCGACACCAGGACCTACGACGCGACGATGGCTTCGACAGGCACGGTCGATGTGTCGGGCCTCAAGGGTTCGGACACCGTCACCGGTGCGACGCAGGCATTCGACAGCCGGAATGCGGGTGCGCGCACCCTGTCGGTCAACAGCGGCTATGCGGTCAATGACGGCAATGGCGGCGGCAACTACACCGTGACGACGCAGACCGCTTCGGGCACGATCGCCAAGGCAGCCCTGACGCTGTCGGCGGCAACCGACAGCAAGACCTACGACGCCACCGCCACCTCATCCGGCACGGTCGGCGTGTCGGGCCTCAAGGGCACGGACACGGTTACCGGCGCGACGCAGGCCTTCGACAGCCGGAATGCCGGTACGCGGACGCTCGGCGTTACCGCCTACACGGTCAATGACGGCAATGGCGGCGGCAACTATGCCGTCACGACGCAGACGGCTGCCGGCACGATCGCCAAGGCGGCCCTGACGCTTTCGGCGGTGACCGACACCAAGACGTACGACGCGACAGCCGCCTCATCCGGCGTGGTCGGCATCAGCGGCCTCAAGGGCAGCGACACCGTCACCGCCGCCCAGGCCTTCGACAGCCGGAACGCCGGTGCGCGCACGCTTTCCGTCAACGGCTATACGGTCAATGACGGCAACAGCGGCGGCAACTATGCCGTCACGACGCAAACCGCACCCGGCGCCATCGATGCGCGCGCCATCACCGTCACGGCCGACAATGCCGGCAAGTTCGACGGCACGGCCGATCCCGCCCTGACCTACGGCATCACCAGCGGCAGCCTGCAAGGCAATGACGGCCTGACCGGCAGCCTGGCCCGCGTCAGCGGCGAACTGCCCGGCACCTACGCCATCGGCCAGGGCTCGCTTTCGGCATCGTCCAACTACGCCGTCACCTTCACCGGCGCGACCTTCACCATCACGGCGTCGGCCCGCCAGAACCAGGTGACGGTCAATCCCGTGCAAAACGGCGGCACCTCCCCGGCCGGCGTCTTCCAGCCGTCCGGCCAGGACGGCGGTGCGGGCGGTACCGGCGGTACCGGGGGCAGCTCTGGCGGCAGTTCTGGCGGCGCGTCCGGCGCTCCGGCCGGTGGTGCGGGCCCCGCCGGCGGCGCCACTCCGACGGTCCCGGACTGCCGCGGCCAGGACGGCGCCTGCCTCAACAAGCCCTATCCGGGCAATAACACCTTCTCCAGCTACATCAGCTTCCTGGGCCAATAGACCATGTCCGTCACCAAGATCCTCCGCAACGCCGCCTGCCTGGCCCCGCTGCTCGTGGCCGCCCAGGTCCACGCCCAGGCGATCGAACGCCACCTGCCGGAAACGCCGCAGGGCAAGCCGCAGGTGCTGGTCACGCCCAACGCCGTGCCCGGCGACCAGGACGCAACGCCGATCGGCCCGGCCCTGACCGCCATCGTGCTTCTGGGACCGGGCGAGGCCGTGCATGCAACCGCGTCTTCAGGCGTCACGGTTGGCTCTGTCTATCGCCTTGGTCTGGCCGGACAGCGCGCCGATATCGCGGCCCGGCTGCAGCCCTTCCTCGGCCGGCCCCTGTCGCGCAAGCTGATCGCCGAGATCGAAGCCGCCATCGCCCGCGACTACCGCCAGCTCAACTATCCGTTCGTCTCCCTGTCCACGCCGGAACAGGAAATCGACGGCGGCGTGCTGCAGGTCCGTGTGATCGAGTTCCGCGCCGCCGACGTTTCGGTCAGCGGCGCCACGGGTCACGAAGCCGAAGCCGTCCGCGCCGGTGTCGGCATCCAGTCCGGCGACGCGATCAATGCGCGCGAGCTGACCTACGATCTCGATGCGCTCAACCGCTATCCCTTCCGCGCCGTGCAGGCGGCCTTCACCCCGGGCGCGGCCCTGGGCGACACACGCCTGACCCTGGCCGTGCGCGACCAGAAGCCGTGGCAGGCCTATGCCGGCTACGGCAATGACGGTTCGCCCTCGACCAGCTTCGACCGCCACTTCGTCGGCGGCGCGATCGGCGGGCTGCTCGGTTTCGACAGCCTGCTGTCGGTCCAGGCGACGGAGTCCCGCGATGCGCTTCAGGGCAAGGACGATCCGCACTACGGCAGCGTCGCGTTCAACTATACGCTGCCCATCGGCCTCCGGGGTCTGATCGAGGCCTCGGCCGACACGGTCACGACCTGGTCGCAGTCCGCGCCCTTCAGCGTCCGGCTGAAGGCGACCGAAGCGACCCTGGGCTACCGCCACGCCCTGACGAAACTGTACGGCGACCACGGCCTGACCGATGTCCGCATCGGCATCGAGGCGCGCCACCAGACGGGCTCGACCTTTTTCTCGGGCACCAATGTCTATGACGTCTCGGTCGACGTGTACCAGCTCTATGCCGGCCTGCACCACGCGGCCGGTGATGCGGCAGGGGCAGCCACCTGGGACTTCGCGGTTCACATGAGCCCCGGCGGGATCAGCGGCGGTAACAGCGCGGAGCAGTTCCGTCTCTATTCGCAAGGGCGGATGCCCGGCGCGACCTACAGCTACCTGACCGGCAGCTTCGACCGCACGACGCCGCTCGGCGACACGATGAGCCTGAAGACGCAGGTCTTCGGCCAGTTCTCGCCCGTGGCCCTGCCGCGAACGGAGCAGGCGGGACTGGGCGGCGGGTATCTGGTGCGCGGCTACACGCTCGACAACGGCGCGGCCGATACCTCGTTGATCGTGCGCAACGAACTGCATGTGGCCGGTCCGGGCCTGAAAAGCGCTTCGGTCGATCCCTACGCCTTCGTCGATCTCGGTCATGGCCGTGACAACCATGCGCACGCCAATACCGATCTGGCCTCGCTGGGCGGGGGCGCCAATGTACGCCTGCTCAGCCATGTGGCGCTGAAGGTCGATGCCGCCCTGGCCCTGGCCCCCAACGGCCAGGTCAAGGCCGGCAGCCTGCTGGCCCATACCCGCCTGCAGGTGGTATTCTAGAGCCTGATGATTTAGCTTCGCTCAGCCAGGTTTTTGTTTTGCGGGCGCTTCGCGGTTTCCGGCAGGGTGACCAGCACCGGCAGGACGCACACAGCGACCACGGCGATCATGATGCCCGGCACGATGGCCAGGTGCGTCCTGGCGATCAGCACCTGGGCCAGCCACGGTGTAAACCCGCCGAAGACGGCGGTGGCGACCGTCGCGCCGAGCGCCAGGCCGCTCAGGCGCCCTTCGCCCGGAAACTGCTCGGCGGTGGTGACCGCGCCGACCGCGCTGACCCCGCCCGCCACCGTCGCCAGGACCACGGCGCCCAATAAGGCGCGCAGGGGCGATCCGCTGGTCATCAGGCTGAACATGGTGACGGGCAGGACGGCGCTGCCGATACTGAGCGCGATCAGGACCGGCTTGCGCCCGAGCCGGTCGGACAGGTGGCCGACGACCGGCGTTACGGCGATGACCACGACGGCGGCGAGGGTCGACAGCCATAGCGCCTGGCTTTCCGGCAGGGCGCCGGCCGAGTCGATGAAGGCCGGGACGTAGCCGATGCCGACATAGTAGGTGATCGAGCCCAGCGCCGAGATGGCGAAGCCGCGCATAACCCCGCGAAAATGGTGTTTCAGCGTATGGAGCAGCGGATTGTCGGGCGTGCTGCCGCTTTCGCGCTGGCGTTCGAAGTCGGGGGATTCGTGCAGGGTCGAGCGCGCGATCCAGACGACGACGGCCAGGGCCGCGCCGACCAGGAAGGGAATGCGCCAGCCCCACGTTTCGAGGTCGTGTGCGCCGACAATGTGCACGGTCAGGGCCGCCACGCCGACGGCCAGCAGCGCGCCGATCTCGCTGGCCGCCGCCGCCAGCGACGCCACCAGCCCGCGCCGGGCTTCGGGCGCGCCTTCCAGCAGGTAGGCGACGACGCCGGTATATTCGCCGCCGACGGCGAAGCCCATGAGGCAACGCAAGGCCAGTAGCAACAGGCCCGCCACGGGACCGGCCTGCGCGGCGGTGGGCAGCAGCGCCATGGCCAGCATGGCGGCGCTCATCAGGGCCATGGACAGCAGCAGGGTATGCCTGCGTCCGAAGCGGTCGCCGATATGGCCGAAGACGAAGGCGCCCAGCGGCCGCATCAGGTAGGCGATGGCGAAGCCCGCCAGGGTGGTGACCAGCGATGCCTCACCGCCACCGAAGAAGACGCGCGACAGCACGGTGGCGAAATAGATGTATAGGGTGAAGTCGTACCATTCGACGACGGTCGAGACCCCCGCGACGACGATCGACGCCATCGGCACGCTTTTGCGAAACACGGTGTCTGACATGGCGTCCCCCGGGGTGGCTTATTGCTGACTATAGAGGCTTATTCCCGCCGCGGCCAAGGGGTCTGAAATAAGGGAGATCTTCGCCCTCCCCATTTATGGGGAGGGGGGACCGCGAAGCGGTGGGCGGGGCACTTGCGACAGATTCAACGAGAACAGGCCGTTTCAGTTGGCGTACCTGCGTGATCATTGACGACAAGCGGCGCAAATGGAAATGCCAGAAAGTGCCCCGCCCACCGCCTTCGGCGGTCCCTTCGCGGGCGAAAGCTATACTTTCGCCTCGCTCACCCCGCAAACGGGGAGGGCGAAGAAAGCATTTTCCAACTACCTCAGCACAAAGACTCCGAACGCCGGCGCCGGGCTGATCCAGGACGCCTCGACCGTCCATCCCGCATCCTCCGCCAGCGTGGCAAAAGACGCCTCGGTGAACTTGTGCGAATTCTCCGTATGCAGCCGCTCGCCTGCTTTGAAGGCAAAGCTGTGGCCCGCCGCCGTGACGATCTGGTCGTGGCGGCTGACCAGATGCATCTCGATGCGGGCTAACTCCGCGTTCCACACCGCAAGGTGATCGAAGGCCCACAGGTCGAAATTGCCGGAAAGCTCGCGGTTGATCCGCCGCAGCAGGTTCTTGTTGAACTCCGCCGTCACGCCGGCCGCATCGTCGTAGGCGCGCAACAGGGTCGCTTCGTCCTTGACCTGATCGGCGCCGATGATCAGCCGCGCATCCGGCCCCAGCAGCGCCCGGATCGATCGCAGCAGGGCGCGCGCTTCCGGCGGCGTGAAATTGCCGATGGTCGAGCCGGGGAAGAAGCCGACCAGCGGCCGTCCGCGCAAGGCGCTCGGCAGCTCCACCGACGCCGTGAAATCCCCGACCACGGGCGTCACCGCCAGCTGCGGATAGGCGCGCAGCAGCTTGACGGTGGCCAGCCGCAGGGCGTCCTCGCTGATATCGATCGGCACGTAGGCCGTGATCCGCGCCGCCGCATCGAGCAGGATCTGCGTCTTGTCGCTGGCGCCGCTGCCGAATTCGACCAGCACGGCGTCGTCCGGGATATCGGCCACCAGCTCGGCGGCGATATCACGCAGCAGGGCCGTCTCGGTCCGCGTCGGATAATATTCCGGCGTGCGGCAGATGGCCTCGAACAGGTCCGAGCCGGTCGCGTCATAGAAGTATTTGGGCGACAAGGTCTTTTGCCGCGCCGACAGCCCGGTCGCCACATCGGCGACGAAACCGGCATCCCAGCCGTCGCGATCCTCCCGCGCCGTGGCGCCGACATCGCGCGCCAGCCGCACCGCCGTGCGCACCCAGCGCTTGCCGGGCGCGAAGAAGTTGCGATAGGCCGGGCGCGAATGCCAGTCGGGGGTAAAGGCGCTGCCGCCGCGCAACACCATCTGGCCGCTCATGAACTTGCCATTGTATTCGCCGACCGCGCCCGCGCCCGGCTTGAAACCCGGATAGGGCAGGTAGGCGCTTTGCGTCCACTGCCAGCCGGTGTCCCACGCCTGGTCGAGCACGCCGTCGCCTGCCGCCAGCTCCCATTCGGCCTCGGTCGGCAACCGCGCCCCGGCCCAGCGCGCGAACGCATCGGCCTCGTAGAAGCTGACATGGGTGACGGGCGCTTCGGGCGCGACGGGGCGCAGGCCGCCCAGCGTCATCTCGTGCCAGCCGTCCTGCTCCTGCCAATAGAAGGGGGCCTGCCAGCCTTCGGCCTGTACCGTGGCCCAGCCGTCGGACAACCACAGCTCGGGCCGGCCATAGCCGCCGTCCTTCATGAAATCGAGCCATTCGGCGTTGCGCACCAGCCGGTCGCTGATCTCGAAGGGTTGCAGCCAGACCTTGTGGCGCGGCCCTTCATTGTCGAAAGCGAAGCCGTCCCCCGCATGGCCGATCTCGACCAGCCCGCCGGGACGCAGCTGGAAATGGCCCTTGCGCCCGAGGGCATCCGCCGGCCAATCCGCATCGAAGGCGGGATGGAGCGGCGAGCGGCTGAACAGGTGCAGCCCGTCCATCAGCATCAGCTCCTGATGCTGCTCCTCGTGCGCCAGGCCCAACTCGAAAAGCCCCAGTTCCAGCAAGGCGTTGTCACCTGACGCCAGCAGCGCCTCCATATGGCGGTCGACGTGGCGGCGGTAGCCGAGCACGTCGTCCAGCGACGGCCGCGTCAGCAGCCCGCGCTCGGCGCGCGGCTGGCGTGCCCCCAGGGCCTCGTAATAGGAGTTGAACAGGAAGGCGAAGGCCGGCTCGAAGGGCTGATAGCCGGGCAGGGCGGACAGCATGAAGGTTTCGAAAAACCAGGTCGTATGCCCCAGGTGCCACTTGATCGGGCTGGCGTCGGGCATGGATTGAACGGCCATGTCTTCGACCGACAGCTCCCGGATCAGGGCGACGGTCCGGTCGCGGACCCGGATGTAACGGTCGAAGGGGGCCGAGGGCGCATTCTGGCGCAGCTGACAGGGTGTCATGGGCTGACTTTCTGTGACGGGGCCGTGGTCGGCTTTCAAACACAATACGCAGCAAACAAGGACAGGTTACGCGGGCGAACGCGTGATCTCGTCCACGCGGTCCGGATAAAAAGCAAGATGATCCTTGATGGATGCCACGCTTTCGTACGGATGTTCATAGCTCCACACGGCGTCACGCGACCGGCCGCCGCCGGCGGGCAGGCTGTAATAGCTGCACTCGCCCTTGTAGGGACAGTAGGTGGTCAGGCTGCTGCGCGCATAGAGGGCCATGTCGGCGTCCTCGCGCGGGATATAGAGGACGGCGGGATAGCTGGCCTCCTTGAGGCTCAGCGCCCGGGTCGTGTCGGCCACCACCTGGCCGCCGGCCCTGACGACGACGCGCGCGGGCTCGGGCGTGATGGTGATGGGGTGATCCGGTCCGGGGATTTTGATCGGCTTGTCGGTCATGGTCCTGCGCCTTGAAAGAGCCTGCGCCTTGAAAGAGACTGTTTTCGCCCGCTCCGTTTAAGGGGAGGGGGGACCGCGAAGCGGTGGGTGGGGCACTTCGGTATGAACCACAAGCGCCGCCGTCCGCCGGCGACCTTTAGCCCCCGCCCTGCCCAAACGTGGCAGCATCAACAGCCATCCCAAGGGCGGCCGCAAACCACCTTGTCGTGAACGCCACGGCCGGCCTGCGGCTGACGATGCCGTGTAGAGGCCCCTTGAGCATTGTTCCTTTACGCCCGCGCGCGGCACTGTCGCGGCGCGGGGCAATCAAGGAGATACACATGGTTGACGCCACCCAGATCAAGGAACATGCCGAAGTCATCGGCGCCGACGGCGTGCACGTCGGCACGGTCGATCACGTAGACGGCAATCGCATCAAGCTGACCCGGAAGGATTCGGGCCAGGGCGAGCACGAAGGCCATCACCACTATATCGACCTCGGCCTGGTCGCCGATATCGAAGGTGACAAGGTCCGCCTGTCGGCCAACGGCGATGTCGCCGTCCAGTTCGAGGAAGAAGAAAGCGGCGCGGCGCGGTAACCCTGCGGCTTCGCCTGTTGAAACCAGGGGCCGCCTGCAAGGGCGGCCCTTTTCTTTTACCTCCCAATGCCTTGCCGTTCCGGGTATTGCCCGCCAGCGGGATGAACGGCGGCAGGGCAGGGGCCGGGTCATCCCTTGACGGCGCATTTAACAGCCTGCAAACAAGGCACCGCAGCTCGGCAAGGATGACACCATGAACGCTCAGTCCCCTCTTAAGGTCGTCATAGTGGGCGGCGGCACGGCCGGCTATATGCTGGCGGCGTCGATCACCCGGACCTTCAAGCCGCAGTCCGCGACGGTGCGCCTGATCGAATCGAGCGACATCGCCATTGTCGGCGTCGGCGAATCGACCCTGCCGCAGGTCCGCGATTTCAACGACTTCCTGGGCGTCGACGAAGTCGAGTTCATGCGCGAGACCAACGCCACCTTCAAGCTGGCGATCGAGTTCCGCGACTGGGCCCGCCAGGGCGACATCTATTTCCACCCGTTCGGCGTTCACGGCCACGCCATCCAGGGCGTGCCCTTCCTGCAGTGCTGGCTGCGGGCGCGCGCCAACGGGCACGAATTCAATATCGACGACTTTTCCTACCCCAGCGTGGCCAGCCGCGAACAGAAGTTCGAATTCCCGGACAAGGACCGCGCCTCGATCCGCTCGACCTATTCCTACGCCTACCATTTCGACGCCTATCTCTACGCCGCCTACCTGCGCCGCTGGTCGGAAAAACGCGGTCTGGTCCGCACCGAGGGGACGGTGGTCGATGTCGCCCTGCGGCCCGAGGACGGCCATATCAAATCGCTGACGCTCAGCTCCGGCGAAGTGGTCGAAGGCGACATCTTCATCGACTGCTCGGGCTTCCGCGGCGTGATGATCAACCAGGCGCTGAAGGTCGGGTTCGAGGACTGGTCGTCCTGGCTGCCGTGCGACCGCGCCTGGGCGCTGTCGACCGACCTGGGCGGCGACTTCAACGCCACGACGCGCTGCACGGCGCGCGAGGCGGGATGGCAGTGGCGCATTCCGCTGCAGAGGCGCTTCGGCACCGGCTATGTCTTCTCCAGCCGCTTCACCACGGAGGAGCGCGCGCGCGAGGTCCTGTACGAAAACCTCGACGGCGCGCCGCAGGAGGCCGAGCCCCGCCTGATCCGCTTCCAGTCGGGGCGCCGCAAGACGTCCTGGTATAAGAACTGCATCGCGCTGGGCCTGGCCGCCGGCTTCCTGGAGCCGCTGGAATCGACCAGCATCTACATGTCGCAGATCGCCGTCAGCTTCCTGATGCGCCTGTTTCCCGGCCAGACCGTCGATCCCGCCCTGGCCGACGAATACAACCGCCTGGTCGATATCGAATATGCCCGTGTCCGCGACTTCCTGATCCTGCACTATCACGCGACGGCGGAACGGACGGGGCCCCTGTGGGAGCACGTCCACACCATGGAGTTGCCCGAGTCGCTGACCGAGAAGATGGAGGTCTTCAAGCGGCGCGGGCACATCCACCGCTATCGCGACGGCCTGTTCTCGCCGGCCAGCTGGACGGCCATCTATACGGGGCAGCGGCTGCTGCCCGACGGCTACGACCCCCAGGCCGACAATATCGATTTCGACAGCATGCTGAAGACCATGACCGACCTGCGCGGCCATATCGCGGAAAACGTCGCCGGCATGCGGTCGCACCGCGATTTCGTGGACAGCTACTGCATGGCGCCCGAACCCAGGGCGTCCCGCGGGCAGGCCCGTGGCTGAGACAATATCCGACCGCAAGACACAGGAGGGCCGCATGCCCGCACCCGGTTCCATCCGCAAGATCGTCATCGTCGGCCGTGATGAGGCGCTGTGGTTCGCCGCGAACATCCTGTTGACATCGTTCCACCGCACCGGCCTTCAGGTCGTCGCCGCCGAACTGCCGTCGCGGCTGCGCGCCGTCGACGTGACGCCCACCCTGCGCAACCAGCAGGGCTTTCACCGCATGCTGTCGCTCAAGGAAGGTCCGCTGATGGGCTTTACCCAGGCGACCTACAGCCTCGGGCAGCGCTTTTCGGATTTCAGCCGGCGGCTGCCGTCCTTCGTCCACGGCTATGGCTCCGACGGCATGCCGATCAACCGCGTGCCGTTCCACCACTATTGGGTCAAGGCGCGGTCCGCCGGGCTCAAGGCCGGCTATGACGACTTTTCGCTCAATGCGGCGGCGGCGCGGCAGGGCCGGTTCTTCTTCCCCGACCCCGAGACGGACCGCTTCGCCGAGTGCGACTACGGGTTCCATTTCGACAGCCGCTCCTATTGCGAGCTGCTGAAGCAACTGGCCGTCAACCGCGGCGCGGCGCACGTCCAGGCGCCGGGACTGGTCCATGTGTCGCGCAACCCGGAAACCGGCCATATCCTGTCGGTCAGCCTGGCGAACGGCACGTCCGTCGAAGGCGACCTGTTCATCGACGCCACCGGAGCGGAAAGCCTGCTTCTCGGCAAGGCGCTCGGCACCGCGTTCGAGTCGTGGCGCCAGTGGCTGCCCTGCGACCGCCTGTTGACGGCCAGCGGCCCGGCGTTTTCGCCCCTGCCGTCGTTCAGCCAGGTGTCGGCTTTCCGCTCGGGCTGGGTGGGGCAGTTCCCGCTGCGCAACCGGACCGGCATCCAGCAGGTCTATGCCGGCGACGAGATGAAGGAACAGGAGGCGCTGGAAAACGCCGGCAAGGTAACGTCGATGCGCCTGAGCGGCGACGCGGTCGTCACGCCCTTCGAAGCGGGGCGGCGCCAGTCCGCCTGGGTCGGCAACTGTATCGGCATCGGCGAGGCGGCGGCGGTTTTCGACCCGATCGACAGCGTCGGCATGCAGGCGATCCTGACCGGGCTGTCGCACCTGACGTCGCTGCTGCCGCTCGACAGCGACATGGCGCTGGAGCGCAAGGAGTATAACCTCAACCTCCAGTCGGCGTACGAACGCATCCGCGACTACCAGATCTGCCATTACAAGCTGAACCAGCGCGACGGCGATCCGCTGTGGGACCGTTGCCGTCAGATGGAGCTGCCGGAGCAACTGGCCCACAAGATCAGGCTGTTCGTGGCGCGCGGCCACCTGGTCGAATATGACGATGAAACCTTCGTGGACTACGACTGGCGCGCCATGTTCTTCGGCCACGGCCTGATCCCGCAGGCCTACGACCCCGTGGCCGACCAGACCCCGGAAGGCGAGGTCATGGAGCGCTTCCAGCAGATGTTCGGCTTCATCAAAAACCGTGTCGTGGCGATGAAGCCGATGGAAGCTTATCTCGAGACGTAGCCGGCTAATTCCCGCCCGTCCCGGCCGCCTCGAGCAGGTTGTCACGCAGGGCCGACACGCCCTTTTGCAGCGTGGCAAACGCTTCGGGACCGA
Organism: Asticcacaulis solisilvae; assembly: GCF_052327315.1. Classification (NCBI taxonomy): domain Bacteria; kingdom Pseudomonadati; phylum Pseudomonadota; class Alphaproteobacteria; order Caulobacterales; family Caulobacteraceae; genus Asticcacaulis; species Asticcacaulis solisilvae. The sequence goes on from NZ_CP166196.1 coordinate 1,276,139, forward strand.
GGCCCGAGGCCTTGACCAGGGTCATGTTCAGCGCCTTTTCGCGCAAAGCCCGGCCGGCATCGGTCAGGCTGACGATGACCGAGCGCTCGTCCTTGGGGTCGCGGGCGCGGCGCACCAGCCCGGCGGCCTCCAGCTTCTTCAGGACCGGCGTCAGCGTGTTCGATTCGAGGAACAGCTTTTCGCCCAGGCTGCCGACCGACTGGTGGTCTTCCTCCGACAGGGCCACGATGGCGATGTATTGCGGGTAGGTGACGCCCAGCTGGTCGAGGATCGGCTTATAGGCGCGGCCATAGGCCAGGTTGGCGGAATAGACGGCAAAGCACAGGAAGTTTTCCAGTTGCGGCTTCGGCTTGGTGTCGGGCATGGCGGTGGTCCTTTCTCACAACCAATATAATCGTGTGCGATTAAATCGGAAAGGGGTTGACAACGCCAATTTGTCCGGATTATAGATCGGCATCGATTAAAGCGTATACGATATAAATGATCTTTCCCCGGGACCAATGTCCCGAATATCCATAGTCATTTATATCGTATACGCTTTAATCGAACGTGAAATTAATCAAGGAGTGCCTGTCATGGAAACGATCAACCTCCGCCGCCGTCAACTGCTGGGAACCGGTCTTGGCCTGTCGGCCATGGCGCTTCTGCCGGCTGTCTCCGCCCGCGCGCAAACCGCCCCGGCCAAGGCCGCCTTCGGTCTGGAACGCCAGGTCAAGGCCGGCCTGCTCACTGTCGGTTATGTCGAAGCCGGTCCGGCCGACGGTCCGGCTGTCATCCTGCTGCACGGCTGGCCCTACGACATCCATGCCTTTGCCGAGGTCGCGCCGATCCTGGCGGCCGAAGGCTACCGCGTGCTGGTGCCGTACCTGCGCGGCTACGGCTCGACCCGCTTCCTGTCCGCCGACACGGTGCGCAACGGCCAGCAATCGGCGCTGGCGGCCGACATGATCGCCTTCATGGATGCGCTCGGCATCCACAAGGCCGTGCTGGGCGGCTTCGACTGGGGCGCGCGCACCGTCAACATCATGGCCGCCCTGTGGCCCGAACGCTGCGTCGCCATGGTGTCGGTCAGCGGTTACCTGATCGGCAGCCAGGCCGCCAACCGCGCGCCGCTGCCGCCGCAGGCCGAACAAGCCTGGTGGTACCAGTACTATTTCGCCACCGAGCGCGGCGCCGCCGGCTATGCCGCCAACACCGACGCCTTCGCGCGGCTGATCTGGCAGACCGCCTCGCCGCAGTGGCATTTCGACGACGCCACCTTTGCCCGCAGCGCCCAGGCCTTCGCCAATCCCGACCACGTCGCCATCACCATCGACAACTACCGCTGGCGGCTGGGCCTGTCGGGCGGTGAGCGCCGCTACGACGCCTTCGAGAAGGTCCTGGCGGCCGCGCCCGCCATCGCCGTGCCGACCATCACGATGGAAGGCGACGCCAACGGCGCCCCGCATCCGGCTCCGTCCGCCTATGCCGGCAAGTTCACCGGCAAGTACCAGCACCGCACCGTCGGCGGCGGCGTCGGCCACAACCTGCCCCAGGAAGCGCCCGCCGCCTTCGCCCGCGCCGTCCTCGACGCCGCCCGTTTCTGAAATCGAATCCCTGAAAGGAATAAACCGATGAAATCCCTGTCCGTTTCCCTCCTGGCCTTTGCCGCTGCGTTCGGCCTGGCCGCCGCGTCGCCGTCGTCGGCCGAAGTCCGCAATGTCGTCATCGTCCACGGCGCGTTCGCCGACGGCTCCGGCTGGCGCAAGGTCTCCGACATCCTGGCGGCGCGCGGCTATCACGTCACTGTCGTGCAGGAGCCGCTGACCGGCCTGGCCGATGATGTCGCCGCCACCCGCCGCGTGCTGGCCCTGCAGGACGGCCCGACCGTTCTGGTCGGCCACTCCTATGCCGGCATGGTGATCAGCGACGCCGGCAATGCGCCCAATGTGGCGGGGCTGGTCTATGTCGCCGCCTTCGAGCCCGAAGCGGGCGAGACCCTGGCCGGGCTGGCCGGCACCAAACCCGCCGACGGCCCGGCGGGCGCCATCCAGGCGACCGGCGACGGTTTCCTCTATCTCGATCCGAAGCTGTTCGGGGCGGCCTTCGCCGCCGACCTGCCGCCGGCTGAAAGCGATGCGCTGGCCCGCTCGCAGGTCTTCGCCGCCAGGGCCGCCTTCACCGCGCCCGCCGGCGACCCCGCCTGGAAGCATAAGCCAAGCTGGGCGCTGGTGGCGCGGGACGACCGCTCGATCAATCCTCAGCTTGAACGCGACATGGCCCGCCGCGCCGGCAGCACCATGCGCGAAATCGCCTCAAGCCACGCGGTCTACGCTTCGCATCCCGATGCCGTTGCCGACCTGATCGTCGATGCCGCCAAGGGAGCCTCGAAATGACCCTGCCGACCCTTGAACAGATGCTCGCCGCCTCGGTCGCCCTGCTGATCGTGCAGATCTTCGCCCAGGCCCAGGCCTTCACAAAGGAAAAGGGCTCCGCCTGGAATGCCGGGCCGCGCGACGGCGGCAACGACGCCACGGGTGTCTTTGCCGGCCGCGTCAAGCGCGCGCTCGACAATTACGAGGAAACCTGGCCGGCCTTTGCCGCCCTGGCGCTGGCCCTGATGGTCACCGGGCACACGAACGGCCTGGGCGCAGGGGCGGCCCTGGCCTGGCTCGCCGCGCGGCTGGTCTATATCCCGCTCTACTATGCGGGCATCCCGTATGCGCGCAGCCTGGTCTGGCTGGTGTCGGTCGCGGCGCTGGTCGCCATGATCGTCGCGCTGGTCTGAAGGCGAGGGGCCAGACGCGCGCCGGCCCCAATCCCTCAGGCCATGGCCGATATGGCGCCCAGTTCCTCAAGATCGAGGTCGCGCTCCAGCTCGTGCAGCGTCTCTTCGTCGATATCGCCGGCCCGGTGCAGGCGGATCAGCTCGGCGCGGCCGGCGGCGACGGTCTTCAGCACCAGCTCGAAATGGGCCACCAGCAGTGGACGGAACTCGTCTTCGTTGGCGACATAGTCCGGCATCTTGGTGGCCTTCAGGTGGAAGCGTTCCAGCAGGCGGGGATGGACCAGTTCGCCGTCGGGGCCGTAGGCGTGCTTTTTCACGACCTCGTACTGGACCAGCGCCATGGCCAGCTCGGCCTCGCTCATGCTCAGCCGCGCCACATCGCCTTCGGCCTCGGTCAGCTTCGCCCAGCGGATGACGCGCCCCAGCGTCATGCCCTGGATGAGAACGGTGCCGAGGATGACCGCGAAGGCCGTCACCAGGATGAAGTCGCGGCCGGGAAAGCCTTCCGGGATCGATAGCGCCACGGCCAGGGTCACCACGCCGCGCATGCCGGCCCAGCTTAAAACCGTGTCGCAGCGCCAGCCGAGCGGCAGGGTGCGCTTGAAGCCCATACGATTGAAGACGTGGCTGATGGCGTCGGTGCCGAACACCCAGGCAAAGCGCGCCGCCGTCAGGGCCAGCAGGATCAGGCCGACCGGCACGGCCATGCGCTCGATGACGATGCCGAAGCCGCCGACGCGCTCGACCACGCCGCGCAAGGATGACCCGATCAGCATGAAGACCATGGCCTCCATCAGAAAGATCATCACGGTCCAGAACGAGGTGCCGCGCATGCGCACGGCGGCGCTGAACACGGTGTGCTGGTTCCAGCCGCAGATCAGGCCTGCCGTGACGGCGGCGATGACGCCCGACACGTGCAGCGTCTCACCCAGCAGATAGGCCGACCAGGAGGTCAGCACCGAGGCGGCGATCATCAGGTATTCATCGCCCAGCCGCCGGACCAGGAAGACCCAGGCCAGGCCGATGGCGGTCCCGACCGCCGCGCCGCCGAAGGCGAGCAGCAGGAAACTGCCGACGGCGCTGCCGGCATCGAAGGTGCCGGTGATGCCGGCGGCGATGGCGAAGCGGAACAGCACCAGGCCCGACGCGTCGTTGAGCAGGCTTTCGCCCTCCAGCAGGATCGACAGGCGGCGCGGTATCCTGACGGTTTGCAGGATGGCGCGCGCCGATACGGCGTCGGGCGGCGACACGATGGCGCCCAACGCCGCGCACGCCGCCCATGGCAGGGCAGGCACCAGGGCGTGGGCGGCCACGGCGATGACGACGGTGGTGAACAGCACGGCGCCGACGGCCAGCGACACCACGCCCACCTTGTGCCTGAGCAGTTGCGCGAACGAAATGAACCACGCCCCGTCCATCAGCAGCGGCGGCAGGAAGATGACCAGTACCAGCTCAGGGTCGAGCGAGATCACCGGCAGGCCGGGCAGGAAGGCCAGCAGCGCGCCACCGGCGATCAGGGCCACCGCCGGCGGCAGGCCCAGCTTGCGCGCCGCGAAATGCAAGGCGATGACGGCCAGCAGGGTGGCGATCATCAGTTCGAACAATTGCATGGGAGGCATGGGACTCGTCTGCTGGAAAAAAGGGGCATGGCGACCGTCGCGGCCGAACCTTGAGCGCGATCCAAAACGTGTAACGCACTTTTTGGACACATTGCGCGACAAAACAAAAGCCTGGAGCATGGGGGTGTCAAGCCGGCTGCGGCCCGGCCTTGCCTGTGCGGATGAACTGTGTATACTGTGCATATGTCGGCCGTACTGGCCAGCCGGGGTGGCTTCTATGAAAAAATGGTTTTGTACCATCGTGCTGGCGTCGGCAATGTGCGCCCAGCCGGTTTCGGCCTGCACGATTTTCACGGTCAAGAAGAACAATACCGTGCTGATCGCCGGCAACCAGGACCAGGCGCCGGCGAAGGAATACCTGATCGTCGACCACACGGGCAAATACGGCGTCGTCTTTATCGCGACGCCCAGTGACGCCAATCCCATGACCGAGGAGATGGGCGTCAACGAACAGGGCCTGAGCTACGCCATCAACGCCATTTCGAGCGAAAAGCTGGTCCATGTGCCGAACGCCATCCGCCAGGACGAATGGGCGCTGGTCAAGCTGATGCGCGAGACGGGCTCGGTCAACGAACTGCTCGCGCGGTTTTTCCAGTATGACTGGGGCCCGTCGTTCGCTTACCAGATCCAGGTCGCGGACCGGTCGGGTGACGCCGCCGTCATCCATCCGGGCCTGGACGGCCGGCTGACCTTCACGCGCGTCGATCGTTCGCGGAACTATCTTGTCTCGACCAATTTCAATGTCCGCGACGCCGCCACCCGGGGGTTGATTTCGCCGCGCTACCAGACGGCTTCCGGCCGTCTGAAAGACCTTATGGCTCAAAACACCGTGTCGCAAAAATCGGTCGCCGCGGTGCTGGAGGCCACGCGCCAGGACTGGGGTTTTGTCAGCCCCGTGCGAACCCTCTATTCGACCGTCGTCGACCTGAATACGCTCGACATCGACATCTATCTCGACGGCCGGTTCGACAAGGCCTATCGGCTGAATGTCCACACGCTGCTGGCCGGAATGTCGGGAAAGACGGTGCTGCCGCTCCGCCAGGCCATCGGGGGGCAGCGCGCGAACTGACCGTTCGCGGCTATTCGACCGGTGCGCCGGCGTGGCACATGTTGACCTCTTTCCACGCCGTCAGTTCGCGGTGTCCGTCCAGGCCCTGGAAGACGACCGCCGCGACCATGCGGCGGTGGAGCGGATTGGGCTCGAGCGTCGGGCGGCGCACCCACAGGCACAGGCTGTAATTGGTGCCGGCGACGACCTGGACCTTGGCCGAATAGACTCCCTTCAGCACATAGCCCGGGGATTCGTGCACGGCGAAGGCGGCGGCCGCGTCCACGGCGGCCCTGTCGGTGGCGGGACCATAGCCGCCGACCATGACCGGCGCGGCGGGCGCGGGCGGAGGCGTGGTGATGCGCTCCCACAGGCTGGGGCCCTTTTTCGCGGGCGGTTGCGGGGCGGGCTTCGCCGCCTTGGGCTTTACGGGCGGCTGCGGCGGGGCAACGGGTGCCGGGGCTTGCGGCGCGGGCGCGGCCATTGCGATTTGGGGGGCGACAGGTTCAGGCGCTACGGGCTTGGGTGCAACGGGTTGTGGTGCGGCCGGCGGCGTCACGGCCATCTGCACGGGCGGGGCCGCCGGGGCGGGCGCGGGGACAGGCGCCGGGGCTTGGGGAACGGGAGCCGCCGCCACAACAGGCGGGGGCGCCGGAGCGGCGGGCGCAGCCGGTGCGGCGGGCGCTTGCGCCGTGCGGGCGGCGGCGCGCTTCTGGGCGTCGTCCCAGGCGTGGCGGCCAAAGACGTGCGGGCGCGGGCCGATTCCGGCGATGTCGGCCTGTTCCTGTTTCGGCTCGGGCGCCTGGGCGCAGGCCGCCGCCGTCATCGCAAAAGCCAGGGCACTGAACAGGATGTTTCGGGACACTTGCATCATATCGCTCCGCTGATCCGTTCTCATTGCACGATCCAGCCGCTTTTGCCAGATGCCGCACGCCCGCACGATGTCAGGCGCGACATGCGGCTTTAATTGGCGGTCTCAATAGACCGGGCAGCGCATCCAGCGGTAGGGCCGCGCCCACATGACGCCCATGGACCGCACCAGCACGAAGCCATGCGATTCCGCCGGGCCGTCATCGGCCGGATTGCAGTTGGGCAGGCCGACATAAGGGCTGTAGCCGTCGCGGCGAACACCCAGCGGACCGGTGTCGTTGAGCTTGACCTCGGCGACGTCGAAGCTGACATAGCCGCCGTCATACAGGTGGTCGTCGATGCGCGCGCGCTGGTTCAGCACCACGACGTGCGCCGACTTCTGGCGCGAGCGCTGCAGGTAGTCGCGCGCCGGGGCGAAGCAGCCGTCCGGCGACTTTTCGTTGCGGTTGCGCCAGTCGCGCGTGTCGGAGCAATCGACGATGAACAGGTCGTCGCCATAGGCCTCGTAGGTCGCTGCCGGCACCGGCGCCAGCGGCGCGCCGCAGCGGTTGAGCGCCTTTTCGGTGATGAAAAGGCCGCCTTCGCCCGGCTCGACATACCAGCGGATGGGTTCGCTGGCCCAGCAGCTGTCGACCGCCGTCATCATCGACGTCTTGAACCAGCGGCCGTCGGCCTTGAACTTGTTGTCGCCCTTGCGCTTCAGCACCCACTGGTCGATGTCCTTGTCGCCCAGGATGTCGCCGGCATGGACCGGGTTGCGGGCGGCGACCAGGTCCAGTTCCTGTTCGTCCGGATGGGCTTGCATATAGGTGACGGCGGGCACGGCGCACCAGGTCGTCCGGAGGCTATACTGCGGATCGCACTGCCCCGGCACCGCCAGGTAGCGGCGCTGCCCCGCCACGCGCAGGGTCTCGGTGACGTGCCGTCCGCCCTCGGAGCGGATGGTGTTGCCCTCCGGCATGTAGGGGCCGTGCGGATCGCGCGGGCCGCCGCCGCAGCTGACCATCTGGCTTTCGACCGCGACGGCCGCGCCGTTGCGCACGATGATGCCATAGCCGACATCCTCACCGTTCAGCGCATAGCAGTCGCGCGGCACCTGGATGTCGGAGGTCGGCAGCTCGACCGGCCGGGCGTCGATGCCTTTCGCGTCGCGCCGCACGTCGTAGAGCCGGAAGTCCTGGCCGTAGGGGCCGGACAGGCGCTGGCCCGCTGCCACGGGGTGGTTGACGAAGAGCACGCGCAGCGGCTTGTCGCTCAAGGGCAGGCCGTCGGCGCACAGGTCGCCGGCCGAGGCCTTGCAGCGGTCGCGCGGCGCGGCGACGGGAAGATCGTCGCCGGTCACTTCGCGCACCGTGCCGAATTCCGGCGGCTTGACCAGCTGCGGCTGGTGCGACTGCGCGGCCGCGATGGCCGGCAGCGCGAACCCTGCGAAAACCAGACTCGTCCACACTCTGCGTATCATGGAACCCCTCCCTGAAATGCCCGGGCGCAGTTAACGCTATCGGGGGTGGAATTTCAACCAGGGGTATCGGATAGAGACTTAGGGCGCTTTTGGGAACGCGCCCTAGTGCTTGTGCCGATGGCGGCGGTGGTGACGGTGATGCGTCTTCGCCGCCTGCGCGCCGAAATGCACGCCGATGGTGACGCGGCGGTTCCGGGCATTCTTGACGCCGTCGGCCGTCCTGACCGCCAGGTGCGTTTCGCCGTGCCAGGCGACCGTGATGGCCTCTTCGGCGACGCCGCCGGCCTTCAGTTCCTCGGCCACGGCAGCGGCCCGGCGGTGCGACAGGCCCATATTGTAGGCCGCGCTGCCCGACGTGTCGGCATAGCCGTCGACGCTGACATGGGCGTCGGGGGCGGACTGGGCGTGCTGGGCGGCATCGGCGACGATGCTGCGCGCCTTGTCGTCCAGCCTGGCGCCGCCGAGCGGGAAATAGGCCGTGAAGTGCCGGGCCTTCGCCGACGGGGCGGCGGCTGCCGGCAGGGGCGCGGACGTTACGGCCGAAGCCGGTTGCGCGGGGGCGGGCGCGGCAGGATCGGCCGCGGCGAGCGGATCGGGATTTACGGGTTGCGTCGGCGCCGAGGTGGGAACCGGAGGCGCGGCTATGGGCGCCGGGGGCGCCTGGACGGCGGCTTTTGCGTGTGCCTTGCCCGGCGCGCGGGCCGATTTCGCGAAGAAGCGCTTGGGTTCCTTTGCCGTGGCGGCGGCGTCCGAGCCGGGCGCGGTGTCGGCTTCGGCATCCGCGGGCGGTGGCGGTGGCGGCAGGGCGGCGACCGCTTCGGTCGGCATGGGCGCGGGCGCGGCCATAGCCGGGGCGGACGGCGGCGGAACCATGGCCTGGGGCGTGGCGGGGGCCGGGTCGGCTTGCGCGACGGCTACGGGCGCCGGCGCGGCGGCGGCCTGGACCTTGCGCGACTTGGTAAAGGGCAGGGACAGGGCCGGAAAATGCAGGCCGGCGTGCTGTGCCTTGGCCGCCGGGGCCGGCAGCGGGGCGTCGGCATAGGTGGATGGCTCAGGCGACGAGCCGCCGCCGAAGGTCCAGCGCAGGCCGACACTGACGCTCTGGTCCTTGATCGGGCCGGCGGCCTTGGCGGTCCACGCGTCGGTGGTCCCGCCGTGGACGTCGCTCATCGCCACGTCGTACGAGGTCGACGCCGTGCGCAGGTAGCGGTAGGTCATGTCGAAGTGCAGGCTTTGCGTCACGTCCCAGCTGGCTCCGGCCAGGAACTGCCCGGCGGGCACGGTCTTGTCGCCGGCCATGCTGTAGGTCAGCACGTGGCCGGTCGGGGCATTGGTTTCGTGGTAGCCGGTCTTGACGTGGACCATGCCGGCGCCGACGCCGACGAACGGGTGGATCGGCATGTCCGGGCGCAGGTCGAAGATGGCGTTGGCCATCAGCGAGGTCTTGTCGAAATTGCCGAGGTCGGCCGTACGGCTGCTGCCCAGCCCGTTGATGACGGTGCCGGGGCGCGTGCCGACTTCGATTTCGGCGCGGAGATTCGGCGTGAAGCGGTAGCCGGCGCGGGCGAAGCCTTCGGCGGCGTAGTCGGGCTTCAGCGTATAGCTGCCGGCGGCGGCAGGCGCCGTGGCGCCGGCATTGGCCGAGGTCAGGGTGACATCGGTTACCTTCAGCGCCTGCGAAGACGACAGGTCGTGCCCGGCATCGGCGGCGACGTACCAGCCCAGGCGCGTGTCGGCCAGGGCCGTGCCCGCGCAGGCGACGCCGGTCAGCGCGACCGCCGTGCCGGTAATGAGTTGAAGACGCAAGCCTGCCATGGAAGAACCCGACACCGTACCTTTTAAAAACCGCAACTTAGCAGCCCGGAGGCGATTTCAGAATGCCCGCCGGCTTTTGACGCAAGAATAGCGGACGGCGCGGCATTTTTGTCCCGCATACGCCTGACGGGCGCAAAGTCGAAGTTAACACGGCGCGGAGTTAGCCGGACAGGCGGGCAAATATGTCAGATGTGACGCAGACTCGTCCGTGCCCGGCCCGTTTCCTGATGCCGTCCTTATTTTTTTACGCCCTGTTTCCCCGCGCATTTTGCAAAGAAATGAATGACCTATGGTGTCAGGGCCATGGGGCCATAGATTTTTAGCAAGGGGCAACGAACATGCCGGGTCAGAAAATCCTTCTCGTCGACGACGAACCCGAAATCCGCAACATGCTGGGCATCTTCCTGGGTGTCGAGGACTTCGAAATCCACGAAGCCGACTGCGGCAAGGCCGCCCTGCGCCAGGCCATCGCGCAGAAGCCCGACCTGATCCTGCTCGACCTCGGCCTGCCCGACCTGGACGGCAACGAGGTCATCGCCGCCATCCGCAAGTTCTCCAACGTACCCGTCATCGTGCTGACCGCGCGCACCGAGGACCAGCAGGTCGTCCAGGCGCTCAATCTCGGCGCCGACGACTACGTCACCAAGCCGTTCCGCGCCGACATCCTGCTGGCGCGCATCCAGGCCAACCTGCGTCAGCGCGGCCCGGCCAATGACGACGGCAACTTCGTCGAAAACGGCCCGGTGCGCATCGACCTGGACCGCCACGAAGTCATGATCAACGGCAAGCTGGCGGCCTTCACGCCCAAGGAATTCAACCTGTTGCACATGTTCGTCGCCAACAAGGGCAAGATGATCACGCACAAGCAGATCCTGCGCGAGGTCTGGGGTCCGCAGCATGTCGACGACACCCAATATCTGCGCGTCTATATCGGCCAGGTGCGCAACAAGCTGGAAGCGGCCGCCGGGCTCGGCACCAGCATCACTTCGGAATCGGGCATCGGTTACCGCATGGAGGCCCTGACCGCCGCGCGTAACCCCGCTGCCGCCTAGACTATTTCGCTCGGACGTTTCTCCCATCCAGAGCCTTGACCCCGGAAGCCCCGCTTCCGGGGACTTTTTTGTCCCGGTTGCGCCGCATAGGGAACAGCGTTACAAGCATGGCGGGTTTTTGTGACGCGTGGGTCGTATTTCGCGGCGCCTGTCATACCCGCTTCAAACTGCCGTACAATCTGTTCTGCGTTTTTGTGTCCAATGGCCAGGGAGGATGCGTAATGCGTGCTGTAAGCGGACCCAGTGCAAAGGGGCTGACGGTAAAGGCGATCGCCGGAACCTATGTCGTCCTGATCGCCTTCAATTGCGACGAGGACTACTGCAAGGACCTGCTGGGCTTCGGCATCTGGCGCACGGACCATACCGATAATTCGGGGCGGTGGCTGCCGGGGCTGAAGCGGTTCGACGTCAAGGATCCGGACGATGTCACCAAGGTCACGACCCAGTGCAACCCTATCCAGAAGTTCCACTGGGGCGACTATACGGCGCGGTCGGGGCGGACCTATACCTACAAGGTCGTCGCCATGCGCGGCAGCAAGACCGCGCTGGTCGAGGACGACAGCGTCGAGGTCGTCGTGACCTGCGAAATCCCGGACAGGATCGGCAAGAACGGCCACAGCGTCAATTTCAACCGCGCCGCCGCCGCCAGCCAGGCCTTTGTCGAGCACTTCCCCAAGTTGCCCAAGGGCGACGTCACCGATCCGGCGGCCCGGACCTGGCTGTCGCGCGGCCTGCAGGAATCGCTGACGAAGTTCATCGACGACACGCAGGCCGGGCAGGGGCTGCACTGTTTCCTCTATGAGTTCACCAAGCCGGAATTCGCCGACGCCCTTAAGCGGGCCCTGGCGCGCGGGGTAAGGCTGGAAATCCTGCATGACGGCATTATCGGCAACGACGGCAAGGGGCCGTCGATCGACGCCGACCCGGTGGTCACGCAGTACGGCCTCGATGCCGTGACGAAGAAGCGCACGGGCAACGGCCTGGCGATTTCGCACAACAAGTACATGGTGCGTTCGGACGCCGCCGGCACGGCGCTTGCCGTGTGGACCGGCTCGACCAACTTCACCGACGCGGGTGTCTATGCCCAGACCAATGTCGGCCATGCCATCGCGGCGCCCGAGCCGGCCGGCACCTATCTGAAATGGCACGCCGAGGTCTGGGCCGATCCGTCGAAGAGCGCGTCCCTGTCGCGGACGGCCACCCACGCCCTGACCCAGGTGCCGGCGAAGCCCTATACCGGTACCAACCCCATCCTCAGCCCGCGCACCACCATCGAGGCCATCGAACTGTGCGCCGAACTGATCGGAACGGCCGATGACATCGTCTGCTTCACCGCGCCTTTCGCCCTGCACGACGACCTGGAAAAGGCGCTGATCAAGGCGCCGGCACAGGTCTACGGCCTGCTCAACAAACACAATGTGGTGGGAAAGGCGATGTACGACGCGCCCAATACCCTGCTGACCGCGGCGGCGGCGCTCAGCGACGCGTCGGTGCTGGAAAGCTGGCAGGCAAAGATGCTGGCGGAATCGCTGCACCACAGCGGCGTCTTCATCCACACCAAGCTGATTCTGATCGATCCTTTGTCCGACAATCCGGTGACCATTACCGGCTCGGCCAATTTCAGCCACAACTCGTCGTGCGACAATGACGAGAACCAGCTCTTCATCTTCGGGGAGCCCGAGGTCGCCGACGTCTATATCGGCGAGTTCATGCGCATGTTCGACCACTATTACTTCCGCGATCATATCAAGCAGATCAAGGTGGAGGCAGCCGCCAATCCCAAGGCGGCCTTCCTGGACGAGACCGATGCCTGGACGCAGCGCTATTTCAACGGCGGCGAGCGCGAGAAGGAACGCCTGGCCTTTTTCAAGGCGAAGGTCCTGGCGCCGGTCGGGTGAGATAAATTAGTATTGACTAATGAATAAGCCGTGGCTAATGAATTGGCCATGACCGAAGCCGCCCCGCACCCTGTCACGACCGTCATGCGCGCCCTGGCCGATCCGACCCGGCGCGCCGTGTTCGAACGCATCTTCGATTCGGAGGAAATCTCCGTCGCCGACCTGACGCGCGCGGGCAGCGTCAGCCAGGGCGCCGTGTCCCAGCACCTGAAGACGCTGAAAACGGCCGGCCTGGTCGCCGAGCGCGCCGAGGGCCGCAATGTCTATTACCGCGCTGATCCAAAGGGGTTGGAGCCCCTGGTCGGTTGGATGGACTATTACGGCGTCTTCTGGCGCGACCGCTTCGCCAACCTCAGAAGCCTTTTGAAAGAGATGGATCCATGAGCGAGACCGAGACAAAGGACATCGTCATCGACGAGGTCCTGCCGCATCCGGCGGACGTCGTATGGAAGACCCTGACCACGCCCGCGCTGATCAGCCGCTGGATCATGCCGGCCGACGGTTTCGAGGCGGTGGAGGGCAAGGCCTTCACCTTCAAAACCAATCCCGGCGGCGCCTGGGACGGCCTCATCCACTGCCGCGTGCTCGAGGTCGAGCCCAATCGCCGCCTCAGCTACGCCTGGAAGGGCGGCCACCCCGACAATGTCACGGGCTATGGCGCGCCGCTCGACACGGTGGTCACATGGACTCTGACGCCGGTCGAGGCCGGCACGCGCATCAGGATGGTCCATGCGGGCTTCGTCATGCCGCGCAACGAAGGCGCGCACCATAATATGGGCATGGGCTGGGCCAAGATCGTCAGGCAGATCGGCGCTGTCGCGTCGGAGGCGGCGTAAGTGTCCGGGGCCTATACAGGCGGCTGCGCCTGCGGCCGCATCCGCTATGCCATCGCAGGCGAGCCCGTCTTCAGCAACCACTGCCAGTGCCGCGACTGCCAGCGCGAAAGCGGCGCCGGGCACGGTTCGTACATGAGCTTCCTGCGCGAAGGCGTGACGGTGCAAGGCGAGGCGGCCCGCTGGGACATGACGGGCGACAGCGGCAACGCCAAGACACGCTATTTCTGTCCGGTGTGCGGCGTCGCGGTCTATATGACCTTCGCCGCCGCGCCGGAGGTCTTCACCATCCGCGTCGGCAGCCTGGACCAGCCTGAGCGCTATCGCCCGCAGGCCGTGACCTATGCCGCGCGCGGCCAGGCCTGGGACTATCTCGATCCGGGCATCTCCCGATTCGCGGGCATGCCGGGCTGATCACCGCAGGCCAGCAGTGTCGTAGCGACCATGCCGCCACCCGCCGAGTCGGACGGTGCATGCGTTTCGCTGATGAACGCCCTTTTGCCCGGGCGCGCGACCGTTATCGCGTCACAACTTCATGTCCACAGTGAAACAGTATGGCGGGAATACGTATTTCCACGTTTCCGTATAGTCATATTCTGTGTCTTTGCACACACGGGCAGTGTTCATAAGTGTAGATTTACCCATTTTCCGTGCGAATACCTCTTCTGCATCCTGAAACACGGTGATAGCCATTCGCCTTAATGACACCGGTGTCTAGCGCCGGTGCAACGACAAGCGGACGAATGACACGTTCGCGGCTCCAGGAAGACAGAGGAAGTATCATGACCAAGGGTATCCGCCATCGGTTCGGTGGCTTTTGCGGCGTTTCCGTTATCGCGCTCTGGCTTGCGCTGGCCGGCCAGGCATCCGCGCAGGCCGCGCCGGGCACCGAGGCGGCGCCGAAGGACGACGGGCAGACGGTGGTGGTTACCGGCTATCGCAAGTCGTTGCAGACCTCGCTGAACATGAAGAAGCGCGCCGACGTCATGATGGACGCCATCAATGCCGACGACATCGCCTCCTTCCCGGAAGCCAATCTGGCCGAAAGCCTGCAGCGCATCCCGGGCATCTCGATCGACCGCGACAACGGGGAGGGGCGCACCATATCGGTCCGCGGCCTGGGCGGCGACTTCACGCGGGTCCGCATCAACGGCATGGAGGCCCTGTCGACCGCTGGCTCGAACGATTCCGGCACCTCGCCCAACCGGTCGCGCAGCTTCGATTTCAACACCTTCGCCTCGGAATTGTTCAACAATATCCAGGTGCGCAAGACGTCGTCGGCCGAAACCGATGAAGGCTCGCTTGGCGCCACGGTCGATCTCAATACCGGCCATCCCTTCGATTATAAGGGGCTGAAGACCGCCCTGTCGGTCGAGGACGCCTATTACGAAAACGGCAAGCACCAGAATCCGCGTATCGCCGGCCTGTTCTCGACGCGCTGGGACGGCGGCAAGATGGGTTTCCTGATTTCGGGCGCCTATTCGACGCGCGACACCTCGATCGACTCCTACGGACGCCAGGCCGGTTCCGCCGACTACGAGTATCGCGGCACCTCGTGGACGGGCAACGAATACCCGCAGCGCGCCGGTTTCGCCGCGCCTGCCGGCACCACGTTCGGCCAGACGGTCAACGCCACGACCGGCGCCGTCACCAACACGGCGGCCATCACCAACCCGGAAGTGCTGGCGGCGGAAACCGGCTCGGACGCGTCGGCCTACGCGGCGCTCTATCCTTCGGATTACGCGACCTCGGGCCGCTATGACGACTCGGTCGTGCGCATTCCGGCCCTGGCCACCTTGAACGACCAGGAACTGCATTCCGAACGCCTTGGCATTACTTCATCCTTCCAGTTCCAGTTCGACGACGATACACGGTTTACTGCCGATTACATGCATTCGCGCTTCCATAACGAAAGCACGAACTACCAGATCCAGACGGTCGGCCTGAACCGGAACAACACCAATTCGACGCTGAATACACTGAGCAGCACGGCCTCGATCGCCACCAAGCGCGGCCTCTATCCCGGCACCTGCACGGCGCAGGCGGCGACCGACATCACCTGGGCGGTCGACTGCGGGGCGTCGCTCTACGGGACGACGCCGGCCTTCTCGACCGGTTCGGACGGCAAGGCGGCGGTGCTGGGCACCAATATCTTCTCGACCAATCCGTACAATCTCGATCCGTACGACTATTACAACAACCCCAACTCCGTGGGCTACACGCCGGACGCCTATGGCATCGGCGGGCGGATCGCACTGATCGGCCGGCCCTCGACCAAGGTGCTGGCGGCGCACGTGACCAACGGCGTGGCCGACTACCTGCAACTGTCGAACGTCGACTGGCGCTCGGCGGCGGACGCCAGCTACTACACCACCAATTTCGACCAGTTGTCGCTGAATCTCGACCACCGCTTCAGCAGCAATTTCAAGATGACGGCGGCGCTGGGCGCCTCGCAGTCGGTCAATGTCAACCAGGGCCTGCTGGTCGAGTTCAACTCGATGGACCGCTCCGAAACCTATACTTATGACGAGCGCGGCAACCCCAAGATGCCGGTCATCAATCCGGGCTGGAACGTGGCGGACGCCAGCCAGTGGGGCATCGTCAAGGGCTTCTCGGCCATGCGCAACTATATCCGCACGACCAAGAACAATTACGGCCAGGCCAAGGTCGATTTCGACTGGAACCTCAACGACAAGCACGAACTGCGCTTCGGTGTCGCGGCCAAGACCTATACCTTCTCGACCGACCAGTGGGAGCGCCCGACCGACACCATCGCGCCGACCGAAAAGGAGGCCGGCGTCAGCGTCGCGTCCCTGGGCGCGGTCCACAGCTTCGGCCAGGGGCTGGACGTATCGTCCGGCACGCCGACCAGCTTTTTCGCCCCCAGCATCCAGGCCTTCAGCAACGTCTTCGGCTTCGACTGCAACTGTATCAACAAGTACGGCGACTGGCGCCTGACCAACCTCAAGTCGCCCGGCTCGCAGTACGGGGTGCGCGAACAGGACGGCGGCGGCTATGTGCAGTGGGATTTCGGCTATGAACTGTTCGGCCGCGACCTGACCGGCAATATCGGCGTGCGGGAGGCGACGACCGATATCCTGGCCAATGGCCGCGACACCAAGGCGCGTCCTGTCACCGACACCAACCACTATGCCGACACCCTGCCGTCGCTGAACCTGAACTACCATATCACCGACGACCTGTTCATGCGCATCGGCGCGTCCAAGGCCATGGCGCGGCCGCAGCTTTCCAACCTCAATCCGGCGATTTCGGCCCTGTCGATCCCGACGGACGGATCGCTGGTCGGCGGCACGCTGACGGTCGGCAATACCAAGCTGAAGCCCTACCGTTCGGACAATTTCGACTGGAGCCTGGAATGGTACTTCTCGAAGAACGCGCTGCTGTCGGTGGCCCTGTTCGACAAGGAGATCGGCAGCTTCCCGCAGACCGTGCTCTATGACGCGCCGATCCAGTCCTTCTTCAGCGCCGATGCGCTCGATGCCCTGCGCGCCCAGTACAGCGCCACGTCGACGACGGGGGCGGCGGCCCTGACCTACATCAACGGCAACTATTCGGTGACCGCGCGGCAATACCGCGATGCGCCGGGCGGCTATCTCAGGGGCGTGGAGCTCAATTTCGAAAGCGATCTCGGCTACCTGCCGGCGCATTTCAAGTTCATCCCCGACTTCGTCAAGAACTTCGGCATGCAGCTGAACGCGACGCATATCGACTCGCAGCTGAAGTACATCATCGACCCCGGCACCGAGGTCAATGGCGTGCAGACCAAGGCGCCGACCTACGCCAACGGCCCGTGGCTGAACGCGTCGCCCGACGCGGTCAACTTCACCCTGTACTACGAAGTGCCGCTGTTCTCGGCGCGCATTTCGGTGGCCCAGCGCGCCGGCTATGACACGACCTTCCCGATCGCGGCGGGCTCGTGCAATCCGGGCGCCTGCGACAGCCCGCTGATCAACGACTTCGTCTTCTCGAAGTCGACGCTCAATGTCGACGGCGTGTTCACCTGGAACTTCAGCCAGCACCTGTCGGCGCGGCTGGAAGGGCTGAACCTGACCAACCAGACCTCGAACCGCTATGCTTACACGTCGAACCCCGTGGTGACGTCCTACGCCTCGACGGGCCGCCAGATCACCGTCGGCATCCGCTACAAGTATTGATCGCTATTCCGGCGGACGCCCTCCGCCGGACCATCCCCCAGCTCCCCGTTGGCCGCAAGGCAGACACGCTGGACCACCTGGCGCCGGTTCTCCCAACCGGCGCCTTTTTTATTCGGGCTGTTCGTAGCGGAAGGGCAGGCCGTCGGGCACGTCGGCGGGGCTGGATGCCCAGGCGCGCTGCGCCTCGGTCGCCGCGCGGAAATAGCCCGAGATGCGGGCCGCCGCCGATCCCGTGACTCCGACATCGGCCAAGGCCTGGTCGAACAGGCCAAGGCAGGCTTCGTCCAGGTCGATATGAACGCCATTGCCGGCATGGGCGCGCTGGACCGAGGTCTCGTCGCCGAAGCCAGCCGTATAGAGCGGCGGGCCGCCCAGGGCCTGCGCCATATAGGCGGCGAAGCGCTCGTCGTGCTGCGGGTGAAGCGCGTGCTCGAACGGATGCGCCGCCACCGGATGCTGAAGGCACAGCTTATGCCAGCGGCGCACCAGCGCCAGCACCGTATCGAAGCCGCCGGCCTGTTCGTAGAGGCTGTCCGCCATGGTCATCTCCTGACTGCGTAGCCAGTATGACGCATGGTGGTGCGTATGGCAAAACCCTGCGCGACCGCTCTTGCGATACCCGGTGTAAGGCGCCATTTGCCACAGGGTGAGGACGTCATTTGAAACGCTCAAGGGGAAAACATGCGTCTTTCGGGATGGGGGATCGGGTGCGTACTGGCATTGGCAGCGATAACGGCACGGGCGGGGACGACGACCCCGACGCCACGCATCGAAGCGCTGGGTATTGAGAAGCTGATCAGCCAGGACGAGCTTGCAGTCCTGTGGACATACCCGGATCAGAGCGACGCTTTGCGGCGCCAATTGATAGCCGACCAGCAACTGACCACGGCTGACCGGGACGCCAAGGTGCAGGCGGACCGGCAGGGGGTAAAGGCGCTCGATAATTCCGCCATACCGATCGCGCACAAACTGGTGTTCGGCGGCTTCTGGAGAGATGCAGCCCACAGGAACGCATCGCTGGACTTCGATGTTTTCCTGGTGATCCAGCACAGCAGCGACATGGAGATGCGCAGGCTTACTCTCAACGAGACAGAACCTCTTGTGGCGAAGGGCGTATTCAGCGGGCTGAATTATGCCTTGATGTACGATCGCCTCGCCGTACTGGAGGGACGCAAGCAGCGCTTCGGGACGCAAGTGAGTTGCGTTGGGGGGCACTTTGAGCTTGAACCGCTTGAGGACCCCGAAAAGGTTGACGTCTGGCGCAAGCAGTATGGCTTTCCCGATACCCTTGCCGAAAGCCAGGCAGATTATGTCGGGATGAAATGCACCAATCCCGCGCCAAAGCCCAAGCTCTGACGCGCAACGGGTGGCGTCAGGCAAGGCCGTTAGGCCGAAAACGCAGGCCCAGGACGATCGGGACGGCGAGGGCGTAGAGCGCCACGACCGACAGCCAGATGGCGCCGGGATGTCCGGCGTGCAGGACGAAATAGAGGCTGGAAAAGCCGAGCGGCGCGACGATCGAGGCCAAGCTGACGGTCGAGGCCAGCACGCCCTGGAACTGGCCCTGGCGGTCTGGGTCGACCTGCCGTGTCGCCAGGGATTGCAGGGCGGGCGCGCCTATGCCGCCCAGCGCGAAGACCGGCATGACGGCGAAGACCATCCAGCCCTGCCCGGCAAAGGCCATGACGGCCAGGGCGATGCAGGCGCCGGCAATGCCGGTCAGCACCGCGGCGCGTTCCCCAAGGCGCCTGACCGCCGGCCCCGGCAGGAAGGCCTGCGACAAGGTCTGGCAGACCCCGAAGGCGCCGAGCGACAGGCCGATCAAAAGCCCGTTCCAGTGAAAGGCGTCCTTGCCCCACAAGGCCCAGCAGGTGCCGTAGGCTTCGCCTGTCGCGGCGAACAGGAAGAAGAGCGCGATCAATGGCAGCAGGGGCTTCATCGACCACACCCAGCGCAAGGGCGCCAGCGGATTGAGCGTTGCAAGGTCGAGCGGCGCGCGCGTCGGCGTTCGCGATTCCGGCAGGACGAACAGGGCCAGCAGCAGGTTGCCGCCATTGAGCACGGCCGCGGCGATGAAGGGCAGGCGCAGCCCGTAGTCGCCGAGCGCGCCGCCGAGCACCGGGCCGATGATGAAGCCGATGCCGAACATGGCGTTCATCAGGCCGAAGCGGCGGGCGCGCTCGTCTTCGGGTGAGATGTCGGTGATGTAGGCGGCGGCCACCGAGGTGTTGGCGCTGGTCAGGCCGGCGATGGCGCGGCCGAGCAGCAACAGCCACAGATTGGGCGCGAAGGCGAGGAACAGGTAGTTGACCGCCGCGCCGAGCAGCGAAATCAGCAGCACGGGGCGGCGGCCGAGGCGGTCGCTCAGGGCGCCCAGCACGGGGGCGAAGACGAACTGCATGACGGCATAGAGCGCCGTCATGACGCCGATACAGGGCGCGACATTGCTGGCGTGGGTGACGGCCTGCAGCAGCGACGGCAGGATGGGAAAGATAAGGCCGATGCCTATGGCGTCGAGCCCGATGGCGGTGAAGATGACGATAAGCGGTCTGGTCATGGCGGGCATGCTCCGGATGCGCAAGGCCGCACGCGGCAAGGCGCGCGATCGGCTTGCGATTGGGCCCGGTGGTCCGGGCGGTCGATGTGTGGAGACGCTGGCCGATCCATGGCGCGGGGCGCATGGACGGCGTGTGCTTGACCGCCTGGACGCTTATTCGTCCACCTGTTTACTCCGCCAACGGGCGAATCAAGGGAAGCGGTCGCTTTGCGCGACGCGCTTCCTGTATATCAAATCGCCTTGTGGGACAAGTATCGCTGCAGGACGTCAAGGCTTGTAGCAAACATTTTCGGCCCTCCCGTTTATGGCGGGGCAATAGCCTATGAATTTTGGCTTAGATGTCTTCGCCCTGTTTGCGGAAGGGCAAAGTTTCTCTCTCATTTCATTAGAGCCGTACGAAATATAGTGGAGGCATCGGCGCTCGTTGCTCCATGCGGCTTCCCCCTTCCGTCTGCTTCGCTGCGCTTCGCAGCCACCTTCCCCGTAAACGGGGAAGGAATTGAAAGACTTAACTCCCTTCCTTCCCTGCGGAGCGGGGAAGGTGGCTCCCCGAAGCCAGGGCGAAGGGGAGACGGAAGGGGCATTACGTAGACGTACCTGGCTGTGGCGTTTCAAATTAAAATTATAACGATCCAGCCAACTCGCCATATGAGATAGCCGGTCATAATTGCCAGGGCCGGAATTCGAATTTGCTCTGTGTAAACAGCCGGCCGTTACGGCACGGGGCGATAGCTGACAAAGGCCAGGTGCGTGCTGTCGGGTGACCACGACGGCACGTTCATCGTGCCCTGGCCGCCGAACAGTTTCGCGACCACATGCGCCGTGCCGCCGCCCGCCGGCATCACCTTGATCGACACGAAGCGGTTGGCGGGATGGTCGCCGGGTTCGACGTCCGTGCCGAACGAGACATAGGCGATCCACTTGCCGTCGGGCGAGACGTGGGGGAACCAGTCGCGGCTGTCGGCGCCGAAGGTCACCTGCTGTTGCTGGCTGCCGTCCGGCCGCATGCGCCAGATCTTCATATTGCCGGTGCGGACCGAATTGAAATAGATCCACTTGCCGTCCGGCGAATATTCCGAGCCGTCGTCCAGCCCCGGCGCCGTGGTCAGCCGCGTCTCTGGTCCGCCCTCCGCCGGAACCGCATAGATGTCGAAATCGCCGTTGCGCCGGGCGACGACCGCCAGGGTCTTTCCGTCCGGCGACCAGCCGTGCCAATAGGACGGTCCCTCGGCCGTCACCTGGCGCGGAGCACCGCCGCTCATCGGCACGACATAGACCCGCGACTGGTTGTCTGCGCCGCGCGTCTGGTCGCTGATCGCCAGCCATTTCCCGTCGGGCGAGGGGCCGTGGTCGTTATTGATATGGCTGAGGTCCTGGGTGTCGAGCTGGACCGGCGCGCCGCCCGCCACCGGCATGGTGAAGATATGGCCGGCGCTGTTGAAGACGAAGGTCTTGCCGTCGGCCGACCAGTTGGGCGCCTCGATATGGTCGGCGGTGTGATAGACGACGGCGCGATAGTCCGAGGTGACGTCGACCGTTTCCAGCGTGCTTTCGACGCGCGTCTGGGCCGTGATGGCGGGCAGGGCTGCGGGCTTGGCGATCTCGACATCGCTGAAATCGACCGTCTTGGTCTCGGTATCGCTGTGCGAGCAGACGGCCAGGCCGACGAGGTAAGACCCGTCGAGCTTCAGCCGGAAGCCGCCGCCGGCATGGTGCAGCACGCCCTTGTCGTCGGCCACCGACATGAAGACATAGTCGCCCTGGCGCTCCAGCTGGAAGCGCCCGGGGCCGGTGTGCAGGGCCTCGATCTCATAGGTATTGCCGCCGCGCGTCTCGCGATACTGAAGCGCGACGTGGCCGTTCTGATGGACGACGATGTCGGCATAGGCGCTGTCGGGTTTCAGGTCCTGGCGGACCATCAGCCCGGCCTTGCTGTGCGGATCGGTGCTGCCGGACACCAGGGTGACGGTCCCGGCAATGGAGACATCGCCGCTGACCGTCTCATGCACGAAGTGGAAGTCGTCCTTGCCCGCCCACAGGTCGTCGCCATTGCCGACGACACGATAGGTCTTTGTTTTCGCGTCATAGAGGGCGTGGCCCTTCTGCCTGACCGTGCCGACATCGCTACTGTGCGCGAAGATGCCGACCCTGGCCTGGGCGCTACCGGCCGCCATCACCATAAGCGCCGCCAATGCCGCGCTCCCAATCCGTTTCATAGACCTCTCCCTCTGCAACTCTGCGGCTGCTGTAATCGATTACGCGTATCAGGCGCGGCGGTAGGACACAATAGGGTGAAGCCGTTGACATCGCCGGGAATGCGGCCATATTTGTTACAGGTTCAATTAGCGAGAGGAGGTGGTCTGATGTCTCATTGTCAAATGCCGCAGGCGGCAAATCATGTGAGCACGGCCTTCATCGCCGAGGGCCGGCTTATCTAAAGCTGACCGCGTGCAGTGCAAGACAATGGAAGGGCCGCTCCTCATGGAGCGGCCCTTAGTCTTGGGGGCTTGCTTTGTCGCCTGTTGCCCACAAGGAGACGTTGGATGCGGACCGGTCTTGAGCATAGTGGACATGGATAGTTGTTAAACGACCATGATGTCACAATTTCGAGTGCGATACGCGCTGTACGAGTGCATCTGGACTGTGGATCGCGGGTAGCCTGCACTCAGTTGTGGAAGGGCTATATCTTCAGTTGAATTTTAAGCGTAGTTAGTGTAACTCAGGTTGGCGTTGGGATGCTTTGCGCTTTGTTGCCCTAAGTGTCCGGAATGGGCGCTGAGCGGACGCTCGGAAATCATTCAAGCCGCCTTTGATCCGCCAAGACTTTCCCAATGCCTCCTTCCATCCGTCTTGCGCCCGCGGGCGGTGCGATACTCGACGCGGCCCCTCGTTCTTGCGGCGGGCGGCTGTCCGGCGCTGATTTTTCACCCGGACAATTGACAGAAACGACAACCCGTTCCAGTTTCCGTAGTCAGTATCCGCCGGTGGCAGCGGTATTTCATTGCCACGCCGTGCCGTCTCGCACGGCATCGCGTTGGTGAAAGCCGGCCCTTACCCCGTCATTGCCGATCGACCCGAAGTTCCATTGCGTACAGTCATAAAAAGAAATGTTAGCGCTAACAGGAGAGCGTCCATGAAGAAGAAGATTGCCTTGGGAGCGCTTGCCGCTGCCTGCTGGAGTTGCGGCGCCCATGCCGCCCAGCCGCCGCAATTGCGGCTGAGCCCCGACGATACGCTGGAAATGCAGGGCCTCAGCGTGATCGTCGAACAGAACCATTTCAGCCCCATCTTTTTCGATGAAAAGAATTCCGGCATCCAGGTGGTCCTGCACGGCGACCGGATCGCGACGGACGGCGAGGTGCGCCTCAATCCCACGCCCGAACAATGGGACCCGGTGCCGGGGTTTGTCAGCCGGGTGCACGGCGCCACGCCTGGCCAGCTTGTCGTCACCTCGACCTACGACGCCGTCGGCCTGAAGTACAAGGTCGAGGTCACGCCCGAAGGGCAGGGCTTTCGCGTCGTCGTCAATCTCGACCAGCCCCTGCCGGAAAAGCTGGCGGGGAAGGCCGGTTTCAATCTCGACTTCCTGCCGACGGCCTATTTCGGCAAGACCTACATGATGGATGCGGCGCCGGGCATTTTCCCGCGCGACGCCAATGGTCCCATGGCCAAGGATGGCTCCGGCGATCCCCTGCCGCTGGCCTCGGGCGGCAAGTCCATCACCCTGTCGCCGGAAGATCCGCTGACGCGCGTGACCATCACGTCCGATGCCGGGCCGCTCATGCTGTATGACGCGCGCAACCGGGCGCAGAACGGCTGGTTTGTCGTGCGCTCGCTCATTGCGGCCGGCGCGAAGGACCGCGCCATTGTCTGGCACGTGCTTCCGCACGTCGAAAAGGGCTGGGTGCGCGAGCCGGTCGTGTCGTTCAACCAGGCCGGCTATACGCCCGGGCGCAGCAAGGTCGCGGTGATCGAACTCGATCCCAATTTCAAGGCGCCGGACGAGGCGACCCTGGTCAGGCTGGCCGCCGACGGCACCCAGCAGCCCGTGCTGCACGCAAAGATCACGCGGCGCGGCAAGTGGACGCGTTATAATTATGCCAGCTTCGATTTTTCCAGCGTGCGCACACCCGGCGTCTACGCCATCGCGTACGCCGGGCACACGACCAATCCCTTCCCCATATCCGAAGACGCCTACGCCCATATCTGGCAGACCTCGCTCGACACTTATCTGGCCGAGCAGATGGACCACATGGCCGTTCGCGAGCAATACCGCGTCTGGACCGGCATTTCGCACATGGACGACGCGCGCCAGGCGCCGGCGAACACCATCCATTTCGACGGTTACAAGATGGGGCCGGAGCTCGATTCGCCGTTCAAGGCGGGAGAGCATATTCCGGGCCTTAATGTCGGCGGCTGGCAAGATGCCGGAGACTACGACATCCAGACGCCGCAGAACGCCGAAGTCGTCCGCGACCTGGCCTGGGGCCGCGAAATGTTCGGTCTCGATTGGGACGAAACCACGATCGACGAGGCGGCGCATTCCGTGGAAATCCGCAAGCCCGACGGCGTGCAGGATTCCCTTCAACAGATCCGCCACGGCGTGCTGCAACTCCTGGCGCAGTACAAGGTCTTCGGCCACGCCATTACCGGCATCATCGATCCGACGCTCAAGCAATACACCGATATCGGCGATTCCGGGTCGCAGACCGACCGTATGATCTACGATCCCAAGATGGGGGCGCTGGAAAACAACGGCCTCTATTCCGGCGTGCCCGACGACCGCTGGGCCTTCACGACGGACCAGCCGGCCAACGACTATACGGTTGCCGGCGCGCTGGCCGCGGCTTCGCGCGAACTGGCGTCCAGCGATCCGGCGCTCGCCGCCGAGGCCCTCACCACCGCCAAGGCCATGTGGGCCAACCAGCAGACCCTGGGCGACAGGGCGAACCGCTCCGGCCGCGACGAAGGCCCCGAATGGCTGGATATGGCGGCCGTGCAGGCGACGGTGGAGATGATCATCACCACCAAGGGCGATCATCTGTATACGGACAAGCTGAAAACGCTCATGCCCGTCATACAGGCCCGCTTTGAAGCGGTCGGCGGATCGGCCGTCCTGGCCATTCCCTATATGGACGCCGATTATCGCGCCCACTTGGCCACCGCCGTCCGGGCCGAGAAGGCGAAGATCGACGCCGACCTGGCGCACAATCCGTTCGGCGTGCCGGTCGATATGGGCTCATGGGCCGGTTCGAACCGTGTCGCCACCTTCGGCTCCGACATGTATCTCCTGCACAAGGCCTTTCCGGAGATCGTGGGCACCGGCTATACGCTCGACGCCCTCGACTTCATGCTGGGCCGTCATCCCGGTACCAACCTGTCGCTCGTTTCGACGGTCGGCACGCGGTCCAAGCTGATCGGATACGGCCACAATCGCGCCGATTACAGCTTCATCGCCGGCGGCATGGTGCCTGGCGTCCTGGTCATCAAGCCGGACTTCCCGGAACAGAAGACCGACTGGCCGTTCCTGTGGTTCGAAAACGAATACACGGTCAGCACGACGGCGGCCTATATCCTGACGGCCAATGCCGCGATCGCGGTGACCAAGGAAGACAAGCCGGCAAGGTAGGCGGGCACGCCAGATGAAAAAAAAGGGTATGGACGCGGCAGTGTCCATACCCTTTTTTGTGCCGGCGGAAGGACCGGGATGCCGCCTCTATTCGCCCGGCTTTTGCGTCACAAGCCGGGCGCTGTCTGTCCGGAACGGGGCGGCGGGAAAACCGGCGCCGTTGAACAGCGTCGCGACCGGGTTGGATTGCCAGGCGTAGCGGACCGTAAGGGGATGCGCCACGGAAGGCGATGACACGACGACCGTGTCGCCGTCGATCCTGGCATCCGCCCATGCCCATTGCCCGTCTTCGCCGGCAACGGAAAACTCTCCCGGAACGCCTCCCTTGGCGACAAGGCCGCCGTCGGTATGGGAGAAATGCAAACGAAGCGCGTTGGGCAACCGGTCGACCGATGTCAGGGTCGGACCCGATGCCACGACATGCCGGCCGTAGGCGCCGGCCAGGGCGCAGGCGGCCAGGCGGTCGCCGACCGGTTTCTTGTCCTTGGGGTGAATATTGTCCGCTTCGCCGGTGTCGATGGCGACCGCCAGGCAGGTGTTCGGTACCGAGGCCACCGTCAAGGCCTGGGACTCGCGCAGGTCGGCCCAGCCGTCGTCGGTCGGCGTCGTCTGATGCGTCTGGAAGGCGGGCAGGCTGACCACGTAGAACGGGACATCGCCCTGCTGGAACAGCGTTCGCCAGTCCTTGATCATGACCGGCAGGATCTTGCGGTACTGGTAGCCGCGGTCCGAATTCTGCTCGCCCTGGTACCAGATGACGCCCTTCATCGCCAGCGGCGCGATCGGCGCCAGCATGCCTTCGTACAGCACCGACGGCATGACCGGCCAGTTCTCGTAGGCCATGGGCAGGGGCTGCGGCGGGCGGGCGTCGACACTGAGCCGGCCCTTCCACGCACCGGCCAGGGCGATCTTCGCACCGTCGCCCAGGGTGATATACAGATCTTCAGGCTTGTTGAGGAACCCGCCTACCGGTTTGGTTTTCAGTACGCGCACCGCGATTATGTTGCGCCCCGGCTTAAGCGCGCCGGCGGGAATGGCATATAGCCGCGGATTTTCCACCCAGGCACTGCTGCCGGCCAGGGTTCCGTTGATATAGACCGTATCCATGCGCTCGATCGATCCAAGGGCGATCGAGGCCGTGCCGGCGGGAAGCGGGTCGGGTAGGGATATGTCTTTCCGGAACCAGGCCACGGCGGGCGTATCGGGAACGCCGAGATCGGCAAATCCGCCCGGGATCGTTACGGTTTTCCAGTTGGAATCGTCGAAGTCCGCGTCCTTCCATCGGTCTTTCAGGCCGATGTCGTAGCGGTCGTACCAGTGCATGACGAAATTGCCGTATTCGGGCGCGCCGCTGTCGGCCAGGCGTTTCAGTTCCGCCAGTTCCGCGTCGAAATCCTTGAGCGGCGCCAGGGATCGGGCACTGGTCCACGACTCGGCCGGCGTCCCGCCGACGGCATCGATGACGAGGCCGATCGGCGCGTGCGTTTCGCTCTGCAGGTTGCGGGCAAAATAATAGCCGACGGCCGACAGCGAGTCGGCGGTATCGGGGCTGACGACCTTCCAGGTGCCCTCGATGATATCGGTATGGTGATAGGCGGCGTGTCCGGAGACCGAAAAATAGCGGATGTCCGGCGCATCGGCGGCCCTGACCTCGGTGTCACCGTTCCTGGCGAACTTCAGCGGCAAGGCCATGTTCGATTGCCCCCCGCCGATCCACACATCCCCGACCAGGACGTTTTTCAATTCGACACTGTGCGACCGGCCGCTGATGCGTACCGTCCATGGACCGGGCGCATCCGGCGGCAGAAGCCTTACCTGCCAGCGGCCGTCCTTGCCCGCCCGTGCCTGCGCCGTGCTTTTCCCGATCGTTACATGGACGGTGTCTCCCGGTTGCGACCAGCCCCAGATGGTATTCGGCTTGCCGCGCTGCATCACCATGTTGTCGCCGAACACGGGGTTGACGAACGGCAATGCCCTGGCGGCCGGCCTGGTCTGCGCGTCCTGCGCGCCTGCCGGAGCAGAGGCCATGGCCAGGGCGGCCAGAAGAGCCGGGGCCGCGAGCCGCCGGCCGAAGCCATGGAAAAGCGCCTTGCGCCGGCGATGTGATGTCATTTCGTTTCCACCTTTTTGTGCCGCTGTTCAACACCCGGGAGCGGACGGCGAGTCGTTGTGTTACCGTGTGTTACCGGTACCATATCCGGGCCGGCGTGGGGACCGAAATCTGAAGTGGGGAAGGCCGGAAATCCATGGGGCTGGTTGTATACGCTGCGCGTTCAATCGTCTAAATCACTGTCATGACCCCGACTGTCCACCCAGCGCCCTCCGGCGGCGCCGTACCCGACGCCGCCCTTCGTGCGCTCAACGACCTGCTGGGCGACCGGCTGTCGATCGAGCCCGCCATCCGCGCGCAATACGCCACCGGCGAGGCCTTTCCCGACGCCTATCCGCCCGACGCCGTCGCCTTTCCGCTGAATACGCGGGAGGTTTCGCTGATCGCCGAAATCTGTTTCGCGCATCGCGTGCCCATGATCGCCAGCGGGGCGGGGACCTCGCTGGAAGGCCATATCACCGCGCCATCGGGGGGCTTGGGCATCAACCTGTCGCGCATGGACCGCATCCTGGAGGTCAGCGCCGACAATATGGACGTGCTGGTCGAGGCCGGCGTGACGCGCGAACAGCTCAATCACGACCTGCGCCACCAGGGCCTGTTCTTCCCGATCGATCCCGGCGCCAATGCGTCGCTCGGCGGCATGGCCTCGACGCGGGCCTCGGGCACCAACGCCGTGCGTTACGGCACCATGGCGACCAATGTGCTGGGGCTGACCGTCGTCCAGCCCGACGGCACCGTCATCCGCACAGGCGGCCGGGCGCGCAAGTCGGCCGCGGGCTACGACCTGACCCGCCTCTATGTCGGCTCCGAAGGCACGCTGGGCTTCATCACCGAGGTCAGGCTGAAGCTCTATGGCCTGCCCGAGGCGATCGGCGCGGCGACCTGCGCCTTCGACACGGTGGGCGGCGCCATCGCCGCCGTGCAGCAGATCATGCTGTGCAACATTCCCGTGGCGCGCGTCGAATTCCTCGATGCCATGCAGGTCCGGGCGTGCAATGCCTGGTCGCAGTTGGGCCTGCCCGAACAGCCGCACCTGTTCCTCGAATTCCACGGCACCGGCGCGGGGGTGAAGGAACAGGCGGAACTGGCGGCATCCATTGCCGCCGACAATGGCGGGCAGGGTTTCCAGTGGGCCACGGCGACCGAGGACCGTTCGCGCTTGTGGAAGGCGCGGCACCAGGCCTATTTTGCCTCAAAGGCGCTGAAACCGGGGGCGGTGGTGTGGTCGTCGGATATCTGCGTTCCCCTGTCGGCGCTCGATGAGGCGGTGACCGCCGTCCATGCCGATATCGCCAGGGCCGGTTTGCTGGCGCCGATCGTCGGCCATGTCGGCGACGGCAATTTCCACGTGCTGTTCTGTCTCGATCCGAACGACCCGGCCGAGCGCGAGCGCGCCGAGGCCGTCTATGGCGCCATGATCGGGCGCGCCCTGGCCTGCGGCGGCACCTGCACGGGAGAACACGGCATCGGGCTGAACAAGCGGTCCTATCTCGCCAGGGAACATGGTGAAGAGGCCGTGGCCACCATGCGCGCCATCAAGGCTGCGCTTGATCCGCATAACCTGATGAACCCGCAGAAGATATTCCTTTAGGCATCTCCCCGTCGCGTAGCGATGGGGAGGGGCGGGGCGGCCCGTGCCGACCCTACGCTAACGCTCCGGGCGATCCCCCATTTTCTTCGAAAACGGGGAGGTACAAAAACAAAAAAGCCCGGCGCGACGGCCGGGCTTTTCGGTATCCATCTGGACCTTTAAGGCTTAGAGCGCTTGCAGGTTCACAGCCGAGCTCTTGCCGCGCTCGTTGGCGATTTCGTACGAAACCTTTTGACCGTCGTTCAGGCTGCGCAGGCCGGCCTTTTCGACCGCCGAGATGTGAACGAACACGTCGTTGCCGCCAGCTTCCGGCTGAATGAAGCCGTAACCCTTGGTGGCGTTGAACCACTTAACCGTACCGTTGGCCATGTTGGCCTCCTTTATTTAGTGTCGCACCTTCGTGCAGTGTTGCCGGGCACAATTGCCAGGCGGGTCCGAAAGTAGCGATGATTGCAGGAGAGCCGGAGCGCGCAGGCAAGTCATAGGTCGTTTTCAGAGCCGACAGACATGGCATAAAAGTGCCGTGCCTGCAATCAACGGGAGCGTGGTTCCGTTATATTTTCGCGCGAAAGCGTCTTTAGCGCATCGAATATTTATAAAATCGCACCGTTTTTTTATATTCCAGGGGCGGATGGTCGCATGTGAAACCCGTGCGCCCCTGGGGGTTAACCCTGAAGCCGGCGACTTACATATATAATTTTTATAAAAAACGGCGCAGTTTTAACGCGGGGATATCGAGGTCAACATGTCAGTATCCGCTTATGAAGAGGCCTGCCAGTGGGCCTATGCCAAAGCCATGCTGCTCGACGATATCCGCGACGCCCTGGAACGGTTCGGGCGCGCGGTCTATCGCGATCCTTACGGCGCCGTCCTGTCAGCCCAGAACCAGTTTGTGCTGTCCCGCGTCGATGTGCATGGCCATGACGGCAATATGCGATCCATCGTATACTGCAACGGCGTCGCGGTCGCCTGAATCTTGCACCTCCCCGTTTGGAACGAATGGGGAGGTACAGATTTATTCCATCCGTTCAAGCAAATGCGCGCTGACGCGTAAGGCGTTGGCCACTGTCGTCAGGGTCGGGTTGACTGCCGAGCTCGACACGAAGAACGACGTGTCCGTCACATAGAGATTGTCGAGTTCGTGGGCCTTGCAGTTCACGTCCAGCACCGAGTCATCCGGGTCGGTGCCGAAGCGCGTCGTGCCGCACTGGTGCGCCGTGCCATAGAGCGGCAGCAACTGGTCGATGGCGAAGTGCGGCTCGAACAGCACGTGGTCGCGCATGGAAAAGCCGTTCAGTCCCGCTTCCAGCTTGCGGGTCAGGCGCTTGTTGCTGTCGAGATTGTTGGCCGTGTAGCTCAGGCGGATCTGCTCGTCGCCGGTGATGGTGACGCGGTTGTCGGGCATGGGCAGATCCTCGCTCATCGCCAGGAAGGCCACCATGTGCGACGCCAGGTCGTCCGACAGGGCATTGGGGATCAGGGCCGGCGGGATGATGTCGGCCATCTGCCCTTCCAGCGTCTGGCCGCTCATATATTCCAGCAGCTGGATCTGGCCCATCGGATAGGGATAGTCCGGCTCGCCGAAATAGAAGTCGTTGACGGCGAAGGTCTTGGGGAAGGTCGAATGGAAGGGCTCGGCCAGGACCGAGACCACGGCCGAGGTCGTGTGGAACATGTAGTTGCGCCCGACCTGGTCGGAGCCGTTGGCCAGGCCGTCGGGATGGGCCGCATTGTGCGAGCGCAGGAGCAGCGACGCGGTATTGGCCGCGCCCGCCGCCAGCACGAAGATGTCGCCGGAAAAGGTCTGCAGCGTGCCGTTCTCGTCCTCGGTGGTGACGCCGGTCACCGCCTTGCCCGTGCCGTCGGTCAGGATGCGCAAGGCCTTGTGTCCGGTCAGCAGGGTAACATTGGGCAGGTCGACGATCGGCGCGATGACGATGGTGCGCGCGTCGGACTTCGCCCCCTTGGCGCACGGAAAGCCGCCGCAGGTCGAACAGCGGATGCACGGCGCCATGCTTGGATCGGTGTCGTTGCGGTTGACGCCGAGCGGCAGGGGCGACGGGTGCCAGCCGAGGCCTGAGAAGTGCGCCTTCAGCCGCGCCACCGACGGATCGTCGGCGATGGCGGGGAAGGGGAAGGGCGGATCATCAGGCCGGTCGTGCGGATCGACGCCGCGCTGGCCGTGCACGCGCCACAGCTTTTCGGCCTTTTCATACCACGGCGCCATCTCTTCATAGGTGACAGGCCACGCCGGCGAAATCCCGCCGTGGTGACGGACCTCGGTGAAGTCGCGCGGCTTCATGCGCATCAGGGCCGCGCCATAGAAGGTCGTATTGCCGCCGACCCAGTAGTTGGTGTTGGGGATAAAGGGCTTGTTCTGCTTGTCGAGCCACTTTTCCTTCGTGCGGTAGCGGTGGTCGATGAAGACGGCCCTGGGGCTGGTGTTTTCCGGCTCGTGCGGGATGTGCTGGCCGCGCTCGAGGATCAGCACCGACTTGCCGGCCAGGGCCAGTTCGTGGGCGACCGTGCCGCCGCCGGCGCCGGACCCGATGATGACGGCGTCGTAATGACGGGTTTCGCTGGCGGGCTGGGCCATCTTAGTCTCCGAGCGTAAAGCGTTTCGCGCCCTGCCGGATCAGCGGTGTCAGCAGGGCGTCGGGCAGCAGGGTCATGGCGGCGACCGCCACCTTGTTGAACAGGCCGGGGATTTCGACTTCGCGTCCGGCGTCACTGGCGGCGAGACCGGCGTCGACCACGGCCTGGGTCGGCATCAAGGGACGGAAGGGGCTGTGGCCGGCCGCCTTTTCGGTGCCGTTGGCATGGGTGAATTCCGACACGGTCGAGCCCGGGCACAGCGCCGTGACGTGGATGCCCTTGTGCCTGACCTCGGCTGATAACGAGCGCGAGAATTTCAGCATATAGGCCTTGGCGGCGGGGTAGAGGGTGTGGCCGGCGGCGCCCGCCGAAAAGGCGACGATCGAGGACAGGTTGATGATGCGGCCGTAACCACGCTCGATCATGCCCGGCAAAACCGCGTGGGCCAGCCGCGTCGGCGTGTTGACGCTGGTCTCGACGAAATCCATCTGGGCGTCGAGCGTCGTCGCGGTGAACATGTGGGCCAGCGAATAGCCGGCATTGTTGATCAGTCCGTCCACCGGGCCATGGATCGCCTGGATCAGGCCGTCGACGGCCTTGCGGTCCGACAGGTCGCAGACGTGGATTTCGGATTCGATGCCGTGCGCGTCGTGGATTTCGCCGGCCAGGGATTTCAGGCGGTCCTCGCGCCGCGCGACCAGGATCGGGGTGACGCCCTGCGCCGCCAGCGTTCGTGCGAACGCGGCGCCGATGCCTGCCGAAGCCCCCGTAATGAGATAGCGCCGCCCCAAGGATCGTCTCCTGTTATGTGATAACTCTAGGACGATTCAGCGGGCGTGGGAAGTTGTCTTAAGCGACCTGCAGCGCCAGGTCGAGCAGGTCGCGATTGCCCTCAAGACGCTCGACCGAGCGCCGGCCGAACTGCGCGACGCGGTCGAAGACGGCGTCGGCGGCCGCCCGCCGGGGCGCGAAGCTGCCGCGCGCGGCTTCGTAGTCCGTCTCGAAACCCATGCCGTACAGCACATACTGGTAATTGCATGGGGCGAAGGCATCGACGTCCTCGCTGATGTCGAAGCGCGACGGCGGGCGGTGGCGCCACATGGCGAGCAGCTCCGCCAGCCGGTCGGGGAGGGAGGCCGCCGCCGTATTGTCGCGCCAGAACGGCTCGGTGCGCTTCGTCAGGCAGTAGTGCAGCTTCAGGAAGTCGACGATGCGTTCGTTGCGCGCCGTCATCAGCCGGTTGAAGGCCCCGGCATTGGCATCGACCGGTCCCGAATATGGGAAGAAGTCGACCAGCATCGAGGCCGCCACCTCGGTCATCAGGATGTTGGTCGCCTCCAGCGGCTCGAAAAAGCCTGACGACAGCCCGACGGCGACGCAGTTCTTCACCCATTGCGCCGGGCGGAAGCCGGTGTCGAAGCCGATGACGCGCGTTGAATAGTTTTCCCCTTTCGGCCCGACATAGGCCTGCAAGGTCGCCATGGCCTCGTCGTCCGAGGCGTGCGCCGACGAGAAGACATAACCGATGCCGCGCCGCTCATGCAGGCCGATATCCCAGGTCCAGCCGGCGGCGTGCGCCGTCGAGGCGGTGACGCTGGGAATCGGGCTGTCCGGACGGTCGTAGGGCACCTGGCACGCGATGGCGCGGTCGGTCAGCAACTGGTGCCGCACCGGCCGGAAGGGTGATTGCAGCGCCTTGCCGATCAGTTCGGCGCGGAAGCCCGTGCAGTCTATATAGAGGTCGGCGGTCAGCGCGCCGTGGCTGTCTGTCTGCAACCGCGCGATCGATCCGTCTTCGGCCAGGTCCGCGCCCGTGATCCGGCCTTGCAGGTGGTGGACGCCGTAGCGGACGGCGTAGCGGCGCAAAAGCCCGGCGAACCTGGCGGCATTGAAATGATAGGCGTAATTGACCAGGCCGTGATAGGGCGCGTCATCGCGCCGTTTCGGCGCGCGGCCGGCCAGGGCGATGGCGTATTGCGTGGTGACGGCCTCGGCGAACGGCTTGCGCGTGGCCTTGTCCTGCAACAGCCAGTAAGGCGGAAGGCCCGCGCCGTCGGTGAAGAAGGGGGCCTCGAACGGGTGCAGGTAATGGCTGTGGCGGCCGTTGTCCGGCGCCGTGGCCCAGTCGACGAACAGGTTGCCCTGCTTGAAGGTGGCGGTCGCCTCGCGCAGGAACTCGTCTTCCGGGATGCCCAGGGTCTGCAGTGTGATGCGGATGGTGGGGAAGGTGCCTTCGCCGACGCCGATCGTACCGATCTCCGGGCTTTCGATCAGGGTGATGCGCGGGCTGGCCGCCGGATCGCCGCCCAGCACCCTGGCCAGGTAGCAGGCGGTCAGCCAGCCGGCCGTGCCGCCGCCGGCGATCAAGATACTGCGCGCTCCATGAGTCCCGGTCATGCCGCTGTTCCTGTAAAACTGGTCTTATAATGTGCTTGTTTTTTATATCCAAAACAAGACCAATTATTGCGGCGGCGCGTGGCTGCCGCGGGGTCAGGTCAAGGCCGACTGGATGGCGGCCAGCTGCACCGCCGACATGCTGGAAAGCTGGGTCGTGGTCAGATAGCTGATCTGCAACGGCGTCAGGGATTCGATCTGGCCGGTCGACAGGCGCGCCAGGAAGGTGGTGTGCAGGTTGCCCATGGTCGTCGTCGTCAGTCCACCCATCTGGCTGCCGTTCAAGGCCGCCATTTCGGCGTCGGACAGGGCGTCGAGCTGGGTCACGGTCAGGCCGGACACCTGGGTCGAGGACAAGGCCTGGAACTGTGTCGCCGACAGGGCGGCCAGGTCGGTGACTTCGAGGTTTCCAAGCTGGGTCGAGGTCAGGGCCGCAATCTGGGTATTGGCCAGGGCGGCGACCTGCTGGGTCGTCAGGGCACGCAACTGCATGCGCACCAGGCCGCCTAGCTGCGTCGTGGTCAGGGCCGTCAAATCGGCAATCGACAGCGACGCGATGTCGGTGGTCGAAATCGCCCCGATCTGCGTCAGGGTCAGGCCCGCCAGCTGGGTGAGGGTCAGGGCGTCGATCTGCGTCGAGGTCAGGCCGCTTATACCCGTGGTCGACAGCGCCCCGATCTGGGTCGAGTTCAAGGCCAGGAGCTGCGACGTCGTCAGGGCCGAGACCTCATCGGCGGTCAGCCCGCTGATGCCGGAATTGCTGAGTGACGCGATCTGTGAGGTCGTCAGCTGGTCGATATGGGCGGCGATCAGCGCGTTGACGCCGGTCGAGGACAGCGAGCCGAATTGCAGCACGCTCAGCTGACCGATCTGGGTGGCCGTCATGGCGTCGATGGCGGTCGAGGTCAACACCGCCATCTGGGTCTGGCTGAGGCCGGTGACCTGGGTGGTGGACAGCGCGGCGACCTGGGTCGCGCTCAGCCCGATGACGGCGGCGGTCGACAGGCCGCCAACCTGGGTCGAGCTCAGGACCGACAGTTGCGCGGTCGACAGGGCCGAAATGCCCGTACCCGTCATGCCGGCCAGCTGCGCCGTGGTCAGGGCCATGAGCTGGTCGTTGCTCAACGTGGCCAGACTGGTGGCGGTCAGGGCCGCCACGCCGCTGGAGGTCAGGCCCGATAGCTGGGTGGTGGTCAGCGCGGCGATCTGCGTCGTGGCCAGCGCGCCGATGGCCGACGATGTCAGGGCGGCCAGTTGCGTCGAGGCGATGCCCTTGATCTGGGTGGTCGTCAGCACAGGCGCCTGCGTCGCCGTGATTCCGGCCACGGCGGTCGCGGTCAGGCCCGATACCTGTGTCGAGGTCAGGCTGCCGAGCTGCGTCGTCGTCAAGGCCGCCGCCTCGGTCGCGGTCAGGCCGGACACCTGCGTCGACGTCAGCACGGCCAGTTCGGTGGCGGCAAGCGCCGCGATGCCCGTCTCGGTCAGGGCCGACATCTCGGTGACGGTCAGGCTGGCGACCTGGGTGGTGGCCAGGCTGCCGACCTGAGTGGTCGTCAGGCCGGAAATGGCGGTGGTCGACAGCCCGGCGACCTGGACGGTCGACAGGGCGCGCACCTGGGTGGTGGTCAGGGCCGAAACCGTGGCGGTGCCCAGGGTGCGCAACTGGATCGGGGTCAGCGCCGCGATCAGCGTCGTCCCCAGCGCCTGGGTCTGGGTGCTGGTCATGGCGGCGATCTGCGCCCCGGTCAGCACCTTGAACTGGGTGACGCTTAAGGCATTGAGCTGGTCGGTGCTCAGCGCCGCGACGGTGTCGGTGTTGAGCGTGCCGACCTGGGTGACGGTCAGCGCCTGGACCTGGGTGTTGGTCAGCGCGGCGGCCTGGGTGGTCGTCAGGCCGGGCAGGGCGCCGACGCTCAGGGCGCTGACCTGGGTCGAGGTCATGGCCGAGACCTGGGCGACCGACAGGGCCGACAGTTCGGTCGAGGTCAGGCCCGCGACCTGGGTGGAATAGAGGCCGGCGACGGCCGAGGTGGTGAGCCCGCCGATCTCATCGGGATTGATCGCCGCGACCTGGGTGGCGGACAGGCCGTGCAGCTGGGTGGTGGTCAGCGCCGCCCACTGCGTCGAATCGAAGGCGGCGACCTGGGTCGTGGTCAGCGAGCCCAGCTGGGTCGAGGTCATGGCCGTCAGCCGGGTGACGTCGAGGCCGGCGATCTGGTCGTTGTTGAAGCCCTGGATGCCGGCGGCCGAAATGGCGGCCAGTTGCGAGGTCGACATGGCGGCGATCTGCGTCGCGGTCAGCACCTGGACCTCGTCGGCGCTGAAGCCCTTGATCTGGGTGGTCGAAAGCGTCGCCAGCTGGGTCGAGGTCAGCCCCTGGATGGCGGTCGAGCCGATGGCGCCGAACTGCGTGGAGGACAGCCCGCGCAACTGGGTGACGGTCAGGCCGGACACCAGGGTCGAGGACAGGCCGGGCAGGGCGGTCAGGCCGAGCGCGCTGATCTGGGTGGTGGTGAAGGTGGCGACCTGGCTGGTGGTCAGGGCCGCCAGCTGGGTCGAGTTGAGGCCGGCGACCTGGGTCGAACTCAGCACGGCGGCGTCGGTGGTCGACAGGCCGGCCACCTGTGTCGAGGTCAAAAGCCCGATCGTCGTCACGGTCAGGGCGCGGAACTGCGTCGTCGTCAGGCTGTTGAGCTGGTCCGTGCTCATGCCGCCCAGCGTGTCGCCGGACAGGGCGTTGAGCTGCGTCGCCGTCATGGCCTGGAGCTGCGTCGCCAGCAGGTCCGAGGCCTGGGTCGAGGTCAGGCCCGATAGCGAGGTGACGGTCAGGGCCGCGATCTGCGTCGATTTCAGGCTGGCGACCTGCGCGTCGGTCAAGGCGCCGACGCTGGTGGCCAGAAGCCCCGAAACCTGCGTCGTCGTCAGCCCCGACAGGGCGGAGGTCGACAGGCCGGCCAGCTGTGTCGTGGTCAGGGCGCCGATCTGCCCGGAGGTCAGGCCCGACAACTGCGACGTGGTCAGCACCGACAGCTGGGTCGAGGTCAGGCCGCCGATGGCGCCCGCCGACAGGGCCGCCAGCTGGTTGCGGTCGAGCACGGCGATCTGCGTCGTCGACAGGGCGCCGACGCCGTCGCCGGTCAGGCCGGTCAACTGCGTCGTCGACATGACGCCGAGCTGCGACGCGGTCAGGGCCTGGAGCTGGGTCGTCGACAGGTAGCCCACGTCGGCCGCGGTCAGCGCCTTGACCTGGCTGGTCGCCAGCGCCGCGATCTCGGTGGGGTTGAGGCCCGACACGGCGCCGGAGCTCAATGCGGCGATCTGGCTGGAATTGAGCGCGGCCAGCTGAGTGGTGGTAAAGGCGGCGATCTGCGTGTCGGCCAGGCCCGCGATGGCGGTCGCCGTCAGGGCGTTGATCTGCGACGAGCTCAGGGCCCCGACCTGGGTGACGTTGAGGTAGGACAGGGCGCTCGACGTCAGGCCGCGGATCTGCGTCGTCGTCATGGCGGCCAGTGCCGTCGTCGTCAGGCCGCTGATGCCGTCGGAGGTCAGCGCGCCGACCTGCTGCGACGCCAGGCCCGACACCTGCGTGGTGGTGAGCAGCGCCATCTGGTCGGGGCTCAGGCCCTTGAAGCCGGTGGCGCTGAGGCCCGACAGCTGGGTGGCGGTCAGCACGGCCAGCTGTGACGGCGTCAGGGCTGCCGCCTGGGTGGCATTGAACGCCGCCAGCTGCGTGGTTTCCAGGATGGCGATTTCGGTGGTGGTCAGGGCGGCGACCTGGTCTTCGTCGAGCGCGCCGATCTGCGTCGCCGCCATGGCCTTGAACTGTTGCGTCGACAGGCTCTGCAACTGCGTCGCCGACATGCGCGCCACGCCTGTCGTGCTGAGCGCGGCCACCTGGCGCGTGCTCAGCGTGCCGAGCTGGGTGACGGTCAGCGCCGCCACCTGGGTGTCGGTCAGGCCGGCCATGCCGGTCGTCGAAAAAGCGCTCAACTGGGTCGTGGTCAGGGCCGCGATCTGCGCGGTGGTCAGGGCCGCCATCTGGGTCGAGGCCAGCTGCCCCAGCTGGGTCGTCGACAGCGTCGCCATGGCGGTGGTCGACAGGCCCGCGATCTGCGTCGCCGTCAGGCTGCCGACCTGGGTGGTCGACAGGGCCGCCAGTTGCGTGGCGGTCAGGCCGGCGATCTGGTCGGTGGTCAGGCCGCGCAGCGACGCGGTCGCCAGGGATGCGACCTGGGTGCCCGACATGGCGTTGATCTGCGTGGCGTTGAGCGCGGCGACCGCCGTGGCCGACAGCGACTGGATCTGCGTGGTGGCCAGCGCCGCCAGCTGCGTGCCGGACAGGGCCGCGGCCTGGCTGTCGGTCAGGGCGGCGATATCGGCCGCCGACAGGCTTTTCAGCTGGCTGGTCGACAGCGAGGTCAAGCCGCTGGTATCGAGGGCGGCGACCTGGGCGGCGGTCAGGGCGCCGGTCTGGGTCGTGGTCAGCGACGGCAGGGCGGTGGCGCCGAGCGCGTTGAGCTGGTCGCTCGTCAGGCCCTTGACGGCCGTCGTGGTCAGGCTCTTCAGCTGGGTCGCGGACAGGGCCGACACCTGGTCGGTGCCCAGCGCCGCGACGGACGCGGCCGACAGGCCCTGGATCTGCGTCGTGGACAGCCAGCCGAGCTGGGTCTGCGTCAGGCCGCTGAGATTGCCGGTGCTGAGCTTGGCCAGGGCGGTGGCGGTCAGGCCGGCGACCTGGGCCGAACTCATCGAGCCGATCTGGTCGGCGCGCAGGCCGGCCAGCTGCGCGGCGCTGAGCGCCGAAATCTGCGACGAGGTCAGGGCCGTCACCTGGGCGTCGCCCAGGCTGGACATCTGCGTGGCCGTCAGGCCGGCCATCTGGGTGGTGGTCAGTGCGGACACCTGGCTGGTGTTCAGCGCGCTGACCTGGTCATTCGACAGTTGCGACAGCTGGGTCGCGGTCAGGGCCCGCAGCTGCGTGGTCGTAAGCGCCGCGATCTGGTCGGATCCCAGGCCGTTCAGGCCGGTCTTGCTGAGCGCCGAAACCTGGCGCGTCGTCAGCGCCGCCAGCTGGTCGGTCGTCAGGCCGGCCAGTTGCGTATCGACCAGTCCCGACACGGCGGTGGTCGACAGGGCCGCGATCTGGGTCGTCGTCATGCCCGAGATTTCGTCGGCGGTCAGCGCCGCCAGCTGCGCCGGCGCCAGCGCCCCGAGCTGCGTCGTCGTCAGGCCCTGCAAGGCCGTGGACGTCAGGTTCGAAATCTGGTCGGCGGTCAGGCCCTTGATCTGCGTTGCCGTGATGGCGTTCCACTGCGTCGTGGTCAGCTGCGCCAGCTGGCCGTTCGACAGGGCGGCGACCTGCGCCGAGCTGAGGCTGGCCACCTGCTTTTCCGATAGCGACGTCAGTTGCGTGCTGGTCAGGTCGCCGAGGTCGGTGGCGGTCAGGCCGCGCAACTGCGTCGTCGTCAGGCCGCGCAGCAGGGTGGTGCTGAGCGACTGGGTCTGGTCGGCGGTCAGGGCGGAAATCTGGCTGGAGCCCAGGGCGGCCCACTGCGACGTGTTGAGCGCCGCCAGCTGGTCGCCGGTCAACTGCGAAATTTCGGTCGTGGTCAGGGCCGCGACGATGGTCTGGGGCAGGGCCCGCAGCTGCGTCGTCGTCAGGCCGACGATCTGCGCCTCGTTCATGCCCTTGACGGCCGTGACGGTCAGGGCCTGCAACTGGCTGCTCGACAGGACGTTGATCTGGGTGTTCGACAGGGCGGCGACGTCGGCGGCGTTGAGCGACTGCACCTGGGTGGTGGTCAGGAGCGCGATCTGGGTGTTCGACAGGGCCGCGACCTGGTTGGGCACCAGCGAGCCGATCTGCGTCGCGGTCAGGGCGCGCAACTGCGTCGAGGACAGCAGGCCCATCTGGGTTTCGTTGAGGCCGCGCAGCGCCGTGATGCTGAGCGCCGAGATCTGCTGCGACGACAGGCCGGTCAGCTGGGCATTGGTCAGGGCCGACATGGAATCGTCGTTGAGGCCTGAAACCTGCGTGGCGGTCAGCGCCTTGAACTGGTCGGACGACAGGGCGGCCAGCTGGTCGGAATTCAGCACGGCCATGGCCGCGGCCGTCAGCCCGCGCACCTGGGTCGTGGTCAGGGCGACCAGCAAGGTGGTGTCGAGATCGGACACCTGTGTCGTCGACAGGGCCGCGATCTGGGTCGAGGTGACGCCCGAGAGCTGCGTCGTCGTCAGTACCCCGAAATCGTCCATGTCGAGGACGCGGAACTGGTTCGACGACAGGGCGCCGATCTGCGAGCTGCCGAGCGAGCCGAACTGTGTGGTGTCGAGCGCGTTGATCGCCGTCGTCGTCAGGCCCAGCACCTGGTCGGTGCGCAGCCAGCCGATTTCCGACGTCGTCAGCACCGAAATCTGGCTTTGGGTCAGGCCCGAAACCTGGGTCTGGGTCAGGCCGGCGATCTGGGTCGAGGTCAGGGCCGCCACGTCCTCGAGATTGAGGTTGGACACCTGCGTGACGGTCAGCGCCCCGATCTGGCGGCCGGTCAGGCTGGCGAACTGGGTGGCCGACAGGGCGTCGAGCTGGGTGTCGGACAGGCCCTTGATCTGGGTGGTGGTGATCCAGGCGACACGGTCGGTGGTCAACGCCTCGATCTGTTCGCTGGTCAGGCCCGACAGCGCCGTCGGCGTCAGCACGGCGAACTGCGTGCCGCTCATGGCGTTCAGCTGCGTCGTCGTCACCGACTGAAGCTGGCCCGAGCTCAGGTAATAGGCCTGGGTGGTGTCCATGCCCCACAGCTGCGTCGTGGTGAGCTGGTTCAGCTCGTCGGAGGTCAGGGCCTTGATCTGGGTCGACGTCAGGGCGCCGAGCTGGGTCGGACTGACCGCCGCCAGCTGGGTCGTGGTCAGCGACTGCACCTCGGTGGTCGTCAGGCCCTTGATCTGCGTGGTCGACAGGCTGGCGATATCCGTCGCCGACAGGCTGCCGAGGCCGCCGGTGCCGATCCAGCCCAGTTGCGTCGCGGTCAGGCCCGACAACTGCGTCGTCGTCATGGCCGAGATCAGCGTCGTCGGGATGTTGCCGAGCTGGGCCGCGGTCAGGCCGGAAAGCTGGGTCGAGGACAGCCCGGCCAGCTGCGTCGTCGTCATGACGCCCAGCTCGTCGGCGTCGAGCCCCTTGATCTGGGTCGAGGTCAGCGACCCCAGTTGCGTCGCCGACAGCGCCTTGAACTGGTCGGTCGACAGTTCGCCGATGTCGGTCGAGGTCAGGCCCTTGAGCTGAAGCGTCGTCAGGGCGCCGATTTCCTCGACGCCGAAACCCTGCAACTGCGCCTCGACCAGCACCGACAGCTGCGCGCCCGAAAACGCCATCTGCGCGGTGGTGAAGGCGCCGATCTGCGCCGCCGTCAGCGCCTTCATCTGCGTCGTCGAGATCGCCGTGACCTGGGTCGTCGACAAGGTCGAGATCGAGCTGAGCGAAAAGGCCGCGATCTGGGTCTGCGACAGCGCGGCCACGTCGGTCGTCGTCATCGCCGCGACCTGGGTGGTCGTGAGCGAGGCGATCTGGCTGACCGAGTAGTAGCTGTAGATGGATGCGACCAAGGCGGGCTTTCCGGAATAGCAACGCGAATCGCAAGGTCCGCGATTCGTTTGCGTTAACATACCGCACGAGCGGCAAGATTACAGGTTGGCAAAAAGAAGCTGACGGTGAGGGGGGAATGCGGCTAAGCTCGGGTAAACGATTACAAGTCGAGGGAGCCGCCCATGAAAAGCGTATTTGCATCCGTCCTGGCGGCGGTCCTGCTGCCGTCCGCCGCCCTCCCTTCGGCGGTATTGGCCGCCGGGCCGCAGGTCGTCCTGCCGCAGGGCACGGTCGAGGGCATCACCCAGTACACGGTCGACAGTTTCAAGGGCATTCCCTATGCCGCGCCACCCGTCGGGGCCTTACGCTGGCGCGCTCCGCAGGCGCCGGCGCCCTGGCAGGGCGTGCGTGTCGCCGACCGCTTCGCGCCCGACTGCATGCAGGTGCCGGTGGCCTGGGACGACGCGCCCTCGACCGTCAAGCCGGCCGAGGACTGCCTCTATCTCAATGTCTGGCGTCCGGCCGCGCCGGCGAAAAAGCTGCCGGTCATGGTGTGGATCCATGGTGGCGGCTTCGTCAATGGCGGCACCTCGCCCGAAATCTACGACGGGGCGGAATTCGCCAAGGACGGCGTCGTCTTCGTCAGCATCAACTATCGCCTCGGCCGGTTCGGCTTCTTCGCCTTCCCGGCCCTGAGCCACGAGGACGCCGACCACGGCCTGCTCGGCGACTATGCCTTCATGGACCAGATCGCGGCGCTGAAATGGGTCCAGGCCAATATCGCGGCCTTCGGCGGCGATCCCGGCAACGTCACCATCTTCGGCGAATCGGCCGGCGGGGCGTCGGTCCACGCCCTGCTGATGGCGCCGGACGCGAAGGGGCTGTTCGCCCGCGCCATCATCCAGTCGGGTGGCGGCCGCTCCCTGCTTCCGCCGCGCGATATCCGGACCGACCGTCCCGATGCGCCGTCGGCGGAAACCCTGGGCGTCAATTTCGCCCGCAAGAACGGCATCGCCGGCGCGGACGCCAAGGCGCTGGCGGCCTTGCGCGCCCTGCCGGCGGACGCGGTGGCGGGCGAACTCAACATGGCGACCAGCGGCGACCAGAAGGACATCTATTCCGGCATGATCGCCGACGGGCGTCTGGTGCGCGAGACGCCGGACAGGGCCTATGCGGCGGGCCGCTACACCCATGTGCCGGTCATGGTCGGCGCCAACAGCGCCGATATCAGCAATATCAATGCCGCCGGCAAGGACGCCCTGTTCGACCGCTTCGGGCCGCTGGCGGCGCAGGCGAGGGCGGCCTACGATCCCAGCGGCGACGCGCCCCTGGAGGCCGTGCAATACGCCGTCGGCATGGACGGGCTGATGAGCGAACCGGCGCGGCTGACGGCCGCCACCCTGTCGGCGCAGGGAGGCACCACCTACGAATACCGCTTCGGATATACGGCGTCGGGCAAGCGCGCCAACGCGCCGTTCGGCGCGCCGCACGCTTCGGAACTGCCGTTCGTCTTCGCCAGGGTCGCCCAGCGCTATGGCGAGGACGCGACGGCCGACGACCACGCCGAGGCGCGGCTGATGCACGCCTACTGGGTCAATTTCGCCAAAACCGGTAATCCCAACGGGGCGGGCCTGACCGACTGGCCGGCCTATACCCGGACGAATGATGTGATCCTTATCTTCACGCCCGACGTAAAAGCCGTAGCCGGGCCCGATCCGTGGAAGGCCAGGCTGGATGTCACCGCAGCAAATGCGGACCGGCGTTAAGCTCAACGTCAGGTCTTTGCTGTAATAAGACCGTCATACTAACGTCGCGGAAGAAGGTTATCGGGTTTGAAAACGGTTCTCTTGACCGGCGGGGCCGGCTATGT
Organism: Asticcacaulis solisilvae; assembly: GCF_052327315.1. Classification (NCBI taxonomy): domain Bacteria; kingdom Pseudomonadati; phylum Pseudomonadota; class Alphaproteobacteria; order Caulobacterales; family Caulobacteraceae; genus Asticcacaulis; species Asticcacaulis solisilvae. The sequence goes on from NZ_CP166196.1 coordinate 1,320,006, forward strand.
CGGCTCGCATTGCGCCAAGGCGTTCCATGAGGCCGGCTGGACCGTGGTCACACTCGACAACCTGTCGCGGGGCAACCGCGACCTGGTCAAGTGGGGGCCGCTGGTCGAGGCCGATATCGCCGACCGCGAGGCGGTCGCGGCGGCCATCCGCCACTACAAGCCGCAGGTCTGCGTCCATATGGCGGCCTATGCCTATGTCGGGGAGTCGGTCGAGAAGCCGGAACTCTATTACGGCAACAACAGCGCGAAATCGTTGACCCTGCTGGAGACCTTGACGGCGGAAGGCGTGAAGAAGCTGATCTTCTCCAGCACGTGCGCGTCGTACGGCCATCCCGTCCGGCTGCCGATCGACGAGACCCACCCGCAGTCCCCGATCAATCCCTATGGCTGGTCGAAATTCATCATCGAGCGCATGCTGGAGGACTTCGCCGTCGCCCACGGTTTCAACTCGGTGGCGCTGCGCTATTTCAACGCCGCCGGCTGCGACGCCGACGGCGAGACCGGCGAATGCCACGAGCCGGAAACCCACGTCATTCCGCTGGCGCTCAAGGCCGCCATCGCCGGGACGCCCTTCCATATCAACGGCACCGATTTCGACACGCGCGACGGCACGGCGGTGCGCGACTACATCCACGTTTCGGACCTGGCGCGCGCCCACGTGCTGGCGGCCGAGGCGCTGTCGGAGGACCGGTTGAAAGGCGCCAACGTCTTCAATCTCGGCACCGGCAACGGCACGTCGGTGGCCGAACTGGTGGCGGCGGTCGGCCGCGCCGTCGGAAAGCCCCTGAACGCCATCTACGGTCCGCGCCGCCCGGGCGATCCCGCCATGCTGATCGCGTCGGCGGAAAAGGCCGCAAGCGTGCTTAACTGGACGCCTCGCTGCTCGGATATCGATCATATTGTGCAGACGGCTCTGCGCTGGGAGCAGCGGTGATATAGATCGTCTGGTCCGGCTTCGGCAGGACGTCCGGACGGTGGGTGACGACGATCAGGGTCCGCCCGGCGAAGGCCGTCAGGATACGGTCGTAGATTTCACGCTCCATCTTGCCCTGGACCGCGCCCAGCGCCTCGTCGAGGATCAGGATGTCGGGCCGGCCGAGCAGCGCGCGGGCCAGGCCCAGGCGCTGGCGCTGGCCGCCCGACAGGGCCAGGCCCCGGTCGCCGACCGAGGTCTTGAGGCCTTCGGGCAGGTGTTCCATGACATCCTCAAGGCCGCAGATGGCGATGGCGCGCGCCACGTCGTCGGGCGCGATGCCGGGGCGGTTGAGCGTCAGGTTCTCCTCGATCGAGCCGACGATCAGGTCGACGTCCTGGCCGGCGACGGCGATGCGCCCCAGCCATTCGTCGCGGCGGATGTCGGACAGGGGCACGCCGCTGACCACGATGCGGCCGTCATTGGGACGGTAGAGCCTGAGCAGCAGGTTGAGCAGGGTCGATTTACCGGCGCCGCTGTTGCCGGCCAGTATGGTCACGCCGCCCAGCGGGATGCGGATATCGAGGCCCGACAGCACGTCGCGGCCGTCGGGGCCGAAGCGGTAGGTCACGCCTTCGAACGCAATCTCGCCCGTGAGCTCGGGGCAGGGCAGGGTGCCCGGGTCCTCGCGCCGGCGGCCGCGCGGATCGACGATCGGGCTGACGACGTTGAGCGCCGCCAGGTGGTGCGTCAGGGCCAGCCGGTTGTCGTTGAACTCACGCAGGCTGGGCTGGACGCGGTACATCATGATGATGGCGGCCAGCACCGACGGCGCCGGCACATGGAAAGCCGCCGCGCCGAGCAGCAGGGCGCCGAGCAGCAGGACATAGCCGATCTCGTTGACCGGATCGATCCAGGCGTAGAGGTAGTCGATCTTGACCAGGAAGCGGCGCAGGGTATCCGACGCCCCGACGAAGGCGGCTTTGCGGTCGTCCTCACGGGCAAATGCGCGGATGGTGCGCATGCCCTGGATATCCGAGACCACGCGGTCGGACATCAGCGCCTTCTGGGTGACGATCTTCTGCGACTCGGCGTCGGCGGGCTTGCCGACCAGCCGGGCCAGGGTCAGGATGGTGCCCGCCCCCACGACCGCGATGACGGCCAGCTTCCACGAGATGACGACGATGAAGGCGCCGAAGATCAGCGCCGTCGCCGACGTGACGATCAGGCGGGTGCCCAGGAACAGGGTCTCGGCGATCGACCAGCTTTCCATGGTCAGCCGGTTGATCAGCTCGCCCCGGTCCATCTTCATGATGGTGTGGTAGTCGGTCTCCATGTAGGAGGCGTAGATGCGCTCGCGCATCTCGTGGCTGATGGCGTGCTGCACCCACGAGCCGACGATGACATAGATATAGCCGCAGATCGTGCGCAAAAGCGCCAGGCCGAAGATGACCAGGCCGGCCGTCACCAGGCTGTTGCCGAGATGATGGCCGACGAAGCGGTAGATGTCGGACAGGATGCCGGCCTTGTTGAGCAGGGCGCCGCCCGACAGCGCGCTGGTCAGCAGCATGACGGCGACGCTGATGCCGATGGTTTCGGCCAGGGACGAGATAAGCCCGATGACGCTCAGGCCCGCCAGCACGCCCTTGTAGTGCGCGAACATGCGCAGATACATGCGGACCTGCGAGACATAGCGGCGGCGTTCCGTCATAGGGGGAACACGGCGTCGAGATATTTCGGGGCGGTCACCGGCTTGCGGCGCGACGTCCACAGGCGGAAGCGGCCCCACAGGCCGCGCAGGGTCGTCTTGAGCGGCGGCCGCCCGCCGCGGTCGCGGTACAGCGCCATCCACGGCCCCCAGACGCCTTTCCAGGGACCGTAGAGGATGGCGCGGATCAGCAGGAAGTCCATGAAGAACAGGCGGCCTTCTTCGAACGCCTTGCCGTATTCGGCGCCGTAGATATCGCGCATCGGATTCATCACCAGATCGAAGGAGCGCAGCATCTTCATCGAATCGCTCGACATGTTGTCCGCCGTCCAGCGGTAGCCGGTCAGCTCCTCGCGCACCACGGCGAAATGGTGGTGGCGGGCGATCTCGAAATAGATCTTAAGGTCCTCGCAGCCCTGGGCGTTGTTGGCGCGCAGGGACGGGTCATAGCCGCCGGCTTCCAGCACCACGGCCTTGCGCATCAGCGGCGAAGAGCCGTTGCCGACCAGGTTGCCGAAGCACATGGGCTCGAGCACGTCGCCCTCATAGCTGCTCTGGCCGCGTTGCGACATGATGCGGCTGTCGGCGTCGATGGCGCGGAACCAGGTGTAGACCAGGCCGCATTTTTCTCCCATGGCGGCCATGGCGGCCATCTGCTTTTCGATCTTGGTGGGGTGCCACAGGTCGTCGGCGTCGACCGGCGCGATGTAGTCGCCCTTCGCCTGGGCTATGGCCAGGTTGCGGGCCTCGGCGACGCCGCCATTCTCCTTCCGGATGGCGCGGACGCGGCTGTCTTCAGCCGCGTGGCGTTCGGCGATGGCGAAGGTCGCGTCGCGCGACCCGTCGTCGACGACCAGGATTTCGAGGTTGCTCCAGGTTTGCGCGCGCACGGAGACAAGCGTCTCGTCGAGCGTGGCTTCGGCGTTGTAGGACGGGATGACGACAGTCACCAGTTCAGTCATAGGACCCCCAGGCGGGCGGCAAGGGCATCGGCGTCCATTTCGTCGTGGACCTCGATGCGCGGCAGGCGATTCAAAGGATAATCGAAGGTGGCGATGCCGTCATCGGTCGAGAAGACGGTTTCATAGCCGGCATAATGGAAGATGCGTTGCGCCCGCTGGTCGAGATTGCCATAGGGCGCGGCGATCGAACGGATGGTTTTGCCGAGCCGCGTTTCCAGCGCGGTGCGCGACTTGACCGCCTCGTACAGCAGGTCGCCCGACGTCAGGGTCTCGGCCTTGCGGTGTGTCGCGAGGTGGCTGCCGAAGGCGATGCCGGCTTCCGACAGGCGGGCGATCGCCGCCCAGTCCATCAGCGGCGCGGGCGGGCCGTACTCCGCGTCCCAGTCGGCCGCCGTACCGGTCTTGTCGGTCACCACGAAGACCTCGGCGGTAAAGCCATGGCGGCGCAGGACCGGGAAGGCAGCGTCGGTAAAATCCTGGTAGGCGTCGTCGAAGGTCAGGATGACGGGCCGGCCCTTCAGCGGGGCGTGGCCTTCGCGGTACCAGGCGAATTCCGCCGCCGTCAGCGTGTGGAAGCCATGGCTTTTCAACATGCGCAGCTGGTCGTCGAACTGCCGGGGCGTCACGGCGTAGCGTTTGAGCGGCCCGCTGGTTTCGGCGACGCGATGGTACATCAGCACGGGCACAGTGCGCGTCGTGGCCTGGCGGGCCTCGGCGACACCCGGCTTCTGGCCGTCGGGGAAGAGGGTGCGCAGCACGGCGGGCGCGGGGATGTCGTAGCCGTCGCGGCGGATGTCGGCCGCGGCCTGGCCCTTTCGCCACAGGTCGACGCGGTAAAGGTCGGTCTGGATCGACTTTTCCAGCATCAGCCCGTCCGTCGCCGCGAAGGTGTCGGCGATGGTCGCGGCGCCATAGGGCAGGTCCCAGTCGAAGCCGGGTTTATCGGGGGCGTCGCTGACCAGGTAGGCGTGGGCGCTGAGGATGCGGCCGCCGGGTTTCAGGGCGCCGGCGATCTTGCCCGCCGCCGTTTTCAGCCGGCCGCGGTCCTCGAGATAGTAGAGCATCTCGGAGACGACGATCAGGTCCTTATCGCCGGGGATGGCGTCGTTCAGCACGTCGACCACCTGGGTGGCGACATTGCCGAAACCTTCGCAGCGTTCCGCCGTGCGCTTCAAGGCCGTCGCCGAAATGTCGGTGGCCAGCAGGCGGCCGACGCGGGGCGCCAGTTGCGCGGTGAAATGCCCCTCGGCGCTGGCCAGTTCCAGGGCGTCGCCGACATTGAGGCCGTCGATCAGCGACAGGCTTTGTTCGTATTTGCGCTGCTCGTAGGTGCTGTCGTAGCGCCAGGGATTTTCGCGGGCGAACCAGGTCTCCCAGAAGGTTGCGTCCTGGTAGCCCGAGCCTTCCGGCGCCTGGTGCGACGGCGACGGAGCGGAGGCTTCGGCGATACGCTCGCCCGCGCCGTCGGTCTTGGCGCGCAGCATGATATCGATGCCGTCCTGACCCACCAGGGCGGACAGGCCGTCATGGCCGTCGAGGCGGTTGAGCGTCGCAAGGAAGGCCGCGTGGCGCGACGGCTTGCCCTTGCCGGTCAGGGCGCGCTTGATCTGGTGCAGGCTCTCGCGCAGCAAAAGCTTGCGGTAGGCGGGCACGGCGTCGAGCGCGCCGGAGGCCTTGAGGTCGGCGCGCGAGCTGAACTCGAACAGCCGCGCCAGGATCGCCGTGGCCGGAAGCGTCGACCACACCGGCATCTCAAGGCGCAGCACGTCCGCTCCGTCATGCACGATGCGGATATGGGCCAGGCTGACCTCGGGCGGGAAGGACAGGTCGCGCAAGGCGCCGAGTTCCAGCCTCACACCGGTAACGAGCGAAAACGCGATATCGTCATCGAGCGCGTTGCGGCTCATCAGCCACTGCTCGAACGGATAGAGGGCCGCCGCCGTCAGGCCCGGCGTGCCGCGCGCCTCGATCGTGCGCAGCATGGCGGTGATCGGCGCGTGGCGCGCCTGCCAGATGGCGGTGAAATCCGTACCGGGATCGTTGCCGCCGACCATCAGGGCCGAGCAGGCATAGCCCAGCATCTTGTCGGGCGCGAAGCGCAGCGGTCCCTTGGGCAGACGGGCTTCGAACCAGTCGGGAATACCCTTGCCGGCGGCGGCGTGGCAGGCGGCGTACCAGAAGACCTGGACGGTCAGGGCCTCGTCGAGCGGCGTCAGGGCCGCCGGGTCCGAAATGTCGCGCGGCAGGCGCGGATCGGCGGCGCGGGCGCGGCGGATGACGGTTTCGGCGTCGCCGACGACGCGCGATCCGTCCGAAGACAGGGACGCCGGCTGCATGTGGTAAAGCGCCAGCACTTCGGGCGTGGTCGCGAAGCCGACGCCGGAGCGCGCCAGCCGCAGCCACAGGTCCCAGTCCTCGCAGGTCCGTAAACGCGTGTCGAAACCGCCGGTCGCGCGCACGGCGTCGAGCGGCACCAGCGCGGCATGGATGGCCAGGGCGCAGAAGTCCGACAGCATGGCGACCGCGCGGTCGGCCAGGCCGGCGTGCAAGGTCGCCGGGACGCGGCCGCCTTCGGGCGTGCGATAGGCGTAGGCGCAGACGGCGATGGTGTCGGGCGACACCAGGGCGGCCAGGGTTTCGAGGTGCCGCGGCAAGAGGCTGTCGTCGGCGTCGAGGAACAGGCCGAACGCGCCTTTCGCCTCGGAAAGGCCAAGGTTGCGCGCCGAACTGACCCCGCCATTGGCCTGCGAAACGACACGGATGCGCGGCTCGCGCGCCGCGATCGCTTCGGCCAGCGCCCTGGTGCCGTCGCCCGAGCCGTCGTCGACCACGATGGCTTCCCAGTCCGTAAGGGTCTGGGCGATGACGCTGTCGAGCGTTTCGCCCAGCGTGCGTTCGGCATTGAAGGCGGGGATGATGATGCTGATACGGGGCGTCATGGCCGCCGCGCCTTGTGATAATAGCGCACGCCGGCCAGCGCCCCCTTGATCTCGAGTTTCAGGATGCGGTCCTCGATCAGCCACTTACGGCCGATGCGGCCCATAAGCTTGCCGATAAGGTAGACCGGCAGGTGGAAATAGACGCGCCACAGGTTGCGGGTGTCGCGCGAGCGTTCATGCTGCACCAGCAGGGACGAGGTATGGCCGCTCATATAGCCCTCGATCTGGCGGTAAAGACCGGGCAGGTCGGCGCGGTGATGGTGATAGAGCAGGGCGGTCGGCTGGAACAGGCAGTCGTAGCCGGCGGCCAGGATGCGGTTCCAGAACTCGGAATCGCCCGAACAGCCCGAGGCGCCGACGTCGAGGCGCTCGTCGAAATAGCCTATTTTGTCAAAGATTTCGCGGCGGAAGGCCATGCTGGCCCCGGCGCCGACCTCCCAGGCCGGGCACCAGGGCGGATGCTTGCGGCGGAACCAGGCGATGTCGAAGCGGACGGGGGTAAAGCCGCGCGTAAAGCTGAAATAGCGCTCGAACAGCCACTGCGCCTCGGTGTCGAGCCGCGCCGGCAGGACCAGGCCGGTGACCGCCATGATGCGGCCGTCCGTAAAACCGGCGCACAGCTGGTCGAGCCACAGGGGATGCAGCTCGGTGTCGTCGTCCGTATAGGCGACCAGGTCGAAGCGCGCTGTCCTTGCGCCCGTATTGCGCGCGATGTCGAGGCCCGGACGGTCTTCGCGCACATAGACGGCGCCGAAGGCTTCGGCGACGGCGCGGGTTTCGGCCGTGACCGAGGCGTTGTCGACGACGATGACCTCGTCGGGCGCACGCACCTGGTCGCGCAGGCTTTCCAGGCAGCGCCGCAGGGCTTCGGGCCGGTCGCGGGTGCAGATGACGAGGCTGACCGGCAGGGGACAGGGCGGCAGGCGGGGCGGGACGGGAAAGATGGGTTCCGCGCTCCACAATATATGGTCTTCGAACCAGCGCCGGCCCACGGGCGCGCCTTCGCTCCACCAGATCACCAGCCCGCGGCCGGGAGCGGCGGCGACATGCGGGGCCAGGTCTTCGCCCAACTGCGCGTGAACGATGCAGGCAAACGGCTTTTGGGTGGAATCGTGGCTCAACGCGTTTCGGGCTCTCTTGCCGGACCAGCGCTACAGGAAATACCTTGTCTTTGGGTGAACGCGGGTCCCGGTTGCATGTATGTAAACCCTAGCCGGTTCGCGGCGCTGCGGCAATCCGGGGCGAGCCCCGGCGCAAAATCTTCGGTGGGCCTTGAAAAAGATGATTAGTACAGAGTAAATATCGGTAATAGCTGGGAAATTTTCGCCGACGCACGGTTAGTTAAGGCTTGTGTGGCACGGTGGGCGGCGAAGCGATTTGGGGCAGTTAATGACTCCTTTGGTAAGCGTTATAATTCCGGCATACAATGCCCAGCTCTATTTGCCGGCGACACTGGAGTCGGTATTCGCCCAGACCTATGAAAATCTCGACATTATCGTCGTGGATGACGGGTCGACCGACGGCACGGCGGCTGTCGTCGAGGCCTGTCGGGCGCGTCATCCGGGCCTGCGCCTGGTGTCGAAGCCCAATGGCGGGGTGGCGTCGGCGCGCAATATCGGCCTCAAGGCGGCGGCGGGCGACTATGTGGCCTTTCTCGACGCCGACGATGTCTGGCATCCGCAGAAGATCGCCGCCCAGATGGAGGCGCTGCGCCCCGGCGGCCGCGAGCGCTATGTCGCTGCCTTTTCCCTTCACCTGCGCATCGACCGGGACGGCCGCGTCACCGGCAAGTCGCGGTCGTGGCCGTTCGAGGACTTCACCCTGCCGGCGCACATCGTGCTCAAGCCCGTCGGCAACGGTTCCAGCCTGATCGTGCGCCGCGACGTCGCCTTAAGCGCCGGGGGCTTCGACGAAGACTATGTGGCGCGCGGGGTCGGCGGCTGCGAGGATCTCGATTTCGAACTCCGGATCGCGGCGCAGTATCCGATCGCCTGCGTGCGCGAATATCACGTCGGCTACCGGGTCTATGAAGGCAATATGTCGAGCGACCGCCCGAAGATGGCGCGCGCCGTGCATGACCTGGTGCAGCGCCACCTGCGGCTCCACACGGAGTTGTCGCCGTGGTGCCGCCGCATGGCCGTGCTGAAGGCCTACGAATATTCCATCTCGATCCTCAGGTCGCGGCACAAGGCCGAGTGCCTTGGCCATGTCCGCGGCATGATGTCGGTCGATGCGGTGGCCGCCACGCGCTTTGTGGCCTGGGACTTTACCCGCAGCCTGTGGCGCGCCGCGAAGCGCGCGGCCCGTGACAGGATGCCGCGGAAGCCGAACCTGACCTATGCCGAATTGTCGCCGGACGACCTGCGCGCCTGGCCGGATCATCGGCTGGACGAACTCTATTACGCCCTGTCGCGGGGATGGACGCCGGCGCCTGAGCCAAGGGCGAGAAATTTTCTCTCCGAAGCTGCATGGCGCCCCGCCAAGCCGGTCGACTATCCCGCTGGCGCCGCATGATATTTCGCGTGTGACGCAATGGCTGTGGCCGTCCCCCGCCGGAACGTGTTAAGCGTGCCTTGGAAGCGCGCCTGACAGCCGGGGGCGCTGGGGAGAGGTATGAAACCTTCGGTCAGCGTTATAATTCCGGCGTACAATGCCGAGGCCTTCGTCGCCGCGACGCTGAAGAGCGCACAGGCCCAGACCCTGCGCGATATCGAGATCCTGGTCGTTGACGACGGCTCGACCGACACGACGGCGGATATCGTCCGGGCCTTCGCCGAAGCCGATAACCGCATCCGCCTCATCACCAAGCCGAACGGCGGCGTGGGCTCGGCGCGCAATCGCGGCCTGGCCGAAGCCGGTGCGGACTTCGTCGCCTTTCTCGACGCCGACGACCTGTGGCACCCCGAGAAGCTCGAAACCCAGCTGGACGCGCTGAAGCAAAGCGGCGACGCGGCGGCCTTTTCCCTGCATGTCGGCATCGACCGGGACGGGCGCTTCCTGGCGCCGTCGACGCGGTGGCCGTTCGAGACCTTCCCCCTGCCGGCGCACATGGTCCTGCGTCCGGTCGGCAACGGCTCCAGCGTCATGGTGCGCCGCGACGTCGCCCTGGCGGCCGGCGGCTTCGACGAGGACTTCGTCAAGCAGGGGCTGGGCGGTTGCGAGGACCTCGATTTCGAACTGCGCGTGGCGGCCAGCCATCCCATACGCTGCGTGCCGCATTTCCACGTCGGCTATCGCGTCTACGACGGCAATATGTCGAGCGACAAGGGGCGGATGGCCCGGGCGCTGACCGCCGTCGTCGACCTGCACCTGAAGCGCAATCCGGGGCTTTCCGATTTCTGCCGGCGCATGGCGCGGCTCAAGAGCTGCGAATACACGGTATGGCTGATGCGGGAAGAACCGCTCGACAAGGCGTTTGCCCAGTGGCGGCAGATGGCGGCGATCGACGGCGGCTATGCGGTCGGCTATGCCGGGCGGACCCTGCTGCGCAATATCTGGCGGGGCGGGCGGTCGCTTATCCGGGGACGCGCGGTGCGCAACGCCCTGCCGTTCGACGAGATCGATCCCGAGACGGTGGCCAGTCCCGTCGACAAGCGTGGAACCCGCGCCCTGTACCGCCGCCTGGTCGGCTGACTATTTAAGTTTTTCGGTCGGCAGCAGCGAGAACCATTTCAGGTCGTCGTCCGGCCCCTGGCGCGTCATCCACGAATAGTAGGTCTGCGTCCACGGCTTCACCCAGGTCGACAGGTTGTCGAGGATGTAGTCGCCGTCGGTCGTGGTGACGATCAGGATGACGTGCCGCTTGTCGTCGGGCACGGACACCAGGGCCAGGCTCATGGCCGCCGCCGGGAATCCTTGCTGGCGCAGCAGAGTCCATTTTTCCAGCGCATAGTCCTCGCAGTCGCCGGCAACGCCGTCCGCCAGGCCCGGCGCCACCCAGTAGTCCTCGACATGGTAGTAGGCCATGTCCGTGGTCGGGCGGATGACGCGGTTGACCAGGGAGTTGATGCGCGTCAGCACCTGGTACTGGCTGGGCGTCAGGTCGACGCGCGGATAGATGGGGGCCGTGTCGTCGGCGGGCGCCGCTACCGGTGCTTCGGCTTGCGGTGACGCCGGTGGTGTTTGTGGCGCCGCGGGTGCGTCTTGTGCCGATGCGTGCTGGACCGGTGTTTCGTCAAGACCCGGTCCGAGCTGGAGGTCGACTTGCTGGCGAAAGGAATGCCTCGCGGGCTGGTCGGGTTCGCTCAGGCCGACCGTCGTGACCAGGCTGCTGACCTCGGGCCACAGCCAGCCGGTGGGGCGGGGCTGTTCGAGGTGCGGCCGCGCGCCGGTAAAGGCCGACTGGCTGGCCGTATCGAGCTCGGTGCGGCGGAGGCTGGCCGGGATGTAGAGGACCTGCAGCGGCATGTCCGCCACCTGGAGGCTCAGTTGCGACATGGCGTCGCGGATATGGGCGACGGTGACGGGCGTCGGCCAGACATAGACGGAATCGTCGGCGCTGGCCTCGATCGTCACCCAGTCGTAGTTGAGGTAGCTGGGCTGGCCGACCTTGAGGACCGTATCGTGGCTGTTCCTCGACGCCAGCTTTTTGGCGAAGGCCTCGCGGAACTGCGCCAGCTTCATCTCGGTGGCGCCGGCCTTGATGGCCGCCAGGTCGGAATCGGGCCAGTGCGCGCAGGCGTCCGGCGTGCGCTGGCACATTTCCAGGAAGCCGATCGGGCTGGCGACGTGGTCGCCGACGATCTGGAAGGGGGGGCGTTTCGGGGTGTCGGCGGTGGCGAGGGGCGCGGCCTGCGGATAGATCAGGCCTTCGACGCCGTGCTTTTCCGCCGGCGTGGCGGCCGGCGAAGACGCGTCCTGATGTGACGTATCCTGGGCCGATGCCGCGACCGGCATCAGACTCATAGCCGCCACAACGGCTGACGTCACCCAAATGCGCATCCTGCCCCCGATTATGCGGCGCGAACTTCCCGTTACTCTTGCCGTTAACCCTTTTCCGGGTCAAGCCGCTTCTCCTGAAACGGAGGCGGAAGCGCGTAAGTGTGCCTTTTGGAGCGCCCGGCGCCATGCAAAAAGGCCGGGCGTCGCGGCCCGGCCTTTCCGTTCGTCAGGGCTGCGTATCAGCTCTTGGGCGTGTACCAGATCGGCGACGACCAGGCGCGTTCCTGGATGGTGGCGGCCACCGAGTCCGGGATAGGCACGCCGCTCTTCACCGCCAGCAGCGTCGTCCAGCGCGGCGTCGGGATTTCCAGCACGCGGACATAGTAGGCGGCGCGCTGGTCGGCCTTGAACTCCGGATCCTTCCACACGGTCGAAAGCGACACCGAACCGATCGTGTTCTTGTAGGTCGCGGTCTTGAGGTCGACCGTGTTGCCGACGGCGGCCAGCTTGCCCGACGCCTCGTGCTTGCGCGTTTTCTCGAAGGCGACGTCGAAGACCTTTTCCTTCTGCGAGCCGCCCTCGGTCCAGATCTTGACGATCTGCACGCGGTCGAGATTGGCGCCGTTGGGGTCTTTCAGCGCCCAGACGACGAAGGACGGCGCGCCGGCATTGGCCGGGCGGGCCGGCAGGTCGCTGCCCATGGGGGCGCCGGTGGCGTAGGCTTGCCTGACGGCGTCAGGCTTCTTGTCGAAGCCCTGGCCGAAGCTCCAGCCGCCGAACAGGCGCACCTTGATGCGCGTGCCCGAGGTCGCGAAGGTCTCCTTGCGGCGCAGGGCGTCGTAGATGCTTTCGCGGGTGTTCTGTTCGGCCCACACGCCGGTCAGGCCGGCCGAGCTGGTGATGGTGACGTTGAAGGCGGCCGCGTCGTTGCTCTGCGACAGCAGGCGCCGGGCGGCTTCCGGCGAGGTCTTGCCGCCGCCGATATTGGCGCCGCCGACATTGCCGCCGTAGTCCTGTTCCGACGAGACGCTGAGGCCCCCGTGCAGGTCGGCGGCGCCGACGAAGCCGTCCTTGTACGGGTTGGCGCCGATCTTTTCATCGAGCACCAGGCCCTTGCCGATGGCGTCGCGCAGGTAGGAGCCCGAGGGGCGGCTCTTCTGCGGCGAGATCAGCAGCCGGTCGAAGATTTCGAAATTGGCGAATTCGTCGTTGGGCGACAGGCTGGGGTGCGTTTCCGACGTGCCCTTGTTCTGGGTGATTTCGCTGAGCGGCTCGTTCTCGCGGCGCAGCTGGGCGTAGGCAACGTCGATAGGGCGGCCGTCGAGCGTCGTCCAGTCGTACATCAGGCCGTTCGACGCATTGGCGTTGTGGGCGATGGCCAGCGCCTCGTGGCCCTGGCCGCGGATCTTGTTCAGCCAGGTCCACAAATCTTCCGGTTTTACGGAATCGAACGAGGTGAACGGATTGGGCGCCGTATTGCCGCGGAAGATGACGTTACGGTGCAGGTTCTGGCCGTTCGGCATCGACGCCCATTCATAGGCGATGAAGGTCGTGAACTTGCCGGGCTGGTAATAATGGTTGGCGGCGTCGATTTCGCGCTGCCAGACCGACGAGCTGATCTGCGTGGCGTCGAGGCCGGGCACGGACTTCAGGGTTTCGGGCTTGAGCAGGGCGCCCAGCAGGGCCAGGGCGTCGGTGTCGCCGTTGCGCTTGGCGGTCAGGTCCAGCTTGCCTTCGGTCTTGGCCTTGCGGATCTTCTGGCCGAGTTCGCTTTTCGACAGGGCGCTGTTGGGATCGTCGAGCTCGTTGAAGACGCCGATGTTTTCGGCGTGGTCGGTGACCGCGAGGAAGTCGAGCGGTTCGCGGCGCTTCACCTTTTCGCCGAGATAGTCGATCACGTCGCCGCGCGCGAACTGATAGGCTTCCTCGGGCGTCGTCTTCGTGCCCATCAGCACGTAGGCGTCGAAGCTGTTGGTGGTGTGCAGGTGCAGGTCGCCGTAGAAGGCCTGACGATTTTCCGGGGCGGCGGCCCTGGCCAGCAGCGGCGCGACGGCGATGGCGCCGACGGCCAGGGCAATGGCGGCCACGTTGATATAAAGGGTCTTTCTCATGTCTGTAGTCTCCCGAACAGTGGATCAGATGATGGCGGCGTGCAGGCGCTCGAAGACCCAGAAGGCCGCGAAGGCGCCGATGGCGTAGGTGGGAAGGGGCTTGAGGGCTTCGATTTCAGTGATCTTGATGCGCTTCAGGCCCCAGATGACGGCCAGGACAAGGCCGACAAAGACGAGCTGGCCGATCTCGACGCCGATGTTGAACAGCAGCAGGGCGGCGGGGATGTTGTCCTTCGGCAGGCCGATCTCGGCCAGGGCGCCGGCGAAGGCGCTGCCGTGCAGCAGCCCGAAGGCAAAGGCGATCAGCCAGGGCCAGCGCTGGGTGACGCTGGTGCGGCCAAGGCTGACATTGGCCAGTTCGATGGCGACGAAGACGATGCTGAGCGCGACCAGGGCTTCGATCTGGGCGGGCTTGACCGTCATGATGCCCAGCGCCGTGGCGGCGAGCGTAATGCTGTGCGCCACGGTGAAGGCGGTGATCGTCTTCAGCAGGGTCGGCACGTTCTTGACCAGCAGGACCAGGCCGAGGACGAACATCAGGTGGTCGTAGCCGGTCAGGATGTGCGTGATGCCAAGCTGGACATAGGTCAGGACCGGCAGGTTGTTGCCGCGCGGGTCGAGCGACAGGCTTTCCTGTCCCGGTCGCAGGATCTGCTGCAGGTCGTGGCCGTCGGAATAGTGGACGACGACCAGGGCGTCGGTGATCGAGCGGTCGAGGCCGTGGATGGTGACGGAGCGGCCGCCGAGCCCGACCTTGCCGGTCGGTACGCCTTTCCAGATACGGGTCTGGTAGCCGGTACCGCTGTCGACGACCGCCGGCTGGCCGCTCAGCAGGCCGCCCGATATGTCGGGATCGAGCCGGACGGCGAGCGTCGTGGTGGCGGGCTGCTTGAACAGCACGTCGATCTTGCCGTCGTTGCGTTCGGTGACCTGCAGGAAGGCCGGCCGGACCTCGTGCGCCGTGGCGGCCAAAGCGAAGGCCGAGGAGACGAGGGCGGCCAGGGTGAAGAGAAGGGCGCGCAGGCTCATTTCTTCGTCCCCTCGATGACGACATTGTACTTGGCCTTGAGCTTGGCGAAATTCTTCGCGTTCAGGCCGTCGCGCTGCGAAGCCTTCCAGTCGTCGAGTACGCGTGATGCGACCGCGTCATAGGGCTGGGTCGCGCCGGAGCGGGCGTCGGTGACGCGCACCAAGTGCCAGCCGAAGCCCGAGCGGAACGGCCCGGCCCATTGCCCGGCCTTGGCCGTGAACAGGTCGCGGCTGAGGTCGCTCTGGCCGAACAGCCGCTCGGTATCGCCCTGGTCGAGGTCGACCAGGTCCGTCGGGCCCGGGAAGACGTCGCCGTCTTCCGGCGCGCGAGCGGCGCCCGACGCGTTGAGCTTTTTCAGTTCGGTCTCGGCGCGGGCATGGGCCGCATCGTCCCCGCCATTGTCCGGCGAGAAATAGACCTGGGTGAAGCTGCGCTTCGCCGGTTCGCCGTAATTGGAGGCGTGGGCGGCGTAGTACGCCCTCAGCGTCTGTTCCGTCGGGTCTTCCAGGGTTTGCAGGTCCTGTTGCAGGAACTCGTACTTCTGCACCAGGCGGCGGCGGACGATCTCGTCGTCGCGGTCGAGGCCCAGCGCCGTGCTTTCACGGTACTCGATCTCTTCCTTGACGTAGTTGTCGACCAGGGTCTTCAGCTGCGTGGCCGACGGGTCCTGGCCGAACTGCTGGCGATAGGTGTCGATCAGCCGCGCCACGCGGTCGGGGCCGATGGCCACGCGATACTGGGTGGTGAAATGCTCGACCGTCTCGCTGGCGGTGAACATGATCGCGCCCAGCAGGATGAAGTGCACGAAGGGCTCGCGCGCGGCGGCCCTGAACCAGCCCGGCAGGCGGGGACCGCCGGAGCTGGCCCTGCTTTTGGCCTCCGCTTTCGCGGAGGTCCAGGGCAGGGGTTTGGTGAGGATATTGGATAAAGCCATCGGGGGATTCCTTACGCGCCGAACTTGTGGCGATAGGTGATGCCGTAGGTGCGCGGCTGGCTGGGCAGGCCGGTGATCAGGCCCGACGCGCCGGCATTGCCCGCGCCCAGGGTTTCGAAATAGTGGGTGTCGCCGAGGTTGCGGGCCCACAGCGACAGGTCGTCGCGGCCGCTGTCCGAGCGCAGGCCCAGGCGGGCATTGAGCACGCCATAGCCTTCGACCAGCGAGGACGGCGAGTCGTTGACCGAGGCGTAGTAGGACGACTTGAGGTTATAGTCGGCGCCGACATAGCCTTCCCAGCCACGGCCGCCGACAGGGTGCGCGTATTCGGTACCCAGGCTGGCCGACCATTTCGGCGCGCCGGGCAGAGGACGGCCCGACAGGTCGATATAGTTGGCGGTGGTGGGCAGCAGGCCGGTCCATTCGACGCCCGGGGGCGCGTTCTTGTAGTCGACGTACTGCGCGTCGGTATAGGCGACCGACAGATAGGCGCTGAAGTCGCTCGACGGGCGGAAGCGCAGGTCGCTTTCGATACCGCGCGACCGCACCAGGCCGATATTCGAGATGTATTGGGTCAGCAGCGCCGAGTCGAAGACTGTGGTCTGGTAGTTGTGCGTGTCGGTCGAGAAGGCCGCCAGGTTCAGCGTGACGTTGCGGCTGAACAGGGTCGACTTGAAGCCCAGCTCGACATTGTCGACGCGTTCCGGCTCGACCGCCTTCGGCACGCTGGCCGACAGGTTGGTCAGGTTCAGCCCGCCCGACTTGAAGCCGCGCGACCAGGTGCCGTAGAGCAGCACGTCCGGGGTGACATTATAGTTGACGGTCAGCAGGCCCGAGACATTGCTTTCGCTGGTCCTGACGGAGAAGCTGTTGGCGACGCCCACCAGGTTGCGGATCGACTGGACGTAGGCCTGGTCGGCCGGGGCGAAGGTCGATATGTCGGCCCCGCGCGTCACGGTCTGCACGAAGACGCCGGTCTTGTCTTCCTTGGTGTAGCGCAGGCCACCGGTAACCGCCCATTTCGGGCTGAGGTTCCACGTCGCCTGGCCGAACAGGGCGTAGGACTTGGTGTCCGGACGCGAGAAGTCCGACAACTGGTAGTCGTTGAGCGCCGCGGCGGCCAGGGCCTCCTTCTGCGGTGTCGGGTACAGCGCCGGCGGCAGGTTGAACTCGGCGCCGTAAGGGCCGTACCAGAAGGTGGTGAAGCCCGGCAGCTTCTGCCAGAAGTAATAGGCGCCGGCGACCCAGTCGACGGTATGGCTGCCGTTCGAGGCGATGCGGAATTCCTGCGACAGCTGTTTTTGGCGGTCGATGATCCGGCCCTGGTAGAGGGCGGGCTTGGACGTGCCGTCGACGTCGTTTTCCGGGATCCAGTCCCAAAAGCGTCCGGCGGTGATCGAGGTGAAGGTGTATTTGTCGGTCTTGACGTCGAGCTTGGCCGACAGCCCGCCCGTATACATCTGGGTATGGACCGGCGAGTCGATATCGACATTGTAATTGAACGGATCGATCGCCGGCAGGGTGTAGCCGATGCGCGCGGCCCGCGCCGCAAAGGCGTTGGGCAGGGGCGTGCCGTCGACGCGCGTCGTCACCAGGCCGGCCACGACGCTGATGCAGCAGTCCTGGCGCTGCACGCCGTAGTCGCCGATGATGCGCAACTTGACGTTTTCGGTGGGCGTGTAGAGCAGTTGCGCCCGCGCCGTGAAGTTCTCATAGCCGAACAGTTCGCGGCCGTCGTGGATGTTGTGGACATAGCCGTCCCGGCGCGTACCGGCGACCGAGACACGGTAAGCCAGCTTGTCGGTGATCGGGCCGGTGAGGCTGGCGCGGACCTGCTGGTAACCGAGATTGCCGCCGGTGACGTCGAACGTCCCGCCGAAGACCTTGGACGGTTCGCGCGTCGTGATGTTGATGGCGCCGGCCGTGGTATTCTTGCCGAACAGCGTGCCTTGCGGGCCGCGCAGGACCTCGACCTGCTGCAGGTCGACCAGGTCGAACTGCGACTGGCCGGGGCGGCCGTAATAGACGTCGTCGATATAGAAGCCGACGCCCTGTTCGAGGCCGTCATTGGTCAGCGACACGTTGCCGCCCAGGCCGCGGATGCTGATATTGGCGTTGCGGGGGTTGAAGGTCAGGGTCTGGACGCTCGGCACCAGCTGCTTGAGCTGGTCGATGCGGTAGGCGCCGGTCGATTCGACCTGGGAGGCCGAGATGGTCGAGATGGCGATCGGCACCTTCTGGACATTTTCGGACCGGCGGCGGGCCGTGACGACGACTTCGGTGACTTCGGCGGTCGTGGCGGAGGCGGCGACCGGCGTGACCGCATCGGCGCCGTCGGCGGCCAGGGCGCCCGGGGCGTAGCTGAGACCGAGCGCGGTGCCACCCAGGAGAGCGGCGACGGACAGGCCGCGGCGGAACGACCGCGGCGGGACGGGGAGGAACATGATTTCACCTAAATTAAAACGAAATTGGTCGCCTATTAATGTCCGGCGGTCCGGCTTGGGCGTCGGGTCATTTACGAATGTGTTTGCACTGCGGCAAAATGACGATTTGTCATAAGGCGATGAAATTTATCGTTTTTTAATTCGCAAAATGTGGGATTTCAAAGGGTTGGGCGACAGTTCCAGGGACGGCGGATAATTTCTGACCGCTGCCTTTAGAAAATCTGTTTTGACCTAAATTCCGACAAATTGAATGTTGAATGCAGGTGCGAAAGCGACGACGCCGCGCAACCCATCCCCAGCCATTCAGTTACTTGCCGGAGCGTCATCACTCATGACCCACGCTGTTCTTTCACGCCGCGCCCTGCTGGGCGGGGCCACCCTCCTCGGTGCGGCCGCCCTTCTGCCCCTGTCCACCTTCGCCGCCGACGACGCGGCCTCGCCTTATGAGCAGGCCGTCCTTTGGGGCTATCCGCTGGTCGAGACCGGCCGCTATCTCAAGCTGTCGCAGGACAAGGGTTTCGGCTTCAACCAGTTCTATCTCAACGCCAGGCTGGCGACGCCGAGCCTCAAGGTCGCGGGGCCGAACATCGACACCATCTACGGCTTTGCGTGGCTCGACCTGTCGCGGGAGCCGGTGGTGCTGGACGTGCCGGACACGGCCGACCGTTACTATTCGATCCAGCTGATCGACGCCTACGAGAACGTCTTCGCCTATGTCGGCCGCCGCGAAACCGGGACGAAGGCCGGGACCTACGTCATCGCGCCGCCGGGCTGGACCGGCCAGGCGCCGGCAGGCGCCAGGGTGATCCAGTCGCCGACGGCGCTGGTCTTTGCGCTCACGCGGACCCTGGTGCGCGGTGAAAAGGATGCCGCCGTCGCCGCCGAACTTCAGAAGCACTATCGTCTCGCGCCCCTGTCGGGCTGGCCGTCGGCGGCGAAGGACGGCATCGTCAAGGACGACGTGCTGAACATCCTGCCGGTGCTCGACCTCGGCAGCGGGGGAGGGGCGGGCTTCTTCGACGAACTGAACGCCCTGGTGAAGGCCTATCCGCCGGCCGGCCAGGAGACCGTCAACTTCGCCAGACTGGCTCCGCTCGGCCTCGGCACGGACGCCTTTGCCGCCGGCAAGCCGTCCGATGCGGTGCTGGATGGCGCCTTGAAAAGCGCCCAGGCGAAAATCAAGGCGGCCAATGTCGCCGAGGTCGAGAACGGCTGGCGCGTCAACAGGCATATCACGCGCTTCATCCAGGATCCGGCTGAACGCGCCGCCAACAATGCCTATGGCCCGGGGGCGCATATCGCGGAGGAAGCGCTTTATTTCTCCGCGGTCGGCGATGCCGGCAACCAGCCTTTGTCGGGCGCCAATACCTACACCCTGACCTTCGCCAAGGGGCAGCTGCCGCCGGTCGATGCCTTCTGGTCGCTGATCCTCTACGGGCCCGACTTCTTCCTGGTCGACAATCCGCTCGACCGCTACGGCATCAACGACCGCACGCCGGGCCTCAAGCGCAACGCCGACGGGTCGCTGACCCTGGTGATCTCGCACGTGGCTCCGAAGGACAAGGCGAACTGGCTACCGGCGCCGGAGGGCAGGTTCCAGCTGCTGTTCCGCACCTACCAGCCCGGGCCGGCCCTGCTCGACGGCAGCTATAAGCTGCCGCCCTTGCAGCGCGCTTAAGGTCTGGCTGCCGGGACATCTGTCATGAACTTCCAGCAACTGCGCTTCGTGCGCGAGGCCGTGCGCCGCGACTTCAACCTGACCGAGGTCGGCAATGCGCTCTTCATGTCCCAGTCGGGGGTGAGCAAGCGCATCCGCGAGCTCGAGGACGAACTGGGCGTTGACATCTTCGTGCGCAAGGGCAAGCGCATCACCGGGCTGACGACGGCGGGACTGCATCTGATTCCAAAGGTCGAACGTATTCTCGATGAGGCCGAAGCGCTGCGGCGCTGCGCCAGGGGGCACCTTGGCGCAGCGCAAGGCCCGGGCTTCGACCACGTCAACGAATTGGGACTTCAGTGACACGCAGTTTCTGCAAGGCGCTACTTTGCTTCAGCGTCGCCTGGACGAGCGCCTGTGGCGCTCGCGCTGCCACAAGCGACGCCGCGATAGAAGAGATAGTGGTGCGTGGCCGGTCTGACCAT
Source organism: Asticcacaulis solisilvae (assembly GCF_052327315.1). NCBI lineage: Bacteria > Pseudomonadati > Pseudomonadota > Alphaproteobacteria > Caulobacterales > Caulobacteraceae > Asticcacaulis > Asticcacaulis solisilvae. The sequence continues at coordinate 1,340,070 of NZ_CP166196.1, forward strand.
CAGATCGGCAAGGCGGCCACGGCCAGCGAAGGCAGCGTGTCGGGCGACGAACTGGCGCTGCGGCCCTTGCTGCGTCCCGGTGAACTGCTCGAAGTCGTGCCGGGCCTGATGGTCACCCAGCATTCCGGCGGCGGCAAGGCCAACCAGTATTTCCTGCGCGGCTTTGACCTCGACCACGGTACGGATTTCTCGGTGCTGATCGACAACATGCCGATGAACCTGCCGTCGAACGGTCATGGCCAGGGTTATCTCGACGTCAACGGCCTTATCCCCGAGGCGGTCGAGCGCATCGATTACCGCAAGGGGCCGTATCGCGCGGACGGTGGCGATTTCAGCTTCGTCGGCCAGGCGCGGCTGACGACCCGCGATACCGTGCCGGCTTTCCTGACGGTCGAAAGCGGCAGCGGCAACTATGGCCGGCTTGTGCTGGGTGATTCCGGCAAGCTTGGCGGCGGCGATCTCCTGGGCCTGTTGCAGGTGAAGTCACAGGACGGGCCATGGACCTTGCCCGAACATTTCCGCAGCGTATCGGGCTTCGTCAAGTACAGCCGGCAGACACCGGCCGGCCTGCTGAAAATAAGCCTCTCCACCTATGACAGCCGGTGGCGTCCGACCGACCAGATCCCCGGGCGCGCCGTCGGCACGGTGCTGTCGAGCGCCTTCGATACGCTCGATCCCTGGCTGCGCGGCCATACCCGGCGCCAGATACTGACAGCCAACCTGTCGGGCGGCGACGCGCGCTCGGACTGGCATGTCGGCGCCTGGGCGCAAGCCTACGACTGGAGCCTGCTGTCGAACTTTACCTATTATCTCGATGATCCGGTCAACGGCGACGAAATCCGTCAGTTCGACAGGCGCACCAGCCTGGGCGGGAAGGCCGAACGCAGCGTGACCGCCTCGGACCGCTGGACCTTCACCTATGGGGCGCAGGCGCGCCTCGACGACATTCCCTCCGTCGGCCTTTGGCACACGAAAAACGGCGCCGACCGCGCGCTCGAATCGGAATTCGCCGTGCATGAAACGGCGCTGTCGGCCTATGGCGAAGGGCGGTTCAAGGCCGGCGACCATGTCGATATCACAGCCGGCCTGCGCGGCGACGCCTATGATTTCCGCACGGCCGCCAGGGGCGGTGCGGCCTGGAGCGGCAAGGTGTCCGATAGCCTGGTCTCGCCGAAATTGGGCATCAGCTACAGGTTCGGCGGGAGTGCGGCCCTCTACGCCAACTGGGGGCAGGGCTTCCACAGCAATGATGCCCGCGGCGTAACCAACCCGGCCGATCCCAGTCCCGGACTGGTCAAGGGCAGTTTCGACGAGATCGGCGGGCGTTACGAGCGGGGTTCGCTGCGCCTGGCCGCCGTGTGGTGGCGGAGCCATATCGACAGCGAGCTGGTCTATTCCGCCGACAGCGGCACGGTCGAGCCCGATGGCGCCGCGCGGCGTAAGGGCTATGAGATTTCCGCCTTCTGGAAGCCGGTGCGCCGGATCGATCTCGACGCCGTCTACGCGCGCAACGACGGGACGCTGGAAGACGAGCCCGCCGGTGCGGACGCCATTCCGGGCGCGGTGCGCGAAACCGGGGAACTGGGACTGACCTTCAGGGGCGCGCAGTGGGATATCGGGGGCCGTATCCGCTATCTCGGGCCGCGCGACCTGATCGAGGATCGTTCCGAGGTCGCAAAGTCGTCCACCCTGGTGAACCTGCGCGGCGCCTGGCACGCAACGGAACGCCTGGAGCTGTATGCGGAAATTCTCAATGCGTTCGACCGGCCGGCGCACGACATCGACTACTACTATGCCACGCGCCTGCCGGGCGAGCCGGCGGACGGCGTCGCGGACCGGACCTTCCATATGGCCGAGCCGCGCGAAATCCGCCTGGGGCTCAAGATCGGAATTTAGACAGTTCGCGCGGCGACGGCTTCTTGTATTCGGCCTTGTGGCCGTGATGCCGGTCGGCCTCGCCGCCGCCGCCCGACACGTGGCTGACGTGCAGTTCGGGCGGATCGGCCTTGTGCCTGTCGATCTCGGGCGGCTGTCTGGCGTTTTCGTGGGACGCGCCGGGGCCGCCCCAGCGCACGCTGTTCGGGGTCTTGGTCGACATGACTAGCGGTCCTGCTGATAGCCCTGGTGGTGGCTGTTGATATTGAGGTTGGCCTGCTGGCCGCGCCGGTCGGCATGGTCGCCGCCATCGGCATGATGCGGATCGGGATCGCGCGTGGCGCCATTGTTGCCCGGACCTTTATTGCTGCGGCTGGCGCGCGGAATGGGAGGAAGATGGCTCATGACATACCTCCTTGGCTGTTCCATGAGGCCGATGACCTTGCGCCCTTGGGCATAAGGATTCGGCCCCGGAGGCGGGTGAGGCGGCTAAAATGCGGTAAGGAAGCTTCTGTGCTTTGAAGCGTAAGTTAGCGCTGCGTAGATCTTCGCCCTCCCTGCGGAGCGGGGAGGGGGGACCGCCGAAGGCGGTGGGCGGGGTGGGACTGTTGCCGCGAGCGCCTTGGCTGGAATTTGAGCTTAAACTGTGGGCAACTATTCCTTGTCTTCTCAAGCAAGAGCCCCGCCCACCGCCTGACGGCGGTCCCTTCGCGGGCGAAAGCTATACTTTCGCCTCGCTCACCCCATAAATGGGGAGGGCGAAGCCATTCATTTCGGCTGTTAGCTAATTTACCGTATCGTCGTCCACGGTTTGCTCAGCAACGCCGCGCACGTAATCAGTCCCACAAGCGAATAGGTCTGCGGGAAATTGCCCCACAGTTCGCCGCTGTCGACCTTGACGTCCTCCGACAGAAGGCCGGAATGCGTCCGCCTGGCCAGCATGGCCTCGAACAGCTCGCGCGCCTCGGCCTCGCGGCCCTGAAGGTGCAGGGCCTCGATGTACCAGAAGGTGCAGAAGTTGAAGGCTGTTTCCGGCTCGCCGAAGTCGTCGGGCTCGACATAGCGGTATAGGTTGTCGCCCTTGCGCAACTGGCGCTCGACCTCGGCGAAGGTCGCGACGCAGCGCGGATCGTCGGGCGGCAAAAAGCCCAGCTCGAACAGTTGCAGCAGGCTGGCGTCGACCTCCTCGCCTTCGAACGAGCCGGCGAAATGGCCGCGGTCGGCGTTCCAGGCGCGGGTTTCGATGGCTTTCCGGATCGTGTCGGCGCGGTCCTGCCAGTAGCGACGGCGGTCTTCGCGGTCGAGCGCGGCGGCGGCATTGGCCAGCCGGTCGCACGCCGCCCAGCACATCAACGCGGAATAGGTGTGGACGCGCGCCCGGGTGCGGAACTCCCACAGGCCGGCGTCGGGCTGGTCGTGCATCTCGAAGGCGCGTTCGCCGACCGCCTCCAGCGCGTGGAAGTCCTCGAGCGTGCCGGGCCGCAAGAAACGCGCGTCGAAGAAGGATTGCACCAGGGGCAGGATCATCTGGCCGTAGACGTCGTGCTGGAAGTGCTCGTGCGCCTGGTTGCCGACGCGCACCGGGCCCATGCCGCGATAGCCGTTGAGGCCGGGGGCGAAGCGTTCTTCAAGCTCGGCTTCGAGGCCGACGCCGTACAGCGGCTGGACGTGGCCGCCGCGCGACAGGTCGACGAGGTTGCGCAAATAGACCAGATAGGATTCCAACATGTCGGCCGCGCCCAGCCGATTGAGCGCGCGCACGACGTAATAGGCGTCGCGGATCCAGCAGTAGCGATAATCCCAGTTGCGCTCGGTCCCCGGCGCCTCGGGCACCGAGGTCGTCATCGCCGCCACGATGGCGCCGGTTTCCTCATAGGCGCAGAGCTTGAGCGCGATGGCGGCGCGGATGACGGCCTCCTGCCATTCGAGCGGCAGGTAAAGGGTGCGCACCCAGGCCTGCCAATAGGCCGTGGTGCCGCGCAGCATGTGTTCGGCGTCGCTGAGCACGTCGCCCGGATAGGGCTCGTCCGGCCCGAGATGGAAGGCCAGCGGGCCTTCGAGGCGAAAGGCGTGTTCGTCGCGCACATAGGTCAGCGGCGCATTGGTGGTCAGCCGCATGGCGACCGTGCCGCAGTCGTAGCGGATGTGGCTGGAGCCGGCGCTGCTTCGGGCGCACAGCTCGCCCCAGTTGCCGGTTGGCCTCAGCTTCACGCGGATGCGCGGGTTGCCCGACAAGGGGCGGATCAGGCGGAAGAAGGCCCAGGGCCGGTAGATTCGGTTGAGGTTGTGCAGGCGCGGCGCGAAGTCGAGCAGTTCCGCGGTGTTGCCGTGGCGGTCGGCGAAGACGGTGCGCAGGATGGCGGTGTTGCGCACATAGGCCTGGTCCTCGATATCGCCGTCCTCGATCTCGACCGACCACAGGCCGGCTTCGCCCGCCCGATCACTCGCCTGGCCGCAGGCGGGGTCGAGCAGGGCGGAAAAGACCGGTTCGGCGTCGACGCGCGGACAGCACGCCCAGACGAAGCGGGCGCGGCGGTCGACCAGCGCCGTCGCCGCGCAATTGCCGATAGGGGCGAGGTCGAGCGTAGTGCGCGGCGTTTTCGCCTGCTGGCCCGATTTTGTCCGGTCGATTTCGGAAATCTGATCCATTGTGCACCGCCACAGTCACGAATTGCTGCCGATATCATCACGGATGCGGGAGCATCATTGAAATCATACAGCGGTATGTGATCACTATAGGGCGAAGATGTGGCGTTCACAAACAACAACGCCGGGTCTTTATAGGATTTTTATTTTTGAAGTATGGCTTCCTAATCTGTGAGCATTTGGCGTTTTACTTCGTAAATTCGCGATATGTCTTACGGCCCGAAGCCGGATCGGATGAAGGCTGTGGGGCACGACACGACACATGGCGGAATGACGCGAACGCTCAGGCTCGACGAAACCGCGCTGTTTCTCGACCTCGACGGGACGCTGGCGCCGTTCACCGCCCGGCCGGAAGATGTCGGGCCGGATGCCGCACGCAATGATCGCCTGCGGAGGCTGGCCGAACGCCTGGATGGCCGGCTGGCCGTGGTCAGCGGGCGCGGGATTGACGATCTCGACCGCATTCTCGAAGGTTCGGTCGCGGCCCTGGCGGGCATCCATGGCCTGCAAAGGCGCAATGGCGCCGCCGTGGTGGCGGCTGCGGCCCATGACCGGCTGGACGACGCGGTGCGCGAACTGCACGCCTTTGCAGACCGTGTTCCGGGCACGCAGATCGAGCTCAAGCCCCTGTCCGCCGTCCTGCATTATCGCAATGCGCCGGAGATAGAGGCCGAGGCGCGCGTCTTCGCCGACGCCCTGGCTGCCCGCACCGGCCTGAAACAACAGCGCGGATCGATGGTGATCGAGTTGCTGACGCCCGGCAGCGACAAGGGCGCGGCGATCCGCGCCTTCATGACCGAGGCGCCGTTCGCCGGCGCCGTTCCCGTTTTCGCGGGCGACGACCTGACCGACGAGGACGGCTTTCTCGCGGCGATCGCGCTCGGCGGCTTCGGAATTCTGGTCGGGCCGCCGCGTCCGACCTTCGCGGCCTTTCGTCTCGATGACGAAGCGGCCGTCCATGCCTGGCTCGACCAGGCCCTGACCCTGAATGCATTTGTACTGGAGGCCCCCGTTGAGCCGTCTTATCGTCGTATCTAACCGCGTCAATCCGCCGTCCGACACAGGCGTCGCCACCGCCGGCGGCCTGGCCATGGCGCTCGCTGCCGCCCTGCGCGACAACAAGGGCCTGTGGTTCGGCTGGAGCGGCCAGACGGTCGAGCAATATACCGGCCAGATCTCCATGCAGGTCGTGGGCGGCGTGACCGTGGCGCTGCTCGACCTCGAAGCGCAGGACCAGAACGAATATTACAACGGCTATGCCAACCGGACCCTGTGGCCGTTGTTCCACTATCGCCCGGACCTCGTCAGCTACGAGCGCAGCTTCGACGAGGGCTATGCCCGGGTGAATACGCGTTTTGCCGAGACCCTGCTGCCGCTGATCGGACCGGACGACGTCGTCTGGGTGCAGGACTATCACCTGATCCCGCTGGCGCGCGAACTCAGGGCGCGTGGCGTGAAGAACCGCATCGGTTTCTTCCTGCACATTCCGTGGCCGGCGCGGCGCATCCTCAACACCCTGCCGCACCACGACGACCTGGCGCAGTCCCTGTTCAGCTACGACCTCGTCGGTTTCCAGACCGAGGACGACGTTGACGCCTTCTCGGACTACATCGTCCACGACGTCCACGGGGTGGCGTCGCCCGACGGCCGCCTGGACGCCTATGGCAAGAGCATCCGCGTCAAGGCCTTCCCCATCGGCATCGACGCCGAGGACTTCGCCGAGACCCTGAAGAGCGAGCGGGCGACCCTGTTCCACCGCATGATGATCAAGAGTCAGCGCGGGCGCAAGATGCTGCTGGGCGTCGACCGGCTCGACTATTCCAAGGGATTGGAAGAACGCTTCAACGCCTTCGATACTTTTCTTTCCAATAATCCGGAAATGCACGAACACCTGTTCCTGCTTCAGATCGCGACGCGCTCGCGCGACGAAGTCGACGCCTACCAGGACCTGCGCAACCGGCTGGACAACCTGTCGGGCAAGATCAACGGCGCCTATTCGACAGTCGACTGGGTGCCGCTGCGCTATGTCAACAGGCCGTACCGCCGCGACGAGCTGGCGGGCATCTACCGCTCGGCCGATATCGGGCTGGTGACGCCCTTGCGCGACGGCATGAACCTGGTCGCCAAGGAGTATGTCGCCGCCCAGGACCCGAACAATCCGGGCGTGCTGGTGCTGTCGCAATTCGCGGGCGCCGCCGAGCACATGAAGGAGGCGCTGATCGTCAATCCGCTCAGCCGCGAGGACCTGTCGGAAGCCATTCATCGCGGCCTCAGCATGCCGCTGAAGGAGCGCAAGCGGCGCTGGGAAGGCCTGTATGACGACGTTAAGCGCAACGACGTCACGCGCTGGCGCGACGCCTATGTCCGCGAACTGACGGCGGCGGTTCCGGCGGAGGTCCGCACCGGCGAGCTTGCCGAAACATGATGCCGGGGCAGGGCTCCGGTACGGCATTTTTATTTCCCGGCTTTTACGAATGAAGGCATGGGCTGCGGGCGGGCCGTTATCGTGCCGCGAGCCGATCGCCCCTGTCCCCACGGATCGCACCATGGCCGTACATTCCGGAACCGATGCCGATTTGGCCGCCGTGCCGCGCCTTTACCGGGCAAGGCGCAGCCTGTTAAAGCCGTTGATGCTGACCGTCGTCGTGCTGGTCGCCGCCGCCGGGATCGGACTGGTGGCATGGTATCGCCCCGGCGTCAGCGACCTCAAGGCCTTGCTGGCCTTCCTCGACGCTTTGACGTCGGCGCACCCGGTGCGCTCGGCCGTGGTCTTCTTCGGGCTCAACCTCGCCGTCCTGGCGCTCAGCCTGCCGGTCGAAATCTTCTTCGGCCTGGCTGCCGGGGCCCTGTTCGGCGTCGTGGAAGGGACGGTGCTCGTCTCGTTCGCGTCCAGCATCGGGGCGCTGCTGGCCTTTCTGATGTCGCGCTTCCTGATGCGCGATTTCGTGGACCGGCATTTCCGCCGCCAGATCGACGCCGTCAATCGCGGCATGGAAGAGGACGGGTCCTTCTACGTCTTCTCGGTCCGGCTGCTGCCGCTGTTCCCGTTTTCGCTGACCAACATCCTGATGGGCCTGACCGAGGTCTCACCGGTCAGGTTCTACATCTTCAGCCAGTTGGGCATGCTTCCGGCGACCCTGATCTACGTCAATGCCGGCACGCAACTGGCGCAGATCGACCGCCTGTCCGACATCGTGTCCCCGCCGATGCTGGGCGCCTTCCTGCTGCTGGCGGTCTTTCCTTGGGCGGCCAAGGGCTTGATGAGCCTTTTGCGCCGGACCTAGGTTCAGATCAGACGGACACCCTCATCCAGGCCTATTTCCAGCCCTTGTCCCGCGCCGCCTTTTCAGCGTCGGCGTCGAAGGCGTCGCCAGTCATGCGATCCTGCGCCGCTGACATGATCAGCGGCGAGGCGGCCTGGCGGAATTCGGCCGTGCCTTCACTGCGCGCCAGGGCGTCGATGCGCCAGCCGTCGCGGCTCTTGCAGGCAAGACCGTCCGAGGCCTTCGTCGAGAAGGTCCGGCAGACCGCCCCCGCCTTGTCGCGGAAGGTCAGGCCGATGCGCGTGGCGCCGTCGTCCGACGCCAGTTGCGACGACAGGGCGTGCGCCAGCTGTCCCTGGGCCATCAGGCCGCCGGGAGCGGAGCGGAAATCGCCCGGGCTGTGCGTCAGGGCCAGGGCAATGCCGACACCCGCGACCAGGCAGGCGGCCATGGCGCCGATCTGCACGAAGACCTGCCGGCGCGCGCGAAACGCGTCGAGGCTGACGACGGGGGCGGGCGGGGCGGCGGCGGCCATAAGCCGTTCGGGCACGGGCTCTTCGGCGACCGGCGCGAACACGGCGAACAGGCTGTCGCGCAGATGGCGGTGCGCGGCGATGGCTTCGGCGATCGCCGGATCGGCTTTCGCGGCCGTTTCGACGGCGGCTGCCGCTTCGGCGCCGAGTTCGCCGTCGACATAAGCAACGATGGTTTCGGATTCGATCATCGCAGACCTCCTAATCTCGCCAGCAGGGCTTCGCGGCCGCGTGTCAGGCGGCTGGACAGGGTGCCGATGGCGACGTCGAGGATCTCGGCCGCCTCGGCATAGGACAGGCCTTCGACGCATATCAGCGCGATCGCCGTTCTTTGGTCCTCGGGCAGATCCTGCATGGCCATCTCAACCTCCTGCAACTGGCGGCGCGCCTCGTACGCTTCCGCGCCGGCGCCGCCCACCGTGTCCCCGTCCTCCGACGGGGCGAAAATACGGTCGCGGCGCTGGCGGCCGCGGACCTCGTCGATCCAGGCGTTCTTCACCACCTTGAACAGCCAGCTGTCGAGCCGCGTGCCGGGCTGGAACTGGTCCAGGCTCTTCAGGGCGCGCTCGACCCCGGCCTGGACCGCGTCGTCGGCGTCGCTTGCGTTGCCGGTCAGCGCGCGCGCAAAACGGCGCAGGCGCGGCAGCAGCGCGACGATTTCAGAGCGGGTTTGCCGGGTGTCGATGGGCGAACTCCTGTGACCTCAACGCGCGGGCGCGGGCCTTTTCTTCGTAGCGGCGAAATTTTTTTGCAGCAAGTCCGGCGTCAGGCGCGTTACATAGGCGTCACGGAGTCTTTCATGAAGGCCTTTGTTCTCATATCCGCGCTTTTGCTGGCCGCCGGTCCCGCCAGCGCCCAGCTGGGCGGCCATCTTGAAAACCGTCTGGGCAATCTGACAGGCAACCTGCCGTCCTTGCCCGTGGTGCGCGATGTCACGGGCGCGGTCGACCGGACGCTCGACGGCACGCTCGACCGCGTGTCCGGCCTGGCGTCGCAGCGGCTCGACACCGTGCGCGACCTGGTGGCGCAGCATCGCGACGTGCTGGAGCAAAGCCCGCAGGGCGACCTGATCGTGCGGCATGAGATCGTCGCCACGGCGCCTTCGGACGCGGCCCTGGCCGCCGCAAAGGCCGCGGGCTTCACCGTCACGCGCACCGACACGCTGGAAAACCTGGGGCTGAGCGTCGTCGTGCTGGCGGCGCCGAAAGGTGTATCGACCAATGACGCCCTGCGCCGGCTGAAAAAGCTCGATCCCGACGGTGTCTACGATTTCAACGACATCTATCTCGGCTCGCAGTCGGCGTCGGCGCCCGGCGGTGGCAGCGTCAACGGCGCGGGCGGCGGGCGCGTCGGGCTGATCGACAGCGGCGTCGACACCGGCCATCCGGCGTTCCAGGGCGCGCGCATCACGCAGAAGGGCTTTGCCGGAGCGCCGCAGCCCGGCGAGCACGGCACGGAGACCGCGTCGCTGCTGATCGGCCGCGCCGATGGGTTTGCCGGCGCTGCGCCGGGCGCGGACCTTTACGTCGCCGATGTCTATTGCAATGCGCCGACCGGCGGTTCGACCCCGGCCATCCTCCAGGCGCTCGACTGGATGGCGAAGGAACGCGTGGCCGTGGTCAATATCAGCCTGGTCGGGCCGTCCAACGCGCCGATGAAGGCGGCGGTCGCCGCCATGGTGGCGCGCGGGCACCTGATCGTCGCGGCGGTCGGCAATGACGGACCGGCGGCCAAACCGCTCTATCCGGCGGCCTTTGACGGCGTGATCGGCGTCACCGCCATCGACCGCAGGAATCATGTGCTGCCGGAAGCCGGGCGCGGGCCCCAGGTTAAATTCTCAGCCCCGGGGGCGGATATTTCGGCGGCCCGGCCAGGCGGATACGCCGCTGTGCGCGGCACGTCGTTCGCCGCGCCGATCGTCGCCGGCCTGTTGTCGCGGCAGCTGAGGGACCCCGATCCGGCCAGGGCGCGGGCGGCGGTAGAGGCCTTGGCCGCCAGCGCCCAGGACCTTGGCGTCAAAGGCCTGGACACGACCTACGGCAACGGCCTGGTCGGCGCTGACATCCGGCCCCAGGCCCCGCCGAAGTCGAAAAAGTAGAAAAATTTCGCGAGGGCCGGAGAAAATCCGCGAGCCCCGTCGTTGTCCCCAATGTGAGCCGGTGAGATTGGCTGAACCCTGGGAGACATGAACATGAAGACGAAGATTTTCCTGACGACTTTTGCCGTGGCCTCGCTTTTGGCCGTGTCCGCCAATGCGCAGCTGCTGGGCGGCGGCGGTGGTGGTGGCGGCGGTCTTGGTGGCGGTTTGGGCGGCGCGCTCGGTGGCGGCATGGGGGGCGGCATGAGCGGCCAGGGCGGTGGCGGCCTGGGTGGACTCGGCGGCTCGATGAGCGGCAGGGGCGACGGGTCCTTCGGCGCTCCGGATGCCTTCGGTTCGGCCCGCGATACGGCGCGCCAGACGACCGACAGCGCGCGCAACCAGGCCCGCGAGCAAGCCCGTGAAGCGGCCCGTCAGGCGCAGCAGCCGGTGACCGCCTCGGGTTCGGGCTCCGCCGCCGGTAATGCCACGGGTTCGCTGTTCGGCCACGGCGCGGGCGCCGCGGGCAATGGCAATGCCGCCGGATCGGCGACGGTCGACGCCAGCGGCGCCGGCAATACGGTGGCCGGAGCGCGTAACCAGGCCCGCAGCGGCCTTTCGGCGGCGCGCGGCTTTGCAAACGGCACGGCCGGCGATGCGCGCGGAGTCGCCAATGCTGCCGGAAATGCCGGCGTCGACGGCGGCGTGACGGGTACGGGCAGCGCCAATGCCGGCACCGGCGGCCTTTCGGGCAACGGTTCGGGCTCGGCCAGCGTCAACACTTCGGGTGTCGGCAATACGGCTTCGGCCGCGGCCGGGGCGGCGCGCAACGGCGTCCACAGGGCTGGCGCCGCCGCCCGTTCGGCGGCCGGCAGCGTGTCGGTGCCGTCCTCGCCCGTTTCGGCTTCGGTATCGGGTTCGGCCAATGCCGGAGGGACGGGTTCCGTCCAGTAACGCGTAAATTTAAGTCCACAACGCAGACTTACGGGCGCCTTGCCCCCAGGCGCCCGTTTTTTTTATGGCTTGCGCCATACCTTGACGTAGTCGACGAACATGTCGATGGGGCCCGTCGCCACGGCGGCTTCATCGAACAGAAGCTGCAGGCTGACCAGCATGAACATTGGCGTGTCGAATTCGGGCTGAAGCGGAATGCGCTTATATTCCACCCGGTCATAGTAGATGATGATCCATTGGTCGGTGATCATGACGCCGTGCGTATGCCAGTTGCCGTCGCCGAGAGTGGGCACGGTGCTGTAGCAACCGGCGCTCCACGGCGAGACAAGTAGCGCATTGGCAGGCGGTTTGGCGGCGGGGCGCAGGTGAATGGTGGAATGATGGCCGCGCGGGTCATTGCCCGGGTAGTATTCGATGACGTCGATTTCAGCTTTCGGCCGGGTGGTGTCGGTGAAGAAGGTCTTGCTGTACAGCCAGAAGGCCGGCCATGCGCCCAGCGTGCCCTTTACCGGCAGCTTGCAGCGAATTTCGAAATAGCCGCGGCGTTGCGAGAAGCCTGAGCCGGCATAGTCGCAGGTCTGCATATGGCCGGTCTGCCAGGCGCCGTCGACCTGCTCGCAACGGATGCGCAGGCTTCGGTTGACGATGGCGAAGGGGCTGACCTTTTCAAGCGGGCTGGCAAACCGGGCCGCGCCGCTGGTGGCGTGGATCGGGGCGTACCAGGGACCGCCTGCGCCGTTGACAGTGATCTGACGCAAGGAATCCGGGACGGAAAAGCCGCTGTCGAACGTCTTTATGAACCCGGTGAGGTCGAGCGCCGGGCCTATGGCCTCGGTCCAGGTCGTGGCGGCCAGGCGCGCCTGGGTGGCCGCGATCGCGGTCGTCAAGGCCGATGTGGAGACGCTGGCGCCGGAAGACGAGGATGCGGAACTGGCGGTCGCCGCGCCGGTCGCTACGATACGGGGGGCTGTGGTGGCGCTTACCTGTGGCGTGATCGCGCTGCCGCCGGTTTCGCCGCCGCAGGCGCTGAGGAAGGGGACGGCAAGACTGGCCCCGGCGGCGCCCAAAAAGCCGCGGCGGGAGGTGACTGAGGGTTTTACTGACATGGTACTCTACGCAAAACAGGGGGACGCAAGCGGACGGGCATGGCGCGTCCGGACACTGGGGTTCACGCAGCGGGAGCGCCGCCGCGCGGGTGAAGATATGAAGGGTGGTGGCCGGCGCCTTGGGCAGGCGCCGGAATAGTCGCAGCCGGACCCGGTTCGCCCTGACCGGTTCGGTGGCGTGAAGGCCTTATTTTGAAGGACCTTCCGGGCATGGACGGTAGCCGGATGCTCTTAAGGCGTGATTAAGTGGCGGGGTAAATGCGCCGTTATGCACGCTTGTGGCGATCTGGGGCGGCATATGACGAAAAAGGTGGGCGCCTCGCGACGCCCGCCTCCGAAAATCAGGTCCGCTGCCAGGCCCGGACATAGTCGACATACAGGTCGATCGGGCCGGTCGCCTGGGCGGCTTCGTCGGGAAGGAGCGCCAGGCTGACCATCATGAACATGGGCACGTCGAATTCCGCCAGCAGCGGGATGCGCTTGATCTCCACCCGGTCGAAATAGACGATGATCCAGCTGTCGGTGATTTCGACGCCGTGCGTGTGCCAGTCGCCGTCGGCCAGGGCGTCGAGCCCGCTATAGCAGCTGGTCGTCCAGTCCGAGGTGACGACGTCGCCGGCCTGCGGCGTCAGGCCCGGACGCAGGTGCAGGGCAGAATGCTGGCCACGCGGGTCGTTGCCTGGATAGTATTCGATGATGTCGAGTTCGGCACGCAGCTTGGTGGTGTCGGTATAGACGCTCTTGCTGTACATCCAGAAGGCCGGCCAGGCGCCCAATGTGCCGTTGGCCGGCATTTTGGCGCGCAGCTCGAAATAGCCGCGGCGCTGCGAAAAGCCCGAACCGGCCAGGTCGCAGGTCTGCATATGGCCGGACTGCCAGGCGCCGTTCACCTGCTCGCAACGGATACGTAAGCGTCCGTTGTCGATGGCGAAGGGGGAGACGGCATCGAGCGGGCTGGCGAAATGCGCCGAGCCGTAGTCGGCGTGAATGGGGGCGTACCACGGGCCGCCTGCGCCGTTGACGGTGATCTTCCTGAGGTCGTCGCTGCTCGAAAAGGTCGAGTCGAAGGTCTGCACAAGGCCGGCGGTGTTGAGGGCGGGGCCGGTGGCCTTGGTCCAGGCCAGGGCCGACAGCGTGGCGGAGGTCGTGGCGGCGGGACCGGCGTTCGTCGAGGACGAAGCGCTGGAACTGGCGCTCGAGCTGTCGCTGCTCGACGACGAAGACGACGAATTGGCGGCCAGGCCGACCGTGGGGGTGACATTGGCCGCGGCGGCGACCGAGGTCCCGCCGCTGCTTCCGCCACCGCTTCCGCCGCCACAGGCGGCGACAAGCGGGGTGAGGGCGGCGGCGCCGGCAAGGCTCAGGAACTTGCGGCGCGAGGATACGACAGTGTTGTCTGACATACTTTTTGCACAACGGGGCGGGCGTTTTGCCCGGCTTTGGAGACACGAGGGGGCGTATGGCGCTTGAGGTCTCAAGCGCGCGGGGGCGGAGCAGATGTGTTGAGTTGGCTTCCGCGACGGTCAGGGCGCGAAAGTGTGCACGGCGGCTGCAAAGCCCGGCCTCTGGCCAGCATCACCTATGTGGACCGCCTTACCTCTGGCGGCCTTCTTGCGATCACTGTAGCGCAAGACTCTTAAAGTGGCGTTTAAGATGAATATTTTTGCTTGACAGAATATTGTTTTTATGGGTTAGCGCGCCGTTAACCAAAAAAAATCCCGCCAATCCCCGGGAGGGACGGCGGGAGCGGCGGACGTTGGGAAAGCGGAACCACCAGTAAATCAAAGAAAAAAGTCCCGCCGCCACGTGACCGGCGGCGGGACGAGCGAGCCCGGCGCGCTTCGGGCGCCAGGCGCTGAGGGGCTCGCGGCCAAGGAAAGCAGGCCGCGCTCCGGGAAGTTCGGGAACTTAGTACTGGTAACGGACGCCCAGCAGCACGGTCCGCCCGGTATGGACGTAATCCAGCGGCGCATTGCTATCCACATTGCCGAAGGTCTGGCTGTTGTAGACGTTGAAGCGGTCGTCATACTGGTCCGTCAGGTTCAGGGCCTGGAGGGTGATGACGAACGACTTGCTGACCGACCAGGTCGCCTGGGCGTCGACATTGAAGGTCTTGTTCTTGCCCTGGAAGTCGGCGTTGTTGCCGGGCTTGATCGCGCTGAGATAGCCAGCGCGATAGGCCGCCGAGATCCGCGCCGAGAACTGGTCGTTCTCGTAGAACAGGGTGGCGTTGTAGGCGTCCGGCGACATGTTGAGCAGGTTGTTGCGCGTCGTGCCGGTCGTCGTCAGATAGGTGATCTGCGAGTCGACATGGGTGTAGTTCAGGATGCCGCCCAGGCCGTTGAACGGCTTCGGCAAGGCGGTGAACGTCTTCTGCAGATTGATCTCATACCCCTTGAGCGCCCCGCCCGGCGTCGTGACCGGCGACGACACGACAAACGGCGTGTCCGCGTCGACGTTGAACGGCGTGCCCAGCGACAAGTCGAAACCCAGCGTGCCGTAGGGGGCCGTGCGCGACAGGGTCTGGATGTAGGTCTTGATGTCCTTGTAGAACAGGCCCAGCGAGAACAGCGAGTCCTTGTCGGGATACCATTCGAAGTTCAGGTCGTAGTCGTTAGACCGCGTCGGATCGAGATACGGGTTTCCGCCCGTATAGGACCGGCCCGTGAAGTTGATCGTCCCGCCCGGCGTCAGCGCCGCCAGCAGCGGCCGCGCCATGTCCTTGGCCGCGGCGAAGCGGATCAGGAAGTCGGGGGCCGGTTCCGCCGTCACGGTTAGCGACGGCAGGGTGTCCTTGTACTGGCGCTCGATCGCCACATAGTGGGTGGCGTCGATGAAGCCCGAGGTCGACTGATGCGTCACGACATAGCGCACGCCGACATTGCCGCGCACCGGAATGCCCAGCACGTCGTGCTTGAAGTCGAGCTGGATATAGCTGCCATTGTCGGTTTCGGCGGCGTCCTGGTTGTTGCCGCGCGAGCCGCCCGTGTTCGACAGGGTCCAGTCGCCATAGGTCGGATCGACGCAATTGCAGTCGAAATGCAGCGCGGTCTTGATGGCCTGGAAGTTCGGGATCAGCCAGGTCTGGCCGCCCGTGGCCAGGCTTTGCGTCTGGGTGAACTGGGCCAGGTTGGCGTTGATATAGGTGGCGGCCGCCGGCGTGATGTTTTCACCGTAGGTCGCCGTCGAGCGGCGGTATTCGAAGGTGTGGAAGCCGAAATCCTTGCGGTTGACGCCGAACTTCAGGTGATAATTGTCCGAGAAGCCGTAGTCGAAATCGAGGCTGAGCGTGCCGAAGCTGTCGATCGTGCGGTTCGGGCGCACGCGGACCAGCGAGGCGTCGCCCTTGGCGGTCGACGACGACACCTGCCAGTAACAGGCCTGGGCGACCGTACAGCCGCCGACCGTGCCATAGTTGAAGACCGGCGCGTTCGGGTTGGTATAGTCGTAGGAATAGCCCTGCACGTCGTAGGCGTCGAGCGTCAGCGTCGTCTGCTCGGGATTGTCCTGCACCGAGGTCGAGTGGCCGATGAAGGCCTTGAGCCGCAGCTTGTCGCCGATATTCTGGTTGACCGTCAGGTTGACCTGCTGGAACCTGGTATCCAGGTTGTCGTGGCGGTTTTCCGAACGGACATCGACATTGTTGAAGCTGGCCTTGGAAATCTCGCCCTTCGGATTGATCGTGTAGTTGTAGATGTCGGTCTTGGGCGTGCCCTGGCCGGCGCGGCTGAACGAGATGACCTCAAGGTACTGTTCGTCCCGGTTGGCCTTGAAATCCGAGAACAGGCTGTCCAGCGTCACCAGCGTATCGGCGCTTGGGCGCCACTGGATCGAGGCGGTGGCCCCCAGCCGGCCTTCGTCATAGGCGAGATGGCCGTAACGCGGAATGCGCGGGTGCAGCGCCTTGGTGACGTCGAGCGCGGCCCCGGAAAGGTCGCTCAAGGTTCCGCCGGGATTGCCGGGCGTCGTGGCGGCGGGCGTCGGCGCGATCGGTGTGAAGGTCAGCCCGCCGTCGGTCGATACCGAGTGGAAGCGGTTGGCCGAGGTCTGGGCGTCGGTCGAGCCGTTTTCCCAGCGCGTGGTCGACGGACCCTCTTCATACTTGTCGTTGGTGCTCCAGGCGACCGAGACCAGCGCCCCCAGCTTGCCGCCGAACCAGCGGTCGGACACCATGAAGGTCGTGCGCGGATTGGTCTTCTTCGACAGGTCGTTATACTGGACCTGGGCGGACGCCGCGGCGGTGAAGCCCTTGTAGTCGAAGGGGTGAGGCGTCTGCAGGTCGACGGTCGCGCCCAGCGCGCCTTCCTCGGTTTCGGCCGACGACGCCTTGCGCACGGTGATCGACTGGAACAGCTCGGCGGCGAAGACGTTGAAATCGAAGCCACGGTCGCGGTTGGTGCCGCCCGACGAATCGCGGCCGCCTGTCGTGGCCAGGGCCTCCATGCCGTTCAGGCGCACGCGGGTAAAGCCTGGGCCCAGGCCGCGCACGGTGATGGTCCGGCCTTCGCCGGCGTCGCGGTCGATCGACACGCCGGGAATGCGCTGGATCGATTCCGACAGGTTGTTGTCGGGGAACTTGCCGATGTCTTCCGCCTTGATGACGTCGACGATCGAATTGTCCTTTTTCTTGGCCTGGACGGCGCTTTGCAGGCTGCCGCGGAAGCCGCGCACCACGACGACATCGTTGTCGGCGGGTTTGGCGGGGGCGGGGGCGGTTTGGGCCCCGGCCTGCGTTGCGAATCCGGCTGCCAGAAGCGCCAGAATCGAGACGCCCGTGAAAAAGGGCGCACGTCGGCGTTCGGGCGCAGAGGCGCGCCCGGTGAAAGCGGTGGTCATGAAATACTCCCTCTATGGGCCGGCGCGATGGCCGGTCCCTTTTCTGTTATTGGTTTCGCAGGCGGCCCATGATATATGATACCGGTGTCATTGAGGTTTTGAGAGAAACCGCGTCACGGCTTGAAGACCGAAGACGCGAAACGCCGGTGTCATTGTACGCTGGGGCAGTGGCTACGAATGTGAAACAGCGTATCGAATATGCTGACGACTCGCAACGGATTTCGGCGCAAATCCGAACGATGTTACCAATATGTAACAGACTCGTACCGATTATAGGGAAATGGTGCGCGAATTCGCGTCCGGGAGGTATTCGAGCCGGAGCGGCCCAGCCTGGCGCGCGCCCGACGGGTGCGGAGCATTTTTGACAAGGACGGTCTTCGGCGCGTACCAATACCGCTTCTGTGCTGAGGCAAGCGTGATTCTACATCCGGACCTGGAACCCCTGCGGCCTTGGCTCAGTTGCGACATGTCGCCCGCGACGGCGGGCGCCCTGGCCGCGCATCCCCGGTTTACCGAAGCCGCCCGGGCGCTCAACACAGTAAAGGTCGAAGCCGCGGCGAATCCGGTCATGGCCATGCTGTCCCGAGACGCCGGCCATTATGTCGCCGCCGCCCTGGTCTTTGCCCTGCATCGCGGGGAGGGGATCACGCTGCCGCGTTTCCAGTCGGCGTGCGACGAGAGCCGGTTCATGAGCCGTGGCCGCGCCCGCTCCCTGCTGGGCTATCTTGAGCATGTCGGCTTCCTGTCGAAAATCTCGGTGCGCCAGGGCCGGGCGGCAGCGCTCTACGCGCCGACGCAGCGCTTCATCGACGTGTGGTGCAGCCGCATGCGGCGCGGCCTCGAAACCGTGGCCCTGCTGGAGCCGGCGGTGGGCGGACTGCTCGACCGCATGGACGCCGATCCGCCGGTCGCCGTGGCCTTTGCCCAGCGCCGGGGCGACAGCATTTTGGCCGGATTGGCCCGTGCGACGGGGCACGACATGCCGTTCGTGCGGATATTCAACCATCGCCTGGGTGGCGGCCGGGCCCTGGCCCTGCTGCTGAGCCGCGACGCTGGCGACGGGCCGCTGGCCATGGCGCCGGTGTCCTGGGTATTGGACGACGCGGTCCGGCACTGCGGCATATCGCGCCCCCAGGCCCGGCGCCTGTTCGAAGATGCGCTGGCCGAAGGCCTGGTGAGCCTCGGGGACGGCCGGCTGACCTGGACGGAGACAGCTCGTCAGTTCATCGTCTACAGCGCCGCCTTCGAATTCTCCGGCATGCTGGTGTCGGCCGCCGCGACGGCGGCGAATGATATATGATTTGATGGCGTCAGTAGCGTCTAATTGTGCAATTCGTAACCTGTTGTCTAATTGATTTGCTCATTTGCCGTTAGCTATGGTTGTCTACGGGGTCACAAACAAGCGTCGGAGCTTTAAGTGATGTTCGTGCCGGCAAGGTCGCGGTCAGGCGGTTGAGCAAATGGCTCGGAAGACTGGGTGTCCCTATGTCACCGACGAGGTTTTTGTCCTCTCAGGTTACGTCGGGATCACCCTTTTGGCGTCGGGCGTTTTGACTGGGTGTGTGCGCTCAGGCAGCTTCCCAGTCGAAACGCTCACCCGACAGCCAAAGCTTGTGCAGAAGGGCGGCGAGTTTTCGGGCGACAGCGACGCGGGCGCGTTTTCCGCCCTTGGCTAGCGCCAGCGCCTTGCCCCAGGTTTGAAGCGCGAACGGCCTTTTGACGCGGCACAGCAGGTTGTTTGCAGCTTCGTACAGGGCATGGCGCAAGGTCCGGTCTCCGGCTTTTGAGATATGGCCTTTGGTATCGCGCTCCCCCGACTGGAATCGTCGCGGCGCCAGACCTGCATAGGCGCCGGCGTCGCAACCATGCGCGAACCGTTTCGGATCGCCGCTTCCTTTACAATGGCATCGGCAAATGGCCTCGAACCTGGGTCTTTATCGAAGTAGATTATTGCCTTTGTTGCCGCGGGAATTCTTCGGGCCACGAGATCCCGGAAATTGGCTGGACAGTTATGCATTGCCTGAGTCAACGGTTTTGTAACGACTAATTCCATGCGTCAATGAGAATGCCGAACCCGGACATTTGCACCTATCGCTCAAAAATCCAGTTTGCACTGAGCTTTGATCTTCTGTGCGGAGTTATGGATTTTCGGGGACAGGCCGCGAAATGTCGAAATATATCCAGTCCGAATCCTGCCACCGATAATCTGTCCCGAGACGACCACGCACGCAACACAAGACCTTTGGAAGGCTTCTAAGCCGCCCCGCCGTCAATGGACCGGCGCGCCGACATCTCCCTTTATGCCGCGCGCCTGCAACAGGGCGGGCAACACCACGCTGGCCATGATCTTGTTCTGAGGCGCTTCGCCGGTGTTGTAGCGCGAGCCGGTGAAGACGGCGATCAGGTCGAGCTCGGGCACAAGGTAGATCTTCTGGCCGCCATTGCCTTGCGCGGCGCTCATGAAGACGCGGTGGGAGCCGTCCGGCGTCGCGACACGCAGCCACATGCGCCACCAGTAATAGCCATAGGCCGTGTTTTCGACGGTGCTTAATGACGACAGCGACGTCTTCACCCAGGTGGCGGGCAGGACCTGGGTCTTACCCCATCGTCCCCCGTTCGCGTAGAGCATGCCGAACTTCAGCATGTCGCGCGGGCGCATGGCCATCATGCCGAATGTCTTGTCGGCATTGGTCAGGTCGTGGTTCCAGGTCCAGTCGGCCCGGCGGATGCCCATGGGGCCGAAGAGGTGCGCCTGCGCATAGTCTGGCAGGGTGCGGCCCGTCGCCTTTTCGACCATGCGGCCGGCCAGGAAGGTCGCGCCGGTGCAATAGCGGCCCACCGTGCCCGGGGTATCGACCATTTTCACGTCGACCAGGACGCGGATCCAGTCGTGGGTGTTGTAGAGCTGGCTTTCACCGCCGGGAGAGCCGGCCACATGGTCGTCGCAGTCCAGGCCCGACTGCATGGTGAGCAGGTCGCGCAGGGTGATGGCGGACTTGCGCGGATCGGGGTTGGCGACGGTCGCGTAGCCCAGCTTCGGCAGGACCGGTTCGTCCAGGGTGACAGCGCCGTTGGCGACGGCCTCTCCCACGACGGCGCCGACCACTGACTTGGTCGCCGAGACCATCCGGTGCGGCGTATTGCGGTCATAGCCATAGAAATATTCCTCCAGCACCAGCTTGCCGCCCTGGAAGATCAGGACGCTGTCGACATCCGGCCAGGTCTTGTCGAGGACGCCGGCGACGAGGCGGTTGGCGGCTTCGGCGCCGAGATCGGATCTGGCGACGTCGCCCACGGGGATGCCGTCCCGCAAGTCGCGCGGCGCCTGGTAGCGATAGGGCGGCGAACCGGCCGGGCGGGGCTGGAACCCGGCTGCCGTCAGGGCCGAGATGCGGGCCGACAGACGCCGGTTGACACCTGTCGGATCCTCGATGGCCGTCACGACGCCATCGGGGCCGCGATGGAAGATGACGTCCGCGCCGCCACCGTTGATGAAAACATCCGCCGACTTGCGGCGCAGCGGATACTTGCCGCCATCCAGCACCGCGACCAGTCCGTCGGGGGCGGCGATCTCGATCGTTGCGCCCTGGTAGGTGTAGGTTCCGACAAAGTCGCTAAGCGGCGGAAGCGTGGCCGCCGGGGGCTGTGCGGCGACAGTCGCCGGTTCCGTCCGGGCGATGGCGGGCATGCCGCCAGATGCCAGGGCGAGGGTGATCGTCAGAGAGATGGCCAGGGTGCGCATAGGTTTTTCTGTCTGCCGGTATATTTTGAAGCCGTAGCGGCGCTCTATTCCACCACGACCCGATTATTCATCTGCGTGATCTCCTTCGCCCCCTGCGGCGTGACGATCCGCACGGCTGATCCCGGCGCCAGAACGCCTTTGAACTTCAGCGTCACCGTCGCCGTATGCGGATTAAGATCGGCGGCGGAGGGCAGGGCTGGGGCCAGGGTCCGCGCCAGTTCGTGGCCTGAGGCGTCCTCCAGCACCACGGCCGAGGCGGGGGCGTTCTTGCTGCCCAGGCTGTGCACGGTGACGGCGATGGCGCCCTTGCCGGCTTTCACGTCGTCCTTGCCGATGCCGAGGTCGGGGCGCTGGGCCGGGTCGTCGCCGGGCGTCGCCAGCGTGAACTCCCAGGTCTCCTGCTTGCCGGGCGTAAAGGTCAGGTCGGTCGAGGTGGTGCGTTCCAGCGCGATGCTGCGCGTGGCGCCGTCGGGGCCCGTCACCGTCCACTGGCCGCCCGCGATCTCCCAGCCGGTCATGACGGCGTGGATCGGCGCGTTCGACAGGTTATAGGCCGTGACCTTGAAATGCTTGGCGCTCTGGTCCGAGATGAGGATGCCGACATCCTCGGCGGCCAGCGGCCTGTCGAAACGCCAGCTGACCAGGTGCCCCGGCACGGTCTGGTTCCGTGTCAGCGCCATGCCGCCCAGCCGCGTCCTTTGCAGCATGTTGCTCGGCATTTCGACACGGTCCGACCACCAGTGGGCGTCGGTATAGAGCCACATATGCTGGTCGTTGAAGGCGATCTCGTTGGCGAACAGCGTGTCGAGATACTTCGTATCGCCCGTATAGTTCCAGGCATAGTAAAGCGTCGAGGCGTCGTTGGAACCCGCGTCGGCGCGCGATTTCAGCAGCTTCCCCAAGTCGTCGCGCAGGTGCAGCGCCGCCGTGGCGTCGCCATTGATGAAGGTCAGGCCGGTCAGCGAGCGGCGCACGACCTGGTTGCGGATCGGCGCCAGGTACTTTTCGTCGCCCGTCCAGCGCCACGACTCCCAGAAGATCTGGATCATGGCGTTGTTGGCGCGGGTGTCGCCCTTCAGGTCGCCGCGCGCCTTGCCCGTCGTGGCCTGCAACTCCTCCGGATAGGTCAGCGAGCCGTCGGCGTTCTTCGTCGCCTTGGCCAGATAGGTGTCGGCAAGCGACGTCACGGTCTGGCGCAGCGTCGGATTGGCGTTGAAATCTCCCAGCAGCGTGCCCGGATGCAGGATCAGCGGCGAATAGGCGTGGCTCCAGTTCCACGGCGCGTCCAGCGACACGTCGGTGCCCGAGAAATAGCGGCTGATGACATAGGTGTGGCCGTCGACGCCCTTTTGCACGATGCGCGGATAGGCGCGCGCCGTCGCCATCAGGCGCTCGACCACCTTGGGGTCGCCATAGTCGCTGTACATGGATTCCGACATGGCGTTGATGCCCTCCTCATAGGAGTGCAGTTCGTCGGTCTTGATGGTCCCCAGCCCGTTGGTGATCATGCCGTTCTTGAAGACGGCGTCGGTCAGCGCCCCGAGCGAGGCCACAAGCTTGTCCGGCTCGTCGCCCATCAGCGCCATGGGCGGCCACTGCTGCGTCAGGTCGTCGTCGTCGGAAATGCCGCCGCCGAAGTCGCCATAGGGCACCTGGCGGTTGTCGACCCACCAGTCGACAAAGGTGCGCACGCGCTTCAGGTCCTGGGTTTGCAGATACGCCCAGGCCGGTACGCCGTCCGGAACCTTCGGTTCGGGCTCGGGCAGGGCGCCCTGGTCGGGGTGCATCTCGGCCCACATTTCGCGGCCGTGGATGTTCTGCGGATCGACCTTGAGCAGGTCCTTCAGCTCTTCGTTGAGGCGCACGAAGCGCGACAGGCGCTTGGACTGGGTATGCTCCTCGACCAGGAAGGCCAGGTTGTCGCGCGCCTGGGCGAAGCGGTCGGCGATATGCTCGGGCAGGGCGTCCTTGTATGGCTTGAACTTCAGCCGCACGGCCATGCCGTCGAGCTGCTGCGCGTTGAAGTCGGCGGTGGCGCCGGCTACCGTCAGGTACAGGCTCTTGCCGTCGGGCAGGATGCGGTCGCGCGTATCGAGGAAGACGGTGCGCGCCTCATTGGGCTTTATGGAGACCGTGACGTTGAGCAGGTCGCGCGCCGGCCACAGCGGGTCCTTCACCGCGATATTGAGCGGATAGAGGCCGTCCGCTCCGGCCTTGACCTTGAGCGCGGGGATATCGAGCGCGATGCCGTCGAGCCCGCCGTTCATGCCTTCCCAGCCGTATTCGTACATGTTGACCGGCCGGGCGTCGCGCCACTGGCGGAAGTCTTCCGGGATCAGGATATGAACGATCGGCAGGCCCGGCGTGGCGGCCGCTGCGGGCTTCGACGGCGCGCCGGCGGGCAGGGCGACGACGGTCGCGCGCTCATCCGGCTGATAACGGCCGGCGACGAAGGCTTTCAGCGCGTCGATCGACGGGTATTCGTTGATGTCGGCGCTGGCCTTGACCTTGTAGGTCAGGGTCTGCTCGGAAGGCTCTGCGCCCGGCGCGACATTATACGCCGCCAGCTCCTGGATCGGCGTTTCCTGCGCGACGTTCTCGAAACGCAAATTCCCGCCGGTCAGGGTCGAAAAGTCGTAGCTGTTGCGCTCGATGCC
Source organism: Asticcacaulis solisilvae (assembly GCF_052327315.1). Classification (NCBI taxonomy): domain Bacteria; kingdom Pseudomonadati; phylum Pseudomonadota; class Alphaproteobacteria; order Caulobacterales; family Caulobacteraceae; genus Asticcacaulis; species Asticcacaulis solisilvae. The sequence continues at coordinate 1,363,759 of NZ_CP166196.1, forward strand.
CTGCGGCCGGGTAGCCAGCAGCGCATCCTTGGCGCCCGCCTTCTGGTAGGTGAGGGTGCCATAGGCCGCGCCTTCGAACTCGACGTGGTTGAACGGCTCGTCCGGCAGGGTGAAGGTGATGGCCTTGCCGCCTTCGACATAGACGTTCCAGTCGGGCAGCTCGAAATAGTCGTGGCGGCCCGTCAGGCGCGAGCGGTTATAGACGCCCGGCCAGGTCGTCTCCGCCATGCCGTCCGAGCCCAGCGACATGCGTTCCTTCAGGTCGAACTGGGCGGTGAACTCGACCTTGCGGATGCGCGTGGCGGGCGCGGTCAGGGCCACGGGTGACGTCTTGTTGTCGAAGCCATAGCGGTGCGACCAGGCCGCGTCGGTCGCGGTGCGGGCAGGCGTGGGGGCTAAGGGCGCGGACCCCGACGCCAGCGACGCGACCTCGGCATCGGACAGCGCGTGGTCGTAGACGCGGATATCGTCGATGTCGCCGCCGCGGATGAACGGATACATGGAATGGACCTGGTGCGGCGAAATCACCCGGCTGTTGGGTCCGAACTGGTCGAGGCCGGCATCGAGCACGACCGGCCCGGCCTTTGCTGCGACGCGTTTGCCGTTGACATACAGGACGACGCCGCCGGCTTCGTCCCAGCTGAAGGTGATCAGCGTCCAGTCGGTGGCGGCAGGAAGCGTCGCCAGCTTGGTCGATACGCGCAGGCGCGACAGGTTGTTGTCGGTGACGAAGGCGTCGTAGCCATGGCCGTTCCAGTCGATGCGCAGCCACACCATGTCCCAGCTGGTGTGGTCGGCATAGGCGACGCGGAAGATGGGGAACTGCGTCGGCCCCAGCGGATCGCGCGCCCGCCAGTAGAAGCTGAGCGTCCCGCGCTCGGCGTAGACATTGCCGGGCGCCATCCAGGTCAGTTGCTGCGTGCCCTGGGCCTGGATATAGGCGCCGCGCTGCGGGTCCTGCTGGATCGAGACGTTCGACGCGAAGTTGGGCACGGCCTGGCCCTTGGCGATGTCGGCAGTCAGCCCCTTGTCGCCCGAGACGTGGAACAAAAGCCCGCTGTCTTCTGCCCGTGCGGCCCCCGCCAGCGACAAACACAGGGCGGTAAAGGCGCTGAGACAAGCGCGACGGCGGAACTTCGGCGGCATAATGAGCACTCCCTGGCGGTCGCGGTGGTCCGCGCCCGTATGATTTTGCGGGAAGGCTAAGCCTTATGCCACAAGCATGTCAACCGGTGTCATTTTGTCTTGGAATGTGGGATGAAACGACGCTAAAAATCGCTCGTCAGCCCAAAATCCACCCGCGTGCGGCTATTGCTGTAGGCGGTGATATCCGACTGGTTGCGCGACGCCTGGACCGAGACATAGGGCACGGCGCCGAAGATCAGCACGTCGCGCTTTGAAAACCGCGCCGTCAGCTGGCCGTAGGTGTCGCTGCGGTGAAGGCCGGAAAACAGGGGGTTGCGGTCGTATTGCCGGGCGCGGCCGGCGGCTTCGAGGTACACAAAGGTCGAGAACGGCCCCTGGAACAGCCGCCCCGCCTTGATCTGCTGTTCCTGGAAGGTCAGAGTCTCGAAGGTCGCGCCGCGGCGCTGCGCCACCGCGTCGAAAATCCACAGGGTCGAGGCGTCGAGATAGCGGATCCGCTTGACTTCCGCCCGGGTGTTCCAGCCGACGCCGATATTTTTATAGCGCACATTCAGCCGGTCTTCGCTGATGTCGGCCGCCCACAGCTGGTCGTGGCCATAGGTGTCGCCGTGCAGCGCGAACCCGCCGCCGGTCTGGGCAAGGTCGTTGCCCAGCCACTGGGCAATGGCGCGGCCCGTGACCGAAACGTGCGAAAAACGCCCGACCTGCCATTCCGGGCCCGTCTGCACCGAGATGCTGTGGCTGTCGTAGAGGTGGCCTGGATCGTGCGTGCCTGTCACCAGGATATTGGTGCGGATGCCGACGCCGGGCCTGAGCAGGGTCAGCCGGCCGGCGCCGACATAGCCGCTGAAGGCCGGGCCGGTCTTGCCGCTGCCGGGAGCGGTTTCGCTGAACGGCAGGCCGAAGATGGCCAGGCGCGTGATGTCGGTCGTATCGTTGGTGCTGCCGTTGTTGCCGGTGAGGGAACCGGCGGCCCAGACGTGCCACGACTTGCGCTGGATGATGCCTTCCAGGCGTTTGTAGGCAGCGCCGGCGCGGTCGCCGTCGAGCCCGCCGGCCAGGGCCAGGCGGTAGTCGAGCGTCGCCTGCTTTTCGCGCCGGTGCCGGAAATGCAGCTCGGCGATTTCAAAGCGCGCCAGGCCGTCGTTCGGGTCTTTCGACAGGCGGTGTTCCAGCAGGATCGCGGCCTTGTCGTCCTGATACGTCATCTCAAGCAGATGAATGCGCAGCAGGAAGCCTTTTTCGGTCTGCAACAGGTCGGGCAGGGTGCCCAGAAGCGTCAGGGCGCCCTTGTAGTCGCGCGCTTCGATACGCGCATTGAGCTCGGGCGGGAACGACGGGTCGGTGCGCACGGTGTCGGCCGCCGGGGCGGGCGTCGCCATGGCCGGCGCAGCCAGGCCGCCCCAGGCCGCGCATATAGCGACGGCGGATGCGGCCAGCCACGGCAGGCGCCGTGGCTTCTCCTTGTGTGGATTGCCCCCCATAATGCTTATTAAGACCGCCCTGTACTTTTATATTATGGGATTTGAAGGTACAGGAGGGGGCGATCGAGTCAAGCTGCGCGCGGCTACCGCACGGACCCTTGGACTTTTTGAAATTTTGGGATGTCAGGATTTGAAAGCGCCGCGGCAGTCACTAAGACTAGCAGATGGTGCCCAGGAGAGGACTCGAACCTCCACGACTTGCATCACTGGTACCTGAAACCAGCGCGTCTACCAATTCCGCCACCTGGGCAATCTTAAGGTCTGCGGCCCGATCCGTGGATCGGAGGCGGACGTATATGGGCAAAGATTGTGCGGGTCAACACGCAAATATCGCTTCCTTGCGTTTTTTGTAAGCCTTATCCACACCTTCGGAGCAGGCTCTGGCACGGCTTATGCAGTTGACTTGGGCCGCCGCAGCACCGTAAGCCGGTCGGCATAAAGAAGAGGGCAGGGTATTGCGTATTTCATCGCGGATTTTGGCTGTAGCACTCGCGCTTTTCAGCGCCTTTCCCGCCAGCGCGGCGCTTGCCGGCCCGGCGACCGACGCCTTGTCCACCTGCCTCGTCCGCGCCGTGTCCGATGAAGATCGTGTCGTTCTGATGCAGTGGATCTTCTCGACCATGGCGCGCCACCCCGGCGTGGCGCAACTGTCCAATATCAGCCCCGAGCAGCGTATCGAGATCAACCGCAAGGGCGGCGCCCTGTTCACGCGGCTCCTGACCGCCGACTGCACGCTGGAAACGCGCAAGGCCGTGCTCGACGACGGCCAGACCGCCCTGTCGTCGGCCTTCAATGTCCTGGGCGGCACCGCCATGGACGGCCTGATGGCCGATCCGGCCGTGCAGGTCTCGCTGGGTGACCTCGCCGACTATATCGACCAGAACCGCCTGAAGGCCGTATTCGGCGTCCCCAATCAGAAGCCGGCCGCGACGCCGGCGGCGGTGTCCGACGGCAAGCCCGCCGAAAAGCCGAAGACCGTGCCGGTGGCCGAGGTCAAGCCGGCCGAGACCAGGACGGTTTCCGCCCCGGCGGCGGCCAGCAAGTAAAGCGACCGGGCGAAAGGCTCCTCGGAACCGTTTGACCTTGCCATTCGGGCGCGGAACGAATATAGAACGTGGGGCATGAGCCGCACCTTCCCCGTCCTGCCGCCGACCTATTACCGCGATCATTTCCTGGAGATGGTCGGCTTCGTCACGTCGGTCTACGGCGAGATGCTGGGTGAGGCCGAGCACGACTTCGTCGAAGGCTTCCTGGAACTGTCCGAGGCCGCGCAGTGCCTGTTCGTGCGCATGAGCAACCGCAAGCGCCAGGTCTTCACCTTCGACGATCTCGACTACGGCGAAATCGGCGACGTGGCGGGCGGGCTCGACGACCTTCTCGACAGCGGTTTCGCCAGGCGTTTGAACGCGGCCGACTACCGTGCCGTGCTCGACGCCATGACCAAGCCCGATGTCGTTGAGGTCGCGCGGCGTCATGGCCTTGAGATCAAGACCGGCTGGGCCAAGGGGCGGCTGGTCGAACACCTGTTGTCCCATCTGCCGTTCGCCGATTTCGCCAGCGATTTCGACCTGTCGGGCTTCGTCGCGCCGGGGCAGCGCGATACTTTGGGATTCCTGCTCTATCTCTATTTCGGCCGGCTGAATGAAAACCTGCTGAGTTTCACCCTGCGCGATCTCGGCGTCGTGTCGGTGCGTGAACAGGACAGCTATCGCGCACGTTTCCATAGCCTGGGCGAGGCGCGCGGCGGCTATGTCTACACGGCGATCGTGCGGGCGCTGAAGTCGGGTGAGGCCGATATCGACGCCCTGTTCGACCAGCTGGACGCACTGCCGGAAATCCAGGCGGACTTCATCGAGGCCTTGCGCAACACCATGCTGTTTCTGCTCGGCCAGGGCTTCGAAAAGCGCAGGGATGTCGAGCGCGCCATCGCGGTTTATGAGCGCGCCACGGCCTTCGACAGCCGCGAACGCGTGGTGCGGCTGCTGCACGGGCGCGGCGAGACCGATCGCGTCAGGGCGATGCTCGAGGCCATGCTCGACAGCCCGGCCGACGACGAGGAATTCATCTTCGCCGACGACTTCTATCGCCGTAAGTTCGACAAGGTGCGGACCAGTGTCTTTACCGACCTGCTGCGCACCAGCGAAATCATCGAGGTCGACGAGCTGTATCGCGGCTTTGCGGAGGAGGCGGCCATCCGCCATTTCGCCGCCGACGGCTGGAGCGCGCACCATACGGAAAACGGTCTGTGGCCGTCGCTGTTCGGCCTGGTCTTCTGGGACGAGCTGTTCGAGACCGGCGGCATGTCGAGCGGTTTCGACCTGGTGCCGCAATGCCTGAAGGACCGCAGCTTCCACCGCCTGTTCACCGCGCAGATCGAGGCGAAACTGGCGCGCGTCCGCGGCGGGCAGGGGCTCGACATCGTGCGCGATACGGTAATGAACCATGCCGGCGACGACAACGGCATCGTGTGGTGGTCGGACAGCCTGGGGCCGGTCATGGCGCAATTGCTGATGTCGGCGCCGCCCGAAGCCGTCGCGGCGGTGCTGAAGCGCATGAGCGAGGATTTCTATGCCCTGCGCGACGGTTTCCCCGACCTGATGCTGACGCGCGACGGGCAGATCCGGTTTGTCGAGATCAAGGCCGAGGGCGACGCCGTGCGCCGCCATCAGCTGGCGCGGCTGAACCTGCTGAAAGGGCTGGGTTTCGCCGCCGATATCGCGCGCGTCAAATACCGCATCGATCCCGACCAGACCTATGTCGTGGTCGATGTCGAAACGACCGGCGGGCGGCCGCCCAACGACCGCGTCACCGAAATCGGCGCGGTCAAGATCCGCGGCGGCCAGGTCGTCGACGAATGGCATTCGCTGATCAACCCGCAACGCCATATTCCTGGCTTCATCACCGACCTGACCGGCATCAGCAACGCCATGGTCGCCGATGCGCCGCTCTTCGCCGATGTGGCGGAAAGCTTTGCGGCGTTTCTGCAGGGCGCCGTATTCGTCGCCCACAATGTCAATTTCGACCACGGTTTCATAGGCGCCGAATTTCGCCGGCTGGACATGCGTTTCCGCCTGCCCAAGCTGTGCACCGTGTCTTCGATGCGCAAATACTATCCCGGGCATGAATCCTACAGCCTGGGGCGGTTGTGCCAGGTCTACGGCATCCGGCTGGAGAACCACCATCGCGCGCTCGACGACGCCCGTGCGGCGGCGGAACTGCTGCTGCTGATCAATGAGCGAAGGCTCAAGGCGGCGTGAGCTCGCCCCTGTCCGGCTGCCCCGAAAATGCCTTTTACGCGGATTACGCATATCGCCCGGATGGCGAATGCTCGCCGTTACCGATCGCCTCCTGAAAAAGCCGGGTTGTTAACGGCCTTGTCACCATATTGATTTATCAGGATATCTCCGCCTGATAAGTGCCTGGGAGTAGGTGTCTTGCGTTTTTCCCTGACCGCCGCCATAGGCGTCGCGCTGATAAGCCTGGCCTCGCAGGCCCACGCCGAACTCGGCGGCAACGCCGCCACGGTCGATAACGATCGCGTGCATCTGCATGCCCGTATCAGCCATTCGGCCCCGGCCTCGGGCGGCGTAACGCAGACTGAAATGACCCTGGGCGACGGCACGGTGACGCGCCAGTTCACCAGTTCCGCCGGCGTCGTCTTCGCCGTCAGCTGGAACGGGCCGATGCGCCCGAACCTGCGCCAGCTCTTCGGCGGCTACTATTCGCGCCTGCAATCGGCCAGCGCCAAGACGGCGCGCCTGCACGCCCGCGCGGCCTTCACCGCCAATGACAGCGACTTCGTGGTGCGCAGCGGCGGCCATCCCGGCGCCTTCTGGGGCTATGCCATCCTTCCCGCCCAGGTGCCGGCCGGCTTCGACGCCAGCCGCCTGGTCGGCCAGCCCGCGACAGAGGTGCTGGGCCAATGAAACTGAAATATCTCGCGCTCGCCCTGATCATGGTCACCGTTGCCGCCTGCGGAGGCGGCGGGGGAGGCGGAGGCGGCTATAGCAGCGGCGGCGGTTCGGTTTCGTCGAGCTCTTCCAGTTCGTCGTCGTCTTCCTCCTCTTCATCCTCGTCGTCGTCGTCTTCGTCCTCCTCGTCGGCGTCGCTGACCAATGTGGCTTCGATCCTCATTGACGACGGCCCGGCGGCCGGCGGCGGCAATGTCAATATTCCCTTCGTGACCGTGACGGTCTGCGCGCCCGGCACCACGACCTGCCAGACGATCGACCACGTTATCGTCGATACGGGCAGCGTCGGCCTGCGCATCGAAAAGGAAGTGCTGAGCTCGGCCATGCGCGCCGCCCTGCCGCAGACCACCAGCGGCTCGGCCAAGGTCGGCGAATGCTACCAATATGTCGACGGCTACGTCTTCGGTTCGATTCGCCGCGCCGACATGACGGTCGGCGGCGAGAGCGTGTCGAACATGCCGATGATGGTCATCGGCGACGACGGCAATTTCGCCACCGTGCCCACCGGCTGTTCGTCAAGCGGCGGCAGCGGGCATCAGACCGTGGCCGATTTCGGCGCCAACGGCATCCTCGGCATCGGTACGACCGTCTATGACTGCGGCAGCTACTGCGCCTCGACGCCGTATCTCTATTACAACTGCACGCCTACGGCCTGTACGACGGCCACCCTGTCGATCAGCGAGCAGGTGCCGAACCCGGTCGCCATGATGACGGTCGACAATAACGGCACCATCATCGTCCTGCCCAGCGCGGGCACGGCCGGCGTGCGCAACATGACCGGGCAGCTGATTTTCGGCATCGGCACCCAGACGAACAACGGGCTGGGATCGGCCACGGTTCTGACCACCAGTTCGACCGGCACCCTGACGGCCGACTACAATGGCAAGACCCTGACCAACAGCTTCGTCGACAGCGGCACCAACTTCCTGGCTTTCAGCGACAGCGCCATCACCCAGTGCACCGGCACGCTCAAGGGCTTCTATTGCCCGGCGACGCCCCTGACGATTTCGGCCGTCCTGACCGGCAACAACACCGTCAGCCAGTCCGTCAGCCTGCCGCTTTACAGCGCCCAGAACCTGGGCAATGGCGGGCAGAACGCGCTTCCGGGGCTGGGCGGCGATCCGTCGAGCTTCGGCGGCCTCAATCCCTATAGCAATAGCTTCGATTTCGGCCTGCCCTTCTTCTTCGGCAAGAGCGTCTATACCGGCATCTCCGGGCGGGCCGCCGGCAGCTATACGGGACCGTTCATCGCGTTCTGATTTGAGTTGCAAATGAAACGAGTTCGTGGTCCTGCTTGGAAAACCGGGGAAGACACATAAGGAGCTCGCTCATGACGGCCGCCATCGTCGGTTGGGGGCATACGCCCTTCGGCAAGCTGGAAGGATCGCTCGAAGACCTGGTCGTCACGGCCGCGCGTGAGGCGCTGGCAGACGCCGGGCTGTCGGGCCAGGATATCGACGCGGTCTGGCTGGGTAATTTCAACGCCGGCATGACGCCCGATGGCTTTGCATCCTCGATGATCCTGGGCGCGGACGAGGGCCTGCGCTGGAAGCCGGCGACGCGGGTGGAAAACGCCTGCGCCTCGGGCTCGGCAGCGCTCTACGCCGCCATGGACGCGATCGCATCCGGCCGCGTCCGGACAGCCCTGGTGGTCGGCGCCGAAAAGATGACTGCCGTCGACAATGCCGCCGTGACGCAGGCGCTGGGATGCGCCTCGTACCAGAAGGAGGAGGCGGGCAAGTCGTTCCCGATGATCTTCGCCGAGTTCGCCCGGGCCTATGCCGAAAAGTGGGGCGATCCGACCGAAGCCATGGCGCACATCGCCGCCAAGAACCATGCGGCGGCCGTGCACAACCCGCTGGCCCAACTGCGAAAGGCCCTGGAACTCGACTTCTGCCTGCATGAATCCGAAAAGAACCCGGTCATCGCCGCGCCGCTGAAAAAGACCGACTGCTCGCTGGTGTCGGACGGCGCGGCGGCCGTCGTGCTGGTGCGCGCCGACATGGCGAAGGCCTTCCGCCGCGCCGTCGGCTTCCGCGCCGCCCGGCAGGTCAACGATTTGCTGCCGCTGTCGGCCAAGGACCTGACGGCGTTCGAAGGGCCGCGCCGGGCGTTCGACGCCGCCTATGCGCAAGCCGGGGTCACCGTGTCGGACATTGCCTTCGCCGAGGTCCATGACTGTTTCACCATCGCCGAACTGCTGTCGGTCGAGGCCATGGGCCTGGCCGGGCCGGGCCGGGGGCGCGAACTGGTCATCGACGGCGGCACGGGGCGCAACGGCCGGCTGCCGGTCAATATGTCGGGCGGGCTGAAGGCCAAGGGCCATCCGGTGGGCGCGACAGGGGTGTCGATGCACGTCATCGCCGCGCGCCAGCTGACGGGTGAGGCGGGCGACATGCAGCTGCCCGATCCGCAACTGGGCATGACGTTCAATATGGGCGGCGGCGCGGTAGCGTCCTACGTCTCGATCCTTGAACGTGTTATCTAACTAGCGATGACGTAGCCGACGCCGCGGACCATGCCGATAAGATCGCGGCCCAGCTTCTTGCGGATGGCATAGACCACCGCCTCCACGGCATTGCTTTCGATCTCGCCGCCGGCGCTGTAGACCTCGGCCTCTATCTCGTCCTTGCTGACGATGCGGCCTATGCGCGCCATTAACAGCGCCAGGACCTGGTATTCGCGCGGCGTCAGCCGTATCCACTGTCCGGCCTGGCGGACGCTGCGCGCGCCCATGTCGAGTTCGATATCGCCGTGGACGATCACCGAGCGGGCATGGCCCTCCTTGCGGCGGACGACGGCGCGCAGCCGCGCCAGCAGTTCGGGCATGCGAAACGGCTTGACCAGATAGTCGTCGGCCCCCAGATCGAGGCTCTGGACACGGTGTTCCAGCGAATTGTGCACGGTCAGCAGGATGACCGGCAGGTCGTGCTCCTGCCGCACCGTTTTCAGCACGGCCGTCTCATCGGAAATATCGAGGTCGAGGATCAGGGCGGCGTAATCCTGCCGTGCAAGGGCCGCCGGCACGGTTTCGCCCGGGCGCGGCCGCTCCGGCTGGTAGCCGGCCTGCACCAATCCGGCCTCGAGTCCGGGACCGGGCTGTACGTCATTGCTCATCAGCAGGATTCGCATGGACCGCCGTCATTTCCGCCGCGGCGACCGGTTAACAATCGAACCTGAAGCGAAACTGAAAGAGACGATGGCAGAAATGGCACATGTCCGGGGCGCATTGGTCCGGAAAAGGTAATGTCGCCAAAGCGTCATGAAATCTCAGCGTAAACGTCACAGACGGCTGCCATCAGCCCGCCCCATGCCGCGTTTCCCGCGGCGCACAATTCTTTCCATGTGATGGGGCTGAATATCATGTCTTCCAAAATCCGCCGCGCTGCCCAGTACGGCGTGCTCGCGACCTCCACGCTTCTCGTCTCGCTGCTGGCCGGCGCCGCCATGGCGCAGGACGCCACGCCGTCCGCCGACAACACCGACGTTTCGGATGCTTCGGTCAAGGAAGTGATCGTCCGCGCGGAGCGCTCGAAGGCCGCCGCCAACGCGCCGTCCAAGGCGTCGCTGGAGCAGTCGCAGCCGCAGTCGATCGTCTCGCGCCCCTTCATCGACCAGGCCGTGTCGGAAACCGCCGATTTCACCTCGATCGCCGCCTTGTCGCCGTCGGCCGCCAGCGCCGGCGCCGCCAACGGCGCGGGCTGGGGTGAAGCCAAACTGACCCTGCGCGGCTTCCAGGACGGCCAGTACAACATCTCGTACGACGGCATCGCCTTCGGTGACACCAACGATCCCACGCACCACTCGAACTCGTTCTTCCCGGCCTCGACCGTCGGCGCGACGATCGTCGACCGCGGTCCGGGCGTCGCCGGCGACTTCGGCCAGTCGAACTACGGCGGCCAGGTCCAGCTGTTCTCGAACAAGATCACCGACGACCAGAACGTCACCCTGCGCGAATCGATCGGCAGCTTCGGCGCCTATCAAAGCGTCGCGGTCGTCCAGACCGGCAAGGTCGAGGAACTGGGCGGCCTGAAGGGCTTCGTCAACGTCCAGGTCAACGGCGCCAAGGGCGAGCAGACCTATTCGCCGCTGCACGCCAACAACCTGACCATGAAGTTCACCCTGCCGCTGGGCGAAACCTGGAGCCTGACGGCGTTCGCGACGAAGAACTACAACTACTCGCACAATAACGACAATGCCGGCGCGACCCTGACGCAGGTGGCGGCGAACGGCAAGGACTTCAACCTGTCGAACGACCCGACGAAGTCGACCTATTACGGCTACAACTACATCATCAAGGACACCAACTTCGAGTACCTGAAGGCGGAAGGCGACCTGCTGGGCTTCAAGACAGAAAGCACGGCCTACGGCTACTTCTACAAGAACAACACCTTCACCTCGACCGACGTGACTCACGCCGACCTGATCGGCGACACCAACGCCTACGGCGCCTACGTCACCAACTCGGTCTTCGCCAAGGCCAAGACCCCGTCCAACCCGAACGACGTCATCGGCTACAACAAGCTGAACGAATACCACGTCCTGGGCGACATCTCGCGCGCCAGCCGCGACTTCGGCTTCGGCACCCTGCACCTCGGCCTGTGGCTGGAAAAGTCGTCGACCAACCGTCACCGCTACGACTATGACGCCACCCTGGGCGTCAATACGCCGGACAACCGCGAAAAGCCGCTGTGCTCCAGCTACACCTTCGACGCGGGCTCGGGCAAGTACACCTGCGTGGCCACGACCGACCCGCAGTGGAACGCGACGCAGTACCAGGAAACGTCGAAGTGGTGGCAGACCCAGATGTCGGCCGACTTCGAATGGCACGTCACCGACAACCTGACGATCACGCCGGGCCTGAAGCATGTCGACATGAAGCGCACGGTCGCCGGTCCGGTGATCAAGGGCGACAAGTCGCGTCAGCCGCAGAACGCTTCGAACACCTTCTCGAAGACCTTCCAGTTCCTGACGGCCAACTACCGCCTGACGAAGAACTGGTCGGTCTACGGCCAGTACGCCACCGGCGGCCTGCTGCCGTCGCTGTCGACCCTGTACAGCGCCGACCCGACCAAGAACACGGTCGAGCCGCAGACGACCACCAACTACCAGGTCGGTACCGTCTGGCAATCGGCCCACATCGCCGCCGACTTCGACGTCTACAAGATCGAGGTCAACAACCTGATCACCGAGGATCCGGTCGATACGGGCTTCTACTTCAACTCGGGCAAGGCCAAGTATGACGGCATGGAAGGCCAGGTCTCGTACGCCTTCGACTTCGGCCTGACCGCCTTCGTCAACGGCTCGGTCAACAACACCAAGGACCAGGCCGGCTATTCGCTGACCAAGGCCCCGAAGAACACCTTCGGCGCCGGCGCGCTGTACGGCCACGGCCCGCTGAAGGTCGCCCTGACCTACAAGCGTGTCGGCGAGCAGTACATGAAGACCGATCCGACGGACTACCTGGTCAAGGCCTACGACTCGACCGACGCCGCCGTGAACTACGACTTCAGCGACCGCTACCGCCTGAAGTTCCAGGTCAGCAACCTGGCCGATCACCGCGCCGTCACGCAGATCAAGCCGTTCAAGGGCGCTGCCGCCTTCGACCAGTACTACTTCCAGTCGGGCCGCAACGTTCAGCTGACCCTGATCGCCAAGTTCTAAACCCGGCTATATCCAGAAACGGAAAGGGCTCGCCGAAAGGCGGGCCCTTTTGTTTAATAGTCCTTGGAATATTTGACGCTGACGGCGGTGCCGGTATTGCCGACCTGCGACAGCACGCTGAGCGCGCGCGACAGGGCGACCTCGACCTGGGTAGCCGCGAAGCCCTTGGTGTCGGTGACGATCTCGACATAAACATTGTTGGTCAGGTACTTGCCGGCGGCAAGCGAGGTGCCCCGGCCGGTGGTCGTGTCCGCGCCCACGACGCGCAGGCGGTCGATGCCGGTTGCCGAACGCAGCGCCCCCAGCGGATTGAGGTAGTCGTGTCCGCCGCGCAGGCCGTTGACCGCCGAGGCCAGTTGCAGCGCTTCGGTCGCCGACAGGTTGGTGACGCTTTCGCCGAACAGCATGCGCGACAGCACCTCGTCCTGGGGCAGGGACGGGGTCGATGAGAAGCTGATGTCCGGGCGCTGGGCCGAACCACTGACCGTGATGATGCCGGTGACGTCCTTGACGGTGCCCGACGCGCTCAGATTGATTTCCGGGTCGGTCAGGGCGCCGCCGTTGAAGCGGATGGTGCCGGTGTCGATGTCGAATTCACGCCCGGCGAAGTCGTAATAGCCGCGCACCGATTCCATCTCGCCTTCGACGCGCGGGTCCAGCGTCGTGCCGACCATGTGCAGGTTCATGCGCCATTCGGAATCGAGGCCCATGCCCGAGATGAAGACCTGGTTGTCGGCGCGGGCGCGGATATCGAGGTTCCACAGCCTGGGCGCCGGGCCGTCATCGGCGACATCCGTCGTCACCGGGCGATAGCCCTTGTGGCGTACGCCGTCGAGCTGGTTGACCTCGGCGGCGCCCTGGCGAATGACGGTATAGCGCAGGGTCGGCAGGCGCAGGTCGCCCTTGATCCAGGCGCCGTCGGCCTTGGAATTGGTGAGATCGAGCGTACCCGACACGGTGGAATCGACCTGATCGGAGCGCGCCAGGTGCGCGTCGCGCAGATCGACGTGAAGCTGCAGCGGGAATTTGTCGGCGGCCGACAGGCTGAGCCACCCCGAGCCCTTGACCGTGCCGCTGCCGGCGGTGCCGGAGAAGCTGGTCAGCTCCAGCTTGTCGTTGTTGAAGTGGCCGTCGAGCATTAGGTTGCTGACGCGCGTGCCGAAGCTGTCATTGTCGTAGACCAGCGACCTGGCCTTGACCAGGCCGCTCAGCTGCGGCGCGTCGAGGCGGCCCGAGACATCGGCGGCCACGGCGATCGGGCCGTTCAGCTGCTGGCCGCCCTGGCCCGACAGCGAGAACAGCACGGCGGCCGGGCCGTTATAGCGGATGCCGCCCGAAACCCCGGCCGTCTGGATGTCGCGCATCCAGTCGCCGCCGCCGGCGGGCGACAGCGCGATCTGCATACGGCCGACGACGGCGGCGCCTTCACGCACCACGGCGCGGGCATAGTTCTTCTGCGGCGACAGGCTGGGATCGAGGGCGCCGTCGATCACCAGATCGACGGGCGTGGACACCACGGCGGCGCTGGAGCGCGTGAAATTGGTGATCTTCAGGTTGGCGTGCGCCGTCGGATACTGGCCGCCGGACTGGGTGAAATCGACGGCCCCGTCGGCCCGGCCGGAAATCCCGGCGTCGGGTGCGAAGACATTGACCAGGGTCAGGTCGAAATTGTCGAGGCGCGCCTGCACGCGATAGCCGCCGCCATAGGTGCCGGCGATGTCGAGCTTGCCGTTGTCCGAGACGACGGTCGCCGGCTCGAGCGTGAACGACTGGCCCAGCTGATGGATGCGGGCCGGGTGCGCCAGGTGGAATTCGGCGCCCTGGACCTTGCCCTTGACCGCGACCGTATAGAGGTTGGGCGCGATCTGGCCGTTGACCGCCAGGTCGAAGGGGATGCCCTTCTGGCCGTGGGCGACGGCCTGGACGGTGCCGTTTTCGCCGCGCAGGGCGACCTTGGCGCGGCCGGTCGACAGGGTGAAACCGCCATTGGTGACGTCGGCGAACTGCACGTCGCCGTCGACCGCGATTTCCTTGCGCAGGACGGCGCGGGCGCTGATGATGGTGCGGCCGATGGCGATCTTCATGTCGCCGGGCAGGGCGACGTCGGTGCCGACGGCGTTGATGCTGGCGGCCTGGTCGTGGCCGTCGGCCATCAGGGCGGCCGTGCCGGTCAGGCCTGAACCGTTGAGCGACAACTGGCCCGAGAACGGCCCGGCTTGCGTCTGCTGGATGCGCCCGGCCATGGCCACGCCGGCGAAATGGCCGCTCTTGACATCGACGGTCAGCGGCCCGTCCTTCGCCATGATCACCGTGTCAGCGTCGAAGGGACCGTAGCCCGACCCGCCGCTGGCCTTGACGACATAGCCTTCGGGCGTGGTGGACAGGGTCGCGACGACGTCCGCGACCTCCATGCCGAGACCCGGGTGGGCGGCCTTGATCTGGGCGACGGGGGCATTGAGCGTGCCGGTGACCACGGCTTCGATCGGGCCGTAGGCCTTCGATTCGGCGCGCAGATTGGCCAGTATCGCGTCCTTCGGGCCGAAGGCGCCGTCGGCCGCCAGCAGCTTGAAGTCGGGCGCGCCGCCGCTGACGTGCTGGAGGAAGACGCGGCCGTTGGGCGCCAGGCCATAACCGCCGCTTAGACGCGCATTGCCGCCGAGGAAAGTCTTCAGCCCTTCGTTTTCCCACTGCGTCGATTGCGCCGTGAACTGCCCGGCCAGGCTGAGGGTGCCGGTCCTGGTGCGGGCCAGCCGCGCGGTCGTATCGAGGTCGACCGTGCCCAGCTTGTCGATGCGATAGCCCTTGAGCCAGGCCTTGAGGTCGCTGGTCAGGGCACCGCTGGCCAGGTTGCCGTTCAACGAGGCGCGGGCCTCGGCGCGGCTGCTCTTGACGTGGAGGTTGTCGCTCGACAGCACGTCGTGTTCGAGAACCAGATCGCCGTCGAGGCGCAGGGCCTGGAGCAGCGGGTCGACCGTGTCGCCCAGGCCCTTGAAGCCGTCGAGACGTGCATTGACCGGCACGATGATGCGGCCGTCGCGCTCGACATGGCTCTTGCCTTGCGCGTCGAGGCCCGACAGCACGATATCGCCCAGGCCGAAGCGTGTCGCCTGGATGTCGTAGTCGATGCGCGGCGTGGCGAAGGCGCCGTCGAAGCGCAGGTCGGCGCGCAGGTCCTTGCCCGAGAAGCTCTTGTCGACGCGCTGCGGCTCAAGCAGGCGGACATGGACCTCGAGATGGCCGAAGCGGTTATAGGCCAGGTCGAGCAGACCCTTGGCGCGGATGCTGGCCACCTGCGAGTCGAGGGCCAGGTTGGTGTCGAGCCGGCGCTTCTGCAAGGTGGCGTCGAGATCGATCCGGACATCGGGCGCCAGAAGCGCCGCGGACTCCCCGTCGAGGATCAGGTCGGGGCGCGTCGGGCCGGCGACGCGGAAGCGGCCGTTGTCGGCGCTGATCTTCAGGTCGGCCAGGCTGTCGTCGTCGAGCGAGGCCTTGAGGCCGCCCTGCCAGTGGGTCCAGGTGCCGTCACCGTCGAGCGTGACGCGGATCCGGCGTTTGAGCCCGCTCAGCTCTGCGACCACGCCGTTGTCCGGCGCGCTGAGATGGGCAGCGAGGTTGAGGCGGTTGGCGTCGGGCAGGGCGTCGAGGCGCAGGCTCAGTTCGTCGCCCTTGTCGCTCAGGCCGTTGAGCGTGGCGACGACGCGCTTCTGCACCAGATGGGCCGTGCCCGACAGGGTGAGGGTGCGCGTATCGGCGCCGGCGACGCCCGGATGGAAGACGATGGCGTCGGCCTGGAGGCGGTTGAGGTCGATGCGAAGGTCGGGCAGCAGCGAGCCCTGTTGTGTCGGCTGGGCCGACGGCTTGAGGTTCGGCTGGCGCAATATGTCGATGCGCGGCGTGGACAGGTCGCGGATATCGACGTGCTTGTTGAAATACGCCATCGGCCGCCAGTCGACGTGGATCTTCGGCGAGGTGGCGACCAGTCCGTAGGCGTCGCTGACCGTCACGTCGCGCAGGGTCATGTCGCCGTAGATCGAACCGTCTATGGCGCCGATTCGCACCTTAAGGCCGCTGTCCAGCTTGATGCCGTTGAGGACGTCGACCAGCAGCTGGCGGCCCGGGCCGGTATTGATGCCCAGGCCCGCGGCGACGGCCAGGGCGACCAGGCTGGCGCCCGTGCCGGCCGTATAGAGCGCGACCTTCCTCCAGTTGAGCCGGGACCAGTCGACGCGGTTCAGGCGCGTGCGGACATAGACCGTCCTGGCCACGTCGCGGATGCGTTCGGGCAGCGGCGTCTGCGTCTCGGGTCTGGTTTCGGGTTCCGGCAGGTCGCTCATGTCAGAAGGCCTGTCCTATGCCGACGTAAAGCGCGACCAGCGGGTCGTTGGCCTTGCGGATCAAAGGCGTGGCGACGTCGACGCGGATCGGGCCGAAATTGGTGTAGAGGCGGGCGCCGACGCCCACCCCGACGCGCAGGTCGGACAGGTTCGGCAGGTCGGACGCATAGACCTGACCCATGTCGATGAAGGGCACGATGCCGAGGTCGCCCATGCGGTAGCGCGCTTCGACCGAGGCTTCGACCAGCGAGGTGCCGCCGGTCGGCCGGCCCGTGGCGTCGAGCGGCCCCAGCGCCTGGTAGGCGAAGCCGCGCACCGAGCCGCCGCCGCCGGCGTAAAGCCTGCGCGACGGGGCGATGGTGGCGACGCTGCCGCCGAGCAGCGAGCCCAGCCGCACGCGCGCGGCGATGACCGTCTTGGGATTGAAGGGATAATAATAGCTGGCGTCGAAGACCGCGCGCAGCGAAGACGCGCCCGCGCCCGACAACGAGAACTGCGGGCCGCCCTGGGCGCCCAGGCGATAGCCCTTCGACGGATTGAGCAGGTCGTCCGACCGGTCGTAGCCGAGTTGCAGCGGGATATTGGCCAGGTAATAGGTTTCGAACTGCGAAAGCGTGGTGCCGGGCACGGTCGCCCGTTCGCGCGAATTCAGCAGCTCCGCGCCGTACGACCACGTCCACACCTTCTGCCAGATCGGCGTCGAGACGCGCGCCACCGAGCCGGTAAAGCCCGAGGTGAAGGCCTCGTAGGACTTGTAGACGGTATGGGCGCCGGACGCGCCGAACGACAGGGTGCGGTCGCGTTGGCCGTCATTGGAGCGGCGGAAGGTGACGCCGAGGCTCTGTTCCTGGGTGCCGAGCGCGCTCGACACGATCAGCGCGCCTTCCGGCGGGAACAGGTTGCGGCTGGTCCAGGTGCCGGAAATCGTCAGGCCTTCGCCGGTCGAATAGCCGCCTTCGGCCGACAGCGTGCGGGACGGGCCGGCCTGCTGGTGGACGGCCAGGTCGACCGTCTCGTTGCCGTCGGCGTCGATTTTCCCCGTGCGGACGGGCTCGACGCTGACCGTGCGGAACAGGCCGGTCGAGATCAGTTCCTGGCGCAGGTCGTCGACCTTGCGGCTGTCGTAGAGGTCGCCGCTCCTGAAGCGCTTGAGCACGGCGACGTGCCGGGCGTCGAAGGCCAGCTTGCCGTCGGTGGTGAAGCCGCCGAAGGTCGAACGGTTGCCGGTATCGACCTTGAGCGAATAGTCGCCGACGAAGGTCTTGGCGTCGAGCGCGATGTCGCGGCTGCCGACCTTAGCGAACGGATAGCCATGCTCGGGCAGCACAAGGCTGACATTGGCCTCGGCCGCCAGGACCTGGTCGGCGACGATGATGTCGCCGGGGTGGAGCGGCAGGCTGGAGCGGATCAGGTCGGGCGGAATTGTCGGCTGGGCGTCGACCGCGATCAGGCCGAATTTATAGGGCTTGCCCGGGACGGCGGTGATGGTGACCTCGACCGGCTTGCCAATCTGTTTATCGTCCTGGGGCGGCGTGGCGATGGTCGCCGACACCGTGCCGTCGAAATAGCCGGCCGACTTCATCAGCCTGAGCGCCAAAGCCTGGTCTTCATTGGCCCGGGCGCGGATCATGGCGACGTTGGCGGCCTTGCCCTTGGCGGCGTGCAGGGCCGACAGCGTGCGGAAACGGTCGTACTGGCCGATTTCCGCCAGGCCGTCGACCGAGGTGTGATATTCGATCTGCGGCGGGACGGCGGGCGCCGGTCCGCTATTCTGCACCGCCTGCACGTCATAGCCTTCAAGCGCGGGCAGGGCGGCGTTGAGCTCGGTATCGTCGGGCGTGACGACGGGGGCCATCGGGGCTTGCGGCGTCTGCGCGGTTTCCTGCGCGGTGGCCGATGTTGGGGGCGTAGAGGGCGCCGTCTCCGTATCTGTCAGCGCGGGCAGGGAGTCGTCGAAATCCTTGTCGGAGATGATCGGCTTGTTGGGATCGGCCGACCGGTCGGGCGGGGCTTCTTCCTGCGGCTGCGGCTTTGGCAGGGTCTGCACGACCGCCGCCGGCGCGGGCGCCGAAGAGGACGACGAGGCCTGGGCAGCGGCGGGCGCGGCCTGCGTCCGGGCCAGGGCGGGCGACAGGGCGCCGATCGCCGCGATCGCGACGGGCGCGGCCAGGCAACGGGCCAGCCGAGCCGGTCCGGAAGACAGATCTTGACGGGCCGTCATCTTCGAAATGTGGGTTCGCCCTCTCACAGGTGCCACAGCCTTGTACGCCATGCACGGTTTAGGTCAGGGATGTTAACACACTGCAAAAAATCCATACGGAAGACAACGTTCGAGTCCGCGGTTTTTCTGCGGCGGACAAGGAAAAAATGACGTGATTGCGGCCGGGCACCGCAGGCCTTCCCATATATCCGAATTCAACCGCAAGAAGCGAAGCGCGAAACGGGCCGGTGTCGGACAAATTGTTTTCATCGTATGGACCCCGAGGTGTTAAAATGACCGCGATGATGACTTCCGATACCGATGCCCGCTGGGACGCCCTCGTGCGACGCGATCGCGACGCCGACGGCCTTTTCGTCTACGCCGTGACGACGACGGGGGTCTATTGCCGGCCCTCCTGTTCGGCGCGGACGCCGCGGCCGGAAAACGTCCGCTTCTTTGCCGGCGGCGAGGCAGCGGTGAAGGCTGGGTTTCGCGCCTGCCGCCGCTGCAAGCCCGAAGGCGACGGCCGCGCGGACATGATCGCGGCTGCCTGCCGCGCGATCGAAACGGCCGAGGACGAGCCTTCGCTCGACGTGCTGGCGGCGGAGGCGGAGCTGAGCCCGTTCCACTTTCACCGCGTGTTCAAGGCGGCCACCGGCCTGACGCCCAAGGCCTATGCCAAGGCGCACCGCCGCAAGCGCGTGCGTGAGGAACTGGGCAAGGGCGGCACGGTGACCGAGGCGCTGTACGACGCCGGCTTCGGCTCGAACGGGCGCTTCTACGCCGAAACCAACGCCATGCTGGGCATGACACCGAAACGCTTCAAGGCGGGCGGCGCCGATACCGAAATCCGGTTTGCCGTTGGGGAAAGCAGCCTCGGGCCCATCCTGGTGGCCGAAAGCGATCTCGGCATCGTCGCGGTGACCCTGGGTGACGACGCGGGCAGTCTGGTGCGCGAACTCCAGGACCGTTTCCCGAACGCGCGCCTGATCGGCGGCGATGCGGCCTTCGAAAAACGGGTGGCCAAGGTCGTCGGCGCCGTCGAAAAGCCTGGCACCGGCAAGGACCTGCCGCTCGATATCCGCGGTACGGCCTTCCAGCAGCGCGTCTGGAGCGCCCTGCGCCAGATTCCGGCGGGCGACACCGTGACCTACGCCGAACTGGCGGAAAAGATCGGCGACCCGAAGGCGGTGCGTGCTGTCGCCGGCGCCTGCGCGGCCAATACGCTGGCGGTGCTGATCCCCTGCCACCGCGTCATCCGTACGGACGGCTCGCTCAGCGGCTATCGCTGGGGCGTCGAGCGCAAGCGCGACCTGCTGGCGCGCGAGGGCGTCTGAGCGTGGCGCAACCCGACCTGTTCGGCGGTCCGGACCTGCCAAAGGGCGTGCACGTCCTGCGTGGCTTCGCGCGGGATGCCGCTGGGGCAGTGCTGGCCGCGGCCGAGGCCGTGACCGGCGAGGCGCCCTTCCGCACCATGCAGGTTCCGGGCGGCGGCACCATGTCGGTCGCCATGAGCAATTGCGGCCGGGCAGGGTGGGTGACCGATGCGTCCGGCTATCGTTATTCGGAGAGCGATCCGCTGAGCGGCAAGCCCTGGCCCGCCATGCCGGAGGTCATAGCCGGCCTGGCCAGGGCGGCGGCGGAGACGGCGGGCTTTCCGGGGTTCGCCCCCGACGCCTGCCTGATCAATCGCTACGAACCCGGGGCGCGAATGGGACTGCATCAGGACCGCGATGAACAAGACCGTAAACAGCCGATCGTGTCGGTGTCGTATGGATTGCCGGCGACCTTTCTGTTCGGCGGCGGCAGACGATCCGATCCCCGGATCGGGCTGGTGCTCGAGCATGGCGATGTCGTGGTGTGGGGCGGGCCCGCAAGGCTTTACTATCACGGCATCGCGCCGTTGAAGGACGGCGTGCATCCGATGTTGGGCCGGCAGCGCATCAATTTGACGCTGCGAAAGGCGCTTTGACCGTCTAGTTCAGCCGTCCCGGAATCTCGTCGGGCGGCATTTGCATCAGGCCGAACCAGTACTGTTCGATCTTGGTGACGATGTCGTCATAGGTGTCGGTCATGACCGGCTTGGTGATGTAGCCGTTGGCATGGCGGTCGTAGCAGCCCGATACATCCGAATCGGCGCTGGAGCTCGACAGGACGATAACCGGAATGCGGCGCAGGTCCGGGTCGGCCTTGATGACGCTGAGGAATTCCTGGCCGTGCATGTGCGGCAGGTTGAGGTCGAGCAGGATGATGTCGGGGCGCGGGGCTTCGGCATAATCGCCCTCGCGGCGCAGGATGCTTAATCCCTTCTCGCCGGTCTCGGCCACCGTGATGTCACTGGCCAGTTTCGAGCGCCGGAAGGCACGGCGGGTCAATACGGCGTCACCGTGATTGTCCTCGACCAACAGAACCTGGGCGCTGCGAGACCGCTCATTCAGCTTCGTCATAACGGATCGAACCTGACCATACCTGACGTTTATCGTTGCCCTGTTGTCCCCGATTTTCTCAATCCCTGCAAGACTTTTTGGCCGGACATGGTCAGGCCAATCACAAGGAATTCATCGCGTACCCGGTTAAATAAGCCGGGCTTGTCTGGTACCTATACGCAAAGTTGAACAGGGATGAGAGTCGCACACGAAGATAGAAGGCTTTGCCGATGTTCGCCCTTCGCGCGGACCGTGTGGCACCCCAGAAAGTAGAGTATTGGTCTGTTGCAATCGCAACGGATTGCATTCATTTCCGGAACAGAATCGATTGATGACGACAGTATCGGCGGACAGTCCTCAGGCGCGTGACGGCGCCCCGCCCGGCGGGGTTTCGAGGGGGACGGCAGCCGGATGAACGGCATGGCTCACGATACCGGCGGCAGCTTCATGCCGCATGGCTTCTGCTTCCTGTGGCGGCCCGACGTCCTGTGGCTGCATGTCATCTCGGACGGCCTGGTGGCGCTGGCCTATTTCTGCATTCCGGTGGCGCTGATCTATTTCATCCGGACGCGCAGGGACGTGCCGTTCCAGTCGGTCTTCCTGCTGTTCGGCGCCTTCATCCTGTTGTGCGGCACGACCCACATCATGAGCATCTGGGTGCTGTGGCACCCGGACTACTATATCGAGGGCGTCATCAAGGCGATGACGGCCGTGGCCTCGATCGGCACCACCATAATGATGGTGCGCCTCATGCCCCAGGCCCTGGCCATTCCCAGCCCGAGCCAGATGGACATCGCCAACGCCCAGCTGCGCGAAGCCAACGCCAAGCTGGAAAAGCTCTATGCCGACAGCGAGGAACGCAGCCGCGTGACCCTGGCGGCCATCGTCGACAACGCGGTCGACGCCATCATCACCATCGACGAAAAAGGCACGGTCGAAACGGCCAACCGGGCCTGCGAGCGCCTGTTCGGCTACGAGGCCTCCGAGATCATCGGCCAGAACGTCCGCATGCTGATGCCCGAACCCTACCAGAGTGCGCATGACGGCTATCTAGACCGCCACGTCCGGACCGGAGAGGCGCGCATCATCGGAACCGCGGGCCGCGAAGCCGAGGGACGGCGCAAGGACGGCAGCAGCTTCCCCATCGACCTGTCGGTCAGCGCCTTCACCGTCGCCGGCAAGCGCCATTTCACCGGCATCGTGCGCGACATCACGGTCGCCAGGCAGGAGCACGAGGCGCGGCAAAGGCTGCTGACGCGGCTGACCGAGTCGAACACCGAACTGGAGCGCTTCGCCTATGTCGCCTCGCACGACATGCAGGAGCCCCTGCGCATGGTGCTCAACTTCAGCCAGATCATCGCCACCGACTACAACGAGGTGCTCGACGACGAGGGCAAGGACTATCTGCGCATCGTCGGCGAAAGCGCCATGCGCATGCGCGACATGGTCCAGGACCTGCTGGAATATGCCCGCCTCGGCCGCGAGGGCATGAGCCTGGGCGACGTCGACATGGAGGTCGAGCTCAACCACGTGCTGACCAACCTGAAGGAACTGATCCGCGATTCCGAAGCGGTGGTGACCTCGGATCCGTTGCCTTTTATCGAAGGCAACGCTGTCCAGATCATGCGCCTTTTGCAGAACCTGATCGCCAACGCCATCAAATACCAAAAACCGGGCAAGACGCCCCACGTCCATGTCACAGTGACGCCCGACGGCCAGGACTGGCACTTCATGGTCCGCGACAACGGCATGGGCATCGACCCGGCCTTCGTCAACCAGGTCTTCGAACCGTTCCGCCGCCTGCATACCTGGGAGTCGATCCGCGGTTCCGGCCTTGGTCTGGCCGTCTGCCGCAAGATCGTCGACAGCCACGGCGGCCGCATCTGGGCGACTTCAAAGCCCGGCGAAGGCAGCGTTTTCCACTTCACCATCCCCAAGCCCGACGGTGCAGCCGAAAGGAATGCCGCCCATGCCTGATCCTTCATCCACCCTGTTGATCCGCGAGGGGCGGACAGCCGAAATCCTGCTGGTCGAGGACAATCGCGGCGACGCGCAGCTGGCCTCGATGGCGTTTCGCGACGCCCGCATCGAAAACCACCTGACGGTGGCTGCGACCGGCGAGGAGGCCATGGAGTTCCTGCGCGACCGCACGCGGCCCCTGCCGGACATCGTCCTTCTCGACCTCAACCTGCCGAAGATGAGCGGCCGCGACGTGCTGGCGGCGGTCAAGGACGACGAACGGCTGATGCACCTGCCGGTCATCGTCCTGTCGGCGTCCGAAAACGAGCAGGACATCGCCCGCAGCTATCAGCTTCACGCCACGGCCTATATCGTCAAGCCGCTGACGCTCGAAAAGTTCCGCGACGTGGTCTCGACCATCGAGCAGTTCTTCTTCTTCCTCGCCGTCCTGCCGGACGCGACCTACGCCTCGGCCAGTTCCAACGCCGCCTGGTTCGACGCCTCCGATCACTAAATTTCGAGTCTTCCGATGCACGCCGAAAAATCCCGCGCCCATCGCGCCGCCGCCGCCGAAATCCGCGAAGCCGAGCCCGCCGACCTCGCCCAGGAATACCGCGACTATGCCTATATCGTGTCGCACGACCTGGGGACCCCGGTCCGTCTCATGGTCGAATTCGCCCGCCTGCTCGACGAGCGCCAGGTGGAGAAGGGCGACGAGGAAGACCGCGCCCTGCTGAAGGAGATCATGGACAATGGCGACAGGCTGCGGTCGATGATGCAGGGCCTGCTGTCGTTTTCGCGCCTCAACACCCTGGCGGCGCCCCATATCCTGGTCGACACGCAGAAGATCGCCGAGCACTGCCGGCTGGTCATGCAGGACAAGCTGAAAAGCTCGGGCGGCAAGCTCAGCATAGCCGGCCTGCCGCGTCTCAAGGGCGACGCGGACCAGATCATGCAGCTGTTCAGCCTGCTGGTCGACAACGCCATCAAGTTCGCCCGGGCCGGCGTGGCGCCCGACATCCATATCACGGCCCAGCGCGACACCGACCTGTGGATCTTCTCGGTCCGCGACAACGGCCAGGGCCTGGAGGAGACCTACTGGACGCGCGTCTTCAAGCCGTTCCAGAAGCTGCACGTCGAAGGCCAGTATCCGGGCGTCGGCATGGGCCTGCCGCTGGCGCGCAAGATCGCGTCGCTGCACGGCGGCTATATGTGGATCGCGGAATCGTCACCGCACGGCAGCACCTTCCGTTTCTCGCTGGCGGCGGCGGACTAATCCGCCGGGCACGGTGACGCAGGCCGCCGCCTCCCATGACGCCAGATGAAGACCGGGACGCGGCAGGGAACTGCCGGGGCCTTTATTTATGCGAATATGTTGAGGCGCTGGCCGGGCGCGCCGGGATCGGCGGGGCTGACCGCGGACACCTGGGCCGCGCTGAGCTTGCCGTCGAGGACGAAGGCGGCGCGGCGTGACGGATCGCTGGCGGCGTCGACATCGTACGGTCCGGATTTCGGGTGCGCCGGATCGATATGCTTCTTCGCATAGTCGACATCGGTGCAGTTGCGGCAGGTGTAGCCGTTGACCGTCACCGGATGAGGGTAGTCGGAACCGATCGACATTCTGCCGTTCTCCCTGTTCGAAAAGTAATACGGCGGGATGAACGAAACGGTTACACGGTTATCTCAAAAAATTTTCAGTTCACCAGCGAGGCGGCGATATTGATGGTCAGCGCCAGCACGGTGGCGTTGAAGACATAGGCTACGATGCAATGGATGGTGCCGATGCGCCGGGTCTGGCGCCCGGCGATCGACACGTCGGCCGTCTGTCCCGACGTGCCGATGATGAAGGAGAAATAGAGGAAGTCGAGGTAGTCCGGCGTGTCCGTGCCGGGAAAGATCAGGCAGCGCTCGCCCTTGTCGCCGCAATGACGCTCCGAGAAATAATAGCCGTGGGCGTAATGAAAGGCGAAGGCCGTGTGGATGAAGGCCCAGGACGTCATCAGGGTCAGTACCGACAGGCCGACATGGATGCCGCGCAAGACACCGCTGACCGTCTTGACCGAGGCCAGTTCGCCGACAATCGCCGCGATCGACAGGCCGGCCGCCAGGATCGACAGCAGCAGGATGGTCACTTCGCCGTCGTCATACAGGGCGGCGCGGCGGTGGATGGTCTCGGGGCCGGCGCTCATCATCGTCTCGATGCTTAAGCCCAGATAGAGCAGGGTACCGGCATTCCACGCCAGCAGGCTGTCGGTCACCGGACGCAGGTGCGTGAAGGCCTGGGTGCCGAAAAGGACAGCGACGCCCAGCAGAATGGAGACCAGCAGGCGCGGCTTGTACTTGAGGTGCCTGACCACCGGTAACGCCGTTATGCCCCGGCGTCCGTGTTTCGCATCCGTCATGCCGCTAAACCCTTGAATCGAAGGACATCCATGTTACTCTTTTTTGAACCCTGAGTCCCTTACGCTGTGAAGAGAAAGGAAAGCGGCCTTGGCCATCGTGTTCGAGCATACGATCGACCTGCCGCAGACCCCGCACGAGGTCTTTGCCTTTCTCGACGACTTCAAAAAGGTGCCGCTGTGGCTCAAGCGCTGCGAAGGCGTCGCGAAGTGCGGTCAGGGGCCGAACCAGGAAGGCGACAAGCTGCGCTACGCCTATTTCGAAGGCGGCAAGCATCGCATCATGGACGGGGTCATCACGGCGCATGAGCCCGACAGCCGCCTGGCCTACCGCTATTTCGACAAGCTGATGCAGGTGTTCATCGAGTTCTCGATGGAGCCGACGGATACGGGGACGCGGCTGGTCCATCGCGTCGAGATCGTGCCGCACTACTGGCTGGCGAAGCTTCTGGCGCCCTTGTTCAAACTGCGCCTGCCGAAGCAGACGAAAGAAGCCATGGAAGGCATGCGGACCATGCTGGCGGCGGGTGGATAGGAAGAAAAGGCGGTCCACAGATTACACAGATTTCACAGATTATTGGTGCGCGAAGCGCCTTCCTCCGGCGCTCACGCACACGGTGTATCGGTCTATAGCTCTGAAAAATCTGTGAAATCTGTGTAATCTGTGGACCTCTTCCTTTCACTGCGCTTCGCGCTTGCAGGACTTCATTAATATTTGCGCCGGCCGCTCGACTTTCGTGGCAATCCGGTCTTTAACATGTGGCAATTGTAACGAAATGCCCTTTGAGGCCCCCATGCGAAACGCCGCCTTCAAAACCGCCATTCTGGCCGCTTCCGTCTCGCTGATCGCGCTCGGCGCGCACGCCGCCGACGTGAAGCAAGCCTTTACCTACAAGGATATGATCTCGCTCGACCGCATCGGGGGGCTGAGCGTCGATGCGGCCGGCCATTATGCCGTCTTCCCGGTGCGCGCCACCGACCTGGTCAAGAACAAGGGCATGACCACCCTGTGGCTGAAGGACCTGTCGAGGCCCGCCGCGCCGGAAGTGAAACTCCAGGCCTCCGAGGGCGGCGCGGCCGACGCGCAGTTCGGCCCGGACGGCAAGACCATCTACTTCCTGTCGTCGCGCGGCGGGTCGTCGCAGGTGTGGAAGACAGACCTGACCGGCGCCAACGCCGTCCAGGTGACGAAACTGCCGCTCGATGTCGGCGCCTATCAGCCGACGCCAGACGGCAAGGGGCTGGTCGTCAGCCTGGCCGTCTATCCCGAGTGCAAGGGCAATGAGATCGACTGCACGGTCAAGACGCAGGCGGACAAGAAGGTCAGCGACCCGTCTTCGGGCACAGTCTACACCAAGGTCTTCGTCCGCCACTGGGACGAATGGGCCGACGGCACGCGCAACCACCTGTTCTATGCCGGCTTCGACGGCGCGGCGCCGGTCGCCCTGACCGACGGTTTCGACGGCGACGTGCCGTCCAAGCCGTTCGGCGACGAGGCCGACTTCACCGTCTCGCCCGACTCGAAGACCCTCTATTTCTCGGCCCGCGTCGCCGGCAAGACCGAGCCGTGGAGCACCAATTTCGATGTCTTCTCGGTGCCGCTGACCGGCGGGCCGGCGACCAACCTGACGGCGGCGAACCTGGCCTGGGACGCCCAGCCCATCGTGTCGGCGGACGGCAAGACCCTCGTCTATAAAGCGATGAAGCGCCCGGGCTTCGAGGCCGACCGCTTCGGCCTGATGATCCGCGACGCGTCCGGCAAGGTGCGCGAAATCGCGCCGGCCTGGGACCGCAGCGCCGACGGCGTTAAATTCTCCAGGGACGGCAAGAGCCTGCTGGTCACGGCCGGTGACGTCGGCATGGAAAAGCTGTTCCGGGTCGATATCGCGTCGGGCAAGGTGACGCCGCTGTCGAAGGACGGCCACGTCACCAGCTATTTCGAGACCAATGCGGGCTTTATCTACCTGAAGGACAGCCTGGC
This sequence comes from Asticcacaulis solisilvae, assembly GCF_052327315.1. Taxonomy (NCBI): domain Bacteria; kingdom Pseudomonadati; phylum Pseudomonadota; class Alphaproteobacteria; order Caulobacterales; family Caulobacteraceae; genus Asticcacaulis; species Asticcacaulis solisilvae. Next base: position 1,391,323 of record NZ_CP166196.1, read on the forward strand.
CTATCCGTCGCAGATCTTTTTGTCGAAGCCGAAAGCCGCCCTGATCGACGACGGCGCCACGAAGTTGACCCAGGTCGACAGCGCGCTGGGCGATCGCGCCATGGGGGCCTACGAGCAGTTCAGCTTCAAGGGCTGGAACGGCGACACGGTCTACGGCATCGTGGTGAAACCCGCCGGCTACGTCGAAGGCAAGAAGTACCCCGTCGCCTTCCTGATCCACGGCGGCCCGCAAGGCAGCTTCGGCGATGACTGGTCGTTCCGCTGGAACCCGGAAACCTATGCCGGCGCGGGCTACGCCGTCGTCATGATCGACTTCCATGGCTCGACCGGCTACGGCCAGGCCTTCGAGGACGCCATCTCGCAGCACTGGGGCGACCGCCCGCTGGAAGACCTGCAAAAAGGCTGGGCCGCCGCCCTGTCGAAATACGGCTATCTCGACGGCGACCGCGCCTGTGCGCTCGGCGCGTCCTACGGCGGCTTCATGGCGAACTGGATCGCCGGCAACTGGAAGCAGCCGTGGAAGTGCATCGTGTCGCACGACGGCGTGTTCGATTCGCGCATGATGGGCTATTCGACCGAGGAAGAATGGTTCGAAAACTGGGAGCAGGGCGGCAGCGTCTTCACCGACCCGGCGAAGTACGATGAATTCAATCCGGCCCTGCACGCCAAGGACTGGTCGGTGCCCATGCTTATCGTCCATTCGGACAAGGATTACCGCATCCCGGTCGAGCAGGGCATAGGCGCCTTTACCGCGCTGCAGGCCAATAATGTCGAGTCGGAATTCCTGCGCTTCCCGGATGAGAACCACTGGGTGCTGAAACCGCAGAATTCGCTGAAGTGGCACGCCACCGTGTTCGACTGGCTCGACCGCCATATCGGCGACAAGGCGAAGTAAGCCATGAGCCTGTCCCGCCGCCATCTTCTGGCCGCCGGTGCCGCCCTTGGGCTGGCCGGCTGCTCGCCCAAGGCCAGCCAGGCTTTCGATCTGGCCGGCCGGATGCTGGAGATCAAGAAACGGCACGGCGGCCGCGTCGGCGTGTCGGCCATCCAGGGCGGCAAGACGGTCAATCTCGACTCGAACGAGCGATTTGCCCATTGCTCGACCTTCAAATGGGTGCTGGCCACGGCGATCCTGCAACAGGCCGACCAGGGCAGGCTGAGCCTGGCGAAGGAGATCGCCTTTGGCCAGAAGGACCTGCTCGACTACGCGCCGGTGACGAAAGCGCATGTCGCCGACGGCAAGATGACGATTGCCGACCTTTGCGCCGCGGCGGTCGAGGTCAGCGATAATACGGCGGCCAATCTGTTGCTGCCACTGGTCGGCGGGCCTTCGGGCCTGACGCAGTTCGTGCGCGGGCTGGGCGATACGGTGACGCGCTTCGACCGCACCGAGCCTGATCTCAACAGCAATATCGACGGCGACGACCGCGACACCACGACGCCGGCCGCCATGGCGGGACTGCTGAGGACCGTCTTTACGACACCGGTCCTCAGGCCGGACTCGCTCGATCGTCTGAAGGCGTGGATGGTTGCGACCTCGACGGGCCAGAAGCGCATCCGCGCGGCCCTTCCGGCCGGCTGGACGGCGGGCGACAAGACGGGCACCAGCGGCAACGGCGCGGTCAACGACGTCGCGGTCATCTGGCCGGACAAGGGCGATCCGATCTTCATGGCGGTCTACACCACGGGCGGCACGCTCGATGCCGCCGGCCGCGAAGCCGTTGTCGCGGACACGGCCAGGCTGGCGCTGGACGCGCTGAAGATTTAACCCCTCTGAACGCTTGACGACTCAAGGCGTGCAGCGCTTTGGTCGGACCATGAAACAGGTGGTCTCGTTCGACGATGTGCTGGCGGAAATCGCGGTGCTGGTGCGCCCCCATTTCGGCAAGGGCCGCACGGCGCAATATATCCCGCAACTGGCTGGCGTGAACCCCAACCAGTTCGGCATGGCCATCTGTACGATCAAGGGCGAGGAGCACGCCATCGGCGACGCCGACGTGTCTTTTTCCGCCCAGTCGATCACCAAGCTGTTCGCGCTGGGCCTGGCGCTCAACAGCATCGGCGACGAGGTCTGGACGCGCGTCGGCAAGGAGCCGTCGGGCACGCCGTTCAACTACCTGTCGCAGCTCGAGCATGAGGAAGGCATTCCGCGCAATCCCTTCATCAATGCCGGCGCCCTGGCGGTGACCGATATCCTTCTCAACCACGCCGCGGAGCCAGACGCCCTGGTGCGCGACTTCATGGGCATGCTGGGCGTCGCGCACCTGGCGATCGACGAGGACGTGGCGGTGTCGGAGCTGGAAACAGCGCACAAGAACCGCGCCATCGCCAATCTGATGCGCAGCTTCGGCACCATCACCCACGACGCCGAGGCCGTGGTCGAAGCCTATTGCCGGCAGTGCGCGGTGACGGTGACCTGCCGGCAGTTGGCGCGGGCGGCGCTTCCCCTGGCGGCGCGCGGCTTCTCGCCCTTGATCGAGGAGACCATCTTCCCGGAGCGCCTGACGCGGCGGCTGAATGCGCTTTTGCTGACCTGCGGGACGTATGATTCGGTGGGCTCGTTCGCCTATCGCGTCGGCCTGCCGTCGAAAAGCGGCGTCGGCGGCGGCCTGGTCGCGGTCATTCCCGACCATGCCGTCGTGGCGGTCTGGGCGCCGGAGCTCGACCGTTTCGGCACCAGCGTCGTCGGCGCCTATGCCCTGGAGTATTTCAGCCAACTGACCAATTGCTCGGTGCTGTGATCGGTGGTAAAAATTGCTACCAAGGAGTATGAAAATGCCCGATGGAAGCAAGCCACGCGTTGAAAAGGTCAGTATCGCCCTGACGCAGGATATGGCGGCCATGGTCCGTCAAGCCGTGGACAGCGGCGAATTTGCCTCAACCAGCGAAGTGGTGCGCGACGCTCTGCGCGGCTGGAAGGCCAAGCGCGAAGAGCGTCAGGCGGAGCTGGAAGAGTTGCGGCGTCTGGTCGCCGAAGGCCACGCCAGTGGAACTGTTGAATGGAAGGGCGGAGCTGACATCGTCGCGCGCGCGCGCAAGGCGGCGGGACTCTGACCCATGGATTGGACGCTACGGTACTCGCGGCGGGCCGATTCCGACCTGATCGATATCTGGGCGTACATTTTCACCGATAATCCTGCCGCGGCGGATCGCCACGTTTTGAAGCTGGCGGAGACTTTCGAGGCGGTGCAGGGCTTCCCTGAGAAGGGACGGCCTGCACCGGAATTGTCGGAAAATCATCGGATACTGACGTACGGAAGCTATATGCTGATTTATGAAATCGATCGACAGGACAAGGTCGTTACGCTGATCCGCGTTCTGCATGCCGCCCGTGACTGGCGGACGCTGTTTGACGACTGAGGCGCCGATCTCTATCCTCGCCTGCAAACAGGGGCGGGGCTTCCCGAAAGACAATTGACCTATCGCATCGCCATCGCGGGCGCCGGCACGACCGGTCTGGCCCTGGCGGGATTTTTGCGCGCCGGCGGACACGATGTCAGCCTGTTCGAGCGCTTCGACGAGGCATCGCCGGTCGGGGCAGGGCTTCTGATCCAGCCGACCGGCCTGGCCGTCATGGCGCGGCTGGGTGTCGACAAGGCGCTGATCGCCCGCAGCGCGCGCATCAAGACGCTCTACGGCAAGACGCACACCGGCCGGACGATCTTCGACCTCAGCTACGACATCCTGGGCAAGCATATCTTCGGGCTGGGCGTGCATCGCGCCAGCCTGTTCCAGGTCCTGTACGATCACGCGGTGGCCGCAGGTGCGGACATCCATACGGCGTGCGAGGCGATGGGCGTGACGACGCATCCCGACGGTCTGATGTCGCTGCAAACGAAGGGCGGCGATTTCGGGCCGTTCGACCTGGTGGTCGACTGCACCGGCCGGCATTCGAAGCTGGCCGAGCGCCACGCCGATATCCGCATGAACCGCGCCTATCCTTATGGCGCCTTCTGGGGTGTCTGCCGCGATCCCGGGCAGGTCTTCGGCCAGGGCGGTTTGCAGCAGCGCTATGATGCAGCCAGGGTCATGATCGGGACCCTGGCCATCGGCAAGCGGCCCGGCAGCGAGGACGACCATATCGCCTTCTTCTGGAGCCTGGCGGCGCGCGACCTGGACCGCGTGCGCGCCGATGGCCTGGACGCGTGGAAGGCGCGCGTATTGGGCTACTGGCCCGACATGGCGCCGTTCGTCGCGCAGGTAGAAACTTTCGACGACCTGACCTGGGCGGAATACGGCCATAAGGCGCTGAGGTCGCGGGTGAAAGGCCGGCTGGTTTTTGCCGGCGACGCGGCGCACGCCATGAGCCCGCAACTGGGGCAGGGCGCCAATCTGGGGCTGATCGACGCGTGCGTGCTGGGCGAGGCGATCAATGCGTCGAAGGACCTCGATGCGGCGCTCGACCACTATCAGCGCGCGCGCAAGGACCATCTCGGCTTCTATCACCGCGCCAGCCTGTGGATGACGCCCTTCTTCCAGTCGGACTCATGGGCGGCGCCGTTCGTGCGCGACGTCGCCTTCGCGCCCATGTGCTACACGCCGTGGCTGAAGGACGAGATGATGCGGACCCTGGCCGGCATGAAAACCGGCCTGTTCAGCCATATCGACCCCGGCCAGTGGCACGAGGACTACGCTATCCGTCGGCGTCGAGGCTGAGCGCCTGGCGCCAGGTTTCGATGCGTGCCAGCTTGGCGTTGAAAGCCGACCAGTCGTCGCTTTCCGTGATCGGCGCCCAGATAGCCTCTATTTCGTCGTAGAGCAGGGTTTCGGGATCGGGCGCCTTGAAGCGCGGATGGTCGAGCTTCGATGCGTTGGCCGTTTGGTATCCGCCGACGACCGCGCGGAAGGTGTCGAAGGCCTCGCCGGCATAGTGTCCGGCGCGCGGGCCGTTCATGGCGCGGCTTTCGCTGAGCGTCCCGCCGAACCAGTCGTAGAACAGGGCTTCGAAGCTGCCGTCGAAATCAGCCGGCTTCAACTGGCCGTAGATGGCGCGGACCAGGGCTTCGTTGTCGTCCCGGGGCACGAGGTTGAGTCGCCGGCACATGGCCAGCCCCATCTCGCGCTGGTAGTGCAGGTCGTAGTCGGCCATGGTGGCGCTCAACGGCTCGCTTTTACTGATCAGCGTCAGGCATGAGCCGAGCCGCGCCAGGTTCCATCCGACCGTGTCGGGCTGGCGGCCATAGGCGTAAAGCCCCGAATGGTCGAAATAGGCGGCGGTGAAGCTCGGATCGAAGCGCGGCAGGAAGCGGTAGGGACCGTAGTCGAAGCTTTCGCCGGTGATGTTCATATTGTCGGTATTGAGCACGCCGTGCACGAAGCCCGCCGCCATCCAGCGCGCCGCCAGTTTCGCGGAGGCCCTGAGCACGGCGTCGAACACCCCTGCGGCATCTTTGGCGTCCGGATAGAAGTGCGCGACGATATAGTCGATCAGGCCCCGCATCGTGTCGCGGTCGCCCGTATAGGCCAGGCGTTCGAAGGTGCCGAAGCGGATATGGCTGTGGCTCAACCGGACCAGGACCGACGACCGGGTGGGCGAGGGCTCGTCGCCGCGCACCAGGTCTTCGCCGGTTTCGATCAGGGACAGGCTTTTCGACGTCGGTACGCCCAGCGCTTCCAGCATGGCGGTCGCCAACACTTCGCGCACGCCGCCCTTCAGCGTCAGCCGGCCGTCGCCGCCGCGCGAATAGGGCGTCTTGCCCGAACCCTTGGTGCCGAGGTCGAGCAGGCGGCCGTGGTCGTCGCGCATCTGGGCGAACAGGAAGCCGCGCCCGTCGCCCAGGTCGGGATTGTACTGGCGGAACTGGTGGCCGTGATAGCGCAGGGCCAGGGGTTCGGGCTGATTGCCTGGCAAGGGCGAGAAGCGGCCGAAATGCCGGATCCAGTCTTCATCGTCGAGGTGGGCGAGGCCGATCGATGCCGCTGCCCGGTCGTTGCGATAGCGCAGCGCGGTTTGCGGAAAATCGGCCGCCGCGACCGCGTCGAACAGGGCGAGGCCGGAATGCAGGAGACGGGGATCGGGGGAATACTGGGACATGGGAGCCTGTGACTGGACCCCTCCACCACTTCGTGGTGAGCGTAGCCGATGTATAGCATCGGCAAGCGCAAGTCCCCACGCTTCGCGCAGGGAGGAGACTTTCTTTCTCCTCCCCATCGCAGATGGGGAGGGTGAGCGTAGCCGAGGTATAGCCTCGGCAAGCGCAAGGAAGTGGTGGAGGGGTATTACTTTCGTTCAATCTGCCGCGTTAAGTGTCGGTTTTGCTGGCCGCGCGCAAGGGCGGCGGGTAAAATTTCCCCATGACAACGCTCAACCGATTCCTGCTCGAATTCCTCAAGACCGAGGCCGGTTCGGGGTTTCTGCTGGCCGCCTGCGCAGCCGTGGCGCTTGTCTGGGCGAACCTGCCGGCGGCGCACATCTACGAAGGATTCGTCCGCGCCGGCCTGCCGGGGCCGTGGGGCCACGATTGGCCGCTTGCCGAATGGGTGAAGGAGGGCCTGATGGCCGTCTTCTTCTATATGGTCGGCCTTGAGATCAAGCACGAGATCCGCGACGGCGCCCTGTCGGACCCGAAAACCCTGGCCTTGCCGGTGGGGGCGGCGTTGGGAGGCATGATCGTGCCGGCCCTGGTCTATCTCGGCGTCAATGCGTCCGGCGGCGACCCGCGCGGCTGGTCCATTCCCGTGGCGACCGACATCGCCTTTGCCCTGGCGGTACTGAGCATGGCGGGAAAGGCCTTGCCCGCATCGCTCCGCGTCTTCCTGCTGACCCTGGCCATCGTCGACGATCTCGGCGCGGTGGTCATCATCGGGGTGTTCTACAATTCGGCCTTTTCCCTCGCCTGGATCGGTGGCTTGCTGGCCGTGTTCGCCGTCACCTTCGCCGTGCGCTTCATTCCCAGGATCGGGCGGGCGGGGCGCAACCTTATCTACCTGGTCCTGTTCGCCCTGGCATGGTGGGTGACGCTGAAAGCCGGAATCAGCCCGTCGCTGACGGCGGTCATTTCGGCCTTCTGCGTGTCGACGCGGCGGCTGCAAGGGCTGATCCACACCGTCCACCCGTTCGTCGCCTACCTGGTCCTGCCGCTGTTCGCCTTTACCGCTTCGGGCTTCTCGCTGGCGGGCGCGGGTGCGGCCCTGTTCGCCGATCCGCGCTTCCTTGGCGTCGCGCTGGGTCTCTTTGCCGGCAAACAACTGGGGGTATATGCCGCGGCGCGAGGGCTGGTTTTCGCCAGAATGGCGGTATTGCCGCAAGGCGCGACGCCTTTGCAGCTCTACGGGGTGTGTCTTTTATGCGGCATCGGCTTCACAATGAGTCTGTATCTGGCCGCCCTGGCGTTTCCGGCCGGGGATAAAACCGCCGAAATCGCGGCCAAATCGGCGATTGCCGTCGCGTCACTTCTGTCGGCGTGTGCGGGTGCAGCAATCCTCAATCTGTCGCAACGGACACAAAAAATACACGTTTAAGCAATGTTTTCCGCCGATATTTAGAGCGAAGCTTGGGTTTTCACGTTCTTTCACAGTATTGTGAGTAATAATTTCCGTAACGGAAATGTTGCGATGCAATATTCGTGGCAAACAGCGTTTGTTTCCGTGCACGTCATGTGTTAAGACGAAAGTAATCGCAGGCCGCCGGAATCCCGGCTTTTCTTGCCCTTACGGCCTGCGGGACAAAAAATACAAAATCCTCAAGCAGAGACGAAATTGACCTAAGGGAAAGTTATGCAAAGCGCCAATCAATTACTCAAATACCGCCATCTGGGCCACCTGATGGCGGGCGTTGCCGGCGTCGCCTTGCTGGCCGGGATTCCCGCGGGCGCCGAGGCCCAGGCCCAGGCCCAGGCTCAGGCCCAGGCCAAGCCGGCCGCCGCCAAGGAAGACAACACCATCATCGTGACGGCGCAAAAGCGCGAGCAGAAGCTGCAGGACGTGCCGATCGCCGTGACGACGATCTCGGCCAAGCTGCTGCAGGACGCGGGCGTCCATGACATCAAGGACATGCAGATCCTGACGCCGGGCCTGACGGTCACCTCGACGCAGAACGAGACCCTGACGACCGCCCGTATCCGCGGCGTCGGCACGGTCGGCGACAATCCCGGCCTGGAATCGTCGGTCGGCGTGGTCATCGACGGCGTCTATCGCCCGCGCAACGGCGTCGGCTTCGAAGACCTCGGTGAAATGGAGCGCATCGAAGTGCTCAAGGGGCCGCAGGGCACCCTGTTCGGCAAGAACACCTCGGCCGGCGTCATCAACATCATCACCAAGAAGCCGCAGTTCACCTTCGGCGCCGACGGTGAAGCCACCTTCGGCAACTTCAACTACCAGGGCTATTCCGCCTCGGTCACCGGTCCGATCGTCGACGACCTGGTCGCCGGCCGCCTCTATGTCGCCAAGCGTTCGCGCGACGGCTACACGGATGTGAACACGGGTGTCGGCCCGCGCACCCTGACCTCGGACCAGGACCAGGACTTCTCGACCGTCCGCGGCCAACTGCTGTTCACGCCGAACGACGACGCCGAAATCCGCGTCATCGGCGACTACAGCCACCGCGACGAGCACTGCTGTGTCGCCGTGCAGACCCGCACCGGCCCGACGGCGACGGCGATCAACGGCCTGGCCGGCGGCAACGGCGTGGCCACGACGGCCGATCCGTCGGCGCGCCTGGCCTATTCCAACCGCGACACGCATCAGGTCGTGCGCGACGGCGGCATGTCGGTCGAAGCCAATTTCAAGCTGCCGAATTTCTTCGATTCGAAGCTGACCTCGATCACTGGCGTGCGTGACTGGATCGCCACCAACGGCCAGGACATCGACTATACCGGCGCCGACATCCTGTATCGCCGCGACAACGGCGACTTCAACGCCCGCTTCAAGACCTTCACCCAGGAAGTCCGCCTGGCCGGCGCGACCGAACATAGCGACTGGCTGTTCGGTGGCTTCTACGCCAAGGAAGACCTGACGCGGAACGATTCCTACGTCTACGGTTCGTCCTACGAGCCCTATCTGGGTCTGCTGATGTCGAGCGGCACCGATCCGGCCTTTGTCGGCCGCCTGACCAGCCCGGACGGCGTCTCGGCCCACGCCACGGCGCACTTCGTGCCGGGCCAGGGTGCGCTCGACCACTACACCCAGGGCGACACCAGCTACGCGCTGTTCACCAACGATTCGTGGCGGGTGGACAAGCTCGAGTTCACGCTCGGCCTGCGGTACACCAACGAAAAGAAGGACATGACCGCGCTCTACACCAACTCGGACGGTGGTGCGGCGTGCGGCGCGGCCCTGACCCAGTACACCAAGGCGGCCACCCTCTACGGCACCTATGGCGGCCTGGTCGGCGCGGTCACCCATGGCGCCAACCCGGTCTGGGCCAACGCCATCTCGACGGGCCAGGCCACGACTCTGGTCGGCGCCATGTGTCCCTTCTGGGCCAACCCGGCCTTCAGCGGCCGCAGGGTGGCGGACAGCCATTCCGAAGGCGCCTTCTCGGGCACGCTCAAGGCCGCGTGGCACGTCAATGACGACCTGATGACCTATGTGTCGTACGCTCGCGGCTACAAGTCGGGCGGCTACAATCTGGACCGCGCCCAGACGGGCGTCACGCCGGACGCGTCGCTGTGGTTCCCCGCCGAAACGGTCGACAGCTACGAACTGGGCGTCAAGACCTCGCTGTTCAGCAAGGACCTGCAGCTCAACGTCACCCTGTTCGACCAGAAGTACCAGAACTTCCAGCTCAATACCTTCCTCGGCACGGCCTTCATCGTCGAGTCGATCCCGGAGGTGGAGTCCAAGGGCTTCGACGCCGACATCTACTGGCGCACGCCGGTTCCGGGCCTGAGCCTGCAGGGCGGCGCGTCGTATGCCGACACGCGTTACGGCAAGTTCACGGCGGGCGACCTGATCAACCCGGCGCACTTCCCGGGCCTGTCGCTGCTGCCGGGCGCCCAGATGTCGTTCGCCCCCAAGTGGACGTCGTCGCTGGCGGCCACCTGGAGCGGCAACCTCGGCGGGCTTCGCGCCTCGGCCAACCTGACGGCCAAGTATTCGTCGAAGTACAATACTGGTTCCGACCTGATCCCGTACAAGGAACAGGCGGCCTATACGCTGGTCAACGGCCGCATCTCGATCGGTCCGCAGAACCGGCGCTGGGCCGTGGAAATCTGGGGCCAGAACCTGACCAACGTCACCTACAAGCAGGTCGTGATCAACGCGCCGCTGCAGGGCACGGGCTTCCAGTCGACAGTCCAGTCGAACGGCACCTACTACAACCAGACGCTCGACTCGAACACCTACGACGCCTTCCTGGGCGCGCCGCGCACCTACGGCATGACCCTGCGGGTGAAGTACTAGGCCTCAAGCGAAAAAGGCAAACGAACAAGGCGGTCCGTTCGGGCCGCCTTTTTTGTTGGCCGTTTCAAGGTGTACAATGGTTAACTTGACTCGAAATCGGCCGGGGTAAAGGCTCGGTGCAGGCAAGCAAGCAAGCAAGCAAGCAAGGAACATGACATGGATCGGCGGCAATTCCTGGCCAGCGCGGCCACGCTCGGTGTCAGTGCAATCTGGGCCGGGCGCGCCGCAGCGGCGTCGCGTGTGGCGTGGCGCGAGGATCGGGCGCTCTACCCGCAGGGTGTCGCTTCGGGCGATCCCGACGATCACAGTGTCATTCTGTGGACGCGAAGGCCGTTCGATCAGGGCGATCGTCACGCGTTGACCGTCGAGGTAGCGAGCGATCCCGGTTTCAACCACGTCGTGGCCGGCAAGCGCGTGCCTGTGCTGGGTGCAGCCGACTGGACCTGCCGCGCCCTGGTCGGCGGACTTAAGCCCGCGACGGAGTACTGGTATCGCTTCAGCGACGACACTGGCGCCGGCAGCCGCGTCGGCCGCACGATCACGGCCCCCGGCGCGTCGGACCCGCGTCCGGTCCGCTTCGCCTTCGTATCGTGCAACAGCGTCAATGAAGGCGCGCAGAACGCCTATCGCCGCATGATCTGGGAAGACGAGCGCGCGCCGGCCGATCAAAAGCTGGGCTTCGTGCTCCACCTCGGTGACTTCATCTACGAGGTCGTCGAATATCCCGACGAAGTGTCGCACCGTTACGCACGCACCGTCTACGATCTCGGCCGCATTCCCGACGGGCGCAAGGTTGGTAATTTCCACGTACCGACCACGCTCGAAGGCTATCGCCACGTCTATCAGGCGCACATCAACGACCCCGACATCCAGGATGCGCGGGCGTATTGGCCCTTCGTCGCCATCGGCGACAATCACGAATTCTCGTGGCAGGGCTGGCAGAGCTTCATCAAATACGGCGGCAAGCCCGAGCCGGCCCAGCGTTTGCGCGTCGCCGCCAACCAGGCGTGGTGGGAATACGTCCCGTCGCGCGCCCGCAAGGCGTCGGGTAGCGCGCTCGATCAGTTCGACCCGCCGGTCGTCGCCGATGTGCCGATCGAGACCTTCGACGACGATGGTTTCGGCACCGAGCCCAATAACCGCATCGCGATCGCCAGCCTGACGGCGTATCGAAACCTGCGCTATGGCAAGCACGTCGACCTGATCCTGACCGACTTCCACAGCTATAACGCGGCGGATCCTACGGACCGGCCCGAGGCACAAGCACTCGACTCGGGAGAGTATCCGGTCCTCCCGCAGGAATGGTTGGAAATCGTCGACGGCGGAAGGGACTTCGACGGCGGCAAGCCCCCGGCGACCATTGAAGTCGGCGACAAGAGCATTGCCAATTACCGCAAGGACGAGCCCGCTTACACGATGCTCGGCAGGGAGCAGAAGGCGTGGTTGAAAGCGCGGCTGACGGCTTCGACCGCGACCTGGAAGATCTGGGGCGCGACCAACGGCACGCTCGACGCGCGGACCGATCCGCAGAACCTGCCCGAAGGCCTGGTTCCAGCGAAGTGGCCCGGCAAGGGTTTCGGTGTTTTTCCGGGTGTCGATTTCAGCGGGGCGTTCGCCGAGCGCGCGGAAATCTACGACCTGGTGCGCGACCAAAAGGTGTCGGGCTTCGTCACCGTATCGGGCGACCGCCACAGCTTCTGGGCAGGCTACGCCGCGCCGAAACTGCCGCCCGCGGGCTTCGATCCGGTGGGGCTGAGCTTTATCACCGGCTCGATCTCGGCGCCGGGTATGGCCGAAGCGACGGAATATGCCAAGGCGTCGGCGCTCAGTCCATTATTCGTGCGCAAGGTCGAGGGCGCCGCTCCGGAGACGACGGTCAATCTGACGATGAAGCGCGGCGTGCGCGCGGCGCTCGAATATGCGAGCAGCGGAGACATCGTGAAGGCGAGGGCGCTGACCAATCCGGACGTCGCGCCGCATGTGGAATTCGTCGACATGGCCGGACACGGCTATTCGGTTGTCACCGCCGGACCCGAGGCTATAGACACCGAATTCGTCTGTATCGTCCGTCCGATCGTCAAAGCGACCACGCCCGACGGTGGGCCGTTGCGGTATCGTGTATCGCATAGCGCCAAGCTGTGGCAACCGGGTGAGCCGCCGAAGCTTGAGCAGCGGGTGATTGAGGGGGATGCAAAGCTGTCGGTTTGAATGAGTAGCGAAGGGCTTATCTTCCTCCCGTCGCGGATCGACAGAAAGGGGACCGCAAGATTACGGGGCGCGCTTGTAACAACCAAAGAGATGTAGTGGTGCGCGCTCTTAGTTTTTTCGAAATAAGGGGAACAGAATATTCCACTCCGACCCCTTTTCCCGACCCCTTTTCCCAAGCAAAAATCCGTGCCGATCCATCGGTTTGGCGCGCGTTTTTCTGTTACCAGGTAAAGCGTTGAAAGCGGTCCGTGCGAGAAGCGGTATCGTGCCCGCGTGCTTGAAGCGTAATTGTGTATATGTCGGACGAAAGATCCTCGACCGCAGCGACGTATTGCTCCATGTCGACAATACTCAATTCGACGATATAGGGCGTGTTCTGCTTAGTCTCGGTCCTAACCAGGCCGGATGTCCCAACGTCATTTATTCCCTGCCAGAAACCATGGATGATAGTATTCCGAACTGGGTAAAGCTTATCGAACTTCTCACCGATGATGACTGCTTCCGAGGGATGCGTCCGTCTGGCGGCGCTGACTAGAGCTTTCGATCTATCGGCGGCTTGCTGCTTCAAGAACCTAAACCGTTCATCTTCGAAATTGCTCCCAGTCTGGGCTACGATCATCGCAATAGCGGTGTACTCCAACTGGCTCCACTTTTGCACGAAAGTACCAATGGAAAATGGCATAGCCATCATGCTGACGTAAGGTTCGGGCACGCCCAATCTTTCCATCATAAATTTAATTGAGTTGTGCACGTAAGTCTCCGTCTTATCACCTACACTCTGAAGGCGGCCGCCATCGAGCAAGCGGGCACCAATTTAAAGGTTTCACGTCTCGGCCATGGACGGCACGGCGCGAGCAAGCCCAAGGCGGCGGCGAAAATCTTCTTCATGGAAATATCTCCATACGCTCGATGCGAGCCGTTACATTGTAGCAACCAGCTCTAGGGCGGCAACAACCGGCTCAGTCTCTTGATGCCATCTCTGCCGCCCAGACCGAGGCAGATGAAAACCAACGGCGGAGTATGCTCGGGCGCTGACGCTGAGGATTCAGCCGAAAAATGTATGGGTCCAGGTTCGCGCGGCGCCAACCTTCTATGCGTTCTAAAATGATTGGAAAGTTTGGGCCATCAATGTCATCGTCGCGTCCGCTTCGGTCAAAGAAATAAATGCCGCGGACCTCGTCCATTAGGGTGTCGTAGGTATAACTATCCAGCGTCTCCGTTTCCCGCCGCACATATCGATACAGCGTGCTGGTTAAGGCACGGAGAGAAGCCACATCGATCATGTTTTCTATCAGGTTTTCCCTGGATAGCTGGCCATCGTGTTCCCAAGAAGCCAGGGCCAAACCGTTGAGCCGGCTATTGACCAACTGCATCGTTGACAATACGTCAGCCAAACGTTCTTGAATGTCGGCGCGTGGCGACGCTTCGATCGCGTCTTGGAGGCGCTGTACGATATTTGCATCCAGAGGCGGGGCAGCAAAAACGCGACCTCTCCGATCCTCTAAGTCTTGCTCTAGATCAGCAAAAATGAGGCGCAATCCTTCTACTTGAGCATCCGTGTAATCTATGATGTCAGAAAGCAAGAGCGGCATAGCAGCCCGAACTGCCAGATGCCTCCGATGGAGGCGTTGGCGTTCCTGACGACCAGATTGCGATATTTGCACCAGGAGGAGCCAGGCTGCCGCCATCGACACCGCCAGCGCAGACGAACTTACAATTACAGAAAGATAGTTTGTCTTATTCGATGCTAATTGCGCACAGACTGCCGCGACATCAGCCGGTTTAATACCTTTGCCGCAAACCTTATCGAAGTCGTATGTAGGCGACAAGGCCGAAGCTGAAGCGCCGGTTACCGCGGGCGCCGGTCGTCCTGTTGTTGGGACTGCCGGTTTGGTGTGCCCCGCCGTCGGGAACACGTAGAAAGTTACCGCAAGGGACGCGGCAACGGAAAAAACCAGCTTTCGCACTATTTTCGCCCCCCTTATCATTTCCTACCTCAGTTGTGCTACGCGACATAGCACAACGGTACCGTGAGTGCAGTGCTTTGTGGGCAAGTCGGGATTTGTCTTTCCAAACCACACGAGCCTTAGAGTTGCTCAGTCGCCAAATCTTTCAACAAAGTGCGACAGGTATAAATGGGTCAGAGTCATTTCTGGTGGGGCGGTTCCGCCGTGGGCCACCTCGGTCGAACGGCGATGTCTGCAAATGGGCAAAAGCGAAACACGCCGTAACGGCACAACGCAGCAGAATGCATCCGACTGCGCGGTCAAGTTGATCGCCAACCGAACGGGCCCGCCCTACAACCTGATCTCGCCGCTTTCGATCTTGGCCAGCATGTCGTGCGTTACCGGCTGGAAGACGTCGTCGCACAGAATGAACAATGGATCCTCGGTCTTCGACGGATCGAAGCCTTCCTTGATCAGGTCCATCTTCTTGTACTTGAAAGTCCCCGTCGTCTCGACATGCTGCAGCAGGCGGACGAAACGCGGGCGGGCATAGACGGGCAGGTGGTCGTCCATGTGCGACTTGAACGCCGCCAGGTCGAAATCGTCACGCGCGATGATCGCCGCCATGCCCGCCTTGCCGTCGGCATTGGGCACAGGCACGCCGTAGATGATGGCTTCTTCGACGCCCGGGGCGGAGGCCGCGTATTCGGCGACTTCGGAGGTCGAGACGTTCTCGCCCTTCCAGCGGAAGGTGTCGCCGATACGGTCGACGAAATAGAGATAGCCTTCCTTGTCCTGGCGCATCAGGTCGCCGGTGCGGAACCACTGGTCGCCCTTCCTGAAGACGTCGGTCAGCACCTTCTTCTGCGAGGCCGCCTTGTCGGCATAGCCGGAATAGGCGTGGCGCGCGTCGGCGGCGATATGGCCGATCGCCTCGCCGATTTCACCCGGCTTGCATTCGACGCACAGGCCGTTCATGCCGCGGTCCGGCATCTCGCTTTCGACGTCGAAGCGCACCAGGCGGACATTGAACTTGTTGCGCAGTATCCTGGGCACCCGCGCGATCGCGCCGGAATGACCGTCGAGATTGAACAGCGACACATTGCCTTCGGTCGAACCATAGAATTCCAGGATTTCCGGCACGTTGAAGCGCTTCTTGAAATTGTCCCAGACTTCGGGGCGCATGCCGTTGCCGAAGGCCATCTTGAGCTTGTGCTTGCGTTCGTCGTCGGGATTGGCGGCCGGCGGCGAATTGACCAGGTAACGGCACAGCTCGCCGATATAGACGATGTGCGTGATGTTCTGGCTGCGCACGTCGGGCCAGAACTGGCTGGCCGAGAACTTGCGCTTGAGCACGAAGGTGGCGCCGTTCATCAGGGCGGCGCCGACCGCGCACAGGCCGGCCGTGGCGTGGTAGAGCGGCAGCACGCAGTAGAGGCGGTCGCCCGGCTTCATGTCGGTAAGGCCTGCGAACGCCTTCATGTAAAGCTGGGCGCGGGCGTTGGAAATCTTGGCCGCCTTGGGCAGGCCGGTGGTGCCCGAGGTATAGATGTAGAGGGCGACATCGTGCGCCTTGAGGCTGGAGCGCGGCAGGCGGTCGGGGCGCACGCTCGATGCGCCCTTGATGGCGGCGTCGAGGCTGCGGCGCTTGTCGGTTTCCTGTTCGCGCGGCAGGTCCAGCACCCACAGGGCCTGGAAACGCTCGACCTGGCTCTCGATATCGAGGAAACACGGCATGGTTGTCATGTCGACGAGCGTCAGCGAGGCCATCGAGATGTTGATGCAGTGCGCCAGGCCCGCGCCGGTCAGCGAATTGTTGATCAGGGCGGTGACGACGCCGATCTTGTTCAGGCCCAGCCAGATGCCGAGATATTCCATGCGGTTGGGCATGAACAGGGCGACCGTGTCGCCGGCCTTCAAACCGCGTTGACGCCCCCAGTGGGCATAGCGGTTGGCCATGGTTTCAAGCTGCTGGTAGGTGAGGGTGCGGCCCTCGAAGATCAGCGCGGTATTGGTGGGATACTGGTCGGCGACCTTTTCGAAGTCGTCGCACACCAGCGTTTCGGCATTGGGATCGACGCTGCGGATTCGTCCCAGAATGCGCAGCAGGCGCTTCATGAAGACGGTGTCGCGCTTGATCTTGGCGATGAAACCCATGCGGCTGTCGGCTCCCCTGATCGTTGTGTCGAATCCTATAGTGGAATCATCACCACACAAAGCCTCAATATGTCGTGAATCGTGTTTTTTAAAGGCTTTGCTTGACGCTACGGTGAGGGAAGGCGGGGCATATAAAAATTTGGGCGAAGTCACAGACTTCGCTTCGCCCCTCCCTGCTTGCGGCAGGGCTATCGCATATGGAATTTGCCGGGTTCGTTTTTTATTCTTCCTCTCCCCGTTTAAGGGGAGAGGGTAGGGTGAGGGGTGAACCGTCAGCAGATACGCGCGCGGAAGATGCCGGATTTACCCCTCATCCGACCCTTCGGGCCACCTTCTCCCCTATTCAAGGGGAGAAGGAAAAAGCAATGCGTCACCCGGGAATGCCATATGCGATAGCCCTGCTGCTTGCGGGGAGGGGGGACCGCGCGAAGCGTGGTGGGCGGGGCTTCTTTCTTACTTTCGTCGCGTACTAACCAGTTTCAATACCTCGCCCTTGTTCCGTCGAACACAATGCGCTTCACTGCACTGACAGAAAGAGCCCCGCCCACCGCCTTCGGCGGTCCCCCCTCCCCATAAATGGGGCGGGCCGAAAAATCTTTACCAGTACGCAAAACATCGCGTGTGTTGGTGGCGTGTCATCCCTCGGAAACCGCTGGTCAGTAGGTATCAATCCTATAGGCACGGAGAATTGAATAGGGCATAAGACCTGCCGTTAACAGATTCCGCGGGGACGCATGCCGACGCAGAACACGCCGAACGCCGAAAAGGCCCCATCGGGGGCCATGCACGCGATTGCGGCCTTCATCGACCGGCTGTGGAACGCCGACGACAAGACCCTGCGCTGGGTACTGGGTGCGCTGATCCTGGCCCTGGCCTGCTTCAACTTCCTGCGCGACCTGAACAATCCGAACCATGCCTTCTGGGACGAGTCCTATTACCTGACCTCGACCGAGCGCTATATCGAGCACACGGCGCAGTACGCCTCGCACCCGCCGCTCGGCTTCATGTTCATGGATTTGGGCACAAAGATCGTCGGCGGCAACAAGGGGCTGAACACGCACCCGCTGGCCGAGGTCAAGAAGATCGATTCCCGCACCCTGGTGAACGGCTACGACTTCACCGGCATCCGCCTGCTGGCCGGGGTGTTTTCGGTGGTCAGCTGCGTGCTCTTCTACCTGATCGTGCTCAGGCTGATCGACGAAGCGTTCGAAGCCTTCGTCTTTTCGCTGCTCTTCGTGTTCGAAAACGCCTTTATCGTCCACTTCCGCGCGGCGCACCTCGACCCGTACCAGATGACGTTTACGCTCGGTTCGGTCCTGGTCTGGCTCTATACCTTCGCGCGCGAGCCGAAGCGCCCGATCCTAACCTATGCTGCGTTCGGCCTGCTGTGCGGGCTCAGCTTCATGGTCAAGGTCAATTCGCTGGTCATGCTGGCGCTCGGCGGCTTCAGCCTGCTGCGCGACCTGTGGATGGAGCGCAATCGCACAGCGCTTGTCCGCAGCCTGGTGCGCGGCACGGCCATCGCCGGCGCCTTCGCGGCGACGGTCGCGGCGGTCTTCTGCCTGCACACGGTGCTGAACCCCAGGGCGCCCGATCCCAATACCGAGGCCGGCAAGCGCGACCTGCACTATATGACGACGCGCTACCAGGACTGGATGAACGGCAAGGCGCCGCTGTCGGTGGGCGTCTTGTGGGATGCGTCCAGCGGCTACTACCAGTACATGAAGCATGACTTCGATTTCGAGGTGAAGGCCGAGAAGAACGGCTCGCAGCCCATCGAATGGCCGCTGATGTCCAAGCCGATCAACTACCGCTGGGACTTCGACGGCAAGAAGACCGCCTATACCCAGATGGTCGGCAACCCGGTCAACTGGGGCCTGAGCATCCTGGGCCTGATCGGCGCGGCCGTGCTGATCCTGCGGCGGCGGTCGTGGAAGGATACGGATCTCGACCACCGCGACATGGGGCGGCTTGAGGTCATGTTCGCCATGTTCATGATCTTCTGGTGGCTGCACATCTATCTCGGCACCCAGCGCGTCATGTATATCTACCACTACTTCATCGGCCTGGCGCTCAGCTACATGATCGTGGCCCTGGTCTTCCGCATCGTCAGCCGGCGCTATGCCATCGTGGCGAAACACCGCTTCTCGATCCTGTGCGCCATCAGCCTGGCCATCGCCGGCGGCTTCCTGTTCTACTCGCCGCTGACCTATCACTACTATCTCAGCCGCGACGAGTGCGAGCTGCGCAATGCGCCGTTCCCGGCGCTGATCTGCCAACCGGTGAAGAAGAAATGAGCTATCTCGATCTCGCAGCGCGCGGAAAGACCTTCTTCTGGCGATATCTCGCTACGTGGGTCGTGGCCTTTATCTTTGCAATCCTGCTGGTCGTGCTGGTCATCGTGCCGCTGGCCCTGACGCACGTCGTGTCGAAGGACTTCGCCACGCAGATGCAGTCGCCGGACCATCCGCTGTCCTTCTATACCGGCACCGGCATGACCTTCGGCGCGGTCCTGGCGGGCTTTGCCGCCGCCATCGCCATCTTCCATAAGAAGTCGCCGCGCGACATCATCGGTGACTGGCGCTGGCCGCTGTTCGCGCTGGGCGGGATCGTCTGGCTGGTGCTTCTGGGCATAGGCACCGGGCTTGATGTCGCGCTGCGTCCCGGCGGGTTTCAGTGGACGGCGTCCAGCCTGAGCGCGCCCATTGTGCTGGCGGCGTTGGCGGGGCTTGGTGTCCAGACCTTTGCCGAGGAATTCATCTTCCGCGGCTACATGACCCAGGCCTTCCTGCACTGGGTCAAGAACCCGGTCATCGCCTCGGTCCTGAGCGGGCTCCTGTTCGGCGCCTTTCACATCCCGAACGGCATCCCGCAGGCTTTTGCCGCGACCGTGTTCGGCATGGTCAGCGCCTATGTCGCCATCCGTACCGGCGGCCTTGCGGCGACCTACGGCATCCACCTGGTCAACAACGTCTTCGCCGCCGTCGTGATCGTGTCGACCAGCGATATCTTCAAGGGCACGCCGGCCCTGTGGACGCAGCATACGCCGGACCTGCTGTGGGTCGATGTGGCGTTCGAGTGCGTGGCTCTGGGCGTCGTGCTGCTGGTTTTCACCCGTAAACGCTGAAAGCGTTACATCGCGCTGTAAAATTTGACTGGCAGGGCGGCGGCCGGTGTGACACATCGATATCCATGGGGCCCCATTTAATTCGGCGGGCCGACGGGATTTCGATGATCAAGGATTTCCGGCGTTTGCGGCCGGTCGTGTCACGGTGGTTCAGCCTGCGTCACTGGCGCTCGCAACTGGCCTTCTGGAGCGGAGGGCTGCTGGTCGGGCTGGCCGCGGTCGTGCTGGCAAAGCTGGCGGACGGCGCCCAGCTGCTGTTCGATGAAGGCCTGAAGCTGGCCTGGTGGATGCCGCTGATCGTAACACCGGCAGGCTTCGCCCTTTCGGCCTATGCCGCCCGGCGCTGGTTTCCCGGCTCGCAGGGCAGCGGCATCCCTCAGGTCATCGCTGCCGCCGAGATCGTGCGCCACCATCCGCGTGCGCTCGACCGGCTGGTATCGCTGCGTATCCTGATCGGGAAGGCGGGATTGCTGCTGTTCGGCCTGCTGACCGGCGCCTCGATCGGCCGCGAAGGCCCGACGGTGCAGATCGGCGCCATCATCATGCGGCTGACCGGGCGGATCGGCGGCGTAGCCGGCAACGAATCCGCTCTCCTGCTGGCGGGCGGTGCGGCGGGCGTCGCGGCAGCGTTCAATACGCCCCTGGCCGGTATCGTCTTCGCCATCGAGGAACTGGGCCGTTCGTTCGAGCAGCGCACCTCCGGCACCGTGATCCTGGCCGTGATGCTGGCCGGGGTGGCGTCGCTGGGCCTGCTTGGCGACTATACCTATTTCGGCCATTCGACGGCGGTGCTGATGCCCATCCCGGACCTCTACGCCGTCATCGTCTGTGGCATCGGCGGAGGGCTGTTGGGCGGGGCCTACAGCCGGGGCCTGATCTACGGCCTCAAGCACATGGGCAAGGCGTTCGGCGGCTGGATCGGCCGCCACCCCGTGGTGTTCGCCGCCATCTGCGGCCTGTTGCTGGCCGTGCTCGGCGTCGTCGCGGGCCGCGACATCTTCGGCACGGGCTATGGCCGCGCCCGCCTGCTGCTCCAGGGTGTCGAGTCTCCGTTTCATGAATTCGGCGTGCTCAAGCTGGTCGGCACCTTGCTCTCGACCGTCAGCGGCGTGCCCGGCGGCATCTTCGCGCCGTCCCTGGCGACCGGCGCGGGGATCGGCGCGGAGCTGCACTGGCTGCTGCCGGTGGCGCCCCTGGCGACCATGGCGCTGCTCGGTATGGTCGGCTACTTCTCGGGCGTGGTGCAGTCGCCGCTGACCGCCTTCGTCATCGTGATGGAGATGACCAACAGCCACGACATGGTCATTCCGCTGATCGCCACCAGCGTCCTGGCCTACAGCATGTCGCGCCTGGTCTGCGCCCGGCCGCTGTATCACAGCCTGTCGCAGACCTTCGTCAAGCAGGAGCGCGACAACCGCATCGAGGCGAAGACCGACGCCGCATAGGCTTTATGGGTTCAGCCCGTCTTCCAGGAACATGGGCACGGGATCGATGGCGATGCCGGCCTCGGCGATCAGCGCCGCAAGGCCGGTGTCGAGCGCGGCCAGGGTCTCCGGCGGTAGCGCCGCCATGGCCTTGATCAAGGTTTCCTGGATGGTTTCGACGGGCTGGCTGAGGGCCTGCCGGCCCGCGCCCGTCAGCTGGATTTCACGGCGGCGGCCGTCGTCCGCCGCGCGGACCCGGACGATAAGGCCGCGCGTTTCTAGTCGCCCGACCACTTCCGACACCGAGCTTTGATGCGTCAGGGTGCGGGCCGCCAGGTCGCCGACGGAAATGCCGGCGTGGGCGTCGATCAGTTTCAGGATCAGAAGCTGGGCCGAGGTCACGCCGTCCGGTCCGCCGATCTGGGCCGAGGACTGACGCACGGCCTGCACGACGCGCCTCAGATTGTCTAGGACCCTTTGCGGGCGGGAGGCAACGGCGTCCATTGGGGCCTCTATCGCGGCAGGTCGATGTCCGAGATGATCCGTTCGCCGCCGAAGCGCGACAGCTGAACCACCACGTCGATCAGCGACTTGGCGTATTCCAGCGTCTCCAGCCGCGTCAGCTGCGTGCCCGACTGCATGACCATCAGCGCGATCTGTTCCAGCGCGCCCTTGGGCGTATTGGCGTGGACCGTGGTGAAGGACCCCGGGTGGCCGGTATTGATGGCGCGCAGGAAGGTGGTCGCTTCCTCGCCGCGGATTTCGCCGACGATGATGCGGTCGGGACGCAGGCGCAAGGATGCCTGAAGCAGGTCGTTGATGGTGACGCGCGCTTCGCCCAGCTCGCCCTTCACCGCGACCAGGCGCAGGGAATTGGCGTGGTCGTCGGCGATTTCCGGCGTGTCCTCGACCAGGATGATGCGCTCATTGGCCGGGATCGTCTTGAGCATGGCGTTGAGAAAGGTCGTCTTGCCCGACGAGGTGCCGCCCGAAATGAGGATGGTCTTTCTCGCCTTCACGGCCTCGCGCAGGAACTTGATCGGCTCGGCCCGGGCGCGCGCCAGGGCGTCGCTGCCGTCGCCGCCGGACACGGTCTTGATCGGGCCGCGGTCGTAGTCGTCGAGCGCCAGGTCGACCATGCGGTGGCGGCGGATGGCCATGGCCCAGTGCTTCGCCGCCGGCGGCCCGACCAGTTGCACGCGCTCGCCCGACGGCAGGGACGCCGCCAGCAGGGGATTTTCGCGGTTGATGCCCTGGTGGGCCATACGGGCGATCTGGGCGGCCAGGCGCGACAGCAGGGTGTCGTCGACCTCGGGCATTTCCAGCCGGCGCATGGCGGGCTCGCCCGACACCTCGACCCAGACCTCGCCCGGACGGTTGACCAGGATTTCGGTGACCTCGTCCTTTTCCAGCCACGGCAGGAAGGGCTTGAGATAGGTGCGCAGGTAGACGCCGTCGAGCGCCACGACGCCGCCGGGCGGAGGATTGATCAGGTCGGCGGCTTCGGACGACACCTCTATTGCCCCAGGGCGAAGTCGAGGTCGCGGGCGGCGAAGACCTGGATGGGCGCGCCGGCCCCGACCTTGATGGTCGGCGGAATCTTGACGTCGTTCGACAGTGCCTCGGTCGCCACGTTCTGGGCGTCGGCCGAGGTGCCGATGACGATGGTGCTTGAGCTGCTGCTCTTCAGGCTGCCCGCCAGGCCGTTGACGACCGACAGCAGCATGGCCGCGCCGAACCGCTTGGCGAAGTGGGTGTCGACGCTGCCCGACATGCCGGCCTGGCCGATATCGTCGATGCCCGGCGACGCCAGCTGCACCGACAGGCCGTCGGGGCGCAGGAGGCGGGTCCAGATGATGAAGGCGCGGGTCTCGCCGCTGGCCAGGCCGCTCTTGTACTGGCCGACCAGGCGCGAGCCGCGCGGAATGAGCACGGTCGTGCCGTCGAAGCTGCGGATGTCGCGCGAGACGACCGCGCGGGTATAGCCCGGCAGGTCGGAATTGATGGCGGTCTCCAGCACGGCGGGAATGACCGAGCCCTGGGGCACGACCTTGGAGGGGTCGCCGATCTTCTGGGCCTTTTGCGTCACGTCGCCGCTGACGCGGGCGGCGAACTGGTCGTTGGCGCTGAGCGTGGCGGCGCCGCCGCCCGCGGCGGCCTGGGCCGCCGGCTGCTGGGGCGAGGGCGCCGAGCTGTTGTCGATGACCAGGGCCGGAGCGCGCATGGCGTTCGGATCCTGCTGGGGCGCCTGGGCCTGCGGCTGGGCCGGCATGGGCTGGACCAGCGGCGTCTGGGGCTGCTCGATCGGCGTGTTGAGCGACGGATTGATCGGCGGCAGGGTCGAGGGCTGTTGTTGCACGGGCGGCGCGGCCTGGACGGGCGGCGGGGGCGGCAACTGACGCGGCGGCTGCTTGTCGAGCACGACGAAGACCAGGGCGCCGAGGCCGAGAATACAGATCGTGCCGACGATCATGGTCGTATCCATGCCCGAACCGCCGCGCGCCACCTTGGGCAGGGCGCGTTCCGAGGCGGCCTCGAGATCGTCCGGCGTCATCTTGAGGCGCGGATCGTTGCCGGACGGCAGGGTGTTGCGGGGGGCTGCCATTACTTCGCTCCCTTGCGCGGCTTGGGCGACTGCGCGTCGAGGCCCTCGACCTTGTAGGCGTCATTGTAAAGGATCGCACGCAGATTGCCACGGCGCAGGACATAGGCGCGGGCGACCTGTTCGACGACCAGGTAGTCGCCGCGCGCCGAATAGTTGACGATGCTTTCGCTGTTGTCGGCGTTGAGCGCGTAGACGGCCGGGGTCGGCACGTCGGCCGCCCAGCGGAAATAGGTCGACTGGGTGTCGTTGAACACGCGCAGGGGCACCAGATCGGTGGCGCCGGTATAGGAATAGGCGCTGTTGCGCTTTTCCACCGGCGGCAGGAAGGCGTTGGGATCGACCGGCGCCTTGGGACCCGCCGTGACGGGCGTCCCGACCGGCGTTTCCGGCGGATAGTGGAAGCGCAGTTCGTAGGCGACGCGGCCCTTGTTGCAGTCGGCTTCCGGGGCGTTGCGCAGCTCGAAATTGTAGGTGCGCTTGTCGGTGATGACCGTCAGATTGGTAAAGGCCTTGGCCGAGGTCGGCTTGAGGAACATCAGGTCGCCGCGCTTGTTGGCGGTGACCTGCCAGGCCGAGCTGTCGCCGATCGACACCGTGTCGACATGCTCGTTCGAGGCAAGCGTGACGGTCGTCTGGAAGCCCATACAGCCGGCCAGGCGATAGATTTCGCCGGCGTTGAAGTCGACGATGCGCAGGCGCGAATCGAGGTCTTCGATCGGCATATTGATCGGCGTGCGTTCGGAATACGGGGTCGCCTGCGGCGGCTTTGTCGACTCGCGTACCGGGCGGGCCTGGAGGTTCTGGCCGGGCTGTTGTGTCGGCACGGTCCGGGTCTGGCCCGGATCCTGGGCTTGCGCGAGCGCAACACCTGGCAACAGCAAAAGAAGGGGAAGGACGCGTTTCATCATGTCGTGGGTTCCGCCGGTTTAGCAGCCGGTTGGGACGGAAGCGGAGAGGTGGGGCGGGAGCGGAAGCGCTGGCCCAGGCCCTGCACGCGGCTGAAGCGGTCGGCCGAGCCCTGGCCGCCGCGCGATTCCGGATCGTAAAGGCCCAGCGTTTCGGCGCGGGCGGCGGGCGTCGCGGCGCCTTGGCCCGCATCGCGCGAAACGGCGGTGACCAGCGGCTCGGTGCGCTGGAACGCGTCAGAGCTGCGGGCAGACCCCGACAGGGCGGCCAGGGCCGGCGCGGGCGTCTGGTAGACAGGGGGCGCCGGCGCCGGGGCGCTGCTGCCGCGGCCGCTTCCCGGCTTGTCGCGAAGCGCCGCCTGCCAGTCGCGCACCAGGGAGGCGGCGACCCACATCAAGGTGAACAGGAAGGCGCAGTAGATCAGCGAGCCCATGAACAGGATGACCATGGGCTGGACCGCCTTGACGGCGGCCTGGGGATCGTTGCCGATCGACTCGATCAGCGGAATGAACAGCATCAAGGCCGCCGTGCCGCCCAGCACGATCAGCATGGGGGCCAGCGAGAAGATCAGGCTGGTGCGGATCCAGCCGTTGAACAGGCCGCGCGTCTGCGGAAAGAGACCTAGCACGATGAACAGAGGTCCGATGATCAGCAGCAGGTACAGCACCATGCGCGTCAGGATGAGCGCGCCGAGCGTCGAGACCAGCATGAACAGGCCCGACAGCCAGAACAGGGTCACCGGCATGGGCTTGGGCCCCAGCATGCTGGAGGCGGCGTCGGCCTTGGCGGTCGCGGCCTGGCCGGCCGTATTGCCGTCGAGCTGCATGGCGATGTCGGCGAACTTGACGAACAGGCCGTCCAGCCCCTGCGCGAAGTGCATGACGGCGCTGCCGCGTTCGCCCAGCAACGCCGCGGCGACTTCGTCCGGGCCGTTCATCAGCAGGCCGTAGAAGATGGCGTGATAGGCCGGCCACGCGGTGACGAAGGTCAGGACCAGCGCCATGGTGACGATGCGCGGCGACATCATGGTGATGGTCAGCTGCGTGCGGCCGGTCATGAAGCCGTAGGCGATCAGCGCGACATAGATGATCAGCGCCGCCTGGAGGGCATGGCCGAAGGCGCCCCCGGGCCCGAACAGGCGGTCATAGCCCGTCTGCACCGCCTGCGTGATGTGGCAGTCCATGGCCTGGAGCGAGCCCGAGACGCTGGTTTCGCCGACAAGGGTGATCTGGGGGCAGTACTGCATCTACGTCCCCTTGCGCTTGCGGCGCGTCGCCGCTTCCGGCCACGGTTCGCCCAGCAGGGGCTGCCACCAGTTTTCCGGCTCGTCGCCGAGGCGCGCGCGCAGGTCGTCGAGCTGGCGCACCGTCGATTCGCGGCCCGACAGCACGGTCAGGATTTCCGGCATGGCCGCCAGGTCGAGGCGCGCGACGACGGAGTGGTTGCCGTGCTTGACCAGGAAGGCACGCGACGAGGCCGGCAAGGCGCGGATCAGGTCGAGTTCGTGCAGGGTCAGGCCGAAGCCGTCGCAATAGTCCTCGGCCTGGGCGCGGGGATTGGGCATGAAGATCTGCGTCGCCGACTGCTCGATGATGGCGGTCGAGATGCGGGAATCGAGCGCGTCGCGCGCCGACTGCGTGCCGAAGCCGAGGATGGCGTTGCGCTTGCGCAGCGTCTTCATCCAGTTGCGGATGGCGGCGGCGAAGATTTCGTCGTCGAGCGCCTTCCAGCCCTCGTCGATGATGATGATGGTGGGCGTGCCGTCCAGCCGCTCCTCGACGCGCTGGAACAGGTACATCATGCACGGCGTACGCAGAATCGGGTCGTTCAGCAGCTGCGTCATGTCGAAGCCGAGCGTGCGCGCATTCATGTCGAGCGCGTCGAACTCGTTGTCGAACAGCCAGGCGTGCTCACCCGTGCCCACCCAGGGCGTCAGGCGCGCGGCCAGGTCGCCGTGCGTAGGACGGCGGACGCCGCCCAAAAGTTCGCGGAAGTAGCGCAGGCGGCGATACTGCGGTTCCTGCTCGAAATTGGCGTCAACCGCCTCCGAGACGATGGCTTCTTCCTCGGAATTGAGCGGCAGGTCGGGACGCGTCAGCAACTGCGCGATCAGGGTGCGCAGGAAGGCGCGGTTCGACGCGGTGTCGGCCAGTTGCAGCGGGTTGAAGCCCGTGGGCTCGCCCGGGCGCAGGGTGTCGTAATGGCCGCCGATGGCGCGGATGAAGATTTCGGCGCCGCGGTCCTTGTCGAACAGGATTGTGCGCGGCTTGAACTTCTGCGCCTGCGCGGCCAGGAAGTTCAGCACCACCGTCTTGCCCGAACCCGACGGCCCGATGACGGTGAAGTTGCCGAGGTCGGCCTTGTGGAAGTTGAAATAGTAGGGCGTGGCCGAGCTGGTCTCGAAGACCGTCACCGCCTGGCCCCAGTGGTTGCCTTCGGGCTGGCCGATCGGGAAACCGTGCAGTGAGGCAAAGCTGGCGTACGCGGAGGTCGAGATCAGCGCCTTGCGGGCGATATAGCCTTCATTGCCCGGGAACTGCGCCCAGAAGGCCGGTTCCAGGTTGACGTCCTCGCGCACCGCCACGGCGCCGAGGTCGGCCAGGGCCGCCAGGCACTGGGCGGCGGCCGGATCGAGGCTGTCCAGCGACTTGGTGCGGACCAGAAGGCTCATATGGTGTTCGCCCAGACCCATGGCGCCGGTGGCCAGGTCGTCCTTGGCGGCCATCAGGCCGGCGCGTAAGGACAGCGCCTCTTCGTCGGCGGCGCGCATGCGGCGGAGCGCCAGGTTGATGCGCTCAAGCCCGATCTGGCGGTCGACGAAGCCGAAGCTTTCGGTCAGCGTCATTTCGAACGGCAGGCGCAGCAGGGCGTCGCACATGCCCGGCGTGGCGTTGGGCGGATAGTCCTTGAGGCTGAGGATGGCGCCGTAGTCCTTGCCGTCGTTGACGTTGGACTGCTCCATGGCCTCGAGGCCGAAGCTGGCGCGGCGATAGGGCAGGTAGTTGCCGATATCGTCGTGGGTGCGCAGGACGGGGCGCATCTCGCCGTTATACAGGGCCGACAACAGTTCCAGAATTTCGGAACAGCGGCCGTTCTGCGTGTCGTAGCCGCCGAGCACGCGCGGGCCGTAGGCCTGGAGCGCCGCCGTCAGGGCTTCGGTCGCGGCTTGCAATTCCTTGTGGTCGCGGGCTTCGGTGGCGGCCGCGGCATTGTCGCCCAGCCCCTTGCCGAAAATGTCGGCGATCTTCTCGGCGAAACCCACCTTGCCCTTGGGGTTGCGGCGGACGACGGTGATGAAGAGGTCGTTGACGAAGAGCTGGCGCGACGACAGGCGTTGTTGCCATTTTTCCTGAATTAAGGAACAGACGGGATCTTCGAACGACGATTCCAGCCCGACGCTGACCCTGCGGCGGATGATGTGGTGATAAAGGACGAAGCGCGACGACCCGATGGCGCGCAATGCGGCTGCCCGGACGATCTGGCGGTGGTTGACCTCTTCGGTGTCGGCGGTCTCGAAGGCGAAGCCCTCGAGATAGATCGACTGCATCAGGCTGCCGTCGCGCAGCACGATGGTGCGGTCGTCGAGAAAATGGTCGTAGGGCAGGCGGTCGCCTACGCGCGCTTCGGTCTTGAACCAGCTTGCGAACCCGCCATTGCCCTTGCTGTTGTCGGCCATGATACGCGGCCCCTACGGATGATACGAATTGCAGCGCCACAGGCGCCAGTTCTTGATGCGCTGGCAGCGCGACACCTGGGTCAGCCACAGGTCGAAGACGCGCGGTTCGCGCAGGCACGCCAGGTAGCCGACCACGTGGACCAGGGCCGCTACGGCGAACGCCCAGAAGGACCGGAAGATCAGAAAGACCTCGGTCGTGACCACGGCGTTGATGATGAAGTAGCTATAGGTCACGCCGGCGAACATCTGCGGCTGGGTCAGCGCCTTGAACACCGGGGATTTGATAAGGTCGGCCATGGGTCCTGTGCGGAAGGGCGCGAGTGGTTTCGCGGCCGTCCCCTGTAAAGCGGAGTTTCAAGGCGAAACGGCGACGGATCGTGTTTCACCCTGAAACTATAGAGTCGTGGCGGGCAGAAAAGTGTACGCCTTTTTGCCCGGTCGTCGCGGCACGTATTGTTACTAATGCGCGACGGCCTGAATTCCGCCGACGATCGTCGCGGCGCCGAACAGAATGAAGACGCCGATGATGACCGTGGCGCCGTAACGCCAGTTCATGCGGCCGGTCAGCATCATGAAGCCGACCATGGCGACGGCGATGACGGCGACGGTGGTGGCCACCTTGCCCATCAGCGTGCCCTGGATCCAGTCGACGGCGCCGGTGATCGGGGACGAGCCGGCCGGGCCGGACTGGGCGTGGGCGGCGGTGGCGAAGAGCGCCGATACGGCGGCCAATGCCATTGATTTGGCTGAATTTTTCAGTGTCACGTTCCTTTTTCGGCCCATGGGACCTCTCCCTCGAAGAAATGCCAGGATCGCCTATCCCGGTTATATGGCGGGCTTATGTCAGACGATTGCTTTTTGATCCTGACGGAATCGCAGTTAACGCTAATGATTGCCAGGGGAAAAATCAACCGCGACGGGCGGCTGCCGCGCGATTGCGCGGCGCCGGTCAGGCGATGAGGCTCTGTCCCCTGTTTTTTACCGGATGCGTTAACCGGCGGTTACGATTGATGCCGCCGCGCAGGCTTTGCGTTCAAAGCTGACACAGACGTGATCAGGGTCGTTTTGGCGTACGCGCGAACGGCCTTATTCGGCGAAGGTGACGGTGACGCCCTTCTTGCGGAAATAGGCCTGCATGGTCTTGCGGCCGGCGCGGTTGTTCTGCGCCAGGCGGGTGGGCTCGACCACCGCCTCCTTCTTGCCTTCGGCGGCGAGGGCGGCCTTCAGCGTCTTGATATGCGTGTCGATCTCGGCATTGTCGTTGGCAAGCGAGGCATAGATCAGTTCGAGGGCGTCGCTGACAGTGGTCAAGGCTGAAATCTCCGGCGTGTTTCGCCTGCCTCTATCGGGTTAGGGGCGGAAGTGCAAGGGGAGGGGATTATTCGCGAGGCAAGGATTCCCAGCCAGCGTTGCGGACGTCCTCATCGGAAGCTTCGGCTATATCTTCCCACGCGAAGTCACGCCGTCCCTGTTCAAAATCGAAATTGCCGCGCCCGTTTAGTATCGCGACCGGATCATCCCAGGCGCTTTCGCATTCTTCGCATAGCAGGAACAACCTGCCTGTTGCCGCCTTCACGATCAAAAGCCGGCCTTGCAGGCAGTCGGGGCAATAGAGCATTCAGACGTTCCGGTTTGAGTTTCAGGCGACAAAGGCGCGCTTCAAGGCGAGGGCTGTGTCGAAAAAGACCTTTGCATCTTCCGGCGAAGGAAATATCCGCTTGGGAACGATATGGATTACGCCCTCGCGGGTAAAAAAGAGAATGAGCAGGGGCGACTGGGCCACATATTGCAGTTCATCCCAGTACCTGAAGTGTTCAAACCCGATCGTGCGCGTGGCGACGCCGGCTTCGCTGACCGACAGCGAAAAATCCTGAAGGTAATGCCACGACGACGTGAGGGCCTTCCACCGGGCGCGCCGGCGTAAAATCTCTTCGATTAGAAAACAGGGAGCAGCAACGGCGAGCATACAGGCCAGCGTGGCCGCCAGATATATGGGCGCCGGATGCAGAGCCTGCGGCACACTGCGCCACTGAGCCGAAAACCGGATGACGAATGCTAGGACAGGGGGCACCACAAGGGCAGAGGTCGTATAGGAACCGATAGGGGGCAGGAGTGACCCGCGGCCTTCGCCGCGGTATTTGAGAAGCGCCTTCATGTCTTCCGCGGACAACTTGTAGGCCGGGGTCGCAAGATTGACGGCCTTCGCCGCCCGCCGAAGCCCGTCGTCGACGATGTTACGCGCGATGACGCGAAAGAAGCGGTAAAATTCGCGGGGTTTGTAGAGAGAGCTGCGGACGACAATGGCGCCTTTTCTGGACCTGACCACGACCGTATTGCCCCTGAAGTCCAGCCGGGCGTCCTTCCAGGCAATGAACGTCGATCGTTTCCCGACGCCCTTACGGATGCCTTCCGACGACACGACGACATCCAGGCCCGGGATTTCCAGAATGAAATAGAATGCAAAAACGCCGGAGACGCAGGCGATGCATTCCCAGAAGTTGACAGGATTTTGTGTCCGCCAGTGGGTCGGATTCCAAACGACAAGCGCCAGAAGCATGAGGATCAAAGCCGCTGCAACGTACCCCACCATATGCAATTGCCGGCGCGGAACGACGGCGTCTTCGCGCCTGACTGGGATCGGATAATGTTCAGCGGCCTTGGCGGGCATGGTGACCGGGCCCAAGTTCCACCGGCCCGCGTCCGGATGGCCGCGCAGATAAGCCTCGAGCTCCGGCCCGATGTCGCGATCGGTGAAGAAGGCGTAGGTGCATGAGTCTGCGTACGGCCAGGGGCCGCCGACGCCGTACCAGGGCTCGACGAGCATGTAGGCCAGCGCCTTGCCCGCCTTGCGCACGGCGACCGCCGGTGGATCGCGGTCGGCTTCGGCCTTGATTTCCCATTCGGACATGTAGTCGGAGAGCGGCCGTTCCTTTTGCCCCAAGTCTTCCCACTCGTCCCCGGCCATGACCTCCGCGTCGGCATCGTAAGCCGATAGAAAGGCGGCGATCGCCCGAACCATCGCCGGATCGGCCGTGGTTTGCGGGTTGAGGTCGTTGTCGCCGTGCTGGATAACGCCGAATTGGTGGGGCAGCCCGGCCGTCGTCACCGCCTTCGGGTAATTCCAGCGCGTATCGGTTCCGGCAACGAAATAGATGTCGAACACAACGTCCCCCTGACCGCATCCGTGCGGCCAGGATAGGATAATTGCGGTCCCGGCGCTACTTTTTCTTCCCAGCCGGAATCACCTGCACTGGATGATTCAGCCCGTCGAGCGTTGTGGCGATATAGGTTTTGAAGCCGTCGAGATCGCGCACGCCGGATGCGTCCTGCACCCAGGTCTCGCTGAAGGCGTAACGCACCTTCGACGCGTCTTTAAACGTGACGAACAGGGTCTGGCCGTCGTCGTTGTAGCGCGTCGCCACGGCCTTTTCCGGGAAGAAGAGGACGATGCCGAGGTTATCTCCCGCCAGGCTCTGCTGGCCCCAGGTGGCGATATAGCCCCAATCCCCGGAAGCCTTGTCCGACTTCAGAATCGTCATGTCCTTGTGGTGGACGATGCCGGCGGCGACCGCACCCGTCATGCCTGTGCCTTTCGCGTCGACGAAGGTCACCGCCGAACCCGAATGGATGCGGTAGTGCGTGACGAGGTTCGCCCTGCCGCCGTCGAAGCCGAGGTTTTCGACGGTGGCCAGGGCACTGACCGGACCTTCGCTGGCGACGTGGCCGACGACCTGGTTCGGGCCGACCTGCGATGCCTTGCCATTACGCACCTCGCCTATGCCGCCCATGCCCAGCGATTGGTCGACCTGGAAGATGTCCTGCCCCCAGTCGGCCATTTCGTGATAGTTGGCGACGCCCTGGCCGATCGATTGCAGGATCGGGCGCGGCAGCTTCTTGCCGTAGATGTCGGTGACCGAGCGTTCGTCGAGATAGAGGCGGTAGGCTGCCTTGTCGCTTTCCCAGCCCAGGCCCTCGAAGGCGATCAGGCCGTCATGGATGAAGTGGCCGGCCGGGACCTTGTAATCCTTTTGCAGATGGAAGACGCCGCCCTTCAGCACATTGTTGTCCATCTTGCCGCCGTCTTGGACGTTGAGGATGGCCTGGGTCTGCAAGGGCAGGGGTGCGCTCTGCGGCACGAACTGCACGGTGGCGCGGGCGTGCGCCTGCATCGGCAGGACGAACGACACGGTGGCTGGCTGGCCACCGGCGGCAGGGTTGTACTGCGCGGCATAGATACGCCCGCCGCTGATCACCGACCAGTTGCCGGCGGTGGCGCCGATGCGCCCGGCGGGGACGGCGACATAGGCATCCGGCTGGTCGTGCGAGGACGGGTTTTCGATCGTGACGCCGGCCTTCAGCGGCGCGACGGGCGACAGGTTCAGGTCGGCCACGGCGGTCGCCGCCAGCAGGACGGCGCCAACGCCATAGTGCTGGGTGTCGTCGTATTCGACCGCGTCGGGGCGGTCGCCGACCGGCTGGACATAGCCGACCTTGCCGTCAGGATGGACGGCGCGCGCCAGGGCCGCCCAGCCCTTGCGCACAACCGGCTCATAGGTGGCACGGTCGAGCAACCCGGCCTTGATGCCCCAGGCAAAGCCGTAGGTATAGAAGCCGGTGCCGCTCGATTCCGGCAGGGCCGTTTCCGGATCGCCGAGCAGGGACGGCGCCCAGTAGCCGTCCGGCTTCTGGATCGATTTCAGCTCGACGGCCATGTCCTTGAAGATGACGGCCATGCGGGCGCGTTCTGGATCGTTGTCGGGCAACAGCGCCATCATGCGCGCCAGGCCGGCGAACACCCAGCCGTCGCCGCGCGACCAGAACACCTTTTTGCCGTTGCTGTCGCGGCGGTCGAAGAAGCGGCTGTCGCGGAAATAGAGGTGCTCTTGCCTGTCGTAGAGCAGGTCGGTCGTTGCCTGGAATTCGCGCTTGGCGAAGTCGGCATATTTCGGATCGCCGGTGACCTTCGACATTTCAAGCCAGACCGGCGGCGCCATGAACAGGGCGTCGGCCCACGACCAGCGGTCCTGCGACGGCACGCTGCCGTCGGGACCTTGCACGAAATGCAGGTCGACGTCTTTGTGGTTGGCCAGGATCCAGTCGAGGCGCGCGCGTAACGGCGCGATATCGGCGTCACCGCCGCCATGCTGCGCGGCCCACAGATAGGCCGTGCCGATGGTGAAGTCGTCGGCGTGGAAGGGGCGCGCGCCCGGTTGCCAGCCATTGTCCTGGCCGCGCTGGCGGATGGCGGCGGCGAATTCCGGGTTCTGGCTGTGGTCGGCCAGCGCCGCCAGGCCGACGAACAGCGCGCCCTGTTCCCAGCCGCGTGCGTCCGGCATCGCCTTGACGGAGCGCGGATGCTCGCCGCGCGCCAGGGCCTTCAGCTGCCAGTCGCCGGCCTTTTCGGCCAGGGCGATGACGGCCGCCGGCGTCCACGGCACGGCGTCGGCCACGGCGACCGACGGGGGCGGCGTGGCGGGGGCCGCGAACGCGAGGGCAGGGGCAAACGCAAGCAGGCTTGCGGCGGTCACGAGCGCCGTCTTCAAAAGCATGGGAGTCTCCACCGGGTTGTTTTTATTATCTAAGCTCGGCGAGCGAAACGCCCGCCATGTCGTCGTAATCGAGATTGTCGCCGCCCATCGCCCAGACGAAGGTATAGGCCGAGGTTCCCGCGCCCATATGGACCGACCAGGACGGGCAGATGACGGCTTCCTCGTTCTTCACCACGATGTGGCGCGTCTCTTCCGGCGTGCCCATGATGTGGAAGAGGCGCTCGGCGTCGTCGAGGCCGAAGTAGAAATAGACTTCGGAGCGCTGTTCGTGGCGGTGCGGCGGCAGGGTGTTCCACACATTGCCGGGGGCGATTTCGGTCAGCCCCATCAAGAGCTGCGCCGACGGGCAGGTGTCGGGCGTGATGAACTGGTAGATGGACCGCGCATTGCTGTTGCGTTCGCCGCCGCGCAGAAGCGGCGCGATGGCGCTGCGCGGCAAAAGGCGCGTGTCGTGGCGGCTGTGGGCCGGCGTGCTGGCCATGTAGAAGCGCGCGCCCTGGCCGGAAAAGGCGACGTCGCGCGCCCCCTGACCGACATAGAGGGCGTCGAAGCGTTCAAGCCTGTAGTCCGCGCCGTCGACGCTGACCGTGCCCGCGCCGTCGCCGATATTGACCACGCCCAGTTCGCGGCGGTCGAGCAGGGCCGCGCCGTCGCGCTGTTGCGGCAGGCGCAGGCGGCCCGAGTCCGGCGCCGCGCCGCCGATGATCATCCGCTCCTGATGGACGTAGGACAGGTTCAGCTCACCCGGCTCGAACAGGTTCTCGATCAGGTAATGCCCGCGCAATGTCGCGGTATTGGCGCCGTCGAGCACCGAAGGCGGCGTGGCGTAATGGGTGGATTTGAACATCCGCGCCTACTTCAGCTCGGGCGCGACGGCATTGAGCGCGGCGCGCACGCAGGCGTCGGCGTCGGCGTGCGGCACGTCGGCGACCGCGAAGCCGCCGAACACCTTGCCGTCCTTGTGCAGGGGCAGCGAACCGGCGTGCGGATTATAGAGGTCCTTGTGTGCGGCAAGCTCGGCGGCAAAGGCCGTGTCGGTCTTTTCGCGCGGTTCCATGTCCGAGCCTGGCGCGTCGAAATGCGCCGCGGCGGCGGCCTTCAGGGGCGCGGCCACCGGCGGCTTGGGGGCGCCATCGGCGCGCAGCAGGACCTTGAGGCGGCCGTCGCTGTCGACCACGGCGGCCGAGGCGGACAGGCCCTTGGCATGACAGGCGTCGAGCGCGCCCTGGGCCAGCCTGAGCGCCAGCGGGAGGGCGGGACCGGGGACCTCGGTATAGGTGACGGGGGCCGGCTTGTCCTCGGCCAGGGCCGGGTTCACGGCCAAACAGCCCGCCACGGTAACGGCGTACAAAAACCGGCGCATACGACCCTCCATCTGTCTTTCCATCGGCGTAACACATAAGGATACGGCGTTCAAGATAGTGAAACGGTCGTCCCGCTTTTATCCGTCGCGTGGACCGGTCAGCCGGTGAAGCCCAGGTCGCGGCTGATGGTCAGGGCCGTGTCGCGGACATAGCCGCGCAGGGTGTCCATGCGCGCCTCGTCCATATATTGCTGGGCGCTGGACACGCTGATGGCGGCGATGACGCGGCCGCCCATGTCGCGGATGGGGGCGGCGACGCAGCGGATGCGGTCCTCGTTCTCGTCGAGGTCCAGCGCATAGTCCTGGGCCTTGTAGCGCTTCATCACCTCGATCCACGACTTCAGATCGTAGCGGTAGTTCGGCTGCTCGCGCGCCTCGCGCTGGTAGACTTCGCGCCAGTAGTCCTCGTCGGTGTCGAACAAAAGCACCTTGCCGAGTCCGGTCGGGCGAATCGGCTGGCGTTCGCCGATGACGCAGCGCACCTGGATGCGGCGCGTGCCCGGAATCTTGTCGATATAATGGACCTGGTTGTGATCCAGCACGCCCAGGTTCACCGTGTCGCCGGTATCGGCCGACAGCTTGAGCAGGTGCGGGTGGGCCACGCGCGTGATGGTGATCTGCTGCGAGGCGACCCAGCCGAGTTCTAGCAGCTTGGTGCCCAGGCTGTAACCATCCCGCGAACTGAGGTTCAGGTAGCGGCCTTCGACCAGGGTGGTCGCCAGCCGGTGCACCGTGCTCTTGTTCAGGCCGAGCGACCGCGAGATGCGCGCCAGCGTGTTGTCGCCGCGCGCGAC
Organism: Asticcacaulis solisilvae; assembly: GCF_052327315.1. Classification (NCBI taxonomy): domain Bacteria; kingdom Pseudomonadati; phylum Pseudomonadota; class Alphaproteobacteria; order Caulobacterales; family Caulobacteraceae; genus Asticcacaulis; species Asticcacaulis solisilvae. The sequence goes on from NZ_CP166196.1 coordinate 1,427,419, forward strand.
GCGGTCGAGCACGTCCAGCCCGCGCATGAGCGTAAGGGCGCCGGTCGCCGAGCGGCTTTCGGTCTCGGCGGCGGGTTCCGGAGCGCTGTCAGGCTCGGGCGGGAATTCGTTGGTCAGTCCATCCATGGCGCGAATCTATCCCCCGCCGGGTTTAACTTCAAGCGGAGTCTTGAAACGCCGTTTCAGGCAGCGCGTACATTATTGCGACGCCGCTTCGGCGCTCGACGGGGCGGCGGCATCGTCGGGCGCAAGCGTGTCTCCGGAACGCGGCAGCAGGGGCGCGAACAGGATCAGCGCGGTGACGACCAGGCCCGGAACGCCAACGATAAAGGCCCAGAAGCGCATGGGGATGAAGAACAGGCTGCCGGCGCTGCGTGTCACGACGTAGCGCTGGCCGGTGTCTTCGTCGACAAGCCGGCGTTTCGGGCCGCGGCTCAGCGCCTTGGCGGTAAACCAGATGAACAGCCCGGCCAGGATCGAGATGGAGCCCGTCCAGGCCACGACGACCAGGTATTTCGGGACGCCCAGGGCCTGCAGACCGAACGCCAGCAGGCTGCCGGCGATGACGGCCGCAAACACGAGCGGTACGACCAGGAAGCCCCAGCCGCGCCAGATGATGATCCAGAACATGAAATTGCCCCTCCCCAGGATGCGATGCTCTTTCTGACCACCTATATGAAAGCCTGTCAACGGGCCTGGGCGGGGCAATAAAAGACTGGTCTGCCATTGACGGAAAGTGGTCGGACCAATTAAGGTGACTGGAATTGTTTTTGCAAACGCTGCCCGTTCTAAAAAAGAGATGCCCATGACCGCCCCCGCCGACCGCAACCTCATGGTCCAGACGATGCGCTGGTTCGGACCGTCCGATCCGGTCAGCCTTGCCGACATCCGCCAGGCCGGCTGCGAAGGCGTGGTCACGGCGCTGCACCACATTCCGAACGGTGAAGTGTGGACGGTCGCGGAGATCGCCAGGCGCAAGGCCGAGATCGAGGCCCACGGCATGGTGTGGAGCGTCGTCGAAAGCCTGCCGATCCATGAAGACATCAAGACGCAGGGGCCGCTGCTCGACCAGTGCCTTGAAAACTATCGCATCAGCATCGAAAACCTGGCGGCGTGCGGCATTACGACCGTCACCTACAACTTCATGCCGCTGCTCGACTGGACGCGCACCGACCTGAACTATGCCTTGCCCGATGGCGCGCGCGCCCTGCGTTTCGAGGCCGTGGCCGTCGCTGCCTTCGACATCTTCCATATCCAGCGCCCCAACGCCGCCGCCGACTATGCGCCCGAGCTGGTGGAGCGCGCCCGCGCCCGCTATGAAGCGATGAGCGAGGCGGAGCGTGTCCAGCTGGAACGCACCATCATCAAGGGCCTGCCGGGCAGCGAGGAAAGCTTCGGCGTTCCGGAATTCCGCGCCGCGCTGACGACCTATGACGGCATCGGCCATGCCGAACTCAAGGACCACATGGTGCATTTCCTCAAGGCCGTGTGCCCGACGGCAGACGCCGCCGGCGTAAAGCTGGTCGTGCACCCCGATGATCCGCCTTTCCCCATCTTCGGCCTGCCGCGCGTCGTGTCGACCGAAGCCGACCTGGCCGACCTGTTCGAACGCGTGCCCAACGAATCGAACGGCCTGTGCTTCTGCGCCGGGTCGTTCAGCATCCGCCCGGACAACGACCTGACGGCGATGATCGAGCGCTTCGGCGGCCGCATCTATTTCACCCACCTGCGCAATACGCGCCGGGAGAACGACGCCACGGGCAACGCCATCGACTTCCACGAATCGCCGCATCTCGACGGATCGATCGACATGTTCTCGGTGATCACCGCCTTGCGCCGGGCGTCGATTCGCCACGACCGCCGTATTCCCATGCGTCCCGACCACGGTCACCAGATGCTGGACGACCTGCACAAGCGTACCAATCCCGGCTATTCCGCCATCGGCCGCCTGCGCGGCCTGGCGGAATTGCGCGGCCTGGAAATGGGCATCGCACGCGCCATGGCCGCTGCATAAAAGGCAAAACAGCACCGTCGGCTTCCACGCGATATTAACGGTCGCCTGCAATAAATCTTTTGTGATTTCACCCGGTGATTGCACGGATTTAGGCTCTGGCCTCCGGGCATCGGGGTCAGGAAAGACAGCATGGAAGCGGACGTGCCCGGCTTATCGGCGCAGCATACCCAGACGACCTGTAGTGTCGCACAACTGTTGAGGGCGAAATGAGCGTCGTCCGCACGGAAGCCGATTATGCGCCCGGCGCCCACAATACTCCTGCGAAAATCCTCCTGGTCGACGACCGGCCGGAGAACCTGCTGGCGACCGAAGCCCTGCTGAGGCCGCTGGGCGCCCGAATCATCACGGCCGAGTCGGGCGAGGCCGCGCTTGGCCATGTGCTTGAGCACACCTTCGCCATCGTGCTGCTGGACGTGCAGATGCCGGGGATGGACGGGTTCGAGACGGCGCAGCTGATGCAGACCCGGCCGTCCATGCAGGGCGTGCCCATCGTCTTCGTCACCGCCATCAGCAAGGAAGACCATTTCGCGTCGCGCGCCGCCGGCCTCGGCGCCGCCGACTATATCTTCAAGCCGATCAATCCGGACATCCTGAAGAGCAAGGTCAAGGTCTATCTCGATCTCTACCGCCAGCGCGAGCAGATCCTGTCGCTCAACGGCACGCTGCGCCAGTCCAACGAGGAACTGGAGCGCTTCGCCTATGTCTGTTCGCACGACATGCAGGAACCCGTGCGGATGATGAACACCTATGCCGGTTTCCTGGCCGAGGACGCCGCGGGCAAGCTCGAGGAAGGCACGCTGCAATATGTGCGCTATATCCGCGAAAACGCGGTGCGCATGCAGAAGATGATCCGCGACATCCTGACCTTTTCGCGGGTGGGGCGCGAGGAACTGCACCTTGAAACCGTGGACAGCCAGAAAGTCCTGGACGAGGTGCTGCACGAGGTCCGCGATATCATCGAGGCCAAGGGCGCCATCGTGACCTCGGGCGCCCTGCCGATGATCGAGGCCAGCCCCACGCTGTTGCGCGTCGTGCTGCAGAACCTGGTCGGCAATGCGCTGAAATTCCACGACGGCAGCCGGACGCCCGAGATCAACGTTTCGGCCCGCCGCGCCGGCAGCCGCGGTGAACCGATGTGGCGTTTCGACGTAAAAGATAATGGCATCGGCATCGATCCGGCCTTTTCAGAGCGCATCTTCACCATGTTCCAGCGCCTGCATCGCTCAGAAGACTATCCGGGGACCGGAATAGGCCTTGCAACCTGCCGCAAGTTCATAAGATTGTGCGGCGGCGACATCGTCTTTTCGTCGACGCCCGGCGTGGGCACGACATTCACCTTTACGTTGCCCGACAAGGGGAGGCCGCAATGATGCCGAAGGGGGCACTTGATATTCTTCTGGTCGAGGACAATGAGGGCGACGTCGAGATGACGCGGCGGGCGCTCAGCCGCGCCGGTACGCCGTGCACGCTGTCGGTCGCCAACAACGGCAACCAGGCGCTCGACTACCTGCATGGCGAAGCGACCGGCGGCCTGCCGCCCAGCCGGCCCGACCTGATCCTGCTCGACATCAACATGCCGCGCATGGACGGCAAGACCTTCCTGCGCACGGTCAAGCACGACGAGAGCCTGAAGGCCATCCCGGTCGTCATGTTCACCAGCTCGGAATCGCCGACCGATATCCGCGAATGCTACGAAAGCTATGCCAGCGGCTATGTCGTCAAGCCGTTCGACGGCCGTCAGTATGCCGAACGCCTGGACCAGGTCGTGAATTTCTGGGGCAGGATCGGCGAACTGCCGAACGCCTGAGGGCAGCTCTTTACCGTTCCTTAGTTTACGCGCACGGTAACTGCCACTGCGTCCTGAATCGAAAAGCGCTAGGATGATCACTCAGTAAGGAGTGCATCATGCGTATCAAACTTCGCGATATGGCCTATACGGCGGGCATGGCGGCGGGCGGAGTCATTCTCTACATTCCGGCGGCCATCGGCTTGGTGGTGACCGGGGTAATGAGCAAGCGAAAGCGTGCCGAAAGCCGGTATGACTTCGACGGCATAGACGAGCTTCTGTGCGTACCTGTCGCCAAGCATCGCAAGACGGACCTGTGGGCGCAGCTGAAGCTTGCCCAGTATTTCACCATCGTTCCCGGCATCGCGGCGGTGCCGGGCGGCTGTCAGGCTTTCAGCCGCCCGTGTCTGCACTGACGCTTGCGCGCCGGCCAGCGAGGAAGGCTGACGATTACTCGTCAGCCAGGGAATGAATGAGGTCGAGGATCTTGCGGCGGCGCTCTTCGTTGCGGATGCGCGGGAAGGCTTCGGCGAGCGCCAGGCCTTCGGACGTTCCCAGGAAGTCGGCCGGCGCCACGTCCGAACCGGTTTCGGCGCGGTCGGCGGTTCCGTCAAAGCCTTCGAAGAAATAGGACAGCGGCACTTTCAGCACCCGGGCGATTTCGTAGAGCTTGGACGCGCTGACGCGGTTGAAGCCGCGCTCGTACTTCTGGACCTGCTGGAAGGTCACACCGACGGCGGTCGCCAGTTCGGTCTGGCTCAAGCCCAGGAACCGGCGGCGAAGACGGACACGGCCCCCAACGTGAACGTCTACCGCGTGCGGGGTTTTGGAATCGATTGTATTTGTACTCATAAACCTACAGTCACTCTCGCTGACGCCAGGGGTGGCGTGTACAGAACCGGGACGAATTCCCGGCCCACACAATCTTGGTGCGAAGAATATGCCGCTATTGGGGCATTTCTGTAATTTAACCGACTCAGATTCAGTTGCTATTGATTTTATTGAGTTTTAGGCGCGGCGCAAGGGGGAGATGTAAAGCATGGTGACCGCGCAACCGGACGTTATGGTGTCTCGCGGCGGAACAACCGTTATCTGAAATTTCAAAATGGGATGCGGGCGAAAGCCGCGGGACGGTCAGACGTCCGCCAGGCGGTGTCAGGAGGGCGCTCCCGCCACCGCCGGCTTCGCAATCGTCGGGTCACCGCTTGAGGTCGGCATCCAGTGCCGCGAACAGACCGGCGCGGTCCAGGGGACGGCCGATACGGCCGCGGCAATGCCAAACAGGCATGACCCGCGCCCTTCCGCGGAAGGCCGGTCCCGGTATGCCGATGATCGTCGCGGCATGGAATAAAGACAATGATTTTCCGCGTGCCGATTTCTTCAGGCGGCGGCAAAATCGCGCTATGGCGACGGTTTGCCGGGGGCCTTGCTCCGGTCCTGGTCCAGTATCTCGTCATCGTCGTCATGGACGTCGACGACGCCTTCACCCTTCAGCGTGCGGACGTCGACGGCCTGGCCCATCCGGCTTTTCGGGAGGGGCTCGACGGACACGGGGATTTCGATGCCCGCATTGTACCCGTCCTTTTTCAGGCCGTCCGGCGTCTGGCGCTCTTTCGTTTCGCCGGCCATGGTCAGGCGCCGCGCGGGGTCGCCTGGCGGGCGGCTTGGGTGACTTGCGACGCCGCGTCGCTGGCGCGCGAGACCATGGGCTCGAACGTCTTGGTCAGACCGTTGACGAACTGGCCGTAGATGTCGGCCATGGTGGTCAGGTTGGTCTGCATCTGCTGCAGGGCGCTGGCCTGCAGGTCGACCACGTCCTGCAACGACTTCACGCTGAGCGCGCGCTGCGACAGGGCGTTGTAGTCGGCCAGCGACCGGCTGTAGGCATCGGTGATGGCGCGATTGACGTCGCTCATCGCGGCCGAAGCGGTCTTGCCGGCTTCGACATAGGCGTTGACCGCCTGGGTGCCGAACTCCATGCCCTGGTTGGCGGCGCGCTGGGCCTGGCGCACGCCTTCATTGCCGGCGCTGGTCGCCTGGTCGAGGGTGTCGCGGGCGGCGGAGGCCGCCGTTTGTGCAGTTTTGGTCGTGGTGTCGGCCATTGTCTGGGATCCTTCCGGCGGCTGGGGAGGCTGCGCACGCAGCTGGAGAATCTTGTACGCCAAGCCGAATAAGGATTTTGCGCGCATGGGACGGCGAAAAATAAAGAATTTCTAAGGGATGCAGGCGGGATTGGACTTTGCGGCGGACCTGATTTACCAAAACAAAAAACAATATTTGGGAGAGTCGCCGTCATGACCGTCAGCCGTCGCCATTTCGCCCTGTCCGCGGGCGCGTTCGCCTTGGCCGCCGGGCCCGCATTCGCCAGAGCGTCGGGCAAGGCCAAGGCGTCTCCCGCGCCGAAAGAGGTCCAGGCGCGCAGCCCCTTGCTCAGCTATGAAGGCCGGACCGCCGACATGGGCGACGGCACGGTGCGCGCGGGCTTTCCGGGCGTGGTGCTGCGCACGCGCTTCGATGGGACGAAGCTTACCCTCAAGACGGCGGCGTCGAGCGACAACCTCTATCTCGACATCAGCGTCGACGGCGGCGCGCCGAAGATGGTGCACCTGGCCAAGGGCGCGCAACAGCTGGTCGCCTTCGAAGGGACGGCCGGCACGCACACGGTCGAGATCGCGCGGCGCAACGAAAGCTGGGAAGGCGTGTGGGACATTGCCGGGGCGACGGTCGAGGGCGGCGGGTTCGTGACGCCGCCGGACCTGCCGGCGAAAAAGCTGATGTTCATCGGCGACTCGATCACCTGCGGGGCGGCCTGCGACGTGGCGCGCGACGATCCGCGCGAAGACATGACGGTCAACAACGCCCAGAAGACCTATGCCAAGCTGCTGGCGAAGCGTCTGAACACCCAGGTCCATCTGGTGTCGTACGGCGGGCGCGGCCTGATCCGCGACTGGCAGGGCATCCGCGACACCAATAACGCGCCGCAATTCTATGAGCGCGCCGCGCCGGACGAGGCTGGGCCGCTGTGGAATCCGGCGAATTATGTCCCCGACGCGATCGGCATCATGCTGGGCCAGAACGACTTCAACCAGGGCATTCCCGACCAGAACGAGTTCGTCAACGCCTACGTCGAATTCGTCGAAAAGGTCCGCCGCGACGCGCCGAAGGCGGTGGTCTTCCTGATCGACACGCCGATCGCCACCGACGACGCCATCCCCCGGCGCACCGTGCTTCAGGCCTATATCGACGAGGTCGTGCGCCGCCTGCGCTCGCCTCTGGTCAGCCACGCCAATATCAAGCACTATGCCGGGCGCCCGGCCAACGGCCACCCGATCGCCGAGGACCATATCGGCATCGCCGACGAGCTTGAGCCGCTTTTCAAAAAAGCGCTGGGTTAGGGCGGGTTAAAGCGTACAACAGACGATACACAATAAAACGGGTGGGACACGCTATGAAATGTAATCGATTTCTCCTTTCGGCTGCCGTTGTGGCGCTGAGCCTCGGCGCCATGCAGGCGAGGGCGCAGGACACCAGCTATCCTTTTCGCAATCCTCAGCTTCCGGCGGCGCAACGCATCGACAACATTTTGTCGCTGATGACGATCGACGAGAAGATCGACGCGCTCAGCACCAACAGCTCGGTGGCGCGGCTGGGCATTCCCAGCTTCGGCAGTTCCGAAGGCATCCACGGCGTCGTCCAGCGTGGCAATGAAAAGCGCGGCTGGGCCTCGATCCCGACGACGCAGTTTCCGCAGCCGCCCGGCATGGGCGAGACCTGGGACCCCGACCTGATCCGCCAGGCGGCCGGCGTACAGGGCTATGAGGCGCGCTACATCACCCAGTCGGAAAAGTACAAGCGTCCGATCCTGATGCAGTGGGGTCCGCAGGCCGATCTTATGCGCGATCCGCGCTGGGGCCGCAGCGAAGAGGTCTACGGCGAAGACCCTTTCTTCAACGGCACCATGGTCCAGGCCTATGTCCGCGGCCTTCAGGGCGACGATCCGAAATACTGGCAGGCCGCGTCGCTGATGAAGCACTTCCTGGCCAACAGCAACGAGAACGGGCGCGGTTCGTCGTCTTCGGATTTCGACGAGCGCGAATTCCACGAATACTATTCCGTGCCCTTCCGCATGGGCTTCGAAGCCGGCGGCAAGGGCGTGATGGCGTCGTACAATGCCTGGAACGGCACGCCGATGGGCGTCAATCCCGTGCTGCAAAGCCTGGTCATCGACCAGTGGGGCGCCGAGGTCATCTCCAGCGACGGCGGCGCGGTCAAGAACCTGGTCCAGCTCTACAAACGCTATCCGACGCAGGAAGCGGCGGTGGTGGCCTGCCTGAAGGCGGGCATCAACCAGTTCCTCGACACCTATAAGGACGAGTTGCACGCGGCCCTGAAGGACGGAACGGCGACGGAAGCCGATATCGACGCTGGCCTGCGCCGCAAGTTCGCCGTGACGCTCAGGCTCGGCCTGCTCGATCCGCCGGAAGGCGTCGCCTACAACAAGATCGGTAGCGGGCTTGAGCCGTGGCTGGGTGATCACGACCGGGCCGTGTCCCTGAAGGTAGCGCTGGAGTCGGTGACCCTGCTGAAGAACGATCATGCCGCCCTGCCGCTCGACAAGGCCGCGCTGAAGTCAGTCGCGGTCATCGGGCCGCTGGCCGACAGCGTGCACTGGGACTGGTACGGCGGCTATCCGGCGGCTCTGGTGACGCCGCTGCAAGGCATCAAGGCGGCGGCCGGGCAGGGTGTGGCGGTCAACTACGCCGCCGACAACGCGCAGGACGCGGCGGTCCAGGCGGCCAAGGCGTCGGACGTGGCCATCGTCGTCGTCGGCAACGACCCGACCTGCGGGCCGAACATGGCGCACGACTGGACGAATGACGGCACCAAGCCGTGCGCCGATCCCGGCGACGGCCGCGAAGGGCGCGACCGCGAGACGCTCAGCCTGGCCCAGGAAGAGCTGGTCAAGGCGGTCTACGCCGCCAACCCCAGGACCATCGTCGTGCTGGTGTCGAGCTTTCCCTACACGATCAACTGGACGCAGGACCACGTGCCGGCCATCCTGCATATGACGCACGCCTCGCAGGACGAGGGTACGGCGCTGGGCAAGGTGATCTTCGGCGCGTACACGCCGGGCGGCCATCTGACCGAGACCTGGCCGGCGTCGATGGACGCATTGCCGCCGATGATGGATTACGATATCCGCCACGGCCGCACCTATATGTATGCCAAGGGCAAGCCCTTGTATCCGTTCGGCTTCGGCCTGAGCTACACGACCTTCCGCTATTCCAACCTGAAGGCGCCCAGGGGGCTGGCGAAGGGCGGATCGATGGTCGCTGACGTCGATGTGACCAATACCGGGACGCGCGAAGGCGACGTCGTCGTCCAGCTCTATGTCCGGCATCTGAAGTCGAAGGTCGAGCGGCCTGAGCGGGCGCTTGCCGGCTTCCAGCGCGTCCATGTCGAGCCGGGCAAGACGAAGACCGTGCATATCACGCTCAAGGCCAGCCAGCTGGCCTACTGGAACGTGGCCAAGCAGGCCTTCGAGGTCGAGGCGGAACCCGTAAGCTTGCTGGTCGGGGATTCGTCGGCCGATACGCCGCTGAGCACGACGGTGACGGTGAAGTAGGTTTATTTCGGCGTTTGTGAAGCCGACGGCTTGCCCCTTCCGTCTGGATCGGCTTGACGCCGACCCAGCCACCTTCCCCGCTCCGCAGGGAAGGAATTAAAGAAATCTCTTCCTTCCCCTTTTAAGGGGAAGGTGGCGCGAGCGGAGCGAGTGACGGAAGGGGGGAGCGTCGATGACACGCGCGCCGAAATTCGAACCTATTCCTCTTCCGCCTCAACCAGGCGCGGCTCGGACTGCAGGACGTGCTCGACGGCCTTCAGGAAGCTGATCATCGTAAAGGGCTTGGCCAGGGTCTCTTCGGCGCCGGCCTCGCGCGCGGCAGCCAGCACGTGTTCGGCGGTAATCTTGTCGTTGACCGCGCGCGACATGGCGACGACATGGATGTGCGGAAACTCTTTCCGCACCTGCCGGGTGCCTTCGATGCCGCCGATGCCGGGGATCAGCACGGCGGTGACGATGACGTTGACCGCGCCCAGGTCGTGGTCGAAAAAGGCGTCCTCCATATTGGCGGCGGCCTTCACCTTGTAGCCGACCTGAGCCAGCACGGCGCACAGCTCGGCGCGCAACTCCACGTCCTGCTCTATCACCAGCACGCAATGCTGGCGCTGACGCTTGCGGTGCCAGGCGCTGACATCGGCGATGACGGCCTTGACGCCATGCGATTCCACCGGCTTGAGCAGAACGAAATCCGCGCCGAAGTTCAGATAGTCATGGGCGGTCTCGCCGCGTTGCCCGCGCAGCATCATGGCGGTGATCGGCGTCGTCGGGGCGGCGGTGCGCAGCTTGTCGACAAAGCTGCGGAAATGCGCGCCGTCGATATAGGAATCGACCAAGATCATGCGGTAGCGCGTGCTTTGCAGCGTCCGGATCGCGGTGGCGGAATTGAAAGTGAGGGACGAGGTCCAGCGTTGCTCGTGCAGCAGTCGCGCCGCGTGTTGTGCGTGCGGCCTGTCGTTATCCAGAACAAGTACGCTCCCGAACATAGCGGGCGTGGGCGACTGTCCCGGCATGGTCTTTATACCTCTGGCCGGAACAGGTGTGGTCGTGGCCGTGGCATTGCCGCCTCCCTGTTGTCCTTCAATTCAAGCAGACAATTATTAACAACTGCTTTGATTTGTAAAGGGCGGGGTGGGTGTACTCTTTTGACCGTGCGCGAAGACTTGGTGCTTAATGCGCGTTAACCGTGAATATTGGTAATATGGGGCCGTTTTCGGGGGCGTGAATTCTAATTTTACGGGAATTAAGAGCTGGGCGCCTTTCGCTGGTAGGTAGAAGAGAGCCTTGTCTTCCTAAGCGCAGTTGTTAGACGTCAAGCGACGAATGAAACCCTATCAAGGCAGTGGACATGACGCCAGACATCGACGCGCAGTGCATTCGGATCGTTCGGAAGCTCAAGGCGGCCGCGGCGGCGGATCGGACGTTCGCCGTTTTTGGCGCGGAGAGTCATCGTTATGCTATCGGTCCTAAGGTGTCCGAGGCGCAGATACGCGCGTTTGAAACCGAGCACGGTATCGACCTTCCCGCGCATTACCGGGCTTTTCTGACGCAGGTCGGGAATGGAACGCCTGACCGTAATGGCCGGTCGGCGGCGGGCCCATTCTACGGAATTTATCCGTTCGGAGCGAAAATCGACGCCTTTGTTTACAAGCAGAATGGCCATCTCCGGGCGCAGCCTTTCGTCAACCCTGATATGCCGCAGTCCGAATGGGACGAAGCGGCGAAGCCCCTCGATGCGGACGATATCTCCGACGATGATTATGCCGAAGGCAACAGACGCCTTTTCGGAGGTCTGCTGCCGATTGGGCATCAGGGGTGCCAAAGCTATCACGCCCTCGTCCTGCAAGGTCCGAACGCAGGCAGGGTCGTAAATGTCGACGTCGACCGATACCTGCCGCAATTCTGTTTCGAAGCAAACTTCCTCGATTGGTATGAGCGATGGCTGGACGAAATAATATCCGGGATTGCGACGAAAGACGGGCCGAACTGGTTCGGCTACTCCATGGGCGGCGATGACGAGCACCTGCTGACGGTTTTCAATTCGACGGACAAAAGGAGCGAAAAATCGGCCGCTCTCGACGGTTTTGGCAAGCTGACGTCGATATCCGCGAAAAGCGTGGATGAGATGGTCCGGATTGCCGCATCCGATGATCCGGATTTTCGTCGCAAAGCCTTTTTGATACTGGCTGAATTCGCCTATCCTCAAGCGCACCGCTTCCTGCACGACCATCTGGAAGGGGACGAGGGGCAGCAACTGACGGCATGCCAGGCCATTCATTGGTACGCCAAGGACCATGCCGCCGAATGGGTTGATCGCGTCGGACCGATTGCCGAAAGCACTAGCAATGTCGAGCTGTTCCGATTTGCGAGTTACGTCCTGGAAGCGTCGGGCCGCGATTGCAGTCGCTACCTTGTGCCTGCGGCGTCACATCCGAATGAAGACATACGGGGGGCAGCCCTCTATGCGATTGGAAAAAGCGTTCAGGCTCCGGACGCGATCGATGCCCTTTTGAGGGGCTTGAGCGATGAATCTCCAAAGGTGGTTCATGCCGCGCTTCAAGCGCATAAGAAGGCTTTAGACGACCGTTTCATCGCGGCCTATGCGTCGATCGCCCGCCGCTTCAAGATCGATGAGCATTATATTCACGCCAACCTGGGGCATCATTTGAAGGCGATTGGATACGACAGCATTCCTGCGTTCGTCGCCGATTTCGAAGCTGGAAAAGTTCCCCGGCGGAGCTTTTGGTCGCGGTTGCTTGGGAGAAAATCGTAATTGTACCTCCCCGTCGCGTAGCGATGGGGAGAGGGGACCGCCCGAAGCGTTAGCGAAGGGTGGTGGTGGGGTTTCTTGCTTTCTTTGCCCCGGTGAGGCCTGGAAAGTAAGTAAGAAACCCCACCACCACATCTCTCTCGCCCTTGTTTCACAAGGGCTCGCTCGTGCGGTCCCCCTCCCCATTTTCTTCGAAAACGGGGAGGTACAAGAAAGCGGGAGGTTCTGATTTGGAGTTACCCCCAGCCACCGCCCAGGGCGCGGATCAGGCCCACGGTCGACTGGTACTGCGCGGCGCGGACACGCAGGGCCTGGCGGCGGACCGCCAGTTGCTGGCGCTGGGCGTCGAGCATCTCGAGCTGAGACGACGACCCGTTGCGATAGAGCGACTGCGCCTGGCGAAGCGCGCGGTTGGACGCATCAACCGCCCGGCCTTCCGCCGCTTCCTGCTGGCGCAGATAGCTGAGGTCGGACAACTGGTCCTCGACGTCCGAGAAGGCGACAAGGACGCTCTGGCGGTAGCCGGCAAACGACGCCTCCATGCCGCCCTTCGCATAGTCGATATTGGCGTTCCGGCGCCCGCCGTCGAACACAGCCTGGGTAAGGATGCCCGCCAGCGACCAGGTCTGCGAGCCCTTGTCGAACAGGGTGTCGAGATCGGTCGAGGCGTAACCGCCATTGCCCGTCAGGGTCAGGGAGGGGAACCAGGCGGCGCGCGCCACGCCGACGCGGCGTTCGGCCGCCGTCATCGATGCTTCGGCCGCCAGCACGTCGGGCCGGCGCTTCAGCACGTTCGACGGGATGCCCGCCGGGATGACCGGCACGGCGCCTGCCCAGGGCTGCGACGCCCAGGTTTGCGCCTTGACGTCGAAGGTGGTGGCGGGTTCCCCCACCAGCACCGACAGGGCATTGGCCAGTTCGGCGCGCTGCTGGTCCAGCGCCAGGGCCTCGGCCTCGGTCGCCGACACCTCGGTTTCGAGGCGTGCCACGTCCAGTTCGGCGACGTCGCCATTGGCGAAGCGCGATTTCGTCACCTTCAGGCTGCCGCGATAGGCGTCGAGCGTTTCGGCGACGATGGCGCGGTCTTCATCCAAAGCCCGCAGTGCGAAGTAGGACTGCGCCACGCGCGACTGGACCAGCAGTTGCGTATCGTGCAGCAGGTCCTCGGCCGAACGGGCGTCCAGTTTGGCGGCTTGCGACGCCTTGGCCAGCCGTCCGAACAGGTCGACCTCATAGCTGAGATCGAGGTCCAGGCTGTGGGCATTGGCCGCCTTGCCCTGGGGCAGGGGCGTGCCCAGCACGTCGGTGCCGCGCGCCGCGGTATAGGTGACACCGGCCTGCGGCCAGAAGCTCGACCGCGCGGCCTTGAGCAGGGCGCGGGCCTGGGTCAGGTGTGCCTCGGCCGTGGCGATATCGGTGTTGGATCCCATCGACCGGCCGATCAGGTCGTTGAGGACCGGGTCGTTGAACACCAGCCACCAGGCGCCGGCCTGCTGGACGGGGGCCGCCGGACCCTCCACCGCCGCGCCCTTGAAGGCTGCGGGGGTGTTGGGCAGGGCCGCCTTTTCGACCGGGGCCGAGGCGCACGAGGCCAGCAGCAGGGCGGTCAAGGAGAGACTGAGAGCGCGGACCATTAGTGGGCCTCCTCGATATGGGCGTGCGCCGGGGCATCGTGCTCAGGGCCTTCGCCTTCGAGGGTCGAGGCGTGGGACTTGAGCGGCCGGTTGCCCGACAGGGCGCGCAGCAGGACGTAGAAGAAGGGGGTCAGGAACAGGCCCAGGATCGTGGCGCCGATCATGCCCGAGAACACAGCCACGCCCATGGCGCGGCGCATTTCGGAACCGGCGCCGGACGACAGGACCAGCGGCAGCACCCCCATGACGAAGGCGATCGAGGTCATCAGGATCGGCCGCAGGCGCAGGCGGCTGGCGCGGACCGCCGCTTCACGCGGGCTGAGGCCGGACAGTTCCAGTTCGCGGGCGAACTCGACGATCAGGATGGCGTTCTTCGCCGACAGGCCGATCAGGACGAACAGGCCGATCTGGGTGAAGATGTTGTTGTCGCCGTGGCTGATGAAGACACCGGTCATGGCCGACAACAGGCCCATGGGCACGATCAGCAGGATGGCGATCGGCAGGACCGTGCTTTCGTACTGCGCCGCCAGCACCAGGAAGACGAGCAGGATGACCAGCGGATAGATCAGGGTCGACGAGTCGCCGGCCAGGATCTGCTGGTAGGTCAGCTCGGTCCAGTCGGCGCCGATGCCCTGGGGCAGGACCTCCTTGGTGATCTTTTCCATGGCGGCCTGGGCCTGGCCCGACGAATAGCCGGGGGCGGGGCCGCCGGAAATATCGGCCGACAGGAAGCCGTTATAGCGGCTGGCCGTGACCGGGCCGTAGGACGGCTCGACCTTGAGCACGGCCGACAGGGGGATCATTTCGCCGGTGTTCGAACGGACCTTCAGGTTGCCGATGTCTTCGGCGTGGGCGCGGAAGGCGGCGTCGGCCTGGACCCGGACGCTGTAGGTGCGGCCGAAGCGGTTGAAGTCGTTGACGTAAAGCGAGCCGAGATAGATCTGCATCGTCTGGAAGACGTCGCTGACCGACACGCCCAGCTGACGCGCACGGGTGCGGTCGATATTGGCGTAAAGCTGCGGCACGTTGATCTGGTACGAGGTGAAGACGCCGGCCAGTTCCTTGGTCTGGTACGCCTTGGCGATCACGGCCTTGGTGGCGCGGTCGAGTTCGGCGTAGCCGAGGCCGGCGCGGTCTTCGAGCTGGAGCTTGAAGCCGCCCGTGGTGCCCAGGCCCAGCAGGGGCGGGGGCGGGAAGACGATGACATTGGCTTCCTTGATGCCCGCGAACTTCTGGTTCAGCGCGCCGGCAATGGCGCCCGCCGACAGGGCCGCGCCATGGCGGTCATGGAAGGGCTTGAGCGGCAGGAAGACGACGGCGGACGACGACGAAATGGTGAAGCCGTTGATCGACAGGCCGGGGAACTGCACGGCGTGGGCGACGCCGGGCTGGGCCAGGGCGATCTCACCGGCCTTCTTGACTACGGCTTCGGTGCGGTCAAGCGTGGCGCCGTCGGGAAGCTGCACCATGCCGACCAGATAGGCCTTGTCCTGCTGCGGGATAAAGCCCGACGGCACGATATGGAACATAAGCAGCGCCAGGCCGCCCAGCACGGCATAGATGCCGAGCATGGTGCCCTTGCGCGTCACGATGCCGCCGATCGACTTCGAATAGCGCTCAGACCCCGTCTTGAAGACGCGGTTGAAGCCCTTGAAGAAGCCGCCGAGCGTGCTGTCCATGACGCGGGTCAGGCCGTCCTTCGGGGCGTCGTGGCCCTTGAGGAGCAGGGCGGCGAGCGCCGGCGACAGGGTCAGCGAGTTGATCGCCGAGATGACGGTCGAAATCGCGATGGTCAGCGAGAACTGGCGGTAGAACTGGCCCGACAGGCCGCTGATAAAGGCCAGCGGCACGAAGACCGCGACCAGGACCAGCGCGATGGCGATGATCGGGCCGGACACTTCGCGCATGGCCTGGTAGGTGGCCTGGCGCGGCGTCTTGCCCAGCTCGATATTGCGCTCGACGTTTTCGACGACGACGATGGCGTCGTCGACCACGATGCCGATGGCCAGCACCAGCCCGAACAGGGTCAGCGCGTTGATGGTGAAGCCGAAGGCGTGCATGACGGCGAACGTGCCGACCACCGACACCGGCACGGCCAGCAGCGGAATGATCGAGGCGCGCCAGGTCTGCAGGAACAGGATGACGACGATGACGACCAGGATGATGGCTTCGATCAGGGTGTGGATGACCGAGTCGATCGATTCCTGGACGTATTCGGTGGTGTCGTAGGCGATGCGGTAGTCGACGCCTTCGGGCATGGCCTTCTTGAGGTCGGCCATGGTCGATTTCACATCGGCCGAAAGCTGAAGCGCATTGGCCCCGGCCGTCTCGAAGATCGGGATGGCGACGGCCTTCTGGTTGTCGAGCAGCGAGCGCAGCGAATAGTCGGACGCGCCCATTTCGACGCGGGCGACGTCGCCCAGCCGCGTGACCGAGCCGTCGGCGCCGGTCTTGACGATGATGTCGCGGAACTCTTCCTCGGTCTTCAAACGGCCGTCGGCATTGATCGACAGCTGGAGCGTGATGTCGGGCAGGCCGGGCGAGGATCCGACCATGCCGGCGGCGGCCTGGACGTTTTCCTCACGGATGGCGTTGGCGACGTCGGTGGCCGACAGGTTGCGCGCCGCGACCTTCTGCGGATCGAGCCAGATGCGCATGGCGTAGTCGCCGCCGCCGAACATCTGGATCGGGCCCACGCCCTTGATCGATTGCAAGCGGTCCTTGACGTGGAGCAGGGCGTAGTTGCGCAGGTAGGTTTCGTCATAGCGCCCGTTGGGCGACACGATGTGGATGACCATGGGCAGGGACGACTGGGACTTTTCAGTCGTTATCCCCAGTGCGCGCACGTCGCCGGGCAGGTGCGCCTCGGCCTGCGACACGCGGTTCTGCACCATCTGCTGCGCCAGGTCGGGATCGGTGCCCAGCTTGAAAGTGACGGTCAGCGTCATGACGCCGTCGGTCGTGGTGGTCGAGTTCATGTACAGCATGTTCTCGACGCCGTTGACCGACTCTTCGATCGGCGCGGCCACGGTTTCGGCGATGACGGCGGGGTTGGCGCCCGGATAGACGGCGCGCACCACGACCTGGGGCGGCACGACCTCCGGATATTCGGACAGGGGCAGGACGCGCAGCGACAAAAGGCCCGCGACGACGATGAGAAGCGACAGGACGCCCGCGAAGATCGGCCGGTCGATGAAGAATTTGGAGAGGTTCATTTTAGGCCTCTTTCGGAAAAATCGGGCAAGGCGCATCCGTGGCCGCGGACATGCGGTGGGGAGGGGCTTGGTCCGTGCGTAACTTGTTTCACTTGGCCCTCCCCATTTATGGGGAGGGCCAAGAAGACTAAATTATCCGCCTTTTTCGGGCAGTGCCTTCTCGGGAGCGCGGCGCGTCACACCGCCTCACACCACCGGCTGTTTCTTGTCCATCGGGACGGCCTGCTCGGCGACGACCGAGCCGGGGCCGACGTGCTGGATGCCGTCGACGATGACGCGCTCGCCAGGCTTGAGGCCGGACTTTACGACCCGTAACCCGTTGGCCGAGTCGCCCAGCGTCACTTCGCGATAGCTGACCTTGTGGCCTTGATCGACGACATAGACGAAGCGCTTGTCCTGGTCGGTGCCGACCGCCGCCTCGTTGACCAGGATGGCCGGACGGGTGGTGGCCGAGCCCATGCGGACGCGGACGAACTGGCCGGGGATCAGCTTGCCGTCGGCGTTCTGGAACACCGCGCGGACGCGGAGCGTGCCGGACCCGTTGTCGAACTGGTTGTCGATCAGCTGAAGCTTGCCGTCGACGGGGGCTTCACCCGCGCCGGACTCGACCGTCACGGGGATGGCCGACAGGCCGGCGCCCGCCGCCTTGAGGTCTTCCAGGGTGCGCCCGACAATGGCCTCGTCGGCGTCGAAGCTGGCATAGATCGGGCTGACCGACACCAGCGAGGTCAGCATCTGCGCCTGCGGGCCAGACGCCACCAGGTTGCCGGCGGTGACCTCGATGCGGCCGACGCGGCCCGAAACGGGCGCGCGCACCTGTGTATAGGAAAGGTTCAGCTGCGCGATCTGCAGGTCGGCGCGGGCCGCTTCGACGCCGGCCTGGGCCGACTTGAAGGCGTTGACCTTGCTTTCGACGTCGGACTGCGAAATCGCCTGGTCGGTCCACAGGCGCTGGGCGCGGTCCTGTTCGGACTGGGCGAGCGTCAGCCGGGCCTCGGCCGAGGCGACATTGGCCTTGGCGCGGTTGACCTCGGCGACAAACGGCGCCGGATCGATGGTGAAGAGCAGGTCGCCGGCCTTGACCAGCGCGCCTTCCTGGAAGTGCACGCTCTTGATGGCGCCGGCGACGCGCGGGCGGATCTCGACGCGGTCGACGGCTTCGAGATGGCCCGAGAAGGCCGTCCAGGTGGCGACATTCTGTTCAGGGACAGTGGCGACGGAGACGGGTACGGCCTGCGGCGCGGCCTGGGACGACGCCTTGGGCGCGACGGCGATGGCGGTCAGCGCGCCGAGGCCGATGACGGTGACGGCGGCCGCGGCCAGGAGCGTGCGGCGTTGGGCCGTATGAACGGACGAGAGGAATTCAGTGGGTAGCATGAGACGATCCTTCGGGGAGAAAGGAGATGTACGCGCAAATACAGGGAAGCGAAGGCCTTGATCCCCCGCGGTCAAGACCTATTTATGTGCGAACACGCATATAAATAGAGCGGGAAGGCCACTTTGTAAACATATTTTTATGCGACTTCGCAAATAATTCTGCTAAACCATTTCCGGAGGCGCAGGTCCGCATTATCAGGCCGCAATTTGCGGTCTGGTCATGGCCCATAAAGGCGGGTAGTCTTGCGCTAACGGATATGCGGCCGCATGGTGTCAGTTTATGTCACCATGAACGGTCGCAAGCAGGGAAGTCGCTGAAGGGTTCGCGTACCATGGACGATCCGAAGCCAACGGAGCTGATGTTCGATATCGATGCCGCTGTCTGTCACGGGCAGGGCGATGTTGCGGCCTGCTCGGGCAGGAAACGCGGCCGGCCTCGGGCCTTCTGCCCCGACGCCGTGCTGGATACGGCGCTTGAGCTGTTCTGGATGAAGGGTTTCGCCGCCACCTCGCTCGACGACCTGGCGGCGGCCACGGGCGTATCGCGGCCTTCGCTGGCGGCGGCGTTCGGCGACAAGGAAGCCATCTATATCAAGGCGATGGAGCGCTACCAGGGCGATCTGCGCGCGCAGCTGGACGGTGTGCTGACGTGCAATGGCGAGGGCGATTCGATGCGCGGCATCATCGACCGCTATTTCGACATCATGATCGCCGCCTATACGGGCGAGGCCGACCATCCCTTGGGCTGCGCCTTCATGTGCACGGCGCTGAACGAGGCGCCGCAGCACGAATCGATCCTGGAAATGCTTCAGGCGACGATCGAGGGCTTCGACCGGCGCTTCCAGTCGTTTTTCGAAGGCGCGCGCTATTTCGGTTGCCTGGGCGCCGACAAGGACCCGAAGATACTGACACAAATCATCAGTGGCTTGACGTCGAACCTGCTGATGCGCGCGAGAGCCGGGGCCGGGCGGAAAGAGCTGACGGACATCGCCCGGGCGACGACGGCGTTTTTGTTTCCGTGACGGATGGGCTGAGCATTAACGGCGTCGCATTCAGAGCCCTGCGCGCCGACATCACCAAGCTTCCAGTCGACGCCATCGTAAACGCCGCCAACAGTTCGCTGCTTGGCGGTGGCGGGGTGGACGGCGCCATTCACCGGGCAGCAGGTCCGGATCTTG
Organism: Asticcacaulis solisilvae; assembly: GCF_052327315.1. Taxonomy (NCBI): domain Bacteria; kingdom Pseudomonadati; phylum Pseudomonadota; class Alphaproteobacteria; order Caulobacterales; family Caulobacteraceae; genus Asticcacaulis; species Asticcacaulis solisilvae. The sequence continues at coordinate 1,447,016 of NZ_CP166196.1, forward strand.
TGCACGAGTGTCGGCTGCTCGGCGGCTGCAAGACCGGCGAGGCGAAGATCACCAAAGGTTATCGGCTGCAGGCGAAGTACATTATTCATACGGTCGGACCTGTTTGGCGCGGTGGCGAAAACGGTGAGCCGGAGCTTCTGCGGTCCTGCTACGCGCGTTCACTTGCCATCGCGGTGGATCGGGGGTTGGGCTCAATAGCTTTTCCCTGTATCAGCACAGGCATTTTCGGCTACCCGGCAAATGAGGCGGCACGTGTCGCCGTCAGGACGGCCTGGGAATTTTGCCGCAAGCCGGGCACGCTCATTGACATCACCTTTTGCTGTTTCTCGGAGGCGGACCTTGAAATTTACAGATGGCTTCTCGCGGAAGTCCCTGTCGTAGGGACAGCTATTGCCAGTGACGCCTTACGCGCGGACGAGGTGCCGCTGGGTTGCACCGATTGGTCCGAGGTCGTTCGATTTGCCGCGACTTTTGACAATCGGGAATACCCCTACCGTTTATTACCGTCGAACGACGCGGCAGACTTTTCTGAAGCAAATTCATTGCCGGAACTGCGAGCGATGATGTTCTATCTTTGGCGTAAATGGAATCACTTCGGGCGGCCGCCCGATCCCGATCAACGCCCTGGTGTGGAGCGAATCTTGAAGCTGATCCGCGACAAACTTGTGACCTAGTTTTCCAGCCGTTCAGCGAGAATAAATACACATTCGAACCTACACCTTCCACACCTCCCCGTCGCGAAGCGATGGGGAGGGGGACCGCACGAGTGAGCCCTTGCAAAGCAAGGGCGAGTGAGATGTGGTGGTGGGGTTTCTTGCTTTCTTGCCGATCTTTCCACGGACGCTATGCCCAAAGACTACACACCCAAGGTCGCCCTGGCCCGCAAGATGCGCCGCGCCATGTCCGAGCCTGAGTGGCTCCTCTGGGAACGCCTGCGAAACCGCGCCGATGACGAAGACCGCTTGAATTTCCGCCGCCAGCACGCGGTCGGCCCTTTCATCCTCGACTTCTATTCGGCAAAAGCCAAGCTGGCCATCGAGGTCGATGGCTCACACCACTACGAAGACGACCGGATCGAGAAGGACGCCTCACGCGATGCCTGGCTCAGCGAACGCGGGATTGCGGTTTATCGTATTCCGGCCGGAGAGGTTTATCGCAATGCCGACGATGCGGCGGACGGCGCGGTGCTGGTGGCCTTGGAGCGCGTCGCGGCCAGGGCAAGAAAGTAAGAAACCCCACCACCACCCTACGCTAACGCTCCGGGCGGTCCCCCTCCCCATTTTCTGCGAAAACGGGGAGGTACAAGAGGTTCGCAACCGCCCTCTTGTACCTCCCCGTCGCGAAGCGATGGGGAGGGGGACCGCACGAGTGGGCCCTTGCAAAGCAAGGGCGAGTGAGATGTGGTGGTGGGGTTTCTTTCTTGCTTGCTTCCTTCGGCCACGTCCCCCGCTATGCGGAACTCCCCGCATTCCCCCTAGCCCCGTACACGGGCGCGAAGGAGGCGTCCGTCAATGCCGGACAATCCTTTTCTATCCTCGACGCCGCCCAGGACGTATTGGGCGCGATCCTGGCCGATGGCGATGCCTTTCCGCCCTTCGGCTGGCTGAAGCCGCACCACTTCGCCGAGCCCGTCCACCAGCGCATCTTCTCCGTCGCCGTCGACCTGAACGCCAAGGGCCAGCCCGTGACCCTGGGCGGCGTCCGCGCGGCGCTGCGGGGCGACGAAGGCCTCCTCGACCTCGACCGGACCTCGAAGCGCAACGACTATCTGGCCAGCCTGTGGGACGCCAGTTGCCCGCCGGGCTATGCCGAGGAGATGGCGTCGGTCCTGGCCGACGACTGGGCGCGCCGCGAAGCCGCCCGCATCGCCCACACCGCCACGCGCATGGCGATCGGCGACAATGCCCGCCCTTCGCACGAAGTCGTGGCCTATATGCTGAACGCCGCCGAGGATCTGTTGCGCGGCACCGGCGGAGCCGACAGCGATATCCAGCCGATCGGGGAGATGGGCGACATCGTGCTCGACGAACTTGAGGAGGCGGCCAGAACCGGCCAGTCGCGCGGGCTGAAATGCGGCCTGTCGTGCATCGACACGGCCATCGGCGGCTTCATCGCGGGCGACGTCATCATCGTGGCCGGGCGGCCGTCGATGGGCAAGACCGGGCTGGCGCGCGCCATGGCGCAGGGCTTCGCCATCCATAACCCCGATCGTCAGGCCGCCTTCTTCAGCCTCGAAATGGGGCCTAAGGAAATGACGTGCCGCGCCCTGTCGGCCATCACCCACGACATGGGACGGGGCGTTCCCCATCGCGACATGATCCTGGGCCCGCTGCCAGCCGAAGCGCTCGACGCGGTCAGGACGGCGCGAAAGCTGCTGCCGAAGAACCTGGCCCTGGTCGATTGCCCGAACCTCGGGCTCGACGACGTGCGCCGCCGCGTCTGGGCGATGAAGCGCAAGGGGCCGCTGGGCCTGGTCGTCATCGACTACCTGCAACTGATGCATCGCGGCGACGTGCGCAACCGCAACGAGGCCAGCGTCATCGGCGACATTACCAAGGGGCTGAAGCAGCTGGCGCGGCAGGCCGGCTGCACCATCGTCCTGTTGTCGCAGCTGTCGCGTGAGGTCGAAAAGCGCGACGACCGCCGCCCGCAGATGTCGGACCTGAAGGACAGCGGCGCCATCGAGCAGGACGCCGACTTCGTGCTCCTGGCCTTCCGCGAGGCCTATTACCTGCAACGGCAAAGGTGCACCCAGGCCCAGGAGATGCGGCTGTTCGAGATCGAGCACCTCATGGAGGTCATCATCAACAAGGGCCGGCGCACCGGGGCCGCCAGCGCCTTCCTGACCTATCGTGCCGAGTTCGATCACCTGATGAACCGCGAGGACGCATGAGCGGCGTGATGCTGAACTGGGCGGCGCGCGCCGGGGCGCCCGACATTACCGCCAAATGCGTGCTCATGGTGCTGGCCGAAGCCGCCGATATCCGCGGCGAAACCTGGATCAGCCAGGGTACGCTGTCGGAACGGTGCGGCGTGCGGCGCGAAACCGTGTGCAAGGCCATGGGACGGCTGGAAGAGGCGGGGCTGATTTCACGCGAACGCCGCAGCCGCGACGACGGCACCCGGACGTCCGACTGCGTGCGCCTGTGTGCGCCAAACGCACAGATGTGTGACGATAACGCACAGGACAATGTGCGCGAAACCGGTACCCAATGTGCGCCAAACCGGACAGCAGAACCCCCACTTAACCCTCATATAAATACATATACGTCTTGGAAGCCGAAGGGCAGGGCGCAATACCCGGAAGCCTTCGAGGCGGCGTGGCGGGCCTATCCGCATTTTCGTGGCCGTTCGGACAAGGTCAAAGCGTTCAGGGCGTGGCAGGGATTGTCGGAACCCGACCGGGCGGGACTGACGGTGGCCGTGGCTGCCTATGCGGGAGCGCCCGAGGCGAAAAAGGACAACGGCCAGTTCGTCAAGGCCTTCGACCGCTGGATCGCGGGCGACGTCTGGCGCGATTTCATACCGAAGGACGGTGCGCCCGCCGTCGACTGGGACTTCCGTCTCAGGGCCTTTCGCGAACGCGGCTGGTGGCGCCCCGACTGGGGGGCGAAGCCGGGAGAGGCGGGGTGTCTGGCGCCCTCTTGCCTGGCCCGCGGCGATCCCGGTTGATGCATTCGCGCCACTACCCTGGATGATTGTCACGGCTTTTTCTACAAATGCGCGCTCGAAATATCCCCTGATGATTGTGTATTTCACCCATTCGTGCAAACACGGCTGAATAGTTAATTTTTGCATGACGGGGCGACATGAAAAAATTTGCAATCCTGCTGGCCTGTATTCCGCTGGGAGCCTGCACCAACCTCGATGCCGTCAGCGGGATATCGACCAAGCTGACCGGCGCGACCGCGACATGGAGCACCGTAGCCGACGGCTTCAAGACGTCCTGCGCGCGGCAGAACGAAATCTCTCCGACAGACTGCAAAAACGACGATGCGCTGAGCCAGAGGCTGAACGAGGCCAACACCATCCTGAAGGACTACTTCCTGGCGCTCAAGAGCGCGTCCGATGGCACTAAATTCGACAACAGCGGTGAAATCGCCGCCCTGTCCACATCGACCCTGGCGACGACGGACAAGGCGGAATATCGCGATCGCATCCAGGCAGGCTTCGGCCTGGCCAAGCTTGTTTCGTCGCTGGTGAATCGCGGGCGGCAGGAGGAAACGCTCCGTGCGCTGATCGTCCAGGGCCAGCCCCTGGCCACACAGTCCCTGTCCCTGGTCTATGACATCGCCTACACGAACCTGAAGAAGGACCTCGGCGACGAGCGCACGGTCCTGGCCAGGAAGTATTTCCTGCTCTACGAGCGCAGTATCCCCGTCCAGGACGCGAACGGTACGGCGGTACGGCGCTTCCCCCTGACGACAACGGAAGCCGCCTTGGAGCAGGCCCGGTTCGACTCAGCCAAGGTCAATATCTGTGCGTCGGGCGTTCACCCGGCCGATTTCGACAATGCGCAACTGATGGCCGTCGTTCAGGACTATTGCACCCGGCTGAGTGCCATCGACACCCAGGACCGTGCGCTTGAGGATTACCGGCAGTCGGTGCTGGCGGCCCAGCTGACGCTTTCGCATCTGACGCTGAAGGCGACGCGTCTGAACGACCGTGACCTGGCCGAGCAACTCGCGAAGGACGGCCAGGCGTTGCAGACCAGCCTTCAGGCCGTCAACAAGGCTTTCGCCAAGGGAGGTGCATAATGAGTGCAGACAATACGGTAGCCGCCGAAGCGCCGGCGACAGCATCGGCCGCGGACTTTCAGACCCTGGCCGACCTGTTCGACCACTGCGCCGCCATCGCCGATCAGCAGCAAAGCCTGTTGGGACCATGTCCGGCGGACTGGCATGAGGCGCAGATATGGAACCTGGAAAGCAACACCCTGTTCAGCCAGCTTGGGCAGTTCACCAGCCTCGCGGGAAGCATGCGGGCGGCGGCCGGCCTGGCGGAGCTTGACGCCGACTGGCAGACGCTTGCCGGCCTCGAGGATGTTACCCAAAACGCCCAGGACTCGATCGACAAGATCGACGAAGTCGGCAAGCGCATTTCCGAACTGGCGGCGTTCATCGACCTCGGCGTCGCGGTCGCGGCGTTTATCAAATCACCGTCCGGCGATACGTTCAAAGGCGTTTCCACAGCCTACGACAAGGTGAAGCCGAAATCCTAGGCGGCCTGAAGGCATCCGAAAATCCAGGGCGGCCACACGGTGACAGCGACGGCAAGGCCTGTCGGGCCTCAGGCCCGCTCGACATCCCAGGCTTGTCCGCCAATTCCTCGCGGAAAAGCTCGAGATAGCGCGGGCTGATGGCGTTCCCGTAACGGACGGCTTCCGCTTCCGTGGCTATTCCGCCATCAGTTCTCCCGACCCGCCGAAGTCCGCGGGGAAGTCGCGCATCTTGGGCAGGCCGTCCTTCATCGGCAGCACGGTCTCCTGATAGTTGACGTGCAGCATCGGCTGGAAGTCGAGGCCGGGGATGGTCGCGGCATAGACGTCCGTCAGGCCCAGCGGCGGATGCCCGCTCATCAGGTGACCGCCGCAGTCGGTGCAGAACTGGCGGAAGCTCATCGCCGTCTTGTTGTAGGTGCCGACCTTGTCCTCACCCTTCGTCACGCGGACGTTTTCCGGCTTCCACAGGCTGAAGGCGTTGACCGGCCCCGCCGACCACGACCGGCAGGAGCGGCAGTGGCAATAGCCCATGGCCTCGGGCGCGCCGGTGACTTCGATTTCGACGGCGCCGCAAAAGCACGCGCCGGACAGCGTATCGGACATGACGATCTCCCTGGAGCGCGATCCAAAAAGTGTGACGCACTTTTGGGACACATTGCGCGACAAAATAAAGGCGTATATGCGCGGATAACCGGGAACGGTTGGAACGTAACGCTGTTTTTTGTCGCCGTCTACCAGCTGTCGCTGGCCCCGCCGCCGCCGGCCGAGCCGCCGGTATAGTTGCGGGAATCGTCCTCCGGCGGAGAAGGAGCCGGGGCAGGGTCGGAGGCAGGCGCGGGCGCTGTGTCCGGAATGCCGGCGGCGGGCGGCTCCCAGGCCGGTTGCGCCGGTTCTGCCGGATCGGGCGCGACGGCCTCGGCGGCGGCGGCCGTGGCTGCCGCGGCGGCAAAAGGCTCGACCGGCTCGGCCGTGTCCTGCATCGGGCCGCGCCGGTAGACGGTGCCGGGGCGGTTCTTCATCTCTTCGACCCAGGCCCTGGCCTCGTCATAGGATTGCTGAAAGGACTTGGACGGCGGCGGTTTCGGCATGCCGGCCGTCATGCCGGCGGCCATGGCCCGGGCGGCCTGGGCGGTTTCGGCCGCGGCGCGCGCCTGGCGGATGGCGGCCTCGGCGGCCTCGTGAACCTGCCTGGACGCGGCCTTTTCGAAGGCGGTCCTGTGCGCCTGCGCCGCGCTGCGGAAGGCGGCGCGCACGGCGATGAAGACCAGGGCGCCAAAGCCTGCCACCATCCCCGCCATGCCGAGGAAGATCAGCCATACCCACCACGGTGCGTCGGGCATGGGGGGAGGGACGGGCTTTGCGGCCGGCGCGCCGGGCGGCGTGATCCTGGCCGCGATGGCGCGCTCGCCCGCCAGGGCCGCGCCGTCGATGTCCCCGGCCTTGAGATAGGGCCGTACGGTGTCGCGCAGGATGATGCCCGAGGCCGCGTCGGTCAAAACGCCTTCCAGTCCGTAGCCGACCTCGATGCGGTCCTTGTGATCCGCCGGCGCAATGATCAGCAGCGTGCCGTCGTCATAGCCCTTGCGCCCGACCTTCCAGGCGCGGAACAGCCCGATGCCGTAGGCCTGGATGTCCTGGCCGTGCAGCGAGCCGACGGTCACCACCACCAGGCGGTGGCCGGTGGCGTGGCGCAGGTTTGCCAGGTCGTCGGTCAGGATCTGCCGCGTCGCCGGCGACAGCACATGGGCGTCGTCGACCACGTCGCCCGTCAGCGGCGGATAGGCGTCAGGCGCGGCCCATGCAGGCGCACTGACAAACGCCGCCGCCAGAACCGCCAGACATGCCGTCTTCATGGCTATCCCCTCCGCTCCGTTGCGGGCAAGGGTGACAGGGCGTGACGGGTGGTGTCAAGCACGCTCACTGCGGTGGGGCGCTGTTGAGGGCCGCTGCCGCCGCGTCGGAATCGTCCTTGAAGGCGGCAACAGTCACCGAGTCGGCTTCAGCCGCGGGCAGGGCGTCTATGGCTTTCAACTCCATGATCACGATCCGGCATTTCGGCGCGTCGGGAAGGCTGTCGAGTTTTTTCATGTCGCTGGCGGCGTCGAGATCGGCGGGCGTCATCCCCTGGCGGACCATCGCCTTGCCCAGATTCCGATAGATGGCCTGCGTCGGCGCCTTGCGGCTGATTTTGGCGGTCTGGCCGTCGACCATGGCGGACAACTGGGCGGCCAGCATGGTGTCGCCCACCCGTTTCGTGGCGTCGCTGAACGGCATCTCCCGCGGTCCCTGCGGCTTGATGATATAGGCGCAATAGTCGGGCGACTGCTGCAGCAAGGCCTCGAACCAGTCGATTTGCGCCTTGCGGAAGCTGGACAGGGCCGGGGAGCCGGCGGCCATGAAGTCGGCGGTATGGGCGATCATGAAGCGCCGCATTGTGTAGAACGAGAAGTTGGCGACCGCGTCCTTGCCCTTCCCGGACTTTGCCAGATCGACGACGCCGGATTTCAAGGCGGCGTAGTCGTTTGGGAAGTGGTCTTTCAGAAGGACGAAGGATTTCGAAAAGCTTGGGTCGCTGGTCAGTTCGGCATCGACCTGCTCGGCCATCTTGTCGGCATTGTTGGCGTCGAACATGTCCTGCGTGCAGCTGCGCGCGACCGCGGCCGCCCCGGCGCCGACAATGGCCAGCGCGATGCGGGCGGCCACCTGACCGCCCGTGAGTTTCTGTTTTTCCGGCATTTCCGCCCCCCTGTCGTTCGAGAAGGCTCTGAAATTCCGGAAAAGTCAATCTTACGACGCGCGCGGATGCGGCACGTAGTCGGACGGCACGTGGTGGCCGCGCCGCGCCAGCTTTTCCGTCATGATGGTCGTCTTCATCAGGAAGGCCGACACCATGAAGGCCGTGCAGCAGCCCGCCAGCAGGGGCAGGAGCGTGTTGAACTGGCCGGTGATTTCCAGCGCGAACAGAACCGAGGCGAAGAAGGCCCGCGACGCGCCGGCAAAGCACGCCGCCATGCCGACCAGGGCCGCCATGCGGACGTCGATGTCCATGCCGGGGGCGACGGCCTTGAAGCCTTCCGCGATCAGCACCCCCAAGGATCCGCCGATGGTGAAGATCGGCGCCAGCGTGCCCCCCGACGTGCCGCTGCCCAGCGCCAGCGACCACGATACGAACTTCAGCAGGCAGAAGACCAGCAGCGCCGTGCCGACGAAATTGCCGCTCAATATGCGTTCGATATTGTCGTAGCCGACACCCATGGTGTGCGGCGAAACCAGCCCGACCAGGCCGACGCACAGGCCGCCGATCGCCGGCCACCACATCCAGTGGATCGGCAGGTGCTCGAACAGGTCCTCGATGAAATAGGTCGACTTGGCGATCAGCACGGCGAAGACGCCCATGATGACGCCTTCCAGGCCGTAGGACGCGATGGCCGCCGGGCTGGCCGCCGCAAGCTGGGCGATGTGAAAGACCGGTTCGGTGCCGAAGAAGACGGGGCGCAGCATGATGGCGGTCAGGGCCGCCAGCGTCACCGGGATGAAGGAGCGGGGACGGAACTCGAACACCAGCAGTTCGATGGCCAGCAGCACGGCCGAAAACGGCGTGCCGAAGATGGCCGTCATGCCCGCCGCCGCGCCCGCCGCCAGCAGCACCTTGCGCTCGTCCGCCGTGACGTGGATCAACTGGCCGATCAGCGAGCCCAGCGCGCCGCCGGTGGCGATGATCGGGCCTTCGGCGCCGAACGGCCCGCCCGTACCGATGGCGATGGCCGCCGACAGGGGCTTGAGGAAGGTCATGCGCACGGGGATGCGGCTGTCATTGGTCAGGATCTGCTCCATGGCCTCCGGGATGCCGTGGCCACGGATCGCCTTGGAGCCGAAGCGCGCCATCAGGCCGACGATGACGGATCCCACGACCGGCACGGCCAGCATCAGCAGGCCCAGGCCGGTGCCGGCGGGCGACACCAGGTCGAACGATACGCGGCCGTAGAAGACCAGGTTGGTGATCAGCCCGATCAGGCCCATCAGGGCGCGGGCGATCGGCGTCATGGCGACTGCCAGGCCTATGCACAGGCCGGCGACCATCAGGCTTCTGCGGTCGAGCGCGCGCGGATGCTTTGCGACATCGGCCTTTTCCAGCACGGGGCCGAGGCCCAGCGACAGCGGCAGGCCCGGCGTCGTCGAGGCGTTTTTCAGTTCGTGGTTACTCATGATTTTGACTCTGGTCGTCTTCGAAGAACATGCGGGCCGGTTGATCCGTCAGGCCGGCGGCGGCGGTGAGGGCTTCCAGCGTCGCCGCCAGTTGCGCCAGCGTCCCGGATGGCAGGCCGTTGACGGCCTTCATCAGCTTTTCGTTGGCGGTCGCCGGGCTGGCCCTGAGCGTGGTGACGCCGTCCGCCGTCAGCCAGACGGCGGTCTTGCGGCCATCCTGGTCCGAGCGCAGGCGCTGGACCAGGCCGCGCGCCTCCAGCTTTGCGATGACTTCGGACACGGTGCTTTGATGGGTGAAGGTGGCGGCAGCCAGATCGTTGACCGAGGCGCCTTCGCGGTCGCCGATCGTGCGCAGGACCAGCGCCTGGGCGCCGGTCAGGCCCGAGGCCTTTTCGCTGTGCAGCGCCGATTGCCGCAGCGCCTGGACGATGCGCCGCAGCGACTCCATGACGACTTTAGGGTGTTCGTTCGAATGCATGGATACGCCAATTTATAAGGGAACCAATATAATCGGCGGGATAAACCTGTTGCCTGAAAATGTCCAGTGCGGTGCAGCATTTTTTATGCCGTTCATCGCGCCGCCGGGAATTCGCCGCACGCGCGCCGCAATTGGACAGCGAAATTTCCCAGATTTTGGGAAAGTCATGCAGAAGCTTTTGAAAACGCGCCGGTAAATCCGGCTCATAAAGATTCGATTATGAAGTGGCCCGGGCCGCATAAGCGCCGCCTTTTCGCCCGGCTGAGCCTCAAAGGTTGAGGGGCCGGAACCAGCCTCCGGTGCAACTGAAAGGCTTTGTTGTCATGAAATCCTTCATCCAGATCGCTTCCGCCGCCGCCATCGTCACGGCGATGATCGCCATCCCGGCCATGTCCGAGGCCCAGTCCCAGTCCACCAAGCACCACAAGAAGCACGATGCCGCGTCGTCGTCTTCGGCGTCGGATTCCGCTTCGGCCTCGGCCTCGACCTCGGCTGACACGGGCGCGGCCCCGACCGTTCCGGTCCCGGGCGCCACGGCGGGGGCGACCACGGATACGACCGCCGGCGCCAGCACGGGCACCGCCGGCACGACAGCCGGAACCAGTGCGACGACGGGGACCACGGCCGACACCGGCGCGGCCTCGGGCACGTCGTCTTCCTCGGCCAGCCAGTAAGATTTACGCATTTCGCGGACGGTTTCCCGTCCACCCTGGAAAAGGCCGCCCATGCCCCCGGGCGGCCTTTTCGATGCATCGGTAGCCCAAGGTTGCAAGTTCGTTAACCTGACCGTACAGTGGCGGGAGGAAGCGGGGGCTGACGCATGACCAGCGAAGTATGCTTGATGAACCAGCAGGCGATCGTGCTGGGGGCGGATTCCGCCGTGACGATGTCGGGTGGCATCCGGGACGGCAAGATCGTCGAGAGCCAGCACCAGACCGGCGTCGACAAGATCTTCATCATCAACAAGGACGGGCCGGCCGCCGCCATGGTGAGCGGGTCGGGCAGCTTCGGGCCTGTGCCGTGGAATACCGTCTTCGAGCAGTTCGAAGCCTATGCGGGCGCCGGACCGCGTGAGGTGCCGGACTATTCCGCCAAGATCGTCGAATTCCTTTCGGACCTTCAGGCGAAGTCGAAAATCGTTGTCGGACCCGACTGGGAGACCGCGTGCTTCCAGACCTTCGCCGACGCCTTCGCGCTGGAATATACCCGCTTTCTGGGCGGAGAGGGCTGGCAGCGCGACGGTCAGCTGAGCGCCGCCGTGGCCGACGCCGCGATCCGGCGTTTCAACTATTTGCTCGACACCTGGGACATGGGCACCGTGCCGCGCGGCCCGCGCCTCGAGCAGTTCCTGGACGACCACCTCGGTGGTGCCCTGGCGAAGGCGCTGGGCAGGCAGCTGGCCGGCACGGCCTTCCCCGAGGCCTCGATTCCGGGTCTGGCGACCCTGTTTTCCCGGATCGTCATCACCAACCGGATTCCACCCAGCCTGATGCGGCTGACGACACAGATCGTCGTCGCCGGATATGGCAAGGACGTCATAACCCCGTCGATGTTTTCCATCCGTGTGCTGTTCGCCTTCGGCGGCATTGTGAAATACCAGCCTTATGGCAAGGGCGAGGTGACGCACGACCACGGCAAGGCCGTGCACTTTTCATCCTTCGCGCAGGACCATGCGGTCCGGGCAATGATTTTCGGCGTTACGCCCCAGTTTGAGCGGGCCCTGCAAAACGAAGCCCGCGATGCCCTGTCCGGGATATTCCAGAGCTTGCGCAACGAGCTGTCGGGCATGGACAAGGACAAGCTGGCGCTCATCGAGGACTATATGGAATTCATCGCGGTGACCTTCGGCTCCGATGTGGCGGACCTGGCCAAGAAGGCCGTCGCGGGCGATGCCAACAGCGCCCTGCGCAAGATACTGGCCCAGATCGGCGTGGCCAACGCCCGCAACCTGACGGCCATCGGCGGGCAACTGATGAACCTGGTCATCGCCGAAAGCAAGCTGGCGCAGAACCTTGGCGTGGCCGGCCCGGTGCGCCTGCTGACCATGACCCGGGGACACTGGGAGTTTTCGGAAATCGGAGAGCCGTCGTGAAGAACCGTTTCGACAAAGATCGTGTCCTGCGCTCCATCGAGCAGGTGAGGCAGTTCAACGCGGACTCGCTGCGGCGCTTCGACCTTGATGCGCCGGGTGTCGCGGCGCGTGTCGCGCCGAAGGGCGGCCTGTTGACCCGGCTTTTCAGGAAGCGCGCCGATCCCTTTGCCTTCAGCAAGGTGCAGATCCGGACCTTCCTTGACGATGCCTATGCCGCCAGTCCGGACAGGGGCAAGGCGGCAGGGCATGAAGCGCGTCCCGCCGCCGACGCCTATGAGGAACTGGACCAGGTCGCCGCGCGGCCCGAAGACGCCCGACGGGCGCGGTAGCCGGCTTGGACCGGCGGGAGGCAATCCTTGTGGCCTTCGCGGGCGTGCTGGAATTCGCGATATTCGACGGCGCCAGAGCGGGGGAAGTGGACGCCCGCGTGCGTCCGGATACACGGCGGCTGACCGTTATTCCCGGATCAGCGACGGATTGAAGTCGGAAAGAAGAGTGGTGGGTGGGCACGGACGCACGTTCAGCCTTTAACCAATTGATATTATGGGTATAAAGAGTGTCTCCGATAGGCGGTACCCCAAACGAGACCCCCAAAATAAAATTTGCGCTTGGGTCGAGTCCTTGTCTGGTAAGGGTTTGCCGATTTTCTCTTGGTATCATCGTACGCATAAATTCACAACGGTACGCGGGTGTCCGCCTTAAAGTGCCGCTGCGCAGGCCCGATTCGGATAAGGGAAGGGGAGTTATTTTCAACGGGCTGGGTGAACTAGGCTCGAAGGTCGAGTTGTGCTGGCCATCCTCACAGGTGGCGCTTAGGTGGCTACATTTTTTGATGTATACCGTTGAATTTATATATATTTTTGAAAGTATTTTTTGAAAGTTGCTAATTTGGCCCCAGAAAAATATGCGGTTCGTTCAAGTCCTTAATACAGTCAAATGCTCGGAAGTCAGCGGACGATTGAGAGGCTGACCGTAGGCCAACTACTCCGCCGGGGCGCCGGCGATCGCGGCAATGACGCAGATTAAGCCGACGATACCGAACCAAAATCGTGTCAACAGGCTGCCGTGCCCGGTACGCAGCGACAGCCAAGCTGCCAACACGCATTGAATGGCATAATAGACTGCGAACGCGCGCGACGACAACGCGACGACCTGGAATGGATCCGTCACCCAGACGATGGTGATGGCGAGCCCACTCGACACAAGGAACGCCGTCCGAACACCGAATCGATTGCGAGAGACCTCGATCAGGAGGCCGCCAGACCCGATGGAGTCAGCGATCGCCGCGCTCAACTGGCTTGAAACGGCGCCGACGAGCACGAAAATCGTCAGGACTGGTGATACCAGGGTCATGACATCGAGAATGCCTGCCACTCCTTCGGAATACGACGCCCGTGCAAGAAAGGGTGTCAAAAGCAGGATGAAGGCAAGATAGATGGCTGAGGAAAGCCACTGAGCGTGCCGCATGCTTTTAACTCGGGTCAGCTGATCATATTGGCCACCCATATAGCGCGAGGTTTCGAAGCCCTGAACGGTGATAAGTAACCCGAGCAGCAAAGGGACGCCGCCGAGCGTCAGGCGCATCGGAGGAAGGTTCAACGGGACCGACCGGTTCAGCAGCCACCATATCAGCAATCCCGCCAAAAGACCGGCGATTACCCCCAGCTTCAAGGAGACGGTCGCGTGCGCGGCATGCTCGATTTTTGTAATGCTGCCAGAGAGCGTCAAGGCGGTCATAGCGGCAATCAAAACGGTAACAATAAGGTTGGACAGAAGACCGTGGGCACCGCCGACAGAGGGTGTCGCCCGAAGCACGAATTCGGACAGTAGCTTCAGATAGTACGCCACCGATACGGCATATGCCAATGCCAATACGCCTTGAGCCGTGCGCATTGTCCATGCAATCGGGTCGTGGACGGACAGATTGGGTGCCAGGTTTTCGACATGGATGATGTTGAATCGCATCACCGCGCCGACTGCATAGGCGAGCGTCAGCAACGCCGCCATAGCCAGGAGTGCTGCAGACCCGAACTCCTTGGCAAGAAGTGGGCCGCAAATCAGGAAGCCACTACCGATAATGGACGCGAGCGGAGTGACGGTCGCACGCCACCGCGCCGTACGCGTAAAACGGCCTAGTGCTAGAAGCAGAGTGACAATCGCTGTTGCGACGAAGGCAGCAATAACAGGGAACATGTAGCGAAAGTCCTTTCGCCTCCTCAGATTCGGCGGACCAGTGTCGCTTTATGCTGGACGCAAACGGCAGGATGGGCGAATCTCAAAATCGGAGGTTGCCGTATGTCGTTATCACTGTCTACCCTGAGCCCCTTCGATGCGGCCTCTGTCCTAATCGTGCTGGCGGCCATCCTAGGCTATGTCAACCACAAAACGGTAAAATTGCCGGCTTCTGTCGGGCTTACGTTTATGGGTGCTGTTGCGTCGCTACTGGTTGTCGCGACCGACACGCTGCTGCCGGAAAGCCATCTCTCGCCTCTCGTACTCCAATTCCTCGACAACATTGATTTTCACACCGCTCTCATGAATGGCATGATTTCATTCCTGTTGTTCGCTGGCGCATTGCATGTCAATTGGGCGTTCATGAAGAAGGGATTCTGGCCGATCTTGCTCTTGAGCACGGCAGGCGTGCTTCTATCCACGATTATAGTCGGTACGGGCTTCTTTCTCCTCACGCGCCTCGTCGGATTGCCGGTCGACATATTGTGGTGTCTGGTTTTCGGAGCATTGATCAGTCCAACCGATCCGGTGGCGGTAATGGCGGTGATGAAACATGCCTGCGTGCCTCCGACCCTCCAAGCGACCGTAGCTGGTGAAAGCCTGTTCAATGACGGGGTGGGCGTTGTGGTATTCGGCATCTTATTGGCGGCGGCAACAGGCGCCGGCGAATTTTCCGTGTCACACGCAGCAATGGAGTTTCTGCAGGAAACCGGCGGTGGGATTGTCCTGGGTCTGGCCGCCGGTGGGCTGGCCTATGTCGCGATGCGGCATATCGACGACTATAATGTTGAGGTCATGATAAGTCTTGCGGTTGTGATGGGCGGTTATAGTCTCGCAAGTGTGCTCCACGTCAGCGGGCCAGTGGCCATGGCGGTGGCTGGCCTCATCATCGGGAATGCCGCGGTTGCAGATGCAATGAGCGATACGACGCGTGACTATCTTCTGAAATTCTGGGCGCTTGTAGACGAAATCCTAAATGCGGTCCTGTTTCTCCTGATCGGGCTTGAAGTTATCGCGATATCCAAGGACTGGCGTCTGTTGTTAATAGGACTCGGCGCGATTCCCTTGGTTCTTTGCGCCCGTGCATTGTCGGTCGCGGGGCCTCTGCTGGTTCTGCGGCCATTCCAGACGCTAGGTCGGATAGCCATGCCGACCTTGGTATGGGGCGGACTGCGCGGAGGCATTTCCGTAGCCCTCGCCTTGTCCCTGCCTGGGAGCCGAACAATGATAATGGCGGCAACCTACATCGTCGTCCTGTTCGCAGTGCTGGTTCAAGGCGGCACAATCGGGAGGCTTATCGTTCGCTGGACGAGGGACGCCGCGAAGATGGAAGTTCCCGCAAAATGAACTGGGAAAGTCTGCTGACCTTGGCGACCGTTGGCGGGGTCTTCGTTTTATTCATAAGGCAAACGGTGGCGATCGAGTTTGTCGCCCTTGGGGCGGTGGCAATCTTGGTTATAACGGGCGTTCTGCCGGCCAAAGACTTGCTCGGTGTGCTGTCGAACCCCGCGGCCTTGACGGTCGGCTGCATGTTTGTCCTCAGTGCTGCACTGGACAAGACGGGCGTCATCGATCAACTCGGCAAAGGAGCAGAGGCCTTATCGGATCGCGCACCGCGCGCCGCACTTATGATCCTATTTGCGGCCGTCTTTGTCGGGTCGTTCTTCGTGAACAACACATCCGTGGTCCTAATTATGATCCCGGTCGTCGTGAGCTTGGCTCGCAGGCAGAGCCTGAATGCGTCGAAACTTCTGATTCCGCTTTCCTATATCTCCATTTTGGGCGGTACGTGCACGCTTATCGGTACATCGACCAACCTTCTTGTCGATGGCGTGGGTCAAGATCTGGGACAAAGACCATTCGGCATGTTCGAATTGACCATACCTGCTGCGCTGATGGCGACAGCGGGTATCGTCTACATGGCCACATTCGGAAGGGCCTGGCTACCGGAGCGGCAAATGCTTTCGGATATGGCAGATTTAAAGGTACGGCGGCGCTACCTTTCCCAGGTTACGATCGCTGAGTTCTCGCCATTGATCGGCAAGACGCTTGCGGAAACCGGCCTGACACGGGAGCGTGATTTCGAAGTCGTTCAGCACGTCAGACCGGCTTCGACGTCAGGGTCTCTGGCGGTGCCTTTGGCCGAATTGCTGGACCGCGTCGACGTGCGCAAGCTGTTTCGCGCCCAAAAGAGTGACAACCCCGAGCCTGTTGATATGGATACCCGCCTGGAAGCGGGTGACCGGCTTATTATAACGTCCGATCAACGCAACATTCTAACCGCCGATCGGCAACTCGGCGTGACACAGAAAGATATCGCGCGAGAAGATACTCGGACATTGGAAGGGGTGATTGCCCCCGGATCCAACTGGGTGGGAAGGTTAATTGACGAGATCAATTATGATGAAGCCTATCGTGTTCAGATTGTCGCCGTCCACCGGCAGTCGGGCAAGATTCGGTACGACTTTGGCCGCGTGCGTCTGTCGGTAGGCGATACCGTGCTTCTCAAAGGCGAAGGGGCGGAGATGCACCGTCTTGTGGCTGAAGATCAGCTTATCAATTTGACGAGGCCAGAATACGAACCCTTCCTGACCGCGCGCGCGCCAATGGCTATTGCGGCCTTCATTGTCGCTATCATGGTCGCGAGCTTGGGTTTGATGCCGATCGCAGCAACTGCTTTCCTCGCAGTTGTTGCTGTCTTGCTCACCGGATGCATAAATTTGCCGGACGCTGCGAAATCGCTGCAAGGCAATGTGCTGCTGCTTATCTACGCGATGCTCGCCGTTTCCGTTGCGATGGAAAGAAGCGGTGCCCTGAAATTTATCGTGTCGAGCGTGATGCAGGCGGTGCACACGCTGCCTCCCGCCGTCGTCATTTCCATCCTATATCTATTGACCTCGGCAATCACGGAAGTTTTCAGCAATACAGCTGCCGCTGTTATGTTGACGCCAATCGCGATCGGAATGGCCGCTTCGTTTGGAGTCGATGCGAGACCGTTCGTTGCGGCAATCATGCTTGGCGCCAGCGCAAGCTTCGCAACGCCACTGGGTTACCAGACCAATCTCCTCGTATTTAATGCAGGCGGTTATAAATTCGGAGACTTCCTTCGAGTTGGTCTGCCACTCAACGTTTTGCTTTGGGGTGTCGCTTCCCTTCTCATTCCTTGGTATTGGAAGTTGTGACTTAAACGGAGCATGCCGTGCGCATCCGCAGAACGCCCATTTGGTGCTCGATAGGGGATGGCGAGATGTGACAAGACGTACGTCGAGTAGTCCGACTTAGAGCAATATACAATTTGGTTCAACCAAATCGCATGTGCTTTAAGTCTTTGCTTGATCGCACAATTTATCCAAAAAGTGGCTTCCACTTTATCGGATTGCGCCTAGATAGCTTGAACGAATTCGATGATCAGTTGCCGCCGTCGACGGCGTTCAGACCTTAGGCTTTACAGTTTTTGAGCATTGCCAGCCTTAAGCAGAGGGTGCGTTCGCCCTGGCCAATAGAATCATGGTTTCAGGGTCGCCTTCACCAAAGAAGTGTTTTGCCAGTACCTGCGCATATACCGAATCTGCTTTGCCGCTTAAGCCCGCGAAAAGGGTCATTGACGCCCTTATTTTGCGCAGGGCGTCGGCGTTGAAAACCTCCTTTATCTCACGGTGGTCAAGCGTGACTACGGCTTCCGCCACATCTTTTAGGCGTGGGCCCAGCAGAGCATGCGCCTCGAATGCACGCGCGGCTTCCGGCGAGGTGAGGCGGAAAAAATGCGAAACACCGGGCAGAGCTGGGCGCAGCCGGGGGAAAATCGACCATAGCCGGAAAGAAACAGGTGTGCGCTGGCTAATCGCTGCCAAGACAGGACCGTAAGCCCGCGTCTGGGCGTCGAGAAAACGTTGCAGATAAAACGGGTCATCTGGGTCGGTCTGGAAAGACATCTTACGGCTATCCGGCTAACGTTATTTGCGACACCGATCTGCCGCCTGGAGGAAGGGATTTCATGACCATTCAAAATTTCAAGGAACACGCCGCCAACGAGCGAACTTTTCTCGCCTGGATCAGAACATCCATCGCCATGACCGGATATGGACTTCTAATCGAACGCCTAGACGTGTTTATAGGAAGGTCAAGTTCCGGCATTACGGCCCCGCGGGACACCTCCTTTGGTCACGTCATTGGACTGGGGTCTATCGCTTGCAGTATATTTCTTGTGATCCTGGCTGCCGCCCGCTTCGTCGTCACGCGCAAAAGGCTGAATTCGAGCCAAGACCTGCCCAGTTTACGGGGGCCGCTCGACCTAATCTTGGCGGCGTTGCTCGTGTCACTCGGTCTTGGCCTTTTTCTGTATCTTCTAAACGGCCGAACCTGACCTATCCACGCCTTTCAAACCATACTGCCGTAGTACATGATTGACGGGCTGTTGGCAGCTGCGGCCATCAAAATCCTGTTCAGGCCGGCGGCGGCTGTATGCTCGTCAACGCGTCCATCACAGAACAACGCCGTCACATCGCGTATATAGCTCCGTAAAGCCGCGCGGTCACGTCGGCTGAGGCGCAGGGATGTTGTTTTTTCGATCCGCGCGCGGACGGTGCGACGAACGGCGTCCAAGCTGTCGGTAGAGGCACGAATGCGGTCCATTTGTTCCGCAATGAAGGATAGGCGCGCAGTCGCATTAATAATATTAGTCAAATCGCACTCCCTTAGTTTGTGATTTATTGAACCTAACATGGCAGTGGGCGCCGATAGCTGCAAATAAACTTGGATCACGTTCTTACGTTTGCAGGCGGCAAAAGTTGAAAACATGTGACCCGAGCCGAAATGCAGCAAGGGAGTCTACGGCACAGCGAAACTGACCGCAGTGACGGTGGCCTGATTGTCACGATCAGCGGATCCAACCCCTGGCGACGGCAAGCCGAGCGCTAGCGAGACGTTCGTTACGCCCGCCGCCCTGAGGGCATCGGCGACCGCGCGTGCGCGTGCGCGCGAAAGAACGGGGCGCTTTGCTGGCCCAAAGCCGGTCACCTGGGCGTCGGTCATGTGCCAGGCCTGGAGCGCCCACGCTATTACAGTGACGGTTTCCACGCCCGCCGCATCCAGCGCGCTACTGTTCGTTGCAAAATTAATGGGGGGCAGTCCCTGGCGAGGCGGCACAAGGTCGAATTTCGCGGTCGGCAGCAGAAAATGAGCGGATTGGGATAGTTTGTAATACCCGGCGAGCCCTTGATCTGATTTCATGGTTACGAGCACTCGCACCCGATCGCCGTCCTGCTGCGTGGAGTCCACCGTCGCAACGCGTGACAGCAGTTCTTTGAGAGTAGGATCCAGACCGGGCGTCGTCACATTTTCCGCCGCCGATAGATTGGCGTCGTTGCGACGCAAGACCGTCAGCATTTCCTGTTCATTTGCCGCAAGAACTTGCTCGAGATTGACCTCCTGAGCGTCAGGATAGTGACTTCGGAGGTATTTCGTGGCTTCCGGCACATATTGATGGGTGACGACGACAGCTTCGATCGATCGCACCATATCGCCCGCCACACTGACCTTCAGGTCACTGATTCTGGCGTTGTGGTTGCGGAACAGGGTGTCCAGGTCCGACCTAACCTGCGCGGCGGTACGCGTTTCAGTGACAATACTCGTGAGGGATAGGGCAAGCGGCGCGCACAGGGCGATTATGATGCCGTAAAGCGCTACTGTTTCCCAGGCGCCGTGTTTGAGGTGACTAGGACGCAGGCCGAAACGTCTTGCGACGGAAAAGACGGCGGCAAGAATGGCGACCACGTTCGTTGCGAACAGAAGGCTTGCGCCACCGGCTATGGCAAGCGACCCGGTTGCCAGGCCGTATCCAAGGACCGCGAGAGGCGGCATAAGGGCGGTGGCAATCGCGACGCCGGCGATTGTTCCCCCTTTGCGCGTCACGGTCACGAAGCCGCCTACGACGCCGGACAAGGCTGCAACAACGAGGTCGAGCAGGGTCGGCCGCGTGCGGCTCAGAATCTCCGGTGTGACATCTTTCAGGGGCGATATCCAAACGATCAACATCGCCGCCAGTATCGAGCCTATCGCACCGACCGCCAGCGTAATAGCCGCAGAGTTGAAGCGCTTATAGTCTAACCGGGCCAGACTCACTCCCATCGCCACAATCGGCCCCATGAGAGGTGAGATCAACATGGCCCCGATGACGACGGCCGCGGACGACTGCAGCAGGCCAAGGGTCGCGATGCCGCACGCACAGACAATAAACATCAAATAGGCAGCACCGAGCCGAGAGCTCTTCTGCACATCGCTTTCGATTTCAAGGCGAGCCTCAGCGGTTAGTCGTGTCGAGGCGTCGGTAGCAATCATTTGCCAGAACGCGACCACATGTCTTGTGAGTATCGCGCCTTGCATACGTGGAGAGGCGGCAGCCAAGGCCGCGACACAAAAATTCCTGGGCTCCGGCACCGCCTACACGCCGCAATAACGCCAACAATCCTCTTTCCGACGCAGGCCCGGTCATGTCCGATCTCAATGTCATTGATCAATTTTTGGCGACCTTTATCGCCTATATCGACAGCGGCTTCGGCCTGCTGAAGGGCGATGTCGGTCACTTGACCAGCATCCTGATCGCGATCGACGTGACGATTGCCGGTGTGTTCTGGGCCCTCGACGGCGAGGGCAATGTCCTGGGCAAGTTGGTCAAGAAGGTGCTCTATGTCGGCGCCTTCGCCTTCATCCTGAACAACTTCAAGACCCTCGCCAATCTGATCTTCCAGTCGTTCTCGCAACTGGGGTTGGATGCCAGCGCCAACACCGTGTCGGCAGCGGATCTGTTGAAGCCCGGCAAGCTGGCCGGCATCGGTTTCGAGGCAGCGCACCCGTTGCTCGAACAGGTCGCGAACCTCGTCGGGCTCGACACATTCTTCTCCAACTTCCTGACCATCTTCGTCCTGTTGGTCGCCTGGCTGATCGTGCTGCTGGCCTTCTTCGTCCTGGCTATCCAGCTTTTCATCACCGTGCTGGAATTCAAGCTGACGACCCTGGCTGGTTTCGTGGTCGTCCCTTTCGCCTTCTGGAACAAGACGGCCTTCCTGGCGGAGCGCGTGCTTGGCAATGTCATCACCTCCGGTATCAAGGTCATGGTGCTCGCCGTCATCGTCGGCATCGGTTCCAGCTATTTCGGTCAGTTCGTCGGTGCCCTGAAGGGCCAGGAGGCCGACATCAACCAAGCCATGTCGCTGGTCCTGGCATCTTTGACCATCCTGGGCCTCGGCATCTTCGGTCCGGGGATTGCCTCCGGTCTCGTGTCGGGTGCACCGCAACTGGGTGCTGGCGCCGCTCTCGGCACTGTCGGAGCGGCCGCTGGGGCCGGCATGCTGGCTGGCGGTGCCGTCATGGGCGCGGCCCGTGCCATCGCCGGCGCTGGCGGATCGGCACTCGGTGCTCTCAAGGCGGCCTCTTCCATGGGCCGTCCTGGCGGAAGTCCTTCCGGCTCAGGTGGCGGCAACGCACCATCGGGTGGTCCAGCCCCGAAATCCGCAGGCGGTTCGGCTGGTGGAACTGCCACATCCGGCCAAACATCTGCTGCTTCCAAATCCAGGACTTCGCCCGAGCAAAGCGCGCCCGATTGGGCGAGAAAAATGCAGGACGAGCAGCGCCTCCGCAGCCACCTGCACATGGCCCAGGCCGCCATCGCCGCCGGTGACCAGCCTGTCGCCTCAGCCAATCCCGATCTCTCACACAAGGAGTAACCCATGCTGTTTAAACGCAGTGCTCAGCGCTATGGCCAAACGCCTGAGCCCGTCACACCTTACCAGAAGGCAGCTCAAGTCTGGGATGACCGCATCGGCGCCGTCGTCGTTCAGGCGAAGAACTGGCGGCTGTTGGCTTTCGGCGCCGTCGCGGTATCCCTGACGCTTTCCGCCGGCATGGTCTGGCTGGCCGGGCAAAATCGCGTCAGGCCCTATGTCGTTGAGGTCGGCGAAGAAGGGCAGGTGCGCGCCCTTGGGCCGGCAACCACGCCCTACAATCCGAACGATGCTCAGATTTCGTGGTTCCTGGCGCGGTTCATCACCAATATCCGCTCGCTGTCGATCGATCCGGTGCTTGTCCGCCAGAATTGGCTGGATGCCTATGCCTTCGCGACCGACGATGCAGCCCTGTTTCTGAATGCTCAGGCCCAGGCGCACGACCCATTTGCCGGTATCGGCGAGCGCAGCGTCACGGTGCAGATCACCAGTGTCGTTCGTGCCTCCAAGACGTCCTTCCAGGTCAAGTGGGTCGAACAGGCCTACCAGCGCGGGACGCTGACCGGGACTGAGCATTGGACCGCGATCCTCAGCGTTCTGGAAAAGACACCGCAACGCGAAGACGTCCTGCGGAAGAATCCGCTCGGCCTTTATGTCAACCAACTCGCCTGGTCGCGGGACTATGCCGGCCCGGGCGAAACCCCACAGGCGTCGCCACCGGCACCCGTCTAACCCACCCCTTCCACCACTTCCGAATGAGGAGAAACGCCATGCGTATCGCCATGATTTTCCTGACATCCACTTCCTGCCTGGCCCTTGGGGTCTGCACCGGGGCTCAGGCCAAGCCTGTTCCTTACTTGCGGCTTGCCCATACTGCACAGCATCCAGATGTCGCGGCCACTATGGCCGTGACGGCGGCTAACCAGGCGGCAGTTCAGGAGCCGAGGGCCGATGGGTTCGTCAACGCCAACCAGATCTATCCCTTCATGGATGGCGCCATCTATCGGCTCTTTGCCGCACCGGAAAAGGTCAGCGATATTGCCCTTCAGGCGGGCGAACAACTGGTGGCCATTTCCTCCGGCGACACGGCGCGTTGGGTTATCGGCAACACCTATAGCGGTGCGGCTGTGACCAAGCAGGTTCATGTTTTGGTCAAGCCCTATACGGCAGGCCTGAAGACCAATCTGGTGATCACCACGGATCGGCGGACCTATCACCTTCAACTGGAGAGCGCCCCGGCGACCGCCATGGCGGCGATCTCGTGGAGCTATCCGCAGGATGCGCTCATTGCTTTGCAAGCGGCGCAGGTCAAGGCCGCGGCCGCCGCCCCTGTGGCCGTCGGCATCGCCGTGGATGACCTCCATTTCGGCTACGCCATCACCGGGGATAAACCGGCCTGGCGTCCCGTCCATGTCTTCGATGACGGCCAAAAGACCTACATCGAATTCCCGGCAACCCTGGCTCAAGGCGAGGCCCCGCCGTTGTTTGTGATCGGGGAGGGCGGACAGGCTGAGTTGCTGAATTACCGGGTTCAGCACAATTACTATGTCGCGGACCGCCTTTTCGGTGTCGCCGAACTCCGCCTTGGCGGCAAGCATCAGTCCGTTGTCCGCATCACCCGGACGGATGCGTCATCAAACGGGGGCGGTCATGACTGAACCGGCATCACCCCCGAAAGTCGATCCCGAGACGCTCGTCCTGCGCGGTCGGCCGCGGCGTGTCGTGCGCTTCAAGCGCAATGTCTTGATCGGCGCCGCGGCGATTGGCTGTTTCGCCATCGTCGGCGTTACCTGGCTGGGCCTGCAGCGCCCTGGCGTGAAACCGCCCGCCCAACAAGGCGCGCAATATGATCCGGACAAGGCGGCCGCGGAACAGAAGCCGACGCCTGACCGGTTGCAGGCCTTGCCCAAATCCTACGCCGATGTGCCCGCCGGTGTCCCGCAACTCGGGCCGCCTTTGCCGGGCGATCTCGGGCGGCCGATCCTGGAGCATCAGCAGGCGCAGGCGGTTGCCATACAGACAGCATCCTCCGATTCGAATAAGGCCATTGAGACGACACGGGATGCAGGCCTGTTCTTCCAGGTTGCCGATCACGCGACAGCCTTGCCGACGGCCTCGGTTGGACTGCCGCAAGCTGCCAATCTTGAGGTGCCGGCAGGCTTGATGTCGAAAGCCGGCTTCCTTACCGCCATATCGATATTTAAGACGCCACAGCTTGGCACCTGTCGGCTTGACGATCATGAAGAGACCGCCGTCGTCATAAAGCTTGTATTGTGTGCTTCGGGGTTTCGCGGCCCGAATTTGCGTGTCCGAAAGTGCCATTGGGGGTCTCGAAAATCGCGTTGCGGAAAAGACCCCCAGCGAGCCCCCCAAATCACCCGGATGCGGGCGGAAACGGGCAGACACTCGTGGACGTCACCAGTGCTAATATATCAGATTTTATTGGATTTTTCAATCAACGCCGGACCCCGGCGGAAGGCGAAATGGTGGGTGGGCACGGACTCGAACCGTGGACCCGCTGATTAAGAGTCAGCTGCTCTACCAACTGAGCTACACACCCATACCACTTCATGCGTTTCGGAGACCGAAACGGCCAGGGGTTGGTCCCCGGCAAGGCGGCGGAACATAGCCATTTTTGACTGGGTTTCAAGCGCAAAATCAGTCTATGGCTGATTTTCTTAAGTCAACCTGTGGATGGAGGCCGAACGGCATGGCGATGCGGGATGTTACGGGCGTTGTCGATTTCGCTTTTCTCGAAAGCTACACGATGAATGACGCCGGCGTCATCGAGGAGGTCCTGCGCCTGTTCCAGCAGCAGTGCGAGCTGTGGTCGCCGCTGCTGACCGTGTCCCACGAAGGCTGGCGCGACGCGGCCCATACGCTTAAGGGCGCGGCCGCGGGCATCGGCGCCACGATTCTGGCGGAAAAGGCCGGGGAGGCCGAAAAGGGCGACGAAGCGGGCGCGCCGGGCCGCCTGGAAAAGGTCCGGACCGCCATGGACGCCGCCCTGCACGACGTGGCGGCCTACCTGCACGGGCTGCAATTGAAGAGCCTGAAAGGGTAGGACGCCAATACGCGTCTCTTTCCGGCGGAAAGACGGCGAAGACAGCCGGCCTTACTGCGCCCAGCTGTCCTCGCCCGTAATGCCGCCGTCGACATGGGTGATCGTCATCTTCTGATAGCTGAAGGTGACGATGACGACGGGGTCGAGCACCTTGTCCTCGGTCTGGTCGACGATCTTCAACGACGTGATGCGGGCATTGCTCAGGTGGATCGTATCGCTGTTGACATCGACGCCGATTCCGTTGGCGGCATTGGTCTGCGGCGCCCAGCGCTGGAACTCGACATCGGTCAGGTTTTCGCTTGAGTTGGCAGCCGCCACGAGAAGCGGCGTCGCCTTGGACCAGCTGAGCGTGAAGCTGATGCCCTGGTGGAGGCGGCGGCCGGTCGCCATGCCCGCGGCGTCGGCGCCTGCGGTCATCCCGTAATCGATCGAGCGCACGGTGCTCCAGCCCTCATGCCCCTTCTGCATGGCGTCGCCTTTGATCTCGCCCGTTTTCTGGCCCTTGATCTGCAGGAAGCCCTGTTCGGCATGAGCGCCGGCCGCCAGCAGAAAAGCAGCCGTGGCAAAAAGCCCGATGATACGGTTACGCATGGTACCCTCCCTGTTGTGAAAAACCCCGTTATGCGACAATGTCACGCCGGGCAGAGGGACGCAATGCGAATCGTTAACGGGTAATTTCACTGGAAACATTGCCGACTTGTAACTTGACGGCGGCAAAAGAGGGTTCAGTAAATTCCGTCAACCTTTACGCTTTTTCATAACGAGGCCGCCATGATGCTCTCCCGCTCCACCGCCATCGCTCTTGTCCTTGCCGTCATGCCCCTGGCTTCACAGGCCAAGCCTGCCGCCCCCGTCGTCCATGACGTCGACCTGGGCGGCATGGACAAGACGGTCAAGCCGGGCGACGATTTCTACAAGTACGCCAACGGCGCGTGGCTGAAGACGGCGCAGATCCCCGCCGACCGGTCATCCTACGGCCCGGCGGTGGTGCTGATCGAAAAGACCAACACGCAGGTGCGCGAGCTGATCCAGAATGCGGCGAAAGGCACGCCGGCCAAGGGCTCGGACGCGCAGAAGGTCGGCGACTACTATGCCAGCTTCATGGACGAGGCGAAGATCGAGGCCGACGGCCTGAAGCCGCTGCAACCCAATTTCGAGGCGATCAACGCCCTGACGGACAAGGCGTCGCTGTCGGCCTATCTGGGGACGACCCTGCGCGCCGACGTCGACGCGCTGAACGCCACCGACTTCTATACGGACAACATCTTCGGCCTGTGGGTGCAGCAGGGCTTCAACGACCCGGACCACAACGTGCCCTACCTGCTGCAAGGCGGCCTGGGCATGCCCGACCGCGCCTACTATCTCGACGATTCGCCCAGGATGGCCGAGCTGCGCACCAAGTACCAGGCCTATATCGCCACGGAGCTGAAGCTGGCCGGCCTGACCGACGCCGACGCGCGGGCCGCCCGCATCTTCGCGCTGGAAACCAAGATCGCGCAGACCCACGCCAGCCGCGAGGATTCGGAAGACGTGCAGAAGGCCAACAATCCGTGGACGCGCGCCGACTTCGCGGCGAAGGCGCCCGGCCTCGACTGGGACGCCTATTTCAAGAGCGCGGGGCTGTCGGGCCAGCAGGGCTTCATCGTGTGGCATCCGACCGCCGTCACCGGCATCTCGGCCCTGGTGGCCAGTGAGCCGCTCGACGTGTGGAAGGACTACCTGACCTATATGACGATCGATCATTACGGTCCCTACCTGCCCAAGGCCTTTGTCGATGCGCGCTTCGCCTTCTTCGGCACGGCGCTGCAGGGCACGACGCAGATTTCCGACCGCTGGAAGCGCGCCATCGGCGCCACCAACGGCGCGGTCGGCGAAGTCGTCGGCAGGCTTTATGTCGCGAAGTATTTCCCGCCGGCGGCCAAGGCCAAGATCGAGGCCATGGTCCAGGACGAGCTCAAGGCCTATCACACGCGCATCGAAAAGCTGACCTGGATGTCGCCGGACACCAAGGCGAAGGCGCTGGCCAAGCTGCAAACCCTGCATATCGGCGTCGGCTATCCCGATAAGTGGGTCGACTATTCCAAGCTTGAGATCGTGCGCGGCGACGTCATCGGCAACCTCAAGCGCGCCGAGCTGTTCGATTATCAGCGCAACCTGGCCAAGCTGGGGCAAAAGCCCGACCGCGACCAGTGGGTGATGACGCCGCAGACGGTCAACGCGGTCAACCTGCCCCTGGCCAATGCGCTGAACTTCCCGGCGGCGATCCTGCAGGCGCCGTACTTCGATCCGCAGGCCGACGCCGCCTATAATTTCGGCGCGATCGGCGCGACCATCGGCCACGAGATCAGCCACAGCTTCGACGACCAGGGCAGCCAGTTCGACGCGCAGGGCCGCCTGCAGAACTGGTGGACGCCGGACGACTTGAAGCACTTCCAGGGCGCGTCGGCCAAGCTGGCGGCGCAGTACGACAAGTACTGCCCGTACAGCGACCTGTGCCTGAACGGCAAGCAGGCCTTGAGCGAGAATATCGCCGACGTGGCGGGGCTGTCGGCGGCGTACGACGCCTACAAGATGTCGCTGCACGGCAAGCCGGACGTGGTCAAGCGCGGCCTGACCGGCGACCAGCGCTTCTTCATCGCGTTCGCCCAGTCGTGGCGCCAGACCGAGCGCGAAGCGGCGCTGCGCCAGCAGATCAAGACCGACGGCCATGCGCCGGATGAGTACCGTGGCGATACGGTGCGTAACCTGGACGCCTGGTATCCGGCGTTCAAGGTGACGGCCGAGCAGAAGCTGTATCTGAAGCCGGAGGACCGCGTTCAGGTGTGGTGATTTTGTGTTGATATCGCGTTTCGCTCCCTTATGGTTGTTGCAACCATAAGGGAGCGGGCGCGTGGTTGAGATTCGTAATAGGGGTGAACTTGCAGCTTTTCTTAACGGGAAGCTGGCGGAATTGGCGCCCATTATCGCAGTTCGCGCCGCGCTCAGGATTTTTCCGTTGTCGCGCGATCGAGAGCAGTCTGGCAACTCGCTTCTGCCCACTGCTCGCGCGCTATTTGTTTCAAGAACGGCGCTTCAATATGACTGTCGGGACGCCATAGACTCGGCACTGGTAGCTGCAAGCGCGTTAAAAACGGTAGGTTCAGCCATATACGCCACACGTGCAGCCGCAGCGACATACGCTCTCGGTAAGCACCTTGGTATAGGTGACGCTATGGAGACGGTTGAGGCGGTCGCTGATGCTGCCTATAGCTCAGGTAACTTGCGCAATGTCGCCTATAATGAAGCCTACCAACGAAGCCTCTTAAGCGCTCGTGAAAGTCTATCGGAAAGCGAAGCCAGGGGTGACGCTTCGTCGTTTGCGTCGGACGGGGTGCTTTCATCGTCAAAAGGGGCCCGGCGGGCCATTTGGAAGTCTGTTGAGGATGATGTTTCTTTTTTGGTACGGGAAGTCGGTGATCTATATTCCGCGCACCGGCTTCTGTTGGCGCCCTTATGGATGGGGAGGCCATATCGAAATATCCTGATCTGCTGGGAAAATCTGAAGAGGCAACTTTTAGCCTCTCCGCAGATGAATTGGCAGCCGTGGGGGGAGTGGTATGATGCCTGCCTGCGTGGGGGAACGACTGCTTTTTCCGAGCTTACCGAGCGGGAAAATGCCGCCTTTTGTATGCGTCTGTCTGCTGAAACGAACGGCTTTTGGAGCCGTGAAATTCAAGTAGTCAATAGAGATATCCTCGATCGCCTGGCCGCTTTGCGCATACCGGCTATTCCTGAGCAAATGGCTGGGCCGTTGGAGACGTTTGAGCGCCAGGGTAAAGTAGCGCGACAACCGTCTTCACCGCCGGACGATCCGAAAGGAACGCTTCATTCGGCGCGGCAGGCTCTAATCGAGTCTATCGATGATTTCGAGACGACATTTCCAACGCACAACCATGCTGGTCTTCGATGTGCTTTCGTCCGGCTGCGTGATGGCCTTGGGGCAGACTATGACTCTTTCGACGTTATCCGGGTCGGCTCCGCAGCCGAGCGCCTCCAAGGATTTGCGCTTAAGGCTGACGAGATTTTCTTACCCGACATGGCAGTTGAGGTCGTGGCGTTCAACGTCAACCTTGGGCGAACGCTTGCCAGTGCTGAGATTTGGGCGGACTTCTGCAAAGGTCTAAATAGCGATATCGATCCGACGGAGCGGGATATTGGTGCTGTCAAGGATGTCGCTTCGGCACTGATGAAGACCGATGCACTGGAAGACGAGGTCAAGCTGGAACTGGATTACGAAATGTTGGCGGCGGACTGGGAGGACGGACGCCCGCGTGAGCGCAAGATATTGACGCGCGGTGTGATGAACGTTCTGGCGACCATGAGCAGGATTGCCCTGGATGGATTGAAAGCCGGAGGTCGTGCGTTAGGCGACGGTGTGAAAGAAGGGCTCAAGAGAGGCTCTGAAGCTGTCGTCGTTGGCATCTTTATGATGATGTCAGCCCAGCTATACCAACTTGCGGGACAGTCACCGATGTTTGCATTCCTCGCTCCAGTCCTGAACTATCTCAGCGGCTTTGGAAAAAAGTCGTAGATAACTACTTCGGCCCTCCCCATTTATGGGGAGGGGGGACCGCCGAAGGCGGTGGGCGGGGCTTTCTATAGGGGATAGATGCGCAACATTCGGAAGGACGCGAAGATAAGTGCCGCGCGGCGGCTGCGCAAAGCCATGACGAAGCCTGAGGTATGGTTATGGTTGCGGCTGAGGACGCGGACTTCGGATGGATTGGTTTTTCGCAATCAGCATCCGCTGGGGCCGTACGTGCTTGATTTTTACTGCGCAAAGGCAAAGCTTTGTATCGAGGTTGATGGTTCGGACCATACGCGTGAACGGCAGATCGCCAAAGACGCCGTGCGCGATGCGTGGCTTGAGGCGCAAGGTATTGCTGTGCATCGGATTATAGCCGGGGAGTTGCTCGCGGACCCGGATGAGACGGCGGACGCCGTCGTTGCGATTGCTTTGAATCGTGTCGAGATGCTGAAATTGAGGAAAGAGGCCCCGCCCACCGCCTTCGGCGGTCCCCCCTCCCCGTAAACGGGGAGGGCCGAAGTCATCCTCGCTTCTTTGACTTGCGTGGTGTGCACTTGCGCTCTAAACGCATCGGCGAACTTTAGCAGGCTGAACACGAATGTCCGAAGAGCTCCATATTCTCTGCACCGACCGCGACGGGGTCGAACATAATCTGCCGGCGCTGGAAGGCTGGCGCGTCATGGAGATCATCCGCGACAACGGCCTGCCCATCAAGGCCGAGTGCGGCGGCGCGCTGGAATGCGCCACCTGCCACGTCTATGTCGACCCCGACTGGATCGGCAACCTGGTGCCCAAGTCCGACGAGGAAGACGAAAAGCTCGACGAAGCCTTCATGGTCAAGCGCAACTCGCGCCTGTCGTGCCAGATCCTGATGCGCCCCGATCTCGACGGGCTGAAAGTCACGCTGGCGCCGGAAACGGACTGAGGCTACAGCTTTCACAGAAATGACACAGGCGACGGATAGACCGTCCTGATCGTTGATATGGTGGACGGCATGAAATTCAAGGCACTCGTTTCGACGCTCGTTATCGGTTCGGTGATCGCCTCACAAGCTTTTGCGTGGGGCTCTGCCGGGCACCGCATGATCGGCGAGGAGGCCATGCGCGGCCTGCCGTCCTATCTGCCGGCCTTCCTGCGTACGGCCAAGGCCATCGCCGATGTCGGTGAATACTCGCGCGAGCCCGACCGCATGCGCGGCGCCAGCAAGCCCGGCGACAACGACCGTCTGCCGGCGCACTTCATCAACCTGGATGACGACGGCAAGATCGCCGGCATGACGCTGGACCAGCTGCCGGCCAACCGCACCGATTTCGACGTCAAGATCCGCGCCGCCGGCAGCGACCCGTACGAAGCCGGCTATCTGCCTTACGCCCTGGCCGACGCCTATGCCCAGGTCGCCAAGGACATGGCCTACTGGCGCGTCCTGACGCTGATGGAGCAGCACGAGGCCGACAAGACGAAGAAGGCCTGGTATCATGCCGACCGCCTGCGCCGCGAAGAGGTCATGCTGCGCGATATCGGCTTCCTCGGCCACTATGTCGGCGACGCGTCGCAGCCGCTGCATGTCACCATGCACTATAACGGCTGGGGCAAGTATCCGAACCCGGACGGCTATACGACCGATCCTATCCACGGGCCGTTCGAAGGCGTCTTCGTCAACCATAACGTCACGACAGCCGACGTCCGCGCCAGGCTGGGCGAATACACGCCGTGCACGCAGAAGCCCGAGCAGTGCCTGGACGCCGAAATCCTGGCCGCCAACGCCCAGGTCATCCCGCTGTACAAGATGCAGAAGGCCGGCGACCTGGTCGACGGCAATGCCGACATGAAGGCCTTCGTGACGACACAGCTCGGCCTCGGCGCCACCACCCTGCGCAACGCCCTGGTCGATGCCTGGCGCGATTCCAAGTCGGTCAAGGTCGGCTATCCCGCCTTCGTCTATGACGACTTCGTCGCCGGCAAGGTCGAAAATCCGTGGGTGTCGTTGTATGGCGGGGACTGAGTCCGCGATGCTGCAGTTCGGTGAGCGCGTATCCAGCGAGGACTATCGCCCGCGCCAGGGCGCCTACGGCATCCTGGTGCGCGACGGCCGTATCGCCGTCGTCCAGGTCGGCTATGCGAAATTCACCTACGACCTGCCGGGCGGCGGCATCGACGAGGGCGAGACGCCGGAACAGGCGCTGAAGCGCGAATATCTCGAAGAGACGGGCCTTGAGGTCAAGGTCGGCGCGCTGATGGCCGAGTTCAACCATTACATGGTCCACGACGACGGCACGCCGTACAACAATCATGCGCGTGTCTATGAGGTCGAGTTCGTGCGCGAGCGCCCGCAGGCCAAGGTCGAGGACGACCACGAACTGGTCTGGTTCCCGCCGCTGGAGGTCATCAAGCGGCTGAAGCGCGAAGGCTATGGCTGGGCCATGGTGCGCTGGATACGCCGCGAAACTTGATAGCGGTAACGGGGCGCGCTATGCATTGGTCAAACCAATAAGGAGAACGCCCCGATGCCGATTCGCTTTTCGAGTGCTGCCGCCCTGTGCGCGCTTGCCGTCCTGAGCTTCGCCACCCCCATGGAGGGCATGGCCCGCGCCAGGGCGCATCCGGTCGCCACCGCCAAACCCGCGCCCGCGAAACAATGGGTGGCTGCCTGGGCGACCTCGACCATGATCGCCGAAGGCAACAACACCCTGCCGGCGGAAGACCTGACCGACGCGACCCTGCGCCAGATCGTCCGCGTCACCTCGGGTGGGGACCGCATCCGAATCCGCCTGTCGAACGCCTTCGGCACGCAGCCCTTGCAGATCGCGGCTGTTTCGGTGGCGCGCCCGAAGACCAATGCCGGAGCCGCGGTCGATCCGGCCACCGTCCATGCCGTGACCTTCGAAGGGCAGGCGGCGGTGACCATTCCCGCCGGCGCCGACTATGTCTCCGATCCGGTCGATATGCCGGTCAAGGGCCTCGACGACCTGGCGATCTCGATCTACCAGCCCGACGCGCCGCAGGTCCTGACCAGCCATCCGGGCTCGCGCGCAACATCCTATTTCGTTCATGGCAACCATGTGTCGGACGCTGACCTGACGACGCCGAAGACCGCCGACCGCTGGTATGAAATCGCCGGGCTCGAGGTCGAGGGCACGCAGACGCTAGGCGCCATTGCCATTGTCGGCGACTCGATCACCGATGGCTACGGCGTGAAGCCCAACACCAACCTGCGCTGGCCCGACGCCCTGATGGCGCGGCTACAGGCGGCCGGCATGCCGCTGTCGGTGCTCAACTTCGGCATCGGCGGCAATCGCCTGCTGCTCGACGGTCTTGGCCCGAACGCCCTGGCGCGGCTCAACCGCGACGTCTTCAGCCAGCCGGGCGTCAAATACCTGGTGGTGTTCGAAGGCGTCAACGACCTGGGCACCCTGACGCGTGACGCGCCGGTCTCGCCGGAAGGCCATGCCGCCCTTGTGACGCGTATGGAGCAATCCTATCGCCAGTTGATCGACCAGGCCCATACCCACGGCCTCAGGGTCATCGGCGCGACCATCACGCCCTATATGGGCAACACCTATTACCATCCCGACGCGTCGAACGAGGCCGACCGCCAGGCGATCAACGCCTGGATCCGCACGCCGGGGCGTTTCGACGCGATCATCGACTTCGACGCCTTCGCACACGATCCGGCCAAGCCCGACCAGCTGCTGCCGGCCTATGATTCCGGCGACCACCTGCACCCGGTGGCGGGCTATCCGGCCATGGGCAATTACGTCGATCTGAAGCTGTTCAAGTAAGGCAGGCAAGTAAGCCCCCCGCCACCGCCCGTAGCTTTAGCTGCGGGTGGTGGCGGGGTTTCTCGCTTACTTTACGGTCGACGCCTCAGGATAAACTCGTCATCCAGCGTCTCGCCGACGGCGAACTTGTATTCGCCCACGCGCTCGAAGCCGTACGCACCATAGAGTGTCTGCGCCTTCAAATTCTCGCTCCACACGCCGATCCACTGCGGCGCGGACGGGTAGGTGTCCTCCATCCAGCCCATGGCAACGGTCAGCAAGTGCTTGCCCCACCCGCGGCCCTGGACGCTGGAATGGACATAGATGCGCTTCAGCTCGCCATGCGCCGCCGGATCGGCCTCGTCATGCGGCAGCCCGACCGGCCCGCATTGCAGATAGGCCAGCGCCCGGCCGTCATCGTCCACGGCCAGCCGCCAGAATTGCGCCGGATCGGCAATCTCGGCCGCCACCGTATCGGCCGCATACGACTTCATCAGAAAGGCCTGAAGGTCTTCCGGCGGATAGAGATGCCCAAAGGTCTCGCTGAAGGTCGAGGCCGCCAGTTCGGACAGGGCATCCAGATGTTCGGTCGTGGGGGCGATCAGGTGCATGGCCTGTGATAGACGAGGCCGAGGGCTTCGGTCCAGCTTGCTGTTCGGTGTTGCGTTTCCCGCCGTCTCGGTTAGCGTGAACGCATATCGAGGGGGACTATGGACGAGATTTCGAAGCTCCAGGCAACGCTGTCGGAACGCGACACGCCGGAAACCGTGCTTAAACTGATCAAGGACGTTTTGCCGCCAACCCAGGCCCGGCATGTTTTCCCGCGCTTTCAATCGATTATCGATTTTGCCCTCAAGCAAAGGTTCGGCTGGTCGTCGATGGCGACCACCTTCATCGCGCCCGCGTCTGCCGCGCGGCAGGTCGCAAAGGGGCGGGAGCTGACGTCGCTATTCCTGCACGATGCGCCCAGGCTCAACATGGCGATCGAAAGCGAAGACAGCATGGCGGCGCTCGATAGTTTTATCGACGCATTTGACGAGCTGATCGGCAAGACGCGTGGGCAGTCGGATTTCCGCAGCGACCGCCTGGATCGGGCGGGGCGCAAGGCACTGGGTCTGTCTCGGCGGCGCTATTCGAAGCTGTTTCGTCTCGGCAGCCGTCTGGAACGCAAGGCGGCGCGGCTTCGTGAGGCGTACCGGCAACGCGCGCTTCTGCTGGTCGGAAAGGCCGCGTTGGCGCCGCGCCTGACGGTCAATGACTTTGGCGGCGATATCGCGTCGGCGGCCTTCGTGGCCTATTACGCGGCGCGGATGAAGCTGCGCAGCGAGTTCACGATCAGCGGGCAGCAGAAGCCCTTCGACGAAATCAGCGCGGCCTTGCTGGGGGTATGCGAAGGCAATCCATCGACAAGCTGGTGGGCGATCGCCCACGTCTTTCCGCGCGCCGACGTGCTGGAGCGGCTGAATGACACGCAACGCGGACAACTGCTCGGTATCTGGTTCGATATTCTGCAAGAGCTGGCGGACAGACTGGATGAAATCCGTGTCCGCACGGACATCAATGTCGAAACCATGATCGTCAAGCGCGGCAACGATTCCAGTACCTGGAACCTGCTGGCCGGCGCCTGGAACCGGGCGCGCGACCATTGGATCGCGCTGGTCATGGCAATGGGGATGGAAAGCCTCTTCGACACCTTCCTTCCGGGAAAGGTCATGAAGCTGATTGCGGCGGACGTGGCCGCCTGGCATCGTGTGAGTGGCAAGGGGCTGCATCCCGATACGCAGGCGTGGCTGGCCCTGCCTGCGCCGTGGCTTGTCCTGCGCGGGGAGCGTTCCTGCACGCGATCCGATATCGAAGCGGTCTGCCGGCAATGCGGGATCGATCCGGAAGCGTCGGGATGGGCGGCGCCGAAGGCTTTGACCCAGGTTGCTGTCTTCAAGCCGACGCCAGAACTGGTTCACGGCGTGACCGTCAGCAATCCCTATCTGGCGGACTATCTGCGGCGCGTTGGCGTCTTCAGCGGCAAGCCGTTGCGGCCAGGGTCGGTTGACAAGACGCAGTAGTTTTGTTCGATTGGCGATGCTGCCCGGTAGCTCAGTGGAAGAGCGGTCGGCTCTTACCCGACTGGACGCTGGTTCGAGCCCAGCTCGGGCAGCACCTCTCAAACCTAGCTAGAACGCAGCCTTGTTGGCTTCGAAGACCGCCTTGAGGGTTTCCGGCTTGCGGCCGGTCAGGGTTTCAATGTCGCTGCTGACCCGATCGAAATCGCCCTGGCGCGTCGCGGTGTCGAACGACACGAAGGTCGGGATCAGGACGTCGGGGAAGCCGGCGTGCTTCAGGCCGTCGGCCAGTTGCTCGTCCGTGACCTTGACGACATTGAGCGGCTTGCCGGTGACTTCGCGGGCGATCGCCGCCATCTGGTCGGGCGACACCGCTTCCGGCCCGGTGATGTCCAGCGTCTGGTTCGCTGCCGGCTTCGACAGGGCGGCCGCGGCGGCACGGGCGCAGTCGTCGTGCGCGACATAGGGGATCACGCCGTCGCCCGAGGCCGTGTACCAGTTGCCCGAAGCAAACGCCGCCGGCAAGCTGTGCAGCAGGTTTTCGGCGTACCAGGCGTTGCGCAGGATGGTGTAGGCCAAACCCGACGCCTTGATAGCCTTTTCCGTGCCGAGGTGGTCCGGCGCGAACAGCACGGCCGAGGTCTCCGGGTTCGGCATGGAGGTATAGACGACCTCTTTCACGCCCGCGGCCCTGGCGGCATTGACGGCGTTGGTGTGCTGTTCCAGGCGCTTGCCGGGGACGCCCAGCGCATCGGTCGAGATGATCAGCACGCGGTCGACACCTTTGAACGCGGCTTCGAGCGACGCGGGGTCGTCGAAATCGGCGCGGCGGGCTTCGGCGCCCTTGGCCGTGAGATCGGCGAGTTTCGACGGGTCGCGCGACGCGGCGATGACCGTGTTGCCGCCTTGCTCAAGCAACAGATTGACGACGTGGCGGCCCAGCTTGCCGGCGGCGCCGGTGACGAGAAGCGTGCTCATGGCTTTATCTTTCTTAAAAGTCTCAAAAGTAGACTAGTATGCAAATAGAGACTATTATGCGGGTGTAAAGACGGCAGTTTGAAAGCACCTGGTTACCTGGAGGGAACCTATGGACGGGCATATCACCCCGCAGATGCGCGCGATTTTCACTGATATGATGGCGATGGTGACCGACCGCACCATGGACGCAGGCTCATGTCCCGTGCGCGACATCATGGATCATATCGGCGATAAGTGGTCCAGCCTTTTGCTGTTCGCGCTGGCGGCGCGTCCGCATCGCTTCGGGGAACTGAAACGCGCCGTGCCCGATATTTCGCAACGCATGCTGACCCAGTCCCTGCGCGACCTGCAGCGCGACGGGCTGATCAGCCGGCATGTATTTGCGACCGTGCCGCCGAGCGTGGAATATCGGTTGACGCCGTTGGGAGAGAGTCTGATGCCGGCCCTTTTTGGGCTGATGAGTTGGGCGAACGCCAACCACACGCGCATCAGGGCGTCGCGCGCGGCGTTCGACGTGCAGAGGGTGGAAGAGGCGGTTTAGGGAGGGAAGGGGAAGCAAGAAACCCCACCACCACATCTCCTTCGCCGTTGCTTGCGCAACGCTCAGTCGTGCGGTCCCCCTCCCCATTTTCTACGAAAACGGGGAGGTGCAAGTAAAGGCGGTTCGGTATTTTTGTACCTCCCCGTTCGGAACGAATGGGGAGGGCGGGGCGGCCCGTGCCGGACCGCCCGGAGCGTAGCGAAGGGTGGTGGTGGGGTTTCTTGCTTTCTTTACTTCCCCAACGCTTTCCACGCATCCGTAAACGCCTTGGCCTTGGCGAACGCAATCTCGGCCGTATCGCCCGGCTTGTAGACGCTCGACCCGATGCCGAAGCCGGCGGCGCCGACGTCCAGGTATTCCTTCATATTGCCGGGTTCGACACCGCCGACCGGAAAGACCGGCATGTCCTTGGGCAAGATGGCCTTCAACGCCTTCAAGCCCTTGACGCCTGCCAGTTCGGCCGGGAACAGCTTCAACGCATCGGCGCCGGCGTCGATCGCCGTAAAGGCTTCGGTCGCGGTGAAAAAGGCCGGGAACGAAATCAGGCCCAGCGCTTTAGCGCGTTTGATCACCGCCGGATTGGTATTGGGCGAGATGCAGATCTGGCCGCCGACGCTCGCCAAAGTATCGACGTCCTCGACCTTCAGCACGGTGCCAGCGCCGACGATGGCGGCCTTGCCAAACGCCTCGGCCATCAGCTTGATGCTCTCGAACGGCTCGGGCGAGTTGAGCGGCACCTCCAGCACCTTGAAGCCGGCGGCGACGATCTGCTCGCCGACGCTCAAGGCTTCCGCCGGAGTAATGCCGCGCAGGATCGCGACGAGCGGCAGGGTGTTCAGCGTATCCTGCCAGCGTTCGATAAGCGTCATATCAGTTTTCCTTGTTGCGCCATGGCCCACAGGCCGGCGGCAGAGGCGTCGTCGCCGTCGTGGCGGGTGATCTGCGTGAAGCCGGTGTGCTTCAGCGCGCGTTCGTACAGGTTGACCAGGGTGCCGTCGCCGATCAGGCCGACGGGGCGTACGCCGTGGCGGCCGATCTCGGCGCGGATTTCCGACCCGATCAGCAGGCCCGACAGGTACGAAGACAGGCTTTCCGGCTTGATGTGGCCGAACAGGCCTTCGGTGCGCACCGAGAAGACCAGCGACAGGAACGACTTGTCTTCCAGGGCGCGATCGACGCCCAGCAGGAAGGCGTCGGCATCGTCGATATCGTCGGTCATCAGGTCGCCGAGGATCGAATTGCGCTTCAGCACCTGGAACATTTCGCCGGTCATGTAGCTCGAGAAGCCGGTGATCTTGCCGCCCTCGACCTGCGCCCACTTGCAGTGCGTGCCCGGCAGGACGTAGGAGCAGTCGCCGGCCTTGGTCGCCAGGCCGTAGATCTGGGTTTCCTCGCCACGCATGACGTTGAGCAAGCCCTTGTGGTCGGCCTCGGCCGACAGGCCGGGCACGATCTTGGCCTTAAGCTTGTCCGACGGCGTGGTGACGATGCCGGCGACGATCTCGGGCAGGCCGGCAGGGCAGTGGACGTAGGGGGCTTCCTGCCAGCCGGTGCGCGAGCCGACCATGCCGCACAGCAGGATCGGCAGATCCGGACGCGCGAAGTCTTCCTTCATGACCGAGGTCAGCGCCTGTTCGAAGGTCAGCACGCCCAGGTTCTTGAGACCGATATTGGCATTGTGGCGCGCGATGATTTCGCCGTCGGTCCCGAACAGGAAGAGGCGGAAATTGGTCGTGCCCCAGTCGGCGGCCAGAAGGGCGGGAGCGCTGTCGGTCATATCGATTCCATTTGGTGGGACTAGAAAAACGTTAGCGGTATCTAGCCCTTAAACTTTTGCGGCTCAAGGCCGGTATGGCCGCGCAGCAATTCACTTGGGATTTCGAACAGTGTCCCGCCTTCACGGTCTTCTGTTAAGCCTTCGGCGGCCGAAGTAACGAACAGGCGGTCGAGCTTTTCGCCGGCGAAGCACGGCGACGTCGTCTGCTTGGCGGGCAGGTCGATATGGAAGTCTTCGGTGCCGTCGGCTTTGAAGCGCGTGACGCGGCCGGGTCCCCAGTGCGCGATCCACAGACCGCCCTGCGCGTCGGCCGTCATGCCGTCGGGGCCGCCCATGTCGTCGGTGAACTTGATGAACAGCCGCTTGTTGGTCAGTTCGCCGTTGTCGTCGATATCGAAGACGTAGACTTCGCCGACAGCCGTGTCGGTATGGTAGACCGTGCGGTGGTCGGCGGTGAAGGCCGGGCCGTTGGCGATCTTGTACGGGCCATCGACCTCCTGGACGGTCAGGTCGACATTGAGGCGATAAAACGCTCCGGAGACTTTTTCGATCGGCTTGTGCATCGACCCCGCCCAGATGCGGCCCAAGCTATCGGCCTTGGCGTCGTTGAGCCGGTTTTCCGGCTCGTGCGGGTAGGGATTGGCGATGTGCTTGATGGTCAGGGGATCGAGCGTGACCTCGGCGAACCCGCTCATCAGGCCGGCGATAAAGCCGCCCTGTTCGCGCTCGATGACCCATGTGATGTGTTCGGGGAACTGCCAGGTGCGCGCGCTGTTATCGAGATAGTATGCGTGCAGCTTGTTGCCGAGGATATCGACCCAGTAGACGCAATTGTCGCGGCGCGACCAAAGCGGGCCTTCGCCCAGAATGGCGCCCGCGGGCGAGCGGCGGATGATATCTGGCATGGTTTCTCTCCGAAGTCTGATGTTTTGTCTTTCTTCGCCCTCCCTGCTTGCGGGGAGGGGGGACCACGCGAAGCGTGGTGGGCGGGGTGTTCTGGCAGATGAATTGGGCGCTGAATTAACCAGTAGATGGCGCTTGTGGTGTCTACCAAAGTGCCCCGCCCACCACCTTCGGCGGTCCCCCCTCCCCATAAATGGGGAGGGCGAAGTGCTTCCATTTTATTCGATCAGAAGTATGCGTGCGGCGATAGGTGTCCTACCACTCCCGCACATAACCGTCCGGACCGCGCCAGGCAGGGTTGCGCCACGGGGGGCAGTCCTTGGCCAGCTCACGGACCTTGTCCTCGTCGATCTCGATGCCGAGGCCGGGGCCGGTCAGCGCCTCGACATAGCCGTCCTTCACGTCGAACACTTCCGGGTTCTTCATGTAGGTCAAGAGGTCGTGGCCGTTGGTGTTGTAGTGGATGCCCAGGGACATTTCCTGGATGACGTGGTTGGGCGTGGCGATGGCCAGCTGCATGCAGGCGCCGAGCGCCAGCGGCCCCAGCGGGCAGTGCGGCGCGACCGAGACGTCGTAGGCTTCGGCCATGGCGGCGATGCGGCGGACTTCGGAAATCCCGCCGGCGTGCGACAGGTCGGGCTGGATGATGTCGACGGACGCGGCTTCGAAGAAGGGCTTGAAGTCCCAGCGGCTGTAGAGACGCTCACCCAAAGCGATCGGCGTTGTCGTCAGCTTCGACAGCTGGGCGATGCCTTCGGGGTGCTCCGACAGCAGCGGCTCCTCGATGAACAGCGGACGGATGGGCTCAAGCGCGTGCGCCAGTTGCTTGGCCATCGGCTTATGGACGCGGCCGTGGAAGTCGAGACCGACGTCGAGACCCAGCGCCTGGACCGAGGTCGCGCGTTCCAGCACGCCGTCGATCACCTTGGGCGAATCCAGCCAGGCCATGTCCTCGCTGGCATTCATCTTGATGGCGCTAAAGCCCTGGGCGATGCGCGCCTTGGCGGCGTCGACCACGTCCGACGGACGGTCGCCGCCGATCCAGGCATAGACCTGCACACGGTCGCGCACGCGCCCGCCCAGCAGTTCCCACACCGGCACGCCGAAACGCTTGCCCTTCAGGTCCCACAGCGCCTGGTCGAAACCCGAAAGAGCCGACATCAGCACGGGGCCGCCGCGATAGAAGCCGAGGCGGTAGAAGGTCTGCCACATGTCCTCGATGCGGCTGGAATCCTGGCCGATGAAGCGTTCGCGGATTTCGGCGAAGGTGGCTTCGACCGCTTCGGTATGGCCTTCCAGCGAGGCTTCGCCCCA
Source organism: Asticcacaulis solisilvae (assembly GCF_052327315.1). NCBI lineage: Bacteria > Pseudomonadati > Pseudomonadota > Alphaproteobacteria > Caulobacterales > Caulobacteraceae > Asticcacaulis > Asticcacaulis solisilvae. The sequence goes on from NZ_CP166196.1 coordinate 1,487,925, forward strand.
GCCGACAGCGCCGTCGGCGGTCTCGACGCGCACGAACAGCCAGCGCGGCGGAACGGCGAAGGTTTCGATCCGGGTGAGGGCGGCGCCCTTGGTGGTGAAGGTGCTCGAAGCCGGCATGGTATTCATCGTGAAGTCCTTGTGTCGCCCCCTTGACCTAGGCGCATGACGCCGCGAGGTCAAGAAAATTGTACTATAATATATCCAGACGCACGAGCCCCGATTTTCCGCCATCGGGACTCACATTAAGTTGACTTTACGTCCCATTATATTTTGCCCGTTATCTTGACGTTCGCGTAAACATCGCTCAGATAGTTCGCAGCATAATAAGGCGCATCGCCGGAGGATTCTCACCCCATGCCGACCCCTGAAAATTCAGCCTATATCTACGACCACGTGCGAAGCCCGCGCGGCAAGGGCAAGAAGGACGGAAGCCTGCACCAGATCACGGCGCTCGACCTGTCTGCGCAGGTACTGGCGGCGGTCCGCGACCGCAACGGGCTCGATACGACGCTTGTCGACGACGTGTCGTGGGGTTGCGTGACGCCGGTGGGTGAGCAGGGCGGGGACATCGCCCGGGCGGCCGTCCTGGCGGCGGGCTACGACCAGTATACGGCCGGCGCCCAGGTCAATCGTTTCTGCGCCTCGGGCCTGGAAGCCGTCAATATCGCCGCCGCCAAGGTGGTGTCGGGCGAAGCGACCATGGCGATCGGCGGCGGCGTCGAATGCATGAGCCGCATCCCCATGGGGTCTGACGGCGGCGCGTGGGCGATCGACGTGGCGGCGGCCTTCCCGCAGCATTTCGTGCCGCAGGGCGTGTCGGCCGACATGATCGCCACCAAGTGGGGTTTCTCGCGCACCGACTGCGACGCCTTTGCCGTCGAAAGCCACAAGCGCGCGGCCAAGTCCTGGGCCGAGGGCCGCTTTAAAAAGTCGGTCCTGTCGATCAAGGACCAGATGGGTGTCACGGCGCTCGACCACGACGAGACGATCCGCCCGACGACGGACATGCAATCGCTGGGCGGTCTCAACCCGTCCTTCCAGGCCTTTGGCGAAATGGCCTTCGACTCGGTCATCCAGCAGCGCTATCCCGAGGTCGAGCGCGTCAACCACGTCCATACGCCGGGCAATTCGTCGTCGATCGTCGACGGGGCGGCCGCCGTGCTGGTGGGCTCGAAGGAAGCCGGCAAGCTGTCCGGCCTCAAGCCGCGTGCCCGCATCCTCGGCACCGTGTCGATCGGCTCCGAGCCGTCGATCATGCTGACGGGCCCGTCCTTCGCCACCGAAAAGCTTTTGAAAAAGCTCGGCATGGCCGTCTCGGACATCGATATCTACGAGCTCAACGAAGCCTTTGCCTCGGTCGTCCTGCGCTACATGCAGGTCCTCGACATCCCGCACGACAAGCTGAACCCCTGCGGCGGCGCCATCGCCATGGGCCATCCGCTGGGCGCGACCGGCGCGATGATCCTGGGGACACTGGTCGACGAACTGGAACGGACCGGCAAATCGACGGGCCTGGCGGTCCTGTGCGTCGGCGGCGGCATGGCCACCGCCACCGTGATCGAACGCGTGTAATCGGGCGAAGAGGGAGAAACGACCATGGAAAACTTCAAGACCGAACTCGACGCCGACGGCATCCTGCTCTGCACTTTCGACGTGCCGGGCAAAACGATGAACACCTTCACCAAGTCGGCCCTGGCCGATGTCGAAGCCATCGCCGCGCGCGCCAAGGCCGAGGCCGACATCAAGGGCGTGGTCATCACGTCGGGCAAGACGACCGGCTTCTGCGCCGGCGCCGACCTGGAAGAAATGATCGGTGGCGCCTGGGAAACCGGCGGAAACCTGACGGGTGAAGCGCTGCTTAAAGCCAATTTCGACGCGGCGTTCGAGATGAACCGCGTCTATCGTCTGCTCGAAACCTGCGGCAAGCCGGTGGCGGTCGCCATCAACGGCCTGGCGCTGGGCGGCGGGCTGGAACTGTCGCTGGCCTGTCACTATCGCGTGCTGTCGAACGGACCCAAGGTCCAGGTCGGCCTGCCCGAGGTCAAGATCGGCCTGTTTCCGGGCGGCGGCGGCTCGCAGCGCCTGCCGCGCCTGATCGGCGCGCAGGCGGCCCTGATGGCCATGTCGGAAGGCAAGTCGTTCAAGCCGCAGGAGGCGCTGGGCGCGGGTGTGGTCGATGAGGTCACCGACGACGACAAGGTCGTCGAGGCCGCCAAAACCTGGATCAAGACCAAGGGTGACGCCGTCGCGCGCTGGGACAAGAAGGATTTCAAGATCCCCGGCGGCGGTCCCTACCATCCCACCGGCGCGCAGGTCTTCATGGCCGGCAACGCCCTGCTGCGCAAGCAATCCTACGGCAACTATCCCGCCGTGCTGAACCTGATGCACTCGGTCTACGAAGGTCTGCAACTGCCGTTCGACACGGCGATCAAGGTCGAGACACGCTTCTTCTGCAAGACGCTGGCGACGCCTCAAGCCAAGGCGATGATCCGTACCTTCTTCTTCTCGATGCAGGCCCTGGGCAAGGGCTCCGGCCGTCCCGCCGGTATCGCCAAGGCCGATTTCGGCAAGGTGGCGGTGCTGGGCGCCGGCATGATGGGGGCGGGCATTGCCTACGTCCAGGCCCTGGCCGGCATCGAAACCATCCTGATCGACCGCGACCAGGAGTCGGCCGACAAGGGCAAGGCGCACTGCGAAGACCTGCTGAAAAAGCAGGTGTCGCGCGGCAAGATGACGCAGGAAAAGGCGCAGGGCATCCTGGCGCTGATCACGGCGACGCCCGACTACGCCGCCATCGAAGGCGCCGACCTTGTGGTCGAAGCCGTGTTCGAGAACACCGAGCTCAAGGAAAAGGTCACCAAGGACGCCGAGGCGCAGCTTTATAAGGGCGCCAAGGCCGATACGGCGATGTTCGGTTCCAACACCTCGACCATTCCGATCTCGATCCTGGCCACGGCGTCGCAGAAGGCCGACAAGTTCATCGGCATCCACTTCTTCTCGCCGGTCGACAAGATGCTGCTGGTCGAAATCATCCGTGGTGACAAGACCTCGGACGAGACGGTCGCCAAGGCGATCGACTATGCGCTCAAGATCAAGAAGACGCCGATCGTGGTCAACGACAGTCGTGGCTTCTTCGCCAACCGCTGCTTCATTCCGTTCACCGCCGAAGGCATGATGATGTGGGCCGAAGGCATCGCGCCGGCCATTGTCGACAATGTCGGCCGCATGACCGGCATGCCGCGCGGGCCGCTGGAAATGCTCGACGACGTGGCTCTGGACCTCATGGTCAAGATCACCGCCGAGATGGCCAAGGCCGATCCGGATTACAAGCCGATCCCGGGCGAAAAGGAAGTCGCCCAGATGGTCGCCGACGGCCGTTACGGCCGCAAGAACGGCAAGGGCTTCTACGACTATCCCGCCGACAAGGGCGGCCAGAAGGTCCTGTGGGACGGCGCCAAGTCGATGTTCCCGGCAACGCTCACCGAAGCCGATCCGAAGACGGTCGAAGAGTTGAAGAAGCGTCTTCTGTACGTCCAGGCGGTGACGGCCGCGCGCTGTTTCGAGGAAGGCGTGATCACCGATCCGCGCGAAGCCGATGTCGGCTCGATCCTCGGCTGGGGCTTCGCGCCATGGTCGGGCGGGATCATCTCGCTGATGGACGCGATCGGGATTGCGGAGTTCGTGGCGGAACTCGAGCGCATGGAAAAGGCGTACGGCGAACGGTTTAAAGCGCCGCAGTTGCTGCGTGACATGGCCGCCAAGGGCGAGACCTTCTACTCGCGCTTCGGCAAGACCGAGACGGCGAAGGCGGCGTAAGTTTTTGCACCTCCCCGTTTTTCGCAGAAAAATGGGGAGGGGGAACGCACGACTGAGTGTTGCGGAAGCAACGGCGAAGGAGATGTGGTGGTGGGGTTTCTTGCTTCCAACCACACACCTGAAATTCAAAGAAAGCAAGAAACCCCACCACCACCCTGCGCTGACGCTCCGGGCGGTCCCCCTCCCCATCGCCCTACGCTAATGCTTCGGGCGACGGGGAGGTGCAAGTCAGCTTTTTTCTCCCCGACCGACGGTTTCGGCCCTTGCGTGCGTGTCTCCTGACATGCACTACTCCTGCGCATAAACGCGCAAGGTTAAGCGCCAACGATCATCCAGGGATGCCACCCATGTTCGACCGCCGTACCGTGATGGGCTTTACCGCCATGCTGGCCGCCTTGCCGGGGCTGGCCAGGGCACAAGCCGGACAAGCCAACGCGCAAAATACCCAACAGGAAGGCCTCCCGATCGCGCCGACCTCCGGGCCGGGCGTCCGGCCATCGCTGCCGTTGTTCGATATCTGGCCCGGCGACGCGCCCGGTGGCGAGCACGTTACAGCCGAGGAAAAGGTCGTCCTGCGCAAGCCCGGCGGCGATCCCAACGACACGGCCTATTACCATGTCAAGAAACCCTGGCTGATCGTCAAGAAGCCCGAAAAGCCCAATGGCGCCGCCGTACTGATCGCACCTGGTGGTGGCTATGTCCGCGTCGCGGTGTCGAAGGCCGGCAGCGATATCGACGCCTGGCTGGCGGGGCTCGGCTATACCGTCTTCACCATGGACTACCGCCTGCCGGGGGACAACTGGGCGGCCGGGCCCGACGTGGCGCTGCAGGACGTACAGCGCGCCATCCGCCTGATCCGTTCGAAAAGCGCGGACTTCGGCCTCGATCCGGCGCGCCTGGCGGTCATGGGTTTCTCGGCGGGTGGCCATGTGGCGGGGCTTGCGGCGACGCGGTTTGCCGACGCATCCTACGCGCCGATAGACGCCGTCGACAGCCTGTCCGCCAAGCCGACCGTCGTCGCCATGTGCTATCCGGTGGTGACGGCGACCCTGCCATACGCCCATATCGGCTCGGTCAACGAACTGATCGGCAAGACGCCCACCGACGAGCAACGCGTACGCGCCTCCGTAGAAAAACATGTACCGGCCGACGCGGCGCCGACCTTCGTCTGCGGCACGACCGATGATCCTGTCGTGCCCATGCACAACGCCATGCTGATGTACGAGGCGCTCAAGGCGCAGAAAATCCCGTCGGAACTGCACCTGTATGAGGGCGCGACCCACGGCTTCCCCCTGCACGACAAGGCCGGCAACGTCCAGCCCTGGGCCCTGACGGCGCTGGCCTTCATGGAGCGCCACGGGCTGAAGGCCGGATAATCAAAAGAGACGGTTAAAAAGCCGGGGGAGAACGGCGTCCTGTTCAGGAATTGTTAGCCGTGACAGCCCTACTGTCGCGGACAGATTTCAGACTTCGACAGGGCCTTTCGATGCTTTTCAGATCCCGTTCCGCGGCACAGACCGCGCAACAGCCTGAGACGACACCGGCGTATGAGCCGCGTTTTGAAGCCGCGCCGCCGGCCGTGGACGACTCTGCCGAAAAGCTGCGCAAGGTCATCGCCACCATTTCCGATATCGGGGGCTCGCTGGGGCTTGAGCTGGTGTCGGTCGCCGGCACGATCGACGATGTCGTCGCCCGCCACGCTGGCCAGGTGTCCAAGCTGCATGAACTGGCCGAAGCCGCCGAGCAGGTCGCCCAGCAGAATGCCGACGTCGTGGCCACGGCCCGCCAGGCCGAAGCTGCCCTGGAAGCGTCGGCCCGCCAGACGCGCGAACGCGTCGAAGGCACCATGCAGGCCATGTCGGCCTGGGTGCAGAGCGCCGAAAACGCCATGGCCAATATCGCCAGCCTGGAAAAGTCGCTGGGCAGCGTCGACTCCATCGCCAAGTCGATCGAAACCATCGCCGCCAATACCAACCTCCTGGCGCTCAACGCCACGATCGAGGCGGCGCGGGCTGGCGAGGCCGGCCGGGGCTTCGCGGTCGTCGCCACCGAGGTCAAGGCGCTGTCGGAACAGACGCGCGTCGCCTCGCGCCAGATCCAGGAAACCATGGGCGCGCTGACGCGTGAATTCGCCGCGCTCAACGACATCAGCGCCAATAATCTCAAGATGGCGCAGTCGATGTCGGGGCAGTCGGGTGAGACCGGCACGTCGCTGTCGGCCGTCAGCCAGGCCTTCGAATTCGCGCGCGGCACGGTCGAAGCCGTGTCGGCCAACGCTGCCGCCATCGAAAGCACATCGCGCCAGGTGCGCGCCGACGCCAGCCTGCTGGCCGAGGACGTGGGCGCGCTCGACAAGCTGCTGGGCGAGGGCGGCAAAAGCCTCGACAAGGTCGCCATGACGGGCGAGTCGATCATGCAGGCGGCCTCCGGCGCCGGCGTGTCGTGCGCCGACAGCCACTTCATCGACATGGCCAGCAATGCCGCGGCCAAGATCAGCGCCCTGTTCGAAAAGGCCGTGGCCGACGGCGCGATCACGCTCGATGCCCTGTTCGACAAGCGTTACGAGCCGATCAAGGGCTCCGATCCCGTCCAGCATATGACGCGCTTCGTGTCGCTGACCGACCGCCTGTTGCCGGATATCCAGGAAGCGGTCTTAAGCAGCGACAGCCGCATCGTCTTCTGCGCCGCGGTCGACACCAACGGCTTCCTGCCGACGCATAACCGCAAGTTCTCGCAACCCCAACGCCCGGGCGAAACGGCGTGGAACACGGCCAATTGCCGCAACCGCCGCATCTTCGGCGACCGCGTCGGCAAGCGGGCAGGGGCCAATAACGGCCCGACGCTTGTCCAGGCCTATCGCCGCGACATGGGCAATGGCGTCTTCGCCATGATGAAGGACATTTCCGCGCCGATCATGGTCAATGGCCGGCATTGGGGTGGGTTCCGGATCGGCGTGAAGCTGTAAGCGCTGAAGTAAGCAAGAAACCCCACCACCACCCTGTGCTAACGCTCCGGGCGGTCCCCCTCCCCATCGCTTCGCGACAGGGAGGTACAAGAAGGGCAGATTCGAACCTCTTGTGCCTCCCCGTTTTCGCAGAAAATGGGGAGGGGGACCGCACGACTGAGCGTTGCGAAGCAACGGTGAAGGAGATGTGGTGGTGGGGTTTCTTGCTTGATCCTCGCGAGGACCTAATCGATTTCCATAGTTCTTCTCGCTTGCCTTGGCCGGTCGTTCCCCGGCATACGGGAGGCTGCGAAAGGACTATCCATGAAAGACATCACCCGCCTGACCTCGGCCACGCTCGGCCGCGAGCATTCGCGCCGCGCCGTCAATGTCGGCGTCGAACGCGGCTCGACCGTGCTGATGGAAAGCGCCGAAGTCCTTTATGACGACGACATCAAGCCGACCTATGGCACCGACGGGCTTTCGACGCAAAACGAACTGTGTCGCCTGATCGCGGAACTGGAAGGGGCGGAACAGTCGTTTATCCTGCCGACAGGACTGGCGGCGCTGACCGTGCCGATGTTCGCGGTGCTCAATGCCGGCGATGAAATCCTTGTCGTGAACTCTTGCTATGCCCCCGTGCGCCGCTTCGTCGAAACTCAGCTGAAGCGCTATGGCGTCGCCGCGCGCTATTACGACCCGCGCCTGTCGCCCGACGAAGTGATTGCGCTGGCCTCGCCGCAGACCAAGCTGATCTATGTCGAAAGCCCCGGGTCGCTGACCTTCGACATCCAGGACATCCCCGGCATCGCCCGCGCCGCCAGGGCCAAGGGCATCCTGACGCTCTGCGACAACACCTATGGCGCCGGCGTCCTGTTCAAGCCGCTGGAACACGGCTGCGATATGAGCATGCAGGCGCTGACAAAGTACGTCGGTGGTCACAGCGATATCCTGATCGGTTCGGTCAGTGTGACCGACAAGGCCCTGGCCAAGAAGATCTACGCCACGCAGAAGGCCTGGGGTTTCTTCACCTCGGCCGACGAAAGCTATCTGGCGATCCGCGGCATCCGCTCGCTGCACCTGCGCCTCAAGCAATCCGGCGAGTCGGCCTTGAAGATCGCGCGCTGGCTGGAAGGCCGCCCGGAAGTCGCGCACGTCGTTCATCCGGGCCTCGAAAGCCATCGCGGCCACGACGTCTTCGCCCGCGATTTCTCGGGCTCCAACGGCCTGTTCATGGTGATCTTCAAGGGCGGGGACGAGACAAAGTCCCAGGAATTCCTCAACAGGCTGACCCTGTTCGGCCTGGGCTTCAGCTGGGGCGGGTTCGAAAGCCTGGCGGTCTATTGCGAGCCGCAGATCAAGAGCCGCGTCAAGCTAAGCAACGACGACGACTGGCTGCTGTCGGGTTCGGCAATCCGCTTCTATGTGGGGCTTGAGGATGCCGACGACCTGATCGGCGACATCGAAAACGCCCTCACAACGTTCGGCTGAGGCCGATCGACAGGGTCGGGCGGTCGCGGTTCCACGACGCATAGGCGTGCCAGTTGTTGACGCTGGCGCTGATGCCCATCTTCGGCGTCATCTGGTACCAGATGCCGATATTGGTGTTGAGCGAGTCCACGCCGCCGCGCTGCTTGTGGTAGCTGAGGCTAAGCCAGCCCGACATGTTCTTGATCAGGCCGTGGCTCAATGAACCGTTGAGGCCATAGGACTTGCGCACGCTCGCGAAGTCGGCGTCGCTATAGTCCATGCCGAGCGACGTGCCGACACCAAGCACGGTGCGTGACGCTGTGACCTGATAGGTCAGGCCGGAATCGTTATATTGCGGCAGGGTACCCGGGTAGACGCGGTATGTCGCCTGGTAGCGGATCGACGTTTTACCCAATGACTGGCGATAGCCGGCGTAGACTTGATCCTGGCTGTCGCTGCCCAGATTCGTATCGACGGTGCTGATGCCGGCGCCGTAGAAGGCGTCGGCCTTTTCGCCGGACAGATTGAAGCCCAGCTGGGGCTTCTTCATGATGACGCCGTTGATCACCGCCGAGGTCGACAGGCTGATCGAGGCGCGCAGGGTCGCCGGCTTTTGCCAATAGTCGGGATCGCCCGGATTGCTGCTGTCAGCCCAGGCCAGTCCGGGCACCAACGCCAGAAGAGGAATACATACAAGATACCGCATGACACCGCTTATACACGGCGTTGATATCGATTTCACTAAACGACAGGCTGAATCGAAATTAACTTTTAGATCGTTGTTTTTGCGGGTTAATCAGGCCGTTTCCGGGAGCGGAACATCTTGGAGTAGCGGCGTTTCAGGTAGCGCAGTTGAATTGCCCGAAAAGGCGGCATCATCGTCAATGCGCCGCCTATGGCCCCCGAAATCCCGCCGCTGCCGATACATACGAACGGGGCATTTGTGCGGGTAGGCAGGACATAAAGAACCAAAAGCGGAAACGCGAAGGCAGTAATCCACGGAATGCAAAGGATCAGGCGATCGCGCAGGGTTTCGGACATAAAAGAGCTCCGGAAGATGCGAAAAGGTTATCGCGATTTCCGGCAGGGCGCAATTACAGGTCGAATGTTCCGCGTTTCGTGGCAAAGGCGTCGCCCGCGGTGCTGAACTCCGACTTCAGCCGCGCCACCAAGTCAGCAACCGGCAGCACCTCGCGAATCGAGCCCACGCCCTGGCCGGCCGACCAGATCGTCTTCCACGCCTTGGCCTCGGGGCTGAGTTCGTGCGCCATGTCGATCTTGTGCTTCGGATCCTTCGCAGCCGCCGGATCGAGCCCGTTCTGAATCAGGGACGGGGTCAGGAAGTTGGCGTTGATGCCTGAAATCGCATCCGTATAGGTGATGTCCTTGGCCGAGGTTTCGAGCAGCATCTGCTTGTAGCCGTCGTCGGCGCGGGCTTCGGCTGTGGCGATAAAGCGCGTGCCCATATAGGCGAGGTCGGCGCCGGCCATCAGGGCGGCGGCCACGTCCTGGCCGGTCGACATGGCGCCCGACAGCAGGATCGTCCCCTTGAAGAAGCTGCGGATTTCGTTGAGCAGGGCGAACGGATGCTGCGTGCCGGCGTGACCGCCGGCGCCGGCCGACACCAGGATCAGCCCGTCGACCCCGGCCTCCATGGCCTTCTGCGCGTGGCGGGCATTGATGATGTCATGGAAGACGATGCCGCCATAGCTGTGGACGGCGTCGACCACGTCTTTTACCGCGCCGAGCGACGTGATGACCAGCGGCACCTTGTGTTCGACCGTGATGGCGATGTCGGCCATCAGCCGCGTATTGGTATTGTGGACGATCAGGTTGACACCGTAGGCCGCGTCGTCGGCCCCCAGCGCGGCCTTGATCTCCGTAAGCCACTCGGCATAGCCCTCGGATGTGCGCTGGTTCAGCGCCGGGAAGGTGCCGATCATGCCGGCCTTGCACGTGGCGATGACCAGTTCGGGGCCGGACACCAGGAACATCGGCGCGGCGACGGCGGGAAAGCGCAGGTTGCGCGAGAGCGGGGCAGGGATCATGCCCCAGTCATCTCAAAAATTGACGTTCACGTAAAGGGAAATTTGTGAGCGGGCTTTCTTGGGGGAGCCTTCTATGGCGTGGAAAAAGAATTCTTCGCCCTCCCCATTTATGGGGCGGGCGAAGGCATTGCTCTTCGCGATGCTTGCCAAACCTTGAGCCTGCGCTACATAAGCGCGATGAGCCATTATACCGACAACCTGACGCAGCTGGGCGCGGACGCCCGTCCCGCCGCCGATCCCGCGAACGCCACGCTGGAACGCGTGCCCAATCCGCACCCCGACATCGACTATGTCGCGCGCTTTACCGCGCCGGAATTCACCTCGCTGTGCCCCGTCACCGGCCAGCCCGATTTCGCGCATATCGTCATCGACTACGTGCCAGGCGACTGGCTGGTCGAATCGAAGTCGCTGAAACTGTTCCTGACCAGTTTCCGCAACCACGGCGCCTTTCACGAGGACTGCACCATCTATATCGCCAAGCGCCTGAAGGACCTGCTCGACCCGCGCTGGCTGCGCATCGGCGGCTTCTGGTATCCGCGCGGGGGCATCCCCATTGACGTCTTCTGGCAGACAAGCGAACCCTTGAAGGGCGTGCTGGTGCCGGACTTCGGCGTCCAACCCTATCGCGGACGGGGGTAAGGGGCGGCAATGGGGGGCAAGATGTGGGAAAAAGTCTGGGTAAGGCTGCCCGCCACGGCGATGATGCTGGTGGTGTTCAGCGGGTTTGGGTTTGTCGCAGGCGGCCTGCTGGCCAATTGGTTCGCCGCGACATTTATCGACCATGTCCCTTTCCCGTTCGGCCTGTACCCGAATTTCCGGTGGGGAATGCTGCTTCTCGTACTGCCGGGGCTTCCCCAGTGGTTGCTGAGCGAGCCCCGTGTCTGGGGTAAGCGCCAGCCGTTGCCGCTGGGCGCGTATCTTGCCTTTATTCCATTGTTTTTCTTCGTGCTGTATTGCGGCGTTTTTCTCGATATCCGCACGTTTTCAAACAACGCGCTTGCCGGGATGGCCACGCTGCTAGGATGTTATGCCGCCGCAATCGTCATCGCTGGTGCGGCGGGATACGGCTATTACCTGTTCTGGCAAAAGCGGCAGGACGCCCTGCCGCCGGTTGTGCCGGATGTTTTTTAAGCCGGCTGCCACCAGCCGATGCGGGCGCCGTAATCCGGGCGGTCGCGCTCCAGCGGCGCTTCGGACGGCGTGCCGAGGAATATCCAGCCGGCGACGTTTTCATGGCTGGCCAGCCCCAGCAGGGCCTTGGCGCCCTCGTCGTAGGAATACCAGTCGGTGATCCAGTTGGCGCCGTAGCCCAGGGCGCCCGCCGCGATCAGCAGGGTCTGGCAGACGGCGGCGGCCGACAACTGCTGTTCCCACAGGGGAATCTTGTGCGGCTGGACCGGCGAGGACACGATCAGCAGGGCTTCGGGCGGCGTCGTCAGCTTGAGCAGGGCGACTTCGGCCTTTTTGGGCTCGGGCTGCGTGGCCGCCAGAGCCATAAGCCGTTCCGCCAGCTCCGCCTTGGCTTCCGGGGTGAAGCGCACGACGCGCCACGGGCCGATCTTGCCATGGTCGGGCACGCGCAGGCCGATTTCGATCAGCAGGTCGACTTCTTCCGCCGACGGTCCGGGCGCCGTCAGGGTCGGCGCCGGCGCGCTGCGGCGGTGAAACAGCCGGTCCAGAACTTCGGTGGAGGCTTGCTGCGGCAGGGGCTGGCCGAAGGCGATGGGCGTACGGTCGAAATCGGGAAGGGGCATGAGACACCGCAATGAAGGAATCGCTTTGACTATATAGGCGGAGCGGTGCAAATCCACACCATGCAGCCGACATTACCGATTGATTTGCCGCCCTGGGACACGCCCGAAGCCGCCGAACGCCGGCCGCAATGGCGTACGGTCACGCAGGCGGCCGTTTTCGAGACCCCCTGGATTCGCGTCGAGGCCAGCGAGGTCATAGCGCCCACCGGCAATCCTGGACGGTATGGCGTCGTCCGCTTCGCCAACCGGGCCATCGCCGTGTTTGCGCTGCACGACGACGGCACCGTACCGCTGGTCGGGCAGGCCCGCTATCCCGTCGGAGCCTATAGCTGGGAAATCCCGGAAGGCGGCGGGCCGCTCGACGAAGATCCCGAACACGCGGCGCGGCGCGAATTGCGCGAGGAGGCCGGCCTCGAGGCCGCCGATCTTCGCCAGATACTGAGCTTCGACATGTCGAACTCGGTGACCGACGAGGTCGCGATCTGCTATCTGGCGACCGGCCTTACGCAGGCCGAAACCGAGCCTGACGAGACCGAAAACTTCGATTATGCCCGCGTTCCCTTTCCGCAACTGCTCAAAGCTGTTATAAATGGGCAGGTTCGCGATGGTTTAACCGTTGTCACGGTACTAAGGGTGTACCATATGGCGGTAACGGGTGCGTTGCCCGCCCATCTGTGCCGGGCCGTACTGGCCCGCGACTAACGGTTTTATGCAGGAGTCCGGCATGGCTCAGGTTTTCGAAGTCATCACCCCCGAAGACAAGCCGATCTGGCTGTGCCTGCGCCAGGAGGCGTCGGACACCCTGGCGGCCGAGCCGGGCCTGGCTTCGATGCTGCATTCCACCATCCTGTCGCACGACGACCTGGCGTCGGCCCTGTCGTATCATATGGCGCGCAAGGCCGGCGACGATACGCTGCGCGGCATGACCCTGCGCGAAATCGCCCAGAAGGCCTATGCCGCCGATGCGTCCCTGGTCGAGGCGGCCGAGGCCGATCTCCAGGCCATTTATGAACGTGATCCGGCGGCCAAGGGCTACCTGCAGGCCTTCATGTTCTTCAAGGGCTTCCTGGCCCTGCAGATTCACCGCGTCGGCCATCGCCTGTGGCAGGAGGGGCGCTATACTATGGCGCACTACCTGCAAAGCCGTGTTTCGGAACTCTTCCAGATCGATATCCACCCCGCCGCGAAGATCGGCAAGGGTATCTTCATCGACCACGGCACCGGCGTCGTCATCGGCGAAACCGCCGTCGTGGACGACGAGGTTTCGATGCTGCACGGCGTGACCCTGGGCGGTACCGGCGCCGACCGCGGCGACCGCCACCCCAAGATCGGCAAGGGCGTCCTGCTGGGCGCCGGCGCCAAGGTGCTGGGCAATATCACCATCGGCGACTATGCCAAGATCGCTTCGGGCTCGGTCGTGCTGAAGCCGGTGCCGGCCCATTGCACGGCGGCCGGCGTGCCGGCGCGGCTGGTCAACTGCAAGACCTGCGAAGACCCCGCGCGCAAGATGGATCACACCCTGGCCGACGTCGACTACGACTACGTGATTTAGGGGATAAGCGGCTTTTCTGTTTGCACTGCGGGAGCGTGCGCCGTATGAGGCCGACACGCAAATTTTATCCCTGTCCGGGGTGAACTGTGCTTTCATGAGATCATGGGGCGCGTGACAGACCCCGGAAGCAAACTGCATTCAGAGGCTGCCCATGTCCCCGACGGAAATCAACAAGGTTCAGGATTATCTGTTCTCGATCTTCAAGACCAAGGGGCTTGAGGTCAAGGCGCGCAAGCAGAAGGATTCGGCCGAAGTCTTCATCGGTGAGGAATTCATCGGCGTCGTCTATGTCGACGAGGACGAAGAAGGCTCGTACATGTTCGAAATGGCGATCCTGAAGGAAGACCTCTAAATCGCAAGCAAGCCGGCCGCCAGCACCAGGGCGGCCGTTTCCGTCGTCTGGCCTTCGTTGCACGCCCAGGCGCCGTTGTCTTCGCACGCATCGACAAAGCATTTGGCCGGCGGCGTGCCGCGCGCGATGACCGCGCCGAGCAACGGGTCCGCGCCCTGGGGCTGACCGTTCGGGCCGCCGCTGGGCCAGCCCGGCATCAGCTTTTTCTGCGTCCGGTAGGTCCAGTTGTAGGGATGGCTGACGAAGTGCGTGCCGTGCCCGGTGACAAAGCTTAAATTCAGCGCATTGCAGCCCAGCGCATAGTCGAGCACGCGTTGCGCCGTCCGTCTATGCACGGCGTCGCCCGTGACCTCGTGCGCGAACAGGCAGACGACGGCGCTGTCGAAGGCCATTTCCAGCGAACCCCAGCTATAGAGCGCCGGAATGGCCGCATATCCGTAAGGATCGCCGTCCTGAATGGCGGCGAGCGCGGTGGCTGCCCGATGCAGACCCGATATGGCGGCATCGCGCGCGGGACCCTTGGCGTAACGCGCCAGGGCCATGGCGCCCAGGACCTGCGGGCTGGGCCAGAAGAAGGGCAGGATGCCGGTGTCGTCGCGCGTTTTCAGGGGCGCGAACAGCCCCCACGCCAGGCTGGCCAGGTCGGCGTCGCCGATCAGCACGGCCATTTCCGACGTCGCCCACGCCACCTCCTGGCGGACATCGGGATCGACGTAGAAGGGATCGCTGTGCAGGACGTTGGGATTGGCCTTCAGCCACGCCCAGGACTTCAGCGCCGCCGCCCGGCACCGCTTTGCGAACGCCGGATCGGCCTTGGCGAATACACGGCTTGCCTGGCTCATCGCGCCGACGAAAACACCGGCATCGAGGCTGGAGGCGCCGCGGGCATTGCGCGGATTGGGATCTTCCGCCGGCGGCTTGCCCCAGGCATAGAGCGGCTCGGTATCGACCTTGTGCAGCACGCTGCCGTCGCGGTTCTGCATCCTGAGCAGCCATTCCAAACCCCAGCGCGCCTGCTGCAGCAGGTCGGGCAGGGGCCAGAGCGCCGGCATGTCGAGCTTGACGTCGGCCGCCGCCGGCCGCAGTTCGTACAACCACATCATCTGGCTGCTGCTGATGGCGGCCATATGCGTCCACTTGCCGAAATCGCCGGCATTGTACCAGCCGCCGGTCAGGTCGCGCGTCTCTTTGCCGACCAGGATATGCGCATCGGCGGGATGGCCGGCGGCGTGGCTCAGGCCCGTGACGGGGTCGTTCAGCGCGGCATTGGCGCGGATGATATAGAAGGTGCGCGCGGCGTCGTGCAGCAGGGGGCGATAGACGGTGTCGGCGATGGCAAACGGGGCGGACACGCGTTCGCCGCAACGGATGCGATAGCGGCCGGGCCTGGTCAGGGCGGAAAAATCACCGCTGGCGACGCGCTCGCCGGCGGCCTTGGTCAAGTCCAAGATGGGGCCGAAGCCACCTGAAAAGACGGTCTCACCGGTTTCGGTCTCGACGGTGAAGTGTCCGGGCAGGGGGATCGCCGTGGGATCGGCAATGGGATTGAGACCGCCGGCAAGGACGTCCGCTCCGGCGTCCGCCCCGGACGGCGTTTCCGACGCTCCGGCGACCGTCAGGCAGAAGCGTTTGGCCGCATCGGGCCGGAAGCCGATCTGGTTGAGCTTTGGCAAGTCGACGATCGGATTGACGGTATCGGCGGCGCGCGCCTGGCCTGTGAAAGCCAGGGCCGCGCCTGCGCCCATAAGCCACTGCCGCCGGCTGAGACTGCCCATAACGATCCTCCCCGTTTCGGGCGATCATGCGGGATTTGGCGGCCGTGTCTACTTAAGTTTAGTACATGTCCGCCTTGGTGCGGCGGCGGGCGCGCGGCTCGACGTCGGGCGGCGGGGGCGTGGCGCCGCGGGCTTCTTCGGCCTTGCGCACCTTTTCCTCGGCCTTGTGGACCTTGCGGCGGTCGAGTTCGTCGCCGGCGGCCTGGACCAGCTCGGCGAACATCGACAGGAATTGCGGGAAACGCGAGGCCAGGAAGCCGCCGATGATGGCGACGGCCGCGGCGGCGAACGGCGAATGGCGCGACATGCTTTCGATCATGCGCGACAGGCTGCCGACCGACGAATTGGCGAAGGCTTCGTCGAACATGCGCTCCTTTTTCGAGCGCTTGTCCTTGCGGTGGAAAACCTTGAAGACGCCATAGCCGACGATCGGCAGGAACAGCACGGCGCCGCAGATGGCCGGGCCGGCGATCAGGCCGAACTTGATGGTCAGAAAGTTGTAGAGCGACACGCTGAGCCAGATAATGCCCAGGATCGTACAGGCCAACATCAGGACAAAGCCGATCAGAGAGGTTTTGAACGACTCGATCTTGTGCGAAACGTTGAACATGGCGCCCTTCATACCTCCGGTCCCGATACAAACCTGATAGACAGCATACAGGAATAAGAGAACAATATGTTTAAGTTTCCAGTGATTTTCCGAGGCAAGTCAAGCGCATGATGCTGTTTCAGGGTTTATGGCACGCGCTTAAGGTGGTGAGCGCCGCGATGTTCTGGCTGATGGCGGTCGCGCTGGTCTGGGCGGGGCTGGCCCTGATGGGCAGCGATTCGCACTGGGGCTGGACCGATATCGCCGTGGCCATCGGCCTGGTGGCGGCGCGGGGCATGATTTCGCCGCGCTTCGTGCCGGGCGGGGCCAGCTACGTCATCGGCTTTGCCGCCCAGATCGTGTTCCTGGTGATCGCGGCGGTGCTGACCGGTTACAAGGTCTCCTGAAGCGCGTCGCGGATGATGGCGACGATCATGTCGATCTGGTCCTTTTCGACGATCAGCGGCGGCGACAGGGCGATGATGTCGCCGGTGACGCGGATCAGCAGGCCCTTGTCGTAGCAGCGGTCGAACACTTCGAGCGCGCGGGCGGTGGCAGCACCCGCGCGCGGCTCAAGCTCGATGCCGCCGACCAGTCCCAGATTGCGGATGTCGATGACGTGGCGCGCATCGCGTAAGCTGTGCACGGCGTCCTGCCAGTAACCGGCCAGCGACGCGGCGCGGGCGAACAGCCCTTCCCCGGCGTAGATATCGAGCGTGGCCATGCCGGCGGCGCAGGCCAGGGGATGGCCCGAATAGGTGTAACCGTGAAACAGCTCGATCGGCGTTTCCGAAGCCTGCATGAAGGTGTCGTATATGCGGTTCGATACGGCGACCGCGCCCATGGGCACGGCGGCATTGGTGATGCCTTTCGCCATGCAGATCATGTCGGGGCGCACGCCGAACCCGTCCGCGCCGAAGGCCGCGCCCAGCCGCCCGAAACCGGTGATGACCTCGTCGAAGATCAGCAGGATGTCGTGCTTGTCGCAGATCGCCCTAAGGCGTTGCAGATAGCCCTTGGGCGGTACCAGAACGCCGGTCGATCCGGCAACGGGCTCGACGATGACGGCGGCGATCGTGCTGGCGTCGTGCAGGGCGACGATCCGCTCCAGGGCGTCGGCAAGGTCGGTGCCGCCGTGCTTGGGCTCGCCTTTCGAGAACAGGTTGCCCGGGACGCCATGCGTGTGCGGCAGGTGATCGACGCCGGTCAGCAGAGTCCCGAAGGTCATGCGGTTGCGCACGATGCCGCCGACGCTGATCCCGCCGAAGCCGACGCCGTGGTAGGCGCGTTCCCGCCCGATCAGCCGCGTCCTGGCGCCCTGGCCGCGCATGCGCTGGTAGGCCAGCGCGATCTTCAGCGCCGTGTCGGCGGCTTCCGAACCCGAATTGGTCAGGAAGATGCGCTTCAGGTCGAACGGCATGATGCCGGACAGCTTTTCGGTAAAGTCGAAGGCGAGGGGATGGCCCATATTGAAGGTCGGCGCGAAGTCCATCACCGCGGCCTGCTTCTGGATCGCCTCGGTGATCTGACGGCGCCCATGCCCGGCATTGACGCACCACAGGCCGGAGGTCGCATCGAGGATCTGCCGGCCGTCATGCGACGTGTAGTACATGCCCGATGCGGCCGCGAGCAGCTTGGGCTTAGCCTTGAACGCGCGGTTGGGCGTGAACGGCATCCAGAAGCTGTCGAGGTTATCCATTTTCGAGGCTCTTTTTTGGCTGGCACGGGCGCGGAACGTGCTAATGTGACAGGAGTCGGCGTCCATTGTGATCACAGCGCCGGCCAGCAGACAAGAGGTCCGCGCGAATATGAAGGTGGTTTCCCGCAAGCCGGCGACGAACGACAATGCCAGCGCCCATGCGCAGGTCTACGAAGCCCTGAGCGAGGACTTGATCCAGGGCCAGATTCCACCGCTGAAGTCCTTGTCGCTACGCGGCCTGGCTCAGCGCTATGGCGTGTCGCCGATGCCGGTGCGCGAGGCGGTTCGGCGGCTGATCGCCGAAAAGGCGCTGGAGCTGCAGACCGAAAACAAGCGCCTGCGTGTGCCGCACCTCAGCGAGCATCGCCTCAGGCAACTGACCTTGGCGCGCTGCTGGGTCGAGCCGGAACTGGCGGCCATGGCGGCGCCGCGCATGACGCGCGACGACATCAAGCGCCTGCGCGACGACGACGCGGCCCTGATGCGGGCGCTGAAAAGCGGCGACGTCTCGGCCTATATGCAGGCCAATCACGATTTCCATTTCACCATTTACCGCGCCGCCGACGCCGATCTTCTGTGCGGCATGGCGCGGAGCCTGTGGCTGCAAAGCGGGCCGTTCATGCGTGTCGTCTTCGGGCGGCTGGGCACGGTGCAACTGCCCAAGGACCACCACCAGGACATGATCGCGGCGTTCGAGGCCGGCAATGCCGATGCGGCGCGGGCCTCGATGGCCGAAGACCTGCGCGAAGGTATGAACCTGATGCTGGACGCGATCGGCGAGCACGACGTGCCGCAACCCAAACGGCGGGGCAGGGGTTAGACGGAATATCGCCCTGATTTCTCCTCCCTATGCGAAGCAAGGGGGGCACGAAGTGGTGGAGGGGCCTCTTCCCCATATTGACTTCGCTTGTACCGGCAGTGTCTAATTGTGATCACAAAGCGCTTAAGCAGGTGCCCATGCCGATCTCTCCGCCGCAACTCCCCGCTGATACACTCGACGGCGTCCTGGCGTCGATCGCCAGGCTCGACCTGCCGAAACGGGCGCTGATCGACGGCAAGGAAGTCGCCGCCCATACCGGCCGGACCTTCGACAATTTTTCCTCGCGTGACGGTACGCGCATCAATGCCATCGCCGCCTGCGACATGACCGATGTCGATCAGGCGGTGAAGACAGCCCGTGCGGCCTTTGACGACGGCCGCTGGAGCCGCCTGGCGCCGCGCGCCCGCAAGAAGGTCCTGCACAAGCTGGCCGACCTGATGCAGGCGCATGCAGAGAACCTGGCCCTGCTGGAAAGCCTCGATACGGGTAAGCCGATCCGCGATGCGCGCGGTTTCGATGTCCCGGCGTCCATCAACACGGTGCGCTATTACGCCGAGGCGATCGATAAAATCTACGGCGAGGTCGCGCCCACCCCGCACGACCGCCTGTCCTATGTCGTGCACGAGCCTCTGGGCGTGATCGGCGCCATCGTGCCGTGGAACTTCCCGCTGCACATGGCGATGTGGAAGGTCGCGCCCGCCCTGGCCATGGGCAATTCGATCGTGCTGAAGCCGGCCGAACTGTCGTCGATGACGGCGCTCTATACCGCGATGCTGGCGCTCGAAGCTGGCGTGCCGGCGGGCGTATGGAACGTGGTCACCGGTCTGGGCACCGAGGCGGGCGACGCCTTGGCCAAACACATGGACGTCGACATGATCGCCTTTACGGGATCGGGCGTCGTCGGCCGGCAGCTGATGCGCGCCTCGGCAGACTCGAACCTGAAGCGGGTTTCGCTGGAACTGGGCGGCAAGAGCCCGCAGGTCGTCTTTGCCGACAGCGACAATCTCGACGGTGCGGCTTCGGCGGCGGCCTGGGGCGTCTTCTATAACCAGGGCCAGGTGTGCACGGCGTCGTCGCGCCTGCTGGTCGAGGAGAGCATCAAGGACGAATTCGTCGCAAAGGTCACCGCCGCCGCCAAGGCGATCACCGTCGGCGACCCGTTCGACCCGGCGACCCAGTTCGGCGCCATGGTGTCGCAGCGCCAGATGAACACCGCGCTCGACTATATCGAAAAGGGCCAGGCCGAGGGCGGACGCCTGCTGATGGGCGGCGCACGCATCCGCGACGAAAGCGGCGGCTTCTACGTCGAGCCGTCGGTGCTCGATAATATCACACCGGCCAATACCCTGGCGCAGGAAGAGGTCTTCGGGCCGGTCCTGTCGGTCATGACCTTCAGGGACGAGGCCGAGGCCTTTCGCATCGCCAACAGCACGGTCTACGGGCTGGCGGCCGGGGCGTGGACCTCGAACGTCAGCCGCGCCATGCGCGCGGCCAATGCCCTGAAGGCGGGGCTGGTGTGGATCAACGGTTGGGACGCCTGCGACATCACATCGCCGTTCGGCGGCATAAAACAGTCGGGCTTCGGTCGCGATCGCAGCCTGCACGCCCTATATAAGTATGCCGACCTTAAGGCCATTTCGATAAGCTTCGAGCCCTGATCATGAAACTGACATCCGCACAGGTCGCCCTGCTGGGCGAGACCATTTCGTTGACGCCGCGCGCCGGCTGGTTCCCGGTCTACAATCCCGCCGACGCTGGCGTCCTCGCCTATGTCCAGGAGCATACGGCCGATGACACGCGCACGGCGATCGCCGCCGCCGACAAGGCCTTTCCGGCGTGGTCCGGCAAGACCGCCAAGGATCGGTCGATCATTCTGAAAAAATGGAATGATCTGGTGCTGAAGCACAAGGAAGAGATGGCGCTGCTGGTGACCCTTGAGCAGGGACGGCCGATCAAGGAAACGCATGGCGAAGTCACCTATGGCGCAAGCTTTATCGAGTGGTTCGCCGAAGAGGCCAAGCGCGCCTATGGCCGCACCATCCCGGCGACCCTGCCGGGCAAGCATTTGCAGACGATCAAGCAGGCGATCGGCGTGTGCGCGGCGATTACGCCGTGGAACTTCCCGATCTCGATGATCACGCGCAAGGTCTCGCCGGCGCTCGCCGCGGGCTGTACCGTGGTCATCAAGCCGTCGGAAGAAACGCCGCTGTCGGCGCTGGTCCTGCTGCAACTGGCGAAGCAAGCGGGCCTGCCCGAGGGCGTGATCAATGTCGTCAATTCCACAAAAGCGGCAGAGATCGGCGGCGTGCTGACGTCCGACCCGCGCGTCAAGAAGCTGAGCTTCACCGGCTCGACCCCGGTCGGAAAGCTGCTCTACGCCCAGTGTGCCCCGACCATGAAGAAGCTGTCGATGGAGCTTGGCGGCAATGCGCCCTTCCTGGTGTTCGACGACGCCGAGATCGACGCGGCCGTCGAAGGCGCGCTCGCCTCGAAGTACCGCAATTCCGGCCAGACCTGCGTCTGCGCCAACCGGCTGATCGTGCAGTCGGGCATCTATGACAGCTTCGCCGCGCGCCTGACCGAGCGCGTCCGCGAACTGAAGCTGGAAGAGGGCTGGAAGGAAGACGCGACGCTCGGACCGCTGATCAACCGGAAGGCCATCGACAAGGTCCAGCATCTGGTCGACGACGCCGTAAAAAAAGGCGCGCACGTCGAGCTGGGCGGCAAGGCCCATGACCTCTTTTACGAAGGCACCGTGCTGACCAATGTCAGCCGCGAGATGGAGCTGTTCGACACCGAAATCTTCGGGCCCGTGGCGCCGCTCTTCCGTTTCGAGACGGAAGAAGAGGGGATCGCCATGGCCAACGACACGCCGTTCGGCCTGGCGGCCTATGCCTATACGCGCGACATCGGCCGCGCCATGCGGGTGGCGGCCAAGCTGCAATACGGCATGGTCGGCATGAACGACGGCCTGATCTCGACCGAGGTCACGCCGTTTGGCGGCGTCAAGGAATCGGGCCTGGGCCGCGAAGGCGCTGTCGAAGGGCTGGAGGAGTATCTCAGCATCAAATACATCTCCTACGGCGGGCTGGGGGCGATTTGATCGGTTCGCACGCATATTCTTGCACCTCCCTGTTTCCCGCAGCGTTAGCGAAGGGGAATGGGGAGGGGGACCGCGCGACTGAGCCGTTGCGCAAGCAATGGCGAAGGAGATGTGGTGGTGGGTTTTCTTATTTTCTTTTCAGCGTCGAGCATTTGGAAGTAAGCAAGAAACCCCACCACCATCCCACTTCGCCAAGGCTTCGTGGGACGGTCCCCCTCCCCATTGCTTCGCAACGGGGAGGTGCAAGGTGAGCGTGGATGATTTCATTTCCGAACAACAAGAATTGTTTGCCGCCGCCAATCCTGTCTCCCGAACGTTGTCGGGACAGGCTGCGGCTTGGCGATCCGGCGTTCCCATGCACTGGATGCGCGACTGGGCGACGACATTTCCAATTTACGTGAAATCTGCTCAAGGCGCTGTCCTGACAGACGTCGACGGCCATGCCTATGACGACTTCTGCCTGGGCGATACGCCTTCGATGTTCGGCCATGCGCGACCGGAACTGGCCGCCGCCATTGCCGATCAGGCTGCCAGGGGCGTCGGCTTCATGCTGCCGACCGAAACGGCCAATGCGGTCGGCGATCTTCTGGCGCAGAGGTTCGGTCTGCCGCAATGGCAGGTCGCCACGACCGCGTCGGACGCCAATCGCGCGGCGATCCGCTGGGCGCGGGCGGTGACGGGCAGGGCGAAAATCCTTGTCTTCGACGGCTGCTACCACGGCATGGTCGACGATTGTTTCGTCGCGCTTTACGATGGTAAGCCGGCCAACAAAAAAGGCCTGATCGGCCAGGTCCGTGACCAGACCGAGACCACTAGGGTCATCCCCTTCAACGACCTTCCGGCGCTCGAAGCCGCGCTGAAGACCGGCGAGATCGCCGCCGTCCTGGCCGAGCCCGTCATGACCAATTGCGGCATGATCCTGCCGCAGCCGGGCTTTCACCGCACCCTTCGTGACCTGACGGCGCGATACGGCACACTGCTGATCCTCGATGAGACGCACACCCTGTCGTCCGGCCCGGCGGGCTATGCCGGTGAACACGATCTCAAACCCGACATGCTGGTCATCGGCAAGGCGATCGCCGGAGGTATCCCGGCCGCGGTCTGGGGCGTCACGGCCGATCTGGCCAGGCGCATGGACGATGCTCAGTCCGCGGCCGGTCCAGGCTCAAGCGGTATCGGCACGACGCTGTCAGGCAATGCTCTGGCCATGCGAGCCATGCATGTCATGCTGACCGAGGTCATGACCGATGACGCCTATGCGGCGATGCTCAGGGGCGCGGACGAACTTGTCACTGCCTTGCGCGAAGTCATCGACCAGCACGACCTGCCGTGGTCGGTGGTCCATGTCGGGGCGCGCGCCGAACTGATCTTCGCCGCGACGCCACCGCACGACGCGGCTGCCATGCGCACGGTGCTGGACCATGACCTGCTCGAAGCCTTTCATCTCTTCCTGATCAACCGCGGCGTATTGATTGCGCCCTTTCATAATATGATGCTTATTTCGCCGCAGACCGACTCAAGCGCCATCCAGCGGCTGGTGACGGCGGTCGGTGATTTTGCGGCGATCTTCAGGACCCTTTCATGAATCTGTCCCCTCAACAGCAGGCCATATTCAGGGAAGCCGTGATGCTGCATCAGGGCGGGCGGCTGGAGCCTGCGCGAAACCTGTATCATCAGATCCTCCAGGCGGCGCCGAACAATGCCGACCTGCTGCGCTTCGCCGGGACGGTCGAATGCCAGTTGGGCAATCTGAGCGACGGCGCCGGTCTTTTGGCCCGGTCGCTCGACATGGCGCCCAACCAGCCGGAGGTGCACCACAATCTCGGTCACGCCCTGTTGCAACTGGGACGTATCGAAGAGGCGGTGCGCCGCTATGAAGGCGCGGTCGCCCTGCGCCCCGACTATGTGTCAGCCTGGTCCAGCCTGGGCGCCGCCCTGATGACCCTGGACCGGTCCGATGAGGCCCTGGCCTGCTTCGACCGCGTCCTTGCGATGCAGCCTGACAATCGCGAAGCGCTGTCGCACCGCGGCGGTCTTCTGATCTTGGCGGAACGCTTTGCCGACGCGGTGGCCAGCTATGACCGTCTGCTCAGGCTGGCGCCCGGCCAGGCCGCCGCCTGGTCGAACCGCGGCATCGCGCTGACGAAAACCGGCCGTTATGCCGAAGCGCTTGTCAGTTACGATCGCGCGCTCGAACTGGAGCCGGACCTTGCCGACGCGTGGAGCAATCGCGGCGACGCCCTGGGCGGACTGGGCCGTGACGAGGACGCCATCGCCAGCTGCGACCGCGCCTTAAGCCTGCGCCCGGATTTCGCCAAGACCTGGAATATCAGGGGCAATGCCGAACTGAACCTGCGCCGGCCCGAAGACGCCCTGGCAAGCTACGATCGCGCCCTGGCGCTGATGCCCGGCCATGCCGAGACCATGAGCAGCCGCGCCGGCGCTTTGCTCAATCTCAAGCGCTACGCCGACGCCCTGGAAAGCAGCGAAGCCGCCCTGGCGCTCAAGCCGGATCTGGTCGAGGCCCGCAAGAACCGGGGGGCGGCGCTTCTGGGCCTTGAGCGTTTCGACGAGGCCCTGGCCGAGTTCGCACGTGTGCTCAAGGTCCGGCCCGACTGGGCCGAGGTGCACAACAACTGCGGCAACGCCATGCAGGGGCTGAAGCGCCTCGATGAGGCCGCCGCCTTTTACGACAATGCCTTGCGCTTCGATCCCGACAATGCCGAGGTGCACAATAACCATGCGGGTATCCTCGTGCAGTTCGACCTGACAGAACGGGCCCTGGCCGGCTACAGGCGCGTCGTCGCCCTGCAGCCGGACTTTCCCTGGGCAGCCGGGCAGGTTCTGCACAACCAGATGCACCTGTCGGACTGGACCGGTTACCGTGAGCAACTGGAGCATATCTCGGCCCGGTTGCGCCGTGGTGAGAAATCCGTCGTGCCGTTCGGATTGCAAGCCATGGTCGATGACCCGGCGCTTCACAGGCTTTCCGCCGCCGCGTTCGCCGGCGAACTTTATCCCGGCCGTAACACCCTGCCGCCGTTCGCCGCTCCGCCGGAACACGACCGTCTGCGCATCGGCTACGTCTCGTCGGATTTCGGCGAGCATCCCGTCACCTATCTGCTGGCCGGGATGCTGGAGCGGCACGACCGCACGAAGTTCGAGATATTCGCCATCTCCCTCGGGAAGGGGACCGGTCCGTGGCGAGAGCGCGTGGTTGCCGGTGTAGAGCACTTCATCGACGTCTCGGACCTGAACGACGCCGACATCGTAACCCGCATGCGTGAGCTTGAGATCGACATCGCCGTCGATCTCAACGGTTACACCCAGGCTTGCCGTACAGCGGTCTTCGCCGAGCGCGTGGCGCCGGTTCAGCTCCACTACATCGGTTTCCTCGGCACCATGGGCGTGTCCTTTATCGACTATATCATCGCCGACGACATTCTCATTCCGCGGGACCTGTACGACGTCTATGCCGAAAAGGTCGTCAGCCTGCCGAGCTTCCAGATGAACGACGACCGGACATCGCCGCAAGCGCGAAGCTTTACGCGGGCCGAGCTGGGACTGCCGGACGACGGCTTCGTTTTTTGCTGCTTCAACCAGAATTTCAAGATCACACCGGACGTCTTCGATTCGTGGATGCGCATTCTCGACCGTGTGCCGGGCAGCGTCCTGTGGCTGCACGTCAAGGCGCCGGTCGCCATGCAGAACCTGATCGCCGAGGCGGAACGGCGCGGCATTGCGCCCGGCCGCCTGGTATTCGCGCCGCGCGTGCCCCTGGAAGACCATCTGGCGCGCCAGACCATGGCAGGGCTGTTCCTCGACACGCACCCCTATAATGCCGGCGCGACCGCCAGCAATGCGCTGCGCGTCGGCTTGCCGGTCCTGACCATGATCGGGCAGTCCTATGCCGGCCGGATGGGGGCAAGTCTTCTCCACGCCGCGGGAATACCGGACCTGATCACCGACACGCCGGAACAGTACGAAGACCTTGCGGTCGAACTGGCGACGCAGCCCGACCGGCTTGCGGCGATACGGCGCAAGCTTACCGACGGGATGGCGACCTGTCCGCTGTTCGATACCGGCCGCTCGACGCGGCATATGGAAGCCGCGTTTATCGCCATGCACGACCGCGTCCGCAAGGGACTCCAGCCCGACCACATTACGGTGAGCGACACCTGATGAGCCTGTCCGCGGACCCGGAAGCGATAATGCGCGAAGCCGTCGGCTTCCACCAGCAGGGGCGGCTGGACCAGGCCATGGCGCTCTATCGCAAGGTTCTCGATCTGCGGCCGCGCGATGCCGAGGTCCTGCGCCTGATGGGGACGGCGGCCTGTCAGGGCGGGCGTCCGGACCATGGGGCCGCATTGCTCGAACAGTCGCTGGACCTGTCGCCCGACCAGCCCGACGTCAGTCATAATCTCGGCCACGCCTTGCAGTCGCTTGGCCGGTACGACGCGGCGCTCATGCGTTACGACCGGGCGCTGGCGCTCAGGCCCGGCTATGCCTCCGCCTGGTTCAGCCGGGGCAATGCGTTGATGAACCTGGGGCGGCTTGAGGCGGCCATCGAAAGCTACGACCGCGCCGTGGCGCTGAAGCCCGACTATGCCGAGGCCTGGCTGCACCGCGGCAACGCTCAGATGGACCTCGATCGCCTGCCCGAGGCGCTTGCCAGCTATGACCGGGCCCTGGCCATCGCGCCCGGCTTCACCGAAGCCTGGATCAACCGCAGCGACGTGCTGATGAACCTGGCCCGGCCTGCAGAGGCGCTCGACGGTTATGACCGCATCCTCAGGGCGCAGCCCGGAATGGCCTATATCTGGTCGAACCGGGGCACCGCCCTGGTCGCGCTTAAACGCTGCACCGAGGCGCTCGACAGCTATGAGCACGCCCTTCGTCTCGATCCCGGCCTTGCCGATGCGCACAGCAATCGCGGCAATGCCCTGCAACGCCTTGGCCGCAACGAAGAGGCCATCGAAGCCTGCCAGGCCGCGCTGAAGCTTCGTCCGGACTTCGCCAGGGCCCTGAACATTCGCGGCAACGCCGAGACGGCGTTGCGCCGTTTCGAGGATGCGCTGGCAAGCTATGATCGCGCTTTGGTCCTGCAGCCAGGCTACGCCGAGGCGCTGGGCAATCGCGGCGGCGCGCTGATGAATCTCAAGCGGTTCGCCGATGCGATCGCCAGCTGCGACCAGTCCCTGGCCATCATGCCCGACAGTGCCGAGACGCATAACAATCGTGGCAGCGCCCTTCTGGGGCTTGAGCGGTTCGGCGAAGCCCTGGCCGAATTCGATCATGCCCTGCGCCTGGCGCCCGATATCGTCGAAGCCCACTCGAACCGCGGCAATGCGTTGCAAGGCCTGAACCGCTTCGGGGAGGCGGTGGTCTGCTACGACCAGGCCATTGCGCTGGACGCCGCCTACGTCCAGGCCTGGACCAACCGGGGGAATGCCTTCCAGTTCATGGACCGTTTCGAGGACGCCAATGCCTCCTACCGGCGCACGCTCGAACTCAAGCCCGACGCCGCGTGGGTACCGGGACAGATTCTGCACAACCAGTTGCTGGTGGCGGACTGGGAGGGGCTTGAAGACGGCCTGGCGGACCTGGTCGAGCGCCTGCGCAAGGGCGACACGGTGGCGACGCCTTTCCTGCTGCACTCGCTGATCGACGCCCCGGACCTGCATCGCCGCGCCGCAAGGGACTTTCTCGCCGAACGTTACCTGCCGCGGGACGACTTGCCGCCGCTCGTCCCGCCGCCGGCGCACGCCCGCATCCGGCTGGCCTACGTGTCCGCCGACTTCGGCGAGCATCCGGTCACCTACCTGATGGCCGGCGTTCTTGAGCACCACGACCGCGCGCGCTTCGAAGTCTATGCCATTTCGCTGACCCGGGAGGGCGATGCCGGCTGGCGCGAACGCGTCGTTGCCGCCGTCGACCACTTTATCGACGTCTCGGACAAGACGGATGCGCAGGTGACGGCCCTGATGCGCGAACTCGAAATCGATATCGCCATCGATCTCAACGGCTATACCAAGGGCTGCCGCACCGCCGTCTTCGCCGGCCGCGCCGCGCCGGTCCAGGTCAACTATATCGGCTTTCTCGGTACCATGGCCGCCGACTATATCGACTATGTGATTGCCGACCCGGTCATTCTCCCGCTCGCCGCCGCGCCCGATTACGCCGAGAAGATCGTTCACCTGCCGGTCTTTCAGGTCAATGACGACCGGCAGGCGGACCCGGCGCCCGCGCCATCCCGCAAGGCCGCCGGCCTGCCCGAGGACGCCTTTGTCTTCTGTTGCTTCAACATGGTCTACAAGATCGCGCCGGACGTCTTCGCCATCTGGATGCGGATACTGAAGCGCGTGCCGGGCAGTGTCCTGTGGCTCTACGCCAAGTCGGAAAGCGTGAAGGCCAATATGAAAGCCCACGCGGAAAGGCACGGCGTCGATCCGGGCCGGATTCTGTTCGCGCCGCGCGTGCCCCTGGCCGAACACCTGGCGCGGCAGAAGAGCGCCGATCTCTTCCTCGATACCTTTCCCTACAATGCCGGGGCCACCGCCAGCAGCGCGCTGAAGGCCGGATTGCCCGTCCTGACGCGCATGGGCAGGTCCTATGCGTCGCGCATGGGTGCAAGCCTCCTGACGGCCGCCGGAATGCCCGACCTGATCGCCGCGTCCCCGCAGGCCTACGAAGACCTGGCCGTTGCGCTGGCGACCGATCCGGCGCAATTGCAGTCTGTGCGCCGCCGGCTGGCCGAGGGGCTCGTTGCCGGCGGTCTTTTCGATACGGCGCGCGCCACGCGCGCCATGGAATCGGCCTATATCGCCATGCACCGGCGCTATAGCGATGGCCTGCCGCCCGATCACATCTCCCTGACGCCCGCTGAAGCCGGATAGGAAAGACCCGAAGATGAGCCTGCCGCCGCACCCGATGGTCGCCACGCCCGACGAGGCCAAAGCCTTCCTCGACGCGCATCCCCACATTCAGTATTTCGAGGTCTTCTTCACCTCGATGGCCGGGGTGCCACGCGGCAAGCGCTTGCGCCGTCATGAGCTTCTGCCGATCTACGAATACGGCCGCTTCCTGCCGGGCTCGATCCTGGTGGTCGACACGCAGGGCGCCGATGTCGAGGAAACCGGGCTGGTGTGGGAGGACGGCGATGCCGACCGCGTGGCGCGTCCCGTGCCCGGAACCCTCGTGCCGGCGCCGTGGCTGGGCGACGACATCGGCCAGGTCATGCTGTCGCTCTACGAGCTTGACGGCGCCCCCAACGATATCGATCCGCGCCACGTGCTGAAACGCGTCCTCGACCGCTATGAAGCCGATGGCCTGACGCCGGTGGTGGCGTGCGAACTGGAATACTACCTGGTCGACATCGCGCGCGGCGTGAATGGAGAGCTTCAGCCCGCGTCCGCCTTCAATACGGCTGAGACGCCGCAGGGCACGCAGGTCTACGGCCTGCCGGAAATCGAAGCCCACGGCGCCTTTTTCCGCCAGCTGTGGGAGACGGCGGACGCCCAGGCCATCCCGCTGGAGGGGGCGATTTCGGAATTCGCGCCCGGGCAGGTCGAACTGACGCTGAAGCACAAGCCGGATGCCCTGCGCGCCGCGGACGACGCGGTGATGTACAAGCGGCTGGCCAAGGGCGTGGCGCTCAATCTCGGCATCGAGGCGACCTTCATGCCGAAGCCGTGGGCCGACCGCGCCGGATCGGGCTTCCACGTCCATATCTCGGTCGCGGGCAAGGACGGCAAGAACCTGTGCGCCGCCGACGATCCGTCCGGCTCGCCGCTGCTGCACCATATGATCGGCGGCATGAAGGATCATCTGGCGGACTGCATGGGGATCCTGGCGCCCGGCGCCAACAGTTTCAAGCGCTTCAAGGCCAATTCCTATGCGCCGGTCGGCCTGACCTGGGGTGTCAACAATCGCACGGTTTCGCTCCGTGTCACGGCGGGGCCGGCGCACACGCGCCACGTCGAACACCGCGTCGCCGGCGCCGACGGCAATCCGTACCTGGTGCTGGCGGCGATCCTGGCGTGCGCGCACCACGGTATTACGCACAAGACCGATCCCGGCCCGGCGGTCGTCGGCAACGGTTATGCGGCGGCGGCCGAATCGGGCGCGACCTTGCCGACCAACTGGTACGCGGCTGTGGATTATCTCGATAAATCGCGGACGCTCAGGGAATATCTCGGCGACCGCTTCGTTGACATGTATGTCCGCGTCAAGCGCACCGAACAGGCGCGCTTTTTCGAGGCCGTCGGCGAACTGGATTACGAGTGGTACCTGCGTAACGCGTGAATTCAGGCCACGGTCAGTGGAAATCGGAAACTGTGCCCGCCTGTGATCACATTTAGCGATTGACAAGGCCTGAAAGCCGTATTCCTCTTTGTTAACGATTTGTGTCGCGTGCCCTATCCGTCCAGCCACCCGGAACATCCCAGGAGCCAGCCATGAGTTCACGTACATCCCGCCGTTCGCTGTTGACCGCGCTGGGCGCGGCCGCCGTAGGCATCAGTTTCGCGGGCCTCGAAGGCTGCAGCAAGGCCGATGGCTCCAAATCCGCCGGGCCCGAAGAGGCCAAGCTCAACTTCTACAACTGGGATACCTATATCGGCGAAACGACGCTCGACGACTTCAAGAAGGCGACGGGCATCGCGGTCAATATGACGCTGTTTGCGTCGAACGACGAACTGTTCGCCAAGCTGAAGGCCGGTAATCCCGGCTATGACGTCATCGTCCCGACCAACGATTACGTGCCGCGCATGATCGAAGCCAACATGCTGATGCCGCTCGATCACAGCAAGATTCCGAACTTCAAGAACGTCAATGCCGACTTTCAGAACCCGGTCTACGACCCGGGCCGGAAGTACTCCATGCCCTATACCTGGCTGGTCATCGGCCTCGGCTACCGCAAGTCGAAGATGAAGGGCGTCGTGCCGGATTCGTGGAAGTACGTTTTCGACTCCGACATGTTCAAGAAGCGCCTCACCGTGCTCGGCGATTCCGCCGACATGGTGCGCCTGGCCGCCAAGTACCTGGGCTACAGCCTCAACAACATCCCCGACGACGGGCTTGCCAAGATCGAGGCCCTGCTGACCAAGCAGACCAAGGCCGGCAATATCCTCAAGTTCGCCGGCGACGAAGGCGACCAGATGCTGGCCGACAAGGAAGCCGACCTGGTCGTCGAATACAATGGCGACATCGCGCAGCGCATGCTGGTCGACAAGGATATCGGCTTCGTCATCCCCAAGGAGGGCAGCGAACTGTCGTCCGACACCCTGGCCATTCCGGTCGGCGCGCCGCGTCCCGACAATGCGCACAAGTTCATCAACTTCATCCTCGACGGCCAGAACGGCGCGGAAATCGCCAAGACCATCCAGTATGCGACGCCGAACGACGCGGCGCGCGCGCTCATGCCCGACACGTACAAGAACAATCCGATCGTCTTCCCGACCCCGGCCGAACTGTCGAAGTGCGAATACGCCCAGTTCCCGGGCGTCGAGCGGGCGCAGAAGTACGAGGAGATCGCGACGCGCGTAAAGGCTGCCGCTTCCGGCGCCTGACGATCCGGGACAGCCCGGCGTGACGCCGGGCTTTTTCGCCTGCGGATTTGAAGGAGAGACATGGAACAGAGCTGGCGTCAGGCCAAATCCATATTCGTGACCATGCTGAGCGCGCCGCTGTTCTGGCTTGTCGTGTTCTTCATGGTGCCGATGGCGGTCGTATGGCTGTTCAGCTTCGGCGAGAACAGGGGGGTGGTCGATATCGCCATCACGGGAACCTGGTCGAACTACGCCCACGCCCTTACACCGCTCTATCTCGGCATCTTGTGGAAATCGATCTGGATCGCGGCGCTTACGACCTTTCTGTGCCTGGTCATCGCCTTTCCGGTCGCCATGGCGATCACCTTTGCATCGGAAAAGTACAAGGCCTGGCTGCTTCTGCTGATCATGCTGCCGTTCTGGACCAACCTTCTGATCCGCACCTACGCCCTGATCGCGGTGCTGCGCCACGAAGGTTACGTCAACAGCCTGTTGGGCATGGGCTGGTCGGGCGCCAGTCACCTGGTCGCGGCCATGGGCGGTCATCCGCTCGGCGATTTCCAGCCGCTGGACCTGCTGTATAACAATTTCGCGGTGATCATCGGGCTGGTCTTCGTCAACCTGCCCTTCATGGTGCTGCCGCTGTATTCGACGCTCGACCGCATGGACCGCTCGCTGCTCGAGGCCTCCATGGATCTCGGCGGCGGACACCTGCGCACGGTATGGAACATCATGGTGCCGCTGGCCATGCCCGGCATCGCGTCGGGCATCCTGATCACCTTCATCCCGGCGCTCGGCTCCTACCTGACGCCGGACATGCTGGGGGGGCCGGATTCGCAGATGATCGCCAATATCATCGAGGGTCAGTTCAAAGGCGCCAACAACTGGCCCTTCGGCGCCGCGCTCAGCTTCGTCCTGGTCTACATGACCTTTATCGGCATCGCGATCCAGGGCGTCATCGAGAGCCGCAGCAAGCGGGAGCGCCTGGCATGAGCGACGTCGTCATCAACCGCCGCCTGCCGCCCGGGCCGCTGGAATATCTACGGCGCTGGCCGATCCAGCTTTGCCTGGTGGCCGTGGCCCTGTTCCTGTACGTGCCGCTGATCAGCCTGATGGTCTTCAGCTTCAACGACACCAAGTCGAATGTCGTCTTTCATGCCTTTTCGCTGAAATACTACGAGAAGGCCTTCACCGATGACAGCCTGGTGACGGCGCTGGGCAATTCCCTGACCATTGCGACAGTGTCATCGATCATCAGCGTCGTCATCGGCGCCATGGCGGCCATCGTGCTGTGGCGCTTCCGCTTTCCGGGCAAGACAGCGTTCGATGGCGGCCTGGCCATCCCCATCGTCGTGCCGGAAATCTGCATGGGCGTCGCCATGCTGGTCTTTTTCGCCAAGATCTGCCCGTGGCCGACCAACCTGCCGTGGCCGTTCAACATGGGCGCCATCATTATCAGCCACGTGTCGTTTTCGTTTCCCTTCGTCACCGTCGTGGTGCGCTCGCGCCTGGCCAGTTTCAACCGCGAACTCGAAGAAGCGGCCAAGGACCTGGGGGCAGGGGAACTACGCGCCCTGCTGGACGTCGTGGTGCCGCACATCCGGCCGTCTCTGATCGCCGGGGCGCTGCTGGCCTTTACACTCAGCCTCGACGATTTCGTCATCACCTTCTTCACCGCGGGGCCCGACACCCTGACCTTCCCGGTCAAGGTCTATTCAATGGTGCGGTTCTCGGTGACGCCCGAGGTCAATGCCGCCTCGACCATCCTGATCGTCATCACCGTCCTGTTGACCTTCGTCGCCCTGCGCTTCCAGGGCAAGAGCGCGCTGACCGCCGGTCACGGCGTGCCCGATCATACCTGAGTGGACCCCATGACCGACGCGAAACCCATCATCCAGTTCGAAAACATCACCAAGCGCTTCGGCAAGGTGGCTGCGGTCGACAATGTCTCGCTGACCATCAACGAAGGCGAGTTCTTCTCGCTGCTCGGCCCGTCGGGCTGCGGCAAGACCACGCTTCTGCGCATGCTGGCGGGCTTCGAGATGCCGACCGAGGGGCGCATCCTGATCGACGGCAACGACGTCTCGCTGGTGCCGCCGAACAAGCGGCCGGTCAACATGGTCTTCCAGTCCTACGCCGTCTTTCCGCATATGAGCGTGCTCGACAACGTCGCCTACGGCCTCAAGATGGATGGCGTCGCCGCATCGGAGCGCCGCGACCGCGCCGAGGAGGCCCTGAACCTGGTGCAACTCGGCGGCTACGGCACACGCAAGCCCGACCAGCTTTCAGGCGGCCAGCGCCAGCGCGTGGCGCTGGCGCGTGCCTTGGTCAAGAAGCCGCGCGTGCTGCTGCTCGACGAACCGCTGTCGGCGCTCGACGCCAAGCTGCGCGACCAGATGCGCACCGAGCTGGCCATTCTGCAGGACAAGGTCGGCATCACCTTCATCATGGTCACCCACGACCAGGACGAGGCCCTGGCCCTGGCGACGCGCTGCGCCGTCATGAACAAGGGCCTGCTGCAACAGGTGGCGACGCCGTCGGACCTGTACGAGTTCCCCAATTCGCGCTTTGTCGCCGACTTCATCGGCAGTGTGAACCTGTTCGAAGGCACGCTCGACGTCGACGCCAAGGACCATGCCGTCATCAATACGCGCGACATTGGGCCGATCTATCTCGACCACGGCGTCACCGGCCCGGAAAAGGGGATCGTCTGGGCCGCCGTCCGTCCCGAGAAGATCGAGCTGCACAAGCGTACCGACACGCCGCCCAAGGTCGATGACGCGCCCGAAGGCTACAATGTCATCGCCGGCGTCATCAAGCTGATGACCTATCTCGGCTCGGAAACCATCTACGAGGTCGAGATCAACGGTGGGCGCCTGATCAAGGTGGTGCGCCCGAACCTGACGCGCTGGGAGCAGGAAGATTTCACCTGGGACGAAAAGGTGTGGCTCAGCTTCCACGCCTGCTCACCGGCGGTGCTGTTAAGCTAAGGGAAGTGGTCCACAGATTACACAGATTTCACAGATTTTTCAGGGCATTATTGGTTCGATCGTAGCTGACGACCTGTTCTGAATGCGCTTCGCGCAATCCAATCTGAAGTCTCCGGACCACAACATCACGCTCGGAATAGTCTGTGAAATCTGCGTAATCTGTGGACCACTTCCTTCAGAGTTTTCCACGCCTTGAAAAATGGTAATTTCCCTCCGTCCACGGCATTTTTTTGCTTCCAAATTCGCCTGTTTGGCGTACCTTCTCATTTTCCTGAAATGGGAGACGGCGCATGGCGAGCAAAAAGCCCGTTGTCGGCATCATGGCCTGTAATCGCACCGTGGGCGTGGAAAACGCCCACGCCGTGATGGAACGCTATGTGCGCGCCGCCGTGCTGTTCGGCGATTGCCATGCCCTTCTGATCCCGCCCATGACCGAAGGCTTTTCGTCGGGCGCCATCACGGAGCGGCTCGACGGGCTGATGCTGACCGGATCACCGTCCAATATCGGCGCGCAACGCTACGGTCAGGACGGCGGCGAGGGACCGTTCGACGACGGCCGCGATACCGTCTCGCTGGCCATGATCGAATGCATGGTCACCATGGGTAAGCCGGTCTTCGGCATCTGCCGCGGCTTCCAGGAAATCAATGTCGTGCTGGGCGGGTCGCTGCGCCGCGACGTCGGCCGCCGCATGGGCAGCGCCTTGTCGCACCATGCCCCCGACAGCGCCGGTTTCGACGCCATGTTCGATCATCATCATCCTGTCGATCTTGTGCCGGGCGGCGTGCTGGCGGGCGTTTACGAACGGCCGCGGATTTCGGTCAATTCGGTGCACTATCAGGGCATCGACAAGCTGGGCGAGGGGCTGACCGTCGAAGCCCGTGCGCCCGACGGCCTGATCGAGGCGGTAAGCGCCAATATCGGCGGATCGCAGGTCCTGGCCGTGCAGTGGCACCCGGAATGGCATACGGCCAGCCACCCCGACAGCCAGGTCTTCTTCCACCTGATGGGCTGCGCGCTGCGCGGCGTCCCTATGGAAACCGTGCGATTGCAAGCTGCAAAATTGTGATCACAATATTTGACTTTCGGCCCGGTTTGGCCGAGAGTCGGCGCCAGTAATTCCATAGGCCGCGCCATGACCGTTCCCGTTTCGAAGCCCATCCGCAACTACGATGTCGACGCCCTGCGTCAGCTCGACATGGCGCACCACCTGCCGGCCCAGACCGACTACCAGCTCCAGCACAAGCTTGGCGGTTCGCGCATCATCACACGCGCAGAGGGTTGCACCATCACGGATGCCGAAGGGGTAAGCCTGCTCGACGGCATGGCCGGGCTGTGGTGCGTCAATGTCGGCTACGGCCGTGAGGAACTGGCGCGCGTGGCCTATGAGCAGATGCTGGAACTGCCCTATTACAACACCTTCTTCAAGACGGCGACACCGCCGCCGGTCAAGCTGGCGGCGAAGATCGCCGAGAAGATGCGGATCGGCAATCCGGACCTGACGCACGTCTTTTTCAACTCCTCGGGCTCGGAAGCCAACGACACCATCTTCCGCCTGGTGCGCACCTACTGGGACCTGGCCGGCCAGCCGAAGCGCAAGGTCTTTATCAGCCGGCGCAACGCCTATCACGGTTCGACCGTGGCCGGCGCCAGCCTCGGCGGCATGAGTTTCATGCATGTCCAGGGCGACCTGCCGATCCCGGGCATCGAGCACGTCGACCAGCCTTACCTGTTCGGCGAAGCCTTTGGCGAAAATCCCGACGCATTCGCCGACCGCATGGTCAAGTCGATCGAAGACCGTATCCTCAAGGTCGGACCGGAGAACGTCGCCGCCTTTATCGGCGAGCCGGTGCAGGGCGCCGGCGGCGTCATCATCCCGCCCAACGGTTACTGGAAAAAGGTCGAGGCCCTGTGCCGCAAGTACGGCATCCTGCTGATCTGCGACGAGGTCATCTGCGGCTTCGGGCGCCTGGGCGAATGGTTCGGCCACCAGCATTACGGCATCAAGCCCGACCTGATCGCCATGGCCAAGGGCCTGTCGTCGGGCTATCTGCCGATCTCGGCGGTGGGCGTGTCGAAGACCATCGTCGACGTCCTGCTCGAAAAGGGCGGCGACTTTGTCCACGGCTACACCTATTCCGGCCATCCGACGTGCGCCGCCGTGGCCCTGGCCAATATCGAAATCATGGAAAACGAGGACCTGATCGCGCGGACACGCGACGTTACCGGGCCGTATCTCGCGAAAGCGCTCAGGCGTCTCGATGCCCATCCGCTGGTTGGCGAAGCGCGCTCGCTGGGCCTGATCGGCGCGGTCGAAATCGTCGCCGAAAAGGGTACGAACACACGTTTTACCGGCAAGGAAGGCGTCGCCGGACCTATGGTTCGCGATCTTTGCATCAAGAACGGCCTGATGGTGCGCGGTATCCGCGACAGTATCGTCATGTGTCCGCCGCTGATCATCACCGAGGCCGAGATCGACCGCCTGGTCGATATTATCGAACGGTCCTTGACCGAGGCCGAACCGGCGCTCCGTGCCTTATGACTGAATGATCACGCCGTACCAGCCGAGACCTTGGTAGGTCTCGTAGCCTGGCGTGCGGTGGAATGCGATCAACTGCCCCGACGCATCGACATAGTGGCCCGAAGCCGTGCCGCCTGTGATCAAATGGATGCGTTCGGTCAGGATACCCTTTCCGTCCGAAGCCGCGATAACCAAGCCGGTCGAGTCGATCAGCAGGGCGCGCGTCCGCGTCCGTTCGTCCTCGGACAGACGCACGCCCTCGGTGATCGCCGCGGCCTGGGGCGCCCAGTCGAAATGAATGCCCAGCACGCCGATCAGTTCGCCGTCGGCGCGGCCACCGCGCCGGACACCCGTGGCGTAGGTGGCGATCTGCGAATGGCGAAGCAGCGGCTCGGTGACGATATCGGCGACGGCGAATTCGGTGCCGCTGCGCAAGGCCGCGGCGCGCTTGAACCACGGACGGTCTCCGACATTGGTGCCGATGACGCCGTAGCGGTCGGGGCGGCCGTTGGCGATGACGCGGCCTTCCAGGTCGCACAGCCACAAATCGAGATAGACGGTGTAGGAGTCGAGAATGACGCCCAGGCGCTCGCAGGCGTGCTGGCGGCCTTCGGGCGAGGGGCCGCCGGCCTGGCCGACCATGGCCGCGTCGGTCGCCCACCAGCGCACGTCGCACGTCCGTTCATACAGGTTGCGGTCGATCAGTTCGACGGCGTTGAGCGCCAGGTCGGTGAAACGCACGCCCTGGCTCTGCGCCGCCATATCCTGGGTCAGGCCGTCGAGCTTGACGATCTCATGGCCCAGGTCGCGCGCCAGGTCCTCGACCTCGCCTGATATCGAACGCACCTCGTCGGCGACCACGGAAAAACCGGCGCCCTTGTCGCCGGCGTGCTTGGCTTCGATCAGGGCGTTGAGCGCCAGGATGCGCAGCTTGCTGGTCACGGCGCGGATGTCGCGGACCTTGGCGCTGGTGACGGTCTTGGCGCGCGTCGTTTGCGCGATGATGTCGGCCAGCGACACGGCCGAGCGTTCTGCGGAGGGCATGGGTTACCTTTGTTGCGTTGCAATATGGCGCGACGCTGAAGGCCCCGGAGTTAATGCGGGGTAAATTTTGCGGCCCCACAAACCATTGCACAAGGGGTAATATGTTGCGTGTGCGAAGACTGTCACGCCTTTGCCACGCTTGCTTTTGCGCTGAAACGATTTTGGTTTCAATTGAAATTATGTGTGACGCGAGGAGGCGCTGGCCGGTTCAGCCCTGAATGATCACGCCGTACCAACCCAGCCCCTGGTAGGTCTCGTAGCCGGGCGTGCGATGAAAGGCGACAAGCCGCCCCGAGGCGTCGGTATAGCTGCCCGAGGCGCGGCCGTCGGTCCGCATCTGGAGGCGTTCGTTAAGGAGGCCATGGCCGTCCGAAGCGGCGATGACGCGCCCCGTGGAATCGGCCAGCAGGGCGCGGGTGCTGCCGCGTTCGGCTTCCGACAGCCGCAGCCCCTGCATGATCGCCATGGCCTGGGGCTGCCAGTCGAAGTGGACACCCAGCACCCCCAGCAGCCTGCCATTCGCATCGCCGGCTTCGCGCACGCCCGTGGCGTAGGTCGCGACGTGCGCGCCGCCGAGCAAGGGCTCGGCGCGGATATCGGCTGCCGTGAAGTCGTCACCCGTGGCCAGGGCGCGGGCCTGCTGGAACCACGGTTCCGCGGCGACGCTTTTGCCCGCGACGGCGTACACATCGGGCCGGCCATTGGCAATGACATGGCCGTCGAGATCGCACAGCCACAGATCGAGATAGACGGTGTACGCGCTGAGGATCACCCCCAGGCGGCGCGAGGCATGCTGGCTGTGCGCCGGCGATGGCTGGCCGGCAGCCTCGACCACGGCCGTATCGGTCGCCCACCAGCGCACGTCGCAGGTGCGTTCGTAGAGGTTGCGGTCGATCAGCTCGATGGCGTTGAGCGCGAGGTCGGTCAGGCGGGCGCCCTGGCTTTGCGCGGCCATGTCGCGGGTCAGCTGTTCCAGGGCCGAGATCTCCTGGCCCAGTTCATCGGCCATCAGCTTGGAAATGGCTTCGACCTGAGTGGAAATCTGGCGGACTTCGTCAGCGACGACGGCGAAGCCGGCGCCCATGTCGCCGGCGCGCTTGGCTTCGATCAGGGCGTTGAGCGCCAGGATGCGCAACATGTTGGTGATGCCGGTGATATCGCGCAGGCGTCCCGTGGTGACGGATTTCGCCTTGGCGGTATGCGCGACGATATCGCGTATGCTGATGGCCTGCATGTGTTTCCCCCGGAGATTCCTCCGATTATTTGTATGATGTGTGGCGGGGGACTGGTTAATCGAACCTGAATTTTGCCGCGCGTGTCACGCTCTGTTTCAAAATGTTTCGACCATGTGAAACTTGTCTTGTGGACTTACAACCGGTCGCGCAGGGCGTAATAGCTGAGCCCGGTCACCAGGGCCGGCCATCGCAGGAAGCGGCCGCCGAAAAAAGCCGGGGTCGGCAGGCGCGACAGCAGTTCGATATCGCGGGTATCGCCCATGACGGCGCGCGCCAGAAGCTTTCCGAAATAGGGGGCCAGCACGACGCCCTGGCCGCTGTAGCCGGCGCTGACCAGGACATTGCGCGACAACCGCCGCACGAACGGGGCGCGGCTGAGCGTGATGGCCAGGGTTCCGCCCCAGGCGTGGGTAACGGCGGCGTCCGCCAGTTGCGGATAGATTTTCAGCATATTGCGCCGGACCATGCCGGCGATGTCTTTCGGGAACCACGGCGTATAGTTTTCGCCGCCGCCGAACAGCAGGCGGTTGTCCGGCGTCTTGCGCCAGTAGTTCACCACGAAGCGCGAGTCGGCG
Organism: Asticcacaulis solisilvae; assembly: GCF_052327315.1. Lineage (NCBI taxonomy): Bacteria > Pseudomonadati > Pseudomonadota > Alphaproteobacteria > Caulobacterales > Caulobacteraceae > Asticcacaulis > Asticcacaulis solisilvae. The sequence goes on from NZ_CP166196.1 coordinate 1,527,758, forward strand.
GCCGCCACGTCGCGCGGCAGGACGGCGGGATCGTCAAGCGGTTCGGTCACCAGGATGAAGTTGTTGATCGGCATGACGCGGGCGTCGACCGTGCCGTCGAGCCCTTCCATGTAGCCATTGCCGCACAAGAGGACCGTATCGCAGGTCAGACGGCCGTGTTGCGTATGCAGAACGGGCCGTGCGCCCGCCGTATCGATGCGCAGAACACGGGACTGTTCGAACAGGCTTGCGCCGACGTCCTCAGTGGCACGCGCCATGCCCAGGGCCAGTTTCAACGGGTGCAGGTGTCCGCCGCCCGCGTCGTAAATTCCGCCGTGATAGACATCGGTGCCCAGTTCGGCGGCGACCGCATTACGGTCCAATAGCGATACCTTGTCATAGCCGTATTCCCGGCGGACGAAGTCGGCATAGGCGCTGTCGTCCTTGGCGAAATGCGGCTTGTGCCAGGCATGAATCAGGCCGGATTTCAGCTCGCAGTCGATACCGTGCCGCGCAACGAGGTCGTAGAGGCTGGCCTTTGCGTCCTCGGCCATGTCCCACAACTGGCGCGCGGCATCGGCCCCCAGTTGGGTGGAAAGGGTCTCGGGATCGACGCGCTGTCCGGTGTGAATCTGCCCGCCGTTGCGGCCCGACGCGCCTGAGCCGATATCGGCGCCTTCCAGCAAGGCGACACGGACGCCCTTCGCCGCCAGTTCCAGCGCGGCGCCCAGGCCGGTGTAACCTCCGCCGACAATCCCGACCTCGACGCTCAGCTCGTCCTCAAGGCGGGGCCGAACCGGCGGCGCATTGACCGTCGCTCGGTACCACGATCCTTCGGGATGGCCGGTGTTCTGCATCAGGCGTTCAGGTAAGGAAGGGGGCACGTGGGGGAAACGCTGTTTCCCCCACGAAGACTACACGTTGAGAAGCAGGAATTCCCGCTCCCACGGGCTGATGGTCTGCATGAAGGTCTCGTATTCATAGAGCTTCACGCGCGTATAGGCCGTGCAGAACTGTGGCCCCAGCAGGTCGATGATCGGCTGGGCGCGCTCCATCTTGATGATGGCCTGGACGAGCGAATAGGGCAGGTCGCCCTGCGGCAGGGTCGAGGCGTCTGAATCGACGGGATCGGACGGCTTCAGCCTGTCGATCATGCCGAGATAGCCTGACGCCAGCACGGCGGCGATCGCCAGGTAAGGATTGGCGTCCGACGACGGGATGCGGTTCTCCAGGCGGCGGTTGTCGCTGTCGGCCGGCGGTACGCGCAGGCCCGCCGTGCGGTTGTCGTAGCCCCACTGCGTATTGACCGGGGCGCCCGAGCCCTTGGCCAGCCGGCGGTAAGAATTGACATAGGGGGCCAGAAGCGAGGTGATGGCCGGCATGTATTTCTGCTGGCCGGCGATGAAGGCGAAAAACGCGTCGGTCGGCTGGCCGGTCTGGGGATCGGAAAAGATGTTCTGGCCCGTTTTTCGGTCAATGATTGACTGGTGAATGTGCATGGCCGAGCCCGGCTCCTGCGCCATCGGCTTGGCCATGAAGGTGGCGTAGATGTCGTGCTCCAGCGCCGTTTCCTTGATGGTGCGCTTGAACATCATCACCTGGTCGGCCAGTTCCAGCGGATTGCCGTGGCGCAGGTTGATTTCCATCTGCGCCACGCCGGATTCGTGGATCAGGGTGTCAATTTCAAGCCCCTGCGCCTCGCAGTATTCGTACATATCCTCGAACAGGGCGTCGAACTCGTTGACCGCCGAGATCGAATAGCCCTGGCGGCCGGTCTCCGGCCGGCCGGAGCGCCCGACCGGCGGCTTCAGCGGATAGTCGGGGTCGATATTCTTTTCGACGAGATAGAATTCCAGTTCGGGCGCGATGACCGGTTCCCACCCCTTGGCTTCATAGTAGCCGAGCACGCGGCGCAGCACCTGGCGCGGGCTTTCCTCGACCGGGCGGCCATCGGGATGGAAGGCGTCGTGGATGACCTGGGCGGTCGGGTCGTGCGCCCACGGCACGACCGACAACGTGTTGAAATCGGGCCTGAGGAAGATGTCGGTATCGGACTGCACCGTGCCGACGACGCCTTCCAGGTCGGGATAGTCGCCGGTGATCGTTTGATAGAAAACGGCCAAAGGCAGGTTCATGTACGGGGCGTTGAGGAACTTCTTCGCCGGCATGATCTTGCCGCGCGCTACGCCGGCCAGGTCGGGGATCAGGCATTCGATCTCCTCGATGCCCTGGCTGGACAGCCACTCGCGGGCATCGTCCAGCGACGCCACGCCGCGCCGGGAAAAGGCCTTCTTGCGCTTGCCCTTCGATTTCATCGATGACTTCATGTTGTCGTGCGACATGGGAATCGCCTGCCGGATTGGATGTTCGACCGATCATGACACCGGCGGGAGCTCAATCCAAGGCTCCATCGTCAACGGCCGGCCCAAAGGGGAGGGCACCGGAAGAGTGTCGTGAATTTGTGATCACAATATGCCTGAAGACGGCGCGGTCGGCAAGCCGGGCCGGTGAGCCTCGCGATATTTTGTCCGTGACGCTGGCGGCGGCAGGCGATATGCAGCCGCCATGCCGATGATCGAAATTTCAGATGCCGCCGACCCGCGCCTCGACCTCTATCGCGATGTGAAAGACCGCGACCTGACCGGGCGCGACGGCCTGTTCATGGCCGAGGGCAAGGTGGTGCTGGAGCGTTTGTTCGTCTCGCCCGTGGCTGTTTGCGTGAATGTATTAACGACGCCCGAACGGTTGAAGACGCTGAATATTTCCGGGCTGATCGAACGCGTTCCGGTTTATGTGGTGCCGCAGGATATCATGGACGCGGTGGCGGGATTTCCCATTCATCGTGGCTATCTGGCGCTCGGGCGGTATGCGCCGCCGAAGAGTCTTACGGATGTTCTGACCGCCCCGCGCGTACGCGTCCTGGCACTGTCGGCGATCGCCAATACCGACAATATGGGCGGGCTGATGCGCAATGCCGCCGCCTTCGGCGTCGATGCGGTGATCCTCGACGCGGAATGCTGCGATCCGCTCTATCGCAAGGCCATCCGCGTCAGCGTGGGTGGGGTTTTGAAGGTGCCGCACTATCGCGTCGACGATCTGGCGGCGGCGTTCCGCGAACACGACCTGGCGGCCTATGCGCTTAGCCCGTCAGGCAGGATGACGCTCGATGAGGTCCAGCCCGGGCCGCGCTCGGCCTTTCTGTTCGGCGCCGAAGGGCCAGGACTGCGGCCGGAACTGATGGCCGCCTGCACCAGCGTTCGCATCGATATGCACGGGGGCTTCGACAGCCTCAACGTCGCCACGACCAGCGGCATCGTGCTTTATCATATGTGCCGGAACCAATAAAAAACCTCCCTTGTCGCCAAGGGAGGTTCATTATTGGGAGCTTTCAGGCTCGTATCAGATTTCCTGATTGTACGACCCGATTTCGGAATACTTGGCCAGGCGCGGCTTGACCTCCTTACGGAACAGGTCGCGCATGTCGTCTTCCGACCGCAGGCTTTCGACCACGACGACCAGTTCCGGCTTGTTCGACGAGGCGCGCACCAGCACCCACGAGCCGTCGTCCAGGTGGACGCGGGCGCCGTTGACGGTGATGACTTCCTTGATCTTGCGGCCGAGAATCTCGCCGCCGGCCTTGAACAGGTCTTCGTATTCCTTGACGATGCGTTCCAGCACCTCGTACTTCACCAGGTCGCCGCAGTGGGGCGACATGGTGAGCGACGTATAGGCGACCGGCAGGGCGTCCTTGAGCTCCGAAAGCTTTTTGCCCGGATTGCGGTCGAGCATGGCCAGGATCCACGACGCGGCGACCAGGCCGTCGTCATAGCCGCGGCCGAGCGGGCTGTTGAAGAAGAAGTGGCCCGACTTTTCGAAACCGGCCAGGGCCTTCAGTTCCGAGGTCTTGCGCTTGATGTAGGAGTGGCCGGTCTTCCAGTAGACCGTGGTGGCGCCGTTCTTCTTCAGCACTTCGTCGGTGGCATAAAGGCCGGTCGACTTGACGTCGACGACGAAGGTCGCGTCCTTGTACTGTTCCGACAGGTCGCGCGCCAGCATCAGGCCGATCTTGTCGGCGAAGATTTCCTGGCCGGTATCGTCGACCACGCCGCAGCGGTCGCCGTCGCCGTCGAAGCCCAAAGCCAGGTCGGCGCCTGTTTCCTTCACCACCTTGGCCATTTCCATCAGCATGTGATGGTCTTCGGGGTTCGGATTATACTTGGGGAAGGTGTTGTCGAGGTGCGTATCCATCTCGATGACCTCGACGCCCATGGCGCGCAGGGTCTGAGGCGCGAACGCGCCGGCCGTGCCGTTGCCGCAGGCGCAGACGACCTTGAGCGGGCGCTTGACGTGAACCTTGGACGAAATGTCGTCCATATAGCGCTGCTGCACGCCTTCGATCAGCTTGACCGAACCGCCGGGGCGTTCGACGCCCTGTCCGCCCAGCACGATTTCCTTCAGGCGGCCGATCTCGTCGGGGCCGAAGGTCAGCGGCGCCTGGCAGCCCATCTTGACGCCGGTCCAGCCGTTTTCGTTGTGCGAGGCGGTGACCATGGCGACGCACGGCGCGTCGAGGTCGAACTGGCCGAAATAGGCGATCGGCGACAGGCACAGGCCGATATCGAGGACTTCGCAGCCGGCCTGGACCAGGCCCAGGATCAGCGCGTTCTTGATGTTGATCGAGTACGAACGGAAGTCGTGGCCGGTGACGATACGCGGTTTGACGCCACGTTCCTGGATGTAGGTACCGAGGCCGAGGCCGAGCGCCTGGACGCCGAGATAGTTGAGATCGTCGCCGAACAGCCAGCGCGCGTCGTATTCGCGGAACCCGGTCGGGGCGACGACGGCATTGGTTTCGTAATCATAGGAGTTGGGCTTGGGTCCGACCTTGGGCAGAAGAGTCATCTATCGTCCTTCGTTTACAAAATGCGTTATTTGAAAAAGGGGGTGAGCGCATCCCGGGCGGCTGGGCCGAGGTGCGGGTGTTTCAAGGCGAGCGCGACGTTGGCCCTGAGGAGGCCGATCTTGTCGCCGCAGTCATAGGTGACGCCGTCATATTCCAGCGCGTGGAAGCTTTGCGTCGTCATCAGCCGCGCCATGGCGTCGGTCAACTGGATCTCGCCGCCGGCGCCGCGTTCCTGCGAGGCCAGAAGCTCGAAGATTTCCGGCTGGAGGATGTAGCGGCCCGACACGATCAGGTTCGACGGCGCCGTGCCCTTGGCGGGTTTCTCGACCATGCCGGTCATCTTGTTGAGGCGGCCGGACTGACCGTCCAGCGCGACGACGCCGTACTGGTGCGTCTGGTCATGCGGCACGGGCTCGACGACAATGATATTGCCGCCGACGCTCGCTTGCGCGTCGATGGCTTGCTTGAGGGCAGGGACGTCAGCGTCCATCACCATGTCGGGCAGCAGCACGGCGAAGGGCTCGTCGCCGATGATGTCGCGGGCGCACCAGACGGCGTGGCCCAAACCATGCGGCTGCATCTGGCGCACGAAGCTCATCTGGCCCGCCTGCGGCAGTTCGCTCAGCAGTTCGTCCAGGATGGCGGTCTTGCCCTTGGCGGTCAGTTGCGCTTCGAGTTCGAGCTGATGGTCGAAATAGTCTTCGATGGCGCCCTTGTTGCGGCCGGTGACGAACACGAAGTGCTCGATCCCCGCGGCCTTGGCTTCGGCGACGACGTAGGACAGGATCGGACGGTCCACCACGTTCAGCAGTTCCTTCGGGACGACCTTCGTCCCCGGAAGAACCCGCGTTCCCAATCCCGCAACCGGCACTACCGCCTTGCGTACCCGCTTCAATGACACGATGACCTCGGCAAAGACAATTTATGAAAAATGGCTGATCGAAATACGCACGGCCAGCTTACTTTGCTGCACTGCAAACAGCAACAGACGAATAAAATTTCAATTAGAGCGTATGTGTTACAGGACCATTACGGACGAAGCGGTAATGACATGCCATAACAGCATATTCCGGACTTTTCACTTGTATTAAGTAAAATTGTAATATTAATTCGCCGCAGACCGCCCGTTGCGATCGGCGGCGGACACATAACATAAGTTTGGGAGACGATCATGAATTTTTTCAAACAGATGGCGTCCTGGTGCGCAACGGTCTCGCTGGCTCTGGCGCCGGTTGTGATTCCGGGGAGCGCGCAGGCGCATGGTGAACTGACCCTGGAAAAGCCCAAGCCCAATGTCGCCGCGACCCCGCCCATGGGCTGGAACTCGTGGAACCACTTCGCCTGCAATATCGACGAGGCCAAGATCCGCGGCGCCGCCGACGCCATGGCCAGTTCGGGCATGAAGGATGCCGGCTACCAGTATATCGTCATCGACGACTGCTGGCAGACCAGCCGTGACACGAACGGCAAGATCGTTGCCGATGCGGCCAAGTTTCCGTCGGGCATCAAGGCGCTGGCCGACTACATCCATTCGAAGGGCCTGAAGTTCGGCATCTATTCCGATGCCGGCATCAAGACCTGCGGCGGTCGTCCCGGCTCGCGCGGACACGAATACCAGGACGCCAAGACCTATGCCGAATGGGGCGTCGACTACCTGAAATACGACTGGTGCAATACCGGCCCGGCCAATGCCGAGGCCAGCTACACCGTTATGGCCATGGCGCTGCGCGATTCAGGCCGCGATATCCTGTTTTCCCTGTGCGAGTGGGGCGACAACCATCCGCGCGACTGGGCGGCCAAGGTCGGCCACCAGTGGCGCACGACCGGCGATATCCGTGATTCGTGGGACAAGAGCGAAGGCTATAGCCACTCGCTGCTCGAAATCCTCGACGCCCAGGTCGATCTGTGGCGCGATTCCGGCCCCAACCAGTGGAATGATCCGGACATGCTGGAAGTCGGCAATGGCGGCATGACGGATACCGAATACCGTGCGCACTTCTCGCTGTGGGCCATGCTGGCGGCGCCCCTGATCGCCGGCAACGACCTGTCGAAGATGGACGACGCCACCAGGACCATTCTGATGAACAAGGACGTCATCGCCATCGACCAGGACGCGCTCGGCCAACAGGGCCGCCGCGTCGCCAAGGACGGCGATTATGAAATCTGGGTGCGTCCGCTGAAGGGCGGCGATCGCGCCGTCATCCTGTTCAATCGTTCGGCAGCCGCCCACGACATGAAGGTCGACTGGGAGACGCTCGACTGGCCGGCGGGGCTCAAGGCCGATGTCAAGGACCTGTGGTCGAAGGCTGTCACCAAGAACGCCAAGGGCAGCTACGGCGCCAGCGTGCCGTCGCACGGCGCGGTCATGGTGCGGGTGACGCCGAAGACGTGACGAAAAACGAGAGCGTTTCACTTCGCCCTTCTTGCTTGCGGCATGGCGGTTGCACCCTTCTCCCCTATTCAAGGGGAGAAGGAAAAGGTAACGCGTTACATTGGAATGCCATATGCGATTGCCCTGCCGTAAATGGGGGAGGGCGAAGAAAGCGCACTCGTATCGGGCAAATGCCGTCAGGCGTTCTGGGCCTTGCGCGCCTCGACGGCGGCTTCGGAGGCTTCGATCAGGTTCAGCGATTCGCGCAGGATCGATTCCGACGCGCGTTCGGCGCTGATCGCGTCGCCCTTTTCAATGGCGACTAGGATGGCTTCGTGCGCCGCGATGCTGGCCGTGTGGCCGGCGATCTTGTTGGTCAGGGTGATCGACAGGCGCAGCGCATTGGTGATCAGCGGCTTCAGGCGCCAGAAGAACGGATTGCCCGACGCCTTGAGGATCGAGACGTGGAAGTCGATATCGGCCTGCAAGCCGGCTTCCTGGTCGCCGGCGTGGGCGACCATGGCTTCCAGGCCTTCACGGATGGCGGCGATGGCCAGCTTGTCCTGAACCTCGGCGGCCAGGGCAGCGGCGGTCGGCTCTATCGCCAGGCGCATCTGGGTGAATTCGAGGAAGATCTTGTTGGAGAAGGGGCGCTCCATCAGCCAGCGCAGCACGTCCGGATCGAGCAGGTTCCAGTTGTCGACCGCTTCGACACGCGTGCCCTGGCGCTGGCGCGAGGTGACCAGCCCCTTGGCCGACAGCATCTTGACGGCTTCGCGCATGACCGTGCGGCTGGCGCCGAAGCGCTGGCAAAGCGCCGCCTCGGTGGGAAAACCCGTGCGATCGAATTCGCCGGTGACAATGGATTGCCCTAAGGATCGCATCAAGCCGTAGGCGAGGCTGACGCCAAGTTCCGAACGCATAGTCTCCGCCGTTCCTGTTCTTGTTATTGTGCCGCCATAACTCAGACCGAATCGGGCAGCAGAGTTTCATCTAAAAATCTATAGAAAATTCCGAACGCCACAAAGGATTTTCGCCATTTTGGTCTTGCGGGTCTCCATACCCTATTATACGACAAATACGCGCCAACTGTTCGCCGTCAAAGCACTAATGAGCGATGGGGCTCGCCAATGGGGAGAAATAAAATGATGAAATCCGTTTCAATCTTTGCCGTATCAGCGATGTTAGCGCTAACGGTCTCTGCTGGCAACAGTGTGGCAAAACAGGCCCACGCGGCAGCCCCCATTCCCCAACTGGTGCAGAAGAACGGCAAGTTCGCGCTGATGGTCGACGGCGCGCCGTTCCTGATCCTGGGCGGGCAAGCGAACAACTCGTCCAACTATCCGGCGGCGCTCGACAAGGTCTGGCCGGCGATCAAGGACATGAACGCCAATACCTTGGTCATGCCGGTGGCGTGGGAGCAGGTCGAGCCGACCGAGGGCCATTTCGATTTCAGCTTCGTCGATACCCTGATCAAACAGGCCCGCGCGCACAATGTGCGCCTCGGCATCCTGTGGTTCGGCACCTGGAAGAATACCGGCCCCAGCTATACGCCGTCGTGGGTCAAGACCGACAACAAGCGCTTTCCGCGCCTGACCAACAAGGACGGTTCGACCTCGTACTCGCTGTCGCCGCTGTATGACGCGACGCGCGAGGCCGACAAAAAGGCCTATGTCGAACTGGTCAAGCACCTCAAGGCGATCGACGGCCAGCAGCACACCGTCATCATCCTGCAGGTCGAGAACGAGACCGGCGTCTATGGCGCCGCGCGCGACTATTCGGCCAAGGCCGACGGGCTGATGAACCAGCCGGTGCCGGATGCGCTGGTCAAGAAGCTGGGCAAGCAGCCCGGCAACTGGCACCAGGTCTTCGGTGACGACGCCGACGAATTCTTCCATGCCTGGTCGATCGCGCGCTATTGCGACGATATCGCCGCGGCGGGGAAGGCCGTCTATCCGCTGCCGACCTATATGAACGACGCGCTGAAGGACCCGCTGAATCCGAAATCAACGCCGGGTTCGTACGCCTCGGGCGGTCCCACCTATAACGTGCTCGATATCTACAAGGTGGCCGCGCCGCATATCGACCTGTTGGCGCCCGACCTCTATACGCCGACCTCGCAGAGCTATGAGGCGTCGCTCGCCTTCTACGCCCGTTCCGACAATGCGCTCTACGTCGCCGAAAGCGGCAACAAGCCGGTCTATGCGCGCTACATCTTCTCGACCTTGGGCCGCCAGGGCATCGGCTTCGACCCGTTCGGCTTCGACTATTCGGGCTATTCCAACTATCCGCTCGGCGAAAAGACGTGGGGACCGGACCAGGTAAAGCCGTTCGGTACCGTCTACGCCCTGTTCCGCCCGTTGGAACGCGTCTGGCCGAAGCTTTCCTACGAAGGCCAGGTGTGGGGCGTCTCCGAACCCGACGACCATTCGGGCCAGGACCTCGACCTCGGGCCGCAATGGAAGGCGCGCGTCACCTATCGCCAGTGGCAGTTCGGCATGCCGGAATGGGATCCGGAGCACAAGAACGGCTATCCAGAAGGCTCCGAGGTGCCGTCGGGCGGCGTTGCCGTGGCGAAGCTGTCGGACAATGAATTCCTGGTCGCCGGCATCAATGCCCGCATCTCGTTCGACGCCGGCCCGGCCAACAAGGACAAGGGCATGCTGCTCGACCGCGTCGAGGAAGGCCATTACGACAAGGCCGGCAACTGGGTGTTCGAACGCGTGTGGAACGGCGACGAAACCGACTACGGCCTGAACCTGACCAACACGCCGCGCCTGCTCAAGGTCCGGCTATCGACCTATACGAAATAACAGCAAGAACGCCGGGCGATGCAAATATGGGGAAGGGTTGACGCTGCAGAGGTTGGTACTCCGGTCGTTCCCCCTTCCGTCACTCGCTCCGCTCGTGCCACCTTCCCCGTAAACGGGGAAGGAATTAGTCGATTTTAGCTCCCTTCCTTCCCCGTTTACGGGGAAGGTGGCTCCCCGAAGCCTTGGCGAAGGGGAGACGGAAGGGGGCGCGTAGTTGCAGGAAGGGCCAGTGTTTCAGGGAAGACTCATGAAGGTCCGGGTAAACTTAAAGGGAGAGACAAAATGAAAGCAAAACACGCTCTGGTTTCGGCCTCGGCCCTCGCGCTGCTGCTCGGTGCGGGCGCGGCCATGGCGGGCAGCTTCGACAAGACGGCGACGGGCATCGTCGTCCACCCCGATACGGGCTCGGCCAAGGCGGTGACGCTGGAGGTCATCAGCCCGTCGATCATCCACGTCGTGGCGGTCGACGATCCCGCCCGCGAACAGATGCCGTCGCTGATGGCGATCGCCCAGCCCAATCCCGGCAATTTCACCGTCAAGACCAAGGCCGTGAAGGGCAAGAAGAGCGTCGTGCTGAACGCCGGCCAGGCCTCGGCCGAGGTCGACCTGAAGACCGGCCTGGTACGCTTCTTCAACGCCAAGGGCCAACCGGTCCTGACCGAAACGCGCGCCGCCATCACCCCGGTGACGATCGAAGGCAAGTCCTACGTCGCCACGGCCGCCCAGTTCAATCCGGGCACGACCGAGGCGCTCTATGGCCTCGGCCAGCACCAGTACGGCCAGATGAACCTCAATGGCCAGGACGTCCTGTTGTCGCAGCACAATATGGACATCGCCGTGCCGTTCATCGTGTCGGACCGCAATTACGGCCTGCTGTGGGACAACGACTCGATTACGCGCTTCGGCAATCCCAAGCCCTACGGCGATCTCAGCCGCGACCTCAAGGTGGTGGGCGAGGATGGCAAGCCCGGCCTGACCGCCAGATACTATGTCGGCGGCAAGCTGGTCCTGACGCGCACCGAAAGCGACATCAAGTACCAGTACCTGAAGGACGTCGCGGAGAACTGGCCGAAGGAGGTCCCGACCAAGGGCGACGTCAAGGTCGTCTGGGACGCGACCCTGTCGTCCGACGTGGCGGGTGTGCACAAGCTGCAGCTTTACGCGTCGGACTATGCCGACCTGACGCTCGACGGCAAAAAGATATTGAGCGTCTGGCGGCAGGGCTGGAACCCCTGGTACCACAATTTTGAGCTGACCTTCGCCCGTGGCAAACCGGTCAAATTGCACCTGGAATGGAAGCCGTCGGGTGGCATGGTCGCGATCAAGCATTCCGATCCGCAGCCCGCAGCTGAGCAGCATTCGCTGACCTTCACATCGGAAGCCGGCACGGGCCTCGGCTACTACTTCATCGCGTCGGACAGCATCGACGGCGCCATCGCCGGCTATCGCACGGTCACCGGCCAGGCAACCCTGATGCCGAAATGGGCCTACGGCTTCTGGCAGTCGCGCCAGCGCTACGAGACGCAGGACCAATTGCTGGGCGTCGTCGCCGAATACCGCAAGCGCGGCTGGCCGCTGGATAATATCGTGCAGGACTGGTTCTACTGGCCGGAAGACCAGTGGGGCAGCCACGACTTCGACAAGGCGCGCTTCCCCGACCCCAAGGGCATGGTCGACGCCGTCCACGCCCAGCACGCCCACATCATGATCTCGATCTGGGGCAAGTTCTACGCCAATACCGACAACTACAAGGAGTTCGAGTCCAAGGGCTACATGTTCACGCAGAACGTCAAGAACGGCAAGCGCGACTGGGTGGGCCCGGGCTACCTCAACAGTCACTATTCGCCCTATAATCAGGAAGCGCGCGACATCTATTATCGCCAGCTCAAGGACAAGCTGATCGACAAGGGCTTCGACGCCTGGTGGATGGACAATACCGAGCCGGACGTTAATTCGAACGAGCGCCCGGAGGACTTCGCCAAGCTGATCACGCCGACCCAGATGGGGCCGGGCGCCATCGTGCACAATCCGTACGCCCTGATGAACACCAAGGCCATGTATGACGGCCTGAAGCGCGACCAGCCGGACAAGCGCCAGTTCATCCTGACACGTTCGGGCTTCGGCGGTCTGCAGCGCAATGCCGCGGCCGCCTGGTCGGGCGATACGGCCAGCCGCTGGAACAACCTCTACGACCAGATCTCGGCCGGCGTCAGCTTCTCGATGTCGGGCATTCCCAACTGGACGCACGATATCGGCGGTTACGCCCAGGAGACGCGCTACCAGGGCGCGGACGCGGGCTCGGCGCAGGAAAACCGTTCGACCGGCAATGCGTCGATCAAGCCCGAGGACCTGAAGGAGTGGCAGGAGCTTAACCTGCGCTGGTTCCAGTTCGGCGCCTTCTCGCCGCTGTTCCGCAGCCACGGCGAAGTCGTCAAGCGCGAGATATACAACATCTCGCCCGAAGGCTCGGACATGCGCGCCTCCATGGTGTGGTACGACGAGCTGCGCTACCGCCTGATGCCCTATATCTACGCCACGGCGTCGGACACCTATTTCAATTCCGGCACCATCATGCGCGGCCTAGTCATGGATTTCCCGGGCGACCAAGCCGTCAAAGACATCAAGGACCAGTACCTGTTCGGCCATGCCCTGCTGGTCGCGCCGGTCACCGAATACCAGGCGCGGTCGCGTGAGGTTTATCTGCCGAAGGGCGCTGACTGGTACAACTTCTATACCGGCGAAAAGCTGACGGGTGGCAAGAGGACACAAGTCGACGCGCCGGTGACGCAAATCCCGCTGTTCGTGCGGGCAGGGGCCATCGTGCCCATGGGGCCGGTAACGCAGTACGTGGATGAAAAGCCGGACGCGCCGCTGACGCTGACCGTCTATACCGGGGCCGATGGCACCTTCAGCCTCTATGAGGACGACGGCGTGTCGAACGGCTACACGCGCGGGGCATTTACGCGCATCCCGCTGAGCTACAACGACAAGACGGGCACACTCACCATCGGCGCGCGTACTGGCAGCTATCCCGGCATGGTGGCCAAGCGCACCTTCCGCGTCCGCTTTATCAAGGCCGGCACCTCGACCTCGGGCGCGTTCGACGCCAAGGACGCCGAGGTCGCTTATGACGGCGCATTGGTTACGGTAAAACGCTAACACTCGGATGCGGTAAAATGTAACGGCGCGGAGGGAGACCTCCGCGCCGTTAACGTTTTTGCCAAGCACATTGAATTCTGATATTCTGGACGCATTTAATGATTGGTGCCGTCCGCCCCGATCCGAAGCGCACGGCTGAGCGTAAGAACGTCAATACCCATAACCAGGGAGCCGTTTCGCATGTCGTCCAGTCCGATTTCACCCGCCTTTTCCGATGTTTCGGCCATGCTGGGAGCGCCCCAGGCGACGCTCGACGACGTGCCGCTGATCGCGCGCAAGGGCGTGGCCATGCTGCAAAAGGCCTGGCAGTTCGGCTCGATGGCGGTGGTCTTCCCGAACGGCAAGCTTTTGACGCTGAAAGGCACCGAGCCTGGACCATCGGCGACGCTGCTGGTGCACGATTTCAACTTCATCAAGCGCGTGCTGGCGTCGGGCGATATCGGCTTCTGCGATGGGTACCGGGACGGGGAGTGGGATACGCCGGACCTGGCGACCCTGCTGGAAGTGCTGACGCTGAACAGCGAGCGGTTGGGCCAGCTGTTCACCGGCAATATCGTCACGCGCACGCTCAACAATATCTGGCACGCCTTTAACAGGAACACGAAGAAGGGCTCGCAGAGGAACATCTTCGCGCACTACGACCTGGGCAACAGCTTCTACGACAAGTGGCTGGACCAAACGATGACCTATTCGTCGGCCCTGTTTGCCGGCCGATCGGCGGAAACCCACGACCTCAAGGCGGCGCAGCAGGAAAAATACGCGCGCCTGGCCGAACTGGTCGACCTCAAGCCCGGTCAGCACGTGCTGGAAATCGGCTGCGGCTGGGGCGGCTTCGCGCAGTACGCCGCCGAAACGATCGGTGCGCACGTCACTGGGCTGACCATCTCGCCCGCCCAGCACGACTTCGCCGTCGAGCGCATGCAGCGTCTGGGACTGTCGGACAAGGTCGAGATCAAGCTGATGGACTACCGCGATATCCAGGGCGAATTCGACGCCGTGGTGTCGATCGAGATGTTCGAGGCGGTCGGCGAAACCTACTGGGGCGCCTATTTCGACAAGGTGCGTGCGGTCCTGAAAAAGGGCGGCAAGGCTGGCCTGCAGATCATCACCATCGCCGACGAGATGTTCGACGACTATCGCAGCCGCGCCGACTTCATCCAGAAGTACATCTTCCCGGGCGGCATGCTGCCGTCGCTGCAGAAGCTGGGCGAGCAGACGCAGAAGGCGGGCCTGAACCTGATGTCCAACTTCAATTTCGGCCAGGACTATGCCGAGACGCTGAAGCAATGGGCCCAGCGCTTCGAGATCGCCTGGCGCGACGGCAAGATCCACGGTTTCGATGCCCAGTTCCGCAAGCTGTGGCTGTTCTACCTGGCCTATTGCGAGGCCGGCTTCCGTACGGCGCGCACCAATGTCGTGCATCTGGAGTTGCAGCGAGCCGACTGAAAATAATTCTGGCCGGCCGATCCGTTTCGGCCGGCCGAAACGTCTTTCCTGTGCAAGCCCACTTCACCGCAGGAACGGACCATGCCCCTTAAGCTTTTTGCCGCGCTTGCGGCCATACCCCTGGTCCCGGCGGCCGTGCAGGCCGCGGATTTCGTCACCATCCCTCTGGAAGCCACGATCGATGCCCCGGCCGATGTGGCCTGGGCGAAGGTCAGCGGCTTCTGCCAGATCGGTGTGTGGTTCAAGACGACCTGCGAGATTACCTCAGGGACCGACGGTCAGGTCGGGGCGGTGCGCCGCATCGCCGGCCGTGTCGATGAGCTGATCGTCGCCAAAACGGCCTCAAGCTATACGTACAGCCAGCCCAAATCACCGATCGACTATCACGGCACGGTCGAAATCCGCCCGGTCGATGCCGGGCATTCGAAACTGCTTTATACCCTGGTCTATGACGCTGACGCCCTGCCCAAGTCCGCGCCGGAAAACAAGGCGGCCGACCGTGAGGCCCGGACGAAGATATTCACGGCGGCGGTCGCGGCCATCAAGGCCCAGGCGGAGGCGAAGTAGATGGCCATGATGATCGTCATCTATCCGACGCCCGAAGACGCCGAGGCCTTCGACCGGCATTATTTCGGCCTGCACGTTCCGCTGGCCAAGAAGATCCCCGGCCTGCACAGCTATGAGGTCAGTGACGGGGCCATCGCTACGCCGGTCGGCAATCTCAATGTCCACAGGATCGGCGTGCTGCATTTCGACGACATGGCGGCGATCGGAAAGGCGTTTGCCAGCCCGGAAGGGCAGGCGGCCGGGGCGGATCGCAGGCTTTTCGCGCCCGATCATTCCGGCGTGCAGATGTTCCTGTTCGACACGCGCGAAGTCTGAAATGATCAAGAGGAAAGGGAGCGCGATGTCCGAACCCAAGGCTGCCTTTGTCCTGGTCCACGGGGGTTGGCACAATCATTCCGTCTGGGACAAGGTTGCGTCCCGGCTGGAAGCCAATGGCTTCGCGGCCTTTGCGCCCGATCTTCCGGGCGCCGGCGTGCACGCGACCGCGCCGGCGTCGTTGACGGCCCGCCCGTTCGACGCCGAAGCCTTCGCCACCGAGCGCTCGCCCGTCGCCGATCTCACCCAGGATGCGCGGACCGAGGCCGTTATCGCGGTGGTGAAACAGGCGGCGGCCGCCGGCGGCAAGGTCGTTCTGGTGGGGCATTCGGCGGGCGGTATGACGGTGTCGGCGGTCGCGGAACGGGTGCCGGACCGGCTGTCCGCCATCGTCTTTCTGTCCGGATTCATGGTTCCGCCGGGCGCGTCCTTGCTGTCCATGCTGATGCACGAATCCATGGCCTCGGCCCTGGGGCCAAAGCTGTTCATCGGCGATCCCGCTATCATCGGTGCAACACGCATTCACGCCGGATCGGCAGACGAAGCCTACCGCGCGCTGCTCAAGGCGTCTTTCTACGCCGACGTCTCCGCGGCCGAGTTTGAGCGAGCGGCGGCGCAGTTGCATTGCGATGAGCCGAACGGTGGCGCCGTGACGCCGTCACAGATTACACCGGGACGATTTGGCGCCGTGCCGCGCCACTATATTCGCTGCACGCAGGACCATGCCGTGCCCCTGGCCGGCCAGGACCATATGATCGCGCTGGTCGACGCCGCGATAGGTGGCCTGACGATCATCCACACGCTGGACAGCAGCCATTCGCCCTTCCTGTCGCAGCCGGCAGCCCTGTTCCGCATTCTCGCGGACATAGCCGAAAGCGCCCCGATTTCGTAACATCCTGTTGAATCCATGGCGTGTTTGCGTCATGGAAATCAGGGGCGTTGCCGAGATCAGGCGCGCGGGCGTTCGAAGGGGGCAACATGATCATCGGCATCGACCTGGGCACCACCAATTCGGCGGTGGCGGTGTGGCGCGACGGCAAGCCCGAACTGATCCCGAATAGTCTGGGCCAAATGCTGACCCCGTCGGCTGTCGGCATCGACGACACCGGCGAGTTGCTGGTCGGCATGGCGGCGCGCGAACGCTAGTCGACGCATCCGCACCTGACGGCCACGGCCTTCAAGCGCTATATGGGCACGACCCGGGCGACGCGGCTCGGCAAGACCGACTATACGCCCGAACAACTGTCGGCCATGGTGCTGGCGCGGCTGAAGGCCGATGCCGAAGTCTTTCTTGGCGAACCGGTCACCGAGGCGGTCATCACCGTTCCGGCCTATTTCAGCGACAAGCAACGTAAAGCCACGCGCCGGGCGGGTGAGCTGGCCGGGCTGAAAGTCGAGCGTCTGGTCAATGAACCGACGGCTGCGGCGCTGGCCTACGGCATTCACAACCTGGCCGACGAATCACGCTTCCTGGTGTTCGACCTTGGCGGCGGGACCTTCGACGTATCGATCCTCGAAATCTTCGAAGGCGTCATCGAGGTGCGCGCCTCGACCGGCGACAACCGGCTGGGGGGCGAGGACTTCAACGATCTCCTTGTTTCGGTCATGCGTCATCGCTTTGACAAGGAGCTGAAGACGAAGCCGGAAGACTGGGACGCCCTGCATCAGGTATTGCGCGCCGCGGCCGAACGGACCCGCCGGGCATTGACCGCCGAAGCCTCCGCGTCGATGGACATAGTCTGGAAGGGCAAGGCGTACAGCCACACCGTAACGGCGCAAGATTTCGAGGGGATGGCTGCGGCGCTGATCGAGCGGCTGCGTGAGCCGGTTTTGCGCGCCTTGCGCGACAGCGATATGCGCCCGTCCGACCTCAGTGAAATCGTGCTTGTCGGCGGTGCGACGCGGATGCCCATCGTGCGCCGGACCGTGACGCGCATGTTCGACCGCTTTCCTTCGCACGCCGTCAATCCCGACGAGGCGGTGGCGCTGGGGGCCGCGGTGCAGGCGGGACTGAAGAGCCGCGATGTCGCCTTGCGCGAGATCGCCGTGACCGACGTATGTCCGTACAGTCTCGGCGTCGATGTCGCGGAACGCCGCGAGGATGGCGGTTTGCGGGACGGGCTGTTTTCGCCAATCATCGAACGAAACGTCGTGGTGCCGGTCAGCCGGCAGCGCGTCTTTTCGACGATGCACGACGGGCAGCAGATGGTTCGTTTCGGAATCTATCAGGGGGAATCCCGGCACGTCGCCGACAACATCCTTCTTTCGGAGATTTCGATCCCCGTGCCCCCCCGACCGGCCGGGCATGTCGCTGTCGAATGCCGCTTCACCTACGATATCAACGGGTTGATCGAAGTCGACGTGCATGTTCCGGTGACCGGCGAACGGCGCGAGCTGGTCATCGTGGACGAAGACGGGCCTAAGGGCGACGACCTGGAACGGCAGCGCACCGCCCTTGCTGCACTGAAGGTTCACCCGCGGGACCTCGACGCCAACCGTGCAGCGATGGCGCGTGCCAATCGCTGTTATGAGGATTTCCTTGGAGACAAGCGTGCCCTGGTCGGCCAATGGATCGGTCAGTTCGAAAGTATTCTGGAAGGCCAGGAACCGCGTCAGATCGACCATGCACGCGCGGAATTAATGAAAGCGCTCGATTCCCTGGAAGGCGAGAGCTTCCTGTGACGCCGATCTGGAAGACGCTTGGCATCGCACGCACCGGCGACCGGAGTGCCATCCGGCGTGCCTATGCGGCTCGGCTGAAGGAGACCAATCCGGAAGACGATCCGGAGGGCTTCAAGGCCTTGCGTGAGGCTTACGAAACGGCGCTGCATCAGGCTGGGCGCCAGGCGCGGCCCACCGAGGTTACGGTGGTCCGTAGAGAGGATGTTGTCGCGGAACGCCAAGCGGAGCCCGGGCTGTCCGCCGAGGAGGAACTGTCCACCCTGGTTCCAGACGCCGACATGCTAAAGATTGCGGAGTCGCTTAAGGCGATGGGCCGGACCCACGCGCCGGTAGAGTCCGACAATGCCCTTCAGATGGCACGTGAACATCTCGAAACCCTGTTAAGGCGGGATAGTGAGTCTGACGACCAGGCACGGCTTGAAGCGTTGCAACGCCTTTTGCAACTGCCCGATCTGGAACGAATCGACATCCGCAATGCAACCGAAGCGTGGCTTCTTCACCTGCTATGCGCGCGCATCCCGCGTTCGGACCCGTTGATCGGTATCGCGCGCCGCTATTTTGATTGGAACGACGATACGATCGAACATAGACGGCGCGGCGACGACGCCGCTTTGAAAAACCGTCTTATCGAACGCGAGAAGGACCTGGCATTTTTAAGGCGCATATCGCAGCCCGGCAGCGAACACTATCGGGCTTTTCACGTCCTCAGCCGGCCGCCTAAGCAGGACACCTGGCGTACCCGTCTGCTACCTGAGGCTAAGCTGTCCGAGGTGCGGGCGCTACTGGTTCGCATTAATGTGAACCGGCCCCAGGTTGAGAATGAACTAAACCCTCAGACAGTCGCCTTGTGGGAAGCGCGGCTTGCGCGTCCTGGGCTGGCCGGCATTCATTTGTGGATGGCAATTCTTGCCGCGCCATGCCTGGCCGTACTGATACTTGCTTTCTGGTTTGCGGACAAAGTCCCGAGCGACCTTAGCCAGTCGGCCGGTCCGTTGTTGGTTCTCGCAGCGAGCGTGCCGGTTGTCTGGACGGTCGTGCGCAGCGTGGCAATCCTGGCCTACATCTGGCCGCGAAAGGCATGGAAACGATATGCAGACGCTCGCCCCATACCCTTGTTCGGCTTCATCGGTGCGGGCGGGGTGGTCATTCTTTTTGCGCTTTCGACTCTTCCGCCATCTCCGATCCTTGGCACACTGGTAATTGCCTTAGCCCTTGTCACCATCTGGTGGTCGCTGGTCACAGAAGAACTGGAGGAAAGCGGCGGCAACTGGACGTGGCATGTGCGGCTGGTTTTCGCGGGCGGGGCGGCTCTCCTGTGGTGGTTGGTCGGCTTGAGATCACCGATGGACGGCGAAACAAAGACCATGTTGAGTATCGCCTTTATAGCCGGCGCGCTCTTCGTTGGATGCGGCAGACGCCGCGCCCTGAGAGCCTGGAGCAGTTTGAAAGCCAAGGGGCGCGCGGCCGTATTCATGGGATTGATTGCCGCCTGCGCCGCCGGCTCGGCCGGCCTGTGGCTGAGTACTGACTCTGTATCCCCTGCTGCTTTCTGTATCGTAGCGTTGGCGTTGCTCTTCCATCAGTGGACCTTCCCGTTTGGAAAAGCATGGCCAATGAGCGCCATCGGACGGACGGGCTTCTACGTCGTTGCTGTGGTGTTCCTGAAGTGGAGCAGCGATGATGCTGGCGTTGCCATCGCTGCAACTGCCTTGACGGTGTGGCTAGGGAGTACTTGGTTGGTACGCTCGGGCCGCGCGGCGTAGCTATAAGCGCTGTGCAACTACAGCTTATCCCGTCAAAGAACCGCTTAGCGCCTGTGACAAAGCCCTTGTCTCTCCAGACAAGGAACGTTACGACGGACGCCCGTTAACAACCAGCACCGAATCCCGGATCGCCCGGGAAATGGCGCTTTGGGGGCATTTTGCAGGACAAGGGCGGCAAGGATTCAGGCGCAGGCGACGCCAAGGGGCATGGCACCGATATGCCGGTCGTTATCGCGGCGCCCGGGGCCATTACTCTTGTGCGTCATGGCGAACCGGCCCTGTCGCGCCGCGCGCTGCTCGACTGGGAAGGCTATCGCGACTGGTGGGCCAGGTACGAGGAGTCCGGCTTGCTGGAAGGCCAGACCCCGCCCCATATCCTTGACGGCTATGCCCGCGACGCCCGCTATATCTATTCCTCGACGCTCAGGCGTTCGATCGAGACCGCCCAGGCCATCTGCGGCAAACGTCCGTTCGAAAGCCTTGAGATGCTGGTTGAGGCGCCCTTGCCGCCGCCGCGCCTGCCACGCTGGATCAAGCTGTCGCCCAAGTCGTGGGGGTGGGGGACGGTGTCGCGCCTGTGGTGGTGGTACACCGACACGCACGGCGCCTGGGAAACGCGCAAGCAGGCCGTCGCCCGCGCGAAAAAGGCTGCCGATTTTCTCATGGACAAGGCGCGCGAAGGTGGTGACGTGCTTGTGCTGGCCCACGGCTATTTCAACCTGATGATCAGCCTTGAACTGAAGAAAATGGGTTATATAAAGACGGTGGAGCAGGGGTTCAAATACTGGGGGTGCCGCCGCTACGAGAAGACGACGAAGGATTAAGCACCCATGTCCGAAACCACCGAACTCTCCTTCGAAGCGGCGCTGAGCCAGCTGGAAAAGATCGTCACCGAACTCGAATCCGGCCAGGCGCCGCTCGAAAAGTCGCTGGAGCTGTATCAGCGCGGCGCCGAGCTGAAGGCCCTGTGCGAGGCGCGGCTCGAAGCCGCCCGCCTGCAGGTCGAAAAGATTTCCCTGAACAAGGCCGGGCAAGTCGAAGGCGTCGCTCCGGCGAGCTTCGAGTAAATGCTGACCCCCGTAGCAGCCAATTCCGATCTTCCTCCGCTCAAGCAGCGGCTGGCCGAGACCGCCGACCTGGTTACCATGGCGCTGGACGAGCTTCTGCCGCGCGGCGAGGGGCCTGAGGTCCGGCTGACCGAGGCCATGCGCTATGCGGCGCTCGGGCCGGGTAAACGCATCCGTCCCTTCTTCGCGCTCGAGACCGGCCGGTTGCTCGAGGCCGATTCCAATTCGGTGCTGCGCGCCGCCTGCGCGCTTGAATGCATCCACGCCTATAGCCTTGTGCATGACGACCTGCCGTGCATGGACGATGACGACCTGCGCCGGGGGCGGCTGACCGTCCATCGTGCTTATGATGAGGCGACCGCCGTCCTGGCCGGCGACGCCTTGCAAAGCATCGCCTTCGAAATCCTGGCCAGTGAGGACACGCACGAGGACCCTATGGTCCGCTGCGAACTGGTGCGCCTGCTGGCCCAGGCTTCGGGCGCGCTCGGCATGGCCGGCGGCCAGATGATCGACCTGATCGGCGTCCACGACGACCTGGGCGGCGTAGCGCGCATGCAGCGCCTGAAAACCGGCGCGCTGATCGTCCATGCCTTTGAAATCCCGCTGGTTATTGCCGATGCCCCCGAAAAGGAAGGCCTGGCCCTGATGCACTTCGCGCAGGACCTGGGACTGGCCTATCAAATCTCGGACGACGTGCTCGATGTCGAAGGCGACCCGGAGGAGATGGGCAAGGGCACCGGCGGCAAGGACGCCGAAAAGGGCAAGACGAATTTCGTGACCCTGCTTGGCCTCGGCGAGGCCAAGCGCCGCGTGGAGATGCTGAGCGATCAGGCCAAATCGCGGCTTGATATTTTCGGCGGAAAGGCGCGATACTTGCGCGACAGCGTTGACTTTGTTCTCAATCGGCGCAACTGACCAGCCCTCCTGTTACGCCCGCAACGGTACCCGCGTTGATGCCCGACACGCTCCTTCTCGACAGATTGCAGAATGCCGACGGATTCCATCCCGAGGTCATTCACACCTTGAATCCAGCCGAACTGCGCCAGCTGGCCGATGAGGTCCGCGAGGAAACCATCGACGTCGTGTCGAAGATCGGCGGGCATCTGGGCTCGGCGCTGGGCGTGGTCGAACTGACGGTGGCATTGCACCATGTGTTCAACACGCCGCGCGATATTCTGATCTGGGATGTCGGCCATCAATGTTATCCGCACAAGATACTGACCGGGCGTCGCGACCGCATCCGCACCCTGCGTCAGGGCGGCGGGCTGTCGGGCTTTACCAAGCGTTCGGAAAGCGCCTACGACCCGTTCGGCGCGGCCCACGCCGCCACCTCGATCTCGGCGGCCCTGGGCTTCTGCGCCGCGCGTGACCTGAAGGGCGAAAACAACAAGGTCGTGGCCGTGATCGGTGACGGTTCGATGTCGGCGGGCATGGCCTATGAGGCGATGAACAATGCCGCCGAAACGACCAAGAACCTGACCGTCATCCTCAACGACAACGACATGTCGATCGCGCCGCCGGTCGGCGGGATGAGCGCGTACCTGGCCAATCTTGTCTCGGGCGGCACCTACCAGTCGATCCGCCGCATTTCGCGCGGCATCGCCGAACACCTGCCGCGCCCGCTGTTCGAGACGGTGCGCAAGATGGAGGAGTTTTCGCGCACCTGGGTGACCGGCGGGACCTTCTTCGAGGAACTGGGTTTCTACTATGTCGGTCCGATCGACGGCCACAATATGGAGCACCTGCTGGCGGTGCTGAAGCGCGTGCGCGACATCAACGACCGTCCGGTGCTGGTCCACGTCGTGACGCAAAAAGGCAAGGGCTATGTCCCGGCCGAAAGCGCGCCGGACAAGTATCATGGCGTCGCCAAGTTCGATGTCATCACCGGTGAGCAGGCCAAGCCCAAGAGCAATGCCCCGACCTATACCGAGGTCTTCGCCTCCGAGCTGATCAAGCAGGCGCATCGCGATCCCACCGTCGTGGCCATCACCGCCGCCATGCCGTCGGGCACGGGGCTCGACCGTTTCGCCGAGGTCTTCCCCGACCGCGTCTACGATGTCGGCATCGCCGAACAGCACGCCGTGACCTTTGCCGCGGGGCTGGCCGCCGATGGCGCCAAGCCGTTCTGCGCGCTCTATTCGACCTTCCTGCAACGCGGTTACGACCAGGTGGCGCACGATGTCGCCTTGCAGAACCTGCCGGTGCGCTTCGCCATCGACCGCGCCGGCCTGGTTGGCGCCGACGGCGCGACGCACGCCGGTTCCTTCGATATCGGCTATCTGGGCGCATTGCCGAACATGGTGATCATGGCGGCGGCGGATGAGGCCGAACTGGCGGCGATGATCGCGACGGCCACCGCGTACGACGACGGTCCTTCAGCCTTCCGCTATCCGCGCGGCGAAGGCGTAGGCATCAATATCCCCGAAATGTCGGAACCGCTGGCCATCGGCAAGGGCCGCATCGTTCGCGAAGGCTCCAAGGTCGCCATCCTGTCGCTGGGTACGCGCCTGACGGATGCGCTCAAGGCCGCCGACATGCTGGCGGCGCGCGGCCTGTCGACGACAGTCGCCGATGCGCGCTTCGCCAAGCCGATCGACCGTGAGCTGGTGCTGCAACTGGCGCGCCATCACGAATGCCTGATCACGGTGGAAGAGGGCTCCGAAGGCGGCTTCGGCGCCTTCGTGCTGCAGTTCCTGGCGGCGGAATGCGCGCTCGACGCCGGCCTGAAAATCCGTACGCTGACCCTGCCGGACCGCTTCCAGGACCAGGATACGATGAACGCCATGTATGCCGATGCCGGCCTTGATGCGGCGGGCATCACGCTGACGGCGCTGAAAGCCTTGGGGCTGGAAGAGGCGATGATCGCCAAGAGCGCCAAGCGATAAAAGAAAAACGGCGCCCTGAGGCGCCGTTTCCATATCCGGTCTACTGGTTCAGGATGATCGAGGCGATCACGCCCGAGGCGACGGCCGCCAGGACGTAGTTGCCGTCCACTTCGCGCCATTCATAGCCGTAGGGCGGCTGGCGGAGATGGTAGTACCGGTAGTCGATGTGGCGGCCGCGATTCCAGTCGCCCCAGCCGACATAGCCGCCGCGGCGCCAGTCGGACCGGTCGCGCCAACCGCGATGGTAGCCGTTGTCGTAGTGGCCGCGGTCATGATAGCCGCGATTGTAGCCGTGGTCGTAACCGCGATCGTAGCGGCCGTGGTCGCGATCATGGTCGTGCCAGCCCTGGGCCTGGGCGGCGGTGCCGAAGGCCAGGGAACCGGCCAGGACGGCCATCGCCGTCGTCGTCAGAATGCGTTTCATGGTGATCTCCTTCGTACGCAAAATCACCCCCGATGACGCATACGATACGCCTTTCGACATGAACCTGTAATGAACATTGAGGTTCAAAAAAATTCAGGCAACATCAAGAGCTTCGGTATCCGCTTCGCGGCCCGGACCCAGCATTTCGGTCCATAGTCCGGCCATGTCGGCGACGGCGTAGGACGCGTCGTTTACCAGGCCGGCAAAGAGGTCGAAGCCCAGCGGCAGGGTGTCGTAACGCCGGTAGATCGTGCGCACGCGCGCCGCCAGAAGGCGTTTGGCGAAGGCTTCGGCCTGGGGCGCGATGGCGTCGAGGCCGGCGGAGACGATCAGGGTGCGCGGCTGGCCGGCCAGGACGCCTTCCGTGGCGGGCGAAATCTTCGGATCGGCCGGGTCCACGCCCGCGCCGGCATAATGCGCAACCATGATGTCGAGGTCGGCGGCGTTGAGCGGCCAGTGTCCGGCCTGTGCGCCCGACTTGATCGCCGGATCGGCCAGGCCAAGCAGCGGCGTCACCAGGAGCTGCCCGGCGGGCAGGGGCCTGAAATCACGACGCAGGTCCAGGCACAGGCGCGCCGCCAGGCTGGCGCCGGTCAGCACGCCGCCGACGGCCACGTCACCCGACGTGGCGCCGAGGCGGAAGGCGTTCGCTTGCGCCCATTCGAACGCCGCGCGGGCATCTTCACACGCGGCGGGGAAACGATAAAGCGGCGCCAGCCGGTATTCCGGAATGAAGACCGGGCAGCGCGCATGGTGGGCGAACAGGGCGCAGAAGGCGCGCGACAGTTCCGGCCCGCCCAGCACGCCACCGCCCTGGTGGAAGAAGACCAGCAGGGGCGCGTCCGCCGCAATCGTCGCCGGGCGGACAAGCAGCCCGCGCATGGGGGACGGTCCGTAAGGCGATCCGACGGGTTCCGCGCCGATGTCCTCGATCCTGACGCGTGCGGCCGACGGCGTGCCCAGCAGGGCCGCCATGTCCTGCCACTCCTGGCGCGCCTGTTCCAGGCTTTTGCCGGCGAGGCTCAGGGGCTGGGCGGCGGCGCCGGCGAACCAAGACCGCCACAGGAACTGGATTTGCGGATCGAGCGTCCGGCCATCCGTATAGACCACGCCGCCGCCTGCAAAGAAACGCAGGCATGCCGGCGGCAGGGACAGGACCTGCTTCAACAGCCACAGGCGCAGGAGGGACGTACGCATCGTGTCTCCACATTCCGAGTCGCCGCCGGTCGGAGGCATCCATTCGATTTAACACCATTCGGTGGCGCGCGCCCAAGGTCTCGCGCAATAATTTTGCTTTCGAGATGCAATAGTGGGACATTTTCGCCAATATTGGCAGGAAATCGCAGGCCTGTACCCGGCTTGTAACGCCTTTTCGTTTGACCGATCGGTAAACCACTGGCTTAATGTTTCCACAATTCGTTACTCTGGCTGCCTATGCTAAGGGGAGCGGCGCTTTTGCCGGTCCCGGACTTGCTGCTACCGAGACCACGATTGTCCGCGGGAGGTCGAAGCCCTGCGGCTCGATAACAGCTCGTTCAAGGAGAGCGCACATGGCCGAAGGTACGGTCAAATGGTTCAACAGCACCAAGGGCTTTGGTTTCATCCAGCCCTCGTCGGGCGGCAATGACGTGTTCGTCCACATCTCGGCCGTTCAGCGCGCAGGCCTGCAAGGCCTGTCGGACGGCCAGAAGGTCAGCTACGAGCTGCAAACCGAGCGCGGCAAGACCGCGGCAGTCGATATCAAGCTGCTCTGATCGCATCAGAATTCTGAGGCAAAAGACGCAGGTCCGGGCAACCGGGCCTGCGTTTTGTTTTGTGGCGCGCGGGACTACGCCTTCGGCGCGGCGGCCAGCATGGCCTTGACGTCGATCGCGCCCATGCCGTCGGCGCGATAGTCGCGCAGGCTTTTCGATCCCTTGCGCTTGGCCAGGCGGCGGCCCTCGTCGTCAAGCAGCAGGGCATGGTGGTGATAGCGCGGGGTGGCCAGGCCCAGCAGGGCCTGGAGCAGGACCTGGGTATGCGTCGCATCGAAC
The DNA here is from genome assembly GCF_052327315.1 of Asticcacaulis solisilvae. NCBI lineage: Bacteria > Pseudomonadati > Pseudomonadota > Alphaproteobacteria > Caulobacterales > Caulobacteraceae > Asticcacaulis > Asticcacaulis solisilvae. The sequence goes on from NZ_CP166196.1 coordinate 1,554,165, forward strand.
AGGTCGTGGCCGCGCACGATGTCGGTGACGCCCTGGCGCGCATCGTCGACGACGACCGCCAGGTGATAGGCGATGCCGATATCCTTGCGGCCCAGCACGACGTCGCCGTTGATCTCGGGGCGGGCGGGATGAATGCCTGGACGGAAAGCCATTTCCCGGAAATCGAGCCTGTCATAGCCTGCGCCGAGGTGTAAGCGGGCGGCCTCAAGCGACAGCCGCCAGGCGGGATTGTCCGCCGTCTCCTGAACGGCTTCGGCTTCATCGCCTTGCGGGGCGCTGAGGGCAGCCTCGACCTGGGTCTTGCGCGTGCGGTGGTCGGGATAGACGACGCCCATGGCGCGCAGGTCGTCCAGCGCGGCCTGGTAGTCGGCCAGGTGTTCGCTTTGCCGCAACACCGGCCCGGGCCAGGTGACACCCAGCCAGGCCAGGTCCTCGTATATGGCCGTCTCGAACGAAGGCCGGCAGCGGGTATGGTCGATATCCTCGATGCGCAGGATGAATTCGCCGCCCGCGGCCTGCGCCGCGTCGAAGGCCGTCAGGGCGCTGAAGGCGTGCCCCAGGTGCAGGTAGCCGGTGGGCGAGGGGGCAAAGCGGGTAATGAAGGTCATGCCGCCAGCATAAATGCCCGTCATCGAAAATTCACTGTTTCCTTTCGGTGGAATCGGGTTCAATCTATCCACAGGCTGAGGCACCGGATTACAGGCGTGCGACAGACGCCTCTCCCGCTCCGGTACCCGTGGCCAGTAACCCGCGCCATAAGGAGCTTCGTCTTCAAAAATTGCGTTTGCCATAAGCCGCCTGACAGATCCGACCGGAGGATGTCATGCAGGTCCTGAAACACCCGCCGCACGACTGGCGCGCCCTCGTGCTCAATGCCGATTTCCGGCCTCTGTCCTACTATCCGCTGTCGACCAAGCCTTGGCAGGAGGTCGTAAAGGCGGTCTTCGAGGATCGCGTCGACGTGGTGCAGACCTACGACGTCGAAATCCATTCGCCGTCGATGAAGATGCGGCTGCCCAGCGTCGTCAGCCTCAAGACCTATATCGACCAGAACCGGCCGCCGGCCTTTACGCGCTACAATGTCTTCCTGCGCGACCGGTTCCGCTGCCAGTACTGCGGCTCTCCTCATGAACTGACCTTCGACCATGTCCTGCCGGTCAGCCAGGGCGGCAAGTCGAGCTGGCAGAACATCCTGACGGCGTGCGCCCCGTGCAACCTGCGCAAGGGCGGCAAGACGCCGCAACAGGCGCGCATGATGCCGACAAAAAATCCACACCGTCCGACAATGTTTCAGTTGCAGGAGCTCGGACGCTCTTTTCCCCCTAACTATCTGCACGAAAGTTGGATAGATTACCTGTACTGGGACACACCTCTGGAGGCGTAAGCGCTTTCCGGACACCGGTGGCCCGGGCAAGGTGGGGATACTGACGCCAGAACGGCGCGGCATAGCAGAAAGTTTGGCGGCACATGTCATCCGTGCGGTTCGAAATGGACAAACGCGCCTTCGGTGTCGTCAATTTCGTGCGCGGCAAGGGGCAGACGCGGTACGCCGTCGAACCGCTGAAGACGGCGCTGGAAGCCACCCTCAATGTGCGCGTGACGGCGAAACGCGAAAAGCTGTTCGGTCCCAAGGTGCACAGCTTCACCTTCATGGGCGAGACCATGAAGGTGCTGATGACCGACAGCGGCGATGCGCGGCTCGACCTCGGCCATATCGACGACGAGGTGCGTGAGACCCTGTTGGAGCACATGCGCCAGAGCCTGGACTTCGACGGCCGCTAAGGCGCTTTACGAAGATCACGAATTGCGCTCTTCTCACGGTCGGGAAGGGGATTTCCTATGACCGAACCTGCCGACGCCCGGCCTAAGGGCCTGCTGCATTTCCTGAAGATACTCGGACCGGGCCTGATTACCGGGGCGTCGGACGACGATCCGTCGGGCATCGCGACCTATAGCCAGGCCGGGGCGCAATACGGGCTTACGACCCTGTGGACGGCGTTGATCACCTTTCCGCTGATGGCGGCGGTCCAGGAAATGTGCGCCCGCATCGGCGTCGTCACCTCCCACGGCCTGACCGGCCTTCTGAAACGCCACTATCCCAGGCCGGTCCTGTGGCTGATGGTGCTGTTCAGCTTCCCGGCGATCATCCTAAATATCGGCGCGGACCTGGCCGGCATGGGGGCCGTATCGAACCTGATCTTGCCCAAGGTGCCGTCCGAAGCCTTTTCCGCCGGCTTCGCCGTCGTGCTGATGCTGGCCATCGTGTTCCTGCCCTACCAGAAATTCGCCGCGGTCCTGAAATGGCTGTGCGCGGCCCTGCTGGTCTATCTGGTGGTGCCCTTCCTGTGCAGCACGGACTGGATGGCCGTGCTGAAAAACACCTTTATTCCGCAGGTCCAGTTCAACAAGGACTTCGTCAACGTCCTGGTCGCCATCCTTGGCACGACGATCTCGCCCTATCTCTTCTTCTGGCAGGCGACCATGGAGGTCGAAACCGTGCGCTGCGACCACGTCGTCATCGACAAGCGCTACGTGCGCGATGTCGGTTTCGACGTCGACTTCGGCATGTTGTTCTCCAACATCGTCACCTTCTTCATCATCCTGACGGCGGGGACTGTGCTGTTCAACGCCGGCATCCATCAGATCGATACGGTGGAGCAGGCCGCCCGGGCGCTGGAGCCGCTGGCGGGGAAGGGGGCCTATTACCTCTTCGCCCTGGGCGTCGTCGGTACGGGCCTTCTGGCCATCCCGGTGCTCAGCGGCTCGCTGTCCTACATCATCTCCGAAGCGTTCGGATGGCGCGAGGGGCTGGACCGGAAGTTCGTCGAGGCCAAGGCGTTTTATACGGTGGCGATCCTGTCGCTGATCATCGGCTTGTTGATCAACTATCTCGGCATCAGCCCGATCAAGGCGCTGATCTGGTCCGCCATTCTGTACGGGGTGACGTCGCCGGTGATCATCGCCATCGTGCTGCACATCTCGAACAACAAGACAGTCATGGGCGACTATACGAACGGCTTCTGGTCGAACCTGTTCGGCGCCGGGGCGTTCCTGCTGATGACGGCGTCGGCCGGGTTCCTGATCTACTACCAGTTTGCCGGGTAATCAGATCTTCTCGCTGATCTTGATCGCCGCCATGCAGCCGGCCTTGATGACGGCCGACAGGAGCGGGTAGGCCGGGGCTTCGCGCGCGCCCTGTTCGATCGCGCGGTCGTGATGGCCCAGTTCGTCGTCGCGGAACCCCGCCAGCTTCGCCGCCAGCTCCGGATCGGACGCCTGGACGTCCCTGACCTGGCCGGCATAGTGCTCGCCGATCACGCTTTCGACCGCTTCGGTGCAGGCGTGCGCCGCCTTTTCGCCCAGCAGGGCCGTGCCGATACCCAGGCCCAGGGCCGCCAGCCGCCAAACGGGTGTCATGACGGTCGGCCGGACGCCGCGTTCGCACATCAGGGCTTCGAACGCGTCGAGATGAACCTGTTCCTCGCCCTGCATGACCTCGAACTGCTTGCCGAAGGCGTCCTTTTTCGTGCCGCCGAAGACCAGGCTCTGGCCGCGGTAGATATGGACGGCCGCCAGTTCACCGGCATGGTCGACGCGCAGTATCTCGGCCAGCCGGTCGGTGCTTGCACCCAGGCCGGGCCTGGGTGGGATGTCGGGGTGGTCGGCGGTCGTCGTCATGGGTGGACCTTGCGGCGGGGCGAGCGGAAGCGGACGGAAGCGGTCAGGCTGAGGACCGCCAGGACGGTCGAGATGATGGCATTATAGCCGGCCATGCTGAGGCCGAACATGCGCCATGCCGCCACATCGCACTGCGGACCCCGCGTCGTGGCGCCGCCGAGGAAGGCGGCCATCTGGTCGATGCTGATCTCGCCGCGCGCGGCCGTGCAGCTTTCGGGGCCGGGCCACCACTTCCATTCCACGCCGGCATGGAAGGTCGCGAGCGCCGCGCCGGTGGCGAAGATGGCGAACAGCACGAACGAAAAGACGCGCGGGGGGCCCTTGGCGCCGGTGAACAGCGCCCAGACGCTGCACACGCCCGAGACGCCGACCGCGATCCAGTAGATGTCGCGCTGCTTGAGGCACAGGTGGCAGGGATTGAGGCCCTGGAACAGCTGGAACCACCAGGCCGTCGCCAGCATGGCCAGGGACAGGAACAGGGCGGTCAGGCTCCACCAGCGGCTGAAAGCCAGGGCCAGCTTGGTGTTGGCGATTCGCGTGCGCAAGGTCGTCATCAGTGGCCCTTCGCCAGATACTTCATGGCGACGAATCCTATCACGATGACGGCGATAACGACAGTGCCGACCAGATAAATCCGCTTTTCGATCAGCTCTGTAACCTCCGGGCCGAAGCGCTTGCACAGCCAGGCCACCAGCATGAAGCGCGCCGTGCGCGTGATCGCCGACGCCAGGAAGAACTGCAGCAGGGAAAAATGCGCCAGGCCCGCGGCGATGGTGGTGATCTTGTACGGAATGGGCGTGACACCCTTGGCCAGGATGACGAAGAAGCCCCACTGGCCGAACCATTGGCGATAGGCCTCGAGCCCCTCGGAATGGCCGAAGAATTTGAGAATGGCCAGGCCGATGGGCTCAAGGCTGTAGCCGATGAAATAGCCGAGGAAACCGCCGATCACCGACGCCACGGAACAGATCAGCGCATAGCGCCAGGCATTTTCCGGGCGCTTCAGCACCATGGGCGCCAGCATGATGTCGGGAGGGATGGGGAAGAAGGAGGCTTCGGCGAACGATACGACAGCCAGGGCCTTTTCGGCATGGCGGCCGCCGGCCAGGGTCATCATCCAGTTGTAAAGGCGTCTCAGCACGAACGGTTTCCGGCAAATGTGGCAAATATCAATGCCCTTAACAGGACTTTGGCGGCTTGTCGCGAGGAAGCGCGTCCGTGGGCGCGATTGCGGGCGGAAATTTTCCGGCCTCCATGTCAATGGCGTAACATTGGTCACCGTTCATTAGGGTAAATCGTCAAACTCTTGAAAATTACTCATTTGTAATTGGTCCGGTATCCCGGCATTTAGGATACTGCCCTACGAAGGATTCGTTGTTCAGATGACGCAGACTACGCTTACGCTTGACGAGTACATGCCTTATCGCCTGGCGGTGGCGTCCAACGCCGTCAGCACCCTGATCGCGACCGCCTATGAAAACCTCTACGGCCTGCGAATTCCGGAATGGCGCCTGATCATGATCCTGCGCGAGGACGGTCCTTCGACGCAGCAGGCGCTGGTCAAGCGCGCCGGCATGGACAAGGTCACCATCTCGCGCGCCGCCCAGGCCCTGGCCAAGCGCCGCCTGATCACGCGCGCTCCGCATGAGCATGATGGGCGTTCGCACCACCTGATCCTGACGGCCGAAGGCGAGCGCCTGTTCGCCGACGTCGCGCCGGCGGCGATCGAGTACGAAAAGGTCATGCTGGCCGAATTCTCGCTCGATGAAGTGCTGCAGTTCAAGAAGCTGCTGCGCCGCGTCGAGGAAGCCGCGCTCAAGGCGCAGGGCAACCGCTAGGCTCTGTACTCAATAAGGTTGCGCGTTTGATGGATTGTTGATTCAAAGTCTCTTTTAACTCGGAGGCTTTGCATGGCACGTCAATTAACGTGGTTGAACGATGCAGAATGGGCACGGATAGAGCCACTGCTTCCTAGGGGTCGCAAGGGCGCGCACCGTGTAGATGACCGACGTGTCGTCTCCGGCATCGTACACATGTTGAGGATTGGTGCTCGCTGGCGTGACTGTCCTCCAGAGTATGGTCCCTACACAACCATCTACAATCGCTTTCACCGCTGGAGTCAGCAGGGCGTCTGGTTCGCAATCTTCGAAGCCTTGAGCGGAGCTAGCGGCGTATGGGGTTCGGTCGCCATCGATTCGACCAGCATCAAGGTTCATCGCTCGGCGGCGGGCGCAAAAGGGGGGCCTTCGCGCAAAGTATCGGCATCTCACGTGGCGGACGCACCAGCAAAATCCACGGCCTGACCGACACCACTGGACGCCCACGGGTTCTGCTGCTTTCGCCCGGTAACATCAGTGACATGACCATGGCACCAGCACTGATTGAAGCAGCCCGTGGGCGCTTCGATCAAATGATTGCTGATCGCGGCTACGACAGCAATGCCATTCGTGCCGCCATCAAAGCCAACGACGCCGAAGTTGTCATCCCGCCAACACGCAGTCGCAAAACGCCCATCCCCTACAATCGCGACGCCTATCGTACCCGAAACCTTGTGGAACGCCTGTGGTGTCGACTCAAAGACTGGCGCCGTATCGCCACGCGATATGACAAAATCGCAGCCAACTATATGGCGGGTGTCTTCATCGCTGCCATCATCTCATTCTGGTGCTAATTGAGTCCGGAGCCTAATCCGCTGAAAAGCCACAGCTGAGGGGAAAAATCCCGTTCCGGATACGGTAAATGGGCGTTGCGGACTCGCGCCCTTCAGTGCAATCTGTTAACCTTCCAAAACGGCTGTGCACCGAGGTGCCACCAAGGGGAAAGGAGGGGAGGCCGACATGGACGACAAATATGATGCGCCGCCCGTGGCCGATTTCCCCACCGACGTCGGCGGCCACCACGATTTCCTGTTCTGGACGGCGGTGACGGTCTGTCTGATCGTCCTGGCCAGCATTCTCACCATCGTCTTCAAGAACGCCCAGCGCGATGCGTCGGGCGGTGGCGGCGGCGCCATCGACCGCCGGGTCGATGCAGTGAAGAAGCTTCTGTCGACGGCCGCCAAGGCCGGTCCGGACGACCAGGTCGAAAAGGCCGAAAAGGCGCGCGCCGCCATCTCCGAGAATTTCCAGCATACGCTCAAGCTCAGCGCCGAGCTGAACAAGGTGGTGGGCAAGCTCAACACCGCGATCGAAGGCACGAAGGAAGAGGTGTACAAGCCCAAGGGGGCGGCGCCCGCGGCCATGGGCGGGACCGTCATCAACATCGCCGTCAATGCCTCCGAGGTCCAGCCGATGGCTGCCGCCGTGCCTGCGCCCTATGCCGCGGCGCCTGCCGACGCCGCGCCCGAAAAGGTGCCGATGAGTGCCGACGAGAAGAGCGAGGCCATCTGGAAGGCCGTGCAAAAGCTGTTCAATTACTGGAAGAATATGAGTGCCGTCGCCACGGCCTTCCGCGCCGCCCAGGCGCAGCTGATGGCGTCGCCGGCGTGGGAAGACCCGCGCGAAGAGGGCATGGGCCCGGGTAAGTCGAGGAAGTAATGGCGCGTTCCGATCCCGGTTTTGACGATACGTTCGGCGGCGACGCGCCCGACCCGTCCGGCTATGGCCCCGGCCTGCACGTCGATCCGCGCATCCTCGTCACCCTGATCATACTGGGCCTGGCTATCCTGGCCGTAGGCGCGCTGGCTTTTTATACCGGCCGGCAGCGCGGCCGCCGCCGTCTGGCGCGCCAGCGCGAGGCTTCGGCCGAGGCTATCTACAAAAGCGTGCGCTGGCATCTCGACCGGGCGCTGAAATCGTCCGGCGCGGTGATCCTCGAGCGCGCGCGCGAGGTCGGCGAGGTCCTGGAAGCCCGCCTGGGTTTTGTCATCGCGCTCAATGCCAAGCCCGGCAAGATCGTCGGCGAACTGGACACGGCGCTGAAGGGTGAAAAACCGTCGGCCGCGCCCGATCCGACACCCAAGGTCAAGGTCGCCCTGGCCACCGAGGCCCACTACCTCGAAGTGTGGAAGGCCCTGCAGGGCCTGAACAAGCTGTGGCAGGACAAGCCGGCCGTCATGGCCATGATCCGCGCGGCGCAGGACGAGCTGGCCACGCCGCCCAGGCCCGAAAGGGCGCCGGTCCGGGCGCCCGTCGAAAAGCCCAAAGCCGTCAAGGAAAAAGCCGGTCATCATAAGGCTGCGCCCGTGGCCAAGCCCGTTGCCGCTGCCTCCGAGGCCGCGCCCGATCCGTCGCCGACACCCCCGCCGCCGGCTCCCGCGCCCAAGCGCGGCAAGAAATTGCCGGTGCACAAGCGCAATATGCTTGCCTGATCAAGGTTGCGGTGCAACAAATCGGCGTTGTGAAGATCTTACTTCGGTGTAAGTTTCTAAAACGGATCAAAAAAGCATATAAATATCCTGCACTTTTCAGTGCCGATTTCATAAAGATATTACAAATATCGCCTGGCAATGCTTATGCGCTGACCCGTTAATGACGCGCCGAAAGGCATTATTTACCCCTTTGCGCCATTCTTTGCCGACAGGTAGAGGATTGTATTTCGTGTTCAGGGGCTGGCTGTCCAAAATCGCTGCGAACAATCGCGGCAATGTCACGATGATCGTGGCCCTGAGCGCGGTGCCGTTGCTGCTCACCAGCGTTGGTGTGCTTGAAATCACCTCCATTTCCAACGACCACGGCAAGCTTCAGGCGGCGGCCGACGCCGGCGCGCTTGCCGGTGCCGGACGCCTGTCCGTCGCCACCGGCACGGTTTCCGGGCCGACGGCCACGGCGACGACCGTGACGCAGCAGACGGCTGCGCAGTCCGGGATCACGTCCCAGGTCAATGTCCAGGTCACGGTCGCACCGGACAACAGCGCCGTCACGGTGGTTGCCTCCACGGTGCACACGCCGATTGTCGACCTGCTTGGCACCCGCACCATCACCGCCACGGCCAAGGCCGAAAACATGGGCCATATCCCGCTGTGCGTGTTGCAGACCGGCACGGGCGGGGTCCGGTTGCAGAACCAGGCGCGCATCCGAGCCACGGGCTGCGCCGTCCACGCCAATGACGACATCAAGATCGATCCCGGCGCCATGGTCCAGTCGGACCGCACCGAAGCCGTCGGCACGATTACGGGGCCCGTGTCGCCCGCCGGCTTCTCCGGCGCCATGAATATCGACGATCCGTTCGCCTCGATGAACCTCAACCCGCCGCTCGACTGCATCGGCAAGCCGCTGAAGATCAAGGAACTGACCGGGCTGGTCCTGCCGCTTCTGCCGGGTGTGCATTGCGAGCAGTACGAGATCGACAAGGACGCGACCCTGATCCTGCTGCCGGGCGAGCACTACTTCATGAACGACGTGAACGCACACGAAAACGCCATCATAACCGGCGACGACGTGGTGCTCATCTTCGGCTCCACCAAGAAGATCAACTTCGCCGACAAGGCCCAGGTCACGCTGGGGGCGCGCAAGAGCGGTCCGTTCGCCGGCTTCCTGCTGGTGACGACGCGCGACAACACGCAAACCTTCACGATCGCGTCGGACCACGTCAACAAGCTGCTGGGCACCATCTACATCCCGAACGCGACGCTGGATGTCGAAACCTCGGGCAATGTCGCCCAGGATTCGGCGTGGAGCATCATCGTGGCCGAGAACCTGATCCTGAAGCAGAACCCCAACCTGGTGATCAATTCGGGCTATGTCGGGTCAGGCGTGCCGGTGCCGGACGGCGTCGGCCCCAACCGCAACAATCCGAAACTGGCGCAGTAGCGCTCAGCCCGGACCGGCCGCCAATGCCGGCAGCCACCTGGCGCACGCCGATATCCGGCCTTCGAGGTTGTGCAGCGCCGCCGGCCCATGCCGCCGGTCGCTGTCGCGCAGGCGCCGGGCCGCGTCTTCAAAACCGGCATGGACGTCCTCGGCGCCGGCCCGCGTCCCATTACGGAACCATTCGACCGTGTGCGGCTCGAAGATGCGGAACATCAGGCCGTTGCCGGGATTGATCATTTCGCCGCCCCGTCCTTTGGTGATCCAGGCGCATGACAGGCCGGAATTGTGTTCGACCAGCTCGCCGCCGCCGGACTGGCGGACGGGCAGGGCGGCCTTGTTTCTTTTCATCTCCGGGTTGGACAGGAACGGACAGTGCGTCAGCGCGGTCCGCGCGCATTCCGGGTGGGCCGGAGGTTCGGCGGTACATCGGTTTATCAGGCTGACAGGGCCGATGATCCAGGCGCGGAACGCGAAAAGCCGCTGGCCGCAGATCCAGCACAGATCCTGTTTCCAGCCGTCGATCAGCTTGCGGCCGTCGACAATTCTGAAGTCGGGCTTGCCGCCCGGCCAGTCGACGAACCATGGCACGGGGATGCCGCGCTCATCGAGCGGCAGGGTTCGCATGCCTGTCGGCAGCGGATCAAATCGGTTCATGTTTTTGCCCCAGGAACCTGCGTAAACTGCGCCGGTCCATGGCGAAGTCAATAACCCCCGGCGCCTATTTTTCGGCTTCCGCCCGGCGGTAATATCAGGCCGCGGCCCGGACGCTGGCCGAAAATTCGGAGGCCGGGACGGGGCGGCCGAACAGGTAGCCCTGGAGGGCATGGACGCCGGCGGCCTTCAGGTGCTTGTGCTGGCTCTCGGTCTCGATCCCCTCGGCCACGACCTGCATGCCGAAGGCGCGGCCAAGGCCGGTGACCGCCTGGATGATGGCCAGGGCTTCCAGCGCCGGCTTGGGTTCGCCATCGAGCGCGGTGACGAAGACCTTGTCGATCTTGACCTTGTCGAAGGCGAAGCGATGCAGCGCCGTGAGACTGGAATAGCCGGCTCCGAAGTCGTCGAGGGCCAGCTTGACGCCCATGGCATGGATGTCGTCGAACACCTGCGACACGCGGCCGGGATCGTTCATGAAGGCCGTCTCGGTCATCTCCAGCACCAGCCGGCTGGGCGGATAGCCGGTTTCCGACAGGAGGCGGCGGATGTCCGACACGAAGTGCGTGTCTTCCAGTTCGATCGGCGAGACGTTGACCGCCACGGGAATCGACCAGCCCATGGTTTCGGCCAGCACGGTCCGGCGCACATGGGCGCCCAGCTTGCCGATCAGGCCGCTGCGTTCGGCCAGGGGCACGAAGACGTCGGGACCGATGGGCGCGCGGCCGTCGCGGCGCCAGCGGACCAGGGCCTCGGCGGAAACGATCTGCTGTCCGGCGCGGTCGAAGATCGGCTGATAGACCATCTCGAAGGCGCCGGCGTCGATGTCGGCCTCCAGCTCGGCGGCAAGGCCGTCGGCCGCCGGCGTCTTTGCGGCGGGGGAGGCGATGTCCTTGCCGGGCAGCGCCGTCAGCGTGCCTTGCAGCGCCGCGTGCAAGCCGGCCAGGTCGTCGGCCGTCGCCTTGCCGCCGGCCTCGCGGATCGTGTGTTCGATGGCGGCGGAAGCTTCGGCGACGGCGCGAGCGCCAAGGTTCAGGCTCATCGACTTGAGCGCATGGGCGGCGCGGGCCACGCCTTCGTCGTCGCGTGCGCCGTGCGCCGCCACCAGGTTGGCCAGCGCTTCCGGTGCATGGCGGCGGTAGAGGTCGAGCACGCGGTCAAGGAAGGCGTCGCCGCGCGCGAACAGGGGACCGGCGACCTCCATGTCGAACAGCGGGCTTCCGGCCGGCATGGCACCCGGCATGGCGACCGGGATGGCAACCGGCTGGGCGGGGACGTCCGCGGCCTGGGCCGCCGGCGCCTGGGCCAGCCCGGAGGGGAGCCAGGCTTTCAGGACGCGGCCGAGGTCGGCGACGGTGAAGGGCTTGTGCAGCACGTCGTCCATCCCGGCGTCGCGCCAGGCTTCGGCGGCGGCGCCTACCACATGGGCGGTCAGGGCGACGACGGGCAGGCGGAGCGTCCCGGCTTCCCTGTCCCGCAGAACGCGCGTCGCTTCATAGCCGTCCATGACGGGCATCGAGCCGTCCATCAGGATCAGGTCGAAGGACCGGGCTCCGATGATGTTCAGCGCGGCCTGGCCGTCATTGGCGGTTTCGCCGCGGACGCCGAAGCGCAGCAGCGCTTCCAGCGCCACTTCGCGATTGACCTCGCTGTCGTCGACGACCAGCACGCGGGCCTCGGGATAGAGGGCGTCGATCGCATCGCGGGCGGCTTCGCTGTCACGGACGGCGAAGCCGGTGCCGTCGCGTAGCCCGCACACCAGGGCATCGATGTCACGATGGCGCAGCGGGCGGGGCAGGGCGCAGGCGGCGCGGCCGGCGGCGGCCAGCGCATCGCCTTCGCCGTCCTCGGGCTCGACGGCCAGTACCAGAACCTGTGGCGCGACGCCCTTGCGGTTGGCGGCGTCGGCGATGACCAGGTCGGCATCGCCGTCCACAAGGGTAATCCCGGCCGCGGTCAGGCGGTCGGCGACGGCGCGGCGTTCGAGCGCGGCCTCGATGCGGACCGAGGCCGTGCCGCGTCCGGCCCAGGGCGGCGCGGCCGATGCGGCCTGAGGTTCGGCGGGAAGCCGGACATGGAACTGTGTGCCGTGGTTTTGGCTGGGGGCCTGTTCGCTGGTGACGGCGATGGCGCCGCCCATGGCTTCGGCCAGGCGCTTTGCGATCGACAGGCCGAGGCCCGTGCCGCCGAAACGGCGCGTCGTCGTCTGGTCTTCCTGTTCGAAGGCGGTGAAGATCGATTTCAGCTTGGACCTGGCAATGCCGATGCCGGTGTCTTCGACGACCAGCCGCCAGAAGCCCGGCTTGCTGTCGGCGGTGACATAGACGCAGACATGGCCGGTTTCGGTGAATTTCAGGGCGTTCGACACCAGGTTGGACACGACCTGGCCCAGGCGAACGGGGTCGGCGGGGACGATGCGTGGCGCGTCGGGGTCGGTAAGCGCGATCAGCTCCAGGCCCTTTTCGCGCGCCTTGGCCTTGAACAGGCTCAAAGTGTCGTCGACCAGGTCGAGGATGTCGACCTCGCAGGTCTCGACCTCAAGCTTGCCGGCCTCGATCTTGGAAAAGTCGAGGATGTCGTTGATCACGGCCAGCAGGTTGCGGCCGGACCGGGCGATGGTCGAGGCATAGCGCCGCGCCTTGGCCGGAAGGCCTTCGGCCGCCAGCAGTTCGGCCATGACCATGACGCCGTTCATCGGCGTGCGGATTTCGTGGCTCATGGTCGCCAGGAAGTCGGACTTGGCGCGGTTGGCCGATTGGGCTTCGTCCCGCGCCGCCAGATAGTCCCGGGTGCGGGCGGCGACCTCAGCCTCCAGGCCCTTCATGTGGGCGGCGATCTCGCGGTCGCGCTCGGCGATCGCGTCGAGCATGGCGTTGAAGCCGGTGACCAGGGTGCCGACCTCGTCCTCGGACCGGGTCTCGACGCGGCGCGAGAAGTCGCCTTCGGCGGCGATGGCCTTGACCGAGCGCGTCAGGTCGGCCAGGGGCGCGGTCATGCTGTATTGCAGGCGCCGGGCCAGCCACAGCGTAAAGGCCAGGGCGCCGCCGGCCAGCAGGAAGATGCCGGACAGGGCCTGCAGCAGGGTGGCGCCGAAGCCCTCGGACGTATGGACGATCACGACCTGGCCCAGGCGGTGCTGGCCGACCTGGATCGGCGCCACGACGCGGATGGTGCGTGTCAGCACCAGGTCGCGAATGCCGGCGCGCGGCGCGTTGGTATAGAGCGTCAGGTCGTTGGACAACCGCGCGCCCGCGCCGGTTTCCGCCAGGGTCTGGCCCTTCGCGTTCTGGATGCGGGCGTAGGCGACGCCAGGTGTATGTGTCACGGCGCGCAGGACGGCGAAGGCCTGGGCCTGGTTGTTCGCTTCAGCGGCTTCGACGGCGTTGCCGGCCAGCAGGTTGGCGACGGTGCTCATCGACGCCCAGCGCGTCTCGGCCTGGCGCGCGGTCTCGCGCACGATGAACAGGGTGGCGACGGGGATGGTCGAGAGCATGACCGAACCGAGCACCAGGCCGCTGAGGCGGCGGCGGATCGACGCGGTCTTACGGGGCGTCTTGCGCTCGGCGCCGCTGTCCTGGCGGTCTTTTGTCACCTTTTTCGCCATTGAGACTCAAGCCTAGCGCGCATGGATGGGATTCTCTCTATTGCTAATAATCACATGTTAAAAACTTCCTGATAAATCCAAGGGCGGGGCGATAACGAGAAAGTCCGGAGGACGATCCTCCGCCGCGTACAGGGAGCAGTTCGGACACCATGCCGAAAGACCATTTCGTTCACTTTGAGAACGCCCGTCTGCTGGTCGTGGACGACGATCCGATTTTGCGCGAATTCGCCGCCGCCAACCTGGCCACGCCCAAGGTCGAGGTCGAGGTCGCCGCCGACGGCGACGAGGCCTGGCATCGCCTGTCGCGTGGGGATTTCGACATTGCGCTGATCGACCTCGACATGCCGGTCATGGACGGTTTCGAACTGATCGGCCTGATCCGCGCCGACGAACGCCTGAAACACCTGCCGCTGGTCATCGCCACCGGCCGCGAGGACATGGACGCGGTCGACCGCGCCTACGCCGCCGGCGCGACCTCGTTCGTCGTCAAGCCGCTGAACTGGCGCCTGGTGTCGCACCAGCTGTCCTACGTGCTGCGCGCCAGCCGCGACGAGGCCTTTACGCGCAAGACGGTCAATGCCCTGCGGCGCAAGGTCGCCGTCCAGGACGAAATCCTGTCGACGGCCGAAACGCGGCTGGAACGCCTGGCCGGCATGCCGGCCACGGTCGGCCAGGCCCCGGCTGGCGAGGCCCCAGTTGGCGAGGTCGGGCATCTGCGGAGCGATATCGAGCGCCTGCGCCACGACCTGGCGCGCGCGCGCAAGCTGGTCGGGTGAATTTCTAAACCTGATTGTTCCGTAAGCGGACAATTGCCGCCTTTCAAGCGAATGTGTAGCCGCGTGTGTCATTCGCGCCGCGAAACCGCTTTAATTCCAACAAAACGGGCGCATATTACTATCATAAGAAAAAGACCGGCCATGTCGCCGGAGCAGGGATAGTAACGTGTTAGTATTTCAGCGCGCGCGGGCGTTCGTTTTCTCCGCGACCCTTATCGTAGCGGGCATCGTGCTCTATGTGCCGATCGCGCTTGTCATGGCCGTCGGAATGGGGTTGTCCAAGCCGAAGCCGGTCAACGGGCTGATCGACTTCGAACCCGCAGCCAAGCCCATGAAGACCGTGAAACGATCGCGCGCGGTTTAGTCACTTATTCACATCTTTGACAGTAGCGTTGGGCATAACCTCAGAAGAGGAACGCCATGACTGCGTTTGCCAGAAGTTTTGCATGTATCCTGTGGTTGACGGCCATTGTCGCCGCCTGCTCCACATCCTATCTCGACCAGGCCTCCACCCTGGTCACCATGGTCCGTATCTACGCCTATGCCGCCGGCGGGCTGGGTGGCCTGCTGATCATCCTGTCTTTGCCGCGCATGGCGGTTCCGCACCGGGCAGCCGCACCGGCCAGGACCTTCGTCGCCCAGCCGCGTGTCGCGCACGCCGTCCGTTCGGCGGCTCCGGTCGTGCGTCTCAAGCCCCGTCAAAGCCTGAAGCCCGCGGCGTCCGCTGACGATCCGGCTGCCCTGAAAGCCCGGTCCCGCCGCCTGTTTGTGACAGCGGCTTAGTTTTAGCGGACGAAGGACAATTCCCCCGACGGTTGCCGGAATACGTATTCAAATTCCGGCCGTGCCCACATGATGGTACAGCTCTCCCCAAGCACATAGACGCGCCCAAAGGGCCGCGCGACGGGGAGTTATCATTATGCACGCATCTCACGCGGCCGTCCGGCTGCGCCGGATTTCTGTTGTCCTGAGCCTGGGCGCGGCCCTGGCCGTCGGCGCCTGCGGTGGCGGGGGAGGAGGGGGCTCGTCCTTCGGCGGCTCGTCGTCCTCGTCTTCGTCATCTTCGTCGGCATCCGCCCTGACCCTGACCATCCATTACAAGCGGCTCGACGGCGACTATACCGGCTGGGGCCTGCACCTGTGGAACGACGATGCCGCCCATCCGGCCATCGCTACCTCGGTGGCGACCACGTGGACATCGCCGCACGCCTTCGACGGTGTGACCGGCGGATGGGATACGGCGGTCATTCCGCTGACGGATGCGTCGGCCAGGCTCGACTTCATCGTGCACAAGGGCGACGCCAAGAGCCCGATGCTGGACCTGTCGGTCACGCGCGCCACCTTCGGCAGCGATGTCTGGGTGGTGCAGGATACCGGCACCGTCTACGCCAGCCAGGCCGACGCCGACGCGGCGTTTTCCCGCGTCGGCCACCAGTCGGACAGCCTCGACCTGTCGGCCGTCACGGTCGGGTCGACAGCCTCGGCCCTGCCGGCCAACTGGAACAAGCGCGGCCAGTTCATGGAAATCTTCGTGCGCTCGTTCAAGGACAGCGACGGCGACGGCAAGGGCGACATCAAGGGCCTGACGTCCAAGCTCGACTACCTGAAGTCGCTGGGCGTCACCGGTCTGTGGCTTATGCCGATCTACAAGAGCCAGGATCACGACCACGGCTATGCGGTCGCCGACTATCGCGCTATCGAGCCCGATTACGGCACGATGGCCGATTTTGACGACCTGGTCACCCAGGCGCACGCGCGCGGCATCGGCATCGGCATCGTGCTCGACTATGTCATGAACCATTCGGCGGCGCAAAACCCTGTCTTCCTCGACGCCGTATCGTCGACGAGCAATGCGAAGCGTGACTGGTACCTGTGGAACGCCACCGATCCAGGCTGGACCGGCTACGGCGGGGCGGCGTCGTGGCACGTGTCGGAAAGCGGCTATTATTACGGCATCTTCGCCGACTCCATGCCCGACTGGAACCTGCGCAATGCGTCGGTCGTCGCCTATCACATGGACAATCTGCGCTTCTGGCTGAACCGCGGCGTCGACGGTTTCCGCTTCGACGCGGCGACATCGCTGATCGAAAACGGCCCCACAGCCTGGTACGACCAGCCGCAGAACCAGACCTTGCTGGCCCAGGCGCGCGCGGTGATTGAGACCTATGCCAACCGCTACATGGTCTGCGAAGCCTGGGACAATGTGTCGGCCTACGCGGCGTCATGCGGCCACAGCTTCGCCTTCGGCCACCAGGGCGATATCAAGACCTCGGCGACCTCGGGCGCGCTTACCGCCGGCATGGTCGGCTACCTGACCGAGGCCGACCGGGCCAGCCTGCCGCTCTTCATGTCGAACCACGACAGCGGCGCCGGCGCCCGGCCGTATTCCGAACTGAGCGGCCACGGCGAGGGCGACTATCGTATCGCGGCCGCCATCGAGCTTCTGGCCTCGGACACGCCGTTCATCTATTACGGCGAAGAGGTGGGCATGGGCAATAACAGCGACGGCGGCGATTCCGGCGTGCGCGCCCCGATGAGCTGGAGCAATACGGCGCTGACCGCCGGTTTCACGACGGGCACGCCCTATCGCGGCCTGGCGGCCAACTTCACCACGCAGAATGTGGCGGCCGAAGCCGGCGTGACGGGCTCGTTGCAAAGCTGGTACACGGCGCTGCTGGCGGCGCGCGCCAGCAATCCGGTGCTGCAGTCGGGAACGCTCACCCTGCTGTCGCATGCCGGGGACGGCAGCCTGATCTTCCTGCGCCAGGACAGCGGCCATACGGCGGTGGTGCTGATCAACCTGACCCAGGCCTCGGCGATGCTTTCGGCCGATACCGGGCTGGCGTCGACCAGCTTCACGCAACTGTTCCCGGCGGCCGGCGGTGCTGCCACCAGCAACGCTTCGGGGCGGCTAAGCGTCACGGTTCCGGCCCAGGGCGTGGTGGTTCTGTCCACGCCGTAAGGCCTGGTCCAACGGCGCGGCGGTAACGCCGCGCCGCTGCTCAAGTAAATTTGTACCAAGATTGCAAGAATTGGAGTATTATACGCCTTTAACGGCAGACGAGGCGATCATGACCAGTCGGCGTAACGCGATCTCCGTGGAGATTCATCCGGAATCCCACTTTGTCCTCTTCAAGATCCAGGGCGTCGCATACGGCAAGGAACTGCTCGACATCACCGAGCGGACCTATGCTTCGCTGACCGAGCCCTGGCGTTACAATCGCCTGTACGATATCCGGCAGTTCATCAACGTCCTGCAGTTCGACGACTTCGCGGCGATGGCCGAGCAGTGGCCCCGGCTGGCCGGGCGGGTGCGGACGCTGAAGGTCGCCATCGTGACCGAGGATCCCGTCCGTATTGCCCGGGCCGACACCTTCACGAGGGTCCTGCCGAATGTCGAAGCGCGGACCTTCGCCACGATCGAGACGGCCGAAACCTGGCTGGCGGAAGAGGTGCCGGTCAAGGCCGGGGCTTCGCACGGCTAGGATCGCCAGGGATAAGGATACCGCATTGCAGCACGAATCCGGGCATTGCTATCCACGTAACGCTTGATATAAGCTCGTTATTTTCAAGCGATTATATTTTCAAACATGGCTATCCGGAAAACCCTGCGGCCGGAAGATTTGGCGTCCGCCGCGCTGGAACTCGTTGCTGAATCGGGGATTGGTGGACTGACCCTGCGGCCCCTGGCGGCCAGGCTGGGGACGACCGTGTCGGTCGTATCCTACCAGTTCGGCCAGAAGGAACAGATTCTCGAGACCGTGATTCGCGGCGCCGGCGATGCCGAGGCCCGTTATTTCGACGACTGGCGCCGGAAGCTGGGGCCTTCGCCTGCGATTTCGGCGGGCCTGGCTGCCCACGTTCTGGAGCAGGTCCTGGTCGACCTGACGACCGGACACCGCAGCCATACCCTGTTGTATTCCGAACTCCTGTTCAATGTGAGCAGCGTGCCTGAGTCCGAGGCCCTGGCCGCATGGGTCGAGCGCCGCCGGCAGTTCTGTGCCTGGCTTGTGGCGCACATGGCGCAGCGGCCGGCCTTCGACCTGGCCGGGCTGATCGACGGCTTCCTGGTCGACGAGTGCGCCTATTCCCTGGCCCTGGACCGGCTCGAAAGCTATCGCTGGATGCGCCGGCTGTGCATCGGCCGGCTGATGGGCGGCCTGTTGCCGGCCAGCCGCGAGGCCGGCGACCAGGCGCTGTTCGACGTCAATTTCGAAAACATGCGCGATGAAGCCGGTTATGCGGCGACGCGCGAAGGCCGCGATTACGATCGTGGCCAGGACGAGATCGTCCAGGCCTGCGCCGACCTGATCTCCGAAAACGGCATATCGGGCCTGACGCACCGCTCTGTCGGCCAGAAGGCTGGAGCGGCGGCCTCGACCGTGGCCTATCATTTCCCGACCCAGCCGGACCTCGTCCGGGCGGGCCTTGCGCGGCTGATCCCCGGCGAGCAGACCCGGATACAGCGTGACGGCACGGCGATCTACGCCGCGACGGAGGTTGCACAGGCACTACCGTCCCTGCGGCGCCTCCAGGGGTTCGAGATCGCCCGGGCCGGCTTCGGCATCGCGCTGAGCGCTGTGCGCGATCCGGACTGGTTTGCCGCCGCCGCCGACTTTCGCGCGTTGCGGGGTTTCTTTTTGAGCAACACCATGATCGCGGAAATGGAACCGGTGCCATTTGACCGCCTGGGCGTGCAGGCCGTGGTGCTCAGCGCCTCCGGCTGCGCCAACCGCGACGCCTGGCAGGGAGCGGAAATAGCTACCCGCAAGGCCCTGCAATTGGTCTTCGATACCTTGGAAGCCCTTCAATAGATTGAGCAAATTTTCGTGTATGCCCGCCACGGCGAATGTCCGTCCCGCGGCCCCGAACATTCGTTCGTCGATTTCGCGTGAAAGGATGTATCCAACGATTTCATTGCCGCCCCTATGGTTGAGGCGCTCGAACAGGTGTATAAAATTAACACCCCGTTAGGTATCTTCTGACAACTTTCCCGTGCGTCAGCCACGCAGGTGTTACGCGTTTACAGGGGCTTTTGCGGTGAAAAATCTATCTGTTCGGGCACGCGTCATCGCGGCCCTGTCTATCGTCCTGGCCAGCACGCTGGGTCTTGGACTCTTCTCCATAACGCGGCTCGAAGCGGTCAATGCCGCCGCTCATGACGTATCGACCAACTGGCTGCCCGCCGCCAACTATCTCGGCGACCTGTCGCAGGATTTCGAGCTCTACCGCTCGCGCCAGGGCCAGGTCCTGCTGCTGGCCGGCGACAAGCGCGAAGCCATGGCCGCCAAGCTCGACAAGACCGGCGAAGACATCCGGAAGGACTACGCCAATTACAATGCCACGGTCGACTCGGCGGAAGAACGCGTGCTGGCCGACGCCATCAAGTCCAGCCTCGACACCTATATGGAGCAGTCCGTGCCTTTCATGCAGAAGGTCGAGGCCAACGACGTGGCCGGCGCCACCGATACCTATTTCGGCGCCATGCAGCCCCTGGTCGACAGCCTCCGCACGGCCATCCACAAGGATCGCGAATACCAGGTCGCCCAGGGCAACAAGGTCGCCGACGCCGGCATGAAGCTCGGCCGTAACGCCGCCACCCTGATTATCGCCGCCATCGTGGCGACCGCCCTGATCTGCCTCGGTATCGGCGCCCTGATGATCCGCACCGTCTCCATGCCGATCCGGCGCATGGCCGATGTCATGCGTATCCTGGCCAAGGGCGACACCTCGATCACCATCCCGAACAAGGGCGAACGCTCGGAAATCGGCGAGATGTCGGCGGCGGTCGATGTCTTCCGCGAAGGCATGATCCGCAATATCGCGCTGGAGGCCGAAGCGGCCGAGGCGCGGGAAATGGCCGAGGTCGAGCGCAAGCAGACCATGCTCAGCCTGGCCGACCAGTTCGAAAACGCCGTCGGCGGCATCGTCGAAATGGTGTCCTCGGCCGCGACTGAAATGCAGGCCACGGCGTCGCAACTGACGTCGTCCGCCCAGGAATCGGCGTCGCAGGCCACCTCGGTGTCGGCCGCCGCAGAGGAAGCGGGCACCAATGTTACCTCCGTGGCGGGGGCCGCCGAGGAACTGGGGGCGTCGGTCGGCGAAATCGGCCGCCAGGTCGAAATCTCGCTCGACAAGGCGCGTGAAGCGGCGACCGAGGCGGACACCACCGCCGCCGTCGTCCATCAGCTGTCGGATGCGGCCAACCGCATCACCAGCATTGTCGACATGATTTCGGGCATCGCGTCGCAGACCAACCTGCTGGCGCTCAACGCCACCATCGAGTCGGCCCGGGCCGGCGAGGCGGGCAAGGGCTTCGCGGTCGTGGCCGCCGAGGTCAAGGCGCTGGCCAGCCAGACCGCCAAGGCGACGACCGAGATCAATGCCCAGATCTCGGAAATCCAGACGACGACGACCCAGGCCGTGGCGGCCATCCAGAGCATCACCGGCATCATCCGCTCGATCAACGAGTCGTCGGCGACCATCGCCGCCGCCGTCGAACAGCAGGGCAGCGCCACCAAGGAGATCGTCGTTGCCGTCAACCAGGCGTCGGTCGGCACGACCGAGGTCACGGCCAGCATCACCAATGTCGCCCGCATGGCCGACGAAACCGGAGCCGGCGCGTCGCAGGTGCTGAGCGCGTCGTCGGAGTTGGCGTCCCAGGCGTCGAACCTGCGCACCCAGGTTCACGCCTTCCTCAGCCAGGTCAGGGCCGCGTAAAGCGAAAGTGTTGCCTCCTTGCCAGCGGCGGTCATGCGATCGCCGCTGGACTATTATTGGCTGTATGGGCCGGGTGGAATCCGCGTAAAAGGAATGGCATGAGCCTCACCTCGACTTATCACGCCCTGCGCGCGGCCCTTCGCCGTCACCGCAAGCTGGTGCTGGTCGCCGCGGCGATCTTGCTGCCGGTCTTCCTGCTGTCGGCGGTGGCGGTCAATTTCTGCGTCCATGACATCGCCGTCGCGAAAAAGGAACTGACGGGCACGGCCTATCTGCGCCGGGCCTGGGCCATGGTGTCGGCCTGCGATGCGCGGCAATCGGCCACCGCCTGGAACGCCGTGCCCTTCGGGACCGGCGTGAAGCCGCGTCCGCGCCTGGACGCCATGGGGCAGGCGCTCGAAGTCGAGCTGGCGCGCACTCCGGTCCAGTCCGAGACCTGCGCTCACGCCCGGACCTTCCTCGACCAGATCGCCGACGATACGGGCCTGACGCTCGATCCGCGGCCGGACTCCTATTATCTCATGGAACTGGTCGTGACCAACCTGCCGGCCTTGAGCGGCCGCAGCGCGGGGCTGGAGCAGGCATTCGGACGGGACCCGCAGAGTGCGCACGGGCAGGGTGCGCTCACCTTCGGCGCCGGAGCATTGCGCGACGCGCTGCAGACGGTGACCGCGTCGGTCGCCGACGCGTCCCACGGCGCCGACGGCAGCGTGCAGGTGGCGACGGCGGTGCCGCTGGTGCGCCTGTCCGACAGCATCCAGCGCTATGCCGAAGCGGCCGAAGGCGCGTCTGTAGGACTGGGCGACAAGGACATGCCCGCGCGTGCGAGGGGCATGGTGCGCGAGGTGCGCGGCGCGACCGACAGCCTCTGGGTCGTCGGCGTCAACCAGCTGGAACGGCTGCTGGCCCGGCGGATCGCCGCTGCGCGCCTGACCCTGTGGGCCACACTGGCCGGGGCCGCGGCGCTGACCGTGCTCGCGATCATGGCCCTGGTCTGGTACGACCTCTACACCCAGCGCGAAGAGGTCATGCAGCTCAACGACAGCCTCAGGCAGTCGAACGAGGAGCTTGAGCGCTTCGCCTATATCTGTTCGCACGACATGCAGGAACCCGTGCGCATGATGAGCCTGTATGCCGAGATGCTGATGGAGGACGCGGGCGAACGGCTGGACGAGGCCGACCGCCGGCACGTCGATTTCATCGTGCGCAATTCCCGCGTCATGAAGACCATGATCAGCGACATCCTACGCTTCTCGCGGGTCGGCCGCGATCCGGTCGAGTTCTATCCGGTCGACAGCGAGGCCATCCTGAAGGACGTGCTGCTCGAACTGGCGCCCGAAATCGAGCGATTAAACGCCAGGGTGACCTTTTCGGGCCTGCCGGCCTTCCGCACCAATCCGACCCTTGTCCGCCTGTTGTTCCAGAACCTTGTCGGCAATGCGCTCAAGTTCCAGACCGGCGCGCGGGCGCCGGAGATCGCGGTTTCGGCGGAGGAGGGTGACAAGGCCTGGCGCTTCGAGGTCCGCGACAACGGCATCGGCATAGACGAGCGCTACCGCGACGAGGTCTTCGCCATCTTCCGGCGCCTCCATACGCGTGACGAATTCCCCGGCAACGGCATCGGTCTGTCGACCTGCCGCAAGTTCCTCGGCCTTGTCGGCGGCGCCATCGACTTCACGTCGGTGCCGGGCGAGGGGACGACGTTTACCTTCATCCTGCCGGAGGCGCGCCTTGGCGGGCAATGAAAGTGTAATAAAACAACGTAGTTCCGGCTTAGAGATGGATTAAGGATGTCGTGGTAATCGATTTCCTGAAGGCAGTCCCTTGTGGGGGCGCGTGCCGATCCTTTTCTGCGAAGGTTGTCAGGCCGGTGATGAGATTGCTGTTCCGAAAGTACGCGTCCGATAAACGCGGCAACACCGCCATGGTGTTCGCCCTGTCCCTGGTCGCGCTGCTGAGCGCGGTCGCCGGCGCCGTCGATTTCTCGCAACTGCTGTGGCAGAAGCGCCAGGCCCAGGACGCGCTCGACGAAGCCGCGCTGGCCGTGGCCATTTCGTCGACCAACGACACCGACACGCAGAAGACGATCGCCCTGACGGTCTTCAAGCAGAATGTCGACGCCAAGAAGGTCAATGCGACCATCACGGCGATGAATTTCAATTCGACGGCGCGTACCTTCGCCATGACGGCGAGCGGCACCTACCAACCCTATCTGTTGCAACTGGTCGGCATCACCTCCATGCCGTACACGGTCAACAGCAGTACGATCAAGGCGGCGGACGGAACGCTGGAAGTCGCCCTGGTGCTCGACAATACCTGGTCGATGAGCGAGGCGCTGGATGGGTCCCAGACCAAGATCCAGGTGCTGAAGACCGCCGCCGCGTCGCTGGTCTCGTCGGTCATGACGACGGCCAACAAGAGCTACGTCAAGATGGCCATCGTGCCGTACGCCAACTACGTCAATGTCGGCACGGCCAATCGCAGCCAGAGCTGGATGTCGGTGCCGGCCGACTATTCGACGACCTCGACCAAGACCTGCACCACCATATCGACCCAGACGACCTGCAGCGGCGGCACCAAGGGCACCTGCACCGGCACCCAGGACGGCGTGCCCTATACCTACAGCTGCTGGATCGTGGCGCAGACCTGTACGACGGTGAATATCACGCCGTATACGAGCTGCACCACGCCGACGACGACCAATTACAAGTGGTACGGCTGCGTCTATAACCAGATGTCGTCGGGCAAGCTGGTCATGCCCGACCCCACGACGGCCTATGTCGGCTTCCTGGGGACCAGCCAGGCGTGCCTGAATCCCATCGTACCGCTGACCAACGACAGTTCGGTCATCACCACCGGCATCAACGGGCTGGTGGTCAACATCGGCAGCTACAAGCCGGAAACCTATATCCCGAGCGGCCTGATCTGGGGCGTCAACGTGCTGTCGCCGCCGGCGCCCTTCCAGGAAGGCGCGGCCTATGACAGCAAGAACAAGCAACCGCGCAAGGCCATCGTGCTGATGACCGACGGCGCCAACACGCAATATTCGACCTCGTCGGGCAGCGTGTCGACGGCCAACGCCACGCAGCTCGCGACCACCTATTCCGACCAGAAGCGGGTCTGCGACTACGCCAAGTCGAAGAATATCGAAATCTACGCCATCGGCTTCGGCGTGACCGACGCGACATCGCTGGCCAACCTGAAATACTGCGCCACCGATACCGCGCACTATTTCGACGCCCAGAGCTCGGCCGACCTGATCGCCGCCTTCAAGACCATCGGCGGTCAGTTGACCAAGGTGCGGATCACCGGCTAATCCGCCTTGCGCCACCGCTTCCAGCGGGCGGTCAGGGCACGCGCCAGCTTTTTCGGACGGGCGCGGTAGAAGGCGGCCGCCGCGGCAAAAGCCTGGTCCTGCATATCCTTGCGCTTCGACGCAATGACCGCGCGCTGCTCATCGGTGACCTTGTCCGCCAGCACCGACAGGTCGTGGTCCTGCCCCAGCAGGTCGCCCTGCATCTTCAATTGCCTGTTCCAGCGTGAGACCCGCTTCGGCCAGATGTCCTTCAGCGCCTCGAGCTGGTAGCGCAGGGACTTGGCCTGCTTGCGCCATTCGTGCAGCGCTTCCGTATCGCGGGTTTTCAACGCCTCGGCGTGGGCCGCGCTGGCTTTTTTCCATATACGGCGGAACGCGGTCCTCGGGTGGGCGTGGCTGAGCGTCAGGCCTTCCAGGCGGCGCCGCGCCGGGAACAGGGCGTCGCGCACGTGCGACAGGGCATCAGGCATGGGCATGGCCGTTTCGATAGAGGCGGCCTCGGCCTGGAGGGCAGCGCGCAAGGACGCGGTGTCGGCGGGGGCGAAATGCGCCGTGCCGTCCTTTTCCAGTGCTTCGAGCGTGCGGATGAGCACATGGCTGTCGCGGCGTCCGGAAAACAGACGCCCGAGGTCGCGGACCATGGCATTTTCGCGGGCAAAGGCCTCTTCACCCATGGCGTCGCGCAGGATCCGCAGCCAGGCGCGGATGCGCTTTCCCGATACCCTGAGGTCGTGCACTTCGTGGTCAGGGCGCGGCGGATAGCACATGTCGTCCATCTCGCGCAGGATCAACTGACGCACGCTTTCGGCCAGGGGCCTGTGGGCGATGTGGAGATTCGTCATGATGCGACTATAGCCGCCGCCGGCCCGCCAGTCGATGCGGCTTGCCTGCCGCCCGAATAAGCCGCGCGCCGTTTTTCAGGAGCCGACAGGGTTAGCAAAGCCCTAATAAGGAAAGAGTATTTTCAAAAATATAGGAAACATATTGATAAGTATTTCGGAATATTGTGCGTTTAGTTTATTGCTGTGGCCGGGGCGGTATTTTTGCCATCGGTCGCCTTGAGTAGAGAATACGGTTGAATACGTACCCGACGTCTTCTGTTTCGGAACCCTTGCCTGTGAATGCGAAGGGCGGCGCCGGCTGGCTCCATATCACCAACCTGAAATTCGAGGCGGCGATCTTCATGCTGATCGCCCTGACCTTTGCCGCGGTGCTGGGCCAGGAGGCCATCACCAGCAAGGAGCTGGCGTTCACTTCGCAGGACAGCAAGTACTATCCGTATTCCTATACCGACAAGAATGACGGCGGCAATTCGGTCCTGACGCAATCGACCACCCCGTTGAAATGGTCGTGCGACCTGATTCCGGGCAAGGCCCAGTACCTCTATTGCGGCTACGGCCTGTGGCTTGACCAGGACAACAAGGGCAAGGGGCTCGACCTGTCCAAATACAAGGACATCACGATCCGGTTCAACTATCACGGCGTGGGTACGCGCATGAAGCTGACCATCCAGAGCGCTCCCCCGGCCGAGCTTAAGGCCAAGATGGACAAGGGCGAGACCATGCCGATGGTCGCGATCTTCGATGTCGCCCAGGGACAGAACGAAATTCATCTGGCCACCACCCAGTTCAGGGCCGAACAGTGGTGGATTTCGAAGCACAGCATCCCGCCGGACGAAGCCGTTTCCAAGCTCGACAACGTCATCTCTTTCGCCTTCGGTTCGGGCGACCTGACACCGCCGGGCCGTCTGGCCGTGTCGGTACAGAAGATCGATTTCAAAGGTGTCTCGATCTCGACGGCCCAGTGGTACCTGATCATCCTCGGTGCCTGGCTGGTGGCGACCGGCGCCTTCCTGGTGCTGCGTTTCCTCGGCCTGCGCCGCGCTTACGAAGACCGCCAGCGCCGCCAGGCCGAAGAGGCCCGCGTGCTGGCCGAAGCCCGCATCGCCGCCGAGGACGCCAGCGCCGCCAAGTCGCAATTCCTGGCCAATATGAGCCACGAGCTGCGCACGCCGCTCAACGCCATCCTCGGCTACGCGCAACTGCTGAACGGCACGGCCCTGACGCCGCCGCAGTCGTCGGCGGTCCAGACCATCTACTCCAGCGGCGAACACCTGCTGACAATGATCACCGACATTCTCGACATCGCCAAGGTCGAGGCGGGCAAGCTGGACCTGCTGCCGGAAACCTTCGACATCCGCGCCTGTGTGCAGACCGTGGCGCAGATGATCCGCCTGCGCGCCGAGGAAAAGGGCCTGGACTTCACGGTCTCTGTCGCCGGCGACGTGCCGCACAGCGTGGTCGCCGACCAGAAGCGCGTGCGCCAGGTGTTGATCAACCTGCTCGGTAACGCCATCAAGTTCACCCAGGCGGGCGCGGTCCGCATGGCGGTTTCGGCGGTTGCCGTGGAGGAGGGCGCGGCCCGTCTGCGCTTCGACATCATCGACACCGGCATCGGCATCGCGCCCGAGCACATCGGCCGCATCTTCCGGCCGTTCGAGCAGTCCGGAAATTCGATCGACCGAAGCGGCGGTACGGGCCTTGGTCTCAGCATCACGCACAAGATCGTCCAGATGATGGACGGCGACATCACGGTCGAGAGCGAACTGGGCAAGGGCAGCCGCTTCCGCGTAGAAGCGGTCCTTCCGCTGGCCGCTGCCGATGAGACCGCGCAGGCCCCGGCCCAGGATTGCGGCCGCTACGAAGTCCTGATCGTCGACGACCGCAAGGCCAATGTCGACCTGCTGAAGGCGGCGCTGGAATCGCGCGGCTTCCGCGTGCGCACGGCCAGGAACGGGCTGGACGCCGTCGCCAGCTTCGACACGGCGCCGTCCGACGTCGTCCTGACGGACCTTAAGATGCCGGTGCTCGACGGCAGCGAAGCCATCCGCCGCATTCGTGCCCGCGCCACCCGCCATGTGCCGGTGATCGCCATCACCGCCAATCCTTCGCCGGAAGCCGAGGCCGAAGCGCTGGCCGCCGGCGCCGACCGCCTGCTGGCCAAGCCGGTCGACCTCGAGCGCCTGCACCAGGTCATGACCGGGCTGCTGGAAACCTCGGCGGCCGTCCGGGAAGCGGAAGCAAAGCCCGTCGTCGTGCCGCAGGGCGAGGTCTATGACCGCCTGCTGGCCCTGGCGCGCGAAGGCAATCTGCGCGCCATCCGCAAGGAAGTTCCCGCCATTGAGGCCCTCGGGCCGCAATATGCGCCATTCGCCAGCCGCCTGGACGCTCTGGCGGCCGCTTGGCAATCTCCCGCCGTGCTTCGCTTGATCGAGCAGGGCGCCGAAGAAAAGACCGCCGCCTGACAGTAATGAGTACGCCCATGTCCCACCCGCGCATCCTTGTCGTCGACGACAATCCCGTCAATCTGGGGGTTCTGGTCGATAACCTCGAAGTCCACGGCTATGAAGTGCTGGTCGCCCTCGGCGGCCACGAGGCGCTCGACCGCGTGCGCTTCGCCAGGCCCGACCTGGTGCTGCTCGATGTCATGATGCCCGACATGGACGGCTTCGAAACCTGCCGCCGCCTTAAGGCCGACCCGGCCAGCCACGATATCCCGGTCATTTTCATGACGGCGCTGACCGACGTCGACAGCAAGGTCAAGGCGTTTGCCGCCGGCGGCGTCGACTATGTTTCCAAGCCCTTCCAGATCGAGGAACTGATGGCGCGGGTGCGGACGCACCTGGCCCTGCGCCAGGCGCAACTGGACCTGATGGCGCAGAAGGCCAGCCTGGAGGAGGAAGTGGTGACCCGTACGGAGGCCGAGGCCCGGGTCCGTTACCTGGCGCTGCACGACGCCCTGACCGGTCTGCCCAACCGCAACCTGCTGATGGACCGGCTGAACCACGCCATCGCCCACGCCCGCCGCGACGGCACCCAGGTCGGCCTCTTGCTGCTCGACCTCGACCATTTCAAGCATATCAATGACAGCCTCGGGCACTTTGTCGGCGACGCCCTGCTGGAAGAGGTCGCCAGGCGCCTGCGCAGTTGCCTGCGCGAAAGCGACACGCCGGCGCGTCTCGGTGGCGACGAATTCGTG
This sequence comes from Asticcacaulis solisilvae, assembly GCF_052327315.1. Taxonomy (NCBI): domain Bacteria; kingdom Pseudomonadati; phylum Pseudomonadota; class Alphaproteobacteria; order Caulobacterales; family Caulobacteraceae; genus Asticcacaulis; species Asticcacaulis solisilvae. Next base: position 1,582,698 of record NZ_CP166196.1, read on the forward strand.
GTGGCGGCCACGGGCCTGGAAAAGCCCGAGGATGCCGAAGCCCTGGCGCAGCGCATCCTGGAAGCCTTTCGCCCCATGGCCAAGGTCGGCCGCCACGACCTGCATATCGGCTCCAGCATCGGCATCGCGCTCTATCCCGGCGACGGCGACAATCCCGCGGCCCTGCTGCAGGCGGCCGATACCGCCATGTACCAGGCCAAGAAGAAGGGCAGGGGCAGCTACCGCCTGTTCACGCGCGACCTCAGCGTCGCCGCCGAACGCTGGCACGTCCTGTCTAACGACCTGCACGGCGCCTGCGAGCGCGGCGAATTCGTGCTGCACTACCAGCCGCAGGTCGCTGCCGACAGTTCCGACATTACCGGCTTCGAGACCCTTCTGCGCTGGAACCATCCCCAGCAGGGCCTGATCCAGCCCGGCCTGTTTATCCCGTTGCTGGAAGAGCACGGCAAGATGGTCGAGGTCGGCCGCTGGGTGCTGATGACCGCCTGCCGCCAGAACGCCCTGTGGCAAAAGCAGGGCCTGCCCCGGGTCCGCGTCGCCGTGAACCTGTCGGCGCAGCAATTCTATCGTGGCGATATCGTGCGAACGGTGCGCGAGGCGCTGGACCAGTCGGGTCTCAAGCCCGAGTGGCTGGAACTGGAACTGACCGAAAGCCTGACGCTGGACGACACCGAAACCACCATGCGCATCATGCGCGAGCTGAAGGCGCTGGGCGTCAAACTGTCGCTCGACGATTTCGGCACGGGCTGGTCGTCGCTCGGCTATCTCAAGCGCTTTCCGCTCGACCGCATCAAGATCGACCGCTCCTTCGTGCGCGACCTGGTCAGCGACCATTCGACGGCGGCCATCGTGCACAGTATCCTGGACCTGGCGCGCTCGCTGGACCTCGACTGCGTGGCCGAAGGCGTCGAAACGACGGAGCAACTGGAGCGTCTGCGGGCGGAACGCTGCCCCGGCATTCAGGGTTTCCTGTTCAGTCAGGCAGTCGAAGCCGCGGCGGTGCCGGCCATGCTGGCGACCGGCCTGCGTCCCGCCGACATCCTGTCGAAGAGCGACGCGGCCTGATTCAGCTCGAGCGCCGTCAATCGTCGTTGGCCATAAGGCCTGATCAGTGGCTGCGGCTGTCGCAGCCGATCCGCGCCAGGAACTCGGTGAGCAGGCCGGGCTGAAGCGACGGCGGCATGCCCGTGCGCATCACTTCCGGATAATCCCTCAGGCGCGCGCCCCTGGCATAGACCGGCACATGGATGCCGGGCACGTGCAGGAAGGTCGGGTGGGACTCGTCCGCGCGGGCATAGCCGATGAAAAGATTGTGGTATTGCGCGCCGAACTTCTGGCGGCCCGGGCGCGGGACCAGGTGATGGTCGGCGCTGTCGTACCACAGGTCCATATGGCTGGCGGTGGTGCGGCCGGCGGTCTTCGCGAACCAGCCCAGGAACAGGGCGAAACCGTTGGGCAGGGCGTCGCGGCGGCGAATGGCCGATACCAGATCGCGCGGCGTGTCGTGCAGCGACAACTGGGCTTCGCGCGTGCAGGCGGTCTTCAGCAGCCACCATGACAGCAGTTCGGCTTCCGGCTCGGCGACCGTCAGCTGGCCGGTGGTGAGCAGCCGCGTCAGCACGTCCTCGACCGACGTGTCCAGGTCCCTCATCCAGCCCTTGTTGCAGTCTTCGCAGACGGACGGCGGGACGGTGCGGGACCGGGCAGCCGGCGCCATGCCGGTGCGCATGACGACCGAGGCGGGTTCCGAATGCCGCACGGCCCAGGCGGCATGAAAGGCGCGCCCGGCGCTGCCGGTTACGGACTCACAGAAATAACAGTTGTGTTCCACTCTGGCAGCCCTCCGTAAGAGGAGGCGGATCGGCATTGCGCCTGTTCTGCATTGCTCCGATGGCGGATTATTCCGAATAATCTGCAATGGTGCATTGCCAAAAGAAACGGCACATGCTTCGCCCCATAACACGGGTATTAATTTTTGTTAACTGGCGCAAGGCCTTACGTCGAAAGGATGTAAAAGACTAGACGGGCTGTTGCTGCGGCGCAACGGGGAGGCCCCGGCAAGGCACATCGAAAATGCATTCGTTTTTACAGGAGGCGAATCCTGCTACTTTCGGTCGTGTGAAAATTTCAGGGGGTAACGATGACCGAAATAACGCTCAACGGGATGCGCATGGCGTTCAATGCGTCGGGCATAGCGCGTCTTGATCATGGTGCCGATCAGAACGGACAGCCGGCGGTCACCGTCTACGGTTCCATTCCGCACACTTTCATTTTCGCCGGGACGGCGCAGCAGTTCATGGCCGTGATCGGTGTAAACGGCGGCTATGTCGATGTGCGCGGCGCGCCGGGCGGGGCACTGATGACGCTGAACGCCAAGGCTGTGTCCTGGATACGCGAGCCGCTTCCGAGCGATCACCCTGCCGCGCAAAGCGTGCTGCAATGTGGCGGTGTTACCCTGAACCTTCTGGATACCTATGCGACCGTCCTGGCGGCGGTAAAGCAGGCCGGCGGCGGTTTGTAAGGCTGGCCATATGACCGGCCCCGGGGTGCCCGTATCGTCCCCCGGGGCCGGGAGGCTGTCAAATGCGGAAAGCTTTACCGGTTCCGTGAACGCCGTCGATAACCACAACCTCCGTCGCGATGACGGGTTCAGGGTGCTTGCATCCTGGTGTCCCCCAGTCGGACTCGAACCGACACACCTCTCGGTACTCGGATTTTGAGTCGAGTATATTCGTTGATTTCACTGCATAAAATAGGACTATGTGCTTGTTGGTGTGCTAAGTGCGGTGTCGGCAGTATCAGGGTTCAGTCACGTCACTTCGGACAGACCGGCCTTGCGCATTTCGACCAGAAGCCGCCGGGGGTGGCCTGACAATAGCCTCTTTCGGTGAGGTTCCTGATCGCGTAGTCGCGGTCCCTGCAGGCTGGGGTGTTCCGGTAAGGCATAGTTTGGCCGATTTGGCCTCGTCGTCGACGATCGTCGCGACGAGATCATCGAGCGGCTCGCGGCGATCTCGGTCGCAGGGATGGAAGCGGCCGGTCGGGAACGAGGTTTCGAGCAGGCCGACAGGACGATGATGGCTAATGTCGCTCCGTTCATTCGCCACATATTCGTTCCGTCCGCCCTGCGGCGAAGAGAGCGCCCCTTCGTTCCGCCCAGGCTTGCCAAGAGACGGCTGATCAGTAGCGTTTCCCTATCGTTGTGCAACGTCTTTAAACGCTGTCGCAAAAGTATTGGTAGGAAAAAATCGATATCGACTTCAAAAATTTCTAATTCCGGCAATTTTAAAGGTCATTTTGGGTATTTTTCTGCTGTTATTTCAAAATAATCGAAAAATAATTTAGCAATATAATCCATTAAATACATGTGGTTGCGGATGCACATGTGAATTTATAGATGCGAATGATAAATAAAATTTCGAATAATGTGGATTTTTCTGACGTTCATGCCCAAATATGCAAAAGGCCGGCAGGATCGTGGCAAATGCCCCGGGGCCACGCCTGAAAGGCCCTGTTATATGTCCGTATTCAACCAGGCGCGAAAAAGCCGCGTTGCCACCATGACATTGTTCCCTTCCGGTCCCGAGCCGTTGCCGTCGCCTTCAAGGCACGGGCGTGGCGCCGTCACGGTCTCGACCGCTCACGCAATATCGGGTGGGCTGCGATACCGGCCTGCGCCGTTTTATCTTAAGATAGAGGGCCTCGACGGGCCGCGCCCGCCGCGCTATGTTCAGAGGGACTGATATCATGACGTCTCCCGACCGCAGCGTCCAGGACCTCGTCCACTCCCAAGTCCTGAAGAGCCTTGTTGCCCTGGTTTCGCGTCACGACCCGAAGCTGCTTATCCGCCTGGAGGCCGATGTCGGCCGCTTCGTCTCGGCCTTGCCGCCGGATCAGCAGGCGGCCGCGCTGGCCTGCTTTTCGAGCTTCATGGGCGGCGTCGTCAGTGCGGATTTCCGCGCTGGCGCCGAAACCTTGCTGGAAGGGGCGCCGGATTGGGTCAAGATTTGGCTGGACGCCCCTTATTCGGGTAAGCCGGACGGTTCGGCGGCCATCCATTTCGAACTCATTCCCCGCAATTCAAAGTGGCGGATTACGCAGGAGGGCAAGCTGTACGGCGAATTCCTCAAGCGCGAGGACGCTGTTATTACCGTGAAGGCCGCAGTCGACGCCATCCGCGTGGCGGGCGGGGAAGCGGACTGGTTCGACGCCGTGAACTGACGGTTGCAAGGTGATATTTTTCTGTGTCGATACCTGAACTGACGCTGTGCCACCGCACGGTCTACCAATATAACAGTCCGGTCAGGCTTGAGGCCCACCGGCTGGTGATCCGCCCGCGCGAAGCGCCGACGCTTCAACTGGGCAGGATAAACCTCGCCATTACGCCGGAGGCTGACGTGACCTGGGCGCAGGACGTTTTCGGCAACCATATCGCCACCGCCCGGTTTGACGGCGAAACCGATTATCTGTGTATCGAAGCGACGTCGGCGTTGATCCTGTCGTCTCCACAATGGCCGGTCTTCGCCATCGATCCCGACGCGACGGGTTTTCCTTTTCCTTTGCGTGAGGACCTTCGTGCTGACCTGGGCCTATTGGCGCGTCCGCAATATCCGGACCCGAGCGGCCGGGTCGGCCAGTGGGTCCGAAGCTTTATCGCGAGCCGGCCCATGGATACCCTGACTCTGCTGCAGACCATCAACAGCGGACTTTTCGCGGACATGACCTATGAGGAGCGAACCGAAGAAGGCCATCGCGCGCCGCTCGAAACCCTGATCCTGCGTTCGGGGGCTTGCAGGGACCTCGCGGTGCTGTTCGTTGAAGGTGTCCGCAGCCTCGGTTTCGGCGCCCGGCTGGTATCGGGCTATCTCTACGATCCTGCCGGATGCGCGACCGGTACGACGTCGAAAGGGGCGACCCACGCCTGGGCGGAAGTCTTCCTGCCTGGCGCCGGCTGGATCGCCTTCGACCCGACGAATGGACGTATGGGCGGACATAACCTTATCCCCGTCGGCGTCGGACGTTGTATCGACCAACTGGTACCGGTGAGCGGATCATACCTGGGGGCGCAAAGGGCTTTGCGGGATATGGCGGTTACCGTGACGATCGGTTGATGTCCCCTCAGGCTACTATCCTATATTCATTGCCACCCGGTCGCCATTGTACGCGTTTTCGGCCAGGGCAATGGCAGTGGTCATGACCTTGTCCTGATCCAGCCGTCCGTCCTTATACGCGGCCAGGACAGTGTCGAGATGGGCCAGCAACTGCTCTTGGTCCCCGGCGCGAAGGGTTTCCATGGGGGCAAGAGCGACGCATAGGGCGGCGATGGCCCGGCTGGTATGTGCAGGCGCCGTCAGGCCGGCGAAAAATCGGCTCAGCAGGTCTTCCACGGTGTCGACATATAAGGGGCGGCCAGCCGTATTATCGATGGACATTTTCGTTTTCCTTTTGCCTGCCTGTACGGGTGATTAGGATCACATTATTGACTTGGGGCGGCCGAACCAGCGTGTTGTATGCTGCGGCATCGCGTCCAGGTCGCGGTCGTAGCCACTGCGCAGGCCGGCTTCGCGGACGGCCTCAAGGCTGAGGATCGAAACGATCGGTGGGACATGGATTTGCGACGGCAGGGCGCGGGCGTCGATATCGTACCAGTGGTCGCCCACAATGAATACGCCCGCGCTGGCGCCGTCCCTGTGCACCTGAAGCGGCTGCTCCGTGCCCTCGATCCGGACCCAGGCACTTTCATACAGGCGAAAGCTCATGATCCGCCCTTCGGTTGCAAGGCCAGCAATTCCGCACAGCCGCCGCCTTCGAACACCTCCTGCATAGCGCTGTGCGCGGCGTCCAGAGCTCCCGATCTCGAGACATAGCCGCCCTTCAGCCGCCCGTTGCGGAACACTTCCCAAAGGTCGTCGCGGGGCCGGATTTCGAAGCGGACCGGGATATTGCCGTTCAGGACGCTGTTCTCGCCGGATGTCGGCCAAAGATCGTCCCAGCGCGACACCAGCGACGGCGCGGACGGCTTTTCGCCAAGGCGGATGACTTCGCGCACAAAGCGGGCAGCGTGCGTCGCCGTCGAAATCCGGTCGTACCTCAAACATCCGGCTTGGACGGGATTGTTGAAGGTCGCACTCAGTCTTTCGAGAAATTGCGGTTCGGTTTCGACCATGTGCGCTATTAGCGCCTGCAAAATCTGTTCGTGGGCCAGGACGCGCCGTTCGAGATCGGTATCTTCGGCGCTCATCGAAAGCTGTCTGCGTGGAGCGCGGCAGACGCCCTGTACGGGACAGGGGCGGAATTGTGCGGAAGATGCATTGTGAAAACCCCTTTCAAGGGCAGGTCATCCGTAACGCAGGATTGCGGCGACCTTGGGCGCGAACGCCCGCAGTATTGGACATGGGGATGCGGCAGGCGTTCGGTAAGTCCTGCGGTTGGTTATTTCGCGAAACACACAAAATGTCGTCGCTTTGCACGGGGAATTCCGGCGGCAGCCTGTCGACCAAGGACTCCCGCCAATTCCGTGACCACCCCCAGTGGCCACACACTCCGTCGCGATGACGGGTTCAGGGTGCTTGCACCCTGGTGCCCCCGGTCGGAGGGCTTATCTGTAGTCAATTCAACGGGTTATTTTTACAAACCAAGGGTATGTGTTCGTTGATTTTATTAAGGTATTTGGTAGGCCTACAACCCGGAGAGGACCAATACCGTGCGGCAAGTTTGCAAAGTTGGTGATGTTGTCCAAGTGACGTTTAGCGATGAACGTGCAGCGTCCCTTCGTCAAGACGGCTACAACGTTACGGCGGATTTGCAGACAGGAGTCGTCCTTGAATGCTTTCCGGGCGGCGGATTTTTATTTCGACCGTTTGACACAACGATTGGTGACGTTCCGCTCATTTCGCAGGAAGGCCTGAAGGTCGTTCAGGACGAGGACTTTGATTAGCCCGTCGAATCCCAAACCGCCATTGCCTGTTGCGCTTTTTTTCGGCGGTTGACGTCGCGGATGTAGGGCTCGAGCTCTTTGGTGCTCTTGTGGCCGGATATGCCAATCGCGGTGTCGCTATCGACGCCCAGCTCGATCAGGGTTCGGCAGGCGGCTTTGCGCAGGCCGTGGGGGCCGCGCGTACCGTCGATGCCCGCTTCCTTCGCGTTCTGGCGTATCCAATTGCCAAACCCTTCGGATGTGCGCGCCTTTCTGGTTTTTGGGCTATAAGCGAACATCATCTGCCCCGCCGGCATGCGCGCAATTTCGGCGCGCAGTTCGCTATGGAGGGGGATCCAGACCCGCGTCCCGGTCTTTTCCTGGACAACGCTGATTTCGCCGTCGCGGACGTGCTGCAGCCCCATTTTGACGATGTCCGACCGGCGTTGCGCCGTGTATAAGCACAGATACAATCCCAGGCGTTCCGGCGTGCCCGGTCCCCATTTGGCCTTGTAGCTCTCGATGTCGTAATCCGACCACGGCAGGAATCCGTTGCCTTCCTTCGGCAACTTCACCCGGGCGGCTGGATTATCGCCTCGGAAGCCCTCGGAAACGCCGAAATTAAACAGTGTACGCAGACGCTTTAGTAGCGTCCGGCCGGCGCCTGGCCGATCGGCATAGGCCGCCTTGACCTTGTTGAGATGCGCCGGCGTGATCGCCCGCACCATCACATGACCCACGCCGGTGCGGAAACGCTCGATCTGCTCGCGATACCGCTGTCGTGTGCGAGGTTTCAGGTGTTTGAATTCGTAGCTTTCATAATAACGGGCGCATAGATCGTGGACCGTGCCTTTGATGATCGACTTTTGGCCAGGCAGGGGATCGGCAATGTCAGCGCACGCCGTCTTGGCGGCTTCGTAATTGGCGTCGAATTCATGAGAACCGAATTCGCCGGCGACGGCAATCGCCTTCTTGCCGGGCACGCGGTAATAGTGTCGCGTCTTGCCATGACGATCGCGGAAGCTATTTAGGTTTTTGTATTCCTTGGTTAAACGCGACATCGAACGCCTGATCTGCCTCATTCGCCTCTTTATCGGCTTCGGTTACATCTGGGGCAGCCGGTAGCGTGCCGGCTAAGACCTCAATTACGGTGCCGTCTGGAAACACGGCCCGCGCCGGGATGCCGCTGCGGCCGAGCTGCTTCAAAGCGCGCAGCGCACTGGGAGCGCGTTTTGTCTGGCTCATGACAAACTCCATTTGATAGGCGGAGTCGGGGAGGGCGTCGACGGCAATCGGGCTGGAATTTTGGCGCTCATGTTACGCGGCCTCCTGTTGAAGCATGGAAATTCGGTCTTTTCGGGCAGATTGAAGCGCGTCGAAGTCTGCGCCGGCCACGATCGCCATCAGGACGGGCGTTTCCTGGTCCTCGACGCGGCCGTAGACGCAGGCCTCGACCTGTTCGCGCGGCTGTTCCGGCCGCAGAGCGAAGTGATTGGCCGGCCGATCGAGGTGCTGCTCGAGGACGGTAATCACCTCGTCCGGCGCGGCCGTGCCGAGGTAGTGCCAGAGCTCGGAAGATCCGCGCGGGATATCCGCGCAGCCAGGAGCCCAGGCAGTCAGGTGGACGATGACGCCGATCATCGTAGGATCTTCAACATTCGTTCAAAAAGCTTGGACGACTCGTCCAGCAGCTTTCGGGCTTGGCATAGCTCCGCCAACATTTTCAGATACAATGCGACTAGGACCAGCAGTTCGCCGATGCCGAAACCGAGCAGCATGGCCAACCAGCCGAAGCGTGCGGACACGGCGGCGAATGCCAGGCCGACAACGATGATGAGGGCAGCGTATTTCATGGCCGGCCTCAAAACGGTATGGAGTCGTCCAGATCGACAGCTGTGACCGGCTCGATCGGGATGAAGCGGACGGGCATGGGCTGCCGCGGGGCAATCGCCACGCCGGCGGGCACCAGGACGTAAAACGGGGTGTTGTGGTAGGCCGTGGCGAGGCGCTCGGCTTCGAGCCTAGCGCCGTCGAGCGTTCCGTGCTGGTGGCGCGGATAGGAAGCTTGCGGGTTCCAGACGAGAAAGCCGGGATGCGTCGGCGTGGGAATGATCGTGCCGCCGACAGGACCTTCAGCGCGCGCCGCGTTGAGCAGCGTGTCCAAAAGCTCGGGGCTCATGCCCTGGCTCCAGCACATTACGAACTGAGGCTCGGCCGCGGCTTTCAAAGCGATGGCGTCATAAAGGCGCGCGTTTTCAGGCGACAATGCCTTAGACATTGGTCTCTCCTTCGTTTTTCGGGGAATTTTTCGCGGCGTAAAGCCTGCGGCTGTAGTCGCGGGCGTGGGTCAGGTTCCGCTGGCGCCAGGCGCGCATATAGGCGCGGCGCCCTTCGGGGTCGGTCGCCATGTCGAGCTGGTACTGCAGCTTGGCACGGGCGCGGACGGCAGCCTGACGTTCTTCAGGGGGCTGTGCCATCGGTCAGCCTTCCAGCGCCGACATGTAGAGGTCGATCATCGCCTCCTCTTCGGACAGAGCGGCCTTGTCCGTTTTCCGGATCCTGACCACCTTTCGCAGGATCTTCACGTCGAAGCCTTCGCCCTTCGCCTCCTGGTAAACTTCCTTGAGATCGTTTGTGACGACGGCTTTATCTTCCTCAAGCCTTTCAATGCGTTCCACAAACGACTTGAGGCGGCCTTGGGCGGCGCCGGTGATGACGTCGTCGGAGCTGAAGGACGGCGTGTCGCCGCTGTTGTCGCCGATCGGCGCGGGTGCGCCGCGCGGCTTAGTCGCCGCCGGGCTATGCGCGGCGCATTTGTAGATCTTGCCGGCGCGGCCGAGCGTGCTTTCGGTCCAGCCTGCCGGCAGATCGTCGGCCGTGGTCACGGCATCGCATTTCGAACATTCGAAACGGGGCACAGTTAATGTCCTTTCTTGGTCTGGGCCGCCGCTTCAGGTGTCTTGAACACCCAGCAATGCAGGTGCCTGCCGGTGACCGTGTTGACGGTCGCCTGCTCGACAAAGGGGCGGGATTTTGAGGTTTTGAGGTGGCGTTTCAGCTCGTCCAGCGGCGGGCAGGAGATGTTCTCCTTGCGGCACCGGGCCTCGAACTGCTGAAGGTTGATCGCGATAAGGTCTTTGGACTTGCGGTGCAGGTTGAGCGGATCGTTCGTGAGCTCCAGTTCCTGCGCCTCGAGGTAGGTGAACACGTCCCAGAAGTCCGCGACGATCTTCGGATCGGCCTCAAGCGCCTGGTCACGGTCGACGGCCAGGCGGTCGATATGGGAATGTGTCTTGGTGAGAATGTCGGCCGGGATCTTCATTACCGCGGCCAGAGCATCGAGGCCGGCGTGCAGTTGGGCGAAGGTTTCGCGGATCCGGTTGTTGCGAACCTTGCGGGCGCCTTGCAGGAAGGCCGTCTCGTGGCTGCCGCACACGGCCTTGAACTTGGCCATGTATGCGTCTTCGCGCTTGATGATGTGGACCATGGTCCCGGACACTGAGTCGACCGGCCAGCGCTTGAGGGCCTCCGCCGCCACCTTGGTGTCAGCATTCCAGCCGTCCTTGGTGAACAGCATGTGCATGATGCGCTCCATGACGGCCGGAGACGCGTTGACGGGGTAGTTTTGCTCGATGATCAGGGCGCCGCGGAACGGGGGTTCGTAAGTGTCGTTGCCGTTGTTCTTGACGCCGCGGGAGCGGACAACGCGGCCCTGAAACAACGGCTTGATTTCGTCCCAATCGAATTTACGGCTGTGCCGCGCGTCCTCGTTGCGGTCGCCTTCCATGAAGACGACGGGCAGGTTGGCGACGCGCGCCAGGTTGCGCGCCATTGCCGCCGGCGTCGCCTTGGACGGGTCGAAACCTTCGTAGTTTTCCCGGCCGCACAGCTTCCACAGGAACTCGATCAGGGTCGATTTGCCGGTACCGGGAATGCCGGACATCTCGATAAAGCCGAGCAGCTTGTATTCGGCGCGGATCTGCTCGGCGAAAAACGCCATCACCCAAAAAGTCAGGGTCACGATGCCGTTGCAGCCGAATGCCTGCCAGATCGTCATCAGCCAGCTGGTGTCGAAGTTCTCCGTGTCGTATTCGATCGACAACATGCGGTCGTGTGACCGAAGCTTCAGCTGCACCGGGCCGAGGTCGAAATAGTCTTCCTCCGTGATCGGCAGCACCTTACCGCGATACACCGCCAGGTCGCCTAGCACCCAGGCGCCGTGCTCGCGGCTATAGCCGGTAAAGTCGAGCGTCTGGACGCGCTTGATGCCGCGTTCCCGCTGCTGCGACACGAGGATATCGAGCTGACGGGTGGAGCCCAGCCATTGTGCGCCGGGATCTACGCCGAGCAGACGCTTTTTGAACTCGGCGGCGGCGGCGAGCGTTCCGGCCGTGAAGGTGGCCTTCGTCGGCGGGGCGTCGGTCGGAGTATCGACGCGCAGGTAATAGTGGCTTTCGTCAATTGCCTTGTCTTCCTGGAAGTACAGGATACGGAAAGCGCAGTTGGCGATTTCGGAGACGTTGGCGCAGGCGCGCGCGGCGACCACCTCCTTGACGTCCTCCTTCAGGACGGTTTCGGCGATCTTCGCCTCGTCAAAGCTGGCCCACCAGGTGCGATTGTCGTGGACGAAACTGAAGCTAGACCAGCCGTGCCGCTTCCATAACAGCAGGGCCTTTTCCGTGGCGTTCTCGGCAAGGAGAACCTCGCCGTACCACAGATATGTTTCCAGCCACGGCCGGCCCTTGTCGTCCACGCCTTTGAGGCGGTCGCGCTCGAGGAGGTCGTTCCAGTCGAGCTTGTCCGCTTCGCCTTCGGCGCGGGGTTGGGCGGCGATCGCGCGCCAGCCGTCCTTGATGGCGCGCTCTACGAATTTCCGGGTGTACTCGGTGCCGGCGGCGCCGACGTCGAAGGCGAAGACGAGCTCGGGCAGCGGCTTATTGTCTTCGGCACAGTGCCGGCGGAGCTCGTTGAGGCTCTTTTCCGGGTAGTTATAGACCGACATAGCCGACGTGGCCTTCAGGCCTGCCTGGCGCAACGCCAGGGCGTCGAAGATGCCTTCGGCGATCCAGATCCTGTCCGCCTCGGCGAGCGCCGGCGTGTCCTGGTCAGGCGCGTTCCACCAGAAACCGCCATACGACGCGCCCGGCCGGAATCGTGCCTTCCGGTCGAAGCGGCCGGGCTGGTCGATCAGCCGCTCCCACCAACTGCCGCCGGGCAGCGGAAAGCGGATCGTGGCCGATGTCAGGTTGCGGTCGCGGTCGTGATAGGTCTCCTGGCTATAGCAGCCGCGGAGACCCATCAGATTGATTTTACGGTTGTGGTAAAGGTAGGCATCGGCCGCGGCGTTCGGATCGGTTTCCGTGGCTTTGAAGCGGTTCGACCAGGTGTCGAAGATTTCGGGATAGGCGCCTTTGACGCTGATCTCTTCGCCGCATTTATTGACGCGGCCGCACTTGAGCACCCAGGGGCCTTCGGCATGGGCGAACAGCTCTCGCTTGCCGCACTTCGGACACTTGCCTTGCTGCAGCCATTTGCCCTTGGGCTTCAAGCCGTAGTCGCTCGTTATGCGGGCGAGAACGTCTTTTAAAATGGCGTCTTCCATGGACATCGTGAACGGCAACTTTCAGGCAAAGGGGGAGCGAGCGCGCCCACAGAGGGGCGCGTCCGGTATTTCTGGTTTTCCGGGTTGGTCAGGGCCGCGTGGGCGGCCGAGCTACCGGGTTGATGGGGACGATGGGCAGCGGGAGCGCTGGGGCCGTCGTCCTGGCCGGCCGGTCCTTCAGCCGCAGTTGCGGCAATGAAGTCCGGATCGGGCCTTTGGCGGAGGGCGAAAGCGTGGCGATGAATTCGAGATGAGCTACCCACGTATGACCGCAGTGAACGTCACCGCAGGCGTAGTAGATCTTTCGAAGCGTCGGGCTGACGTCCTCCGATGCCCTGATCAAGGATCGGGACAAGCAGACCGGACACCCCATGCCGGGCAGTCGGGTCTTTTTGAGGAGGCCGTTACCCATAGGGCGCCTCCCCTGTCGTTCGGTACATGTGTTACACCTGCCAGAGTGTTCGGCGACATCGCCGTAGATAAACCGCGGGACTGCGGTTTCTTGGAAAGGCTGACTGCAAGGGCCGTCATCATTTGCGGCCTCCCTTGTTTGTCAGCCTGAATTTCAGGGTGGTCAGGGCCTCGATCGCCTCGTTGCACTCGCGTATCGCGCCCTTGCGGTCTCCTGCGCCGCCGGCCAGGTCGAGCGCGGCTTCAACGGCCTCTGTGCTTTCGCGGAGCGCCGTGCGTGTCACGCGCACCAGGTTCTCCGGACTGTCGTCGTCCTCGACCTGGTCGAGCTCGAGGCGCGCGGTATAGGCTTCGTACAGGGGGGCGCCGTCGCCGCCGGCGCGGCGGAATGCCAGGTCAAGGCGCATCGCGTCCTGCAGGCTGATTTCGCGCTCGGTGTCCGGATCCGCATATTTGCGGATGGTCGACTCCGATTTTTTCAGGACAGCGGCGGCGCCGTCCCAGCCGATCTCGCCGGCGATGCGCGCGAGGGCGCGATATGCGGTCATCGGATGGCGTTGCTTGGTCATGCCGCGTGGGCCTTCAGTTGTGCCAGCTCACCGCGTGCGACGTTGAGGCGGTGCGCAGTGTCGGCCAGTTTAACGACGGTCAGGGCGCGCCGAGCTTCGGCCTCGGCCCAAAGCCCGTAGTAGTGGTCGCGGCTGATCTTGAGTGAAGCAATCTCGGCCTCTGCAGCCGGTATGCCGATGATCGGCGCCGGCGCGGCCGTCGACGTCGGGCCGGGCACGTACGGGCGCCACGCGACCGGCATGGCGGCTGCGTTGTGCCAGGCGACGTTTTCGGCCTTGAGGTTGCGCCAGCAATGCCAGTTTCCGGCGGCGGCTACGACCAGGACGTCGACCGTGTCGCCCGTCTTAAGGCCGAGTTGGTCAAGTCCCATGCCGAAAGTCAGCATCCATGGATTTCCGGCCTGTTGATAAGGCAAGATCATAATTCGCCCCTTGGCAAATCGGTGCCGCCGTCGACGGACGACGGCAGGCGGTTATATTTTCGAGGACAACCATGCGCTTTTTGCGCGGAGGTCATTTGCAGATCAGCACCCAGGCAATCACGCCTAAAACCGCCATACTGGCCGTGCTGAGGATAATCCGGCGCACCAGATGCGCCTTGCCGCCCATGCCAATCGTAAGCGCCACGCTAGCTGGCTTTTGACGGCAAATGGATCGCTGGGAGGCGGTCAATGCACCGCCCCGGGGAACAGGTCCAAATTCGGGTCGTAATTGGCGTATTCGCCAGTGTCCCAAGGCGATAAGGCTTCGCCATCGTCGCCGGCTTCTGCCGCCGTCTTAGGCTGAGGGCGGGGGTAGATGTCCGGACGCAGATCGTGGCGAGAAACGCCCGTGGCCGCTTCGATTGCCAGCACGCTTTCAGCGCGGACGCGGCCCGCTGAAATCCACTTTTGAACGGCAGTCGCCGAGACACCGCCGATCTTACCAAGCTTCGCTTGGGAGCCGGCCAGTTCGAGGGCTCGCATCAGAGCCCCATGAGGAGAGAGATTCGTTTCCATGGTTGCGACCATACAACCAAAGTTGCGAACATGGCAACTACCAAAATGCATTTTACCCCCACAACCAAGGTTGTAGGGTCGAAAAATGATTGATGGTCAAAGAGTCGCGGCGCTTCGAAAAAAGTTGAATCTTTCGCAAGATGGCTTGGCGGAGCTCGTTGGCATGTCCGGGGCCATGATTGGAAAGCTTGAGCGTGGTGAGGCCGCGAACTCGGCAAAGATCTACGACTTGGCGCGCGCGCTGGGGACATCGCCTGCATACCTGTCGAACGAAACAGACGACGACGCCGTTGGCGCACTGCCGAAGCCTACGCCGGAACTCATCGCACAGCAGCTCGACGTCGTGCAGATCCCTGTGCTCGATCTACGTTTCGGGATGGGCGGCGGTGGCTTTGCCGACAGCGTGACCAGTGTTGAAACAATGCCGGTGGGGCGGGAATTTATCCGGATGTTTTCGTCCGCCCCTGTCGACCAGCTCGTGTTCGCCATCGGTATCGGCGATTCAATGTATCCTACAATTCACGATCGCGACGGCCTTTTGATCGACACGTCGCAGCGGGAGTTGCGAATGGTCGATCAGATTTGGGCGCTCTATCATTACGGAATGGGGATGGTGAAGCGCGTCCGGCCGACCGCTGGCGGCTACATCATCAGTTCGGATAATCCACACGTGGCCGACATCAAGGCCACGGATGACGAAATGAGTGTCGTTGGCCGGGTCGTGGCTGCGATCAGAAGGTTCTAATCGGGGAGGGAGCCATGGAGCCGACAATCGAAATGTTCATGGATGCGCGCGACGCTCTCTGCGCGCGGTTGGTCGAGGCACGAACGACAAAATTCGGCAGACCGATAAACGGAATCTCGGTCTATGACGACGCGAATATGATCAATGCCGATCTAGGCCTTGAAGACGCTCCGCCTCTCGTTTTCCACTTTATATACCGTGATGCAAAGGGCGATCTTACCGGGCGTGGCTTTAAGCTGATGCGGCTCGGTGAGAATAACGAAAAGCTGACGGTTGGGGGCATTTGCTATCTACGACATGCGTATCGTCAATTTGTCGCCGCTAACATTGTCGAGCTTACAGACCTCGCCACAGGTGAAGTGTTTGACGACAGCATGTCGTATTTTCGTGCCCATCCCTTCTTGGGCGGCGTCTATACGCGAGCGCCGTCACAGGAAGAACAAGCGCTCAAATCTATGAAGGACGAACTGATCGTCTTGACGTTTGTTTCGGCATCAGATGGTGAGCTCCACGATATAGAGCTAGATGAGATGCTCAAATTCGTTTGTAAAAATTGGGACGAATCACTGAATGAGGCGGTCGTGGCCGCGCGGATTAAGTCGCTCGTACCAGACACTAACGCTTTCATGCGATCAATCCATCGCCTGGAGACGAAACCGGCTAAGGCGCGGGCGCTGCAGCGAGCTCTGCGGGCTGTAGTGGATGCTGACGGCCGCCTGGAACCAAATGAGCAGATTTTCGCGCAGTACGTCGTAGATCGACTCGAAGGTCGCGCTGGAAATTAAATTATGCGCGCGAAACGCATTGTCTTCCGGCCGCGACGGCTTCCGAAAAGTGTTCACCCGGCGCAAGTAAAAGGGCAGACCGTCGAGAAAAAGCCTGAAGCATTAACCCATCTGATCAATTCGACGGCTGGCATTGTCAGCGCCTTTTTGGCTCTTCTTACTATTGCCTCGGCCTGCTACCAGTACGGACTGTTGTCGTACTATGGTATCCGTTTCGAGCGCGTGCCAATTGGACTTTCTGATCTTTCCAAGACTGCTATTGTTTCGTTACCCGCCTGCGCTGTCGTTACCTTAATCGTCATGGCCGTCTTCGTGCCACTGGATTTAATTTGGCAGGTTGTCAAGTTCGCAGATCGAATAGCTAGAGGTCGCTTGGCGACAAGTAAGGTAAAATTCGATGATCCGCTCGCACCAGCGTTGGTACTCCTTACGATCTTGCTGACAATTAAGATATTTTGCCCTAACGTACACGCCGATAGTCTCGGCATTGGCTGGGGCGGCGCCACGTTGCTTTTGTATATCGCGTTCTCGGTCAATGATGGCGCGCGAAAAGCAGGAAAATCTCCCTCGCCACAGAGTAGCTTGTTCGCCTTCTCTGTATATTTCCTGGTCATCAGTTTCTCTGCCGGTTGGCTCAGTGCATTTCAAGCGCAAACGGGTGATGTAACGACGATTACCCGCTCGGGCAGCCCAAATCCGATTCCGCTGAAGGTTATTGCGCAATATGAAAAAGGTGTTCTGGTCGATGTCGGTGCCAAAGCAACGTTTATTCGATGGGATGACATCGCATCGTTAGACGTTGGCGAGGTAAAGCCGCCAGATGCTTTGAACTTGGTTCACTAACTCGCCTTCTTAAACAACTCCGGGATCTTCACGGCCTCGACCACTTCGGACGCCATATGCATCAGCTCCGGGTCGAATTCCCGATCTTCGAACACTGCATAGTGCTTTAACTTGCCGCGCGCGTCGTGACCCCAAAAATAGCTGTAGGGCGGGCTTTGTGGGAAGATCGCAATGCCGGGCGCCAGGTCCATCCGCATCATGCGGCCTTTTTCGGGGCTGATCAGAAAACATTCGCAATACCAGTCGAAGTCCTGGTCGGTCAGGCAAAGTGTCAACGGTTCGCGCAGGCCGCGGCCGATTGCCGCCTCAAGGCTGCACCAAATCCGATAATAGACACGGCTTACCGGGCTATCGATGCCGCGTAGCGACAGATGCGACTGGTAAACCTGCCAGGCCTTCTCCAACTCGGTCCCAAGGTTCATTTTAAACACCACCACGCTTTTTGCATTCTTATGTTCTTATTATGTTCTCATTGTGCGAGTCGTCAAGAGGGGTACGGAAGTGCAGCGTTGACGGTATTGGCGATTCGATTGAACGTCTTGGCAACTGGAGTTACGAAATGGATATCGAGTTGGAAGAGGCGAAGGCTGCTATGGTTCGTTTTGTCACAGCTCTGGCAAGAGCCCATGCCCTTCGTGATCACGAGCAGTGGCTTGCGGAGCACAGAGCAAGGATCGGGCAAGAAGCCAGGCAAAAGGCATAGCAATGCGTAGAGACATGGACCTAATCCGCGCGTTGCTGCTGAAACTCGAGGGCGGCAGTTTCGAGCCCGGCTCGACTCACGACATTTGGCCTGGCGACGACGAGGTCGCGATTGAAGGCTACAGCTTCGATCAGATCCACTATCACCTGTTGCTATTGGAAGATTCTGGCTACATCAAAACAGGTGGTTGGATGTCGAGCGGCTCCCTAATCTATAAAGGTCTCACGTCGGCGGGCCACGACTTCTTGGACAGTGTGCGCGATCCGGAAATTTGGCGAAGCACTAAATCCAAAATTGGTAAGGTCGCGGGCGTTACTCTCGACGTCGTCAAAGATGTGGCAGTTGACCTTATCAAGCATGCTCTAGGCCTCTAAGGGCCGGTTTCGAACTGCACATCCGAAGTCAGCCCGCCGCTACCGTCGACGGTGTGACTGATCTCGGAGATCAGCCATTTTTTCCCGTTGATCTCGGCCTTGAAGCCGGTGACCGATCCTGACCGCTCCGGATATAGATCCGGACGGCCCAGGGGCAGCGGAAACGACAGTTTCGCGCCGGCGCGTTCCATCTTCGTATTCTCGGCCGCGACGGCATGCTGCGCGCTTTTTTCGCTGGCATAGACGCGGCGCAGCTTCTTCGCCGGGCCGGACGTTGTGCCGCCTGCAGAGACGGTTTTACGGGTTGCGCTGCCCTTGTCATGGTAGACCGCCTCGACGCCGTTGTACTGGTCGCGCTGGGCACGTTCATAGCGCGCCTTGCCGGCTTCCGACCGGTCGATTGAGAATAGGGGCAGCGCGCTGCCCTTGCCCGTCTTGCCGCCGCCGATCGGCGCGAACAACAGGTAACCGGCCTTGACCGTAGCGACGGCATCGAAACGCCGGCCGAGCGCCTTCAGGAGCGCCGCATCCGATTTCAGGCCATAGCCTAGCGCCGGGATTTCCTTGGCGCCGAGATCCGTGTCCACTTGCGGCTGCAGGCCGTTGTCAGAGGCCACGGCCGCTAGGACGGCGCCGACCGTGGCGTTGACGAAGGAGCGCTCGCGGCGAACGCGAAAGGTGTCCGTAAAGTCGGCCGACCGTGCGCGCACGGTGATGATGTCGGGAGGGCCGGTCCATCCCGCCTCGTCCACGGTGAAGGTGCCTTTGTCGACCAGGCCGAGCGGCAGGCCGGAGCCGGCCTCCCAGCCGATGAAGACGCGCAGCTTGGCGCCGCGCGGCGGAATGTCGAGCAGTTGGTCGGAGTCGTTCAGCGTCAGATCGAGCTCGTCGGCCTCGTCGCCGCGCTTTTCCCGGATGGTCAGGCTGATCAGCCGCGGCTTGATCTTGTCGGTCAGATCCTTGCCGTCAAGCGTCACCTTCCATGCCGCCTTCGGCAGTTGGAACTTAGGCATCGCTCACGCGCTCGAGCTCGATGGTGAACTCGCCTTTCCGGGCTACGCCGTCGACAAAGAAAATCGACCTGTTGTCGCTGAGGCTGTTGATGATCCAGGAGCCCATGACGTTACCCAGGCCGTCCAGCATCAGGTAGGACTGGCCGGCGTCGGCCATCGACCGGATGGTGTCAAGCGAGCTGAACTTGCCGGCAAGCGACGGGTACAGGGCGCCAGTCAGCGTTATCTTGTCCGTGCCTGGTCCGAGGTACTGGACGGCCGGACGCGCGCGGAATCGATCGCCCTTGCCGTAGCGCCACTCGGTTTGTCGGGCCAGCTCCTGGTAGGGCAGCGTGCCGATTTCAAAGCCGAAAAGGCCGAGGGTCATCATCATGCGTCGTCATCCTCATATGCGGAGCGGGTGCGGGCGGCTTTCTCGCGGGCATGGCCGAGCAAGGCGTCTTTGATGGCTTCGCCGATATCGCTGGCCGATTGTCCTGCTGCGGCATGCACAACGATCGCGCCGGCGCCGATCTGGATGATGACGCCGCCGCCGCCAGTACCGCCGTAGGCGGACGCGCCCGCGCCACCACCACGCGGCTTAAATCCGCCAGCGCCTGCAACGCGAGCCGCCATGTCCCTGGCGCTGGCGATTGGATCTCCGGCGCCGTTGTCGATGCCGCGGCTAAGGCCGGCCGTGATGTGCCCGCCCATGGCCATGAAGACGCGGGACGGCGATTTGATGCCCAGGACTTTTTTGAAGTAGTTGACGCCGGCCATGGCGACCTTGCCCATGGCCATGATCAATAGGGGTATGCCACCAATAAGGCCGGACGCGAGGCCTAACAGGACATTTTTACCGACGTCGAGCCAGTTGATCGACCCGAAAAAGTTTTCCAGCTTTTTCCAGACGCCTCCCACGATCGTCTGGATTTGCTTCCAGTGGGTGAAAGCGTAGACGACGCCGGCGATGACGGCCGCGACGGCGACACAGGCGGCAATCACCGCGAGGATCGGCCAGGCCACTGCCCAGACGCTGACGGCCGTGGCCCACATCGACGCCATGAAAGGACCGTTTGCCGCCGTCATCAGAGCGGATCCTGCCGCCCATATCCGGGCGAACACGCCGACCTTCTGCATCCACAGCATGGCGTTATAGAGCTTGATGGCCGGGCCGATCGTGGCGCCGAAGGCCAGCCGGGCACCGCCGAGCACAAGGTTCAGACCTGCGATTGCTGCAACACCGTTGACGATAACACCGGTCAGCATGGGGTGTGCCGAAGTCCACTTGAACAGGCTGTCTGTCACCCGAAGTACCCGGTCGCTGAGGGCCACAGCAGTCGGAAGCAGCTTATCGCCGGCGACGATGGCTAAGTTCTGCAGGTTGCCTATTAAGGCGCGCGCTTGAACACTCGCATTTTGACTGCGTAGCGCGAAGTCGGCGTCGATTGTGCCCTTGGCATTTAAGGCTTCCGCGCGGATTTTCCGGTATTCGTCAAGGTTCTGGATTAGAGGGCGAAGCGCGGAGGCGGCTTCCTGATTGGTGAAGATCTGGCCGACTTTAGACAGGTCACCTTTCGTCGCCTTGTTCGTCAGCTCCGCGATGGCTTCCAGCGGCGTTTTGCCTTCCGCATAGGCTTTCTTCATGGCCTTCGGCAGGTCGATGCCGAATTCCTTGAACTTCTTGATTGTCACGGAAGCATTGATCTTCGTCAGAAGATCCTGGACGTTCGTTGCTGCGGATGCGGAATCGCCTGCGCCTGTACGCGCGATCTGCAAGGCGGCGGCAAGATCCGCGACGACCGGCACGCCTTTTTGTCCGAGCGCCTGCGCTTGGGCTGTTAGGGCTGGGAAGTATTGTGCCATGTCGGCAATTTCGAAGTTGCCGTCCTTGCCGGCCTTCGACATGGCATCCAGGGCTAGACCGACCTGATTAACAGGGACTTTGAGGTTTGAGACAGCAGCGAAGCTTGCGCGAGACAAATCCTCAATCTGGGCACGGTAGGCCGTGGCGGCGCGGCCGATCGGGCGCAACATCAGAATTGCTGTCCGTGGATCCATGCCTGCGCCGGCGAGGAAGTCTTCGCCGGCGCGCATAGATTCCGGAAGCTGTTTCGCCGCGGCAGCTGCAGCGATGATGTTCGTCTTCAGGCGCGCAGTGTCCCTCGCCGACAGGTCAGCCTTCTGCTGAATATCCGTCATGCCGTCCTGGAAGTCGGCAGCCTGCTTTACAGCGAGTGCGAGCGGCAGGCCCATCGCGGTGCCGGCCGCGATGTTCTTTTGCCCAGCCTCGGTGGCCGCATCGCCGCGAGCTTTCCATTTGGCCAGGCGTTCGACCGCCTGTTTCTGGACGTTGAGCTTGGCCGTTGTCGCGGCGATCTGGCGCTCAAGGCGAGCCTGTTGCGCCGTTAGAGCGCCGTCGGCATCACCCGTCTCGGCGATCTTCGCCTTGAGCTGCGAAAGCTCCTTGCGCTGTGCAGAGTATTCCGCCTTCAGCGCCTTGAGCTTGCCCTTGGCGCCGTCGCTGGCACCCATCACGGACTTGAGCATGCCGGTAACGCCATCGACGCCCTTCATGACCAGGGTCAGGGCAAGGCGGCGCGAGTCGCTCATTTTTCGGTCCTGTTCATCTGGTTCCAGCGCGAGACAGCCTTTTCGCGCCAGCGGCTAAGGTCTTCGAGCGACATCGCCTCCATCTTTTCCGGATCCCAGTGAAAGATGACGGCGATATCGCTCATCAGGTCTTCAACATCTGCTCCGCTAAAGCCCGCTGCGCAGGCGTGAGCAAAAAACTCATCACGTGCCCCGACAACTCGGCCAGGTCGGCCGGGTCCAAGGCCTCGACCTCGGGCTGTGTCAGGCTGGGCACCGTTATGCGCGGCAATACCTTCAGTACGTCGTCGACCTGGCCGTTGAGCAAATTTGCGGTCGAGCAGCCGCGCAGCTCGCCGGCGCCGGGCTTGCGAAGGCGGATCGAGCTGATGGTCGTTTCGCCGCGCTTGATCGGCTCGACCAGGGGGATGTCGTCGGTCATGGCCGGTGAGTTGGTGGTGTTCTGAGTTTCCAAGGTGATCTCCGAAAAAGAAACGGACCATTCCCAAGGGACTCGGGAATGGTCCTAGTTGGGAGGAAGGTTAAAGGCCGATGGCGGCGCGCATCTGCTGCATGCGATCGACGCCGTTGACGATGAAGACCATGTTAGCGATGTCGATCTCGATCAGCGTGGCGCCGTTCTCGACCAGCTTGTAGTAGCTGCAGACGGTCTTGACGGTCATTTCCGTCTTGTCGCCGGGCTTGCCGGAGCCGGGATCGATCTCCTGGTGACGGCCGCGAACGACGACTTCGACCGCTTTGACTTCGCCAGTGTCGTCCGACTGATAGGCTCCCATCCAGCGAAGCAGGATGCCGTCGACGGTCGGCTCGCCGAAGCGGGTGAATACGGACGTAATGTGGCCGCCGGGCTTCCATTCGAACTCAATGGGCTCCTGGCCCATGTCGATCTGAACTTCGCCGTCCATTCCGCCGCCGCGATAGCCGTCCATCTTGCGGGAGAGCTTCGGGATCGTGACTTCGGGCACCAGGCCGGCAAACGAGCCGCCGTCGTGGAAGAGGTTCATATTCTTGAGGGTTGAGGGCAGCATCGCGGAATCCTAAAAAAGTGAGCGGGAAATGCGCCGGTTTAGCCGACCAGCTTCGCCAGCTCGTCGGCCAGCGAGCTGTAGTATTGGTCGGTGATGACCATGTTGAGGTCGATGCTTTCGGCCGGCGCGCAGGGCGTGTAGTCGAAGTCGATCACGATCTTGCCGGCGGCGAGATCCGTGGGACTATTGTGCGCGGCAACGTACCAGGCGCGGGCGCCCTGGATGCGGCCCTGCGTTTTCAGGCCGCGGAACTTGGCGTTGATCGTCTCAATGATGTCCTTCACCAACTGCGCGGTGATCGGCTTGTCCGCGGCCCAGACCAGGCCCTCCGCGATCGTATCCTTGAGCACTTGGCCGGTGCGGACGGTCGACTCGAAGGCGTACAGTGGATCGTCCGAGCAGGTACGGTTGCCCCAATAGCGGAAGCCCTGGCTGCGGATGATGGTCGTGATGTCGGCGTCGTTGAGCACACCGGCCGTGTTGCTCGAGGACAGGATATCGAAGTCCACGGCCTTTGAAATGCCGGTGACACCTTCCACGGCGACATTGGACAGCGTCTTGTGCCAGCCGGTCGTCTGATCGATCAGGGCGCGCAGGCCGAGAGCGCGCGCCACGCTCGAACCGTCCCAGTCGGTGAAGTCCGGCCAGATCAGCATCAGCTCGCGGTCGCTGAAGCCGTCGCGATAGGTGACCACATTCTCCGCAATGTCGCCGACCGCCTTCGCGTATACAAAGGCGCGCAGGCTCTTGGCCACGGGCATCAGAGCGGTAACCACGGCGTTGGTGTCGTGACCGGGGATGCCGATAATACGCGGGCGGACGCCGGTCTGCGTCTCGGCCGTCAGCAGGGCTTTCAATCCGGTCATCTGGCCGTCTTCGGTCGTGGTGCCGATGATGTTGGTTTCGGTGGCAGCATCATCCACGCCTGGCGCTACACGCACGACGATGACGACGGGGCTGCACTGGTCTGCGATGGCCGACAGGGCTTTGGCCAGCGTCCCATTGACACCGGCCTTGCCGATGGCGGCGCGTACATCCGACACCAGGACGGGCTTGTCGAGCGGGAAAACAGTCGCGTCGGCGTCGGTCGAGATGGCGACCAGGCCGATGACCGCCGTGGCGATCGTAGCCAAGGCGCGGGTGCCGGTCGCTGCCTCGTTGATGCGGATGCCGTGATTGATGCTGGTCATGGAAACCTCTGTCAGAGAGAAACTTGCTGGTTGAAAGCGGGCGCGTTCGGGAGGTCAGTACGCCGGCCAATGATGGTGGCGGCGAGCTGGCCGGTAGCGTCGCCAGCGACGACGACGCGGTCGAGCTGGATACGGTTCTCCCAACGATCGATGGCGCCGGCCGTGGCGGCGGCGTAAAGCAACCGCGTCATGCCGTTGATCGGCAGATCGGTGAGTTCGTGCAGCTGGGAGCCGTATTCACGACGCATGACGCGGCTGCCCTTCGGCGTTGACAGAATATCGCCGATCGATTGCGCGATGTGTGCTGTACCGTCCAAGGGCTTGCCGGTGTTGCGGTCCATGCCGGTCATTTCGCGATGACCTTTGTGGCTGGGGTTCCGTCCGAGAGCATGGCGGGCTTGATCGCGCCCTGGCCGAGCGTGGAGGTGCCATCGACGGCCAGGTTACCGGAGACGGCTGCCGATCCATCAACCGACAGATCGCCAGCGATGTCGCCACCGCCACTAACGGTCAGGTCGCCGGTAATCGTTACGTTGCCCTGAACGTCCATGTCGGCAATCAGGCTGACGCCGGCCGGCGCGACGATCTCGACCGATCCGCCGGAGAGGGTCATGGTCAGTTTGTGGGCTTCCGGATCATAGTCGATCGTGGTGCCGTCCGGAGTCTTGAGGACCAGGCGCAGGCCGGACGCCGGCGGCGGATTGGTGTCCGAGAAGATGCCGTGCATGATAACCGCGGCTTCGATATCGCCTTCCGGGCAGACCAAGAGCACCTGTTCGCCGACCGAGGGTGGACACCAGATGGAAAAGCCGCCTGCAGGCGTGAACCAGCGCAGGGGCGGCGTGGTGACGTCGCCGGCCTTGACCACAGCAAATCCTGCCTCGAGGTCGACGGAATCGACCGTGCCGAAGCGCATCAGATCGCCAATGGTCTCGTTAGGATGGGGTTCGCGCGCGGACATGGGGCCATGATGTGAGCGATGGCCACGGACGCCAGCGCGCGCCCTTGTCAGATCGGATTTACGAAGCCGACGGGGTTGGATCGGCGACGATGACGCCGAGCTCGATCTTCCTCTCGACGCCGGCGGCGACCTCCTGGACGCGCGCAACTGTCGCGTCGTCGTCGTATTTGCCCTTGGCGTCGTAACAGGCATTCACGTCGCGGGTGTGTGTCACGCCGTTATGCTCGAAGAAGACCGGCACCGTACGGCGCGCCTTGTCGAGTTTTCCGATTTCGTGTCTCATTGGATGTCCTCAGTAACCCCAGGCGAGAACGCGGGGCGTGGTTGAGCGGTTGTCGGAGCCGCCTTCGACCTGGCGCTGTACGGTGACGCCATTGACGGTCGGGGCGCCGACCTGCTGGTAGACGATGTCCGAGGCCGAAGATCCGGAGCCGATGTCCGTGGTGATGCTGACGCCGAGGCAGGCGGTCGGGAAGGCGACGGGGAAATTGACGGTCTGCGTCGTCTCGCTGCCGGTTGCATCGGTCGACCCGGACGCCCATTGCCACATAAAGCCGTCATGGTCCTTTCGCCAGCCGGGATTGGCGAAGGAATGCGTCACCTCGGATTTCTTGACGTAGGCCGTCGAGTCGAGCCCGTCGAACAGATCCGCGTCTGCGCCCGATCCGGAACCGTCATTGCCGGCGTGCCACACGGTATTGCTCGCGATCGACATCGACGTCGAAGCCGCGACGGTCGGCGCGGTGATGCCGCCAGTAAACGTGTCTCCGGCCTTGTTCGCCGGGGTGAAGCCCAGTCGCGCGATGATGTTGGAATACCAGCTTCCCTCTTGGCCATCGAGAAGATCCGCATCGAGCCCAGATCCGGAACCGTCGTTCGATGCCCGCCAGACGGCGAAGGATGAAAGCCAAGCGGTAAAGGCTGCGAGCACACCATGGGGCGTGACCGCACGCGTGGTGTCCGTCCCGGTCGTGGTCTCTGTGTCGGTCGCGAGTTCGACCTCGCCCTTGTTGTCCGTGGTCGCCGGCGGCAACACGAAGTCCGTAGCGCCGAAGATAATATTGGCGGCGTTCACGTCGGCGAAGGCCACGTCCACGGACAGCATCATGGAAGCCGCGGCCGACTTTTCTACGATTACACCGGCCTGGCTGTACACCGCGAACAGCGTCCCATCATTGAGATACAAGCCGAACGATCGAAGAGAATAAACGTCCGTGCTGGTGTCCTGCATGGTAACGTGGATGACATTCGCGGCGACGGTGACTCCGGCAATAGTCCCCATCCGTTTCAGTTCGCCGGTCACGGCTACCGTCGTGAAGTCAAAGGCGAAGTTGGTCGCCGAGACGCCGATTTGCGTGATGTCCACTTGGTTGGTGCCGGTATTGGCGGCATCGACCAGGGCATTACGGCCGGCATTGGTGACGATCAGGTTGAGTGTCACGGTCAGGCTCCTACGAATTCATTGCCATAGGCATTGACGAGCTGCGCGCCGTCCGCGCCGGTGAGGTAAACGAGGTCTTTTGCCGGTGAGACCGTGTCGAGGCGGGCATACGTAGCGGCGCGCGCGGCACCGATCTCACCCACCTGGCCGGCGGCGCTCACCTTCTGTTTGACAACCGCATGTGCGGCCAGGCGCCGAATTCTCGCCAGGCGATCAAGCACCTGGTCGATGTAAGCGGCCGTGTTGGGGACCGCCGGATTATCGATGTCGAGCGCAAGCTCGAAGGTGAACGGATCGCCGGCCGGCGTCTGCTCCCACCATTCCGTCACCGTTACGTGCCCGCCAAGCGCGGCGATTTCAGTGTCGACGGCTCCGCGCGAGCCCTTGCGCATTTGATCAAGGATGGCCGTGCGCGCCCGCTGGCGCTTTTCGGCCTCCGACCAGGTCGTGTCCCAATTGTCGATCGACAAGCCCCAGACCAGCCACGGTAGGAGTTCGACCGGGCACGTGTCCGGATCCCACAGTTGGCGCAGCGGCACATCGAGCGCGGGAGCCTGGATGGCCCCCTCAAAGGCGCGCTCGAGGGCCGTGGCGTTGGGCGGCAGGAGGCTCATTGCGCCTCGCCAATGAAATTCAGCACGATTCCGGTGCAGTAGGACGCCTGCGTGTCATCGATCGGGACGTCAGCCGCGGGCAGGTTCAACACGACCTTCTGGACGCCGGCGGCGTGCAGTTGCGCGGTAATGGCGCTTCGGACCACGTCAAAGCCGATGCGGCGGATATTGGTGGCGAAGGCGGCGACGTTCGTTTGCGCGGCGGCGAGCACGACCGACCGATCGGGGCCGGCGTACGTGTAGATGTCAGCCTGGATCGAATAGGTGACGATCTCGGCCGAGGCCACGGTCACCTGGTCGCAGAGGGGGCGCTTGTCGGCTGGCGATAGTGCAGCCTGAACATTGGCCAGCATACCGGCGTCCGCCGTCCCATCGCCGGCAGCGGCCAAAACGGAAACGAGCACGGCGCCGGGCGTCGGCGAGATCGCCTTCACGTCCTTGACCCCGGCGTCAGCCGACCGGGCAATGTACTCGTATGCGCCAGATGCACCGGCGGTCGAATAGGCGTCCGGCGCCAGCAAGATTCGCTCTCGAAAGGCCTCGATATCCTCACCTGGCAATTGCGCCACGCCGAACAAGGCGCCGAGATTGACCAGGTCGTTACCGAGCGCGTAGGCCACCATGACCGACTTCGCAGCGTCGTTGACGCGCTGGCGATCGAGCAGCCGGCTATAGGCAGCGACCTGAAGGATTTTGACGGCCGGATCGCTTTCGATCGTTTCGTCAAAAGTCGGAATGCCGGCGAAGACGCCGGCCACGCCGGTTTTCACGAGCGCCGCCATCTGGGCAAAGATCTGCTCGAAGCTCAGTTGCTCGATCACGTCAGGCAACGGGATCTGCGACAGGTCGATTGCGTTGTTGGTTGTGCCGGCCATGTCGGCATTTGGCCGAGGCAATCCCGCGCGCGCACGCGGTCGCACTTCGCAAATCGGGTTTGACAACGGGGACCGCTGGCCTTGCCCGAGCGCCATGCTGATCTGACAGCATGACCAAGCCCGAAATCGCCATCTACTGGACACTCAGCTTCTTCAGCTCGTTGACCATCGTCGCGGGCAAGCTGGGCTATTCGCTGTTCGGCCTGGGCGAGGCCCAGCCGGACGATCCGGTGCTCGCCGCGCACTGGCGCCGCAAACGCCTGTGGCTGGCGATCAGCGAGCTTTCTGCGTTGCCGGCCTTCGCGACGGTCGGCGTCACCGCCACGATCTACTGGAACCTGCCGGCCATTGCGTCGGTCGGCATCTCCATGGTGCTCGGCGCCATGGGCTTCGGCTTCCTACTCAACGGCGTGGCCTATTTCGCCAAACGCAAGTTGAACATGGAGGACAGCCAGTGAATGTCCTCGAACTGATCGCCGCTGCCAGTGCCGCAGCCACGGTGTTCGGGCTGGCCGTCGCAGGCGTACATGCCTGGCGCGAGGCCCTGCATAAAGATCGCGAGGTGCGTTGATGGCTCCGCGCGTCCTAGCCGCAAGTGACATCAACACGGCACTCGGGTTCACTCCGGCCGACGTTTCCGCCGGCGTCCTGAAGGCTGCCAAGGTTTTGGCCGGATACACGGATGGTGGCTCCATGGGCATCGGCGGGCTGAACCTGACGACGACACAGGTGTCGAACTCGCAGGCGTATTGGCCAATCGACGCGGTCGCCAACGGCAGTTCCGTGACTATCTTCTACTGCCTGACCAAGTCATCGGGAACGGTGACCATGTATCTCGGCGACGGTACTTCGGCGTCGAAATCGAACACCGTGACGCTGACTTGTGATGGCACGCCCCGCCTGGCGCTCCTGACCGCCAACGCCGCCGGCGTGGTTCGCCTGGTCACGCTGAACACCGGCGCCATCGGCAACACCCTGACCGGCGGCATCATAGCGCTCAACGGCGACTACACGGCCGGCGGGCTGCAAAACGACAAGATGACGACGGCCATGCTGGCCATGGTGAACATGCTTGGACTGGCATTTTCCAATGCGTCATCCCAAGCGCTCGCCGCGGCCGTCGCCAGCTATTCGGCTATAGGTGTCCTAAAGTCGGCTGTTGTCCTGTCCGGTTATACCGATGGCGGATCGAGCGGCATCGGCGCGCTCAACCTGACCACGACCACGGCGTCGAACGCGCAATTCTATTGGCCGATCGATACGGTAGCGAACGGCAAGTCGATCACGGTGTTCTACTGCCTGTCGAAGTCGGCCGGCGCCCCGACGATTTACCTTGGCGACGGCACGTCGACGCGCATTTCGAACCAGGTAACGTTGACCTGTGACGGCACGCCTCGCATGGCGGTTCTCACCGCCACGGCTTCGGGTGTCGCGCGGCTGGTTTCGCTGAACACCGGAGCGGTAGGCAATACGCTTACCGGCATGGTTGCCGGGCTCACCGGCGACTATACGGCGGCATCCCTACAAAGCGACAAGCTGACCACGTCGCTGCTGGCCGTCCTTAACCTGCTGACGTTGTCGGCGTCGAACAGCGCTACGCTCCGTCAGGCTATCTCGACCAACACGGAAGGCCTCGGCGCGATCCTTGGTGCGACCACGGCGCCGTCCGGATGGAGCGCCACGACCTTCGGTCCCGGCGTCGGCGAGTTCAGCGTCACGGCACCGAACAGCACCAACTGCTTTTTCTATTGGCCGGTCAACGCCGCGAATGCCGTTACCATTACGGTCTTTTACCGCCTGTCGAAAACGTCATCGGCGACACCGACGATTTGGCTTGCCGATGGCGCATCCACCAATCTGACGAGCGGCGGCGCAAAAAATCTGACGTGCGACGGTACCTGGCGCACGCAGACCCTGACCTCGACCGGAGCCGCGACACGGCTTTTCATCCAGCTAAATGCCGGCGCCGGACAGACCGGTACGCTGTCAGGGGATGTCTTCGCAATCGTCAGCGATGCGACAGCTGCTACGGCCGGCGTCAACGGCCTTTACAACATGATCGTCTCTTTCATGCACGGCGTGAAGACGACGCTCAATTCCCTACTTTCCAGCGTGGCCGCGAACTCCTTGGCCATCGCCGCCAACACCACGAACATCGCTGCGATCACGACTGGCCGGGTCAAAAAGTACTCGCCGATCTCGGCTCGTAATCAGGTCTATTGGGGTGTGCAGATCCGAACGGGCGCTGACTCTGTGTCGCGCCGGCTAGTCAACGGCTACGGAATCGCCGAGCAACTCGGCATCATCATTCCTACCTGGTACCTGGGGAACTCGGGCGGCAACCTGGTGCAGATCCCGCTGCCGAACGATATCCGCGGGAAGGCGACATTTGAACCGCTTGGCGTCGGCGCCGCGGCGCCATCACCGATCTACTATCGCGGTTCAACCGACATCTGGATCAAGATGGCCGAATACGCCGATGGCCGCAACGCTCTCGCGTTTGAGCTCGGCGGGCTTCAGATAGCATCGCTAGGCGCTTTCAAGGTTCACCTGAACTTTTACCCCGTCGATGCCAGCGGTAACTATCTGCCGAACGGCTACTTGCCGTTCGGACAGCAATCGGCAAACGCCAACGGGGCCGCAAATGGCGACCACTATGTTGTCGGCGCCACGCCGATCACATCGGATAAGACCGGCGTGCTGGGCGGTGAAACGACCTACAACCAGAGTCCAGCTAACCTTTTCGACGTGATCGTCATCGGCCGCCGTAAGGCTACCAAGAGCGTTATTTCTTTCGAGGACTCGATCCACGCCTTTGCCGAAAACCTGACCGGATCCTCCGACAATGACGGCCATGTCGGCTGGGTCGGCCGTCTGTACGGCAAAAACCATATCGACCTGCTGCGTATCGCGCAGCCGAGCCGCATGCTGTCCGAATTCGTCAACATCACAACTGGCGCCCTGCCAGGCGTGACTGAGCTGCTGAACCTGATGGGCGAGTCCTACGTGGTCGAGCTCGGCGTCAACGACTTCGGTGCCGGTCATACAGCCGCGACGATGTTGAGCCAGCTTAACACCTTCTGCACTTTCATGAACACGGCCGGCTTTGCCTATGGCGGCGTGGCGACAGTGCCGGCATCGCCGACAAACTCTTCGAACAACTGGATCGATGGTTCTGGCCAGACAAAGCAAAACGCGTCGGCCCGCGCGGAAAAGCTTTCATACAACACGACCCTGCGCGGCGCGCTGCCGTCCTCTGTCAGCTTCGTCATCGATGTGGCGTCGGACATGTGCGACCCGACCGACGTCGATCTGTTCCTGACGGACGGCACGCCTAACGACTTTACGCTCGATGGAACGCACGGCACCGGCAAGCTCTACGCGATCGTCGCCAACAACCGCCCCGATCCCAAAATCGGCCACCGGTTCTAACTCCGGGAAATGACACATGACTGACTTTCAATATCCCGAGTTCCAGCCCGTCGATGATGCCGCGCACACCGGCGGTGACTTCCTGGTCGTGACTGCGGACGGCCACGTCATGACGGCCTTCTACGACAAAATGCTCGGCTGGACCGACAATGCCCGCGGCACTTTATGGGGCTTCGATGTCGTCGGCTATCTCCCGCTGCCTTCGGTCGACCAGGACCAGCTGCAGAAGATGAACGACCGGATCGTCGTCTTTGAAGGCCCGGTCGAGCCCGAGCCTTCCGAGGAGCAAGCCGAAGGCGAAGAGGCCGTCGAGCTGAACCCAACCATCGATCAAGACCAGGAATAGGATCAGGAGGTTCCATGGCACTGCGTGACAGACTCGACCGCGAAGAGGGCAACGTCCTCACCGCATATCCAGATCCGCTATCTGCGCTGGCGAAGGCCTGCCGAGCCGCCGGCATCAATCCCGTTCTCAACTATCGCCAGCTCGCTAACTGGCGAAATTACGACGGCGCACCGTGGACTATCGGTCGCGGGCATACCGGCGCCGACGTGCATGAAGGTCTGACCTGGACGCAGTCACTATCCGACGCTGCCCTTGACAAGGATATCGCCGACGCCCGCGCGGATCTCGGCAAGCAATTGCCCTGGACGCGCCAGCTCGACGGCGTGCGCCGCGACGTGCTGGTCGATATGGCCTTCAACATGGGCATCGGTAAGCTGTTGGGTTTCAAGGAGACCCTCCGCCTTGTCGAGGCCGGCCGTTACACGGACGCCGCTGGCGAGATGCTGCGCTCGGCGTGGGCCAACCAGGTCGGCGCCCGCGCCGTTACGTTGTCGCGGATCATGCGTACGGGGCACGACGAATGAAGTTCGGCGACGAAATTCTAAGTCATCTGGCGGCGCTCATGGCCGGCATCATGGTCGGGTGCACCATCATGGCCCTTTGGGGCCAGATCAAACCGCTCAAGGCCGAGGTCAAGGAAGCGCACGCCCAAACCGCACAGGTCACCGCGTCGGCATCGAGCGCATCGAGCGCCGAGGCCGGCCTTCAGCACAACCAGGACGCCGGCCGCAGGGCCGCAAACGAGGCACATCATGCGATCGATACCGCACCGACGCCGGCAGGCGCGAATTGCGACTACAGCTCTGTCATTGGCGCTTGGCGCGATGGTGTTGACAGCCTGCGCGAGCCGGCCGACGCCGACGGCCCCGCTGTTCATACCGCCGATCGCCCTGCAGGCGTGCAAAACTGACGATCCTGCCGGCGTGAAAACGGTGCAGGATCTGGCGAACTTCTCGATCGAGCAGCAGCGCGTCATTAAGGAATGTGAGGCGAAGCGCCAAGCGCTCGTCAATTTAATCATAGGCGCCCGCTAACGCGTAATTCCCGACTCATGTTAACTAATTTTGATGGTCGGAATAAAACTTGGGCCGCGCCGGGCCCAGAATTGCTGGCGGTGCGAAGTTCACAATGACGGGTCGAGCGCGTTTTGCCACCGCTGTAAAGCCGTTCTCGAAGGCGAAAGTTGGGAAAAACAACGACGGTCCAGTTGCATATATTGCGATACCGTCGCAAGGCTCACTGAAGAGCATATATTCGGCGACTGGATATTTCGAAAATATAGAAGGCCTGGGATAACCAGCGGCCACCTTCTTTTGCGTCCGAACATAGTCCAGTATGAGACACCGCAAAAATTTGAACAGGTGGAGCAACGCACTAGGGAGACGTACGGCGAGGTTGTCTATAATGTGTGCAGAACATGCAATAATAACTGGATGTCTCAACTACACGTCAAAGCGGCCCCTATTGTGTCTGAGTTAGCTGAGGGCCAATGGAGAGCGCTGACAGATACGGATTGCCAGGTGCTCGCGCGCTGGGCGGCCATGGTTGCTATCAACCTTCAATGCCGGGCTAAACTGCTAATGGCATTTCCTATTGAGCGCCTGACTATCATGGACGGGAAACTGCCGGACGGGTGGCAAATTTCGGTGGGGGCCATGTATGACAACAAGTTGGGCGGAGACTCTTTCACAAGAGGCGTGGCGCTTCCAATTCAATTGGAGGAAGATGTTGCGATCCCAATGGTTAGTTGTTTGTTCGTCGTGGAGAAAATTTGCTTCCATGTGTTGTCAACAATTGCCGCGCCCTTGTTGGAAATGGGAATAATGTTCACGTCTGGAATGAGCGATGGAGTTCCGGGATTCCGACAGTTGTGGCGCAGGAATACGACATCCGATGCCCCGCCCGATACGTACTGGGATGGCAAATCTCTTGTGCAGCTGCAGAACCTAATGACCGGAAAGTGGTGACAGTTAGCCTTTTTCGGGACGTACCAACTGGTGTGCTAGCGTTCCTGCGGGCAACGGCCTGAACAGAGCGGCATGGGGGCGTTAGGAACGCCCCTTACGAACCCAGCTACGAGGTGTTCTTGATTTGGAAAGAGGAGATGATCACCAAGTGGGCCGACAACGAAAGAGCTGACGGCCTGGCCAAGTTGACAGCAGAGCGCGACGCGCTAATGGCAGCATGGAGCAAGGCGCACCACAGGGAAGCCGTGTAGGCGTCTCGACGTCGATACGATCTTGAAATGACCGGCACATTACCCAACATAGGGCGTTCAAAGATGTCGGGCAGGGATAGCCAAGATGGAAAACATAGCGTTCAAAGCAGACCGTCTCGGCGGAAAAGACGTTGTTTTGACGCCTGGTCTTCAGGTCACTCATTGCACCACAAAGATTGAAACCTTTGCCGGCGGGAAGCCGCTTTCCACAGCCACGGGCTTTTGGTTTCGTTTCGTTGACGATCTCGGCGGGACTCATTGCCTGGTAACTAACAAACATGTCGTCGCCAACGCTGAAACGATGGTGGTGGCACTTCATCTTAAAAATTCAGATGGAAGCCCATCGAAAGAGGTAGTGGAAATTGAATTCGATATCGACAGCGTTGCCGAGCACCCAGATGATAAGGTGGACTTGTGCGCTGTGAGCGCGATGCCGTTGATTGAGGAAATCCATAAACTCGGGCGCTCGCCCTTCATTACGACGTGTACGATGGCGGATTTGCCGTCCAGGGAACAATGGATCCATTACGACGCGATCGAAGATATCGTGATGGTCGGTTACCCCAAGGGCCATGGGGACCAGGTGAATAGGTTACCATTGGTCCGACGTGGCATAACGTCGACTGCGCTCGCTATTAATTTCGACGGCAAGCCTGAATTCGTTGTTGATATGGCGTGTTTCCCCGGTTCATCCGGTTCGCCCATCTTCCTTTATAACGCCAACGGGTACTACGACTACCAACAGGCAAAGTTCGTCGGCACCCCTAGGGTGAAACTGGTCGGGGTGTTGTGGGGAGGCCCCCCAACCTGGGAGAAGGCCATCGAAATTACGGGCGCGCAATCGGAAATTTACTCAAAATCTCCTTTGCACCTCGGCTTCGCCATTCGAGCAACGGAGCTGATGGCTCTGGATGGCGTCATCAGGAAGCTAGTCCTGGCACAAGCCCCTGGAACGGCGGCCGACACAGTGGACGTTCAGTAGCGGTATTACACCTGCATATGCCGCAGCACCAGGTCGAGGATATCTTCGCGGTCCTGGTTGGTGACGCCGAGCAGCTCGCGCTGCGCATACTGAACGGTCGGGCCACGCCTCGACGTGCGGTCCTTGCCGCCTTCCTGGTGGATTCGCGCGATGCCGGCAACCTTGCCGAGGAAGCCCACCCACAGGCCATAGTCGTCAACGCCTGATTTCAGGTAGCGGCCGGTGCGCAGCTTCCGGAACATGGCCTTTTGCTTGATGGTCAGCCGGTTGCGAATATTGCCGCCGCTGGCCTTGTTATCTTCCGCCGGCGACACGCCGAGAAACTTGATGATTTTTTTGGTCTCAAACGAACGGATGCCGCCAGCCTCGACGTCGAAGCCGGTCATCAGCGGGCCGTCATAGGACCAAGACTTCATGAAGACGATGCGCGGGGGACCATTGCCGCCGGACGGATATAGGAAGCGCCTGGCACCATTGCCGCCGCGGGGCTCGCCGCGCTTTTTCCGCGGGGCGAAGGCGGCGCCGTCCGGATTCTGCTGTTTGGCGATGCGCGCGGCCTGACCGGCTTTCAGCTCGCGGGCGATCTTTCGCAGGATGTCGCGCCTGCCGGCGTCATCGATGGCGGCAAGGAGCCTGCCGGCCTCTGTTTCCAGCTGCTCGAGCGCCTTGAAGTCCTGGGACACGTCAGGCCTCCGGTGCCTGATAGATCAGCTCGTTGTCGGGCGTATAGACGGCGGAGATCTTCGTGCCGG
Organism: Asticcacaulis solisilvae; assembly: GCF_052327315.1. NCBI lineage: Bacteria > Pseudomonadati > Pseudomonadota > Alphaproteobacteria > Caulobacterales > Caulobacteraceae > Asticcacaulis > Asticcacaulis solisilvae. The sequence goes on from NZ_CP166196.1 coordinate 1,618,088, forward strand.
CGGGCACGTTCTCGACCAGGTCAAAGCCGATCGCCGGCGGCTCCGCGCGATGCGTAAGCCGGAAGGAGCCGTCCGGTTGCTTCGCGACGTCCACGGCCTCGGTCAGCTTGATCTGCAGCTCGAGGTCGACCGTCTTTTCATCGAGCAGATCCACGTCGAAGGTGACAGCCTGGTCGCCGTTGTCGAAGTTCTGCAGCGCGACCTTTTCGTTGTCCGTCAGCCATACCAGGACCGGCAGGAATATCTGATCTGGATGGCCGGTGAAGCCGAGGATCTGGACATGCAGCGTGTAGCGGTACTCGTAGTTGAAGCGGTCTGGCGACCAGCGCGCCGCCGTGCTGCCGCCCTTGACGTACATCTGCAGCTTTTCAGGGTTGCGTTTCAGTTCGGGCGCCCTGGCGACCAGAAACGCGCGCAGGCTGTCGGGTTTTTCCACGGATCACTCCCAAAGTTTGACAATGGTCGACACGGCGACAGGCGCCGCCGTGATGACCGGCAGCGTTATGACCAGACCTTCGGTAAGAACCGGGCCGAGATCCGCGATGCCAGGATTGAGCTCAAGCACCTGCTCGACAACGCCTGATCCAGCCTCAAGCACGCGCCAAACCAGGGCGTCGAGCGTTTCACCCTGCACAGCGGTCGCGGTGAAGGTGGTAGCCGCCATCAGATCAGCTCTACGGTCGATCGGCCGACGCCGAGGATATCGCGGATGGCATGCAGTGCGTTGCGCCTGTGGTCGCCAACAGACGGCCCCATGGCTTCGGACTGGCCGGCGCCCGCGGCCGTCGCGGTGATGTCCTGGTGGGTCTCGGAAAGGTCGGCCGTCGCGTAGGAATAGACGGCGCGGCGCCACCGAAACGTCAGGCGCGTCTCGGCGCCGATCGGCGGCGACGGCACGGTCGCCAGTGTGTCGTAGCCTGCGGCCTCCTGTGTGGCGCGCCAGTCGGCCAGATCCTCTTGCACGTCGGCTATGGCGACCTGCAGGGCTTCCGTCAGCCGGGCGTCGGGGATGGTCGACGCGCCGATCCGCATCGTGTCGCGGAAATGGTTGAGGTCCACGGCTGGCCAGAATTCCTCGCCGAGGACCATTGTGCCGTCTGGCGATGCGGGTTCGGGCGGGATGGAGATAAAGCCAGTCATATGCACCTCGGTCAGATAGTTCAGGGGGGTGAGGATCAAGGTCAGGGGCGGAGATCAATCCATCTGACCAATCACCGCCCCCCTGGCGCCGTGGGGCGGCTTATTCCGTCAGCTGTTCAGCCGGCGGATTCTTGCGGAGCGCCATGCGCAGGCGCTCGATCTCTTTCTTGACGCCGGCTTGCGGGTTAAGCCGCAGCGCCGTGGTCAGCATTTCCAGTGCAGCGGAGCGCGCGTGTTGGGCGCCGCCGGCGGGACCGTCCGCATCGGCTTCGGTTGCCTCGGCCCTGCGGATCAGCTGCAGGCCGATAGCCTTGCGCAGCTTCGACTGCACGATGTCGTTGACGTCGTAGGGCTGCACCAGCGTCAGGGCGCGGCCGAGAATGTCGAGATCGAAGTCTTCATCGACCGAGGTCGCTTTCAGGCCGGCCTCGGCGATTTCTTCGGCGATCAGCGTTTGCGCATTGCGGTTGAAGCGGTCGGGCAGAACCAGGCCGTGTGTCAGGACGTGCTCAGCCATCTGCAGCGCGCGGTCGTAATAGGCCACATCGATGTGCCAAATCATGAGGGTGACGAAAACTTCGTCCTGGACGGCCTTTCCCGTCTCGGCCGTCGTGTCGAGCACCGCGTCAATGTGCGGCTGATAGGCCTCGATCATTTCGCGCTTGGCTTCGACCTTGCGCTCGGTCGACGCGATGTCGGACAGGCGGCGGCGATCGGCGCCGAGCTGGGCCATCAGCAGGTTGTAGGCGGTGGCTTCCGGGCCTTCTTCAGGCCGAGCCGGAGCGATGGTTTCCAGTCCGGCAGCGGCGCCGGCGGCGACAATTGCGGCGGCTGCGGCGGTTCGCATCAGGTGGCGTTGTGCTGGGCTAAGCATACAGATCTCCGTTAAAAAAAAGGGCGGGACAAAGCCCGCCCCTCGGCTCGCTGGGGTTATTCTAAGCGTTACGCCGCCGGCTCGATGTTCTCGGCCATGGCTGCGTAATCGACGTCTTCGATGACGTAGGAGTCGTTGTCCGACTGGTAGTTTTCGATCTGGTCGCGCTTCGGGTTGTCGATGATCGCTCGACGGCTCTTGCCCGTCTGGCGGTAGATCGACAGGTTGTCGTAGCGGGTGATGAGAACTTTGCCATTCGGGAAGAACGGCACCACGGCCGCCGGAAGACCGCCGAGGCGCTTGGTCGACAGAATGACATCGCGCGCGACCTGTTCGGTCGGATCCAGATCCTGATTGACGATCGGGAAATATTTATCGTGCAGCAGATCCTGACCGACGACCGCCACCAGGCCGGTGTCTTCACGTGCCCAGGTCGGCAGCAGCGTCTGGCGAAGATCCCAGACCAAGGCGTCGAGATTGGCATAGTCGCCGCCGGTGCCATAGGTGACGTGGTTGGCCACCGCGCCGCCGGTCATAACCTGGCTGGCCTTTTCCGTGCGCAGCTTTTGCAGCCAGCCGACGTTGACGTCTTCGAGGTTGGTGTTCACGCCAGGATTGGTCGTTGCCGCCGCCGAGGTGCCGTTCCAGCCGATGCGGATCATATCGAGCGCAATCGCACGAATGATCATGTTCTGAATGCGGACTTGGAAGTCGGGGAACTTGGCCCACATGTCCAGCTTCGCATATTTCAGAACGGTGTCGTAATCGGTCTTTTTGCACTCGTAGTCGCGCTCGTCGAGGCTCGACGGGTCGCGGCCGACACGGTCGGCGTTCGTGGTGTCGGTGCGGCGGGCGAGCGTGCCGGTGACCATCAGGCCAAGGATGGCGCCCTTGAGTTCATCGACCGGCACGATGTTGATCAGCTTCAGGAAGTCGCTCGACTCCTGCACCTTGTTGATCAACTTTTGCTGTACGGACGGGTCGACCGTGAATTTTTCGGTTGCGTCCTCAACACCGTTCAGCAGCGCGATCTGGGCCGCATATTGGTTGAAGAGGATACGGGTATCGTTGCGCATAGGTGGCTCCGGGCGTGAGGGCGGCGTTTCAGGGTGGTGTTAGCACTCCGCGCGGATTTGGCCGTTTCCGCCGGTGGCGGGAGGGCGCGCGGTGTACGAATTGGACGGGGTGGACTCGACCTTCGTCTTGAAAGCCGCGAGATCCGCGGCGACTTGACCGATCGTTTCCTTGTGCGCTTTGTTGCCGGCCTCGATCGCCGCGGACATCAGTTGCATGCCCTGCGTGATCTGGGTGGCGAAGGCCGAGAATTCGGCCGGCACGGCGCCCGTGGGGGCCGGAGGCGTGACGGCGGGTGCCGGCGTGGCGGGCGGCGTGTTCGCGGCCTTGAGCAATCCGCTGAAGAAATCGCCCATCGCCTTGAACGCACCATCAGATGCGGTCTGAGACACCGGCGCAGCCTCGAGCTCGAGCTTCAATTCGTCCGGCGTGGAGACGAGGTTGCCATAGGCCTTGGCATGCGCCGTGAACTGCAGGCGCTCGGTACCGAGCGAGGCGGGCGAATCCGTCACGGCCAGGCCGACGAGATAGGCCTCATTCGTGCCGGAGAAGTTGGGGAGCAACTCGACCGAGCTGTAGAGCTTCTGGCCGTCCTTGTTCAGCGCGACCAGATCGTCGTGGGCGTCGATCTGGGCAAACAGGCCGACACGTTGTTCGGGCTTGCCGGCGACATCGATGGTCACCGGTTCGGCCTTGAGTGCCAGGACGTCGCCGACCGCCTTGAACGGCGCTTGGCCGGTGGCGCCGCGGATGTGCTCGATATTGGCGCGGGCGGCATAGGTGTCCGGATTGTAGTTCTTCGCGGCCTGTTGCAGCTGCGCGGGGTCGATAGTGCGGCCATCGATCGTCGGGCCGGACACGGCGACGCGGATGAACTTGGACTTGGCCATTTGGGCGGGTCTCCTGCCAGAGAAACGGATCTGTCAAAGCCATAAGAGGCCGGTTCCGCCGACCGATTTGCAACGCGGGCCGCTTCGTAAATCCGATCTGACAAGGGCGCCGTCTCACGCGCGCGCGTAGTCGGGCCGTATCGTCTGGGCATGACGTTGCGAATTGAAGACATGCCAGCGCCTTTCGATCCCGAAAGGATTGCCCGCACCTTGTATTGGTGCGGCTGGCGCGTGCAGCAGATCTCCGACGTTCTGGAAATCGCCCGGTCGACGGTTCAGAGCTGGAAGGACCGTCAGAAATGGGACGAGGATTCGCCCCTCACGCAGGCCGAGATGACGACGGCCATGCGCTACAACATGCTGGTCATGAAGGACCAGAAGACCGGCCAGGACTTCAAGGAGATCGACCTTCTCGGACGCCAGATGGCCCAGATGGCGCGCATTCGCCGCTATGACGCGCCGGGCGGGCATGAAGGCGACCTCAACGAAAAGGTCGGCAACCGCAACGCAGGGCCGAAAAAGCAGAAGTCGCCGCCGAACCTGATCAGCAAGGAGTCGATCGACAAGCTGAAGGCGGCGCTTGAGCGCGGCATGTACGTCTTTCAGGAGACGTGGTGGAATGCGCAGTCCGAGCGCATCCGCATGCTGCTCAAGTCTCGCCAGATCGGCGCGACCTACCATTTTGCGCACGAGCGCCTGTTGCGCGCTCTGGAGACCGGCAACAACCAGATCTTCATTTCGGCCAGCCGCAACCAGGCGAACATCTTCCGCCAATACATCATCGAGTGGGTCCAGAAGGAGACCGGGATCAAGCTGAAAGGCGATCCCCTGGTGATCGAGCGCGGCGAGGACGAGGACGGCCAGGCGCTTGAGCCGGTGACGCTGTATTTTCTCGGCACCAACTACCGGACGGCGCAAGGCTACCACGGCGATGTCATCATCGATGAGTGCTTCTGGATCTACGGTTTCGAGCAGCTCTACAAAGTGGCCTCGGCCATGGCGACACAGAAGCGCTACACGATTACGCTGTTTTCAACGCCATCGAGCATCACCCACGAGGCTTATAACCTTTGGTCGGGCGAGCGCTTCAACAAGCGCCGGCAGAAGGCAGATCGGGTCAAGATCGACATCAGCCACAAGGCCCTGAAGCGTGGGGTCCGATGCGCGGACAATATCTGGCGCCAGATCGTCACGCTCGATGACGCGGTTGCTTCCGGCTATGACCTGATCGATGCCGAAAGCCTGCAGCTGGAATACGGCGTCAGCGAGTTCGAGAACCTGTTCCGCTGCATGTTCATCGATGACAGCGAGTCGGCGTTCCCGATGCAGCTGATCCACCCGGCCATGATCGACACCTGGGAGGTGTGGCGCGATTTCGAACCGTACAACGCGCGCCCGTACGGCGACGGCGAAGTGTGGCTCGGCTACGATCCGAACGAAGGCGGCGGCGATGATGCCGGCCTGGTCGCCGTCGCGCCCCCGAACGGGCCGAAAGGCAAGTTCCGGGTGCTGGAAAAGAAAAAGCTGACCGGCCTCGACTTCGAAGCGCAAAACCGCGTCATCAAAGAATGGGCGCGGCGCTATCGCGTGACCGAGATCTCGATCGACGGGACCGGCACCGGCGCCGCCGTCTACCAGCTGGTGAGCAAGTGGTTCCCGACCGCGCGCCGGATCGACTATTCGCCCATGGTCAAGACGCTGATGGTGCAAAAGGCGCAGAACGTCTTCCGCAACCGCCGCATCGAGTTTGATGCCGGCTGGACGGATCTGGCGATGGCCCTAATGTCGATCCATCCCCAGCTAACGGCCGGACAAAAGCAGATGACCTATGTGGCGCGTCGATCGGCCGAGACCGGCCACGGCGATCTCGCCTGGGCACTTCTGCACGTCCTCTATTGCGAACCTTTGGAAACCGCCGACGGCGGCAGCAAGAAATCCACCCTGGAGATCATGGGATGACCGACGACGAACTCGATCCCGGCGCTCGCGCCGGCGTGCGCTCTTTCAGCTTTGGCGATGCCGAGGGCGTGCTCAACAGGCGCGACGTGCTCGACTATGTCGAGGCGTATTCGAACAGCCGATGGTACGAGCCGCCGATCCCACGCCGTGCCCTGGCGCGCGTGCTCAATGTTTCCGGTCACCATCGTTCGGCGATCAGCGTCAAGCGCAACCTGCTGGTCAAGACGTTCATCCCGTCGACGCTGCTCGATCGGTCGAATTTCGCGAAGTGGGTGCTCGACTTCCTGGTCATGGGCGACGGCTACCTCGAGCGCGTAGATAACCTGGTCGGCCGACCGCTGCGCCTCGAACATAGTCTCGCGCTCTACACACGCCGTGGGCTGCAGCCTGGGCAGTTTTTCTTTCTGGAGCACGAGAACCGCTACGACCCGCATGAATTCCAACCTGGCAGCGTGTTCCAGCTGATGGAGCATGATGTCAGTCAGGAGATCTACGGCGTGCCGGAATACATCTCGGCCCTGCAGAGCGCGTTCCTCAACGAGGCGTCGACACTGTTCCGCCGCCGCTATTACATCAACGGCGCCCACGCCGGGTTCGTGTTCTATGTATCGGAGTCGACCATGGACAACAAGGACGTCGACGCGATCCGCGAAAGCCTGCGCCAGGCCAAGGGCGTCGGGAACTTCAAAAACCTGTTCCTGCACGTTCCGAACGGCAAGAAAGACGGCGTCCAGATTATTCCGATCAGCGAAGTGGCGGCAAAAGACGAATTCCTCGGCATCAAAAACACGACGCGCGACGACATTCTTGCCGCGCACCGCGTGCCTCCCCAGCTGCTCGGCGTTGTGCCGGCGAATGCCGGCGGATTCGGCGATGTCGAGAAGGCGGCGGCGATCTTTTTCCGCAACGAGATCGAGGCCCTGCAGATGCGCACGCTTGAGCTCAATGACTGGTTAGGCATCGAGGTCGTGAAATACGCGCCTTACGACGTCGCAACGGCGTCCCCAGCTCCCGCGGCTTAAGCCCGGCAGGTGTCCCTCTGCCAGGCCGTCACCTGTTCCGCTTTGCAATGGAACAATAAGTGAACGAGCTTAAGGAGCGCAAGCACCATGAATACCCTATCCACAGTCGCGCCGGCGAAGCCGGTGGCGGCATATATCGGCGGCAAAAAGAACCTGGCTAAGCGCCTGGTCGAGCGCATCAATTCCGTGCCGCATGACGCCTATGCCGAGGCTTTTGTCGGCATGGGCGGCGTGTTCCTGCGCCGCGATCGGCGGCCGAAGGCCGAGGTCATCAACGACATCAGCGAGGACGTGACGACCTTCTTCCGGATCCTGCAGCACCACTACGTTGCGTTCCTGGACATGCTGCGCTTTCAGATCAGCTCGCGCGCCAACTTCGAGCGACTGGCGGCGACCGATCCGTCGACGCTTACGGATCTGCACCGGGCGGCGCGCTTCCTCTACCTTCAGCGCCTGGCCTTCGGCGGCAAGGTCAGCGGCCGGCATTTCGGCGCGGATCCGGGCAGGCCTGCGCGCTTCGACGTGACCAAGCTGCAGCCAATGCTGGAAGCCCTCCACGAGCGCCTGGCCTCTGTGACGATCGAGCGTCTGCCGTGGCAGGAGTTCATTCGCCGTTATGACCGCCCAGGTGCGCTGTTCTACCTCGATCCGCCTTACTACGGATGCGAGGACGACTACGGCAAGGAGGTGTTCAGCCGCGACCAGTTCGAAGAGATAGCCGAGCGCCTGGCCCAGCTGCACGGCCGGTTCATCCTAAGCCTCAACGACCGACCAGAGGTGCGGCAGATCTTCGCGGCCTTCCAGCTCGAGGAAGTAGGCGTCACCTATACAGTCGGCGGCGGTGCCAAGAGCAAAGCCGCCGGCGAGCTGATCATCAGCAACTAACGGGGCATCGCGCCTAAGCCTCACAGAAGGCCGTACAGCGCCTCGGCTGGCCAGTGGTCCGCCGGGGCGCGTGCACGTCAGGCCTGCCCTGTACGGCCGGCAGCGGGGCACGACGGGCAAGGGGGCGCCAAGGGACAGGGCATCGGTACGCCGCCCCCACGGCGCGCGCTCGTCCCCACACCTCGCCCGCCCGCTACTCATATCGCTTTTGATGCAGCCGGGCTTTCCGACGCAAGCCAAACGGCAAAAGGCTTTGCTGGCCGCAGGTAAAAGCCCAGCCGTGACGCATTTTGACGCAGGAAATGACGGTTTTTCGCCAACGCGGAAGGTCGGAATTAAGCAAAATCGAATTGTCGATCGCAAGCAAGTTGGTGGGTCGTATCGGGAAACGCCTTACCTTTCTTATATGAACGCACCATTCCGAAATGGCGTCGAAAAAAGCGACTAATGTTCAATGGCTTGCGACTTCGCCACAGGTAAGGCTAACGTTCACACCCCGCCTTACCTTTTGTGGCGGAAAAACTTACGTCACTGAATTTATTACGAAAAATAATTAGAATATGTAAGTTTTAAATCATCTCACATGGTAAGGCGGATGTAAGGATTTTGTGAGGCATTTTTTCCAATAAAAACAGTGAGGTAAGGAAGGTAAGGAAATCCCCGCGTACTCCCTTCCATTTTCACATGTTTCCATTACGGGTAAGACATTGCCCGGCCCGTTGAGATCGGCTTGCTTCGTAAGTTGCAACAGTCCGCGCAATTCTTTGATCGGGCTAGGGAAATGCCATTTGCCGGTGGGCGCTGGGCTGCCGTTGTCATCGATAGCCGACTCAGCTAGCGTCGTGTCGTCATTGCGATACCCATAAGGAAGCGAAAAAGGCGTTTACTGACTTCACCAGGGCCCGCGTGTGTAAAACCTTGATCAGCCTAGGGTTAAATCTTGTGTCAATGGTTGATTTTTGTCTTAAAGACTGGTTAAGGCGTTGCGTTTAGAATCGTGATAGTTTATGGACGCTGGCCCGCTTAGCTCGGTCTGGTTGGTTGCGCGCACGGAAAACGATATGACGGCTAACATCGCCGACCACCTACTGGAGTCAAATCCTATATTTAACGGTAGCGGCAGCCCAAAGCCGGCTGAGCCATGCGGCTTATCGCGTGAGGCGATCGAGCAGTTGGCCGAGGCTGTGGCGCAATCAGTTTCATATGAACCAGCTATGGCTTTGGACGAGGTCGTGGATGCGTTTGGTGGTGATCTCCAGATTACCGATCCGGTGAACCTTTTGCAGACTGGTTCCATCGTCGTGCGGAACGAAGGTGATTTCACGATTACCATTCCGACCTTCACATCCATTCTCCGGGACCGATTTACGATCGGCCACGAGATCGGGCACTACGTCCTTCATTATCTTTTGCCAAAGCAGACGGACGCTGATTTTCCACCTATGTTTGCGTCGAGATACGGATCCAACAGGGCCGAGTGGGAGGCAAATTGGTTTGCCTCAGCATTCCTTATGCCTTCAGAGCGTGTACGTTCGCAATGGGGAGGGTCACAATCGGTGGCCGATCTCGCCGAAACGTTCAACGTGTCGACTGCAGCAGCCCGGCTGCGCGCGGCTCGTTTAGAACTGCTTTCATAAGATTGCGGGGTAGGGGCAGCCATGCCGGAGGGTTACGACCTTGCGCGTGCAATGGGGCCTCGACTCCGAATCTTTTTTAGCATTGACTTGTGCGGCTCCACTAAACTGAAGCAAGGCGTTGGCGAAGCGCAGTGGAAAATATCCGGCGAGCTCGTACAGGACGCCTGGCAGACAGTCATTTTGGATTTTTACAAAGAGTTCAATACATATCTAAGTGAAGCTTGCGAAACCGCGAGATCGAAAAAGCAGTCATACCAAAGCTATGTTCCTCGAAACTTCGAGTTCTGGAAGAGCGTGGGCGATGAGCTGCTCTATACAGCCGAAATCGAAGTTCCAGACCAAGCGATGATCTTTACGACCATTTGGCTTGATGCCTTACAGCGGTACGGTCAGAAAATAAGACAAATACATGGCCTCGACGTTAAGTCGACAGCTTGGCTTGCCGGGTTTCCAATAAGAAATTGTGAGGTGATCTTCGAGGTCGGAGAGCCACGCAAACTTGATCTCGAGGACGCATCATTAGGCCAGGCCCGACAATACGTGCTTTTGAAAGAGTGGTATAGCGGCGTCGAGCACCGAAATGGGCTCATGATTGATTTTATCGGGCCGAGCATAGACACCGGATTTAGAGTGTCCCAACACTCTGTTCCATCTCGAATGTGTTTGTCGGTTGATTTAACTTGGATGCTGGCTCAAAAAAACTCTAATACCGACCTCGGTGAGCTAAGCTTTCATTACATTGGCCGTCGCCAACTAAAGGGTGTCGCGGGGGGGAGGGACTATCCAATATTTGCGGTCGATGTACCGTGTGAGGATAAATTCCTAGAGGCTGAAATACGGATGTTGAAGGTTCAAGAGCTGGATAACACCCATATCGCAAAGACATGTGAAGCTTATATTAGCAATAAAGCGCATATGGTTGGCATTCCGTTTGTGCCCAACTCCAAAGAAACTGTCTTTGATAAGCATCCAGAAGACTATTATGAAAAGCTGCGGAATCGGCAGGCGTTTCTGGAAAACGAAGTTGCGAAAGCGCAAGATTTGAAAAACAGCATGCATGACGGTGAAGTCTCCGGCACTGATATCAATATAGACCAGAAGATGTCTATTTTAAAAACCATTCAGCCGGACGCATCTCCCAGCGACGGTGAGCAAGCTAGGCCTGCTTAGCTAGGGTAAAGATAGCCGAAGCTACGGCTGTTATAACTCCAGCAATCGCAATTATCGCGGCCACGTTGAAGTATATATATTTCGTGTTGGCAATTTTGCTATTTGTGTGCATTTGACAAAGTAAGTCTTCAATGTAATGGTCCTCGAAAATATTTTGCTGTGCAGGTTTGTACTTATTTTCAATTTCCTGCTTGTAGTGAGAAAATGTTTTCGAAGCTGCGGCGCCAAAAAACAGAGAATATCCACCCTTCTTATAATCTGTATTGTGCTGCCCGCCAAGCAATGACGCGACGAATGAACTCAGTGCAATGATGGCTGAAATTCCCAGGAATATAAGTGAATAAGCGAGACGTGTCTTAAAAGCGCCATCGGTGACTTGGGGGTTGTAGATTGTTGCCGATATCCCGAGCATCCATGCGGAGCAAAATGCCAGTAACGCAGCGTGTTTTGTCTCCGCGAATTTAAGGAAATCATTAACTCTGGTTAGGTTCGCGGCAATCATGGCCTCGTAGGATTTTTCTTGGTCGGGTGACATTATTATGGCCTTTTATCTCGGTTTTAACATCTGCCGCCCTCGCCTATCATGCGAAGTCACGAACAATTTGACCTTAAACTCTAGCTGAAGGTCGCCGCAAGAGGGTATTATTCGCCCAATTCCACGTAGTGGCCCGCAGGGAAACAAGTGGGGAAAACACATTCGCTGTCAGTAAATAAGCCTTACGGTTTAGTCTGTTACATTAAAAATCGACGAGTCCACCTTCTCCGCAGACATTTGCAGGTCCGGCAGACCGTGCGATTAGGCGACAATTCGCATGGGACCAAAGCCCGTCGAAGGGAAACAATAAGAACATTGTGGGAATGAAAGTCTACAAACCCTTTTTACAAACCTAACTTAATCCACTGAAATATAAATGGAAAAAAGCGTTTGTGGTGCCCCCGGTCGGACTCGAACCGACACACCTCTCGGTACTCGATTTTGAGTCGAGCGCGTCTACCATTTCACCACAGGGGCCTTGGGCGAAGGCATGGGTGATACCGGCTTTCGGACAGGCACGCAAGGCGCTTTTAGAGCGCTTTCCACATCCTGACGTGGGGGATGGTGACCTCTTCGAAGACGGTGCCGTCGGTGTCGTAGCCATGGCGCGCGTAAAAGCCTTCGGCGGTCTGGCGGGCGGCGAGCGTGATGCCGGAATAGCCGCGCGCGCGGGCCTCCGCCTCGAAGGCCGAGAGCAGGGCCGCGCCTGCGCCCGTGCCGCGCGCGTCGTCCGACACCGCCATCTGGCGCAGCTTTACGGTGTTGTCGCTATAGGCCGTCATGACGACGGTGCCGACCAGGCGGTCGCCGGCCCAGGCGGTCAGGTGCGTATCCGCGGCTTCGCGGGCCAGGTCTTCCGGTGTGAAGTCGAGGCCCAGCGGCGTGCGCAGGACCGCACGGCGTAAACGCACGGCGGCCTCGTAATCGGAGGAGCCGTGGGGCGCGTTGCGGATCGAAATGGGCATGGAAAGCGGCATGGTTTTGTGCTTTTCTTTTAGCAGGGGCAGACCAAGTCGCAAGTCTTTGGGGGCAAGTCATGAGTGGGGCGGAAAATCATCCGCATCCCGGCAAGGCGGCGGACGCTATCGTCTTTGCGGTCAAGGCCGGGTTGTTGCGCGTGCGGCGGGCGGTGCGCGACGCCTCGGATCCCGCGGCACGAAGGCGTCCGGTGATGATTTCGATGGCCGGCGACGTCCTGGCCGAAGTGGTGACACCGCTCTATACCGAACACGATCCCAATGAGCGCGCGCTGCAACTCGGCAAGGTGCAGAACCTGCGAATAGGGGCTAAGGCGATCGATGGCGCGCGGCTGGAGGCCGGGCAGGTTTTCAGCTTCTGGGCACAGGTCGGACGGCCGACGCGGGCGCGCGGTTTTGTCGAAGGGCGCGAACTGCGCCAGGGCTGCATTATCCCGACGGTGGCCGGTGGGCTGTGCCAGTTGTCCAACAGCCTTTTCCGCGCTGCCCGCCATGCGGGCTGCGAGATCGTGGAGCGTCACGGCCATACGGCGCCCATCCCCAATTCGCCGTTCCCGCCGGGCGAGGACGCGACCGTGTTCTGGAATTATGTCGATCTGCGCTTTAGAGCCCGGCGGCCGGTGACGGTGCGGGTGCGCCTGTCGGAGAGCGACCTGATCGTGCGGCTGGAGGCGGCATGAACGCCCATAGCCCCGCCAGCTGCGCGACCTGCGCCAACGCCAATTGCCGCCTGAGTTTTGTCAGCCGCGATATTGCGCCGGTGGACGAGCGTACGGCCTTCGTCCTCGATGAGATGTGGCCGGAACTGCGCGGCCATGTCGCCCGGGTGGCGCGGCCGGACGACCAGGTCCTGATCCCCGGCGCGTTCGGCAGGACGCTGCCGCGCTATGCCTGGGGCCGGGGCGCGACCGCCGGCGGGATCGAGACCGTGCGCCGCCACATGATCATGCGAAAGGTGGCGCGCGCCGCCGGGGCCGTGCGGCAGGCAGCCTATCTCGACGCCGACCGCGACCTGGCCACGGCAATGGCGCGGCGCATCGATTTCCGCGCCGGGCATGTGGTGGTCAGCCAGACGCTTTTGCCCTTCCTGTGGCGCGACGGTGTCCTGGGCGGGCGCAGTTTCGACGTGCTGATGACGCGCTATCCGCTGGCAGCCCTGCATGCGCGCCTCGATGCGATGGCGGCGCGTCATACGCACAGTCCGACCATCGCCGATTTCCGCGCGCCGGAGACGATGGTAGCCGACGAGGCCGAGGCGCTGGCCGCCGCGCGGCGTGTCGTGTCGCCACATCACGACATCGCCGAATCGTTCGGTGACCGCGCCGTCTGGCTCGACTGGCAGGCGCCGGTGACACGGCCGCGCCGGACCGGTGACCGGACGGCCTTCCTGGGACCGACCGTCGCACGTCAGGGCGCGTATCAGGTTCGCGAGATCGCCGCAGGGCTCGGCAAGCCGCTTATCGTTTTCGGCGCCGATCTGGAAGGGCCGGGCTTCTGGCGTGGCGTGGCGATCGAGCGCCGGACGATGGACGCGGACTGGCTCGACGACATCGGCGCCATCCTGCATCCGGCTGCAGTGACCCATGCCCCGCGTAAGCTGGTCGAGGCTCATGCCCACGGCGTGGCCATATACGCCGATGCCTCGTGCGGCCTGGCGCCCGGCCGGTTTCAACTGGTGTCGGCCTTCGCGGGCTAATGGCTTATCGAGCCCTTATGGCCGCCGGACCGGGAAGGTATGGCCTTGCCGGCCGTCTCGCGGCACAGTCGGCATATGAAAGCTTTTGCCGTCCTCGTCCTTGCGTGTCTCGCCGCCTGTTCGCCCAGGCCGCAACCGGCGTCGGGCGGTTCAGCGGAAAGCGCCACCGTATCGGCGGCGTCGGAGGCCGCCAGTTCCAGCGCCGCCTCGGCTATCGACGCCATCGCCTTACCGGCAAGTGGACAGGGCCTGAAGGCACCTGGCTCGATATCGCGCCGAAGGGCGAAGGCTATCGGGTGACCGTCAGCAATCTGGACGGGCCGCGTGATTTCGACGGCACGGCCGACGATGGCGGCATCCGCTTCATGCGCGACGGCCAGACCTTCGTGATCCGCCCGGGCAATGGCGACGACACCGGCATGAAGTGGCTGGCAGGCAAGAAGGATTGTCTGATTGTCGCGCCGGGCGAAGGGTACTGCCGCGGCTAGATCTAAGGGCGCTCATTTCCCAAATTCACAACAGACTTTTTATGGCCTGTGTGTGCAGACTTTTCGCGGGGACGGGCGCTGACACAGCGGGAGCGACGCCACATGTCTCGAAACCTTATCATGTCCGGCAGCGATACACGGCGCTGGCAGGCGGCAGCTATACTGGTGGCCGCGCTCCTGCAGATCGCCTTTGCCCGTGTCACCGATCTGCTGCATGTCGGTCAGAGCGTGGAAATCCGGTCCGCCCTGAGCAGCCATCCGCTGGTGCCCCTTGGCTACGCCTTCGCCATCTGGGGCGCCATCTACGCCTACGCGCTGGTGGCGGCCCTTTGGCAACTGGGCCCCAAGCACCGCAACAACGTGGCGCTCAGGGATATAGGCTGGCAGACGGCCGGCATCTATACGCTCAATGCCCTGTGGCAGGTGTGGGTGCCGATCCGCGGCCTCGACGCCGTCAGCGTCATCATCGTCGCGGCGGCCATGGGACTCGGGATCACCAGTCTCCTGCAGGTCCGTGACCTGCATCTGTCGAAGAAGGACGAAATCTTCGTCGTCGGACCGGTGGCGCTGACCACGGGCTGGCTGACGGCGGCCTTGTGCGTCAACATCACCTCGTCCCTGGTGGCGGCGCACAATACCGCGGTCAATCCAATGGAGGTCAATGTCTCCGTGATCTTCCTCCTGGCCCTGATCAGTGTGGGCGCGGTGCTGACCTACATCACCCGCAGTCTGCTCTACAGCGTGGCGCTGATCTGGGCGCTGTTCTGGGTGATGATGGCCAATATCTACCGCGACCACGAAATGACCATGGCCACGGTGGCGCTCGGCGGTATCATCGTTGCCACGGCGATCACAGGCCGCCAGCTCTATCAGAGCGGCCAGCGCGGTGTCTTCATCCACGCGTGACAATTTTCCCACCGTTTTCCCGAATTTGTGTCTGTGGCGACACGATCCCGGCGACTCGTCTGGTGATGCCGGACGGCCCGTGCTAGGCGGACAGGGCCGCCAGTACCGGCGGTAATTTCTGTCTGCTTTTGGGGGGACATCATGAAAACTTTAATCGCCGCCACGGCTGTGGCGTGCCTGCTCGCGGCTGCCGGTTCTGCCAGCGCCGCGGACAACACCTGGTCGTTTTCGGCCGGCGCGCTGAACAAGATCGACCTGGACTACGGTTCGAACTCGACCGCGATCCACACGGCCTACAAGGCCGGCACGCAGTTCGGCGGCGCCTGGAGCAGCAAGCCGCAAGGCAACTGGCACTGGGACATCGCCGTGTCGTTCAGCCACCAGGATATCGACCGTTCCGTCTATTCGGGCGCCGTGAACCACACCAACACCACGTCGGGCAGCCTGAAAACGGCTTCGTTCTGGCTGGACGGCGTCTACGACTTCCCGGTCAAGGGCCCGGTGAAGCCCTATGCCGGCGCCGGCTTCGGCGGGACGCACGTGTGGGTCGATGACGGCGTGGCGCTGAAGGGCGATCTGCAAAGCCCGGGCGTCCAGGTCTTCGGCGGCGTCAATGTCGCCGTGTCCAAGACTGTGGACCTGTTCGGCGAAGCGCGCTTTGAACGCCTCGGCAACTTCGATATCGAGGTCAACGGTAACGGCAGCCATGCCGAACTCGACACCAGCGCGGTCGTCGTCGGTCTGCGCACCCGCTTCTGATAAAAAAGCGCCGGTGCGCTGGACGGAGCGCACCGGCGAAAGGCCGGCCGGGAGACAGATATCCGGCCAGGCCGAGCACTCGCAATACGCCGCGGCGGCCGTTCCGGATCACCGTCGCGGTTTTTTCGCCCGCTGCCGGGCGGAATCCCTGTAGAGCCGAGAGCAACGGAGGTGCGGATGGACATCGGTTATGCGACGGCCAGGGACAAGGCGGGTTGGTGGAGCCTGTGGCAGGCCTATCTCGACTTTTATAATCAGCCGTTGCCGGACGAGATCAGCGACCTGACCTTCGGCCGGTTCCTCGATCCGCATGAACCCATGGTGCTGCTGGTGGCGCGCGACGGCGATGACATCGTGGGGTTTGCAGCGCTGGTCGAACACCGGTCGACCTGGGCGCGCAACGGTTATGTCTATCTGGAAGACCTGTTCGTGGCGGAAAGCGTGCGCGGCAAGGGCGCCGGGCGCAAGCTGATCGAGGCGACCGTCGACCACGCGAAAAGCCGCCATTGCGAGCGCGTCTACTGGGTGACGCACGACCACAATGCCACGGCGCGCGCCTTATACGACAAGGTCGCCAGCCTGCCGGGGCTGACGACCTATTTCGCCGATATGTAAAAGGGTTTATTTCAGTGCCGCTTCAAGCGCCGTGTTGAACGCGTCCGGCTGGTCCAGCATCTCGAAATGCAGGCTGTTGTCGATGCGCACGAAGTCGATGGCGGGCTTTGCAGCATAGGCGGCCCTGTACATCTGGTCGAACATCGAAGCCTGCACACCGGGCGCCGCCGGATAGATCAGCACGGCGGGCGTCTTTATCGCCGGCAGATCGGCGCGCAGGTCGGTGACTATGTCCTCATAGAAGGCTTCGGCCATGACGTGGCGGTCCGACGTCATCGACCAGTCGAGCACCCTGGCGCGGTCGGCCTCCGAACTGACGAAGCGTTGCGTCATGGCCGTCTGCTGTCCCTTGAAGGCGTCGGCGGGCATGGCCTGCATGCCGTCGCGCATGGCGGCGGCCTGGGGTTTCACGGCATCGACCGTGGCCGTGGGGCTGAACAGCACGCCGACGAAGGGCAGGGCGTCCGCGATAACGATCTTGCGGGCGTCGTCGGGATGGGCCTTTGCCAGCATCAGGCTGAGCAGGCCGCCCAGGCTGTGGCCGACCACGACCGGCGATTTCAGGTGGTTGGCGGCGATATAGGCGTGGATGGCCTCGACCTCGGCCGGCAGGATGTCGCCCTGGGCGTTGGCGCCCGCCGGTTCGCCGGCAAAGCCTGACAGGTTCAGCACGTGCAGGCGGTAGTGGTCCTTGAGCTTCGCCACCGTCCCGTCCCAGACGGCCGACGAAGAGGCCAGGCCGGGAATCAGGATGATGTCGGGCCCCGTGCCCGTGACCGTGACGCTGAAACGGGCATTCTGCGCGTCGGGGAAGCGGACTGTGTCCGCGTGGGCGTGGCTGCTGACATAGAGGGCGGTGATGATGCCGACGATGACGGCCAGAAGCGCCATGGGATTCTTGAAGATGCCTTTGCGGCGGGAGTCTGGGGCTTGGGACACGGGAACCTCCTCAGTTCAGAATGAGCGCGATAAGGGCGTGGACGATGGTCCGGGCGAAATCGGGAGACAGGACGGCCAGGACGATGGGGAGGCCGGCGACCGCGTAGGTCGCAATCTGTACCTTGTGGTGGATCCGGGCAAGGGGCGGGCGTGAGCGCGCCACGGGGCTGCGGTCCGGCATGGGGATTTCCTTGTGTGGTAAGGGCTAGGCGTTCGGCCGGTACGGGTTTTCGAAGATCGCCTCGACGGGTTTGTCGAAGACGCCTGAGATCTTGTAGGCCAGTTCGAGCGACGGGACGTGCTTGTCGGTCTCGAGCGCGATGACGGCCTGGCGGGAGACACCGAGGCGGGCGGCAAGATCGGCCTGGGTCAGGCCCGCCAGGGTCCGTAGTTCACGAAGGCACTGTTTCATGCGGCGCTCCTGTAGAGGGCCGACGCGCCGCCGTACAGCGCCCAGAATACCGGATAGACCAGGTAGAGCGAGAAATGATGCGCCCCGGCGTTTTCTTCCAGGAAGCCCCACGCGGTGCAGGCGAACAAGGTCAGGCCGGTGGCGACGATGAAGCGTTTCAGCGTCACGGCGCGCACATATTCGTCGACCTGGTCGATATAGCGCAGGAAGACCCAGATCGAGCCGCCGATCGGCAGGGCGGGCATGACGGCCACGGCCCACAGGGCGGGGCCGGCCAGGCCCGGGTGCGATTGCAGGATCAGGATCGAGGCGACGAGCAGGGCCGCATAGGCCGTCATGGCGCCGCCCATGCCGATCAGATATTGCGTGTTGGCGGACAGTTTCGACATGGCTGTGTTCCCTTGATGTAATGTCTACCTTACATAAGGCCGGATGTAATGTCAACCTGACATTCGGAAAAAATGTAAGGCTTACCTGACACAAGAAAATGTGTGTCCGTTCCGCGTGGACTTTCGGGCGGCACCTCGTAATATGCGCGGTATAAAAGTGCAGGGAAACGAAAGCGTCCATGTCCGCCGAAATCATCGCCTTCAAAAGGCCCGACAAGCCCGCCGTGAAATCCGCCGCGGCGCCTGTCTCCCGGCGCATCGACGCCCTCGATATCCTGCGCGGCCTGTGCGTCATGGGCATGATCCTGGTCGCCTATGCTGGCGACTGGACTACGCGCTTCGCCGTGCTGAAGCACGCCGACTGGCACGGCCTGGCCCTGGCCGACATGATCTTTCCGGGCTTTCTGTTCTGCGCCGGCGCGGCCATTCCGCTTTCGCTGTCGAGCCGCGCGGCGCGCTCGACCCGCACGGGGCTGAGCCTGCACATCCTGTGGCGGGCAGGGGCGCTGATCGCACTCGGTGTCGTGCTCAACGCCATTCCGGCGGCCATCTGGGGTCACCTGCGCCTGCCCGGCATCCTGCAGCGCATCGGCCTGTGCTACGGGCTGGCGGGTGTCTTCTGCCTGGCTGTCGGCCGCAAGAGCGACAGCGACTTCTCCATGAAGATCTGGCCGGTGGCCGTCACGGCGGTGATTGTATTGGCCGCCTATGCCGCCATGCTGATGCTGTGGGCGACGCCGGGATGTCCCAACACGTGCTTCGACCCGTTGAACGCCCTGCCGGCGGTAGTCGACCGCGCCGTCTTCACGACCACCTATATGTGGCAGTACGGGACGTATAACGGCGCCGTCACCTATGATCCCGAAGGCCTCGTGTCGACGATCGGCGCGCTCGGCAACGTATTGATCGGCGTCATGGCGGCCCTCTATATCCGCCGCGACGGCATTAGAAACGCATTGGTCGGCCTGTTCATGCTGGGCGTCGTCCTGTTTGTCGGCGGCGCCGCGCTCGATGCGCAACTGCCGATCGTCAAGAAGATCTGGACGCCGTCCTTCACCATGGTGTCGGCGGGCGTGTCGCTGATGATCTTCACCCTGCTGGCCCTGGTCGCGGACGTCCTCAAGGCGCGGTCGTGGGCCTATCCCATCCGCGTTTTCGGGGCCAATGCGACCCTGGCCTTCGTCGGTATCAGCCTTATCGACGTGGTCATGCAATTGCCGCTGGCCGCCGGCAAGAGCCCGCACGACAGCCTGTCGGCCTGGCTGGCCGGCGCCATTGCCGATGGCCGCATCGCGTCGGTAACCTATTCGGCGCTGCTGTTGCTGGGCCTCGGCCTGATGCTGTGGCCGCTCTACATCAAGCGCTGGTTCGTAAAGATATAAAGCCGTTTCATCATTGCCGCCTTACCGGCCGTCATATATAGTACTGACCGGTCAGTACTAAAAAGGTCGGTCATGGACGGTGAGGCGACAGGCGGACGCAAGCGCGCGAAACGGGCGACGCCCGAGGTGCGTCAGGCCGATATCCTGGATGCGGCCCTTTCCGAGTTCGCCGAACATGGCTTTGAAGGCGCGCGCATGGAAGACGTGGCGCGCCACGCCCGCGTCAGCAAGGGGACGGTCTATCTCTATTACCCGACCAAGCAGGCGCTGTTCGAAGCCCTGGTCCGCCGCGATATCGCCCCGCGCGTGGCGCTGGCCGAACTGTTCCTCAAGGGCTATGACGGGCCGGTCCGGCCGGCGTTGCTGCGCATAGTGGACATGGCCGCGGCGGCTATCGCCGCCGGAAAGCTTCCGGTTTATCCGAAGCTTTTGATCGCGGAAGCCGGGCGCTTTCCCGGCCTCGCCGCCTTCTATCGCCGTGAGGTCGTGGGCCGGATGCTGGAGGCGCTCAGCCAGCTGTTCGCCAAGGCGGCGGCGCGCGGCGAAATCGATTCCGTAAATTGTGAAATGACTGCGCACCTGTTCATCGCGCCGATGTTGAAGGCCATGATGTGGTCGTTCGTCTTCGCGCCTGTCGAGGACGAGCCCTTTCCGCCGGGGCCTTATCTCCAGGCGCACGTCGATGTCTTCCTGCGCGGGCTGGGTTACAAAGGGGAGGTTGAAAATGCCTAAGGTCCTGATTTCGCGGATGGCGCTGCCGGCGCTGGCCGCGTTGGCATTGGCCGGGTGTACGCAGAAGACCGACACCGGCTATAGCGGCTATGTCGAGGCGCAGGCCGTGGCGATCGCCGCGCCGCAGGCCGGCTGGTTGAGCGCCGTTTCGGTCGATCGCGGCGATGCCGTGCACGACGGCCAGCCCCTGTTCAGCCTCGATGCCACACAGGCCGGACATGCGCTGGAAGGCGCCGAACAGCGGGCGGTGGCGGCCAACGCCAATGCCGAGGACCTGCAGAAGGGCGCGCGTCAGGCGGATATCGCGCCGCTGGTCGAGCAAAGGCGTCAGGCCCAGGCCCAGCTTGACCTGGCGCGCTCGAACGAGGCGCGATACGCGCAGCTTGAACCCAAGGGGTTTGTGTCGGCGGCGCAGATGGACACTTTGCGCGCCACGACGCGCCAGGCCGAGGCGTCCCTGGCCAATATCGACAAGCAGATTTCCGACAAGCAACTGGCGGCGAGGACCGACCAGCAGAAGGCGGCCCTGGCCCAGGCGGAAGCGTCGCGCGCCGATGCGGCGTCGGCGGCCTGGACGGTCGGCGACCGTGACGTGCGGGCGCGCATCGAAGGCCGCGTCGAGGAGCGCCTGCGCGAACCGGGTGAGTTCGTGCCGCAGGGCGCGGCCGTCGTTACCATCCTGCCGAAGGACCGTGAATTCGTGCGCTTCTACGTGCCGCAAGCCGATCTGTCGAAATTTTCGCTAGGGAAGCTCGTCCATGTCCGCTGCGACGGCTGTGCGGCAGGGCTGACGGCGAAGGTGCGCTTTATCTCCACGGTTTCGGAATTCACGCCGCCTGTCATCTACAGCGTCAAGGAACGGCAGAAGCTGATGTTCCTGGTCGAGGCGACACCGGCCAGGCCCGAAGCGATCCACGCCGGCCAGCCGGTCGATGTGAGCTTGTGATGGGGAACGGGCGAATGTCGGAAGCAAGAAACCCCACCACCACACCGCCTTCGTTGTCGCTATGCGACAAACTCAGTCGTGCGGTCCCCCTCCCCATTTCCTTCGGAAACGGGGAGGTGCAAGATATCGCGCTTTCTTACATCTCCCCGTCGCGTAGCGATGGGGAGGGGGACCGCACGAGCGAGATTTGCGTCAGCAAACGAGCGAGATGTGGTGGTGGGGTTTCTTAAATGCCGCAAGCACAAGAAACCGCCATTGATGTTCGTGGGCTGACCAAGCGCTTCGGCGACCGCATCGCCGTCGACCATGTCGACATCACCATGCCGCCCGGGCAGGTCTGGGGCTTCCTGGGGCCCAACGGCTCGGGCAAGACGACGACGATCCGCATGCTGTGTGGATTGCTGCGCGCCGACGAGGGCCAGGGCACCTGCCTCGGCTACGACATCCAGCGCCAGAGCCGCCAGATCAAGCGCAATGTCGGCTATATGACGCAGAAGTTCTCCTACTGGGAGGACCTGACCATCCGCGAAAACCTCGAATTCGTCGCCAATCTCTACGGCATCAAGAACCGCAAGGCGGTGGTCGACAGGACGCTGGAAGACCTGGGCCTGACCTCGCGGCAGAAACAACTGGCCGGGACGCTGTCCGGCGGCTGGAAGCAGCGCCTGGCCCTGGCGGCGTGTACGCTGCACGATCCGAAGATGCTGCTGCTGGACGAGCCGACCGCCGGGGTCGATCCGCAGGCGCGCCGCGACTTCTGGGACCAGATCCATCGCTTGTCAGCCAAGGGCCTGACCGTGCTGGTCTCGACGCACTACATGGACGAGGCCGAGCGCTGCGACCAGATCGTCTATATCGCCTATGGCAAGCTGATGACGCAGGGCCGCGTCGAGGACATTATCGACCAGAGCGGCCTTTTCACCTTTATCGCCGAAGGGGCCGGCGTCCGCGACCTGATGGAACGCCTGCGCGGCAAGCCCGGCGCCGAACACGTCGCCTATTTCGGCAATGCCCTGCATGTCAGCGGTTCGGACCTGCCGGCGCTCAAGGCGCTGATCGCCGGTGAAGGCCAGGCGCCCGGCGTCAAATGGCGCCAGGAACGGCCGAACCTTGAGGACGTCTTCATCCACCTGATGGGCAAGTCCGGGGGAGGGCAGTGATGTTCGAAGCGTTGCGCAGAATAGCGGCCATCCTGCTCAAGGAATTCATCCAGATGCGGCGCGACCGGCTGACCTTCGGCATGATGATCATGGTGCCGGTCATCCAACTGACCCTGTTCGGTTTCGCCATCAATTCCGACCCGCGCCATCTGCCGACGCTGCTCTACCTGGAAGACGACAGCACCGTGGTGCGCTCGCTGACCGAAGGGCTGCAAACCTCGAGCTATTTCGACATCAAGGGGCGCGTCATGAGCGCGGCCGAGGCGACCGAACGGCTGCAAAGCGGCGACGCGGCCTTTGTCATCACCGTGCCGGCGGGCTTTACGCGGGCCTTTTTGCGCGGCGACCGGCCGGAGATACTGATCGAAGCCGACGCGTCCGATCCGTCGGCCGCGTCCAACGCCGTCGGCCAGATTTCGCAGATCGTGCAGTCGGCGCTGAGCCATGACCTGAAAGGGCAATGGGCCGGGTTGCAGCAGACCGCGCCGCCGCTCGATATCGTCGTCCACCGCATGTACAATCCCGAAGGCATATCCCAGTACAATATCGTACCGGGGCTGCTGGGCGTCATCCTGACCATGACGATGATCATGATCACGTCGATCGCGATGACGCGGGAAACCGAGCGTGGCAATATGGAAAACCTGCTGGCCATGCCGGCGCGGCCGTGGGAGGTCATGGTCGGCAAGATCGTGCCCTATGTGGGCGTGGGCCTTATCCAGACAGGCATCGTGCTGGCGGCGGCCGTGTGGCTTTTCGAGGTGCCGTTCGTCGGCGATCCCTGGCTGCTGGCGCTGGGCGTCGCGTTGTTCATCCTGGCCAACCTGGCGGTCGGCTTTACCTTCTCGACGATCGCGCGCTCGCAGATGCAGGCCATGCAGATGACGTTTTTCTTCTTCCTGCCGTCGATGCTTTTGTCGGGCTTCATGTTCCCGTTCCGCGGCATGCCGGACTGGGCGCAGATGATCGGGCAGATCTTTCCGCTGACGCATTTTCTGCGGATCGTGCGCGGGGTGATGCTGAAGGGCGCGGACTGGCACGCCATCTGGCCCAGTATCTGGCCGATCCTGATCTTTATCGTCGCGGCGACGTGCGTGGCGATGCTGAGATACCGCTCGACGCTGGATTAAGGCTGCATTGTTATAGTTGAGTATTTAAGACTTCGGCCCTCCTCGTAAACGGGGAGGGCTATCGCATATGGCATTCCTAGAGCGGAATGACTTTAAATGGAATTGCCCTTCCGCTCTAAGTTTTTGTTTTATCGCGATGTTTATGCCGAAACGAAGTTAGGCGAAGCCAAAACCGCTGACACTTTCCGGCACATCGCTCTAGGTGATGCGCTGCGTTTTCCTTCTCCCCTTGAATAGGGGAGAAGGTGGCCCGCAGGGCCGGATGAGGGGTAAATCCGGCATCTTCCGCGCGCGTATCTGCTGCCGGTTTACCCCTCACCCTACCCTCTCCCCTAAAAAGGGGAGAGGAAGAATAAGACGAACCCGGCAAATTCCATATGCGATAGCCCTCCCCGTAAACGGGGAGGGCCGAAGACGGTCTTTGGCCCGCTACTTCATATGCGCTTCGATGATGTCGAGCAGCGGATGCGGTGTACGTTTCAGGTCGGCCGCCCGTCCTTGTTCGGTCGCATAGTAGAACTGGCCTGACGTCACATCGGGCGCCAGTTCGTAGTCCATGGCGTCCCACACGTCCTCGCGGAAGCTGTAGAAGGCCCAGTGCGAATGGTGGCTGTTGAGCGTGTCGAGCACGTCGTTCAGATAGGTCCCACAGTCGGACCACATGCGCACGCAGCCGAATTCGCCGGCGACCATGCGGTTTTCCGGTACGCCGTGCGCCGCTGCCCATTGGAACGGACCGTCGAGATAGCGGGCAACCGTGGCGCGGTCCCAGGTGACCTGTTCGCCGCCCAGCCACGACGTGACGCCGGGATAGCGCAATTGCGGTTTCCGTTTGATATTGGGCCCGCTGGTCGCCTCGTACGGCTCGTACATATGGAAGGCGTACAGCACCTTCGAATCGCCGAGCGGCCCCGGCCAGTAGCTGAAGCTCCAGGCATTGGCGTACCAGCCGCCGTCGACCATGACGGGCGTCGAGGGATCGACCTCGCGGATGGCCGCAATGACGGCCTGGTAAAAGCCCGGCAGGTCGTGCGTCGTGCCTTTATATTTAGCGTACCAGGCCTGGCGAACCTCGGGCGTCGCGTGCTCGTCCAGCCCCATGCCCTTTTCCGGCGTCGGTTCGTTGAGCAGGTTATAGCCCGCCACCGCCGGATGGTCCTTCAGCGCCGTGGCGAGGTCGCGCCAGAAGGCCGCCGACTGCTGCCAGTACACGCGGTCGTTCCATAGCCGCTCGTCCTGCTTGTTGCCGTTCTGCTGGTTCCAGCGGTCGCCGGGCAGGCTCAGCGGCGCGATCACGACCTTCAGGCCCGCGGCGTCGGCGGCGTCGAGCACGCGGCGCAGGGTGGCTAGGTCCGAGGCGGGAATGCCGGCATAGTGGTCGGCGTCGCCGATCAGGAAGTCGCGGCCTTCGCCCTTCCACTTGGTGAAGGTCAGGCGCACCCAGGTGGCGCCGGTCGCGCGCAAGGCCTTGAAATAGGCGAGGTCGGGCGGCGATCCGTTGAAGCTGTTGCCGCCGTGCTGCGGCGTATTCCAGAAGGCGATCAGGTCGGCGGCGTGAACCGCGGGCGCGGTCATGGCGATGGCGGCCGCGAGGCACAAGGCTTTCAGACGCATGGCGATACCCTCCTGTCGGCCGCATCATGCGGCAGGGGAGGGCGTCTGCCAAGTCTTACGATTCGGTCGGTAAACCTGCCATTTTCCACGCGCGCCGTCCTCAAAAAGCGGAGCGTTAGGACAACCAAAAACGTGCGCGCGTATAGCGAAGGAACGAGCCGTCAGGACTCCGTCGGCAGTCCCGCCATTTTCCACGCGCGCAGCCCACCGGCCAGGTGCTCTTCCAGGCTCAGGCCCGCGCCCTGGGCGGCATTGAGCGCCGTGACCGAGCGCACGCCGCCGGCGCAGCTGAGGATTACGCGCTTGCCCTGGCCGACGGGAAGGGCGGCCGGATCGAAGCTCGACAGCGGCATGTTGATCGCGCCCTCGATGCGCTCGGCGTCGAATTCACCGGGTTCGCGCACGTCGATGAGCAGCGTGTCGCCGCCTTCCAGCGCGGCCTGAACCTCTTCCGGCGTCAGATTGATGACTGTCATGGTGCTTTTTTCCGCGATGTCGTTGAGCGTTGCGTCACGGCTTTAAACCGCTCAGCCGTGCTGTCAATGGCCTGGTCAGCGGACACCGGACGCGCCGGCGCTTATCCCTGCAATTTTCAGGCGTTCAATTGCGTCGCTTTTGTAAAGATGAGTAAGAATATCGGAGGTGGAACCGCTTTCAATCTATGACATGACAACGCTGTTCAGGTGCCGGAAATGGCCTGAAAATAATTGCAATTTATGTCATATCTGTCACATGGCATTTCGAGGTGACGGTAAAAAGTCAATTTAATCAATATGATAATTATATATTATATATGAGTAATTAAATATTGCTCGCTGATACCGGTAACATACCTTTGTTACCGGTACCGTCGCATTGACAACGTTGTCGTTCATAATTGTAATGCCGGCACTCCGTTGCGATGGCTACTCATGGTTTTAAAACCTGGGCGGTTTGCCGCGCCGGAAAGACAAAAATCCAAGTTGGGGAGACTACAATTGCAAAAGTTCCTGCACCCTCGGGTAGCCTTGATGACGGCTGCCTCCTGCTTAAGCCTGGGTCTTGCGCTGGGCGCCGCTTCCGCGGTCCACGCGCAGGACGCAGCGCCCGCTGCCGCCGCCAAGCCGGCTGACAGCGACGTCGTGGTCGTGCGCGGCTTCCGCGCCTCGCTGCAAAGCGCGCTGTCGACCAAGAAGAAATCGAACCTGATGATGGAATCGGTCGCGGCCGAGGACATGGGCAAGTTCCCGGACCAGAACATCTCGGAATCGCTACAGCGCCTGCCGGGCATCCAGATCGACCGCACCAACGGCCAGGGCACGACCGTCCGCATCCGCGGCCTGTCGCAGAACGTCACCACGCTGAACGGCGACGTCTTCCTGTCGGGCCTGGAACTGTTCCGCCTGGGTGAGGGCGGCTTCCAGAACCAGAAGTCGCTGGAAGGCATCCCGTCCGACCTGATCGGCAGCGTCGATGTCTACAAGTCGCCGGACGCCTCGCTGCTGGAAGGCGGCCTGGGCGGTATCGTCAACCTGAAGACCCGCAATGCGCGCGACTTCAAGGGCGACAACCTGCTCAGCGTCAACCTGCGCATGAACGAAGGCACGGGCACCGACTGGAAGCCGAACGCCTCGGTCGTGTTCGGCCACAAGTTCGGTCATGACTTCGCCATCCTGGGCAGCATCACCTACGACAAGGAATTCAACCAGAGCGACCTGCTGCAGGGCGAAAACCGCGGCACCTGGGCGTATCTGGGCCACGCCACGACGACGACCCCGGTCAATGTCTGGTCGCCGGAATACCGCTACACCACCAACCGCAACCAGGAGCGTGAGCGTACCGGCTACTCGCTGGGTGCGTCCTGGCGCGTGTCAGACAGCCTGAACCTGACGGCCGACTGGTTCCATTCGGACCTGAAGATCTTCACCTACGAATACTCGATGAAGTTCCCCTTCAACAACGAGGGCGCGACCTATTCCAGCACGGGCCTGTCGATCAATCAGGACGGAACCCTGGCCAGCGGCCAGGTCACGGCCAATTCGCAGGAAGGCGACACCTTCGCCCAGAACGCCGAAGCCAAGACCGACAACGTCCAGCTGGCGGCCAACTGGGACAACGGCGGCAACCTGACCGGCAAGTTCCGCGTTGCCTATTCGAAGACCGATTACGCCTCGAACTCGGGCCAGGTCGACGAACGCTACACCCAGTACGGCGTGCGTAACGGCACCCCGTCGGGCACGGTGCTGAACACGGCTGCCCCGGCGACCGCCACCTTCACCTACACCAACGGCGAATATCCGGTCTTCACCCCGTCGGCGGCCAACCTGTCGGCCCTGACCAACCCGGCCGCGGTCTTCTTCAAGTCGCACTGGGCCTTCGGTGAAACCAACGTCGCCAAGGACTTCGCCACCTCGGCCGATTTCAAGTACAAGCCGGGCTTCGCGCAGAACCACGACCTGGTCGTTAGCTTCGGCGCCCGCTATGCCGACGCCAAGCTGGACTATACCTACGGCCGTTACCTCAACGATCTGTCGGGCAAGAAGACGGCGGGCGGCGATCCGGAAGAACTGCCGGCTTCGGCGCAGGGCCAGTATGTCGTCGGTTTCGACGCGCATAACAACCCGATCTACGGCCCGTCGACCGCTCCAGGTGCGACCTTCGTCGACTGGACGCCGTACGGCTACTTCCAGGACGGCGCCATCGGTCCCAAGCGCTGCGACATCGCCAGCGCCGGTTGCGGCCGTTTCGGCAGCGGCGACGCCATGATGACGCCGTACGCCACCGCCGCCAGCGCGTCGAACCGTGCGGTCACTGCATCGGCCGGCGACGGCATCACGGCGATCTTCCAGGACGCCCAGCAGATGAAGGACCCGGTCGCCTGGATCCAGAACCTGTATCCGTCGACCAAGTTCGCTTACTTCGCCGACCCGCTGCAAAGCTTCAAGGTCGACGCCCAGACGACCACCGGCTACCTTATGGCCGATGCCGGCGACAATTCGTCCGGCTATCACCTGAATGCCGGCGTCCGCGTCGTCCACACCAAGCTGACGGCCGACACCTCCAACACGCCGGCCCAGCCGCTGTGGTGGGGTACGGACAGCTGGAACGGCGTGCTGAAGAACCCGGATGCCTCGCACACCGTGCGTGAGTACACGGACGTCCTGCCGAGCGTGAACGCGGTCTTCGACGTCAACGAGCACGACAAGGTCCGCGCGTCGGGCGCCCGCGTCGTCTCGTCCCAGGACCTGTTCTCGCTGGGTCAGGGCAATTCGTACAACTTCACCCGCAACTCCGACCCGACCAGCGTGAACTTCAACAAGTTCATCTACACCAACGGCTCGGGCGGCAATCCGACGCTCGACCCGTATCGCGCCAACCAGTTCGACCTGGGTTACGAGCACTACTTCGGCAAGCAGGGCCTGATCGCGGCGACCGTCTTCTACAAGAGCGTCGACTCGTTCATCACCCAGAACACCTACACCGTCACGGTGAAGGACCAGTCGCAAGCCGGCGCCACCGCCGGTCTGTTCTCGTCGCCGGTCAACGGCCGCGGCGGGTCGATCAAAGGCCTGGAACTGATCTACGAAACCTCGTGGGACAACGGCCTGGGCGTCAACGCCAACTTCACCTACTCGGACTCGAAGTCGCCGTTCTCGAACGACTACGAGTCGAACCTGCCGGTCCCGGGCGTGTCCAAGACCGCCTTCAACGTCCAGGCCTATTATGAAGGCCATGGCTTCGAAGGCCGCCTGTCGTATGCCTGGAAGGACAAGAGCTATAGCGGCAACTTCTCCTTCGGTTCGGGCGCCGACACGCACTCGCTCGGCATCTGGACGCGCGCCTATGGCCAGCTCGACGGCTCGATCAGCTACAATCTGAGCCCCAGCCTCAAGCTGTCGCTGGAAGGCATCAACCTGACCAAGCAGGCCTCCAGCGCCTACCTGCAGTTCCCTGACCTGCCGTTCCGTTACCAGACGGGCGACCAGCGGGTCATGGTCGGCATTCGCTACAACTTCGGTAGCTAAACATCCCTGTTTGCCGAAAGTGTATCGAAGGTGTGTCCGGCTATGACCTCTTGCCGGACGCATCCCAGTTGTAAAAGACTGGCCAGTGCAACAGACTGGGCCGGTTCCTTTTGCGAGGAACCGGCCTCCTTTTATGAGATATCCGATGGTCCGCAGGCCCGATCCCATTCGTCAGATCACCATTGTCGGCGGCGGCACGGCCGGCTGGATGTGCGCGGCGGCCCTTGCCCGCAATCTGCCGGGCGTCGCCATCACCCTGGTCGAGTCCGAGGAGATCGGCACGGTCGGGGTGGGCGAGGCGACCATTCCGCCGATCAGGCTGTTCAACGCCATGCTGGGCCTGGATGAGGCCGAGTTCCTGCGAGAAACGCGCGGCACCTACAAGCTGGGCATCGCCTTCCAGGACTGGGGAAACCTGGGCGAACGCTATTTCCATCCGTTCGGTGTTTATGGATTGCGGCCTGAGCTGGGGCACTTCCTGCAATACTGGCTGCGCATGAAGGCCCTGGGCGAGGTGGGGCCCATTTCCGATTATTCCCTGTGCACCCTGGCGGCCATGTCGGGCCGCATGGGCACGCAAGGCGACGACCCGCACAGCGCCCTGTCGACCCTGGGATCGGCCTACCATTTCGACGCCGGCCTCTATGCCCGTTATCTGCGCCGTTACAGTGAAAAACGCGGGGTCACGCGTATCGAGGGCCAGGTCGGCGACGTCGCGCTCGATCCCGAAAGCGGCTTCGTCACCACCCTGACGCTGAAGGACGGGCGGACCCTGGGCGGCGACCTGTTCATCGACTGTTCGGGTTTCCGGGGGCTGCTGATCGAGCAGGCTTTGGAGACGGGCTATGAAAACTGGACGCGCTGGCTGCCGTGCGACCGCGCCATCGCCATGCCGTGCGAACATGGCCAGCGGGACGCCAACGGCGAGCCGGTCATCGCCCCCTATACGCTGTCGACCGCGCGCGAAGCCGGCTGGCAGTGGACGATTCCGCTGCAGCACCGCGTCGGCAACGGCTATGTCTATTCCAGCCAGTTCAAGGCGGATGACGCCGCCGAGGCGACCCTGCGCGCCAACCTTCAAGGCAAGGTTCTGGCCGAACCCAACCGCCTGCGCTTCGTCACCGGGCGGCGCAAGGCGTTCTGGAACCGCAATGTCGTGGCCATGGGCCTGGCGTCGGGCTTTATCGAGCCGCTGGAATCGACCAGCATCCATCTGATCCAGTCGGGCATCAACAAGCTCTTGCTGCACTGGCCCGACCGCGCCTTCGATCCGGCCAATATCGAGGCTTACAACCGGCGCCAGCACCTGGACTATGAGCGCATCCGCGACTTCATCATCCTGCATTATCATGCCACCGCGCGCGACGACACGCCGCTGTGGCGCTATACGCGCGACATGGCCATTCCCGATACGCTGGCGCACAAGATCGCCGTCTTCCGCGAGCGCGGCGCCTTCGCCAACGCGGCCGAGGAGATGTTCACCCCGACCTCATGGATGGCGGTGATGATGGGGCAGGGGATAGAGCCGCAGTCCTACGACCCGCTGATCGAGATGCAGGACATCGCCCCCATCCGCGCCGGCTTCTCGCGCATGAAGACCCACCTGCAAAGCCTGGCCGACGTCATGCCCAGCCACGGCGAATACCTGAAGCGGCACAATATGGTAGCGCGCGAGGTAGCCTAGGCGACGGGTTTGGGTGCGAAGCGCGTAAAAAGGCTATTGAGCAAAATCGATCAAAACTGATAGATTTTGCTCGCCCTCCGCGAAACGCCTGAAAGGTCCGCCATGCACAAAGCCGTCCGTCTTGCCCTCTGCCTCGGTCTCGGCACGGCGTTGTCGACTTCGCTGGCGCACGCGGCCGCCCCGCACGTCGCGCCGGTTACCGTAAACGCGCCGGTGACCCTGGTCGATAATGGCGACAGCTGGACGCTCGACAACGGCATCGTCAGGATGACCGTGCTGAAGAAGAACGGCACGATCGGCCTGTCGAGCCTTTCCTATCACGGTGTCGACATCGTGCCGAACCGCAACGAGTTCTGGGAAGCGACGCCGGGCGGGCAGGTGACGGCGACCATCACCATCGATCCCGCGACGAACGGCGGCGAGCGCGCCGAAGTTTCGATCAAGGGCATAAACCCGGGCGGCGGCCCCGAAACCGCCAATGACGGCACGCAGGGGCCCGGCAAGCTGAAGAACGGCGGCATGGACATCGAAGTCCGCTATACGCTGGAGCGCGGCACCAGCGGCTTCTACACCTATGCCGAATACAGCCATCCGGCGTCGTACCCGGCCGCGGGCTTCGGCGAGAACCGCTTCATCCTCGAGTCGATGAACAAGAGCTTCGACTGGCTGAGCGTCGACGACGACCGCAACATGCTGATGACCAGCGACGACGACCTGCAAAAGGGCGTGGTCATCCACGCCAAGGAACAGCGCATCCTGACCTCGGGCCTGTACAAGAATTCGGTCGAGCACAAGTACAGCTACAACGCCATCATGTACAAGCTGAAGGCCTGGGGCTGGTCCAGCACGAAAGACCATGTCGGCGTCTATTTCATCAATCCGTCCAACGAATATATCGGCGGCGGCGCCGAAAAGCTGGACCTGATCGACCATATGAGCGGCACGCTGCTCGACTACTGGACCAGCGGCCACTATGCCGGCGGGGCGGGCAACCACATCCCGCAAGGCGAGGACTGGAAGCACGTCGTCGGCCCGATCTTCGTCTATATGAACGCACTCGACAGCGCCGAGGATGCGTCGCCCAAGGATCTCGATACCTTCCAGGCGAGCTATGGCAGCGGCGATCCGGCGGTGCCGAAGGCCTGGCGCGACAACGCCCTGGCCCTGTGGAACGACGCGGTCGAAAAGTCGAAGGCGGTCAAGGCCGCCTGGCCCTATGCCTGGGTCAAGGGCATGGATTATCCGCTTAAGGCGGACCGCGCCACGGTCAGCGGCCAGTTGGTTCTGGACGACGCGCAGGCCGCGACCAGGGCGCTGCCGCACCTGACGGTCGGCCTCTCCCACCCCGATTACCAGAGCAATGCCGGCGGCTATCAGACGCGCTATGGCACCGGCACGACGGTGACCTGGCCGCACGACGGCAACTACTACCAGTTCTGGGCCGACGGCAGCGACGACGGCCATTTCAGCATCCACAATGTCCGTCCGGGCCACTATACGCTGCATGCCTTCGCTGACGGCGTGCTGGGCGAATATGCCCGCGCCGACATTACGGTCGAGGCCGGCAAGGATATCGACCTGGGCAAGCTCGACTGGCAGCCGGTGCGCTATGGCCGCCAGGTGTGGGAGATCGGCGTCGCCAACCGCAATGGCGACGAGTTCTACAAGGGCGACGAATACTGGCTGTGGGGCTGGCCGCTGCGCTATGGCGACCTGTTCCCCAAGGACGTCACCTATACGATCGGCAAGAGCGATTACCGCAAGGACTGGTTCTTCGAAGAGGTGCCGCATTCGACGACCGACGCCTGGAAGAACCCGGCGGCGAAAGACCCGCTGAACCAGCGTTTCGGCTGGGTCAACCTGCCGGACGGCCAGAAGGACATGTGGCGCGACTGGGGGCAGGGCCGTGCCACGACCTGGACGGTGAAATTTAAAATGCCGAAAGTGCAGTCCGGCACGGCGGTGCTGCGCATCGCCCTGGCCGGAGCGGACGGGCTGGCGCCCAATACGCCGGGCCTGGCGATCGGGGTCAACGGCCAGGCGGTCGGCGCGCTGCACCCGGTGCAGACCAACGCCCTGCGCTACAATACCGACAAGGGCGTGTGGTACCAGTATACGCAGACCTTCGACGCCGGGCTGCTGAAATCGGGCGACAATACCATGACCTTCACCGTGCCGGCGGGCGACGTGACGACCGGTGTGGTCTGGGACTATGTGCGGCTCGAGGTCAATGACGGCAGCCAGTCCTACCCGGTCCCTCCAGCCGATGGGCGCCCGGATATGCCGCGCGGCCCGGCTCAGTAGCTGCGGCGGAAGCGCAGTACAGCCGACAGCGGCGGCAGCGTCACCACCTGGGGCCGGCGGACCGCCGGGTCCGCGGCCTCATACTGCGCATAGCCGAGATAGCCGATGTCGCCCAGATTGACGCGCGCATCGGTCAGGTTGCGGATGTCGAGCGACAGTTCGCTTACACGCCAGCGCACACCGAACCGGGCATTGACGATGGCATAGGCTGGCCGCACCAGGTCGCTGCTGCCGCCGCCATTGCCCGACACGCTGTCGCCCGTATAGGCCAGGTCGCCGGTGACAAAGGCCGCCGCTCCGCCGCCGACCGGCCAGCGGTAGGTGCCGGACGCCGTCGCTGTCCAGCGCGGGATCTGATAGACGCGCGCCCCGGCAGCCTGGCCCGACACGCCGGCACGGGTGATGCGGGCGTCTTCGTAGCCCATGCCCAGCCGAACGTTCAGCCGATCGCCCAGCCGGCCAGCCAGTTCGAATTCCGCGCCATTGGCGGCGGCCGCGCCGGCATTGGCGGTGATGATGAAGGCGCAACTGGGCAGGAAGACGCTTTGCTGGATGTCGCGCCAATCGAGGTGGTAGATCGCCCCCGTCACCAGCAGGTTCGGATCGGACAACTGATGCTTGGCTCCGGCCTCATAGCTCCATACGGTGTCGGCGCCGTAGCGTTCGGCCTGGTCCGCGCTCAGCCCCAACTGCGACAGGGAGGCGTCGCACTGCGGGATCACCGCCTGGCCCGAGCCGCCGGCGCGGAAGCCCTTGGCGGCCGAAACATAGATCTGCGTGGCGTCCGATGGCTGATACGACAGGGCGGCCTTGGGGCTGACGCCGCGTTCCGTGTTTCGGCCTGGTACGCCGTCGCTCAGCCCCCCGTCGAGATAGCCATCGGCCAGCAGGTGATAGGTCTGGGTCAGCCAGTATTGCCGCGCGCCCAGGGTCACGGTGAAGCGGCCCACGGGATAATAGAGCTCGCCGAACAGGGCGGCGTTGCTTTGCGTGTCGCGGATGTCCGACAGCCAAATCAGGTCGTCCGGCCAGTAATCCGCGCCGGCCAGGCCCGTAGCGCTGACCGGCGGGATGACGAAGTCGTCGTGGCCGCGCGAATAAAAGACGCCGGCGATGCCGTTCAGGCCCGCCGCCGCGCCGAAGGTCAGGCGCGTTTCGTGCGAAATTTGGCTGCGCGTGCGCCGGCTGGTCCACACATAGGGCTGATCGTTCAGCGGTGTACCGATGGCGGCCAGAAACTGCGCAGTGCCGGTGGACGAGTCCTCTACTTCGTGGATCGTGCGCTCGAAATAGCTGGTCGACGACGACAGCGCCCAGCCGTCGCCGCGATACGCCAGATCGAAGGACGGCATGAACCAGCGGTCGGACGCCTTGGGCTGGATGTCGAAGGCGCGCGGCAATTGCGCCAGCGGCCGGAAGGCGGGCAGGGGCGCGAAGGCCGCCGGGAAGCCGTAGTCGTCCTGGCGCTGCGCCATCACGCGGAAGGTCAGGTCCAGCCGGTCGTTGGCGTGATAGAGCGTTGTGGCGGAAAGACCGAAGGCCGACTGCGCGCCCTGGTCGCCGATGCGGTGCCCGTCGACCGTCCGCTTAAGGAACCCCGCATCGTGGGCGCCGAAGACGACCAGGCGCGTCGCCAGCGTGCCGGGAACCCACACCAGGTTATCGGTGAACGACAGGCCGGCGTCAGGGCTGCCACCGCCCGACGTCGCGCCGGCTTCGGCGGCGAGATCGAGCGAGGGCCGCATCAGGAACGGGGCGGTGCTGATCACCTTGACGCTGCCGCCCAGCGAGCCTTCGCCGTAGAGTGTGCCCTGTGGCCCCTTGAGCACCTCGATGTGGTCGATATCCAGCAGGCGCGGATCGATCGACCCCGGTACGGGCGTCTGGTCGATATAGACGGCGGTGGTGCCGGCGCCCGACACGCCGCGTATGGCCAGGGTCCGGGCGTCGCCGACGGCGGTCGCGCCGTTGCCGTAGGCGAAGGACAGGTTGGGCGTCTGCGTGGCGAAATCGCTGAATGCGCGGATGCCGAGGTCATCGATCGTCCGGTGCGAGAACACAGTAACGCTTTGCGGCACGGCCAGCAGGCTTTCCGGGTGTTTGCGTGTTGTGACGACGACCGTGTCGTCCGGTACGGCCGCGCTTACGGCCAGGCCGATGGCGAGTGCTGTCAGCATGAAATCCCCCTTTTTAGTCCAAGCCCGGAAAGGCCGTGCGGATCGCGTCGATGGCGGCCTGTTCGCGGGCCTCCCCCATGCCGTGAATGACGACATAACGCAATCCGCGCCGCTCCAGCTCGGCCCGACAGGCATCCATGAAACGGCGGCGGTCGGCGATATCGGCAAAATAGCGCGTGCCATCGTCTTCCCATGGCAGGTCGATATCGCACAGCAGATAAAGGTCGGCGGGTTCGGCCACGGTGCCGAGCCCAGGCGTGCGGCTGCCCAACAGCATGTCCGACCACACGGCGGTCAGCACCGTGTCGGTGTCTTCGACCAGAATACGGCTAGCCTGGGGTTTCGCGGCGGCGACACTGGCGGCCTGCCCCTGGGCTATGCGCTCCAGGTCGGTTGCGTCGACGCGCACGCCGAAGACGCCGGTATAGGTGCGGGCGTATTCCGGCACGAAGACCGTATCGAAATGCACCGCCAGCCGTACAGCCAGCGACGACTTTCCGGTCGATTCCGGTCCGAACAGGCAGACGCGGCGGACAAACCAGGGCCTGACCGGCGCGGGGATGTGCGGCCAGTGGCGGAAGGGATCGGTCCGGATCATCGTCGCGGATACGGGCACGGCCTGCCGGCCGGGATCGACGGGGACGAACCGCGCGCCGGTCTCTTGCGCCAGTCGGACCCCATAAGGCTCGGACGCGAAGACGACGTCGGGCTGCCCGGCATAGCGGCGGACGACATCGCGCCAGATCGGCCAGAAGTCGGGATGGGCTGCCGGTTCCTGCGGCAGGGGCTCGTGGCACCACTGCACGTCGCAATCGGGAAACAGGGACCGCATCCAGGCGAAGCGCTGTTTTCCCGGGATGGGATCGCCGTCGAGGGAACAGACCAGAATGGTCAAACGGCGGCAACTGGCGCGGGCGAATTCGCACAGATAGACGTGGCCGTTGTGCGGCGGCATGAACTTGCCCAGGATGAAGCCGGTCTGCGGGCGCGTCATGACGCGGCCTGCAGGCGCAGGACCTTGCGCCAGTGCAGCCAGCCGTAGGCGGCGTTGGCCAGCAGCACAGTATAGACACCGGTGGTCAGCCACAGGTGCTGGTTGGCATAGACCGCGATCGACGCGGCGTCGGCCACGGCCCAGACAATCCAGTTCTTCATCTGCTTGCGGTCGAGCAGGACCTGCGCCAGCACGCTGAGCGCCAGGATGGCGGTATCGCCGACCGGTGTCCGGGCGTCGGTAAAACGATAAAGGCCAAACGACACCACGGCGGTGAACAGGGCCGCGACGACTCCCAGCAGCGCTACGATCCGCCACGGCCAGTCACTGATCGGCGGCTCACGGCCGCGATCGCCGCGCAGCCAGAACCACCAGCCGTAAAGCTGGATCAGGGTGAACCAGACCTGCAAGCCTGCGCTGGCATAGAGCTTCGCGTCTCGGAAGACGAAGAAGAACAACACCGTGGCGGCGATGCCGACGGGATACAGGCTCTTCTTCAGGTAGACGGTCAGGACGACGCTCAGGACCGTGAACAGGTTGGCCAGGATTTCGAGGACGCTCATCGGGCGCCGTCACGGATCGATGTGGTCATGCTTTCCCCGCAATGCCCACCGGTCTGTAATCGCTTTGACGACACCCTGCAACGGGCGGGGAGGGCTACTTCCCCGCCTGTTTCGCCCGTTCCTTTTCGAAATCGTCGCGGGCGTCGCTGACGATATGGCCCAGCAGTTGCGGATCGACAAAGGCGCCGGTTTGGCCGGCCTTCACCCTGGCCTCCCGGCCCAGCACATCGGCGAATTCCGGGTGGGCCGGCAGCACTATATCGGCCTTCATGGCGCCGACCGTGGCGAAGCTCTGCTCATAGTCGCGCACGATGCCGGGATAGGCCGTGTTGTGCACCAGCACATTGCCGGCGACCGTCAGGCTGCATGGGAAGACGACGGTCAGTACGCGGTTGGGCTCTATGACCTCGGTCGACCAGGTGGTGCAGCCGCGCGTATGGCCGGGCGTGAAGGTCGCCTTCATGCGCACGCCGCCCAGCGCCACGCCTTCCCCGTCCTTCAGCACGCGGTCGACATGAACCGCCGGGAAATGGCCGCGCGGATAGGTGGTCTGGCCGTCGTGCGTGCCGTGCTCCAGCGCCCAGCGGTCGCCCGGCGAAGCATAGAAGGCCGCGCCGGTATCCCGCTTGATACGCGCAATCCCGCCGGCGTGGTCGGAATGGGCGTGGCTGTTGAGGATGATCTTCACGTCGCGCAGTTTGAACCCCAGCGCGGTGATGTTGTTTTCGATCATCGGCGCCGCAGCCTCAGGCCCG
This sequence comes from Asticcacaulis solisilvae, assembly GCF_052327315.1. Taxonomy (NCBI): domain Bacteria; kingdom Pseudomonadati; phylum Pseudomonadota; class Alphaproteobacteria; order Caulobacterales; family Caulobacteraceae; genus Asticcacaulis; species Asticcacaulis solisilvae. Next base: position 1,655,900 of record NZ_CP166196.1, read on the forward strand.
CCATCGAGCAGGATGGCCTGCTTGCCGGCGACGACCAGATAGGCGCCTATGCCCTTGGTGCCGACATAGTAGACATTGCCGGCGACGCGAAACGGCGCGGTGGGCGTCGTCCAGTCGGGATTGTCCTGGGCATGGGCGTTCGTTGTCAGCGCCAGGGCCATGGCGCTGAATGCAATAGTTAATTTCATGATGTGCTCCTGTCGCCCAAGGGATAGCCCCGGAAGGTCAGTCAGGCAAACGATGAAATTTGGGTTCAGCTATAAGAAAAATTTGGGTCTGACATGGGCGGTCCGTCCGGCATCGATGCGCCGGGCGGACCTTTAAGCCTGGAGCATGATGACTTTAGCTTCGCTCAAATCCATGCTCCAGGTCTTTGTTTTGTCGCGCAATGTGTTCAAAAAGTGCGTCGCACTTTTTGGATTGCGCTTTAGTGGCGGTGGTGGCGGCGCCAGTGATGATGGCGGTAATAATGCCGGCGCGCATGATGGCGTGCCCGATGGGCGGCATGGGCGTAGGTGGTCGAATGGCCAGCCGGCGCCATGGTGTTGCGTCCGTTCGGTCCGTTGTTGCCGGTCATCTGCGCGTCGGCGGCCGTCGCGGCCAGACCCATGGCAGCAGCGGCCAGGATCAGGGAGTGAATGATTTTCATCGCGTTTCCTCTCGGCGCGAAGTGCGCCACGCTATCGAGTAAGCGGGTGGCGAGAAAGACGCGCCGGGTAAGCATGCCGATAAAATCAGGAATCGATAAGCGAGGGCACCCTGTCGCCGAAGTCTTGCGGGAGGCCAGCGGGGGGATTAGGCTTCTTTCAGGGAGGGCCGTACAATGAAGGCGCTGGTATCGATCATTCTTATCCCGGTTCTGGCCGGCGCCCTGTCGGGGTGCATGACCAGCCATGGCGATGTCGTTATTATCGACGACGGCCGTCCGGAGTGGGGCCAGGCGTCGCTGGTGGCGGGAAGGCCCTACGAAAACGCGCGGGCGACCCTGGTGAAAAGTGGCCTGCAACCGCTCGCGCAGGAACACGCCAGGCCTTCGATCATCTGCGACGACGGCTTCTGCAAACAGTACCCGGAGGTCGTCGAATGCTCGGAAGAGCATCTGGGGACGTGCACATTTGCCTATCGGGACACCCGCACCGGGGCTTATGTCGTCGTTGAGACGGTTGGAGACCGCGAGCCGGTGGTCAACGGCGTCTGGATCGTGGACGACAACTACATCGCGCGCATTCATCGCACCTGAGCGGCGCTACACCCGCCGTCCGGCGGCGCCCAGCAACCCTCGCGAATAGAGCCTGTGCAAGGGAATCAACTCGTCGAAGCCGAGGCCCAGCCGCACCCGGCCGTCCGGCGAGATGCGCTGGGGCACGATGGCGCTGCCGAACCACAGCCGCGTTCCGCCCTGGGGCAGGGGCTCGACCATCAGCCATGACCGCGTCTTGCGCATGAAGTCGCACATGACGATCTGAGCGTCGTCGCGGTCCTCGACCGTCCAGGCGGCGAAGCGCGACCGTTCGCCCGCCGCCAGGGCGTGTGCCTGGGCGTCGCTCGACGGCTTTGCAACCAGCGTCGCCAGCACCAGCCTCTCCATTTTGAACAGGGGCGTGGTGTAGAAGGCCGCGATGTAGCGGGAGAGCGTCACCGCGCCCGGCACGTCCAGATAAAAGGCGTCCGTATAGGCGCTGGCGGCGCGGTAGGCATTGAGCAACGACGCCGTGGGCAGATTTGGGGACGCGACGACTTTCATGGCTTTGGGCCCTCCGGCGCAAGACTGCACGATAAGGCCGGATGGTGAAAGCCGACATGATGTCGCGGCCCGCGCCGGCTGAGCCGGCGGTGTCGCGGCCCGTGCCGGCTCAGCCGGCAGTGTCGCGGCAATGTCATACCCGGATGACAGTATTTCGGTTATGGTCGCACGGCCAGTGAGTCCCTGGTCCTTATCCCGTCTGCATAGCTTACGTCATCCGGCCGTACTGCCGCGTCCGTGACGAGTGATTTTCCAAAAGGCAATTTGCGTTTATCGATACAACCTATGGAGATTATCATGTCGAAAAATTCCCGTATAATTATCGTTTCCGCCGCTGCCGCCCTGACCGGCCTTGCCGCTACCAGCGCCCTGGCCGCAGCGCCCAAGCCCACCGTCGTGCTGGTCCACGGGGCGTTTGCCACCGCCGCCAGCTGGGACAAGGTCGCCGGCATCCTGCGCGCGAAGGGCATTACGGTCGCGACCGTCGACAATCCACTGACCTCGCTGGCCGACGACGTGGCGGCCACCAGGGCGGTGCTGGCCAAGCAGACCGGTCCTGTCGTCCTGGTCGGCCATAGTTGGGGCGGCGTGGTGATCGGCGAAGCCGGCGACGACCCCAAGGTCAAGTCGCTGGTCTATGTCGCCGCGTTCGGTCTCGACAAGGGCGAAAGCATCCAGGCGATCTCGGCCGGCTCGCCCCCGCCGGCGGGTATCCACGCCCTGCGTCCTGACGCCAAGGGCAACCTGCTGGTCGATCCGGCGCAGTTCCCGACCGTCTTCGCGGGCGACGTGCCCGTCGACGAGGCGAAAGTGATGGCGGCGGGGCAACTGGCCGCCAGCCCGGCCATCTTCGCCGCGACCTCGACGGTCGCGGCCTGGCACGTCAAACCGAGCTATTACGTGGTGTCGTCGAACGACCAGATGATCCCGCCCCAGGCCGAAGCCTTCTTCGCCCAGCGCATGAAGGCGACGACCATCACGCTCCCGGCCAGCCATGCGGTTATGGTCTCGGAACCCGACAAGATCGCGGATTTGATCATTCAGGCGGTGGACGCCAAGTAGAGCGGTTAAAGGATTGGTGAAAGCAAGGGGCCTCGCCGCACCTTCCCGTTTTTCGTAGAAAAATGGGGACAGCCCGGAGCGTTAGCGTAGGGTGGTGGTGGTGGTGGTGGTGGTGGGGTTTCTTGCTTTCGAACCCCGGTCATGCCTCAAGCCCGGCCGGGGGGCAGCATACTGTCGCCTCCGTATCTCGGAGCAACATCGCCCTGCGCAGCGTTGCTCAGACGTCGAAACCTACGTTGCCAATAGAAACAGCATAACCCTTCGTCTTAACCTACAGATTTATTCCTCTCCGCAGGGCGGACGGGGAGGGGCGAGCGCATCCTTGGTAAGGCTGAGGTCAGAAGGGCAGACCATGTGCACGCTGTGCACCTGGACCAAGCGCACATGACGACATTCACCATGTGCACCGTGTGCACAGTAACCCTTAGGCTTAACCCTCAGATTAAGATTTACGTCTTCGCCAAGAGGCTTGGCGGTATGCGGAACTGACGTCGATGGCCGCAGCAATGGGGCGCAACAAGCATCGCGCATGACGACTGACGGCTTCAATTTTGTGGGAAAGAGCGAAAATGAAGAGGGATTTCATAACCTGCCCCCGAAATCCGAAAATCCGACCCCGAAATCCGAAATTCCGCGCGATAAGCACAATCCTCCATGTCTGGCCCATCAAAAGTGACAAATTGCATATTAATTTCATAATTTGAATTTATGAAATTGATATGCAATATATATGTAGAGCCACGAATCGAGTCTTCTCATGACCAACGTTGTCTACCTCCATAAGCCTGACCCTATCGCTCAATTCCTGCGAGTGGGGCATTCGGCACACCGTAGCCTGGAGCACCTTTTGTTGACGGGAAATCTCCCATACAGCAATTTTGTGATAGATGCTGGTGTTTATTCCAAGCAATTGGAATTTATATCAATGTTAAAAAAGGTTGGAAGAGAGGTTATACTTGATACAAATATAGCTGAATTGTCGGCTGTTGGAAAATATCAAGGTGCAGCCAAAGGGGCGCCTTGGGCGAATGGCGAAAGAATACTCACAGAAAGTGACCTCAGGCCCGGGGCGAATGATCATATTATTGGGGAAATTGCAAAATTTGCTGTTGAAAATGGCGTTGACCGTGTTCTGGCGCCGGCGCATTTTTTGGTGGGGGCAACAGATGCGTGGTTTAACATTGATATCGCGGCTTGTTCCCGCTTGAGAAGTGCTCTTGATATTGAGGGAGGTAAGAGTATCGCTATTGATTATCCGCTTATCATTTCAAATAAAATTTTGAACGATGAATCTCAGCGGCGCGTTATAATTTCTGCATTGCAATCGGTTCCCTTAAACAGTTTATGGGTAAGAGTTTCTGGATTTGGTAGTGATGCGACGCCGGTGGGCATTAGAAAATATATTTCTGCGGTTCAGAACTTCCATGCGCTCAAGATGCCGGTCGTTGCTGACTTTTTGGGTGGAATGTCAGGTCTAGCGGCACTATCTTTTGGTGCTGTATGCGGAATTGCCCATGGAGTAGCTGAGAAGGAAAGGTTTGACGCTACAGCGTGGAGCAAGCCTCCAACTCCAAAGGACCCCGAGAAGAAGCAGGGCGGGATAAACTCTTATCATATGCTGCTGCCTGGCATCGACAGGCTGTTAAAAGCTGAACAAGCTAAGGCGCTGGTTGACTGTCCATCTGGGCGCCGACTTTTGTCATGTAATAATCGTTCATGCTGCCCTCGGGGGTTTGAAGATACGCTTAGCGATCCAAAGAGGCATTATTTACGCCAGAGAGCTTTCCAGTGTGAGGCAATTTCTGACGTTCCTGAGTTAAAAAGGGCGGAACATTTTTTGAATGATAATTTGGCAAATGCTGATCGAGTTGCCCGAAATCTTACAAAATTGAAGCCAACGGACCCAGTTCTGAGTGGGCTCTTGGAAAAGAATGCAAAGAGATTGGATGGCATGAGGTTTGTATTGGAGGATCTCATAAAAACGGAAGGTCAAGGTAGTCGATCTCCAGCCTTTTCAAAAGCTCATATTAATAATGTTTCTAGTATATTTGGGGGGTAAACATGTCTGTTGCTGTAAAAAAAATACTTGAACATTTGCAATCGGATGGCGGGTTGCAAGGCAAAGATATTGCTAATATCGTTTCGGTGTCGCCCGCCACTGTGTCTCGCTGGACCAATGGCAAGGCCTCTCCGGATCTCAGGACACAAACTGTTATTGCTGAGCTAAGGTACGTTGTTGACCGGCTTGCCGAATTTTACACACCAGACGAAACACGCTTATGGTTGCATGCGCCGCATCCGCTGCTAAAAGGAGAGCGTGCTATTGATTTGATCAATTCCAATCGAACTGAGGAGGTTCTAGGGGTGATCGAAGGCTTGGACACGGGGACTTACACATAAGTGGCAGCAGAATTAAAAAAGGCTAGGGACTTAGGAATTCTCGACAGGCTGGACTCGTTGGAGCGAACCGAGTTCAAGCAGGATGTTTGGCGGGTATGCCGAACTGGGCGAGACCCGATTTTGGGAACCGCTTCGGCTAGCCGGTGGTGTAATGGCGAATTCGACGTGCTATACACGTCCTTAACAGCCGATGGCGCCCGTGCAGAAATATTTGCTTTTTTGAATGATCAGCCTGTTTTCCCGTCGAAAATTCAGTACAAATTGCACAAGGTAAGTGTTACATGTGCGGATGCTATTGTTTTGCCAGATATGGATGCGCTCGGTAAGCTTGGAATAGACGTCAGTCGCTATCGCGATAGGGAATATTCGGATACGCAACAAATAGCTGATGCGGCGTATTTTCTTGGGTTTAACGCACTTGTTGCCCCGAGTGCTCGCTGGCCATGTATGAATGCCATATTATTTACTGACCGTTTAGGACCTGCAGATTTGAGCTTAAATGAAGCGGCTTCTACGGATATTGATTGGCAAGCTTGGCGTAGGTCGTCCGTCCGGGGCGCTCACGATTAGATATTCGATAGCGCGACAGTTGGCTATTTGTAACCGATTTCACTTCCGCGTACCGTCATTTCCCGCTATCCCTCCGACGCACAGAATCGGAGGTCTGGCATGGCTGTATCGTGGGGAAAATCGTGTCTGATGGCAGTATCACTGCTCGCCCTAAGTGCGGCGGGTGAGGCGGCTCCGAAGCTGCAACCCTACACCTGGGCCACCATTCCGTTCGGCGGCGGGGGGTATATCGACGGCTTCCTTTATCACCCGAAAGTCCCGAACCTGCTCTATGTCCGCACCGATGTCGGCGGGGCTTATCGCTTCGACTACGGGCACAAAAGCTGGATTCCACTGATGGATGGGTTCGGCAGGGGTGACTGGGACTGTTTTGGCACTCTGTCGCTGGCGGTCGATCCCAATAATGCGCAGCGTCTGTATGCCACCTGCGGGCTGTACCTGTCCGACCGCGTGCCCCAGGCTGGCGTCATCGCGTCCGACGACCAGGGCAGGACCTGGCGCAAGACGGTCCTGCCGTTCCGGCTTGGCGGCAATGCGCTGGGGCGCGGCACTGGCGAGCGGTTGCAGGTCGATCCGAAGAACGGCGACCGTTTGTTCCTCGGCACCAACCAGAACGGGCTGTGGGTGTCGGCCGACCGCGCCAAAAGCTTTGCCCGCGTCGAGGGCTATCCCGAAAAGGGCGTGACCTTTGTGCTGTTCGGAGACGGCGTCATCTATGCCGGATCGGGCACCAATACCAGCGAATGGCAGGGCTCGGACGGCGGCGGCGTCTTCGTCAGCCGTGACGATGGCAAGACCTTCTCCCTGATCCCCGGCTCGCCGAAGCTGATCCCGCACCAGGCAGCGATCGATGCGGGCGGCGCGCTCTATGTCACCTTTGCCGACGGGCTGGGGCCGCACGGGGTGACCAATGGCGCGGTCTACAGGCTCGATCCGTCCGGCGCGTGGACGGATATCACCCCGGCCAGGCCGTCTGCCACCGAGCCGTTCGGCTATTCCGGGCTCGATCTCGACCGTTCGCATCCGGGTACGCTGGTGGTCTCGACCTCGGACCGTTACGGCACGACGCACGACGACCTCTATGTCAGCCACGACCGCGGCGCGACCTGGAAGGGCGTCAGCCAGGCGGCCGTGCACAGGATCGACGATTATCCCTGGCTCAAGGCCTATATGGGCGGCGACGACAAGGACGGCGGGGCCAGGCGCAATATGGGCCACTGGATGGACGCGGTGAAGATCAACCCGTTCAACGCCGATGAGCTGGTCTATGGCACGGGCTACGGCGTGTGGATGACCAGGGACCTGTCGGCGCTGGATACCGGCGGCACGGTCGCGTTCGACTTCGCCGACGCCAATATCGAGGAGACGGTGGTGCTGGGGCTGGAAAGCCCGCCGGTCGGGCCGCGCGTGCTGATGGCGGCCGGCGATGTCGGCGGGACGGCGTTCGATGACTTTTCCAAGAGCCCGTCGCACGGCCTGTTCACGCCGGAAAACAAGACCAACCAGTCCGTCGCCTTTGCGGCGCTAAAGTCCAATGTCGTGGTGCGCAGCGTGGATTATGAAAAGGTGCGCGGGTTTATCTCATATGACGGGGCCGAGACATGGGCGCCGCTGCCGTCTTCGCCCCCGCCTTTGGCCACGGCCGACTGGCAGAAGCACCGTGCCGGCAAGCTGAGCATCTCGGCCAAGGCGACGTCTATGGTCTGGGTGCCGGAAGGCGAGGGGGCTTATTACTCGAAGGACGAAGGCAAGACCTGGACCTTGTCGGCGGGCTGGCCGCAGATGGGGCGCGGGGCGGAAGTGGTGGCCGATCCGGCAAAGGATAGCGTGTTCTACGCCTATGATCGCAAGGCGGGCGCGATTGTCATCAGCGACGACGGCGGGGCGACGTTCCGGAGCCTGTTGTCGGGGGTGAGTACGGACGGCACGCAACTGCGCGCCATGCCGGGCCGGTCGGGCGACCTGTGGCTGGCGACGGCGACGGGGCTCTATCGCGTGTCGGACGGCAAGGCTGTCGCGATCAAGAACGTCGATGCGGCCTGGGCGGTGACCTTCGGCAAGGCGGCCAAAGGGGCGAAGACGCCTGCGGTTTATATCTGGGGCAAGGTCGAAGGCGTCGAGGGCCTGTGGCGCTCGGACGACGCGGGCAGGGGCTGGGTGCGGATCAATGACGATGCGCATCGCTTCGGCCAGATGCGCGCCATCGCCGGCGATCCAAGGCGGTATGGCGTCCTGTATATCTCGCCGGACGGACGCGGAACTATGGTGGGGGAGCCGGCTTCGAAATAGGGCCAGGCTGCACCTCCCTGTCGCGAAGCGATGGGGAGGGGGACCGCACGACTGAAGCCTTGCGTCAGCAAGGGTGAAGGAGATGTGGTGGTGGGGTTTCTGGCTTCCTTTTCACGCACCTGCGGCAGGAAGAAAGTAAGAAACCCCACCACCACATCTCACCGCTTCGCGGCTCGTGCGGTCCCCCTCCCCATTTTCTGCGAAAACGGGGAGGTACAAGGCTGGAGGAGCGCTGTGGCCTAATACGTCCGCGACATGTTGAGGACAAAGGCCGGCCCCAGGTCGACCGTCTGTTTGGCGCCGTTCAGGTGCACGGCAAAGACCAGCTTGCCCTTGTCGTAGTCCTGGTCGATATCGCCCTCGACTGAGTAAAGCTGCCACTGGTCGGTGATGGCGAAGTCCTTCTCCATCACGCCGGTATAGGGCGCCGAATTCATTTGCAGGCGGCCGTGCAGCGTCGTGCTGGCCGGCGTCTTGGCCTTGAGCCACACGGCGCAGACGACATGATCGCCCTTGGTGAGCTTCTGGTTCACGTCGACCTGGGCCGCGGCGGCGTAGGATTCGCCGACGCCGGTGGCGGACGCTTCGATGGCGTTGCCGCCCTGGACCTTGTCGTCCTTGATCTTCTTGTTGGTCTGTGCCGCGCCGTATATCTGCCAGGATCCGACGTTCGGATTGCTGACCAGATGCTTGGTGATGTCGTCCTGGGCCTGCGCGGGGGCAGTGAAGACAAGTGCGGTGGCGATCCCTGTTAAAACAGCTAAGCTTTTGAGCGGAAGCATGTTTTCTCCCTTTATAAGTTTTTTATAAAGAGAGATTAACGCGGATTATGGCTTTTGGCCATAGGCATAAAGCCCGACGATCGTACCGACGAAGCCGCCGGCCTTGGCGGTCGACAGGTTGGTCGCGTCCACGTTGTCCTTAAGCACGCGGGCCTTGCGCCCGGCGCCGAAGCTGAATCTGGCCAGGCCGCCGTCTATATCGAGACGGATCGTCACCGGGCCTGACGGCGCGGGCATGTAGGTGACGGGCTGGCCGTCGATGGGATCGCCCTTGCCGTCGCGGCGGCTGACTTCAAGCACCGTCTGGCCCTTCACGCGCGAAAGCCCGTAGAACAGGTAAAAGTCGTCGTTCTGCAAGGCCATGATGCCGGCGCGGTCGCCGTCGCGCACCGGACGGAAGCTGACCGTCGTCTGGAACGTCATGCCGACATGGCGCTGACGCAGGCCGATAAAGGCCGGGTGCGATTTTTCATCGCCGATCGCCTCGGGCAGGGCCTTCAGCGTGATCTTTTCCGGGCTGCCGGCGACGGTCAGGAAGGGCTGGCCGGGCGTGCGCACCTGCAGCCATTCGTATTTGGCCGCGCTATAGCCGACCCGCTTCGTCGCGCCGGTATAGTGCGGCTTGCCCGCCGTCTGGTCCTTCGGCAAATCGACCAGCAGCGGCACCGGATCGCCCTTGGACAGGATCAGCGGCCAGGCCACGCCTTGCGCGTCCTTGCGCCACGACACGGGCAGCATGAAGGTCTGGCGGCCGGTATTGTAAAGCCCGCCCTCATAGGGCTGGGTGCCCAGGAAGACGGCGTACCAGTCGCCCGCGGGGGTCTGCACCAGGTCGGCATGACCGGTCGAGGTGACGGCCAGGGCGCGGGCGGGATCCAGGTCGCGTTGCGTCAGGATCGGGTTGCCGGCATAGGGCACGTAGGGGCCGTCGATCTTGTCGGAGCGGAAAACGACTTCGGAATGGTTCTCCGACGTGCCGCCTTCGGCGCACATCAGGTAATAGGCGCCGTTCACATGATAGATGTGGGGGCCTTCGATCCATACGGGCTTTTTCGAGATATCGCTGCCGCCGTTGACCAAGACGGTGCGCGGGCCGGTCATCTTTTTCGCGACGGGATCGAAGCGCTGGAGCCAGATGGCGCGGTGGCCGTTGTACAGGGGCTGGCCTTCGGGCGCGTCGTTCCACACGACCCAGGCCTGGCCGTCGTCGTCCCAGACAATCGACGGATCGATGCCGCCGAAATCGAGCCAGGCGGGATCGGACCACGGCCCCGCCGGGTCCTTGGCCGTGATGACGAAATTGCCTTTGCAGTCGACGCAGGTATTGATGATCCAGTAGAGGCCGTCATGATACGAAATCTGCGGCGCGAACACGCCGCGTGACGTGGCCAGCCCCGAGAAGTCGAGCTGGTTCGGCCGGTCGATGGCGTTGCCGATCTGCTGCCAGTTCACCAGGTCCTTCGAGTGGAAGACCGGAATGCCGGGGTAATAGGCAAAGCTGGAATTGATCAGATAGTAGTCGTCCTTGACGCGCACGATGCTGGGGTCGGGATAGAAGCCCGGCAGGATCGGGTTCTCATAGACCGCCTTGTTTTGCGGGTGCTCCAGCAGGTCGGTCGTGCTGTCGTACGATGTCCCCGTAAAAACGGCGACGCCCGCCGATCCGCCAGAAATACTGGAATTCGGAGCAACGGGCGCGGCCTTGACGGGCTTGTGGCCCTTGAGCTGGAGATAGGGCACCGGGTCGGCAGAGGCAGAACCGGCGATCAACAGGGCAGCAAGGGCTAGTCTTTTCATCGGGGCGAGGCGGCCTTGAAGGCGTCGGCGATGGCAGCGGTCAGCGGCTTCGGCTTGAAATCGGCATCGAAGGGGGCTGGGCGCAAGGGCTGCTTGTCGTCGCGCGGGGTGAATCCTTGCAGCCAGTTATAGCGGTCGGTAATGCCCCAGGCCAAGACATCTTTTGTCTGCTTATACGACAGGCAGAGGTCGAGATATTCGCGGCCGATCTTCGCCACCACGGCGTCGCGCTCGGCAATGGTGCCTTGCACGTGGCGGTCGTTGACGTCGAATTCGGTGACCAGCAGGTCGAAGCCCAGGCCCGTGGCGGTATTGAGGAAGTCCGTCCACGCCTTGACGTTGCCAAGCGTGACATCGTGGTCGGTGCCGAGGTGGCTTTGCAGGCCCAGCGCGTCCACGGGGACCTTGTTGTCACGGAACCAGTGCAGCAGGGTGATGACGCCGTTGCGATGGACTTCGCCGCCGGTTTCCCAGCCCATATAGTCGTTGTAGACCAGCTGCATGTGCGGCAGGTGTTCGCGCGTGGCCTCATAGGCGATGCGCAGGGCGTCCATGCCCAGCACGCGGGAAAAGGCGTTTTCGCGCACCTTGCCGGTCTGCGGATCGATGGTTTCGTTGACCACGTCCCATGAGGTCAGCGCCGTGCCGTAATGGTCGGCGACGGTGGCGATATAGTCGCGCAGCAGCTTTTCGGCGGCGACCTTCGGGTTCGGGCCGAAGTCGTAGGATTTCAGCCATTGAGGCGTGAATTCGTCGCGCGCCCAGAACAGGTTGTGGCCGCGCATGGCGATATTATGCGCCTTGGCGAAGGCAAGAATCTGGTCGCCCGGGCCGAAATTGTAGTCCTTCGCATTGTTGTTATGCGTGACGTACATCTTCAGTTCGTTTTCGGGCACGATGATGTTGCATTCGCGCGCGATCAGCGCCGCCACGTCCGGATCGGACACGCCGCCCTTGCCGGCGGGTACGGCGGTACCGAAGCGCAGGCCCTTGGCGCGGGCCAGGTCCGCCAGGGACGGGCTGTCGGCAAAGGCGGGCAGGGCAGCGGCGGCTGCACCGGCGGCCATGAGGCTGAGGGCCGAACGGCGCGTCAGATCATTTTTCGAGTGGATCATTGGTTCTCCCTGTTGTGTTTTTTGCTGTTACCGCTAACAATGTCACCGTTGGGGTAGGGCGTCAATTGAACGGCGGCGGATTTCCCCAAGCGTCATATATTTCGCGGATTCGATAGGAATCGGTTAAAGGTGGCGCGTCCAATCTTATCGCGCGTGTTTCCGCCGATGACGGTGGAGGCCCGTTTCCAAAAACGGCCCCGTTCGAGGGCCGTGCAGAAGAACAGGGAGAACTCTACCATGTCTCAACCGACCAAAGGTCTGTCGCGCCGCGCCATCACGTCCGGCGCCTCGGCCATGGCGCTGGTAATGGGGGCCACGGGCCACGCCATCGCCAAGCCCAAGGCGAAGTCGACCCGTCCGGCCAACAAGGCCGACGCGCCGGTCTACAAGGACGCGACGCAACCGATCGACGCCCGCGTCGCCGACCTGCTCGGCCGCATGACGCTGGAAGAAAAGGTCGCGCAGATGCAGTGCGTCTGGCAGGCCAAGGGCGCCATCCAGACGCCGAAGGGCGACTTCGATCCGGCCAAGGCGCAGGCGAAATATCCGAACGGCCTCGGCATGATGGCGCGGCCAAGCGACCGCCAGGGCGTCAATGTGGCGACGGGCGCCGGCGACAACGGCGCGGTGCCGAACCGCAACGCCAAGGAAACGGCCGACTATATTAACGCCGTGCAGAAGTGGGCGATCGAACAGACTCGCCTCGGCATCCCGCTGATCATGCACGAGGAAAGCCTGCACGGCTTCGTCGCCCGGGACGCCACCTCGTTCCCGCAGGCCATCGGCCTGGCGTCGTCGTTCGATCCCGAAATGGCTACCCGCATCTTCAGCGTCGCCGCGCGCGAAATGCGCGCCCGCGGCGCCAACCTGGCGTTGGCGCCGGTGGTCGACGTGGCCCGCGAACCGCGCTGGGGCCGTATCGAGGAAACCTATGGCGAAGACCCGCACCTGTGCGGCCAGATGGGCAAGGCGGCCGTCATCGGCTTCATGGGCGAGACCCTGCCGCTGGCCAAGGACAAGGTGTTCGCCACGCTGAAGCACATGACCGGCCACGGCCAGCCGGAAAGCGGCACCAATATCGGGCCGGCGGAAGTGTCCGAACGAATCCTGCGCGAAGACTTCTTCCCGCCGTTCGAAACCATCGTCAAGGAAACCAACATCCGCGCCGTCATGCCGTCGTACAACGAAATCGACGGCATCCCTTCGCACGCCAACAAGTGGCTGCTGACCACCATCCTGCGCGGCGAATGGGGCTTCAAGGGCGTCACAGTTTCCGACTACTTCGCCATCCATGAGATGATCACGCGCCACCACCTGGTGATTGACGACACCGAAGCCGCTTTCCGCGCCTTGAAGGCCGGGGTCGACATCGAAACCCCGGACGACCAGGCCTATTCCAAGCTGGTCGGCCTTGTGAAGTCGGGCCGCGTCACCGAGGCCGAGATCGACGCCGTCGTGAAGCGCATCCTGACCGTCAAGTTCGAAGGCGGCCTGTTCGAAGCGGGCTATGTCGACGCGGCGAAGGCCGACTCGCTCACCGCCACGCCGGACGCCGTGGCCCTGGCGCATGAGGCCGCGACCAAGACCGTCGTCCTGCTCAAGAACGACAAGGGCGTGCTGCCCTTCGACCCGAAAAAGATCGGCAAGCTGCTGGTGCTGGGGACCCACGCCAAGGATACGCCGATCGGCGGTTATTCTGACCAGCCGCGCCACGTCGTCTCGATCCTCGACGGCGTCACGGCCGAGGCCAAGAAGTCCGGCTTCACGGTGGACTACAAGGAAGCCGTGCGCCTGACCGAACAGCGCATCTGGGGCCAGGACAAGGTCAACTTCACCCCGCCGGAAGTGAACGCCAAGCTGATTGCCGAGGCCGTCGAGGCCGCCAAGTCCGCCGACACCATCCTGATGGTGCTGGGCGACAACGAACAGACCTCGCGCGAAGCTTGGGCCGACAACCACCTGGGCGACCGGACCTCGCTGGACCTGATCGGCCAGCAGAACGACCTGGCCAAGGCGATCTTCGACCTCAAGAAGCCGACCGTGGTCTTCCTGCTGAACGGCCGTCCGCTGTCGATCAACCTGATCGCCGAACGCGCCGACGCCATCATCGAAGGCTGGTACATGGGCCAGGAAACGGGCTGGGCCGCCGCCGACATCCTGTTCGGCCGCGCCAATCCGGGCGGCAAGCTTCCTGTCACCTTCGCGCGCAATGTCGGCCAGCTGCCGAACTTCTACAACGCCAAGCCGTCGGCGCGCCGTGGCTATCTCGACGACACGACCAAGCCGCTGTATCCGTTTGGTTTCGGCCTGTCGTACACGACCTTCGACATCTCAGCGCCGCGCCTGGGCAAGTCGACGATCGGTACCAATGACAGCGTGACGGTCGAGATCGACGTCTTGAATTCCGGCAAGGTCAAGGGCGACGAAGTCGTGCAGCTCTATATCCGCGACGACGTGGCTTCGGTCACGCGCCCGATCCTGGAGCTGAAGCACTTCAAGCGCGTCACGCTGGAGGCGGGGGCGAAGCAGACCGTAAGCTTTACGGTCACACCGGCCGATCTTCGCTTCTACAACGCCGATATGCAGCGCGTTGTCGAGCCGGGGACCTTTACGATCTTCGCCGGACCGAATAGCGTCGATCTGAAAACGGCGACGCTGACCGTCGCCTAAAGCGGAGACGAAAATGGACAGGCGTAAGCTTCTGACCGGCGGCCTGATGGCCGGCGGCGCGATTTTGGCCGGACAGGCCGCGGCCCAGGCCTCCGGTCAGGCGGCGACACCCCAGGCCACGATCCCGGCGACCCAGGTCCCGGAAGCCAGCCCTGTCACCCCGCCGGAAGCCAGTGACGCGGCGCGGGTGGTGCAGGCGCCCCCCGCACCCCCGTCGCCCAATATCGACTGGGCCAACCTCAAGCGCTATCGCCAGGCCAATATCGACGCCATGGCGCTGGCGCCGGCCCAGCGCAGCATCGTCATGATGGGCGATTCCATCACTGACAACTGGGCGAAACCAGAACATGGCAACGGCTTCTTCGACGCCAACGGCATGATCGGGCGCGGCATTTCGGGGCAGGTGACGGGCCAGATGCTGATCCGTTTTCCGCCCGACGTGCTGGCGCTCAAACCGCGGGTCGTCCACATCCTGGCCGGCACCAACGACATTGCCGAAAACCAGGATCCGTACGATCCGGCCGTCACCACGGGCAACCTGCTGGCCATGATCACCCTGGCCAGGGCAAATGGCCTCAAGGTCATCGTGGGCTCCGTGCCGCCGGCCACCAGCTTTGCCTGGCGTCCGTCGCGCGGCAACCCGCTTCAGGCCATCAAGGCGCTGAACGACTGGACCCGTGGCGTCTGCGCCAAACAGAAACTCGTCTATGCCGACTACTGGCCCGTGCTGCAGGGGCCGGACGGCGGCTTGAAGCCGGAACTCGGCATCAACGGCGACAGCGTCCATCCCAATGCCGCCGGGTACGCCGCCATGGCGCCGGTCCTGCTGGCGGCCGTCAAAACTGCTTTATCAAAAGGATAGCCCATGATCGCGGCGCTCGTTCTCACCACCCTGGCGGCGGGCGCCGTCGATTTCAAGCCGTCCAAGACGGGTTTCGCGCTGATTGCCAACGGCAAGCCAGCGGCCGTCTATGTCGATGCCGACGCCGCAAAGCCGGTGCAGCGCGTGGCGGCCGACTTTGCATCGGACCTCGAAAAGGTGTCGGGCAAGCCAGCCATTGTCATCCATGATCTGAAAGACGCCAAGGGGCCGGTGGTCATTATCGGTGAGATCGGCCATTCGCCGGTCATCGACGGCCTGGTGGCCAGCGGCAAGGTGTCCGCCGACATCAAGGGCCAGTGGGAAGCCTACCGCCAGACGGTGACGGCCGTGCCGGGCGCGGGCAAGGCGCTGGTCATCGCCGGCGCCGATCCGCGCGGCGCGGTCTATGGCACCTATGATATTTCCGCCAGGATGGGTGTGTCGCCCTGGTACTGGTGGGCCGACGTGCCGGTCGAACACCATGCTACGGTTTCGGTCGCGGCAGGTTCGCGCATGGACAAGCCGGCGGTGAAATACCGTGGCTTCTTCATCAACGACGAAGAGCCGTCGTTCGGCGGCTGGGCGCGCGAAAAGTTCGGCGGCATCAATCACAAGCTCTACGCCAAGGTCTTCGAGCTCGACCTGCGCCTGAAGGGCAACTACCTGTGGCCGGCCATGTGGGGCAAGGCGATCGCCGCCGACGATCCGGAAAGCCTGAACACCGCCGATGAATACGGCGTCGTGCTCGGCACCTCGCACCACGAGCCGATGACGCGCGCCCAGGACGAATGGCACCGCAATACCGACCAGGGCGTGACCGGCGGCAAGTGGGACTATACGAAAAATGCCGAAAATCTGCGCACCTTCTGGCGCGGCGGCATGGAGCGCGCCAAGACACACGAGTACGTGGTGACGGTCGGCATGCGCGGCGATGGCGACGAGCCGATGACCGAGGGCACGGCGACGCAACTGATGGAAACCATCGTGGCGGATCAGCGCAAGATTATTGCGGAGGTCACCGGAAAGCCTGCATCCGAAACGCCGCAGGTCTGGGCTTTGTACAAGGAGGTCCAGGACTATTACGACCACGGCATGAAGGTGCCGGACGACGTGACGCTGCTGTTCTCGGACGACAACTGGGGCCAGATTCGCCGGTTGCCTGACCCGACTGCGCCCAGGCGGGCAGGGGGCTATGGCGTCTATTACCATTTCGACTATGTCGGCGGGCCCCGGAACTACAAGTGGATCAACACCAACCAGATCGAAAAGACCTGGCAGCAGATGGAACTGGCGTATGAGACCGGCGCCGACCGCCTGTGGATCGTCAATGTCGGCGATATCAAGCCGATGGAATATCCGTTGAGCTTCTTCCTGGATATGGCGTGGAACCCGAAGGCAATGACGCCGAGTGCGTTGCAGGGGTATCCGAAAGCCTGGGCGAAACAGCAGTTCGGGGCGGCGCATGCGGCCGAGATCGGCGACATTCTGACGCGCTATTCGCAGTACAATGCGCGCCGGAAGCCGGAACTGCTGGATGCCAAGATGTTCGAGACCTATCCGGACCTGCGCATGTTGAGTTTGGAATATCAGATGCAGAAACACTTTATGCCGTTGGCGCAGCCAGGTAAGGCGTATGACGCGGCGTGGTTTCAGCTGGTAGAATATCCCGTGTTGGCCAGTGCCAATCTTTATTCGTTGTACGACTTCACCGCTCGAAATCATAAGGCAGCGGCGGACAATTCGACGCTTGCCAACACCGAAGCCGCCTTGGCCCGGGCAGCGTTCGAGGAAGATCGCAAGCTGCGCGACCAGTACCACGCACTTGCGGGCGGCAAGTGGAACCATATGATGGACCAGACGCATATCGGCTATACCGGCTGGCAGCAGCCGGACGCCGATGCGATGCCGGAGTTGAAGACGGTGGAAGCGGCAACCGCGACAGGTCTGGCGCCTCCGACAGGTGAGACACGGCTGCACTATGTTGTCGGCGGTGTGGAACGGGATGAATTGGCGCCGAACGGGCGGATGTTCCTTGAAAACGACGGCGCTGTGGCTGTCGAAGCGGAGTATTTCGCCCGCAAGGTCGACGGCAAGGCCGTGCGCTGGCAGGTCATCCCCAATCTCGGCCGGACGCTGTCTTCGGTGATTTCCCTGCCGCAGGCCGCGCCGGCGACAACGGTCGCCGACGGTGTCCGGCTGGAATACGATGTGAAGACGGTCAAGGCCGCAGATGCAACGCTGAAGCTCTATCTCGCGCCGACATTAGACACAGCGGGCAAGGGCGGCTTGCGCATCGCCGCCGCCATCGACGGCCGTCCCGCGGAGACGCTGAGCTTCGACTTGCACCCCGACAAGCCGGACTGGAACGCGGCGGTGTCGGACAATATCCATATCCTCAGCCTGCCGGTCAAAGGGCTGAGCGCCGGCAAGCACACGATCAAGGTCTATCGCATCGACGGCAATGTGGTGCTGGAACGCGTGGTGCTGGAAACGGGAAATGTGACCCCAACCTATCTCGGCCCGCCGGAAAGCCCGACAGGGAAGTAACTCTGCCGGAAAGATACCCCTCCACCGCTTCGCGGTCCCCCTCCCCACGCTTTGCGTAGGGAGGAGAAACAAGCGCGAACGCTCCTCCCCATCGTCAGATGGGGAGGGGGACCCCGAAGGGGTGGAGGGGGTTCTTGTGTCATCTTCCGCGGACACCGACCGTGTAATTACAAGACGCACGAAGTGATCCCCGCGCACGGTCCGCATCGGTTAGGGTAACTAAAAACAATGCCACGAGACCGCCGATGACCCGCCCTGCCGACCATGCGTTACGACGAACGCTCAGCGACCTTATGCATGAGCGGACGATCCCGATCTTCACCGCGCCGGTGGTGCTCCGAAGCTGGGTCTATCTGGTCAACGACGCCGAGCGCGCCACTGAGAGCCAATGGATCGCGGGGCTGGCCGGTGACGACGACCTCGACCGCTGGCGCCACGCCGAGCTGACCGGGACCGGCGGTTCTATCTGGGAACGCCACGGCGAGTTTTCGACCTATCTCACCTTTTCGACCGCAGCGAAGACGCCGGCCTTGCTGCGCAACAATTTCGGCTTCTGCACGATCAGAACCGAGGATTTCCATTGGCTCAACGGCGCGCCGGGCTCCGTCTTCCGCAGCGTCGAAATCGTCGTTCTGCCGCACGCGCCCAAGCCTATGACGCTGCAATCGCATATCGACCTGACCAGCGCCGTGTGCTGCGACGCCTTCGACGGAAGTGCGCGCATCTGGTCGGATTTCCGCATGCACGAAGGCGGGGCGGGCCGCATCTACGTCCAGGACAAGGGCCTGCGCAACGACGAGCTGTCGCGCCTGCTGCAAAGCCTGATCGAGATCGGCCACTATCGCAAACTGGCGCTGCTGGGTTTCCCCGTGGCGCGAGACCTGATGGGCTGGCTGAAGGACGCCGAGGCGCAACTGAACGCCATCACGTCGGACATGGCCGGACAGGCCGCGTCGCAGCAACAGATACTCGACCGGCTGATGACCCTGTCGGCCGAGGTCGAGCATCGCGTCACCTCCGTACGCTTCCGCCAGGGCGCGACCGAGGCCTATGCCCGGCTGACACACGACCGGCTCGACAGCCTTCGCGAAGCGAGAGTCGAAGGCTTTTCGACGCTACAGGAATTCATCGAGCGCCGCCTGCAACCCGCCATGCGCACCTGCGAGGCTGCCTCGCGGCGGCTAGACGATCTTTCGCAGCGCCTCGGCCGCGTCAGCGACTTGCTGCGCGCACGCATATCGATCAGCCTGGAAGTGCAGAACCAGGGCCTGCTGAAAAGCATGGACCTGCGCTCGAAGCTGCAAATGAAGCTGTCGCACCTGGTCGAGGGCCTGTCGGTCTTCGCCGTCAGCTACTATGTCTTCAACCTGGTCAAATACGTCGTCGATCCGTGGTTCGCCGGCCACGAAGACCTTGCGCACAAGCTCTATGCCGTGATCATTATCGCCATTGTCGGGCTGGCCTGGCTGTTCATCAGCCACCGCAAGCGCTCGATTACGGTGGAAGCGGGCGAGTGAAGCGAAGCCTTCTGATCTTGATATTGCTGCCGGGCGTGGCGCAGGCCGCGGCCGTCGCCGACTGGACACGCCCCTGGCCGAAAGGCGAGGTGCCGTACCGTTTCGCGCCGGAGTTTCTCAAGGCCGCCGGGGCGAAGGGCAAGGATTGCACGGGCTCCGAACACTGGACGCCGGGCGCCGCCGCGACCCTGGCCTGCCGGGCGATGGTGGAGTGGACCGAAAAAACCGGCGTGCGCTTCTTCGCCGCCGACCGGCTGGACAGCGTCGATTTCATTCCCGGCACCGGCTCGGACGGCACGATCGGGCACTGGCCGATCGGCAATCATATCCATATCGAAAAGCACGCCACCTATGGCGCCGTCCTGCATGAACTGGGGCACGTGCTGGGCCTGATGCACGAACAGCAGCGCCCCGACCGCGATACCTATATCCAGTTGTCGCCCTTCCTGCGCGACGACATGAAGCACTGCACCGCCGGCTTCAATGTCTGCATCGACGTGGCGACCAACTTCCCGACCGTGAAGACACAGATGCAGTCGGACTACGATCCGTGCTCGCTGATGCACTACCTGGCCGATCAGACACCGCGTCACCGCGAAGACCCGCGCTGGAGCCGGATCTATACGCTGACCACGGGCGGGCAGGCCGCGTTCGCCAGATGCCGGGTCAGGCTCAACTCGCTGCCGTCGCGATGCGACAAGCCGGGACAGAAGTGCACGATCACGGCGGATGACGCCATGATCGTGCGCCGCTTTGAACTGGGAAAATAGAAAACGGAAGGAAACACCATGATCCGCACGCTTCTTATCGCCGCCAGCCTTTTGATGGCCGCGCCCGCCTTTGCGCAGGACGCCGCCGACCACACGACCCAGGCCAGCGCCGCCGACATAAAAACGCAGGTCGCCGCCATGATGGCGGATATGAAGCCCGGGCAGGGGTTCATGTGGCGGTCGCTGCTGACCACAGGCGGGCAGACCGCAGGGCTGGAGATCTGGAAGGCGCCCGGCCGTCCGGCCATCCACACGGCGGAAGCCGAGTATTTCACCGTGGTCCAGGGCACCGGCACGCTGGTCACCGGCGGCACCATGGTCAATCCGAAGCTGGTCCGTGACGGCTTTGTCGACGGCGACGTCATCCAGGGCGGCACGACGCGGCAACTCAAGGCCGGTGATTTCGTGCTGATCCCGGCGGGCGTTCCGCACTGGTTCGGTATTCCGGGCGAGCCGCTTGTGCTTCTCGGCATCAAGGTTCCGGTGCAGGCCGCCCATTGAGGTACGGCAGGAACCAGTCGCGAAACGCCGTAACGGCCGGTTGTGTCTCCAGTTCGGAGCGATAGGCCAAGGCGTAGAACCGTCCGCTGGCAGCGTGGCAATCGGCAATGGCCTGCAAGGTTCCGGCTGTAAGGTCGGCCTCGGCCAGGCGTTGCCGTGTCCAGATGACGCCCAGACCGCGCCGCGCCGCTGACTTTAGAAGCGCGGCGTCATTGACCTCAAGGCCCTCGGGCCGCAGGCGGGTCTTGCCGAGGCGCGCCGGCCACGGAGTGTCGGTATGGCGCAGCATGTCCGATGGCGGCCATCCCGCCGGATCGGTGCCGTGCTGTTCGATCCAGTCCGGCGCCGCCACAGCGATAAGCGCTTCCTCAGGCGAACGGTGGACGCTCAATCCGGCCTCATCGAACACGCCGAAGCGCACGGCCACGACGGGCAGGGCCGGCGGCAGGCTCATCATGGCGTACTGGGTCAGCAGCGACAGGCGTATATGCGGATGGCGGGCGCGGAAATCGGCCAGATGTGGCAGGATCAGGCTTTCGGCGATCGACGGCAGGGTGAACAGGCTGAGCGGGGTTTCGCGCACCGTATCGGCGGCCAGAAGCGCATCGTGCAGGGCCTGCATCGGCTCGCCCAGCCGGTCGCGCAAACCTTGGCCGTCGGGTGTCAACCTTACCTGCGGGCCGTTGCGTGCAAACAGGGGGGCACCGTACCAGTGTTCCAGCGCCTGGATATGGCGGCTGACCGCGCCGGGCGTCAGGTTGCGCTCAGCGGCAGCGCGGCTGAAACTGCCGAGCCGGGCGGCGGCTTCGAAGGCCTGAAGGACGGGCAGGGGCGGCAGGTGTTTCATATTGCGTAATGCTCACAATGACGGTCGCAATATATCGCTTTATGATGCGGCAATGGAATTATAAAATGACGACCATGAGCGAAGAACTGACCCTGATGCAGGCGGCCGATCGCGCCGCCGCCGACTATATCGCCGGTGTCGATAGCCGCCGTGTCTTTCCGGATGCCGAAACGCTGGAGCGGCTCGACGGCTTCGACGAGCCCTTGCCGCAGCAGGGCGTCGATGCTGCCGCCATCATCGACCAGCTCCACACCTTGGGCTCGCCCAATACGGTCGCCAGCAACGGCCCCAACTATTTCGGCTTTGTGCTGGGCGCGGCCTTGCCCGTGGCCGCGGCTGCCGATCGATTGGCCCTGGCCTGGGACCAGTGCGCCTCGTCGTGGGACGGCTCACCAGTGGCGGACACGCTGGAACGGACGGCGGCGCGCTGGCTGCTCGATATTCTCGACCTGCCGCGCGATAGCGCGATCGGCTTCGGCACCAGCGCCACGGCGTGTTCGATGGCGTGCCTGACGGCGGCGCGGCGTGAGCTGCTGAAGCGCAAGGGCTGGGATTTCGACGCGCGCGGTCTCGATGGCGCGCCGCGCGTCAGGATCGTCATGTCGCAGGCCATCCATATCACGCTGAAACGCACGGCGCGGGTTCTGGGCTTCGGCATGGACATCATCGACTTTGCGCCGTGCGATGCATACAACCGCGTCGATCCTGAACGGTTGCCGCCGCTCGACGACATGACGATCCTGTGCCTGCAGGCGGGCGAGGTGAATACGGGCGAGTTCGATCCCTTTGCCGCCATCATCCCGGGGGCAAAGGCGGCGGGCGCCTGGGTGCATGTCGACTGCGCCTTCGGGCTGTGGGCGCGGGCCGGTAGTGACGCCGCGCGCACGGATGGTATCGAGCTGGCCGACAGCTGGACGACCGATGGGCATAAATGGCTGAACACGCCCTATGACGGCGCCATGGCGATCTGCCGCGACGGGCATGCGCTGGCGGACGCCATGCAGAGCGATGCGCCCTATGTGCCGGCGGTGTGGGACGCGCAGAAGAACCTGACTTTGGAGTTTTCGCGCCGGCCGCGCGGCATCGCCATCTGGGCGGCGTTGAAAGGGCTGGGCCGCGACGGCGTGCGCGACATGGTCGACCGCCATTGCGCCCTGGCGCGCCGCATCGCTGACGGTGCCAGGGCGGCTGGGTTCGAGGTGCTGAACCGCGTGGTGCTGAACCAGGTCCTGATGCGGGCGCGTTCCGACGAACAGACGCAAGCAGTCATGCCTTATGTCCAGGCGTCTGGCCGTGCCTGGTTCGGACCGGCCGTATGGCAGGGGCGTCCGGCTTTTCGCATCAGCGTGTCATCATGGCGGACCGAAGAGACTCACGCTGACGCCTTGGTGACTCTATTGGAAGAAGCGCTGCGCGCGACGACGTCTTAAGAGGAAGAGAAGTGATCCACAGATTACACAGATTTCACAGATTATTTCGAGCAAGTGTAACGGTCTGAGCGGCGACGCTACCGCGGCGCACTGCAACAGCTGAGTTGGCCGCGCGATAGCGCGCTTCGCGCATGTATTTAGGTAGTCGCCGCGGTAGCGGCGCAGCACGGAAAACCGTTACAAGCTCGGGATAATCTGTGAAATCTGTGTAATCTGTGGATCACTTCTCTTTCTTATTCTTGCTTAAGCCCAGTCCGGCTTATCCCCGCGCCAGCCGATGCAGTTCGGCGCCGACAGATCGATATCGAACCGGCGTTCATGCCGCGACTCGACCGTAGACTTCAGCGGCGCCAAAGTCTTCCACGCCTTGGCCGCCAGCAGATAGGCCGGCTTCACCGCATCGGGCGTGCCGCGCGACTTCAGCTTCAGGCCCACGGCGCGCTTCAGGCGGCCATTGAGGTAAAACACCCCGTTGGTCAGGATCGAACGCGGCGTCGAATACTCGATCGAGATCGACACGTTGAGATCGCCGCCATTGGTCACCCGGTGCGGCGAATGGATCGGCCAGGATACGGCTTCGCCCGGGCCCAAATCGACCGACGCCACGGACGCCTCCATCTCGGGGCGATAGGGCAGGTCGCTCAGGTTTTCCTTGAGCAGGATGGCCTCCAGCGCCGCTTCGGTGACGAAGTCCTCGCGCGGCGGGTAGACGTGGATCGTCTTGTGGCCGCGGATATGCCACAGCATGGTCTCGGCCGGATCGACGTGGAAGAAGATGCCCATGTTCGGGCTGGACATCAGAATGGCGCCGTCGGCATTGGTCAGGCGCACGCCCGTGGCGGCCGCGAATTCGTCCATTATGCGGCGGAACAAGGCGCCATAGACCGGATTGACCGTCATGACATGGCGCGGGCTGACCCACAGGTGGCCACGCTTGACCGCTTCCAGGATATCGCCGCCGTTCATGCCGCGGGCTTCGCCTGCGATCCAGCGCTCGTGCGCCGGCGGGTTCGGGCGCATGGTGCAGATGGTCAGTTCTTCGCGCGGATGGCTGTCGAGCAGGCGGGCCAGCGTCTCGTCCTCGAACAGGCCGGTCTCGCGAAGACGATGGTTGAAACGGACGATTTCGTTACGCACGCGGTCGGGCGTCGCGCCCCAGCTTTCGATCAGACT
Source organism: Asticcacaulis solisilvae (assembly GCF_052327315.1). Taxonomy (NCBI): domain Bacteria; kingdom Pseudomonadati; phylum Pseudomonadota; class Alphaproteobacteria; order Caulobacterales; family Caulobacteraceae; genus Asticcacaulis; species Asticcacaulis solisilvae. The sequence goes on from NZ_CP166196.1 coordinate 1,679,976, forward strand.
GTGCGAATTTGCGTCAAATGCCATGACAAACCTCCGGCGTCGGGTTTTGAGACTCGAAGGCTTCAAGAACCATGCCGGATTGGGCCGAAACAATCTTGTGAATTGACGGCGGGGCGTCTCACGGAACAAAACAAAAACCGGATCGCGCAAAAAGCCGCTGTCGTTCAAGGCCAAATCACCGCACAAGCGGGCAGGGCCAGTGTTCAGTGGAGTTTACGCGTGGCGCGGGGCGGAAGCCGGCAGCTGTATGCCGAGAAACTATTCGATTGCTGCTGGGTGGAATTGCAGGGCCATGTGCGCCCGCAACTGGTCGTGCAGAAGAAGCTCAAGCCCCGTATTTTCCGTATCGGCGACTTTCTGTACGACGAACGCGGCACGGCGCTGCCGTGCGACGGCGAGCCGCCGGTGGTGCTTTTGATCTACAACACCACGATCTCGCCGCGCCGGATTGTCGCTTAACGCGGTTTGAGCGCGCCGGGCTTGTGCGCGGCGACAGCGCCGGTCTTGTCGCTTTCGACCAGATATTCCGGATTGCCGGGTGACGCAGCGACATGATGGTCCTTGATATCGACGGGCTTTGTCAGCTTGCGCTTGACCGTGCCGTGCGTCTCGCCCTGCGACGTTTCCCACGTCACCGTGGTGCCTGGCTTCAGCGTCTTGGTCATGACAATCCTCCGGAACGTCAGTGTGGACGGTCCGGAGTCAAGTTTCGATCCGTTTAGGCCGCCTTCGCCCAGAACAGCCCGGTCTTCAGCGTGAACGAGCCGTCCTCGGTGACGGACAGGGCATCGCGCACCTCGGCCGGAGCATCCTTCATCAGGGTGCGGATGGCCGCGACGCGTTCCGGCGGCGTTCGCATACGGGTGACCCAGGTGTCGAAATCGAGCGGCAGGGGGAAGGTCCGTTCCTCCAGCACGTCGAACCCCGCTTTCGCGATCGCCTGGCGCCACTGTGAGGCCTTGAGATTGCGCACATGGCTCTTGTCGCGCAGCAATTCCATCGCCTGTAGATGCGTGTCGACCAGGTCATCCTCGTCGCCGACCACGTCGATCATCAGCAGATAGCCGCCGGGCTTGACCACACGCCGCATGTCGCCCAGCCCGCGCGCGATGTTGCCCCAATGGTGCGCCGAATAGCGCGAGGCGGCGACGCAGATCGTGCCGCTGTCGAACGGCAATTCGCCCGCCGCCGTTTCGACTGTTTCGATGGGCAGGCCGCGTTCACCGGCTGTTAACCGAACTGTTTCAAGCATCTGGGGTGACGGATCGGCCGCGAACACGCGGGCGACGTGCGGCGCCAGGGCATAGCTCAGGTGGCCGGCGCCGCAGCCGAGGTCGAGCACGACGCCCTTTTCACGGGGGATCGCGCCCGACACCAGTTCGGCGGCGCGTATCAGGTCGGGACCAGAGGCGTGGACCGCACTGGTCAGGTAGGCATTGGCCTGCGGATCGAACTGGGCGTGGACGGTGTCGGTGTGACGGGCCGGGGCTGTCATTGTGATCTCCTGTGATTTGTCCAGGAAGATAGCGGGCGTTTATACTGGTACAAGTTCACCCGTTATCCTAGTATAAGAACCACCTCCCATGCCGATCACAGAACTCAGCCAACTGGGCGATTTCGTCCGGGCCGTGCGCCAGCGCCTGCGCCCCGAAGATTTCGGCCTGCCCAAGGGCACGCGCCGCCGTACGCAAGGTTTGCGGCGCGAAGAGGCGGCGTTGTTGTGCGGGATCAGCCCGACCTGGTTCACCTGGATCGAGCAGGGACGGACGACCGGTATTTCCAATCCGAGCCTCGAAGCCATGGCGCGCGGCCTGCGTTTGTCGCGGGCGGAGCGCGGGTATCTGTTTACGCTGGCCGGTCGCGCCGAGCCGCCGGGCGCGTCGGTGGAAGAGTCCGATCCGCACGATGTCGAGCCTTTGCTGGCGGCGATTGCGGCGCCCGCCTATGTGCTCGACCGGCACTGGGATGCCGTGGTGTGGAACGAGGCGGCGACCGAGCTGTTTTCCGGCTGGCTGGGCGGGGAGGGGGATCGTAACCTGCTACGTTATGTCTTTACCGGCGAGGACGCGCGCAATTTCATCGCCGACTGGCCGGAGCGCTCGCGGCGGCTGGTGGCGGAATTCCGCGCCGATACGGCGGCGTTTCGCGACGATCCGGTGTTGCACGACATGGTCGAGGATTTGAGCCGGTCGAGCGCGGCGTTTGCGTCAGCTTGGAAGGCGCAAGAGGTGCTGGCGCGCGAAGGGGGCGAGCGGCGGTTTATCCACCCGAAATCGGGGCCGTTGAGTTTTACGCAATATACGTTGCGGTTGACGGCGTTTCCGGATCTGAAGCTGATCAGCCTGGTGCCGGATCAGTCTTCGGCGGATGGCTCTTTAGGGAAATAGGAAATTGGGATGCCCTGGCTCCGGCAAACCCACTCATAAAATTCCTGCATTCCCTTGTGATCTTGGATGAGCTTTTGAAGCATTTCTCTTGCCTCCTCCGCTTCGCTATTCGCAATCCTTTCTAGGGATAAGATGTAATCTCGGCACCATTCTCCGGGATGGGCCATGTACGGAAATGGCGTGTCGGGCATCAACACGACAGTCGTGTCAGTAACGATCCACAGGAGCTTGGCCGGTTTATAGTCATCTGTGCCGGCTATTTGTCCACTATCGGGTGGCAGTCGAAGGTCACGGCTACCCTTATAGGTCAATCGACCGTCCCGGTAGTCATTGGAAGCGTAGAGCGACCTTGAAATAAAAATCAGGGCGTGTTGCACCGCCTCTAACGGGTCTTCGCCATGGGCTCGGTTGACCTTCGACTTGCCAAATCCCTGCATCAGGTAGGCGCACTCGTATAGTAAGGCGCCCTGCTCGGGCTTCCAGACGTAAACATCGACATGGCCGCCATCACTCAGATCGTAGCGGCGCGTCAGGATGGCGTCGTTGATATCCAGATCCGGCACAGTGTTCCCCCGTGGCATAGACGCAGTTGTGCGGGGAAACGGCTTCGTTGTCCAGAAACTCTCCTCCCTACGCGAAGCGTGGAGAGGGGGACCACGAAGTGGTGGAGGGGTATCTTCCTTTAGCTTCGCCACCCTTCGGGCGGCTTCGCCCCCTCCGTCAGCTACGCTGACACCTCCCCATCTTGCGATGGGGAGGAGGGCGTTTTACCTACTCCGCCGGCTCAGCGGCCGCCGGCACGTCGATCTCGCTGCCCAGCGCCTTGAACTTCGCCGACATCTCGGACATGCCATTTTCGATATCGGCGCGTTCGTTGTCGCTGAGGCCGGCGGCATATTCCCGCACCTCCTGCGTGATCTTCATCGAGCAGAATTTCGGCCCGCACATCGAACAGAAGTGCGCTGTCTTGTGCGCCTCTTTCGGCAGGGTCTCGTCGTGATAGGCGCGCGCCGTTTCCGGATCGAGGCCCAGATTGAACTGGTCCTCCCAGCGAAATTCGAAACGCGCGCGGCTCATGGCGTCGTCCCACATGCGCGCGCCGGGATGGCCCTTGGCCAGGTCGGCGGCGTGGGCGGCGATCTTGTAGGCGATCACCCCGTCCTTGACGTCCTTGCGATCGGGCAGACCCAGATGCTCCTTGGGCGTGACGTAGCAGAGCATGGCCGTGCCGTACCAGCCGATCATGGCGGCGCCGATGGCTGAGGTGATGTGGTCATAGCCCGGCGCGATGTCGGTGGTCAGCGGCCCAAGCGTATAGAAGGGCGCTTCGCCGCACGTCTTCAACTGCTTGTCCATATTGGCCTTGATCTTGTGCATCGGCACGTGGCCGGGGCCTTCGATCATCACCTGGACGTTCTTCTTCCACGCGATCTGCGTCAGTTCGCCGAGCGTTTCCAGCTCGGCGAACTGCGCCGCGTCATTGGCGTCGGCGATCGAGCCCGGGCGCAGGCCATCGCCCAGGGAGAACGAGACGTCATAGGCGCGCATGATGTCGCAGATCTCGTCGAAGTGCGTGTAGAGGAAGTTTTCCTTGTGGTGCGCCAGGCACCACTTGGCCATGATCGAGCCGCCGCGCGACACGATGCCCGTGACGCGCTTGGCCGTCAGGTGGATATAGGCCAGGCGCACGCCGGCGTGGATGGTGAAATAGTCGACGCCCTGCTGGGCTTGCTCGATCAGCGTGTCGCGGTAGATTTCCCAGGTCAGGTCCTCGGCGACGCCGTTGACCTTCTCCAAAGCCTGGTAGATCGGCACGGTGCCGATCGGCGCCGGCGAATTGCGGATGATCCATTCGCGGATATTGTGGATATTGCGCCCGGTCGACAGGTCCATGACGTTGTCGGCGCCCCAGCGGATCGCCCACACCATCTTTTCGACCTCTTCCTCCATCGACGAGGTGACGGCCGAGTTGCCGATATTGGCGTTGATCTTGACCAGGAAGTTGCGGCCGATGATCATCGGCTCGACTTCGGGGTGGTTGATATTGGCCGGGATGATGGCGCGGCCGCGCGCCACTTCGTCGCGCACGAATTCCGGTGTGATGAAGTCGGGGATTTCGGCGCCGAAGTCCTCGCCATCGCGGATGACCTCAGCCAGCTGTTCACGGCGCAGGTTTTCGCGGATGGCGATATATTCCATTTCGGGCGTGATGATGCCGCGGCGGGCATATTCCAGTTGCGTGACGGATTGGCCGTCGCGGGCGCGCAGGACCTTGGGCAGGTTGGGGAATTGGGGCGCCAGCTTGCCTTCCGACACATTGCCGTTGTCTTCGGGTTTGACTTCGCGGGCTTCGATTTCCTCGACATCGCCACGCGCGCGGACCCACTGGTCGCGGATGCGCGGCAGGCCCTTTTCGATATCGGGCGTGAAGCCTTCGTCGGTATAGGGGCCGGACGAATCGTAGATGGTCAGCGGCGCTTCGTTGGCCGACGGATGCACGCAGACCTCGCGGAACGGCACGCGCAGCTCAGGGTGCAGCGACCCCTTCTGGTAGACCTTGCGCGATCCCGGGATCGGCGAATGTTCGACGGTGATGGGCTTGTGATCGAGTGGCTTGTTCATAATGTCCCTCAACAAAAAGAGGGATCATGCGCGTAAGACGGCGGGCGCCCGGAATGAGCGTATCCAACTCCCTTCGCCGGCATGACCCGGATCAGGTTCTACGGGTTTCATCTCAGCCCCAGCAAAGGGACACCCCGGTGAACTGCGCGGGAGCATAGGGGAATGTGGGGGAGGGTCAAGACGAATTACACCTCCCCGTTTTCGTAGAAAACGGGGAGGTACAAGAGGGCTTTACCGAAATCTTTTTATCCGGTGACCGCTTTGGCGCTGACAATCGTTACAGGCGCGGTGTATGCGGGTAGCGAACGGAGACAGGCATGAGCGACATCGAAATCACTGAAACGCACAAGGTCCATGGCGGGACGCTATCCTTCGTCCGCCACGCCTCGGCGGCGACCGGCGGCCACATGACGTTCAGCATCTTCGTTCCCGAAGGCGAGGGGCCTTTCCCCACGCTCTACTGGCTGTCGGGGTTGACCTGCTCGGCCAGCAACTTCACCGAAAAAGCCGGCGCCTACCAGAAGGCCGCCGCACTTAAACTGATCGTGGTCGCCCCCGACACCAGCCCGCGCGGCGACGGCGTGGCCAATGACGAGGCCTACGACCTGGGGCAGGGGGCCGGCTTCTATGTCGACGCGACGCAGGCCCCGTGGAAGGCGCACTTCCGGATGGAAACCTATGTCACAGCCGACCTGCTGGCCGTGGTCGAGGCGAACTTCCCGGCCGATCCGGCGCGCCGCGGCGTCAGCGGCCATTCCATGGGCGGGCACGGCGCGCTGACCATCGCCATGAACCACGCGCACCTGTTCCATTCGGTGTCGGCCTTCGCGCCCATCTCCGCGCCGTCCCGTTGCCCATGGGGGCAGAAGGCGTTTGGCGCCTATCTCGGCAGCGACCACGCCGTTTGGGAACGCCATGACGCCAGCCTGCTGATGGCGGCCGGGGCAGCAAAGCCTTACGACGCCATCCTGGTCGACCAGGGCACCGCCGACACCTTTCTTGAAAGCCAGTTGATGCCGAGCCTGCTGGAGCAGGCCGCCGCGGCCGGGGGCGCCAACCTGACCCTGCGCTACCAGGACGGCTACGACCACTCCTACTATTTCATCCAGAGCTTTATCGACGACCACCTGGCCTTCCACGCCGAACGTCTGGCGCGGGTTTGAGGAGATACGCATGAAGATCGCCATCGCCGCCGCCTTGATCGCCTTCGCGCCTGTCGCGAGCTACGCCCAGACGCCCGACTCCAAACCGTCGGCGCCGACCTGCACCATGGCCATGGATACGGCCCTGCCGGCGGCGCTGGCCGACTGGACGAAGCCCGAAGCCCTGCCGGCCGGGGCCAACGGCGCGACCCAGCCCGATATCACAATCGGCCACGCCTATAAGGTGCAACTGTCGCCCGTGGCGGCGGTGCAGTATCCGGTGGCGCCAAAAAAGCTGAAGGACGGCTCGTTCGGCGGGTTGTTCATGCTGACGGTCGACAAGGCCGGCACCTATACGGTGGCCTTCGACAGCGGCGCCTGGATCGACGTGATCCATGACGGGCAGGTGGTGCGTTCGTCGACCTTCGGCCACGGCCCGGACTGTTCGACCATCCACAAGATGGTCGATTTCGACCTCGCGCCCGGCCACTACACGATTGAGGTCTCGTCGGCGCCGAAGGACACGGCGGTCCTGATGGTCGTGGTCAAGAACTAGACGTCCGCCGCCGGGCCCTTCGGGGCCTTCGGCTTGGCGATGACCTTTTCGAGGAAGCCCAGCATCAGGGCCGAGACGACGAAGGTCAGGTGCATGCAGACTGTCCAGGTCAGGGTCGTTTCCGAATACTGGTCGAGGTTCAGAAAGATCTGCAGCATGTGGATCGACGAGATGGCGACGATCGAAGACGCCACTTTTATCTTGAGCGAGCCGGAATCGAGCTTGCCGAGGAAGCTGACCTGGCCGGAATCGTCGTGTTCGTCGAAACGCGAGACGAAGTTTTCGTAGCCCGAAATCATCACCATGACGATCAGCGACGCGACCAGCGCCGCGTCGATCAGCCCCAGCATGGCCAGGATCATGTCGTTGGCGTCGTAGTCGAGGACGTGCGTCGCCACCTTGAACAGCTTGATCGCGAACGAAACGCCGTAGAGCGCCAGCGCGATCGCCAGGCCGAGGTAGAAGACGACGAGCAGCCAGCGGCTGGACAGGATCAGGCGCTCGATAATGTATTCCAGCTTGGGCATGGGCAGGCTCCGTATGCGGTGCCGGACAACCGTACGCCGACGAACGCAGTCAGTCGAGGATCAGTTCGCGCAGGCGGTGTTCTTCCGCCAGCTTTTCCTGCGTCAGCCGCTCGGCCTCGGCGGCCCGGTCCTTGAGGATGTCCAGCGCCGTCCAGACGCGGCCGATGGCGTCGTCCTCGGTATGGGGCGGGATCGGCGTGTCGTAGGCGCCGTCAGCGACGCTGACGATGGCGTTGCGCACGGCCATCAGTGGCCGGCCGATCGCAAACACCGCGATCCACAGCGATCCGCCGAGCATGATCAGGATGCCGGAACCCGCCATCAGCAGGAATTGCGACTGGCGCTCCTGTTCGAGGCGGTCCAGGCGTTGCTGGGCGGCTTCGGCGCGCGCCGTAAGCCGCGCCACCATGGCGTCGATGCGGCCCTGCATGACTTCGCGGTCGCTGCTGTACTGGATATGGTTGCCGAAGCCGTCCGCCGCCTTCAGCGACTGGGTGCGCGCCAGCCGCGCGGTGGTATGCACGCCGGTGATGATCTTTTGCATATTGGCGTCGACCAGATCGAGTTCGGGGAGGGAACCCGGCGTACGGATGGCGCGCCAGTGGCCGAGGAAGGCCGCCATGCGGTCGACCGAGGCGTCGACGCGGTCGGCGCGCTGGCGTGCAATGTCGTCCGAACCCGAAAGATAGAGGCCGCGTGTTTCGACCGCGATATCGAGGACGTACCGGTTGAGCTGTTCGCCGCGGAAGGCGTCGGCCGATGCCGACTGATATTCGTCGATCAGGCGATTGTAGTCGCCGATGGTCAGCAGGCTCAGGCCCGTGATGGCGGACGCCATGACGGCGAAGGCGGCGACAAGCACCAGAATCTTGGCTTTGATGGTCATGGCCATACCCACGAAACGCGATTACAACGCCGTGTTATAGCGCCTGAGCGTTAATAAACCGGACAAGTGCCGTACACCTGTATAAATCCGGTGGCGGCGCTTGACTCTTCAGGCGTCCTCCGCCATAAGCCGCGCTTCCTGCGCGCAGCCGATGGGCTGGGCGGGGAATTTTCACGGGTTCATTCCGGGCTGCCGTTTCCATCGCATTCCTTACCGGGGATGCCAGCCGGAGTAAAATACAAGGTACGACCATGTCCAAGCGCCATAGCGCCAAGTACAAGCTCGACCGCGCCATGGGTGAAAACCTGTGGGGCCGTCCCAAGTCCCCCGTCAACAAGCGTTCGTATGGCCCCGGCCAGCACGGCCAGCGCCGCAAGTCCAAGGTCTCGGACTTCGGCCTGCAGCTGCGCGCCAAGCAAAAGCTGAAGGGCTATTACGGCAACATCACCGAAAAGCAGTTCCTGCGCACCTACGAAGAGGCTGACCGCCGCAAGGGCAACACCTCGGAAAACCTGATCGCGCTGCTGGAATCGCGTCTCGACGCCGTCGTCTACCGCGCCAAGTTCGTGCCGACCGTCTGGGCTGCCCGTCAGTTCGTCAACCACGGCCACGTCCTGGTCAACGGCAAGCGCGTCAACATCCCTTCGTACCGCGTCAAGCCGGAAGACGTCGTGGAAGTCCGTGAGCGTTCGCGCAACATGGCCCTGGTGCTGGAAGCCCTGCAATCGGGCGAGCGCGACGTGCCGGACTATATCGAACTCGACGCCAAGGGCATGAAGGCCCGCTTCGTGCGCCTGCCGGAATTCTCGGAAGTGCCGTACGCGGTCAAGATGGAACCGAACCTGGTCGTCGAATACTATTCGTCGTAATCGGTTCGAAATCGAATTTGGAAAACCCCGGAAGCGAAAGCTTCCGGGGTTTTTTGCTATTCGTCGTCGCCGCCGAACATGGCCAGGATAGTGTCCTTGTCCTTGCCGGCCTTGAGCGCATCGATGATGGCGCGGGCCTGGGTGGCGTTTTCCGGGTTGTGCGGATCGCTGGCCGCCGGCGTCAGCAGGGTCGTGGCGTCTTCGTAATCGCCGGATTCGATCAGCATGCGCGCGGCGTTGTAGGCATAAAGCGTGACCGACGGCGCCAGATTGCTGGCCTGAACCGCCGCGCCGACGGCCGACTTGCTTGAGGGACCGTTCAGCGTGGCCTGGGCCAGCGACAGATAATAGAGATTGGGCGCCGACATCGAATCGAGCTTGTAGCTCAGCAGGAAGGCCTTGCGTGCCCGGTCCATGGCGTCGGCGTCATGGTGTTCGACGGCCTTGCGGTAGTTCAGGCGCCCCAGAAGGTATTGCGCTTCGGCGTCGTCCGGGTGCGCGTCGGCGCGCGCCAGGGTGGCGGCCTCGGTCTTCGACGCATCGCCGATGACGATCTCGGCGCGCTGCAGGGTGGTTTCAGCAAGGGCGTCGCCGGGATAGCGCGCGGCTTCGGCCTCGATCTTGCCGAGCAGGGCCGGGCGATACTCGGACGGCGCACAGCCGCGGACCGCCGATCCCCACAGCAGCAGCTTGTCGGCCGATTTCGGCATTTCCGTCACGGTGACGGCGGGCTCGGCCATCGTCTTCAGCGTAAACGATACGACGGGCACGCCCTTGGCCAGATAGGCCTTGAGCACGGAGGGCAGGTCGGCGACCTTGACGCCGAATTTCGCTTCGAAAGCCGCGACCGGATCGGCGCCGGCGTTGACGGCGTCGATATAGGCGCCGAAAGCCTTCAGCCGCTCGGGCGAACTCATGATGTAATGGGTCAGCAGCCAGGACTGGGCATAGAATTTCAGCTGGTCGCTGTCGCTGCGGTAGGTCACCTTGTCGCGCAGGATGTCGGCATAATCGAACCAGACATTGGTGAACAGGTCGCTATAGCGCTCCTGGCGCGCCGTGCCGATGGCGATGTCGCGCCCGTGCAGCGTCATGGTCATGAAGTATTCGGCGAACCCTTCGACGTACCAGCGCGGCAGCGGCGTCGTGTAGTTCTGGAACATGAAATGGTGCGCGTATTCGTGGAATACCGTGGTGTTGTCGAAGTCCGCCTGGGCGGTGCCCAAATGCGATCCGACGCGGGCATTGCCGTCGTTGATTTCAAAGGTGGCGTAGGCGACCGAGCCTTCGCCGCACTGGGTATAGAAGCCGGCGATCAGCTCGTCGATATGCGGGCTGACCTCGCGCATCTCCATGCGGTCCTTGAGCAGCACGACATCGAAGCGCGGCGTCGCCGTTTCCGCGCCGGGATTTTTCATCTGATACAGCAGGTAAAGAACGTCGTGATAGCCCTCAAGCCGGGTGGCGAACAGCTTGGCGACCGCCGAGGAGCTGTCGCTGTAGACGGTAAAATGCTCGGACTGCGCCCTGTACCAGGTGTTGGCCCACGACGGCGCCGCCGTCAAAAGCAGCCCCGCGCATGCCGCGCCCAACCAAGTCCTTGGTGTCATTGCCAGGCCCCCCTTACCGCAAGGGTTCAACCATATGGCAAGTGGCGGAAGAGCGGCAACTGTTTTTATCGATCAGTCGCCGTTCATCACGCGCATGACCTCGTTGGCCGTCTTGCCGGCCTTGATGGCGTCGACGGCCTTTTGCAGCTTTTCGGCCTGGGCGCGGTTATGCGGATCGCCGGTATAGGGCGTCAGCATGGTCACGGCCTCGTCGCGCTTGCCGACCGCCAGGTTCACGAAGGCGTCGAAAATGGCGTATTCGGCGATGCTGGGGGCCAGGATGTGCGCGGCATTGGCGGCATTGACCGCGTTGGCGTCAGGAAAGCCCGGCTTGGACTGGAAGCTGCGCGCCAGGTAATAGAGGTTGGCCGCGTTCGATTTGTCGAGCTTGTAGGCCGCGATGAAGAAACCGCGCGCCGCGTCCGTCAGGTCGGTCCGGTCCTTGTCCAGCGCCGTTTCGGCTTCCTTCATATAGACCCGGCCCATCAGGTAGTTGGCCTCCGGGCTGTCGGCATGGGCGTCGACGACAGGGCTGAGCGTCGCTTCCGCCGCTTCCGCCTTGTCGTACAGCAACTGGGCGCGGGCGACCGCCAGCTTCAGCTCCCAGTTGGCCGGCGCGGCCGCCGCCTGGGTCTGCAGCCGGCCGAGCACCGCCTTGCCCTGGTCGGGCATCATGCAGGTCGTCAGCAGCGAGCGGTCCAGCAGCCATGCCCCGGCGTCCGGGGCGATATGCGTGACGGCAATATTGGCGTCGGTATAGGACGGCACCGGCACGGTCAGGTACATCATGTGGTTGCTGTAGCGGGCCAGCGTGTCGTGCAGGTTCGCAAGCTTCACGCCCGTGGTCGCCTCGAAGCTCTTGACCGGGTCGCCACCCTTGGCCAGTTCGGCGAAATAGGCATTGATGCCCTTGGCCCGGGCGGTGTCGCTCAGCATGTAGTGGGTCAGCAGCCACGACTGGGCGTAGAAGCTTTCGACCTCCCAGGCGTTGTTCGACTTGTCGCCTGCGAAGCCGAAGCTGGGCTTGAGGACGCGCTCGTAGGGAATCTGCCGGTCCTCGGCCAGGGTCCAGCTGCGCCACTTGTTGTTCTCGCCGATCGTGATCTTGTCCTTCATGGGATCGGCGGTCGACAGGTACTCGGCGAAGCCCTCGACGTACCAGGGCGGATAGTAGGTGCGCGCGTGCTGGAACATGACGAAGTGGCTGTATTCGTGGAACAGCACGATCAGGCTCGGGTCCTGGTCTTCGAGCATGTCACCCTTCATCTGCACGCTGGAATAGGCGGAATCGCCTTCGCCGCAGTTGAAATAGACGCCGGCGACCTGGTTGGCGAAACCCGGGCGCACCAGCTTGATCTGGTCCTGGTTGTTCAGCAGATACAGTGTAAAGCGCGGCTGCGGGCCATTGTCCGCGCTGCCCAGCAGGAGCAGGGTCAGGGTGCGGAACTGCTCCAGGTCCTTGATATAGGTCCGCGTCTGGCCTTCGGACGCGTTGCTGTAGAGCGTGAAATGATCGGACTGGGCCTTGATCCAGCTGTCGGCAGCCGAGGCCTGTCCCCCGAACGCCATCATCAGGCCGGCGGCCAGCGCCGCCACGATTCGTTTTTTCATCCTGGCCCCCCTTGGCCGGTTTTTTTAAGACAATACCTCTGATTTGCCGGATATAAAAGGTACAGGCCCAAATGAAAACGCCAGGGCGCGGCGGCCCTGGCGTCTGTCCTGTGGGGATGTGCGGCGGCTCAGGCCGGCAGCAGGCCCTTTTCGTCGAGCGTCGTCTTCAGTTCGCCCGACTGGAACATCTCGCGCACGATGTCGGCGCCGCCGACGAATTCGCCCTTGAGATAGAGTTGGGGAATGGTCGGCCAGTCGCTGTAGACCTTGATGCCTTCGCGAAGACCTTCGTCCTGCAGCACGTCGACGCCGACATATTCGACGTTCAGGTGGTCGAGAACCTGGACGACCAGGCTCGAAAACCCGCAGCGCGGCTGTTCGGGCGTGCCCTTCATGAACAGAACGACGTCGTGGTCCTTGATGGTCTTGTCGATAAAATCGTGAATCTCGTCGCTCATTGCGGCACTCCAGTCTGATTACTGCTCATATAGGCGAGGTGGGCGCGCGAATCCAGCCCGGGCTGACCTCAGGCCGTCCGGCCGCCGGGCAGATGGCTGGTGAAACGCGCCATTTCGATCTGCGCCGGTACGGACGAGGGCAGGTGGCGTTCCGGCACGGCGGCCAGGGCCTCGATCTTTTCGGTCTTGTCGGCGTCGATCAGGATGCAGGACAGCGACGGCAGCGACAGGGCATAGCCCAGGCACAACTCTTCGGGCGTCCATTCGGCGGTCTGGTGCAGGAAGGCGTGGGTGCCGGCGCCGGCCAGCGGATCCTTGGGCTTGCCGCCGAAGAAGCCGAAGCGCGCCTTGGCCGGCACCACATCCGCTTCCTTGCGATAGATGTCGGGGAAGTAGTCGGCGCCGATGACGCACATATTGCTGTGGATGGCGTGGTCGATCTGGTGGCGCTTTTCCCAGGTCGAATCGATGTCGAATCCGGTCTGGATGACGCTGAACTGGCGCGTGGCGACCAAGGGCTTGATGTCGGCGGTGTCGGCGACGGCGCCGACATGGCGGATCATGGCGGCGCGCTTGAGGTCGCGCAGGAAGGCAAAGCTTTCCGGCGGGATATAGTTGGCGCCCGGCTGGCCGAACATCAGCAGGTCGATCCACTGGAACCCCGTGCCCTTGACCAGGTCGCGCAGGCGGTCCTTCATCTGCGGCATGGTGTAGCCGGCAAGGTCGCCCGGCTGGCCGGGCAGGTCGGGGCTGACGCTGATGAACAGCAGGCGGCGTTCGACCACGGTGAACAGGGCCGCCATCTCCTTGAGGAAGGTCAGGTCGAAGGCGTCGAAATGGTAGGTGTTGATGCCGGCTTCCAGCGCGGCCATGATCAGCTTTTCGGCCTGGCCGGTATGCTTGCGCAGGTGCGCGACGTCGAGCCTGAGCCCGACGGCCGACAAGGCCTGTCCTGAATGCCCGAAGGGACGATAGCGCATCCCTCCAAATCAGCACTATTCGGTTAAGCCGTGGTTATCATGCGTTAACAAAACCGCGATTTGCGCTATCATGACGCCGTTATCGGGGAAACGGACCATGAAACGGATGCTGGCGATGGGCGTTGCGATGGTGTTTGCCATGGGGATGGTCAGTCATGCCAATGGCATGACGTGCGACCGAAACTACGACGCGTCCTTGACCAAGGCGTTGGGGGCGACCGTGGCGGCCGTGGCTGGAAACAAGCCCGACGCGCTTCTGGCGCAGATCAGCCCCGACGGCGTGGCCTTCGGCACCGACGGGCCTCTGGTGTCGCTGATGGCGCTGAAGGCGCAGTTCGCGCAGAAGACCGGGCGGTTCTGCGACCTGTTTCCATGCGGCGCGAAGCCCGCGCCGTGGAAGCGGTTGTTCGTTCTCGGCAAGATCGACAAGCAGATCGACGCGGCGCATGGCCTGGCCAGCATCGTCATCAACGCCAACAGCCAGGACGAACTGGATCTGAGCTACAAATTCACCACGCAGTGCAAGTGGGAGATCACCGGCATCGGTGTGCCTTAAATCATGCCGAATTTACGGATTGCCGCGCTCAATTTCGGACCCGCAATCGGCAAGATGTCGGACATCTCGGGTACATTTTCAATGAATGACACATATATCAGATTGTCCACATCCGGATCGTGTTCTGACAGGCCTTGCTCAATCACTTCGACAAGCTTTCGCAAGGCTTGGTGATCCTGATCCTTGTCGGACTTAACGCATTCTTCGACGAAGCGCGTGACGTCGCCGAAAAAGACATGCGGCAGAATTTCTTCGTGATAGTCTACGTGTTCCTGAAAAAGCTCGGACAACTCAGGGCAGATCTGCGCAACACGTTTGCAGAGGCCCTGAGATGCCTCTCGGCTCATTTGGAGCCCGCCATGTACTCCGGCAGCCAGCGCTCGTTGGTCGCGCGGATGGCTTCGATTTCCAGCGACAGGCCCGGATAGGTGAGGGTGGTGCCGCCCGCCACGCCGATAACCGCCGCCGGAACCTCAGCCTCGGCCGCCTGGGCCGTGACGAGGTGCGCCGACGCTTCGTCGACCGCGATCAGGTAGCGCGCCTGGTCTTCGGCAAAACCAAAGACATGGCCGCTGAGGTCGCTCGGGTTCTTGAGCTCGAGGCCGATGTTCGACGCCAGCGCCATTTCGGCCGCAGCCACCAAAAGGCCGCCGTCTGACAGGTCGTGCACGCCCTTGGCCACGCCAGACTTGATCAGGCGGCGCACCAGCGTCCCGTTGTTCCGTTCGCAGGCCAGATCGACCTTGGGCGGGGCGCCGTCCTCACGGCCCAGCACTTCGCGCAGATAAAGGGTCGAGCCCATCTCGCCCACGGTTTCACCGATCAGGATCAGCACCTGGCCGGCGCGCACGCGGTTGAAACCGGCGCGCTGGTCGTAATCCTTGAGCAGGCCGACGGCGCCGACGGTCGGCGTCGGCGGGATCGCCTGGCCGTTGGTCTCGTTGTACAGCGACACATTGCCCGACACGACCGGGAAGGCCAGTTCGCGGCAGGCCTCGGCCATGCCGTCGATGGCGCGCACGATCTGGCCCATGATCTCGGGGCGCTCCGGGTTGCCGAAGTTAAGGTTGTCGGTGATGGCGATCGGCTCGGCGCCGACAGCCGTCAGGTTGCGCCAGGCTTCGGCGACGCACTGCTTGCCGCCTTCATAAGGATCGGCCTTGACGTAGCGCGGGGTGCAGTCCGACGTGACGGCCAGCGCCTTCTTGGTGCCGTGGACGCGGACCATGCCGGCGTCGTGGCCGGTCGAGCTGTCCGACAGGGTGTCGGCCATGACGTGGCGGTCGTACTGCTCCCACAGCCAGCGCTTCGACGCCTGGTCGGGCGACGAGACGATCTTGAGCAGCGCTTGACCCAGGTCGTGGGCCGGCACCGAATCGGGATCGATCGCAGGCTCGAGCGCGGGCTGGACCCAGGGGCGATCATAGAGCGGCGCGTCGTCCGACAGCGGCGACAGCGGCAGGTCGCACACGACCTCGCCCTTGTGCATGAGCACGATATGGCCCGACGTATTGGTCTCGCCGATGACGGCGGCGTCCAGGCCCCATTTCTTGAAGATGCGGTAGCCGTCTTCCTCGCGGCCGGGCTTCAGGATGGCCAGCATGCGCTCCTGGCTTTCCGAAAGCATCATCTCGTAGGCCGACATGTTCTCTTCGCGCTGCGGCACCTTGTCGAGGTCGAGCGTGATGCCGAGCCCGCCCTTGCCGGCCATTTCGACCGAAGACGAGGTCAGGCCGGCGGCGCCCATGTCCTGGATGGCGGCGACGGCGCCCGACGCCATCAGCTCGAGCGTGGCTTCGATCAGCAGCTTTTCGGCGAAGGGATCGCCGACCTGGACGGTAGGGCGCTTCTCTTCGGAGTCTTCCGAGAATTCGACGCTGGCCATGGTGGCGCCGTGGATGCCGTCGCGGCCGGTCTTGGAGCCGAAATAGACGACGGGCAGGCCGGGCTCGGGGGCGGCCGAATAGAAGATCTTGTCGGCGTCGGCCAGGCCCACGCACATGGCGTTGACCAGGATGTTGCCGTTATAACCGGGGTGGAAGTTGGTCTCACCCGCCACGGTCGGCACGCCGACGCAGTTGCCGTAGCCGCCGATGCCCGACACGACGCCTTCGACCAGGCGGCGCGTCTTGGGGTGGTCGGGTTCGCCGAAGCGCAGGGCGTTGAGCAGCGCCACCGGGCGCGCGCCCATGGTGAAGACGTCGCGCATGATGCCGCCCACGCCCGTCGCCGCGCCTTGATACGGCTCGATGAAGCTGGGGTGGTTGTGCGATTCCATCTTGAAGATGCACGCCTGGCCGTCGTCGATATCGATGACGCCGGCGTTTTCGCCCGGGCCGCAGATGACGCGCGGTCCCGTCACCGGGAATTTGCGCAGCTGCTTGCGCGAGGATTTGTAACTGCAGTGCTCTGACCACATGACGCTGAACACGCCCAGCTCGACATAGTTCGGTTCACGGCCCAGGCGGTCCAGGATGACCTGGTATTCGTCGGGCTTGAGACCGAATTCGGCGGCGAGTTCGGCGGTGGTTTTCGGCTTGGCTGCGGTCTGTGTGCTCATGGGCGCGCGTTTAACCGATTACGCGCGCCGTGTCAGCCCAAAACCGTCCGATGTCAGCGCTTTGCCGTCAGGATGAATTCGAATTTCGGATGATCCCCGGGCAGGCAGGCCGCATCGACATGGGCGTCGGCGGTGGCCAGGAATTGTTTGACCATGGCCTGGGCGCACGGGCTTTGCCGGCTGACGCCGTGCGTGCGGTTGGCGAAGGTGTAGTGCGCGCCGTGGGAAAGGCGTTTCACCGCCGCGTCAGACAGCTCGGCCGGGCAGCCGGCGTCGATATCGGCGGTCAGCAGCAGGGCGGGGACATCGCTGGTCAATGGCTGGTTCTCGACGGGATCGGGCGCGCCGACCTTGAAACCTTCGCACACCGGGAAGAAGCGGCGGACGTCGCGCGCCGTCGCCTGGGCGATCGGATCGGCTTCGTCGAGGCCGGTTTCGACGGCGGACGGCTGCTCGAAGGGGAATTCTTCCTTGCACATGTGGGTGAAGAACTGGCCTTCGACATAGCCGCTCTGTTCGACCATGAACTGGTCGAGACCGCGATAGTCGCCCTTGACCAGGGCATCGATCGAGCCGGGCAGGGCGCGGGCGCTGTCGGTGCCGTAGATGGCGTCGAGCAGGTAGGCGGCCACGCCGTCGGCCGTATAGGTCTTGCCGTCCTTGACGACGGGCGCTTTCAGCCAGGCCGTCAGACGCTTGTCGAAGCGGCGCTCAAGGTCGGGATAGGCCGCGTTGCAGGCCGTGTCGGCGGCGCACAGGGTCAGGACCTGGCGGACCTCGCGCGAGACCAGCCCAGGCAGGGGACCGGTGGCGCTCGCTTCGGGCGGCCAGACCGAATCGAGCACGGCAGCGCGCAGATCTTTCGGGTCGTGCTGCATGACGGCCATGGCGACACGCGTGCCATAGGACACGCCGAACAGGTTGTAGGTGGTGATATGCAGGGCGGCGCGCAGGTCGCGGATATCCTTGACGATGACGGCGCTGTTGTATTGCGACAGGTCGATTCCGGCGGCGGTGAACTTTTCGCCGCAGGCTTTGAGGATGCCGACGCCTTCGTCGGAGGTCACGCCGGCGTCGGACAGGGGCGCCGTGCCGCAGTCGAGCAGCGGCGTCGACTGCCCGGTGCCGCGCTGGTCGAAGAATATCCAGTCGCGATCGGGCGTCAGCGGGACTTTTCCGGCGCGCAGGCGGTCGGCCAGGCCATGGATGATGCCGCCGCCCGGGCCGCCGTGGAGGTAGATGACCGGATCGGCCTTGGGCCTGGTGTTTGTGGCGTGGACGATAACGACGGGGAAGCTGACCAGTCGGCCATTGTTCGCTCCGCGCGTCTCCTCGACCGTCATGGTGCCGCAATCGACCTTGTTGGGCAGTCCTGCAAAGCTTTCGGCGCACGCCGCGGCGGCGAAGCCGGGCTTCGGCTTTTCAGGCTGGGCGGGATGGGGCGTGCAGCCGGCGACAAGGGCCAGGGCGGCGAGGGCGCGAACTTGTTTCATTCGTACCTGATAGCCGATTAACCGTGTTTCGTCACTACTTGTACCTCCCCGTCGCGAAGCGATGGGGAGGGGGACCGCGAGCGTAGCGAGTGGTGGTGGGGTTTCTTGCTTTCTTTCTGTCGCGGGTGTTTCAAAGCAAGCAAGAAACCCCACCACCACCCTCCGCTATCGCTACGGGCGGTCCCCCTCCCCATGCTTCGCACGGGGAGGGGCAAAAGCGTCAAGCCACCTGCAGCGCGCTGACCAGGCTATGGAACATCGGCGCGCCGTCGGACGAACCCAGGGCCGGTTCGAAGGCGCGGTCAGGGTGCGGCATCATGCCCAGCACATTGCCGGCTTTATTGACGATGCCGGCGATGTCGTTGACCGACCCATTGGGGTTTTCGGCGTAGCGGAAGACGACCTGGTCGTTGTCCTCGATGGCCTTCAGCGTGTCGGCATCGGCGAAGAAATTGCCGTCGCCATTGCCCTGCGTCATCCACACGGTCTGCTGGTTGCCGTAGGCATTGGTGAAGCGCGTATTGCGGTTTTCGATCTTAAGCTCGATCGGCTTGCAGACATATTTCAGCTGGGCATTGCGCAGCAGGGCGCCGGGCAGCAGGCCCGATTCGCACAGGATCTGAAAGCCGTTGCAGATGCCCAGCACCGAGACGCCGCGTTCCGCTTCGGCCTTGACCGCCGCCATGACCGGCGACAGCGACGCCATGGCGCCGCAACGCAGGTAATCGCCGTAGGAGAAACCGCCCGGAATGACGATCAGGTCGAGACCGGAGGGCAGGGTGCTTTCCTGGTGCCAGACCATTTCGACCTGGCCGCCGACCGTCGTTTCGACGGCCGTCTTGCAGTCGCGGTCGCAGTTGGAACCCGGAAAGACGAGGACGGCGGCTTTCATGCTCAGGCGACCTCGACCTTGTAGGATTCGATGACCGTATTGGCCAGGAGCTTGTCGCACATGGCCTTGAGCTCGGTCTTCGCCTCGTCTTCCGACGTGGCGTTCAGGTCGAATTCCAGCACCTTGCCGACGCGGACGTTCGAGACGCCGTCCCAGCCGAGGCCGTGCAGCGCGCCTTCGACGGCCTTGCCCTGGACGTCGAGGACGCCCGGCTTCAGAAACACGTGAACTTTCGCCTTCATTACTGCATTCCGCCTTCGATGACTTTCGGCATATCGCCCATGATGCCGAGACGCTTGGCGACCTCGGTATAGCTTTCGATGACATTGCCCATGTCGCGGCGGAAGCGGTCCTTGTCCAGCTTCTCGTTGGTCTGGGCGTCCCACAGGCGGCACGAATCGGGGCTGATCTCGTCGGCCAGGATGACGCGCGAGAAGTCGCCTTCGAACAGGCGGCCGTATTCGATCTTGAAATCGACCAGCGTGATGCCGACGGCGGCGAACATGCCGGCCAGGAAGTCGTTGACGCGCAGGGTCATCGCCAGGATGTCGTCGATTTCCTGGGTGTTGGCCCAGTTGAAAGCCGTGATGTGCTCTTCGGTGACCATCGGGTCTTCGAGGGCGTCGTTCTTGTAGTAGAATTCGATGATCGAGCGCGGCAGCTGCTGGCCTTCCGGCAGGCCGAAGCGCTTGGCCATGGAGCCTGCGACGACATTGCGGCAGACGACTTCCAGCGGGATGATCTCGACTTCGCGGATCAGTTGTTCGCGCAGGTTCAGGCGCTTGATGAAGTGGTTCTGCACGCCGATGTTCGTCAGCTTGGTCATGACGAATTCGGAGATGCGGTTGTTGATGACGCCCTTGCCTTCCAGCACGGCTTTTTTCTGCGCGTTGAAGGCGGTGGCGTCGTCCTTGAAGTACTGGATCAGGGTACCGGGCTCGGGGCCTTCGTACAGGATCTTGGCCTTGCCTTCGTAGATTTTCTTGCGGCGGGTGGTCATCAGCGGTTCCAACTTTGCGAATCCATTGGCGGACGGCGGCGGAATTGCTCCGGACCCGGCGAAAATGCCTGGATGACGACTGCGCGCCCAAAGGGGGCGTGACCGGGCCGTCAGGCTGTCGGGAAAGGGTTCGTCCGTCCTCAATTACGGTTCGGCATCTTAAAGGATGCCTTTCGCCGCCGCAAATAAACAAAAACTTTTGCTCTGTAAATGTCGGTTTGCAGGTTGCGCTTGCGGTTAAGGAGATTTAAAACATTCACCTGCCTGAAAGGTTTTCTCCATGTCCAGTATCGACCCGCGTTTTTCTGATATCGCCGTGACAGGCTTAGCTGTGACTGGTATCGCGGCGAATGGCCTCGACGGCGCGGACGGGTTCGAATACATGGCGGCTCAGCGCCGCAATCGTTTGATCGGCCTGTGGGCCGGCGAAAAGATGGGCCTGAACGGTGAGTCGATCGAATCCTACGCCCGCGCGCTCGACCGCGGCAGCGACCAGACCACCGAAGAAGACGTGATCCGCAAGATCCTGGGCGACCTCACGGCGTCCAACATCGCCGTGCGCGAATCCGAAGTCCGCGTGAAAGCGGCCGAATTCCTGGCCCAGTCGCGGGAATCGCTGAAGGCCGGGGCGTAAAGCGCCGCCTTACACAAACCGTCCGATAATCGAGAAGCGCGGGCCGCCGGCATAGGGCGCGACCGAGGCGATCGAGCGCGGCTGGTCGCCGGCATAGAGCGCGAGGTCGTTGAGGCGCGGCATGATACCGCCTTCGATATCGCCCGACGGCGAATGGAACAGAAGCTGCCCACCCCAGTCCGAGCGCCAGCCCGGCGTGAAGCTCCATTCGAAGCACAGGCGCGCGCCCAAATCGGTGTGCTGGGTGAAGAAGTCTCCGGGACGATAGCAGACCGCGTCGAGCGCCGTCAGCGTCAGGCCCGACAGTCCCGTCAGGCTTTCGCAGAAGGCCGCGAAGTCGGGCGAGGCTATAAGCGATGCGATATCCGACAGGGCGATATCGTCGCGCGATCGGTCCATCAGCCCGTAACCCAGGCGCAGCCACGACAGGCCGTCCTGCGCCAGTTCGGCGGCGTCCTGCAGGCGCTGCTGGATATCGGCCTCGGGCAGGGCGGACAGTTCGCGGCGGTTGATGATCTCAGGGGCGCCTTCGCGGCCCATCAGATGCAGTTCCCACGGCGTCTTTTGCTCCAGCGCGAGGTGGACGGCGTCGGCATCGTCAGCCGACACCGCGCCTTCCAGCCGGACGCGGCCCTTGTTGGTGAAGCGGCTGACATAGCCGGCCGTATCGAAGGCGTCGCGCTGAAGCTTAATCATTGTCCTGAATTCCAACGGCAAATGAAATTGCCGTTGGCAAGGGCGACTGCCCGTCGGGCACGTTTGCCCGAGCCATGCGGCGATTGAGCTGAAGAAAGAGATTTTTAGCCGAAAACTCGGCTAAAAATCGTGTCGACGTGCTTGGTGTGGTAATCCATGCTGAAGAAGGGCTCGAGTTGTTCGCGCGTGAAGAACTTGCCCACGTCTTCGTCGGCCGCCAGGAAGTCGAGGAAGTTGCCTTCGCCGCGCCACACCTTCATGGCGTTGCGCTGCACGGCCGAATAGCTGTCCTCGCGCGACATGCCCTTCTGCGTCAGGGCCAGCAGGACACGCTGCGAATGGACCAGGCCGCCCAGGCGGTCGAGGTTCTTCTGCATGTTTTCCGGATAGATGACCAGGTTTTCCATGACCATGCCGAGGCGTTGCAAGGCGAAGTCGAGGTGAACCGTGGCGTCGGGCGCGATGCCGCGTTCGACCGAGGAATGGCTGATATCGCGTTCGTGCCACAGGGCGACGTTTTCCATGGCGGGCACAACGGCCGAACGCACCAGGCGCGCCAGGCCGGTCAGGTTTTCGGTCAGGACCGGGTTGCGCTTGTGCGGCATGGCCGACGAGCCCTTCTGGCCGGCCGAGAAGAACTCCTCGGCTTCCAGCACTTCAGTGCGTTGCAGGTGGCGGATTTCGACGGCCAGGCGCTCGATCGACGAGGCGACGACGCCCAGCGCCGCAAAATAGGCCGCGTGGCGGTCGCGCGGGATGACCTGGGTCGAGACGGGCTCGACGCTGAGACCCATCTTGTCGGCGACATAGGCTTCGACTTCGGGAGAGACGTTGGCGAAGGTGCCGACGGCGCCCGAAATGGCGCAGGTCGAGATTTCGTCGCGCGCCGTGATCAGGCGGGCGCGGGCGCGGGTGAATTCGGCGTAATAGCCGGCCAGCTTGAGCCCGAAGGTCACCGGCTCGGCGTGGATGCCGTGGCTGCGGCCGACGGTCGGCGTATACTTGTGCTCTTCGGCGCGCTTTTTGATCGCGGCCAGGACGCGGTCGACGCCGTTGATCAACAGGTCGGTCGAGCGCTGGAGCTGGACGGCGAAGCAGGTGTCGAGCACGTCCGACGACGTCATGCCCTGGTGCAGGAAGCGCGCCTCAGGGCCGACGATTTCCGAGACGTGGGTGAGAAACGCGATGACGTCGTGCTTTACGGTGCGCTCGATCTCGTCGATGCGGTCCGAATCGAAGGCGGCGTCCTTGCCCTTGGCCCACAGGGTTTCGGCGGCATCAGCCGGGATGACGCCCAGTTCCGCCATCTTGGTGGCGGCGTGGGCTTCGATCTCGAACCAGATCTTGTACTTGGTGGCCGAATCCCAGATGGCGGCGGCTTCCTTGCGGGCGTAACGGGAGATCATGAGCGGAGCCTTTGCGGTGCATATGCGGGGGAAAATCAGGTCGCGCGCTTGATTGGGAATACGGGGGCATTAGTCAAGTCAAAATGTCACAATGCAGCCCCGTCGTTGCGGTGCCAAAAAAAATCGGTTAATTTACCCTTAACAGGTGTGAGCCCTTGGCGGTGCGGTATATAAAAGGTTAATTCCGAGACGAATATCCGGGTAAGTTGGGGTTGTTTGCCGTGTTGAAATCCTTGCTGCGTCGCAGTTCCGCTCTGTCCTGCCTGAAGGCGGGCGCCGCCTTGATTCTGGTCGCCGCCCTGTCGGCGTCGCCGGCGGGCGCCGCCGTAAAGCACAAGCCGGTGGCCAAACCCCCGGTCGCCAAGCCTGAGGTCAGCGACTCGTTCAAAGCCGCGTCCAAGGTCGCCGCCGAGCGCACCGTCCAGGTCCTGCAAAAGGGCACCAGCGACGCCGCGCCGCAGGGACCCGACACGCGCCTGCCGCCCGTCGACGCCCATGAGGCGGACGAAGAGGCCGCCGGCGTCATCGCCTGCAAGGACAAGGGCGACAAGGACCCGGCGATGAAGGACCTGCCGGCTGACGTCCGCGACAACGCCAAGCCGGGCGAATGCTATGCGCGGCTGTTGTCGCCGCCGCAGATGGAGGCCTATAGCGACCATGTGATGGTGACGCCCGAACACGTCGAAAAGCGTGTCGTTCCCGCCGTGATCCAGGAGGTCGACAAGGACGTGGTGGTGCGCCCCGAGCGCGTCGAACACCGCGTCATTCCGGCCGTAACCTCCATGCGCACCGAGACGGTCACGGTCCGCGAGGCCACGGTTCGGGAAGAGGTCGTGCCTGCCGTCTATGAGACGCAGACCGTGCATGAGCTGGTCGAGCCCGCGCACCAGGAATGGGTGAAGAGCGCCGGCGAGGCGCTGGACGCGCCGATGGTGACCCCGGTCGATCATGCGCCGGTGCGTTATCGCGACGACGGCTATCTGACCTGGCCCGGAAAGAATCACGATCCGGTGCCGACCACCGAAGAGGCGCGCCGTTACCTGAAGGACGGCAATCCGCCGGCCGTCTGGTGCCTGAAGGAAATCCCGGCCAGGTACCGCGACGTGCAGAAGCGCGTCATGGTCCAGCCCGAAACGACCCGCCGCATCGAAGTGCCGGCTGTCACCCGCCAGGTCACGCATCAGGTGGTCGACCAGCCCGAGCGCGTCGAGGATCACGTCATCCCGGCGGTCGTCGAAAAGCGCCGCGTCAAGCAGGTCGTGACGCCCGAGCACACCGAGACCTATACGATCCCGGCCGTCTATCAGGACGTCCAGAAGACCCGCGTCACCCAACCGGCCGACGCCGTATGGCGCCGCGTCCTGTGTCGCCGCAATGCGTCGCCGGGCCTGATCACACATATTCAGCAGGCGCTGGCGGCCAAGGGATACAATCCCGGCGCCGTCGACGGGCATCTGGGTGCGCAGACCGTCCAGGCCATGCAGAAGTTCCAGGCCGACAATAACCTGCCGCAGGGCCAGATTTCGCTCGAATCGGTCAAGGCGCTGGGCATCAACCCGGAACTGAACGACACGAAATAAAGCGCGGGCCCTGTCACATTCGCCCTGGGCTAACGTCCCTTCATCGCCTTGCGTAAAAACGCGAACAGCCGTTCGTCGTTGCATTGCGCGACGTTGAAACGCAGGTACCCGCTGGCCGATTGCGACAGGCTGAAGGCATTGCCGGGCGCCAGTACGATATCTTCCTGAAGCGCCTGCCGCGCAAGTTCCGCCGCGTCGAAACCCTCCGGCAACCGGCACCAGATGAACATGCCGGCTTCGGGCTCCAGCCAAGGCACGATGCCGACAGCCTTCAGATGCGTGATCGTCGTCGCCATGGCGCGCGACAGCTTGAGCCGCAAACCCTCGACATGCTTGCGGTAGCTGCCGTCGCGCAGCACGTTGAATACCAACTCCGCCCCCAGCCGCCCGCCGCCGAAGGATGTCGCGATCTTCAGGTCGCGCAGGCCCTCGATCCAGTCGCCGCGCGCCGCGATAAAGCCGCAGCGGATCGAGGCCGACAGGGTCTTGGTGAAGCTGCCGACGTGGATGACGCGATCCAGCCCGTCGAAGGCCGCCAGGCGCGGGGCGGGCAGGGGCTCGAAATCGGCGAAGATATCGTCCTCGATGATGGTGACGCCGTGCTGCTCGGCCAGCTTGAGCACCCGGTGCGCCGCCACCGGCGACAAAGTCGCGCCCGTCGGATTATGCAGCGCCGAATTGGTGATGTAGAGGCGCGGTTTTTCCACCGCCAGCACCTCGGCGAAGCGTTCGATGTCGGGGCCGGTCGGCGTATAGGGCACGCCGACGACGCGGGCCTGATGGGCGCGCAGCAGGGCGTGGAAGTTGAAATAGCACGGATCGTCGACCACGACCGTATCGCCGGGCTCCAGCATGAAGCGGCAGATCAGATCGATGGCCTGCGTCCCCGATTCGGTCAGCATGATGCGCTCAGGCGGCGCCTCGATACTGCGGTCGGCCATGCGCCGTGACAGCAATTGCCGCAGGGCCGGCAGGCCGAGCGGCATGCCGTAGTCGGTCAAGGTGGCGTCGTCTGCGCGCGAAAGCGTCCTCAACGCCTTGCGCAACCCCTCCTGCGGCATCCAGTCCGCCGGCAGCCAGCCGCAGCCGGGCTTAAGCGTCGTGTCCGCCTCCAGCGACTGACGCGACACCCATAAGGGATCGACGGCACGGTCGAGCCGCGGTCCGATATCGGCCAGGGACAGCGGCGCCAGTTGCCCCGCGACATAAAAGCCCGAGCCTGGGCGCGAGCGGATGACGCCTTCGGCGGCCAGCCGTTCGTAGGCTTCGACGATGGTCGACACCGACATGGCCATGGTTTTGGCGAAGGCCCGCACAGACGGTAAGCGGTCGCCGGGCGTCAGACTGCGCGTCTGGATACGGCCGCGGATCGCCGCCATGGCTTCGGCGACGCGGGTTATGCCAGGAAGGCTGTCAGCCATCTGTATGGATCCTTTGAGCATAACAGTTCGGTCAAACTGTATCATATCGTCTCTGGTCAGGCGAGGGGCCGCAAGTCATAGACACACCTCCATATAGAGGAGAGTGTTATGACCAAGGCGGCCAGCGGCTGGCTCAACGGATTGATTGGCGTGGTGATTTTCAGCGGCTCGATGCCCGCGACGCGCGCCGCCGTGCTGGATCTCGATCCGGTATTCGTGACCATGGCGCGCGCCGCCATTGCCGGTGTCCTGGCCGTGGCCATGCTGGTGTATTTCCGCGAAAAGCGTCCGTCGCGCGCCGATTTCCGGCCGCTGCTGATCACCGCCGGAGGTGTTGTCGTGGGGTTTCCGCTGCTCAGCGCGCTCGCGCTCAGGCACGTCACCTCGGCGCACTCCCTGGTCTTTATCGGCCTGCTGCCCTTGTCCACCGCCGTGTTCGCGGTGCTGAGGGGCGGGGAGCGGCCACAAGCGCTGTTCTGGCTGTTTTCGGGACTTGGCAGCCTGTGCGTCGGCGGTTTCGCCGTTGTCCAGGGGCTGTCGGCGTCGTTTCTGGGCGACGGCCTGTTGCTGGCCTCGGTGGTGGTGTGTGGACTGGGCTATGCCGAGGGCGCCAGACTTTCGCGCACGCTCGGCGGCTGGCAGGTCATCTGCTGGGCGCTGGTCATCGCCTTGCCGGTCACGCTGCCGGCCAGTCTGGTCCTGTTGCCTTCGGCCGGACAGCCGACCATACCGTCGCTTGCCGGCCTGGCTTACGTCTCGATCTTCAGCATGCTGATCGGCTTCATCTTCTGGTACCGCGGCCTGTCGCAGGGCGGAATCGCAGCGGTCGGCCAGCTGCAATTGCTGCAGCCCTTCTTCGGCCTGCTCCTGGCGGCGGTCCTGCTGCACGAAGCGGTCAGCGCGTCGATGTTGCTGGTCATGGTGGCGGTCGTCGCCTGTGTCGCCGGGGCGCGGGCCTTTGCCCACCGCAGGATCGGGCTGCCTTCGGCGCGGCAATCGGCCTGATTTATTGACATAATCGGACACAGGGGGACGCCGGCGGAGAAAATTTCCGCCGGCGTCTTGCCATGTGCCCGTCAACTGTGTATACCGTGTATATGAAGCTTGGTTTCGTCTTCTCGCAGACCGACAACAGCCCCATGTATCAGCAGATCATGGAGCAGATTAAGCAGCGGATCGCCGTCGGGGACTGGCCGCCCGACACGCCGCTGCCGTCGATCCGCGAGCTGGCCGTCGAAACCAAGGTCAGCGTCATCACGATCAAGCGCGCCTATCTGGAACTGGAGCGGGACGGGGTCATCGTCACGCAGCAGGGCAAGGGCAGCCGGGTCAGCGACGCGATCGATCTGAAGACGATCCAGAGACAGGAACTGCGCGGGCATCTCGAGCAGGTCGGCCGGCTGGCCAGGTCGCTGGATCTGCCGGAAAGCACGATCGTGCAGATGCTGAAACCATATATGGAGTAGGGGAGCGAGCTATGGACTTGCCGTTGGCGGTACAGTGCGTGGGCATCAACAAGCGCTACAAGCATTTCAATCTGAAGGACGTCGACCTGGCGTTCGAACAGGGCGCGGTCATGGGCCTGGTGGGCCCTAACGGCGCCGGCAAGTCGACCATATTGCGCATCGTCATGGGCCTGATCGGCCCCGACAGCGGCGCGGTCAAGGTCCTGGGCTACGACATGCCGGCCCGGCAGATCGCCGCCAAGCGCGATATCGGCTTCGTGTCGGACGACATGCGGCTGTATGAGACCCAGACGATCCAGTTCCACATGGATTTCGTCAAATCGATCTTCGACACCTGGGACGGCGAATACGCCAAACGCCTTCTGCGCAGCTTCGATCTCAACGCCGGGCAGAAGGTCAAGGGGCTGTCGCACGGCCAGCGCGTCAAGGCGACCCTTCTGCTGGCCCTGGCGCGGCGGCCCAATCTTCTGGTGTTCGACGAACCGACGACCGGCCTTGATCCCGCCGTACGCAAGGAGGTGCTGGACGAGATGATGAACGCGCTGGAAGACGAGACGCGCTCGATCCTGTTTTCGTCGCACAACACCCAGGATGTCGAACAGATCTCGGACTACATCACCTTCGTCTATGGTGGCCGCGTCCTGGAATCCGGCAACAAGGAAGACTTCATGGACAACTGGCGCCGTCTGCGCCTGACCAATCGGGACGGCGTCGCGCTGCCGGCACTGCCCAATATCAGGGATGTCGAACAAAGCGGCCGTTTGTGCATCGTCACGCTCAACAATTACGACGACAGCGTCCTGGCCGCCTTTACCGGCGCGGGGCTGAGCATCGACGCCGTCGAGCGCCTGAGCCTTGAAGAAATCTTCCTGATCAACGTCAAGAGCGCCAAGGCCGGCGCCGTCCTGGAGCGTGCCGCATGAGCGCCTCGATCGTCTCTCAACTGGTCCGCAAGGACTTCCGGCTGGTGCGTGGCGTCGTGCTGAGCTTCGTCCTTGTCAGCGTCCTCTTCATCGGCATCCTCAGCGTCATGCAAGGACACGTGCCGTTCGTCCTGATGGCCAATCTCGGCTTCATCATGGTGATGGGGCCGGCCGCCACCTGCGGCATCGTCGTCCTGATGAAGACGAACGTGATGGAGAAGGAAAAATCGACGCAAGCCTTCATCATGAGCCTGCCGGTGACGGTGAAGGAATTCACCCGCGCCAAGCTTACGCTCAACCTGTCGGTCTTTACCGTCTTCTGGCTCGCGATCATGGCCGTGGCCTATTATTTCGCCTTCGGACGGGGGCTTTTGCCCCTGGGGGCGCTGCCCTTCGTCACCATGATCTTCATGGGCGGCTTCCTCGCCTATACCCTGATCCTGAGTGTCAGCCTTCTGAGCCAGGCCCTGGGACTGACCGTGCTGTGCATCGTGCTCTTCGAAGTCGGCACCTCGGCCTCCATGTGGACGATCGCCTATTTCCCGCCGATCGGCGCGCACATCTGGGACGCGGCGCCGGTGTGGAACGTGGAGGCGGTCACGGTCGTGGCCGTCCAGGCTGCCTTGGCGGTGACGGCGATCGCGACGACCATGCTGGTACAGAACACCCGGCGCGACTTCATCTGATCAGGCTTGCCCCGCGGGGCAGGGGGGAGGGGCAAGCCGTTCGTCGGGACCTGGAGCGGACGGCTTGCCCCAAAAGGGGATAAAATGAACTACGTGCGCAGCCACGGTTTTTCGCGAAGCTTCCGGGATGACGAGCCCTTCCGCCAGCAGGTGCCGGACGTCGGCGACACGGCGCGGGGCGCCAATATCCAGGATGCCGCCGCCCATAACCGCAAGATCATCATGCATGCCATCCGCGCCCGCGGGGGCGCCGGCCGTAAGGACCTGGCGGACATCACAGGGCTGACGCAGCCGGCCGTCTTCAAGATCGCCAAGGATTTGCTCGGCGAACGCCGGCTGGTCAGCACCCGGGTGCGCGACGGCGGCAAGGGGCAACCCGCCGCGGTCCTGACCATCAATCCGGAAGCGGCCTTTACGCTCGGCCTCAATATCGACCGCGACCAGTTGACTTTCGTGGCGCTCGATTTCGCCGGCACGGTGCGCATGCGCCAGCACCTGGCCACGCCGCTGGCTTCGCCCGATACAGTCCGCCGTTTCTTCGCGGATTGCATCGACACCCTGCGCGCCGACGGCGTCATTCCCATGTCGCGCATCGTCGGAGTCGGCGTGGCGACGCCCGACAGCCTCGGGGCCTGCCGGGCCGGCGACCCGCCGTCGCGCTACGGCGAATGGGCGCACAGGCCGGTGCAAGCCGTCATCGGCGACCTGGTCGGGACGCCGCTGCTCCGGGAAAACGACGTGGCGTCGGCCGCCATCGGGGAAATGCTATGCGGCGCCGGGCTCAGGGCCGACAGCTTCGTCTACCTGTTTATCGGTGTCGGCCTGGGCGGCGGACTGGTCATCAACCGGCGCTATATCCGCGGCTGTCACGGCAAGAGCGGCGAAATCGGCATCCTGCCGCTATCGAATCCGTTCCGGTCGAGCCGCAGCGACCTGTCGCGCACCATCGAGCATGCGGTTTCGATCCCGGGACTGTTCGAAGCCCTGGGCAAACGGGGCCTCCATGTCCGCCGGCTCGACGATATCGACCTGTCCGATCCTGTGGCCAGCGAGGCCGTCGACGCCTGGACCGGTGCCGCGGCGGATCTGCTTTACCTGCCCCTGCTGAGCCTGGTCTCGACCGTGGACCCCGAGGCCATCCTGATCGGCGGCCGCCTGCCGCCTGCCATCACCGATCGCCTGTGCCTGGAGGTCGCGCGGCGGCTGTCGCTGAATGTCGGTGAAAACTATCCACGGCTCAGGGTGCGCCGTGCCAGCCTCGCGGCGGATGCCGCGGCCGCCGGCGCCGCCATCCTTGCCTTCCGGGACATATGGGGCGATTGAAATCCCTTGGAGACGCACGCATGAAACGCATCATCTGGATACTTGTAGCCGTACTGTCGATCGGCAGCGCCATCGTCTTCGTGCCATGGGACCTGGCCTATGCCTACATGGCGCCGCTGCCAGACACCGTGCAGGGCGAGGTCGACCAGGCGGTGCAAAATCGCCTCGACGGCGTCGTCGTCTATGTCGACCGCAAGGGGCAGCCGCCCGCCTTCTATGCCGCCGGCTGGAAGAACAAGGAGACCAGGGTTGCCGCCGACCCGCACGCCTTCTTCCGTATCGGCAGCGTCAGCAAGATGTATATGGTTGCCGCCACCACCAAGCTGGTCGCCGCGCATCGCCTGTCGCTCGACGACACCCTGGCGCACCTCCTGCCAGAGCTGGCCGGGCACATCGCCAATGCCGACAGGATCACGCTCAGGATGATGATCCGGCATCGCAGCGGCATCCATAACTACGTCGAGGATTCGCGGTTCCGCTGGGACAAGTACGGTCATCCGGACGAGGCGCTGAGCCTGGTCCTCGACAGGCGCGCCGATTTCGAGCCCGACAGCAGCTATCACTACTCCAACACCAACTACCTGCTCCTGGGGCGGATTCTCGACCGGACGCTGGGCTACAAGTACGACGACTACGTCAGCGCCGAAATCCTGGCGCCGCTGCACCTGACCCATACCTTCGGCCAGCTCGACGACGTGAACGCAGCGGACGTCATGAGCGGCTACGATCTCGACTATCCCGGGGACATGAAGCCCCTCAGCCTGACCAGCCCGGGCGGCTCGATGGTCGCCACCGCCGACGATGTCGGGACCTTCCTGCGGGCTCTGAACACGGGCACGCTGCTGACGCCTGAAGAGCAGGCCATCTATACCTCGCTCTATCCGTACGAACATACGGGCCTGCTGCCGGGCTACGAGACGATTGCCCGCTATCACAAGGATATCGACACGGTGGTTATCGTGTTCGTCAATACGACCGGCCGCAATTCGTGGGGCAAGATCGAGGCGGTCGAAAGCCGGGTAAACCGCATCCTTCATAAGGAAAAACAATAGTTATAACGCGCCCAGCTGCCTCAGACTGGCGACGCCCTCGCGGCCGACGATGACATGGTCATGGACCTTGATCCCGAGGGCGCGGCCGGCCTCGACGATGGCCCTGGTCATCTCGATGTCGTCCTGCGACGGCGATGGATCACCGGAGGGGTGGTTGTGCACCAGGATGATATGGCTCGATCCCTGTTCCAGGGCGCGCTTCATGATCTCGCGCGGATAGGCCGGAGCGTGGTTGACCGTGCCGACGCCAAGCACTTCGTCGGCGATCAGCTTGTTCTGGTTGTCGAGGAAGAGGACGCGGAACTGTTCGCGCGGTTCGTGCGCCAGCGTCACGCGCAGATAGTCGATCAGGGCCGACCACGACGCCACGACAGTCGTGCGCTTCAGCGGCTCGGCAACCGTTCGCCGCGTCGCCTCGAACATCAGGCCGAGGTCCAGCGCGATATCCGGCGTCATCTTCAGCGCCTTGCCCTTGCCGTCGAGCACCGACACCTGAAGCATGTCGTCGAGCGGCGCCGACAGCACGCCTTGCAGCGAACCGAAGCGTGAAAGCAGCGCCTTGGCCAGCGGCTTGACGTCCCGCTGCGGGATCGAGCGGAACAGGAAAAGCTCAAGAAGCTCGTAGTCGGGCAGGGCCTCAAGCCCGCCCTTGCGCGCCCGTTCGCGCAGGCGCTGGCGATGGCCGCCGTGGTCGAGGCGGATGGGTGCGGCGGCCGAAACATCGAAGATGTCCGCCTGGTCTTCCATCCCCCCGGACATCGGCCTATTTCGCCGGCTGCGGCCGGAACTGGCCGGTGACCGAGGCGGTGAAGATCTCGACGCCGGTATCGGTGACGCCGACACTGTGTTCGCATTGCGCCGACAGCGTCTTGTCGCGCGTCACGGCGGTCCAGCCGTCGTTCAGCACCTTCACGTCGGGCTTGCCGAGGTTGATCATCGGCTCGACCGTGAAGAACATGCCCTTTTGCAGAACCGGGCCGGTGCCGGCGCGGCCGAAATGCAGGACGTTCGGATTGTCGTGGAAGATCTTACCGACGCCGTGGCCGCAGAAGTCGCGCACGACCGAGCAGCGCTGGCTTTCGGCGAAGACCTGGATGGCGTGGGCGATGTCGCCGAAGGTGTTGCCGGGCTTGATCTGCTCAAGGCCCAGGCGGATGGATTCGTAGGTGATGTCGACCAGGCGGCGCGAGCGCGGCGCGACGTCGCCGACCTCGTACATGCGCGACGTGTCGCCGTGCCAGCCGTCGATGATGGCCGTGACGTCGATATTGACGATGTCGCCTTCGCGCAGCGTCTTTTCCGACGGAATGCCGTGGCAGACGATGTGGTTCGGCGATATGCAGACCGTGTTCTGGTAGCCGCGATAGTACAGGCAGGCCGGAAGGCCGCCATGGTCCATGATGAATT
Source organism: Asticcacaulis solisilvae (assembly GCF_052327315.1). NCBI lineage: Bacteria > Pseudomonadati > Pseudomonadota > Alphaproteobacteria > Caulobacterales > Caulobacteraceae > Asticcacaulis > Asticcacaulis solisilvae. The sequence goes on from NZ_CP166196.1 coordinate 1,712,719, forward strand.
CGCGCGCCAGGTCGTCTAGATCCGAAGTCTTCACGCCCGGCACGACGTGCGGGATCAGCATGTCGAGGCAATCCGCGGCCACCCGGCCGGCTTTGCGCATGCCTGCGAAATCCTCTTCCGTGTGGATGCGGATGGATTCGGAGCGGATGAGATAGTCGGAATCTGTGTTCATGTCGGGCAATATAGACCTGCGCGGGCTGTCGCGCTAGGGTCGGCATGAAGGTTGGGGGACGTTATGCGGTATTTGCGGCTCTATCTGATTGGTCTTGCGCTGGCCGTGCTGTCGGCGGCCTGGGCGTGGAACAGGATAGACCTGGCGCTCAACTATACGCAGGTCGCGGGAACGGTCATCTCGGCCGACGAAGCGTGCCGCGTCGAAAAGCAAGGCGATGCCGTGACGCGGAAGGCGGAAGTGATCAATGAAATGCCGTGCGACGCAGCCATGGTTGCCGTTCAGGCCGGGCAAGCCTACGCCGGCTATGGGGTCGAGGCCGGGACCGATATCCTTTATAATTACGTCTCCCCGGTCGATCATGCCGTGCATTCCGGAAAGCTATGGCGGGACGGCGATGTGGACCTGGGGCCAGTTCCGGGAGATGCCGTCGCGGTTTATGCCAGCAAAGCGACGGCCGGCGCCTCGAAATTCGTAACGCGATAACCGGGACTTACCCACGCGAATCGCGGTGTGCACACTGGCGGCGGCTGCCGGGTGCGCCTAAGTGACTCCTGTCCCCTGAGTCGTGTAGAGAGGGGCAGGAGCTATTGATGACGGCAGCGCGTATCCTGGTGTTCGGCAACGAGAAGGGCGGGGCGGGGAAATCCACCGTCGCCATGCACACGGCCGTGCACCTGCTGCACCAGGGCAAGCGCGTGGCCTTTCTCGACCTCGACCTGCGCCAGCGCTCGCTGGCCCGGTTCTTTTCCAACCGCGCCGAATGGGCGGCGGCCAATGGGGCGCGTCTGCCGCATGCCTTTGAACCGCACCTGCACGATCAGCCGGCCTCCCTGCTGGCGGCGCCGGAGACCGAAGCGAAACGGGCTTTCGACCGTGCGTTCGAGGAAGCGCTCGACGGCGCCGACTATATTCTGATCGACACGCCGGGCGGCGACCATGTGTTGTCGCGCCGGGCGCACGCCGCCGCGCACATGATCGTCACGCCGATGAACGACAGCTTTATCGACTTCGACCTGCTGGGCCAGGTCGATCCGGTGACTTTGGAGGTCAAGCGGCCGTCCATCTATGCCGAGACCGTATGGAATTCGCGCAAGCAGCGCGCCGTGTGGGACGGGCGCTCGATCGACTGGATCGTGCTGCGCAACCGCCTGGCGGCGACCGAGGCGCGCAACCGCAAGCGCGTCGATGAGCGCGTCCAGACGCTCGGCAAGCGTGTCGGGTTTTCGGTTCTGCCGGGCCTGCGCGACCGCGTCATCTATCGCGAGCTGTTCCCGTTCGGCCTGACGGTCCAGGACCTGTCGCCCGAGGTCAAGCCGGTGGCCCTGTCGATGAGCCATGTCTCGGCGCGGCAAGAGCTGCTGGCCCTGATGCAAGCGCTGGGGCTCGATGAGGCAGAGGGCCTGCGCGCATGTGGATAGCGGTTCCCGTCGTTATTTTCATGCTGCTGGTCTGGGTCGGGCGGCAGGTCCGTCTCGGCAAATGGAAGTCGGGTCCGTGGTTTCGCCAGTTCCGCGCGGTCAGAAGCGTGCTGGCCCTGCTGGCCCTGGCCGCCGGCGCGACGATGATGGTGCAAGGGCTGTGGCCGGCGGGTATCGGCTTCATCATCCTGGCCTTGCTGCTCAGCGGATCGGTGCGGGTGTCGGGGACGATGAGCCGGCGGGAACCGCAGGCGGCAGCGAGCTATACGGCCGAGGAAATCCGCGCCTACCAGACGCTGGGTCTCGGCATCGGGGCCGACAAGACCGCCGTGCGCAATGCCTGGAAGAGACTTATGAAGGACGCCCATCCCGACCAGGGCGGAGACGCGGCCCGTGCCAGTGCGCTTAATGCGGCGCGGGATGTGCTGCTTAGGCGAAGAGGGTAGGGCTAAGAATGCTTCGGCCTTCCTCGTTTACCGTGCATACGGAATTTGCCGGGTTCGTTTTATTCTTCCTCTCCCCTTTTAAGGGGGGAGGGTAGGGTGAGGGGTAGACCGTCAGCAGATGCGCGTGCGGAAGATGCCGGGTTTACCCCTCATCCGGCCCTTCGGGCCACCCAACGCTGGCGAAAGCTATACTTTCGCTGGCGCTATACCCCTATTCAAGGGGAGAAGGAAAAGGCAACGGACCACCTTGGAATGCCATATGCGATTGCCCTACCGTAAAGGGGGAGGTCCGAAGTGAAATCCAACGTTTCATCCAAATAAAAAAGAGGCGGATCGCTCCGCCCCCTTTGATATCCTGTCCGGCAACTCCGCTTACGCGTCCGGCTTGATGACCATGCAGTCGAGGCGCTTGGCTTCCATGCTCTTGCACGCCTTGGTCGCCTGTTCCTTGGTCAGGGCGGCGAAGCGCGTCCGGTACCAGCCGTTATCGTTCTTCGAAATTTCCGACCGGCTTTCGGCCAGGGCGTCGTCGAAGCGCATCTTGACGCTCCTGACCCAGTCGCTGGCGAGGGACTTTTCCTTGAAGGCGCCGACCTGGATCGACCAGCCGGGTTCCTTCTCCTTCTTGCACTTCTTGCCCTTTTTGCACTTCACGGGCGCGTCGGAATCATCGTCGCTGTCGTCGCGCGAAGCCAGTTGCTTCCTGTCGTCGGCCTTCGTGGTCTTCTGCGCGGTCATGCCCTTGCGGTTGGTCTCGACGGCGGCCGCCAGGTTGGCTTCCGACTTGTTGACCGGCTTGGCGCTGGCCTTGGCGGCCGCGGGCTTGGCGTCGGCCTCGACGGTCGCCACGACAACGGCCTTGACCGGCTGGTAGGCCGGCGGCTGGATGGCGGCCTTGACGGCGGCATATGGGACCGGGGCGGCCGGCGTGGCGGTATCGGGGATATCCTGCGACGGCGTCGCCAGGGCCGCGGCCTGGGCCTGCGGCGACTGGGTCAGGGTCTGCACGACCAGCGGCGCCTTGACCTGGGCCGACGCCTTCTGGACATCGACATCCTGGGCGTTGGCCTGCTCGCTGCCTTCCAGGGTATCGCGCAGTTCCTGATCGCTGAACTGGCGGTCGTTGCTGGCGTACTGGACGGCGTTGGTCGACATGCTGGGCATGTCGAGCTGGCGGGCGAATTCGTTCTGCGCGATGGCGATGACCTCGCCGTGCTCGCGGCGGTCCATGACGTCGAAGCCGATGCTCAGCAGTTCGGTGACGTGCTCGCGGCGCTGCTGCTTGTCGGCGGCGCCCAGCATGACGGCGACCAGGCGGTGGTTGTTCTTCACCTGCGACGCGACCAGGTTCTGGCCGGCGGCGTTGGTGTAGCCGGTCTTCATGCCGTCCACGCCCGGCATGCCGTGCAGCGGGTTGTGGTTATAATAGGTGCGGCCGCGATAGGTGACGGTCGGCAGGTCGAAATAGCTGTAATACTGCGGGAAGTCGCGCATGACCGCGCGCGCCAGGATGGCCAGGTCGCGTGCCGACGACAGCTGGCGCGGATCGGGCAAGCCATTGGCGTTGACGAAATTGGTCTGGGTCATGCCCAGTTCCTTGGCCTTGATGGTCATCATGGCCGCGAAGCGTTCTTCGGTACCGCCGACCTTTTCGGCCAGGGCCTCGGCCATGTCGTTGGCCGAATACATGGCGGCCAGCCGCATGGCGGTGTCGACGTCGATGGTGTCGCCGGCCTTGAGATAGACCTTGACCGGAGCCTGGGAGGCGGCGCGGGCGCTGACCGTGATGGTGTCGGAGGGACGGATGTCACCCTTGGCCAGGGCGTCGAACACCATGTACAGCGTCATGATCTTGGTGAGCGACGCCGGATAGCGCGCGGAGTCGGCGCGGGCGGCGTAGAGGACTTCGCCCGATTGCGCGTCAACCACGATGGCGGCGTAGCGGCTGTTGTAGCTGAGGTCGCTGGCCTGTGCGGCGCAGGCCGCCGTCGCCGACAGCGCCGTGGCCGCGAAAAGGGCCGCCATGCGTCCTTTTCGTTTCATCCCCGCCTGCTTGCCCTGCCCGAGATCGCCCAAAGCCTGCCCATATGTACGCATCAAAGCCGTCCTCAACTCATACCAAAAAAGCCTGCCCATTCTGGACCGCAATCCCAATAGCGACAAAGCGCCGCGGAACCGCGTCATACCCTATCCAAAGTGTCCCCGGAGATTTAAACAAACCTTAAGGAGCCACACAATAGTGTCCGTATTGCGTCCAGACCCGCACGGCCGAAAAACGTATCGACCGTTTATATGAAGCGGTTGTGAAGCGTCCCCCCGTTGCCGGCATAACGCCATTCCTATCAACCACCATGCGTGCGGTAACGGTAAGAATCTCCCACCGGAGGCGAAAAGTCCCTTCACATTGTCGTTAACGTTTTGTGCGGTGCACAATAAAGCTTGACATCTTTGTGCAGGTGCATCATATCTGCGTTATCCGGTTTGCAACGGCGATTCGCCGTGCCCGGTCCAGTATCGTACCGACAATCCGAAAAGGAGTTATGCTATGGAAACGGGCGAAGATACCATCAAGTCGACGGTCGAGCGCATGTCTCAGGCCGGCAACCAGGCGTTCAAGGATTCGGTCGAGAAGACCCTGAGCGCGCTCAACGAAGTCAACACCCTGTCGAAGGGCAATGTCGAAGCCGTCGTCGAAAGCCTGACCGCCGCCACCAAGGGCGCGGAAACGGTCGGCGCCCAGGCGCTCGCCTATTCGAAGAAGAACTGGGAAGAAGCCGTCACGGCTGCAAAGACCCTGTCCACCGCCAAGAGCGTCCAGGAAGTCATCGAGCTGCAGTCGACCTACGCCAAGTCGGCGATGGAAGCCTATGTGGCCGAAGTCAACCAACTGACGCAGACCCTGTCGGCCTCGTTCAAGGACACCTTCAAGCCGATCAACACGCGCGTCACCGCCGCGGTCGAGAAGTTCCAGTCCTACCGCTAAACACGGCTCCGTTCACGGAGCAAAATGAAGAAGGCCCCGGATAGGCGTCCGGGGCCTTTTTTGTGTGTTCAGGGCACGGTTCTCCTCCCCATCGCAAGATGAGGAGGTGTCGGCGCAGCTGACGGAGGGGGCGAAGCTAAAGGAAGAAGACCTGCTTCTACAGCGATGACCCCTCCACCGTTTCGGGGTGAGCGCAGCCGACGTATAGCGTCGGCAAGCGCAAGTCCCCATCTTTCGATGGGGAGGAGACGTTCGCGCCGAGCTGGGCGGGACAAGAGAAACGGCCAACTTCTCCCCAGCCGCACGAACGGCGTCCCTTGCTTTTCTCTCGCGGCGCACCATCTGTGTCCTGTCCCGGCACGTCCATGACATTTGCGATAAGAAACTGTGATCGTATGTTTGTGGATTTCGTGCATTTCCCCCTTAACAGGTTGCAGCTTTGGGATATCTTGTACTTTGCATGCAACGGCCTATCTAGGATTCAGGCCCCCGGGACGCCGGGGAAACCGGTCCAGGACGGCCACGATAAATGAGGTGTCTATTGTTGCTGGATTTGCGATCTGCAGACGCGTCCGACGACGTATACGGTAAGACGGTAATGAGTTCCGACGGCATCAAAGCCGCCGACAAGGGCGCGGGCACGACCCGGCCGGCAGGGGCGCCCCTGGCGGTGGTCGAAGCCAAGCCCAAGCCGCAAAAGCCGTCCCTGTACCGCGTTCTTATCCTGAACGACGACTACACCCCGATGGAATTCGTGGTCTACGTTCTGGAGCGCTTCTTCAACAAGTCGCGCGAGGACGCAACCCGCGTCATGCTGCACGTCCATCAGACGGGCGTCGGCGTCTGCGGGGTCTATACCTACGAGGTTGCGGAAACGAAAGTTGCGCAAGTTGTAGACATGGCCCGCAGGCATCAGCACCCGCTCCAGTGCACCATGGAGAAGGATTAACCATTATTCGCCAGGCGGGCGATTTTGTTAATCCTTCGGTGACGAAACGGGGCGGAAGATGCGGGCAGACACAAGTTTTATAACGGCCAGGTTCAGGTCGGGTTCAGCTTGAAGGCGTAAGAATCCCTCCTAAACCTCAAGTTAGAGGTTTTGATCTAGTGTACCGAGCAATCGGGTAGGTTTGAGGTTTCAGGAGGTTCTCATGCCGTCATTTTCCAGCGCCTTAGAAGAGACCCTGCATCGCGCAGTCGGTCACGCCAACGCGCATCACCACGAATACGCCACGTTGGAGCACCTCCTGCTCGCCCTCATCGACGACGTCGATGCGGCTGCGGTAATGAGTGCCTGCAATGTCGACCTGACCAAGCTGCGCGCGGCGCTCGACGCCTATATCGAGACCGACCTGAAATCGCTGGTCGAGCCTTCGTCGGAAGAAGCCAAGCCCACGGCCGGCTTCCAGCGCGTCATCCAGCGCGCCGTCATCCACGTCCAGTCGTCGGGTCGTGACGAGGTTACCGGCGCCAACGTCCTGGTCGCTATCTTCTCCGAACGCGAATCGCACGCCGCCTTCTTCCTGCAGGAGCAGGAAATGACGCGCTACGACGCCGTCAACTACATCGCCCACGGCATCGCCAAGAAGCCCGGCGCGTCCGAACAACGCCCGGTCCGCGGCGCCACGGAAGACAGCCCGTCGTCCAGCGGTGGCTCCGACGAAAAAGCCAAGGGCGGCTCGACCGATGCGCTCGCCGCCTACTGCGTCGACCTCAATGAAAAGTCGCGCCACGGCAAGGTGGATCCGCTCATCGGCCGTGCGGCCGAAGTCGAGCGCGCCATCCAGATCCTGTGCCGCCGTACCAAGAACAACCCGCTGCTGGTTGGCGACCCCGGCGTCGGCAAGACCGCCATTGCCGAAGGTCTTGCCAAGAAGATCGTCGACGGCGAGGTCCCCGAAGTCCTGGCCGGCGCCACCATCTACTCGCTCGACATGGGCACGCTTCTGGCCGGTACCCGCTATCGCGGCGACTTCGAAGAACGCGTCAAGCAGGTCGTCAAGGAACTGGAAGCTCATCCGAACGCCGTGCTGTTCATCGATGAAATCCATACGGTGATCGGCGCCGGCGCGACCTCGGGCGGCGCCATGGACGCGTCGAACCTGCTGAAACCTGCGCTCGCCGCCGGTTCCCTGCGCTGCATGGGCTCGACGACGTACAAGGAATACCGCCAGCACTTCGAGAAGGACCGCGCGCTCGTCCGCCGCTTCCAGAAGATCGACGTCAACGAGCCCACGCTCGACGACACGATCAAGATTCTGAAGGGCCTCAAGCCGTACTACGAGACCTTCCACCACCTGAAGTACACCGACGCCGCCATCAAGACGGCCGTCGAGCTGTCGGCCCGCTACATCACCGACCGCAAGTTGCCCGACAAGGCGATCGACGTGATCGACGAAGCCGGCGCGCTGCAGATGGTCCTGCCGGAAGGCAAGCGTAAGAAGGTCATCGGCCCCAAGGAGATCGAATACGTGATCTCCAAGATCGCCCGCGTCCCGTCGAAGTCGGTTTCCCGCGACGACACCCAGGCGCTGCGCGACCTCAAGACCGACCTGCAACGCGTGGTCTTCGGCCAGGACGAAGCTATCGAACAGCTGTCGACCGCGATCAAGCTGGCCCGCGCCGGCCTGCGCGATCCGCAGAAGCCGATCGGCTGCTACCTGTTCTCGGGTCCGACCGGGGTCGGCAAAACCGAAGTCGCCAAGCAACTGGCCGCGACCATGGGGATCGACCTCCTGCGCTTCGACATGTCGGAGTACATGGAACGCCACACGGTCTCGCGTCTGATCGGCGCGCCTCCGGGCTATGTCGGCCACGACCAGGGCGGCCTGCTGACCGACGCTGTCGACCAACAGCCCCACGCCATCGTGCTGCTCGACGAAATCGAGAAGGCGCACCAGGACATCTACAACATCCTGCTGCAGGTCATGGACCATGGCCAGCTGACGGATGCCGTGGGTAAAAAGGTCGACTTCCGCAACGTCGTGCTGATCATGACGACCAATGCCGGCGCGTCGGACAATCAGAAGAACTCGATCGGCTTCGGCCGCGAGAAGGTCACGGGCGAGGACGAACAGGCCATCAAGCGTCTGTTCACCCCGGAATTCCGCAACCGTCTCGACGCCATCGTGACCTTCCGCCAGCTCAAGCCCGAAGTCATCGGCCTGGTCGTGCAGAAGTTCATCATGCAGCTGGAAATGCAGCTGGCCGACCGCAACATCACGATCGAGCTGACCGAGGACGCCGCCAAGTGGCTGTCCGAAAACGGCTACGACGAACTGTATGGCGCCCGCCCGCTGGCGCGCGTCATCCAGGAAAACATCAAGAAGCCGCTGGCCGACGAGATCCTGTTCGGCAAGCTGGTCCGCGGTGGCCATATCCTGGTCAAGCTGACCGACGGCAAGATCGCCTTCGACATCACGCCCGCGACCAAGGGCGGTGCCGACAAGGCGGGCTCCAAGGCCGAAGCGGTCGACTAAGGCCAGGGGGCGAGCCCCCTGGACCCGGATACGCTACGGTGTTTTCGGAGTTCACGGAACACAGGGCCTCGGGGTGCGAACCCCGGGGCTTTTTGTTTGGGGTTGTTTTCGTCGCCGCCTTGTCGCACCATGGGGCTAAGGGGAGGGGTACATGAAAATCGCAATCGCGGCCGCGATGGCCGCCGGGACTTTGCTGGCGCCGCTGTCAGCGTCTGCGCTCCAGCCGTGGGATTTCGGGCGCGTGGCCTATGGCAAGGAACTGCACCATCCGCCGAAATGGGGCCTGCACGTTCGTTGCGACAAGTATGACGGGGCCTGTACGTTCAAAGACGGCGACGGCATCGAATATACGACCTGGCCGACTTGGGACGACCAGATCGTCGAAAAGGTGATCACGCTCACGCCCCGACAACGCTATTTGCCGTTCGGCATCCAGCGCAATGACGATTGGCAGTCGGTTATCCGCAAGGCCGCGTCGAAGACCGGCCTGAAGTTCGAATGCCAGACCCACGCCGAAAACCAGTATGTCGATCCCGGCGAACGCTTCTGCGTGGCCGAAGTCGAGCCTAAATCCTCTGTAGCCCTGGAATTCGCGTTCGGTCGGGACGGCCGGCTGAAAACCATCAGCATCAGCACGCAATATACCTGAGACCGCCCATGTCCGAGTCCGTCTGGCAGATCCTGCACAGTCTGCTGTTTTTGGGCGTTTCCCTTGTCTTCCTGTTCATGGCGGTCCATGCATGGGTTACGGGCCGCATACTTGTGCGCGGGCAAGGCTGGCTGACGCGCCGGGAAGATCCGTTCGCCTTCCACTTTTACACCATACTCTTCACGCTTATCGGCGGGGCCTTCAGCCTGGGCGGGATCGTGTATGTCGCTGTCACCCTGCGGCGGGTATTCGGATTTTAAGCCCTGCATCTTTCAATCGTAACGGTGGGCATTACATAGGAGGCACTGCAAGAGGTGCCCCATGATTCCGTTTTCCATTCTCGACCTGTCGCAGATTTGCGAAGGCGCCACGGCGTCGGACGCGCTCAACAATTCCGCGCGCATGGCGAAGGCCGCCGAGGAAAAGGGTTATCACCGCTACTGGCTGGCCGAACACCATGGCATGCCGGGTATCGCTTCGGCGGCGACCTCGATCGTCATCGCCCACGTGGGACAGGCGACGAAGACCATCCGCGTCGGTTCCGGCGGCATCATGCTGCCCAACCATTCGCCCCTGGTCATCGCCGAACAGTTCGGCACGCTGGAGGCGCTCTTTCCCGGCCGCGTCGATCTGGGGCTGGGCCGCGCGCCGGGCACCGACATGATGACGGCCCGCGCCCTGCGTCGTAATCTCGATCACAGCGTCGACAGCTTCCCGCAAGATATCCTCGAACTCCAAGCCTATCTCGGCGCACCCGGCGAAGGCCAGCGCATACTGGCCGTGCCCGGCGCAAACAGCCACGTGCCGATCTGGCTTCTCGGCTCCAGCCTCTACAGCGCGCAACTGGCGGCGGCGCTGGGGCTACCCTATGCCTTCGCCTCGCACTTCGCGCCGGAACTTTTGTTCGAGGCCCTGCACATCTATCGCCGCGACTTCAAGCCCGGTGCGGTCGACAAGCCGCGCACCATGGTCGGCGTCATGGGCGTCGCCGCCGATACGGACGCCGAGGCCGAATTCCTGGCGACCTCGATGCAGATGTCCTTCGCCAACCTGCGCCGCAATGTGCGCAAGCCTTTCCCGGCGCCGTCCTGGGACGGCCTGGCCGAATTCACCCCGGACGAAACGGCCCTGGCCGGGCATATGCTGCGTTACGCCATGATCGGTTCGAAAGCGACGATCGACAAGAGCCTGGCCAACTTCCTGCAACAGACCGGGGCCGACGAACTGATCATTTCGATGCCGGTCCACGACGTCGAGGCGCGGCTCAAATCACTCGACATCTTCGCCAGCCTGCCGGCGATGAAGGCCGATGCGTCGGTTGCCGCAGTCGCGTAAGCCGGCGCCCCTCACTGAACATTTTTGACTTGGTTTCAATGTGGTCTTTTTTTTGCAGTTGCGATGTCGTAAGTCGCGATTGGCTAGGAATTTGTCCGTGTGAGGCTTAATCTTCTCCGGGTTGCCGCGGCACGGACAGATGCGTAGGGGGAGGATGTTGGCGCATCCTCCCTTAGTTTCTTTCTAGCCGGCCAGTTGGACGCGTTCGGTGCGATGATAGGGCGCGATCTCCGGCGCCGGCCGCCCGATCAGGAAGCCTTGCGCTTCATGGCAGTTCAGCGCCTTCAACGCCTCCATCTGCGCTTCGGTCTCGACCCCTTCGGCGGTAATGCGCACGCCAAGCGACTGGGCCATGTCGGTAATGGCGCGCACGATCGACAGGGCGTTCTTGTCCTGCGTCAGGTCGCGGATGAAGCTGCGGTCGATCTTGATCTTGTCGAACGGGAAGGTGCGCAGGTAGCTGAGCGACGAATAGCCTGTGCCGAAATCGTCCATGGCGATGCGGACGCCAAGGGCGCGGATGTCGTTGAGGACCTGCAGGTTGTGCTTCACGTCCGACAGGATGACGCTTTCGGTGATTTCCAGCTCCAGCCGGCGCGCATTGAGCCCTGAGCTTTTCAGCGCCTTCCTGACCAGGTTGACCAGCGACCGGTTGCGGAACTGCACGGGTGAGATGTTGACCGCCACGCGCCAGTCGGCGGGCCAGGCCGCGGCGGCCTTGCAGGCAGCCTTCAGCACCCATTCCCCGATCGGCACGATCAGGCCGGTTTCCTCGGCCAGGGGGATGAAGTCGAGTGGTGAAACCAGGCCGCGTACGGGATGGCGCCAGCGCAGCAGGGTCTCGAACGAGACGATGGCGTTGTTGCCCAGGTCCAGCAAGGGCTGGAAGAACAGTTCGAACTCGCCGTTCTTCAAGGCACTGCGCAGGTCCTGTTCCAGCGCCATGCGGCGGTGCAGTTCCTCGTCCATCTCGGGCTGATAGACACACCAGCCCTGGCCTTCGGCCTTGGCGCGATACATGGCCATATCGGCCCGCGACAGGAGATTGTTGCCGTCCAGTCCGTCGTCGGGCGCCAGGGCGATACCCACCGATACGCCGACCTCGACGCGAGCGCCGTTGATGACAAAGGGCGCCTTCATTGCGTCGACGATGCGGCCGGCCAGGTGGCGGGCGTCGTCGGGATGATGGATGTCCTGGATGATGGCGAATTCGTCGCCGCCCATACGCGCGATGACGTCGCCCTTGCGCGCGCACTTTTTCAGGCGGCGGGCGACCTCGGTCAGCAACTGGTCGCCGGCCATGTGGCCCAGCGTGTCGTTGACCGCCTTGAAGCGGTCGAGGTCCAGGCACATCAGGGCGATGCGGCCAGGATTGCGCTGGACGCGGCTTAAGCAGCGCTCGACCTCGGTGGTGAACAGCGTGCGGTTGGCCAGGCCGGTGAGGGGATCATAATGCGCCAGCCGGGCGATCTGCGCCTCGGCCTGTTTCTGCTCGGTCATGTCGACCGCCAGGGTGATGATCGAATCCGCCTCGCCCGTCGGGGTGCGCAGGACGGCCTTCTTCAGCTGGACGACGCGTTCGGCGCCGGCGTGGTCGGTAAAGCGGCCTTCCTCGAAGACCAGTGGCTTGTCGCTTTGCAGCGCCTTGCGGTCGTAGCTTTCCAGCACGCTGGCGATTTCGGGGGCGAACAGTTCGTGCGTCGTCCGGCCGAGCAGGTCGTTGGCCGGCCGGCCCAGCAAGCTTTCACCGGCCTGGTTGACCAGCACGACCTTCTGGTCGGCGGCATTCTTGACCAGCACCATGCCCGGAATGTTCTGCACGACCATGTTGAGGAAGGCCTGGCTGCGCTGGGCGTCGGTGGTCAGCTGCATCAGGTCGTCGGTCAGCTTTTGCTGGATGTCCAGGCTGTCCGAAAGATCGAGGCCGATGGCCTTGAGCACGATGAGCGACGTGCCGACGCCGGCATAGCAGCCGGCTTCGGTGGCGACGAAGCCGCGCATGAGCTGCGACGGCCGGTCCTGCAGCGTCGTGACCGTGAAGTCGCGCAGCGGCGTCGTCACGTCGACCATCAGCGGGCAGTCGTCCATCATGGTGGTGACGGGCTTGTTGCCGAACAGGGCGCGGCCGTACTGTGCGGCCATGCGCAGGTTGAAGGCTTGGCGTTCGACCAGGCCCAGCACCGTACCGCCGGCGTCGACGACCGCCAGGACCATCAGGTCGGGATTGTCGCGGAACAGGTCGTAGACTTCGGCGTTGCTTTGGTTGGGGGGAACGGGGGCCAACGGATCAGTGATATCCGCGATACGCAACGCCTTTTGCATGCCAAGCCCCAATTTGCACCAGCGCCTGTGTTGCGCTGCAGCGAGGTTTAGCCGGGCAGGGTAAATCCGGGCTTAATTTTAAAATAGAATCTTGTTATTTTTCAATGCATTGTCCGGGTGCGGACGAAATTTCAGATCCGTCCCATGGTGGTTTGTGCATTGTAGACCTGCGGGATGGGCGCATTGTCCGGATCGAGCGCGACCATCCGCCAGCCTTCGTTGACCTGTTCGAAACGCACCGGCGCCGCATTGGGGCTGGACCACATTTCGTCTATATATTTCCGTGAGATAGCCCGGAACGGGATACCGTGGCAGACGAACAGGCAGGTGCCTGTTTTGCGGTAGTCCTCGACGCAGGTAAAGACGCGATCGATGACGTCGGGCAGGCGTTCGGCGTTCCACGGATAGTGTTTCCCGTCGATATCGGCTTCCGGGTTCATGTGTTCGCGCATTTCTTCGCGGTGCACATGGACTTCGTCGATCGTCATGCCTTCGAACTGGCCGAAATTGCGCTCGGTCAGGCGCGGATCGATTTCGGGCGCAAGGTTCAGCGCTTTGCCCACAAGTTGCGCCGTCTCCATGGCGCGCGACAGCGGGCTGACGATGATGCGATCTATACCGTGGCCCGTCAGGACCTCACCGGCGTGGCGGGCCTGCTGCCGGCCGGTGTCGTTGAGCGCGATGTCCGTGGACCCTTGCAGCCGGGCTTCGAGGTTCCAGTCGGTCTGGCCATGGCGAAGGACGAAGAACATATCGGTTTCCTTTATGCCGCAAGCCCCGTGGGTGTGCGGTAGACCAAGTCCCCAATGGTGGCAATCTTGAAGGGAAGATTCTGGGAAGAAAGCGTTTCGCCCGCCCTATAAATGGGGAGGGCGCAGGGTATCTTGTTTCTATAACTTCGCCCGGATCTGCGCCGCCAGGGCGTTGAGCTCATTGATATCGGCCATGCCACCGGCGTGGCGAGCCAAAGGCTGATCGTCCCACATCGGCAGGATGTGGAAATGGATATGATAGACGGTCTGGCCGGCGGCCTCGCCGTTGAACTGCATGATGCGCACGCCATCGGGCGAAAGCGCGTCGCGAACCGCGCGGGCGACGCGCTGGGTCTGCACGATCAGGGTTTGCAGGTCGCCCGGCGCGATATCGAACAGGTTGCAGGCATCGGCCTTCGGGATGACCAGGGTATGGCCTTTCGACTGCGGGAAGGCGTCCATGAAGGCGAACGTCCGGTCGTCTTCATAGACCTTGGCCGAGGGAATGGCGCCGCTCAGGATCTTGGCGAAGATGTTCTGGGAATCGTAATCTACAAGGAGGCTCATGGCGTGATCCTGGCTTATTTCGCAAGACTCGCGGTTTAAAGGACTATCCGTAACCCGCCAAGAGGGGTAATACCCGCCCATGTCTATCAATAGTGTTCTGGTCATGCCGGGTAACGCGCTCGGCCTGGTGTCCAGCCTTTCGAGGTCCCGCGGGCGGCCGCCAATCATCATGCGAAAGGTCGCGGCATGAGCAAGGAAGTCAAAACCCTCTACGTCACCGAAGGCGAGGACGGCGTCCGCGTCGACCGCTTCTTCAAGCGCCGCTGGCCGCACATCAACCACGTGCAACTGAACAAGCTGCTGCGCTCTGGCCAGGTCCGCGTCGATGGCAGCCGCGTCAAGGCCGATACGCGCCTGACGACCGGTGCCACGGTGCGCGTGCCGCCGCTGCCCGACGCGCCCTCCGAAGACCAGCAGAAGCGCGATCGGGCGACCCTGTCGCCGCAGGAAATCAAATACGCCCGCTCGCTGGTCATCTACGAGGACGAGGACGTCATCGCCATCAACAAACCGTCGGGCCTGGCGGTGCAGGGCGGCACCAAGACCAAGAACCATATCGACCGGCTGCTGTCGGCGTGGGGCGAGGGGCTGGAACGCCCGCGCCTGGTCCACCGCCTCGACCGCGACACCTCGGGCGTGCTGCTGCTCGGCAAGTCGCCGGCCGCCGCCGCGCGCCTGGCCGGAGCGTTCGCCAAGCGCCGCGCCAGCAAGACCTATTGGGCGCTGGTCGTCGGCAACCCCAAGCCGGAAGAGGGCTATATCGATACGCCCCTGGTCAAGAAGGGCTTCCATGACCGCGAAATCGTCCAGCCGGCCGATATCAAGGAGCCGGGCGCCGAAGCGGCCGAAACCGAATACGTCACCATCGGCCGCGCCGGTCCGCGCGTCGCCTGGATGGGCCTGCGTCCGCACACCGGCCGCACCCACCAGCTGCGCGCCCATATGCAGGCCATCGGCCATTCGATCCTGGGTGACCCCAAGTACGGCAACGACGCCAGCCGCGACCTGTCCGAAGGCCTGGGGCTGCAACTGCATCACCGCCGCATCGAGCTGCCGCACCCGAGCCAGGGCACGCTGATCGTCGAGGCGCCGCTCGATCCGGTGATCAAGGCGGGCTTCGACCGCTTCGGCTTCGATATCCACGATGCCGAGGCCGATCCGTTCGTGCGCGTCAGCAAGAAGAGCCGCCGATGAGTTTGAAGCTGGTCGTCTGGGATGTCGACGGCACGCTGGTCGACAGCCGTGCCTCGATCTTCAAGGCCTTGCAGGAAGCCGCCGTCACGGTAGGGCTGGACGCGCCGACCTACGACGAAGTCCGCCAGATCGTCGGCCTGTCGCTGCTCGAAGCCGTGCGCCACATGCGCCCCGACCTGGCGCCCGATCGTGCGGAAGCCTATGCCAGCGCCTACAAGCAAGCCTTTATCCGCATGCACGGCGATCCCGACTTTCATGAGCCGCTCTATCCGGGCGCCGAGGAGACCCTGCGCCGCCTGAAGCGCGACGGCTGGCTGATCGGCATGGCGACGGGCAAGTCGCGCCGCGGCATCGAGCGCAATACCGAGGTCTATGGCTGGGGCGATGTCTTCGACACCAGCTTCTGCGCCGACGACGGCCCGTCCAAGCCGCATCCGCACATGCTGGATTGCAACATGGTGGCGCTGGGCGTCGACGCGCACCAGACCGTCATGATCGGCGACACGACGCACGACATCCATATGGGACGCGCGGCCAAGGTGCGGACGATCGGCGTGTCCTGGGGCTTTCACACGGTCGAGGAATTGCAGGCGGCGGGCGCCGACGTGATCGTCCACGATTTCAACCAGTTGAACGCGGCGCTCGACGCCTTCGTTCTTGAGAATATGCTATGACTTACAAGGCCGAAGCCCCCACGAAGAAGAGCGACCAGCTGGGCTATCGCCCGGCGCGGTTCTGGAAAGCCGCTGGCGTCTCCGAAGCCGAAGGCGGTTTTGCGGTCGAGCTCGACGGACGCGGCGTGAAGACGCCGCAAGGCCGCGCTTTGGTGTTGCCGACCAAGGCCCTGGCCGAGCGTGTCGCCGCCGAGTGGGACGCGGTCGGTGAGCACGTCAATTACGAGGACATGCCGCTGACGCGCCTGGGCTTCGCCGCCGTCGACCGCATGAAAGACGTGGTCGAAGAGACGGTGGCCGAGGTCCTGCGCTACGCCGAAACCGACCTGGTCTGCTATCCGTCGGAATATCCGGCGGCGTTGATCGCGCGCGAAGACGAGGCCTGGCTGCCGCTGATTGCCTGGACGAAGGACGAACTGGGCCTCGAATTCCACCAGAACAGGACGCTGATCCACCAGAAGCAGCCGGCGGAAACGCCGGTCAAGCTGCGGGCGATTGTCGAAGAGGCGACGTCTTACGAGCGCGCGGGCCTGATGTCGGCCATTCCCCTGTTCGGGTCGGTCGTGCTGGCATTGGCCGTATGGCGCGGGTGTCTGACGGGCGAGCTGGCCTTTGCGGCGTCGCGCGTCGGTGAGACCTTCCAGGCCGAGACCTGGGGCCGTGACGAAGAGGCTGCGCAACGCGCCGCCAATATGGAAGTCCAGGCGAAGAGCCTTGATGCCTGGTTCAGCGCGCTGATTTAGCGGCCGCGCGACGCTTGTTCAGCCGGCCGGTCAGCCACAGGGCGAACATGTGATAGTCGCCGAGGAACGACCAAAGGGGATATTTGAACGTCGCGGGCTTGTTGTGCTCAACGAAAAAATGGGCGATCCAGGCAAAGCCGTAGCCTGAGACCAGGCCGGCCGGAATCCACAGGAGGTTTGCGGTCGTAACGGTGAGGATCAGCGCCGATATCCCGCACGCCGAGCCGCAATAGTGCAGGGCGCGTGTCAGCGGCTTTTCGTGTTCCGAAAGGTAGAAGTCGAAGAAGGCCGAATAGGTCGTGTAGCGCTCTGCCATGTTCCTGTCCTTTGGGAACAGTTTTAGCAGCTTAGCCGCCCTTTTTGAACGGCGACGCTTCGGCGGCCAGTTCGACCATGTTCTCCGCCACCGCTTCGCGTTCGCGCGCCAGATAGTCTGCGACCGGACGCCTTAGACGCGCGTCGCGGATATAGTGCGCCGAATAGACCGGATGGGGCAGGTATCCGCGCGACAGCTTGTGCTCGCCCTGCGTCCCGGCCTCGACGCGCTTGAGGCCCGTGGCAATGGCGTAGTCGATGGCCTGGTAGTAGCAGACCTCGAAATGCAGGAAGGGTACGTCGACCAGGGCGCCCCACTGCCGCCCGTACAGCACGCCGTCGCCGGTGAAATTGATGGCGCCGGCCACCGCGCGGCCGGCCTCATAGGCAAACACAAGCACGATACGGTCGCGCATGGTTTCGGCGATGCGCGAGAAAAAGGCGCGTGTCAGGTACGGCTTGCCCGTGCCCCACTTGCGGGCATAGGTGTCGGCGATAAAGGCGTACATGTCGTCGAGATGGCGTTCCTCGATATCGTTGCCGGTCACCACTTTGAAATCGAGCTGGGCCTGCACGTCTCGGCGTTCGCGCCGAATGACTTTGCGGCGGTTGGACGACAGCTGCGCCAGAAAATCGTCGAACGACTGATAGCCCGGATTGTCGAACCAGAACTGCTGGTCCTGACGCAGCAGCAGGCCGCAATCGCCCATCAGCCGCCAGTCGTCCTCCGCAGGGAAGTTGATGTGCAGCGACGACAGCGTGTTGCCGTCGCATACCTTGACCGCGGCCTCGACCAGCGCACGCCGTGTCGCCGCATCCTTTGCCAGCAGCCGCGCGCCGGTCACCGGGGTGAACGGCACCGCCGACAGAAGCTTGGGATAATAGTCGCCGCCGGCGTCTTCGTAGGCGCGCGCCCAGGCATGGTCGAAGACATATTCGCCCATCGAATGGTATTTGACGTAGAGCGGCAGGATGCCCGTGACCGCTTCGCCTTCGCGCAACGCCAGGTGCGTCGTCTGCCAGCCCGAGCGCGCATCGACCGAGCGGCTGGCCTCGAGCGCATGCAGGAAGTCGTATGACGTAAAGGGATTGGCGTCGGGGCGCACGGCCTCCCAGGCGTCACGGCCGATGTCGGCGATGGCGGAATGAAGGGTTACGGAAAGGGGCGTCATATCGTCCATATAGGGCGCTTTCCGTATTGCGCTACAGGATTACCGGTCAGCCAGGCGTTTCACCAGCTTATACTGGAAGCGGCGGCCGTCCATCAGGGACTGCACGCCGATGCGTTCGTTAAGGCCGTGGACATTGCCGTTGTCGGGATCGATGAAATAGCCGGTCAGGCCATAGGTCGGGATGCCCACGGCTGACAGGTAAATTCCGTCGGTCGCGCCGGTGGACATGAAGGGGACGACAGGAATGCCGGGATAGATTTCGGCGGTCGTGGCCTGGATGGACCTGAGCAGGTCGGCGCCCAGCTGGGGCGCGGGTGTGGCGGGGCTGCGAGGTTCCCGGATCGTGACGGCGACGCGCGCATCGTCGATCGTCTTTACCAGGGCATCGCGCACGTCTTCGACCTTGCTGCCCGGGAACATGCGGCAATTGACATTGGCGGTGACCCGTTGGGGCAGGGCGTTGAGCGCATGGCCGCCGTCGATCAGGGTCGCGACGCAGGTGGTGCGCAGCAGCGAATGCCATAACTTGTCCTTCGACAGGACGGCGTCGGCGGCGGCATCGCCGGGGTTGGCGACGATGGCGCGCATGGCGGCGGCGGTTTCGGGGTCCTTCAGCTTGGCGGTCTCGGTGAAATAGCCGCGCGTGGCATCGTTGAGCTGGGCCGGGAATTCGAGTTTGGACACCTTGCCCAGCGCCGTGGCCATCTCGTAGATCGCATTGTCGGGTACAGGCTGCGAGGAGTGTCCCCCTGGATTCGTCGTCACCAGGGTAAAGTCCTGGTAGACCTTTTCGGCGGCCTCGATATTGAACGAGATGCGCTTGCCGTCCTTGTCGAGGACGCCCGACGCGCCTTCGTTGAGCGCCAGTTCGGCGTCTATCCAGTCCTTGTGTTGTGTCGCCAGCCAGTTGGCGCCGTTGAACGCGCCTTCGGTCTCCTCACCGCAGGTCAGGGCCAGCCGGATCGTGCGTTTCGGGCGATAGCCTTCCTGTTTGTAGCGGATCATCAGGTCGGTGAAGACGGCGGCCATCGCCTTGTCGTCCGAGGTGCCGCGCCCGTAGAAATAGCCGCCTTCCTCGATGAGCGTGAAGGGATCGCGCGTCCAGTCCTCGCGCTTCGCCTCGACCACATCGATATGGGCCAGCAGCAGGATTGCCTTGGCCTTGGGATCGCTGCCGGGAAGCTGCGCCACCAGACCGCCGTCCTTGGGGTGGTCAGGCGTGGAAAAGAGGCGGACATCGGCGTCGCCATAGCCCCCCGCTTTCAAACGGGCGGCCATGCGTTCGGCCGCCAGTGTGCAACTGCCCGACGACAGCTCGGTATTGGTCTCGACCAGCTCTTTATAGAGCGCGCGGAACTGGGGCTCGCCGTCGCCGGAGCGGTCGGCGGCCAAAGCCGGGGAAGCGATAAGGAAGGCAGCGGAAACTGCGGCGAAAATACGCATGAACGGCCCTCACGACATGGATTTCCGGCGACGCTAACACCCTTAACGGCGGGGCACAATCGGTCCAATTTTGACGGTGGCTTGACCGTTTCAAGAACCGGGCGCAGTCTCGTTCGTTTCCGGGGAGACGATAATGTCGGATACGCGCAAGATCGGCCTGTGGAGTCTCGTCTTCTACGCCTTCGCCATGAACCTGGCGATCCGCTGGCTGGCGACGGGGGCCGCGACGGGGGCGAAGTCCCTGCCCATCTGGCCGTTGGCCGGGCTGGTCTTCCTGCTGCCCTTGCTTACCGCCACGCTCGATCTTTCGGCGCGGTTCCCGGGCGAGGGCGCCATCTATGCCTGGACGCGTCACACCCAGGGACCGTTCGCCGGCTTCATGTGCGGCTGGCTCTACTGGGCCAGCAATGTTCCGTACTTCGCGGGACTGCTGATCTTCGTCAATTCGATGCTGGCCCAGGTGGCGGGCGGGGCGTTCGGTGCGTGGCTGGGCGGACCGTTGGGCGCCTTCGTCGCTTCGACCGTCATGATCCTGCTGGTCGGCTTCCTGCACAGCCGGGGGCTGGGCGCCGGCAAATGGATCCCGCTGGCGGGGGCGGCGGCGACCCTGGTCATCTACGCCGTCCTGGTCGGCTCGGGCCTGTGGTTGGGTGTGCAAGGCCATTCCGCCACCAACTTCGCGGCCGCCGACTATCGCCCGCCGCTCAATGCCGACGGGGCGATCCTTTGGTCGGCCATGGTCTTCGCCTATGGCGGCGCCGAAGGTGTGGCGCTGCTGCGCAATGCGGTCAAGGGCGGCATCAGGACCCTGCGCTCGGGCCTGATCATCCTCGGTATTACGTTGAGCTTCGCCTTTCTGCTAGGGACGGCCTGTATGCTGATGGTCATCCCGCAGGATCAGGCGTCGCGCCTGGCCGGCCTGCCGGATGCGCTCAAGGCCGCGGCCGGACGCATCCATGCCGCCCAGATCGCACCGTGGCTGGTGCTGGCCCTGGCACTCAGCCAGGCGGGCGCCGTCAGCGCCTGGTTCGGCGCCGCGGCGCGCCTGCCGTTCGCCGCGGGCCTCGATGCCGCCCTGCCGAAAGCGGTCGGCTATATGGACCCGAAGACCGGTGCGCCGGTGGCGGCCATATGGTTGCAGGTGGCGCTGGTCGTCCTGATGCTGGTGCTCAGCCAGTCCGGCACGACGGTCGCCAAGGCCTACGACTTTATCGTCGCCATGAGCGTCCTGTCCTATACCCTGCCATACCTCTTCATGTTCGCCGCCTACTGGAAGGCGCAGTCGCTGCCGGAACCCGAAGGCGGCACGGGCGTGGCCGGCGGGCCCCGCTTCGGGCGCTGGATGGCGGCCCTGGGCTTTGTCGGCGCCTTGAGCGCCATCCTGTGCAGCTTCGTGCCGACGCCCGACGCCACGCCCGGGGCACTGGGCGGCTGGATGGCGACGATAAAGCTGGCCGGCGCCGCCCTTGTGCTCATCGTGTCGGGTGGCGTCCTCTATTTCATTGCCAGGATGAGGAAGCCGTCATGAGCGCCGACAGCCTGAAGCCCAGATCGCCCGTCACCGCGCCGGCGCGCTGGTACAGCGACCCCGAACGCTGGGCGTTGGAAAAGACGGCGGTCTTTGCCGGTAACTGGCAGTTCCTGGGCCATGAAAGCGATCTGCCCGTGCCGGGGGCATGGCGCGCCGACGTGCTGGCGGGGTACCCCGTTATCATGGTGCGCGATATGGCGGGTGATATCCGCGCCTTCCATAATGTCTGCCGCCATCGCGCCGGCCCGCTCAATGTCGAGGAGACGGGCGTGTGCGACGGCCACCTGATCTGCCGCTACCACGGCTGGAAGTACGCGCTCGACGGGCGCCTGCGGCTGGCGCGGGACTTCGGACCAGCCGCCGATTTCGATCCGAGAGACTTCAGCCTGTTTCCGGTGCGCATCGCCGTGTGGCGCGGGCTGATCTTCGCCGCCATGGGGGAGGGGGCGCCCGATGTCGATGGGCTGCTCAAACCACTCGATGCGCGCCTCGGCAATGCCGACTGGTCGGGCCTGAAGGTCGGTTTGCGCCGGGCGCACACGCTGAATTGCAACTGGAAGACCTATGTCGAGAACTATCTCGAAGGCTATCATGTGCCGGACGTCCATCCCGGCCTGAACGCCGAGATTCGCGCCGAGAATTACCGTGTGACGGTTGATGGCCATGTGGTGCTGCACGACGCCCCGCCGCGCTCGCCCGACGCCGTCTATGACGGCCTGTGGGCGTGGCTGTGGCCCAATATCGGCGTCAATATCTATAGCGAAGGCCTGATGATCGAGCGCATGACGCCGGTGGGCCATGCGCGGACGCAACTCGACTATATCTATCTGACGCCGAATGGCGTGCCCGTGCCCGAGGCGACCCTGGCCATGTCCGATCAGGTCACTGCCGAGGACATCTGGATCGCCGAGCGCGTGCAGCAGAATCTCGATGCCGGAATCTACCAGACCGGCCGCCTGTCGCCGAAACACGAGGTCGCCGTCGCGGCCTTCCAGGAATGGGTGGCGTCTTCTTGCACCTCCCCGTCGCCCGAAGCGTAGCGAAGGGGGAGGGGGAGGGGGACCGCCCGGAGCGTTAGCGCAGGGGGGTGGTGGGGTTTCTTGCTTTCCTGGAAACACCGGGGGCGAAGCAAGCAAGAAACCCCACCACCACATCTCCTTCGCTATCGCTTTCGCGATAACTCAGTCGTGCGGTCCCCCTCCCCATTTTTCTGCGAAAAACGGGGAGGTACAAGAAAACGCGTTTTACCGGCGATCCGCCACTTCGATAAAGGCGTCGATCTCGACCGCGAAGCCGAGCGGAATCTTGTACATGCCCACCGCCGAGCGCGCATGGCGCCCGGCATCGCCCAGCACGGCGACCATCAGGTCCGAGCAGCCATTGATGACCTGCGGGATGTCGTAGAAGTCGGGGCCGGCCTGGACGAAGGCGTTGAGCTTGATCACGCGCACGACATTGTCGAGGTCGCCGCCGGCCGCCGCCTTCATCTGCGCCAGCAGGTTCAGACCGCACAGGCGCGCGGCTTCGACGCCTTCATCAACGGTCACGTCGACGCCCAGCGTGCCCTTGATGCGGCCCGTGCCGTCGTTCGACAGCTGGCCGGAGATATGGGCGTGGTTGCCGGTGCGCACGAACGGCACATAGTTGGCGACCGGCGCGGTCGGCGTCGGCAGGACCAGGCCCAGGGCTTTGAGACGCTCTTCGCTTTTCGACATGATGGCTTCCTGAATTGAAGGTGGGAATGCCGCCTTATAGCCCATCTTCAGGGTTAGAAAAGCCACCCGTTTTCGCGACTCGGGGACTCCTTTCGCGAGAGCGTAAAGGAGTCCCTAACGGACGCGAAAAAGCCTTATATACTAACGTTTTGCTAAGGTTTTGCGGCCGCGATTTTTACCTCTTGTTATCTTCCTTTTCACCTCACCTTAAGACTACCCCTGTAGAAGTTTTGACCACAAGGCGGCGAATCCGGGTCAAGGCCCGATTCGACAAGACATCAGGCCCTGTGCCGGTCCGGAAACGGGCAGGCATGGCGCAATCAAGGTGAAGGCACTATGTTTTCGGGGCCAAAGGTTGTCGATATGACCAACAAGAAAGTCCTCATCGTCGAGGACAACGAACTGAATATGAAGCTGTTCCATGACCTGCTCGATGCGCAGGGCTATGAGACGCTTCAGACCGGTGAAGGTCTGTCGGCCCTGACGCTTGCCCGCCAGCATCGTCCGGACCTGATCCTGATGGATATCCAGCTGCCCGAAATCTCCGGCCTCGAAGTCACCAAGTGGCTGAAAGAGGACGATGAACTGTCGCACATTCCCGTGGTCGCCGTGACGGCGTTCGCCATGAAGGGCGACGAAGAGCGCATTCGCGACGGTGGTTGCGAAGCCTATATTTCCAAGCCGATCTCGGTGACGCACTTCCTCGAAACGGTTCGCCGCTATCTCGGGTAAGGCCTAATGACCGCGCGCGTTCTTATCGTCGACGACATCCCGGCCAATGTGCGCCTGCTCCAGGCCAAGCTCGAGGCCGACTATTACGACGTCATCACTGCCGGCAACGGCCAGGCGGGGATCGAGACCGCCATCGAGGAACAGCCGGACATCATCCTGCTGGATGTCATGATGCCGGGCGTCGACGGCTACGAAGTCTGCCGCCAGCTCAAGCACCATCCCGAAACTCGCCACATCCCGATCATCCTTCTGACCGCGCTCGACGGCCGCGAAGACCGTTTGTCGGGGCTGGAAGCGGGCGCCGACGACTTCCTGACCAAGCCGGTCGACGACATCATCCTGATGGCGCGCCTGAAAGCCCTGGTGCGGCTCAAGCAGATGGTCGACGACTTAAGGCAACGCGAAGCGTCGTCGCGCCGCGCCGGCCTGTCCGGCGAAGACCTCTATAACCGCCAGATTTCCGCCACCGGCAATGTGCTTATCCTCGACGACAATGAGCGCCAGGGCGAGCGGCTGATGCTGCAACTGGGCCACGATCACCGCTGCGCCTATGTCACCGATCCGGCCGAAGGCCTGCGCATTGCCGCCGGCCGCGTCGACCTGGTGGTGCTGAACATGACGGCCAAGGCCTTCGATCCGCTGCGCTGGGTGGCGCAGTTGCGTTCATCGGAGCCGACGCGCCACCGGCCGGTGCTCGGCATCTACAATCCCGACGACCGCAAGGCCTTGCTCAAGGCGCTCGATCTCGGCGTCAACGACGTGGCGCCCAAGCCCCTCGACATGCAGGAGCTGCTGGCGCGCGCCAAGACGCAGATACGCCGCAAGCGCTACAGCGACTTCCTGCGCGATTCGCTCGACCGCAGCCTGGAAATGGCCGTGACCGACGGCCTGACGGGCCTGAACAACCGGCGTTTTCTCGATCACCAGCTCAGTCTGGCCCTGTCGCGGCATAACCGCGGCGGCCAGCCCTGTTCGGTGCTGCTGCTCGATATCGACTTCTTCAAGCGCGTCAACGACACCTATGGTCACGACGCCGGCGACGAGGTCATCAAGGAATTTGCCCGGCGGTTGAGCCTCAATGTTCGCGCCATCGACCTGCCGTGCCGATTCGGCGGCGAGGAATTCGTGGTGCTGATGCCGGAGACCGAAAGCGTCGATGCCGGCCATATCGCCGAGCGTGTGCGCCAGCAGGTGGCCGATGCGCCGTTCATCCTGTCCGATGGCCGTCAGCTCAATGTCACCGTGTCGGTAGGCGTGGCGACCTCACAAGGCCTGGGCGATTCGCCGGAAAGCCTGCTCAAGCGCGCGGACGAGGGCGTCTACGAGGCCAAGTCCTCGGGCCGCAACCGCGTGGTCATCAAGGCCGCGGCTTAAGGGCGATCGACTTTCAGCCGACCGGTATCGTCTATATAGCCGAAGACCTTCACCCCGAATTCCGAGGACTCGTAAGGAAGCGAAAGCCGGGCCAGTGCAGTCATCACGGCTTCGGCTGCATCGTGCTTGAATCTGATTTCAGTCCATTCGATATCGTTGTAGCCGCCAAGACGGAAGTGATAGAACCAGTCTGTGTCCCAATCGGAGATGTAGCTACGGCCCAAGGCCTTGCACCGCCAGGGAATCACCGCGTCCAGCGCGTGCATGGCGTGGCGCAGTTCTTCCCATTTGGTGTTGTTCATGACCGAATGAAGGTGCGAAGCGTCTTCCGCATCGTTGCCGGTCCACTCCCACCTATGTCCGTCGTATTCGTATGGTTCGCTCATTCGTCATCACCTGCGTAAGGGCCTGAAGAGCAGACGCGAAAAAGCCGCGCCGAGTATTTGGGGGACTCAAAGGCGCGGCTTCCGTACGTCTGTGAGCGAGGGGGGGGGATGCTCACAGACCGTCTTGATGCGAGGAGAAGATCCTACTTGATCTTGCCTTCGCGGAATTCGACGTGCTTGCGCACGACCGGATCGTACTTCTTCAGGACCATCTTTTCGGTCTTGGTGCGGGCGTTCTTCTTGGTGACGTAGAAGAAGCCGGTGTCAGCCGTCGAGTTCAGACGGATCTTGATCGAAGCTGGCTTAGCCATGACGGAGTGTCCCTAACAAAATGCGATGCGGCGCGCAGGGTCCCCCGCGCGTTGAATTGAGAGGCGCGGAAAATACTCACCGACGCAGCGAAGTCAATGGCCAATCCGGGCCAAAGCGCGATTTTTTGTGTCGGGCGACGAATATGGGGTCGTCTTGCTGACGCAATCCTTGAATAACGTTCCGGCAACGCGAAAGGAAGTGGCGATGAAGCGCTGGGCAACACTGGCATTTGTATTGGCGATTGCGGCAGGGCCGGTGACGGCGCAAACGACACCCGCGACGGAGCCTGCGGCGCCACCGGCTGCTGACGACGCGCCGCCCAGGCTCTACCAGGCCGACAAGGCGATCGCCGTCAAGGCGCCGACCGGCGAAACGCGGTCCGTCCAGACCGATCCCTTAAGCAGCGTGCGCAAGATCGGCGTGACCCTGTCCTTCGACTGTTCGGAAGCGACCTGTTCCGATTCGAGCTACGAACTGGCTGTCAAAGGCGCGGACGGGCAATCCGTCGTGTTCGACGTGACAGGGCAGGGCGGCAAGCTGATCGGCCGCGTGGCGCGGTCTGACGGCGCCGGCAACCAGGCGCTGGTCGGCACGCCGAAGCCCGGCGAGACCTACGACCTGCGTATTTCGTGGAGCAATGGCAATCGGGTGACGTTCGATTTGTACCGCCACGACGGATCGGGCCGTGACCTGATGGAAAGCCACGATGTGCAGCTGTCGGCGCCGGTCGATACCCTGTCGATGCGCGTTACCAGCGGCGAACTGCAGATCAGCAGGCAGGTTTATACGTTCAGGTAGGCGCGGGTGGAAAGATACCCCTCCACCACTTCGTGGTCCCCCTCCCCACGCTTCGCGTAGGGAGGAGAAACGTGCACGAACTCTCCTCCCCATCTTGATGGGGAGGGGGACCGCGAAGCGGTGGAGGGGTATCTTCTTCTACCGCCGCGTCTTCTTCGACTTGACGTTCTTGACGCCATGACCCGGGCCACCGGGTTTCTTGCCGGGGCGGCCGCGCTCTGGTCCCTTGCCGGTCCGCGCCCGCACGCCCAGACGGGGACGCGGTGCCGACGGATCGGCCTTTTCCGGAATGCTCAGCATTTTGAAGACCAGCCCGCCGGTGATCGGCATGGCCTCTGCCAGCTCGACCTCGACCTTGGTCCCCAGCCGCCAGCGCGTGCCCGACCGTTCGCCGATCAAGGCGTGCTGGACGTCGTCGTGGATATAATAGTCATCGCGTAGGCTCGACACCGGCACGATGCCGTCGGCGCCGGTGTCGTCCAGCTTCACGAACAGCCCGAAGCGCGTGACGCCGGTGATGCGGCCGTGGAAACTGGCGCCGACCTTGTCGTGCAGATAGGCGGCGATATAGCGCTCGATGGCCTCGCGTTCGGCCTGCATCGAGCGGCGCTCGGTGGCCGTAATGTGCTCAGCCGTATCCGACAGCGTCTTGATTTCGTAGTCCGTCAGGCCGTCGTCGCCCAGCTTCAGCGCACGGATCAGCGCCCGGTGCACGACCAGGTCGGCATAGCGGCGGATCGGCGAGGTGAAGTGCGCGTAGCGGTCGAGATTGAGCCCGAAGTGGCCGTAGTTTTCGGAACTGTAGTGGGCCTGCATCTGGGTGCGCAGGACGACCTCGTTGATGATTTCGGCGTTCGGGCCGTCCTTCTGCGCGTCCAGCAGGGCGTTGAAACGCTCGGTGCGCGGCGGCTCGCCCTTGTTCCATGGCAGGCCGAGCGTCCCCAGGAAGTCCGCCAGGTTCTGCACCTTTTCCAGGCTGGGGGCCTCGTGGACGCGGTAGATCAGCGGAGTCTTGTGTTTTTCCAGCGTCTCGGCGGCCGAGACGTTGGCCTGGATCATCATCTCTTCGATCAGTTGATGCGCTTCCAGGCTGATGCGGGGCTCGATCCTGGTGACGTTGCCGTCCTTGTCGAGATGGACGCGGCGTTCGGGCGAATTGATGTGCAGGGGCTGGCGGGCATTGCGGCCGCGCGTAAGACAGGCGTGCGCCGCCCACAGGGGCTTCAGCAAAGAGTCCAGGATCGGCTGCGTTTTGTCGTCCGGATTGCCGTCGATCGCCGATTGCGCCTGTTCGTACGACAGCTTGGCGGCCGAACGCATCAGGCCGCGCACGAAGGTATGGCTCTTCTTGATGCCGTGGGCGTCGAAGACCATGCGCACGGCCATGGTGGCGCGGTTCTCGCCTTCCTGGAGGCTGCACAGGCCAGACGAGAGGACATGCGGCAGCATGGGCTCGACGCGGTCGGGGAAGTAGGTCGAATTGCCCTTGTCGCGCGCGTCGCGGTCGAGCGACGAGCCCGAGGTGACGTAGTGCGCGACGTCGGCGATGGCGACCCAGACGACATGGCCGCCCGGATTGTCCGGTGCGTCGTCGGCATGGGCGTAGACGGCGTCGTCGTGGTCCTTGGCGTCTACGGGATCGATCGTGACGAAGGGCAGGTCGCGCAGGTCGGTGCGGCTGCCGAGCGCGGGCGCTTTCGCCGCCTTGGCTTCGGCCTCGGTCGAGGTCTGGAAGCCGGTTTGCAGACCATGGCTGTGGATTGCCATGATCGAGGCGATCCTGGGGCTGTCCTCGCGGCCGACGACTTCGACCAGCTTTGCCGGCTTCGGGCCATAGCGGTGCGTGCCGCCGCCGACCGGCGAGGCCAATACGACGTCGCCGTCGCTCAGCGCATCAAGGCCCGGACCGGTGAGGGCGAAGCTGTCCTTTTCCTTGCGGTTGACGCTTTCCAGGCGGATTTCGCCGCGCTTGCCCTTACGCACCACGCCGACCAGACGCGGGGCGCCCTGGTCGAGGATCTTGATCAGGTGGGCGACCCAGCCGTCCGAGGTCGATTCGAAGCGGACATAGATGCGGTCGCCGATTTTGGGCGGCGTCTGGGCCAGGGATTTCTTCAGCGGCGCCAGACGCGCCAACGGGGCTTTTTTGGGTTCGCGGTCGCGGCCTGTCGAAGGCGCGCCCCACTGGCACCACAGTTCGCCGTCGACATCGGTTTCGGTAACTTCGGCCACACCGGTCTCGGGCAGGCTCATCAGCGGGGCGAAGGATTTGCGGCCGCGCTTGTCGAGCTTGCCGGCCTCGGCCAGGGCTTTCAGGCGCTGGCGCAGCAGGCGCCGGTCCTCGCCCTTCAACCCCCACATCCGCGCTAGATCGGACAGGTCCAGTTCGCGCTGCGACTGGAGCGCTTTCAAAAGGGTTTCATCGTCCGGCAGGCCGGCGGGGAGTCTTGTCTTTTCGACTTTTGGTTTCTTCATTCCGCCCCGTGTACAGGTTTTGCGGGACTTTTCCTAGTAACGAAACTATGTGGCCGCCCGCGCGCGGCTCCATTCCGCCAGGACGATGCCGGCGCAGACGAGGCTCAGCGCCACGATGTGGAAGCCGTGCAGCGGTGCGCGCAAGAGCACGACCGACAGGCCGACGCCGAAGATCGGCAAAAGGTTGATGAACAGGCCGGCGCGGTTGGCGCCGATCAGCTCGATGCCGGCGATATAGGTGGCCGACGCCACCAGCGCGACCAGGACCGACGCATAGGCCACCACACCCCAGCCCGTGGCGTCGGGCAGGCCGAACGGACGCGTGAAATGCTGCCAGGCCAGGAAGGGCAGGCAGGTGAGGGCGGCGCCGACACAGGGAACGGCCAGCAGACTTTGCCAGTGCAGCGCCGGCTTCCATTTCAGCGCCACCGTGTAACCCGAATAGACGACGACCGACAGCAGCATCAGCGCGTCGCCCATATTGAGCTGCAGCTTCATCAGTTGCGCCGGGTCGCCATGCACGGCAGTGATCAGCACGCCGGCAAAGGTCAGCCCGAAGCCCAGGAGTTGCGCGATCGTGGCGCGCGTGCGGAACAGGAGGTAGTTGCCGATGAAGATGGCAAACGGCATGCCCGCCTGCTCGATCATGACATTGATGACGCTGGTCCTGGTCAGGGCCGTGTAGAGCAGGATGTTGAAGATGGCGAAGCCCGACGCGCCGAACCCCAGCAGGATCGGCCAGCTTTGGCGGATAACGGGCCAGTCGGCGCGAAGGCGCTTCCACGACACGGCCACGATCAGGACGGCGGCAATCGACCAGCGCAAGGTGGTCAGAAGCACCGGATCGATATGGCCTGAGCCGATCTTGCCCGCGACGCTGTTGCCGGCCCACAGGAAGGTGGTGACGACGAGGAAGGCGTAGGCGCGCAAGGTATCGGAGCGGGACGGCATGTCTTTCCTTGCCCGTGAAACCGGCCACGGGCAAGGCCGCGTGACCTCAAAACCGCCACGGATACACTTTATCGTCGCGAGCGGTAGCAATCGTCATGAAACCGGTGTAGGGCGCGCTTGCATGATCCGGGACAGGAGGGCGCCGTGGATACGCTCGAAAAGATCGTCGATTTCGATGCCGATGGCGGCGAGGCCGCAACCGTCGACATGGGCGCCTATAGCGAAAGCCTGAATCAGGCCACGGCCAAATCGGTCAAGCTGGTCGACGCCATCAGCGGCGCGCCGCTGAAGAAGAAAGACGCCGTGCGCCTTGACGACCTGCGGCCGGCCCTGCTCGACTATATCCTGGCGCAGCACCCGCATCTCAAGATGGATGACTATATCGCGCGCAAGGGGCTGGACGACTTCCGCGGCCTGTACGTCTCGGAGCTTTTGAACAACGAGCGCGGCGAGCTGTCGAACCTCGAGGACGAGGTGGTCGAAAGCCTGAAGACGCACGACACCCTGGCCGAAAACATCGAAGAGGACTACGAGGACCACCGTTCGCTGGGCGACCGCGTCGCCGACGGCGTGGCGTCGTTCGGCGGAAGCTGGACCTTCATCATCTCCTTCTGCCTGTTCCTGGCGGTGTGGATGGGAATCAATCTTGTGATGGGCGAGAGGAAGGCCTTCGACGCCTATCCCTTCATCCTGCTCAACCTGATTCTGTCGACCATCGCCGCGCTGCAGGCGCCCATCATCATGATGAGCCAGCGCCGGACGGAAGCCAAGGACCGCCTGCGCGCGCACAACGACTACAAGGTCAACCTCAAGGCCGAACTGGAAATCCGCCACCTGCATGAAAAGGTCGACCACCTGCTGAACCGCCAGTGGGAGCGCCTGACCGAAATCCAGCAGATCCAGATCGAAATGATGCTGGAGCAGGCCAAGGCCGGCAACCGCGTCGTCAAGGTGCGCAAGATCATCAAGCGCAAGCCGAAGAAGCCCAAGGCTCCGGCCAATGAGACCGTAACCTTGCCGGACGAGGGCGGTGCGGCATAAGCCGGCGCTCGACGCGGATTTCAAGCGGAAAATCTGACAATTGGTCTTCCAGCCGTCGCCCCCGGGGCCGCGGCCGCGGCCTTGCGTCCGGCGGATGTCCAGCAATTATTATTTCGTGTTAATTCGTCGCACAAATAATACAGCTTATGGAATCTTTATATTGCTGCGCCGCAAATACTGAAAATACGGATACATAGGACGGGTATAAGTTTGCTTGACGGTTGCTTTTCGCCGTGCAAGCTGTGCGCGCCGCCGAAAGTACGGCGTTATATCAGTACACCGGCGGAATACCCGAAAAAGGAAAGGCAGCCTCAGCGCTGCCAAAGCACAGTGGAGCTAAACATGAATTTTAAACGTCTGCTTATGGTAGCGGTAACACGAGTGGTTCCCGCGGTTCTGGCCATGACGCTCGCGGGGGCGGGCGCGTCGCATGCGCAAAGCGTCTGCTCGAACGGGACAGGAACCAATAACGGTTTTTATTATCAAATGTATCTGAGCTCCGGCACGGCGTGCATGACGCTCGGCAGCGCCGGTCAATACAGTACCACCTGGAGCCTGGGCTCCAGCGGCAACATGGTCGCCGGCAAGGGCTGGTCGACGGGCTCGACGTCGCGCAAGATCGGCTATAATGCCGGCGTGTTCAACGGCGGTTCGAACGGCTATCTGTCGCTCTATGGCTGGTCGACCAACCCGCTGGTCGAATACTACGTCGTCGAAGACCATGGCGGCTTCACGCCTCCGGGCAGCGGCGCCACCTTCATGGGCACGGTCAGCAGCGACGGCGGCACCTACAACATCTACCGCACGCAGCGCGTCAATGCGCCGTCGATCATCGGCAACGCGACCTTTTACCAGTTCTGGAGCGTGCGGACGTCGAACAACTCGACCGGCACCAACCACGTCATCACCTTTGCCAACCATGTCGCGGCCTGGAAGAGCCATGGCATGAATCTGGGCACCATGAACTACCAGATCATGGCGACCGAAGGCTATGGCTCGACCGGCAGCTCGAACCTGACGGTGTGGCAGCAGTAAGCGCGTAGGGGAGGGGAGGGGCTCAACGCTCCTCCCCATCGTCAGGGATGGGGAGGAGAAGCGGAGCGCGACGAACGCCAATCCACTTTTCGCTTGGCCTTTGCCTGAAAGTCTTATAGCGACCGGACCCAAATCGGATTTCGTACCCGTGGGGTCTCATGTCTACGCTTGTTCTCAAATTCGGCGGTTCGGTGCTGACCTCGGAAAGCGCGCTTCAGCGCGCCGTGTCGGAAGTCTACCGCCATGTCCGCGACGCCCATAAGGTCATCGCGGTGGTGTCGGCCTTCAAGGGCCAGACCGACCAGCTGCTGCGCCTGGCGGGCGCCTATACCCAGGCCTCGACATCCTCGGCCACGCCGCACCTGCTGGCGACCGGCGAGATGCGCGCCGCGACCCTGTTCGCCATGGCGTGCGAACGTTCGGGCATCGTCACGCGCTTCCGCTCGGCCTACGAAATCGGCCTGACCGCCGACGGCGAACACCTCAACGCCAACCCGACCGGCGTAAAGCCCGAGGTCCTGCAAAACGATCTGCAAGGCGTCGATCTCGTCGTCGTGCCGGGCTATGTCGCCGAAAACGCGGCAGGTGAGCCCGTGCTGCTCGGCCGCGGCGGTTCGGACCTGACCGCTGTCTATATCGCCGGCGCGCTGAACATCCCCGTGCGCCTGATCAAGGATGTCGACGCCGTCTACGACGCCGACCCGGCGACCGTCGGTGAATCGGCCAAGCCCTACGAGGCTTTGTCGTGGGCCGAGGCGACGAAGATCGCCTTCCCGGTGGTGCAGTCCAAGGCCATGCGCTATGCCGCCGACAAGGGCATGACCGTCGAGGTCGCCGCCCTGACGAAAGGCTACGAAACCGTCCTGGGCGCCGAGACGAAACTTCGCAAGACTCCGACGCTCAAGCGCCGCATCCGCATCGCCGTCATGGGCGCTGGCGGCGTCGGTTCCAAATTTCTGGAACGATGCGTCGAGTGGTCCGACCTGATCGAGGTCGACCGCATCCTGGTGCGTGACGCGTCGAAACGCCGCGACCATCCCCTGGCGGCCCTGTTCACCTCGGACGCCCGCAGCTTCGTACGTCCCGACGTCGATGTCTTCGTCGATATCGGCACGGGCGTGTCGCCGTCGCTGGAACTGCTGGAAGGCTTCCTCAAGGCCGGCGTCAGCGTCACCTCGGCCAACAAGCAGGCCGTGGCGGCGGCGGGCGAACGCCTGCGCGAAGCGGCCAGGGCGTCGGGCGCCATGCTGACCTATTCGGCCAGCGTCGGCGGCGGCGCGCCGGTAATCGAAGCGCTGAAGCGCGCGGTCAAATATAACAGGATCAAGGGTTTCAGCGGCGTGCTCAACGGCACGTCCAATTTCGTCATCGACCAGGTGGAATCGGGCAAGACCTTCGACGCCGCCATGGACGAGGCGCGCCGTCTGGGTTTCGCAGAACCGGACTCGACGGCCGATCTCGACGGCACCGATGTCGGCGCCAAGTTGAAGCTGCTGCGTGACATCGCCTTCCCGGGCGAGACGCCCAAGCATATAGAAGTCGGCCAGATCACCGAAGACTCTCTGGTCATTCCCGAAGGCAAGGGCCTGCGCTATGTGGCGCGCTGCTACCGTACCGACAACGGCCTAGAAGCTTCCATGAAACTGGAAGTTTTGGATGCCAACCACTATCTGGTGGGCGCGCGCGGCGAACAGAACCGGGCGATCATCGAGCTGGAAAACGGCGAGACCTGGTACGTCACGGGCAAGGGCGCGGGCGCGTGGCCGACCTCGGAAGCGCTGCTGGCCGACGTGTTGCAGATCGCGCGCGAGCAAAAACTGAAACCCGACCTGGCCTGAAATGGATAAGGATCGCTTCAACGCCTTCTGCAAGAGGTTGCCCGCCAGCACCCACGTGGTGCAATGGGGCGACCACGATGTGTGGAAGGTGGGCGGCAAGGTCTATGTTATCGCCGGCAGCCAGGAAGACGGGCATTTCGCAGCCAGCTTCAAGGTGTCGGAAATGGGCTGGGAGGTCCTGCGCGACCATCCTGACTGCCGTCCGGCGCCGTACCTCGCGTCGCGTGGACTGAAGTGGATCCAGTATTATCGCGGCGATACGCTGGGCGACGATGAACTGCTCGACTTCGTCCGCGACGCGCACGGTATTGTCGCATCGGGCCTGTCGAAGAAGAAACAGAGAGAACTGGGGCTGCTGCCGTGAACTATCGCCACGGCTATCATGCCGGCAACTTCGCCGACCTGGCCAAGCACGCGGCCTTGCTGGTGCTGCTGAGGCTCCTGCGTGAAGGCCAAAAATCCCTGCGCGTGGTCGACACGCATGCCGGGGCAGGAGCCTATGACCTGTCCGACCCGGACTTCGCGCGCTCGAAGGAGGCCGAGGCCGGTATCAAGCACCTGCTTAGCCACAATGTGCCGGATAACCTCAGGCCCCTGGCTGACTACGTCCGGGCCAAGAACGCTGCGGTGGGCTTTCATACCCGCGTCGGTCTCTATCCCGGCTCGCCGGTCCTGACCCTCGACCACCTGCGCGCCGACGACGACTATATCGGCTGCGAACTGCGGCCCGACGACTATGGTCTGTTGCGGGCCAGGGTCGAGCCGCGCGGCCACGCCATCCAGGCCGACGGCTACGCCATAGCTACCGAGGTCGCGAAGGACAGCGACGATCACGACCTGCTGTATCTGATCGATCCGCCGTTCGAACTGCCGGGCGACTATGCGGCGATCGTCACGACGCTGGCCGAGGTGCTCGACCTCAGGCCGGATGCCCGTGCCCTGGTCTGGCTGCCGGTCAAGGATCTTGAGACGCTCGATTCCTTCCTGCGCCATATGGAGCGCGATCTCGAAGGCGCCGACATCGTGGCCGCCGAAGTGCGTCTGCGCCCCTTGTGGAACCCGATGAAGATGAACGGCTGCGCCCTGGTGGCCGTCAACGCGCCCGAAGGCTTTGCGCAGACACTGGAAGCCATTGCCGGCGACGTCGTCGCCGTCTTCGGCGAAGCGGGCGGCGTGGCCAAGGTGCAGCGCCTTTAATCACAATCCGCGTGAGGCTCATCTCCCGGTTTGGACTGTGTCCGCGCCTATGCTATGCTGCGCTGCAACATCTATGAGCGAAGGTTGGCAGCCATGTTGAGCATGACGGACACGGATACGACGGTAAGCTTCGCCACGCCGGACGATGTCCGGCAGGCATCGGAAAAGGCCTTCCATATCTGGCTGGGTGCGTTTTCGCCGCTGTGGGCGCCGTTCATGGCGGCGACAGCGACAGGGCTCGGCTTCTGGTCGATGAGCCAGGCCATGAAGAACAGCCTCGGTTTCACGGCTCTTGAGCCCCTGGGGCCCGGCACGCATCTGTTCGCCAAGTGGCCGGGCTTTGCTCTGCCGTTTGCTACGCCGTGGAGCAAGGGCTGGGGCGAGGTGGCGGAAGAGGCCGACCGGATCGCCGAACTGACCCACGACTCCTTCAGCGCCCCCATGCAGATCGCCTTCGAGGCCGAGGAGAAGCTGGAAGAGGCGATCGAGGAAGCCATCGCTACCGCCCAGCACAGCGTGGACGTCCTGACGCCCAGGGCCGGAGACCTGTTCCCGGTCGCTGAAACGGCCAACCGTGCCGCCGCTGAGGCCGTGACGAAAACCGCGGCCACAACGGTGGAGACGGTCGAAACGGTGGCCGATGCCAATGCGAACCTCGCTGAAGACGTGGCGTCAACGGCCGAGCTTGCGTCCGACACAGCCGCCGAAGGGGCTGAAACGACGGCGAATACGGTGACGGAACAAACCGAAAAGGCCGCCGAAGCCCTTGCGGAGTCTCCCAGGGCGGTCATTGATCCGGTGAGCGAAACCCCGGTCGTGCCGGCAGTCGCCGAGGAGATAGCGGAAAAGCTGCCCCTGCCTCTGGCCGATATTTCGCCCGCCCTGGCGCCGCGCCGGCCCCGGAAGCCCCGGGCCTGAATACCTAGGGCTTTACAGGCCGGATCTCGACATAGACCGGGCGATGGTCGGAACCGTCGTCCGGGCCGACCTCGCGTTTCGACAGGTTGAGGTCTGAACTGGCCAGGATATTGTCGATCGTTACCCGCATCAGGCCCGGCAGGTCGGCGCGCCATGTCCCTGTCAGGGCCGGCGCGGCATGGATATCGAGGCTCTTCGCGAAGTCGCGCAACTGGGCCGCCGACGGCGTTGTGTTGAAATCGCCCGCCAGCACGAAGCGCGACGGGGGCAGGGGCTTCAGGCTGTCTTCCAGCCGCGCGAACTGACGGGGC
The DNA here is from genome assembly GCF_052327315.1 of Asticcacaulis solisilvae. Classification (NCBI taxonomy): domain Bacteria; kingdom Pseudomonadati; phylum Pseudomonadota; class Alphaproteobacteria; order Caulobacterales; family Caulobacteraceae; genus Asticcacaulis; species Asticcacaulis solisilvae. Next base: position 1,749,000 of record NZ_CP166196.1, read on the forward strand.
TGGTCGCCGGGCTCGGTGAACGGCCAGGGCCGTGTCAGGTGCGTGACCGCGAGGTTCAGCGGTCCTTGCGGAGTCTTGACTGTCAGGGTCACCAGCGCAAAGCCCGCCGGGCGCGGCTGAGCATGGGCCAGGGGCCAGCGCGAGGCGATCAGCATGTCGTAATGCACGACCATGTAGGGATAGGTCACCTTCAGCTTGTCGATCAGGTCGGCGCGGGCGTCGCGGTTGATCTCGACGAAGGCCACGATGTCGGGTTTTTTTGTCTCGATCCACGGCAGGATCTTCTGCGGTTCGGGATTGAGCACATAGAGATTGGCCCAGACCATCCGTATCGGCTGGGCCCCCGGGTCGGGCGCGGCCTGGTGCGGAAAGACTTGCGGCGCCATGGCGATGCCGAGCAGCAGGACGGCCACGGCGCCGAGGGCGGCCGCGCGCACCTGGCGGATCGCCGCGAAAGCCAGGATGGCGATGACCGCCACGGACAGGATCGGCAGGGTGAAGATGTCGATCAGGTAGAAGACGTGACGATGGCCGTTGGCGACGCAAACGAAGCCGGAGGCCACCAGGGCCAGCGCGATGGCGGTGCAAAGGGCCGAAAACACGCCCTTGACGATCTGCATGGTTAACGCCCGTGTTGACAACTCTGCCCATGCCGGACTTACTGCCTGGACGGACGGTCGTCTATACATTTCGGGAGTGGGGCGAATGCTGGCGAGATCGCAAGAGGACATCGACCGGATTCATGACACTCTGACCGCGGTCAAACGCCTGTCCGACGGCATCATCAAGATCGGGCCGATCAATGTCGTCGGTATCGACGGCATCCTGTCATGGATCCCGATCGCCGGCGCGCCGATCAATGCCATCTATTCGGTGCTGTCGGGCCTGTTTATCCTGCTGCAAGGCGTCCGCGCCCGTTGCGATGCCGGTACGCTTTTCATATCGGCCATCGTGCTGATGATGGACAGCGGCATAAGCGCCTTCGACGGCATCGTTCCCGTCATCCCGGCCGGCAGTATCGCGGATACCCTTTTCCAGGGCCAGCTCTATGCCTGTCACATGATCCAGAAGACTATCGAAAAGACGCTGTACGTCGAGCGCGGGGAGGCGAGCCACGCCGAGAACCTGGCCGAGATGCGCGCCACCAAGGGAAAGAAGCGGTTAGTCTATTTAGGCTAATAACAGGGTTGTTATGCGTTCGTTTTACGCATGGACTTTTGATTGCCGCACTTTCGCGGTATGGTTGGCGCCGAGCTGGGGAGCTCACCTATGAAAGTAACCCGATTGGCGCGTATCCTGCCTGCGGCCGTCCTGGCCTGCCTCGTTTCCGCTTCGGCGGCCCATTCCGCTTCCGTCACCGACAATCCCGAAGGCCGCTGGACCGGCACGCTGCAATGCGCGCGGTCGGAGATCGCCTGCGTCGACATGCCAGTGGTCCTCCAGATCACGCCCGACGGCCATGACCTGTCCTATACGGCCAAGCTGACCTATGTCGCCGACGGTGCGCCGGCCGATGGTCCCTCGATGACCTTCGTGATGAAGCCGGAACTGCATACCCTGACGGCGCACTACAAGGATTTTACCGAGCGTCAGTTCTGGGCGCTGAAGATCGACGGCGATTCCCTGGGCGGCGTGCGCCTGATCAACGAGCACTATATCGACCGCTTCGTCTATCTGACGCGGGATAAGCAGCCTTAGAGTTTTCGATTGTCCTGAAACGGATCGGGGCCCGGCTCTTTCGAACCGGGCCCCGCTGGTGCCGTATGGCAGGATTGAACTGCCGACCTCAGCCTTACCAAGGATGCGCTCTACCACTGAGCTAATACGGCCCGAAGCCGCATAAAGCGCTCCGAGGGCGTGGGCTATAGCCAAACTTTTCGGGAAGACAAAGCAAAAAATCGCCGTCCTTGAAATTATTCCCGTCTTTTCTTATGCCTGCATCCTCGTTAGGGCATTTGTGATGACGGACGCTGACAAGACACCTTCCAAAACCGCGCGCGAAGAGGCGCTGGAAAAGGCGCTGCGCGACAACCTGCGCCGCCGCAAGGCCGCGGCAAGGGACGCTGTCCCGCCGGAGACGCCTGAACTTCACGAAAAAGCGAGCGGAAACAGCGGGCAGAGCACATAAACCCCGTTGCGCGGGCGGCAATGTGATGTAGAACCGCACACTCCACAATTTCCAACGTTTTCGGGACGCATATATGGACCGCATTGCCATCGAGGGCGGCAATCCTCTTTTCGGAGACATCCCCGTTTCGGGCGCGAAGAACTCAGCCATCAAGCTGATGGCGGCGTCGCTCCTGACCTCCGAACCGGTGCGGCTGACAAATATGCCGAGGCTGGCCGATACGCGTCTTCTGGGCCGACTGTTGCAGCGTTTCGGCTGCGGCATCTCCGAATCGGACGGCCCCGACGGCCAGCAGACCCTGCTGCATACACCCGAAATCACCTCATCGTTCGCGCCTTACGACCTGGTGCGCCAGATGCGCGCCTCGTTCAACGTGCTGGGGCCGCTTTTGGCGCGTACCGGTCACGCCAAGGTCTCGCTGCCTGGCGGCTGCACCATCGGCGCGCGTCCGGTCGACCTGCACCTCAAGGCGCTGGAAGCGTTGGGCGCGCATATCGACATGCACGAAGGCTATGTCTTCGCCCAGGCGCCGCGCGGCCTGAAGGGCGGCGACATCACCTTCCCCTTCGTTTCGGTCGGCGCCACCGAGCACGCCCTGATGGCCGCCGTGCTGGCCCACGGCACGACCGTGATGCACAATTCCGCCTGCGAGCCGGAAATCGTCGACCTGGCAGACTGTCTCAACGCCATGGGCGCCAAGGTATCGGGCGCCGGCACCAAGACCATTACGATCGAGGGCGTGACCAGCCTGAAGGGCACCGACTGGGCCGTGGTCTGCGACCGCATCGAAGCTGGCACCTATGCCGTCGCGGCGGCAATGGCCGGCGGCGAGGTTCGCCTGACCAGGGTCCGCCCGGACCTGATCGCCGTCCTGCTCGACAAACTGGTCGAAGCCGGCTGCGAAATCACCCGCGGCGACAACACCGTGACCATAAAGCGCGGCGCGGGCCGCCTGCGCCCCGTCGACCTGACGACCGACGTCTATCCGGGTTTCGCCACCGACCTGCAGGCGCAGTTCATGGCGCTGATGACCCTGGCCGACGGCGAAAGCGTCATCCGCGAAACCATCTTCGAAAACCGCTTCATGCACGTGCCGGAACTGGGCCGCCTGGGCGCCGACATCTCGGTCAGCGGCGGCGAGGCGCGGGTGCGCGGCGTCGAGCGCCTTAAGGGCGCACAGGTCATGGCGACCGACCTTCGCGCTTCGGCGTGCCTGGTCATTGCCGGGCTGGCGGCGGAAGGCGAAACGACGGTCAACCGTGTCTACCATCTCGACCGCGGCTTCGAGAACCTGGAAGGCAAGCTGTCGGCGTGCGGCGCCAATATCCGCCGTCTCAAGGGCGACAGCCCCGTCGAAGAGGACGAATAGTGTTCGGCTTCGGGGCGCCTAAGGTGAAGCCGTTGCGCCTGATGGCCGAGGCGGCCGAGGACGTGGGCCCGATCTCGGCGCTGGTCCAGGACGCGGCCCTGCGCCCGGGCGACATGGAATACGACGCGCAAGGCCGGCATTTCACGCTGCGCATGAATCGCTTCTGCAACGAAAGCGGGGCAGGCGTGCCGCTGCGGGCGCCGTCTGTCCTGCGCATCAGCTGTGTCACGAAGGTCCAGCGCCGTGGCTTCGATCCGAAGGTCCCGGGCGCACCGCTCAGCCTGCTGGGCATCGAGGTTGAGGACCTCGAGGCGCCGGCGCATGCCTTGATCCTGCGCTTTGCCGGGCAAGGTAGCCGCGACATCCGAATCGAAGTCGAATGTCTCGACGTGCTGATGATGGACCTGGCCGCGCCGCGCCGCGCCAAATCGAAACCCGTTCACCCCGTCTGAGCCTGGAGCCCGCCATGCGTATCGCCCGTATCGATATCGACGAAGCCTCCCTGTCGGCGCCTTCCGACCAGGTCGAGCACGAACGCAAGGTCGCCATGTTCGACCTGATCGAAAAGAACAGCTTTACCCCGGAAGGGGCGGCGGAGGCCGGATCGGAAGGGCCGTTCGACCTGCGCCTGGCCTATGAAGACAACCGCCTGGTCTTCGACATCACCGGACCGGATTTCACGCGCAAGATCATGCTGTCGCTGATGCCGTTCAAGGCGATGATCCGCGACTATGCGATGATCTGCGAGAGCTATTACGACGCCCTGAAGAACGCCACGCCGTCGCAGATCGAAGCCATCGACATGGGACGGCGTGGCGTCCACAACGAAGCCGCCGACCTGCTGACCGAACGCCTCAAGGGCAAGATCGAGATCGACCATGAAACGGCACGCCGGCTGTTCACCCTGATCAACGCGCTGCAGATCAAGCCATAATTGGTGAGTCGCCCAATGTGCCGGACGCGGCGGCGGCCAATAGGCAATATTTGCCTATGTTGATGATTTTCTTACATTTTTGTAATCTGCGACTATTCATCCGCGGTTCATCAACGTGGCCGGAAGACGACCGCAAAGCGGCGATATAACACCACTCGCCCTATTGGCGACAAAACCGTGACGGTTTCGCCTTTATTGGCGGCAAATACCCCAGAATGACCTCATGCCTGCCCCACGAAGGCCGGTCGCCGCATCCATATTTTCTTCAGGCGACACGATGATCGCCACCAATGAAAATATGGAGCACAGATATGAAGACCCTCATTATTGCCGCCGCTTCGGCGCTGACCATTGGTACCTTTGCCTCGGCCGCCATGGCCCAGGACACCTCGAACAATGCCGACGTCGGCCGCGTCTACGGCTCGCTCGGCGTCCAGGGCCAGGACAACCACAAGACCGGTTCGAACCTCGGCAGCGTCAATGCCCGCGTCGGCACCAAGATCACGCCGCACTTCGGCGTCGAAGGCGAAGCCGCGTTCGGCACCAACAAGGACACGACCTCGGCCGGCGACTACCGCCTGACCAACAAGGTCGGCGTCTATGGCGTGGGCTACCTGCCGGTAAGCTCGAACATCGATCTTCTGGGCCGCGTCGGCGTCTCGGACACCGACCTCAAGGCGCCGGCTTCGGCCGGCAAGCTGGAACAGGGAACGGCCGTCGACTACGGTGTCGGCGCCCAGTATCACTTCAACCGCGACTATGCCGCCCGCGTCGACTACACCAAGTCGGACTTCCAGAACCACAAGGGCACGACCGGCACCACCTCGGTCAGCCTGGTCAAGAAGTTCTAAAACGGCTTCGACGGACTATTCCCAAGCGCCCTCCGCACAGCGGGGGGCGTTTTGCCGTTTACGTTTAATGCCTTTGGGTATAAAGGGCGCACTTCCCGTGCGGCGTGATGGCGATTCCGCGCGCACAAACCTATTTGAGAGTCTGCATGGCCAAAGAAGAACTGCTCGAGTTTCCGGGCACCGTGATCGAACTGCTGCCGAACGCCACCTTCCGCGTCAAGCTGGAAGACAGCGGCCATGAGATCATCGCCCATACCGCGGGCAAGATGCGCAAGAACCGTATCCGCGTGCTGGCGGGCGACCGGATCATGGTCGAAATGACGCCCTATGACCTGACCAAGGGCCGCATCACCTATCGCTTTAAATAAGCAGCGCGCGGCCCGCATGGCGTCCCGCGCTCCCCTGATCCTGGCCAGCGCCAGCCCGCGCCGGCGCGACCTGCTGGCGCAGATCGGCATCGTGCCCGACGGCATCGCGGCCGCCGATCTCGACGAATCTCCCAAGCCTTCCGAAACTCCGCGCCAGCTGGCGCAGCGCCTGGCGGCCGACAAGGCCCGGGCGGTGGCGGCCTCATACCCGGACGCCTTCGTGCTGGCGGCGGACACCGTGGTCTGTGTCGGCCGGCGCGTGCTCGACAAGGCGTTGACCCCCGACGACGTGCGCACCTGCCTGGAGTTGATGTCCGGGCGCGGTCACCGCGTCCAGACGGGTATCGCCCTGATAGCGCCCGGCGGCCGCCTGTCGTCGCGCGTTGTCGAAACGCGCCTGACCTTCAAGGTCCTGACCGCCGCCGACATCGCCGCCTACCTGGACTGCGGCGAAGGCATAGGGAAGGCCGGAGGCTATGCCTTGCAGGGGCGGGCCGGCGCCTTCGTCACCAATCTGGTCGGCAGCTATACGTCGGTGATCGGCCTGCCGGTCTATGAAACGCGCTGCCTGCTGGAAGGCGCGGGCTGGGCCCCTTGATTCTCTATTATGAAAGCCGCTTCGGCCTGGCGCGCGCTGCCCTCTTCCGCGACGGCAGGGCGCAGCTGTACGCTGAAGGCTATGAGGCCGATCCTGCCCTGACCGTGCCGGGTACGGTGTCGGTGGCGCGGCTGAAGGGCCGGGCAGGGGGCGTGGGTTTCCTGGGCCTGGCCGATGGCGGCGAAGCCGTGCTCGATGCCCCCGTGGAGATGATGCACCGCCTGGCCGACGGCATTGCGGTGGAAATCGAAATCGCCGCCGCGGCACGTAAGGAAAAGCTGGCGCGTGCGCGATTGCTGCGGCCGGCGGAAGGCGAGGACCTGAGGCGGTTGTCGCCGGTTCTCGATCTCAAGGCACGGGTGGTGGCGCAGGCCCGGCACCTGATGGGCGACGAAGACGTGGCGCAAGCCGATGATGGCGACGCCATAGACGCCGCCGAAGACGAAGCGTTCAATCCGTCGGGCGCCTTGCCCGGTGGCGGATACCTGTCGATCGAGCGCACGCGCGCCCTGATCGCCTGCGATGTCGACCTGGGCGACGCCGCGTCCGGTAAGGCGGCCGTCCGGCGCTGCAACGACACGGCCGTCGCCGAGGCTGCGCGAAGGCTGCGCCTGTCAGGCCTGGCGGGGCTGGTCGTCATCGACCTGATCGGGCGCAGGCACGACAATGAAGGCCTTCGGCGTGCACTGGAGAACGCCTTTGCCGCCGAGGCCCGCCGCCTTATGGGGACGCCGGTGACGAAGTTCGGCACGTTGGAATTCATCCGGCCCTGGGGCTGGTGTCCCGCGATCGACCTGCCGGCCGATCTGGTGGCCGCGGGGCGGCTTCTCAGGACCGCGGCGCGCCAGGCCAGGGAGCGCCCTGGCCGCATCCTGACCTTGCGCGCGCCGGCAGATGTCCTAGATAGGGTGCGTCCCCTGATCCATAACAGTTATGATCCGCTTGCGCCGCTGCTGCGGCTCGAGACCGGAGCATCGCCCGAGGTCCTGTCATGAGCGTCCGTTACTGCACCCGTTGCCACCAGCCCTACGGCGAGGCCGTCGAAGGCGTCGTCAATGTCGCCCGCGACTATGCGCCCTTCTGCTCGAAGCGCTGCGCCGATGTCGACCTGGTCCACTGGCTGAAGGGCGATTACGTCATCGGCGGCGAGGGGGCGCTGACGGTCGACCAGGGCGATGAGCCGGCCGCTCCGAACACCCGGCTGCCTTACGATGACGGCGAATAGCCGCCGCCGTAATTCCACAGGAAAAAATGAAAAAAGACCGGCCTTTCGGCTGGACAAGGCGAAATTGCTCGCCTATAGACCTGCCTCCTTCCGGCGCGGTGGCCTTACGCCCGCGCAGTGACAGAGGGCCTGGATAGCTCAGTTGGTAGAGCAGCGGATTGAAAATCCGCGTGTCGCTGGTTCGATTCCGGCTCCAGGCACCATCTCCCCCTTCGCTGATGTTCGCTGATATCTAGAAAATCCTTTAGATTCATGATATTGTGTTGCCTGTAACCTCGCAGGTAACCGCTGGTATTCGCCGACATTCAGGGCAACGTGGGTTATCGAGTGGGTTATCCTGGCAATGACGGAAAACACGATAGCCCAGGCGCGTAATCCGGATGCTCCAGATTATAACGCGGCCATGCGAGATAGCGATCATCCTTGGAGCAATCTCGCTAAACAATAACGGAGCAGTATGCCCCACTGCGACACGAGGTATTACCGAAAAGATTGCAGTTCGCTCAACCGGCAGCAATGCTGCCGACACGGTCTTGCCGCAACTTGCCGCCATCATCAAAGCGCTACCGAAAGCCATACCATCGTCGACCGTCCGGCTTGCCGCCATTTTTGCGCTGCAACCCAGATATTTGACGCGGCAACTCAAAGGGACGGATCGTGCGATTTGGCTGCGGCTGGTTGGGTCGGATGCGCAAGATGGCGGTGCGGCCAATGTCTTTCCCTTCCGACCGCGTATAGATCTAGCCTGGCGAACCGCTGTAGCCCAGCTTATCGGGACGGGTGCGCTTATTGATAATGTCACCGATGGGACATGGGCGCTCGGCACAGGTTTGAACGGCATGCCCTCAAGTGCGTGGTCGGATGGTCGTGCCCAGTTCGCGCTGCAAATGATTGATCGCTATGGCCTGGACAAGATCGACCTCGATCTGGCCGCCGAAGACATAGCCTGGGTGGCCACAAATGCAGCCTGACTTATTTCCGCCCATCGGTCTCTCAATCACGCCAGAAGCCGGGCGCAAAGACCCTTGCTGACAAGGAAGCGGAACTTGAAGGCGTCAAAGGTATGATGGGGGCGCACCGTAAGGCAGCGTCTTTGGCAATTGCCCAGCTTGCCGCGCACTTCCAAACCGTTGTCCGGCAACTCAGTCATACCCAGGCTTCGGCAGATATTAAGTTGGATGGCAAAGGGCTGACCTTAAGGACCGATCTGGGTGGGGCGGCCATAGACTCTTTGAAGGTCGTCGCCTTCGACTATGCGGTGTTGATGCTAACCATGGAGGGCAAGACGCGCTTGCCTGGTTTTCTGCTTCACGACAGCCCTCGCGAGGCTGATTTGGGCCGGTCGATCTACAATCGTTTGTTTGACCTCATCAGGCAGCTTGAGGCAGTTGGTGAGGCACCGCTATTCCAGTATGTTGTAACGACGACAACAGAACCGCCAGAAGCTTTTCAAGAGGAACCTTGGCTTTGTCTTAAGATTCTCGGATCGCCGGCTGAGAATCGTTTGATGAAGGCAGACCTTTGAGCGTGAAACACACGGATCTAATGAATTGTCTTATTTGGCGCTTGAACGCGGCTCTGGCCGATTTCAGATACCGGAAGCTTTCTCTCTCGAAAGGCGAGGGCGGTTCCGCGCTGCGGCAAGCCATAAAAAAGAAATAAATCCCCGGCTTTTCGCGACGGAATTTCAAATAACGGCGGAAGCTCAATTCCGGAATTCCACCGTTCGGAGAATCAACCCTCGCGCTTCACCGGCGGACCGCCGCGTTTCCTTTGCGCTTTTGCGGTTGCAGCGTTTTTCCCGATTTCGCCTGTGAGGGGCATTCGGCCCGTAATCGATTACGCAGGGAAAATTTTTTTTGAGGTGCGGGAACTATCCATAACGCGGCTCGATAAACATTAACTATCGGACATGTTTGAATTTTTGTTTCACACTTTTGAAATGTGTTGCCGCTAAACGTGCATAGGTCGAAAAATTGTCTGTAACTGATACCTTGACGTTTCGCGTCGCGCCGGATCATTTAGGCCCAAACCTATATCACGAACGGTTAACAGCCGTTAACAATATAGGTCGCCTTTTGAACGGGAATGGTTCATACTGGCAAAGTTTGTGCTCGGCGGGGACATGATGCGGCCGTTAGAATGCCGCACGGAAGCCGAACCGGGCACGTGAGGTCCGAGTGCGAAAAAGCAGGCCGCAGGCCTTATTTTTCCACAGGGGCTTTTGGTTTTAACATGGGGTAAACGCTTCCCCCTTAGTCCTTGGTCAGCCCTACGGGCGTAGTCCATATTCAGGAATTGGCGAAAGATGCTCGAACACAAGAAACACAATCCGCTCATTGCTCTGCTCGGCGCAGCTGCCCTGCTGATGAGCTCTCCGGTGCTGGCCCAATCGGCCGCCGCCCCGGCTCCGGCGACCTCCGCCGCTGCTGCCGCTCCGGCCGCTCCGGCTGATGCTGCCGCCACCGACGATTCCTCGTCGTCCAGCTCGAGCCACAGCGGCAAGGCTGACGTCAACTTCGTCTCGATGTTCGCCGGTGCGACCATCGTCGTTAAGGTCGTCATGATCCTCCTGGGCGTCTGCTCGGTTATCTCCTGGATCCTGCTGATCATGAAGCTGCTCGACTTCTCGAGCCTGAACCGCGTTTCGAACAACTTCCTCGAAGCCTACCGCGGCGCCCGCTCGATCGCGGACATCAACCGCATCGCCGTCTCGGACGAGTTTGCCGGCAACCCGCTGGCCGATATGGCCGCCGTCGGCACCGAAGAAGTCCAGCTGTCGAAGCAAGCCGGCCTGCAGATCTCGGGCGAGCACAAGGACTCGACCCTGAACCGCGCCCAGGCTTCGATCCACGCCGTCCAAGCCGGTCTCGCCAAGCGCCTCTCGGGCGGTCTGGCCTTCCTCGCTTCGGTCGGTTCGACCGGCCCCTTCATCGGTCTGTTCGGTACGGTTTACGGTATCATGAACTCGTTCATCGGTATCTCGAACTCGCACACCACCAGCCTCGCGGTCGTCGCTCCGGGTATCGCCGAAGCCCTGATGGCTACCGGCCTCGGCCTGATCGCCGCTATCCCGGCGGTCGTCATGTACAACGTCTTCAACACGGGTATCACGCAGTACGGCACCCGTTCGGAGCAATTCGTTTCGGAACTGATGAACTCCCTGTCGCGTCAGCTTGACAAAGGGGCGTAATCACGATGGGCGCCAAGCTATCAGGTGGCGGCGGCAGCAAATTCCACGTGGAGTCGAACCACGACATCAACGTTACCCCATTCGTGGACGTGATGCTGGTTCTCCTCATTATCTTCATGGTTGCCGCTCCGTTGGCCACTGTGAACGTCGAAGTGAAACTGCCTCCGGCATCGGTTAAACCTCAACCGAACCCGCCGAAACCGGTCTACATATCGCTGCAAAGAAACGGCAATGTGTATGTCGGTGACGACCCGAGTTCGCTCGATACGCTGGGAGACGATCTCCGTGCGCGTATCGGCGCTCGGGATCCGGATCAGGAACGCATCTTCATCCGCTGTGACAAAGGCACCCGCTACGCCGATTTCATGAAGCTGATGAATAAGCTGCAGGACAATGGCTTCTACAGCGTTGCGCTCCAGGGCGAAGACGCGAATAACTAAAGGGTCTAAAGTTTATGGACGAAACACCCCATAGAAAACGGGACCCTATCCTCGACCCACCCGAGAAGAAAGCTTCATCTTCTCTGTTTGTCGGGATTGGCGTCGCCGCCGCACTCCACCTGGGCGTGGCCTACTACTTCCTTCAGGCCCGTTTCCAGATTCACGAGCAGAAGTTCAGCGATGAGAAGGTGAACGTCGACCTGGTCGCACCGCCACCGCCTCCGCCACCTCCGCCACCTCCGCCTCCGCCGCCGCCGAAAGCGCCGCCACCCCCCGTGGTTCAGCCGCGCGTAACGCCGCCGACGGACGTTGCTCCGCCGCCTCCGATCCCGGTGCCGCCTGTTCCTAAGGAAGCGCACCAGGACTACAAGGAGCCGCCGCAGCAGATGAACCAGAGCACGCCGCCTCCGGTGGCGCCTCCGGCTCCGGCATACGTCACCCCCAAGTGGGCGAAGTTCCCGGACTTCAACGAGTACTATCCGCCGCGCGCGTCCGAAGACGAAGTCGAAGGTGCCGCGACGGTGGAATGTACGATCATCAGTGCCGATGGTCGCATCAAGTGCTCGGTGGTCAGTGAAACGCCCGCAGGGTACGGCTTCGGCGCTGCCGCCGTTAAGGCCCTTGAGAGCAGGGGCCGGGTCGATACCGGCGGTGGACAGGTTCAGGTCGGCTCGAAGCTGAAGCAAACCTTCCGCTTCCAGCTCGGCTAGGCCGGACTACCAGAAGAAACGAAGAACCCGAGGCGAAAGCCTCGGGTTTTTTGTTTTGCGCGCCACAGTGTTCGCAAACGAACACCGGCGAATATCGGTGGCCTCCGTCTTGTATAAACGACTCTGATTTTATTGAATTTTTGGCGATTATTGGCGTTTGTGCCGGGTCCATGACAGGCGTACTATAGGATAACGGCAGCAAGACATTTGCCGAAAAGATATCAGCGTTCAGACTATTGATGCAGAGCGTAACGGCCAAGTCATTCAGTGTAATGGCGGCTGCCTATACTTCTGCCTGGTCTTGTCATGGAGGAGTTGAAATGGACGAACCCACCCACGGCCGTCATGCCGCCATCTACGCCGTCCCGGCAAAGCGTCTGCCCAGGTCGTTCTTTGTAGCCGCAAGTATCGCCGCCTTGCTGCATGCCGGGCTGGCCTGGTACCTGATCAACCAGACCTTTACGATGCCGAAGGAGGAAAAGATTTCCGACGGCGGAACCATTATCCTCCAGCCCTATCGTCCGGAAAAGCCGGTCACGCCTGACAAGCCGAAACCCCAGAAGGCGCCGCCGCCTATCCACGCCGCGCCGTTGACAAACAATCCACCGGAAACCAATCCTTTCCCGCCGCAGCCGCATGGCATCGATACTAACGAGCCCCCGAAAGTCATTCCGACGGTCGAAGTTCCCAAGGTGGATCCGAAGCCGGATACCGGGACGGCAACGAGCGCGACCGAGGTTCATTGGGCCCGTTTCCCGGATGCCGACGCCCTGACGAACTACTATCCGCCGCGCGCCGCCGAAGACGAGATCGAAGGCAGCGCCACGGTGCAGTGCACCGTCCTGAATACGGCGGGGCAGGTGTCCTGCGTCGCCATCGCCGAAACGCCCGGCCGCTACGGTTTCGGCGCCGCGACTGTCCGCATGGTCCAGGACAAGGGCCGGGTCGACACCACCAAGGGCAATGCCACCGTGGGCTCCATCCTGCGCCAGACCGTTGTATGGCGGCTTAACTAGCCGGTGACATCCCTGAAGCCGGCGCCCCGGATCTCGTATCCGGGGCTTTTTGCGTTTAATGCGAGGAAGGTGGCGGAATTTCACAGATTTCGCTGTACGGGTCTTGATAATCGCCAAACATGGCGTTAGACACGCGCTTCCTGCGATGACGTGCCGCCTTAGCTCACTTGGTAGAGCGCCAGATTGTGGCTCTGGAGGTATCTGGTTCGAAACCAGAAGGCGGTACCATCGCAGGCCCGACCCGGATTCCCAGACAATATGTCGCATAGCGCCCTTATCCGGACACGGTTAAGGCAACGGACTTCTTTGCGGTAGGCTATGACGACTTCCCCCTCCCTTATCGTTATCGGCGCCGGCATCACCGGCTTGTGCATCGCGGTCGTCGCGCAGGCGCGCGGACTGAGCGTGACGCTCATTGCCCGCGACCGCGGGGACGCCATCGCCTCGGGCGTGGCCGCCGGCATGATCGCGCCGGTATTGGAAGCCCTTATCGAGCACGAACCGGATGTCGCCTTCGCGCGCCTGAAGGCGGCCGAACAGCAATGGCATGAACAGGGCGGCGCCTGGGGCCCGGCCCTGGGTGACTTGATCGCCCGAGCCAGGACCGAGACCGACAGCCGCTATGTCTGGCCGCAGAGCGACAATGCCAGCGACATCACCACGCCGCGCCTGCACGCCATGGGGGCCGTCTTCCGCGCCCTGACCGACGACGAGCTTGAGCCCGTCGCCAGCGATTGCGACGGCGTGCGGGTCGAAGGCGACTGGCTGGTGCCGGCGGGCGCCGTCCTGACGCTGCTTGAGGCCCGCCTGCGTGAACTGGGCGGGCAGGTGTTGTCCGGCGCCGTCCGGTCGGTCACACCCATCTCTGTCACGCTGGATGACGGCACGATCGTCAAGGCCGGCCACATCGTCTTGGCGGCGGGCTATGATGCCGCCGCCCTGGCCGGCGACGTGCCGTCGCTCAACAGCCTGTCGCCGATCAAGGGCCACCTGCTCGAACTGAAGGCACAAGGCACGACCGGCGTGCTGCGGTCTCCGCTCGGCTACCTGGCAGGCTATAGCGACACGGCCCGTTTCGGCGCCACAATGCAGTTCGGCCAGACCGGCAGCGCCATCGACGCTGCCGAGATCGACGACCTGAAGGCGCGCGCCCGGCAGATACTGCCCGATCTCGACCTGTCCGATGCGACGGGCCGGGCAGGGGTGAGGGCCTCGACGCCGGACGGCTGGCCGCTGATCGGCCGCGATCCTTCAGGGGTGCTGGTGGCCGTGGGGATGCGCCGCAACGGCTATATCTTCGCGCCGCTGGCCGCGCATATTGTCACCGCCCTGATTCTGGGCGAAGCCTTGCCGGATGATGCGGCCCTCTATGCACCGGACCGGTTTTAAGGGTGTGTTAACCACGATGTGGGCAATATTTGCCCATGCCCACGTCAGTAACGAGTCCCCAATCCCTTATCAACGGCATCGGCCAGACCGCTGAGACGGTCGCCCATGGCGTCATGGGATCGTTGCAGCGGGCCGCCAGCGCCACCGGCGTCGACTTCAGCTACCTGGTCAAGACGGCGCAGCGCGAAAGCTCGCTCAACCCCAATGCCCGGGCGCGGACGTCTTCGGCCGCCGGCCTGTTCCAGTTCGTCGAGCAGACCTGGCTGGGCGTGCTCAAGACCAACGGGGCCAAGCACGGCTACGGCGCCTATGCCGACCAGATCACCAAGGGCAGGGACGGGCGCTATCGCGTGACCGATCCGGGTGTGCGCCACCAGGTCATGGGGCTGCGCTTCAATCCCGACGCCAACGCTGTCATGGCCGCCGAAATGACCGCCGGGCACGCCGCCTACCTGAAGGGGCGCATCGGCCGCGACCCTACCCAGGGCGAGCTTTACGCCGCGCACTTCCTGGGCGCCGACGGGGCCGCCGACCTGATCACGGCCAATGCCTCGCGGCCGGGCGCACGGGCGGCCTCGCTGTTTCCGGCGGCGGCGCACGCCAACCCGACCATCTTCTACAAGCACGGCAAGGCGCTGGATGTCGCCTCGGTCGTCAGCAACCTGACGCACACGGGCGGCGATGCGCCCATGCCGATCGCTCCGGCCGAGCCCGATGACGCCGTCACGGCGGATACCGGGCTGGGCACCAATCCGATGATCGTGGCGCGGCTCGACAAGCTCAAGGCCGACCAGGCCATCATGCAACTGGTGTTCGGCGACAATGGCGGCGATTCGAGCGGTCTCTTGTTCGCTACGCAACTGATGTCGGCCTTTGGGCCGGAAGGCGATGACGACGAAAGCAGCCGGCTGGCCAGCCTGAACAAGGCGTTCGGCGGCACCGGCAACATGATGGGCTAAACCACCTCGAGCGCCTTGTCGAACCGCCAGCCGTCCTGTGAAATCTCGAAGCTGACCGCGATGATCTCGACGCCCGCCGCCCGCGCAGCGTCGTAGGCGCGGCCGAAGTCGGGATCGCAATCGCGCGCCGCGTCGAAACGGTCGACATCGTTGCGCTGGACGCAGACGACGACGACGGCGCGAAAGCCGGCCTTCACCATCTCGATCAACTCGTACATATGCTTGGTGCTTCGCGCCGCCTCGCAATCGGGAAATTCCGCCAGGCCGGGCGTCCGCGACATGTGGCAGTTCTTGATCTCGATATAGGTGTCGGGATGGCTGTCGTGCCCGGTGGCCAGCAGGTCGATGCGCGAATTGACGCCGTACTTAACCTCGGGCCGTATTGTCGTGTAGCCCGAAAGCTCGGGGATCGCTCCGGCCGCGATGGCCAGCGGAATCAGCCTGTTGGGGCGTTGCGTATTGACGCCGGCCCAGGTATCGCCTTGCCGCAGGGCCTCCAGCCGGTAGCGCAGTTTCGCGGTCGGGCTGTCGACATCGGCATAAAGCGCCGGCGTGCCGGGGTCGAGCAAACCCAGTATCTTGCCGCCGTTGGGGCAGTGTGCTGTAATGGTTTCAGCCGTATCGAGCGCGCCCGTTTCGATATCCGCAAAGAATCGCTTGTAACGCGCGCGCAAACGCCCGATTTTCAGCCCCGGCACCGATACCAGCAGACCTTGCGCTTCCGGAGTTGCACTCATGACTTCGTCACCCAATCCGACCGCCGCCATCATGATCATCGGCGACGAAATCCTGTCGGGGCGTACACTGGACTCGAACGTCAACACAATCGCCAAATTCCTGGCGGCGCTCGGCATCGACCTGAACGAGGTCCGCATGGTGCGCGACGTCGAAACGCAGATCGTCTCGGCCGTCCTGGCCCTAAGCGAAGCCTACGACTACGTCTTCTCGACGGGCGGCATCGGGCCGACGCACGACGACATAACGGCTGACGCCATGGCCGTGGCGTTCGGCGCCGGCATTTCCGAACATCCCGATGCGCTGCGCATTCTGCAGGAGCGCGCCGACAAGATGGGCTGGGAGCTCAACACCAACAGCCGCCGCATGGCCCGCATTCCCGAGGGCGCCGACCTGATCAAGAACCCGGTCTCGGCCGCGCCCGGCTTCCAGATCCGCAACGTCTTCGTCATGGCCGGCGTGCCCAAGATCATGGAAGGCATGCTGTCCGACGTGGCGCCGCGCCTGAAGACCGGCCGCAAGGTGCTGTCGCGGACGCTTAAGCTGTCCTATGTCGGCGAAAGCTGGGCGGCGGACGCCCTGCGCGATATCGACAAGCGCTATGACGACCTTTCGCTGGGTTCGTACCCGTTCGGCCTGGCCCAGGGTGAATTCGGCACGCAACTGGTCATCCGCGGTCAGGACGCGCATAGCCTCGATGCCGCCGTTTCCGAACTGAAGGCGGCGCTGGAACCCGTCATTGCCGAAGGCAAGAAGCGCAACCCCGAAGCCCGCCTCGAAGAAATCACCGCGTAAAGGACCTGCCATGAAGATCGCCGCTGTCGCGTTCGCCGCCCTCGTTTTCGCCGGTTTTTCAGGAATTGGCGGGCCGGCGCTGGCGAAACCCAAGCCGATGATGCCGGTCCCGAAGCCCGTGCCGGCCCTGACGCCCGAAGCCCAAGCGGCGATTTTACGCGACGATGCCCTGCAATCGAACGTGGCTTACCAGTGGGTCAGCGATATTACGACGCGCTTCGGCGCGCGCCCGGCCGGCAGCGCGAAGGAACGCGCCGCGGGTGAATGGGCGGCGTCCCGGTTGAAGGCAATGGGCTTCGATACCGCCGTGGTCGAAAGCTTCCCGTACCATGCCTGGGTGCGCGGGGCGAACGACAGCATCGAAGTCACCGGGCCGTTCCCGCAGAAGCTGGTCGGCGTGGCGCTGGGCGGCTCGACCGCCGGAGACGTCGAAGCCGAGGCCGCCGTCTTCGAGTCCTGGCAGACCTTCCTCGATTCGACGATCGACGTGACGGGCAAGATCGTCGTCATCATCCAGCCCATGGCGCGTTCGACCGCCGGCGAAGGCTATGGCGCCATGTCGGGGGCTATCCGCTGGGCCGGACCGCAGGCGGCGCAGAAACGGGGAGCCGTGGGCTTCGTGCTGCGTTCGCTCAGCACGGACGACCATCGCTTTCCGCACGCCGGCGCGACCAACTGGTCGGACGGCAAGGGCATTCCGGCCATGGCGATCAGCGCGCCGGACGCAGAGCAACTGGGGCGCATAGCGGCTATGCAGCGCAAGGGCGAGGCCGGACCGGTCCGCCTGCACATGGTCTCGGGCGCGGTCTTCCCGCCACTCGGCACCTCGGTCAACGTGGTGGCTGAAATCAAGGGCTCGGAGCACCCCGAGCAGGTCGTCGTCATCGGCGGTCACCTCGACAGCTGGGACCTCGGCACGGGCGCGATCGACGACGGGGCCGGGCACGCCATCGCCATTGCCGCCGCCAAGGCGATCCTCGACCACGGCCTGCGTCCCAAACGCACCATCCGCGTCGTGCTGTGGGGCTCCGAGGAGATGTCGCAGCCTGACGGTTTCGGTTCGGGCGGGTTCAACTATGCCAGGGCCCATGCGTCCGAGGCCGGCAACATGGTCGCCGCCATGGAGGCCGATTTCGGCGCCGACAAGGTGATCACGGCCTCGCTGCCGGCGACCGCCGACACGGCCTATGGCAAGACGATGAACCGGCTGCTGACGCCGCTGGGCATCGCGGTCAAGCGCGAGCCTTCGACCGAAGGCGATTCGGATACGGACGTGCTGCATGACCTGGGCGTGCCGTGCCTGACCCTGAACCAGGACGGCTACGACTATTTCAACACCCACCATACCCCGGACGATGTGCTGGACCGGATCCATCCCGAGAACCTGAACCAGGTCGTGGCGGCCTGGTCGGCGACGTTGTGGATGGTCGCCGACAGCGACATCAGCTTCACGCGTCCCGAACCCACCAAGGCGGAGAAGTAGGAAACCTTCTTGCACCTCCCCGTTTCGCAGAAATGGGGAGGGGGACCGCACGACTGAGCCGCAGGCGAAGGAGATGTGGTGGTGGGGTTTCTTACTTTCTTGTACGCTCCCTCAAGGACCTGAGGATTCTCGGATTTACCTATCGACGCTGACCCGAGCCTTCTCTATAACCCGGCCAGGGTCTACGCGGGCATGGCGGAATGGTAGACGCAACGGACTTAAAATCCGTCGGGGCAACCCGTGCCGGTTCGAGTCCGGCTGCCCGTACCACCCAGGGGCAGGGCCCCTGGCCCCTGACCTTCGTCGCCGGGAGCGACTGATTTTCCGACAATGTGCCTGACGCAACAGTCTACGGCGGTTATTAGCCTCACTTCACGTAATCCTGCCAATTCATCATGTCGGCATCTTTGGGGATTTCGTGACGCTTCCCGTCGCCCGTTATGATCATGGTCAGCTCGCAGCCATAACACCGATGAATCGAAGCCCCTTTGATAAGGCCCGTAGCGTTCATCGGACGATCTCCGCAGAAATCGCAAAGTAGCGTTTCTTTCGAAAACACGCGGTCGAAACTTGTATAGTAGGGCGTGTGTCCCTGGGCCAGGAAATGGCGATTGAACGCCTCTCGCCTGGCCGCATTGAAGTGTTGGGCGTTAATCCCCGAGCTGTCGCCGCCGTACCAGACTTGGCAACCGGCAACGGCCGACTCGAGGAACTCGACCAAGGCGCGGATAGTGGGCCAGTTTCCACGCTCATAACCGGGACCATAGTATCGCGACCAAAGGTGCACCCGGATGAATTGCTCCTGAGGTGCCCCGATGACAGGGGGGCCGTCTTGCTGCCAGACGGGGGCATCGTCGGGATGGCCGATCAAATCGTCAGCGCTCTCTCCGTATTCAGCGGCTTCGGCCCGCACGGTGGCAACAGTATCGGTTACAATCGAAAGCGCGTGGCGTGGGGCTTCGCCGTTTTGTGGCTTGCGATGGAAATGGAAATTTTCCGGCCCGATCAGGGCGCACAGATCGCCAGCCAGAAAGTGGACCTGTTTTTCGGTCAAATGCTGGCCTGCATGGCGAATGAAGATTTGGGCGTCAACGCCCATTGGCAAATTCCTTATGGAGAGGCGGCGCCTCGGTCAGATATCGTGATCCTTCGACGCAACGATGCAGGCGAGCGTAATCAGGGCCGAAACGCCCAGATAATAGCCGACATAGGGCAGGCCGTAGGTCTTCTGCAGCCAGGTTGCCGCGTAGGGCGCCAGCGACGCCCCGACAATGCCTGCGAAATTGAAGGCCAGCGAGGTCCCGGTATAGCGGACGCGCGTCGGGAAGGGCGCGGCAAGCGCCGTGCCGATGGGACCATAGGTCATGCCCATCAGCGCCATGGCCAGGGCGGCGAACACACAGATGCTGGTTACCGAGCCGCCCAGCAGCGGCGCCAGGGCGAACGAAAACAACGCGATCAGCACCGTGGTCCAGATCAGGACTTTCCGGCGGCCGTACTTGTCGGCCAGCCAGGCGGTCAGCGGAATGAACAGCAGGAAGGCGAACGAGCCCAGGATCTGGATGGCCAGGGCGTCGAGGAACGGGATGCCGCGCACCTTGACATTATAGGACAGAAGGTAGGCCGTGCCGATGTAGAACAGTACGAAGGTCGCCAGCGCTGCGAAGGTGCCGAGGAACAGGGCGCGCTTGTGACGGGCGAACAGCTCGCCGATCGGCACACCCGTATGGCCCTCCTGTGCGGCCGATTCGCGGAATTCGCGCGTCTCGGTCAGCGACAGACGCATCCACAGTCCGACGCCGATCAACACGATCGACGAGATGAACGGCACGCGCCAACCCCAGCTGATGAGCGCGTCCTGCGAGATGAAATGCAGCAACAGCCAGAAGACGCCTGACGACAGGAACAGGCCGACCGGCGCGCCGAGCTGCGGGAACATGCCGTACCAGGAGCGCTTGCCCGGCGGGGCGTTTTCCGTGGCCAGCAGGATGGCGCCACCCCATTCGCCGCCGAGGCCGAAGCCCTGGCCGAAGCGGCACAGCGACAGCAGCAGCGGCGCCACGACGCCGATCTGCCTGAAGCCGGGCAGAAGTCCGATGATGACGGTCGACAGGCCCATGGTCAGCAGCGCCGCGACCAGCGTCGCCTTGCGGCCGACGCGGTCCCCGAAATGGC
Organism: Asticcacaulis solisilvae; assembly: GCF_052327315.1. NCBI lineage: Bacteria > Pseudomonadati > Pseudomonadota > Alphaproteobacteria > Caulobacterales > Caulobacteraceae > Asticcacaulis > Asticcacaulis solisilvae. The sequence goes on from NZ_CP166196.1 coordinate 1,769,368, forward strand.
CGAAGACGGCCGCGCCGATCGGCCGCGCGAAGAAGGCGATCGAGAAGGTGGCGAAGGATTGCAGCAGGGCCGAGGTCGGATCGCTGGACGGGAAGAACAGGGTCGGGAACACCAGGACCGCCGCCGTCGCATAGACGTAGAAGTCGAAGAACTCGATCGTGGTGCCGATCAGGCTGGCGACCAGGATGCGAAAGGGTGAGTTCAAGGCGACGGGCTTTTCGGTCATGCGTGTGTTCCCCTGGCGGTTACGGTTTCCGGCCTAACCTATGTCACGGGAAAAGGGGAGGTTTTTTTGCTCGGATCGAAAAGCGGAATGGCGTATTCCAGACGCATGACCGTCTATATCGATGACATGTACCGCTATGCCGTCGGCGAATTTCGCGGCATGCGCATGTCGCACATGATCGCCGACAGCGACGCGGAACTTCATGCCATGGCCGTCCGAATCGGCATGAAGCCCGAATGGTTCCAGGGCGATCATTACGATGTGCCGTTGCCCCGCCGCGAACTGGCCATCGATGCCGGAGCGGTTGCGATTACCTATCGCCAGGCCGGCGCCATGCGCCGCCGCCGCGTTGTCGAAGGGCATTGCGGCGAGCCGGGCATGGCGGTGGCCTGGTACGCCGCCTGGCTCAGGCGCTGACATATTTCCGGCGCCGTTAATGCCCCGAATCTACGGCCGAGACCGCTACAGACGTCTTTGCATCGGCCAGACAATTCTCATCGTACGCTTTTTTAAGACTCGTCTTTATGCGCTCGGCTTCAGCCTCCTGCCCGGGACCGGATGCATTGGCGATCGCGTTGTAACCGGTAATGAAGTGGCCTGCGCGCTGGAGGATGTTTTCCCGTTCATGCGCGTCGAGCTTAGCGAGGCTTTCATGTACGTCCCTGATGACGATCGGCTGAAGAGGATCAACCTTCTGAAGCTCGAGTTGCAGCAGTGTGCATTCATAAGCCTGTCTTGCAGTGTTGCCGGTTGTCAGGGTTGTATTGATCTGACTCAAATATCGCCCCGTCGCTTCCATCTGGGCTTCGGATACCCGGTTCTGGTTCGAGATTTGATTGATCTGGATTTTGGCGCTGTCCAGCTGGTTCTGCAGATTTGCAATACGCGCCTGAAAGGCCTGAATTTCCTCACCTTGGTAACCGGGCTTTTGATTCAGGGTTGTCGACATGCTGCTTTGAGTCGATGAAATTTCCTGCAGCTGGTCATGGACGTAATCCATCTGGTTCTGGATATAGGTTGCCGACTCCGCGCTGATATTGTTCTTCGTCAGAATATAGGCCCGTTGGTTGTCCGATAGATGGATGGACGGCGGCAGCCCTTTCTCTACCAGTTCAATATCGGTTTGCATTTTCGCCGTATCGGCCTGTTGCGCCACACCTATGCCGACCAGCCCGAGGCCCAGGACGGGAGCCGCCAGCTTCTGGGCAACGTCGAAAGCGCTGGTGACATCTTGCAGCATGATTTGAGGAAACCAGATTCCGAACGCGATGGTCAGCAGGCTGCCGAAGACGGTCGGCAAAACACCGGCCAAAGCACCCGACAGTAGCGGTTTTGCGTGAGGTTGGCGCTCCATTCGATGACATGTTGCGGGATGCCTTTATCGTCAGCATCAAGAGCGAGGACAAAATGTGTTTCAGTAATCTCTTGTGCGGGCGGGTGATAAGAAAAGAAAATATGAAATATAAAATATATCCCAGCAATTGCAGCATATGTTGCTACAACAATTAGTGTTGATCGCGGTAATTTTAAATTTTGTCCTGAAAAATTTATTAAAGAAAATAAAATATATGTCGTTAAGGAAAATAAAAAAATCGACGCCAGCAGATATAGCGCTATAAATTTGTCTGTGTGATCTTTTAAAGCTATATAAAATTGCATACCAACAAAGGTCAGGAGAGCCAGGCCTCCACCGCAAATAAGTGCGCCTATTATGATGTTGGACCGGTTTCGCAGATCTTCCTGGAAAGGCTCACCGCCGTTGAAATTGCGTTGCGTACGTATCCCGTTCGGCATTCAGTGAGCCCTCCGAAAAAATACGGCTCGGGCTTTCCGGTAAATGAATTGTGCTGCCCCAACGCCGTCCCCAGCCAGTTATCAGTGTAACGCAAAAGATTTGAACGGCTTACGGTATCATGGCGTTGGGGGCACGTGAAGGTTGCGCCGGCAGTACGCGACTATCTCCGCGACGGTACGACATTTCTGCCACTGTGGGTACTGGGGCCGCCTGACCATGCTGGCACCGCGAGCACGGTGCCGGAGCGGAAACGCCTTGTCCCGGAAACGTATTGCCCTGCGCAGTACGGGCTCAGAGGCTGGATCAGCGGCGCGGTACTGAACCGCGGGGTGTGTGCGGTCAAGCCGTACCATGGCCGATTTCTCCCCGGCAATGCGGAAGGGCGGCTTTTTTCATCCTATAGTGACGGACGGTAACCCGTTGTTGTTTCTGGACGAAATGTTTTTGTACGACTTATGCAGTAAATCCGTATCGGGTGAGACAGTTTTTCGAACTATCAAAACGGTGTTATTTGGTATACGGTCGTGCGAGGTCACCGCGCCTGCGTGTTTCGCCAGTACTTTATTGCGATGCACCAGCAGTCCGATGCAATTGAAACGGCAAAACTCGCCTATTCGGAGCATTAAAAGTTTGTAATGTGCGACAATGTGGCGGAAAATTGACACTTCCCCCTTGACGACTGGCAGTTAACTGACTTTTGTAACGATCTCGATGCAATAGTAAGGAGCTCCGTATGAACGGCAGGACGAAGTTCGCAGGCAAGCGCTTACGGTCTGGTCTTCTTGGCGGGGTCTTTCTGTCCCTGGGGCTTATGGCGGGCGCAGCCGGCGCGGCGACCTACACGCCTCCGGCCAATCCCATCCCCATCGATGCAATCGCGCAGTATGCGAGTCTTCAGGACCTGACCATTTCGCCCGATGGCAAACACATTGCCGGTCTGCTGGCGGTCAAGGGACAGCAATGGCCGGTCATCTCGATCTGGGATACGTCGGACCTGTCGAAGACGCCGGTGTGGATTCCGTCCGCGACGCAGCGCATCGACCAGGTCGGCTTCTTCAGCAGCGACAAGATATTCTTCGTGACCGAGCAGCCGATCAACGGCAGCGACGGCCGCCCGACCTTTATCCGCAAGCTCTATTATGTCGACGTCGACGGCCGCAACATCCAGGAGCCGTTCAAGATCACCGGCACGATGAACAAGGATGTCCGCGACGAGATGGAGCGCGGAATCTCGGTGAAGCCGTTCAACACCAGCCTGTACGATCCGTCCAAGGTCCTGATGGAGACCATCGACCCTGATTCGTTCGTTCAGAAGATCTTCGAGCTGGACACCAAGACCGGCAAGACACGCACCGTGGCGCTGGGCTCGGACAAGAGCGAATACATCAGGGAAGGCGTCGATCTCGAGACCGGCGAGCCGATGATCCGCCGGGCCGAGGAACTGGTCGGCAACGACTACTGGGTCAAAATCTTCATCAAGGACAAGGCCTCGGGGCAGTGGGTCTATCACCCTCAGCTCAGCTATCCGGTCAAGGATCGCAAGACGATCAGCATCCTGGGATACGACACGGATCCGTCGAAACTGGTCGTTGCGACGGACCTCAAGAGCGATAACGCCCAGGTCTACGATTACGATATCAAGGCGCAAGCCTTCTCGGGCGAGCCTTTGTTCGCCAACGACAAGTACAATGTCGATGTTGCCTTCCATATCGACCGCGCGGCGCACAAGACGGACATCTTCGGCGTGGTGGTGCATGGACCGAGCGAAACCGTGGTCTATCTCGACGACAAGTGGTCGGGCATCCAGAAGGGAATCCAGGCGGCTTTCCCGGGCAAGAACGTCTATTTCACTATCGACCACGCGCTCGACAAGGCTGTCGTCAAGGTCGATGCGCCCGACTATCCGCCGGAATATTACCTGTTTCAGGACGGCAAGCTGCTGAAGATCGGCGCCGAGCGGCCGTGGATCGATCCGAAGACCCTGGGCAAGGCCGAGTTTGTTATCTTCAAGGCGCGCGACGGCCTGGAAATTCCGGCCTTCGTTACCTATCCGGCGGGATGGACGCCGGACATGGGTCCTGTTCCCCTGGTCGTCATGCCGCATGGCGGGCCGTGGGCGCGCGATGAGTTCGAATGGGATCCCGCCGGCTGGGTCCAGTTCCTGGCCACGCGCGGCATCGCCGTCATCCAGCCGCAATACCGGGGTTCCGAAGAGTGGGGCTACAAGCTGTGGCGGGCCGGCGACAACGAGTGGGGCCAGAAGATGTCGGACGACAATGACGACGCGGCCGCCTACCTGGTCGCGAAGGGCGTCGCCGATCCCAAGCGCATGGCGATCTTCGGCTATTCCTATGGCGGCTTCGCGGCCATTGCCGCCAGTGTCCGTCCCAACAGCCCTTACAAATGCGCCATCGCCGGGGCAGGGGTGTCGAGCCTGGACCGTATCGGCAACCTGTGGGGGGACAGCCATATCCAGCGCGACGTCCAGGGCCACACCGTCGCCGGCATGGACCCGTTGAAGAACGTGGCCAAGGCGAATATTCCGATCATGCTCTATCACGGCGATCACGACCGCCAGGCCGATACCGATCATTCGCGCATGTTCTATGCGGCCATGAAGGCGGCCGGCAAGGATATCGAATACCATGAGATCAAAGGGATGTGGCACACCATTCCCTGGCATGTCGAATGGCAGCAACAGTCCCTGGGGTACATTCAGGACTACCTTAAAAGTCCTAAGTGCGGGCTGATACAGTAACGGCTTTCAAATCGAGGGGGGAAGATTGGTGTCGCAACGCGGGTTTGCGAAGCGATGCCGTGTGTCCTGGCTGGAATACTGTGTCTTTGTGATCACAATGGACCGGCCATGACGCGAAACACTGTGTTTTAATTTGCGTCAAATGTATGACGGTTTAGTTTCAAAAGTGCGGCAAGTCCTCAAGTCTCACCCCCCGGAGTATCTTCATGTCCAACCCTAAAGGTTTCTCCCGCCACTGGCTGCTGGCGGGTACCATCCTGACCTCGCTTGCGATCGGCCTGCCCGCCATCGCTCAGGACAACAGCACGCCCGCGCCGGCCGGTACCGAGAAGACGGCTCCGCCTAAGCCGGTCGCCAAGGTTCCTGCGGCGGCGGCCGACACGCAGGAAGTCGTGATCACCGGATCGCGCCTGCGCAAGAACGAGTTCAATTCGCCGTCGCCGGTGCAGGTCATCACGGCGGAAAAGTCGAGCCTGTCCGGCATGGTCAGTGCGACCGAAGTGCTGCAAAGCTCGTCCGTCGCCAACGGCTCGGGCCAGATCAACAACACCTTCACCGGCTACGTGGTCAACGGCGGTGACGGCGTCAACAGCATCTCGCTGCGCGGCCTGGGTTCGCAACGCACCCTGGTCCTGCTCAACGGCCGCCGCCTGCCGCCCGCCGGCGTCGGCGGGACGGTTGCCGCCGTCGACCTCAACACCTTGCCGGAATCGGTGATCTCGCGCTATGAAATCCTGAAGGACGGCGCGTCGTCGATCTACGGCTCCGACGCCGTCGCCGGCGTCGTCAACGGCATCACGCGCAAGAATTTCGACGGCCTCGAGCTCAATACGACGCTGAAGCCCAGCGAGCACAAGGGCGGCGACCAGTACGAAGCCGACCTGATGTGGGGCAAGACGTTCGACAAGGGCCACATCATGGTCTCCGTGTCGCACTATGAGCTCAAGGAACTGACGCAGGGCGACCGCGCGGCCTTCTCGTGCCCGATGAACAACTATGTCGGCGCCAATGGCCAGAATGCCGACCTGATCGACCCGAACACCGGCACCTACAAGTGCTACGGCGGCGCGACCAACGGCTATGTCGGGACCTATTTCGCCAAGGACTACTGGCAGCTGCTGTCCGACTACGGCATCTCGAACTACTACGGTTCGCGCGCCATCACGCCGAACACGCCGTGTACGCCGAACAATTTCGACGGCTGCGCCACCAACTGGGCGTTCATCCCGTACCAGAACCGCGATCTCAACGACAAGCGCCTGCAGAACAGCACCATTATCTCGCCGGTGCAGACCAATACGCTGTTCTCGGAAGGCTCCTACCGTCCCGACTGGGCCGGCGGCACGGAATTCTATTCCGAACTGCTGCTGACCCAGCGCAAGTCGGAACAGAGCGCCTGGCGGACCTTCTTCCCGCGTTACAACGAAAACTCGTCGGCTAACCCGTGGAACCAGGCCTGCGACCGCTACTTCTGTCTGCCCTTGCAGGCCGAACCCTACCTGGCTGTCCCGGCCAATTCGAGCCAGGATGTGAAACTGTATCGTGTCCTGGGTGGCGCGCGCGGCAGCTGGACGAACGGCTGGACGTGGGATGCCTACATCTCGACCTCGCAGAACAACGGCACCTACCACGACATCGCCATCCCGAACGACCGCGTCGAAGCGGGCACGGGCACCAGCCAGGAGACCTACGACCTGCTGCCCGGCGGCGTCTGCGGCGCCGGTTCGCCGACGGGCTGCGTGCCGCTGAACGTCTTCACCAAGGACATCCTGGAAAACGGCAACTGGCCAGACGCGCTGAAGAACTATTACTTCGTGCCGGAAACGGGCAAGACGATCTACGATCAGACGATCGTCGAAGCCAGCGCCACGGGGAACGTGTTCAACCTGCCGGCCGGTCCGGTGGCGGTGGCCCTCGGCGTTTCGCTGCGCCGCGACCACATCAAGGACACGCCGGGCGAATTCTCGCGCAACCACAATGTCTGGGGTTTCTCGACCGCCGGCGTCACCCAGGGCACCGACACCGTCAAGGAAGTCTTCGGCGAAGCGGAATTCCCGCTGTTCAAGGGCCAGCCCTTCATCGAAGACATGAAGCTCGACACTTCGGTGCGCTATTCGGACTATGACAGCGTGGGCTCGGCCACGACCTACAAGGTCGGTCTCGACTGGGCGGTCGACAACGTGCTGCGCCTGCGTGCCACGGCGGGGACCTCGTTCCGTGCGCCCGGCCTGTTCGAACTGTTCCTGGCCGACCAGACCTCGTTCCTGTCGCAGGTCCAGGTCGACCCCTGCATCAATTACGGCCTGAAGGATCAAAGCGGCAATTTCGTGCAGACCAACGCCACCATCCGCACCAACTGCGCGGCTGACGGCCTTCCGCAAAACTTCTCGGGCGGCGGCGCTTCGGCGACCATCATCCAGGGCGGCGGTTCCAGTCTGAAGCCGGAAGATTCGTACGCGGCGACGTTCGGCTTCGTGCTGACCCCGCCGGATACGGGCTTCAAGCTGGCGGTCGACTATTGGCGCATCCAGGTCAACAACCAGATCCTGTCGACCACCGCGGTCGTCAGCGCCTGTTATTCGAGCACCTACTTCCGCAGCCGCCCCGGCTTCTGCGACCTGTTCCACCGCGCGGCCGACAACTCGATCCAGACGATCGACGCCAGCTACCGCAACATCCCGACCGAGAAGACCGGCGGTATCGACTTCACCGTCAACTATACCAAGGACTTCAACTTCGGCACGCTGAGCATCGACTCGCAGGCGACCTATACCGCCTACGACAAGTCGCAGACCTTCCCGGGCGATCCGTTCGAAGACTTCAATGGTACGATCGGCGATCCCAAGTGGGTCGGCGACGTACAGTCGAAGTTCAAGCACAAGGACTGGACCTTCACCTGGACGGTCAACTACGTGCAGGAATCCGACAACAAGGGCTTTGCGGGTGAAACGGGCTCGACGACCGATATCTTCGGTACGCCTGTGACCTACCGCACCCAGGTGCCGGACTTCATCACCCACGACCTCAGCGTGCGCTACAAGGCCAAGAGCTGGCAGGTCATCGCCGGTGTCACCAACCTGCTCGACAAGACGCCGCCCTATATCGGCACGTCGGCGGTCGGCTTCGGCAAGATCGGCAACTATCCGTTCAGCAGCCAGTACTACAGCGGCTATATCGGCCGTCAGTATTTCGTCACGATCAGCAAGGACTTCTGATCCTGGCAACAGCCAAAGGAAAAGCGGCGGAGGTAACTCCGCCGCTTTTTTATTGGGACAACGCTTTAAACGTCCGCGCCGACATAGCCCATGGCCTCAAGCTGTGCGCGCAGGGGCTCGAGCTCGGTGGCGTAGCGGCGCCAGGCGCCCACGCCTTCGGCATTGATGGGCGCGCGCACCTGGGCTGAACTGGCGGTGGCGACCGCGCCCCTGGCTTCGTGCGGGCGCAGGCAGGCGTCTTCGAACGGCATGCCGCACAGGTCCAGCAGGCGGCGAATCTGCGCCTCGGGTTCGCGGATCAGGTCTTCGAGCGAGATCTCGACCAGCGGCTGGCCTGAGGCATCGAGGCAGGTCCGCCAGTACGTCATCAGCCGGCGATACTGGTCGTAGTGCTGCGCCAGGTGCTCCTGGCTGTAGGACCAGCGGTGGGCTTGCGAGAACAACAGCTTGTATGCACCGAACAGCGAGTCCATCGGCTCGCGCCGGACATGGACGATGATGGCGTCGGGGAAGGCGAGGCGGATCAGGCCGGCATATTCGTGGTTGGACGGCAGCTTGTCGATGGTGAAGGCCGAACCGTCGTGAAGATAGGCCGTTTGCTCCGTGTACCACTCGGCCAGGGCCAGGGGATCGAGGCGGCTGGCGGCAGCGATGGTGTCTGGGTCGAGCAGGCGCGGCGTGGCGGTCTGCCCGAGAATCTTGACCGCCGCGCCGAAGGTCTTGAGCTCGCCCAGGGCCTGCACCTCCGAATGCGCCACCAGGATTCGTTCTACCAGGGTCGTGCCCGACCGCGGCAGGCCGATGATGAAGATGCGGCGCGGGCCTGGCCGGGGGCGGTCGTCCGCCGTACCGAAGCGCGAGGGGGGAAGATATGCCTGCCAGCCGTCGAGCAGGGCCTTGTCCTCGTCGACCGACCACGGATCGATCGATCCGCCGATCATCGAGCCGTGCTGTAGCGCGTCCCAGGCGGCGGCCGTATTGCCCGTATCGTCATATTCCTTGAACAGGGAGTAGGCGACGCAGGCGGCGTCGAGGGAATGGCGGCACTGGGTGGCTTCGAGCCGGGCAATATGGTTGTCCTCCGCCGTCCAGCGCCGCAGGCGGGCCAGCGACATCCAGGCCATTGGCACGGGATTTCCAGTGCGCAGTCCGCACTGGATCGAGGTTTCGAACGCCGCTTCCGCGCCTTTGAGGTCGCCGAAGAACTGCCGGGCGCCGGCCAGGCCGAACCAGGCGGCGGCGTCATTGGGCGCAAGGCCGGCGGCGCGTTCCAGCAGCGGGCGAGCCTCGGCCTCCAGCCCGGCCTCGGACAGGACGGTGGCGGCGGCGACCAGGCCCGGCGCTTCGGCGATGCTGTCTATTGCGGCGCGGATATCGGCGACGGCGTCGGCCGCGAAGCCTTCGGCGATGCGGGCGCGGGCGCGCAGGGTCATGAACTGCCCGCGCGTCGGTGAGCCTTCCGGTGCGCGGTTCACGCCTTCGGAAAAGGCCGCGACCGCATCGTCGAAGCGGTTCGCGCTCGTCGCTATATTGCCCAGCACGTACCAGGCTTCGAGATGATCGGGATTGTGCCCGGTTGCGCGCAGGGCGGCGGCGCGGGCGCGGTCGAGATCGCCTTCGCGGTGGGCGGCATAGGCCTGGCGGACCGCTTCTTCGGCAGGGGACAGGCGCGGGCTTACAAACATGGGATTTCCGTCGAAAGATCGAACGGACATCTTATAGGTGGGGGCCATTTGCGCAACTGGCGGCGCCTACCTTGATTATCGAAAACGCCTTTTGGACGTGTGGCGCTGCTTAAATGGCTGCGGCGACCGAATAAACCTGCTTAAAATCAACATAACGTTGTGTTTTTGGGAAACTCGTGTTCATATTTCTTTCAAATTTTTTTTGAAAATCACTCCGGGGGCGACGGATGAGCAAACACGAATCCGGCTTTAGCATAAATGAGCTGGTGATTATATTTTGTGCGGCCACTTGGGTGGGAGCGATAATTGAGATTGCAAATCGCGATCCCCGCTACATAGACTGGTCTTTTTTACTTATGGCAGCCATGACATTTTGCCTGGTGCCGATGGAATATCATACCACGAAATATTGGGACATCATCAGCCAGCGCTATATGCCGTCACAACAATCGATAAGAGCTGATCGGACAAATGCCCTTTTGGTGGTCATTGAGACGTTCAGAATATTGTTTTTATCCTTGTGTTTTGTTTATATGAGAATACCGTTAAAAATTACTGGTAATGCAAAGATTGGAAATAAAGAATATTGCTATTACATCGCCTTTATAGGTGTATATCTTGTATTTACGTTTTTCTGGAACTTGGTGGCCCTGGGAGAGGATCGCGCAGTAGACGGTAGCGGGACGCGGAAAGCCCTTTATGGCAAATACGGACTTTTTTTCAAAAATTACTGTGAATCCAATGAGTACAAACAAAATAAGGACTATGCCTTTTTCGAGCAAATCGTGAACGGAAAGCCCGTTCTTGCCATTCGTTTTTCCAGCATTGTATCGTTCTTTAAAAATGCCAACCTTTTCATATATGGGGCGTTTTTTCCCATTTTGGGTCTGTTTGCCTTGGCATATGTAGGTGCCTGTTATGAAAACAACCTGATATTAAAGCTAACCGGGTATTCTTTACTTATAGATTTACCACATTACACGACTTTGATCACATTTTGGTTCTTTGGCGCGCAATTGGTATTCAAGATATTTCAGAACCTTATTTTGACTGTTATGATTGATGGCCGCACTGGCGGCGGAAGGGCGGTAGCTTAATGCCGGAACCAAGGGATTATCTCGCCACGATATTCAATATCGACGATCACAGCCTGAGACGCATGCCCGTCCCTTCTGAGCAATTGGCCGAGTTTCGCCGCAAGGCGTTCAAGGGCGATCTCAGGCGCGTTTACCCCGGTCTCGACAACCTGATTCTCGACAAGTGGGATGACGTCGCGGATCACGCGCTTTGTATGAAGGGCAACCGGATTGTCGGGGCTTCGCGCGTGGTGCCCGCCATGGGAGGTCTTCTGCCATTGTCCGCGAATATCAAGTTTGCTGGCTTGGCGTTGCCTAACGGCGCCTCCGAAATGGGGCGATTTATTATCGAATACGAAGCCCGCGTCGGAGCTCCTGCCGTCGCGTTATTTTCTGCCTGCATCGCCATATATCGCAGGAACCTATCCAAATATCGCGGCACGATATATGGCGATGTTATAGACGAGGGCAGGTTTCGGCTGCATCGCAGAAGTTACCTGAGAATGGGGTTCGACGATTTAGGTATTGCCTATTACGATCAGGATTACGCCGCGCGTTGCCGGGTATATTCCATGAAGGCGGAAAACCGGCAAAAATTCTACCAGTTCATCGACTGTCTCCAGAACCATAGAAGGGTCGTCTCCTTGCGAGACACCGGATAGTACCGTAGCCAGGCGGCTCTTTGCCTTATCGACGCCGGAAGTCGGGAAGGCGGTTCGGATCCGCCTCCCCATACCGGTATGTTGCTTACAGAACCCCAAGCATCTGGGCGACCAGCGGATGGCGCACGATATCCTTGTCCATGAGGCGGACGACGGCGATGGTGTCTACGCTTTCGAACTTGTCCGCCACATCGGCCAGGCCCGACACGCCGGGCAGCAGGTCCGACTGCGCCGGGTCGCCGGTGACGATCATGGTCGAGTTCCAGCCCAGCCGCGTCAGCAGCATCTTGAGCTGGACGTAGGTGCAGTTCTGCGCTTCGTCGATGACGACGAAGGCGTTGTTGAGCGTTCGGCCGCGCATATAACCCACCGGCGCGATCTCGATCAGGCCTTCCGCCATCAGCGCCTTTACGCGCTTCATCGACAGGCGGTCGGTAAGGGCGTCGTAGAGGGGACGCAGGTAAGGGGCCAGCTTGTCTTCCATGTCGCCGGGCAGGAAGCCGATCGATTCGCCGGCTTCGACGGCGGGCCGCGACAACACGATGCGGCCGACCTTGCCGGCCTCCAGCGCTTCCACGGCCTTGGCGATGGCCAGGTAGGTCTTGCCCGTGCCGGCGGGGCCGAGCGCCAACACCAGGTTCTTGTCGTCGATGGCGTTGAGAAGCGCCGCCTGGCCATCGGATTTCGGCTTGATCGTCTTGACGTAGCTCTGATCCCGGTCCTCGTTCGCCGCATTGCCCATGGGCGACCAGCCGCCGCCTGTGTGCACGTTCAGCCGGCGCACCTTCGTGTCAGGCTGGAATGCCGCCTCATCCAGATGGCCTTCACGCAGGAAACGCTTGGCGGATCGCTTGGTCATGGACGTGCTCCTTTACGGGCATAAAAAAAGGCGAAGCCACAAAAGGCATCGCCGGACGAACGCGTAGGATTGAAGAACAGGCTTCGGGCAGAGGGCCCGCCGCTGCCGAAATACGGCGGCGGAGGAAGTGGGATACCAGACATGCTACGCGGTCTTGCCACATCAACCTCAAAGGGCTTAAGCCTGGAGGCACGGGCGGCCCTGGGCCTCCCGTACACCTTACGAAGGAAAGCTGATTCCCGGGTAAGGATGCAATCAGATTCCGCTCTGAATATTACCGGAATATTAAAACTCGCGACCCTGTGGATAAATTCACGTAACTGTAATATCCGGAGCTTTTCCATGCCAGTTTATGCGCTTGATGATGTTTCCCCGCTTGTGCCGGAGACAGGCTGGATCGCGCCCGATGCCTCGGTCGCCGGCAATGTGAGGATGGGCGAGGGCGCCAGCGTCTGGTTCGGCGCGGTCGTGCGCGGCGACAATGAGCCGATCATTATCGGTGCGCGCAGCAATATCCAGGACGGCGCCGTGCTGCATTCCGATCCGGGTTCGCCGCTGACGGTCGGGGAGGGCGTGACCGTGGGGCACAAGGTCGTGCTGCACGGTTGCACCATCGGTGACAATTCGCTGATCGGCATCGGCGCGGTCGTGCTGAACCGGGCCAGGATCGGCAGGAACAGCCTGGTCGGAGCCGGGGCCCTGGTGACCGAAGGCAAGGCGTTTCCGGACGGTGTGCTGATCGTCGGTTCACCGGCGCGGGTGGTGCGCGAACTGACTCCGGAACAGATCGAAGGGCTCAGGCGCTCGGCGGAGCACTATGTCGGCAATGCCCGGCGGTTTGCGAAGGGGCTGAAAGCCGTTTAGTCGATGCAAACGCCCGGGCCCGACATCTTGCCGTCTTCGACGATGGCGTAGCATCCGAAGGTCGCGTGCTCGGCCTCGCACTTTCCGGTGACGGCGTCGCCGGGTTTGAGCGTCTTAACGGTCTGGCCATCGAGGTCGATCAGACAACGGCCCTGGCAATCGATCTTGCCTGTACAGGCCTTGCCGCCGTCAGAATACGGAATCTGGCAGAGGGGAGCCCCGAAGGGCGAGCGGCTTTCATGTCCGCCCTGGGCGCGGCAGGTCTCCGCGCTGGAGGCGGCAACGGGTCTCGGAGTCTGCGAGCAGCCGAAGAGAACCGCCGCCAGGACTATCAAGCCGATAAATGCCGTTTTGCGCATGCCGTTGCTCCCGTCATGTCGCCACTATAGCACGATTTACGACGCCGCCCTTGCCTCGGTAATGCCCTTGTTGGCCAACTGGTCGGCGCGTTCGTTGAGGTCGTGCCCGGCATGGCCCTTGACCCAGTGCCAGCGGATAGTGTGCCCCTTCTGCGCGGCGTCGAGCCGGATCCACAGGTCGTCGTTCTTAACCGGCTTGTTGTCGGCCGTCTTCCAGCCGCGCTTCTTCCAGCCGTGGATCCATTCCTTGATGCCCTTGAGCACATACTGGCTGTCGGCGTGCAGATCGACGTCGCACGGCTTCTTCAGGGCCTCCAGCGCCTGGATGACTGCCATCAGTTCCATGCGGTTGTTGGTCGTGACCGCTTCGTAGCCATAGAGCTCTTTTTCATGGCCGCCCGACATCAGGATGGCGCCCCAGCCGCCCTTGCCCGGATTACCCTTGCAGGCGCCGTCGGTATAGATTTCGACCTTTGGTTTCATGCTTGGGTCAGCACGCGCGGCAGCTTGAACGTCACCGTTTCCAGCACGCCGGCGTTCTCGATCACCTCGGCGTCGTAGCGGTCGGTGACGGCCTTGATCAGGTCGGTGATCAGGTTTTCAGGGGCCGAGGCCCCCGCCGAGATGCCGAGCGTATTCACGCCTTCGAACCACGCCCAGTCGACATGGCTGGCGTCGTCGACCAGGTAGGCGGCGCGGGCGCCGGCGCGCATCGCGACCTCGACCAGACGCTGCGAGTTCGACGACTTGGCCGAGCCGATGACCAGCACCAGGTCGCAGTCGGCGCCGATCTGCTTGACGGCCTCCTGGCGGTTGGTCGTGGCGTAGCAGATGTCTTCCTTGTGCGGCTCGGCGATCTCGGGGAAGCGGTCTTTCAGGACGCCGACTATGTCCGACGTATCGTCGACCGACAGGGTCGTCTGCGTCACGAAGGCGACATTGCCGGCGTCTTTCGGCGTAAAGGCGCGGGCGTCGTCTACCGTTTCGATCAGCTTCACCGTGCCTTCGGGCAACTGGCCCATGGTGCCGATGACCTCGGGGTGGCCGGCGTGGCCGATCAGCACGATCTCGCGGCCTTCGCGAAAATGGCGCTCGGCCTCGACATGGACCTTCGAGACCAGCGGGCAGGTGGCGTCCAGATAGAACATCTTGCGGGTTTTCGCCTCGGCCGGCACCGATTTCGGCACGCCGTGCGCCGAAAAGACGACGGGGCGGTCGGGCGGACACTGCTCCAGTTCCTTGACGAACACGGCGCCCAGCGCCTTCAGCCGGTCGACGACGTGGCGATTATGCACGATCTCGTGGCGCACATAGACAGGGGCGCCGTAGAGCTCGAGCGCGCGTTCGACGATCTGGATGGCGCGGTCGACACCGGCGCAGAAACCGCGCGGCGTGGCGAGATAGACCTTGAGACGTTGTGGGGCAGGGGACATGACTCGTCATGTAAGGCTTTTTCGGCGTGCGCGCCATAGCCGAGGCGCTATAGACACAGATATCACACCTGAATATCCTCCGCCGCGATTTGGCCGTAGTCGGTCGATAAAAGCCTTTGAATTCGCACCCACAGGCGCTACACATCGCCTGAAGGCGCCGTCTTCGGGGGAGACGGAGTCGTCGTTTTAAATCCCCGCGCACTCTTAGGAATCGCCAACCCATGATGCCCTTCTCGCGTAGACTTCTGGCCGGCCTGTGCATCGGTGTCCTTCTCAACACCGGCGCCGTCGTCGTTGCCCACGCCCAGCAGGGACCGGGCGGCGACCAGGGCGACGAAGACAAGGCCAAGGAGCGCGACAAGAAGGACGACGAGTGGAACGACCGCCAGCTGTCGCTGAAGAAGCTGCACGCCGAAGGCCCTTGCCCCTATGTCAAGGTGCTGTATGACGCCGCGCGTTTCCACGAGTTCAAGGACAACAAGGAAACCAGCAGCGCCGCCCAGTGGACCGGCGAAATCAACGGCGTCAATTCGGACTGCGCCTACAAGGGCGGCGATCCGATCCAGGTCGGCGTTGATATCGGTTTCTCGCTCGGCCGCGGCGCGGAAGCCGACGGCCAGACCAAGATCTATCACTACTGGGTAGCGGTGACCGAGCGCGACAAGACGGTGCTGGCCAAGCAGGAATTCGAGCTGCCGGTGACCTTCTCGGCGGGCGAACAGCGCAAGGACCTCAATACGCGCATCGACGGCATCGTCATCCCGCGCAAGGACGCGACGATCTCGGGCTCGAACTTCGAAGTCCTGGTCGGCTTCGACGTCACGCCGGAAATGGCCGAGTTCAACCGCGAAGGCAAACACTTCCGCTTCGTCTCGTCGGACGAGCAGAAGAAGCAATAAGACTTGTCATAGCAAAGTCCGGTGCTTAAGAGGTCGGGACTTTCCGACCTCTGGACCGTATTATGTCTGACGCCTTCGCTCCCTCGCACGATTTCAAGACGCAACTGACCGATACCGTTTCGGCGGCCTTCGTGGCCGAAGGGTTCGATGCGTCTGCCGGCCGGGTCAATGCGTCGGACCGTCCCGACCTGGCCGATTTCCAGTGCAATGGCGCGCTCGCCGTGGCCAAGCAGGCCAAGGCGAATCCGCGCGAGGTCGCGGGCAAGATCGTTGCGCATTTCGCAGGCGATACCCGTTTAAAAAGCACCGACATCGCCGGCCCGGGCTTCCTCAACTTCGTGCTGTCCGACAGCGCGCTCAGCGACCGCGTCAACGCGATCAACGCCGATCCGCGCGTCGGCGCGCCCGCAGTCGCGCAAAAGCGCAAGGTCATCATCGACTTCGGCGGTCCAAACGTCGCCAAGGAAATGCATATCGGCCACCTGCGCACCGCCGTCATCGGCGAAAGCCTGAAGCGGGTCATGCGTTTCATGGGCGACGAGGTCATCGGCGATGCGCACTTCGGAGACTGGGGCTACCAGATGGGCCTGCTGATCGTGGCGCTCAACGAATTGCAGCCGGAGCTGCCCTATTTCGACGAGGCCTATACAGGCGACTATCCGTCGGAGCCGCCGGTGACGCTCGACGATCTCGGCCATCTGTATCCCTCCGCCGCAGCGCGCGGAAAGACCCATATGGATTTCCGCGATCTGGCGAGGAAGGCCACCAAGGAATTACAGGCTGGCCGCCGGGGCTATCGCGCCCTGTGGCAGCACTTCGTCAATGTCAGCCGTGAAGCCTTGAAGCGCGACTATGCCGCCCTGGGTGTCGAATTCGACCTGTGGAACGGCGAATCCGACGCCGATCCGTACGTTGAGCCGATGATCGCCGACCTCGACGCCAAGGGGTTGCTGGTCGACGACCAGGGCGCGCGGGTGGTTCACGTCGCGAAGCCCGGCGAAACGCGCAAGAAGAAGCTCGACGACGGTTCGGTCGTCGAGGTTCCCAGCCCGCCGCCCTTGCTGGCCGTGTCTTCGGAAGGCTCGGCCATGTACGGTACGACCGACGTCGCCACCATCGTCCAGCGCCAGAAGGAATTCGGGCCCGACCTCAGCCTCTACATCGTCGACCAGCGTCAGGCAGAGCATTTCGAGCAGGTCTTCCGCACGGCCTATCTGGCCGGCTATGCCCGCGAAGGCCAGTTGGAACACGCCGCCAACGGCACGGTCAACGGCCCCGACGGCAAGCCGTACAAGACGCGCGACGGCGGTACGCTGAAGCTGCACGTACTGCTGGCTGAAGCGATCGAAAAGGCCACCGAACGCCTGCATGAGGCCGGGCTGGGCGAAGGGCTGTCTGAGGCGCAGTTCGCCGACACGGCGCACAAGGTCGCGGTCGCCGCGCTCAAGTTCGCCGAACTGTCGAACCACCGCCTGACCAACTATATCTTCGATCTTGACCGCTTCACCACCTTCGAGGGCAAGACCGGGCCGTACCTGCTGTACCAGGCGGTGCGCATGAAATCGATCCTGCGCAAGGCGGCGGAACAGGGCCTGGCCGCAGGCGGGATACTGGTCGCGGAGCCTGCCGAGCGCGAGCTCGTTCTGCTGCTCGACGCCTTCGACGGCGCGCTGAAAGAGACCTATGTCAAGCGCGCGCCGAACCTTTTGGCCGACCACGTCTACCGGCTGGCCCAGGCGTTTTCCAAGTTCTACGCCGCCTGTCCGGTCCTGGTGGGCAACGACGCGGCCATCAAGGCGTCACGCCTCGGCCTGGTCACGCTGACCCTGAAGCAACTGGAACTCGGCCTAGACCTCATGGGCTTGTCTGCGCCCGACCAGATGTAAGCAGGCCAGGGGGCAAGCCCCCTGGACCCGGACCCGCGACGGTGGAAACGCGCTCCACTTACTTCTCCTCCCCATCTTGATGGGGAGGGGGACCCCGAAGGGGTGGAGGGGTATCTTGCTTTCTAAATCTCGCCCGAAACGCAAATCCTGCTGACAAACTGCCGAACTTAGGCTTTAGTGTTACCGGCAGGTTAACGCGGAACTTAAAGCGTCATGGCGTCGAAGCAGGGGCAGGGGAAAGACACGACGCGCGCCGGCGGCTGGCATCTGCCGCTGTTCCGCAAGCGTGCGGCATTCTACATCGACGGCTTCAACCTCTACCATGCCATCGACGCCTATAAGCGCCCCTATCTCAAATGGTTGAACCTCAAGGCGCTCGGCCGCGCCATCGCGCCGAAGTCCGAGGTCGTCAAGCGCATCGTCTGGTGCTCGGCCATCCGCCAGCAGAACAAGAGCAAGATCAAGCGCCACGAAGACTATATGAAGGCCTTGCAGTCGCAGGGCGTGCTCTGCCGCATGGGCCACTTCGTCCACGCCCAGGACGGCTGCAATGCCTGCGGCCATAGCTGGCAGCTGTCGGTCGAAAAGCAGGGCGACGTCAATCTGGCCCTGTCGATCGCGGCGGACGCCGAAGACGACCTGTTCGACGTCTGCTACCTGGTCACCGCCGACGGCGACCACGCCGCCACCGCGCGCTATCTCAAGCAGCGCTTCCCCAAGAAGAAGCTGGTCCTGGTGACGCCGCCCGGCCGCTATCACAATCGCCATATCGAGCGCCTGGCCGACGAATGCGTCGAGATCGAGATGCACCATATCGAGGCGTCGCTTCTGCCGGAAATGACCAAGGTGCGCAAACGCCTGCTGGCCCGGCCGACACTGATAGAACGCCCGGAGCCGTACGACCCGCCGCAACTGCTTGAAAAAGGCCACCTGCGCCTGATCGTCAACAACGGCTAATTCATATTTGCCGTGAGCGGGGCGCCCCGGCTTGACTCTTTAACCTGCGCCGGGCACAAGGCCAGCGTTCTTGCGGGAGAGATCGCGACTCGTCGCGACGCCGAAGGCGCAACCGCCCCGGAAACGCTCAGGCCCACGGACCGCAGAACACACTGAACGCTGGAAAGTGATGCTTGAAGCATCCGCCGACGGAGCAAGGACGCTTGATTTCAGCGTCTAAATCTCTCAGGCTATCAGGACAGCGGGGGCAGACACGTTCAACAGACGATCTGCGAGTCCCGCCATGCCCGACACCCAAGATATCCCTCTCAAGTCGACCGCGCTTTACGATCGTCACGTCGCCCTTGGCGCGCGCATGGTGCCGTTCGCCGGCTACACTATGCCGGTGCAGTACGAGGGCGTTCTGGCCGAACACCGCTGGACGCGCGAAAGCGCCGGCCTGTTCGATGTGTCGCATATGGGGCAGGCGCGCCTGACGGGGGCGGATGCGATCGCCACGCTGGAAAGCCTGACGCCGACGGACTTTGCGGCATTATCTCAAGGAAAGCAGAAATATTCCCTGCTGCTCAATGACACTTCCGGAATTCTGGACGACTGGATGGTGTCGCGTCCCGAAACGAGCGGTTTCTTCCTGGTGGTCAACGCTGCCTGCAAGGACCAGGATTTCGAGATCATCGCCGAAGAGATCATCGGCGACACGCATTTCCAAGTCCTCGACGACCGGGCTTTGCTGGCCCTGCAAGGCCCGAAGGCCAAGGACGTGATGCAATCCGTCTGCCCGGCGGCCTGCGACATGTATTTCATGGACTGCGGCACGTTCGAGATCATGGGCGAGACGGCCTTCTTCTCGCGCTCGGGCTATACTGGCGAGGACGGCTTCGAAATCAGCGTACCGAACAGCATTGCCGGCGCCCTGTGGGACCGCCTGCTGACCGACCCCTTCGTTAAACCGATCGGCCTCGGCGCCCGCGACAGCCTGCGCATGGAAGCCGGCATGCCGCTCTACGGCCACGAAATGGACGCGTCCTATACCCTGGCCGAGGCCGATCTGAAATTCGCCATGTCGAAGTCGCGTCTGACGCGCGGCGACATCAAGGGCATCGACCGTCTGAAAAAGCAGCTCGACGGCCATCTCGACCGTGTGCGCGTGGCCTTGAAGATCCTGTCGGGTCCGCCGGCGCGCGAAGGCGCTGTCATCGTCGCCAAGGACGGCGGCGTGCTGGGCAAGATCACCTCGGGCGGGCCGTCGCCCAGCCTCGGTTACTCCATCGCCATGGGCTATGTGCCGCCCGCAGAAGCCGCCTTCGGCACCGAGCTCGACGTCGAGGTCCGCGGCAAGCCCTATCCCGCCGTCATCGTTTCCCTGCCGTTCGTCGCCAACGGCTATCACCGTAAGCCCAAGGGGTAAGTCATGAAGTTCACCAAGGATCACGAATGGGTCGAAGTCACGGGTGACGTCGCGCTGGTCGGTATCACTGCCTACGCCGCCAACGCGCTTGGCGACGTCGTCTTCGTCGAAGTCCCCGAAGTCGGCAAGGCGCTCAAGAAGGGCGACAGCTTCGCCGTTGTCGAAAGCGTCAAGGCGGCGTCGGACGTCTACGCCCCCGTGTCGGGCGAGGTCGTCGAAGCCAATACCGAGCTTCCGAACAGCCCCGACCTGGTCAATGCCGCCCCCGAAGGCGCCGGCTGGATCGCCAAGGTCAAGCTGTCGGACGCGTCGGAACTGGACGCCCTGATGGACCGCCCCGCCTACGAAGCCTTCCTCGACACCCTGTAATTTCTCAGACTCGTCCAATCGCGCACGTTACTCCTCCCCACAATTAGTGGGGAGGGGGACCGCGAAGCGGTGGAGGGGTCAACTCCCAACCCTGGAAATGGTCTGATGCGCTACCTCCCCCTCAGCGATACCGACCGGGCATCAATGCTCGATACCATTGGCTTGAAGTCGATCGACGACCTGTTCGTCGACGTGCCGGCACCCGCCCGCCGCGACGGCCCCGTCGATCTGCCGAAATATGCCGGTGAAATGGAGGTCGAGGCGCAACTGAACGCGTTTGCCGCCGAGAACCTCAGCCCGTCGAAGGCGCCCTTCTTCATCGGCGCCGGCGCCTATCGCCACCACATCCCGGCGACGGTCGACCACATCATCCAACGCTCGGAATTCCTGACCAGCTACACACCATACCAGCCGGAAATCGCACAGGGCACGCTGCAGGTCCTGTTCGAGTTCCAGACCCAGGTGGCGCGCCTGACGGGGATGCCGGTCGCCAATGCCTCGCTCTACGACGGCTCGACCGCCGCGGCCGAAGGCGTGCTGATGGCGCAGCGCATCACCAAGCGCAACAAGGCCGTCCTGTCGGGCGGGCTGCATCCGCATTACCGCGAAACGATCGAGACGCTTGCCCATGCGGTCGGTATCGAAACCGAAGCCTCGGCCTTGCAGGTCGACGGCGAAGCCGAGGTGTTGCAACACATCGACGCCAACACGGCCTGCGTCGTCGTCCAGACGCCCAACCTGTTCGGCACGGCAACCGACCTGACCGAGATAGCCAAGGCCGCCCAGGCCGCCGGCGCGCTGCTGATCGTCGTCGTCACTGAAGTCATGTCGCTGGGCCTGTTGAAATCGCCCGGTGAAATGGGCGCCGACATCGTCGCGGTCGAAGGCCAGTCGATCGGCGTGCCGCTGAGTTTTGGCGGCCCTTATGTCGGCCTGTTCGCCGCCAAGGAAAAGTACCTGCGCCAGATGCCGGGCCGCCTGTGCGGCGAAACGGTCGACGCCGACGGCGAACGCGGCTTCGTGCTGACCCTGTCGACGCGCGAACAGCATATCCGCCGCGACAAGGCGACGTCGAACATCTGCACCAATTCCGGCCTGTGCGCGCTGGCCTTCTCGATCCATATGAGCCTGCTGGGCCAGACGGGGCTCAACCGCGTGGCCAAGATCAACTACGCCAAGGCCCACACGCTGAAAGCCGAACTGGCCAAGGTCGCGGGCGTCGAGGTCGTGACGCCGCGCTTCTTCAATGAATTCACCGTCAAGCTGCCGAAGGCGGCCGACGGTGTCGTCGAGGCTCTGGCCGCCAAGGGGATTCTTGCCGGCGTGCCGGTGTCGCGCTTCGACAAGAGCCCTGAACTTGCCAACCACCTGATCGTCGCCGCGACCGAAACGGTCAGCGACGCGGATATTGCGGCGCTTGTAGACGCCCTGAAGGAGGTCCTGTGATGGCCGACGCCCCCAAGATGAATTCGGTCGGCCGCCCGACCGCGCCGTCGATCGACGTCGAAACGATCTCGTTCAAGTCGCTGCTCGGCGGGCGCGGCCTGTTGCAGAGCGAGAAGCTGATTTTTGAGTGGGACGACTATTCGCGCACCGGCGTCGATTTCGCCGATATCGCGATTGATACGTCGGACCTCGACGGCCTGATCCGCGACGACTTGTCGCTACCCGGCCTGACCGAGCCCGAGGCCGTGCGCCACTATGTGCGCCTGTCGCAGAAGAACCACGCCATCGACCTGGCCCTCTATCCGCTGGGGTCGTGCACCATGAAGCACAATCCGCGCCTCAATGAGAAGATGGCGCGCTTGCCGGGCCTGGGCGACATCCACCCGCTGCAACCCGTCTCGACCGTTCAGGGGGCGCTGCGCCTGATGGATTCGCTGGCGCACTGGCTGAAGACCCTGACAGGCATGCCGGCCGTGGCGCTGACGCCCAAGGCCGGCGCCAATGGCGAGCTATGCGGACTTCTGGCCATCAAGGCCGCCCACGAAGCGAAAGGGCAGGGCCACCGCCGCACCGTGCTGGTGCCGTCATCGGCGCACGGCACCAACCCGGCGACCGCGGCCTTTGTCGGCTATACGGTCCGTGAAATCGCGCAGACCGCCGACGGCCGCGTCGATATTGAGGACCTGAAAGCCAAGATCGACGACGGCATCGCCGCCATCATGCTGACCAACCCCAATACGTGCGGGTTGTTCGAGCGCGACATCATCGCTATCGCCGACCTGATCCACGCGGCGGGCGCTTACTTCTACTGCGACGGCGCCAACTTCAACGCCATCGTCGGCCGGGTGCGCCCGGGCGACCTGGGCGTCGACGCCATGCACATTAACCTGCACAAGACCTTCTCGACGCCGCACGGCGGCGGTGGTCCGGGCGCCGGGCCGGTGGTGCTGTCCGAAGCGCTTGCCGCCTACGCCCCGCGTCCCTGGGTCGTGGCGGGCGAGGGCGGTCTGGTCCTGGAAGAGCATGGCGAAGACGCGTCGCAGGCCAATTTCGGCCGCATGTGCGCCTTCCACGGCCAGATGGGCATGTATATCCGCGCACTCACCTACATGCTCAGCCACGGTTCGGACGGCCTGCGCCAGGTCGCCGAGGACGCGGTGCTGAACGCCAACTACATCAAGGCGTCGCTGTCGGACGTGATGAGCGTGCCCTTCCCGGACGGGCCGTGCATGCACGAAGCGCTGTTCGACGACCGCTGGCTCGAAGGCTCGGGCGTGACCACGCTCGACTTCGCCAAGGCGATGATCGACGAAGGCTTCCACCCGATGACCATGTACTTCCCGCTGGTCGTCCACGGTGCCATGCTGATCGAGCCGACCGAGACCGAGTCCAAGGCCGAGCTCGACCGCTTTGTCGCGGTGCTGAAGGCCCTGGCCGAGGCGGCGCTTGCCGGCGACGTCAACCGCTTCAAGGGCGCACCGTATCTCGCCCCGGCCAAGCGGCTCGATGAGACCCGCGCCGCGCGTCAGCCGAGACTGACCTATAGCTGAGATGATCCTTACACCTCCCCATTTTCTACGAAAACGGGGAGGTGCGAGAAGAAGGAAGGCTCAGGCGCCAACCATCGAAATTTTGCATGCCCTTCCCATATGATCGGCAAGGCATAGAGGTGAGCACATGGCGATCGTCTTCAAACTGATACTGATGATTGCCGGCGGGCTGCTCGTGGCGCTGGGCGTGGTGATTTCGCCGCTGCCAGGGCCGCTGGGCCTGCCGGTCGTGATTGTCGGACTGGTGCTGCTTTTACGCAGCTCGACCTGGGTCAAGCGCCAGTTCGTCAAACTCTACCACAAACATCCGAAATGGTTGGGGCCGCTGCGCTCCTTGATGCGGCCGCGCGCCAAGTTCCTGGCCATCCTGTGGCGCTTCATGCTGCGCGCGGAAGGTCTGGCGCTAAAGCCGCGCAACAGCCTGTTGCGCCGCATACACCGTCTTTTCCGCCGCCGCCATCACGCCGCCGCCCAGCCGGCCTGAAAATGCGAAACACAGAGTGATCGCGGTTAACCGCGGCAGATATGGCATTTTTCCACAGATGCCCCTATGTCAACCTCGCGTCGCAATGCCTTTGCTTTTCGGCATTTGCGGGGCGGGTTGACCTTACGAAAATTAAATTTCGTCCATCTTCATCGTGTGTTCAGCCTGTGCCCTTACAATGTCCAAATGCCTCTCCATATGGAGGCAATGGGCAGGGGCAGGACGCTTTTGTCTGAACGTCTGTCAGGGGCGCCAAGGAGCCCATCCGGAAAACCAATGTCGAGTGAACACGGCACATCTCTGGTCCCGCACAAATCGCACGGTTCGCGCCTGCGGTCGGTGAAGCGCACTTTCAAGCGCTTTACCAAGAAGGTGCTCGGCTGGGTGCTGATGGCGCTGGGCTTCGTGCTGATCGCCGCCGGTTTCGTGCTGATCATCATTCCGGGCCACTACTTCCTTATCGTCGCCGGCCTGATCCTGGTGCTGCGCAACGCCATGTGGGCGCGCCGCCAGTTCATCCATCTCAAGCGCCGTCACCCGAACTGGATCATGCCGATCCGCAAGCTTTTGCGCCGCAATCCGCAGATCCTGTCGGTCATGTGGCAGCAGACCCTGCGCATCGAGCGCCTGATCGTCCGCCGCGGCAGCCACCTCAAGCTCTTCCGCCGCCGGTTTTTTCGCAAGGCGCGGCCGGCCTGACACCGGCCGCGATCCGCAGGAACAGCAGGATTTAAAAACGCCCGCCGAGTGATCCGGCGGGCGTTTTTGCGTTTACCGTTTTCCGTGATACCGTCGTTCTGCCAGCAAGGGGAGGGCGCGATGGCGAGCAACGAAACTCAGGCCATTTTGAATACACTCGGTGGGGCGACCCCGTGGGCCGTCTACGCGGGGGCTGGAAGTCTCACAAAGCTATGCATGACAGTCAGCCTGCTGATGCTGGCCGCCGCTGTGGCCCTGGCGGTCCTGCGCCTGGCATCGGGCGGCAAGCCTTCGGCGGCACTGGCGACCGTCGGCGCGATCGGTCTGGTCGCCGGATGTTTGGGCGCCGTCTGGGACGGGCTCAATGCGTGGCTGGCCGCGCAGTCCGCGCACATCACCGATATTCTGGTCGTCCTGCCGGAGATTGTGGAAGTCGGCTATGCGCTGCTGTTCGGCGTCCTGGTCTGGCTGGTGGCGCGCATCGGCAATGCCGGAAAGCGCCGGGCCGCCTGATTGCAGTAGATTTTCGGAGCGGCAGCGGTTAAACGGCTGTCGCCGGTCGAACTGCCCAGGGAACCTGAACATGTCCGCTTCGCAATCCTCCGAAATCCACCTGTTTTCCTACGGTACGCTTCAACTCGAGGCCGTGCAGTTCGCCACTTTCGGCCGCCGGCTGGACGGGCAGGACGACGCCATGCCCGGCTGGCGGTCGCAGATGCTGGAAATCACCGATCCGGAAGTGCTGGCGACCAGCGGCGAACGCTTCCATCCCGTCGTCGTGCCGTCGGACAAGGCGGACGACGAGGTGGCCGGCAAGGTCTTTGTCGTGACGCCCGAAGAGCTGAACCACGCCGACGCCTATGAGGTGTCGGATTACAAGCGTGTCGAAGTCGCCTTGAAGTCGGGCCTGCGCGCCTGGGTCTACGTCCAGGCATGAGCGAGCAGGACCGTCTGATCGCGCTCGGCAGCGCCGAAGACCGTGCCTTTGCGCTGCTGACCGCCATCGAGGACAAGGGACTGATCGCGCCCGGCCGGACCGAGCGCGAGGTCGAGAACGACATCTACGCCCTGGCCGAAAGCGATTTCGGCGTCGAAGTCCACTGGCACAAGCGCATCGTTCGCGCCGGCGCCAATACCCTGGCCATCTTCTCGGACAATCCGCCGATCCTGACGATCGCGGACGACGACATCGTGTTCGTCGATATCGGACCGGTCTTCGGCGAATGGGAGGCCGATGTCGGCCGGACCTATGCCATCGGCAATGATCCCGTGAAGCATGCGCTGGTCCGCGACCAGCCGGTCATCTTCGATGCGGTCGCCGCCCACTATGCCGCCCATCCCGACATAACCGGCGCGGAGCTTTACGCCAAGGCCGTCGCGGAGTCCGAGGCGCGCGGTTGGCGTTTTGCCGGTGAAATCGCCGGTCACGTCGTCGCGGAATTCCCTCACGCGCGCGTTCCCGGCGAGAAGATGCATGGCCATATCCGCCCTGAAAACCCGACGCGGATGCGCGATCTTGACGGGCTGGGACGCGCACGTCACTGGATTTTGGAAATTCACCTGGCGGAACCGAACGGAACCTTCGGCGGCTTTTACGAGCGGCTGCTGGTGCGCGCCGGATAGCTTCTTTTCGCTGCACCTGCGAAATCTCTTGCGAGTCGAATAGTTTTTGGTACCTTGGTCCTGTGCGGGGCGACGCTGTCCCACACACACCAAGAGCCGGACCCTGTGCGGTCCAGGCGCTGAATGGCAAAGCCGCCATCACCCTTATCCGGTTTCGGATGTGGATGATGGCGGCTTTTTTGTTGGCTGGATGGCATGACGAAGACGGTCAAGAGCGTGTGTCCCTACTGCGGCGTCGGCTGCGGCATCTTGATGGACGTCGTCAATAACCGCGTCGTCAAGGTGACGGGCGACAAGGACCACCCGACCAATTTCGGCCGCCTGTGCACCAAGGGCAATACGTGCGGCCAGGCGCTCGCTGAATCGGGCCGCATGGAAAAGGCCTATATCCGCGACCGCCGCACCGGCGACCAGTTGCCTGTCGCCATGGACGAGGCGATCAGGGAGACCGCGCGGCGGCTGAAAGGCCTGCTCGACGAACACGGGCCTGACGCGATTTCGTTCTACGTGTCCGGCCAGATGTCGCTTGAAGCGCAGTACCTGGCCAACAAGCTGGCCAAGGGCTTTATCCGCACCCAGCACATCGAATCGAATTCGCGCCTGTGCATGGCCAGCGCCGGCAGCGGCTACAAGCTGTCGCTGGGTGCCGACGGGCCACCGGGCTCGTACCAGGACTTCGATAAGGCCGACCTGTTCTTCGTCATCGGCGCCAACATGGCCGACTGCCATCCCATCCTGTTCCTTCGCATGATGGACCGTGTCAAGGCGGGCGCCAGGCTGATCGTCGTCGACCCGCGCCGCAGCGCCACCGCCGACAAGGCGACCTTGTTCATGCAGATCAAGCCGGGCACCGACCTGATGCTGCTCAACGGCCTGCTGCACATCCTGGTGCGCGACGGCAAGGTCGATCGCGGCTTCATTGCTACCTACACCCAAGGCTGGGACGCCATGCCGGACTTCCTGGCCGGCTACGCGCCGGACAAGGTGGCGGAAGCCACCGGCATCCCCGAAGCCGATATCGAGCGCGCGGCCGCCGAGATCGGCAGCACACGCAACTGGATGACGTGCTGGACAATGGGTCTGAACCAGAGCACGCACGGCACCTGGAACACCAACGCCATCTGCAACCTGCACCTGGCGACCGGCGCCATCTGCCGGCCGGGCGCGGGGCCGTTCTCATTGACCGGCCAGCCCAACGCCATGGGCGGGCGCGAAATGGGCTATATGGGGCCGGGCCTGCCGGGGCAGCGCACCGCGCAGAACGACGCCGACCGTGCCTTCATCGAAAACATGTGGGGCCTCGACGCCGGAACGCTGCGCAAGGAGGGCGGCGGCGGCACCATCGCCATGTACGACGATATGAAGGCGGGCCGGATCAAGGCCTGCTGGATCATCTGCACCAATCCCGTCGCCAGCGTCGCCAATCGGGGCAGGGTGGTCGAGGCGCTCAAGGCGGCCGAGCTGGTCATCGCCCAGGACGCCTTCCTGGACACCGAAACCAACATCTATGCCGACATCCTGCTGCCGGGCGCCCTATGGGCCGAGGCCGAAGGCGTGATGATCAATTCGGAGCGCAACCTGACCCTGATGCAGCAGGCGGTGGATGCGCCAGGCGAAGCGACCGCCGACTGGAGGATCATTGCGCGCGTGGCCTGCGAGATGGGTTACGCCGACGCCTTTACCTACGGCTCGGCGTCGGATGTCTTCGAGGAGATCAAGCGCGCCTGGAATCCCAAGACCGGCTACGACCTGCGCGGGGCGTCGCACGACCGTCTGCGCGGGACGCCGCTGCAATGGCCATGCGCACCGGGCTGCGAGCACGACCGCAATCCGGTGCGTTACCTGAATGACGGTGTTAGCCAGACGCTGAAGATTGCCGACGACGGACGGCAGCCGGCCATCGTCTTCGCCACTGAAAGCGGCAAGGGCGTCTTTCTGGCGCGGCCGCACATGGATCCGGCGGAAATGCCCGACCCGGATTTCCCCTTCATTCTCAACACCGGCCGCGTCCAGCACCAGTGGCATACCCTGACCAAGACCGGGAAGATTCCGACGCTCAACAAGCTCAATCCCGGGCCGTTCGTCGAAATCCACCCGGAAGACGCCGTCGTGATGGGCATCGCCGACAAGGACAACGTCGAAATCCGCTCGCGCCGGGGCCGCGCCGTCCTGCCGGCGGTGGTCACCGATCGCGTGCGGCCGGGCAACTGCTTCGCGCCCTTCCACTGGAACGACGTCTTCGGCGACGACCTGGCGGTCAATGCCGTGACGTCGGACGCCGTCGATCCGATCTCACTTCAGCCCGAATTCAAGGTCTCGGCCGTCGCCCTTACGCGCATCGCGGCTCCGGCGGCGCCGTTGACGCCTTCCGCTACGCCTGAATTGCCCTCTGAAAAAGCCCTGGATATGCAACGACTCGATGCCTTTGCCGACATGCTTGGCCTTACCCACGCCCCGGCGCCGAAACTCGATCCGGTCGGGCTGGCCTATTTGCAGGGCTACTTAAGCAGCCTTCGCATGGATGCATCGCGCGCCGCCGGCGGCGTGCCGACCTTGCCGCCGACCGCGCCCTTCGACGCCCATACCCGCGCGGTCCTCGACGGCATGCTGGCGGGCCTTTTCTCGCGGACCTGGATCGATGAAGGCGCGAGGCCGGCCATGGGCGGCGCCACTGTCCCGCCACAGCCCGGTACGGGCGACGGTGACGGCTCCGGGCCGGGGCCGGTCACGGTCCTGTGGGCGTCGTCGACGGGCAATGCCGAGAGCTTTGCCGGCCGCTGCGCCGAGCGACTGAGCGCTGCCGGCCACAAGGTCAAGGTGGCCGCTATGGACGCGGTCAGCGCCACAGAGCTGGTGAAGCTGTCGCCCGTCCTGTTCCTGGCCTCCACCTTCGGCGACGGCGATCCGCCCGACAACGGCGCCAATCTGTGGGGCCAGATCCAGGGCGAAGGCGCCGCGCCGGTGGATGGCGTGCGCTTCGCCGTGCTGGCCTTCGGCGATTCCAATTACGACCAGTTCTGCGGCTTCGGCCGCAAGCTCGAAGCCCGGATGATCGCGCTCGGCGGCCAGGCGCTGGCCCCGCGCGTCGATTGCGAGCCCGATTACGAGGCGGCGGCTAATGGCTGGCTCAATGCCGTCTGCGATGCGCTGGTCGGCGTGGAGGCCCGCGTGCTTGAGCCGGCCGGACCTATGGAGGCAGCCCCCGCAGCGGCGCCGGTCGCCGCGCCGGTCTACAGCCGGGCTGCGCCGCTCAAGGCCCGCCTCAAGCACAATCGCCTGCTGAGCGGCGAGGGTTCGGCCAAGGAAACGCGCCAGATCGTTTTCGATATCGCCGGCACCGGTCTGGACTACGAAGCGGGCGATGCGCTGGGTGTCTGGCCGGTCAACTGCCCGAACCTGGTGGCCGACATACTGGACGCGCTCAGGCTCGACGGTCAGGCGCCGGTGTCCGTAAAGGACCACGGCGAAATACCGCTGGCCGACGCTCTGGTCCGCTATTTCGAGATCGCCCGGATCACCCCCGACTTCCTGCAATTCATGTGCGGGTTTGCCGGCAGCGATCACCTGGTGGCCTTGTCCAAACCCGACAGGAAGGACGCCCTTCGCGACTGGATGTGGGGACGTCAGATCATCGACGTGTTGCGCGAAATCCCGGTCACGACGACGGCCGCGGCCTTTGTGCGCGCGCTGAAGCGTCTTCAGCCCCGGCTGTATTCGATCGCGTCCAGTCCCAAGGCCTGCCCGGGCGAGGTGCATCTGACCATGTCGACCGTGCGCTACGACCACGGGGGGCTGCCACGCGGCGGCGTGTGTTCGACCTTCCTCGCCGACCGCGCCGAAGGCGTCGAGGTGCCGATCTTCGTGCAGAAATCGGCACATTTCCGCCCGCCGGCCGACGACAGCCTGCCGATGATCATGGTCGGGCCGGGCACGGGCGTCGCGCCCTTCCGTGCCTTCTTGCAGGAGCGCCGGGCGCGTGGCGCGAAGGGCAAGACCTGGCTGTTCTTCGGCGAGCAGCGCGCGGCCTGCGACTTCTATTACCGCGACGAACTGGACGCGCTGGCGGCCGACGGCACGCTCAGCCGGCTCGACACCGCCTTTTCGCGCGACCAGGGCGCCAAGGTCTACGTTCAGGACCGCATGATCGAGAACGGCGCCGGAATCTGGCGGTGGCTGGAAGAGGGCGCGCACTTTTACGTCTGCGGCGACGCCAGCCGCATGGCCAGGGATGTCGACGCGGCCCTGCGCCGGATCGCTGAGACGCACGGCGGCCTGTCGCCCGAGGGCGCCGAAGCCTATGTCCGCCGGCTGGCTTCGGAGAAACGTTACGGAAAGGACGTCTATTAGCGGTTTGCCGGCGGACTTTACGCAATCTGGCGGATCTGGGCGTAACGCATGGCCGGCGCACGCGTATAAGGGACAGATTCAACGTAAACGGCCCCGATGCGGCTCCACATCCTCGCCTGGCAACGGCACCGCGACCGGCAATCGCCTCTGCCAGCTGATCCGCCCGGCCGGACCCGTCGCCGACCGGGCCTTCACCATCACCGTCTTCGATCCGGGGGTGCGCGCCTTCACCTTCGGCTGAAGCGGGATCACGCCTCAACCACGTCTTCGAGGAATTGCCGGATGGCGGCGCGCGCGCGGCCGGCCGACAAGGCCGAATAGCACAGGCGGGCCGCCGGATCGTCGCCGGCTTCGGGGTTGTCGAAGGCGTGGTGCGTCTGGCTGAACAGGACGAAGCGCGCATCGTTTCCGGCTTCGTCCATTTCGGCGATGACGGCTGCGATGACATCGACCGGCGATACCTGGTCCTGCGTGCCCTGCAGTACCAGCACGGGGGCCTTGATCCGTATATCCATGCCTTCGCCCGCGGTCTTCAACAGGGCGGAGCAGACGATGATCCCGGCAAGGTCGGCGCCGCTGCGCCCATAGTCGATCGCCACCATGGCGCCCGCGCTGAAACCCAGGCAGAGGATGGGCGTGCCGGCGGCGAGCGTGGGGCGAAACGCCTCGATGCAGCCAGCCAGCGCCGCGACGCCGGCCGTACGGTTTTCCATCAGCCGCCTGACCATCGGGCCGACCTCGTCCGGGCTCGCCGGGTTGAAGCCGCCGCCGTACAGGTCGGCGATCACGACCTCGCAGCCGAGGCCGGTCAGGAAGGCGGCATGGTCGCGCGCCAGGCTGCTGACACCGCGCCAGTCCGGCAGCAGGACGACGCCGGCGCGGGGCCGCGCCGGGCCGGCGATCCGCAGCCCGAGATAGGCCTGGCCGCCGGCCGAATAGGAAAACGCAGTGCCATTTTGCCCGGTCATAAGATTGGTCCTTGTGGGAGGAAACGGAATATGGTGAACGATGATATTTGAATAACGGCATTATCTTTCGCAGCCATACGCGGCGTTGCGGCTATATCCCGCGTGGCGTGCATAGATGTGTGTGTCTATTTTGAAATAAATTATATATGCGGTTCGCGAAATAGTCTTTCGGATTTTTGCCGAAAAATATGAAACTTTCAAAGTTTGCGACGTGATATCGATTTCAATATTCAGTTTAATTGTGTTGTACGTGTGTATTTCTGAAAAATTATTCGGTAAATTGAATAAAATTCCGTAGCGTTCGTGAGAAAAGAAGTTGGAAATTAACGAATTTTAGTCAAAATTTCGTATAGCCAGCGTAAAAACTCTCTGTTAGCGTCGCCCCATCGGCAACAAATTGGGTGGGGTGCGCGTATGTCCGGCAACAAGGGCAAATCGGGGACGACGCCCCGCGACAGGTCTTCCCTGGCAGCGACACGGCGCGAACTGAAGCTGACGCGCCGCACCATCATGGGCTGGCTGCTGGCCGCCGGCGGCACGGCCGGGGAGGCCATGGCCCAGGCCGGCAAGGTCACCGCAGGCAATGCCGACCTCGGCAAGGTGCAGGTCCAGGGCGGTCCGCTGACCGCGGCCAGCGCGGCGGACAAGCTCCGTTTCGGCCTGGGCGATGTTGAAGCCTTCACCCTGCTGCGGCCGCGCGACCTGCTGTTACTGACTGTCCACCTCAAGAACATGAAGGTCACGGGTTCGGGCGCCGGCCGCAGGATCGTCATCACCGATCCGTCGCATCCCGCCTACATGCTGGTCGAGCACCAGCCCCAGGCCATTGCAGAGCGGACCTGGCCGGACGACGCCGGGCTTGCCAGCATCGTCAACAATGGCGACCGCGCCGAAACCTACATGGCCGGCACGACGCGCCTGGCCTATCGCGCGCCCTCGGGCTTCACCTCGATCCTCTGCACCGCCGACGAGGTGTTGAAAGCCTGCATGACGTGGCGGCTGAACCTCAGCCCGCGCGCCGTCGACGCCGTCGGGCCGGGGCTCGACTCGCTCGAGACCATCCGCCAGCGTCTCGATATCATCGCCGAGCAGCAGAAGGCGGACCTGCACGCCTTCGATCCGCACGTAGAGCCGGCGCTGCGCCGGGCGGCGGCCGTGGTCGCCGAGGCCATGCTGAAGGCTGTGCAGCAGAAGATCGTCTTGCCGACCACGAAGATCGACGCCCTGATCAAGTACGAGATCATGGCCAGCCTGACGCCGGAAAAGCTGCCGAACTACAATATCGGCCGGCCCAGGACGCCGGCCCAGTCCGGCTTCCCGTCGAAATCGGGCGTGCAGAAGCTCGGGGCCAATGCCTCGGACCCGTGGATGGGGGCCTATGTCGAGCGGGCCGCGCTGCAGCAGGTCGTACATCAGGTCGCCCCGCCGCCGGCCGCCCAGGCGCGGCCGGTCGCGCAGGTCAATCCGTCCGTCGCTAAGTCGGCCGCGCCGTCCGCGGTGCAGGCCGGCAAGCCCGCGCCCGGCATCGCCCAGCAGGCGCCCGACAACAAGGCGCCGCTGGGCCTGCCGCCGATGACCTTTGTCAAGACGTCGGGCACGATCGAGGACGACGCCACCGATATCGAGGCGCCGGTCCGCCTGCACGTGACGCCGCTGTCGACCGCCGGCTTTACCCACGCCACCGGCGTCGTCGATCACGGCGGGCGCATCGCGGAGCTGTGGCACACCAGCCTGGGCGGCCGTGCCAGCGACTGGACGGTCGGCGACATGGCGCAGCCCATACGCGCCCTCTATTCCGAGGACGAAGACCAGCCGACCATTCCCGGCGACCAGTGGGCAATGATGGCGCCGGACCGCCAGGACCTGGTCAAGCTGATGCGCGTCAAGACGGGCTACAAGGGCCTGCCGGCGGTCGCCAACCATATGCGGCTGACGGCGCTGGGCGCGTCGATGGACATCCTCGGCAACTGGCCCGACCCGCTGTCGGCCGGCGCCAACGTCTCGCAGTGGAAGCACGTATCATCGACCGGCCGCGACCAGTTCGTGCGCATCGTCAAGGAAGGCTATCTCTTCCCGTTCGGACATGCGGCGGCGCTGATCAAGGTGTCCGAACGCAAGTTCTCGCGCCAGTCGGGAGGCGGGCGCGTCGCAGCGCTGATGACCAAGTACTTCATCATCGTGCGCGACCGTGTCCGGACCTATCCGGGGCCGGGCCAGATGTACGACGGCCGCGACTTCCCGTTCGCCAGCGTCGAGATCCTTACCAAGCAGACGCCGGACCTGCACGCTCCGGTCGCCATCGACAAGCTCAAGGCCCAGAACTGGTACCCGCCGGTAAATTCCAAGAGCAAGGATATCGACCCCACCGAAGGTTTCTGGCCGTCCCTGTCCCTGGGTGACGCCGCCAATTCGGTGGGCGACGTCTTCCGCTTCCAGATCGCCGCCGTCGACACGGCGGGCAATCGGGCGGCGATCGACATGCCGCTGATCTTCGTGCTGGGCACGGTCAATGCCGACGCCACGCGGATCGCGCCACTGTCCACCTATTACAACGATCAGGCGCCCGCCGACTGGAAGGGGGCGTCGGTCAACGGCACCCTGGTGCGCTTCAGCCGCGACATTGACGCATCGGGCAACGCCGTCGGCGGCGAAAGCGACTATCCCGCCCGCCACCTGAACTTCAAGTCCTGGGCATGGGACGGCACGCCCCGGATGCCGCACTTCTATCCCGGTCTGGTCGATGCCGACATCGATGTGCCGTCGCTGAAAAAGCTGCTGGGCAAGCCGGCCAGCCCAAAGGTCACCTATCACGACACCTTCCTCAACACCGGCTTCAATTCCGCCAATCCGGCCCAGGTGGTGTTCAAGTTCGCATCTTCGATCGGACTGGGCGACGTCACGACCGACAAGTTCGGCGGCCTGGCGGCGCCCAAGCTGAACTTCGACGGCTTGTCGCGCAAGGTCGGCGTGCTCAACGGCTATGCCGACTACCTGAAGCCCTCGCTGTCGCCGGAGGACGTGTTCAAGGGGGCCAAGCTCCTGGGCGTCGTATCGCTGAGCGACATCATTTCCCTGGCCGGCGTCAGCGACCCCGGCGTGCCCAAGCTGACCACGGTCGATCAGGGCGATAAGATCGTCACCAGCTACACGATACAAAAGGATTCGGTATCGAGCGCCGGGCCGTTCATCGCGCTGACGCCGCACACCACGCCGCAGTTCAGTATCGTGTCGACGGTCACCATCTCCAAGACCGGCGGGACGCCCGACACGCGCGTCGAGGCGACGCTCAACAATTTCAAGATCAACCTGTTCGGCTTCATCATCCTCAACTTCGACAGCCTGTCGCTGACCGTGAAGCCCGGCAGCAAGACGGACGTCAATCCGACGCTGAATCCGGACGACGGCGTGCGCTTCGGCGGACCGCTGGAATTCATCAACAGCCTGCGCGACTACATTCCCATGGACGGGTTCTCGGATCCGCCCGGGCTCGATGTCACCGCCAGCGGCATCACCGCCAGCTATTCGTTGGGCCTGCCGACCATCTCGGTCGGGGTGATGAGCCTGCAGAACATCAATCTCGGCGCCGGCTTCGACCTGCCATTCACCGGGGACGGGCCGTCGGCGCGCTTCAACTTCGCCGAGCGCCACAACCCGTTCAACCTGACGATCTCGCTGTTCGGTGGCGGCGGCTTCTTCGCGCTGGGCGTCGATACGGGCGGGGTGCGCGAACTGGAAGCGTCGCTGGAATTCGGCGCGCAGATATCGATCGACCTGGGCGTCGCCTCGGGCGGCGTCTACGTCAAGGGCGGCTTCTACTTCCACTGGCAGGAGACGCCGTCCAAGCTGGTCCAGTTCGAAGGCTATGTCGAAATGGGCGGGCACCTGAGCGTGCTGGGCCTGATCACGGTCAGCCTGGTTTTCCATCTGGGCCTGACCTACGAAAAGACGGACGCGCATTCGCGTCTCTACGGCACGGCGACCCTGACCGTCGAAATCGATATCCTGTTCTTCAGCATCTCGCAGGACATCACGGTCGAGCGTCAGTTCGCCGGTTCCGACGCCGATCCGGCCTTCATCGAATACACGCCGGCTTCGGACGAGAAGAAGACGAAATCGGACGTCTGGGACGCCTATTGCGCGGCCTTTGCATAACAGGGGGACACCATGACAGATACCATTACCGAAAAAGTCGTCTGGACCCTGTGCCCCAATGGCCGCGATACCTCGGGGCGCATGCACCTGAGCGCCTTCGTCGCGCCGCAGCTCAAGGTCGATCCGACAGGCAAGACGACGCTTCTTACGCCCACGGCCTGGCAGAACTGGCCGAAGACCCTGGGGACTATCTCCATCAGCGTCATGGTGGCCGGACAGCCTGTCCCGCTGCCGCTCAAGCCGGTGTCGAAGGTATCCATCGATATCTACAGCGCCCTGTTTCCATCGGACACGCCGGTCGTCAGCTTCAACACCAAGACGCTGGAAAGCCTGAAGTCGGCGATGATCCTGAGCTATCCCGTCAGGACCCTGGCCGACCATATCGAAAACATCTACGGCGCCCTGGCGACGGCGACCTCGGAAGAGCTGCCGAAGGCCAAGGCGCTGACCGATGCGGGATGGCCCGGATACCGCACGCCCGAGGAGCGCCGCCAGGCCACGGCGACGCCCGTCCCGACGCACAAGCAGCGTCTCGATGGCATGCGCAAGCTGATGGCGGCCGGCCCCCTGACCAATTCCAAGGCGGTGTTCGAAGCCTTCTCGCTCTATCATACGCCGCTGCAGGCCGAGACGACCATGAAGCAGCAGCATTTCGGCCCACCCACGCCGGTCCACGCCCACGCCGTGCCGCCCAAGGCCGGGGTCGAGGCCTATGCCATGGACGCGAAATGGCCGGGCTACGTCGACCCCAAGGCG
Source organism: Asticcacaulis solisilvae (assembly GCF_052327315.1). NCBI lineage: Bacteria > Pseudomonadati > Pseudomonadota > Alphaproteobacteria > Caulobacterales > Caulobacteraceae > Asticcacaulis > Asticcacaulis solisilvae. Next base: position 1,805,844 of record NZ_CP166196.1, read on the forward strand.
CTGCCGAGCGCGGCCGACCTCAAGGCCATTACGGACTTCCACAAGATCGTCGCCGGCCTGTCGAACTATTACCAGCTGGCGCGCCTGTGCGGCTTCGTCATCGACTTCACCCTCGAACCGGCCGACGCCGCCAAGGTTCCGGCCGGCGCCGACGTGGCGCTGTCCTTCCAGGTGCTGCGCAACAAGGTTGCGCACCCCGAGATCGACACCTGCGCCATCACCCACTGCACGGTCGCTCCCCAGGTCTTCGCCGCGCGCGGCGGCGACAAGCACGATAACGGCTTCCTGAGGATGCACGAAAACGGCGTCAGCTTCGTCCAGCTCGACGTCGACGGCGCGGCGCACAAGATGGCGGCGCTGGGCAGCTCGCTCGAGCGCATGACCATTACCAATTTCGACGATGACGAAGTCGACGGCATGCGCCAGGACGACATGCAGACCGGCACGCCCAGCCTGCGGTCCGCCGGCCTGATGCTGGCCAAGTCGGGCCGCGGTGCCGATCTTACCGCGCGCGCCAAGCGCAATTCCGACCTGCACGGCGCCGCTACGCCGGAGCTTGGCTTCGGTGACCTGCTGCGCGGCTACCGCGCCGATATTCTCGATCTCGACGGCCCCGACGGGCAGTGGCGGTCGCTGCACCGCCGCGTCATCAGCTATGGCCTGAAGAACGGGGCCAAGCTCGACGACTCCCCGGAAGAGGAGGGCGTGCTCAGTACGGCCGCCGGGTCGAGCGCCGATGGCAGCGTGCCGGACGTCTTTACGTTGCACGAAGGGCTTTTCGTGTGGCGCGGCTGGTCGCTGAGCGCGCCCGAGCCGTTCAAGACCGTGCGCCACAAGCCGAAGGACGGCGTGGACCCCAAGGACCACACGTCGATGATCGGTGAGAACACCGCCGAAATCCCGGCCGGCATGCCGCTGAGCACGACCTTTACCGTCGCTCCCGACGACAAGGGCAGCCTGCCCAAGCTGCGCTTCGGCCATACCTACAGCGTGCGCATGCGCGCGGTCGACATGTGCGGCAATTCGCAGTCCTACCGGTCCAAGGCCGCGCCCGTGGCGATCAGCGATCCGGTCAAGTACCGGCGCTACGAACCGATCGAAAGCCCGGTCCTGACCCTGGTCGGCAAGACCGATGGCGGGGCGCAGGCGACCACGCCCTGGCAGGTCACGGAATACCCGCTTCAGGGGGAATCGATGACGCGGCTGGCGCTGCGCACGCGCAACGCCGTCTATGACGACAAGAGCATCCCCAGCGATGTTCCGGCCGTCCACCGCAACCTGTGGCCGCCGCGCGTGACCGAGCGCTTCGCTGAGCAGCACGGCGTGCTCGACGACGAGCACGGCAGGATGCGGCGCGAGGTCTACAAGATGCTGTGGACCTTCGACAACGCCTTCACCGAAACCCAGTTGCCGCCGTCGGACGTCATCAAGGGCGTGAAACCGGTGCCCGCGACCTATGATGGGCCCACGACCAGCTATGCCGTGTCGCACACGCAGAACCCGATCCCGTACCTGCCCGATCCCCTGGCCGTCGGCGCCCTGGTGCGTATGCGCGGCCTGGAAGGCGGCGATTGGAAGGAGGTCTTCGTGCCCTTCTACAAGACTGTCGCCGCCGACATCGACGCGATCGCCAACCGCAAGTGGGACAAGGATGCCGGCCCGACGGTCGGCGGCATCACCATTGAGGGCAGTGAAACGGGCAGCTTCGGCTTCAAGGACGGCGTGCTGACCGTCCCCATGCCGCGCGCCTGCCGCCAGCGCCTGCGCATCAGCTTCGTAATGCCGCCGTCGAAGCTCGACTGGATGGCGCTGTGGGCGCTGATCGACAAGGGCAAGGCCACCGACGCGATCAAGACGAAAATCCTGCAGGGCAAGCACTGGATGTTCACGCCGTGGCGCGAGGTCGAGCTGGTCCACGCGGTGCAGAAGCCGCTGGAAATGCCGATCTTCGTCAGCCTCAATCCGCGGCGGCCGTTCGGCGCCACCGATACCGACATGGCGCTTGTCACACCGGTCGACGGGCCGTCGACCGTACGGCTGGACGTCAATGCCAGCTGGAACGAGCCTGACGACGCTATGGTCGAGGTCGACACCAGGACTCAGCCCGTCAACCGCCCGCACGTCCAGCAGGTGGTGCAGCTGCCGATCGCCCGCCGCGAAAGTATGGGCGGCGGTTCCATCAGCCGCCAGATCACGCACCATTTCCACGATACCCGCGCGCGCCAGGTCACCTATTCCATGGATGCCATCTCGCGCTTCCGGGAGTTCTTCGAATTGCCGCTGCGCGACAGTGAAAGCGACATGAAGATCACGTCGCAGCCGTTCACGCAGTGGATCAAGAGCAGCGCCCGGCCGCCGGCGCCGGCGGTGCTCTACGCCATCCCGACCTTCGGCTGGTTCAACGATCCGGAGGTCACGGCGTCGCGCCGCACCGGCGGTATCCGCGTCTGGCTCGACCGGCCATGGCTGGCCACCGGCTATAATGAGATGCTGGCCGTCATCCTGCCGGACGAGCCGGATACAAGCGGCCGGGTGACCGACAACGCGCCCAACCTGCCGTTCGTGACGCAGTGGGGCAGGGACCCCGTCTGGCTGAGCAGCGATATCAAGACTAACAGCCCGGCGCGCCACAACTTCCCGCTGGCCCGGATGAGCGGGCCGATCAGCCATCCCGGGACGGGCCTGCCGCCGTCGGAAGGCAAGGTTCCGGACTATCCGACGACCGGCCTGCAGGTGCCGAAGCAGCCGGGCACCTTCGCTGTCGCGCCGCACGAGGTCGGCTTCGATGCGGACCGCCAGCTGTGGTATGCCGACATTGTGGTGGATATCCCCAAGGGCAGCTACTTCCCGTTCGTCCGTCTGGCCGTCGCCCGTTTTCAGCCGACCTCGCTGACCTCGGACGACCTTGGGGCCGCCGCACCGTCGGGTGAACTTAACCTGCACCTGTCGTCGCCCGTGACCTGCGATTTCATGCAGATCAGCCCAGACCGTATCGCTGTTGCCATTCCGACCAGGGGCAATGCCTGCCGCGTCGTCGTGTTCGGCGACGTCGCCCAGTCCCCGGCCGACAAGGACGTGGCCAGGGCCCAGCCCAATGTCGTACGGTTGCGCACCCAGGTGCTCGACGAAGGCGCCGATCCCGTGACAGGCTGGCGCGACGAAGACGGTAAGCCATCGACGGGACCGGGGCCGATCATCCCCGATACCAAGGCGGACACGTCCGGGCCGGCGGCGCGATCGGCGGCCGTTCGCCTGATGGCGCGCGACCTGACCGAGCCGATGAAAGCCCAACCCTTGCAGGCGCAATTGCAGGCCCACCCGAACGAAGCGCTGTTCGGGGCCGCCGTGACGCCCAACGTGCTGCTGGAACAGGTCGTCTTCCTGCCGCAGGTGCCGGCGAACGGCAAGCGCCGCATCCTGGTCGTCGAGTCGGAAGTCTATCCCCACCTGCCGCCCGGCAACCACGAGGAAGGTCCGCTCTTCGCCGAACGGATCATCTACGCCGAAGGGCTGGAGCTGTAGGCGAGGTGCACGCAGTCTTCTCCCTCTCCGTGTTCGCGCGGGGAGGGGAGACGCAAAAAAGCCCGGAGCGAAGGCTCCGGGCTTTTGTCTTGTCAGGCTGTCGGCGCTTACGAGAAGCGGCCCGGCAGCTGTGCGATGGCGGTGTCGACGGCCTTGTCGGCGCCGAGGCCGGCCGTGCGCTCCGTCAGGATGCTTTCGGCCAGCTGCGACGCCAGGTCGGCGGCGGCAGCCTTGACGTCGGCGGCGGCGCGGGCCTCGGCCTGCGCGATCTTGCGCTCGGCCAGTTCCTCGCGGCGCTTGATCGAGTCGGCCAGCTTGGCGCGGGCTTCTTCGGTCAGACGCTGGGCTTCTTCCTCGGCCAGGGCAATGATCTCCTTGGCCTTCTTTTCAGCGGCCTGGCGCTGCGCCTTGATCGAGTTCAACAGCTCGGTCGCTTCCTGACGGATGCGGACGGCCTCGTCGAGCTCGGCGCGGACGGCCTTGCCGGTTTCGCCGAGACCGCGCCAGACATTGGCGGGAACCTTGGCGAAGACCAGGATCAGAAGGAAGATGACCAGACCGGCATGTACCCAGAATTCGGCATCGTGCATAAATTCGGGCATGGTCTTACACCTTGTTGAAGGCGGACTTGAGCGCCGCCTGGGTGGGAGCCTTGCCGGTCAGCTTGGCGACGAGGGCGGAAGCCGTGTCCGAGGCGATGTCGCGGACGTGGCTCATCGCCTCGTCGCGGGCCGCCTTGATGCGGGCTTCGGCTTCACCGAGGCGCGCATTCAGCTTGACGTCTTCCGCGGCCTGGGCGGCGGCGATCTCGGCGTTCGAGCGGGCGATGGCGTCCTGGGCCAGCTTCTTGGCGGCTGCGTGGGCAGCGGCCGTTTCGGCTTCGGCTTCGCGCGCCTGGGCTTCGGCTTCGTCGCGGATCGCGCGGGCGTTGGCCAGGTCTTCGGCGATGGTCGAACCGCGCTTGTCGATCACCTTGCGCAGACGGGGCGCGAAGATGGTAGCGATCAGCGCGTAGAAGACCGCGAAGACGATGGCCAGCCAGATGATCTGGCCGGGCCAGTGCTCGACATTGAGCTGCGGCAGGCCTTCGTCACCCTTGGGATGCTCGGTCGTCGCCGTCGTCTCTTCGGCCGCGACCTGCGACTGCGCCAGTTCGGACGCGTTCGCCAGGGGCACGGTCGAGGCAACCGTCACCGGCGGCGCCGAGGCGTCGGTCGAGGAGACGGTTGCGGATGAACTTGCGGCGTTCATATCGATTTCCTGAGGGGGCCGGACTTAGTGGCCGAACAGGACGAGCAGGGCGACGACGAACGAGAAGATGCCGAGGGCTTCGGTCAGGGCCATACCGATGAACAGGTTGGTCTGTTGTTCCTTGGCGGCCGACGGGTTGCGCATGGCGCCGACGTAGTAGTTGCCGAACAGGATGCCGAGACCGATACCGGCACCGATCATGCCGAGGGTCGCCAGACCGGCGCCGATGAACTGCAGGCCGTGGGCGATGGCTTGAGCGGATTGAAGGTCCATAGGGTAACTCCGTAGATGAAGACAGGTTGATAGGGTTTAGTGATGGCCGATGTTGACGACGTCACTGAGATAGACGCAGGCCAGAACCGCAAACACGAAGGCTTGCAGGTACGCGACCAGGAATTCGAGGGTGGTCAGGGCCACGATGGTCAGCATGGGCAGGATGGCGCCCAGCATGCCGCCGATGCCGAGGGCCGACAGGCCGATGACGAAGGTGGCGAAGACGTAGAGAACGATGTGGCCGCCGACCATGTTGCCGAACAGACGAAGCGTCAGGGTGACCGGGCGGACCAGGAAGGAGACGACTTCGATGATGATGATCAGCGGAGCCAGGTACAGCGGCACGCCCGACGGCAGGAACATCTTGAAGAAGCCGAGGCCGTGGCGCAGCAGGCCGACGCCGATGACCAGGACGATGGTGATGGCGGCCAGGGTCACGGTGACGGCGATCTGCGACGTCGCGGTGAAGATGCCGAACAGGCCCAGCAGGTTACAGCTGAGGATGAACAGGAACAGGGTCAGGATGAAGGGGAAGAACTGGCGGCCGTCGTGGCCGATGATCGAATCGGCCATGTCGTCGATCAGCTTGAAGATGCCTTCGGCCATGACCTGGCCGCGGCCGGGGATGATCGCCGCACGCGCCGTGGTCAGCGCGAAGAACAGCAGGGCAGCACCGACGGCGATGAACATGGCCAGCACCGAATTGGTGATCGACATGTCGACATAGTGTCCGCCCACGGTAAAACCGGGAAGTTTGTAAACGGTCTCGATCTGAAACTGTTCCAATGGTCCGGCCATGAGCCCTATCTACCTCTTGCGACTGGGACCGCGCGCGCCTGCGCAGCGTATCCTTATGAAAAATCTGACGACGAAGACTGTCCTGAACAGAAGGGCCTTTTGCCCTTCAGGATCGCCGGTTCTGGCCCGATTTGACGACCGCATAGACGGCCGCGACCATTCCCAGCAGAGTTCCGACAATCATGCCCCACGGCGTGGTGTGCAGGTATTTGTCGGCGACCCATCCCAGTCCCAAACCTGCCAGAATACCCCCGATCAGTTCGCCAAGAGCCTGCATGCCCTTGTTCGCGCCGACTTCCGCGCCGTGGTCGACCGATTTGCTGTTACGCGCTTCGATCGCCTTCAGGCGCTGGTCCAAATCCTTCAGCTTTTCGGCGTCCGGTTCGTTGTGGGGTTCATCTGTCACGTTCAGCACCTAACAGGCGGGATGATGGATCATCCCGTCTTCGAACGGCGCGGAACCTACTCAAGACGTTGTGAAAGGTCAAGCAATTGCGCAAGACAAAACGAACGTCGATCACATTTGCGCGCATCGGTCGCGGTTACAACGCTGTCAGAGGTGTAATTGTATAGCGTTTAGCCGGTTTTATACGTGAATAGATCGAGAGATATAGCGAGGCGGGGTGGGGGATATAGGCTTGCACCGCTGGCGTGCGGTGCAGGATGTTTTTGAAGTGATCCGCAGATTACGCAGATTTCGCAGATTAATCGCTGAACCCTTTGGCGCGTTGTGGAAGACGGTCTTTGTGTTGAGGGAAAGGAAGGCGGTCCACAGATTACACAGATTTCACAGATTTTTCCGAGCGTGACCGTGCGGCCAGAGTTCTGGATCAGGGGGAGAGGCGCTTCGCGCTGCCGCGGAACCGCGTGAAGCGCAACAATTCACCGGGTTGCGAACCCGGAAATCAGCCGATAGGTCGCTGAAAAATCTGTGAAATCTGTGTAATCTGTGGATCACTTTGCGGCATTTCCGCGCGCACCTGCAGCACCGATCGTCAGGCCACGTTCTCGGCCACCAGGGCCTCGGCCGTCGACAGATCGACGCTGACCAACTGCGATACGCCGCGTTCAGCCATGGTGACGCCGAACAGGCGGTCCATGCGCGACATGGTCACCGGATTGTGCGTGATGGCGATAAAACGCGTATGCGTGCGGTTGCGCATCTCGGCCAGCAGGCGGCAATAGCGGTCGACATTGGCGTCATCGAGCGGCGCGTCGACTTCGTCGAGCACACAGACCGGCGCCGGGTTTGCCAGAAAGACACCGAAGATCAGCGCCGTGGCGGTCAAGGCCTGCTCGCCGCCCGACATCAGGCTCATGGCCGACAGGCGCTTGCCCGGCGGGCAGGCGAAGATTTCAAGGCCGGCTTCGAGTGGATCGTCCGATTCGACCAGGCGCAGCTCGGCCGAGCCGCCGCCGAACAGGCTGACGAAAAGGGTCTTGAAGTGCTCGTTGATGATGTCGAACGCCTTCAGCAGCCGTTCGCGGCCTTCGGCGTTCAATTCATCGATGCCGTCACGCAGCTTGGCGATAGCGGTGATCAGGTCGTTGCGCTCCTTGCCGAGGGTATCCAGCCGGCTTTCGTACTCGGAGGCCTCTTCTTCGGCGCGCAGGTTCACGGCGCCCAGATTGTCGCGTTCGCGCTCCAGGCCCGACAGCAGTGATTCGGCGCCCGACGGATCGGCGGGCGTGGCGATCGCTTCTTCCTTGAGCTTGCGGCCGAGGTCGTCGGGCGTGCCTTGCGTCTGGTCGAGGATCAGCGCCTCGATTTCGTTGCACTTGTTCTGCAACGCTTCGACGCGGGCGGCGGTGCCGGCGCGTTCTTCGCGGGCGGAGGCGGCTTCCTGTTCGCGGGCGCGGACATTGAGGTCGGCATCCCTGCGCGTCCCTTCGGCGGTGTTCAGCGCATCGCGCGCCGTCGACAGGCGTTTTTCGGCGGTGGCCAGCTGGTCGACCAGGGTGATGCGGCGGTCCTCGAAGGCGCGCGGCGCCTCGACGGCGATTTCCAGGGCGGCGCGTGCCGTTTCCTGGTCTTTTTCCAGCTTGGCGATGCGCGCCGACGAATCACCGGTGCGGCGCGTCCAGTCGCCCAGTTCACGCGACAGGGTGCGTTCGCGGTTCTCGCGCGCCTGGCGGTCGCGCTGGTCCTGGTCCAGGGCAGCGCGCGCCTGCATGACGGCCTGGCGGTGCGTTTCAGCGATCTTGCGAGCCTGGGCCAGCTTTTCGCCCATGTTTTCGCCCGGATTGGCCTGGCTCTGGCTTTCGACGGCGGCCTTATAAAGATGCTCGATCTCCTTGTGGTCGCCCTCCAGGCGCTTCAGGCTTTCGTCCAGGCTCTCGCGGCGGGCTTCGTATTGGGTCTGGGCGCGCACGCGGTCGTCGAAGGCCTGCTGGCGGGCGCGGGCATTGCGTTCCAGGTCCGGCACCTTCTGGCGGGCTTGGCGCAGATTGTTTTCGTATTGCGTCTGTGCGTCGGCGGCGGTTTTTTGCGTAGACTGCGCCTCGGCGAATTTCGGGCGGATGGCCGCGATCTCGGCTTCCAGCTCCTCCAGGCGATTGCGCTGGGCCAGGCGGACGGCCGCCGGCTTGGGCGCCTTGGCGCGCACCACCATGCCGTCCCAACGCCACAGGTCGCCTTCCTTCGAGACCAGGCGTGCGCCGATCGGCAGTTGCGATTGCAGGCGGTCGCCGTCTCCTTGCGCCACCACGCCGATGGTCGAGAGACGAAGGCTCAGGGCGTCGGGCGCGCGGACATGGGCGGACAGGGCGGCGACGCCGAGACCCGACAGGTCCATTTTCGCGGCGCGGCTTTCGAAGCCTTCGCTCCAGAAGGCCAGCGCCTGGGCGTCCTTGGTCAGGCTGAGGTTGAGGTCGTCGCCGAGCGCGGCGGCCAGGGCCAGCTCATAGCCCTTGTCGGGGCGGACCGCATCGAGTACCGGCGGCCCGCCGGCGGTCTGCTTGCCCGAACCTGACAGGATCTGCGACAGGCCGCGGGCTTCCGACGACAGACGGCCGAGCGCATCCTCGTATTCGCGCATGGCCTTGCGGGCCTGTGCCTCGGCATTGACCAGGGCGACGCGGCCGCCTTCCAGCGCCTCGGCGTCCTTGCGGGCGGTATCGAGCTGTTCGGCAGCGGCAGCAGCGTCGGCCTTCAGCTTTTCCAACTGGTCGTAGTCGAAAGTGCCCAGCGCCTTGCGGTCGTTGAGCGCCTGGGTCAACTGGGCGCTCAAACGGTCATAACGCGTCTTGGCTTCCTGAAGGCGCGTCGCCTCCAGCTTCTGGCGTTCCAGTAGCGCGGCCTGTTCGGCGGCCAGGGCCTCGATCGCCTTGTCGGCTTCCTGGCGCCTGGTTTCGGCGGCGTCGACGGCGGCCTTCAACTCGGGTTCGCGCGACGGCGCCTCCTTGATCTCGGCCTGGACGCGCGCCAGGGCCGAGGTCAGGCGTTCGACCTGAAGCGCGCCGTCGGCCGTCAGATCGCGTTCGCGCTGGAAGTCGCTGCGCAGGCGTTCGACCTCGGTCTTCAGGCGCGCGATCTCGCTGGTGGCCTGCTTTTCCTCGAGGTCGAGGCGTTCCTTCTCTATGTTGAGACGGTGCATGACGGTCGCGGCCACGGCCTCTTCTTCACGCAGCGGCGGGACGGCTTCGGTGGCGTTGATCGCGTCGGTCTGCGCCGTGGCGGCGGCGCGGGCGGTTTCCTCGACGCGCTGCGACTGGCCCTGCATGTCAAGGACGGACGCCTCGAACTGCCCGCGGGCCTCCAGCCATTTCGAATGGAGGATGGCGCGTTGCAGGGCGCGGATTTCGGCCGAGATGCGGCGGTACTTTTCGGCCTGGCGGGATTCCCGCTTCAGGCGTGACAGGGCGGTGTCGAGTTCGCGGGCGATGTCGTCCAGGCGCGACAGGTTGGCTTCGGCCGCCGACAGGCGCAGTTCGGCTTCGTGGCGGCGGGTATGCAGGCCGGAGACGCCGCCGGCTTCTTCCAGCACGCGGCGGCGGTTCTGCGGCTTGGCGCCGATCAGCTCCGAGATCTGGCCCTGGCGGACAAGCGCCGGCGAATTGGCGCCGGTCGAGGCGTCGGCGAACAGCAACTGGACGTCGCGGGCGCGCACCTCCTTGCCGTTGATGCGATAGGAAGACCCTGCGCCCTTGTCGATGCGGCGCGCCACGTCCAGCACCGGCTGGTCGGTAAAGGGCTGGGGCGCCAGGCGATCGGCATTGTCGATGGTCAGGGTGACTTCGGCCCAGTTGCGCGACGGGCGCTTGTCCGAGCCGGCGAAGATGACGTCTTCCATGCCGGCGCCGCGCATGGCCTTGGCGGACGTTGCCCCCATGACCCAGCGCAGGGCTTCGAGCAGGTTCGACTTGCCGCAGCCATTCGGGCCGACAATGCCGGTCAGGCCCGGGTCGATACGGAATTCCGTCGTATCGACAAAGGACTTGAAGCCCGAGAGTTTGATCTTCTGAAACTGCAACTGGGTGGGCCTTTGGCGCCGGACTGATTCTTCACCGGCTATAACAGCGCAATTCGCGTGACAAGACAATTGCGCGCGAACATCGCGTCCCAAATGGGGATAAATCTGAACACGGAGCGATCCGCCAGGGCTCCCTCAGGCCGCGAGACGAGCGCGGCACCGGACGCGTGTCCAAGCTTTACAGCTATTTCGCCGCCGCCGCGATCGCCGCGTCGATATCCTTCATGTCGTGGCCGTCGACCGTCTTGCCGTTGACGATGAAGGTCGGGGTCGAGTGGATCTTGTCGGCCTCGGCGTGGGTGTTCATCGTCTTGTAGAAGGCGTCGATCTGCTTCTGGTCGGTGACGCAGTCGAGCTGCTTCATAGTGCTGAGGCCGGTAGCCTTGGCGACCTGGGCTTCGATCGGCGCCATGTCGCCCGTCTTGTAATAGGCGTCCTGGTTCCTGAAGAAGGCATCGACCACGGTGAAATAGTTGGTCGAATTCTGCGGCGTCTTGCTCTGCGCCACGGAGCACCGGGCGATCATGAAGCCGGCCAGGGCGTACTCCGCGGGGTTGGTGAGCAGTTCGCGGAAGACGTACTTGACCTTGCCGGTGGCGATATACTTGTCGCGGAAGGTCGGCCAGTTGTCCTTGTTCCACGCCGCGCAGTGCGGGCAGGCGGCCGACGCATATTCGACCACGGTCACCGGCGCTTTGGGATTGCCCAGCACCATGTCGGGCAGCAGGCCCGGCTCGGACGGCATGACATAGGCGCCGCTCGTCGACGCGGCGGGGGCCTTGCTGGCGACTTTGGCCGGCTTTGCCTTGGCCATGACGGCGTGGGGCGCGGCGACCAAGGCCGCGAACACGAACACCAGGGACAGGATAGGCTTAAGGGTCATGGCTTGCCCGTTTGGCTGAGAAGGGGAGACAGCGCGCGATCGAAATCCTGGATATCGCCCGTCGTGCGCTGAAGGAATTGTCCGTTGACGAAGAAGGCCGGGGTGCCCTCGATCGGCGTCTGGAGGTCGGTCTGGGCCATGCCGGCCTGGATGCGCTTCATGCCGTCGGCGTCGGTGATGCAGCGGTCGAACTGCTTGTCGGTGACGCCGAAGTTCTGGCCGATGCGGCGAAGGACGGGCAGGGCGTTTTTCGACGTGCCGCCGGCGAACATTTCCGGCTGGGCCTGCATGACCGCTTCGACCACGTCGAAATAGCGGTCAGTGCCGGCGCAGCGCGCCAGCAGGAAGCCCGCGGCGGCGACATTGTTGGGCGGTGTCAGGTATTCGCGGAAAACGTAACGGACCTTGCCGGTGTCGATATATTTCGCCTTCAGGGCCGGGAAGACCGCGGCCTGGAATTCCGCGCAGTGGGCACAGGTCACCGAGGCGTATTCGACGAGGGTGACAGGCGCGTCGGCGCGGCCGATCACCATGTCGTCGGGCCGTTCGGCCATGAATTTGGGGCGGCCGCACGCAGCCAGGAGCATGGCCGAAGCCAGCATCAGCAGGAGGGTGCGCCGCCCCGTTGTCATCACTTCTTGAGCAGAGGCTGGATGGCGTTGTCCAGGTCGCTCATGTCGTACTTCTGCAGCGGAATCTTCTTGCCGTTGACGAAGAAGGTGGGGGTGCCGTCGACGCCGTCCTTGATGGCCTTGTCGTGCGCGTCGTTCAGCGCCTGGACGCCCTTGGGATCGGTGACGCACTTGTTGAACTGCTCGTCGGTAAGACCGACCGACTGCGCGATGCGCGTCAGCACGGTGCGGGCATTGGCGTATTCTTCCGGATGGCTGCTGCCCTGGTCCATTTCTTCCTGCGAGCGCATGATGGCGTCGACCACCTTGAAGCTCTTGTCCGGACCGGCGCACTGAGCCAGCAGGTGGCCAGCGACGGAGACGGCCGGGTTGCCGGTCATCATCGGGCGGTAGATGTAGTGGACCTTGCCGGTATCGACATATTTGGACATGAAGGTCGACATGGCGGCCTGGTTCATGCGCGCGCAGATCGGGCAGGCGACCGAGGCGTATTCGACGACGGTGATCGGGGCGTCGGCCTTGCCGGCGGACATGTCGCCCGAACCGATCTTGTCGGTCGACGGGCCCTGGCTGCAGCCGGCGGCCAGCAGCGCGATCCCGGCGAGCGCGCCCAGCGCCAGCGCGCGGACGGTGGAATGGAGGTTGGTCAGCATCGTTGTCCCCGTGCGTAAAAATGGTGCGGCGGCGTGCCGTTATTCACCCTTAGGCATTTGCTCCTTGGGAACAGGCGCGCCGCTTTTTGTCAACCGGATTTTGACTGTAACTATGTCCGAATTATGAAGTCATCTTACGGCGCAGCATGATCGAGCGGCCCAGGCGCAAAAGGTCGGCCCGCAGCTTCGGGTCTTCGACGTCCGCGACCATCTGCTGAAGCTCGACTTCCTCGCGCGCATCGAGCGGTCGGGGGCGCGGCGGCTGGGGCGTCTTTTGTGGCGTCGACAGCGGCCCTTGGACGATGCGAATGCGCTCGACGGCCTTGCCGCCCATATAGAGGTTGACACGATCTATCAGAGTCGCCGACTGGTGCTGGACCAGCGGAGCGAAGGCGCCGGTGACGCGGACCTCAAGCGTGCCGGCGCGCGGGTTGGCGGCGGTCGAGCGGGTCTTGATGATCTTGACGGGTTCGCAGATGCGCGCCAGCGACTCACCGGCGATTTCCCGCCAGCGGTCGCGCAGCTTGGACGATCCGTCGTCCAGGGCGGCGAACTTCGCTTCCAGGCTTTTCAGCAGCGGGTTGACCTGTTTCGACACGGTCGGCCCGACGCGCGGCGCACGCTTGGTGCGGTTCGTGCGTAAAATCCGCACCGACTCTTCGAGCGAGGGCAATGGACGTTTCATGACGGCGATTATAGAGAAGGATAAGGGTCTTGTCTCGCGTTTGCGGGCCGATCTGCTCGAGTGGTACGACCGCCATAAACGCGACCTGCCGTGGCGTCGTGGCGCGCGCGATCCGTACCGTGTCTGGCTGTCCGAAATCATGTTGCAACAGACGACGACGGCGCACGCCGCGCCATACTATTCGCGTTTTTTGGAACTTTGGCCGGCGGTGACGGACCTGGCGGCAGCGCCCGACGAGCAGGTCATGGCCGAGTGGGCGGGCCTTGGCTATTATTCGCGGGCGCGCAACCTGATCAAGTGCGCCCGCGCAGTGGTCGCAGATCATGGCGGCCGGTTTCCTGACACCGAGGCAGGGCTCTTAAGCCTGCCGGGCCTGGGCGCCTATACGGCGGCGGCCGTCGCCGCCATTGCCTTCGACAAGCCGGCCAATGTCATCGACGGCAATATCGAGCGCGTCATGGCCAGGCTGTACGCCCTGGAAACGCCACTGCCCGAAGGCAAGGCCCTGGTCCGTCAGGCGGCGCAGCAATGGGTCTCGGCCGAGCGGGCGGGTGACTGGCCGCAGGCCTTGATGGACCTGTCGGCGGCGGTCTGCCGTCCCAAGACGCCGCAGTGCCTGCTGTGTCCTTTGCGTGAAGGCTGTTCAGGGTACGCTTCCGGAAACCCGGAAAAATATCCGGTCAAGGCAGCGAAGACCGCCAAGCCTCGCCGCCATGGCATTGCGTTTTTGATCGTGGGCGAGGGCGGCTTTATCGCCGAGCGGCGGGCCGACAAGGGGCTGCTGGGCGGCATGCTGGGCGTACCGCATACGCCGTGGCGCGATGCGTCGTGGACGGCCGCCGAAGCCGACCCGCCGTTGCCCGGCTTCCGTCCGGTCGGGCACTATGAGCACGTCTTCACGCACTTTGCACTGGAGCAGGCCGTGTGGAAGCGCGATGCGACGGCGGCCGAGATCGCCGATCTGCTGCGCCGGCATAACGACTGGCAGCTTGTGCCGTTCGATCACCAAAAAGCCCTGCCGACAGTGTTCAGAAAGGCGCTGAAATTTTTGTAGGTGGGCGCCCCGGTTGGAGCGCCCTGAAACCTATTTCGCCGTATTGCTCCCGTTCCCGGGAATAGTGCACTTTTCCGGCACCTTCTCGGACTTGGCGGCGACGTCGCACGGCACGGCCGGGCTGAACACGGTCCGCTTGGCATCCAAAACCGCGATGTAGCCGCGCTTGTTGACGCAGGCCAGTTCGGTGATCAGGCGGCCGTCGCCGGTCATGAAGGCATAGCGTGCCGTTTCCACGTCGCAGTCAGGATTCACACCCTTCGATGCCTTGGCGATGACCTTGACGCGCGCCAGCAGGTCGGCCTCGGTCGTCAGCTTGCACGGCAGTTCCTTCATGCGCGCCGTAAAGCAGTCGAAGCTCTCGAACTGCGCATCCGGCTTCGCGGCCGGGACGAAGGCGATCAGCCCGTTGGGCTGTTCGGGGCACTTGAACTCGATGACGTCGCGGCCGGTGTCGGCCTGGGCGCCGATGCGGACAAAGGTGTCGCCCGAGCAGTCGATGCCGGCCTTGTCGAGCGCGGCGGCATAGGCGGTGCGGTTGGCTTCGGCCTTGGCGTGCGCCTCGGCCTTGACGGCAGCGACATCGGTGAACTTGCACCCGCCGATCGCGACCGCCTTGTCGCAGCCCACGGCGCCCTGGACGTCGCCCTTGGCGTCGAGCACGATCACGAAGCCCGGCGGCGTCGCGCAGCCGACCTCATAATAATCGCGGTCCTTGGCGCCGCCGAGATAGCGCATGTCGGAGACCGTGCAGTCGTCCTTGGAATCCTGCGCCAGCGGCGTCAGCTGCTCGACGGCTTTTGCATGGTCTGACAGCTCGCATTTCAGCGGCGTGCCCTCGACCTTCAGGCAGTTCATATAGCCGACGGTCTGGTCGGCGGCGTCATAGTTCGCAATGGCGTAGATGCCGCTGAAGCCGGTCTTGCACAGCAGCTCATAGAAGACCTTGTCGCCGGCGGCGTTGGGTGCGATCCAGCGCGCCTTGCCGACATTACAGTCCGGCGTCACCGTCTTGGCCAGCGGCGTCAGCCAGTAGTGGTTGATGCGGTTGCCCTTCAAGGCGCACAGGGGATTGGCCGGATCCTTCGCGTGCAAGGCCTCGGCCTTGTTGCAATTGGTGACATCCGTCTTGCCGTCCTGGAAGGCAATCAGGAAGAAACCCTGGTTGGTCGAGCAGGCGACCTCATAAGCCTTGCCCTTGACGGTCTTGCCGTCGCGCTGAGCACTTGCGTCGGCGACATAGCGCGCTTCGGTAATCTCGCACGGCACCTTGGCTGCGGCGACCACGGCGGGCGCCTCCTTGGCGCCGCGCTTGATGTCGTCCTCGGTGACCGGGGCGGGGCGCGCGGCGACAGGCTTGGTGCTTTGCGGCGCCGGTGGGCGGCCGGTCTTGACGTCGTTGCCGACGGCGTCGGTCTGCTGCGCGTGCGCCGGCAGCGTGACGACAAGCGCCAGCACGGCACAGATGAGTGTCAGGAAAATGAAAACAGGACGCGCAAGCGCGCGTCCGGAGAGCCCAGCCATATCCATTCCTCCGCGCCGTTTCGACGCCTTACGTTTTTATTGTCGTAATATTGAGGACGGAATGTGCGCAAAATCAAGCAAAAATGATCGATCATGCGCGATCGATCATTTTCGCTCTCGGTTTGTGCCTTTTAGTTCATATCGGCGCGGATGCGCGAACGCAGGTCGTCGATCGGCTTAAGGCCAGCGTCGGTCTTGAAGCGCCAGTAGGTCCAGCCGTTGCAGGCCGGGCTTTGTTCCATCATGGCGCCCATCTTGTGGATCGAACCCGTCAGGTCGCCGGCCACCAGCGAGCCGTCGGCGCGGACGCGCGCCGTGCGGTCGCCCTTGGGCGTATAGAGCATGTCGCCGGGCTGCAGCAGGCCGGCCTCGACCAGGGCGCCGAAGGGCACGCGCGGCTCGGCCTTCTTCGAGCCCATGACGCTCAGGTCTTCCTGCGTCGCCGGCTTGATTTTCGCGATGCGGTCGCGGGCGTGGCGCGCATAGGTCATGTCGCGCTCGATACCGATAAAGTGGCGGCCCAGGCGCTTGGCGGCGGCGCCGGTCGTGCCGGTGCCGAAGAAGGGGTCCAGAATGACGTGGCCCGGCTTCGAGCACGCCAGCAGGACGCGGTAGAGCAGGGCTTCGGGCTTCTGCGTCGGGTGCGCCTTGTTGCCGTTCTCGTCCTTCAGGCGCTCGTCGCCCGTGCACAGGGGGATCGACCAGTCCGAACGCATCTGCGTGTCTTCGTTGAAGGCCTTGAGCGCATCGTAGTTGAAGGTATAGCGCTTCTGGCCCTTGCCCTTGGTCGCCCAGATCAGGGTTTCGTGCGCGTTGGTGAAGCGCGTGCCCTTGAAGTTCGGCATCGGATTGGCCTTGCGCCAGATGACGTCGTTCATCACCCAGAAACCGAGGTCCTGCAGCGCCACGCCCAGGCGGAAGATGTTGTGGTACGAGCCGATGACCCAGATCGCGCCGTCGTCCTTGAGTACGCGGCGGCATTCACGCAGCCAGTCGCGCGTGAAGGCGTCGTAGGCTTCAAAGCTGGCGAACTGGTCCCATTCGTCGTCGACGGCGTCGACCTTGGAATTGTCGGGACGCAAGAGGTCGCCGCCGAGTTGAAGATTATAGGGCGGGTCGGCGAACACCATGTCGACCGAAGCGTCGGGCAGGGACTTCAGCACCTCGATGCACTCGCCGACATGGATCGTGTCCAGCTTGAGCGGCGCGGAGGGCAGGGGACTTTCGACGGCTTTTAGCTTCGGCATGGGATGTCTCTCGCTGCGCCGCGAACCTTTTGTTCGCAAGGCGTAAGGTCTTGAATCCCATGAATAGAATCTTAGATGATTAACAAGAAGTAAAAACTTGACTCGCCCCGAATCGGGCGATTCGTTTTTTTGTGGGTGAGTCTTTTCGGACTCACTTTTGGATTCGTTTTGTTCCACCCCTGGCCAAAGTTCCGGGTGGCCTAAGCTCGTCGGAGCGCATTATTCCGCGACGGCCGCCAGGTCGCGGATGGTCGCCCAGCTCTTGCGATGGACGGGCGAGGGGCCGTGTTGGCGCAGGGCGTCGAGGTGCGTGGCCGCCTGATAGCCCTTGTGCTTCTTGAAGCCGTAGACGGGATAGACGTCGTGGAGTTCGATCATCACGCGGTCGCGCGCCGTCTTGGCCAGGATCGAGGCCGCCGCGATCGACAAAGACAGGGCGTCGCCGCCGACCAGGACCGTCGAGGGGATGGCCAGCTTCGGGCTGCGGTTGCCGTCGATCAAGGCGTGATGCGCGGCCGGCATAAGCTCCGCCACGGCGCGCGCCATGCCGGCCATGGTGGCGGCCAGGATATTCATCGCGTCGATTTCCTCGACCGTCACGGTCACCACCGACCAGGCGATGGCGGCGGCCTTGATCTCGGGCTCCAGGGCAAACCGCCGGGCCTCGGTCAGGGCCTTGGAATCGTCGATGCCTTCGGGCAGGCGCGAAGGATCGAGAATGACGGCGGAGACGCACAGCGGGCCGGCGCACGGACCGCGTCCGGCCTCGTCGACGCCGCAGACCAGGCCGCCGATACGGATTTCGTGGGAAAAATCGACCATTCCGACTGAATACTCCGATTCAGCCGGAATGTCTGCGCCTTCAGGCAAATGTGTTCCGGCTATCGCGCCCGGGGATTGGCGCCGAAACGGTTGTCGCCGCGCGTCCCTGGCCAGAAGAACAGCACCAGAAGCACGAGATAGGCGGCGGCGCTCGGCACCATGGTATAGGGCAGGGTCAAGGCATAGAGCGGCAGTTCTGCCTCGAAAACCTTCGAAAGGTCGAAGCCGTGCTGAACAGCGCCCTGCATGGCCGGGGTCATGTTCATCGACAGCTGCATCATCTCGTCGGCATGGAACAGGTACAGGACCGATTGGCCGATCGTGCTGGCGGCCATCGGCAGCAGCAGCCACCAGCCCGAGCGATTGGAGTCGTGGAGCCTGCGGACCTGGACGGCCAGCGTCGGAATGAACAGGGCCAGGCCGAGTACGAAGGTGATCATTGCCAGCGCCACTATTTGGCCGACGGCGTCTCCGCCAGGCGCCGCCCCTGTCTTACCGAACAGCGAGAAGATGAGATAGAACAGCCAGCCATACAGGGCCGTCACAATCACCCATACGGGGATCAGGAAGCCGAACAGTTCGAGGCGGCGTGACCGCCCCTGAAAGTCGGCATAGCGGACCAGCGGACGTAGGACGAGCGGCGTACCGGCCATGGCGGCCCCCTTAGAATACGTTGACGTCGCCGCCGCGGCCCTTGGGATCGGGACCGAAGCGATTGCTGCCGACCGTTCCATCAAGACAGAAAAAGACCAGCATGACGATAGAGGCTATTATGATCGGCAGCCAGATGAACAGCATAGCGCTGCCGATCACCGCAAAGACCGCCGATGGGTCGGTATTGCCGGTGTGATTGTTCATCAGGCTCATGAACTTGCCCATATTCGTGATCAGGAAGAGGGTTACGCCCAGGATAAATACGCCCAACGGCATGACTATCCACCAGCCCGTACGGTTGCTGTCATGCAGACGGCGCACCTGCACCGCCAGGCTCGGCAAGAAGAGCGCAAGGCTGATCAGATTGACGACGGCGGAGAAGCCCATGAAGTGACTGGCGAACTTCGAAGGATCGGATGACGCGGTCATTGCTGGCAGGGTCGACATAAGGACTGTGTCAAGCACTATGAAGAGGACGACCTGCGCCAGTGTCCAAAGCCAGAATTCGGATCGCCGCGCCCGTCCCTTGAAATCTACATATTTGACCAAAGGCTGAAGAAACAAAGGAACCTGTTGCATGACTTTTTTCCGAAAGCTCTATGGATGGGAAGCGAAATGGGTGCCGGATATGGCCGCCGGCGCATGATGGAGGCGCGGAAAGACGAACCGGCACCCAGAAGGTCCGATGAACAGGCAGTCTTTACAGGATGAAGATGTGCCCCGCATGCGTCCCCCAAGTTCGCATGGGCCAGAGCCTACGACCTTTTCATCAGTTCCGCAACTTCAGCGTGACGGAAGCAGGTAACGACGTGATCGTTGACCATGCCGACCGCCTGCATGAAGGCGTAGACGATGACCGGGCCGCAGAACTTGTAGCCATATGATTTGAGCAGCTTGGCCAGGTCCTGGGAGGTCTTCGTTTCCGCCGGAACCTCGCCGTGTTCGAAATGGTTGATCACGGGGTGGTGGTCCTGGATCTGCCAGATCAGGTCGCTGAATTCCATGCCCTTGTCGCGAAGCGAAAGCGTGACGCGCGCGCTGTCGATGGCCGAAGCGATCTTGGCGCGGCTGCGGATGATGCCGGCGTCGTTCATCAGACGTGCCACATCCGTGTCATCGAAACGCGCTACGATTTCGGGATCGAAACCTGCGAAGGCTTTACGCAAGGCTTCGCGTTTCCTGAGGATGGTGATCCACGACAGGCCGGCCTGGAAGCCGTCGAGCACCAGTTTTTCCCAGAGGGCGCGCGAGTCAAATTCTGGCACACCCCATTCGATGTCGTGATAGGCAATGTATAACGGATCCTGGTTTGGCCAGTGGCAGCGTTCGTGAGCCTCCATCGCCATTTCCTTAAACGAATCCAGTTGTTATAACGCCTGTATTATTATGGTTAACGTGCGTTACTACGAAGCGTCTTCTGCCGACTGAATGTGCGGAGCGATCCAGGCCGGGACTGCCACGACGACGGGGTGATCGCTGCTGTGGGGATCGGCATTCGTCATCCGGTCGAGGCGCATCAGGCCCAGCCCGATGCGGCCATAGGCGGCTGCTACCTCGCCGATCTTGCGCTCCGCGACCAGGATTTCGGCGCCTTTTTCGAGATCGCCGGCACTGGTGAGCGGCAGCAGCCGGTTCTTGATCTGGCCGCGCCGTTTCATGCGCGACGTCAGTTCCTGCCCGACATAGCATCCCTTGTGGAAGTCGATGGCGTCGAGGAGGTCGAGGTTGGCGTCGATGGCATAAAGCGCGTCCGCGTCGAAGTCCTCGCCGGCCGAGGCGATGCCAAGACCGACGCGGAAAGCGGTCCAGGCGCCTTCGTCTGCGGTGGCCGTCCGGGTATCATAGGCAAAGCCGAAAGTATCTCCGGCGATGACGCCGCGCGGATCGTCGGCAAAGCCTTCCGGCAGGTCGCCGCCGAAGGCCACGAAGACCGGTTGCTCCAGCGCCTCGATCGTCACGTGAGCGCGCAGCTTGTACATGTTGAGCTTCGCCAGCAGTTCGGGGCGCGCGGACAGGGGCACATCCAGCCAGATGTCCTCAGATCCTTTGGCCATCAGCAGGCAATCGGCGTACATCTTTCCCTGTGGCCGCAAAAAAGCGCCATAATGCAGCGTACCCATGCGGCCGTCCGCCACCTCGGCGGTGATTCGGTCGATATGGGCCGTGCACAGCCCTTTCAGGAAGG
The DNA here is from genome assembly GCF_052327315.1 of Asticcacaulis solisilvae. Taxonomy (NCBI): domain Bacteria; kingdom Pseudomonadati; phylum Pseudomonadota; class Alphaproteobacteria; order Caulobacterales; family Caulobacteraceae; genus Asticcacaulis; species Asticcacaulis solisilvae. Next base: position 1,826,499 of record NZ_CP166196.1, read on the forward strand.
CTGCCCAGTCGGGTCCGGTAATACGGATCAGGGCGCGATGGGGGAGGCGGGCGATCTCGGTCATGTGAGCACGTCGTTTCTTGCGGTCGTTAGCTTATGTCGTAAGTAGATAGGATTATGAAGGCGAGTTTTCCGATTCTTTTGCTGGCGATCTGCGAACCTGCCAAGGTGATGACCCTGGGCGGGCTGATCCGGCGTTTCAAGCAGGAGATCCCCAATGCGCGTATCACCCTGGTCACCTCGAAAGCGTCGGCCGAGCTGTTCGGTGACGACGATTGCGTCGATGAGATCCAGGTTTTCGACGGCGCCCTGTTCAAGCTGAAGAGCCTGGGTATGCTGAGCGAGATCAGCCGCCGCCAATGGGGATTGTGCGTCGATATCGGTCCGACCATGGTGTCGCGCCTGATCCCGGCAAAGACGCGTTTCACCCTGAACGCCAACGATCCGGCCAGTCCGCTGGTCCAGATCTGCAAGGCCCTGCGCTTGCCCGAGGCCGAGGTTCGGCCGTCCCTGAGGGTTTCGCCGGCGCGCGAGGCCGGCGTTCGCACCTTTCTAGACAACGGCCGCGGCATCGCGCCGCTGATCGTCATGGCGCCCGGCGCCTCCTGGATCGGCAAGCGCTGGCCGACCGAACGCTTCGCCGTGCTGGCGACCAAGCTGATGCGCGACAACGGGCCGTTCGGCGGCCACTCGCTGCTGATCCTGGGCGGAGAAGAAGACCGCGACACGGCCATCGCCCTGCGCATGGCGACGCCGCGCGCCCGTGTATTCGAGTTGACCGGCCGCCTCGACCTGTTGAGCGCCTATGCCGCGCTGAAGCACGCCTCGGTCTTTATCGGCAATGACGAGCAGTGGCTGCACCTGGCCGCCGCCGCCGGCATTCCGTCGTTCGGGCTGTTCGGGCCTTCCGACGACACGACCGCGCCGTATGGCGACAATGTCCACGTCGTGCGCGGTCCACGCAGCTTCGCCGAGGTCCAGGCCGTTGACCCGAAATTGAAGCAGAACGTCTGCCATATGCTCGACCTTTCAATCGATCGCGCCTATGACGGCATCGTCCGCGTCATGACCGGTGCGCAGGAGTTGCGCGCCTCGGCCTGGCAGGCGGTAGGATAATCCCAAACAGGAGACCCAAAATGGCCCGTACCTTCGATCTGATTATTAGAAACGCCGACATCATCAATCACGCGGGGCGGGGCAAGGGCGACATCGGCATTGTGAACGGCAAGTTCAATGCCTTCGGCGACCTGTCGCAGGACAGCGCCGGCGAGATTTTCGACGCCACGGGCCTGCTGGCCATGCCGGGCGTGATCGACACCCAGGTCCACTTCCGCGAGCCGGGCCTGGAATGGAAGGAAGACCTGGAAACGGGGTCTCAGGCCGCCGTCATGGGCGGGGTCGTGGCCGTGTTCGAAATGCCGAACACCAATCCGAACACGGTCAATGTCGCGACCTTCGAAGACAAGCTCAAGCGCGCCCACCACCGCATGCATTGCGACCATGCCTTCTATATCGGCGGCACGCATGAAAACGTCATGCTGCTGGGTGAACTCGAGCGCCTGCCGGGCTGCTGCGGCGTAAAGGTCTTCATGGGTGCGTCGACGGGGACGCTATTGATCGCCGACGACGCGGGCGTCGCCGCCGTCCTGGCCAATGTCAACCGCCGCGCCACCTTCCATTCGGAAGACGAATACCGCCTGGCCGAGCGCCGGCCGCTGGCGCGCGAAGGCGACTGGACCAGCCACGACTATGTCCGCGACGCCCAGTCCGCGATCCAGTCGACCCAGCGCCTGGTGCGGCTGGCGCGCGAGGCCGGCAAGCGCATCCACGTCCTGCATGTCACGACGCGCGAGGAGATCGAGTTCCTCAAGGATCACAAGGATATCGCGACCGTCGAGTTGACGCCGCAGCACCTGACGCTGGAGGCGCCCGAGGCCTATGAGCGCCTGAAGGGGCTGGCGCAGATGAACCCGCCGATCCGCGACCGCTATCACGTCGAAGGCCTGTGGCGCGGCATCACCGGCGGCATCGCCGACGTGCTGGGTTCGGACCACGCGCCGCACACGCTGGAAGAAAAGGCCAAGCCGTATCCGCAGTCGCCGTCCGGCATGCCGGGCGTGCAGACCCTGCTGCCGGTCATGCTGAACCATGTGAACGAGGGCCGCATGTCGCTGGAACGCCTCGTCGACCTGACCTCGGCCGGCGCGCAGCGCGTCTTCGGCGTCGCCAACAAGGGCCGCATGGCCGAAGGCTATGACGGCGACGTCACCCTGGTCGACCTCAAGATGAAGCGCGTGTTGCAGCACAAGGACATGCGCACCAAGAGCGGCTGGACGCCGTTCGACGGCATGGAGGTCACGGGCTGGCCCAAGGCCACCATCATCCGCGGTAAGGTCGTCATGCGCGACGACGAGATCATCAGGCCGAGCCAGGGCGAAGCCTGCCGGTTCATGGAATCGCTCTAAAGCATGGATTTGGCTTCGCTCAAATCCATGCTTCAGGTTTTTGTTTTGTCGCGCAATCCAAAAGGCCTCCCGTTTCCGACGGGAGGCCTTTTCTCTTTTAGGGCTTGTGCTTCTTCTTCCCTGGCTTGGCCGTCAAATCCGCCGGCTGCCAGGCGAAGCCGTCGCCCGAGGCCACGACCGTGCCCACGCCGGGATAGGGGAAGTGCGGGGCAAACACCCGTTCATGATCCTTGGCCAGTTCCGTCAGCGTCTCGCGGCGGCTGGCCTTGGCGACGGCGGCGTCGCTGTCGAAACCCATGGTCCAGTCGGGCTTGGCCAGGGATATGATCGAGCTGTGCGCCGTATCGCCGATATCGAGCAGGCGGTCCTTGCCCGACACGATCTGATAGCCGACATGGCCGGGCGTATGCCCCTTGATGGCGATCGCGGTGATCGACGGCGTCACCTGCGCGCCCGGTTCGAAGGTCGCCACCTGCGGCGCGATCGCCTTGACCATGTCGGCCATGCCGTCCTGGCCTTGCAGATAGGTCCAGTCGGCCGAAGACAGGCGGACCTTGGCCTTGGGGAAGGCCGGTTGGCCGGAGGCGTCGAGCAGGCCGCCGATATGGTCGCCATGGGCATGGGTGACCAGCACGTCGGTGATCTGGTCGGGCGTCACGCCGGCCAGTTTGAGGCTGGCGGTCAGGGCGCCGCCCATCTTGGCGCCGAAGCCCGTGTCGATCAGCACCAGGCGGGCGCCGTCGCGCACCAGCAGGGCGTCGACGCTAAGCGTAATGGTGTCGGTCGGCGCGTGCGCGGCCTTGAGCACATCGGCAACCGCGGCCGGACCCGCGTCGCCGCCGAAGATCTTGCCGTCATTGGGCGTGGAGAAGGTCGCATCGCTCAACGACACCAGCGACAGCTTGCCGACATGGAAGGCGGTGGCGGCGGGCTGGGCCGGAGCGGGGCCGGCGAACGCGGGCAGGGCGAAGACCAGCGCTGACGCGGCGAGAACACTGATAACGGTTTTCATGAACAGCCTCCATCGTTTCGGATGCAGACTCCATAGGGCAAAACCAGGCCCCGGGGCCATAAAAAAACGCCCGCGAGGCGAACCTCGCGGGCGTCGTTCATGAAAAGGGACCGGCCCTATTCGTTGTAGGTGCCGTTGCCGGCGATCTGGCACTGCTGCTCGTCATTGTGCGCCTTGGCGATGCGGCAGGGGGTAGCCTGCTCGGCCAGCTTGGTGCGGTCGCCGCTGACGACGACGATGTAGCCGCGCTTGTTCTTGCAGGCCAGTTCGGCGATGACGCCGTTGGCGACGCCCGTCGACTCGCCGATGTAGCGGACATCCGCGACATCGCAGGCCTTGGCGGGCTCGGCCGCCTTGATCAGCACGTCCAGTTGCGCCTTGAGCTGGTCGGTGGTGACGAAGCTGCAGCCCTTGTGGCCGACCTGGTCGAGGAAGCAGTCGGTGACGCGAACGCCGGCGCTCGAGCCCTGTTGCGGAACGAAGCCGATCAGGCCCCACTTCTGTTCGGGGCACTTGAATTCGACATAGTCGCGCTTGCTGCTTTCCTGGGTGCCGAGGACGTTGAAGTCCGAAACCGTGCAGGAGATGCCGGCCTTCTTCAGAGTGTCGGTGTAGTAACCCTTCTGGCCGCCGGCGGCAGCCGCCATGTCGGTGAATGTACAGCCGCCGCCCAGGCCCGCGGCTTGCGCGCACGGAATGGCCTTGACGAAGGTGTTGTCCATCTTGGTCTGGACCATGAAGCCCGGCTGGTTCGCGCAGCCGAATTCATAGAAGGTCGAGTCGTTTTCCTTGGAGACGCCGACAAAGCGGACATTGTTGACCTGGCACTTGGGGTCGCCCTTGGCGCCCAGCGGCGCCATCTGGGCCGACAGCTGTTCCTTGGTCGTGAACTGGCAGGCCGAAGCGCCTTCCATGACCAGGCAGCTCTTGAAGGCGGGCTGGCTGGTCGTGCCGAGTTGCGGATAGTCGAGGATGCCGCCGGCCTTGCCGGTACAGCCGACTTCGTAGCGGTCGATCAGCGGTTCCGTCTTGCTGGAGCCGATCAGGCGGGCATTGGCGGCGTCACAGCCCGGGACATAGGGCTGGATCACGGCGGCCAGCCACTTATAGGGCTGAGCGTTTTCCGGCAGGGTGCAGTTCACGCCCTGGGGGTTCTTCTTGTGCGCTTCGAAGGCCGCGGCGCAGGTGAAGGTCTGCGAGATATCGGTGGGGCTGGCGACGACGGCGATGAAGCCCGGGCCGACCTTGCAGCCGACCTCATATATGTTGCCCTTGACCTTGGTGCCGTCGGCCTTGGTCACGTCGGTCGGGCCGACCAGCTTGGCGCCGGACGGATCGCAGGCGATCTTGGCGGTGGCGATGATGACCGGGGCGTCGGCGGCCGGATCGACCTTGGCCTTGGCGTCGGCGGCGTAGGCCTGGGTCGAACCCAGGCTGGCCACGACGGCAAGACCCGCGGCCACGACGAGGGTACGGACCCGCTCGGCGAGAGGAGTGAGTTTCATGGGGCGACTTTCTGTAAGTTGCGCGAAAAGCCTGTAGTCCACCGCGCCGGGCGCGGCCGTATTCTTGTTAACCGAGGCTATTTACAGGATGTGGCGAAGCGATGGCAAGGGCCTGTTATGTCATAACCTGGGAATACACTTGACCTTGCGTCATAGTTGCCGTCAACGTCAATTTAGAGTACCTCTATCGACTGATTTTGTAGGATTAATGGAGGCGCGCGTGGCTGAAATTCTTTGCGATACCGATCGGGGCGTCATGCGCCTGCGACTCAACCGGCCGGAAAAGAAGAATGCGCTGACGCGGGCCATGTACAGCGAGCTGACCGCGCGGCTCGACGCGGCGTCGGGTGACGATGCCGTGCGGGCCGTGGTGATCTCGGCCGAAGGCGGCGACTTCTGCGCCGGCAACGATATCCTCGATTTCGCGCAAGGGGCGGCGGAGCTGCAGACGGCCGATATCGACGCCATCCCGGTGTTCCGGTTCCTGAAGGCGCTGACCTTTTTCGAAAAGCCCCTGGTCGCCGCCGTGCGCGGCCAGGCGGTGGGCGTCGGCGTGACCATGCTTCTGCACTGCGATCTGGTCGTGGTGGCCGACGATGTGCGTCTGAGCCTGCCGTTCCTCAAGCTGGGCCTGGTGCCGGAGGCCGGCTCGACCCTGCTTTTGCCGCAACGTATCGGTCATCAGCGCGCCTTTGCCTGGATGGCGCTGGGCGAGGTCATCGGGGCGGACGACGCCAAAGGCCTGGGCCTGGTAAACCGCATCGCACCGGCGGCTGAGGTCGAGATCGTGGCGGGCGAGATGTCGGCGAAGGTCGCTTCGTTGCCGCCGACGGCGTTGAAACACACCAAGGCCTTCCTGCGCGATGCCGAAGACGTTTGGGACGTCGTCAAGGCCGAGGGCGAAGTCTTCCGCACGCTGCTGACCAGCCCGGAAGCCATGGCGGCGTTTTCGGCCTTCATGAGCAAGGCCTGACAGAGACGTTCGAAAACCTTCACCATAAACCGTTACAACCGCTGGCATGTTGTGATTTGACGGCTGCCGCGTTTGACCGTATTGGCGCGGCTCTTTTTTCCTGCGGGGTGGTCCCGCGAAGGTCAACGGACATGCCCTTGGACAGCCGCGATTCGGAGCCCCTGCTTCAGGGCTTCACCATCGGGACCGAGACGCCCGAAATGGATGCGCACATTATCGGAATGACCGACCGTGCCTTCGGTCCGGGCCGATATGTCAAAACCGCCGAGCGCCTGCGCGAAGGCGCTGTGCCGTACCGCGACATGAGCTTCGTCGCCCAGAAGAACGGCCGCCTTGCCGGCTCGGTTCGCCTGTGGCCGATCGTCGTCAAGACCGACGAGACCTCCGAGACCATCGCCTTTCTCGGGCCGATCGTGGTCGAGCCGGAATTCCGCTCGCTGGGCCTGGGCAAGCAACTGATCCGCCGCGCGCTCGAAGCCGCCGCGCGGTCCGGCCTGCGTGCCGTCGCCTTGGTCGGCGACGCCACCTATTTCGGCGAGCTGGGCTTTGCCCGCGCCGACCTGACCCTGCCGGGGCCGGTCGATCCGCGCCGCGTGCTGATCCACTATTTCGAAGACGGCGTGTCGCTGTCGGGTGAGATCACCAGAGCCGGCTAACCTGGCAGACTGACCTGACCGATTGATCTTGCGGGCGCAACTGGTTAAGCGTCCGGCATGACCCAGATCACCCTGTCCGCCGATATGGGCGCGCCTGCCACGCGCGCCGTCTTTGCCGCCCTGGAAGCCAGGGGCGGAAAGGGCTGTGTGCGCTTCGTCGGCGGCAGTGTGCGCAATGCCCTGATGGGGCGGGATATCAGCGACCTCGACCTGTCGACGCAGCTTCTGCCCGATGAGACCGAAGCGGCGCTCAAGGCCGCGGGCATCAAGAGCATCCCGACCGGCAAACCGTTCGGCACCATCACGGCCGTGATCGATGTCGACGGGGTGCCGCAGCTGTTCGAGATCACGTCCTTGCGCGAAGACGTCGAGACCGACGGCCGCCGGGCCGTGGTCAAGTACACGACCGAATGGGAAAAGGACGCCCAGCGCCGCGACTTCTACCTCAATGCCCTCTATGCCGATATCGAAGGCCAGGTCTACGACCCGACCGGCCACGGCATTGACGACGCCAGGGCGGGCAGGGTGCGTTTTATCGGCGAGGCCGAGCAGCGTATCCGCGAGGATTACCTGCGAATCCTGCGTTTCTTCCGGTTTTCGGCTGGCTATGCGCAAGGCTTCGACCAGCCGTCGCTCGAGGCCTGCATCGGCCTGATGGCTGGCATAGATGGCCTGTCGGGCGAGCGCATCTGGCAGGAGATCGGCAAGATGCTGGTCCTGGCCGATCCGCTCAAGGCGTTCGAGACCCTGTCGGGCAGCGGCATCATGCATCATGTCCTGCCGGGCTGGACGCATGACGCAAAGACCTTGCCCGAACTGTCGGCCATGATCGGCCTGACGCAGGACCTGCCGCGCCGGCTGATGGCGTTGCTCGACAACGGCATCGGGCTCGATGAAACCCAACTCGAAGCCGTGCAGGCCCGGCTGAAATTCTCCAATGTGCTTTATGACCGGCTGTTGCAGGCCGGGCGCGCGGCGGCGCAACTGGCCGATGTCGACGAGGGTGTGCTGAAGCGCCTGATCTACCGCCAGGGCCGCCTGGCGGTCGAAGACGCCGTCTATCTGATCGCGGCGCACCTCGGGCGTTCACCGCACGGCCTGCTGGCCCACATCGCGGCCATGGACATTCCGGTCTTTCCGCTGAAGGGCGCCGACCTGATCGCGCGCGGCGTAAAACCCGGAAAAGTCCTGGGCGAGCATCTTAAGCAAATCGAAACCGAATGGCTTAATCATGATTTTTCACAAAGCGTGATTGACCGGAACCTTGACGGCATTGGCAAAAAGCCAAACTAATTGAGGCGAACTCGGACGAAATTGTGATGCGTAACCCAGACTATGTCGCCATCCTCGAGACCGGCGTGCCGCCGGCGGGCCTCGACGAAACCTACGGCAGCTATGCCGACATGTTCCAGGGCACCCTGGCGCGCGAGGGGCGGACGTTCCGCGTTTTCAAGACATTGCAGGGCGAACTGCCCGATGCCGACGCGCATCTGAGGGGCGTGGTCATCACCGGCTCGCCGTCTGGTGTCTACGAAAGCGATCCCTGGATCGGCGCGCTGATCGGCTGGCTGCGCGGGCTCGACCCGGCCATTCCGGCCGTCGGCATCTGCTTCGGCCACCAGATCATGGCCCAGGCCTGGGGCGGCCATGTGGAAAAGTCGCATAAGGGCTGGGGCGTAGGCTTGCACGAATACGAAATCCATGACCAGGCCGTCTGGAAAGGGCTGCTGGGACCGGCGGCCGAGCATTCCGCCATCCGCATCGCGGTGACCCACCAGGACCAGGTCGTGAAGAAGCCGGACGCGGCGATCTGCCTTGCCGGCTCTGACTTTACGCCCAATGGCGCGCTGTTCTACACCGACCGCAAGGCGCTGTCCTTCCAGTGCCACCCGGAATTCTGCGAACGTTTCGCCAGCGACCTGCTGATCAGCCGGCGCGGTGTGCGGATTTCGGAAGAGCTTGTGGACAAGGCTGTGGAAACCTTGAAAGGCGATAACCACCGCGCCGATGTGCTGGGCGCCATTTCGAAGTTCCTCGGCGCATGAACGGGACCCACCCCTATTACGAAGCTGTCGACGACCTGAAGAACGTTTATCTTGAAGACAGTTTCGTGCTGGGCATCCACGAGGGCGAGGACAGCCTGTTCTTCGACCTCGACGCCGTGTTGACGGACGAACATCCGCTGTATCGTCCGCCGCCCGAGGATCTGCGCTATTGCTACCGGACGGCGCGGCTGATCTTTTCGGGCGATATCCGGGTGACCTGGGTCGAGCGCAATCTCGAGGCGCGCAACGAGGACGGCATGGGCAATGTCGACCTCGGCGAAATCGACGGCTTCGAATGCGGGCCGGACGGCTATTACCTCGACGGCGAATGGGGCGCGGTCAAGGTCGCTGCGCAGGAAGTGCATCTGGTTTTCAGATGAATTGCACCTCCCCATTTTCTGCGAAAACGGGGAGGTCAAAGCGGCCTACGGCCACTTCACCACGGGCGGCATGGACGACAGGATCGAAGCGACATTGCCGCCGGTCTTGAGCCCAAACAGCGTGCCGCGGTCGTAAAGCAGGTTGAACTCGACATAGCGCCCGCGCTGGACAAGCTGCGCTTCGCGGTCGTCCTCGGTCCACGGCTGGTTCAGCCGGCCGCGCACGATCTGCGGATAGATGGCGAGAAACGCTTCGCCCACGGCCTGCGTAAAGGCGAAATCGGCGGCATGGTCGCCGCTGTCGAGATGATCGTAGAAGATACCGCCGACACCGCGCGGCTCATCGCGGTGCGGCAGGTAGAAGTATTCCTCGCACCACGCCTTGAAGCGCTCGTAATAGCCGGCGTCGAAGCGGTCGCAGGCCGCCTTGAAGGCGCCGTGGAAGGCGACGGCGTCGGGCGCGTTCTGGTGCCGGTCGGCCGCCATCAGCGGCGTCAGGTCCGCGCCGCCGCCGAACCAGCTCTTTGTCGTCGTGATGAAGCGCGTATTCATATGCACGGCCGGCACGTGCGGATTGGTCATGTGCGCGATCAGCGAAATGCCGGTGGCGTGGAAACGCGGATCCTCGGCGGCGCCGGGAATCGACCTGGCGAACTCCTTTGAGAAACTGCCATGCACGGTCGAGATATGGACCCCGACCTTTTCGAACAGCCGGCCGCGCAGGATCGACATCTCGCCGCCGCCGCCTTCCGGGCGCTGCCACGGCGTGCGCTCGAACCGGCCGGGTGCGCCGGCGTAAAGCGGTTCCGGCGCTTCATCCTCCAGCGCTTCGAAGGCCGTGCAGAGGGCGTCGCGCAAACGGCGAAACCAGGCGGCGGCGTCGGCCTGGCGGTGCGACAGGATATCGGCGGTGAGGGGAGCGGCTGCGGTCATGGGCGTCTCTTATCCTGTCAGTCGCGAACCGGAAAGCTGTTCGTTTGCCGCAGGGCTTCGGCCAGGCCGATGGCGGCGGCCGTCACCACGTTGATCGAGCGTGCGGCGCGACTAATCGGAATGAAGACGCGGGCGTCGGCGGCGTCGTGCACGTCGTCTGGCACGCCCGCGCTTTCACGGCCCATCAGCAGGATGTCGCCGGGGCGGAAAACGAAGTCTGTCATCGGGACCGCGCCCTTGGTCGTGAACAGAATCAGCCGGGCTTCGGCGCCCAGGACATCGCGCCGGAAATCGAGAAAAGCCTCCCATCCGGAGTGGTGCGACACTTTGGCGCACTGGCCGTAATCCATGGCGGCGCGGCGGATCGCCTTGTCGCTCAGCGGGAAGCCGCAGGGCTCGATAATGTCGAGATCGGTCTCGAACGCGGCGCAAAGGCGGATGGAAGCCCCGAGATTCTGCGGGATGTCCGGCTGATAGAGCGCAAGGCGCATGAGGCTTACTCCGCAAGGCAGTGATTCGGCGCACTTGCCAAAAAATACCGTTCTCCGTCCAGCCGAAAGTGCCGCCGGCGCCTGTCTTTTACCGCCAAAGCGGACATGCGCGAAAAACGGCAAAACGGCGTTTGGACATGCGGCATAATTGTGTTTATAGACGACGTTATCTACGCAGGCCGCGCATCCCTGCGGCAATTCGCGCCGGGCCTTGCCCGCAACGGCGAATTGCGTCACGGGAAGCGTTTGAGCTTTTTAAAAATTCGTCTATGTAGCTTCGGCATCCTGCCGAACGCGACAACGACTCAAATAAGTGGCGTGGCGCGGACGACCCGCAAGGGGCGGCAGGGCGCGAGAGGTAACGAAGAGGTGGCAAGGTGAGCGAACCTGGGCAGAATCACGCGTCGATCGGGGATCACAAGGACCCCAACCGGCGCGACTTTATCTATATCGCGGCCGCGGCAGGTGCCGCCGGTGCGGCTGCGATGGCGGCCATCCCCCTGATCGGGCAGATGAATCCGGCCGCCGACACGCTGGCGCTCGCGTCCATCGAATACGATCTCGGCAAGGTCGCCGAAGGCCAGCAGGTCGTCGTCAAGTGGCGCGGCAAGCCCCTGTTCGTCCGCTACCGCACGCCCAAGGAAATCAAGGAAGCCCAGGACGCGGACTGGAAGACCTTCCGCGACCCGCAGCCCGACGCCGACCGCGTCAAGAAGGGCCACGAGCAATATCTCATCCTGGTCGGCGTCTGCACCCATCTGGGCTGCGTGCCGAACTTCGGCGCCGGTGACTACGGCGGCTGGTTCTGCCCGTGCCACGGCTCGCAGTACGACACGTCCGGCCGCATCCGCCAGGGACCGGCGCCCAAGAACCTCGAGGTTCCGGACTACACCTTCCTCTCCGACACCAAGATCAAGGTGGGCTGACAGCGATGAGCGACCATAAATCGACCTATGAGCCCAAGACGGGCATCGAAAAGTGGCTGGACGCGCGCCTGCCCATCATCCGCCTCGGCTATGACAGCTTCGTCGACTATCCGACGCCAAAGAACCTGAACTACTGGTGGACCTTCGGCGGCATCCTGTCGCTGTGCCTCGGCATCCAGATCATCACCGGCGTCATCCTGGCCATGCACTACGTGGCCAGCGCGGACCTGGCCTTCAACAGCGTCGAGCGCATCATGCGCGACGTCAACTACGGCTGGCTGATCCGCTACGCGCACGCCAACGGCGCGTCGATGTTCTTCTTCGCGGTCTACATCCACATGTTCCGCGGTCTCTACTACGGCTCGTACAAGGCGCCGCGCGAAGTGTTGTGGCTCCTGGGCTGCGTCATCTACTTCCTGATGATCGCCACCGCCTTCATGGGCTACGTCCTGCCGTGGGGCCAGATGTCCTACTACGGCGCCGTCGTCATCACCAACCTGATCGGCGCGATCCCCGTGGTCGGCCCGTCGATCCTGACCTGGCTGCAAGGCGGCTTCTCGGTCGACCAGCCGACGCTGAACCGCTTCTTCTCGCTGCACTACCTGCTGCCGTTCGTCATTGCCGGCGTCACCGTCCTGCACGTCTGGGCGCTGCACGTCACCGGCCAGAACAACCCGACCGGCGTCGAGATCAAGTCCAAGGAAGACACGGTTCCGTTCACGCCGTACGCCACGATCAAGGACGGCTTCGCCATGATCCTGTTCCTGATCATGTTCGCGGTCTTCGTCTTCTTCGCGCCGGATGCTCTGGGCCACGCCGACAACTACGTGCCGGCCAACCCGCTGCAGACGCCGAACCACATCGTGCCCGAATGGTACATGCTGCCCTTCTACGCCATCCTGCGCAGCATGGTGTTCGACATCGGCCCGATCCCGTCCAAGCTGATCGGCGTCGTGCTGATGTTCGCGGCCATCGCGGTCATCTTCCTGCTGCCCTGGCTCGACACGTCGAAGGTGCGCTCGATGCGCTACCGCCCGGTCATGCGCTGGTTCTTCGTGCTGTTCGTCATCACCTGCGTCGCGCTCGGCTGGTGTGGTGGCAAGCTTCCGACGGACATGGTGTTCTCGATGGGCACGGACAGCCACAACAACCCGATCGGCCTGTCGGTCGTGCTGCTGTCGCAGATCCTGACGGCCTATTATTTCGCCTTCTTCCTCATCATCATGCCCTGGATCGGCCTCAAGGAAGATCCTCTGCCCCTGCCGGCCTCGATCTCCGAAGCCGTGCTGGCCGGTCAAAAGCACTAAGAAGGGGGAGGAGCATAATGTCCATCTTGACCAAAAGCTTAAAGGCCCTCTCGGGCGCCGTCCTCGCGGTGTCCCTGATGGCCGCGCCGCACTCGATCGCGGCGGAAAACTTCAAGGAGCCGGAAGCTCCCAAGGAAGGCTTCTCGTTCGAAGGGCCGTTCGGCACCTTCGACCAGGCCCAGCTGCAACGCGGTTACAAGGTCTACCGCGAAGTCTGTTCGGCCTGTCACTCGATGAAGCTGCTGTCGTTCCGTAACCTGGCGCAGAAGGACGGTCCCTTCTACGACGAGAAGTACAAGAACCCGAACGACAACCCGATCGTGAAGCAGATCGCGTCGGAATACGACATTCCGACGATCGACCCCGACACGGGCGACGAGACGACCCGCAAGGGCACGCCGTCGGACCGCTTCGTGTCGCCGTTCAAGAATGACGAAGCCGCCAAGGCTTCGAACGGCGGAGCCTTGCCCCCCGACCTGTCGGTCATGGCCAAGGCCCGTGAAGGCGGCGCCCGCTATATTTATTCGATCCTGACGGGCTTCCGCGCGCCGCCGGCCGGTCTGACGGTCGCCGACACCCAGCACTACAACCCCTACGTCCACGGCTCGCTGGCCACCCAGTGGAAGGGCGACCCGAAGGACGTGCCGCCGGGCGGCGTCCTGGCCATGCCGCCCCCGCTGGCGGACGGCCGCGTGACGTTCGACGACGGCCGCAAGTCGACGCTGGACAACGAAGCCGCCGACGTGGCGACCTTCCTTGAGTGGGCGTCCGACCCGCACGCCGTCGAGCGCAAGCAGACCGGCTTTGCCGTGATCATCTATCTGCTGCTGATGGCCGGCGTGACCTACATTGCCTACCGCCAGGTCTGGAAAGGAAAGCACTAAGCTTTCCGTTCGCTGAAAATTGGAAGCCCGCCGGAAACGGCGGGCTTTTTCATACGTGGATCAGGTCGAGCAGGGCGCGCAGTTTCGGTGCATGGCGCTGGCGTTCGGGGAAGTAGAGAAAGAAACCCGGTTCCTCGATCGCGGTCTCGGGCAGGATCTGGACCAGTCGGCCGGCGGCGATATCATCGCTGACCTGGAAGTCGAAGACGTAGGCGATGCCCATCCCCGCCAGGGCCAGTTCGCGGGCATAGAGCCCGTCGGTGATGCGGACCGGGCCTGAGACGCGCACCGACACGTCATGGCCCCGGTCAGCGAGGTCCCATTCGTAGATGCCGCCGGACGCGAGCTGGCGATAGCCGATGCAGGCGTGCTTTTGCAGATCGGCCAGGGTCTGCGGCAGGCCTTTGCGCCCGATATAGGCGGGCGCCGCCACCATGATGGCCTTCATCGGCGGCGTCAGGCGCACCGCCACCATGTCCTGGGCAATCATATTGCCGAGCCGGATGCCGGCGTCGAAGCCCTGGCCGACAATATCGGCCAGGGCTTCGTCGGCAATGATCTCGACCGTCAACTCCGGATGGGCTTCGGCCGTGCGCACCAGCAATGGCGTCAGGTGGGGCAGGGCGACACGCGGTACATTGAGCCGCAAGGTGCCCGTCACGCGCCCACGATCGGCGCGCAAACGCTCGGAGACTTCCGACAGGTACCTCAAGCCCGGCAGGACAGCGTCCAGCAGGTCGCGCCCGGCGTCGGTCAGGCGCACGCTGCGCGTGGTCCGCACGAAGATAGGCTGCCCCAGGTGCGTCTCGACCACGCGCACGGCGTGGCTTACGGCGGAGGGGCTCATCTGCAATTCCGAAGCGGCGCGGGCAAAGCTGGCATGGCGTGCCACGGCGGAAATCACGGGCAGGTGCGGCAGGAGATTGCGATCCATTATGCAATCATATCGCATAATTCATGCGCAATGAAACGGATTTTCATTCAATGCCAGCAGCGGCATCATGGTCTCGTTCTCAAGGACAGGAGAGACCATCATGACCAGGACAGTTTTCATCACCGGCGCCTCGGCGGGGTTCGGCCGCCACTTTGCCGAAGAAGCCTTGCGTCTCGGCTACAACGTCGTCGCCACCGCGCGCCGCCTGGACCGGCTCCAGGCGCTGGCCGCGCAGGCGCCGGATCGCGTGCTGCCGCTGAGTGTCGATGTCGACCGGCCCGACATGATCGCGTCCGCTGTCGAAGCGGCGATAAGGCGTTTCGGCCGGATCGACGTGCTGATCAACAATGCGGGCTACGGCCTTGTCGGCGCGCTGGAAGAAACGCCGGCCGAGGAATGGCAGGCGGTCTTCCGTACCAACCTGTTCGGCGCGGTCGAGACGACGCGGGCTGTCCTGCCGGTCATGCGCGCCCAGCGTTCGGGAATGATCGTCAATATCTCGTCGATGGGCGGCCAACTGTCGTTCGCCGGTTTCTCGGCCTATTCGGCGACCAAGTTCGCCCTCGAAGGGCTGAGCGAAGCCCTGGCCGACGAGGTCAGGGGCTTTGGCATCAAGGTGATGATCGTCGAGCCCGGCGCCTTCCGTACCGACTTCGCCGCCGGCGGCGCACTCCGTCACATGCCGGTTATCGACGCCTACGACGACAGCGTCGGGCCGACGCGCGCCTTCGCCCATGGCATGGACGCCACCCAGCCCGGCGACCCCGTAAAGGCCGCCCGTGCCGTCTTCCAGGCGATCGTGTCGGACAATCCGCCGCTGCGCCTGGCGCTGGGCAACGATTCGCTCGACGGCATCCGGGCGCACGCCGAAGCCGTGCTCAAGGACCTGAAGGACTGGGAGGCCGTATCGCGCGGCGCGGTGTTTGAGGCCGAGACAGCCTAAGGCAGGGCCGGCGGTCAGCCGGCGCCTCGTGGCTTGCCTTTGAAGACCCGGTGCCCATCAGGCGCCGGGGCAGGCTTCTGCTCCGGCGAGTAGGCCAGGATGCGCGTGGTAACGAGAGTCCATTGGCCTGTGGCGTCCAGCGCTGCCAGGGCTTCGAATTTTACCTCTCCGGCATCATCCAGGGTCTCGCACAAGGCGGTGAATTGCGCAGGGCCGGTCCATTGATTGGGCATGCAGGACGGTTCGAAGACGATCTCCGGCTTTTGGCCGGTCATATCCCGGATCGTCAAGTTCTGGTTGGTGTTCAACTCGTCGACCCCTTCACCGCCGGAAGCCAGCCAATGCCCGTCCGGAGAGCCCGAGGCTTCACCATTCGTCCGGATGGGCTTGCCGTTTTCCAGCGGAATGAAATAGCCGTAGGTCTCGTCATGCAACTCGACGATTTGAGCGTAGGCTTCCATCTTGTGCGTCGACGGCGAGATCAGGGCAACGGGGCCCACGAACGCGAAATTATGGCAGCCCGCCGTCGCAATCTTCCCGCAACTGGTCAGAGTCGTAATCAGCTTGCCGTTATGAAAAATCTTGAGCTTGGCGCCATCGCGCTTCGCCAGCTCCGGGTACGCCGCCAACTCTTCGGCTTTCGGGTTACCGCCCGCAAACGATGTTCGATAATTGGTGGGCAGCGCATTTTGGTAATCGGGCCAGGCTGCCGACGAATTCGTGGCCGAAGTGGAAACAGACGCGTTTTCCGCCGGCTGTGAATGCCCGACGGCCAGCCGGTCGCATCCCGAAACCGCGACGGCCGCGGCCATCAGCGCAATAAGGCGTATATGCATGGACTTCCCCCTCCAGACCGTAACCACGTTACGATCCGGAGCGAGGTGGGTCAACCTGGACCTTGAAGCGGAGGTTCATGACGGCCTCAGTCTGATCCGCCGGTCTGCGGGGATTGCGGGGACGGCGTGAACGGCGTTCCCACATAAACCTGGTGCGGATCGACCGGCGTATTGGTCTTGCCGAAGGGCTGATAGGCCAGGATCCGCGTGGTGGTCAGCGTCCACTGTCCCTTGGCGTCCAGGGCGGCCTGGGCTTCGAACCACAGATCGCCGGTGATGGTGGTGCGTTCGCACAGGGCGGTGAACTGGTTCGGGCCCGTCCACTGGTTGGGCATGCATGATGGATCGAAAATGATATCGGGGTGCTTGGCCGCCATGTCGCGGATCATCAGATTGCCCAGGGTTTCGCCCTGGTCGTCGATGCCGTCGCTGCCCGAAGCCAGCCAGTGGCCGTCGGGGGAGCCGCTGGCCTCGTGATCCGTATCGACGGATTTGCCGCTTTCGAGCGGAATGAAGTATCGGGCAGCCCCTTCGTAAAAGCCTTCGGCGACCTGGGCGTAGGGCTCCATCCTGTGCGTTACAGGCGACATCAGCGCCACCGCGCCGATGAAGGTGAAGGCGTCGCAGTTCTCGGGATCCTTGTCGCAATCCGTCCCTTTCAGGGTCCGAATCAGCTTGCCGTTATGGAAAATCTTGAGCGTCAGACCGGACCGCACCGCCAATTCCGGATGCGCCGCCAGCCGCTCGGTCTCGCCTTCATTGAGATCGGTCGCATGGCGATAAGTCGTCGGCAGGCGATGGTCGAGGTTCGGCCAGGTCGGTGCGGTCGCGGAAACTGACTGTACGGGCGGTGCCGGCAGCCGGTCGCATCCCGAAACCATGACGACCGCAGCCGTCAACGCGATAAGGCGTATGTGCATGGATTTCCCCCTCCAGACCGTAAGCAGATTACGGCGTGGAAGGGGATCGGTCAATTACACGTTGAAGCGGAAGTTCATGACGTCGCCGTCCTTGACGACGTACTCCTTGCCTTCCTGGCGGAACTTGCCCGCATCGCGCGCCCCGGCTTCGCCTTTGAACTGCACGTAGTCGGCATAGGCGATGGTTTCGGCGCGGATGAAGCCCTTTTCGAAATCCGTATGGATGACGCCGGCGGCCTGGGGCGCCGTACAGCCGACGGGGATCGTCCAGGCGCGGGCTTCTTTCGGACCCACGGTAAAGTAGGACTGAAGGCCGAGCAGCTTGTAGGCCTCGCGGATCAGGCGGTTCAGGCCCGGCTCTTCGAGGCCGAGCGTTTCCAGGAACTCCTGGCGCTCTTCGGCGTCGAGCATGGCGATTTCGGATTCGATCTGCGCCGAGATGACGACGCTGTTGGCGTGGTCGGCTTTTGCGCGTTCGGCGACCTTGGCCGACAGGTCGTTGCCCTTGTCGGCAGCGCCTTCCTCGACGTTGCATACATAGAGGGCGGGCTTGGAGGTCAGCAACTGGAGCATGGCCCAGGCCTTCATGTCTTCCTTGCTGACCTTGCCGTTTTCGACGGCCAGGCGGGCGGGGCGGCCTTCGCGCAGGTAACCCAGCGCCGCATTGATCAGCGACACGGTGATGGCCGCTTCCTTGTCGCCGCCGGTCTTGGCGCGCTTTTCCAGCTGCGGCAGGCGCTTTTCGAGGCTTTCGAGGTCGGCCAGCATCAGTTCGGTTTCGATGATCTCGAGGTCGCTGATCGGATCGATGCGGCCTTCGACGTGCGTGATGTCGGTGTCGACGAAGCAGCGCGCCACATAGGTGATGGCGTCGCAGTCGCGGATATTGGCCAGGAACTGGTTGCCCAGGCCTTCGCCCTTCGACGCGCCGCGCACCAGGCCGGCGATATCGACGAAGTTGATGCGCGCCGGGATGATTTCCTTCGAGCCTGCGATTTCGGCCAGCACGTTCAGGCGCGGCTCGGGCACCGCGACATCGCCGGTATTGGGCTCGATGGTGCAGAAGGGATAGTTGGCGGCCTGGGCGGCGGCCGTCTGGGTCAGGGCGTTGAACAGGGTCGACTTGCCGACGTTCGGCAGCCCGACGATAGCGACTTTAAGGGCCATTATGGGTCTCGGGAAACGAATATGGCCGCTTCCCTAGAGCATTTCGGCGCCAATCACCAGCGACTTATATGGAATTCAGCACCACGTCGGCGGCGCGGCGGGCACCGTCTTCGGCCGCGATCATCACGGCGCAGGCTGCGGCCTGGGCGGCGATCGCCGGATTGGCCAGCAGGTCGCGGATCTGGCGGACGGCGGCGCTCTTGCGCCACTTGTCGTAGTTCAGCGTCAGGCTGGCGCCCGACTTGGCGATGCGGAAGGCATTGTCGAACTGGTCGCCGAACACCGGCGTGACGAGCTGCGGGCGGCCTGAACGCAGGGCCTGGGCGGTCGAGCCGATGCCGCCGTGGTGGATCACGGCCTTGCAGCGCGGGAAGAGCAGGGAGTGCGGTGCATAGGCGACGACGCAGACGTCCGGCCCGAAATCCTCGTTGAGCAGCGGGCTTTCACCACCGACCAGGATGACGCAGCGCTCGCCCAGCGCCTTGGCGACATCGACGGCACGGCGATAGAAGACTTCGCCGCCATAGACGACCCAGGTGCCCAGGCTGAAGACCAGCGGCGCGGGACCGGTGTCGAGGAAGGTTTGAAGCTTGGCCGGCAGGGTCGGCGTCGTGCCGGACTCGCTGTCGTGGAAGGGGAAACCGACGATTTCGGTATTGGCCGGGAAGTCCGGTTGCAGGTCCTGCAGGACCTTGGAATAGAAGGCGATCGTCTGGTGGTCCGAAACGATCCCGCCCAGGCCGATCGTCGGGTTCAGACCATAGCGGCGATAGATGGCCATGACCTCGATATGGCTGGCGGCCATGAACTTTTCGCCGGTCTTCATGATCAATCGATTGTAGGCGGCGGCCAGTTTCGATTGCGGTGACAGGATGAAGGGGGCCTGCTTGATCTTGGGCGGGTCGTAGCGCGACATCATGACGGTCGGCTGTAACGCCACGGTGGTGAAGGGCTTGCCGGCCAGGCTGGCGGCGATATGGGCGCCGTAGGCGAAGGGTGAGCCCAGTACGATGTCGCAGTCGCTGACGGCGGCCTGGATGTCGCGAATCGACCGTTCCAGATAGGGGGCGATCAGGCGGCGGATCAGGAAGCCGTGGTCCGACGAGATGCGCTTGACGATCTCGGCCGGGCGCAGGCGCAGGGTCTGGACATAGTCGTCGCGGCTGATGCCGTAGGGAATAAAGTTAAGGCCCGCGGTTTCGACCTTGGGGCGGTAGTCGGGGTGCGAGGCGAGGCTGACTTCGCAGCCCTTGTCGGCCAGGGCGCGGCCCAGCGCGATGAAGGGATGCAGATCCCCCAACGACCCATGGGTCGCCAAAACGACCTTGCGCTGCGCCGGTAAGGGCTGCGCGCCGTTGTCTGTCCGTCTTTCGTCTGACAGAGTCCCGTGTGCCACTGATTAAGCCCTGAAATTACCCCGAACGCTTATGCGCTCGCACGACAATGGGGCGAAATAGCGACCAAAATCAATCCCGACTTTCACACTTAGGCCTTTCGTTACCATAAAAAGTAACATTACTGCGGCTTTTGCGCAGCCAGCTGGCGCGCATCGAACTTGGGGGCGGGGGCCAGGCGCATGACTTCCGCCTGGTAGCGGTCTGCCGCGTCCGGCGCGCCGGAAAAGAGCATGGGAAGGGCGCGAACGCAAGCGTCGTCGAGGGATTCGACCCAGGTTTGATCGCTTTTCGCGAAGTCGGCCAATACCCAGGTCAGCACCAGTTCCTTGGCGCCCGGGTGGCCGATTCCCATCCGGCCGCGCATGAAGTTCGGACCGATATGCGCCATGATCGAGCGCAGGCCGTTATGGCCGGCATGACCGCCGCCCATCTTCATGCGCAGGCGGCCGGGCGCCAGGTCCAGTTCGTCGTGGAAGACGGTGATCTGTTCGGGCTTGAGCTTGTAGAATTGCAGGGCCTTGGCGACGCTAAGCCCCGAATTG
This sequence comes from Asticcacaulis solisilvae, assembly GCF_052327315.1. NCBI lineage: Bacteria > Pseudomonadati > Pseudomonadota > Alphaproteobacteria > Caulobacterales > Caulobacteraceae > Asticcacaulis > Asticcacaulis solisilvae. The sequence continues at coordinate 1,846,815 of NZ_CP166196.1, forward strand.
TTCATATAGGTCTGGGGCTTCAGCGCCAGGACCTTTTCCTTGCCCTTGGGCGTGTCGATCAGGCCTTCGGAGACGAAGCCGTCGAAGGCCTTTTTTTCAGGGCCGAAGCTGCCCGACGCGATCAGGGCGTCGACCATCATGAAGCCGATATTATGCCGGTTTTTCGCGTATTGCGCCCCGGGATTGCCGAGGCCGACGATGAGGTGCATGAAGCGCTCCGGCGAAAGTTGACCCGTGACCTAATAAAAAAGACCCATCCAGAGGACGAGTCTTTTTATCGTGTAATCTGTGAAGAGGCGAAAAGGGCCTCTCCGTGGCCTTAGCCTTCCGAAGCCGCGGCGGCGTCTTCCGACTGGCTGGCGCCCGACGAGCGGACCGAAGCGACGACGACTTCGCCCTTGAGAACGGGAGCGACGTCCGACGGCAGCTTGAGGTCCGAAATGTGGACGCTCTGGCCGATTTCATAGCCGGTCAGGTCGATGATGATGTCTTCCGGAATGTGATCGGCGGGAACCAGGATTTCCAGCTCGTGGATCGAAACGTTGAGCGCGCCGCCCTTCTTCAGGCCGGGCGAGGCTTCGTGGTTCTTGAAGTGCACGGGAACCGCGATGCGGATCTTGGCATGCTCGTCGACGCGCAGCAGGTCGAAGTGCACGGGCACGTCGGTGACCGGGTGGAAGTCGATCGCCTTGGCGATGACCTTCTGGGTTTCGGTGCCGTGCTTCAGCGTGACCAGGTGGCCAGCCAGCTTGCCCGTGTACAGGGCCTTCTTGAATTCATTCAGGCTGACGGCGATCGGCACGGGGCCCAGGTTGCCACCGTACAGGATACCCGGCAGCTTGCCGGCATTGCGAACTTCGCGGGCGCCGCCGGTACCGGTGCGTTCACGCACTTCGACGTCCAGAACAATCTCGGCCATGAGCCTTCATCCTCAAACAGAAAACAGCGCCGCGGCCGCTTGGGCGCAGCGCGAAAATTTCAAGAGCGCGGGACATACACGACTCCGTTCAGGGACGCAACCGCCTGCAAGCGCCAATTCCCAATAAAAAATACGCCGGGGGGCAACCCCGGCGTATTTATCGAAATCAAAGGGAAGATCAGCCCTTTTTCTTCTTTTTCGACGTGCTCTTGGTCGTGGCGGACTTGGTGGTCGCGGCCTTGGCACCGGACGGCGCGGCCTTGCACTTCTTGCCCTTCCGGCACTTCACCGTGGGCTCGGGCTGCAGGTAGGGCTGGGCGTCGGCGTGGGCGATCGAGCCGTCGTCGTTGAAGCCGATCTTGCGGACGGGATCGAAGCTGAGCGCATTGCTCGACATCTTGCCCAGGCACTGGCCGGTATCCATCAGCACGTGCTGGCCCAGGCAGAAGACGTCCTCATAGTGCGGCTTGGCCACGGCCAGGCACTGATAGAGGTTCAGTTTGCTCATGCTCAGGCACTTGGCGCCGTCGCCTTCGTCGAGCAGGGCCACCAGGTTCGGCGCGTTGTTGTCGCCACCTTCGCCCAGGATGGCGACGGCCGCGATGGTCAGCGCGCGGTTGACCGTCTGGGTATAGGGCTGGTCGAACAGGTCCGGACGGCCGAAATTGGCGTTGGGATCGTCGACCTGGGCAGCGGCCGGATTTGCCGAAGCGGCGGCGGGCGCCGGATCGGTCGAAGGCGCCGTGGTGCTGGCATTGGTGCCGGCGGGCAGGGGGCTGCCGCCGACCGCGGCGTCGCCGGTGGCTTCACCCGTGCGGGCGCGCGTCACGAGGCCCTCACCGGTCAGGGCGGCGGCCAGCAGCTTGGCGCTCTGGTCCGATTCGACGCTTTTCAGCGTGACCGAGTTCTGCTTGGCCAAGGCCAGGCGCTCGTCGCGGCCGTTGATGAATTCCTTGGACCAGGCCTGACGCTGGATGTCGTAGGCCGATTGCTTGACCGCGGCGCCGGCCTTGTAGATCGACTGTCCGTCGGTCGACAGGGCCAGGATGACGCGGCGGGCGGCGATATTGGCCGACGGCAGGCCGGCGGCGTAGCTGGGGTTGCTCAGCAGCTTCTGGACCATGTCGGCGCGCGTCGCCGGATCGGCGGCGTAGGCGCGAAGGGCGCTGCGGAAGGACGGCTCCTGCATGGCGACGATGGCGCCATAGGCGACGGCGCCGCGCGCCAGCTGGGTCGGCTCATACGATTCACCGGTCTGGAGCTCGGCCTGGACCGAAGCGCCGTCGGCGAAGTTGGCCGGCAGCTTGCGGGCCTGTTCGACATAGGCGACGTAGGTCGCGGCGGCGTCCGAGATCTGAGAGCTGAGCGCGACCGGAGGACCGGCGGGCGCGGGCGGCGGCGGAGGGGGCGGTGCGGGCGGCGGCGCGTCGGTGGCGCAGCCGGCCAGCGTCAAACCAAGGGCAAAAAGGCTGCACGCCATGAACCTGTAGGCATGCCCCTTGGAAACTGACAACTTCATACGCAACTCCTTGGAAGCGAAAGGATCGGGATGTGGATTTGTGCCCGTTATGGGCATGAATTGTAAAGGCGCGGCGACAATGGCCGGCGTTATTTTGGATACGTCTCTTGTGGGGACGATTTGCTGCCCACAGGGAAGCCCTACGAAAACGCCGAAAATAAGGCACTTTCGTAGCCCGGCAGCGTCCCGGCTCCGGATAAGGGAATCGATTAGGTAAACGCCGGAAAGGCGTCAATCAATGAAGTGAACGCGCGGGATCAAAAAGACTTGATCGCTTAATCAAACAGCTTGGAGACCGACTCTTCGTTGGCGATGCGGCGGATGGCTTCGCCGATCAGCGGCGCCACGCCGACAATGCGGATCTTGGCGTTGGCGCGGATGGCTTCGGTGGCTTCGATCGAATCCGTGATGACCAGTTCGCTGAGCACCGAGTCCGCCACGCGGCCGAGCGCCGGGCCCGACAGGACGCCGTGGCTGACATAGGCTGATACCGCTTTGGCGCCGCGGTCCATCAAGGCCTTGGCGGCGTGGCAAAGGGTGCCGGCGGAATCGACGATATCGTCGAACAGGATGCAGCGGCGGCCGGTGACGTCGCCGATGATGTTCATGACTTCGGATTCACCCGGACGCGGGCGGCGCTTGTCGACGATGGCCAGGTCGACATTGAGGCGGTCGGCCAGCGCGCGGGCGCGCACGACGCCGCCGACGTCCGGCGACACGATCATCAGTTCGTGCGGATCGGGATAGTTGGCCTTGATGTCCTTGGCCATGAACGGAATGGCGACCAGGTTGTCGGTCGGGATATCGAAGAAGCCCTGGATCTGGCCGGCGTGCAGGTCCATGGTCAGGACGCGGTGGGCGCCGGCGCGGGTAACGAGGTTGGCCACCAGCTTGGCCGAGATCGGCGTGCGGCCGCCGGTCTTGCGGTCCTGGCGGGCATAGCCGAAATAGGGGATGACGGCGGTGATGCGCTTGGCCGAAGCGCGGGTCAGGGCGTCGATGCAGATCAGCAGTTCCATCAGGTTGTCGTTGGCCGGATAGCTGGTCGACTGGATGACGAACACGTCTTCGCCGCGCACGTTTTCATCGATGGTGACGAAGATTTCGTTGTCGAGGAAGCGCTGCACGCGCGCCTTGGTCAGCGGAATGTCCAGGTAGTCGCCGATGGCCTGGGCCAGGGTCCGGTTGGAGTTGGCGGCAAGCAGTTTCATGGGAGACCTATTTGGGGACATGGAGCCGATTGGGGGTGCGGTTTTCACGCGGGCTTTTAGCAGGGGCTGCTGTGTCCACAAGACCAATTCGTCGCAAAACCGTAAAATTATGTGACGATTATCGCCGATTTTGAAACTCTGGCTGGCCGCTGATGAACCAGGCGCGGGCAATCTTTCCGTCCTTCACCTCATAGATGGCGACGACGTCGATTTCGCCCCGGCCCTGCGGAAAGGTGCGGGTGACGCGCTCGCGGTCGATGACGGTCTCGCCGATCGCCTGGCGGTCGATCAGCCGGGCGTGGAGGTCGGGTTCGTCGAAGCGCTCGACATGGCGGGCGCGGATAGCCGCGTGGCCTTCGCACAGCAGGGTGTCGGGATGGGCGTAGAAGCGCGCATCGTCCGCCCAGCATTGCATGAAGGCGTCGATATCCTTCGCATTATAGGCGTTTAGCTGCGCCTCGACGACGCCGGCGGGCGTCATGGCCGCAACATGATGCAGGCGATGAGGCGGCCATAGTCCGGCTCGCCATTGAGGAAGGCGCGGCGGTTGGAGAAGAAGAGCTGGGCATCGGCGCGGGTGTCGTGGCCGGTGGCGGCGCACTGGTCGACGCCGGCGCGCTTCAGCCGCATCAGGCAATAGCCGGGCAGGTCGAACATGCGCTTGCCGGGGCTGGCGCCGGGGATAAAGAAGGCCGGGCTGTCGGGATCGGCAGTAGCGAAGGTCTCGGCATAGTCGGCGCCGACCTCGTACGAGGCCTGGGCGATACAGGGCCCGACGACGCAGCGGATGCGGTCGGGGGATGCGCCCTTCGTTTTCATCAGCGCGATCGTGTTTTCGATGACGCCGTAGAGCGCGCCCTTCCAGCCCGCGTGGCACGATCCGATGACGCCGGCCTGCGGGTCGGCGAACAAAAGCGGCGCGCAGTCGGCCGACAGGGCCGACAGGATCAGGCCGGGCACGGTGGTGACCAGGCCGTCGGCCTCCGGCCGAGTGTCGGTCTCCCACGGGCCGGAGACGTCGAACGCGGTGGCGGAATGGATCTGGTAGAGGCTGAGCAGGCGCTCTTCCGGTTGATCGAACGCAGCGGCCACGCGGCGCCGGTTTTCGCGGATCGCTTCCGGCTGGTCTTTCGAGCCCAGGCCGACATTCAGGCTTTCATACGGGAAGTGCGACACGCCGCCCTGGCGCGTGAAAAAACCGTGCTGAATGGTGGGCAGGTCGAGCATCGGGTGGAGAATGCGCGGGGGCAGGGGGGACATGTCGGTGCCTCTGGAAAGGGACCTCTCCACCGCTTCGCGGTCCCCCTCCCCACGCTTCGCGTAGGGAGGAGAAATCTGCGCGAACGCTCCTCCCCATCATCGATGGGGACTTGCGCTTGCCGACGCTATACGTCGGCTGCGCTCACCGCGAAGCGGTGGAGGGGTATCTTCCTGCGGTCTAATCCGCTGTTGTGTCCGCTTCAAGCCCGATCATCGGCACGCCGTCGGACGTGAAGGCGACGACCTTGAAAAGCGCGCCCATTTCGTCGCTGTCCATCAGGCGGTGGTACTGGCGTTGCAGCTTTTCGGCCTTGTCGGGGTGCCTGGCGGCCAGGTCGGCAAAACGGGCGTCGATGCCCATGGCTTTCAGGAATTCCGCCTGTGTGGCTATGCGGCTGACGGCGACGCCCTCGGCGCGGGCGGCATCCGCCACCGCCGGAAAATCGGCCCATTGCGTCAGGTCGTGTTCGCCGGGGGCATCGAGCGGATCGTACTTCCGGTGGCGGTGGAGCGCCTGAAGCGTGTTGCCCGGGCCCGGCACGTCGCGGCCATAGTCGATCAGCAGGGCCGCGCCGCCGTTTGTCTTTATATGCGCGGCCAGCATGGCGGCAAATCGGCGCTGGGCGGGGCTGTATTCGCGGAAGTCGCCGAGCTGGCCGGGCAGGGGCGCCAGATGCTCCGCCACCTCGGCGCTGAGGCCGAAGGCCAGCTTGCCCTCCGAAAGCCCCACCAGGCATTCGTGCCACCCGGTCTCGCCGCGCACATATTGATTGGCCGGCAGGCAATCCAGGACCTCGTTGCCGATGACGATCAGCGGGGCGTCACCATCGTCCAGGGCCGTTGCGAAACGCGCGTCGGGGAAGCGGGCGGCCTGGATGGTCCGCAAGGCGGGCGAAGGCTCGATCAGCACAAGCTGCATCGCCATGCGCATCCCCGGCACGCGTGCCACCACGCGCAGGATATCGCTCATCAACGTGCCGTCGCCCGGGCCGATCTCGGCCAGGCGGAACGGCGCGGGCCGGCCCATGGCGGTCCAGGTCTCCGCCGCCCAGACGCCGATCATTTCGCCGAAGGCCTGCGACACCATGGGCGCGGTGATGAAGTCGCCGGTTTCGCCGAACGCGACATGCTTGGTGTAATAGCCGTCGATCGGATCGAGCAGGCAGCGCGACACATAGTCGGCCACGCTCATCGGGCCTTCGAGCACGATCTGCTCGATCAGTCGTTCGCGCAGGCGCAAGTCAGGCCGCCCCCAATCAAGCCGCGGGCGTCTTGGTATTGGCCGGTTCCGGCACGGCGGGCGCGGGCGGCAGGGCGTCGGGCTTCAGCGCGCGCCAGATCAGCCAGGCGCCGCCGATCACCATCGGCAGGGACAGCAACTGCCCCATGGTGACGACATTCTTGAAGAAGCCCCACATCTGTTCGTCGGGATTGCGCACGGTTTCGACCAGGATACGGATAATGCCGTAGCCGGTAATGAAGATGCCCATGATCAGGCCGGGGCGCTGCAGCTTGTGCAGGCGCTGGCCGAGGAACCACAGCAGGGCCAGCATCAGCAGGCCTTCGCCGAAGGCTTCGTAGAGCTGGCTGGGGTGGCGGGGAATATCGACCCATGTCGTGCCGTTGAAATTCGCCGGGCATACGCCGTGGTACTGATCCTTGATGTACTTGTTGCAGAAGACCATGCCCCACGGCAGGCTGGTTGCCCGGCCCCACAGCTCGCCATTGACGAAGTTGGCCAGGCGTCCGAACAGCAGGCCCATCGGCGCGACGGTGGCCAGCAGGTCGCCCAGGCTCAGGGCCTGCCTGAAGCCGAAATTGTTCCTGCGGCACCACAGGACCGCCGCCAGCAGCACGCCGGTGAAGCCTCCGTGGAATGACATGCCGCCTTCCCAGACCTTGAACACGTCGAGCGGATGGTGCCAGATGATCGAGGCGTCATAGGCCAGGATATAGCCGATGCGGCCGCCCAGGATCACGCCGCCGGTCAGCCACAGGATCAGGTCGTCGAGCTGGTCGGCGCTCAGCGGCGGCTTGTGGTCGGGCCACAGGTCGGCGCGCTTAAGAAGGCGTCCGGCATAGAGCCAGCCGAGCACGATCCCGGCGACATAGGCGAGAGCGTACCAGCGGATGGCGACGGGGCCCAGGTGGATCAGAACCGGATCGATATCAGGCAGGCGCAGCGTCATGATTGGCATGTCTCCCCATGGGCGTCGCGCTCATTTATCAACTTCAATCTGCTTCGTCGCGACAAAACAGCGGCAGGATTTACGAGAATCATGGAAAAACTTTGTTGCGGGCGCGATATCGCCTATATTGATGACAGATATCGCGTCACGCCCTTAGTTTGAGGACCTTATTCCCATGCAAAGCCAGAACCCTTTCCTCGACGAGATGGCAAAGCTCACCTCCTCGGCGATGAGCCTGGCGCAGGCGGCGGGCGAAGAAGCCAAGGCGGCGATGCGCAGCCAGGCCGACCGCTTCGTGGCCGACATGGATCTTGTGCGCCGCGACGAAATCGATGCGCTGAAGGCGGAAATCGCCGCATTGCGTGAGGACGTCGCCGCGCTGAAGAGCGCGAAGGCGGCAAGGACGAAGCCGGCAGACCCGGCGGCCGGGATTTGAAATAAGAGATTTTATATGAACACCTCTGAGGTTTACGACAGCGATGCCACCTTCGACCCGCTCGACATGGTGGAATCGATCCTGACCGAAGAAGGCCTTGAATTCGAACGCACGCCCGAGGGCGACCTCGGTTTCGCCCTGTCGGGCGACTGGCGCACTTACGAAATGTGGTTTTCCTGGCGGCCCGAAGGCGAATGCCTTCAGCTGTGCTGCGCGCTTAACGTCGAGCAGGGCACGGGCATGACCCTGACCAAGGACCGCCTGCCGGGGCTCTACGAGCTGCTGGCCGTGGTCAACCAGCACGTCTGGTTCGGCCACTTCGAAGTCTTTCGCGATGTCGAGGTCCGCGACGGCGGCTATGACATCGTCTTTCGTCACACGGTCGCCGTCATGCCGCAGGACCGCGGCTCCGTGGCGTCGTCCGCCCATATGATCAACAGCGCCGCAGAAGCGGTTGACCGGTTCTTTCCGGCCTTCGACTTCTGGTTCAAGGGCGCGATTTCAGCGCAGGACGCCTTCGCGGCCTGCCTGTTCGAGACCCGCGGAGAAGCCTAAGTGTCCGAAGCCGTCCTGCCCAAGCCGATCCTGCTCATCGGCGCCGGCGCCCTGGGTTCATCCATGCTCAAGGGCTTCCGCATTCGCGGCCATGTCCTGCCGTCCGACCTGATGATCCTGGACCTGATGCCGGGCGAGACCGCCCAGGACTGGGCCAGGGACGGGGCGCAGCTCAATCCGCAACCCGACGAATGGCACAAGGCGAAGACGGTCATCCTGGCGGTCAAGCCGCAGGGCTGGCATGCCGTGGCGCAGATCCTCAACGGCAACCTGTCGCCCGACACGGTCATCGTGTCGGTGATGGCGGGCGTGCAGGCCAGGGTGCTGAGCCAGGGGTTCAGCGGCCATGCGGTGGCGCGTGTCATGCCGACGACGGGCGTAGCCACGGGCCGTGGCGTGGCGTCGATCTATTCCGACAAACCGGAAGCGTTGGCCGCGGCGCGCGGCCTGTTCGAACCGATGGCGGCGACGGTCCTGCTGAAGAGCGAGGACCAGGTGGATTCGGCGACGGCGGTGTCGGGCTCGGGCCCGGCCTATGTCTATGCCTTCGTGCGCGCGCTTGAAAAGGCCGGCAAGGAAGCGGGGCTGTCATCGAGCCATGCGCGCGACCTGGCGCGCGGGACGCTGGTGTCGGCGGCACGGTTGCTGGATGCCACGGGCGAGGAGCCGGATGAACTGATCCGCAAGGTGGCGTCGCCGGGCGGCACGACCGAGGCGGCTTTGAAGGTCCTGTGCAAGCCGGGCGAGGGGCTGGACGAGCTGGTCCTGGCGGCCGTCCAGGCCGCGCATCAGCGCGCGAAAGAGCTGGGGTAGAGAAGGTCCCGAGCCTTCCCTGATTCGGGGGAGGTTCTGATTATTTGCAAATTCTCGAATAGAAAACGATTCCTAAATTCAAGAATCGACCTGTTCCACCGGCAGGGTAATCGTCGCTCTCAGTCCCCCCATCGGGCTCTGGTCCAGCGTCAGGTTTCCCCCGTGCCCGCGCACGATGTCGCGGGCGATCGCCAGGCCCAGGCCCACGCCCTTGATGTTCTGGTTGCGCGCCTCATCCAGCCGCGAGAACGGCTTGAAGGCCTCCTCGCGCTTTTCCGGCGCGATGCCCGGACCGTCATCGTCGATATTGAGATTGACCTCGCGGCCGACGATCACTGCGCTCAGCCGCACCGTCTTGCCGTAGTGAAAGCCGTTCATGATCAGGTTGGTCATGGCCCGCTCGATCGACAGCCGGCGCACGCGCACACTGATCGTCTCGGACGGCAGCTCGACCGCCAGCGTATGCCCCGTGCGGGCCGTGCCTTCGCGTAAGGACTCGATCAGGTCGCCGACGAAGACCGTGTCGGTATCCTCACCGGCCTCGCCGCGCGCGAAGGCCAGGTATTCGTCGATCATATAGGCCATTTCCGACACGTCCTGCTTCATGCGCTCGGTGGCGGTATCCTGCGCCGCCATGGCCAGCTCGAGCTTCAGCCGTGTCAGGGGCGTGCGCAGGTCGTGGCTGACGGAGGCGAGCAGGGTGGTGCGCTGCTCGATCTGGCGCTGGATGCGAGACTTCATCTCAAGGAAAGCGCGGGCCGCGGCCCGAACCTCGGTCGCGCCATAGGGCTTGAAGCCGGGATCGTCCTCGCCGCGGCCGAAGCGTTCGGCGGCATCGGCCAGCCGCTCGATGGCGCGGACCTGGTTGCGGATGAACAGCATGGCGATGGTCGTCAGGACCGCGGTCGCGATGATGATCCAGAAGAAGAAGATGTGGCCGGTCGTGACAAAGCCCCGGTCCTTCGGCACGAAGATGCGCAGCAGGCCCTGCCTGACCTTGACGCGGATATCGAGAAAGCCGGGATAGCGCGTGGTGTCGAACCAGTAGGGCTCGTCCAGCGCGTTGTCGAGCGCGTGGTTGAGTGCCCGGTCGAGCGGCACGAACAGGGATGGGCGGCGGTTTTCCGGCAGGTCGACGCCCTTGAGCAGCGAAATCGTCAGCCCCATCGGCTTGGCCTGTTCGGTGATGCGCTCGAGATTGGCGTCGGAGGGATCGGTCTCGTAGGTGCTGACCGCCCAGGCCACATCGCCGGCCATGCCTTCCGACAGCTTGGCGGTCACCGTCTCCCAGTGCATGTCGAAGAAGACCCAGGTGACGATAAGCTGCATGATCACGATGGGAGCCACGATGATCAGCAGGACACGGCCCATCAGCGAGCGCGGCAGGCGGCGCTGGATAATGGCCGGCCAGAATTTCAGCCGTGGCAGTTTCAGACCCATCAGTCGGGCGCCAGCATATAGCCCTTGCCGCGCACGGTTTGCAGGTAACGCGGGTTCTTCGGGTCCGTCTCGATCTTGCGGCGCAGGCGCGTGACCTGGACGTCGACGGCGCGGCCGGTCGTGTCGACGCTGTCCTTGGCCAGGTCCATGCGGTCGACGGGGATGTTGGCGCGCTCCGCCAGGTATTTCAGCAACTGGGCCTCAGCCTCGGTCAGGCGCACAGGCGCGCCGGACTTGGTCAGCTCGCCGCGTTCGAGGTCGAACGAGAAGTTGCCCATGGCGATGGCCTTGGGCAGGGCGGGTTTGGTGCCCGTCCGGCGCAGGATCGCTTCGACGCGCAGCAGCAGTTCCTGCGGCTCGAAGGGCTTCGACAGGTAGTCGTCGGCGCCGATGGTCAGGCCCATGATGCGGTCGTCGGCCAGGCCGCGCGCCGTCAGGATCATGATCGGCACGTTGGAATTGCTGCGCACCCATTTCGACAGCGAGAAGCCGTCTTCACCCGGCATCATGACGTCGAGGATCAACAGGTCGAAGTCGAGCAGCTGCAGCATGCGCTTGGCGGCGTCGGCATGGGCCGCGGCCGTGACGCGGAAGCCCTGACGCGACAGGAATTCCTTGAGCAGGGTGCGGATGCGGTCGTCGTCGTCGACGACGAGCAGGTGCCGGGCGGTGACATCGGTGGCGGCTGTCATGGTGTCTTCTTCAAGGGGCCGGCGCGAGCGGACTCGCAATAGACTCAAACAGGTACTCTAGTTCGGGATGTCGCGCTTGTCACAAGCAATCTCCCATTCACCGCATGGCGTCAAAATTGGGCGCGGGTGAGGCGAACGGGGCAACACTTCTGTCCCTTTCGCATGTCCCGGTAAATTAAGCCTTGCATTGGTTTCAGCTGCTACGGATAGTGGCGCCGGTCAAAAACGGGGCGCGTACATGAACTTCCACTATGGTCCGGAAAACCTGCAAAGCCTGCTGGGCATCGCCGTCATCCTGGCGGCCTGCTGGCTGTTGTCGGAGAACAAGAAGCGGTTTCCCGTCTTCCTGGCCATAGGCGCCGTCGCCACCCAGGTCGTGCTGATCCTGATCCTGTTCGCATTCCCGCAGTCGCATGTGGTGCTCAACGGCATCGGCAACGGCATGCAGGCTCTGTCGGACGCCACCAGCCACGGCATGCAGTTCGTCTTCGGCTATATGGGCGGGGGCGACCAGCCCTATGCGGTGGTGAACCAGGGCGCCCTGTTCGTCTTCGCGCTGCGCGTCCTGCCGCTGATCCTGGTGATCGCGGCGCTTTCCGCGCTGCTGTGGCACGTAGGCATTCTCAAACTCATCATCCGCTTCTTCGGCGTCATCTTCGAACGCGCCATCGGGCTGGGCGGCGCCTCAGCGCTCGGCGTGGCGTCGAATATCTTCGTCGGCAATGTCGAAAGCCTGATCATCATCCGCGCCTATCTCGACAAGCTGACGCGGTCGGAACTGTTCATCATGATGGTGGTCGGCATGGCCAATGTCGCCGGCTCGACCATGGTGGCCTATGTGCTGATCCTGCACGATGTGCTGCCGAACGCGGCCGGCCATATCCTGGCGGCGGCCATCGTGTCGGCGCCGGCAGGCGTCCTGCTGGCGCGGATCATGGTGCCGGAGCTGGCCGAGCGCCAGCACGAGAAGGTCGATTATTCCAGCACGCTGAAATACAACAGCGCCATCGACGCCATTTCCAAGGGCACGGCCGACGGCATGATGGTCGTCATGAACATCGCCGCCATCCTGGTCGTCATGGTGTCGCTGGTGGCTCTGGTCAATATGTGCATCGGGGGCTTCGTCGTCGGCGGTCAGCCCCTGACGATCGAGCGGATTCTCGGCTTCCTTTTCACTCCGCTGGCCTGGCTGATCGGCATTCCGTGGCAGGAAGCGCAGACGGGCGGCTGGATCCTGGGCGTCAAGATGGTGCTGACTGAGTTCGTCGCCTTCCTGAAGCTGGCGGCGATTCCGGTGGCCGAGATGACGCCGCGCACGCGTATTATCCTGACCTATGCGACCTGCGGCTTCGCCAATATCGGCTCGGTCGGCATTTCGGTGGCGGGCTTCAGCGCGCTTATGCCATCGCGCCGGCCGGAAATCCTGAGCCTGATCTGGAAGGCGCTGTTCGCGGGCTTCCTGGCGACCTGCCTGTCGGCTGCCGTCGTCGGTGCGCTGCCAAACGCGGTGTATGGGTTGTAGGTATTGGTGCGTGTGTCCGCGGGTCTTAAGTGATCCACAGATTGCACAGATTGCACAGATTTCACAGATTTTTCAGAGTGTTATCGGCTGGATTCTGAGCTGGCTACAAATACGGATATTGCGCTTCGCGCGTAGGGCCTCTTTGGCGGTTGGCGCGAAAGGGGACGGTAAGGCGCTGAATAATCTGTGAAATCTGTGAATAGCCCTTAAGCCTACCCGTCGCGGCTGCCCTGGGGCGATTTGCGCGCCAGGATGCCTGTAAAGCTCATCAGCAGGCGATCCTTGCACTTCAGCTCGCCGCGGCCGAAGACCAGCGTCTTGCCGGCGCGGGTGATCTCGCCCGTGGCGATGATGATGTCGTCCAGCCGCCCCGGCTGCTGGAACTGCGAATCGAGCTGGACGGTCACCGCGCCGCCGCCTTCGAGGTGGGGCAGGGCGAAGATGAACAGCGACGTGTCCGCCAGGGTCAGCAAACAGCCGCCGTGGACCGTGCCGCCGCCGTTGAGGTGGCGTTTTTCGGCCTTGAACGCCACTTCGACCTTTCCAGCCGCGTCCTGGCGGTAGTAGTAGGGGCCGACAAGGCCGTTGAAGTTTTCGGCGGGTTCGGACACGACCCAGCCGGCGAATTCGCCGTCGCTGATCAGCTGGCGCTTTTGTTCATCGGCCATCACGTTACTCCGGAGGTTACTCATGTCATCGCAGGTCGAAGAGACTCTGTTGGCGCTCTTATCGCAATTGCGAGACAAGGAGTCCATAAGCCCCAACGACCTCGCCAAGACGCTGGATGCCGAAAACTGGCAGCGCGAACTGCCGAAAATCAGGGGCGTCATCATCGGCCTGGCGCGCCAGGGCCGCGTCGACGTCCTGCGCAAGGGCAAGCCGGTGTCGCCTGAAGGGCTGAAGGGCGTCTACCGCGTACGGCTGGCGGCGGACGCCGAAGGCGAACTGCCCGAATAGCTGGATGACGCATTGCGCTGCCGGTGTTAGCCTTGGCATGCGATAGCGGAGACCGTCATGGGCAAGCTTATACTGGCAATGAATGTGTCGCTCGACGGCTATGTCGACGATGCCGGCGGCAATCTGGTGATGCCGAGGCCCGGCCCGAAGCTTTTCCAGTACTGGATCGACGCGGTCGCCGGCCAGGCCGCCACCATCTACGGCCGGCGCATGTACGAGGTCATGCGCTACTGGGACATCGACGATCCGGCCTGGGACGAACCCTTGCGTGAATTCGCCGAAGCCTGGCGCCGGCTGCCGAAATGGGTCGTGTCGGGGACGCTCGGCAGCGTCGGCCCCAACGCCACCCTGGTCGCCGGCGATATCGAAGCCCGGGTCCGCGCGCTCAAGGACCGCACCGACGGCACGATCAGCGTGTCGGGACCACAGGTCGCAGGCCTGCTGACAAGCGCCGGGCTGATCGACGAGTACCATCTGGTCATGCGGCCCTTCGTGCTCGGCCAGGGCAAACCGTTCTTTCACGACGCCCGGCCGCCGCTGCGGCTGGTGTCGAGCGAGCGGATCGACGACGAGACCATGGGGCTCATCTACGTTCCGGCATAAAAAAGACCTGGAGGCGAACCTCCAGGCCTTGGGGTTTGCGCGTCGGCGCCGAAGTTACGGCGCGGGCGTCCAGCCGGCATTGTTGTTCCAGCTGGCGAAGATCTTGGCGCGCGAATTCAGGCCGCTCAGGTCGGCCGTACTCGACGAGATGGCGGTGTTGCGGCCGCTCATGCTCAGGGCTGCGCCGGCCGCATTCATGCTGCCGCTTTCGCGCCAGCCCTCGGTCGCCGTTGCCGTCAGATTGGGCAGCGGATTGTTCCACCAGCCGGCCGTCGCCACGTGCGTCCCCATCTTGGTGTTGATATAGGCCACGTTGTCGCAATAGATGTTGCCGTTGGCCAGGCTGCCGCTGGTGAACGGCGTGGTGCAGTAGCCGCCGGCCTGGGTGACGCCGGACGAGCGCGCCAGGTAGGTCGAGCCCGCCGGCACGGCGGCGTCCGCCGTCAGCGACGAGTTCAGGACGACGAAGCCCGGGAAACCCTTGGCCGACCGCGCCTGGAAGACGAAGCCGCCCGAGGTCGGCGCGCTGGTGTCGACGACGGTATGCAGTTCGTCGTTTTCGAGCGCCACGGCGAACGGCGAGCCCCAGATGAAGTCGACATCGCCCGAGATCAAAGAATTGTAGATCCACACCCAGCCCTTGACCTGGATGGTGTCCTGGGTGCTGAGGAAGTTCATGTTGGTCGCCACCAGGCGCGAGCCGGTGAGGGTGGCCGAGTTGAAGTAGATGGTCTCGGCCTGGCCGTTGGTGTTGGCGTCCTTCACGTGGGTATTCTTCAGCGTGAAGTTGGTCAGCGTCACCATGTCGCCGCCTTCGATCAGCAGGACCGGCCGCCCGCCGCCCAGCGCGCGGCGGTTGCCCAGGGCCGCGTTGCCGCCGATATTGGTCAGGGTCGTGGCCGCTGCCGTCTTGCTGCCGCCGGTGCCGGAGTTGAAGGCTTCGAAATTGTTGGTCTGCACGATCACGCCGTCGCGGCTTTCGCCGACCAGGCTGAGATTGCTGACATTGCGCAGGAACAGCTGTTCGTCATAGGTGCCGTTCTTGATGGTGATCGTCTTGGCGGTGTTGGCGTAGCCGCAGGTGGTGCAGCCGTTCCACATTTCCCAGTTCAGCGCGCCCTGGACGCTGCGGAAGTCGGCGGGGCCGTCGTCGTCGACAATGACATTGACATTGGTCGGCGCCTTCTTCGTCGTGAAGGTCCAGTCGGTCGCGGCGCTGAAGCCGGTAAAAGCGGTGCCGCCGACCGTGCCGTTCAGCACGCCGTTGTCCATGGTTACGTAATAGCTGGTGGCGAAGTCGAGCACGTTGTCGTGCAGCTTGATGACCGCCTTGTTGCCCGTGATGGTGACCGGGCGGTAATAGGTAAAGCGCCACTGCGTCAGGCCCGGGACATTGTTGCCGATCTTGTCGATTTCGGTGTTGGTCCTGGCAAAGGTGGTCTGGGTTTCGCCGCCGGCGTTGACGACCGTCGCGCTGACGTCGATCGTGTCGACCAGGGTGCCGTCGGACTTGTAGACCTTGATCAGGCCGGTCGTCCCAAGGGTAGGGGGCGCGTCGAAGGTGATCTGCAGGCGGGTGTCGTTATAGGCGGCCGTATCGTTCTTGGCCGGGATGAAGTTCCCGGACGGGTTGGCGCCACCCCAGTTGTTGAGCTGGGCGGCCGTCAGGCCGGTCGAGGACGAGGAACTGCTGCCCGAACTGGACGAGGACGACCCCGAACCGCCGCCGCCGCACGCGGTCAGCAGCAATAATATCGAACAGGTAGCGAGATATACTGGTTTCATGTTTTCACTTCCCTTTTTGACACCGGTGTCATTTCCCGGCTTAATGGTACAGCGAAAGGCTGTCCAATTGTCTGATGATAGGTATGGATTTACGGCGCTGTCAACAAAACATCTTTCACATGTAAAGATGTCGGTAAGCATTAACCGGCCAGTGCGGCGTGCGGCCCACACCCGGCTCAGGCCACGTCACTTAAGGCGTGACGCCTTGCGTTCGGCGGCCTCCGCCAGAAGCGTCTCCAGCGTCAGGGCCTCGAACGGCTTCAGCAGGAAGTGCGCGAAACCGGCCTCGGCGGCCAGCGCCCGCGTCCGGGCGTCGCCATAGCCGGAATGGGCGATAAAGACCGTGCCGGCAAGGCCCGGCATGATCTTCATGTCGCGGCAGATGTCGAGGCCGTTGGTCCCCGGCAGGCCGATATCGAGGATGACCACGTCGGGCGGTAGCGTGGCCGCGCTGGCGATGGCCGTGCTGCCGCGGTCGGCCAGGGCGTAGGTATAGCCCATGAGCTCGACCATCCACCCCGTGGTCTGGGCTGCGGACACATTGTCGTCGACGATCAGGACATGGAGCGGCACGTTTGCAGTGCCGGCCGGGCGCGTCATGGAGAGCCTTGTATGATAGAGTCTTATCCCGGCTAAACCCCGGGAAACATTGCCGCTTTATGCGGGAGGGCGCGACAAAGCCGTGTCGCGCCGCTTTTCAGGACGCGCAGGCCTTGTGTTCGCGGGTAACATTTCCCGGCAACCGTGTCTGTCCACTAGTGCACATACCGAACGTTATTTTTTCCAGGGACTGTTGAAGGTGCGCCCATGACCTCTCCAACCCAGCAGCAGATGCGGCAAAACGCCTTGCTGTCCGTACTGCGCGACGAAGACAAGCAGCGCCTGCAACCGCATATGCTGGCGCTGGATTTACCGCCGCACGCGGTGCTGACCCACGCCGGCCAGGACGTCACCGACACGTGGTTTCCGTGCGGGAATGCGCTGGCCGCCTTCTGTATCGCCGGGGTGGACGGGCAGGGGGTCGATGTCGCCTTTGTCGGCCGCGAAGGCGCGATCGGCGGCATCGTGTCGAACGGAAACGTGCCGGCCTACGCAACGTCGGTGGTGCGGCTGGGCGGTCCGTTCCTGCGCATCAAGACCTCGGCGCTGGAACAGATGAAGCTGGAGTCTATCAGCCTGCGCCACTGGTTCTCGCGCTATGCCGACTGCCTGCTGGCGCAGGTCTTCCAGACCTCGGCCTGCAACGCCGTCCACACCATCCGCCAGCGCGTCGCCAAGATGATCCTGGCGGGCCTGGCGCGTAACAGCGAGCCGGAATTCAGGATGACGCAGGACCAGCTGGCCGACATGCTGGGCGTAGGGCGGACCTTCATCAGCCGCGTGCTGGGAAGTCTGCGCCGCGACGGCATTATCGAGACGGGGCGCGGTGTCATGATCATCAAGGACTTGCAGGCCTTGCGCGCCCTGTCGTGCACCTGCACCATGGTCATCGAGGATCATTTCGACAAGGTCCTGCACGGCATCTACCCGCCGCCCG
Source organism: Asticcacaulis solisilvae (assembly GCF_052327315.1). Taxonomy (NCBI): domain Bacteria; kingdom Pseudomonadati; phylum Pseudomonadota; class Alphaproteobacteria; order Caulobacterales; family Caulobacteraceae; genus Asticcacaulis; species Asticcacaulis solisilvae. The sequence goes on from NZ_CP166196.1 coordinate 1,864,253, forward strand.
CATGACGGCGGCCATAGGTGCATGTTTCAGGTCTGACATATTTGGCGCCTTCTCCTCATTGTGAGGCCATAACCGGGCACCGCACGGTCCACGAAAAGAACACAATGGGGCGGCACCTTGTCGCGGACAGGCTGGAGGTCAACCGCCATGCGCCGCGCACTCTTTTTCGGTCTGTATGCGTGTTCGGGTCTTGCGTTTGCGCCGGGACCGGCATCCGCCGAACGCACGCTCCGTCCCGAAGACATCGCCCTGGCCAACCGCATCAGTTTCGGCGTCAACGACGCCCTGCTGGACGACCTGTCGGCGCGCGGAGCCGAGGCGTGGCTTCAGGCGCAGCTCCACCCCGACAGCGATATCGGGCTGCCGCCCGACGTGGCCGCGATGATCGACGCCATGCCGCACCTTCACAAGAAGGCGAACGATCAACTGGCCGAGGTGGCGGCGCTGCGCAAGAAGGTCGAAGACGCCAAGGCGGCGTACGATGCCGCCCAGGCCGCCGCCGTTGCCCCTGTCCCCGCGGCTCTGGCCTCTGCGACGATGGCGCCGGCGCCCGCCGAGGCCAAACCCGCCCCGCAGGCGCCTCCTCCTCTGGCGGCCTCACAGGTGCTGAACGCCTATCGCGGCGAGACGCTCAGCGAGACCCAGGCCCGGCGCGTGCTGCGCGAAATCTACGGCCAGGACCAGTTGCGTGAGCAGATGGCGTGGTTCTGGTTCAACCATTTCAACGTGCTGTGGGACAAGGGCGACATTACCTATCGCCTGGCCGATTACGAAGACAGCGCCATCCGGCCCAATGCGCTCGGCAAGTTCCGCACCCTGCTGGAAGCGGTGATGCGGCACCCGGCCATGGTGCAGTATCTCGACAACGCCCAGAACGCCGCGGGGCACATCAACGAGAATTATGCCCGCGAGCTGATGGAACTGCACACCATGGGCGTCGGCTCCGGCTATACCCAGGCCGACGTCGAGGCGCTGGCCCATATCCTGACCGGGGTCGGTTATCTGGCGCCGGGGCAGACCCTCAAGGTGCCGGCGGCCCAGCAGGCGCTTCTGATCCACGACGGCGATTTCGTCTTCAATCCCGCCCGCCACGATTTCAGCGACAAGGTCTTCCTGGGACACACCATCAAGGGCAGCGGCTATGCCGAGGTGCAGCAGGCGCTCGACATCTTGTGCAAGGAACCGGCGACCGCGCGCTTCATCTCAACCAAGCTGGCGCGGCTGTTCGTCTCGGAAGACCCGCCGAAGTCGCTGATCGACGCCATGGCCGGCCGCTTCCAGGAAACGGACGGCGATATCGCGGCGGTGCTGGACCTGATGTTCCATTCGCGTGAGTTCCGCAAGGCGCTGAAGACGCCGCTGCTCAAGGACCCGGAACACTATGTGGTTTCCGCGATGCGGGTGTCCTATCCCGACCGGGGCATTCTCAACGCGAAGCCCGTCGTGTCGTGGGCCGGGCAACTGGGCGAGCCCGTCTACAGTCACGTGACGCCCGACGGCTATCCGGCCACGCGCTCGTTCTGGAACGGGCCGGGACAGATCGAGCAGCGCTTTGAAATCGCCCGCTCCATCGGCAGCGGATACAACAACCTGTTCAAGCCCGACGGGGTCGCCCTGCCGCTCGAGACGACCCTGCCGCAGGTGCAGGGCCGCCGGTTCGACACCCTGGTCGCCAAAAGCTACAGCGCCCCGGTCCAGGCCGCGCTTGCCCAGGCCAAGTCGCCGGCGGAATGGAACACGCTGCTTCTGGCCTCACCGGATTTCATGGGAAGATAGTCATGGTGTCTCGACGCTCATTCTTTGGCGGTGCGCTCGGCTTCTCCTTCGCCACCGCAAGCGGGCTTGGGGTTGCCGCCCGCGCTCTGGCCGCGCCCGACGCCGGCAGCCGGCTGATGGTCGTATTCCTGCGCGGGGCTTATGACGCGGCCTCGATCGTCATCCCGACCGGCAGCGACTTCTATTATCAGTCGCGGCCGACCATCGCGATCGCGCGGCCGGACCCAGCCAATGCTAAGGCGGCGCTGGCGCTCGACGCCGACTGGAGCCTGCATCCGGCCTTGGCCGACAGTCTCTATCCGCTGTGGCAGGCGGGGCAGGTGGCCTTCGTCCCCTTTGCCGGCACCGACGATGTGACGCGCAGCCATTTCGAGACGCAGGACACGATCGAACTGGGCCAGCCGATCGGCGGCAGCCGCGACTACAATTCCGGCTTCCTGGGGCGGCTGGCGACGGCGCTGGGGCAGTCGGCGCAGCCGATCGCCTTCTCGCAGGACGTGCCGATCATCTTCCGGGGCGGAGACAAGCCCGTGCCCAACCTGACGGTCAATTCGATCGGCAAGCCGCCCTTCGACGCCCGGCAGCAGGCGCTGATCGAGTCGATGTACCAAAGCCCCGAGGCCGCGGCCATCGCGCCCCTGGTCGGCGTCCAGACTGGCTTTTCCGTCCGTCAGGGCGCCTACAAGGCCATGCAGGACGAGATGGCGGCCGCCAGCCGCGGCGCCGTCGACGCCACGGGCTTTGCCTTGCAGGCGCAGCGCATGGCCGGGATCATGGACCAGGGCTATAACCTGGCCTTCCTCGATGTCGGCGGCTGGGACACGCACGTCAACCAGGGCAATGCCGACGGCCAGCTGGCGTCGAAGATTTCCGACCTGGGCAAGGGGTTGGCCAGCTTTGCCCGTGCCAGCGGGCCGGCCTGGAACCGCACAACGGTGGTGGTGATTTCCGAATTCGGCCGCACCTTCCGCGAAAACGGCGACAAGGGCACCGACCACGGCCACGGCAGCGTCTATTGGGTGATGGGCGGGGCGGTGCGCGGCGGGCGCATGGCGGGGCCGCAGGTCCGCATCGCCGCCGACACCCTGTTCCAGAACCGCGACCTGCCCGTGCTGACGGATTACCGCGCCCTGATCGGCGGCATCATCCAGAAGCAGTTCGATCTGCGGCAACAAGGCCTCGATACGGTGTTTACCGGCGCGGCGCCGATCGACCTGCAACTGATTTAGGCAGCGCGCGGCGCGATTTGTTAAGCCCGATGGCGTAGGGTTGCGGCCTGGAGACGCCCGATGCCGATCGATCAATGCCGTAACATCATAATGCTGTACCGCCTGCGGGAACGCGCGCGGAGCCTGATCGAGGCCAGCCGCAAGACCGGCAATCCGGCGGTGGCGCAGATCTACACGCAGATCGACAACTGGCTTGAAACCCAGATGGCCTATGCGATGTCCGCTGCCCGGTAACGGCGGCATATTGACAGATGCGCTCACCGCGCGTTTATCCCGCCCATGTATTATGATCGCGCCGCTGTCGAAAACGCCTTCAAGGCCAATGAACCCCAGAACTTCCTCTTCTTTTGGGGACATCAGCCGTCGAAGGACGGCAGGATAACCTCTTCTTGCCTCAGCCAGTGGTGGCAGAGCGCCTTTGAGGTCGATGGCGTCGTGTACCGCACGGCCGAGCACTGGATGATGGTGCATAAGGCCCGACTGTTCGGCGACGACGAGACCGCAACGAAAATCCTGGCGGCCGAAAGTCCCAAGCAGGTCAAGCAACTGGGGCGGGAAGCCAGGGGATTCGACGCGGCGCGGTGGGACGCGCGAAAGCTCGCTGTCGTTCAGGACGGGAACTTCCATAAGTTCAGCCAGAACGTGGACCTGCGCGATTATCTTTTGGCGACCGGTGACCGGGTTCTTGTCGAAGCCAGCCCCGTCGATCCCGTCTGGGGTATAGGGCTGGCGGCCGACAATCCCGATGCGGCCGATCCGTCGCTTTGGAAGGGCGATAATCTCCTCGGCTTTGCCCTGATGCATGCACGCGAGCGCTTGCGCTGACGCGCCCCAGCGGGTAGCGCAATCGCAGTATTTTTTCGGAAGCCTTTTATGAAGACCATACGCAAGTCGAGCAAGCTCGCTCACGTCCTCTACGACATCCGCGGCCCCATCATGGAACGGGCCAAGCAGATGGAGGAAGAGGGCCAGAAGCTGATCAAGCTGAACATCGGCAACCTGGCGGCCTTCGGCTTCGACGCGCCCGAGGAAGTCCAGCAGGACATGATCCGCAACCTGCCGAACTCCGCCGGCTATTCCGACAGCAAGGGCATCTTCGCGGCGCGCAAGGCCATCATGCACTATACCCAGACCCAGGGCGTGCAGGGCGTGACGCTGGATGACGTCTACCTGGGCAACGGCGCGTCCGACCTGATCGCCATGGCGACCAATGCCCTGCTCGACGACGGCGACGAACTGCTGCTGCCGGCGCCCGACTATCCGCTGTGGACGGCCGTCGCCACCCTGTCGGGCGGCAAGCCGGTCCATTACCTGTGCGACGAAAACCAGGGCTGGATTCCCGATCTTGCCGACATCCGCGCCAAGATCACGCCGCGAACCAAAGGCATAGTGATCATCAATCCGAACAATCCGACGGGCGTCGTCTATCCCGACGCCGTGCTGCAGGACATCGTGACGCTGGCGCGCGAGCACAACCTGGTCATCCTGGCGGACGAGGTCTACGACAAGGTCCTGTACGACGACGTCAAGCATACGGCCATGGCCAGCCTGTCGACCGACGTCCTGACCCTGACCTTCAATTCGCTGTCCAAGAGCTACCGCGCCTGCGGTTACCGCGCCGGCTGGATGACGGTGTCGGGCGACAAGCGCGCCGCCCGCGACTATATCGACGGCCTGGACATGCTGGCCAATATGAAGCTGTGCGCCAACGTGCCGGGCCAGTGGGCCATCCAGACGGCGCTGGGCGGCTACCAGAGCATCAACGACCTGGTGCGCGAAGGCGGACGCCTGCGCCGGCAGCGTGACCTGGCCTACGAGCTGATCACCGCCATTCCGGGCGTGACCTGCGTCAAGCCACAGGCCGCGCTCTACATGTTCCCGCGCCTCGATCCCGACGTCTATCCGATCAAGGACGACCGGCAGTTCTTCCTCGAGATGCTGGAGGCCACACGCGTGATGCTGGTCCAGGGGACAGGGTTCAACTGGGCGTCGCCGGACCATTTCCGCATGGTCTTCTTGCCGCATGAGCCCGACCTGCGCGAAGCCATCGGCCGGGTGGCAGGGTTCCTCAAGGCGTATCGCGAAGGCGTATCCTAAGCCGGTTCGCCGGGCGGCAGCGCTGTTGACGGAGATACGATGCCATGCCGGACAGTGATGCGATAAGGCTGCGCGTTGCCGGATTGGACGATGTCGAGGCGATCAGGGGCCTGATGAAGGTTTCGATCGCGCGGCTTCAGAAGGGCTTTCTGACGCCCGAACAGATCGCCGTCAGCCACCATTTCATGGAACTCGACACCCAGCTGATCCGCGACGGCACCTATTTCATCGCCGAGATCGGCGGCGTGCTGGCCGGCTGCGGCGGCTGGAGCTATCGCGCGACCCTCTATGGCGGCGACGCGTCGCTGGTGGCGCGCGAACCGCAAAGACTCGATCCGGCAACCGACCCCGCGCGCGTCAGGGCCATGTATACGTCACCCGACTTTATCCGGCGTGGCGTCGGCTGGGCCATATTGCAGGCCTCGGAAGACGCCGCCCGCGCGGCGGGCTTTACGACGGCGGAGCTGATGGCGACACTGGCCGGCGTGCCGCTTTATGAACGCTGCGGGTACCGGACGATCGAGGCTATCGCCACCGATCCGGTTGACGGCGTATCGATCCCGCTGAAACGGATGCGGAAGGCGCTTTAGGGAGCGCGAAGGCTGTTGTCGCCCGCCGCATACCGCAGGCTCAGGTCGTGAACTCGGCGAGCCCGAGCTCGCCGAGCATGGCGTTGAGCACGCCCGGATCGCACTTGCCGAGGATGATGCGTGCCAGTCTTGAGGCACTGCGCGAACCGTCCGACGCACAGTGCGCCAGAAGCGCCAGGGCGAGCTTCATGGGCGGTAGGCCGAGCGCCTGTGCCTTGTCGAGCAAGTCCTCCGCCAACGCCTTGATCTCGTCGGCAAGATCGGTCGGCAGGCCGCTCAGGTCGAGCGCCATCAGGCGCGACGCCCCGGCGTCCCAGCCGATCAGGCAGGCGATATCCTCAAGCCGCATGACGAAGTCGCTGGCGGGCTGGGCCACAATGCCGCGCGTCTTTCCCAGTTTGCGCATCCTTAAGGCGCCGCCAGGGAAGGCTCCGCCCGCCATCGGGGCAGCCGCCGCAACGGCGACCGGACCGCCCATGTACATCGGTGTTTCCAGCGCCACCTTGCGCAGATTGGGCAAGCTGTCGACGCCTTCGCCGGCTTCGTCGACAAGGACAAGGCTGGTCAGGTGGGTGACCAGGCCTTCGGCTTCGGCTAGTTGCCCGGCGCGGGTGTCGTCGAGCGCGGGCAGGGCCAGCGCGGCGGCGAAGGCAGCTACAGCTCGGCCGAGCGGTGTCGCCGGTTCGGCCTCTTTGGCCGTCGTCCAGTGCGCCGTCAGGTCCATGCCGCCGCGGCGCGCCGACACGACATCAAGCGGTCCGGTGATCGGCACGATGGGCAGGAACGGGCTGCGCACCACGCCCAGCATGGCTTCGGCGACAGCAGCGAGGTTGGATGGCGTGGCGATGAAGACTGCCCCGCCGGTCAGCGTGGCCAGATGGCCGACGCGGGCCTCCAGGCTGCCTTCGCCGATCAGCAGGACGCTGATGCGGCGGCCGCGCTTCGCCAGCGCCTGCACGTCCAGCGCATAACTCTGTCCGTCGGTCACCAGCAGGATGTCGGTGACCTCGGACTTTGCCAGCACGGTGTTGAGCGCGCCGCCGATTTCCGTCCCGCCGCGCGGGGCCGACATCTTGGCTATGGCGCCATCGATTGCTGGCGCGTCGAACTGCATCAGGGTGGCGACGTGTTCCGCCACGGTGTCGAACTGCCAGAGGTCGAGATAGTCGTGGGCCCGGAGCGCGCCCGCGACGGATTTCACCAGCTTGATCGCCGCCGTATGCTTGGACTGGCCGGGGCCGAAGGCATCGCGCATCGAGCCCGAAAAATCGGTAAGGACGGCCAGGCGGCAGACCTCTTCGCCGCGCGGGCTGGCGCCGATCGTCAGATCGACGGTCCGGCCATCGGCGGCCGTTCCGCTGAGCGTTATGCCCGCCGGGACCGGTGCGACTAGGTCGACTGGCCGATTGAGCGGCACGGTCCAGTAGTCGCCGTCCTTCGCCGCCGCATGGGCGACCGTCACGGCGCCATCGGTGCAGGTGATGTGCAATTGCGCCGATTGTGGTGCACGCACCTCGTGTGTCAGCTGGTCGGCCTCCGGCAGGCCCGAAAAACCGTAGATATCGCCCACGGTCAGCGGAATGCGCAGGGCGCCCTGGCCGGCGACTGCGTTGAGCGACGCCGCCCAACGCAGGGTCACTTCGATCTCGCCGCCCGGACGGATGTTCGCCACCGACAGCGTATGGATGCCGCGCAGAACCTCTTCGTGCAGCACGGCCGCTTTGCCGGTTTCAACCGCGGCCTCATAGGTTTCGTGCGCCTGCTGGCGGCTTTGCGCGTGGCCGATGACGTGGCGGCCATCGATCCGCGCCTCCAGCGCGAACAGCACCGCGTGCACCGGCACGGGGAAGGTCATCACCGCTTCTATCGGCGCGTCTTCGGTATTGCGGAACCGGCGGCGCGTCTCGACGACGGCCAGGCTCGAGGCGATCTCGACATCGATTTCGGTCGCGATCAGGGGCAGGGGATGGCTCTGGCGCGTTTCGAGCCAGCCGGCCATGAAAACGGCCAGAGGATCAGTCAGAGGCGCCGGAATCTGGTGTGTCGGAATCTTGGGCATCGGAAACATCCTCCTTCAGGATCGCGGTCAAGAGTTTTTCGAGCTTAGTCAGTACCGGGTCGACGGCCTGACCGCTGGCGATGACGTCTGGGCTCACCAAAAGGGTGATGCCGGGCGCGACGGGAAATGGCGTGCCTTCACGCGCCAACAAGAGCAGGCGGATCGCCGCCGGCGGAAAGCCAAGCTCACGCAACCGCATATAGCGGCGGGCACCGTGGACATGCGCCTCGCCATACTGGGCATTGGCCCGTCCTCCGGACGGCGCCGGAATGAAGCCTTCTGCGATCAGGTAGCGAACCTGCCGCTCAGAAATTCCAGCCCGCTCCATTAATTCGTGGATTCGCACGGTATCTCCTTTCGACAGCAAATATGTCGAAAGGAGAGGTGGAGGTCAAGTGCTATTGACAAAAATCTTGTCGAAAGGATTTTCAATTTCAGCCGGGTTAGCGGGATGTCTGCATCCTCCATCGCTGTTCATCTCCCTTCCCACGCGAATCCTGCTGAATTTTTATGCCGCCTGTGAAAACCGTACGGTTCGGTTCAATTTTTTGCGGTCCGGCTATTGCCAATTTATCAATTTCCTTCATGTATAAGGGCCTTGAAACGCCGGGTTTCGTTCTGCGAGTCGATTTCGCGCATGTCTCTTATTGCCGAGCTTTATGTCGAAGGCTGACTATTCTATCGAAACGGCGGACAATGGCCGCGCGCGTTTAATCCTGAAAGGGCAGTGGACGATCACTGAGCTGCACGGCTTTGCCGTGCGCCTGCGCGCCCAGCTCAACAAGGCCCAGCACATAGAGGTCGACTCGTCGCAGCTGGAAGCGCTCGACACCGCCGGCGCGCTTTTGTTGCGCACCATCGCCGGCGACCGCATCGAAGGCGACCTGTTCAAGGGCCAGGACAAGTTCGCCCATATCTACGCCCTGACCGAGACGACCTCGAACGAGGGCGTGGCGATGGACAAGTCGTCCGAGCCCGCCAGGACCCTGTGGCACAACCCGCTGGCCGGGCTGATGGTCCGCATCGGCAAGGCCATGGAGACCTTCTGGGAACATTTCATCGCCCAGTCGGTGTTTATCGGCCACGTCACCACCCTGTTCCTGCTGTCGATCGTCAACCCCAGGCGCATCCGCTGGCCCGCCGTGGTCAACATCATGCAGCGCGCCGGGCTGGAAGCCATTCCGATCGTCACCCTGACCAACTTCTTCGTCGGCGCCGTGCTGGCCTTCCTGATGGTGCTGTCGCTCAGGCAGTACGGCGGGGCGGTTTTCGCCATCGACTTCGTTTCCATCGGCGTGTTGCGCGAATTCGCGCCGGTCATCGCCGCCGTGTTGATCGCGGGGCGCTCGGCCTCCAGCTTCGCCGCCGAAATCGGCGCCATGAAGATGAACCAGGAAATCGACGCCATGCGCGTCATGGGCATCGATCCGTATGAGGCGCTGGTGCTGCCGCGCGTCTTCGCCCTGTGCGTGATGACGCCGCTGATTACCTTCCTGGGCGCCATCGCCGGCATGATGGGCGGCGCGGTCGTCATCTGGGCGGTGCTGCAACTGAGCCCGGGCTACTTCCTGCAACGGCTCTATGATTATGTGCCGTTCGAGAACTTCTTTGTCGGCATCATCCGCACGCCGGTCTTCGCCGCCACCATCGCCATTGTCGGCTGCCGCATGGGCATGACGGTCAAGGAAGACGTGATTTCGCTGGGCCGCAAGGTCACGACCGCCGTGGTGCAGTCGATCTTCCTGGTCTTCATGATCGACGCCATGTTCGCCATCCTGTTCAACGGGTTCACCTTCTGATGGCCCGCAAGAAACCCTTACCGCCGATCGAAACCCACGAAGACGAGGCGAATGCCGCCATCGTCATCAAGGGCCTGCGCAACCAGTTCGGCGAGCACGTCGTGCACGACGACCTGAACCTGGTCGTCAAGCGCGGCGAAATCCTGGGCGTGGTCGGCGGCTCCGGCGCCGGCAAGACGGTGATGCTGCGCTCGATCCTGGGGCTGCAAAAGCCGACGGCGGGCGATATCCTCCTGCTGGGCCAGCGCCTGAACAGCGAAAGCCCGGATGAGCGCCGCCGCGTGCAGGCGCGCACCGGCGTGCTGTTCCAGAGCGGGGCGCTGTTTTCGACCTTGTCCGTGGCCGAAAACATCATGGCCCCGATGGCGGAATTCACCGATCTCAACGTGCGCGAAATGCGCGCCGTCGCCATGCTGAAGCTGGCCCTGGTCGGCCTGCCGGCGCGGGCGGCGGACCTGATGCCGTCCGAACTGTCGGGCGGCATGATCAAGCGCGCGGCGCTGGCGCGGGCTTTGGCGCTCGATGCCGAACTGCTGTTTCTCGACGAGCCGACGGCGGGGCTGGACCCGATCAGCGCCGCGGCCTTCGACACGCTGATCAAGGATCTGGCGTCCAGCCTGGGGCTGACCGTATTTATGATCACGCACGATCTTGATAGTCTCTACGCCATCTGTACCGAAATCGCCGTGCTGGCCGACAAAAAGGTTGTCGCCAAGGCGCCGGTTTCGGAGCTGGAAAAATCAACCCACCCGTGGATCCATGAATATTTCAATGGACCGCGTGGCCGAGTGAAGGCTTGAACATGGAACGCCAGGCGCACTATGCCGTCGTCGGCTTGATTACCTTTACGCTGGCATTGGCGCTGGTCGCCTTCGCCTTCTGGTTCATCAAGTTCGACTTCAACCAGAGCTACGCCATCTACGATGTCGAGTTCAACACGCCGGTCGACGGCCTGACCAAGGGCGCCGAAGTACACTTCAACGGCATCAAGGTCGGCGAGGTGACGGACCTGCGCCTGGGCCAGGCCAATACGCACCAGGTCATCGCGCGCGTGCAGCTGGACGCCGGCACGCCGGTGCGGACCGACTCGATCGCGTCGCTGGAGCCGCAGGGCGTGACCGGCCTGTTCTACATGCAGGTATCGCCGGGCTCGGCGCGCGCGCCGCTGTTGAAGCATACGGCCGACGGCCCGCCGCCCATCATCCATTCGGAGGAAAGCGCCCTGTCCAAGCTGTTGCAGGGTTCGGGCTCGGTCATCGAAAACACCTATGAAAGCCTGAACCGCGTCAACCGTTTGCTGTCGGATCAGAATATCAAGACCTTCTCGCAAAGCCTGGACAACCTCCAGCAGCTGACGGCCGACCTGAAGAGCCGCGAGCAGATCCTGGATGACGCGCACGAAGCCATCGTCAGCGCCGGCCAGGCCGCCGACGCGGTGACCGAACTGGCGCACACCACCAACAGCGTGGCGGGCACCCAGGTGCCGGAGACCATGGCCAAGATCAACGCGGCCACCGACAAGCTGGCGGCGGCGGCCGACAATTTCAGCAAGACGACGGCGTCGATCCAGAAGCCGTTCGACACGGTGCAGACCACGACCCTGCCGGAATTGCAGGAGTCGCTTGAGAACCTCAACGAGGCTTCGCGCTCGCTCAAGCAACTGGTCGACGACGTGCACAACGATCCCAAGGGCTTTGTCATCAAGCCGGAAGCCAAGGAAAGAAAGGTCAATCCATGACGCGGACCGGAATGAAGACTTTGGCTGTCCTGATGACGGCGGGCATCGCCCTGTCGGGCTGCGTCAATGTGCTGCCCAAGACCAAGCCGATCCAGCTCTATCGCTTCGGCTACGCGCCTGAGGTGAAGAAGAGCGACAAGGACGAGGCGCCCGTGGCGCCGCCGGTCAATGGCGCGGCCATGCCGGTGCAGCTTGGCCAGATCGACTTCCCGCAGGAGGCCGGCAGCGACCGTGTGCTGACGACGGAAGGCAACGAAGTCGCCTATGCCGGCGGAGCGCGCTGGGCGGCCCCGGCGTCGGAACTGTTCCAGGACGCGGTCAAGGAAGGCTTTTCGCGCTCGGCGACGACGGTCAGGCTCGATCGCCGTGGCGGATCGAACACCAGCTATCGGCTTGAGATGGTCGTTCATCACTTTGAAAGCGCCTACAAGCGCGGCAGACCGACCGTGTCGATCGCGCTCGATGCGCGGCTGGTGCGGTTGTCGGATCGCTCCGTGGTGGGGCAGCGGTACATCACCGCCGATGTCGGCGTGCGTCACAACGACATGTCGCTGATGGCCGACGCCTACGACCAGGCGACGACCGAGGTCGTGCAGGCTCTGGTGGGCTTTACGCAGGAAACGGTGGCGGCAAATCCGTTGCCGGATACGCAGGTCAAGCCGTAGGTAGAACGGGGACTCTTTCGCCCTCTCTGCTTGCGGGGTGTAACGGTCGAAGCCACAGCGTTTGCCGCCTGTTACCTAGATCGTTGTGATTTTAGGCGGAAGCAGTATTAGGCGTGACAACGTTCTCCCCCCTTCCGTCTGGCTCGGCTTGACGCCGATCCAGCCACCTTCCCCGTAAACGGGGAAGGAAGGGTGTTAAGCCATCTAATTCCTTCCCCGTTTACGGGGAAGGTGGCGCGAGCGGAGCGAGTGACGGAAGGGGGGGAGCCCAACGCGTCACAAATGCCGCCGCTTCAAGCAAAAGTCATAGTGCCCTAAAACGAAGCAGGTTGTCGGTCGCGAGCAGCGCAAGTGCCCCGCCCACCGCCTTCGGCAGTCCCTCCCCATAAATGGGGAGGGCGAAGTGGCTACGAAGCCGGTTCTTATTTCAACCGCACCTCATACGCCGCCTGGGTTAGTTGCGCGACCTCGTCCAGCGTCACATCCGGCGCCAGCTCGATCAGCACCAGGCCCGATCCATCCGGCTTGACCTCGAATACGCCCAGCGTCGAGATGATCAGGTTGACGACGCGGGTACCGGTCAGCGGCAGGGTGCACGCCTTCAGAACCTTGGATTCGCCGTGCTTGTTGGCGTGTTCCATGACGACGACGACGCGCTTGACGCCCGCCACCAGGTCCATGGCGCCGCCCATGCCCTTGACCAGCTTGCCCGGGATCATCCAGTTGGCGATGTCGCCGTTTTCCGCCACTTCCATGGCGCCCAGGATGGTCAGGTCGATATGGCCGCCGCGGATCATGGCGAAGCTGTCCGACGACGAGAAGAAGGCCGTCTCGGGAAGCGCGGTGACGGTCTGCTTGCCGGCATTGATCAGGTCGGGGTCGACCTCGTTGTCGTACGGGAAGGGGCCCATGCCCAGCATACCGTTTTCCGACTGGAAGGTGACCGTCATGCCGTCGGGGATGTGGTTGGCGACGAGCGTCGGGATGCCGATGCCGAGATTGACGTAGAAGCCGTCTTTCAGTTCCTTGGCGGCGCGCTCTGCCAGTTGTTCGCGTGTCCAGGCCATGGCTCAGTTCTCCGTCGTTTCGCGGGTGCGCACCGTGCGTTGCTCGATGCGCTTTTCGAACGTGCCCAGGACCAGGCGGTCGATATAGATGCCGGGCGTGTGGATGTTGTCGGGATCGAGGCTGCCCACGGGCACGATCTCCTCGACCTCGGCGACGCAGACCTTGCCGGCCGTGGCCATCATCGGGTTGAAGTTGCGCGCCGTCTTGCGGAAGATCAGGTTGCCGCGTTCGTCGCCCTTCCACGCCTTGACGATCGACAGGTCGGCGACCAGGCCGGTTTCCAGCACGTAGTCGCGGTCTCCGAAACGCTTGATTTCCTTGCCTTCGGCCACGACCGTGCCGACGCCCGTGGCGGTATAGAAGCCCGGAATACCCGCGCCGCCGGCGCGGATGCGCTCGGCCAGGGTGCCCTGCGGATTGAATTCCAGTTCCAGCTCTCCGGCCAGGAATTGCCGCTCGAATTCCTTGTTCTCGCCGACGTAGGAACTGATCATCTTCTTGATCTGGCGGGTGGTCAGGAGCTGGCCCAGGCCAAATCCGTCGACGCCGGCATTGTTCGAGATGACCGTCAGGCCCTTGACACCCGAGTCCCGCAGGGCGGCGATCAGGTTTTCGGGGATGCCGCACAGGCCGAAGCCGCCGGACATGACGACCATATTGTCGAAGAGCAGGCCGTCGAGGGCCGTTTTGATATCGGGCCAGACCTTGGAACCGGGCTTGGAATCGCCTGCGGGCATGGTGTCCTCCAGTAGGTAATTTGTTGGCACCTAAGCCCAATTGGTTACGCCTGTCACGCGATAATTGTGCGTTGCAAACGAGATGTGAAGAAGAAGGGAAGGGCCCCCTCCACCGCTTCGCGGTCCCCCTCCCCATCTGCGATGGGGCGGAGCGTTCGAGCCGATTTCTCCTCCCTACGCGAAGCGTGGGGAGGGGGACCGCGAAGCGGTGGAGGGGTATCTTTCTTTACGCCAGCAGCGGCTTCAACGGTGCGTCCGCATCCGCCAACACAGCCACGTCGAGACCCTTCTTACCCCTGGCGATCAAGAGCTTGCCGGCCATGAAATCAGCCGGGCGGCTGACGCACTCGGCAGCACGGATCCGGCCTTCTCCGTCAACGTGGAAGACGCTGAAAGCGCCGCTGTCGGGATCGCCGCGCACGATCGGCGTCGTGCCGGCGCATAACAGCCCCGCGATCTGGAGCTTGTGATCGTACTGATCCGACCAGAACCACGGTGTTTCAATCACCGGGGGCTTGAAACCGGTGATGGCGGCGGCGGCCTGCTTGGCCTGTTCCAGCGCATTCGGCACGCTCTCAAGCCGGAAGCGGCCGTCGTAAAAGGGCAGGGTGCGCGAGGTTACGTCACCGATGGCGAAGACGGCGGGATCGCTGGTGCGGGCGTGTTCATCGACCACGATGCCGTTGCCCGTTTCAAGGCCTGCCGCGGCCGCCAGGTCGTCGGCCGGGAGCGCGCCGATGCCGACCAGCAGCAGATCGAAATCGTGAATACTGCTGTCGCTTAAGTGCACACGCTTTACGTCGCCGTCGCCCAGGGACAGCTCGGTGACACCGGCATTGACGGCGATCCTGACGCCATGCGCCGTATGCGTCGCCGTGAAAAAATCCGACAGGGCGTGGGACGCCACGCGCGCGAGAATCCGGCTTTCGCGCTCGAACACCGTGACCTCGCAACCGAGGTGGCGCGCCGAGGCCGCGACTTCCAACCCGACATAGCCTGCGCCGATCAGGCCAATACGATGGCCGGGGGCAATGGCGCCCTTCAGCCGTTCGGCGTCATCGATTGAGCGCAGCACATGGTGCGGCAAGCGGTCGGCGCCCTTGACCGGGAATGGCCGCGCCTTCGATCCTGTGGCGATGATCAGGTGCTCATAGGCGACCGTGCCGCCGTCCGACAGCGTCACCGTCCTGCCGTCGCGATTTATGGCGCCAACCCGCGTATTCAGATGCGTTGTGACGTTCTGATCGTCGTAGAAGGTGTCGCCACGCAGGTACAGGTCATCAAGCGACGCTTCGCCCTTCAGCCACGCCTTGGACAGAGGCGGACGCTGATAGGGCAGGTAGGGCTCTTCGCCGATCAGGGTGATGTCGCCCTTAAAGCCGTACTGGCGCAGGAACCCCGCCGCCGAGCCGCCGGCGTGACCGGCGCCGATGATGACGACGCCTGTCATCAAACGCCGTCCGGAACCGGCAGGCTATTCTGCAGGCAGAAGGCCTTGAGCGTATTGTTGAGCAGGCAGGCGATGGTCATCGGGCCGACGCCTTTCGGCACCGGCGTGATGGCGCGGGCGTGATCTTTCGCCGCGTCGAAATCGACGTCGCCGACGACCTTCGACTTGGGGCCTTCCGGCGTATCGATCTGGATGCGGTTGATGCCGACGTCGATGACGTAGGCGCCGTCCTTGACCCAATCGCCTTGCACGAAGCGCGGGCGGCCGACGGCGGCCACAAGAATGTCGGCTTCGCGGCACACCTCGGCCAGGTTCCTGGTTTTCGAATGGGCGATGGTGACGGTGCAGTCCTGGTTGAGCAGCAGTTGCGCCATCGGCTTGCCGACGATGTTCGACCGCCCGACGATGACGGCGTGCTTGCCGGCCAGGGTGTCGTTGTTTTTCGCCACGGCGTCCTTCAGCAGCATCAGCGAGCCCAGCGGCGTGCATGGCACGATGCCTTCCAGGCCCACGGCCAGGCGCCCGGCATTGACGACGTGGAAGCCGTCGACGTCCTTGTCGGCGCTGATGGCGTCGATGACCTTGAGCGACGACATGTGCTTGGGCAGCGGCAATTGCACCAGGATGCCGTTGACGGCCGTGTCGCGGTTCAGTTCGTCGACCAGGTGCAGCAATTCAGCTTCGGAGGTCGTGTCCGGCAGGCGGATGGTGCGCGATTCCATGCCGATGGCGCGGGTCTGTTCGCCCTTGCTCTTGACGTAGATCTGGCTGGCCGGGTCCTCGCCGACGATGACGACCACCAGGCAGGGCACCAGGCCGTGGGCGGCGGTCAGGTCCGAGACGTGCTGCGCCAGGCGCTGGCGTAACTGTTCGGCATAGGCTGCGCCGTCGATGATTTGGCCGTTGGACATGTGCACTCTCCGCTAGATACGCGGCAATGCTTCGACCAGGGCCTCAATAAGCGTGGAGAGACGATGAGAGAGCGGCGCCGCCAGGGCTGCGTCATACAGGTGCGGGGCCGTCATATTCAAGTAGCAATCCTGCACCACCTCGATCTGGATGGCGTGGATGCCCTTTTCCGGCTGGCCGTAGTGGCGGGTCGTATAGCCGCCCTTGAAGCGCCCGTCGATGACGGTGGTGTTTTCGGATTGCGCCGCCGACCACTCAGCAATGATGTCTTTAAGCACGGGCGACGCCGAACGGCCGTCATTAAGCCCGAAATTCAGGTCGGGCAGGCGGCCTTCGAACAGGTCGGGGATGGCGGGACGGATCGAATGGGCGTCGATCAAAAGGGCGTAGCCGTGGCGCGCCCTGGCGGCATCCAGCAGGGCGCGCAACCGGTCGTGATAGGGCTTCCAGTAGACGAGGCGGCGCAGTTCGGTCTCGGCTGCGTCCGGACCTTCACCGTCATAGATGGCGTGACGGTCGAAATCGCTCAGCGGGCACATCGGCGTCTCGAAGCGTCCGGGATAGAGGTGGCTGCCCGCCGGATCGCGGTTGAGATCGACGACGTAGCGCGAATGGGTGGCAAAAAGCGTCGAGGCGCCGAGGCCGCGCGCAAAATCGTACAGCCGGTGGACGTGGAAGTCGGTCTCGCCCACCGCTCGGCCGGTGGCGTTGAGCTTCGCGGAAATATCGAACGGCAGGTGCGTGCCGACATGGGGCGCCGCGACCACCAGCGGGCCGGTCCCTTCGACGGCGTCGTAGAGCGGAATTTCGTCCGTAAGCTGAAGGTTGGGCTGCATCGCAATATTGAGCCCCGGCGCGTGACCGAAGTCAAGCAAGGCAAGGCAATTTGATAAGGGAGGTCATCGGCGCTTGCCATGACGGGCATGGTGGTTATGGTCCGGGTATTCCCTTCGAATCATAAGACCGCCATGGATTTCAAGCTTCTCATCGTCGTCCTGATGTTTCTGCTGGCTGCCTGCGCCGTGGTGCCGCTGGCGCAGCGCTTCAAGCTGGGCTCGGTGCTGGGTTACCTGCTGGCCGGGATCGCCATCGCGCCGGTCGCCAAGATGCTGTTGGGCCGTACCGAAGGCGTCATGGCGTTCGCCGAATACGGCGTCGTCATGATGATGTTCCTGATCGGCATGGAGCTGGAACCGGCCATCCTGTGGCGGCTCAGGCGCTCTATCGTCGGGCTTGGCGGCTTGCAGGTGACGGTGACCTCGCTTGTGCTGATGGGATTGGGAATCGTTCTCGGTCATGGCTGGCAGGCGTCTCTGGCCGTCGGCATGGCGCTGGCCATGTCGTCGACCGCGCTCGTCCTTCAGATGCTGGGCGAACGCAACCTGACGCATACCCTGGTCGGTGAAACCGCCTTTTCGGTCCTGCTGTTCCAGGACATGGCGGTCATCCCCGTGCTGATCATCATCCCCTTGCTGGCGACCAGCGGGGTCGAGGTGAACCTGGCCGAACACAGCCTGATTGCGTCGTGGCCGACCTGGACCCAGCCGCTGGCGGTCGTGGCCGTCATTGCCGGCGTCATTGCGGCGGGACGGCTTTTGTCGCGCCACGTCTTCATCATCATCGCGCGCACCAATCTGCGTGAGGTCTTTACAGCGACTTCGCTGGCCGTCGTCATCGGTGTCACCGTGCTGATGGAGCTGGTCGGCATGTCGCCGGCGCTGGGCGCCTTTATCGCGGGCGTCGTTCTGGCCAATTCGGAATACCGCCGCACGATCGAGACCGATATAGAGCCGTTCAAGGGGCTGCTGCTGGGACTGTTCTTCATGTCGGTCGGCATGGGCATGGATTTCGGCGTGCTGCTGGCGCATCCGCTGGGCATGCTCGCCGCCGTGGTTGGGCTGATCGCGGTGAAGGGCCTGATCCTGTATCTGCTGGCCAATCGTTTCGGCGTCACGGGCGCGCAAGGCCTGGGCCTGGCGGTCGGCCTGGCGCAGGGTGGCGAATTCGCCTTCGTGCTGCTGCAACTGATCGGCGGGCTGCACATTATCGACGCCGACACGCAGAAATTCCTCGTCTTCCTGGTGGCGCTGTCGATCGCGGCGACGCCGCCTTTGACGACGCTCTATGGCCGCTTCATCGTGCCGCGCTTCATGAGCACCCTGCCGGAACGCGAATACGACACGATCAACGAACAGAACCCGGTGATCATTGCGGGTTTCGGCCGCGTCGGCCAGATCGTCGGCCGGTTTTTAAGCGGGCAGGGCGTGGCGATCACCATCCTGGAAAAGAACCCGGACCAGGTCGAGCTGGTGCGCAAGTTCGGTCAGAAGAGCTATTTCGGCGACGCCACGCGGCTGGACCTGCTGCGCAGCGCGGGCGCGGAAACGGCGCGTATGCTGGTGGTGGCGGTGGATGACGCCGAGGCGGCAGTCGACATCGTGCGGCTGTCGAAACAGCATTTCCCGAAGCTCAAGATCTTCGCTCGGGCGCGTAACCGCCGCCATGCCTACGATCTGCACAAGGCGGGCGTCGACTATTATCACCGCGAAACGCTCGACAGCTCCCTGGCCATTGCGCGCGAAGCGATGGTGGCGCTCGGCCGCGACCGCAAGGACGTGGAAGACAAGGCGCAGCGCTTCCTGGCGCACGATATCCGGACGCTCAAGGCCTCGTTCGCCTTCTTCGAGAACGAGCCCGAGATGCTCAACTTCTCAAAGTTGAGTCGCGAAGAACTGGAAGGCATCCTGCGCGAAGACCGCCAGGACGGCGAAGCGGCGGAATAGGCGGCGGCTCAAAATTTATGTATACAGCGTACACATATGTGTGTACGCTGTATACATGACACGTGACCGTATTATCGATGCCGCCCGGCTGATCCTTGAAACCGAAGGCCTTGACGGCCTGACCATCCGAAAGGTGGCGACGCGCTGCGGGCTGTCGCCCATGGCCATCTATCGCCACTTCGCCGACAAGGATGCCTTGATCAACGCCCTGACCGCCGACGGCTTCGTCGCGTGGGAAGCGCGCGTCCGCGCCATTACCGAGGCCGATCCCATGGCCTGGCTGCGCGCGCTGACCGACGCCTTCCTTGACTTCGCCCTGGCCGAGCCGCATCGCTTTGACGCGGCCTTTTTCCTGCCGGCGTCGCAGGCGCGGCAATATCCCGACGATTTTGTCGCGGGCCGGTCGCCCGCCGTGGCTTTGATCATGGTCCGCATCGATGAGGCGCGCGCGCTCGGCCGTCTCGACGCCACCTCATCGCTCGATATCACCCTGTCGCTGACCGCGACGGCGCAGGGCCTGGTGTCGATGCACCGCGCCCGCCGCTTTTCCAGCGACGCCCAATTCGCAGACCTGTTCCGCGCGACCATGGCCCGGGGCCTGGCCGCCTTCACCTTGAAAGCTTGAGGACCGCCATGATCACCGTCATCGCCGCGCTGCTGAGCGCCATCCTGTTCTACCTGTCGCACGGCCTGGACGATGTCTGGCTGACCGCCTGGATCGCGCCGGCGCCCATCCTGTGGCTGGCCTATGGCAGGACACCGCTGTGGCAGGTCATCGCTGCCGCCGTCTTCGCCTTCCTGTGCGGCCAGATCTACGCCGTGCAATGCTATGGCGACCTGCCGCCCATGCTGATCCTGTCGGTCCTGGCGCCGATAACGGTCATGTTCGCGGCGGCGATCGCCTTCGCGCGCTGGGTCAGCCGCGCGACCGGCCCCTGGGCGACGTGGCTGGCCTTTCCGGTGGCGTGGACGGCCATGGAGTTCCTGTACGAGTCCTCGGCGCCGAACGGCACGTTCGGCGCCATGGCCTACAGCCAGATGTCGGCGCCGCTGCTGATCCAGAGCGCGTCGCTGTTCGGCCTGTCGGCCATAACCTTCCTGCTGTGCCTGTTCGCCAATACCATGGCTATGGCGGGCCGGCGTGAACTGCGCAATCCCGCTGTCCTGGCCGCCGGCGTGGCGATCGCCGTGGCCAATGCCGGTTTCGGCTGGGCGCGGCTGGCGGCCCCGGCGGGCGAAAGCGTCACCGTCGCCGCGCTCGATGACGAAGACAAGGCGCACCTGGCCTTCACGCCCGGCGCGGTCCCGGCCTCTGTCGCGGTGGCGGAAACCTATGCCGAGGCCGCCCGCGCGGCGGCGGGGAAGGGCGCGCGTCTCATCGTCACGTCCGAAGCCAGTATCGGCACGGCACGCGCCGACCGGGCCGTCGTCCTCAAGCCGCTGCTGGCCGTGGCGCACGATACCGGGGCTGATATCGTCGTCGGTATCTACGACCCGGTTCAGCCCGGCGACCTGGCCCTGCTGCTGCGCCCCGACGGCAGCGTCACACAGTACGACAAGCGCCATCTGGTGCCCTTCCTGGAAGACGCCTTTACGCCTGGGCGCGGGTCGGGCTGGACCGGCAACGGGCGCGCCATGGAGATCTGCAAGGACATGGACTTCCCGGCGACTATTCGCGCCGACGCGGCGCGCGGTGTGCGCCTGGCCGCCGTACCCGCCGGAGATTTCGGCGCCGATGCCTGGCTGCACGCCCGCATGGCGGTGCTGCGCGGGGTGGAAAACGGCTTTGCCATGGTGCGTGCGGCGCATCGCGGCCTGCTGACGGTCAACGACGCCCAAGGGCGCTTGATCGCGCGGCGCACCGTATCGCCCTCGGGCATGAGCATGGTGGTTGCCACCGTGCCGCTGGGGTCCGGACCGACCCTCTATACACGGATCGGCGACGTCTTCGCTTACCTGACGGTGGTCGTGGCCCTGGCCATCGGAGGCCTGGCGGCGCTTCGCCGCAAACCCAAGACTGTACAAGAGTCTTGATTGGGAGAGGCTGGTGGTGGACGCGACAGGGATTGAACCTGTGACCCTTCGCGTGTGAAGCGAATGCTCTCCCGCTGAGCTACGCGTCCGTTACCAGAAGTGCGAGGAGCGCGCGTCTTAGCTTGCCGTGTTCGATGTGGCAAGGGGCAAAACGCAGCAAGTTGGGGATGGGTTAGAAACGAAAAGTCAATCACCTGCTCGCTCTTAGTCGAGATGGCTCAATATCCGATGCAGAACCTCGATCACGGGCTTTTGCAGCCGATTGAGTTCGGAAGATGCGCCCGCCTTGATCTCGGCACGGCGGAGCAATTCAATGATCGTAGAGTGCACTTTCGATAGCCGTACCCGGCAATTTTTCAAGTCGTGGTGAAGCTCCGAAATATGTAAGTCCAGTTGCTTTACCCGCTTAGCATAATCTTCGAGATCGTAAGGCTGCCACTTCACGCGCGATTGCGCGGAGGGGAGATCAAGGGTTTGACCGGCGAATACATCATGAATTCGGGCCGTCTCGGAAAGTCGCGAAAATTCTACCTCCTGATCCAGAAAGGGCTCGACGTCTCCACGGCCAAATGAGGGGCTATCAAAGGTAACCTCGTACACAGGTGCGTTATTGCTATCACCATCAAATACGAACCCATGGAACTGCAAAACGGCACGGTCTTCTTCGAAGCGTGCTCGTACAAGAACGCCATAGTATTCGTCTGGTGGGGAGGCTGTCATAGGGCATTGATCTCATCATGCAGCAAGCATTTCAAGCCGGGTGCGTTACCTCGCGACCTTATCGACCGCCGCGATAAAGTCGTCGTAGTGGTCGATCAGGACGTCGCAGTCGAGTTCCTGGATCGGGCGTTCCGAATAGCCGAAGCTGACCAGGATGCAGGGCACGCCGGCGTTTTTCGCCGTCATGAAGTCGGTTTCCGAATCGCCGACCATGATCGTCTTGCTCAAATCCCCGCCCATGTCGTCGACGCAGGCGATAAGATGCCCCGAATCCGGCTTCTTGTTGGGCACCGAGTCAGCGCCACGGATCGTGCCGAAGCGGTCGAACAGCTTCAGTTTCTTCAACAGCTCGACCGACAGATAGGTGTGTTTGTTGGTGCAAACCGCGAAGCGCGCACCGCGCCGTTCCAGCGCGTCGAGCGCCGGGATCAGCCCGTCGAAGATCGTCGAGAACGCGTCGATATGTGCCTCGTAGTGCTTCAAAAGCCGGTCGAGCAGCGGCTGTTCCTGTTCGGGCGCCAGCGGATGACCCGCCAGGTCAAAGCCGCGACGCAGCAACTCCATGGCCCCGCGCCCGATCAGTGGCCGGGCTTCGTCGAGGTGATACGGCTTGATGCCTTCTTCGCGCAGCACCTGGTTCAGGGCGCCAATAATGTCCGGCGCGGTGTCGACCAGGGTTCCGTCGAGGTCGAAGGCGAGGATGTAGCCGCTCAGGTCCATGAATTTCTCTCCGCAACGCGATTGTCGTTTCACCGGCGGTCCGTTTGGGCTAAATCCACCAGAATCTCAATCGAAGAGTGCGGATATGAGTGAAAATACGGCGCGCGCCGCGGTGATCCTGGCGGCAGGGCAAGGCACCCGGATGAAGTCCCCCTTGCCGAAGGTATTGCACAAGGTCGGCGGACGCTCGATGCTCGACCGCGCCATCGACGCGGCCTTCGAGCTCGGCTGCGACCGCGTCGTGGTCGTGGTCGGCAATCACAGCCCGGAAGTGCGCCGCGCGGCCGCCGAACGCGTGGGCGAAGACAATATCGCCATCCAGGACCCGCCGATGGGCACCGGCCACGCCGTCAACGCCGCGCGCGAGGTGCTGAAGGATTTCGACGGCAGCGTCATCGTTTCCTATGCCGACTGCCCGCTCTTGTCGGCGCGCGTGTTGGGCCCTGTCTTCGACCTGGCCGCCGAAGCGGATGTCGCCGTGCTGGGCTTCGAAGCCGCCGATCCCGCCGCCTATGGCCGCCTGATCCTCGACGGCGACAAGCTCGACGCCATCGTCGAGGCGCGCGAGGCGACGCCGGAACAACTCCTCGTCACCGCTTGCAATTCGGGCGTGCTGGCCTGCGACCGGGAACGCCTGTTCTCGCTGCTCAGCGACGTCAAGAACGAGAATTCCAAGGGCGAATACTATCTGACCGACATCGTCGGCCTGGCCAGGGGCAGGGGGCTTCAGCCCCGCGTCGTCATGGCGCGCGAGGACGATACGCTCGGCGCCAACAGCCAGGCCGAGCTGGCCGTGGCCGAGCGCGTCTGGCAGGACGGCGTGCGCAAGGGTTTCATGGACAACGGCGTCCACATGCCGGCGCCGGAAACCGTCTTCTTCTGCTACGATACCGAGGTCGAGCCGGGTGTTGTGATCGAGCCCAATGTCGTCTTCGGTGAGGGCGTCAGCATCTCGTCGGGCGCCGTCATCCGCGCCTTTTCGCACCTGGAAGGCGCGCGTGTCGGTCCGGGCGCGCTGATCGGCCCCTATGCCCGCCTGCGCCCCGGCGCCGACATCGGCAAGGACGTGCACATCGGCAACTTCGTCGAGGTCAAGAACGTCACGATCGGCGAGGGCGCCAAGGCCAACCACCTGTCCTACCTGGGCGACGGCAGTGTTGGCGCGGGCTCGAACATCGGCGCCGGCACCATCTTCTGTAACTATGACGGCTTCTTCAAATATCGCACGGTCATCGGCGAACGCGCCTTTATCGGCTCCAACTCGTCGCTGGTGGCGCCGGTGACGGTCGGCGACGGCGCCATGACGGGATCGGGTTCGGTCATCACGCAGGACGTGCCGGCCGACGCCCTGGCCTTCGAACGCAACACCCAGACCGAAAAGCCTGGCTGGGCGAAAGCCTTCCGCACGCGCAAGGCGGCCGAAAAGGCGGAGGCGAAGAAGAAGTGATGACGGCCGACGAACAGAAGCAGGCGGTTGGTGAAGCGGCCCTGCAATACGTCAAGGACGGGATGAAGGTGGGCCTCGGCACCGGCTCGACGGCGGCGTGGTTCGTGCACGCGATCGCGCGCGAAGTCAAGGCCGGCAAGCGGTTGACGCTGGTTTCAACATCCGTGCAAACGACGCAACTGGCGGAAAGCCTGGGCCTGACGATCCGCGACATCAACGATATCGGCCAGCTTGACCTGTGCGTCGACGGCGCCGACGAGATCGGCGAAGGCCTGGCCCTGATCAAGGGCGGCGGCGGGGCGCTGTTGCGTGAAAAGCTGATCTGGGAGCAGGCGAAGACGTGTGTCGTCATCGCCGATGCCGGTAAGCACGTAGCGACGCTGGGCAAGTTCCCATTGCCGATCGAGGTCGAGCCCTTCGCGTTCAAGGGCACGGTCAACCGCATCTGCGACGTTCTGCTCGAATACGATATCGAAAAGGTGCCCGTGCAGCGCAAGCGCGACGGCCAGCCCTTCATTACCGACGGCGGCAATCTTATCTTCGACGTCGCCTGCGGTGCGATCCACGACCCGGCGGGGCTGGCCCATGAGCTGAAGTCGCTGACCGGCGTCGTTGACCATGGCCTGTTCCTCGACCTGGCCGAAGTCGCGCTGCTGGGCACCGATACGGGTGTCCGCACCGTTTACCCTTAAGGGATTTGCATGTCCGAATTCGATTTCGATCTGTTTGTCATCGGCGCCGGTTCCGGCGGCGTGCGCGCTGCCCGTCTGGCGGCCAATCTGGGGCTCAAGGTCGGCGTCGCCGAGGAGGACCGCCCGGGCGGCACCTGCGTCCTGCGCGGCTGCGTGCCGAAAAAGTTCATGGTCTTCGCCTCGGAAGTCCCCGAACAGATCGATGCCGCCAGGGGCTTCGGCTGGGACGTCAGCCTGGGCAAGTTCGACTGGCACCACTTCAAGGCCAAGCAGGACGCGGAACTGACGCGCCTGTCGGGTATCTACGGCTCCAACCTGGCGCGTGCCGGCGCCGAGGTCATTGCCGCGCACGCCGCCTTCAAGGACGAACACACGCTGGTCCTGACCTCTCAGGGCAGCACGCGTGAGGTGACGGCCAAAACGATCCTGGTCGCCACCGGCGGCTGGCCCTTCCTGCCGCAGCACTGCCCGGGCGTGCTGGAACACGCGCTGACGTCCAACGACATGTTCAAGCTGGAAAAGCTCCCCAGCCGCATGGTCATCGTCGGCGGCGGTTATATCGCCGTCGAATTCGCCGGCGTCATGAAGGGCCTCGGTGTCGATGTCACGCTGATGTACCGCGGCGAAAAGATCCTGCGCGGTTTCGATACCGAGGTGCGCGACCACCTGAACGCGGAAATGAAGCTGCGTGGTATCCACATCATGACCGGTGTCGATCCGGTCAAGCTGCACAAGGAAGGCGACATCGTCACCCTGCACCTTAACGACGGCACGACGTTCGACACCGACGCGGTCCTCTATGCGTCGGGCCGCAAGCCCAAGACCGAAGGGTTGGGGCTGGACGCCATCGGCATCACGCCCGACATGCACGGCGCCATCCCGGTCGACCAATATTCGCGCACGTCGCACCCGCACATCTACGCCATCGGCGACGTCACCAACCGGCTGAACCTGACGCCGGTGGCGATCCGCGAGGCCGTGGCCTTCGTCGAGACCGCCTTCAAGAACAATCCGACCGCCTATGACTACGAAAACGTGCCGACGGCCGTATTCTCGCAGCCGCAGATCGGCACAGTGGGGCTGAGCGAAGACGAAGCGACCGCCAAGGGCATCAAGGTCGACATTTATTCGACAAAATTCCGCATGATGAAGGCGGCTTTCAACGGGTTTGAAAGCCGGATTTTCATGAAGCTGGTGGTCGACGCGGCAAGCGATGTCGTGCTGGGGGCGCACATTGTCGGCGGTGACGCCGGCGAAGTCATCCAGCTGGCGGGCATCGCCGTGAAGGCCAGGCTCACCAAGGCGCAGTGGGATGCGACCTGCGCCGTCCATCCGACCGCCGCCGAGGAAATCGTCACCATCAAGGACAAGCGCCCATGATCATCAAAGGGGGGGCGCCGGCCATCCTGACGCGTATCCGCGAGCACTATGGCGAAGGCGTCATGATGCTCTTCTTCGCGACACTGCTGGCCACCGTTTATTTCGGCGCGACGACCATCCTGCCGCCTGTCATGTTCCTGGGCGGGCTTTTGCTGCTGGGTTACCTCGATCCGCGCAAGGGCCGGCCGATCCGCCATTTCCTGCCGGCCGTGGCCTTGAGCGGGGGCATATTGCTGCTGGCCTTCTTCCGGTCTGACTTTGTCGAGATGATCGCGCTCGGCATGCCGGTCGGCAAGGCCTACGCCGCCTCAACGCGGTATTTCCAGGCGCCGATCTTCATGTGGTTCACGACGTGGGCCATGGTGTGCGCCGCCTGGGGGCTGAAGGAAGACAACAGCCGCCGGGTCATCATCCTGGTCAGCTGGGGGCTGATCGCGCTGACCTGCGTGATGCTGGCCGACGCGGTCAGCACCGACGGCATGCGCAACGCCATGAACCGCGCCTATTTCGGCGGCCACCGGCCGGAAATGGTCGTGGTCGACGCGTCCAACCTCAACGGTGTTTTGCTGATGCTGTTCTGGCCGCTCAGCTTCTGGCTGGTCTACAAACGCTGGTTCGCTGCTGTCGGCCTGCTGGCGGTGACGATCCTTTGGACCTCGGTGACGGTCGACACCAACGCCCATATGCTGTGCCTGATCGCTGGCGGCGTGGTCTTCGCCATTGCGCGTTACTGGCCGAACGGCTGGACGCGGCGCGGATTTTTGCCTGAGCACGAACTGGCCGGACTGGCCGTTCTGTGGATACTGGCCTTTCCCATCATCATTCTCATCCTGATGCGGGCGGGGGAAGCTGTACCGCTGGCCAGGGAACTGCCGCCGTCGTGGGGCGCGCGCATCGATATCTGGAGCACCGCCGTCGGCCATAGTCTGGAAAAGCCGTTCTGGGGCTGGGGCTATGAGGCGTCGCGCCGCTTTGCGCCGGCTATTCCGCTGCACACGCACGACATGTCGCTGCAGGCCTGGCTGGAGCTTGGCATTCCAGGCCTGCTGCTGCTGGCGGGCTTCTGGTTCTGCGTCTTCTGGTTCATAGCGCCCAGGGATTCGCGCTACCACGCGCGGCGGGCGGATAACGAAATGGTCGAGATCGGGCAGGCGGTGGAAGTCCTGCCTGAACTGCCTGTCGAACAGCTGGCGCGGCCCTACATGCTGGCCGGCGCGGCCTGCTATTTCCTGCTCAACGCGCTCAGCTACGGTATGTGGCGCGCCTGGCTGTACTGCCTGGGCGGGCTGATGGTTGTTGTCGCCGTGATGGCGGTCAAAGCTGTCAAGGCTGACAAGAAGTTGCAGATATTACAATAAAACGTGGTTTTTACGACGCTTTTACCATGAAACGCGCGGTATTCTGTTGAAAACCCCGTTGAGTTTGGCAGGTCAAACGATTACATACGGTCCATGAACAAGTCATGGTCCCCCAAAGACTGGCGCGCACTGCCAGCCCTGCACATCCCGAACGACTATCCGGATGTCCAGGCCCTCAACGCTGTTGAAGCCGAACTGTCCCACCTGCCGCCGCTGGTGTTTGCCGGCGAAGCCCGCCGCCTGACCTCGGCGCTCGGCGAAGTCGCCAAGGGCAATGCGTTTCTGCTGCAGGGCGGGGATTGCGCCGAAAGCTTCAAGGAGTTCTCGGCCGACAATATCCGCGACACCTTCCGTCTGATTTTGCAGATGGCGGTCATACTGACTTTTGCCGGCGGCCGTCCGGTGGTCAAGGTCGGCCGCATCGCCGGCCAGTTCGGCAAGCCGCGCTCGTCCGCCGTCGAAACCATCGGCGACGTGACCCTGCCCAGCTATCGCGGCGACAATATCAACGGCATGGAATTCACGCCCGAAGCGCGCATTCCGGACCCGCAGCGCCTCCTCAAGGCCTACCATCAGTCGTCGGCGACGCTGAACCTGCTGCGCGCGTTTGCGAACGGCGGCTATGCCGACCTGTACAACATCCACAAGTGGACCCTGGGCTTCGTATCGTCGCCGCAGGGCGAGCGTTACCGCGCCCTGGCCGAAAAGATCTCCGAGACGCTCAGCTTCATGTCGGCGATTGGCGTGACGCCGGAAAGCCACCCGCAGATCCGCCAGGTCGACGTCTTCACCAGCCACGAAGCGCTGCTGCTCAACTTCGAACAGGCCATGACGCGCGTCGATTCGACGTCGGGCGACTGGTACGACACGTCGGCGCACATGCTGTGGATCGGCGAGCGCACGCGTCAGCTCGACGGCGCCCACGTCAACTACATGAAGGGCATCAAGAACCCGATCGGCGTCAAGTGCGGCCCGACGCTTGAGCCCGACGACCTGCTGCGCCTGATCGACACCCTGAATCCGGAAGCCATTCCGGGCCGCCTGACCCTGATCGGCCGCTTCGGCTCGGACAAGGTGGCGGAACGCCTGCCGCGACTGATGGCCGCCACGCGCAAGCACGGCGTGCCGGTGGTGTGGTCGATCGATCCTATGCACGGCAATGTCGTCAAGGCGTCGAACGGCTACAAGACGCGTCCGTTCGACCGCATCCTGTCGGAAGTCCGTTCGTTCGTCGATATCGCCGCCAGCGAAAACGTCCATCCGGGCGGCATGCACCTGGAAATGACCGGCCAGAACGTCACCGAATGCACCGGCGGCGCCTTCGCCCTGTCGGACGAGGACCTGCAGGACCGCTACCACACGCACTGCGACCCGCGCCTCAATGCCGACCAGGCGCTGGAACTGAGCTTCCTGGTGGCCGAGCGCCTGCATACGCTTAAGGACAAGGCGCAACAGGCGGCGTGAGCCTGCTGCTATTGTTGTTGAAATGAGAATGCGCCGGGCTGCGAGTCCGGCGCATTTTTTTGGTTTTGGATCTGGACCGTAGGCTTAGTGCGGATATCGCTTATCTTCCGCCTGCTGGACGGCGCTTCGAGGTTCGGCGTGCCATGCCTCCGCCTGCGTGCGGGCCTTGGCGATCTGAGCGGGCGTCATTTTTGCGGAGATTTCATCTTCCCGACGGGCAAGGTAGTTTCCGTTGTACGTCGCCATGTTTGTCTTAGCCGCCAAAAGTGTCCATTTGTAAGCCTGAACCAGGTCGCGGCGCACTCCGGTTCCGTCTTCGTACATCTGTCCCAGGGCGGCCTGGGCTTCACCATCTCCGTAATCCGCGGCTTTTTGTAACCAGCTGACTGCCGTGACGTCGTCCGGAGCGCCCCCTTCGCCGAGATAGTTCATATTGGCGAGGTTTTCCATGGCAGCCAAATATCCCTGGTCGGCAGCCTTGCCGTACCAGAGGCGCGCCTTGGCGTAGTCTTTGGGAAGGCCATTGCCGTAGTGATAGATGTCACCAAGTTCCGTCTGATCTCTGGCCGAGCCGGTTTCCGCCCTTCGGGCGACGACGGCGGCTTGATCTGCATCCAGGACGGCAAGGGGTGGCGGAATGATCAAAGCTTCACGCG
The DNA here is from genome assembly GCF_052327315.1 of Asticcacaulis solisilvae. NCBI lineage: Bacteria > Pseudomonadati > Pseudomonadota > Alphaproteobacteria > Caulobacterales > Caulobacteraceae > Asticcacaulis > Asticcacaulis solisilvae. The sequence continues at coordinate 1,893,624 of NZ_CP166196.1, forward strand.
TCTCGGCCAAGGCCGGCGTTGTCGCCAGAAGGCCCAGGGCAAAAAGCCCGGATATCAGTCTCGATGGTTGCCGCATGATTTCCCCCAGTCGTTCAGGTCCAGACAGTGGATGGAACGATCGCCGGAAAATTACCCGGAAATCTGCAGGGATGGCAAACAAATTTGGCGGCAGACGGTCCAACCCGTTCCGCGTTGCGGGTTGGAAATGATCTTGCGTAAATTTCACTTACGCTTTGGCGCGGTTCGGAGTACCTACCGCGCATGTTGCAATTGAGATCACAATTGACACCCGATGTGAGGGCGGCGTTTGCCGCCCTTTACCGTCTGTCGTGGCCGGTTGCGGCTTCGCGCGTCGGCGTCATGCTGATGGCGTTTCTCGATACGGTGATCGTCGGGCGTTATTCCTCGGCCGAACTCAGCTTTCTCATGTTGTCGCAGGCCCTGTTCTGGGTGCCGGCCGTGGCCAGCATGGGTCTGCTGATGGGTATCCAGGTCAAGACGGCGCATTTCCTTGGGGCAGGGGACCTGCACCGCATCGGCGCGGTCTTCCAGCGCGGCATGATCTACGCCGTGGTGATGGGTTTCGGGCTTATGGTGTTGCTGCTCGTGGCGGGGATTGGCTTCCTTAGCCTGATCGTCAGGCCCGAACTGGCCGCCGGGGCGCGGATGCCGCTGATCGTGTTCGCGGCGTCGATGCCGATGTTCCTGGTGCTGACCGGGTGTTCGCAGTTCCTCGAGGCGCTCAGCCGGACCCGCGATGTCATGATCACAACCCTGATCGCCAATGCCCTTAATGTCGTGCTGCTGCTGGTATTGGTACCGGGACACGTGGCGGGCATCCATGGCGCCATGGGCGCGGCCGTGGCGACGCTGGTTGCACGCTCGCTTCAAGCCGTCGCCCTGTTCGTCCATATCCTGCGGCTGAAGGAAACGAAGCCGTACGACCTTCTCGGCCATCAGGCGCCCGACCACGAGGCTGCCGTCGAGCAGCGCCATATCGGTTACGCGGCGGGAGCGTCCTACTTCATCGAGGCGGCGGCGTTTGCCGGCATGACGATGTTCGCCGGCCGCATCAGCGAGGAGGCGGTGGCGGCGTGGTCGATCATCCTCAACTTCGCCAGCATTGTCTTCATGGTGCCGATGGGCCTGTCGGCGGGGTGTTCGGTGCTGGTCGGCAAGGCCTATGGTGCGCATGACCGCGAAGGGCTGAAGCTGATGGGGCGCGTCAGCTTCGTTTCGGCGGCTGCGTTCATGACATCGGTCGTGGTGCTGATGCTGGTCTTCGCCGGGCCGTTGACGCATTTGTACACGACCGATCCAGACTTGCAGCCGCTGGTGCACCAGGGGCTTTTGCTGTCGTGCCTGTTCTATATCCCCGACGGCCTGCAGGTCGTGGCGGCCCAGGCCCTGCGCGCGCGCAAGGACGTGCTGGCGCCGACCGTCATCCATTACCTGTCTTACGGAGCGATCATGTTGCCGCTGGGGTTTGTGTTCGCGCTGACGCTCGGCTGGGGCACGGCGGGGCTGGTCGGCGCGGTCGTGGTGGCGTCGGCGGTATCGGGAACCTTTCAGACCGGCCGGTTCCTGTGGCTGGACAAAGCCTAGAACAGCACCGGCGCGCAATGGCTTGACTTGGGATCGGCGTCGGATGCCGTCTTCATGTCAGGGGCATTGGCATAAAACGTATCGCGCTCGATCTTCCAGCGTTGCCAGGGAATGCCGCTCAGGTCGAAGCGATAGGTTTGTACGTCCTTGCCGTCGGCTTCGACGATCAGATCCACGGGGACGGCCGTAAGCCGGTCGGCCAGTTCGGTGGCCAGGTCGGCGACCATAACGCTGTCGGTTGCCGTGGGCGGGATAATGCGAAAACGGCCAAGATCGGCGCCGTCCGGGGTCCGGACCTTCAGGAAAAGGGTCTGCGCCGAGCGATCAGGCAATTGCGACGTGCTGAACACGATATGCTCGCTTGTGCTTCCCGGCGTCAGGACCAACCTGGCGTCTTTCGCCGGACCGCTTATCGCTGCGGCTACGAGCGTGACTGTCGCCGAGCCCGGGGTCGCCACCAGCCGATCGCCGACAATATCGAAGATGGCGTGGTAATGCATTTGATAGGCAGGCGTGGTCGTCCACGCAGCACATTCAGCCTGTTTGGCGTGCGCCGACGCCGCTGACAGGCCGACAATTGCTGCGGTCACGATCGCAAGGCAGGCAGGTTTCATCGCAATATCCCCCGTAATGTACCAACGCCTAACATATGGGGCGGAATGAGGACAGGGTTTAGACGCCCAGCATCCAGCCTTCTTCGCCCGCCGCTATCGCCAGGTCCGCCTCGCTCACGCCCTTGGGGGCAGCGAACAGGGCGCCGAGTTCACCACGGTCGTCCATCTCGGCGAAGGCTGTGGCGGTCAGGCGCACGCCCGCAGCATCCTTGACCTCGCCGGCTTCGGCCGGGCCGTCGAACAGGGGCGGGAAGACCTCGGCGATCACCGTGTTGACCTCGCCGAAGCCGTCGGCCTCAAGCGCGCCGAAGCCCGTTTGCAGCGGCCAGACCTTCGCCTTGCCGGCCATCGAGTCCACCAGCGTCTTGATCGCGACGATGCCCAGCATGGCCTGGCCGCCGACCACGCCGGCGCCGTGCATCTGCCACAGGCTCTTGGGAGCCTGGGTTTTCTTGACGCGGTCGCGCGCCGCGTCCTCGGTCAGGCGATATTCCGGAAAGCCGCCGAAGGTCTCGGGTTTCAGCGTCGACAGCCACTTCTGCGCGGCGCTTTTCGGCCCGCCCCAGAACGGCCAGGCCTCGTCCGTGGTCAGGCGGTTGATCTTTGCGGCGACCTGGAAACGGTTGTTCGTGTTGTCCGGCTTGTCGACGACGTTCTTGTTGAGAAACTCCCACATGGCGCTCCAGTCGGCGAGGCCAAGTTTCGCGTTCAGGCCGCGCGGAAAGCCCAGCGCGAAGTTGACACCGATCAGGACGCGGTCGCCGCGCTTGTGCAGGTCGGCCAGGACAGAGCGCAGTTGCGTCATGGCGGCGGCGCGCGTCGCAGGGTTGTACGCTTCATAACTCAGGCGGAAGCGGACATCGCGCTTCATGACGCCGATCCATACGGACGACTCGCCGGTCTTCTTGCCTTCGGCGGCGCTGAAATCGACGATCACATAGGCCCCGAATAGACGGTTCACGGCGGTCTCCCTGACATCAAAATGGGGTCGCTTGTAACGCGCCTGCCGCGCCTGCGAAAGGGGGATGTGGGATCATCACGCCCCTGTGCACATGTTTCCGGCCTTGCCTGCGTCCATACAAACGCAAAGTGGTAACCTTATCCATTTTGTAATTTCCGTTTTGTGGGAAAACTGCTTAACTCGCGCCGATTCCGGGTTGGAGCATAGAACGGTCATGACGAAGACTTTGCGTGTGGGGGTTGCGGGGGCAGGCGTTTTTGGCGGCTATCACGCCAACAAATACAGGCAGGCGCCCGAAGCCGGGATCGCCATCGACTTTGTCGGCATCTACGACCTCGACCGTTCCCGCGCCCAGGCGCTTGCGGCGCAGCACGGCGTCAAGGCGTTCGCCGGCGACGAACTGGGAGAATTCCTGGCGCAGCTCGACGCCGTGACGATCGCCACGCCGGCCTTCGCGCACGCTGAGGTCGCATTGAAGGCCCTGAAAGCCGGTGTTCACGTCTATAGCGAAAAGCCCCTGGCGACCAGCGACGACGATGGCGACGCCATGGTCGACCTGGCCGAGGCCAAGAGCCTGGTGCTGGCGGTCGGCCACCAGGAGCGCGCCGTTTTCGAAGCCATCGGCCTGTACGATGTCACTGAGCGGCCGACGCGGCTGGAAGCCGTGCGCAACGGCACCGCATCGGCGCGCAATCTCGATGTCTCGGTGGTGCTGGACCTGATGATCCACGACCTCGACCTGGCCCTGACCCTGGCGGGTGGTGAGGCCGGCGGGCTGGAAGCCAATGCGCGCCGCCGCATGGACGAGGGCTATCATGCCGTCGGCGCCGATGAGGTGTCGGCCGACGTCACCTTCGAGACCGGCATGATGGCATCGTTCAAGGCGTCGCGCATGGCGGCGGCGCGTGAGCGCACCATGCGCATCATCTATCCGTCGGGCGAGGTCGAGATCGACTTCCTGGCGCGCACCTTCCGCAATACGACGCCGTTTCCGCTGAATCCCGATTTCGCGGATGCGGCAATCGCCAAGGATCCGCTGGGCACCAGCGTGTTCCGTTTCCTTGAGACCGTGCGTGGCCGGCTTGACCGGCCCCTGTGCATGGGCGTCGAAGCCCTGGCGGCTTTGGGCCTGGCACTGGCGATCGACGAAGCGGTGGCCGAAGCCGAGGTCGAGGCCCATCCGTCCTAAGGGCGGGGCTATCCACAGATTACACAGATTTCACAGATTATTCCGTGTCTTAAACGACGGACAGCGCGAGGGCATGCCTGTATAGCGCTTCGCGCGAAGCGCAATTATCCAGCCGGGCAACAAGCGCGGGACTGCGCTATCGCACGGAATAATCTGTGAAATCTGTGTAATCTGTGGATCACTTCCTGCTTAAGGAAGCCGTCACGCCCTAATGCGACTGGCCTTTGAACACGATCCCCAGGACCATGACGCCATACCCGCCCAGGGCAAGCCAGTAGCGGTATTCCGTTAAATAGGGAACATCGCGGAAGTAGCCGAGCACGCTGGCCATGACCAGGGCGGCGGACACAAAAAAGAGCAATAAGCCAAAAGCCGACAACTTCATGACGGACGAAAACCCACCCACCTGACTATCCGTTATTGTATTATAAGGCCGCTACGCGAATTTTTTTATGGCACTGCACACGAATATCACCGGCAGTTTTGCCGCCGTCAAGGCTTGGTTGGCAATATCTTAATTAAAGCGCGCGGGTGGCGAAAAGCAGCTCGTGCAATACCGCCAGAACGGAGAAAACCGAGGCCGCCAGGAACATGCGCGCATAGCCCAGTTCATCGGGGATGAAGGCCGTGCGGCCTTCGATGATGGCAACGAACGGAATGATCGAGGTCCGCTTCTTGATCGAGCCGTACAGTTCGCCCATGCGCGCCATGCGTTTGCGGTCGATATTGTTGGCGCCGATGGCGCACACGGCCAGCAGCGAGCCGAAGAACATCCAGCTGGCCAGGTTGCCGTTGCAGATCAGGTGGATCAGCGCCCACAGGCCGATGCCCGCCAGGACGGGATGGCGCGAAATGCGGATGATGCCGTAGACGGTCTTGTCGGGCGGGCGGCGCAGGGACAGGAGATTGGTCGGCGACGGCGTCAGCAATCCCAGCACGACCAGCAGGATGGCGATGAAGTTGCCGACCAGGGCGATGATGCGCAGGAACAGCGGCGCGGACCAGAAGGCGTGGTACAGGCCGTCCTGGTTACTGGTGGCGATGAAGAAGGCGACACCCATCCACACCAGGCCGACGATCGAAAACAGGCCGAACAGGATGTAGTAGGCTGTCGCGCCGATGCCGCCGATGATCTGCTCCTTGAGCGTCGTACCGGGCACCATCAGATGGATGCAGAGAAAGAAGGCGCAGGCCAGCGCTAAGGTCCACATTAAATCGGGTCCGCGGCGTTATATGTATGGGATGAGGGGGGCGTTGAGCACGTCACCCTCGGATTTTTTTGGCGGTGCCGCCGGCGTGTGGGCCGGCGCGGGCAGGGCCGCATCGGGCGCCGGCAAAGGCGCGGGGGCCGCGACCTTGGTTGGCTCGGGCACGGGCGTGATCGGCGGCGGCGCCTTGATGTCGCGCATCGGGGGCCGGCGGATGATCGCTTCGACGTGGTAGAACCAGCGCCGGGCCGTTTCCAGCGCCGCGCGCGGACCTTCGGCGCGGGCGGTCAGGGCATCGTTCGGATCCCACAAGACCAGTTCATAGTCGGGATGCGCCGGATCGTCGAAGATCAGGCGGATGGTGACGCGCGTCACGGCCGGGGCGATGTCGTCCAGCATCTTGTGCGGGCCGTTGCGGATGACGCGGGCCACCAGCTTGTTGTCGACGAAGACCTCGATGCCGATCAGGTCGGCAATGCCGTACATGCGGCGCGGCTTCTTGCCGAAGTCGCGCACGATGACGATCTTGTTGACATTGTAGGCGATGGCGACGGCGGCCTTGCGCACGGGCTCGATCGAGGCGACGTCGGGTTTCACGCCACCCAGCGCCTCGCTGATCTCGTCTTCCAGTTTCTTCGGTTCCTCGACACGCGTTTCGTAGATCCTGTACAGAATGAACAGGATCGCCAGCCCCGCGGCGGACAGGATAACGAGCATGGGCAGGAAGGTCGGCAAGGTCGGACTCAGGCTGCGGTGGTCAAATCGAACCGGATATTAACCACGAAACAAGCCAGAGGGTAAGGGGGCGTCGCCGCAAAAGCGCACCGATCGCGCGCGTCAGGCGAAAAACATCAGTTTTGACATGACCTTGTGGCCTGTTTGTCGCAGCTTGCCTATTCGGCGACGTAGACTTCCTGTTCGGCCATGGCGTCGATTTCCCACGGCGGCAGGACCTCGTCTTCAGGTTCGGCGGGACGGGGAGAGCCGTGCTGGACGGCCGGCGCCGCAAAGGCTTCGCCGGCATAGGGCGCGGCCTGCGGCACGGCAGGGTTCTGCGGCATGCGCTTGATGACCGCATCGACATGGCTCAACCACTTACGGCCGAGGCGGACGGCTTCGGCGGGGCTCTTGGCCTGGACCTGAGCCTGGCCGATATCGCCGAACAGGCTGAGCTCGAACTCGGGCATCTCGACATCGTCGAACATCAGGCGCAGCACGACGCGCGAGGCGTTGGAATGGGTTTCGTTGAGCAGCCGGCGCGGTTCGCCCTTCTGCGCGCGGGCGACGACGCGTTCGTCGACGATCAGTTCGGCCCCTTCGATCTCGTCGAACGCGAAGACCAGGCCATGGGAACCGGTGTCCCACAGAATCGCCAGGTCACCGGCGGTGAAGTCGAGCCCGGCGGCCTTCTTGCCGCTGAGGTCGAAGACCATGGCGTCGGCGGCCTTGCCGAGCGCTGAATGGAGCGCGCGCGCAAGGCGGCGCGAGGCTTCGAACCACCACATCAGCCCGGAGGCAATGAGGGTCAGTCCGATCCCGGCGAACAGGAAGTAGAGGAGGATTCGAGCGATGTGGGCCATGGTCGTCTGCGAGCCGTTCTGCGCACATATGGCTAATAAAGTCTTTAGGATCGCAAACGAGCGTTAAAATAGGCTTTACGCGGCTCAATCGCCGCATGGCTCGCCGCGGCGAAGCGTGGTCCTAACGCTTCGTTCTTTGAGGACAAGCGCGGCAGCGCGCAGTCGCGCTTGCCGGCTTCTCGCGAAGCCGGAGGACCGCAGCGTTAGTCCGCCAACTCGACAACCACCGGTACGTGGTCGGACGGTTTGGCTTCGTCGTGCGTGCGGCCGCGCGCATCCTTATGGATGGTCAGCCCGACCAGCCGGTCGGCGGCTTGCGGCGACAGCAGGTGATGGTCGATGCGGATGCCTTCGTTCTTCTGCCAGGCGCCGGCCTGGTAGTCCCAGAAGGTGTAGCGGTTGCCTTCGGGCGTGGCGGCCTCGAAGGCGTCGGTATAGCCAAGATTCTTCAGGCCCTGATAGGCCTGGCGGACGGCGGGTTGATAAAGCGCGTCGTCCAGCCAGACGCTTTCCTTCCACAGGTCGTCCTTTGTCGGGATGATATTGTAGTCCCCGGTGACGACCGTGATGTCCTCGAACTCGAGCACCTCGGCCATGCGTGCATGCAGGCGTTCCAGCCAGCGCAGCTTGTAGGCATACTTATCGGTGCCGAGCGGGTTGCCGTTGGGCAGATAGATGCCGATGAAGCGGACCGGGCGAGGGGCCTCGATCAGGGCTTCGATATAGCGCGATTGCTCGTCGGCCTCGTCGCCGCCCAAGCCGCGGGTGATGTCGCTCAGCGGATGCTTCGAAACGATGGCGACACCGTTATAGGTCTTCTGGCCGTGGACCGCGCAGTTATAGCCCAGCGATTCAAAGGCTTCGTAGGGGAATTTCTCGTCGATGCACTTGATTTCCTGTAGCGCGCAGACGTCCGGCTGCGCTTCCGCGAACCATTCGAGGACCAGCGGCAGGCGGGCATTGACGGAATTGACGTTCCAGGTCGCGAGTTTCATGCCCGAGGTTTTAGGCCGTGGGGCGGATTCGAGCAAGCGGGAAGGGGAGTCTAAAAGATCGCGCAGATCGAAAGCGAAGTCGTGAAATGCAGCGGGCTGCCTCTATCGTTTCCTCGCTTGGGAAAGGGATTGGTAGTTGTCGAAAATCTCTACTTGCGCCAACGCTTTTCCTTCGTTCCAGATTGAAATCCAGTTGTCCGGGTGGATATCAATCGAATGCGGCTTACCGTCTTCCAATGTGATGACCGCCTCTCCGCCAAACGCCACCTCGTATTGATCGCAGTGAGGTTCAATAAAAATGGTCAGTGGTGTCGAAAGACGATTTCGAAACGGCAGCTTCATATCTTCCCCTTTTCAGGTATCGTTCGTGGAATGTGAGTTATGCGCGGCGATGAGATGGATTTGTCTGACGGATCCATCTTTAGTACGCGACCGGTCCACCTTGCCTACAACGAGAAGCTGACCCCGCAGCCACAGGAAGACACCGCCAGCGGGTTCAGGATTTTGAACTGCGAGCCCACCAGTTCCTCGACATAGTCGATCATCGCGCCGGCCATCAGGGGCGCGGAGATCTCATCGACCAGAGCCGTGGCGCCGTCGAGCGTGATCTCGCTCTCGTCGGGCAGCCGGTCCTCGACCAGGTCGAGCTTGTACTGGAAGCCTGAACACCCGCCGCCTTCGACCGTGACGCGCAGCAGGACGGGATGGCCGGCATCCTGGCTCAGGCGGTTGATATGGCGCGCGGCGGCGGCGGTCAGCGAGATATTATGGCTCATGGACGCTATATGGAGGCAATACCGGTTAAAATCAGCCCCAAACCGCTGATTTCCATTGGAAAGACAGCGATTTTTTAGGTGATCGTTACAGAATATAGTATAGACCCGCAGCCGAGACCACTGCGAGACGGTAAAAGCATGACCCTGGCCCCTTACGCTGAAGACGTGACCAAGAGCCTGGGGCGCCTGCATCCGGAATCGGACAGCGCCACGCGCACCGCATTCGCCCGCGACCGTGACCGCATCATCCATTCGACCGCCTTCCGCCGCCTCAAGGGCAAGACCCAGGTTTTTGTGGCCAACGAAGGCGACTATTTCCGCACGCGCCTGACGCACAGCCTGGAAGTGTCGCAGATTGCACGCTCGCTGGCGCACTCGATGAATCTCGACGTCGACCTGGCCGAAACCATCGCCTTGTCGCACGACCTGGGCCACCCGCCGTTCGGCCATGCCGGCGAGGACGAACTGCACAAGTGCATGGAGCCGTGGGGCGGCTTCGACCACAACGTCCAGACCTTCCGCGTCATCGTCAAGCTGGAAGAGCGCTATCCGGCGTGGGACGGGCTGAACCTGACCTGGGAAACCCTGGAAGGCATCATCAAGCACAACGGTCCCGTCACGCATCACATGGCCGAACCGTCGTGGAAGTCGATCAACGATTTCAACGCGCAATGGGACCTGCGTCCCGATACTTTCGCTTCGATGGAAGCGCAGGTGGCGGCGATTTCGGACGACATCGCCTATAACAATCACGATGTCGACGACGGTCTGCGCGCCGGGCTGTTCACCATCGCCGACCTGCTCGACGTGCCGATGATCGGCCCGGTGCTGCAAGGGGTACAGAAGGACTGGCCGGCGCTCAATGACCGCATGGTCCGGCTGGAAGCCGTGCGCCGCATGATCGGCATCATGATCGCCGACGTCCAGGCCGAGACCGAAAAGCGTCTGAAGGAAGACGGGATCGAGACGCCCGAGGACGTGCGCATGGCCAAGCGCCAGATGGTGCAGTTTTCCAAGCCTGTCTATGACGACCTGTCGCGGCTGCGCGGCTTCCTGTTCCAGCGCATGTACAAGCATTACAGGCTGAACCGGACGCGGTCCTACGCCAAGCGGACGCTGAACGAGATGTTCCACCTGTTCCTGGCCGAGCCCGATACGCTGCCGACCGACTGGTTTGAGCTGGTGTGCGCCAAGGATACCGAAACGGCGCGGGCGCGGGTCATCTGCGACTATATCGCGGGCATGACGGACGCCTATGCCATCGAAGAGCATAAGCGCTTGTTTTCGTTCTAAGCGGAAATCCTGCTACTTGCGGGCGCTGACGGAATGCCCCTTCCGTCATGTTCGCTTCGCTCCATGTGGCTGGATCGGCGTCAAGCCGAGCCAGACGGAAGGGGCAACCTGGTCAGATGATCAAGCACGCCAAGTCCGGGTTGACGGCGGCCGAAACGCATCGCATTTTCATTCGCAGAAAATATTTCACGACGGGCAGAGGCCCGCTGGAGGCAGGGATGAAGACGGTGTGGATGCTGGCGGCCGTTGCGGCGCTGGTGGCGGGATCGGCCGAGGCGCGTGTCAGCGAAAAGCTGGCGGTGCTGAAACCCGGCGCGGTCGTGCTGATGCAGGGCGACTCGATTACCGACGGCGGGCGCTGGCCTGGCGACGACTTCAACCACATCATGGGCCAGGACTATGCCTACATATTGGCGGGCGAAATCGGGCTGACCTATCCGGAACGCAACCTGGCCTTCATCAACCGAGGCGTCAGCGGCAATACGGCGACCGATTTGGCGGCGCGCTGGCAGGCCGATACGATCGCGCTCCATCCGGATGTGTTGAGTATCATGGTCGGCGTCAATGACACCTTTTACGGCAAGGGCGAGACGCTGGAAGCCTATGAGGCCACCTACGACAAGCTGCTGGCCGACACGATCCAGGCCTTCCCGAACATCAAAATCGTGCTGGGCGAGCCCTTCCTGATGCCGGTCAAAAGCTATGCCGAAGACTATCCGGCCAAGCGTGCCGAACTGGAAAAGCGCCAGGCGGTGGTGAAGAAACTCGGCGCCAAGTATCATTTGCCGGTCGTGCTGTACCAGGAGGCGTTCGACGCGGCCTTGTCGCGCGGACCGGCCAATACCTGGTCGTGGGACGGTGTGCACCCGACCTATGCCGGCCATGCCCTGATGGCCGAGACCTGGCTGAAGACGGTGGACGCTTTCTGGCGTTAAACCAGCGGCCCGATCTTCACCGGCACGCCGAAATCGGGCGTGCCGTCCTTGCGGTAGTGGATGTACTGCAAACGCGTGTGGCGGTTGGGATCGTAGAGCGGGTCGCCGACGATCTCCTTGTAGTCGCGGGCGTGATAGACCAGCAGGTCGCGGCCCTTTTCGTCGACCGTGAAGCCGTTGTGGCCCGGGCCCCAGATATTATTCTCGGGCGAACTCTGGAAGACGGGCTCGGGCGACTTGGTCCACGCCGCCGGGTCCATGAGGTCGGCGTCGTCGGACGCGGTCAGCATGCCCATGCAGTAGTGGTAGTCGGTGGCGCTGGCCGAATAGGTCAGGAAAATCTTGCCGTTGCGCGCCAGGATCGCCGGGCCTTCATTGACCTTGAAGCCGATGATTTCCCACGGCAGGGTCGGCACGGTCAGGCGCGTGGGCTTGGCCGCAAGCGTCGTCGACGTGGCCAGGGGCGCGATATAGAGATTGCTGTTGGTGTCGATGCCCGGCTCGTGCTGGGCCCACAACAGGTAGCGCTGGCCCTTGTGCACGAACGAGGTGGCGTCGAGATTGAAGGTGTCCCACGGCATCTCGACCTGGCCCGTAACGGTCCAGGTCCCGGTCATCGGGTTTTCATCCGGACATGACAGAACGTAGGTGCGGACGTGAAACACCTCGCCGTGGTCGCCGGCGCCGAAATACATGTGCCATTGGCCATCGAAGCGATGGATTTCCGGCGCCCAGATATGGCCGCCCATCTTGCCCGTTTCGGGGCGGCGCCAGACGACGACTTCCTCGGCGGTCGCCAAGCCGGCAAGCGTCTTCGAACGGCGCAGCACCAGCCGGTCGTATTCGGGCACCGAGCCCGTAAAATAGTACCAGCCCCCGTCCTGATAGATCTGGCCGTCGGCGCGGTTCCTGATGAACGGGTTCTCGATGGTCATGCGATGGCGGCTTCCGGCTTGAGCGAAGGCGGGCAGGGCCAGTCCCGCGCCGGCTGAGGCGATCAGATGGCGGCGGGACATGGCGGGGTAGGGGTGTGGCATTATGAAGGACTGGCCTTGTGTCGGATCTGTTTATTATGTCTGACAAATAGTCTTTAGGGGGATGCCGCCGATTTGTCAAACGGCTGAACCCTGTTCCATGCGGATTTCGCGGACTGACGCTTTTTATGGCTTCCTTATGGGTGGCCGCCATTCAGCAGCGACAAGTTTATTTTCCGCCGCCCATTGTCGCGCGGCGGGCGAGGCCGGATTCACCGGTTGCGCGGCGCAAAGCGAAGCTGTCTTCCCCACCCCACAAAGGAGCCTGATATGCGTAAGCGTGTGATTGCCGCCATCGCCGGCCTTATGACCCTTGCTGTTTCCATGTCCGCCTGTTCGAGCTGGATGCACCACGACAAGATGTCGGGGAGCGCGGCGTCCTCGTCGTCGAGCAGTTCGTCGATGTAATACCTTGAGCCGGCGCGCTGGCAGCCCTGTCCGGCGCGCCGCTTTTGCAAAACAACTATATTTATTATTTCTTAGTGCGAACGATTGCATACTAACCTGAGATTGAACTGAACCGCCGGAGAAACGGCCGTGTCACGTACGCTCAGTGTCAACAAGCTCGACAAGGTCATCATGCTGGTCGACGACGATCCGCATGTCACCGCTATCGTCGAAATTTATCTCGGCCGGCTTGGGTATAAGTCCTGCACCTACCATTCCGGCATGATCGCCATGGCCAAGGCCTGCAAGGCGCAGCCCTCGTGTATCCTGCTCGATCTGGCCATGCCGGAGTTCGATGGTTTCACCTTCCTGCGGCTGCGCCAGAAGATGCAGGAGATCCGCGACATTCCGATCGTCGTGCTGTCGGCCAACCAGGACCGCGAGGACGTCAAGAGGGCTATCGACCTGGGCGCGGCGGGCTATGTCACCAAGCCCGTCGAGTTCGACAAGCTGGCCGGGCGGCTGGAGCGGATCGTCCCCAGTCCGTATTTCCAGAAGGCGGACACCAGCGAAGTGTCCTGGCGGGGCTAACCCAGCGCCTCGTCGATCGCCGAAAGAAGCTCCGCCGCCGCGCGGCCGATGGCGTCCGTCACACCCGTCTGCGTCCGCAGAAGGGAATCGAGCGCCTTGCCGGTTTCGCTGAGCCGCGCAAAGCCATACGACGCCCCCGATCCGCCCAGCTTGTGCGCATGATGTCTCAGCGTGGCATAGTCGTCGCTGTCGGCGGTGCGCGCCGCCGCCCGGGCGATCGCGGGCGCGATCTGCGCGCGCGTTTCGGCAAGGTGGCCACGATAGGTCCTTTGCAGGCGGTCGAGCAGGTCGGGCGGCAAGTGGTCAGTGGCGGCCGGCATGGAATGTCTCCCATATGGTGCGGATTTCCGACGGCAGGGTCATGGGGTCGAAAGGCTTTGAAATGACGCCGTCGGCGCCCATGTCGAGATAGTCGCGCACTTCCTGTTCCTGGATACGCGCCGTCATGAAGGCGACCGGCACGGCGGCCAGGCCCGGCTGGGCGCGCAGGGCCTTCAAGACGCCGGGACCGTCCATCCCGGGCATCATCACATCGATCAGGATGAAGTCTGGACTGAGCCCCGCGGCGCTTTCGACGGCGGCTTCGCCATTGCTCATGCAGGTGACCTGCAACTGTCCGACATCCTCGAGCGCCATCTGGGCGATTTCCAGGATATCGCTGTCGTCGTCGATGCACAGGACGTGATGCAGGCCGGCCGTCATGTCGCCACGCGCCGGGCCTGTGCGCCGTCGAGCACGGTGCAGATGGTCTCGATCATCCGGGCCTCGGGATCGCGCGACTTGATCAGCGTGGCTTCGACCGGGCTTTTGAGATCGCGCGGCAGGTCGCGCCCCGACAGGACCACGACCGGCGGCAGTTTGACGCCGGCCCTGGCCAGCGTGTCGAGCCACTTCAGTCCGTTGCCGTCCGGCATGGAGACATCGAGCAGGATCATGTCGAAGGCGCCGGTGCCGGCCAGGGTCCGCGCGGCCTTCAGCGTCGCCGCCGGCGTGACCGTGGCGCGGCCGCTGAGCGCGCTGGCGATGAACTGCGACAGGTGGCCGTCGTCCTCGACGTGCAGGATGTGGGGCAGGGTGCCCGGCGCCGGCATGGAGAACGGCGCGCCCGCGTCGCCACTGTCGCTGTCGCGTCGCTGGACCGCGCCGGCGCGCGGGAAGGTGACCCAGAAGACCGTGCCGACGCCCAGGGTCGATTCGAAACCGATCTGGCCGCCCATGTGCTCGACGATCTGCTGGCTGATGTGCAGGCCCAGCCCGGTGCCGGCGGCCTGGCGCGTGGCCGAGGAATCGGCCTGCGAGAACTTGCCGAAGACGCGCGCGCGGAATTCTTCCGGGATGCCGGCGCCGCGGTCGACGACCGACAGGGTCACGTCCGCGCCGATCGACGAAACGGCCAGTGTAACGGTCTCGCCCGGCGGCGAGAACTTGATGGCATTGGAGATCAGGTTGTTGAGAACCTGGTGGAAGCGCGCCGCGTCCACCGTCAGACGCAGGTGCGGCGGCACCGGCGCGGAGACCAGGAAGACGTTGAACTTGGCGGCATAGGGCTGGTTGGCTTCGACGGCGTTGCGCACCAGCAGGCTCAGATCCTGTTCCTGCATGTCGAAGCGCATGTGGCCCGAGCTGATCTTGTCGATGTCGAGGATGTCGTTGATCAGCAGGATCAGGCGGTCGCTATTGTCGTAGGCCAGTTGCACCAGCCTGCGCGCCTTGTCCGTCAGGGCGTCGGCATGGGCGCCGTTGAGCAGGCCCAGCGAACCCCGGATCGAGGTCAGGGGCGTGCGCAGCTCATGGCTGACGACCGAGATGAATTCGGTCTTCATGCGCTCGACCTCGCGGCGCTCCGTCACGTCCTCGAACTGGGCGACGACGAAGTTCGGCCGGCCGTCGGGGTGGCGCACCAGCGACAGGCTGACATGGGCCCAGATGACGCGGCAATCCCAGCGGTGATAGCGGTTCTCGCTCTGCACGCTTTCGGTCTCGCCGCCGGCGACCCTTGCCCACAGGGCCATGACAGTGTCGCGGTCTTCCGGGTGCAGGATCGACGGAAAGTCGTTGGCCAGCATGACGATCTCGGAATAGCCGAACAGGCGGCAAAGCGCCGGGTTGACGCGCAGCCAGCGGCCGGTGGCCGAGATGATGCCCATGCCGATGGTGGCGTATTCCATCACGGCGCGGAAGGTCTCCTCGCTGACCTTGAGCGCGGCTTCGTGCGCCTTGATGTCGCTGATGTCGCGGATGATGGTGGCCAGGCCGCACGGCGCGCCCTTGTCGTCGCGCTGCAGGGTCAGTACCTGCGAGACCGCGATCTCCTCCCCGTCGCCCCGGATGAAGGTGCCTTCACCTTTCCACTGCCCGCGGGCGCGCAGCGTAGGCAGGGCCTCGGTCGTGATGCGCCGCGCCACCGTCCCCTGGAACAGGCCCGACAGGGTGGTGTCGAGCGCGTCGTCCGGACCGATGCCCAGCATTTCGCGCGCGCTGGCATTGACGTGGATCAGCCGGCCCTTGAGGTCGGCCATGGCGATGAAGTCGGGCGACTGTTCGATGACGGCGCTCAGCCGGTCGCGGTCGCGGCGCATGGCTTCGCCGTCGCGGCGGATGCGGCAGTGTTCGACGGCGGCCTGGATATGCCGGCGCAGGATGTCGCCGGTCAGCTGCGACTTGACCAGATAGTCCTGGGCTCCGTCCTTGATCGCCTGCACGGCGATGGTTTCGTTGCCGTTGTCGGTCATCATGACGATCGGCAGGAAGGGATAGCGGTTGAGCAGGCTGCGCAGCACGTCGAGCCCGTTCAGGCCCGGCATGGCATAGTCGAGCAGCACGCAGTCCGGTTCACGCGCCGCGATCGCCGTCAGCGCCGTTTCGAAACCGGAGGCATGGGTGCAGGCGGCCGTGGCGTTCAGCAGGCGGGTTACATGCTCGCGATCGTCGGGACAGTCGTCGACGACGAGAACCAGGGGCAGGGGCGTTTCCGCGACCGCGCGCGTCTCCGCCAGTTGGGTCTGACCGTGCATCGGCCGCTCCGTACGTCGCGCAAGGCATCACGGCCTTGTGCTCAAAACACCCCCCCCGAGGGATGTTCCGGCGGCGCCCGAACGCGGCTGCCACCGATAGGTACAAAATATATATTGCAGGCCAGGGTTGCGCCTCGGAACGGAGCCCACCGTTCCGGAAAAGCTTTATATTACCGCTGCTCCCGCTTTTATGGCTTTCGAAAATCCGGATCTGGCCGGTGGTTTCGAGCGATATCGGGATGCGAACGTTTCCTGCCCTACGCGAACTCTACGCTCACTTACACACGTTATACGATAATATCCAGCGAAATACTTAAATTCCAATTTACGAAATGGTGAACACGATCTTTTTGAAAAACTATATCGTGTTCATACCTTTAAGAGATGATTTAGCGTGTCCGTATAGTGTAACGGGCACGATGGCCTGAGGGGGCCTTCGCCGGGGTTGCCATGAAAGACCTGCGCGCGCGCTACGTCGACACATTGAAGCAGTCGCGCGACGACCTGCACCACGCGCACGAAATGGCGCTGCTGTGGAGCTGCGACAAGACCTATGGCCTGATCCACCTGGCGTTGAACCGGCTGATGGGCTCGGCGGGAAGCCACGGCTTTACCCGCATTTCGAAGATTTCCCGAGAACTGCACGACCTGATGGGCGACGCCGGCCGCGACAGCCTGTGGAAGGTCGACGCCCTGGTGGGGCACCTGATCCGGGCGTGCGACGAGGCGATCGCCGACACGGGGCCGCAGGTTTCCGGCGGCTTCGGCAAGCGGAAAAGCGAAGCGCCGCCGTCGGCGTCCGTGGAGCGCGACACGCGGCCGCTGATGCTGGTGGCCGATGACGACGTCACCATCCGCGACCTGTTTTCGGAACTGTTCGCCGAGGACGCGCGCGTCATCACCGCGGTCGATGCCGCCGAGGCGCATGGCATGATCGAGCGGCACAGCCCCGACCTGGTGCTGCTCGACGACATCATGCCGGGGTCGATCACCGGCCTGACCCTGTTGGAACGGCTGAAAGCGTCGGCCCGCGTCATCATGATCACCGCCAGCGACGGCGAGGCCGACCGGGCCAGGGGCTATGCGGCGGGGGCCCTGGACTACATCACCAAGCCGTTCGACATCGGGGATGTCTACGGCCGGGTGCTCAGGCATCTTGCGGTCGGAGTCTGAGGCCTCACGTCGGCTGCAGCAAATCCCACAGATTGCCGAAGCGGTCGCGGAAGACGCAGACCGTGCCATAGGGCTCCTCGCGCGGGGCTTCGATAAAGACCGCGCCCGCCGCCGAAAAGCGGGCATGATCGCGCGCGAAGTCGTCCGTATGCAGGATCAGGAACACCCGGCCGCCGGTCTGGTCGCCGATGCGCGCAACCTGTTCGGGCTTCGAAGCCTTGCCCAGCAGCAGGCGCGTTCCGGACGCGCCCGGCGGCGCGATCAGCACCCAGCGCTTGCCATTGCCGAGGTCGCTATCCTCGACCAGATCGAAGCCCAGGCCATTGCAATAATGGGCGATGGCCTCGTCATAGTCCGGCACGACCAGCGTGACGGCGGCGATATGCGAGGTCACCGGGCGGCCTTCTTGACCAGGAACATGGCGGCGTCGGCTTCGGCCAGCCACAGCTCGGCGGTCGGCTGGTCGGCATAGACGCGGACGCCGAAGCTGCCGCCGGTCTTGAGATACAGGCCCTTGTATTCGAAGGTGCCGAGCGCCAGTTCGGCCTCGAGCTTCATGGCCTTGACGCGGGTCGAATTGATGTCGGCGTGGCGCAGCAGGATGGCGAATTCGTCGCCGCCGATGCGGCCGACGCTGTCGCCTTCGCGCACGCTGGCCTTCAGCGTTTCGGCGACATAGACCAGGGCGGCGTCGCCCGCCGCGTGGCCATAGGAATCATTGATCGCCTTGAAGCCGTCCATGTCGAGATAGATCAGGCAGGCGTGTTCGCCGTAGCGGCGGCAATCGGCCATGGCGCGCTGCATTTCGCGCAAGAAGGCGCGGCGGTTCAGCGTCGGCGTCAGCACGTCGCTGTCGGCCTGGGCCTCGGCGATGCGGCGGGCGTCGTGCTCGGCCTTGAGTTCGTGGCGCAGGCGCTCGTTTTCGGCGACCAGCGTGTCGATCATCGCCTTGGCGGATACGGCCCAGCCGTCGTCCGGCACCATCGGCGCGATATCGTTGGCGACGTGAGGCGTCGACGGCACGGGCGGCATCGGGGCAGGGGGCGTGGGCTCAGGCGCCGGAGGCGTCGGCGCGGGCACGTCGGCGCGCGGCGTCGGAATGCGCGCGCTGGGCGCCAGGGCTTCGAGTTGCGGCAGGATGGCTTCGAGCTGTTCCGTCAACGTCAGGGCAGGGGCGGCCTCGGGCGCCGGGGCCGGAGCGGCTTGCGGTTGCGGCGCCTGCATGCGGATGGCGACGGCGGCCGCTTCGTCCGGCTCCATTTCGAAATATTGCGCCAGCAGGCTCTGCATCGAGGCGGTCGTCGCCGGACGCACGGCTTCGGGGCCGCCGTGTGGCTCTGGCTGAATGGCAAGCGAGTGTAATGTCTTGTCAGGACCCATTGTCACGAAAAAGCTGGAAAGGAGTGGGGCCCCCGGCCCTTGATCCCGCCATGAAAGCACAGCCGCCGTTCTTGCGCAATGTGCTGAGAGGCGCGTTAACCTTCAATATTGGTGAGAACTGATGGTTAAATGACTGCTTGCAGTTGCGGGGCCTGTGCTGTACTTCGCGCAGCTTGATTTTTCACGCCCGCGCGCGCGGGTATCAAGGGGAAAACGGCATGTCAGCGCCCAAGGTAGCGATCATCATGGGGTCGCGGTCGGACTGGCCGGTCATGAAGGCGGCAGCCGCCATGCTGGAGCAACTGGGTGTGGCCTATGAGGCCAGGGTCGTGTCGGCTCACCGTACGCCCGACCGCATGTACGACTTCGCCAAGGGCGCCAGGGCCGCAGGCATCCAGGTCATCATCGCCGGCGCCGGCGGCGCCGCGCATCTGCCAGGCATGACCGCGTCGATGACGACCCTGCCGGTGCTGGGCGTGCCCGTGCCTGTCAAGGGCGGGCTGAAGGGCCTCGATTCGCTGTTGTCGATCGTGCAGATGCCGGGCGGCATCCCCGTCGGCACCCTGGCGGTCGGCGAAGCCGGCGCCAAGAATGCCGGGCTTCTGGCGGCGCAGATCGTGGCGCTGAACGATCCCGAACTGGCCGACCGCGTCGCGGCCTTGCGCCAGGCGCAGACGGACAGCGTCCCCGAAACGGTGGAAGACTGATGGGGCCGCTTCCGCTCGGCGCGACGATCGGCATCCTGGGCGATGGCCAGCTGGGCCGCATGCTGAGCCAGGCCGCGTCGCGGCTGGGGTTCCGTGTGGCGATCTTCGGTCCCGAAGCGGAGTCGCCGGCGGCGGCGGTTTCGGCCGTATCGGTTGTGGGCGGCTATCGCGACGAGGCAGCGCTGAAGGCCTTTGCCGGCCAATGCGACGTCATCACGCTGGAATTCGAGAACATTCCGGTCGAGACGGTCGATTTCCTGACGGGCCTTGGCAAGGTCGTGGCGCCGTCGTCGCGCGCGCTGGGCATCACCCAGGATCGCGTCAACGAAAAGACCTTCGCCCGTTCGAACGGCGTCGATACGGTCGATTTCGCGACGATCGATGCTGAAACCGATATCGCGCCGGCCCTGGAGCGTCTGGGCGCGCCGGCCCTGTTGAAAACGCGCCGCGAAGGCTATGACGGCAAGGGCCAGGTCTGGGTGAAAAGCGCCGATGAGGCGGCTTCGGCCTGGGCCGCGATCGGTGGCAAGCCGGCCATCCTGGAAGCCCGCGCCGATTTCGTGCGTGAGATTTCGGTGGTGGCGGCGCGCGGTCATGACGGCGCGGTCAAGGCGTTTCCGATCGGCGAAAACCACCATGTCGGCGGGATTTTATCGACCACGACGGCGCCGGCCGATGTGCCCGACGCGTTGCATGCCGAGGCGCATGACATCGCGCGCAAGGTGCTGAACGGGCTCGACTATGTCGGCGTGCTGGCGGTCGAGCTGTTCGTGCTCAAATCGGGCGGCCTGCTGCTCAACGAGATCGCGCCGCGGGTGCATAATTCCGGCCATTGGACGCAGGAAGGCTGTGTCTGCGACCAGTTCGAGCAGCACATGCGCGCGGTGGCCGGCTGGCCGCTGGGCGATGTCACGGCGCGTTGCCGCATCGAGATGACCAACCTGCTGGGCGACGACATTCTGAGCTGGCCGGCGCTGGCCGCTGAGCCCAATGCGCGCCTGCACGTCTACGGCAAGGCCGAGCCGCGTCCCGGCCGCAAGATGGGCCACATCAACCGGATACTGTCATGATCATCGTGCTTTTGAACTATACCGCGCCGCTCGAAGCGCTCGACGCCCAACTTGTGGCGCACCGCGACTGGCTGAAGGCCGCCGCCGACAACGGCGTGCTGATGGCGGCCGGCCGCAAGGTGCCGCGCACCGGTGGCATGTTCATGGCGCGCGGGACGCTTGAGTCCGTGAAAGCGTGGGCGGCAACCGATCCGTTCGCCGTGCATGGCCTGTCGGATTATGAGTTCGTCGAAGTCGACGTGACCATGGCGGCGGAAGGTTTTGAGGGCCTGAAGGGGTAGAAGGAAGATACCCCCCTCCACCCCTTCAGGGTGAGCGCAGCCGACGTGTAGCGTCGGCAAGCGCAAGGAAGGGGTGGAGGGGTCACCTCCGGCGTTACATCTTCATCCGGTGAAACTTCAGCGTCACGAACGCCACCGTGCCGTCGGGATGCCTGCCATAGGCCGGTTTCAGCGCGTCGGGCACCGTGTTGAACTGCCGTATCAGGCCGAGATTGACGCTGGTCATGTCGTCGATCGCGAACGTGCGGTAGCCCCCGATCTCGGTCTTGGCCACCCAATAGGGCGTCGCCGCCAGCTCGTCGTTGTAGACGCGCTCATACCGCCCCAATGCCGACCATTTATCCGTAACGTGCCAGCGCGCCTCGGCCAGCCATGCGTCGGCGGGCTTTTCCGTGCCGTGTTCAGCCTGTTTGCACGCCCAGGCGATCGTCGCATTGACCGGGCCGTGGCCGTATTCGACGCTCAGCGATTGCTTGCGCAGGTTCACATCGGGCTCGAGCTGTTCCGGGCTGACCTGCCGCGCCCATGAGGCCTGGGCCTTCAGGTCCGGCGTCACCTGCCACCACAGCCGCACCGCCGTCGAATCGAGCCTGACCGGATCGAGATCGAAGCGGTTCTGGTCGGGTTCGCGGCCGGTGAACTGCGCCACTTCCAGCGTCACAGGGCCTTTGGAAAAGCCGCCTGTGACGACGCCCATGGTGATATGGCCGCTGTCGAGCCAGTGGTGCGAGATCGGCGCGGTCGGAAAGTCCTCGCCCGAGGCGCGATGCATGAAGGCGGTCGGACCGAACGGCGTTTCGCCCGGATAGCCGACGCTGCCGAAGACGCTCGATCCGTCTTCGAAGCGATGCGTCAGCCTGGCCGAAAGCCCCATGATCAGGTCGTGCGGGTGCTGGCGGTCGACGAGGTGCGTCGTGCCGTCGGCGGTTTCGCCCGTCTGTAAAAGCAGGGGATAGCCGGCCCTGCCCATGAAGGGATCGGGCGACAGCATGGCCTGAAGCTCAAGGCGGTTATTGCCGAAATCGCGATTGGCCATGGCCATGATCATGCCGGCGAAGAAGGTCTTGTCGCCGCCGCGCGGGCCGGACTGGCCATCGGCGATAAGGCTTAAGCTGCCATGGACGTGCCATTGCCATGGCGATTGCGACGGCATGTCCATGCCGGGCATGCTGGATTGCGCGAAGGCGGGGACGGCGGTGCATGCCGTCATCACCGCCAGCGCGGACGCTGTACGGAAAAGCATTGGGAGCTCCTTGAAAAGATTGACGGGAAGAGGCGTCAACCGTTCTGCGGAGGCCGGGGATCCTGCGGGGTAAAGATGCCGGTCAGGGTCGCGATCGCTCGCGGTTCATGGCGCAGCGGCGACACGCTGAGGGCGGGAAGGATGAAAGCCAAAGCGGGCAGGGCGGCCGGCTGGCTGCAACACGGCATCAGGCTTGCGTCGGGCTGGGGGGCGGGCGTCTTGCCGTTATGATGCATGGCCATATGGCAAGACGGTTCGCCTTGCGGCACGGCATGCGCCGTCGCCGTCAGCCCGAACAAAAGCCACACGACCGCCAGCAGGGCCGAGATCGCCTTCACGAGGCCTGGTCCGTATCCATGCGGCCAAAACGCAGCTTGCCGAGGCTGGCGGCCAGGCTTTCCAGTGCCGATTCGGGGCGGAAGGGGATCTTCGCCTTGAACTTCTCGTATTCCATAACGCCGTCGATATTGCGGCGGACCTGTTCGGCCTGGGCCTCAGGCCCGCGTGCAAGGCGGGTCAGCATGGCGGCCGCCAGGATGGCCGAGACGATGGTGCGCTTGGAATAGTGGTTTTCGTCCAGCGCCTTGTCGCCGGTCAGCCGCCAGATCAGATCGGCCGAGTCCCACATCAGCCGGCGGTGCAGGTCGAGATTGGGCGGCAGCATCAGGAAGCCTTCGACGCGGTGCGCCAGCTTTTCGTCGCGCGCGAAGGCATCGATCCTGAGATTGAGCAGGTAGCCGATGCGCTCGCGGATCTTCATGCCGGGCAGGGAAGCGACGACATCGGACCGTTGCAGTTCAGCGTCATGGCCGCGCCACAGGATGGCGGCGATATCGGCGGCGCCGTTCGGAGCGATCAGGTCGCGTTCGCCGTCAGACAGGCCCGCGGCCTTGGCGCCGGCCTGGAAACTCATGCGGTTCAGCCCCAGCTCGGGCACGAATCCGGCGACAGCCTTGGCCAGCCGGGCTTCGGCGGCCTTGAGGTCGGACATGGGGGCGGACTGGCTCATAAGATCGAGTCTAGTCATTTGCAGCCGCGAATCCAAGGCCCGCAAGCGTCACAAAGTGTCGCGGGAATACGAAAAAAGCGTGTTCCGCTTCGCTTTTCACAGGTTCCGTGGCTGGACAGATGCGCGCGTCTGATGTAATCAGGCGCCCGATCGTCCCGCAGACAGTCGTTTGCGGGACAACTTGTTTTCATCATTGGCGGAGAGAGAACCGGCTTAGGCTCGGGCGGTCTCCGGTTACAACCGCCATAAGCACCGAATGGAGAGAGACCTCTGGTACAGATTTTCGTCCGTGACAACAACGTCGACCAGGCCCTCAAGGCCCTGAAGAAGAAGATGCAACGTGAAGGTTCGTTCCGCGAAATGAAGCGTCACGTGCATTACGAAAAGCCCTCCGAAAAGCGCGCTCGCCAGCAGGCTGAAGCCGTGCGTCGCGCCCGCAAGCTGGCCCGCAAGCGCATCCAGCGCGAAGGCGGCGTGACCGGCGGCCGTTCGAAGAGCTAAGTCACGGTTCGAATACTGACAGAGTTTTTGTTGCGTCGCAGCAGAGACGGTCTATAAAACGCCGGAGCCGATGCTCCGGCGTTTTTCTTTTTAAGGTGAACAGATGGCCAGTGGAGCCACACCCGACCTGCCCGACCCGCATGACCTGGCGGTCCTGACGACCGCCATGCCGGCCGACACCAACCCGTCGGGCGATATTTTCGGCGGCTGGCTGATGTCGCAGATGGACCTTGCCGCGGGCAATATCGCGGCGCGCGTATCGCGCGGCCGCGTGGCGACGATCGCTGTCGACGGCATGCTGTTCCTGACACCGGTCCAGGTCGGCGACGAGGTCAGCGTCTACGCCAAGCTGATGTCGGTCGGGCGCACATCGATGAAGATCAAGGTCGATGCCTACCGCCGGCCGCGCGAAAGCCTTGAAAAGACAAGGGTTACCGAAGGCACCTTTACCTTCGTCGCCATCGACCTGAACGGCCGGCCGCGCGCGGTGTACGCGTAAGGCCCCTGAGGGCGGTTAACCCTTAAGCGCTTCCTTCTTATTAAAATTATGTTAAGAATGGGGCGTGGTGCGAGTCAGGTTACCCGCCAGTGCGCCATCCGGGAAAAACAAAAAAGGGCCGACCGATGCGTAATTCGTCTTTTATGGGCCGTTTTCAGGACTGGCTCAGCGACTGGAGTGAAGGCAAGACCCGCATTTCGCTGGTGCTTGTGCTCGCGGTGCTGATGGGCCTGCTGCTCGGCATGGTCGGCTATACGATTATCAAGCAGATCTTCTACGACCTGTTCCCGCGCCCGCCGATCATCGACTATCACGATCCGGTCCAGGCGGCTGAGCTGCTCAAGACCGACCCGGTCGGCGCCTACTGGGTGATCGCCGTGTCGTGGTTCCTGGGCACGATCGCCGGCGCCTATGTCGCGGCGCGTGTCGCCAAGATGGGGCAGTTCGCGGGCTGGCTTGCCGGCGTGCTGCTGGCGGCTTTCTACCTGTGCGACCTGTTCTTCCAGCCCAATACGCTGCTGATCTTCGTGCTGTGCCCGGTCCTGGTCGGCCTGGCGGCATGGGCCGGCAGCTGGCTCGGCATGTACGTCAATGTGCGCAAGCAGATTCGCGCAGAGCAACGGTCGGCGCCGGTCATCGTGCCGGAAGTCAGCGACACCGTCGTCGAGTAAACGTCAGCTTTTCGGTTTCGGCTGGATGTAGATCACGCGCGGCGCGCGATCGAGTGCGATCGTGCGCGCGTCGGGCAGGGCCGACGGGGTGAAGCACGGCGTGCCGGCGGGAACATCGCCGGCTTGTTTAATGCCGGGCAGGGCCACCGTTTTTCCGTTGGCCAGGGTTGCTGTCCCCGACAGTGTCCCGGCAAAGCATACCGTCTGGAAGTCCGGCACGGCCACGGCCAGGAGGCCGGCGGCCTTTTTCGCGCCGGACCGCGCCTGTTCGATGCTGGCCTTCAGCGGCGTGGCGTCATAGGTCTTCGCCATCTCGATCGTCGCGGCGACGCGTAAGGACATGCCGAAGCGCGAACCGTCCGGCGCCTGGATCGTCACGGGCGTCTTGTCCTTTAGGTCGGCCAGGGTCGGCAGGGGCAGGATTTCACCGTCCGGCGCGATCGACAGCGCCACATCGCCCGACGGGCGGTTGAGCGTCATGTGAAAGTCCGATTTCTGGCCGCCCTGGGTGCCGACGACATAGCTGAGGTGATAGCGGTCGCGCGTATTGGCTGGCAGGTTCAGATAGGTGTCCAGATACGGAAAAAGCGAAGGCGAGGGGATCGCCTTCGACTTTTCGGCGCCCGCCGCGCCGGTGGCCAATGCAAGAAGACTGGCACCCAAAAGACAGGGAAGCGCGGCGGCAAGAGCAAAACGCATGCGGGGCCTTTATTTCGGCGGATTGTCGAAGAGCGCGATCGACGGCGCAGTGCTGAGCGTGATCTTTGTCGCGCCCGGGAAGGCCGAGGGCTGGAAGTAGGGCGTGCCGGCCGGGTATTCGCCGGTCGCGTCGGTACGCGGCAGCGGACGCTCCTGGCCGTCGACCAGGACCGTGCCAGAGCCGCCGCCGACGAAGTAGACGCGGTCGAGCTTTTTCAGTAGCAGCGACAGGGCGCCGGCGATCTTGCCCATGGCGGCATTGCCCTGGCGGACGCCGGTGGCCAGGCCGGCAGCGTCATAGGTGCGGCCGGCGCTTTGCGTCGAATAGACGTGGATGCGCATGGCGTAGGTGCCGGTCGCCGGACCGCTGATGGTGACGCGGGCGCCGTTGTTCAGCTGGTCGCGCGTCGGCAGGGGCGTGATGCGGCCGTCGCGGGCCACGCTCAGGTCCTGGCTGCGGCCGCCGTCGGTAAGGGTGATGCGCACCTTCGACGGATCGGCATTCTTGATGCGCGCCGTGTAATAGACGTTGATCTGCGACCGGTCGGCGGCCGACAGGTTCAGGAAGCCCTTGAGCCCCGGAAAGGCGTCGGCAGCCGTGGCGGATTGGGTCGACACGCCGTTTTCGGTCGTGACCGGCGGCAGCTTCTGTCCTGCCATGGCTGGAGCGACAGAGGCCATCAGGCCGAGGACAAGCATGCCCGCGGCAAAATTATGCTTCGTTTTCATCGGTTGTCTCACCTTCGCTCATCGCCCCCTTTAGCGAAGCGATGCCTATCATATGTATGTCATGGTGCCAAATTATGGCTGAACCCGGCATGAATAAGACGTGTGTAAGTAGCGTCAGGAATAGGGTAGGTTTGCGCAGGCGCGGGGGGAGGGGACAGTGGCGTTCACGTTCACACATGACGAAGACAGTGTCACGGTGATTGAAACCGAGGCATGGTATGGAGCGGCATTGCTGCTGCTCCTGCATGTTGCATTCGGCTTGTTCTTTATTCCCGGCCACATCGATACGGCACTGGCCGAATTGCAGGAGAACCGGGATATAGTAGATAGTGTATCGACGCTTTTCCTCGCGGCGTGGGCGGTGGCGGGAACGCTTTACGGTCTTTTCGGTGTGATCGCCACTCACCGCAAATCCTGGATATTCACCTCAGGACGCATCGAATACATCGTCACGGGCGCCTTGGGCGACCGCCGCCGCGTCTGGAACGAGCGTGCGGTGAAGGCGATTGTCTTCCGGCACTATGACGACGAAGGGACTCTTTTCTTTAGTCTGAACGTACGCCTAAGCGGCGGAAAGGTTTTGAAGCTGCCTCAGACCCGCGACCGCGACGAGCGCAATGACGTGGCGAAGCTGCTGGAGGCGATGTTCCCCGACGCGAAGATCAACTGGTTCAAGGCGTAGGGGGGCGTCTTCTTTCTTTAGCTTCGCCCCCTCCACCGCTTCGCGGTCCGGCACGGGCCGCCCCGCCCTCCCCATCGAAGATGGGGAGGAGCTAAGCGCGCCTACAGTCCCTTGACGATGCCTTCGACCATCTTCTTGGCGTCGGCGAACAGCATCATCGTATTGTCCTTGAAGAACAGCTCGTTTTCGACGCCGGCATAGCCGGCCGCCATGCCGCGCTTGACGAACAGCACGGTGCGCGCCTTTTCGACGTCGAGGATCGGCATGCCGAAGATCGGCGACTGCGGATCGGTCTTGGCGGCCGGGTTAGTGACGTCGTTGGCGCCGATGACGAAGGCGACGTCCGCTGTGGCGAATTCGCTGTTGATGTCTTCAAGCTCGAAGACCTCGTCGTAGGGCACATTGGCTTCAGCCAGCAGGACGTTCATGTGGCCCGGCATCCGGCCCGCGACGGGGTGGATGGCGTACTTCACCTCGACGCCTTCTTCCTTCAGCTTGTCGGCCATTTCGCGCAGGGCATGCTGGGCCTGGGCGACGGCCATGCCGTAGCCCGGAACGATGATCACCTTGGACGCGTTCTTCATGATGAACGCGGCGTCGTCGGCCGAGCCCTGTTTGACGGGGCGCGTCTCGACGCGGCCACCGCCGGCCGCAGCCGCCGTATCGCCGCCGAAGCCGCCGAGGATGACCGAGATAAAGCTGCGGTTCATCGCCTTGCACATGATGTAGCTGAGGATGGCGCCCGAAGAGCCGACCAGGGCGCCGGTAATGATCAGCGCGATGTTTTCCAGCGTGAAGCCCAGCGCCGCGGCCGCCCAGCCCGAATACGAGTTCAGCATCGACACGACGACCGGCATGTCGGCGCCGCCGATCGGGATGATCAGGGTGATGCCGAGTACCAGCGACAGGCCGAAGATCAGCCAGAAGGCCCACTTGGCGTCGCCATGCGTGGCGATCAGCACACCGATCAGAGCAACGATCGCCACACCCAGCGCGATGTTGAGCAGGTGACGCGCCGGCAGGATGATCGGCGCGCCCGACATATTGCCGTTGAGCTTGGCAAAGGCGATGACCGAGCCGGTAAAGGTGATGGCGCCGATGGCGCAGCCCAAGCTGAGTTCGATCAGCGACTGGGTGCGGATAGCGCCCGCGCCATCGTCGATATGGAAGGCCATGGGCGAGAACAGGGCGCCCAGCGCCACCATGCAGGCGGCCATGCCGACGAGGCTGTGGAAGGCGGCGACCAGTTGCGGCATCTGCGTCATGGCGACCTTCTGCGCGATCAGCGTACCGGCGATGCCGCCGACGGCGATGCCGCACAGGATGATGACGATGGTCACCGGATCGAGCGCGCCCTTGGTCAGCAGGTTCAACAGCGTGATGCCGACGGCGATCGCCATGCCGACCATGCCGTAGAGATTGCCTTGACGCGAGGTTTCGGGTGACGACAGGCCACGCAGGGCCAGGATGAACAGGACGCCCGAGACGAGATAGGCGAGAGCAGAGATATTCGCGATGCCCATGGTTATGCGCCTTCCTTCTTCACGGCCGGCTTCTCTTTCTTTTTATACATGGCCAGCATCCGGCGGGTGACCATGAAGCCGCCGAAGATGTTGACGGCGGCCAGCGCCGAGGCGATGCCGCCCGCGCCCTTGGACAGCCAGGCCGAGACATCGGTGCCTTGGGCGGTCGCGGCGGCGGCGATCAGCGCGCCGACGATGATGACCGACGAAATGGCGTTGGTGACGGCCATCAACGGCGTGTGCAGGGCCGGTGTGACGCTCCACACGACGTAGTAGCCGACGAAGATGGCCAGCACGAAGATGGCCAGGCGGAAAATGGTCGGATCGACGAGTTCCATGGATGCGTCCTTTTTACTTGGGCTGCAGCGCGGGGTGGACGACGGCGCCGCCGTGCGTCACCAAGGCTGCCTTGAGGATCTCGTCCTCGTTATCGGGGTTCAACACGCCGTCCTTGTCGACCAGCAGGCCGACGAAAGCCAGCAGGTTCTTGGCGTAGAGCGCCGAGGCGTCGGACGCGATGCGCGTGACGATGTTCGAGAAGCCGATGATGCGGACGCCATTCGAATCGACGATCTCGTCGGCCTTGCAGCCTTCGACATTGCCGCCTTGCGGGGCCGCCAGGTCGATCAGGACCGAGCCGGGTTTCATGCTGGCGACCTGGTCGCGCGTCACCAGGATCGGTGCGGCGCGGCCGGGGATCAGCGCCGTGGTGATGACGATGTCCTGCTTGGCGATGTGCGCGGTGACCAGAGCGGCCTGCTTGGCCTTGTATTCGGCCGACATTTCCTTGGCGTAGCCGCCGGACGTCTCGGCCTGCTTGAATTCCTCGTCCTCGACGGCGACGAACTTGGCGCCGAGGCTTTCGACCTGTTCCTTGGTCGCCGGGCGGACGTCGGTGGCGGTGACGACCGCGCCCAGACGCCGGGCCGTGGCGATGGCCTGGAGGCCGGCGACGCCGACGCCCATGATGAAGACCTTGGCGGGCGCGACCGTGCCGGCGGCGGTCATCATCATCGGGAAGGCCTTGCCATAGGCCGAAGCCGCTTCGATGACGGCGCGGTAGCCGGCCAGGTTCGCCTGCGACGACAGAGCGTCCATGACCTGGGCGCGCGTGATGCGGGGGACGAATTCCATGGCGTAGGCGGTGGCGCCCTTGGCGGCCAGTGCCTGGACAGTGTCCTTTTCGCGGTGGGCGTCGAGCAGGGCGACGACGATGGCGCCCGTTTTCAGCGCGGCGATCTCGTCAGCCGACGGACCGCGCACCTTGAGCACGATATCGGCATTCGACAGCGCCGAAGCGGCATTCGGCGCGATCGTGGCGCCGGCGGCGAGATACGCGTCGTCGGTGATGGCTGCGGCTATACCCGCGCCTGTTTCGATCGCCACTGTCAGGCCTGCGCCTGTCCATTTCTTCACGGTTTCCGTAGATGCCGCGACACGGGCTTCGCCCGGCCAGGTTTCCTTGAGAATGGCGATAGAGACGGCCAAGTTCATACCCTTTGACTAAAACGTGACACCGGTTACCCGGGTATCAGGTTTGTTTGCGCCAAGCCATGATAATTGCGCGTGCAACCAGATATCACGGCGTTATGCGTTTGGCGTCCTGTATGGGGAAATGCGCCCAAAGTCAAAGCGGTATTAACGATTTCAAGTGGACGAAAGCCTTCAGGCCTTGTCCCACGCCAAGCGCACAAGGGCGACAAGGCTGTCATCGATATCGGCGGGAGCGCAGAGGGGTAAGACCGATTTCAGCCGTTCGGACCATGACTCGTTTTTCGGAGGCGTGAGGCGCGAATCGGAGTCGGGCGGCACGGCGATGCCGAGGCGCACGGTGCCGCCCTTGATGGGTTTGAGCGCCGCGAACTGCACATTGCGCGACCAGGCGGTGTAGCTTTTGCGCTGGGTCATGAGCACGTCGGGGATGCCGGCGATCCTGGCTTCAAAGGTTTCGAGCAAGGCTTTGGATTGCGGATCGGTCCACAGCAGCGCACGCGCCTGGACGGGGTCTTCCCACGGATCGATTTCGGGCCAGGCGGCGTTGACGATCTGGCCGGCGCGGATCATCGACATGCCGAAGGTATCTTTTAGCCACGCCTCGCGCTTGCGCCGCTCGGTTTCGGGGCAATCGCGCATGACGATCTGCACCCATTCATCGAGCGGCTTGCCGGTATCACGTTCCAGACTGGCCTTGACCGAGGCGAACCACTTCTCCTGACGGGGCGTGAGGTTCACCATCGGTTTGTCTCAGTGCGCGTCCGGCTTCTTCTTGAGCAGCAGCCAGCCGACGACGGCGACGACGATCGCCACGATCAGGGCGGTCAGGAAGCCCGCCTTGGTGCAGGTCAGCAGGATAACGAAGGTCAGGACCACGGCCAGATGGTAGCTGCACCACTTGGTGAGCGTCACGAACAGCTCGAAGCTGTGGCGGTGCTGGTTGATATCCATTTCGCCGTGAACGTAGTCGCTGTGCGAAGAATGGTGATCGGCCATGGGATGCGTTTCCTGAAAACTGTGTTCTTGCGTTCGGTCTTACAAAGCCGCGGTGATTTGGTCAATCCTGCGCGAGATACGAAGATTTCGCAGATTTTCGTTGTGGCGGCGTTAAGACGTGAGCGGAAACATCGGGGCTGTGGATACCGGGATTGAAGGGGTCCACAGATTACACAGATTTCACAGATTATTCCGAGTGTTGGGCGGCTTCCGGAGCGCAATGAACCTCTATGATTGCGCTTCGCGCGAAGCGCCTTGAAAGGCCAAGGCACGCGACTGGTCAGATAAGGCGCGGAATAATCTGTGAAATCTGTGTAATCTGTGGACCCACTTCCTCTCCTGAAGTCAGACCAGCGCTTCGAACTGGTCGATCAGGCTCTCAAGCCTGTGGCAGCCCAAAGCCCAGAACTGCTTTTCGCGCGGATTGAGGCCGAAGGGCTGCAGCGCCTCGACATAGGTCTTCGTGCCACCCGCCGCCAGCATGCCGCGATAGACCGGCGTAAAGGCTGCCGGGTCCTGGCGGCGCTTTTCCATCAAAGCCGACACCAGCAGGTCGCCGAAGGCATAGGCGTAGACGTAGAAGGGCGCGTGGACGAAGTGGCCGACATAGGCCCACCACACTTCGTAGCCGTCGTTCAGGGTAATCGCGGGCCCAAGCGACTCGCCCATGACCTCCAGCCAGATGGCGTTGATCTGGTCGAGTGCGACTTCGCCCGACTGCCGCGCCGCGTGGAACTTTTCCTCGAAACGGTGGAAGGCGATCTGACGGATGACCGAATTCAGACCGTCCTCGATCTTGCCGGCCAGCAGCGCCTTCTTGTCTTCCTTGGACGCATCGGCGACCAGATGCTCGAACACCAGCCCCTCGGCGAAGATCGACGCGGTTTCGGCGAGCGTCAACGGCGTGTCGGCCAGGATCGAGCCCAGCGGCTGGCACAGCGTCTGGTGGACGGCGTGCCCGAGCTCGTGCGCCAGGGTCAGGACTTCGCGGCGATCGCCGGTGAAGTTCAGCATGACATAGGGGTGGCGCGGCGCGGTGACCGGGTGGGCATAGGCGCCCGAGGACTTGCCCGGACGGGGGGCAGCGTCGATCCACGGCTTGTCGAAGAAGGTGCGGGCGCGTTCCTCGAACTCAGGGCCCATCTGGGCGAAGCTGTCGAGCACGATCTTTTTGGCGTCTTCCCAGGAATAGTGCTTCTGCGGCGCTTCGCTGAGCGGCGCGTTGCGGTCCCAGAAGTCGAGCTTCGACTTGCCCATGATGCGCGCCTTGAGCGCGTAATAGCGGTGCGACAGGGCGGAATAGGATTCGCGCACGGCCTCGGCCATGGCGTCGACGGCGTCCTTGTCGACCTCGTTGGCCAGGTGGCGCGAGGCCGCCGGGTCTTCGTACTTGCGCCAGCGGTCCTCGACCTGCTTCTCAAAGGCCAGGGTGTTCAGCGCCAGCGCCAGCACGGGCGCGTTTTCGCGCAGGGCCTCGGTCAGGGCCTGCGCGGACTCTTTACGAACCTTGCCTTCGGGAGCGGACAGGCGGGTGAGGGCATCGTTGAGCGTCAGTTCCTCCTTGCCGGCATGCGCGCGCAGGCGGGCCAGGGTCTCGTCGAACAGGCGCGTCCACTGGCTGACAGCCGGGGCGCGCTCCAGCATCAGGCGCTCAAGTTCCGCCGACAGTTCATGCGGACGCGAGGCGCGGATGCGGCGCAGCCAGGGACGCCAGCGCTGCGCCTTGTCGGTCATCTTCAGGGCCTGCTCGATTTCCCAGTCCTCGAGCTTGTTGAGCTCAAGGCTTAGGAACAGGCTGTCGGCCGAGATCATGGCGGCCTGCGTGCGCAGGTCGCTTTCCAGCTTGCCGATATGGGTGTTGTCGCGGTCGATCGTCGAGGCCAGGGTGGCATAGGCCAGCGCGCCACCCATGTCGTCCATCGCCTTTTCGTAGAGCGATGCCGCCTGGTCGATCAGCAGGCCCAGCCGTTCCGGATTGGCACGCGCCGACAAGAATTGCCCCTGAAGCTTTGCCAGTTCCTTGATGTGATTGGCGCCGGACTGGAAGTCGGCGGCGATGCGCGGGTCTTCCGGGCCCGAATAGAGATCGGAAAGGTCCCAGATCGGCAAACCGGTGCCGGAATGGAGCGGAATCGCGGCTGAGGCGAGTGTCGTCGTGTCGGTCATGGGGCCGACATAAGCACGAGTCCCGAAAAAATCGAGACACAATCCCGGTTGTAAACCGGTTTTTCACCCCGTTCGCGTAGGGTCTGTCCCAAAATAAGCCGAACCGCAAAAACGCAGGTCCGGTAATCGTGATGATGAATGGGTGTAGAAGATGGCCAAAACGATCCTGATTTGTGACGACGATCCGACGCAGCGCCGGCTGATCCAGGCCGTGCTCGAGCGCGAAGGCTTCGCCGTCCTGCACGCCGAAAACGGCGCCCAGGCGATCGACCGCCTCACCACGACGACGGGTATCGACGCGCTGATCCTGGACCTGGTGATGCCGGGGCAGTCGGGGATCGACACGCTGAAGGAGATCCGCGCCGCCGGTATCCGCACGCCGGCCATCGTGCTGACGGCGTCGGGCGGGATCGACACGGTCGTCAAGGCCATGCAGGCCGGCGCCCAGGACTTCTTCATCAAGCCGGCCTCGCCCGAACGTATACTGGTCAGCGTGCGTAACGCTCTCCAGATGGGCGATTTGTCGGCCGAGGTCGCGCGTCTGAAGAAACACGCCACCAACCGCACCAGCTTCGACGACCTGATCGGCGCGTCGCCCGCCATGCAGATGGTCAAGCGCCTGGGCGAACGGGCGGCCAAGTCGTCCATCCCCGTGCTGATCCTCGGTGAAAGCGGCGTGGGTAAGGAACTCATCGCGCGCGCTATCCAGGGCTCCTCGGAGCGGGCCGGCAAGCCGTTCGTCGCGGTCAACTGCGGCGCCCTGCCGGAAAATCTGGTGGAATCGATCCTGTTCGGCCACGAAAAGGGCTCGTTCACCGGCGCGTCCGACAAGCATCTCGGCAAGTTTCAGGAAGCCAACGGCGGCACCTTGTTCCTCGACGAGGTCGGGGAACTGCCGCTCGACATGCAGGTCAAGCTGCTGCGCGCCCTGCAGGAGGGCGAAATCGACCCCGTGGGCTCGAAACGTCCGGTCAAGGTCGATGTCCGCATCATTTCGGCGACCAACCGCAATCTCGCCGACCAGGTCAAGGCCGGCGCCTTCCGCGAAGACCTGTTCTATCGACTGAACGTCTTCCCGGTCGAAGCGCCGAGCTTGCGCGAACGCCGCGAGGACATCCCGGCCCTGGTCGAGCATTTCGTCCGCCGCTTCAATGTCGAGGAAGGCAAGCGCGTCACCGGCGTGTCGGCCGAGGCCATGCAGTTGCTGGCCGGCTACGAGTGGCCGGGCAATGTGCGCCAGCTCGAAAACACCGTCTATCGCGCCATCGTCCTGGCCGACAGCCCGTACCTTCAGCCCTTCGACTTCCCGGCTATCAGCGGCCAGGCCATGCCGCTGCCTGTGGCCGCCCAGGCGCTGCCTGTGCCGTCCGCCGGCGCCCGCGCGGTCCAGGAGCATATCGAGGCCATGAGCGCCATGCCTGACGCCCCGGTGCGCATCCTCGACGAGGCTGGCCACCTGCGCAAGCTGGAAGACATCGAACGCGACCTGATCGAGCACGCCATCAGCGTCTATGCCGGCCATATGTCGGAAGTGGCGCGCCGCCTTGGCATCGGCCGCTCGACCCTGTACCGAAAGGTCCGCGACTGCGGCCTTGAAGGCCTGGTCAAGGAAGTCGGCTAAGCTACCTGATCAAGTGTTGATTTCAACGCCCGCCGGAGTTCCCGGCGGGCGTTTTTATTTAAGGGATGTGATCACCAGGAAGCTCCACCTGCGAAGCCAGCCGCTTTTTACAACGACCCGACCTGTTCGCGGGCCAGGGTCTCGGCATTCAAGCCATAGAACTGCGCCACAAGGGCGCCGGCAACGGCCAGCACCGCGGGCGCCAGGCCGATCATCAGCCGGACATTGGTCAACAGTTGAGGGGAGGCCTCGGCGCCGGCCGTTCCGTGCGTGGCGAACGCCCAGGCGACGACCAGCGCCACCAGCGCCATCGCGATCTTCTTGCCGACATTGATCATCGAATAGGTCATCGCCGTTGCGCGGTGGCCGTTGCGCCAGGCATTGTGGTCGGCCGTATCGGCGGTCATGGCGAAGGTGATGGTCGATACGACGCCAAGCACCGTGCCGGTCATGACCTGGAGGGCGAAGGCCAGTTGCACCTGGTTGTCCGGCAGGGCGTAGAAGCCCAGGCTGGTCAGGGCGAATACACCCAGCATGACCGAGATCAGCAGGCGGCGTTCGACGTGCCGGGTCAGGGTGGAGGTGAGGGCGGACCCTGCCGCCAGCCCCAGGATGAAGACCATGGACAGCGGCATGCCGACGTCTGGACGGCCCAGCACGTAGCGGGCGAAGAAAGGCACCGACGCCGTGTGCAGGGTGAAGCCGGTCATCACGATGACGCCGAGGACGAACAGCACAAGCCAGGGGGGACATTCGAACAGGTCGGCGATGTCGCGCAGCGGGTTCTTGCGCGGATCGGCCGACAGCGAAAAGCGTTCGCGCGTATTCAGGAACAGGTTGATGAAGATGCCGATGGCGATGACGCCGAAGATGGTCATGGCGAACTGCCACCCCAATGCTACCTCGTTGGGGCCGGTGAAGGCCACCAGTTTCGGCGTCAGCCAGGTGATAAGCACGGCGGTCAGGAAGGCGATGCCGTAGCGCGCCGACAGCAGCACCTCTCGCTGGCGCGAGTCGAAGGTGATGACGCCCGACAGGGCGTTATAGGGCACGTTGATCGCCGTATAGACCAGGTTCATCAGGATCAGGCCGACATAGGCGGCGGCCAGGTGCACCTCATGCGGGGCATTGGCGGTCGAAAAGAGCAGCAAGCCGGACGCCGCCAGCGGAATGGCCAGCCACAGGAACCACGGGCGATAACGGCCGTAATCGGTGCGCGTGCGGTCGGCCAGCGCCGCGAACAGCGGCTCGGCAAAGGCGCTGACCGTGCGCATCACGGCCAGCAGCGTGCCGGCTTCGACGACGCTCAGGCCCACCACGTCGGTCAGGTAGCTCATCAAAAAGACGGCCAGCGGCGCCCAGTAGAGGTTCACGCCGACATCGCCCAGGCTGTAGCTGATGACCTCGCGCAGGCGCAGGGGCTCGTAAGCCTGCAGGGCTTTCGTCCTGTCCGGTGCCTGTTCCATCTGCCCTCCGCGCCGTGCCGTACGGTTCGCTCTCGGCGGGAATTCTGGACTACAGGAGGTTATGAAACGGTAAAGTTGCGGATTTGGTTAAAATGTCTGCGTTATAACAAAAATATACCATTTAAATTCAAAATCTTATTTCGTTAAAACGGATGTATCACTATGGGGTATGGGGATGCGGTGTATCCGTTTTCATATTCGCAAAAGGCTCTGGTCAGGGCGCTTTGGATTGGGTAGGTTGAGGCCGCTTCGAAACGCAGATTGCATACAAGAAGGGGATACCTCCATGTCAGGGACTTCCAAGGGCGTCGATCGCCGCCTATTCCTCGCCGCCGGTGCGGCTACCTTGGCCATGCCGATGGCCGCGCGCGCCGCGCTGGGCGACCTCGTCTACTATGTCGGCACCATGGGCGCGACCGGCGTCGCCGCCCTCAGCTATTCGCCGGCCTACGACAAGTGGACGCTCGGCAAGGCCGATCCGTCGGTGCCCAACGCGTCGTTCGGCGTCTATAGCCCCAGGTTGAAGCGCCACTACATCCTGAACGAAAACGATGCCGGCACGGTCGGCGTCTACCAGGCCAATAGCAGCGGCAAGTTCTCGAAGAAGGGCGAAGCCTCCACGCAGGGCAAGGGCCCGTGCTATGTATCGCTCGACGCAACGGAATCGTACCTGGCCGTCGCCAACTACGGTTCGGGCAATATCGCCGTCTATCCGCTCGACAAGTCGGGCATGCCCGGCACCCCGGTCGTCAAGCAGAATTCCGGCACCGGCAAGGATCCGGAGCGCCAGGAAGGTCCGCACGCCCACTGCGTCAAGTGGTCGGCCGACGGCAAGTTCATCTACAGCGTCGACCTCGGCACGGATGAAGTCATCGCCTGGCCGTTCGATGCCGCCACCGGCGCGGTCGGCGACAAGGTCGTGGCCTTCAAGTGCGAAGCCGGCTTCGGTCCGCGCCACCTGGTGCTGCACCCGTCCGGGCAGGTCGCCTACCTGGTCGGCGAACTGGCCAATGCGGTCGTGACGCTGCGTCCGAACGCCGACGGCACCTTCATGGGCACGCAATGGACCTCGACCCTGCCGGATGGCTACACCGACCACAGCCAGGCCGCCCATATCGCGCTGAACCGCGAAGGCAACCTGCTGTACGTGTCGAATCGCGGCCATAACAGCATCGCCACCTTCTATCTCGACGGCACGGGCCGCCTGGGCGCTTCGCAGATCACGCCGTGCGGCGGCGACTGGCCGCGCTTCTTCGCCGTTATCCCCGGTTTCGACCGCATCATCATCGGCAACCAGAAGAGCGGCGACGTGACCATCATGAAGCTGCACAGCGACGGTACGCTGAGCAGCACGGTCACCAGCCTCAAGATCGACCAGCCGGTCTTTATCGGCGCCACGGCCTGATCCTCATCGTCGAGACGGTGTTTTTCGACAAGCCCCGGGACGAACGTCTCCGGGGCTTTTTGATGCCGGCCGCACAGCTTATTATCAATCATTGATTTCAATGTTCGAGCCACAGGTTTGATAATTTTTTATAGAATAATCAATGCGTTGAACTTTTCCAGAGATGGCCGTCTGACGACGGTTGGAAAGGTCTGATCCCGGGAAAATTAACCAAATCAATTGTTGATTAATGTTGAAGCGGCGATCTCAGTTCGTTTCGCCGTCCCCGGGTTCCGATGGCTGAGCAGTCCTGGCTTTCTTGCGAATTTCCTTCAGCTTGACGCCCTGGCGAAGGCTGAGCGTGCCGCCGGACGCGCCCTTGTCGGGATCGGCAAAGGCCCGGCCATAGGTCTTCACGCGCTGCGATACGCTGTCGAGGAATTCGCTCTCCCATTCGGACAGGTCGACGCCGTGCTCCGCGGCTTCGCGCCGCGCTTTTTCGAGCAGGCGCAGGGTCGATGCCTGCAGCGCCTTCTTTTGGGCGGCGCGCTGTTCGGCCGGCGAGGGCGGCTTGGCGGGCGCCGGGTTCGTGTCCCGCATCGGTGCGCGTGTCTTCAGCCCGGTCCTGCGCGTCATCCCCTTGCCGGGGGCTTTCGACTTAAATGCCATGGGAAGAGGACGCATATGAAAAAGCCCGCCCCGGCATGCATCCATGCCGAAACGGGCCGTAAAAGATCAATGGCGCGAAGCGGCTCAGCCTTCGAGCGCCGACATGTAGAGGTCGATCATCGCCTCTTCTTCCGACATCTTGGCCTTGTCCTGCTTGCGGATGCGGACGACCTTGCGCAGGATCTTGACGTCGAAGCCTTCGCCCTTGGCCTCGGCATAGACTTCCTTGAGGTCGTTGCTGACCACGGCCTTATCTTCTTCAAGTCTTTCAATGCGTTCGATAAAAGACTTGAGGCGGCCTTGCGCGGCGCCGGTGATCACGTCATCGGAGGAAAAGGACGGGGCGTCGTCGGCCATGGCGAATGTATCCTGAAAGCTGAAAAACTGTTTGGCGGACACAATAGACAAGTGATTCGCCTGTCTCAACTCGGCACACAAGATTGCTTGTGGATTATTTCAACACGCCGGCGGCGACCAGGGCCGGCCGCAGGGTTTCCGGGCGGTCGAACAGGTGGGTGACGAAGCCCAGAGCGTTCGCCGCCTCGATATTGGCGGCGCTGTCATCGGTGAAGAAGACCTCGGGCGCTGTCAGGCTCATGCGTCGAAGCGCCAGGCGATAGATGGCGGGATCGGGCTTGATCAGCTTTTCGACGCCGGAAACGACGACGTCCTTCATATGGCGGAAGGCCGGGATGTGGTCGAAGACCATCTGCGCCTTTTCGGCCGGCATGTTGGTCAGGGCGTATTGCGGCACGCCCTGCGCCTGCAATTCCTCGATGACCGCCATGGTTTCGGGGATGGGCTGGCCCAGCATTTCGTCGAAGCGGGTATCGAAGGCCAGGATCTCGTCGCTGTATTCCGGAAAGCGCTCAACGCGGCTTATGCGGTTGTCGGCGAAGGAGACGCCGGCATCGTGATGGACGTGCCAGTCCATGGGCACGACGGTCTCCAGGAAGAAGGCACGGCGGCCGGGATCGGTTATCACCTTGCGGAACAGGTTTTCCGGATGCCAGGTGATCATGACGTTGCCGATATCGAACAGGACGGCTTTGATAGTCATGATCTCTTCCTTCATTCAGACACGAAAAAACGCCTAAAGCGCAACCGCTTTAAGCGTTTTCCTGTGACAGTATCAAGACCGGCCATCCTGCATCAGGCATGGGCCGGTCACGACGGTGTTAGCCTTGCTTCGCCTTGAAGCGCGGGTCGGTCTTGTTGATGACGTAGACGATGCCCTTGCGACGCACGATCTTGCAATCGCGGTGACGGCCCTTGAGCGACTTGAGCGAGCTACGGACTTTCATTTGGTTTTCACCTGGTCTTTAAGAGTAGGGTGTTGATAACGAAACCGAGGCGCATCGCCAGCCGTCCGGGCCGCGCTGCACCTCGATGGAGCCGCGGTTTCTATGGCGTGAGTCCCGATTTGTCAACGCGTTTTGATGAACGGGCCGGCGTTTTTCCCGCAACAGAACGCATCAGTGTCGTATTTGCGCTCTAAACTGTTGGAATTGCCAATAGAAACAGCCTAAGATTCGGGGCTGGAGGGACCCCTGTCATGCGTTTTCGCTATCTGAGCCTGTTCGTTGTCTTGACTGCCTGCGCCAGCACCGGCCAGCACGGGAGCGAAGTCGCGACGGCGCCCAAGGCCAGCATGCCGGTTCCGCAACAGACGCCGGCCCAGCCGGAAACCCCGCCCGCAGCCCCCGCCGCCACGCCGGCGCCCCAGGCCGCCAATCCGGTGCCGATCACCGCCTACGCGACCTTCGACGACTGGAAGCAGGCCTTCATTCAAAAAGCCGTGGCGCGCGGTTTCGATCCGGTCTTCGTCGCGCAGGTCTTCGACGGCGTGCAGCCGCTGCCCAGCGTCACCGCGTCCGATTCGCAGCAGCCCGAATTCTCCAAGCCCGCCAGTTCCTACATGCGCCAGGCCGTGTCGGCGGCGCGTTCGGCGGCAGCCGCCGCCAAGCTTGCCGCCAATCCCAATGTCTCCGAGATCGAGCAGACCTTCCGGGTGCCGAAGTGCATCGCCGGCGGCATCTGGAGCATGGAAAGCGATTTGGGCCGCGTCCAGGGCAATACCGACGTCATCGCCGCCCTGTCGACGCTTGCCTATAACGGCCGCCGCCGTACCTGGGCCGAGGACGAGCTGGTGGCTGCCCTGACCATCCTGCGCGACCACGGCATCGCCCGCACGACACTCAAAGGCTCGTGGGCCGGCGCCATGGGCCAGACCCAGTTCGAGCCCGACAGCTACCTGTCGCTGGGCGTCGACGGCGACCATGACGGCCGCGTCGATATCTGGAATTCCGATTCGGATGCCCTGGCCTCGACGGCCAACCTGCTGGCCAAGGCCGGCTGGAAGCCGGATGAGGAATGGGCGGTGGAGGTCATCCTGCCCGCCGGCTTCGACTACTATCTGGCGGAAACCGCCAGGAAGAAGCCTGCCGACTGGCAGGCGCTCGGCGTCAAGCGGGCCGATGGCGGCTATTATACCCCGGCCGAGGTCGATGAAGACGCGACCCTGCTTCTGCCGTCCGGCGCGAAGGGCCCGGCCTTCCTGGCCCTGCCGAACCACTACATCATCCGCAAGTACAACAATTCGACCAACTATGCGCTGGCGGTGGGGTTGCTGGCCGACGGCATCTGCGGCAAGCCCGCGCTTACCGCCGCATGGCCGGTCGAGCCGCCGCTGAGCCTCGACCAGCGCATGAAGTCGCAGCAGGCGCTGAAGGCCGCCGGTTTCGATCCCGGCTCGCTCGACGGCGTCATCGGGCCGGCGACGCGCATGGCGATCCGCAACTGGCAGCGCGCCAACAACCTGCCGGCGGACGGTTATCTCAGCTTCGAACTGGCCAACCGCTTCGTCGGCATGATGGGCGTTGCGCCCGCCACGCCGCCGTCGTCGCTGACCGGCACGCCGATCCCGGCCGGGTCCTAATTTCCGTCCGGCAGGATGCGGATAGTGTGCAGCCAGGTTTCGACCAGGTTCGGCCACTTGACGATCGGATTGGGCGAGGGCCTCAGCCCGAAGGCATGGCCGCCACGGGCGTAGATGTGCATCTCCGTCGGCACCTTGGCCTCGCGCAGGGCCATGAAGTAGGTCAGCGAATGGCGCACATCGTCGACGGGGTCGTCTTCGGCCTGGACGATGAAGGTCGGCGGCGTGTCCTTGGCCACCTTGATATCGGATGACAGGGTCAGGCCGGGCTCGTTCCACAGGTGCCCCGGATAAAGCGCCACGACGAAGTCGGGGATACTGCTCAGCCGGTCGGCGGCGTCGATTGGGGTATAGGCGCGCTGGGTATGCGTGCTGACCGAGGCGACCAGGTGCCGCCGGCGGAAAAGCCGAGCACGCCGATCCTGTCCGGATCGATATGGTATTGCTTCGCGTGCTGGCGCAGCAGGCCGATGGTGCGCTGCGCGTCCTGCAGCGCCAGGTTCACCGGCGGCATGACGGCGCAGTTGCAGGCCTTGTCCCAGTGCGGACCGGAATCGGGCACGCGGTATTTCAGCACGACGCAGGTAATGCCCTTTTGCGTCGCCCAGTCGCACACATCCGTGCCTTCCAGGTCGATCGCCAGGATCTGGTAGCCGCCGCCCGGGAAGACAACGATGGTCGCGCCGGTAT
Source organism: Asticcacaulis solisilvae (assembly GCF_052327315.1). Lineage (NCBI taxonomy): Bacteria > Pseudomonadati > Pseudomonadota > Alphaproteobacteria > Caulobacterales > Caulobacteraceae > Asticcacaulis > Asticcacaulis solisilvae. Next base: position 1,935,397 of record NZ_CP166196.1, read on the forward strand.
TCTTTCCCTTGGGCGGATAAATGCTCATGGTCGGGCGCGTCACATTCTGAACGGCGGTGACCTTGCCCAGTTTCGGGGAGGTGCTGACGCTGACGGTTTCCGGGCCGGTGGCGTCGGGCGTCTTTATATCGGTGCCCGCTGGCCATATTTCGATTTGCTTGTATCCGGCGGGCGCGGCCCACGGCTCGGCCATGGCCGGTGCGGTGAGGGCAGGGGCGAACAGGCACAGGCTGGCCATGACTGCGCGGGCAGTCCTTTGATACGGCATAAGAATTTCCTAGGATGTAAGGGCGGGGCCATTTTGGATACCGCGCCTTCCGCCAACCCGCAAACGATGATAAGTCGGACCAGCTATTAGAAAAATTTGGGTTGTTAACACATGCCGCGCCCCAGTCTTCCGCTCAATGCGCTCAGGGCCTTCGAGGCGTCGGCCCGGCACTTAAGCTTCACCCGCGCCGCCATCGAGCTGTGCGTCACCCAGGCCGCCGTCAGCCACCAGGTCAAGTCGCTGGAAGAGCGGCTTGAGGTGACCTTGTTCCGCCGCCTGCCGCGTGGTCTCGGCCTGACAGCGGAAGGCGAGGCCCTGCTGCCCGTGGTCAGCGAATCGTTCGACCGGATGAGCGACCTGCTGGAACGCTTCGGCGACGGCCGGGTTCGTGAGGTGCTGACGCTCGGGGCGGTCGGCACCTTTGCGGTCGGCTGGCTGTTGCCGCGTTTGCCGGGCTTAAGGGAAGCGCATCCGCATCTCGATGTGCGGCTGTCGACCAACAACAATCGCGTCGATATCGCCGCCGAAGGGCTGGACTATGCGATTCGCTTCGGCAACGGCGCCTGGCACGACACCCACGCCGTGCAACTGTTCGAGGCGCCGTTGACGGCGCTATGTCTGCCCGAGATCGCCGCGCAGCTGCGCACGCCCGACGACCTGCGCGGCCAGGTGCTGCTGCGCTCGTACCGCAGCGACGAATGGGACGGCTGGTTCCGCGCGGCCGCCGTGGAAAAAAGCCCGGTGCCCACCGGCATGGTGTTCGATTCGTCGCTGGCCATGGTCGAGGCCGCCTTGCAGGGGGCCGGGGTGGCGCTGGCCCCGCCTTTGATGTTCGAGCGCCTGCTGCGGTCGGGACAGATCGCGCAGCCTTTCGAAACCTATGTTTCCCGCGGCAGCTACTGGCTGACGCGGTTGAATTCGCGGGCGCCGACCGACGCCATGATCCGCTTCCGCGACTGGATTGTGAGCGCCGTGGAAACCGCCTCTTAATGATTAACGGCGATAGTGCACCCGAAGTTTATACCCGGGTGTACTGCCTCCATGTTTCAAATCATCGGTCTCGTCCTGCTGTTCGGCCTCGTCTTCGGCAGCTACCTCATGTCGGGCGGCAATATGGCGCCGATCATCGAGGCGGCCCCGCACGAACTGATGTGTATCGGCGGAGCGGCCGTGGCGCAGACCCTGATCGGCAACAGCATGACCACGCTGAAGGGCATGGGCGGCGGCATGGGCAAGGTGTTTTCGGGCGCCAAGTGGAAGGCCAGCGACTACAAGGACCTGCTGGCCCTGTTGTTCCTGCTCACCAAGACGATGAAGTCCAAGGGCGTCATCGCCCTGGAAAGCCACATCGAAAAGCCGCACGATTCGACGATCTTCAACCGCTTCCCCAAGATCATGAAGGACCACTTCGCCATCGACTTCATCTGCGACACCCTGCGCATGATGACGATGAACCTCGAAGACCCGCACCAGGTCGAGGACGCGATGGAAAAGCAGCTGGAAAAGCACCACCACGAGGCCCACGCGCCAGCCCACGCCCTGCAGAACATGGCCGACGCCCTGCCGGCGCTGGGCATCGTCGCCGCCGTTCTGGGCGTTATCAAGACCATGGGCTCGATCACCGAGCCGCCGGAAATCCTGGGCGCCATGATCGGCGGCGCGCTCGTCGGCACCTTCATGGGCGTGTTCCTGGCCTACGGCATGGTCGCGCCGTTCGCGGTCCGCATGGGCGGGATCGTCGACGAGGAGGGCGCCTTCTACAAGATCATCCAGGCCGTCCTGGTCGCCCACCTGCACGGTAACGCCGCCCAGATATCGGTCGAAATCGGCCGCGGCAATATTCCGTCCGAATCACAGCCCAGCTTCCTGCAGATGGAAGAGGCGCTGAACAATATTCCGGAAGCCGCCTGACCGGGCGGCACCGCCTTATGGTTTGGTTGTTTTAAGCTACGCGTGTCGGGCGAACCGTGTTATGTTTCGCCTCCTGCCTGTGTCCGAATCGCTTTACAGGTTCGGCTTTTCGCGGGTGCGGCGGCATGCCGGAGCCTTATCCGGCCTTAATTCCCCCTTTATGATGAAAAAAGTCTGTGTGCAGCGCACACGCGATCACAGTTTTGTGAAATATCCCCTTGCGAGACTCGCCCGAAACCGGTATGAGTGTGGTCGTGGGCCAAGGTTTTACAGCTCCTTGCCCTCTAACCTGAGAAACAAGGATCTGGATCCAATGACCTCCAAAATCGTTCGTTCGGCCCTGGTTGCCGCCGTTGCTGTTGCTGCTCTTTCGGTCGCCGCTTGCCACAAGCCCGCCGCTACCGAAGAGACCGCTGCCTCGGAAGCCGCTCCGGCCGAAATGGCCCCGGCTGACGCTTCGGCTTCGGCCATGGCTCCCGCCGCTGAAACCTCGGCCTCTCCGGCTGCCGCTACGGCTGCTTCGGCCGGCTAAGGCTTATCCGGCCGGTACGGTTTTCCGCATCGGCCACGCTTCTCAACCTTCAACCCACGCATACATATATAAAAGGAACTGGATCATGACCTCCAAGATCGTTCGTTCGGCCCTCATCGTTGCCGCCGCCGCCGCCGCCCTGTCGGTTGCCGCTTGCCAAAAGCCCGCTTCGTCGGACGCCGCTGCTTCGTCGGAAGCCGCTCCGGCTGACACCTCGGCTGACGCTTCGGCCATGGCTCCGGCTGAATCGGCTTCGGCCTCGGCTGCCTCGATCGGCTAAGCCATTCGCCCTTTCGGGTGAAATCGAAGGGCTGCGCGGTATCGCGCAGCCCTTTTTGCATGCGCCGGAATCGGCTATGACGGGGTCATGAAGCCGATCCGCATCTGTCTTGCCGCCGTGGCGATCCTCAGCCTGTCCGCCTGTTCCAAGCCGGCGGCCGATGCCGGCGACGCCAGTTCCGAATCCGCCGCGCCGGGCGACATTCCCGATGGCGGCGACGCTACCGCCAGCGCCGATGCCGCCGCCGCGGTCGCCGCCGCCATGGCCGCGTCGCCCACGGCCACTGACATGCCGTCGGGCAGCGCGTCGTCGCAGGCCGCGTCGCAATCCGGGTCTGCCAGCGTACCGCCGCCCGTGACATCTCACTGAGGCATGCCCGGCGATCCCGAGCTTTATTTCGCCGAGGACGGCGCGCCACGGTCCGCCCGGTTCGGCGACATCTACTATTCCTTGCAGGACGGTCTGGCCGAGTCGCGCGCGGTCTTTCTCGACGGTTGCCGCCTGCCTGGGGCCTGGACCGGAGGCGGCGTCTTCTCGGTGCTGGAACTCGGCTTCGGCACCGGCCTGAACATCGTCGCCCTGATGGAGCGCTGGGCCGCCAACCGTCCCGCCGGCGGTTATCTCCATGTCTTCACTATCGAAGGCTTCCTGATGACGCGCGCCGCCGCCGCGCAGGCCCTGGACGCCTGGCCGGAACTGGCGGTGTTTTCCGGGGCGCTGCTGGCGCAATGGCCCGGGGCGCGCACGGGCTTTCACTATATGGACTTCCCCGAATGGGGCGTCAGCGTGACCCTGGCTCTGACGGACGTCCGCAGCGCGCTCGACCTGTGGCAGGGCAGGGCGGACGCCATCTTCCTCGACGGCTTTTCGCCGGCGCTGAACCCCGACATGTGGGCCGAAGACGTGCTTATGCGCGTGGCTGCCCACGCGGCGCCGGGAGCGGTTGCGGCCACCTTCACCGTGGCGGGCTTCGTGCGGCGGGGATTGCAGGCGGCGGGCTTTGCCGTCGACAAGCGCCCGGGATTCGGCCGCAAGCGCGAGCGGCTGGAGGCGATCTTCCCGGGGGGCCGTGCTGAGCCGCCACGCAAACGGCGGGTGGCCGTCGTCGGCGCCGGAATCGCCGGGGCAGCGCTTTGCCACCATGCACGGCTTTTCAATATTGACGCCGACCTGTTCGACGCAAACGGGCCGGCTTCCGGAACCTCGGGCAATGCGGCGGGGCTGGTGACGCCCCGCCTCGACGCCGGTAACGACGCCGTAACGGGCCTGTTCGCCGATGCCCTCTACTATGCCCACGCGCTTTACGCCGCCGTCGCGCCCGACGCCATCCTGCACGAAGGCACGTATTTGTGCGAGGGGCCGCGCGATGCCCAGCGCTTCGACCGGCTGGCGACTGTGCCGCAGCATGCCGAGGGTGACATTGTGCGCGTCTCCGAGGTGCCGGATGTTGCCGGGCGTGGCGGGCTGCATTTCAAGGCGGCGCTGGCCGTGCGTCCGCCCGATCTTGTCGCGGCGCTGATCGGCAACCAGGCGGTACGGCGCGAATCCATCATTGATTGGCGACGTGAGGCCGATGGAACCGTCACGCTGAAGACGGATGCGGGTGAGGCGAGGGGCTATGACGCCGTCGTCCTGGCCTGTGGCGCAGGTATCTTCCCCTTCGCACCGGGTCTCTCGTTGCAGGCGGTGCGCGGCCAGATCGAACAAATGAAAAGCGACGACCGTCCGTCCGCGCCGGTCAGCTGGGGCGGTTATATCGTGCCGCTCAATGATGGATTTGTCTTCGGGGCCACGCACGACCGTGACGATGCGGGGACCGAAGTGCGCGACGAAGACCGGGTGCGAAACCTGGGTCTGCTGGGAAAGGCCATGCCCGGTTTGGCCGAGGCCGTGGCCGGTCTGCCGTCGCGTTCGCGCGCCGGCGTCCGCGTGGCCAGCCGCGATCACCTGCCCAGGATCGGTGAAATCGCACCCGGCGTCCATGTCCTGACGGGACTTGGCGGCCGGGGCCTGAGCCTGGCGCCGCTGATGGCGCGGGCGGTCATGGCGGACATTGCCGGCCTGCCGCCGCAGCTGCCGGCGGCGGCGAAAAATTTATTATGTCCCGACCAGCCACAGGACGCCGTATAATCGTATAAACAGTGTGCCGAGAGAGTTAATGTTCATCCGCCGTTCATGTCGAACGGCGTAGCCGAGTCCATCATCGAGGTGTGCACATGAAAAAGGCGCTTCTGGTTTCGCTTCTTATTGCCGGTATCGGGTTAGGGAGCCTCGGTGTGGCGTCAGCCATGTCGGGCCGTCCGTCCACGGGTGTAAAACCCGGGCATGATCCCCACGCCTGCTTCGATCCCACCTTTGTCGACGGCTTCCAGACACCCGACGATCACACCATGATCGTCACCCAGGGCCATGAGGCCTACAAGCTGTCGCTGACCGGCGTCTGCATCGGGCTCGACACCAGCTTCGTGGTCGGCATCCGTTCGCGCTATCCCATGGCCGATGTCTGCGGTCCGTTCGACGCCGAAATCCTTTACCGCGACGGCGACCGCCGCCAGAGCTGCCAGATCACCGAGGTCAGGCATTTGTCGCCGGAAGAGGCGGCGGAATATACCGGGCGCAAGCCGGCCGCCGGCCAGTCCGCGGTTTCGGGTTCGTCGTCCGCCTCGTCAAAGTCCAACTGGTAAACACGGAGGTCTCAATGAACAGCGTGCAGAAAAAGATCGCGGCCGTCGCCGCCACGGTGCTGGCCGGAGGCGCGATCGTCGCCGGCGCGGCCCTGCTGACCTCCGCCCAGGCGCGCCCCGCCGAAGGCAACGACTGGGGCAAGCCCGCCGCGCAGGGCGTCTCCCAGGCCAGCAGCGATCACAAGGCGCCGGCCTGCCTCGACATCCGCGAAACCGGCCGCTTCCATGTCGTCAACGACCATACGCTGCTGGTCTACAACACCTGGCAGGATCCGTACCTGCTCGATGTCGGCGGACCGTGTCGCAGCATGGACGACCTGTCGCATTTCGGTTTCGAGGTCAACGGCACCACCGAGCTGTGCCGTGCGCACGACGCCTTCCTGCTGTTCTCGCACGACACCGAACGTCCCGTGCGCTGTATCATCAACGGCGTCAAGGTGATCAGCCGGGCGGAAGCCGCCAAGCTCGACGAATAGCGGGAGGGTGTCATGCTGAAAACCCTTGCCGTCGTGGCAGCAGTAGCCGGCGCCGGTATCGTCGTGACGGCCTGTGCCTCCATGGGCCCGCAGGCCGACGGGACGCCGCGCCGGCAGTGCCTGTCGTCGCCGCTCGACACCACCAGGGTGATCGATGAAAAGACCCTGTTCATCCAGGACCGCATGGGCAATGCGGCGGTGCTGCACATGAGCAACCAGTGCCTGTCGAACTTCGACCCGACCATGTTCAAGTTCCGCGGCACCAGCGAAATCTGCGGCAAGAACGATGCCGAGATTTCCGGGCTGGACGGCCATATCCCGACGCCGTGCTTCGTCGACAGTATCCAGTGGCTGAACAAGGACGAGGCCGCGAAATACCGCTGAAAAACGCTTCCCGCCATGTCCGGCTCGCGATACAGATAGCGTTGTATCCGGCGGACAAGGGGGGAAGGCGTATGCGGCGGACATGGAAGGCCCTGGGCGTGGCCATCGTAGCGGCGGCCTGCGGGCTCGGCACGGCGGCGCAAGCCCAGCAGGCCAATCTCATTCTCGACAGTCACTGGACGCCGCCGCCGGGCGCCGATCAGGCGACGGTTTCCGCGCGCAAGCCCTGGATCGAGGCGACCGCAAGGGGACTGGTGCTCCATATCGACCTTCCCGTCGCGCCCGGCCAGTCCTATACGCCGCAGCAGTGGGGGGAGGTCGTCAACGCTACCGAGCAGTTGCTCTACCTTCCGGAATATGAGACCGCCAGTCTGGACAACCTGGCGCACGATGTCGGCGCGGTCGTGCCGAACGCGCAGGTGGCCGGCGAGTTGACGCTGAAGCGCGACCATATCGCGCCCGGCGACACCATTGTCAGCGTGCCGTTGCAGTTCAAGACGGTCCGGCGCCTCGACCAGGACCTCAAGCTCAATATCGGCGGCTTTCATACCCTGCCGGCGGGGACGATGTTCGCCGCGTTCGAATTCAAGGCGTCGGGGCGCGACGTGTCCGACAAGCTCAGCCTGTGGTGCGCCGAAACGCGCGAGAGCGAAATCCTGGGTATTTCCTATCCCGCGGTCGTGTGCCTGGGCGGTGACGATGCCGCCGGCTATTCGGTGTTTTCCGGCGGGACCTATACCAACGAAAGCGGCATTCCGTACCTGACCAACGGCGTGTTCCAGCAGAAGACCGACGCGAAGCCCGTCTGGCACGACGCCGACCCGAAGGACCTGGCCTTTACCTACAGCCTGACCTATGAGAGCGCGGACGACAAGGGCGTGGTCTTTCACACCCATCTCAGCCGCGTCGCCGACGGCAAGACCCTGGTCAACAACAATATCGACGACCAGGTCTATCCCAACGGCAAGTACCACGACAAGCCGCACGCCCAGCGCGGCGACGGGCTCTATCTCTTCGCCTATCCGTCGGCGCGCCTCTATTTCCGCCGCGACCCCGCGGCCAATACGCTCGACCTGGCGGTGCTGAAGAACCACGACGTCCGGCCGGAATACAGGGACGCCCTCTATCATCAGCAGGCCGAGGCGCCGGCGCAGGCCGTAAAGACCAATCCCTGGCGCATGGGCGTGCTCCAACTGACGCCCGGCACTCTGACGCGCGAAGGCGCCGACGCGGGCCACGTGACGTTTTCGGTCAAGGGGCGGCTGGCCGAGGCGGTCGAACTGACGGAAGGGCGGGAGGAGGCCGAGCCGTTCGGCCAGCACATGCCGGCCTTCATCAAGGGCGCGGTCTTTTATCGGTCCGAGGAAACGGTCGTCGAGCCCAGCGGCGTCCGCGCGCACCTTAAGGGCTGGTGCGGCCCCATCCAGACCGACGCCAAAACGCCGCCGACGGTCGTCACCACCTGTTTCCGAGACGGCCAGATGTACGGCAACGCGGCCGATTATTCCGGCGCCTGGGAGACCCTGTCGCTGATGGTCCCGCAGGACAGCAATCTCGGCAAGAGCATCACGCCGAAACTGCCGGCAAGCCAGCCTCACGCCCTGGGCAACGCCGCCGACCACACGGTCTATATCACCGTCCTGCACGACGATACCCTGCCGGGCTGGGTCAAGGCGCCGGCCAGGACTTACGCCATGGTCAGCCACCGCGATTTCCGCGCCGGTTGGGTGGAGACGATGAAGGCGGTCAAGGCCGAGGAGGGCCGGGTGGCGCTCGATAGCTATTTCGGCCGCGTCTATCCGCTGAATCCGGACGCGAACGGCCGCGCGGTCCTGAACCTGTGGGACAAGCGCCTGGTCGTGACGGTGAAGCCGGACGCGATCGACGGCGTAGTCGAAGAGGGCGGCGACGGTTACGGCATCCACCCCGCGCAGTAGTCGGAGAAAGCGCCTCGGTCAGGGCGCCTGTCAATTCGCAGGGCTTGTCCGCAAAGCGTGGGGAGGCGCGTTCGCGCGTCAGTCGTTGTCCATCTTAAGCGCGGCGATGAAGGCCTCCTGCGGGATTTCGACCTTGCCGAACTGCCGCATCTTCTTCTTGCCTTCCTTCTGCTTTTCCAGAAGCTTCTTCTTGCGCGTGGCGTCGCCGCCGTAGCACTTGGCCGTCACGTCCTTGCGTAGCGCCCGCACGGTTTCGCGCGCGATGATGCGCCCGCCGATCGCGGCCTGGATCGGAATGACGAACAGGTGCTGCGGGATCAGGTCCTTCATCTTCTCGCACATGCCGCGGCCGCGCATTTCGGCGCGGTCGCGGTGGACCAGCATCGACAGGGCGTCGACCGGCTCGGCATTGACCAGGATCGACATTTTGACCAGGTCGCCTTCGCGGTAGTTCTCGATCGTGTAGTCGAAGCTGGCATAGCCCTTGGATACCGACTTCAGCCGGTCATAGAAGTCGAAGACGACTTCGTTGAGCGGCAAGGCGTAGACGACCATGGCGCGGGTGCCGACATAGCTAAGGTCCAGCTGTTCGCCGCGGCGGTCCTGGCACAGCTTGATGATGGCGCCGAGATAGTCGTCGGGGCAGAAGATGGTGGCCTTGATCCACGGCTCTTCGATATGGTCGATCTTCACCGGGTCGGGCATGTCGGCCGGATTGTGCAGGTCGATCACGTCGCCATTGTTCATGTAGATCTTGTAGACGACCGACGGCGCCGTCGCGATCAGGTCCAGGTTGAACTCGCGCGACAGCCGCTCCTGGATGATTTCCAGATGCAGCAGGCCGAGGAAGCCGCAGCGGAAGCCGAAGCCCAGCGCGGCGGAGGTTTCCATTTCGAAGGTGAAGCTGGCGTCGTTCAGGCGCAGGCGGCCCATGGCGGCGCGCAGGTCTTCGAAGTCGGCGGCGTCGACCGGGAAGATGCCGCAGAACACGACCGGCTGGACTTCCTTAAAGCCCGTCAGGGCGCTAGCGGTCGGCTTACGTTCGTCGGTAATGGTGTCGCCGACGGCGGCGTCGGAGACTTCCTTGATCTGGGCGGTCAGGAAGCCGACTTCGCCCGGCCCGAGTTCGTCGACATCGGTGGCCTTGGGCATGAAGACGCCCAGCTTGTCGACCTTGTAGGTCGCCCCGGCGTTCATCAGCTTGACCTGCTGGCCGGGCTTCAGCACGCCGTCGAAGACGCGGACCAGAACGACGACGCCGAGATAGGGGTCGTACCAGGCGTCGACCAGCAGCGCCTTCAGCGGCGCCGAACGGTCGCCCTTGGGGGCGGGCAGGCGGGTGACGACGGCTTCCAGCACGTCCTCGATGCCGAGGCCGGACTTGGCCGAGGCCAGGACCGCGTCGGACGCGTCGATACCGATGACGTCTTCGATCTGGGCGCGCACGCGGTCGGGCTCGGCCGCCGGCAGGTCGATCTTGTTGAGGACGGGGACGATTTCGTGGTTGTTGTCGATGGCCTGGTAGACATTGGCCAGGGTCTGGGCCTCGACGCCCTGGCTCGCATCGACCACCAGGATCGAGCCTTCGCAGGCGGCAAGCGACCGCGACACTTCGTAGGCAAAGTCGACGTGGCCGGGCGTGTCCATCAGGTTCAGGACGTAAGTCTTGCCGTCGTGAGCCTTGTAGTTGAGGCGGACGGTCTGGGCCTTGATGGTGATGCCGCGTTCGCGCTCGATGTCCATATTGTCGAGCACCTGCTCCTTCATTTCACGCGCGGTCAGGCCGCCGGTGAACTGGATAAGGCGGTCGGACAGGGTGCTCTTGCCGTGGTCGATGTGGGCGACGATGGAGAAGTTGCGGATCAGGGACAAATCGGTGCTCATGCGCCGGGCGATAGCATGATGCGCCGTAATAAGCAAAGGGTTGGAGGGAAGGGCTTTGAGTTACGGTCACTGCGGGCTGCGCTAGTCATCCAGCGCGGCTTTGCCCAGCTTCTTTAGTCCGCCCTTATTAAGTTCAAATTCCGGGCCCTGAGGACCAAATTTTGCGTTGGCTGAGAAGTTGAACAGAGATGCAAGAATTTCCATCGCCTTATCACCTTCTTGCTTTTCTTCGCTTTTTGCGAAAAGTCCGTGCGTAACGCCAGATATCCATTCAGACGGAATTTCGGCTTGCTTTCCATCTTCGCTTTCTTTGGATCGTGCTTCCAGCACTGTTTCAATAATCCAACTCGAACGGTCCACGTCGTAGAGGTATCTCTCCAAGTCGCGTTCTGTCCGCAGATCGTCGTTGTGGGTCTGCCGAAGCCAGCCCAAAAAATAAAAACCCATTCCTGCAAAGGCAAAGAATGACAATGCAAGTCTTATTGATACAGTAATAATTACGTTAGTATTTTGAGATCCAATAGATGTTACGTTGTAAAATTCGATTGCCGAAACGACAAATGAAGCAAAAAAAACTGCTATCATTATTAAGCAGGTAGTCGAAAATTTGTTTCTGTGTGACTTTATTTCCTCTGAAACGCTTGGTTTTTGCAATCTTAACCGCAATTCCGAAGTGATATTGTTTCTCATATCGCGCCTTGCATGCATATGAGATCTGTTGTCGAGGGATTTTTGTAATTCTGAAAGTCTTCTATCTTCTGCCTTATTTTTATTTTTCTCTGTTTCCAGTTCAGATAACATCTTCCTTTTTTGCTTTTCTATGTCGGATTCCAATTCCGCTCTGCGGAGAGAAATGGCTTTTTCATTCGAAATGCGAAGCTCGTCAGTTTCCCTCAGCATTTTCTTTTGCAGATCTGAAAGTGATCTTATTTGCTCCGCAAAAAGTTTTGATAAGGTTGCTTCCGTGGTCGTTCTGGGTAGTAGAGAAGTCGCATTTTCTCGAAATTTTTCGACTCTGTGTACTAATTCTATTATTATGTTGATATTTTCTTGAATGTGGTTGTTTGAATAAATGTATATTTCATTTTGAAATCCAGATAGATCGTATGTAATTCCGTTTTTTCCAAATATTGTTGCTCTTCGATAAAAATTTATTATTACGGATCCGATCTCCATAGATAAGCCAAAAATAATTTTCGATGTTGATAGGTCGATACTATTTGCTTTTTTTACCTGCTCTATAGACGTAAAATGTCCGATGGTAACGCCACCTATGACGACGTTAAAAGGTGCGGAACTATAATTTTTACTTATGCTGGCGAAAAAGCGAACAATTTCTTCATCGCTCGGTGCAGGCAGCCGGTATGTATTTTCTTGAGATTGCGACATTTTTTGCCCCCGCAAAAAATCTATCATGCATGGATTCTTGTTGCAGGTATAGGTGGTAATTTGGCTTTGTGGCGCGAATACGCTATTAGGGAGGGGATGTAAGGCTTGGTGAGCACAACTGCCGCAAGTAGCGTATTAATACGCGTCAAACCGTGCCATAATTCCCCTGTGGGCTGGCATAAGTCCGCCCGCATCACGGGAGGCTGACCATGTATTCCAACAAGGCTAAGCTGTTGCTTTCTGTTGCGTTTTCGGTTGTGTGTTTCGCGCCCAATGTCTCGATCGCCCAGGTCCGCGTCTTGCCGAAGACCGCTGAAGTCCTGCGCATGAACACCAACGCCGCCGGGCCCCAGCGCCAGGGCGGCTTTTTCGTCTACAGCGACGGCACCCAGGTGCGCGCCAGCGATCCGTCGGGCCATGACGGAAAGGTCAATCCCGACCACTCGATTTCGTTCAGCGACGGCACCCGCGTCAGCCACGATACCAAAACCGGCGTCACCATCGTCGACCATCCCGACGGCACGCGCACCGTCACCGATCCCAATACGCCCAAGGCGACGCCGGACGGCAATATCACCTGGTCCGACGGCTACCGCGTGCGCGGCAGCGACCCCAACGGCAATGCCGGCCACGTCAATGGCGACGGCTCGGTCTCCTATGCCGACGGCACGCGCGTCAGCCACGACGTCAATTCCGGCGAGACCAAGATCGTCGGCGCCGACGGCACGGTCACCGTCACCGACAAGACCTCGCCGGCGCTGGGCGGGGGCGCCTATACCTACAGCGACGGTTATCGCGTGCCGAGCAGCGACCCGAACGGCGAGGCGGGGCATCTCAATCGCGACAACTCGATCACCTATGCCGACGGCACACGCGTCAGCCACGACCCGGTATCGACCGACACCAAGATCTTCCATCCGGACGGTACGGTGACCGTGTTGCCGGGCGGAACGGGCGGCGGCCACACCAGCGGCGCCACCGGCGTCGATGGTGACGGCAATCTGATGTGGAGCGACGGTTTCGGCGTACCCGCGCACGATCCCAATGGCGGCGCGGGCCACGAAATCGGCAACGGCTGGATCGGCTATCCCGACGGCACCATGGTCAGCCATGACACCAACAGCGGCGACACCAAGATCGTCCATCCCGACGGCAGCGTCACCTTCAACAATGCCCGCACCGGCGAGCATTCGGAAACCAGCGCCGGCCAGAACGGCAAGCCCGCCGCCAATAATAACAACAACGCCAACACCAATACGAACAACAATAATAACAATAACAACGGCGGCAACACCGACAAGACCAAGGACAAGCCGGCTTCGGATTCCGACAAACCCGACAAAGGTGAAAAGCCGGACAAGGGCGACAAGCCCGACAAGGGCGGCAAGGGGCTGGTCGTCAACGACGACGGCCCCGGCGGCAACGGCGGCACGGCGTCTTCGACGGGCCTGTACAATCCCTGGGGCGGAAGGGCAGGCGGGTCTGCCGGGCATGTCACCAAGCCCGGCGGGCTGGACGACAGCCCGACCAAGGGCAGCCAGCCGACGTCTCCGCCGAAACAGATCGCAAGGGGCGCGGGGCCCGGCGGGCGGCCATTCAATCAGAGCAATGCCCGGCAAGGGAACGGGCCGCGCGTGCAGATCAATCCGGGCAGCCTGGTCATCAATCCCGATCCCAACGCCCTGGCGGGCGGAGGCGGGGCCAGGGTGATCGATCCCTACGGCGGCCGGCGCTGATCGCTACCCCTGGAGTGCCGATCCGATTGCATCGGGTCGGCACTCCAGGTTTCGCTTCTTCGCGTTCTAAAGACGCGCCGCACTTTTAGGAATGGGCTCTCGGCGTAAACACCGTATCGACCTTGTAGATCATGGCGTTGCCACGGCGGACGTGGCCGTGGGTAAGCGTCGAAGACACGCCGTTCTGGTCGGTCAGCGTCACTACATTATGCACCTGGGTCGCCGTCAGCACGCAGCCGCCCTGCGTCGTGATCGGCAGGGAGCCGCCGTTCTGCTTGATGACGCCCGACAGGGTGCCCGGCGACAGGTCCGCCGGCAGGACGTGGCAACCGACCAGCTGGGCCAGTTGTGCCCGGTCGTTCATGACATTGCTGGTATTGGCCAGCCTTTGCAGCGCGGCATTGGTGGGGGCGAACACGGTCACCGGTCCGTCACCCTGCAGTTCGCCCGACACGCCCGAGGCCTGGGCCGCGCCGGCGAAGCGGCTGACCGACTTGTCGGACGCCAGGGTCACGGCGACCGGGGCGTGCTGGGGCCACAGACGGACCGACGTCGTGATATTGCTGGCCTGCGGTTTTGTCGCTCCGGACGCGCAGGCAGACAGCAGAATGGCCGCAAGGGCCGGGGTCGTGAAGCGAAGCAGGGTCCGCATGACCGATCCTCCTTTTCGCACGAACAGCCACCGACAAGTGTAGCCGCGCGCACCGGCAGGGGGAATTCGCAAGTGCATGCGCAGGGCTAAGGATCCTGTTAGCGCGCAAAAAAAGGACCCCGGCGTCTGGGCTAGGAGACGGCCGGGGTCAAGTTAACCGATGAGCTTGGAGCCATAGGCCAGAAGTCGCATAGATGAGAGGGCACAGCGGCTTCTGTAATAAGAAATATGGTTTGGAGAATTAACTAATCAAGACTTTGGGAAATAAAATTTTTCGACTTGATTTCAACACGCACACGTCATGTTTTCGCGGCACTGCTGACATGTTTTTGACATTATATAACTTTGAAAAATGCCAGGATTCGCCTGACGACAACTTAAGTTCGGTCGATGGTATAATCAAGGGGGCGGGGTGTCAGGACCGCTTGACAGACGGGCAGGCGCCCTTAGTGTCCGGTGAAACCTCCGGAGATCCCCATGCTGAAACGCGCCCTTATCGCCTCCGCCGCCATGGTGCTTTTGGCTTCACCCGGGCTGGCCGCGCCGGCAAGGCCGGTGATCAGCGCGGCGCGGATTTCCCAGGACGTGAAAGTGATTTCGGGCGACGACTATGAAGGCCGCGGTATCGCCACGCCGGCTGAGCCCAAGGTCATCGACTATATGTCTAAGGGCTTTGCGGCGGCGGGTTTGCAGCCGGGCGGCGAGGACGGCGGCTGGACCCAGGCCGTGCATCTGCGCCGCTTCAGCGTGTCGGGCGCCCGGTTGTCGCTGGAAACTCCGGCGGGACCGATGGCCCTGCGCCAGGGCGACGACATCGTGACCTCGACGCGCGGCGCCACGGGAGACGTTGCCTTCGACCATGCGCCCCTGGTCTTCGTCGGCTATGGCGTCGTTGCGCCCGAGCGGAACTGGGACGACTTCAAGGGCATGGACGTGAAGGGCAAGATCCTGGTCGAACTGGTCAACGACCCGGACTTCGCCGAGCCGCAGTTGATGACCTTCAACGGCAAGGCCATGACCTATTATGGCCGCTGGACGTACAAGTACGAGGAGGCGGCGCGCCACGGCGCGGCGGGCGTGCTGATTATCCACGACGCCGACGCCGCCTCATATGGCTGGGACACGGTCAGGAATTCGTGGACAGGCGACCAGTTCGATATCGTCCGTCCCGATCCGTCCGCCGTCAGTCCCAGGCTGGAGAGCTGGATCACCCACGAGACCGCCAACAAGCTGTTCAAGGCGGCGGGGCTGGACCTCGGCGAACTGCGAAAGAAGGCGCGGTCGCGCGACTTCCAGCCGGTGGCGATGAATGTGAGCTTAAGCGGCGGGTACAAGGTCGAGTCGTCCGAGATCGTGACGCACAACATCATCGGCCGGCTGCCGGGCACGGGCCATCCCGACGAGACCATCCTCTACACGGCGCACTGGGATCATCTGGGCATTTGCGCACCCGAGGCGAAGGACAGGATCTGCAACGGTGCCGTCGACAACGGCACGGGCGTCGGCACCCTGATGGAGCTGGCGCGGGCGTTCGGGAAAACGCATAATGACCGCTCGGTGGTGTTCATCGCCTTTACCGCCGAGGAAAGCGGGCTGCTGGGCTCGGAATATTATGCGTCCAACCCGCTCTATCCGCTGGCCAGGACGGTCGCGGGCATCAATATGGACGCGCTGAACGTCAACGGCGCCACGCGCGACATCGAGGTCATCGGCTCCGGGCAGTCGTCGCTGGAAGACCTGCTGGCCAAATACGCCAAAAAGCAGGGCAGGGTGCTCGAGCCCGACCAGATGCCCGAGGCCGGCAGCTTCTTCCGGTCCGATCACTTCACCCTGGTCAAGCGCGGCGTACCGATGCTGAACGCCGGCTCGGGCCAGGACCTTGTCAAGGGCGGCTTGCGCGCCGGCAGGGCGGCGGCGGACGATTATATCCGCAACCGTTACCACCAGCCGGGCGACGAATGGTCGGCAAAATGGGACTTGTCGGGCCTGGTGCAGGATGCGACGCTCTATTACGAGATCGGCCGCGACCTGGCCAATTCACGCCAATGGCCGGCCTGGCGGGATACCTCGGAATTCAAGGCCGCGCGCGACGCGACGGCGGCGGATCGCAAGTAAGGCCGATCAGAACGGCTTGCCGTGATAGCTCAGGCGGCGGGTGGCGGTGATGCGCACGTGCTGCATGTGGCCGGGACGGCTCTTTTCCAGGGCACAGACCTGGAAGTCGCCGTAGAGGCCGTCGCCACCCCAGGCATTCACCGTTTCATAGCGGCGTATCGTCTCCGGGCGCACCTCGTCGTCATCGTACTGATGGACGACGCGATGCGTGCCGATGATCCAGATGCGCCGGATGCCTGAGCCGTTGGCGACGACATAACGCCCATGCACCCAGGCGCAGTCGCCGGTATGGGCGGGCGGCGACTGCAACGCGGCGAAGGTGGGGGCGGCGGCGGCCAGGACGGCCAGCGGCAGCACGGGGCCTACTTCTTTCCGGGCGCGGGCAGCATGGCCTGAACGATCTTGTTCATGTCGACATACTTGATGAAGTTCTGGGCGGTCGCCATGACGGCCGGATCGTCCGTCAGCTTGCTGAACGCCTTTTCGAACAGGACGCCGAACGCATCCGGAATGGCTTCGTTATTGGTGTCCTCGGCCATGGCGGCGCGGGTTTCCTCGGCGCAGTCCTTGGCCAGGAGGCGTTCGAAGACCGCGCCCATCTGGCGGTCGACCTGGTCCTGCTTTTCGGGTGACACCGTGCCCAGGTCGGCGACGCCCGGATGCTTGCCGATCATGACGAAGACCCAGCGCACCAGGACGATGTCGTCCGCCGGCGTGGTCGACTTGGACATGCACTGGCCCAGCGCCTGCGAGGCGGAACCGGCGGCCAGCGACGGCATGGCCATGGTGAGGCCGGACGCCAGGACGGCGGCAGCGGCGAGCGATTTTACGGACAGTTTCATGGAAATTCCCCCGGCATGGATTGCGACATCGTATCGGCGACCCGCCGGTCGGTCAACGCAGGCCTTTGCGAAAAAACGCATGCCGAGACTATGCCTCTGCCTTGAGGTAAGGGTTCACGAAAACCGCGTCGACGGGCACGCCGAACCGGGCGGCGATGCGGAAGGCGAGGTCGAGCGACGGATCGTGGCGGCCGGTTTCGAGCGCATTGATCGCATAGCGCGACACGCCGATCGCGGCCGCCAGATCTTCCTGCGTCATGTCGCGTTCGGCGCGCAGGACCTTCAGGCGGCTCTTCACGGGCGCGAATCCCGGATAACCGGCGTCACCATGCCGAACAGGCCCCAGAAGACGGGATAGACCAGCCACAGGGGAAAGGCGGGCAGGCCGGCATAGGCCTGGGTCACGCTTGCCGCCACCACCAGCGCGATGGCCAGGCCCGAGGCCGCCAGGATGCGCTTGGCGGTCAGGGCGCGGGTGAATTCGTCCTGGCGGGCGATCAGGCGGTAAGCCAGCAGGAACTGCACGATGACGATCAGCGCCGGCACAAGGCTCAGGGCGATGATGGCGGGCTGGGACCAGCCATGCGACCTTGCGCCTTCCAGCGCATAGATGCAGGCCAGGAAGCCGGCCCACATCAACAGGGCGGTGGTTGTATAGGTCGCGCTCTTCGGCCACGTAAACATGTATGTTTCTCCCCACAAAATGTTGTGTATGCCTAACATTAAGTTGGGTGTACGTCAAGCGCGCGCCCGTTCACGCAAACCTTGCTTTGCGCAGGGCCCGGCCCGGCATATCATCGGGCATGATCTCGCAACTCGACATGTTCGATTCGCCTCCTCCGGCAGGGCCGGTCGTGAAGGCGCGCCCCAAGGCCCCCAAAAGCCTGGGCAAGTCCGGCGCTTCCAATGAGGAAATGGCGGCCAGGCTGACCGCCACGGGCGACTATCGCATTCTGCGCCGGCTGCCGGTGCGCGACGTCGTGGCCAATCCGCGCCCGGGTTTTCCGCGCATCGGAATGCTGGTCGATACCGAAACCACGGGCCTGGACCATCGGGTGGCCGAGGTCATCGAAATCGGGATGGTGGCTTTTACCTATAATGACGATGGCGTGTTCGGCGACGTCATCGGCATCTTCGGCGGCATGCAGCAGCCGTCGAAGCCGATCCCGCCCGAGATCACCGAACTGACGGGCATTACCGACGACATGGTGGCCGGGCAGGCGATCGACATCCGTCGGATGGAAGAGATGCTTCAGCCGGCCGACCTGGTGATCGCGCACAATGCCGGCTTCGACCGGACCTTCTGCGAAAAGCTGTCGGATGTGTTCCGCGCCAAGGCCTGGGCGTGTTCGCACGCCGAGGTCGACTGGAAGAACCGGGGGTTCGAGGGCTCGAAGCTGGGATATCTGCTCGGGCAGTGCGGCTATTT
The DNA here is from genome assembly GCF_052327315.1 of Asticcacaulis solisilvae. Lineage (NCBI taxonomy): Bacteria > Pseudomonadati > Pseudomonadota > Alphaproteobacteria > Caulobacterales > Caulobacteraceae > Asticcacaulis > Asticcacaulis solisilvae. Next base: position 1,953,916 of record NZ_CP166196.1, read on the forward strand.
TCACGACGGCCACCGGGCGGTCGACGACTGCCTGGCCTTGCTTGAGGTCCTGTTGTACGGGCCGGATGCCGCCTTGCCGGGACTGATCCGGTCGAGCCAGCGCACCATGGCGCGCATCTGGGCGGAATATGCGCCGTTCGACCAGAAGGACCGGCTGAAGGGCAGGGGCTATCGCTGGGCGGACGGGACGAACGGTACGACCAAGGCCTGGTGGGCCGAGGTCGCCGCCGACGATCTTGAGGCCGAGCTCACCTGGTTGCGGACGCAGGTCTATCTGCGGGCCGAGGCCGACCCGCCGGTGCAGATGATCTCGGCCGTGGACCGGTACCGGAAGTAAGGGCTATCCACAGATTACACAGATTTCACAGATTTTTCAGTGCCTTAACGAAGCAGAGCTGTGTGTGCAAACCCACGTGAATAGCGCTTCGCGCGAAGCGCATTCGCGACTGCGTTGTCGTTTTCCGTAATGCACTGAAAAATCTGTGAAATCTGTGTAATCTGTGGATCTCTTAAACAAGCGTCCGGCGCACATAGGCGCCGGACGCCTGAGTGACTACCACAAGGCCGCCGGCCAGCCGTCGGAGCCCCAGCTCAGATTGTTTATGAACAGGATCGGGTTCAGGCTGGCCTGGTTGTCGAGCGCGTACCACGCCATGATGGTGTCGCTGATCGCCGACTCGCCGCCCGGGGCGATGAAGCGCGAGCCCGACGAAGCGATCGTCGTGCCCGAGCCGTTGTTCATCATCGACGTGCCGTTCTTGTCGTAATACGGCCCGGTGATCGAGGTCGAGCGCCCGACCACGATATGGTAGGTGCTGGACGATCCGTTGCAGCACGAGCCTTTCGACGCGAACAGGTAGTAGTAGGTCGTGCCGCTGTAGGTATGCTTGAGGATGAACGAGTTCTCGACACCGGCCGAGGTGTCCTTGGCGATATTGGTCCACGACCCGGTCGGCTTGAACGTGCTCTTGTCGACCTTGGTGATGTAGATGCCGTTCCAGAACGAGCCGAACGACAGGTACAAATTGCCCGACGCGTCGGTCACCGGCTGCGGGTCGATGGCATTATAGGTGTTGCCCGATGCCGAGGTGATGACGGCGCCGTTGTCGACCCATTTTCCGGCCGCGATGCCGCCGGCCGAGGTCGTCAGACCGATCGCCGACTTCTGCGAACCGAAGGACGACACCGCGTAATAGCAGGCGGCCGTTGAGCTGATCTCGATGCAGCCCGGCGCCCAGACCTGGGCGGGCGTGCTCGACGGATTGTACGTCTTCCACCACGACAGGCCGCTGCCGAAGATGGCGACGCCCTGCGTCCAGGCGTGGCCGTCGCCGGAATATTTGACACCGATGCCGGCATTGCCGGTGGTCTCGAAGATCCAGTAGGTCGAACCCGACTTGACGATGTCCGGATCGTGGGTGAGCAGCGAGCCCGACAGCGACCACGGCGCAGCGTGGGCCGAGCCCGTAACCAGGGCAAGGGCGAGCGCGCAGGCCGAAACGGCCCGCTTGAGGGGGGATATATGGGGCATGATTTCCTCTGCTGGCGCCCATGATTACTCAGACAAGGGCGCTGATTTTGTCAGGGTTATTGTTGGTAAAAACCGGAATTTTCCCGGTAAACAGCAGTTTTGCGACTCGAAGCGGCACGCAACAGGGAGGAACGCTGTTATATTGTATGAGTATATTGTCGGTGTCAACCGCTTTGCGCGGCGGCGCGATTTGCGGTAGCCTCGGCCCGGAGGCCTGACATGCTGACAGCGGAACGTTTGCAGGATATCGCCCTGGAATTGCCGGGGACCGAGCGCGGCACGGCGTGGGGCCAGCCCGTGGTCAAGGTCGGCAAGACGTCGCTCTATTTCTGGAACCCGAAATGGGGTCCGGTCTTCGGCATGGACTTCGACACGCGCGACTTCTGGATCGAGGCCGACCCGGAAACCTTCTTTACCACCGACCACCATCGCAACTATCCATGCGTGCTGGCCCGGCCCGAGCGCGTTGCGGAGGACTGGGTGCGTCAGCGCCTGCGCGACAACTGGCTCAGGCTGGCGCCGAAAAAGCTGTTGAAGGCGGTGAGGGGGATTTAGGGCTGACGCCTGACCTCGTAGTGATTGACTGCATGAACCCGGATGCTCTGGCCGGGATCGCCGAGATAAATCGGCTTTGACTTTGTCAGCGAGCGACTGCCGTCGAGGACGACCGTCATGTAGACCAGCCCGTCAGGGCTATGTTTGCTCTGCTCAAGGCCGTTAAATAGCGCGTCGCAGGCTCCCGGAGCGCAGTCAAGACTGTAGGCTTCACCTTCGCCCCAGTCCGCGCAGGCCGTATCCGAAGACTTACATACGAAAAAGACGAGGTTTTCCCAGTTTGAAAAAAGCACGCCCGACAGATGTTCCTGTGGCCCGAAGCCTGGCGCATCGGCGTCCTGCGCACGGCTGGTTTGCGCGGAGATCATGAACAGCGCTGCCAGTCCGGTCAGGCCGATAGCCATCCAATTGCGCGTCCGGCCGATCTTCATTGAAATCATGGCGTCCTTCCCCGTTCACCCTCATGTAACCAATAAGGCGAAATGGGGCCAAAATCAGCCTCATTCGCGACACAGGCGCACTGCACGGTGAAAGTGACGCGGGGAGGCTGCAACGGGTTCGTTCAGGTCCTGTTAACCACACCCTCCCTAAAACGAACGCATTGTGCCACAAGGAGTTGCCCCTATGGAGCGCCGGACCTTCATTCTGTCGAGCCTTGCCACCACCGCCGCGGTGGCGGTTCCCGGACTTGCCTCCGCCCGGCAATCGGGCGGGTCGGGGGCTTCCGCCTCTACTTCGGCGTCCGCCGCGCCCGGCCGCAACTACTACGACCGTGACGAGGTCATCGCCGCCGGCTCGAACTTCCTGGGCGTGACGGTCGAGGCCCTGGGCGGTGCCCTGGAAAAGATCTTCGCCGACTATGGCGACCATCCGACCGCCTACATCGCCGGCGAGGAAGCGTCGGGCGCGGTCGGCGTCGGCGTGCGCTACGGCAAGGGCAACCTGTTCATGAAGACGGAAGCCGAACCCACCCACATCTTCTGGCAAGGGCCGTCGATCGGTTTCGACACCGGCGCCAATGCATCGCGTATCTTCAGCCTGGTCTATAACCTTAAGGAACCCGACCTTATCTACCGCCGCTATCCCGGCGTCGAAGGCTCGGCCTACTTCGTCGGCGGCCTGGGCGTGACCTATCAGCGCGCCGAAGGCATCGTGCTGACGCCGGTGCGCGCAGGTGTCGGCCTGCGCCTGGGCGCCAATGTCGGCTATATGAACATCTCGAAGAAGCGTCGGATTTTGCCGCTTTAATGAACTCTCCTCCCCATTGAAAATGGGGAGGGCGGGGCGGCCCGTGCCGGACAGCGAAGCGGTGGAGGGGGCGAAGCTAAAGAAAGCAAGAAACCCCTCCACCCCTTCCTTGCGCTTGCCGAAACTATACTTCGGCTACGCTCACCCTCCCCACGCTTTGCGTGGGGAGGAGATAAGCGCTTCTACATCCGGCAGGGCAACCGATGGCCTTTCATGGCGCTTTCGAAGCCGAGCGCCAGGATACGCATGACCTTCAATGCATCCTCGGCCGGCACGGGGTTCTCGCCGCCGTCGGCGATGGCGCGGGCCAGCTGCTCGTAATAGCCGAGGTAGTTGCCGGGCGTGGCCGTGACCTGTTCGATCGCGCCCACCGTGTCGCCATCGGTCGGGGTAAAGGTCGCCGCGACAGGGTCGGCGCCCCAGCCATCCGAACCGGGCACGATCAGCGCCTTCAGCTGGTCTTCCTGCGGATCTATGCCGTATTTGACGAAGCTGCCGGTTGTGCCTTGCGCCTCGATGCAGGCGCCGGGCTGCGACGTCATCATCGACGAGTGCAGGATGACGCGCAACGGCCCGTAGCCCAGCACGACGTGGAAATAGTCGTCGGTCTGCGCGCCCGGACGCTGGCCGGCGATATCGGCGCTGATCCAGTCGGGCCAGCCGAACTGCGACAGGGACTGGTCGACCAGATGCGAGCCGAGATCGAACCAGATGCCGGAGCCGGGGCCCTTGCGCTCGCGCCAGCGGTCGCGCACGGTCGGCCGCCAGCGGTCGTAGCGTAGTCCTACCTGATAAAGCGTGCCCAGGCGCGGCCGCAGCGCCGACAGGGTCAGGTTGTTGCTGTCCCAGCGCCGCGAATGGAAGACCGACAGCAGGCGGTCGTTGCGTTTGGCATGGCGGATCAGGTCTTCAGCCTCAGGCACATTGAGCGCGAACGGCTTGTCGATGACGACATGCTTTCCCGCCTCCAGCGCCGCATGGGCCTGGGGGGCGTGCAGGTCGTTGGGCGTGGCGATGACGACGGCGTCGATGCTTGCGTCCTCCAGCACCGCGTCGAAGTCCGTCACCTTGACCGTGGGGATGTCGGCATGGACGTCCTGCGGGCGGCTCGACACGATGGCCGCAAGCTCGAGGCCTTCGGCGGCGCGGATCAGCGGGGCGTGGATAACGCGGCCGGCATAGCCGTAGCCGATAAGGGCGGTTTTAACGGTCATGGGTTCAGGTCCAGGCGGCGGCCGGTGGCGGCGCTTTCGATAGCGAGGTCGAGAAGCTTCATGACGGTGAGCGTTTCGTCAAGCGGCACGGGCGGCGGCGCGCCTGTCGCGATGGCGGCGGCCAGGCCTGAATAGAAGGCCGGATAGTCGCCGGGGACGCTGTCGGCCGTTTGGGGCGTGCCGCGCGTTTCGCCGTCCGCCGGGGTGAAGATGCCGGGGTTGGTATCGGCGCCCCAGCCTGGGCCGCCGGGCACGGCGCGGACCTTCAGGCCGTCCTCCTGGCTGTCCTCGCCCCATTTGACGAAAGCGCCCGCCGGCCCCTGGATTTCGATGACGGGGCCGGGCGCCGGGCTGATGACGCAGGAATGCAGGACGACGCGGAAACGGCCGTAGCCCAGGATGACGTTGAAATAGTCGATCGTCTTCGCGCCCGGACGCTGGGCCTGGAAGTCGGCATAGACGGTCCGGGGCGTCCCGAACAGGTGGACGGCCTGGTCCGCAACGTGCGAGCCAAGGTTGAACCAAAGGCCGGAACCGGGACGATCCTCGTCACTCCAGCGGCCCGGCACGATGGCGCGCAAGCGGTCGTAGCGCAGCGTCACGTCCGAGATGTCGCCGAAGCTTTTCTTTTGCAAGAGATGGCGCGCCGTCAGGATATGCGTGTCCCAGCGCCGGTTTTGAAACGCCTGGACAAGGCGGTTATTGGCCCTGGCGGCATCGGCAATGGCGATGGCTTGCGAAAACGAAGTGGCGAACGGCTTGTCGATGACGACATGCTTGCCGGCGTTCAGCGCGGCGATCGCCTGGCCGCCGTGGTGCTCGTTGGGCGTGGCGATGACGACGGCGTCGATCGTCGGGTCCTCGAGCGTCGTGTCGATATCGGGGATGACCGTCATGCCGGGCCAGTCGGCGTGCACGGCGTCAGGCCGCGTCGAGACGATACCGGCCAGTTCGAGATCGGGGCAGGCCTGGATCAGGGGCGCATGGATGATCCGCCCGGCCATGCCGTAACCGATTACAACGATGCGGGGTTTAGAAGAGGGCATGGGAGTCCTTGTTTTTGTATTTGCTTCTTCTTGCATCTCCCCGTGCGAAGCATGGGGAGGGGGACCGCACGACTGAGCCGCAGGCGAAGGAGATGTGGTGGTGGGGTTTCTTGCTTGCTTTTCAGCCAAGGCGTTTCCAGAGCAAGCAAGAAACCCCACCACCATCCCACTACGCTAAAGCTTCGCGGGACGGTCCCCCTCCCCATTCGTTCCGAACGGGGAGGTACAAGACGGGGAGGTACAAGCGTTACGCGTAATTGAAACTGACCGAAATACGCACGTCCTCCGCAAGGTTGATCGGCACCTCGTGCCTGAGCCAGCTTTCCCACAGCAGCAGCGTGCCGGCGGCCGGCGCGACGGAGGCGAAACTCTGGTGATCGGCGCGCGCATTGGGCTTGCGGCCCGGCGCATTCATCATCAGCCCCAGCCTTGGATCTTCGAACCGCAGGGCGCTGGCGCCGTCGGGCACCGAAACGTAGAAGGTGCCGGAAATGACGCTGTGCGGATGGATATGGCCGGAATGCGTGCCGAGGTTTTCCAGCACGTTGATCCACATATTGTCGAGCTTGGGCTTATGGTCGTAATCGAGCGCGTTGGTGAAGGCCGACACGTGGCCGTCGATAAAGCTTTTGAGATCGGCGAAGACCGGCGCGCGTTGCGGCAGGTCGTTCAACGACGCATAGGAAGTGTAGCCGAGATAGGCCTTCTGTTGCGACCAGTTTTGCCCGGCCTCGTCCTCATCGGCGATGGCGCGGCAGGTATCGTCGAGCTCCTCCAGGAAACTGTCGGCGTCCGGCATTTCGGCGCGGTAGATTTCGGTGACGAAGAGGGGAGTGATCTGGCCGGTTTTCATGCCGCCTGATTAAGCTGTGCCGCCGTGCGCGGCAAGCGGTTTAGAAGACGTCGGCCGCTGGCGTCTGCGGTCCGCGCGGCGGCGCGCCGTACCGGTTGTCGTCCTTGCCGCCCGGGATCACGCACAGGGCGATGGATGTGATGGCAATCGACAGGTTGGCGACGGAATAGCCGAAATGCGGCAGGACGTCGTATCCGAGGTGATTGGATATCCGTAACGTGACTTCGGTGACGACATGCCAGGCGTAAATCAACGCCGGCCACATGGGCAGATTGATATCGTGGCAGCGCCGGGCGGCGGCGCAGACCAGCGGCCATGCCAAAAGGGCGAGCCCCAGATTGGCAGTCTCGAATTGCCAGGCGAAAACGGTGACGCCGCGCGCCAGCAGATGCGTGACGACAAGTTCGGGAACTTGCCACAGTACATATATGCCGAGCAGGACCGGCAGGAAACCAAGCCGCGAAGCGCGTCCCTTAGGTAGCAAAAAATGCCGGAATGAAAGTTTCGCCATGGACTTCCCCTCGATCGCCACCATAGGCAAACGAAAGCGGGGCGGCAATCGCTTGCCGCCCCTTGGGGAGTGTTTCGATTTGCCCCGCGGTTAGCGGAACAGGCTGAGCACAGTGCCCGTCGACTGGTTGGCGATGGACAGAGCCTGGACACCGAGCTGCTGCTTGGTTTGCAGAGCCTGGAGCTTGGCGCTTTCCTTGGCCATGTCGGCGTCGACCAGGTTGCCGATACCGGCCGTGATCGAGTCCTGGAGCTTGCCCACGAACGAAGCGTGGTTGTCCAGGGCCTTCGAGGAAGTACCCAGGCTGGCGAGCGACGACGACACGTTGTTGATGGACGTATCGATCGTGGTCAGCAGGTTCGCCGCCGAAGTGGCCGTCGAGAAGCTGGCAGTAGCCGCCAGGGTCACGACCGAGCCGCCCAGGGACATGTCCTGGCCCGCGACGGTGATCTTGCCCGTGCCATCGGCATTGGCCAGCGCCGTAATATTGGCGTTGGTGCCGTTGACCAGGTTGATGCCGTTGAAGGTGGCGTTCGACAGGGTCTTGGTGATCTGGTCGCGGATCGAGGTGAAGTCGTTGTTCAACGCGGTACGCGACGTGGTGTCGAGCGACGTGTCCGAAGCGGCGAGAGCCTTTTCCTTCAGCTGCGTCAGCATGTCGGAGACCGAAGAGCCGGCCGACATGGCAACATCGACCACCGACGAACCGCGCGAGAGCGAGTCCTTGACGGCGTCGAGCGACGAAACGGTCGCACGTTGCGTTTGAGCGATAGCGTAGGCAGCACCGTCGTCCTTGGCGCTGGCGACCTTCAGGCCCGTGGAAATACGGGTTTGGGTCGACATCAATTCAGACGAGGTAGCGTTCAGGTTCTGCAGCGCGACCATGGCGCCGACATTGGTGTTAACGGAAGACATTCTTCTTCATCCTTCATTTTGAAGTTAGCTTCCGGCATTTTGCTGGAAGCACAAAAACCACATTACAGACCCGGTTTGCTCATTGTGAGCGGTGGGAAACTGTATTGCTGTCCACCAGATTGGCAAAGGTCGCTAAATAAAATTCAAATAATAGTGGATAATGAAAATGGTAAACGTATTTTTACTATAAATTGTACCGGTATTGCGGAATTTTATTGAAAAATTTCAACGATGTGTCGATCGCGTAAGAATCTGGAATTTTTGAAATGAAGCGCGAATCTTCACGGTACGCCGGATGTGGATGGACTTTCGCGGTAGCCGGGTGCACCCTGCCGGCCAAACCCGTTCCGGACCCTCGCCATGTTTGCCTCGCCGGCCTGCCGTCTTTTCGTCATCATGGCGCGCCAGGGCCGCGTCGCCGCCATTTTCCGTCATGACGTCAAAAACCTTACCCGCATGATCCGCTGGGACCTTGAGTCCGACAGCTTTCAGCCCGGGCAATGGTTCAAAGGCACGGTTTTCGACCGGTTCGCCGACCTTTCGCCCCAGGGCGACTATCTGATCTATTATGCCGCAAAGCCGGGGCGGGAGCTGACGCCGCCGGCATGGACCGCCGTCAGCCGCCCACCGTATTTCACGGCGCTGGCCATGTGGCCGCAAACGCGGGTCGGTGCCGGCGGTGGACTGTTCGACGCGGACCGTGCGATCCGATTGAATCATCGTGCGGATGAGATGGACCTGGCGAAGGGGTTTAGGTTGCGGAACGGAATGACTGTCTTGCGGCGGGCCTGGGACGGTTCGGCCGGGCAGGACATGTATCACGAACGCCTGCTGCGCGACGGATGGGGCCTGTCAGATCCGGCGGCGCGCTACAACGCCAATGACAAGATGTCGCCGCTGTACGAAAAGCGGTCGATGGCCGGTGCGGCCTTGCTGATGCAGACGACCCGCGAGGCCGGTCCTCCCGGAAACCGCGACCGGGCGGATTACGAGGTCCTGTCGGCTGATGGTTCGGTCTGGCTGCGGCTGGACAGGACCGACTGGGCCGACTGGGATCAAAACGGCGATCTGCTGGTGTCGCAGAACGGCTGCCTGTTCCGTGCGGCGGCCGCCGACGTGGGGGCGCCGCAGGGGGCCGCGGTGATGCGCTGCGTCGCCGATTTCCGCGACATGGTGTTCGAACCGGTCAAGCCGCCGCCCGCCGCGAAGCATTGGCACTACGAGCAGGCTCCGTGACTACAGCACCTCGGCCCGGAACTTCAGCGTCAGGAAATCGACAAGCGCCCGGATGCGCGCCGTCGCCGACAGGGCCGGGGGCATGACGGCATGGATTTCCGACTGGCCGACCTCGTAATCGGTCAGCACGGCCTCGACCAGACCGGCCTGGACGGCCTCGGCCGCGATGAAGGTCGGCAGGCGCGCCACGCCCAGGCCCGCGATCGCCGCTTTCAGCAGCATGTCGCCATTGTCGGCGCGCAAACGCTGCGGCACCCGGATCGACTTTTCCCGGCCATCGACGACATAGCTCCATACGGCTGTCGGGTTGGCGTTGGCGTAGTAGAGGCCATGATGGTGCGCCAGATCGTCGGGCGTCTTCGGCCGGCCCATTTGTTCGAGATAGGCCGTGGAGGCGACCGTGATGGCGTGGACGCGGCCGAGCCTGCGCGCGATCAGCGCCGAATCCTGAAGCTTGCCGATGCGTATCGCCACATCGAAGCCTTCACGCACCAGGTCGATGCGCTTGTCGGAAAAGCTGATGTCGAAATCGATCTTCGGATGGCTGGCCGCGAATTCCGACAAGGCGCCGGCCAGGTGGCTGACGCCGAAACTCAACGGACCCGTCAGCCGGATCGGTCCGGCGATGTCGGAGACCGAGGCCGCCACCGCTTCGCCGGCGGCTTCCAGATCGGACATGGCGGCCTTGGCGCGCTGATAATAGAGATGGCCGGCGTCGGTCAGTTGCGCGCCGCGCACGTTGCGCGTCAGCAGCCGGGCATTCAAAGCCTCTTCCAGCCGCGACACTTGGCGGCTGACCTTGGATTTGGAGATGCCGAGCCGCTCGGCGGCACGCACGACACTGCCCGTGTCGGCCACGAGAAAGAAGGCCTGGACGTCGGAGAAGTCTACGGCGGGGCGATCCATGGGTAAGCCTATCGTTTCAATTTCTGCAACATAAATGCTCATATTCCGTGGCTTTTTGCAACGATTGGCCTGAGCTATATACAGGTCATCCCGGGGCCACCCCGGCAAGGAGACATCGTCATGACGACGCAAACCGCAACGAAAACCCGCACTGTTGCCCGCCTTGTGCGCGGCCTGCCGACTTCGGACGGCGCGGGCGTCAGGCTCAACCGCGTCATCGGCACCCAGGCGCTGCCGGACGTCGATCCCTTCCTGATGCTCGACGAATTTCGCTCGGACGACCCCAATTCCTATATTGCGGGGTTTCCCGAGCATCCGCACCGCGGCTTCGAGACCATCACCTATATGTTGGCGGGCCGCATGCGCCACAAAGACACGCGCGGCAATGAAGGCCTGCTTGGCCCCGGCGCCGTGCAGTGGATGACGACGGCGCGCGGCCTGCAGCATTCGGAAATGCCCGAGCAGCAAGACGGCCTGATGCAGGGCTTCCAGCTGTGGCTGAACCTGCCGGCAAAGGAAAAGATGCTGGACCCGGTCTATAAGGATATTCCGGCAGCCACCATTCCGGTGATCGCCGGGGCCGGCCACACGATCAAGCTGATCGCCGGCGGGCAATCCGGCATCACCGGTCCGATCGCCTCGCCGACGACGAAGCCCTATATCGCCGACGTGGTTCTGCAGCCGGGCGCCGAGGTCACGCTCGATATCCCCGACAGCCACGCTGGTTTCGCCTACGTCTATGACGGCGCGGCCGATATTGCCGGGACACACGTCGAGAAGACCCAGGCCGCCGTGCTGGCGGGCGAGGGGACCTTGACGCTGACAGCCCAGGCCGCCGAGGCCCGGGTGCTGGTAGTGGCCGGTGCTCCGATCAAGGAACCCATCGTCCGCCACGGCCCGTTCGTCATGAACACCGTCGCCGAAATCCACGAAGCCATCCGCGACTACCAGCGCGGTCTCTTCGACTAGTTTCTTGCGGCTTAATCGCCGCGCACGTCAACGTTTTCATACTGCCAGAATGCCCGCAGCAAACGGGCAAAGGAGACTGTCATGTCTAAAGTCCTGATCATCAAGTCGTCGGCCGCCGGTAACGGCTCGGTTTCCAACCAGCTGATCGACCAGTTCCGCAACTCCTACGCCGCCGGCCACCTCGACGCGACCTTTACCGAGCACGACCTTGGCCGCCATCCGCTGCCGGCCCTGTCGGCCCTGAACCTGGCAGGCTTTGCCGGTACGGCGGCCGAAAGCGCCGATGAGGTGGCCCTGGCCGAGACCTCGGAAAAGCTGGTTTCGGAACTCGAAGCCGCCGACCTGGTCGTCATCGGCGCGCCCATGTACAATTTCGGTGTGACGGCGCTGCTCAAGACCTGGTTCGACTATGTGCTGCGCGCCGGGCGGACCTTCCGCTATACGGAAAACGGCCCGGTAGGGTTGCTCAAGGGCAAGAAGGCCATCGTCATCGAGTCGCGTGGCGGCCTCTATTCCGAAGGCCCGGCCGCCGTCATGGACAGCCAGGAGCCGCACATCCGCACAATGCTGGGCTTCGCAGGCATCACCGACGTGACCTTCGTCCGCGCTGAAAAGCTGGCCTTCGGGGCCGACGCGCGCGACGCGGCGATCCTGGCGGCGGGCAATGACCTGGGCCAACTGGCCGCAGCGGCGTAAGTCTTATACACGTCCTCGTTCAAAGCGCATTCCGGTCGTCCGATCGGGATGCGCTTTTTGCTTTTTGACAGACCTACTTGCCGAATATCTTGCCCAATATCCCGGAGAGCCATTGTGCGGAGCGACCCGGTGACGTGTTGGACGGTGCCTCGGATTCGGGGGTCTGATGACTCTCGGTCGCCGTGCCTTCGTCGTATTCCCAGGCCTCCTCGTCTTCGAGGTCTTGTCCGTACCATTTCTCCACGAACGCACGCAGGCTGTCAGCATAGGGCAGGCGTTCGTCGGTCTCATGATCCCAGATATAGACCGCGTCACTTACAATCCGCCCCTCCGGTGAGATCGGGAAGAAGGCAAGGTCGCCACCCCCCAACTCGCCGAAGATTATCATGGCATCGAAAGACGCATACAGATCGGCGAAACCTTCTGTGCCGCGCATTTCCTGATTGATTGTTCTTATCCGGTCCACCGGACGGATGCCGTCATGGTAGGCGTCCCCGATACCGTCGCTTTCTCGCAGCAGCGACCACAACTCCGCTGGAATGGTGATCCCGAACTCGGCTTCCAGAGCTGCGATCGACGCCTCCGTTGCGCCGTCGGCGAACTTGCAGTCGGGACATACACTTTCGACCAGGTCTCGCCACGAGATAGGCTGAGCATCATCGGGAGCGGCGGAGGACAAGACCTTCAGCGACGAGATATGACCGCCGGGTGTCCGGAGCAACTGTTCGACGAGCTTGTCGCGGGCCTCAAGTCCGCCGGAAACCAGCGACGCCGTCTGCTCGGGCGTCAGAAGCTTGACACAATAGATGTCGAGGCGGCCGAAGGGCATGCCTTCGACGCGCGCAGGGCGTCCTGCCACCGGCGCATTGATCAGGCAGCCGATCGTTCCATCCGGGGTCGCCCATTCAGGGGGAAGCGCGTCTTCAAGAGGCAGTTCCATCGACAGGATACCGTAGCGATCGATACGGGCGGAAAGACCGCCGGCATTGGCGACGTTTTGCGCCAGCATTTCGATCAGCTCAAAGGCCCAGCTCTCGCGTAGGGTGTCGAAGTCCGCGCCGGCCAGTTCGGGCGCTTCGATATAGACCTCGCAGCCGAAACCCTGCTGGTCGGTGATGTCCGTGCCGACGAACGGATCGGACAAGCCGTCCGACGCGATGATCAGGCTGCCTTCCGGGCGCACCACGCGATAGGCTTGCCGCGTGTTCGGCCATTCGGGGGCGCCCATGAACTGCGGGTTGACCAGGTAGGTAATGACGTCGCTGTCGCTGGGACCGATGGCGTCCCAGTAGCCCCTAAGCGTCGCATATCCTGCTTCGATACGCGGATCGTCTTCCGCAATGATCCCGTCGTCGGCCATGTGTATTCCCCCTGCAAATTATTGTTTCCGGCAGTCCGGCATGGATAAGGCCCCCGCCGGGCAGGCGGGGTTGCTTTGATCAGAAAAGGTCGGCGGGTTTCGGCGGCTTCGCCCCCGGCGGCGGGCCGAAGCGGTTCGGTCCCTTGTTGCCAGGGATGATCATCAGGGCAAGCTCTTCCAGCAGCACGACGGCCAGGATGATCAGAATCCCGAATACCCCGTTCGTCATGCCATGATAGGCGATGGGCGAGGGCTGGTTGAAGATGGCGGGCGGATCGAGATTGAGAAACGAGGCGGTGTTCCCGACGATCCCGGCGCCCAGGACCAGGGCCACGGGCGCGGCCAGGTATGCGGTCACGCCGATATCGTGCAGCCGCCGGGTGGCCCAGTGCAGGCGCAGGGCGAACAGGAACATGAAAAGGGTCCGCAGCAGGGTGTCCAGCCAGTCCGGAGGTGTTTCCGGCTCCAGCCGGAAATCCAGGAACAGGTAGATATTCACCAGCATGACGAACAGGAGATACAGCCGCCGCGACATGCGGCGCGGCGATATCAGCAGGCTGAGAAACGCGTTGACACTCTCGGGCACGGTGACGGCTTACTCCACCACCTTGCAGTCTTCGCCGTTGAGGTGCCGCGAATAGGCGTCGACCAGCGCCGTATACGGCGGCACGAAGCTCGACGCCGCCAGAACCGTACCGTCGGAGAGGGTTTCCGACTGGGCGACGCGGATTTCGAAATGCAGATGGATGGTCGTGTGCTGCGGCACGCCGTTCGATGTGCCGAAATTGTCCGAGACCAGCCCAATCTTCTGGCCGCGCACCACGTGATCGCCGACCTTGACCTTCAGCGTGCCGGCATCGAGGTGCAGGTAGCGGAAGATGCGGTGCGGCGTGTCGGTGCCGGTCAGGGCGACCGTGTACGACCCGACCTGGGTGATGGTGCCGTCTTCGACCGCGATCGCCCAATAGGTCTTGGCCTTGCAGGTCTGCGGACGGATGTCCTGGCCCTGGTGGCCCTGGCCGGACTTGCACATGACGTTCGACCACGAGCGCGCCTCGCAGAAATTGTCGTGCCACGGATACGAATAGTTCTTGCTGTCGCACTGGCTGCCGGAGGCGTGGCCGTACGACGGATAGTGGTCGCCGCCGGGGCTGTAGACCTGGCTGTTGGCATAGGCGGCCGTGGCGGCGATCGGGAAGCAGATGCCCGGCGCCCAGTTCGACGTGTCCGTATAGCCCTGGCCGGAACCCGAAACGAGTTGCGTCGCCGGATCATGCGGGAAGTCGATCGCCGCGACGGAGGATGAGGATTCCGCCGACGAGGACGTTTCCGCCGAGGCGGAGGCGCTGTCCGAAACGCTTTCGGACGCGGTCTCCGATGCGGCCTCCGACGCCGGGGCGGCCACGCTGCTGGTGTCATTGCCGGACGGCGGCATCAACTGGTCGCAACCGGAAAGCGCCGCCAGAAGGGGGGCGAGGGCGAAGAGGGGGATAAGGACCGGTTTGCGCATGATCAGCCTCCCTTTTTCGCCGAGAAGGTCTTGCCGAGCTGGTCGAACAGGCTTGGGGAAACCTGGACCTTGGCGGGCGCCTTGGCCTCGGTCTGCGCCTGGGCGCCGACCGAGACGTCCGTGAACTCGGCGATGGCCTTGCGCAGGTATGTGTCCGACGTGCAGTCGGCGCTGGCTGTGTCGTCGCACGACAGGTCGATGCTGTAGACGACGCCGTAGCGCGTGAAGGTCGCCGTCCAGCCGTCCTCGGTCTGCGAAATGCGGATGTCTTCGGGCACGCCGGCCAGCCGGACGACGGGGCGCGACGAGATGGCGCCCTTGTCGGCCTGGACGAAGGAGCGGTTGCCGTACATGGTCAGCTGCGTGCCCTTGGGTTGCGGCATGTTGAGCGCATAGGCGTCGCCGAAGCTCAGGAGTTTGGCCTTGGCGGTGTTGATCAGGCCGGAGCGCGGCAGGACGACCGGCAGGCGGATCTGGTCGAGCTGCGCCTTGGGCAGTTTCAGCGCCAGGCTGTCGGGGCGGCGGATCTGGGCATTGCGCGCCTGGCTTTGCAGGGCGGCCTGCCATTGCACAGGCGCGGGCGGCAGGGCGCGGCGCAGCAGGATGGGCGCCGGTTTCGCGGCTGCCGCCTGCGAGGGTGCCGTCGAGGCCGCGATCGGCCGGGCGCCGGTGGCGGCTGTATTTGCCGTCTGGCTCTGGCCATGGCTTTTTTGCGCGGACACAACCGCGATAACGGCTGCGAGCGCACAGGCGACGACGGCGAACTGCGCCAGCCGGTCCGGCTTCTTTCGGTGCTGCGTCATGCCGCCCCCCTTTGATCCCGGCGCGACATTAACCTATGATAACCATGTTCGCAACGCGGGACGGGGTGACTGTTTTGACATTTTGGGCCCCTGGACTTAGGTTCCGGTGTGGAAAATGGGGGCAAGATGAAAAGAGGGATAGGCCTGTTTCTGGCTATTGCCGTTTTGGCGGCAATAGGCGGCTTTGCAGCCTTACGGCTGGCGCCGCAGAAGGCGCAGCCCGCGGCGGATAAGACTTTGAAGCTGGAATATATGGAATATGTTTCGGCCCGAAAGGTCATCCTCGGCTACGGCTGGAAACCTGTATCCGGCCCGTGCATGCAGGTGGATGACAAGACCTGCGCGGCTTTCCCGGAAATCGGGTCATGTGCGGCGGTCGATCCGGGCGAGTGCGGCATGGTGTTTGTCAGACAGGACCGGTGCCTGTACCTGACGACGACCGGAGGGCAGCCCGATCCCAGCGGACCGGGTGACACGCAGGTCGAAGACGTAAGTTTCCGCTCGGGACCGTGCTCTAAGACCTGACGGTTCGAGTGCGACCGATAGGACCACTCCGGCTAGTTCAGGATGTCCTTGTCGAACCCGGCCAGGCTATACAAGACATAGTCGCCCTTGTACGTGCCTTCGCCGATCGCGCCGCGGCCGAGCGCGACCGCCTGGCCTTCGGCATCGACGACCGGCGCGCCTGAAAAGCCCGAAAAATCGGCAATCACATCGATCGGCTTGACGACCATATAGCCGTTGTCGCTGCCGAGATAGGTGACGCGATAGGTCGTCTGGTGGCAGGCCTCGTCGGAATAGAGGCAGCCCATGATGAAGAGCGTATCGCCGACCTTCGGCGCGCTGTCGGCCAGCTTAAGGACCGATATGCCGGGCGACATTGTTCCGGCCTCGAGTGAGAGCGCGACGCGGTCTATATCGAGATTGTCGTTCGGCGTCACAAGCTGGCGGGCGCGGGCCACGACCGAGCGCGTGCCGGGGACGAAGAACAGCCATTCCTTGAGCTGGGTATTGACCGCGCTCGGCTTGACAGGCGGCACAACGCCCATGTCTTCGCCCAGCATGTGCTTGACGGTCACGGCATAGGTCCGGCCCCGGACGTCAAGCATGAAGGCCGAAGCGCCGGCGGCTTCCTGGCCGGTCCTGAAGCGAATGATGTTGCGCAGCAGGACCTGGGTCCGGGTGACGGTGGGGGCGGGGGGCGTCACGGCGACGGCCGGTGATGCGGACATCAAAAGCAGGGCCGCGGCCGTCAGGCTTTTCAGCTTCATCGATCGGCTCCCCGGAAATCGCCTCCTCCGCCTATAGCCGGTTTCCGGAGGCGCGCATAGGATTGATGCGTGTGCATAGGTCTCCTCCCCATTTTAATGGGGAGGAGACTCTGGCCTTATTGCAGTTCGAACGTCGCCGAGACGGTCACGCTTTCCTGCAGGTCGCCTGTAGCGACGGGGGTCGATTCATCCGCCGCCTTGAAGCGCGCGGCCATCATCGGCATCGGCGGACGCACGACGTTCGGGCTGCCTTCCTCGATATTGAGGATGCGCTTGACCTTCAGGCCGGCCGCCGCCGCGTAAAGTTGCGCCCGCTGCTGCAAGGTCGCCACGGCTTGCTGGCGCGCCTGGTCGAGCACGGCGTCGTCGTTCTTCAGGCCGAAATTGATCTGGTCGATCTGGTTGATGCCGGCCTTGATGACGGCGTCGATCACCGGGCCGGTCTGGTTAAGGTCGTTGACGCGCACCGTAATCTGGTCGCGCGCCTCATAGCCCGTCAACTGCGGCGGCTGGTTGTTGTTGTAGACGTACTGCGGATTGAGGTTGAGGCTGGACGTCCGGATATCCTTGGCGGCAATGCCGGCGGTCTTCAGAGCGGCCAGCACGGCATTCATGCGGGCATTGTTGGCCTTCATGGCGTCGGACGCCGTCTTGCCCTGCGTCACCACGGCAAAACCGATGGTCGCCATGTCGGGCGTGGCGCTGACCTGGCCGGTGGCGCTGAGACTGAGCGTCGTCGGCATCATCATCGGCGGCGAGGGCAGGGTGTCGGCGGCGAACGCCATCGGTGCGGCGAACAGGGACGCGGCGACAGCCAGGGCGGTGGTGGCTTTCAGCAGGCGCGGGGTCGTCATGATAATCTCTCTCCGTATGTCGGCGCGGTTCCGGTTTCGGAACCGTCGCGATCTGCCACCCTTAATGGCGCTTCGCGGCTGAACGGCGGCTGAATGGCGGTATTGGCGTCCCGTTTATAAAATTCAGGGGGTGGCCACATGGCTTTTTTATACGCCGGACGGTGAATTGGTGGTCCCATACTTTTCAAGAGACCGTCCTTCCTCCGGCGGTCTCTTTTTTTGTGCCCGGCCGGGCGGGAGGAGAGCGCGGCCTGGGGATAAATCAGGTCCGGGACTGCGAACCACATCGCCTTTTTATTTCTCGCCGGGCTAACCTGTGCTTGCGTCGGTCACCGGCGCAAAGATGCCCGGGCGCCATTCATCGCCCCCCCCTAGCCTTGGCGTCCGGGCTTCTTTCCTCCTGCTGCAATCCGGCCGAAAGGCCGGTTTTTTTATGCCTTTGCGGCGATTTCAGTGGGTCGGCTGTTACCAAGTGTTATCGGGGGTGCGATTGACAGATGTCAGCCGTGAAATATGCTTTGGCGCACCAATAGGTGTAGTGCGTTCCCGGCGGGCACCCCGGCGTCTATCGCAATATCGACAAGCGTTCGCGGGCTGCGAAGCCGCACAGGACCGTCGGCCTGCAAATTCCGTTTACAACGATAATCAGCACACTGGGGTGAGGACATGGCAGTCAATTATACAGGGACCAACGGCCAGGCCGGCCAGAATGGCGCGAACGGCGCCGACGCCGCCTCAGCGACGCTTGCGGCCGGAACAGGCCAGCCCGGCGGCGCCGGCGGAAACGGTCAGGATATCGATCATGCCCTGACGCCGGGCGACCTGACCGGATCGAATATCGCCATCACGGCACACGGCGGCTCGGGCGGTTCCGGCGGCAAGGCCGGGGCGGCCGGCAACGAAGTCAGCGAATCCACCACGACCCTGGTCGATCCGCCGGTCGATGGCGGCGACAAGCCGGAATATACCACCACGACTGTGTGGAGCCCGGCGGCCGACGGCCAGCCCGGCGGCGTGGGCGGCATGGGCGGCGATGGGCAGCTCAGCCTCGACGGCCTGCACGCCACGGCTTCGTACCTGACGCTGAGCGCGGTCAGCGGCAACGGCGGCAATGGCGGCAGTGGCGGTACGGGATCGCCCGGCCACCCCAGTTCCTTCTATTATGACTCGGCCGTCGGCACCGGCGCGCCGGACTACAATCCGCGTATCATCGACGACCAGGGCGGATATGGCGGCAATGGCGGCGCTGGCGGCAACGGCGCGGCCGCGGGCCTGGCCGAAGTCGCGATCGATGGCGCGAACCTGACGGTCGGCACGGTCACACTGACCGCGACGGGCGGTAACGGCGGCAATGGCGGAAACGGCCGCGACGGCGCAAACGGTGGCGCGGGCCACAATGGCGACGGCGCTGGCGATGGCGGAGCCGGCGGCAACGGCGGGGCAGGCGGCGACGCCACGGTCAGCGTGACCGACACGGCCTTCAGCCATATCGGCAATTTCCACGTCCAGGCGACGTCCGGCAATGGCGGCGACGGCGCATCGGGCGGCGGCAGCGGCTACGGGGTCGACTACGTGACCCTCAGCTATCCCGACAAGTTCGCCGACCCCACCTTTGTCAATCTCGGCACGGCGGGCGCGGCCGGCAATGGCGGCGCGGCCGGTAATGTCGACATCGATATTTCCAACGATACCTTCACGGGTGCGGCCGGTGACAACACCGCCTTCCATTTCGGCGTTTCGGTCCAGGCCGGCAGCGGCGGCACGGGCGGGGAGGGCGGATTCCAGTATACGGACTGGGATTTCGACGGCGACGGCAACCCGATCCTTTCCGGCCACGACCTGGCCGACGGGGCGCAAGGGGCTGACGGCGCGGTCCATATCGTCATCGCGGGCAATACCTTCGACGGTGGCGCGGGTGTGGGCAACACCTTCGTCGTCGACGGCGGCCTGGCGGCGACGGTCGACCTGGGGGCGCATACGCTCAGCTTCGGCTACGGCGACAACACCATCACCGGCTTCGAGAACGTCACCGGCGGCGACGCGGCTGACCACATCACCGGTGACGGCGGCGCCAATGTGCTCGTTGGCGGGGCGGGCGCGGACCTGATTTCCGGCGGCGCGGGCAATGATACGCTCGACGGCGGCACGGGCAGCGACACGATGTATGGCGGGGCGGGCAACGACTTCTACTATGTCGACTCCGCCAGCGACGTGGCGTCCGAAGAATCGACCGGCGCGGGTGTCGATGATGGCGGCGGGGTCGACCGCGTGCTGTCGAGCGTCAGCTATACGCTGGGCAATTTCATCGAGAACCTGAACCTGCTGGGCGTCGGCTATCTCGACGGCACCGGCAACGGCATCAACAATTCGCTGAACGGCAATGCCGGCAACAACCACCTGTGGGGCATGGCCGGCACCGACCTGCTGAACGGTAATGCGGGCGATGACAGCCTCTATGGCGGCGACGGCGACGACACGCTGAACGGCGGCGCGGACACCGACCGGCTCAGCGGCGACGCCGGGGCCGATTCGCTGAACGGCGGCGACGGTTCGGATACGCTTTACGGTGGCCAGGGCTACGACACGCTCGACGGCGGCACGGGCGCGGATACGATGTATGGCGGGGCCGGCAACGACACCTACTATGTCGACAATATCGGCGACGTGGTGTCGGAAGAATCGACCGGGGCCGGCATCAATGACGGCGGCGGCGACCGGGTCATGTCGACCATCAGCTATACACTGGGCAACTTCATCGAGAACCTGAACCTGCTGGGCAGCGCCGATATCAACGGCACGGGCAATAACAGCATCGGCAACGGGCTGAACGGCAACAGCGGCAACAATGTGCTGTCGGGCCTGGGCGGGAATGATACGCTCAATGGCGCAGACAGCAACGATACGCTGATCGGCGGGCAGGGCAATGATGTGCTCAACGGCGGCAATGGCGCCGACACCTTCGTCTTCGCCGCGGCCAACTTCGCCAACGGCCTCGATACCGTCCAGGACTTCGTCCACGGCACCGATGTCCTGCGGTTCACCGGCGACGACTACGGCTTCACGGCGGGCCATGTCCTGAGCGCATCCGAATTCACCGCCGGCAGCGCCGCCGTCGGCACCTCGGCCCAGTTCATCTGGGATGCGGTGACCCACACGCTTTACTGGGACGACGACGGCACGGGCGTCGATGCTGCTGTTGCCATCGCCACCTTCAATACCGGAGCGACGGTGACCGCGAGCGACCTGACCTTCGTCTAGCCGCTTGGTGCGCGGCGCATCTATGCAATGCCCCTTCCGTCATCTTCGGCCGCGAGCGGCCTTGATGCCACCTTCCCCGCTTCGCAGGGAAGGAACTATATGATATTATTTGCTTAATTCCTTCCCCGTTTACGGGGAAGGTGGCTGCGAAGCGTAGCGAAGCAGACGGAAGGGGGAAGCCGAATGAAGCAAAAGGCCTTTATGCTTCCACCATATTTCATCCCGATCTGGATACTTCCTTCCCCGTTTACGGGGTGGCTGCAAAGCAGACGGAAGGGGGAGCGAACGACGAACACTCGTGCTTCAGCGATATGTCATGTCGCTTACGATGATCGAAGTCGCGTTTACGGCGACTGATTTTCGCCGTACAACGGCGTCATGAATGCTGGCCGCCAACTGCTGACCTTGCGACGCCATCCGGCGTTTCCTTACGGGCTGGCTGCGGGTCTGGCCCTGCTGGCCCTGGCCGTGCGGATACCGTTCGGCCAGGCCCTGCTGCCGTTTCCGTTCCTGACCTTCTATCCGGCGGTCCTGCTGGCCGCGGTTCTCAACGGACGCAGGGCAGGCGTAGCCTGTGCCGTGCTGTCGGGCATCCTGGCCTGGCTGTTCGTCCTGCCGCCCGAGCAACAGCATTTCCGCGCCCTGTTCCCCACGGGCGGGGTCGGTTTCACCGGCTTTGCCGTGACGACGGGGCTCAGCATCTGGCTGCTGGGGCGGTTGCGCTCGCGCGAAGGGCTGCTCAAGGAAACCGCCTCGGGCCTCGACGCCCTGATCGAGAACGCCCCCATCGGCTTTGCCTTTATCGGCCGCGACGGCCGTTATGTCCGCGTCAACATGGTCATGGCGCGGGTGGCGGGCCTGTCCATGGCCGAGCACATCGGCCGGACGCCGGAAGAAGCCGCGCCCGACATGGCTGCCCCGATTCGCGCGGCGGTCGACCGCGTGCTGACGAGCGGCGAGGCCGAAGCGGGTATCGAGCTTGAGGGGCGCAGCGCGGCCTTCGGTGGCGAGACGCGCACCTGGCTGGCCAGCGTCTTCCCGGTGCGCGGGGCCGAAGGGCAGGTCGCCATGGCCGGCATCAGCGCCATCGACATCACCGACCGCAAGCGCGGCGAGACCGCCGTGCGCCAGACCAACGCCGCGCTGGAGGGCGCCATCCGCGACGCCCAGGCGGCCCTGACCCAGGCGCAGAAGATGGAGGCGGTCGGCCAGCTGACCGGCGGCATCGCCCACGATTTCAACAATCTGCTGGGTACGATGGTCGGCAGTTTCGACCTGATCCGGCGCAAGTCCGATAACCCGGCCATGGTCACGCGCTTTGCCGACATGGGCCTGCAGGCGGCCGAGCGCGGCACGCGGCTGACGGCGCAGTTGCTGGCCTTTTCGCGCGTGCAGAAGCTTGAGGTCCGGCCCGTGGCGGTGTCGTCTGTCCTGCGCGACGCCCAGGCCCTGCTGGAACGGACCCTGGGGCCGATGATCCGGCTTCAGATGGACATCGATCCGGAAGAGCTGCGGGTCCTGTCGGACGCCACCCAGCTCGAGATGGCCGTGCTCAACCTGGCGATCAACGCCCGTGACGCCATGCCGGACGGCGGCGGGCTGACTCTGTCAGCGCGGCGGCTGAAGATCGGACACGATGCCGAGCTGGCGCCCGGCGATTACGCTGAAATCACGGTGGCCGACACGGGCGAGGGCATGTCCGAGGCGGTGGCCAGCCGCGCCTTCGACCCCTTCTTCACCACCAAGGCGGTCGGCAAGGGCACGGGCCTGGGGCTTAGCCAGGTCTACGGCATCGCGCGCCAGGGCGGCGGCACGGCGCGTATCGAGTCGGCGCCCGGCCAGGGTACGAAGGTGCGGCTGTTGCTGCCGCTGGTGGCGCCTGAAGCGGTTGTTCCGGGCGCGGGGGATGCGGGCGCGGGCGAGGACACGGGCGCCCGGCGCGCGGCCAGGGTGCTGGTTATCGACGACGACGCCCTGATGCGCGAAACCCTGGCCGAGGCCTTGCAGACGCTGGGGCACGAGGTGACCGTGGCGTCGGAGGGCGAGGAGGGGCTGAACTGGCTGAAGCGCGAGGCGCCGGACGTCATCATTCTCGACTTCGCCATGCCGGGCATGAACGGCGCCGAGGTGGCCAGCGCGGCGGCCGGGATTTGCCCCGGCGTGCCGATCGTCTTTTCGACCGGCTATTCCAATACGACGGCGATCGAGGCGGCGGCGGGGCGGGATGCGATCGTCCTGCGCAAGCCGTTCATGATCGAGACGCTCGACCGCACGATCGGGGCCGTGCTGGGGATGAGGGCGTAGGGACGTTCGGACGGCGCCGTCCCTCATGCAACACGATAGCGAAGGGCTGTGACGAGGGCTGAAAAGGCCGGCGACGGGTTGCGCCGGCTTGGATAATAGAGGTGGTAGCCGGGGAATGGCTCACACCAGTCTTCCAACACGCGACATAGCCGACCGGCCTTTACATGCGTAAGCACCTGATCTTCGGGCATGTATGCGAGCCCAAGACCAGCCAAAGCCGAGTTCACCCTGAGCGCCAGATTGTTATAGACGAGCTGGCCGCCGACACGAACATTCACTTCGCGCCCGTCTTTTTCGAACTCCCAGGGGAACAGGCCGCCATAGGTGGGCAGGCGCATATTGATGCAGTTGTGCGCAGTGAGGTCGTGTGGCGTGGTTGGTTTCGGATGCCGTTGGAAATAGCCGGGCGAACCGACGACGGCCATCCGCATGTCGGGACCGATCCTGACAGCCACCATGTCCTTTGCGACCTGCTCGCCCAGGCGGACGCCGGCATCGAAACGCTCGGCGACGATATCCGTCAGGCCATAGTCTACGATGATCTCAACCGTAATATCCGGATAGTGATTGAGGAAGCTGTTCATGGAAGGCTCGAGCACCGAGACGGCTGCGTGCTCGCCTGCCGTTATACGGATCGTTCCCGCCGGACGGTCGCGAAGTGCCGTCAGGGCCGCAAGTTCGCTTTCGATGTCCTCGAACCGGGGCGCCAGCGTCTGGAGCAGGCGCTCCCCGGCCTCGGTTGGGGATACGCTGCGCGTTGTCCGGGTTAAAAGCCGCAACCCCAGCCGTTCTTCCAGCGCGCGGACCGTCTGGCTGAGCGCCGATTGCGACACGCCCAGCCTGGCTGCCGCG
Source organism: Asticcacaulis solisilvae (assembly GCF_052327315.1). Taxonomy (NCBI): domain Bacteria; kingdom Pseudomonadati; phylum Pseudomonadota; class Alphaproteobacteria; order Caulobacterales; family Caulobacteraceae; genus Asticcacaulis; species Asticcacaulis solisilvae. The sequence continues at coordinate 1,977,808 of NZ_CP166196.1, forward strand.
CGCGTGAAGCTCCTCGCCTTGGCGACATGGACGAAGGCGGAGAGGTCGTCGAAACTCGGGCGCGTATTCATAAGCAGACCTTATAACGGCATGGCGATTATAGCGCCTAATCGCGGTCATGCGCACGGATTAAACTTCCGGCATCGAATTGTTTTCCGACGGTCAAAACGGCCCTTCCCGCAAGGCAGCCGTGACCACCTTCCGATGTGGAGCATCCCATGCAAAATGTGACTTTGAACAACGGCCTGTCGATGCCGGCCCTTGGATTTGGCGTCTTTCAAATTCCCGACGCAAAGGAATGCGAGCGCTGCGTCATCGATGCGATCGACACCGGGTACCGGCTTATCGACACGGCGGCGTCGTACATGAATGAAGCGGCCGTCGGCGCCGGCATCAAAAACAGCGGCCTTGCCCGGAGCGACCTGTTCGTCACCACGAAGCTGTGGGTGCAGGACACCGGATATGAAAAGACGACACGCGCCATCGACGGCTCGTTGCAGCGCCTGAATCTCGACTACCTCGACCTGTACCTCATCCATCAACCCTTCGGCGATGTGCATGGATCGTGGCGCGCCATGGAGGCGGCTTACAAGACGGGCAAGCTTCGGGCCATCGGCGTCAGCAACTTCCAGCCCGATCGGTTGATGGATATCAAGGCGTTCAACGAGATAACGCCTGCCGTCAACCAGGTCGAAGTGAACCCTTTTCAGCAGCAGGCGCAAGGCGCGGAATTCATGAAGAGCATCGGCGTTCAGGCGGAGGCGTGGGCGCCGTTCGCCGAGGGCCGCAACGGGCTCTTCCAAAATGCGCTACTCGTGAACATCGCGGAAAAGTACGGCAAGTCCGTCGGTCAGGTCGTGCTGCGCTGGTTGGTCCAACGCGGCATCGTTGCGCTGGCGAAATCCGTCCGAAAGGACCGGATGGCGGAAAATCTGGCGGTCTTCGACTTTCAACTCAGCGACGACGACATGGCGCGCATTGCCACGCTGGATACGGACACCAGCAGCTTCTTTTCTCACCGCGATCCTGAAATCGTCAAATGGATGAGCGAGCGCAGGCTCGACCTCTAGGCCGCCCTTAGCCGTGATACGAAGGCGGTGACTTCGGTCTGGAGCTGGTCGGCCTGGTGCGACAGGTCGCCGGCCAGGGACATCAGCTGGGTCGAGGCCGCCCCTGTCATCTCAGCGGCGCGGCCGACGCCGAAGATGTTCTGCGTCACCTCGTGCGTGCCTTGCGACGCCCGGGCCGTGTTGGCGGCGATTTCCTGTGTCGCCGCGCCCTGTTGCTCGACCGCCGAGGCGATCGTCGCCGAGATCGAGCGGATATCGCCGATGGTCGACACGATCTTGCCGATCGAAGACACGCTGCGTGTCGTCGCCGCCTGGATCTCCTCGATCTTGTCCGAGATGTCCTTCGTGGCGCGCGAGGTCTGGGTCGCCAGTTGCTTGACCTCGGACGCCACGACCGCGAAGCCCTTGCCGGCTTCGCCCGCGCGGGCGGCTTCGATGGTCGCGTTGAGCGCCAGGAGATTGGTCTGTGAGGCGATATCGCTGATCAGCTGGACGACCTCGCCGATGCCCGAGGCGGCCAGGGTCAGCGACTGGATTTCGCCTTCGGTGCCCGCGACGTCGTGCACGGCGGCCTTAGCGATGTCGGCGGCATGGTGGACCTGGGTGTTGATCTCGTGGACCGAGGCCGTCATTTCCTCGGTGGCCGCCGCCGCCGTCGAGACATTGACGGCAGCGTCTTCGGCGGCGCCGGTGACGATCTGGGCCTGGCGCGAGGTTTCCTCAGCCGTGGCGGCCAGGCTCTGGGCGGCGTCCGACACCTCGCCCGACGAGCGCACGAAGCTGGAGGCCAGCTTGCCCATGCTGGCCTCGAAGGCGTCGGCAATGGCCAGGCGTTCGTCGCGGATGCGGATATTGGTCAGACGTTCCTGCTCGGCGGCCTGCTGCCTGAGGGCTTCGGCTTCCTGGAGACCCAGGCGGAAGCGCTCGACCGTGCGCGCCATGCCGCCGAGTTCGTCGCGGCGGTCCTGGCCCGGCACGGTCGCGTCGAGGCGGCCGTTGGAGATATCGGCCATGGTGCCGTCCAGCCGGCGCATCGGCAGGGAAAGCCCCGAGCGCGTCAGCCAGAAGGCCAGCCCGGACACCAGGATCAGGCCGCCGATGACGGCGACCAGCGTGTCGGTGCGCGCCGTCGCGGCCTTTTGCGTCAACTGTTCCGCCAGGTGGTCGTTGGCCTCGACATTGGCGTCGATATGCTTGTTCATCGTGTCGCTGACGGCCAGCAATGCCGGGCTGCAACTGGTGTTCATTTCATGAATGGCGGCATCGCGCTGGCCCGCCTTGCCGAGGCGCACGGCTTCGGCGCAGGCCTGGGACATGGCCGTGCGATAGGCGCCGCGCACGTCTTCCAGCCTGTCCTTCTGCTCGGGCATGGCGTCGATGGCCGAGGCCAGCTCGGCCTCGAAGATCTGGCCGCTCTTTTCGATCTCGTCGGTGGCGGTTGCGATGTCCGCCGGCCCTTCGGCGATGATCAGGCGGAAGATCGAGCGCGCCGTCCAGCCCGTATGGGCCGTGGCGCGGGCCAGCGCCGTGGTGCCGCTGGCCGAGCCCATCATGGCGTCGTCATAGTCATGGCTGATGCGCGTCATCTGGCTGGTGGCGAAGATGACGGCGAAGATCGATACGGCGCCCAGCGCGCTCAAAAGGATCAGGACCTTGGATACGACAGGCAGGTGTTTGTACGACAGGCGCACGGCGGTTTCCCCGGAGACTATGCAACAATGGCGTTAACCATCGGATGCGCCGGTTAATAACCGCATAAGATTTGTTATAAAACGCAACGCGGGGATGAGCGTTTCGATACAATTACCCCTCCCTGCGCCTTGCATGGGGAGGGGCGAAATCTAGTCGAACAGGGCGTCGATAGCGGCCTGGTTGGTTTCCGGGCCGCCGACGGCCGGGCCGTTGAGCAGCAGGTCGCGGCGGCGCTGTTCTTCCGCCGACACAGGCTCATGATCCTCGCCGTCGTGGACGCCGAGCGTGTCGACCAGCTTGGTGATGCGGCCTTCGATCTGCGACAGCAGACCGACGATCTTGCTGACGCGCTGGCCGGTCAGGTCCTGGAATGTGCAGGCCTCGAAGATCTTCATGATCTCGTCGTCGACGGCGGCCTTGGTGGCGGCGTCGGTCGAGGACAGGCCCATGATGGTCTCGGCCGAGGCCAGGATGGTATGGGTGGCCAGTTCGGTGTCGACCGTGATCGCGTCCATCTCGGAGGTCGCCGTGGGCAGGCGGTGCGTCGCCATTTCCAGCGGGCGGATCGAGCGGATTTCGGCCTTGGCTTCGCCGATGGCGTCGTAGATGCTGCGGAACTGGGTGATCCAGCGCGCGTCGATGCGGCGGAACACGTCCGACATGGTGTCGACCAGGGCTTCGGACTGCTTCGCCAGCACGAACAGGCGCGGATCGATGCCCGCTTCCTTGAACACGTCCTGCCAGCCGTCATCGGCGGCGGAAGCACCGTTTGAATTCGTCATGAAAATCGTCTCGGGCTGGATTACGAGGCGAGGGCCGTGTCTTCGCGGCGGGCCCAGTAGCCGCCGACGTCTTCGCAGATCTGCTTGACGTCGTCGAAATAGAAGGGCTTGGGCAGCAGGAACATGACGCGCTGGCGGCGCGCCTTGTTGAGCGCGTCTGCGCCCGACTCCGGATTGGCCATGTGGCCGGCCGTCATGATGGCGATGGGCACGCCCGCCGCCAGCTCACGGTACAGGGCCAGGTCGTCCAGCGTATTGTGACCATCGACGAAGACGTCCAGCACCAGCAGGTGGAAGGTGTGCGATTTGAGAAGGGCGAGGGCTTCTTCCTCGGTCGGGACGCAGGTGGCGGCAAAGCCGGCCTTCTCGAACATCTTGGAAATAATCGTCGCCTGGGTCTTACTGTCTTCCAGGATCAGGACGCTGTGGGCCATGGTTCACTCTGGCAAAATGGACACTTCCCGCCAGCATAACCAAAATGGATTGAGATAAGATTACGCAATTGTGGCAGGCCGCCGGTGCGCCCCGCGCCGGCTTGCCCGTATTAAAACGAAAGCCCCCGGAGCGGACTCCGGGGGCGGAAAGCCTCTGCTTACACAGATGTTTAGAAGCGGCGGATGTACGAGACCTGGTACAGGTCGCCGTTCAGGCCGTTGCTCAGGTCGAAGTGCGTGATGTCGGCGCGGACGCCGGCATTGCCGCCGTTCGGGAAGTAGCGGAGGCCGATGCCGTAGGCCGGACCGGTTTCCGAATCCGTGGCCGCCGCGCCGCCGCTGGAGGCCTTGACCTGGGCGGTCATGTAGCCGACGCGGCCGATCAGGTCGACGTTCGCCGACACGGGCAGGGTGCCGACGGCGTAGCCGGCCAGGGCATGGTCGACCTTAAGCTTCACGGTGTAGCCGCCGTAGGTGTAGCTCTTGCTGGTGACGCCGACCTGGGTTTCCAGTTCCACGGCGAACGAACGGTTGATCGTCTTGCCGATGGTGAAGTTGGCGGTTCCGAAGTTTTCACCGCTGACGCGGGCCGCGGCGCCGCCGACTTCGATATAGGCGTCGGTCGACTTGGCGGCCGGCTTGGCGGTTTCGGCGTTGGCCGAAACGGCGAAAGCGAGAGCCGAAACGGCAATGGCGGAAAGAATCAAAGACTTAGGCATGTAAACCCCCTCTTGTGCTAATGGAGCGGGCGATTGACCAGCATTCGGGACCGGTGTCAACGCACCGCTATCATCTTATTATGCGTACACCACAAGGTGTGATATTTTTGCAAAGCTGCAATAATCGGACAATCACGCCCGCGCTTGCCGGCCCGGCGACCCGGGCGCGGCCGTCACATGCATCCCTGGACCACGGGAAGCGGCATCATTTCATTTGGGCCGGGCGGGAGGTGCTCGCGTTTCAGTTCGTTGCGGACAGCCAGGCGCTGCGACTTCGTCAGCCGCGCATAGAGCGCGGTCTGGTCCGCCTCCATTTCCGGCAGGCGCCTGCTGCGGTCCGCCTCGGCATCGCCGGGGCTGCACGACGGCACCACCCGCATCCGGATCGCCGCGATGGCGCGGGTCATCAGGATATAGGCGCGGATGGGGTCGTGCGCGATCGTGCGGCTGTCGCGATAGATCAGGCTCATTTCGTAGAGGGCATCGGGTTCGTAGATCGTATTGCGCGCCCGGTTCAGCATGATCATGGCGCGATTGTCGTCGCGCGGTACGCCCTGGCCGCGATGGAGCATCTGGCCGAGATAGAACGCCGTTTCCGGATGTCCGGGCCGGGCGCTGCCGTAGCAGGCATAAGCCGCCGCGTAATCCGGCCGGCTGTCGACCGCGATCATCGAGACCGGATCGGCATTGGCGTCGACTCCTGTCGTCATCAGGCGCAGCCTGCCCGTAAAGTCGAGTACGCACGCCGTCAGCGGCAGGCTAGGCTGAGCCGCCAGGGCGCGATGCAGCCACAGGCCGGCCTTCGTCACGTCCTGCGTCGGGCCCCTGGCGGCGTAGGCGATGCCGAGATTGTACTGCGCCTGGACGTCGCCGGCGCCCGCGGCCTTGCCCAGCCAAAGGATGGCGTTCGGCATGTCGTGCTCGGGCGTTTCGTCGTCGAAGCCGATGGGTTCGCCGCCATAGGCGCGGTCCGTGGCGCTGTACGGGTAGGGCTCGTACTGACGCGTCGCGGCGACCTCGTCATGGGCGTTGCTCTGGCGCACATAGGCGGCGCGGAAATAGAGCGTGCCGATCCTGAGTTGCGCGCCTGTGTGGCCCGCTTCGGCGGCCTTTAGCATCCAGTGCGGCATGGGGGCGTCACCGTCCAGTCCCGTGGCGCCGTGCGGAAGATGCAGGGCAAAGGCGTAGAGGTGCTGGCCGTCGCCGTCCTGCGCCTGGCCGTACAGCCTTTTGTGCTCGGCGATGAAGGCTTCGAGACGGGCGATCTGGGCCCTGGCGCCATCGTGCAGGGACGATTTTTCCCCGATCATGCGGTACCATTTGATCGCCTCGGCATAGTCGGGGGCCTGGCCGTACCAGTCGGAATAGAGCAGGCCCATATCCATCTGGGCGTCGGGGTCGCCGGCTTCGGCCCGGGCGCGCAACTGTGCCTTTGCCTCGGCGGACATGGGTACCTGGTTGCGCAGCGCCGGCACGACGGCCGAAGCCGGTCCGGCGCTCAAGCCGGCAATGACAATCAGCGCGGCCGCCGCGCTTGTCAGTATATTGGATCGCATGAATTCCCCCCTCGATCGTCCGGCGAGGATGCGCCCGGGCGCGCGAAAGTCAAGCTCAGCGCTCCGAGGCCGTGATCCATTTGGACTGGGCCGGCGGCCGGTAGGCGCAGAGGCGGTCGAGCAGGGCGGGGGCCTGGTCTGCGACGATCAGCATGTCGCGGTGAAGCGGCTTCATGAAACCCTTGTCCACCACGCTGTCGAGAAAAGCCGTCAGCCCGTCGTAAAAGCCGGCGACATTATAAAGCGCGCACGGCTTCAGGATGTCGCCGAGCTGGGCCCAGGTCCAGACCTCGAAAAGCTCCTCGAAGGTGCCGATGCCGCCCGGCAGGGCGACAAAACCGTCTGCGAGATCGGCCATCAGCGCCTTGCGTTCGTGCATCGAGCCGACGATGCGCAGATCCTTCAGCCCGTGGTGCGCCACCTCCTTGTCGACCAAGGCCTGGGGGATGACGCCGGTGACGTCGCCGCCCTTCGCCATGACCGCGTCGGCGACGGCGCCCATCAGCCCGACCGAGGCGCCGCCATAGACCAGGCCGATGCCGTTCCGGGCCAGAGCTTCGCCGAACGCCGTGGCGGCGGCCATGAAGCGCGGATCGTAGCCGGGGCTGGAGCCGCAAAAGACGCAAATGCGTTGCATGGTGATCTCCGTTACCGTGTGTCGTAGCGCTTTTCGGCGTCCGTGCAAAGTCTTTGCTACCGGTGTCATTTTTCATTGCCTGCGGCGGCGGCTCGTGGCATGGTCCGGCAAAAATAAAGCCCAACCCCAGGAAGCGTCATGAAGTTCAGGTCTTTTGCGTCCACCGCCGCCATCGCGATGCTGTTGTTGTCCGCCTCGGCGGAGGCCGCTGTCGTCGGGCAGAACGTGCCGGTTGAAAAGCTGTCGCCGGAACGCATCCAGCACTATGCCGGCGCGCAGGCCGGGGCCTGGGCCGACTATATCAAGGCGTCCGAGGCCACAAAGGCGGCGGACCATGCCGCGCTCGATGCCGAACGCCAGGGCCTGGGCGTCGTTCCGGCGCCGGTGCCGGAAGGCAATGCCGGGCGCTCCATGCCGCTCGACCGCGACGCCGCCTGGTACGCCACACCCGAAGCGCGCCATGTCGCCGACGTCATCGTCAGCTTCCAGACGCCGGCCGGCGGCTGGGGCAAGAACGCGCCGCGCGACGGGCAGGTCCGCCAGAAGGGCCAGGCCTATGTGGCCCAGACCTCGGCGGCGCATGGAGGACCGTCGGATTTCGATTTCGCCGACATGAGCTGGCACTATGTCGGCACCTTCGACAACGACGCCACGATTACCGAGCTGCGCTTTCTGGCGCGCGTCCAGGCGGCTGTTCCCGGCCCGGAAGGTGACGTGTACCGCCAGAGCCTGCTGCGCGGCATCCGCTATACGCTGGCGGCGCAGTTTCCGAACGGCGGCTGGCCTCAGGTCTATCCGCTGGAAGGCGGCTATCACGACGCCATCACCTATAATGACGATGCGCTCGACAATATCGTCTCCTTCCTGAAGGACGTGGCCAGGGGCGAGGGCGATTACGCCTTCGCGCCGGACGGTGTGCGCACGGCGGCGGCGAAGGCTGACGCGAAGGCCCTGGATGTCGTACTGAAGACCCAGGTGCGTATCGGCGGCAAGCTGACCGTCTGGGGGCAGCAGCACGACGCCCTGACGCTGGAGCCCGTGTCGGCGCGCAATTTCGAGCCGCCGTCGCTGTCCGCCGCCGAAAGCGCCACCCTGCTGGTTTACCTGATGCGCATCGACAGCCCGTCGCCCGAGGTGAAGGCCTCGATCCGCGCCGGCGTGCAATGGCTGAAGGACAATGCGCTGCACGATGTGGCGCTGGTGCGCGACGCGTCCGGCCGCCATCTCCAGGCCCAGCCCGGCGCGCCGCTTCTGTGGTCGCGCTATTACGATCTCAAGACCGGCAAGCCGATCTTCGGCGACCGCGACAAGTCGATCCACGACGACATGATGGAGATCAGCGCCGAACGCCGTAACGGCTATTCCTGGTACAACACCACGCCGCAAAAGGCGCTGAACGCCTATGCGAAGTGGGAAAAGGCCTTTCCGGGCGACGGCGGCTGAAGCTTGTTTCCGTCGCACAAGGGTTAATTTTCAACTGGCGCGCGTAATTATTAAAGGTTAATGTCGTCACAAAAGCGTCAATCAGGGGGCGGCTTTGCAGAACGACAACCCATCGAGCGCGGGCCAGGGCGACCCGGGTAACGATATAGCCATGAAGAAACTAAGCGACCGCATCGTGACGTCGATGCGGGAGTACGGACGGGCTTTGGCTTTTGCCAGCAAGTTTACAAAAGGGTTGCTGGTCGTCGTAGGCGCCGGTCTGGCCGGCGGAGGGCAGTTCATCCAGTACGGCGCCTTGGGCCCTATTGTCGGCTGGATCGGCGTCGGCCTGGCGCTGGTCGGCGGCTTCTGGGCGCTTGCGGTCGATGATTCCGCACCCGACATGCTGGTTGAGGCTCACGAAGCGGTCGAACGCGCCCGTACGGCCTACGCCAACTCAATTGCCAAGGACCAGTTCATAGAAGACTTACGGGCACGACTGGTAACTACGGCCGACGTGTATATCTGCAGCCAGCAATTGCGGGAGTTCGTCGAGACGCAGATCGCGGCCGGAAGATCTGACGTCGAGCGTTCGGTCCGGGACATGATCTCGCTGATATCCCGGCAATTGCGTGCGCTTATGAAGGTGATCAGCGGCGAATACTGGACGCTGTCCGTCTATCGCCACGTCGAAGCGGCCAATGGCCAGTCGGAGGGGCTGGTCTATATCGCCGGCGACCGTACCGAACGGCAGGGCGAAGCCGCAAATCATCGGGTCTGGGGGATGGGAGAAGGCGTTGCGGGCCATTGCCTGCGCATCGGCAGGGAGCTGATCGTGGAAAATGCCAACGATCCCGACCAGGTGAGTTGGCTGCATATTCCCGAAGCCTTGCATCGCGATCATGATCCGAACAAGTACAGGTCTTTTGCCGCTTTGCCGATCGTCATATCGGGGCGCCCGGTCCCCTGGGGCGTTATCGTGGCCACCAGCGACCGCGCCAATTGCTTCGCGACCGATGGAACCGGACGCGGCAGTGTCGAAATAGAACCCTTGCGCATGTTCCGCGGAGCGGTAGCCTTGCTGGCAGTCCTGTCGCATCTCACAGATCGTTTGCCTCCCGAGGGCGGCGGTGATATATCTGGCAGTGCAACATGACCTGCCGGTTCCCGTGTACGTGTATTTTGCCGCTGCTTTGCGGAAAAATTAGTGGCGTCGGGATAAACGTATTCTAAATCTTATGGACTCATTGTTAGGATGCTGACGTTGGCAGTAGTAGAGTGTAATATGAGCAAGGACATGGCCCCAGAGTCCAAGGCTTCGGAACTCGACCGGAAGACCGAGGCACTTGTCTCGAACTTCGCGCAGTCTCCCAGCATCAAGACAGCAGACCAGCTTTACTATATCGCGCGCGAACGCGCCGACCTGGTCAGCGGTGGCGCACGGTTCTCGGGTCAGATGAGAAAAAGCAAGAAGAGCGTTTCGTTCTTTGGCTTTGGAAATTCCTGATCTTCCAGGCTTTTTTGCGTAGGGTCCACCGCCTGGCTCTCCGCCGGCGATAACAGGCTGTTGGGGGCGTAACGTCGTCTCCGGCGACGCATACCTTGCGCCGCCGACAGTGCCATCCCGCTTCGCCTGAATTATATTATAAACGATTGCCTTTTACGGGAATCGGTCGCTCTAATTCCCCAAAATGAAATCATAAATGGGGAGAGCGCCATGGACAGGCGTCAGGTATTGAGGCTGGGGGCCGCGACCGGCGCGGCGACGCTGTTGCCGGCATGGATCGGGGCCCGTGCCGCCGAAACCGGGCCCAGCGTTCGCGCCCGCATCAATATCGACAAGGGCTGGCGCTTTGCCTACGGCCACGCCACCGACCCCGATAAGGATTTCGGCTATGGCTTGCGGCCCTTCTTCTTCGCCAAGGCGGGCTACGGCGACGGCCCGGCCAATCCCGATTTCAACGACGCGCCGTGGCGCAAGGTCGACCTGCCGCACGATTGGGCGGTGGAATTGCCCTTCGACGCGCGCGGCAATACCAATCATGGCTCGAAGGCGATCGGTCACGGCTTCCCGGAAAACAGTGTCGGATGGTACCGCCGCGCGCTCGACGTGCCCGCGGACTGGCAGGGCCGGCGCGTCGTCCTCAGCTTCGACGGCGTCTATCGCGACAGCGTCGTCTGGGTGAACGGCCACTATATCGGCACCGAGCCCAGCGGCTATTCCGGCTTCGCCTACGATATCAGCGACTATCTCAGCTATGGCGGGCACAACACCGTCGCCGTCCGCGCCGACGCCACGGTCGAGGAAGGCTGGTTCTACGAAGGCGCCGGCATCTATCGCCATGTCTGGCTGAACGTTACAGACCCGCTGCACGTCGGGCAGTGGGGGACCTTCGTGCGCACGACGGTCGACAGGGAGACGGCGCGCGTCGATATCGACGCCACGATCGACAATGACGGCGACGCCGATGCGGCCTTTACGCTCAGGCACGAGATCTTCGGGCCGGACGGCGGCAGGGTGGCGTCGGGCGAGGTCCAGGGTGCGACACAGGCCGCCGCCAACGCCACGGTCACCGCCGCGTTGAGCGTGGATAAGCCGCATCTCTGGTCGATCGACGACCCGGCGCTCTACCGGTTGCGCACAACCGTACTGCGCGGCGGTAAGGCGGCCGATCATTACGACACCCCCTTCGGCATCCGCACCGTCGTTTTCGACAAGGACAAGGGCTTCCTGCTCAACGGCCACAATCTCAAGCTGAAGGGCACCGACAATCACCAGGACCATGCCGGGGTCGGCGTCGCCTTGCCGGACGGATTGCAGACCTGGCGGCTGAAGCAATTGAAATCGTTCGGTGTCAATGCCTATCGCTGCTCGCACCATCCGCCGACGCCGGAACTGCTCGACGCCGCCGACCGGCTGGGGATCGTGGTGATCGATGAGCATCGCATGATGGGCACCAGCCCTGAGATACGCGGCCAGCTTGAGCGCATGGTCAGGCGCGACCGCAACCATCCCAGCGTGGTCCTGTGGTCGGTCGGCAATGAGGAATGGTCGTTGGAATGGACCGATCTTGGCACGCACCTCGCGACCGAGATGCAGACCGTCGTGCATCGCCTCGACCCGACGCGGCGCACCACGGTGGCGACCAGCGGATCCGGGCGCGGCGTGTCGCTGGCAGCCGATGTCATCGGCTTCAACTACGCGGCGCAGCACGATGTCGACGGCTTCCACCGCGACCATCCGGAAAAGCCCGCCGTCATGACGGAGGAAGGGTCGACCACCACGACGCGCGGCGTCTATGTCGACGACCGGGCGGCGTGCCATCTCAGCGCCTATGACCGCGAGGCGCGCCCCGGCAATTCGCTGAGCATCGAGGAAGGCTGGAAGCACGTCCAGGCAAGGCCGTGGATGGCCGGCATGTGCGTATGGACGGGCTTCGACTATCGCGGCGAGACGACGCCCTTCGGCTGGCCGGCCATCTCGTCGCAGTTCGGCATGCTGGATACGACCGGCGTGTTCAAGGACAGCGCCTGGTACCTGAAATCCGTGTGGACCGACGCCCCCATGGTCCATCTCTTGCCGCACTGGACGTGGCCCGGCCGCGAAGGCCAGCCGATCGACGTGCGGGCCTACAGCAATGCGGGGGCGGTCGAGCTGTTCCTCGATGGCAAGTCGCTGGGACGGCGCACGATCGAAAAGGACGGCCACGCGCAGTGGTCGGTGCCCTATAAACCGGGACGGCTGGTGGCAAAGGCCATGACCGGCGGCAAGGTCGTCGCCACCGCGACGGCCGAAACCACCGGCGCGGCGGCCAAGGTCAGCCTGTCGGGCGACGTGTCGCGCCTCAAGGCCGACGGCTGCGACATCGCCATGGTCTGGGTCAATGTCATGGACGCTCAGGGCCGGATCGCGCCGACATCGGGCAATGCGGTCCGTTTCGAAACCACCGGGCCGATCCGCATCATCGGCGTCGGCAACGGCGATCCGGCCTCGCACGAAGCCGACCGGCCGGCCGACCGTCACGACTTCCAGGGCGTGACGGGGTGGCGCAGCCTGGCGGTCGACGGCACGGGCGACCGGCCGGAAACCGGGGCGGGGGTCGATACATCGGCCTGGCGCGATCCGTCGCAATGGCTGCCGCCCGAAAAGCAGCCGGCGGTGACCCGGGGCCTGGTGCTGCGCGGAGGCTTCGCGCGCCCGGCCATGGCGGCGGGCGACAAGGTGACGCTGTTCGTCGGCGCGCTGGGCGATAGCCAGACCGTCTATGTCAACGGCACGCGCGTCACGCCCAGGACGCAGGACGGCGCCATGGTCGTCGAACTCGATCCGGCGGTTTTGGCCGAGCAGAACAGCCTGACCTATGTCTTCGAGACGCCGAAGGGCGGGGTGCAGGGCCTGTTCGACCGCTCGGTCAATGGCAGCCTGTGGGGCACGGTGCGCGTGACGCATCCGGCGCAGCCGTGGGCGCGCAGCGTGTTCAACGGCTGGGCGCAGGTCATCGTGCAGTCGGACGGCAGCGGGACCGGCAAGGCAATGCTTAAAGCCACGGCCGACGGGCTCGCGCCGGCGTCGCTTGGTTTCGATGTGGCCTGAAATCCGTGTTTGACGGCGGCAAATCAGCTTCGCATCAGCTTGGGCATTTAATCAGGTGGTGTTCGCGCAAGTGGACACCCCTGGGCGGGGTCGCCTTAATATTAACCCGGCAGTGGGCGGCCCCGTTCAGAGGCATAATTATTGCCGCGTCTGGCCTTCGGTCGCGATCAGGGTCAGGACGTGCTGCAGGTCGCGCACCATGTCGCGCGCCGTTTCCGGTTCCATGACATAGGCCATCTGAACGCCGGGCGCGCTTTCCAGGGTCAGCACGGGCAGGCCGGTATCGGACACGGCCATGCCGTAGCCACCGACACGGACGGCGGGCACGCTGACATTGTCGGGGTTTTGCAGGACGCGGGCGCGGGTTTCGCTGGTCATCAGGGCCTGGGCCACGGTCAGGGCGGATTCGCGGGGCAGGGCGAAGAAGGCCTGTTCGCCGCCGATAAACAGCTTAAGCACGATATGCTCGCCGTTTTCCGCCGCTACGGCGCCTTCGAAGCTGTCGATGGTTTCGGCCTTGATGGCCCGGCGTGAAGGGCTGGTCTCGTCCATGGCGTATCCGTCCGCTTGCGGCTGCAAAACCAAGCGGATAGCGTGACGGGATGATGCGAAACTGATTGGTGGATTATTTCACTTTTCTTATGACTGTTTATTTCATCAAGGTGAGTTCATGGAACCGGAACAGGAATGGCGAGTAAATATTGAAGAGGCTTACAAGGTCTTTGCCCATTACACCTGTCCGGAGACCATGAAGGCGGCGCCCAAACACAATGTGCCGGAGGTCTTGATGCAGCTTCGCGCCTCTTCGTTGAAAACCTTGTCTGCTGACAATCTGGGCGCCTATGCGGGGTCGGCGATTTATACCATCGGCACAGTCGATGATTACAAGCATTTTCTGCCCCGCATTCTGGAGTTGGGCCGGGGCGAACATCCATGGCTCGGATTGTCGCCCGAAGTGATCGCGGGCAAGTTAGTTTATTCTGAATGGACGCAATGGCCGAAAGTTGAACAGGCAGTCGTCCGAGATGTTTTCGCATCTGCCTTGCGAATGTCACGCGGTGCGGATCCGGACGTTCTCGACGCGTCTCACCTCTTGTGCGCCAACGCCATTTTAGGCACCGATCTCAACAGCTTGTTGTCGGACTGGCTGCCCCCCCAAAACGGCGCTGTCGTCGTCCAGTTGGCCAGAATCGTACAGGCGGCGATGCGCGATGGCGAGGACGCAGCCTACTGGGAGAGCGTGTCGGCTGAAGATCGTAGATGGCTTAGGGAATGGTCGCAACAGAAGGCGGTGTGGGACGCGTTCAATGCGCCTTTTGACCTGCCGGACGATAGCCATGCGTGGGACGTCAAGCAGGCCCGCAAAACGGTCATGCGCCACTGACGGCGTCACGCCTTGCGAAACGCCCGGCTGGAGACGCTGACGGTGTTGCCGTTCGGGTCCCTGGCATTGGCGAATTGATAGCCGGGGACTTCGTGGATCGGGCCGAAATCGAGGCCCCTTGCGGCGCAGTCGCGGCAGAAGCCCGCGACATCCTCGACATCGAAAACCAGCTTGACGGCGGTCTGTCCGCCTTTCTGGGATTTGGCGGCCTGGTGGAGCGCGATCAGCACGCCGTTGCCGGGCGGGATCAGCTCGACCAGGCGATCGCCGGGCTCCTGCGTGGCGCGGTAACCGAAGTGCGTTTCGTAGAAGGCGGCGGTTGCCGCCATGTCGCGCACGTAGAGCAGGATACGGTTGAGTTCGGGCATGGAGGGTCCTGAATCTTGCACCTCGCCATTTTTTACGGAAAACGAGGGAAGCGCAAGGAAGAGAGCAGGGCGGCCGATTGACCGCCTCGCCGTCAGCCTAGTTCCCCATCCAGAAGCTCCACAGGGTCGACGACGCGCTCTGCGCCGTGACGTGGAAGATCGAGTGGCCCAGGTCGCGGCCGTCGATCATGGTCGAGGCGCGGTCGTAATGGACCTGCGGGGCGCCGGCCAGGTGCTGGCTGGCATAGGTGCCGACGCCGCCTTCATGCGCCGCCACTTCCTGGAACCAGGCCGTGTTGATGTCGGCGCCGGTTGCCGCGTGCTGGCCGAAGCCGTAGTTCAGCGCGTCGTCCGGATAGAACATGATGGTGCGGAAGCCGATGACGTTGTGCAGGCCCTGGAAGACCGGCCACCAGGCGTCGAAGGCCGTATAGCCGTTGCCCGAACCGCCGGCTTCGTGCAGGCGGTCATAGTAGCTGGGGATGACTTCGCACGACATGATGACCCACGTCGCCAGCACGCCGCCGGCCGCGTGGCCGAAGCCCGGATTGCCGCCGGTGCCGATGTTGGGCACATACCAGTCCTCGCAGCAGTTGCGGTCGGTCGAGTTGATCAGCCAGTCGCCGTGCGGCACCGTGTAGGCGACGTTGACCGCGTTCATGTAGTATTTCGACGACGGGCCGACGACTTCCCAGTTATGGGCGACGTACCACTGCGTGCGGTTGACCTGGCTGGTCTTGTCCTTCAGGCCGTTGAGGAAGGCGTACGACATGTCGACATAGCCGCTGTCGTTCTGCCAGTCCTGGTTGGCGTATTCGCCCAGCGTAAAGTCGTCGGGCGTGCCGGCGCCGCCGATTTCGGCGCGCAGCTTGGCTTCGTCGGAGGCGCTGATCGAGGCCAGACCGGCGGCCTTGGGCTGCTTGGCTTCGCCGGGACCGTCGCCTGCCGGCGGACCGGCCAGATCCGGGACCGTGTCGCCCGCCTTGACGACCGGCACGAAGCCTTCCAGGCGGATCGGCGAGTGCTTGCCGTCGCGCGGGGTGATGACGGCCTCGAAGCGGATGGCCGGCGTCAGGGCATTTTCATTGCGGTCGTAGTAGCTGAGCTCGGCCTTGTCGACCACGGCGGAGGAGCCTTCCGGCACCTTGCCCTTGAGCTGGCGCAGGATGTCGGCCTTGACCTGTTCGGCGCTCAGTTCGGTCTTGACGCTTGCGCCGCCGTCGGCCGTGCGCCAGCGGCGCAGGACCCCGGCCACGGTGCCGTCGCCGGCCACGGTGACGACGGCGGCTGAGCCGCGGCCATAGACCGGCAGGCCGGCGGCGAAGCGCTGCGCCGGGACCAGCACCATGATGGTGCGCGGTTCGGTGGTGCGGATCAGCCGTGTGGCGCCGGGCGCCAGCTTGGTGGTGGCTGCAAGCTTGGCCGTGGTGGCGGTCAGGCGCGGATTGGTCGCCACGGGCCGGGTGGTCGAGCCGCCCGACACGACGATCGGCGCGATGATCTTCAGCTGGGTGCCGTCCTTCGGGATGAAGGCTTCATTGTCGAAGGTCTTGCGCGCCGCCACCAGGGCGGTGTCTTCGGTCAGGCCGCGCCCGGTCTGCGCCACCAGGTCGGCCGTCGACGGCGTGATATAGGTGTCGCCGCTCTGGGTATCAACATAGGCGCGCACCAGGTCCGGGTCGTCCTTGACGCGGGCGTCCTTCGACACCAGCGCCTTGTTGCCCTGGGTCAGGGCCGGCAGTTTGGACAGGCGCAGGGTCTCGTTGACGAAGGCGACCGGCGGCTTGCTGGCCGTCAGTTTGAAGACCTTGATCTCGGCAGGGACTTGCGGGATGTCGGTCTTGAAGTCGATGTTTTGCGCCAGCGCGGGGCCGGCGATCGCCCCGGTGGCAATCAGCGCCACGAAGGACAGGTTCCTAACGAAAGGCATGAGTGTTTTCTCCCAGCTATAAACTTTTGGGTGCATAGATAAACACACGCGCGCGGCCGAATATGCGGTATCGGCGCGTGAATAGGATTTAATTGGAATGCTGACGGATACGGTTCTTAAGCAACTACGGTAAGCAGGTAAGTAACCATACGCTTATATAGGGTGCACGCACCGGACTCATGGTCTTCGCGCCCGGTGAAAAACCGGGGACGTGCACGGAAGATGTGCAAATATATCAAAAAATATTGAAATATCGCCCTTCCTGATTTCGACATTACACGGATGTAATGCTTTTGGCAAACCGTTTCCGCTGGGGAATGCCACCTTAGCGGGTTTTGACTTTGGGAATGCCCGGGCTATGAAGGACGGGTAGCCGGGGGAATGGTATTGCGCTGTAGCGAGTGTGGTTTCAAAAGCGGTTTCGCGGCGTTTTTCCGCCGCGAGCGCGGCGGATTGTTCGGCCGGAACAAGACGGTGTGCGAAGCGTGTTTGCCGTATAACCCGACGCCGTTCGAGCAGAAGACTACGCTGCATATGCTGATGTCGCCGCTGAGCTTCCTGTTCGCGATTCCGCTTGTCGCATTGCATGAACCTGTGCATGCGGGCTTCATTTGTATCATGGCGGTGACGGCGCTGCTCAGCTTGCCGCTTCGCGTGTTCGTTCACGAGGCCGGGCACGCCTATGCGGCGCGGCTTTGCGGTCATGTCGTATGGACGGCCCATGTTGGCAGCGGCCCGATCCGGCGCAGGCTGCGACTGCCCGGCGTGAACTTCGATATCCTGCGCTATCCCTGGGTCGGCGGATTGGTCTTGCATATCGATCCCAAGGGCTCTGCCGGCAGGGTGCGCAATGCCTTCATCGCCGCAGCAGGGCCGGGCGCGAACTTTCTGGCGGCGGCAGTGGCCTTTGTCGGCAGCCGGCTTGTGGCAGATGCCGGCGTCCTGTCGGCGATCCTTGGCGGCTTTGGCCTTTTCAATCTCGTAATGGGCGTCTTCAATCTGATCCCGCGGAAGACGGGCGATCATGCGGGCACGGTCTCCGACGGGCAGCACATAGTGAATGCATTCGGGACCAGGAAGACGCCCGTATCGGCGGCGGTCGTCGATGTGTATCGGGTGCAGGCCCATCAGCACCAAGGCCAGTTCGAGATGGCCGTGGCGGTGGCTTCCGAAGCCTGGGAAAACTCTCCCTACAGGATGTTCCTGGCCAACAGCATAATGCACAACCTGTCGCGGGCGCGCGGCGACCGCGCCGTCATAGACTTCTATCAAGAGCATCGGGAGATGATGCGCCCCGAGACCGAAGGCGCGAGCGAACACCTTCCTTGGATCCAGGCCAATGTGGCGTGGAGCGCTATCAAGCTGGGCGATCCGGACTTCATGGCGCTGGCCGGGGAGACCGCAAGGGCAGCTCTTCAGGCCTTACCTGGCAGGCCTGAAATGCAGGGCACATGGGGCGCCTGGCTAGTTGTTACCGGCAGGGCGGAGGAGGGCATTCCGTTTCTGACCCGCGCCGCGCGCGCAATCGTCGACCCGCATGACAAGGCCGACTTCTGCCGGTTCCTCAGTGACGGCTGGAGGCAGCGTGGCGATTTTGCCCGCGCGGAAGCCTTCGATACCTTGCGGTGACCGCAAAACGCGTTCGTGATCGAACGGCGGGCTTGCGCATAACGCCGCTCTTTCCATATGCGGAGGGCATGGGTGGGCCAGTAGGCGTAGAGTATGGCTTTATTGGTATGCGTGTTGGCGGCTGTCGTCGTGACGGCCGGATTTGCCTTTGTGGGCATGATGTGGATCTCGGTGGCGCTCAGGCAGTTGCTGCGGGATGGCGGCCGTAAGCGGGAAAGAGAAGCCGTCGAGCCGGCGGAATAGGCAAGCGTCCGGTCCAGGGCGGCGGCAATCCGGGTTTCAGCCGATCAAAACATGCGTGAGCGGATACGGTAACGCTATCCACTGTCACATTTTGGAAAAAACCGGGTTATGGTACCGCAAGGATAAGGCCGGACATAAGGTCCGCGCCATCCGGAAGACGCCTGATGAGTTTCCTGGTTCATTACCCGGCGCCGCCTTTGTCGGCCTTCGTCGAATACTTCTACAGCCCGGCCGGGCCGATGCCGTATGCGATCGAAAAGGTCATGCCCATGCCGTGCGCCGACCTGAAGATCAATTTCGGCGACCCTTTCCATGCCCGGCGCGCCGGTGAGGGCGCCGCCACCGAAGCCCTGCGCGACAGCTGGTGCATGGGGCTGTGGGACGAATACCATACGGTGACCTGGCCCACGAACCCCGACTATATCGGCGTGCGCTTCCGCCCCGGCGGCGGCTTCGCCGTGCTGGGCGTCGAGGCCGACGAACTGGCGAACCAGGTGGTGGCGCTCGACGCCGTGCTCGGGCGCTTTGCCGGCGAGGTGCGCGAGCGCCTTTACGAGGCAGGCGGCGCGCAGGCGCGGTTCCAGGTCCTTGAGACCCTGCTGACCCGGGCGATCCGGCGCTGGCCCGACAGCGGCCGCATCGCGCCGGCCCTGACCGCGCTGGCGGAAAGTCACGGCCACGTCCAGGTCGGCGACCTCGCGCAATCGGCCGGGGTCAGCCAGAAGCACCTGATCACCCTGTTCAAC
The DNA here is from genome assembly GCF_052327315.1 of Asticcacaulis solisilvae. NCBI lineage: Bacteria > Pseudomonadati > Pseudomonadota > Alphaproteobacteria > Caulobacterales > Caulobacteraceae > Asticcacaulis > Asticcacaulis solisilvae. The sequence goes on from NZ_CP166196.1 coordinate 1,997,014, forward strand.
CGTATTATCGGTGTGCCGCCCAAGACCCTGGCGCGCCTGTATCGCCTGCAATACCTGCTCGACACGGTCGATATCGCCCGGCCGGTGGTGTGGACCGAGGTCGCCCAGGACCATCTCTATTTCGACCAGGCGCATTTCAACAAGGACTTCAAGCGCTTCACCGGCCATACGCCCGGCGAGTACCTGGCGCTGCGCCGCCGCGTCGCCGCCGAGACACCGGACCATGCCGGCCACACCCGGCTTTTGCGCGCAGGTTAAATTTTTACAAGCGCGGGGGCGCGCCCGGCCCTAGGACTGAACGGCTGCTTCCCTGGCAGCGTTAATCGTAAGGGGACGGGAAATGCACGCGAGTCATGCTGATCGGTATCTGTTTGCGGCCGGGCTTCTTTTGTTCGGTGTCCTGAACATCGCGTTCGGCGCATTCAGCATGCCATGGCAGCCGATCGTGGGTATCCCCTTGCAGCCCGAACTGGCGCGGGGGGCGGGAGCGCTATTGTCCGTATGCGCCCTGATCCTTTTTGTCCCGCGCACGGCGGCATGGGCGGCGGTGTTGGCAACCGCCGCCTTCATGCTGCTCTTCTGGATTCCGCAGGTCGTGTTCCTCGGTCAACTGGCCCTCAGTCACAAGGGCTTAAGCGTCGGGGCATGCCTGCCGCTGTCCGAGGATACGGCCATGCTGTGCGGAGCCGTCACCCTCACGGCCTTGACGGCGAGGGGGACCGCGCTCGAGCGGTCCTGGCTGGGTTCCCCGGGTCTGGTCATGACGGCGCGCATCGGCTTTGGCCTGGCCTGCGTGGTTTTCGGATTGTCGCACTTCGTCTATGCCGATTTCACGGCGCAGATGATCCCGGGCTTCCTGCCCTTCCGTCTGGCACTGGCCTATATCACGGGCGCCGGGCACCTGCTGGCCGGGCTGGCCATCCTGTCGGGCGTCATGGCCCGGCTGGCGGCCGTGCTCGAAGCCGTGATGATGAGCAGCTTCGTCGTGCTGGTGCACATTCCCATGCTTGTCGCCGGGCCGAAGCCCGAGGCGATGCAGATCGACTGGACCATGCTGGCAGCGGCCATGACCCTGTCGGGCTCGGCCTGGATCGTCGCGCGCTCGCTGGCCGACAAGCCGTGGGCGTTCAAGGCCCCGGCGGTGTGGCAATCGGCGTGAATGTTTTGAGTGTTGCCGCCATGTATATGGACATAGAGAAGATCAATCCCGCCAGCGTGCATTACAATCCGGCCTCGGCGCACGGCGTGCTGGTGACGGGGGCAGGGCGGCTGCTGTTCCTGGGCGGGCAAAACGGCGTCGATATCGCCGGCAATGTCGTGGTCGGCCTGCGGGCGCAGACCGACCAGGCGCTGCGGAACCTGCTGTCGGTGCTGGGCGCCGGCGGCGGTACGCCCGAAAACGTCGTCAAGATGACCGTATACCTGGTCGAGGGCTCGGACCCCGAGGAGGCGTTTGCCGCGGCGTCCCGGGTCTGGGGGCGGCGCCCGACGGCCATGACGGTGGTCATGGTGTCGGGGCTGGCCAATCCGGATTTCATGATCGAGATCGACGCCATCGCCGCCATGCCGGCGTAGGGCTAAGGACGCGCTCAAATCAGAACCGCCTCCTGAAATCGGGGGAGGTTTTGTTTTGTTTTGTGGCCACCACCTCGCTTGACTCTATTTCGATGTTTAGCTAAATACAAATTCATGAGCCTGATCTTCAAAGCCCTGTCCGATCCGACCCGCCGCCGCGTGCTGGAACTGCTGCGCCAGCGCCCCATGTCGGCGGGCGAGCTGGCCGACCAGTTCACCGTGTCCAAGCCCACCATGTCGGCGCATTTCGCCGTCCTGCGCGAAGCCGGCCTGATCGTGCCGGAAAAGCAGGCGCAGACCGTGACCTACCATCTTCAGCTGTCCGTTCTCGAAGAAGCGATGCTGGGTTTCGCCCAGGCCTTCGGCTGGGAGTTGCGCAGCGCCGAAACATCGAAATCCGCAGCCAAAACGGAGACTTCCGAATGACATCGTCCCCCCGATCCCCGGCGCTGCCGGCGCTTTATGTGGCCGTCGGCGGCCTGCTTGTCCTGGCCGCCGGCCTGGGCGTCGCGACCCTGACCGGCCGCTTCGATCCCGCCGCCGCCATCCGCTACTTCGGCATATTGATGGGGCTTCTGATGCTGGTGTCCGGCAATGCCCTGCCCAAGCTGGTGCAGCCCCGGGCCGCCGGCGCCAGGGCGGCGCGCGTGGCGGGCTGGCTTCTGGTGCTGGGTGGTCTGGGTATCGTCGGGCTATGGATATGGACGCCGCAGGCCAGCCGAATCCTGGTCACCTCCGTTACCGGCCTTGTTGTTTTCGTCCTGGTGCTGGTGATCGCGCTGATCATGACGGCCGGCATGGGACGTGCGGATAAGGACGCCGCCGGTTCGCCCGAAATGCGCCGGGCCGCGGTCCACCGCAGCCTTCTGTTTCACATCCTGCACGGCGTCATGTGGGCTTTCGCCTTCCTGCTGGCGGGCGCGCTGGGCTACGGGCGCGACGTGCCCTGGCTTGTCGCCATCTTCACCGCGTCGATGGGTGTGCTGGACCTGTGCGTTGCCACGCGCCGGCGCAAGGCGCGCACCGCGTAGGGGCTACATCAGCCCGTGCAGGCCGCCGACCACGCCTATGGCAAGCATGAAGCCTGCGGCGATACAGGCCACGAAGGTGACCATCAGGGGAACCGGCTTTTGCGGCTCGGGGCGGGGGTCGTAATTCATGTGACACACCTGAAGAGCAATTCTCGCTCAGGGCGTAATTATTACATCTTCGTTAACGTAACACGAGAGGGCTGTGATTCGCACGTGTGGATAAATCGCGTGCGGCCGGGGATGATTTCCGGCCCCTCCGCTCAGACCGTCGAGCGCGACATCGGCCATCAGGGGGCGTCGCTTGCAGCACACCGATGGCGTTTTCGGCCCGCGCGGACAGCATATGCCGGCGATGAAGCGCGATCGTCATGGAAATCCCCCTCCGTGTTTCGTCATCACGACCATGTCGCCGGGCGGGCGCGGAAACGAAAAACGGCCTCCCGGAGGCGTCCGGGAGGCCGTTCCTGGTAATGGCGGCGCCTTTTACTTGGAGGTCACCGTGTAGTTGCTCATCGTCCAGGTGCTGCTGGCGCTGTTGGTCGAGGTGACCTCGACGCCGTATTGCAGCTGGCCGACCGTGATATTGCCGAAATAGCCGATGCCCTTGATCCAGTTCAGGATCGCCTTGATATCGGTCGTGGCGTTGTTGGTCTTGGTGGTGCGCAGGAACGAAATGACGTTGTTCGAGCCGTTCGAACCTTCATAGACGTTCCAGGTGGATCCGCCGACGCTGACATTGGTATAGACCGGGACGGCATTGCCGGCGCTCGACCAGTTGTACGAGATCGGCTTGACGTTGCCGCCGCCCGTGGACGTGCCGGTATAGTTCATCCAGATCATGATTTCGTACTTGTTGGTGCTGTCCCACACATCGTAGGCCGCGTCCCAGGCGCCGCCCGACGGCGTCGATTCCGACAGGGTCGAGCTGAGGGTGGTCAGGCTCGACAGCGACTTGCCGACATAATAGCTGGCATTGCCGTAAGCCTTGATGCCGCTGGTATTGGGCTGGTTGGAGGTGATCGACCAGTTGCTGGCCGAATTGGCGCAGATGGTCTGGGTGTTGGCGCCCGAACCCCACATGTCGTTGTAGAAGGTGAAGCTGCCGACGGTGAAGCTGCCGTACTGCGCCGAAGTGCAGGTGGCGGCGTCGGCCGAAGCCGCGCCAAATACGGCGCCCGAAAGCGCGCAGGTAATCGCGAGCGGCGCGAGCCACTTTGAGGTCTTCATGTGTTGCATTCCCTGTTTAAAAGCTGGTCTTTGTACTTGTTGCGTACTTATTTTCGCCTGACCGGTCTGGCCAGCGTTGTCATACAATTGATAATTTGCTTAAGGAGTCAATACGATTTTTTACAAGTCAATGAAATTTCAGATGTAAATTGCCGTAAGGTGAGTTTTTTCAAATGTGAATATTTGCCGCGCCGTGTATGCGGTAGCCGAATACATAGCCGGCGCGTGGCCTGGATTTGCAATCGGGGCGGGTGCATGCTATCGGAAAAGCGGCTGCAAGGGCTTTGCGGGGGGAACAATGAAGAGCGCGATCACGGTGGCCGGCCTGATGGCCGCAACGCTTCTGACGGCACAGGTTTCGCTGGCGGCGGACGCCATGGCGTCCGATCCCGAGATGAAGCAGATCTATGACGCCGACCAGGCCGACCGGCAGGGCGACGTTCTGGACTGGTCGAAGCTGACTGTGCGCGACACCGGGCGGCGCGATCGTACGGGCCAGCTGTTGGCCGCCGGCCGCCTGCATACCGGCGCGGACTATGTCGAGGCCGCCTATATCTTCCAGCACGGCGCCACGCCCGGCGATTTCCTGATGGCGCACACCCTGGCGGTCATCGCGGTAAAAAAGGGCGATTCCGGCGGGCCGTGGATCGCGGCGGCGTCGCTGGACCGTTATCTGCAAAGCGTCGGCCAGAAGCAGATCTACGGTACCCAGTCGCACGCTTCCGCCGGCGGCAAGAGCCGCGAGCCCTTCGACCGCGACCTGGTCAGCGACGCCCTGCGCCGCGAACTGAAGGTGGCGGACCTGGCGACCCAGGACGCGCAGTTCCCGTCCGCCCAGGCGGGCGCGGCGCAGGCCGGTGCGGCTTCGGCGTCGCCCGCCCCGTTCACGGGTCACATCCAGTGCGACGCCGGACCGGTGGACAAGGTTTTCCTCAAGGGGACCTGGCACGTCTATGCCTGCGACAACGGCGCCCTGGTCGCGTGGAATGACGCAGCCTCCAAGGGGATCATCATGGTCTCGGTTCTTGGAAACAAGGTCGCGGCGGCGGTCGTGCAGGCCGGTGACGACGCGGCCGAAGACAGCGCCGCAAAGGCGGCCTTCGAAGCGATGACTCCGGCGCAGGTCGCGGACCTGGTCGCGCAGGCCCGGGCGGTCAAGCCGAAATCGTAAGGCCGATACCACCGGGCGTGATGCTGCGTAAATCTTAAAGTATAGTAGGACTTATAACAGTTTATTTACTGTATTTTAGAAAAAAATATCCCACGAAATCAAATCGTAACCAGTGTTCTGTATTCTGGCCTTCAGAGAAGGAGGCTAGGATGCAATTATCTGCCTGTTTGGTTATTTCCGCCTACTCAACGTTTTTGTCCATGGGGCTGTGCTTCATCGGCTGGCTGTTCGTCCGTTACGATATGCTGGCGGCGAAGATACCGGCGTCCGAGATCGAGGCTTCGGCGCGTGAGGCCATGTCGCTTTACGGAGCCACGGCGCTGCACAAGGTGCAGGACCGCGAGTTCCAGGCGTTCCGCGATCGCGATTTCGGCGCGCAAAGCCGCTGGAAGCGTATTGAGCAGGTTATCGCCCGCGCCATGCGCAAATAGGGTACGCGGCGGGCGGCTACGCCTGACGTTGACGGCCGCGCGACACCTTGCCCCCCAGGTGTCACGCGGCCTTTCTTTTGCGCGGCAGTCAGTTGCCCGGCCCTAGCCGGCGCACAAGCCGGGGATAGTCCGACGTCGCCTTGCCGTAGAAGGTCTTCAGTCCGCCGCACAGGTAGTTGAGTCCGGCTTCGCCGTCCGCCGTGGCGATGAAGCGGTTCTTGGGGCATTCCCCCCAGCACAGTTCCAGAAAGCGGCACGATCGGCAGGCCTGTGGCAGGGCGTCGAGCTTGGCATTGCCGAACGCCGTCTGGGCCGCGCTTGCCGCCAGCACGCCTTCGTCGCTGTCCGAGATATTGCCGAGCCTGTGCTGAGGATAGACGAAGTGGTCGCAGCTGTAGAGGTCGCCGTTGAACTCGATGGCCAGGCCACGGCCGCACCTTGGCGCGGTGACGCACATCTGCGAGCCCTTGCGCAGCATCATCGAGACGACATTCTCGAACTGGTCGACGAAGACGTCGCCGAAATCCCGGGTGAACCATTCGTCCCACACCGCCGACAGGAAACGGCCCCAGTCGTCGCCATCGACCGACCACGGCTCGACCACCGCGTCCGGCTGGTCCGGGCGGGTGCGGGCATCACCCTGGCGCGGGCGGTCGGACAGCGAATAGCCGGAATCGGACGGGCCGTGGCCGGGTTTAGGCACGACGCCGGGGATGAACTGGATGACGCGCGGGCGGACCTCGTCGCGCAGGAAGCGGTAGGTTTCCAGCGGCTGGCGGGCATTGGCGTTGTTGACCACGCACAGGACGTTGAACGGAATCTGCCAGTCGCGCAGCAACTTCGCCGCCGCCATGACGCGGTCGAAGGTCGGCTGGCCGCCCTTGGCGCGGCGGTAGAGGTCGTGCAGGGCGCGGGGGCCGTCGATCGACAGCCCGACCAGGAAGTTGTTGGCTTTCAGGAATTCCGCCCAGCGCGCGTCGAGCAGAACGCCGTTGGTCTGCAGGTCGTTGTCGACGCGTTGACCGGGTTGTTTGTAGCGGGCTTGCAGGGCGACGGCGCGCTGGAAGAAGTCCAGCCCCATCAGGGTCGGCTCGCCGCCCTGCCAGGTGAAGACGACGTCCTGGCCGGGCTGGCTTTCGATATATTGCCGGATATGGGCCTCCAGCACGTCGTCGGGCATGCGCGGCGCCCTGGGCTGCGACAGCAGGCCTTCCTTGCTGAGATAGAAGCAGTAGGTGCAGTCGAGATTGCACTGGGCGCCCGACGGCTTGATGATGGTGTGGTACGACTGGGTGGTGGCTGTCATACGGGCCTTCTAAAAATGAAACCTTCCCCGCGCTGACGCTGACGTCCCCTTCCGTCTGGATTAGCTTGACGGAAGGGGCGATACGGCGGCGCGGAAACCTCGGTTCCGGTTAGTTGAGATCGATGTTGACCTTGTCGACCGTGCCCTTGAAGGGATTGGGACCGTCATAGTCGTGGCTGACCGCCGAGCCCGTATCCTTGCCGAGATCGAAGGTCTCGGTGATCGAGCTGGCGAAGCCGCCAAACGCCTGGAACCGGCCTTCGCCGACCTTCCTGTCGCCGATATAGATCTCGGCGGTGCCGGGCGCGGGTGCGCCGCCGGTCAGGCGGGCCAGGAAGCTTTTGGGCGCTTCGGCGGGCGCCGCCGTGAACACGGTGCGGACGCTGACCTGGCCCTCGGGCAGGGTGTCGGACGACACGACCTTTTCGTGAAGCTGCCCGAGCGCATTCTCTTCGTAGACGACGTGGCCGTCCTTGACGTAGATCGAGAAGCCGCCGTAGCGGCCGCCGTCGGCCAGGATGACGCCGTCGGCGCCGCCCTTCGGCACGGTCAGCTCCGCCGTGATGGTGTGCGAGCGTCCGCCCAGCACAGGGACATTGGCCTGGGTCAGGCGCTCGACGCCCGACAGGTAGGTGTAGTGAGTCTTGCCTTTCGGCACTGTGGTCGGCGCGCCCTGGGGCAGGGGCACCAGCGGGTAGACGCCGTTGCGCACGGCCTCCTTGTCGAACTCGGCCTTGAGTTCCGCCAGCTTGGCGGGGTCCTTGTCGGCCAGGTCGTGGGCTTCGGAATAGTCCTCGGACACGTGGTAGAGTTCCCACTTGTCGTTTTCGAAATCGCCGCCGAACACCTTGGCCGGATTGGTGAACAGCTCCCACGGCGCATAGCGCCGCGTGCCGGCGACCCAGCCGTCCTTGTAGATGGCGCGGTTGCCGAAGATTTCGAAATATTGCTCGGTGTGCGTTTCCGGCGCCTTCGGGTCGGTAAAGGTCTGGACCAGGCTCTTGCCTTCCAGCGGCAGCTGTCTGGCGCCGTTGACCGTGTCGGGGAAGGTGATGCCGGCGGCTTCGTAGATGGTCGGGGCGATGTCGTTGACGTGGCCGAACTGGCAGCGGACGATTTCGGGGTGCGCCGTGTGGTTGGCCCACGACACCACCAGCCCGTTGCGCGTGCCGCCGAAGTGCGACGCCACCTGCTTCATCCACTGGAAGGGCGTGGTGGTGGCCCACGACCAGCCCGAGGCATAGTGGTTGTCGTAGAGCGGGCTGCCCAGGTCGCTGTAATGGGCCAGCTGTTCGTTCTGGTCGTTGTTGGCGCCCAGCATCAGGCCGAAGTTCGAGTCCGAGCCGGCCAGCCCGCCTTCCGCGCTGGCGCCGTTGTCGCCGACGACATAGATGATCAGGGTATTGTCGGCCAGGCCGTCGTCATTGACCGACTTCAGCAGCCGGCCGATTTCGGCGTCGGTCTGCGACAGATAGGCGGCGTAGACCTCCATCTGGTGAGCATAGAGCTTCTTCTGGTCGGGCGTCAGGCTGTCCCAGGCGGGAAGCTCCTTCGGGCGCGGGGTCAGCTCGGCATTGGCCGGGATGATGCCGGCGGCCTTTTGCCGGGCGAAGGTTTCCTCGCGAAGCTTGTCCCAGCCCTGGTCAAACTTGCCCTTGTACTTGTCGATCCAGTCCTGCGGCACGTGGACCGGGGCGTGGGTCGCGCCGGTGGCCAGATAGAGGAAGAAGGGTTTGTCCGACGCCACGGCCTCATGCTGGTGGATCCACTTGATCGACTCGTTCACCAGGTCGGTGGTGAGGTGGTAGCCGTCTTTCGGTTTTGCGGGTGCGTCGACGGGCGACGTATTGCGGTAGAGCTGGGGCTCCCACTCGCTGCTTTCGCCGAACATGAAGCCGTAGAAGTATTCGAAGCCGAGGCCGGTCGGCCAGTGGTTGAAGGGGCCCGCGGGTGTGATTTCCCAGTTCGGCGTGTTGTGCCACTTGCCGATGGCGGCGGTGGAATAGCCGTTGTCTTTCAAAATCTCGGCGACCGAAGCCGTATTGGGCGACCAGACGCCGTCATAGGCCGGAAAGCCGGTCGAAACGTCGGTCAGGTTGCCGAAGCCGACCTGATGGTGGTTGCGGCCCGTCAGCAGGGCGGCGCGGGTCGGCGACGAAATGGCGGTGGTGTTGAAGTCGTTATAGCGCACGCCGTGGCTGGCCAGGGCCTGCAGGTTGGGTGTGGCCGCCGGACCGCCGAAGGTCGATGAAGCGCCGAAACCCACGTCATCCAGCAGGATTAGAATGACGTTGGGCGCGCCCTTCGGGGCCTTGGGCTGTTCGGGCCAGGCCTGGACCGAGTCCTCGCGCGTGCGGGCGATCTTGCCGGCGAACGGCTTGTCGGGTTTCGGCAGGACGGTGTCCTGGGCGCAGGCGGCGCCGGCCAGCAGGGCCAGGGCAGCCGCCGCGCCAAACAAGGAAAGGCGCTGGCGCTTGCGCCGCGACCGGGTAGGCTCCGGGATCGGAGTATTCATGATAAACCTTTTGATGGAACGCAGTCGGTCGCGCATGCGGTGCCGATGCCCCCGCGGCCGCGGGCTGCGAATGTGCCGATGTCATGGAATGGCGAAGGATCCGGAAGTGCGTTCCAGGTACGGCTTCAGCGCTAAATCCAGATAAATTCGGTCGGGTTTAAGATCAATCGATGAAATCTAACCGGTCGCGCCAGAGGCGCTAACCGGCGGCAAAATCAACGTTTCGGGGTGGGTGGATTGCAAACGTCACAAACTGCGGTTATCAATTGCACAACAATGCCGGGTGGCTTCCACCCCGAGGCATAAGGGCGGGGACAATTTAATCATGCGAAACCTGGTGTGTGCCGGTGCAGCCGTGGCTGTGCTGTGCCTTGTGAGTTCGGCCGTTCAGGCCCAGGACGCGGCTCAGGCGTCATCTTCTTCTTCTTCGTCATCGTCATTGGCGGCGGCCCCCGAGGCCCAGCCCGCGACGCCTCCGGCCGCCCCGGCGCCCGCGCCCGCCGCCGCTGTGGTGCCGAACGGCACGCCGATCGTCGTCGAAATCACGCAGGCGATCTCCAGCCAGACCGCCAAGCGTGACGATATGTTCGACCTGAAGCTTGCCGAGCCGGTCAAGCTGGGCGACGCGGTCGTCATCCCCGAAGGCACGCCCGGCAAGGGCCAGGTGATCGACGCGATGCGCCCGGGCATGGGCGGCAAGCCCGGCAAGCTGGTCCTGGCGGCGCGCTATCTGCTGGTCGACGGCAAGCAGGTGCCTATCCGCGGCCTGAAGCTGGGCCTGACGGCGGACGACAATTCCACCCAGTCCGCCATGCTGGGCGCCGTTGGCGGCCTTGTCGGCCTGGCGGTCGAAGGCGGCGACATGATCGTCAAGCCGGGCACCAAGGCGCGCGCCAAGCTGGGCGCCGATTTCGCGCCGGGCGCCGTGCCGCCGGCAGCGCCCGCCGCCGATCCGGCGCCCAAGCCGCAGGATGCGCCGCCGGTGACCCAGACATCGGCCACCCAGACCACCACTCCGCAGACGACCAACCCGTAAGACCTACAAGGGGGAACCTCATGAACCGCACTCTCGCAACATCCGCAGCCGCGCTCAGCCTGACGCTGGCCCTCACGGCCCTGGGCGCGCACGCCCAGACCGCGCCCGCCGACGGTGCTCAGGCCTCCAGCTCGGCCGCCGCACTGGCCGCCGCGGCTTCGTCGTCCTCCGCTGCGGCGGCTTCCCCGGTCGCGCCGGCCGCCGCCAAGCTCAACGACGTTCCGCCGCCGCCCGCCGGCAAGGGCCAGATCGTCTTCTTTCGTCCGGAAAAGTACGTCGGCTGGGCGCTCAGCTTCTCGGTGCACGAAGGCGACAAGGGCGTGATCAAGCTGACCAACGGCTCCTATGGCGTTCTGGTCGCCGACCCGGGCGTGCACGAATACAGCATGTCGTGGGAAACCAAGGACACGCTGCGTCTGGAAGTCGAAGAGGGCGAAACCTATTACGTCGTCCAGTCGATCGCCATGGGCATCATCGGCGCCCGTCCGAACATCACGCCGTCGACGGAAGACGCCTTCCAGGCCAAGAAGCTGAACCTGACCAAGGCGGTGGCGACGGACGTGCGTCCGTCGAACTGACCGATTTCTGGCTATTCATGACAGGCCATGGACCCTGCGGTCCATGGCCTGTTTTGTTTTGAAAAAGAACCGAACCTCCGCTGATTGATTCCGTTCGAGCGCGATGTGAGGCCCGTTCAACCCTGCGCGTAGTTGAAGCTGATCGAGATGCGCGGTTCACCCGACAGGTTCACCGGCACTTCGTGGCGCAGCCAGCTTTCCCACAGCAGCAACGTGCCGGGGGCGGGCACGACCGAGGCGGAATTCTGCCGGTCGAAACGCGCCCCGTCCTTGCGCGACGGCGCGTTCATCATGAAGGGCAGGCGCGGGTCTTCGAACAGCAGTCCGCCGGCATTGGGCGGCATGGTGACGTAGAAGGTGCCGGAAATGACGCTGTGCGGGTGCATGTGTCCCGAATGGCCGCCCAGATGGTCGAGGATGTTGACCCAGAAGCCGTTCGGCTTCAATCCCCGCCCGCCGAGGTTCAGTTCGACCTGCTGGGCATATTGCGCGACGTGGAAGTCCAGCATGGCCTTCAGGTCTGCGAAGGGCGTGGCCGTGGCGGCCAGGTCCTTGACCGAGCCGTAGGAGGTGTAGCCCAGATAACGGTTCCGCGCCGACCAGTCGCGCCCGGCGGCGTCGCGCCCGGCCAGGGCGCGGCATTCCGTTTCCAGCGCTTTGATAAGGGCGTCTCCGGTCGGCGAACCGGCGATATTGACGGCGTAGACCTCGGTGACGAAGAGGCGTTGCAGTGTGCTGGGGAGGGGGGGGGCCATGAGTACTCAGAAAACGAAAAGCCTGTTTGCCGGCCCCGGCCGCCGGCGTTCGAGGTTGAACGGCTAATATCTTACCGTCCGTCGCTGGCGGACGATCCGGTGTGGTATTTATTCCGAGGTGATTGCAATGATAGCGGGCGGAACTGTGGCGGGTTGGTTGCGGAACTGACAGGCGTGCCGGTAAAGGTCAGCGGCAGGGGAAAATGCGGGCAAGACGATTCTTGATAATGGCAGGGTCGATGGCGGCCTGTTGGGCGGCGTCGGAAATCTTTCGCGACGGACGTATTGCCTTCGCAGGGCCATTTGTCGGCGGTTTGCTGATTTTACTGTTTGGCTTCAGTGGGAGCCGACGCAAATAAGGGGCAGTCCCTATTGTGGAAGACGGTGGACGCCGCAGGCCTTACGCCCCCGCCTTCGCGTTCTTCATGTCGATAAGGCGGCGCAGATTGCCGAGCGAATTGACCGCCATGAAGGCCAGCGACAGGAAGCCTGCGTCGTTCAGCCGCTTCAGCGCCGCGCCGTCGAGCCTGGCCAGGGCCTGGCCGCTGACGGCGAAGACATCGCTGATGCGGTAGCCGCCGACGCCGTCCGAGGTGATGTTGATGTCGGCCGGCGCGATCAGGCCTTCGGTCGCGAAGGCGTTGAAGACGCGCGGGCTGAGGTCCGCGCCTTGCTGGATGGTGCGGAGCGTCCCGGCGATGCGGTCGAGCACGGGTGCGTTGCCGCCGTGCGGCCTGAACAGGGGCTGGCCGCCGTCGCGGCCGATGCGGGCGTCGTCCAGGTCCACGTGGATCATGGCGTCGGGCCCGTCCGGGCCTTGCGACAGGCCGATCGAGAACGGGCCGCGCGCCTGCATGGCCGGGACGTAGTCGGCCGCCCAGCGCTCGCCGTCGAGATAGAGGTTTTCCCCGCGGTCGAAGCCGAGGATGGCGACGGCATAGAAGCTGCCGTCGTCGCGGCGGCGCAGCAGGATGGGATATTCGCGCTGCACCTCCGCGAACTCGGTGGGCAGGACCAGGGTCTGGTTGACCGCGTCGCCGAAGGCCGCGCCGTGGCGGATAGCGTATTTCAAGTCGTGGTGGTCGATATTGTCGAGGCGTACGGCGTTGGGCATGAAGCGGTTATAACACCCCGTCCGGGGCTTGGAAGGCCATTGCGCGCCGTTTCGCGATTTCCTGCCCGGGCGGCGGCCTGCCCGGGATAAAATTCCTGTAAAGGACGAGGCCGCCGTGCCATGTTAGCAAGGACGGGCATCCGACCTCACCGGGTTGGCGCACCAGGCTGGGCGCGACTTCAGGCATGGCAGGGTGGAAACCGTTCACCCTCTGCGTAAACAAGAATGAACCCCGATCCATCGCACGTCTCGCCCGCCGAACGGCTGGCCGCCATTATCGAATCCTCGGACGACGCCATTGTCGGCAAGACGCTGGACGGGACGATCACGTCCTGGAACCGCTCGGCCGAGCGCATCTTCGGTTTCACGGCCGATGAGGCCGTCGGCCAGAGCATCCTGCTGATTATCCCGCCGGAGCGGCATCACGAAGAGGCCGAGATCATCCGCAAGATCATGGCGGGCGAACGCATCGAACACTTCGAGACCGTGCGCCGGCACAAGTCCGGGCGGCCGTTGGATATATCCGTCACCATATCGCCCATCCGCGACCAGGACGGGGTAGTGGTCGGGGCATCGAAGATCGCCCGCGACGTGACGGACCAGAAGCGCCTCGAAGCGCTGCTGCGCCTGGCCGGCGACGCAGCGGAAATCGGCCTGTGGGACGTCGATCTCGTCAACGACACCCTGTTCTGGGATGCGCGCTGCAAGGCGATGTTCGGCATTTCCCCCGACGTGCCGGTGTCCATGCAGGACTTTTACGACGGCGTGCACCCCGACGACCGTGACGCCACTGTGCAGGCCTATCTGGCTGCCCAGGATTCCGAGCGGCGGCCATCCTACGACGTCGAATACCGCACGATCGGCAAGGAGGACGGCGTCGTGCGCTGGGTGGCGGCGAAGGGGCGCGGCATATTCGACCATGCCGGCCGCTGCGTGCGCATCCTCGGCACGACCCTCGACATCACGACGCGCAAGGAACACGAAGCCGCGCTGGCGGCCAGCGAGGCCCAGTTCCGCACCCTGGCCCAGGCCGTGCCGAACCACGTCTGGGCGGCCGATGCGTCCGGGGCCTCCTATTGGTATAACGACAGCGCCTATGCCTATACGGGCGCGGAGGCGGGGACCTTGTCGGGTGCCATCTGGCGGGGGCTTGTCCATCCGGACGACTGGATAAATGTCCGTGAAGCCTGGATGGCGGCGGTAACGGCGCGTGGCCTTTACGAAGCCGAGATGCGCATCCGCCGCGCCGACGGCGTCTGGCGCTGGCACCTGGTCCGGGCCATTCCCGTGCGCGGTGCGGACGGTGGCATCGAGCGCTGGATCGGCACCAATACGGATATTCATGACCAGAGGGCGGCGCTTGAGGCCTTTGCCGAACTCAACGCCAATCTGGAGCAGCGCGTGGCCGAGGCGCTGGCTGAACGCAAGCTGCTGGCGGACATCGTCGAAAGCACCGATGCCTTCGTTCAGATTTCCGACCTCGACTACAACTGGCTCGGCATCAACAAGGCCAGCGCCGACGAGTTCGAGCGGATATTCGGCATCCGGCCTTCGGTCGGTGACAATATGCTGGACGTGATGAAGCACATACCGGAGCACCAGGCTGAGGTGAAGGCCGTATGGAGCCGGGCATTGGCCGGAGAGGAATTCACCGCCATCGATGGATTCGGCGACCCCAGTCTTGACCGCCGCTATTACGAAATGAAGTTCAATTCCTTGCGCGACGGTGACGGAAAGCTGATCGGCGCCTATCAGTTCGTGTACGACGTCACAGACCGGCTGCGCGACCAGGCGCGGCTGAAGCAGGCGGAAGAACAGCTGAGGCAATCGCAGAAGATGGAAGCCGTCGGTCAGCTGACGGGCGGAATCGCGCATGATTTCAATAATATGCTGGCTGTCGTTATGGGTTCTCTTGAGCTTTTGAATCGCCGGGCCAGCGACGATGCCCGGTCGCGGCACTATATCACCGCGGCGCTGGAGGCGTCGAAGCGCGCCGCCATGCTGACCCAGCGCCTGCTGGCGTTTTCGCGTCAACAGCCGCTCAGACCCGAGCCGGTCAACGCCAACCGCCTGGTCGCCGGCATGTCGGAACTGCTGGCCCATGCGCTGGGTGGGGCGATCCGCGTCGAAACCGTGCTGGCGGCGGGGCTGTGGACGATCAATGTCGACCAGAACCAGCTGGAAAACGTCATCGTCAACCTGTGCGTCAACGCCCGCGACGCCATGCCGGACGGCGGCAAGGTGACGGTCGAGTGCCAGAATACGGTGCTGGACACGCGTTATGTCTTGTCGGAGCTGGGCGTGCCGGCCGGTCAGTACGTCATGATCGCGGTGACCGACACCGGCACCGGCATGCCGCCGGACGTTGTGGCGAAGGCCTTCGATCCCTTCTTCACCACCAAGGCGGTCGGCAAGGGCACCGGTCTGGGGCTCAGCCAGGTCTACGGCTTCGTCAAGCAGTCCGGCGGCCATATCAAGATCTATTCCGAGACGGGCCAGGGTACGACCGTGAAGATCTACCTGCCGCGCCACTACACCGAAGCGGCCGCCGAAGCCGAAAAGACCGGCGACGGCCTGGTCTTGCGCGGCGACGACCAGGAACTTGTCCTGATCGTCGACGACGAGCCGGTCGTGCGCCAGTTCAGCGTCGATGCCGTAGCCGAGCTGGGCTATCGCGTGCTGGCGGCCGGAAATGCCGAGGCGGCGTTGAAACTGATTGACGAAAATCCAGATATTTCATTGCTTTTTACGGATATCGTCATGCCGGATGTCAACGGCCGCAAGCTGGGTTTGGAGGCGCAGCGCCGCCGGCCCGGGCTGAGGGTCCTGTACACCACCGGCTATACGCGCAACGCCATCGTGCATAACGGCATCGTCGATCCGGGCGTCGAGATGATCGGCAAGCCCTTCACGCTGGAAGAGCTGGCGGCGAGGCTGCGGTCATTGCTGGACGGGTAGAGGGGCGGACGAGTCCCAGGGATTGAGCAGTTTGACTCCGGTCCGCTGAAAGTCGGCAATATTGCGTGTAACGACGGTAAGTCCGTGCTGAAGCGCGGTCGCGGCGATCCAGGCGTCCCTGTCGCTGGCCGGATCAGGCACATGCAGGGCGGCGCACCGCCGGGCCACTTCCACATCAGGGTCCAGGATGCGCCCGGCGAAGCCCGGAAGGATGACGGCTTCCAGCCAGCGACGCAATGCCGCGCCTTGGGCTGCGTCCTGGCGTTCTTTCAGGCGGATGCCCAGTTCGAGCTCGAAAACCGTGAACACCGAAATAAAGGTCCGGACCGGTGACGTCGATTGCAGCCAGCGGGTCACATTCGCGTCGGCCTTTCCGGAATGGAGTTTGCGGCTCTCGGAAATGACGTTGGTGTCGAGAAGGAACATCAGTCGAGATCGGCGGCCTTGAAGCCGGGCATGGCCCTTGCCGCATCGAATTCGAAATCGAGGTCTTCCGGCGCCGTCAGCACATCGGCCAGCGAGCGGTTTTGTCCAGCCAGCTTTTCATAGTCCTCGATGCTCAAAACGACGAGAGACGGCTTGCTGCGTTCGGTGACGAAGACAGGGCCGTTCTTCGCCGCGCGCTTCGCGCGGGCGGGATCGCGATTGAAATCGCGGGAGGAAAGAAAGGACGTCGTCATCAATGATCCCATTTGTCGGTACGATACGACATAGCATGGTTCCAGCGAAATGTCACGCGGCGCCTTAAGGCAGGTTCGTTCGCAAACCGGTTGATTTGTGCGGTTCAATCCGGTATCAACTGAAACCGCCAGTCCCGGCATGTCCCTGAAGCAGGAAAGGAGAACATCATGCGAGCCATTGTCCAACGTCTCGAAACCGATTTCCCGATCCAAACTCTTCAGGACCAGATTGCATGGGCAATTTCCTGTCAGGCGCAAACGCACGCCTGATCCTTGATGGCAGCGCGATGGCCGCTGCCTGTTTCTTCACTTCCGGCGTCCAGCCTGTGAACCCCGATGCCGCTCCCCTGGGGCGCATGCGGCCGGTCATGCCTGCCGCCGGACACCCCTTATCCCGATCCACAAGGACCAACGGCTACACGACAAACCGAACAGACGTCACGGGAGGGCCGGCATGAGCAGATGTTGCTGTGAACTCACCCTGATCGGGCGCGAGCCCTCGCGCTTCGATCCGGTGGCGCTCGACCAACTCGACGCCACGGGCCGCCTCGAAGGCATGGGCCGGGTCGTCGGCCTGCCCGACCTCCATGCGGGCAACGGCATCGCGGTCGGCGCGGCCTTCTGGTCGCCCGACCGCATCTGGCCGCACCTTGTCGGCAGCGATATCGGCTGCGGCATGGCCCTGTGGCAAACCAGCCTGGCGGTGCGCAAGTTCCGGGTCGGCCAGGTCGACCGCAGGCTGCAAGGCCTCGATGAGCCATGGGATGGACCGGCCGCGGACGCGCTGGCCGAGGCCGGCCTGCCGGCGAGTCTTGCCAGCCCGTCGCTCGGCACGATCGGCGGCGGCAACCATTTCGTCGAGTTTCAGAAAGTCGAGGAAATCGTTGATCCCGTTCGATTTTCGGCGCTGAACCTCACGGAGGACCGCGTCTGGATGATGGTGCACAGCGGCTCGCGCGGGCTGGGCCAGGTCATCCTCCACGACCAGACGGCGCTGACCGGCAAGGCGGGGCTTCTGGCCGGCAGCCCGGAGGCCAGGGCCTATCTGTCGCGTCACGACCAGGCCGTGGCGTGGGCCGTCGTCAACCGCCGGGTCATCGCCCGGCGGTTCCTCGACGCGGCCGGTGTTTCCGGAACGTGCGTGCTCGATATCGTGCACAACAGCGTCACGGGACATGACGGAGGCTGGCTGCACCGCAAGGGCGCGGCGCCCGCCGATCGCGGCCCGGTCGTCATTCCGGGATCGCGGGGGGATTTCAGCTATCTGGCTGAGCCCGTCCCGGACCGGGCGGACGAGGCGCTGTGGTCCCTGGCCCACGGCGCCGGGCGCAAATGGAGCCGCAACGACGCCCATGCGCGCCTGTCGCGGCGCTACCGTGTTGCCGATTTGCAGAGGACGAAGCTGTCCAGCCACGTCATTTGCGAGGACCGCCGCCTGATCTACGAGGAAGCGCCCGAGGCTTACAAGGATATCGGCGCTGTCATCGCCGATCTCGAGGCCGCCGGTCTTATCCGCGTGATCGCGCGGCTGCGTCCCCTGCTGAGCTACAAGACGAGGGCGTCATGACCGGGGTCGTCCTGCATCTGACAGCCGGCAAGGGGCCGGACGAATGCCGCTGGGTGGTGGCGCAACTGGCGCGGGCCTTCGTAAAGGAAGGCGCGCGGCTGGGCGTGACCTGCGACGTGCTGGACGGGGAGGAGGTGCTTCCGGCGTCGCTCCTGCTTCAGGTCAGCGGCGAGGGGGCCGAGGCGTTTGCCCGTGAACGGACCGGCTCCGTCCTCTGGGTCGGCGACAGCCCGTTCCGGCCCGGGCACAGGCGGCGCAACTGGTTCGTCGGGGTGGGGCCGGCGCCGTCCCCCGACAGCGTGCCGGACCTCCGCGACGAGGATATCGACTTCCAGGCCATGCGCGCCAGCGGGCCGGGCGGGCAACACGTCAACAAGACCGACAGCGCGGTCAGGGCGACCCACCGGCCGACCGGGCTGGTCACGACGGCGCAGGCGCAGCGCTCCCAGCATGCCAATCGCCGGCTGGCCAGGCTGAAACTGGCGGTCATGCTGGAGGCGCGCCGTTCGGGAGCGGAGGAGGCGTCGCGCCGCGAGGCCTGGTTCGCCCACCAGGCCCTGGAGCGCGGCAATCCGGTGCGGACCTATACGGGGCCGTCGTTCACGCTGAAGGCGGGGACGTAGGCCTGTCGAAAAAGCCCTGCCGGGAAGCGCCGCTTAATAATCGGGAGCCCCCCGTAAAAAACCCCGCCCTGTCGCCAGGGCGGGGTTCTTGATTTGAGAAGGGCCGCGATTTCCGCGCGGCCCTTCCACTTCGACGCAGCAATGCGGGTGTTGGGAAACCCGTATCAGAACTTGTAGCGCAGGCCCAGTTGGTACCGCGTGTCCAGTTCCTGGTCGAAGAAGACTTCGATATTGGTCCGGCCGTATTGGCGCAGGTGCTCCTTGTTCAGGTTGGAGCCTTCGAAGCTCAGCGTCAGGGCCGGGGTGATCGAATAGTCGATCGCCAGGTCGAGCTGCCCGAACGGCGCGACATAGGTCGGGTTGCGGTAGCCATCGCCACGGTTCACGCTGGCGAGGTACTTGTCACGCCAGTTGTAGGTCAGGCGGCCGGACCAGCCGTATTTGTCGTAGATCGCCGTCACATTGTAGGTGTTCGACAGGCCGACCAGGGCGAACTGGTCCTGCGACGGATCGGCGCCGTTGTCGAAGCCGACATTGCCGTTGACCGTCGTCAGCGAGTAGGCCGCGCCGAAGCCGGTGTCGCCGAAGAAGTGCTGGCCCGAGAACTCGAAGCCATAGATCTCGGCCTGACGGTTGTTGATCGGCTGCGTGATCGTGAAGTTGAACAGCGGATCGTCCGAATTGCCCGTCAGGTCGTAGGCGTTTTCAACCGAGACGTAGTAGTTGTTGTCCAGGTCGCCGCCCACCAGGTGCGCCGAGAAGTCGTTCTTGGCCGACTGGATGGCCGCGGCTTCCGCCTGGCCCGACTGCTCGTAGTGGTCGATCAGGGCGGTCATGGCGAACAGGTTCGAGTCCGACATGGTCGCGCCCAGCGCCGTTACCGCCGCCTTGGCGTCGCCCGAGCGGGTGCCCGCCTGGCCCGACGACGGGTCGCGCAGGCCGAACAGCGAGCCGTTCGTCTGGCCGACGCCGATGAAGTTGTTGACCGTCTTGTGGTAGAAACCGCCGGCAATGTAGCTGTTCTTGCCGTAGTACCATTCCACCGTCAGGTCGGCGTTCTGCGAGGTCAGGGGCAGCAGGCCGGCATTGCCGGTCGAGCCCGTGGCGATGGCGCCGAGCGCGGTCGGGTCGTTCGGCGTGTTGTACGACGTCGCCGACAGCAGGTTGCCCAGGCTGGGGCGGGCGATCGTCGTCGAGAACGAGGCGCGCGCGATCAGTTCGTCCGAGAAGTGGACGGCGAGGTCCAGGTTCGGAAGGACGTTGTCGTACTTGCCCTTGGCGGCGACCGAAGCCAGCGTCGAGCCGGTCAGGATCTTCCAGTCGTTATTGCCCTGCCAGACGAAGTCCGTCGGCACGGCCTGGAGGGTCCGCGAGTCGACCTTGGTCGATTCGAAGCGCAGGCCGGCGTTCAGGTCGGCCGGATAGCTCATGAATTCGAACTTGGTCGAGTACTGGATGAAGGCCGAGGCCACGTCTTCCTGCACGGTGTTGACCGAGGCGGAGCCGGCGGTCGCGGGGGCGCCGGCGGCCGTGTAGTGGGCCGACAGGGCGTTGTACAGGTCGATGGCGTTGCCGCGGAAGGCGATGTCCGCATTGTTGCCGACGTCGAAGGTCTTGAACAGGCAGCCCAGGCAGTATTCGTGGACGACGCCCGGCGCATATTGCTCGATGTCGCCGACATTGGTCAGGCCCCAGTCGCCCAGCGCCTGGTAGGTCGAGCTGTTGGCCTGGCCCATCAGGTTGCGGCGGTAGCCGACGCCGAAGTCGAAGTGGCTGCCGTTGTCCATGTGCCAGCTGCCGTAGAAGCGGGCTTCGTCGATCTTGTCGGACTGGTTGACCGTCGTGGTACGGCCGGGTTGCGAACCCAGGTCGCCGAGGTCGAGCACGCCGTCATTATTGCCCAGCGTCGAGTCGTTGATGGTCGCGGTCTGGACAGGAACGCCGCTGGTCCAGTCGACGCCGTGCGAGGTGGCGACGGGGGCGCCGAACGACACCTGGGTCGAGGACGTGCCGTTGGGGTTGTCCGGCAGGCTTTCGGCCTTCGACGAGTGGGCGTCGAAGTTCAGGGTCAGCTTGTCGTTGACGTTCCACTTGGCATTGAAGCCGATCGAGGTCAGCTTGTCCTCGGTGGCGCGCTGCTGTTGTTCCCAGTCGAAGTCGTGCGGCGCGGTTTCGGTTTCGTGCATGGCGGCGACCGTGTCGATCACCGAATTGCCGTCGAAGGTGACGCTGTCCAGCGGCTTGTTGAACCACAGGGTCTGGTCGGAACGGGCTTCGGACGAATGGTTGTCGACGTAGAGGCCGTCGAGCGTCAGGGTCCAGTTCTCGGCCGGCTTCCATTGCACCGTGCCGGCCAGGTTGGTGCGCTCACGATGGTCTTCGGCATAGTGCAGGCGGCTGTCGTTCGGCACGGCGATCAGCTGGCTGCCGTTGGACGGAGCGTTGTTGATCTGGGTGGTGCCGGTGACATAGCCGCTGCCCGACGCGATGAAGGTGTCGTACGACATGATCTTCCAGTCGTTCGACGTCACCGAGCGGTTGGCCGTGTCTTCCTCGGAGTGCGAACCGAAGATCGCCACGCCGAAGTTGTTGGAGTCGTTGGTCCATTGCCAGGCGCCCGAGATTTCCGGGGTAACCTTCTTGCCTTCATGGACGCCGTCGTCGGCCAGGCCCTTGACGCTGAACGAGCCGCGCGAGCCGCTCTTGCCCAGCGGACGCAGGGTCTGGATGTTCAGCGTGGCGCCGATGCCGCCCGACTGCATGGCGGCGTTGCCGGTCTTGTAGACCTCGAAGCCGCTGATGCCGTCCGACGCGATGTTCGAGAAGTCGAACGAACGGCCGTCGGACTGGTTGCCGTCGGTGTTGTCGTCGCCCGACACGACCTGGGTCTTGGCGGTCGGCATGACGCGGCCGTTCAGCGTCGTCAGGTTGAAGCCCGGGCCGAAGCCGCGGACGGTGACCATCGAGCCTTCGCCGTTGACGCGGCTGATCGACACGCCCGGAATGCGCTGGATCGACTCGGCCAGGTTGGTGTCCGGATACTTGCCGATGTCTTCGGCCGAGATGGCGTCGACGACGCCGGTGCCGTTCTTCTTGATGTTCATCGCGCGCTGCAGCGAGCCGCGGATGCCGGTGACGACGACGACGTCGGTGTCGGACTTGGCGGCCGGGGCAGGGGCGTCCTGGGCGAAGGCGACCGTGGTCATGGCGCACAGGGCGAGTGTTGAAGCGCTTCCAATAAAGGCGGCCTTCAGCAGCCGGCTTTTGGCTGCGGTCTTCGTGTTCCGTGTTGTGATCATTACGATCCTCCCAACATTAGTTGAAATAAGCATACTGTTGGCATTGACGCCGGCTTATGCGCGCGGTCGTTATGGCAATACTGGTCCATCACCCCGGCCGTCAGTGCCGGAGTCCTGGTATCTCTGGTTTTGCTTTGGTTGGACTTGTCCCCTTCACTGTCCGACGGCAGGCGCTGACGCCCGACGGCAGGTGGGGATGCGTTTCCCGGACAGGCATCCCGCTTATGATTGTGAACCGGCCGGCCCATTGGGGCTGGACGGCACGCTGTACTCAAGATGCGGCTGTCTTCGCCGCAGTGAAATATAAGCACAACGCGAAATCAGGTGGAATAGGGGGTTTTGTATCGGTATTGAAACAGTTGTCTGGCGCTGTCATTGCCAGATTGTGGCGGTTTCTTGATTGTATTTCTAATTTGAAATATAATTAAGTTTCATCTTTGAAAAGATAAACACTTGCCGATGCGCGCCATTATAGACGATTACATGTGTGATGCAATGTTTAAGCTTTGAAACATAACGCGCGTTATATCGTGATCGGAATGTCGGAATAATTATACAAATGAGGGGCGAAATTTGCGTCGGGAAAATTGCAGCTGTCGCAACAGTGCGACATGTTTGCATCAGAAATCGGGCGGTTTTGGCGTCGAATCGCGGCCGTAAGCGGGGGAAGTCCCGATTGTGTCCAACTTTGGGCGCGGGTTTTCCGCCCGGTAACGGTTGTCTGGCGGCCCTTGCATGTCGGCGGCAATGCGGCCATCCTGCGGGGCAGCCGGGAGGGGATGATGGATTTCGAAACCTTGAGCGCATGGTGGCGCGGCCTGACAGCCGTGCAATGTCTTGAGCTTTATCTGGGCGTGGCGGGCGTATTCGCCTTTGCCAGCTTCGTGTCCCGGCTAAGGCGGGGCAAGGGGTTCTGGAACGCGCTGTTCTGGGGAATCTGCCTGGGCGCAACCCTGTTCCTGCCGCCGTTCAATCTTGTCGGCGGCATCGTCAGGAGCCTGATGATGGGCGCCAGGGACCAGGAAGACCGCGAGGACGCGCTGAAGGCGCGCGCCAACCGCCGTCCGGGCAGCCTTACGGACGAGTTTTGAAGATCGCGGTGTGTCGCTGAAAGGAGACTGGATGTTTCAGCAGGATAAAAACATAAGGAACATTCGCGGTTACGCGCTGGCGGCGACGCCGTTTATCGCCTTTTTCGCTTACCAGGTCCTGGTCGCGCTGCCGCGCCGGCCGGAAGTGGCCGACCCCGTGCACGGTTTCACCGTCCCGTTGGGTTTGGATGACGGGCGCATGACGCGCTACATTTCGACGCTCGACTGCGTCCTGACCTTCGGGCCTTTCCTGATCGCGTTTGTTATCGTGGCGATCGGGCTGTGGCGTTCGGGGGCCTTTACGCCGAAAAACACCCGGTAATCTACCGGTCCGGGGCGCGGCTGCCGGCGCTGCCGGAAGGGCTGCCGGAGGCGCCGGCGCTGCTACCGGGCAGGGGGCAGGCGGGCTGGGTCGCGGTCGCGCCGGTGCGGGGCGCGCAATAGGGATCGGGATAGGGCTGGCCGGGCGTTACCGGATTGGTCATCGGGTCCGGTTGTTCGGGAAACATCCTGCCGCCGCCCGTGCCGTTGGCGTCGCGGCTGTAGAAGTCGGCCGGACGCAGGGTCGGCGGGATCGTCACCTTGGGGTAGTGTGTCGTGGATGCGGCCGAGGCATCGGTCATCGATGAACTGGTGCTGGCGGATGAACTTGCGGATTGCTCTTCGCCGTTGGCGCGCCAGCCGGCGGGCCTTTGTCCGGACCGCATCCTGATTTGGCTCTTGCGATGCGTTTTGGACGCGCTGCTCTGGCTGGACGTATACTCGCCGGTGCGGTTGTTCGAGCCGGTCGACTGGGCCTGCGACAGGACCGGCGCGACGGCCAGGGCGGTCACCACCGCCGCCACGGACGCCATGGACAGGATGGGCTTCATTGTCGTGCTCCTGCGGGATTGCACAGAGTCGCCGATCATACGCGCCCGGGCATAAGTTTCGACGGCTGCAATCCGGGAGCAAGATAAGAGGTCTGCAAAGAGGCGGCTCATGACGGCCCCCATGAAAAACGCCTGCCGGACGGACCGGCAGGCGCAAAGTTGGGAGAACGCTTGTACTGAACTTCCAGCCCGGGAAAGAGCTAGAACTTGTAACCGATCGAGGCGGTGTAGGTGGCGCCGTACTTTTCGTACTTGATCACGCGCGACGGATCGGACTTGGTGTCGTAGAGCACGAAGGGCTCGTTGGTCAGGTTGCTGCCCGAGATGTTGACGCTCATGCCCTTCAGCGCGCCTTCGCGGAACTCATAGCCGACCTGCGCGTCGACCAGGTTTTCCGACTTGACGTAGTGGGCGCCGAGCGAACTGTCGAAGTTCGGCACTTCGCCCAGCCAGGTGCCGCGGTAGCGGTTGCTGACCCGGGCTGAGAAGCCGTGCTTTTCATAGTAGAGCGTCGTGTTGACGACGTTGGGCGACAGGCCGGGCAGGGGGATTTTCGTGCCCTGCGGGCTGACTTCCGAGTCGTTGTGCGCGGCACTGAAGATCACGCCGAAGCCGTCGAGCGCCGGGGTGACGATGTCGCCGGGGACCGAAACCGAGAATTCCACGCCTTCGACATGGCCGCCGTGGCCATTGGCCTGGACGGTCAGCACGCCGACGGTGTTGGCGCGGGCCTTGACGTAGCACGAATTGGTGCAGCCTGCCGGATCGACCGGCGCCGAGTAGTTCGACAGGGTTGAGAAGTCGAACAGGGTCTCGTTGTTGTAGATGTAGCTGACGAGGTCCTTGTAGTAGACCGCGACCGACACGTAGCCCTTGCGGCCGAAGTACTTCTCCAGCGACAGGTCGACCGCGTTGGCCTTCCACGGATGCAGGTCCGGATTGCCGCCGCCGCCCGACCAGTAGCGCTGCGTGCCCGAGCTGGTGTCCGGATTGGAGTCGGTGCGCGCCGAGAAGGTCACGCCGCCGGCCATGTCGTCGAGGCGCGGGCGCGCTTCGGTGACCGCCGCCGCGACGCGCAGATTGGTGTCGTCCGCCAGCTGGAAGTTGAAGTTCATGCTGGGCAGCAGGTCGCCATACGTCGTGCCGAGGTGCTGGATCGACACGGGCAGGCTCTGCTGGGCGGTCAGGCCGGCCGTGTGGTCGACGCCCGGCGAATAGCCCTGGGTCACCTGCTGATCGGCGCCTTGCCATTGCAGGCCGATATTGCCGGTAACGGGCAGGCCGCCGAAATTGCTGTCGATATCGGCCTTGACGTAGGCGGTGGTCAGCTTTTCGCGCACCGTCCACGACTGGGTGATGTCGAACAGGCGGTCGCCGTCGCCGGCATTGGTGTCCAGGCGCGAGTCGACCGTGGTCCAGAAGCCGCTGCGGTAGAGGCCCAACGCATCATAGCTGATGATGCCGTTGGCGTTGTTGAAGAAGCTGCTGTCGGTCAGGCCGGTGCGGTAGGCGGCCGGCACCACCGCCGCCGACGTGCCGGCGGGCAGGTACAGGATGCTTTGCCATTGCAGCTTGGACTTGGTGCGTTCGGCATAGTTCACGCCGAAGACGACGTCGCTGAAGGCGCCGCCGTTCAGCTTGCGCGTCGCTGCCAGGCGGATGGCCTTGATCTCGTCGTCGACCGTCGGATTGCCGACGAAGCCCGAACGGCGCGAGCCGCCGCCCCACCCGCCCGGATCGGTCAGGAAGACCTTGGAGAAGTCGCCGTAATTGCCGGCGGTCGAGTTCAGCGTCACGCCGTCCGAATTGGTGGTGAACTTGACCGTATCGGTGACCACCGCGCCGGACGGACCGGTGCCGCCGGTCGATTCCAGGCGCAGGTCGGTGCGGTGGACCTTGGACCAGCTGATGTCGCTGTTCAGGTCCCACGAATCGCCTATGCGATAGTCGGTGTTCCAGCCGAACGAGTCGACCTTGGCGTCGCGCTGATTGTTGTAGTTTTCGACGATGACCGTTGCGCCTGTGTAGGTGCCGCTGACGACGCGGCCGTTATCGACCGTATAGCTGCCGGGAACCAGCGCGCCCGAGCCCCACTGCGTGCCGAATTCGAGGCGGCGGATGGTCTGCAGTTCCTTGAAGTCCGAATGGTAGCCATCGAACACCATGTGCAGGCTGTCGTTCGGCTTGTATTCGACGACGCCGAGATAGCCGGTACGCTCATAGTAGGACGCCTGGACGCCGTCCTTTTCGCCGCCGTTGACGATGGTGCCCGCGGCGATGCCGGGGTAGGAGGCGCCGGTCGGCGCATCGGCATAGCCCCAGGATTCGCGGGTCTGGGCCTGGTACGGCGTCTTGTTGTGCGCCACGCCGAAGGCGACGCCGAGCGTCTTGTTGGCGAACTGGTTGATGTAGGTGAAGGAATAGCGGTCGCCGGCGGTGTCGAAACCGGGGACGGGCGACTTTTCGCTGTTTTCCTCGTGGCGGAAGTTGAGCGCGATGGCGCGCTTGCCGTAGGCCAGCGGATGGACGGTTTCGATGTCGGCGGTGCCGGCAATGCCCTGGTAGGACATGGACGCGTCCGGCGTCTTGTAGATCTTGACCTGGCTGACCAGTTCGGACGGGTACTGGTCGTATTCGACGGTGCGGTTGTCGTTGGTCGATGCCTGTTCGCGGCCGTTGAAGGTGGTGACCGTGTAGTCGGGGCCGAGGCCGCGGATCGACAGGGTCTGGGCGCGGCCGTTGGTGCGCTGGGCCGCGACGCCCGGCAGGCGGGCGATCGATTCCGCGATCGAATTGTCGGGCAGCTTGCCGATGTCCTCGGCCGATACGGCCTCGATGATCGACGACGACTTCTTCTTGGCGGTGATGGCGTCCTGGATGCCGCGGCGGATGCCGGTCACCACGACTTCGGTGGTGTCGGCCTTGGCCGCCGCCGGGGCGGTGGGGGCGGGGGTGTCCTGCGCCAGGGCCGGGGCGGTGAGGCCTGCGGCGGTGGTCAGGGCGAAAGCGGTGGTACAGGTCAGCAGAACCGTCTTGAAACGGCGCGCGGAAACAGGCTGCGGGTTGGCTCGCAGAGACATGCGCATTCCTCCAGATTGCGTTTTTTCATGTCTGCCCGGCTTCCCGATGCCTCAGGTTCGTTTTTGTCATTACCAGTGGACGAGCGACGGGGCGGACACTGATCACGTCCGGAAAAATTTGCAATACGATGAAAAGAAAGAGTCGAGTAATACCGCAATTTGAGTCCGGAACGTTGCAATTTCATCACGAGAATCACGGATTCACGTTATTTTTGTAACGAAATTAATGTGTTATCGCTAACATTTGTAATGGGTTACATTAAAGAACGCGTTTTGCAATTTTTGCAAAAATATGTAAAATGTTGCAAAAAACTGAAAGCGGGATGGACGCGGCCGAACGCGGGCGCTGCCGGTCGGACAGCGCCGGAGGTCGCTTCGGTGGCTGAGGCGGTTACTGCGTCTTGCCGACGCGCAGCAGCTTGGTTTCGTGCGCGGCCAGCGACACCGTGATGCCGTCATAGACCGGCGTCGCGTCCGAATGCGCCCAGACGTCGCGTACGGTGACGGCGCCGTCGAAGCCCAGTTGCTTGAGCGTGACCGAGGCGGTGACCGCGCCGGATCCACGGTTGATCAGCGCCACGGCGCGCGACCCGTCGGCCAGCGGCTTGGCTACGACCTCTGTGTCACCGGCCCTGGACACGATCTTTCCGGGATGGCCGGCGGGATCCTGGTCGATGGCGATGACTTCGCGGTTGCCGGCGATGTCGATCAGGCTTTGCGGCCATTTCGTCACGTCCGAACCCAGCAGCAGCGGCGCGGCGATAACGGCCCACATCGACATATGGGCGCGGGCCTCGGTCAGATGATCGGCGTCGAAGTCGCCATTGCCGATTTCCAGCATGTCGGGATCGTTCCAGTGTCCCGGCCCGACCGTTTCCGGATGGCCGGCGGCGCTGTCGAAATTATCAAGCATGGATTTCCAGTGGGCGTTGATGTCCTCGCTGGTCCGCCACAGATTGCCGCGCTTGTAGCCCCAGGCCTGCACCCCGGCTTCGCCCCACGAACAGATCGAGAAGACATAGTCCCGCCTGGGCCGTACGGCGGCGATGGCGGCGTCGAGGCTGGCATAGAGGTTTTCGATACGGGCGTTGTCCCTTGCGTTCGGCTTGCCGCGCACGATCCAGGGACCGAGCGCGCGATAGGTGCCGTCCTTCACGAAAGCCTTGGCCGGCTGGAAGTCCGCCGGGCCGCAGGCATCGACCTTGATATAGTCGAACCGCCACTCGCCGAAGATCAGCTTCATGTCCTGGGCCTGGTGGCCGTAAGATCCGATCTCGCGTTCCGCCGTGCTGCCTTCCGGCAGGTTGGCGGCCGTCTTGCCACCCCAGGCTTGTGAACAGGCGTTGCGGCCGATATCCGTATAGAGGCCGGCCTTCAGGCCCATGGCGTGCAGGTGATCGGTGAACGGCCTGAGGCTGGTATTGCCGTCAGGCGTCGCGGCGCTGGGGAAGATGCTGGTGCGCACGACGATGCGGCCGTCCGCCCGGCGCTTGAGCCACCAGCCGTCGTCCATATTGACATAACGGTAGCCGGCGTCGGCCAGGCCGCTCTTTTTCAACGTGTCGGCCACCGCCAGGATGCGCTCTTCCGTGACGCCGGTGCCGAAGGCGTTCCAGGGGTTCCAACCCATGGGGGGAACAGGGGCCGTGCCCGCTGCCAGGACCGGCGAGGCGAACATGAGCGCAAGGGCCGCAGCGCCCAGGGACAAGGTGACCTTTTTCAGCATGACGTCCTGCCTGTTGTTATTTGTAAGACAGTTGGCACAGGCCGCCGTTGCGGTACAGGGTTTTATGCGTGGGCCGAGTGAATTCGGCCCGGGAAGGCGGGCGGGTCAGTCGGCGTAGGCCGAACGCCTCAGCAGCACGAACAGGCACGGCAGGTAGAGCCCGGCGCCCAGCAGCCAGACCAGGCCCGGCATGAAGCCGCGCGTGGCGAAGTAGAGCATCAGGAAGACGCTGGGGCCGACGATGGCGGCCAGGCTGGCCAGCGACGCGGCGACGCCCTGCAACTGGCCCTGGCGGTCTTCGGAGACGCGGCGGCTGGTCAGGCCGGCCAGCACGGACGGCCCCATGCCGCCAAGGCACAGAAACGGCGTAAGCGCGAAGATCATCCAGCCGTACGGCACCACCGCCAGCAGGCAATAACTTAAGGCGTCGCACGCCATGGCCAGCAGCAACGTGCCGCGTTCGCCTAATCTTTTGGTTGCGGGACCGACGATAAAGGCCTGAACCAATGCGTGAAACAGGCCGAAGCAGGCGAGGCTGAGGCCTACGCTCATACCCTGCCAGTGGAACCGGTCGTGGACGTAGAAGACCCAGACACTGCCGCCGACCTCGCCGATAAGGGCGAACAGGGTTCCGCACATCAACAGGCCCGACAAATGTTTAAAGGCGCCGATCTCACGCAGGCCCTTAAAAGGATCGGGCGCTTCGTCGTGGACCTCGCCCGGCCGGGTTTCGGGAAGGACGAAGACGCAGAGCAGCAGGTTCAGGCCCGCCGCCAGGCCGGCCACGATGAACGGCCAGGCCAGCCCGAAGTCGCGCAGCAGGCCCCCGGCTGCCGGCCCCAGGATAAAGCCGACGCCCATGGCCGCCGACAGCTGGCCGAAGCGCGCGGCGCGGGCTTCGGGCTCGGAAATGTCGGCCAGGTAAGCCATGGCGACCGACATGTTGGCGCCGGTCATGCCGGCGATGGCGCGCGCCACGAACAGCACCCACAGCGGCGGCAGGCACGCCATGGCGGCGTAGTTCAGCGTCGTGCCGACCAGCGACACGGTCAGCACCGGCTTGCGGCCGATGCGGTCGCTCAAAGATCCCAGGATCGGGGCGCACAGGAACTGCATGAGCGCATAGAGCGACAGGAACAGGCCGTAGGCCGTGCCGTCGGCGGCATGCCCCGACCGCGCGAACAGGTCGGGCATGACCGGCAGCACGAGGCCGATGCCGGCCGCGTCGAGGATCACGGTCGCGAAGATGGCGGCAAGGGCGAGGCGGCTGGACGGTCTGGACATGAAATTTATCATCGATAAAGGATTTATCGGTGATAAGGATGTTGGACAAAGGAGTCAAGGCTTGAAGCTCGACCGGGATGTCATCATCGATGCGGCGTTGACGCTGCTCAACGAAGTGGGCATCGACGCGCTGTCGACCCGCGCCCTGGCGCAGCGGCTGGGGGTGCAGCAGCCCGCGCTCTACTGGCATTTCAAGAACAAGCGGGCCTTGCTCGACGCCATGAATACGGCGCTGCTCAGGCGTTATGACAGCTGCGACGCGCCCTTGCCCGGCGAGACGTGGCAGGCCTTTTTCCGGCGCAACACCTGTGAATTCCGCAAGGCGCTGTTGAGCGTGCGCGACGGGGCGAGGCTTCATGCCGGCACAGAGGCCGAGCCGGAAGACGTGGAAAAGATCGCGGTCATGATGGACTTCATGACGGGACAGGGGCTGAGGCCTGCCGACATCATGACGTTGGGCATGGCCGCCAGCCGTTATACGATCGGCTGCGTGATGGAGGAACAGGCCGAGGCGCCGGACACCGGACGGGTGGAGGCGCTGGATTCACACGCGCAAGCCTATCCGGCGATCGCCGAGGCCATCGCCCACTATCGCCTGACCGCGGCGGAGGTGCATTTTCTCGCCGGGCTGGATTTGCTGATCGCGGGGTTTGCGGCGAAGCACACCCGGCCCTGAACCTCCGCTGATACAGGGCGGGTTCTGATGATCAGCTCTTGATCGCCAGCAGCAGCCGGTCGGGACCCAGGAGGTTCAGCACCGTGTCATGATCGGCCTGCGACACGGCGAAACAGCCCTGGCTGCGGCCGAGCGTGCCGGACCGCGCGATGGCGTCGCTGACATAAGCCGCGCTGTGGACGACGATGCCGCGCGGCAGGGCGTTGCAGTTGCCGGCGTCGAGCCCGATCAGTCGGCGCGACACGCCGTGCTTGCCGTTATAGACGTCGGCGGTGAGATAGGCGCCTTCGGACGTCGCCTCGGAGCCTTCGTCGTTGGAGAAGCTTTTCAACCAGCCCGTATGCGCCGGATCGGAACCCTTGCCGTGGGCGACCAGGAAGCTTTGGACCTTGCCCGATTGCAGGTCGTAGACGTGCAGACGCGGCTTCGACGAATGGGCGCTGAAGTCGGCTATACCTATGCGGTCGAGATTGCGGATCCTGTCCTTATGCCGGCTGAGCGCGGCCCGGGCCGAGGCCAGGAGGGACGGGGAAACGGCGAGTGAAGAGGCGGGGGCATCGGCAAGGGCCGGGACGGCCGTGGCGGCAAGGATCGCGCTGGCAGCGCCGATCAGCTGGCGTCGGTTCACTATGGGGTACTCCTGATACTGAATGCCCTTATGGTTTATAAAAATGGCATCAGGATGGCTATGCCTCACACGCGCTTTTGAACGCGGCGGCGCCCTTTGTCATCAGACCGGCCACGCGCTCGATCGCCGCGTCGGGCAGGACGTCGCTGACCCATTGAAAGCGGCACTGGCCGGGATTGACCGGGATAATCTCCATGATTGACGCGTGGTGCTCGAAGCGATCGAGCACGCCATAGGCCAGGCGCATGGCGGCGGCGTCCACGGTGACGATGCGTTCCCTGATCACCGTCCCGTCGGCGAAGGTCACGGTGCGGACATTGCCGTCGAACGCGCAGGCCGTCAGCACGCCCGGAAAGGCAAGGTGGCTGTTGCCGAGGTCGCCGAGACGCGCCCAGGCGGCGGGGGCGGGACGATCAATAATGGATTCAATACGGAATGTCGCCATGGCCGGCTCCTTCGGTGCGCTCCGCCGGTACCATGGCGCGGGCCGGCGCGGGCGTCTTGTAAAAATCTTACGCGGCGATCGCGAAAATATTTCGCGGGCGCACATCCAGCGGGCAGGGCGGCAGACATACAGGAGCAGGACCACTCCTGACCCTTTTGAGGTTTCATCATGACGCCCGCCGAACACCAAGCCGCCTCCCTTGCCTGGCAGCATTCCCATCCGCTGATGATGGTCATGTTCTCGACCATCGGCACCATCGTCGTCATCAGCCTGATCGTGCTGGTCCGCTGGCTGATGAGCGCATCGGCCTGGCGCTATCACCCCGGCGGGGCCGGCGGCTTCTTCAAGGATGAGGCGGCGCGCTGGGGCGCGATCCTGGTGCCGTACCTGGCCCTGTCGATCGGCTTCAAGCTCTTCATCTACGACGTGCATCCCGAACTGAGCAACAAGCCCGAAATCTGGATACCGTTCATCATCGCCGCCATCGCCTTCCGTTTCGCGCTGCGCCGGCTGCCGTTCATCAAAGCCATGGGACGCCACATCGACGCCGCCCGCGCCGAAGCGAAGGCGGCGAGAAAAGGGAGGGCGGGACGCATCACAGCGTAGTGGCGTGAAGCGGCGGCGCGGGGCAGGGCTCCGCGCCGCTTCGCTGTGCGCTCAAATATTTCAATCCTGCAAATATATGTAAGGTCTGATTTACATTTCGTCCCGGCATGTGGTACGTCGGGAAAAACGACCCGCCGGGAGGGGAACCATGTTTACCGCTATTCTTATGGCCGCCGCGCTGTCGGCGGCTGAGCCGTCCGCGCCCGTGACATCGGCCGCTCCGGTCGGTGTCGATATCGCCGCGATGAAGGCGGGACAGCTGCCGGCGGCAGGCACGCGCGAGGAAGCGGATTCCTGCGCCGCCGAAACCACCTTCATGCTGATCGTCATGGTCCAGTCGGGCAAGCTGAAGAGCGGCGATGTCGCTAAACTGGCCGATCCGATGGACAAGTGGGCGGCGCGCGCCGCCGCTTTTCGCCCCATGGACCCCAAGGCCTATTCCGGCGACAAGGCGGTCGCCGACGCGGCCATGGCGCTGGTCAATATCGACCTTGGCACCAATGCCGCGCTCGAGACGGCCTGCGTGCAGCGCCTTGCCAAACCTGATGCGAAATAATGATGATGATCAAAGGTTTATTTTCAGGACTTGCCGCCGTTGTTGCGGCGGGCGCGGCGACGGGGGCGGGTGACAATCCGATGCTCGGGCGCTGGGACTGGAATCCGGTCAAGGGCCAGTGCCATGAGGTTCATACCTATTCGGCCGACGGCACCGCCAGGAGCGAGAGCGGTACGGAAGTGCTGATCCAAAGCTATGTGGTAACGAAAATGCCGGGCGGCTGGATCCGTGTCGACACCACGGTTGTGTCCGGCAATGGCGGCAAGGATTGCACGGGCTCGCCGACACCGGTCGGTGCGAAGTCGACCGTCTATGTCATGTTCCAGAACTATGGCGGCTACCTGACCTGCGGGGCTCAGGACGGCATGTCCTGCTACGGCAGTGCCGCGCCGAAAAAATAACAAAAACAATATCTACCGGGAGATTTCCATGACCAGACCTTTACACCGCGCCACCGCGTGTTTCGCCGGGCTCGCCATCCTTGCCGGTGGCCATGCCATGGCCGCGCCGCGCACGATCCAGCTTCTGCCCGATGCGCCGCCGCCGGAGACGGCGCGGATCGTCGAGCGCCCGATCAAGGACAACGACGTCTTCTACATGGGCACGCTGGTCGACGGCACCCATACCACGGTTGCCGGCGGGCGCGGGTCGCTGGCCGTGGGCCTGATGTTCGGGCCGCTGGGCGTGGCGGCCAATGCGGCCCATGCCCACGAGGTCAATGTCGAGCGCAGCAAGACGATCGACGGCCTGGTGCATAACGATACGATCGCCGCCTTCAAGGCGATCCGCCAGGCGTCGCAGCCCGCGCCCGCGGATACGCGCGCCTATGAGCTGGTGCCGATCGTGCAGGTCATGTTCGAGGACGACAAGACGTTCCGCATGGGCTGCATGGTTACGGTCACGCTGGCCAATCCGGGCAAGCGCGACTGGCGCGCCCGCTATTCGGTGCAGTTGCCGGGCCGTTACGACAATTCGTCCTCGGCCTCGCTGGACGCCGCCGCCCAGACCGTCGCGCCGTGCCTGGCCGAAGCCAACCGCCTGTTCGAAGTCCAGGCCCGGGGCGGGCTGGTGCTGGGGACCCGGACGCAGCCGGTCGAGATAAACGGCAAGACGGTGCAGATGCTGGTGGCCGACGCCGAATATCCGGCGCACGCCGTCATTCCGGATATGCTGGGCGCCGCGGAATGGCCCCTGCCTGTCGTCGACAAGCCTGTGCCGCCCTGTGCCTGCAATGGAGCGCCTAAGCCGGAAACGGGGGCGGCCGCCGGAGGATGATATGAGGGGGGCGGCGCCCGATATGGGTTCCGCCTTGACCGCTTACCCGCGAAGGTGCAGAGGACTCCCCGAAAACCCCGCGTGGCTGGGGTTGGCCGACGCCATGACGCAGGCCGCGTAAATGTCCCGTACAGTCCATCCATTCCAGGCCGCAGGTACCATCATGCCCTTGCAAATCAACGACGTCGCCCCGAATTTCACCGCCGAGACCACCGAAGGCACCATCGATTTTTACGACTGGGCGGGCGATTCCTGGGTCGTGCTGTTCTCGCACCCCAAGGACTTCACGCCGGTCTGCACGACCGAACTGGGCGCCGTGGCGCGCCTGAAGCCGGAATTCGACAAGCGCGGCGTCAAGGTCATCGGCCTCAGCGTCGATCCGGTCGACAACCATGCCAAATGGGCTCAGGACATTGCCGAAACCCAAGGCACCGCGCCCAACTATCCGATGATCGGCGACACCGAGCTGAAGGTGGCCAAGCTGTACGGCATGCTGCCGGCCGACACGGCGGGCACGTCGGAAGGCCGCACGCCCGCCAACAACGCCACCGTGCGCAACGTCTTCATCATCGGCCCGGACAAGCTGATCAAGCTGTTGATCGTCTATCCGATGACCACCGGCCGCAACTTCCAGGAAATCCTGCGCGTGATCGATTCCATGCAGTTGACCGCCAGGCACAAGGTGGCGACGCCGTCCGACTGGAAGCAGGGC
The DNA here is from genome assembly GCF_052327315.1 of Asticcacaulis solisilvae. Taxonomy (NCBI): domain Bacteria; kingdom Pseudomonadati; phylum Pseudomonadota; class Alphaproteobacteria; order Caulobacterales; family Caulobacteraceae; genus Asticcacaulis; species Asticcacaulis solisilvae. Next base: position 2,031,831 of record NZ_CP166196.1, read on the forward strand.
GAGGACGTCATCATCACCGGCGCCGTGTCGAACGAGGAAGCCGATACCCTGTTCCCCGGCTACAAGACGCACAAGCCCTATCTGCGCACCACGAAACAACCGGCGTAGGACGGGCGCACAAAGGTGCGTTAATACAGATATTTGTGAAATATAGCTGAGACGGCGGATCGGGTTTCCCGGTCCGCCGTTTTTGTTTGCCGATGGCCCATATTATCCTGTTATAAAGAGGCCATTATAGGGGTATATGACTGCCGGGGCCCTCAATTGCCGCCAAGCATGGTCCAGGCGTCGTGCGCCATGTCCGAAGCCTGGTCCAGCCAGCTTTTCGGCTGCGCTTGCGGCTGGGGCGCGGCCTGGGCAGTCTGGGCGACCGGCATCTTGCCGATGGCCACGGGAATGCCGTCGTGACGCGAAATGGCGGCATCGACCGCGTTTTCATCGACCTGCGCGCCTTGGGCGGTCAACTGGTCGAGACGCTGTTTCAACGCCTGGACCGCCGGATCGGCCTCGGTGAGGGCGGGCGCCTGGGCGAAGCTGACGATCTGCGTCGCCTGCTGGCGCGTCGGCGTGACCTGGATATAGAGGGCGCCGTTCTGCTGGCCGAGCGTGATCGGCGAATCCACCACGGTCACGGTTTCGCCGACGGGCGTGGCGGCGAACAGGGCGGCGATGTCCTCAGGATAAAGGCGGATACAGCCGTGGCTGGACGGCTTGCCGACGCTGGCAGGGTTGTTGGTGCCGTGGATCAGGTAGCCCGGCCAGCCGAGATTCATCGCATATTTGCCGAGCGGGTTTTCCGGTCCGGGCTGCATCTTGTCGGGCAGCTTCGGGTTTTCGGCGCGGATCGAGGCGGGGACGGTCCAGACCGGATTTGCGCGCTTCTGGACGACCCTGGTCGTGCCGGCGGGCGTGTCCCAGCCTTCGCGGCCGACGCTGATCGGAGCGCTGAAGACGCGGCCGTCGCCCATGAAGCGATAGAGGCGCAGTTCGGCCAGGTTGACCACGATGCCCGTGCGCGTACCCATGGGCAGCATATGGCGGCCGGGAATGGTCAGAGTGATGCCGGGATGGATGGTGGCGGAGGTGACGCTGGGGTTGGCGGCCAGAAGCTCGGTCAGGCCGACCTGGGTCTTGCGCGCGATGGCCGACAGGTTGTCGCCGGCGGCCACCGTATAGGTGGTTTCGGTCCCGAGAAGATCGCCGTCGGGACGCGACTGGGCCAGGGCCGGCGGAGCGAAGGCAAGAAGGAAGGTCGTTGCCATAAGAAACTGAAAACGCGGAGACATTTTTGAAAACCCAATCATACTGCCGATGATCCGAGGGTAGGCAGATGAGCGGTGCGGCGCGACGGGGATAGGCACGCCGGAAAGTCAAAATACGATGCGACAGAGGTCATTGACGCGGCGGCCGCGCAGAGGCACCTTGGGCGAAGATACCGGGAGGGGACCATGCCGATATTTGCCGCCGCCGCCATGATGGCGATGCTGGCTTCGCAGCCGAAGGCCGCCGAATACGGCTACCGGACGGTCGGCCGCGTGCAGCGGTACGAAGAGGTCGAAACCGAAAACGCTATCGTCATACCGCATGAGCGGCACCAGTGGCCGGGCATCTACTGGGAAGCCGGGTTCAGCGGCCGCACGCTCTGGATCGATTTCTACGACACTTACAACCGCTTCCGGCTGATCGTCGACGGGAAGCCTTTTGCCATTATCGACAAGCCGGCCGGGCCTTACAGGATTTCCCTCAACACGGCCGGCAAGCATACGGTCCGGCTGGAAAAGATGACCGAAAGCCAGGACTATGCCGGCACGTTCAGCGGGTTTGCGGCGCCGCGCGCCAAGGTGTGGCCGACGCCCGCCCGGGCGCGCCAGATCGAGTTCGTCGGCGATTCCGGCGTAGTCGGTTATGGCGACATGTCGGAGACGCGCGATTGCACGGACGAGGAGCACCGCGTGCGCACCGACGTCCACGCCGCCTGGGGCCCCTTGACGGCGAAGCATTTCAACGCCGATTACGAGGTCAACGCCTTTTCCGGCTTCGGCGTGGTGCGCGCCTATGGCGGCAATTTCCCCAAGGCGCCGCCGCTGCCGGAGCTTTACAAGTACGCCCTGTTCGAAGGCGATCCGCGCCCGCCGGTCGACGATTCCCAGTGGCACCCGCAAATCATCGTCATCGAACTGGGCGGCAACGACTTTTCCGCGCCGGTCAAGCCGGGCGAGAGATGGGCGACGGACGATGCGCTGAAGGCCGATTTCGAGGCATCCTATGTCGCCTTCGTCAAGCGCCTGCAAGCCGCCGATCCCGGCGTCTTCGTCCTGCTGGCCGAGGTCCAGGGGCCGAAGGTGCGCGAGGAGGTCGAAAAGGTCGCGGGCCTGCTCAGGGCTGAAGGCAATACGCGCGTCGATACCTTCCACGTGCAGGATTTCGAGCTCAAGGGCTGCGACTGGCATTTCGATGCCGCCGATCACCAGCGGATTTCACAGGCCCTGATCGGCTATATCGATGCTCATCCGGAACTGTGGCAGGGACGATAACGGCGGCTCACATAGGTTGCATGTTACGCGGTTGTATACAACCATTGATACATTTTTAACCACACGGAAAGACAATGGCTGCGGTTCCAAAAAGGGACCATAGACATGTAGCAAGTTGCGTATAGGACCTGACGGGGGCCGCTGTACGCCATCGCGGAGGTTCCGATGGCTCTTTCATTTCCATTTCTTTCGCAGTCCAACGGCGCCGAGGCCAATGAGGCCCGCGCCATCGCAAGCGCGATGAACACCACCCAGGCGGTCATCAGCTTCGACCTGAAGGGCACTATCCTCCACGCCAACGAGAACTTCCTCAAGGCGACCGGTTATGCCCTGGACGAAATCGTCGGTAAGCCGCACAGCATCTTCCTCAACCCGCGTTGCCTGTCGACGGCGACCTATCGTGAATTCTGGGAAGACCTGCGCGCCGGCACGCCGCGCACCGGCCAGTTCCGCCGCAGGAACAAGCAGGGCCAGGACATCTATATCGAGGCCGCCTACACGCCCGTGCTCGACAACCAGGGCCGCGTCGTCAAGATCATGAAGTTCGCCTACGACATCACCGAGCGCAAGCTGCGCGAACTGGACACACGCGGCAAGATAAACGCCCTGTCGCGCGCCCAGGCGGTCATCGAGTTCGACCTCAAGGGCAATATCCTGACGGCAAACGACAACTTTCTCGGCGCCATGGGTTACGGCCTGGACGAGATCGTCGGCCGCCACCACAGCCTGTTCGTCGATCCGGCGGAGAAGGACAGCGCCGGCTATCGCGACTTCTGGAAGCGCCTCAACGACGGTGAATTCTTTTCGGCGCAGTTCAAGCGCATCGCCAAGGGCGGGCGCGAGATATTCATCCAGGCGACCTACAACCCCATCCTCGACAATGACGGCAATCCGCTGAAGATCGTCAAGTTCGCCACCGACGTCACCGAGCGTGCGCTGAGGGACGCCGACTATTCCGGCCAGATCCAGGCCATTTCCAAGGCGCAGGCGGTCATCGAATTCGACCTGGACGGCCGCGTGCTGCGCGCCAACGACAACTTCCTCGGCGTCATGGGCTATAACGAAGCCGATATCGTCGGCCGCCACCATTCGATGTTCCTGCGCGCCGAAGACCGCGACAGCCCGGCCTATGCCGAATTCTGGGAGCGTCTGCGCAGCGGCGACTATGTGGCCGGCGAATTCCGCCGCGTGGCCAGAAACGGCGGCGACGTCTTTATCCAGGCGTCGTACAACGCCATCCTCGGCCTCAACGGCAAGCCGTACAAGGTCGTGAAATACGCCAGCGACGTGACGGCGCGCCGCAATGCGCTGAACCGCACCACCGAACTGTCGCATTCGCTGCAGGAACTGTCGGCGGCGGTCGAGGAGATGGCGGTGACCGGCCGTTCGATCGCCGACACCGTGTCGCAGACCAAGGGCTCGATTACCGAAGCCACGATGGGCCTGGCGCGCGCCAACACCAATGCCCGCGACCTGGCCAACGCCACCGTGGCGATGAACGGCATCGTCGACATGATCACCAACATCACCGGCCAGATCAATCTGCTGGCGCTCAACGCCACGATCGAGTCGGCGCGGGCGGGCGAGGCAGGCCGTGGCTTCGCCGTCGTCGCCACAGAGGTCAAGAACCTGGCCAACCAGGCGCGCAAGGCGACCGAACAGATCGCCGCCGAGATCAGCGCCGTGCGCTCCAGCTCGGAAAACGTCGTGTCGGCGCTGGACGCCATCGGCCAGACGGTCGAAAGCGTCGAACACCAGATCGTCTTCGCCGCCTCGGCCGTCGAGCAGCAGAGCGCCACGTCGCAGGACATGGCCAGGAACATGCAGGTGGCGTCGAGCGAGGCCGAGACCATCGTGCGAGCGGCGTAAGCGTCCGCAACAAAGGGGCGGGGCGTCAGGACGCCTTGCCCTTCGCGGCCCTGTAATCGCGTTCGGCCAGGGTCTTCATGTAGCCGAGCACCCGGACGTGGATGCGGCGGGTGACGTCTTCGGCCCACAGGTTGAAATAGCCGGCCGGGCGGACATGCAGCCTGTACCAGCTGGTGGCGACGATGGTGGTCGTGCCGTCGGCATTGGGCAGCAGGTCGATTTCCCCGCGATCCACGGTCATATGACCAATGATTTCAGGATTTTGCGGCTGTTTCGTGATGTCGAAGACGAGGCGCTTGCCGGGCTCGAGCACGGCGATGCGTTCCTCGAAGGCCTGGCCGCCCGAGAACTTGCAGTCGCGGCGGGCCCCGACCGCCTGCACCGGCGCCACCGAATGGGTGGGATAGGGCAGGCCGATCGACCAAAGCCAGTATTTCGGCGGCGTGGGATTGTCGGGATAGTCGACGACATAGCGCCAGACATAGTCCCGCGGCGCGGCCACCACCACGCTGTCGGAAACGGCGTAGGCCGCGTTGGGGGCGGGTCCGGACGCTTCGGCGAAGGCCGCCAGGGCCAGCAGCGGCATCAGGCTGACCGAGGCCTTGCCCGCGCCGGCGATGCGCACGATCACCCGGCCGATGACATAGCCCACGGCCAGGATGGCCCACAGCAGGGGCGCGGCCATGATCACGCACAGGACGCCTTCGCGCAGGATGATGGCCGCGGCCAGGACGTCGAGCACCCACAGGAAGAAGACGGCGGTGATGCCGTCGATCCAGGATCGCTTTGCCGCACCGTATTTCAGCGCGCTGACAAAGGCCTGCACCGCCGGCATCAGCAGGATCAGGCCGACCGTATAGCTCCATACAGGGTTTCCGTAGGTCAGGACGCTCAGGTCGCCACGGTGCAGGGCCAGGGCGGCCAGGTACGGGATGAAGATCAGCAGCCAGCCGCTGACCGCGCCCCACAGGATGGGCCTGCCGGCGAAGATGCGCCATTTGCGTGGCGGCGTTTGCGGCTGTTCGGACTCGGTCATGCTGTTCCCCCGGATTGCCCGTCCCCGTTTTCGCGAAAAATGGGGAGGGGACCGCCCGGAGCGATAGCGAAGGGTGGTGATGGGGTTTCTTGTGTTCTTTGCCTCGCCGGTGCTTCGAAAAGGAAGCAAGAAACCCCACCACCACATCTCACCGTATTCGCGGCTCGTGCGGTCCCCCTCTCCATGCTTCGCATGGGGAGGTGCGGGAGTATCGATGCAAATCGATGAGTCCGCAACCTATCGCCGTGTCATCGTCCGGATTCCGCCTTCGGAAATCCGCATGGTCACGGGGACGTCGAACAGGGCCGTCAGGGTTTGGTCGGTGAGCAGGGTGTCCGCCTCGCCGAAAGCGAAGATGCGGCCGTCCTTGATCATGGCCATCGTGTTCATGCCCGGCAGGATTTCCTCGAGGTGATGCGTCACCATGACCACGGTCGCCGTCTTCATCACATGCGTCAGATAGTCGAGGAATTCGCCCTGGGCGGCGATGTCAAGGCCCAGCGACGGCTCATCGAGCAGGATCAGCGCCGGTTTCAGCACCATGGCGCGGGCGATCAGAACCTTGCGCATCTGGCCGGTCGACAGGCGCTGCAACGGTTGATCGGCGACGGCGTCGAGGTGCATCAGCGCCAGCGCATGACCGGTCGCGTCGCGCTGTTCGTTCGTCATGCCGTCGCGCGGAAAGAAGCCGTAGGTGCCGAAGACGCTCGACGCCACCGCGTCGAACGCGGTCAGGGTGCCGACATCGAGCAGGTGTTCGGCGAACTTCATCGAGACCAGCGAGATCGCCTGGCGCAGCTCGGTCTGCGTCCAGCTGTCGCGCCCCATGAAGCGGTTGACCGGCGCTTCGCCCTGGCCGCGCGACGGGTAGAGTTCGCGCATCAGGAGCCGGATCAGGGTCGACTTTCCCGAACCGTTGGGGCCGATGATCGCCGTGTGCTGGAACGGCGCGATCTTCAGCGTCACCCGGTCGAGGATGGTGCGGTTGCGGAAGACGCTGCAGTTTTCGAGGTCGATCAGCCAGTCTGTCATGGGGTAGCGCCATGCCGGGCGCGGACGGCGCCGTCAAGGCTGAATCGGGCCTGGCACGGCGCTTGCTTCGGAGAGGACAAGGTTAAGCCATCGTCTCCAAACTGGATTAACGGCCATGCACCACGATCGTCTGCTTGTTCGCCTGTCGAAGCTCATGCCCGCGGCGTCCGCCGCCGCGCCGGAGGCTGACGGCGCGCCGTCGCTGTACGACCAGCTTCGCGCCGAAGCCGATGCCGGCAGCATCGACGCCTGCGTGCGCCTGGGCCGCATTCACGAAGGCGGCTGGCTGGGGCGGCGCGCCGAACCGGCCACCGCCTATCGCTACTATTTAAGGGCGGCGCTGACCGAACACGCCGAGGCGCAGTACCGGCTGGGCGTCATGGCCTGGCACGGCCTGGTCGAGCTGCCCGATCCCGTGGGCGCCTGGATGTGGCTGGACCTGGCGGCGCGCAACGGCAGCGCCGAGGCGGGGGCTGCCCGCGACACCGCCGCGGCGGGCTTTTCGCAGCGCGACTGGCGGACCGCCGAGGCCCTGATCGCGCATTGGCCGCGCATCAAGGCTTCGGACGGCCGGCTGCTGCACTTCTATCGCGGCCTTTTGCAATAGTTCAGGCCGCGCGCAACGGACCGATGATGTCGGTCGGGCTGCGGCTGTCGTCGTGATACCAGTGGCGGCCGGTTTCGGCGTCCCATTCCATCGCGCCCAGTATGGCGCCGTCGCGGCCCGAATGGGTGCAGCCGACGGCGATGTCGCGGCCTTCGTAATTGGTGCGGATGGCCAGGACTTCGGCGCGGGCGCCTTCGCGGGTCATGTAGAAGCCGGGTTGCAGCGGCTGGCGGGGGTGATGGTGGGCCATGTGTCTATCTTTCAACAGGTAAGCGGTAGGCGGAGATCAGGGTTTCGCGGAAGGCCGGCGTCAGCCACATCTCGGCGGCGGCGCGGCATCGGCGGACGGTGAACATCCGCGCGCGGGGATCGTCGATGCCGTCGCCTTCGGTCAGGACGGCCATCAGCCAGTGGTCGCGGTCCATCAGGACCAGCAGGTCGCCCGGGACGGCGGCTTCAAGCCCGATGGCGACGAAGGGCAGGCGGCCGCCGTGCCGTACCCAGTCCGCCGGGATGTCCTGGCCGGTCAGGGCGGTGACCAGGGTGACGCAGTCGAAGCAGGCCGCGCGGTCGGGCGACGAGATGAAAGGGTGTCCGGCAAAGGCCCTGGCGGCGTCTACGATACGGAGGCCGGGCGGGACGGGGGTTCTGAAACGGAATGTAAGGGCGTTCATGGCTACGGGTCTCCATGAACAAAACGGGTACATTATGTGTCGAACTTAGTCAATGCAAAATGTACCCATTTGGGTGGGTACGGAGAATGCGGCATTATTCTCCGCGGAATGTGCGGAGAATGGCCGCGCCGTCCCCGGCGTCGCTTGACAGCCCGTGCACAATCATAATCAAATCTTTATACGGGTTGGGCCTATGGCTTGTGTCATCCATATGCAGCCGCTCGCAGACTTTCCGGGGACCTGCGCCAATCATGACCTTCAAGGCTTCGACAAGGCGTTACCGTGCCGTACTCTGACCCGTCGCCGGCCGCCGGCCCGTTTGCCGCCGCCATAGCGCAGTCGGGCGGAGACTGCGGACGGTTGATTGCCGCGCGCGACTGGTCCGGCACGCCGATGGGCGACCTGGCCGCCTGGCCGCAGAGCCTCAAGACCATATTGAGCTTCCTGCTGTCGTCGCACGTGCCCATGGTGGTGCTGTGGGGCGAGGCCGGTTTCCTGCTGTACAACGACGGCTATGCCGCCATCGCGGACGCGCGCCATCCCGAAATCCTGGGCATGCCGGTGCGCGAGGCCTGGCCCGAGGTCGCCGAATTCAACAGCCATGTGCTGAAGACCGGGCTCGACGGCGGCCGGCTGACCTACAAGGACCAGCCGCTGTCGCTGAACCGCACCGGGCAGCTCGAGGCCCTGTGGTTCGACATCGACTATTCGCCGGTATGGACCGACGACGGGCGCCCGGGCGGCGTGCTGGCCATCGTCACCGAAACGACGCTGCGCATGCGCGCCGAGCGGCGGGCGGAGGCGGAACGCGGGCGGCTCCAGGCCATGCTGCACCAGATGCCGGGCTTTGTCGCCATGCTGGACGGGCCGAACCACGTCTTCATCTATGCCAACCAGGCCTATGAAACGCTGGCCGGCGACCGGCCGCTGATGGGCCTGAGCGTGCGCGAGGCTTTTCCGGACCTGGTCGGGCAGGGTTTCTACGAGCTGCTCGACCAGGTCTATGCCTCGGGCGAGCCCTATGTGGCCTATGGCGTGCCGGTCGAGCTGGCGGCGGGTCTGCGCCATATCGACCTGCTGTACGCACCCATCCGCGACGCCGCCGGCGCGGTCACCGGTATTTTTGTCGGCGGCTACGACGTCACCGAGCGCAAGCAGGCCGAGGTCGAGTTGCGCTACGCCAAGGAACAGCTGGAACTGGCGCAGACGGCCGGCGGCATCGGCATGTTCTCGATCGCGCCCGGCAGCAACGACATCATGGTGACGGATGAGTTCTGCCGCATCTTCGGCGTTGCCCCCCGGCCGGTCTGGTCGGCCGACGACATCGCGCCGCTGATCCTGGCCGAAGACCGCCATATCCACGCCGATCGCGGCCGCCGCGCCACCGGCGATACGCCACGCGACGTCGTCTACCGCGTCCGCCGGGCCAGCGACGGCGCCGTGCGCTGGATCGCGCGCCGGGCGCAGTTCGTGCCGGACGGCAGGAGCAAGGGGCCCGGCCAGATGATCGGCATCGTGCAGGACGTGACCGAGCGCCGCCACGCCGAGATCGACCTGACCGCCGCCCGCGACGCCGCCGAGGTCGCCAACGTCGCCAAGAGTGAGTTCCTGGCCAATATGAGCCACGAAATCCGCACGCCGATGAACGCCATTGTCGGTCTGTCGGCGCTGCTGGCGCAAAGCGAGCTGAACCCGAAGCAGCGCCAGTTCGTCGCCACCCTGCAATCCAGCGCCGACGCCATGCTGTCCCTGATCAACGACCTGCTGGATATCTCCAAGATCGAGGCGCGCTCGGTCGAGCTGGAGCGCATCCCGTTCAACCTGGCGGCCCTGGTGCGCGAGGTCGCCGAGATGACGGCGGTGCGGGTGCGTGAAAAGGGCCTGAGCTTCACGGGGGAGGGCGACGGCGTCGAGTTCCGGACCTTTGTCGGCGACCCGTCGCGCATCCGCCAGATCGTGCTCAACCTGTGCACCAATGCGGTCAAGTTCACCGAAACCGGCGGGGTGCATATCTCGATCGCCTCGGGCCCCGGCGACAGGGTGCGGATGTCCGTGACCGATACCGGTATCGGTATTCCGGCAGCCAAGCTCGACACCATCTTCCATAAGTTCACCCAGGCCGATTCCAGCGTGAACCGCCGCTTCGGCGGCACCGGGCTGGGCCTGGCGATTTCGAAGACCCTGGCCGAGCTGATGGGCGGGACGATCACCGTGGTCAGCCGCGAGGGCCGGGGCTCGACCTTCACGCTCAGCCTGCCGCTCACCGCCGCGCCGCCGGGCCTGGCCCTGGCGCCCGCCGGGGCGGTCGATGCCGTCATCGCCGGCGCGGTCGGCCGCCGGAAAGCCCAGGCCGTGCTGCTGGTCGAGGACCATGAGCCCAATGTGCTGGTGGCGAAGTCATTCCTGGAAAGCTTCGGCTACACGGTCGACAGCGCCGCCGATGGACGCGAGGCGCTTGAGCGGATCCGGGCGGGCGCCTATGCCGCCGTGCTGATGGACGTGCAGATGCCGGGCATCAACGGGCTTGAGGCGACGCGCCTGGTGCGGGCGCTGGAGCGCGAAACCGGCCGCCGCCGGCTGCCCATAGTCGGCATGACGGCGCATGCCATGACCGGCGACCGGGAACGCTGCCTGGCGGCCGGCATGGACGACTATATCGCCAAGCCGTTCAATCCCGAACAACTGGAAACCGTGCTGCGCCGGCTGCTCAGCGACGCGTGACCATGGCGCCGGAAGGCTGGCGCCGGAAAACTGGCGCCGGAAAACTGGTGATCGCATTGCGCATTGACATAGGGTAGGGGGGTATCCTATTTTCGGGCCATGTCACACGCCGAATCCGAAAAACAGAAGATGCTGGCGCGCGTCCGGCGCATCAGGGGCCAGGTCGACGCCATAGAGCGCGCCTTCGAGGCCGAGGCCGACAGCGAAAAGATCATGCACCTGATCGCCGGGGCGCGCGGCGCCATTTCCGGCCTGATGGGCGAAGTGGTCGAACACCACATCCGCCATCATCTGGTCGATCACCTCAAGCATCCGGGCGCGCTCGACGCCGACGCCCAGGAAGCCCTGATCGACGTCATCCATACCTATGTGAAGAAATAAGCCGATGAACGACTTCGCGCACCTCCTTCAACAGGGCGCCGGCAACGCCTGGCTGTTCATTCCGTCGGCGATCCTGCTTGGGGCGCTGCACGGGCTGGAACCCGGCCACTCCAAGACCATGATGGCGGCCTTCATCGTCGCCGTGCGCGGCACGATATGGCAGGCGGTGCTGCTGGGCTTGTCGGCGACCGTGTCGCATACGGCCATCGTCTGGCTGATCGCGCTGGGCGGGCTCTATATGGGGCAGACCTGGAACAGCGAGGCCATCGAGCCCTATTTCCAGGTGGTGTCGGCCGTGATCATGCTGGGCGTGGCGCTGTGGATGATGTGGCGGACCTGGTCGTACGCCCGCGGCGGCCACGGGCATCATCATCACGGGCACGATCATGGCCACGATCACGGTCATGATCATGGCCACGACGAAACCCGCCGCATCGACACCGGCCACGGCTGGGTGCGTCTTGAGATTTTCGAGGACGGTCAACCTCCGCACTTCCGGCTGTATCGCGAAAGCGGTGCGGACTGGGCGTCGAACGACGTGACCGTGGAAACCGTCCGCGAGGGCGGCAAGCGCCAGGTCTTCCATTTCGTGCAGAAGGACGGCTTCCTCGAGTCGGGTCTTCCGATCCCCGAACCGCATGACTTCAAGGCGACCCTGGTCCTTGGCCACGGCAATCACAGCCACAGCTATGCGCTGACCTATGCCGAACACCATCATCACCACGAACCCGAGGCGGGCTTTGCCGGTGCCGAGCCCTATGCCGACGCCCACGAACGCGCCCATGCCGAGGATATCGAGCGCCGTTTCGCCGGACGGGCGGTGACCACGCCGCAGATCGTCATGTTCGGCCTGACCGGCGGGCTGATCCCGTGTCCGGCCTCGATCACCGTGCTGCTGTTGTGTTTGCAGCTCAAGCGCATCGCGCTGGGAGCGACGCTGGTCCTGTGCTTCAGCATCGGCCTGGCCCTGACCATGGTGGCGTCGGGCGTGCTGGCGGCGGTCAGCGTCCGTCATATGTCTAAGCGCTTCAAGGGTTTCGGGCAACTGGCCAACCGCGCGCCCTATCTGTCGGGCGGCCTGATCGCCCTGGTCGCCCTCTATGTCGGATGGACGGGGCTCAAGGCCTTGCTGTGACGGCGGGCCAGGATACGGCCTTCCGCCGCTTGACTCTCTTTTGCGACGAGAACAAAATAAGAACAAAGAGAGGTGTCGCATGGACAGAATGTGCCTGAACACGCCGGCGGAAATTCCGGCGCGCAAATCCGAGACCCGGCTGAGCGACCTTGAGCCCGACCGGCCGATCGTCATCGAACTGGACGGCGCCGCGCCGCTGTTCACCACGCCGCGCGAACTGATGCGCGTCGGGCGGCTGCCGGGGCATCTCTATCTCGACGAGGTCGAAGGCATCTTCGCGTCCATCGACTATGAACGCAACGGCCGCCGCTGTCAGTGAGGCGGACCTTCAGGATCGGTCCTGAGATGGCGCGCCGACCGGATGATCGCATAATGCAGCCAGGGTTTGAACGGTACGGTCTCGCGCAGGCGGCAGACGGTAAAGGTTCCGCGCACCCAGGCTTCCAGCGAGCCTGTATCCGCCTGGGCCTTGTCCATGGCGCGATAGACGTTGCCGGGCCAGTCGCCGTAGGTCGCGACCGAGATGTCATGGCCGGCGCGAAAGATGAAGCCGGCATCGGCCGAAAGGTTGAGCACGCCGTCGGCCGTATAGCAGCGCTCGATGTGGACGGCATAATGCGGGCGGGCCAGGGCAGGGCCGGCCGAAACCGCCACGGCGGCGACAAAGCCCATGATATGCAGGCTGTGCCGGTGCATGACGTCTATGCCCTGGCGCGCCAGGTTTCGATCTGTTCGGCGATTTCGTCGCTGCGGCCCTGGCGCTTGTAGGCCGGCAGCTTCAGGCGCTTGCCGGAAGCCAGTTTCAGCTCGACGCGATAGGTCTCGGCCCATTCGTCCTTCTCGATCCTGCGGATGCGGACGCGGACAACCTCGGCCATGGGCCACGACAGGGTGCGCTTGCCGAAGACCGTGCCGCGCCAGACCGCGATCGTGTCTTCGTCGATGGTCCATTGCAGGTCGGGGTGGAAGGCGGCGTGCCAGAGCACGATCAGGGCGATGAAGCCGCAGGCCGGGCACAGGCTGCCCATGATCCCCATCAGGGTCGGGTCGCCGATCTGGCCGATGGCGAAGACGCCGCAGAACATCATGGCGAGCAGGCCGGCGCCCGCCAGCCAGGTCAGCCGGTCACGGGTGGTGACCCTGCGGCGCAATACGATCGGTGTCATGGTGAAGCCCCCCGGAATGGCCGCAATCTATCGCGGTTGCGGCCGGGGAGCAATGGCCGGATGCGCCTCGCAATCACAGGCTGCCCATGATTCTCGTCAGGGTCGGGGCGCCGATCTGGACGATGGCGAAGATGCCGCAGAACATCATGGCGAGCAGGCTGGCGTCCGCCAACCAGGTCAGTCGGTCACGGGGGGGGACCCTGCAGCGCAATACGATCGGCGTCATGATGAAGCCACCCGGAACCAGCTATAAGACCGGCATCTGGATACCAGATAAGGACATCTTATGAAAAGCGACCGACGGATTCTAAGACGCCGTGATAATCTGAAAGGCGCAGAATTTCGGCATCTCTATAATCTACGCGCCGGTAAAGTTGAGACAGCAACTGAAAATGTCCGTCACCATTAGGCGAGTTTCTAGCAGCTTCATCCGATCCCCAAGTTGATATCCCACGTAAAGCACTTGCAAGAGTGATATGGTCTGTAGGTCCTGACGGCTTCGGGAAATAATATGAGATATTAGGAGGTAGAGTGTTTATCCGCCCTTTCGGAAGTTTGAAGTCCCAAGATGAATGACCAGAGACCTTTTGCATAAGCGTTGGGAAAAGGTATGGTACAATAAAAAATTGCGAACTCGATATTGCCATGAATGTTCTAAGAGTATCGACGACCAATGGGGCGTCCCTCGACAGCAGCCTTTCCGGACTGAAATTTTTCAATCCGTTCGGCCATTAGCGCTCCTCCTCGCGCGAGATTCAAGGCCTCTATGGCTCCGTCAGGCGCGTCTTTGCCAAGGTCTTCCAGGGAATCTTCAAGTGACTCCTTAATGGTCTCGGACGCGATGAGTTCCTCATGGATTAAATCCGCGGCCATTGCGCCGATGAACATGCCGACTCCGCGCTTAACGGCGCCAACAGCGGCGATTTTGGCTAAATGCCCCGCCGTATTGAGGAATTTCTGCCATTTCTTTTCAACGTTGGCGTTGTTTAGATAGGGCTTGAGTGCAGTTTTCAGTGTTGCTGCAAGCGCGGTGAGCGGTTCATCGAGCAGATCGTCGGCCCAGGCGTCAACGAATGCGGTCGGATGATTAAGCTCTAGTTGCTTGGCGAGGCATTTGAGGAAAAAGGTTTTTCCAACGCCGTAAGGCGCGTCGATGGCAATGACGTACGCGCGGCCATTAACGCGTGTCATTTCCTGTTGGGCGATGCTTTCAATATAGGCCTCGAGTTGCGCAGCTTCTTGTCGGCGCCCGAATAGGTCCTCGCTCCAAATTCGCTCAATGTGGCTGTCGCCCATAATCTACCCCAAGAGTGGTAAAGCGGGCATATTAGACGCATGCGGCTATGGAGCAAGATATGCGACCAAAACCAAAAGTTAGCCGTAAACCCACCAAGCTAAAGAAAAGACCGGAGATGCCTTGCGATTCGCAAAACATGTCCGGCCTGATATCAAGGTGCAAGTTGCAAGCGGTTTTGAATTGCGTATCGCAATTAAAATGGGCGCTTTCGATTCACAAGTGAACCTCTGCGACCTTGTCCTTGTAATCCTTCTTGGGATCGGCCCCGAGCAGGATCTTGACGCCCGCCAGGAGACTCGACGCGTCGGCCCAGATCTTGGCGTCTTCGACATCGAAGCGCAGCAGGGCCAGTTCCGGGTCTTCCTTGCCGCCCTTGTACCAGGCGGCGACGAACGGGTTCCACAGGCGGTCGATGACGGCGCGGTCATTGTCCTCGCAGATACGGCCCAGCAGGCTGGCGAACAGCTCGTGGCCCTTCGAGGCGAAGGTCAGCGCGCCCGGCTGGCCGGGGCTGAGCTGGCGGACCAGGTCGGTCTCCTTGGACGTGAAGATCCACAGCGGGCTCTTGTCCTGGTCGGTCAGCACGGTCATGGGCTGTGCGCCCTGAACGCCGTCGAGGCTCAGCATCGCCGTGCGGTCGGACTTCAGCGCCTTCCAGAACTTCTTTTCGATATCTTGGGTGTCGGTCATGACAGGACTCCTTGTTGCCTCCCGGCGACTGCGCGAAGGGTCTGCGATCCTGCGTCAATATTCCATGCGGCTATGGCGCGCGGCGCATTGGAAAAGAGGAGGGGCGCCGGTGTCCGGTTGCAGTCTCCCCGTGGTCGTGGTAGCCAAAAGTCGGAGTTTATGCCTTGGGGGGACATCATGCGTGCGTTGAAGACCGGACGAATACTGACCGTGGCGGCCGCGGCCGCGGCCACGGTGCTTTCGAGCTGCGGCGGCGGCGGTGGGGGAGGCGCGCCGGGTGGTTCGTCGTCCTCCTCTTCGTCCTCGTCGTCATCGACGGCGGCCGCCTCCTATTCGGCGCAGGCCACGATCGGGTTGTCCAGCCTGTCGACATCGGAATCGGCCCCGACCATATCGGCGCCGGTCGTGCTTGCCGACGGCACCCTGATGGTTCCCACCATGGTCAAGAGCGGTGCCCAGTGGAACCTGCAGGTCCAGGCCTATGACGACCACAGTGCACCGGTAGGGACGCCCATATCCTTGCAGACGGCGAACACCTCGACCTTCTACATGGGGACGCGCACCCTTGTTCCGCTGTCCGGCGGCGGGCTGGTCGCGGTCCAGAGCTCGATGTCGTCCGCCTATCTCGTTTTCCGCACGGTGCCCTATGGCGGCAGCGCCGGCAGCACCGATTTCAATATCGCGATCCAGGGCGGCAGGCAGACCTTCGCCACCCTGCGCAACAACACCTTCCTGACTGTTTTCAACGACGCCCTGTCGCCGTCCGGATCGCACTTTTCGCCTTACGGCCAGGTCTTCAATACGCTGACCGGCGCCGGCGGCAGCTATTTCGCCATTCCCGCCACCTCGACGACCGATCATACGGACGGGTCTGCCGCGCCCCTGGCCAATGGCGGCTTTGTCGTGTCGTGGTGCGACCAGTGCTACAGCTCCTCGTCGACCGCACCCTTCACCCTGTACGTCCAGACCTATGACGAAACCGGTGTGGCGCGCATCGCTCCCGTTTCGGTGGCCACCGGCTCGCAAGCCAATCCCATGAGCGACGGCCAGGTCTTCGGCCTGCCGGGCGGCGGGTTCGGGGTGATCTGGAACGAAAACACCACCACGTCGGGTACGAACATGTCGACCAAGGTCCGGCTGCGCCTTTACGCCGCCGACGGGACGCCTTCGACGTCGCTGCTGACGCTGGGCGGAGCCTCGGAAACGCGCCAGTTCAGGAGCGTGGCCGTGCTGACGTCCGGCCGTATCGCCGTGCTGTGGTCGACGGTGACGGTGTCGCCGCTGGGCCGGCAGCTGCCGGATTACCGGATCGATGTGCTGGACGCCTCCGGCAATCCGGTCGGCGCCAGCATCGGCGTGGCGGCGCCTACCGATACCTCGGTGTCGGAAGGCAGCCTGGTCGCCCGGGCCAATGGCGGCATGGCGGTCATGTGGAGCGAAACCGTGCTGGGCTTCTGCTTGCCGTGCCGGCAGAATCTGAGGCTCGTCGATCCGCGCTAGGGCAGGGTAGGGCAACCCTGTTTCCGCGCCAGGGCTGGACACCATAGCGGGAACGCAAAGACCCTGCGGGCCGTCCACCTTGCTTTTTACGGGAGTCTGCCTTACCTTTCGGGACAGGAGTACCGTCATGAAGGTCAATACCGCCGAGTCGATCCGGACCGCGAACAATGTCTACAGCCACTACGGTAGCTGGGAAGCGGTGCGTCAGTCCTCGGTGCTCACCGACGGAAAATATGTCATCCAGCCCAAGGCGGACGACGCCGCCGCGCATGAGGCGCCCAAGGCTGCCGGACGCAAAGTCCGCAAGGCGGGATGAATTTCAGCTATACGCTTTTCCTGGTCCTGTTGCTGATTTCACCAGGACTGGCGGTTTGGGCCGGATTCCGCATCGGAGAAAAGAACGATCTCCTGGCCCAGGCGCCCGAGAAGCCGCAATCCACCCTCAGCCTGATCGTCATCGTGTTCGGCGCCCTGGCGGGGCACATACTGATGGCCGGCCTCTATGTCGCGCAGGCCTGGTTTTGCGCGATCTCCAGGATGTGCTGGACGCCCGGTTTCGACCCGGACGTCTACCGCGTGATCCTGGTCGGCAAGGCGCCCGCCGGGATAAGCGACTTTGCGATCGGCTCGTGGCTGGTGGTCCTGCTTCTGCCGCCCGTATTGATGTTCGTGATTTCGCTGGGCGTAAGCCAGTTGAAGCGGGTCCGGAATTTCCGGGAAGCCTCGACCTTCGGCTGGCTCAAGGCGGTCGTTGACAGGCGACAGGGCAAGGAAGGCTTCATCCTGGCCTATGTCGTCACCTCCATGGAAAAGGACGGCGCTTTCGTCGCGTTCGAGGGCATCCTGGAAAACTTCGCCTTCGACGACAACAAGGCCATCGCCATGGTGGTCCTGAGCCAGTGCGAGCGGTTCGTCGTCAGGATCGAGGATGGCCGCTTTTACCGGACGGCGCCCAGCCAGGACCAGAACAAGATACAGCTCATCCAGATCGAAGCGAAGAATTTCAAGAATATAGCGCTTGAGGTTTTCGACGCGGGCCTGCTGCCGCAGGACGTCACGGAGGTTCAGGCGCCGCCCGCCTCCGTGGCGGCAATCCCGGCCGGCCCTGCGCCCAGGCCCGCGCGCCGGTCCCGCAAGACCGCGCCGGCCGCGGACAACCCGATTTAAAAGACACCCTGCGGCCGGCGACACCTTCCGGGGCGCTTGCAGGCTATTGTCCGCCTGGCGCCGGACAGCCTGCCGGATCGAGGGCATAGACGCGGAAATAGGCGGTGCCCTTGCCGTGTCCGGTCGAATAATTGTCGGCGGTGCAGTAGGTGTAGCCGTGCGACGCCATGTAGCGGTCGATCGCCTTGCCGCCGAAGGCGATGTCCAGGACAAAGGCGCCGCCCATGATGACCAGGGCGATAAACAGCCCGCCCACGCGCGTATCCATGTTCACCCTGAGCGCCCAGCCCGCCACGCATCCGATCAAGCCGGTCAGGCATACGAGCGGGAACAGCAGGCTCATCTCGTCGACGTCCACGCGCGGCGTCCTGGAGCCGGCCGCGCCGACAGCGTGAACCATCGAGAACAGCCCGCCGTGGTTTATCGAACGGAGCGGACCTTCGATGATCAACATGACCGCGAGGATGCCGGCATACATGAATATCCAGGCCCGCGCGCTCGAAGCCCGGGCTTTTTCGCCTGCCGCCATGATGCCCCCTGTCAGGTTCGCGCGCTTGTGCATGGGCGGCGCGCGACGTTCCCCAAAAGCCGGCCTGCAGAAGGCCAGAGGACGGCGTCACGGTCAAGTTCGGGCCTGGGCGCGCCGCCGCACCTTCATAAAAGTGTCACAAACGGATCGACTCTTGCCGCCGGACCTGTCAAAGAGGCGCACCTTTCGCCCCTCGTCGCGTATTATGCGATCTCGATGAGACTGCCATGTTTGACGCCTCCGCGGAACATACGACCTCGCGTGCGGTCGGTCCGTCCCCGAAACCCGTAAAGTCCCGTGGCTGGGTGCCGGCCGTGCTGTTCGGCGCGCCCATCCTCATGGGGCTGTTCTATGTCGGGTTCAACGTCCATCGCGACGCGCTGGCGGCGGGTGAGCCGATCGCGGCGGGAGCCTTCCTGTTCCTCGGCCTGGCCTTGCTGATCGCCTTCGGGTTCGAGTTCGTCAACGGCTTTCACGACACGGCCAATGCGGTGGCGACCGTCATCTACACCCACTCCATGAAACCGCTGACGGCGGTGGTGTGGTCGGGCCTGTTCAACTTCCTGGGCGTCATGGCCTCGACCGGGGCGGTCGCCTACGGTCTGGTGATGCTGCTGCCGGTCGAGCTGATCCTGGCGGTCGGCACGGCGGCGGGATACGCCATGATCTTCGCGCTTTTGATCTCGGCCATCATCTGGAACCTCGGCACCTGGGCGCTGGGCATTCCCAACTCGTCGTCGCACGCCCTGATCGGCTCGATCATGGGCGTCGGCATCGCCAACCAGCTGATGAGCTCTGTCGTCAACGCCACCTCGGGCATCGACTGGAGCCAGGCGGCCAAGATCGGCCAGGCCCTGGTGTTTTCGCCGCTGCTCGGTTTCGTGGCGGCGGGCCTGCTGCTGCTGGCCATGAAGGGGCTGGTCCGCAATCCGAAACTGTACGAAGCGCCGGCGGGCGCCGCGCCGCCGCCCTTGCTGATCCGCGCCACCCTGATCGCCGCCTGCACGGGCGTGTCGTTCGCCCACGGCGGCAATGACGGCCAGAAGGGGATGGGGCTGATCATGATCATCCTGATCGGCGTCGCGCCGGCGACCTACGCCCTGAACCGCACGCTGCCCGATAGCCGCCAGGCCGCCTATGCCGCGACGCTCGACGCCGGCCAGGCGGCTTTTGCCGCCCACGCCCGGGGCGTCACGGTTGCGGACGCCGATGCCGCCCGCGCCACGGTCAACGCCGCCGTGCGCGCCCGCCGCATCGATACGCCGCAACAATTCGCCAGCCTGGCCGCCATGACCGGCGGGATCAAGGCCGACCTGCGCGAACACGGCTCGCTCGGACGCGTCCCGGCCGCCGGCATGCCGCGCCTGCGCAACGACATGTACCTGGTCGACACGGCCCTGGGCATCCTCAAGCCCGCAAAGGGCTACTCCGCCGCCGAGATCAAGGCGCTGGGCGGCCTGCAAGGGACCCTCAACGACATGACGCGCTACATTCCCGACTGGGTCAAGGTCGCCACGGCGCTGGCGCTGGGCCTGGGGACTATGGTCGGCTGGCGGCGCATCGTCGTGACGGTCGGCGAAAAGATCGGCAATTCCAGGATGACCTACGACCAGGGCGCCGCCGCCGGCATCGTGTCCGCCGTGACCATCTTCGCCGCCGAGCGCCTGGGCCTGCCGGTGTCGACCACGCATATCCTGTCGGGCAGCATAGCGGGCACCATGACGGCCAATCGCGCCGGCCTGCAATGGGGAACGATTCGTGGTATAGCCCTGGCATGGGTGCTGACCCTGCCCGCGACCGTCGTCATCTCCGGGACACTGTACTTCGTGTTCCGGCACCTGTTCTGACCCGTCGCCCGGATCGAAGACGTGGAACCTGGAGCGGATACCTCATATGTGCAGGTCGGCGCCTTGCCGTACCGCCTGTCGCGCGCCGGCGAGCCGGAAGTGTTGCTGGTCACCTCGCGCGGCACCCGGCAGTGGATCATCCCCAAGGGCTGGCCGATCGAGGGCAAGACCAACGCCGAATCCGCGGCGCGCGAAGCCTATGAGGAGGCCGGGCTGCTGGGCGAGGTCGGCGAGACCCTGGCCGGCCATTTCACCTACGAGAAGGCGCGCAAGGGCGAGGAGACGCTGTCGCCGTTTTCGGTCGAGGTCTACTGGCTGCGCGTCGAACGGCAGCTGACCCTGTGGCCCGAAGCCAGCCAGCGCGACCTGGTCTGGGTGTCGCCCGCCCAGGCCGTATCGATGATCACCAATAAAAGCCTGGCGGACCTTATCGCGACGATAAAATTTCCGGTGCGATAAGACGGCGTGCTGGTCCTGCTGATCCTGGCCGGACCAAGCTCCCGGCGGTGAAAAATCTAGGCCCGCGTCCCCAGCAGCCCGAACATGGCGCCCTGCGGATCGCGCGCCACCAGCGCCCAGCGGCCGCCGGGAACCTGCATGGGCGGCAGCTGGATGACGCCGCCGTTGCCGGTGATGCGGTCCGACGCCTGGTCGATGTCGGTGGTGTTGAAGTAGAACAGCCAGGCGGGCTGCGGGAGGGGATTGTTCATCATGCCGCCGGTCTGGACGCCGTCGGCGGTGAAGACCTGATAGGTGCCCATGGGGCCCATATCCATGGCCACGTCCTTTTCCCACCCCAGGCGCCCGGCATAGAAGGCGAAGGCCGCTTCCCAGTCGCGGGCGTGATATTCGTTCCAGCCGCAATGGCCCCCGGCATTGCTGAAGGCGTCGCTTTGGCCTCCCATGGCGGGCGTCATGACGTAGATGAGCGCGCCCTGCGGATCGGCGACCATGGCCATGCGGCCGACGCCCTCCAGCGTGTTGGCCGGCCAGCAGACCTTGCCGCCGGCGGCTTCGAAGGCGGCGACCTCGGCGTCCGTGTCGGCGACATTGACATAGCCGGTCCAGGCCGAAGGCATGCCCGCATCCGGCGCGGCCATCATGCCGCCGACGGCGGTCTCGCCCGCATGGATCATGCGATAGTCCATGCCGGGATTGTCGCCCCGCCGGACGTCCCAGCCGACGACGTGGCTGTAGAAGGCGATGGCGGCGTCGAGGTCGCCGGTCATCAGTTCGTACCAGATGAAGTGGCTGGCCATGGTGGTCTCCCTTGCGGTTTCGGGCAGCCTATCCCGGAAACGAGACAGGCGTAATACGGACAAATGCGTAAAGCGGGGCCTGTCCGGGGCCGGACTTTACGGGACTATACGCTGAGCAGTGTCAGCAGAGTGGCCTAGATTGGCGATGTCAAAAAGGAGATCGCCATGTCCAGCGTTGCTTATCGCGTTCCGTTCATCGCCGGCCTCGGTCTGGCCGTCCTGGTCATGCTGTCGGCCGTGGCCGCGCACGTCTAGGCTTGCCGCGTCATCGCAGGTCTAGCGGTTCGTCGCGCGACAGCTTGCCCAGATTGGCTTCGCGCAGGGCCGCCGCCTTGTCGTCGTAGAGGAACGGCAGGAAGGCGAAGCGCCGTCCGCGCGTGACAGGCGAGACGGCGTGCAGCAGCGAGCACGAAAACACGACCGCGCCGCCGGGGGGCGGCTTGAACTGGCGCGGGCCGTATTCCGGAAAATACAGGGTGCCGCCGTCGAAGTCGTCATTGAGATTGATCGTCACGGCAAAGCGCCGGTGCGCCGTCGCCGAGGTCGTGTTGTCGCGGTGCGGGCGGAAATGTCCGCCGTCGTCCGCCGTATAGCAGCCGACCAGGTAGCGCTCCATGCGCGTCACTTCGAACTGGTGGACCTTGAGGATTTCCGGGATGATCCGGCGTACGACGGCCGCCTGGGTGCGGCGGATCAGGTCGTCCTCGCTCAGCATGTAGTCGAAGCGGCTCTTCATCGACGGGTCGCGCACGCCGACCGTCATGCCGTCGCGTTCGCGCATGAAGCCGCTGAATTCGCCGCCATTGCGTTCGTAGGTGGCGATCAGATCCTGGCACAGGGCGGGCTCGAAGACATTGGAGAGATAGAGGACGGGGGCCTGGAGCTCGACACCGGCGTGCAGCTCCGGCGCGGGCAGGCCGGCCAGCCAGTCGAGCGCCACGGCCGACGGGGCGGCGGCATCGAGCGGCGCGACGGCCAGGACGCGCATCGTCGGGTCGAGTACGACCCACTGGCTGCGCAGGCGCGGTCCGGCGCGCACGTCGCGGGGCAGGGCGCCGTAAAGCCGGCCGATCTTGCCGTCGGCGTCCCAGAAATACCGGATGCCGGGCAGGGCGTCGCGCAGGCGGGCTTCGTCGGCGGGGTCGTTGGTGACGCCGAAGACGCAGGCCCTGCGGTCGTCGAACTGGGCGCGGTGGGCGCGGATCTGGGCAGCCATGGCGCGGCCGTCCTCGGCCTCGGACGAACTGAAGAAGGCCAGGACGACATAGCGCCCGGCGACGGTGTCGAAGACGAAGTTCGGGTTGGTCGAGGCGCGTTGCACGAAGCGTGGCGCCGGATCGCCCGGCAGCAGGTTGGCGTAGATCAGGCTTTTCGCCGCTTTTGTCCCGGTCATGCCGTCCTCTTTCGTGGCGGCACTATGCATGGCGGGGCGGCATTGGGCAATGGGGACGGCAGGCTCACTTCACGCGGTCGAGGTCGAGGCCGGCATAGCTGAAACGATAGACCTGGCGCGTCGTGTCGCCCATGAAATCGACCTGAATCGCACCGGACTTCCGGAAACCGTCCAGGATCGGCTGGGTCATGACCGGCGCGGCGACATAGGCGGTGGCGCCGTCGCCGCCGGCGGTTTCGTCGAGCGCGACCAGCGTGACGCTGTCGGCGCTCCAGCGTATCCGTGCGAAACATTGCGGATGACAGAAGGTCAGCGGCGTGGCCGACACAAGGGCAACCGTACGGCTTTCGCCACCCGAAATCCTGAGGGTCAGCGGCGCCTGTCCCTCTTTCGGCGCGGAGGTCTGAACGGCGGACGCGCCTTGCGGCGCGGTCCCGTCCGAATAGGTCCACGGTGAAACGGCAGCGGCCAGCATGGCGGCGATGACGATGGATTGCATTATGTCCCCCCTTGTATTGCCAGCGACATTGATCCCGAACCGGCAGCGCCGCAACAGGTTTCTGTTCGTGCCGTCCCTACATCGCCCGCGTCACCGACTTGATGCGGCCGATGATCTTGATCTCGTCGATCAGCACCTCGTACGGCGGGTAGACCGCGTTTTCCGATACAAGCAGCACCTTGTTCGTACCGTGGATGCGCTGGACGTGCTTGACCACCAGGCCGAAACCGTCCCACAGGGCGAAGATGCCCGGCGGCGTCGGATTGGTGTCGGAGTGGTCGACCGCGATGCGGTCGCCGGGCAGAAGCTTGGGCTCCATGCTGTCGCCGATGACCTCGACAATGCTCAGCCCCCGGGCATGGGCGCGCAGCTCACGCGCCACATAGTCGTTGGGGAAGCGCCAGGTGCCCCGGCGCCGGTCGCCTTCGACCAGGGCGCCGCCGCCGGCCGACAGGCGCACATCGTATTCCGGGATTTCGACCCAGCCGTCGACCGTCTCGCTGGTCGGCAGGTCGAAATCCTCGGGCCGGAGGTCGTGCCGCACCAGGCGGAGATGGCTTGTCTTCACGGTTTCACTCGCTTCTGCGGTTGCGTCCGGGCCAGGGACAGGAGAGGGCGGTTTCGCACCGGGACGGTCGACCATGGCCAGCCAGTCGGCCGGCACCTGGAAGGCGCGGGCATATTTTCTCAGCACGTCGAGCTTCAGCCCGGCATTGCCGCGGATACCGCCTTCGTGGCTCTTGTAGGTATTCTCGTTCCAGCCGTGCTGGCGCGCCGCCTCGCGCGGGGACTTGAAAAAGCGTTCGCGCGCCCATTTCAGCCGGTCGGCCTGGGTCGGAAGCGGGGGCGGGGCGGAATCGTCTGTGTTCATGGTCCGATATGTACCCACATTTATGGGTACGTTTGGTGTTGACATTAATGGGTACTTCGTGTACCCATTATTAACGGCCCGAGTCAATCTCCCTGACCGGCCGTTTTCCTGAAAAGGCAGGCAGGGCCGCGATTTCGCGCGGGTCTTCCAGGCCTTTCTTTTTTGACTTCAAAGAGAACAAAACGTGAATATTTGTGAGTCGTCAAGGGGAATCCGCCGATGACCCCCGTCGAACGCCGGTGCCTGGATGCCGTGCTGGATCTCAGCCGCGGCGACATCGCCCCCAGCTATGCCGAGATCGCCGCCGCCATGGGCGTGGGCAAGACCTCGATCCACCGGGCGGTGCACGCCCTGGTGCGGCTGGGCTTTATCGAGAGGGTGCCGGGCAAGGCGCGGTCGGTGCGCGTGGTGCGATCGACCGGCATCGGCCAGCACGTTCAGGCCCTGATCCGGCAATATGGCGGCCTGGCCGTCGTGGCCGAGATCGCCCGCCAGACGGCTCCCCAAACGACGGGAGCCGCCTGATGGCCAAGGGGGCGATCCGCGTCGACTGGTTTCCCACCGACGCGCTGAACGGCATGAAGTTCCTGACCGTGGCGGAGGAGCTGGCCTACCGCCGCATCATCGACCTTCTGTACATCAGCGGCGGCGAGCTGCCCGACGACGACGACGCGATGGCCGAGCAGACGCGGACCTTCGCGGACTGGCCGGCGGTCAGGGCCGGACTGGCGCGCAAGGGCAAGATCAGGATTGAAAACGGGGCGATCACCAATGCCCGCTGTACGGAAATCCTGACGGCCATTGCCGGGAAGAGCGACAAGGCGCGGGCGTCGGGGCTGGCCTCGGCGCGGCGGCGTCAACTGTTGCCGCAACGAACGCTCAACGATCGTTCGACGGACGTTGTAGCGAATGGGGCAACGAACGGCGAACTGAGTCAGGTAGTCAAAGAGTCAGTTCGGGAGACTGACGTCTCCCTCACGGCGCGCGAGGGCTTCGCGGCATTCGTCAAGGCCTATCCCAAGTCCGACGGCGTCATGGCGGCGCGGCCGGTGTGGGACCGCGCTGTCGCGTCCGGGGCCGATCCCGGCGTCATCCTGGCCGGGCTCGAGCGCTGGAAGGCGCATTGGCGGGCGCGTGTCCGCGACCCCGCCGACAGCTTCAAGCCCAGGCATGTCCGCAACGCCGCGCGCTGGCTGGAAGAGGCCGGCTGGCTGGATCCCGACCCCGGCGGCGCCGTGCCCGTGGCGCTGAAAGCCTGGACGGGACCGCCGGACCTGCGCCGCGCCGTCGTCGCCGAAGCGGGCGAGGACTTTGCCCGGTCCTATCTCGACCCCGCCCGGTGGGACGGCGGCGGCCTTGTCGCCGCCACGGCCTATGCCGCCGGCAAGCTGACGCCGCTGAAGGCGCTTGCATCCATTTCCATCCGAACAGCCAGGGAGGCCCGGCCATGACGACCGAAAAGCCGAAACAGAGACTTCGCCGCGAATACGTGTTCTTCCGCATCGAGGGCAAGGACGGCAAGACTTACAGGAAGCGGTGCGGCGAGGACCACGTCGTGTCGGGCGCGTGTACGCGGCCGTCGCTGGCCAACGACCTGGTGGAAGAGATCCGCCGCGCCTATGAGGACGGCGAGGGCGGCTACCGCAAGCTGGCGCGGCGCTTCAACCTGCATCCGACGACCGTGCGCGACATCGTCACCTTCCGGCGCCGATTAAGAGGATAGGTATAAATACAGGCATGTTAATTGGTTAATGCCAGAAGCTGAGATTACGAATGAGGCGTGCCCCGCCGCTCCGGGCCGTTTTGCGATGACAGCGTTATTCGACGGCTTGACTCCACTCGCAAACATGGCACTTTCGCGTTGAAATCAATCTTCAGTAGCAGGTGTTCAACCGGATTTTCGGGGCGAGACCGCCGTGTGGCGGGCAAAAGGGGCGATACAAATGGGGTTTTCCAACATCCTGGACGTGGCGATCGGGCTCGTCTTCATCTACGTCGTGCTCAGCCTTCTGGCGACCACGGTTTCCGAGGTCATCGAAGGGCAGCTGAAATCGCGGGGCCGCTATTGTCTCAAGGCCTTGCAGGAAATGTTCGGGGCTGTGCTTGCTGACAAGATGGCCGACCCGCAGGACCAGACGAAGCAACTATCGAACCGGCAGATGGACAGCGCGGGCAAGGCCGTGCTTCCGGCCGCGCTGAAGCCGGCGCCAGCGCAAGGTGCCGCCGCCGCGCCCCAGTCCCCGAAGTCCGCCGCTACCTTGCTATACGCCTTTTTCGATCATCCGTTCGTTTACGCCCTGTATCGCGGAAACAATCCCGTGCCGGTTTCGGCGGACGGGCAAAGCCTCGTCCGCAAGGCCAGGAACTACATCACCATGGTGTTCGATCTTTTAAGCGGGGAAAAAACCGACGATCTGAAATTCCTCCGGGGCCAAAAGGCAAGCTTGCCGTCCTATATTCCAGCCTCCACCTTCGCGCAGACCATAGTCGTTATGTTGCGGGAGCTGGTGAAGGGAAACGCCACGGCCACGATCGACGACATGGTTTCCGGCGTGGAAGCGAATTGGCCCAACGGCAAATTCAGGGACGCCGTCGTCGCCTGCCTGAGGCAGGCACAGGCGGACACGAAGGCTGCCGAGGCCGATATCCAGAAAGTCCAGGCCTTGCTTGAAGACTGGTACAACGCCGTCATGGACCGCGCCACGGGCTGGTACAAGCGTCACAAGCAGGGGATCCTGTTCTGGTGCGGGCTTGCCGCCTGCGCGGTGTTCAACGTCAATTCGGTCCACATCGCGCAGACGCTATATAACGACGCCACCCTGCGGGCGGTGGTCGTTTCTGAAGCCGAGAGCGCCGCGAAAAGCGATATCGGCAAGCTCAAGACCGGGTGCGCGAGCGACAATGGTGCGGGCGCGAAGTCCGATACGAAGACGGACGTCAAGCCCGTGCCAAAGGATGGGCAGAAGCCACAGGACAAACCCACGCCCGGTGACGGCGCCACGGCGGATTCGGCATCGGCCCAGTCCGGCGACGATAGTGGCGTGGCGAAGGACGTCGCCAACATCCAGTGTTACAACGCAAAGCTGGTCGACATGAAGTTGCCGATCGGCTGGACGCGTGAGGGCGTCGAGCCGCGGGTGGCGAATATCCTTCTGCCCGTATGGGACAAGATCAAGGCGGTTCCCGGGAGAATTTCTGACTTTTTCACAAATAAAAAGACCGCGGCTGAACCGAACACGGTGAAGCCGTCGATCCATCCCAGCAAGACCAAGGCTGGCATCGCCTTCATCTCGATGTTCGCCGGCTGGCTGATCACCGCTTATGCGATTACGCTGGGCGCGCCGTTCTGGTTCGATCTGTTGAACCAGCTCGTCAACATCCGCGCCACCTTCAAGCCCGAAGAGGTCAAGGCGGCTGCCGGACAGTCGTCGAAGAAAGTTGCCGCCGCACCACGGTAGCCGTAAAGTTCGGGCTCCGATCCGGAGCCTCACGCCATGACCGCCGTCCTGCCCGCATACCATCAGGCCTTTGTCGACCGCCTGTGCGCCGCCATACCGGCGGACGGGCGGATCGACGCCCTGCTGGCCGGCGGCAGCCTGGTTCACGGCGGCGTCGACGAACAGTCCGACATCGATATCGTCGTGGTCGTACGCGACGACGCCTATGCCGGCCTGATGGAGGCGCGCGAGGCCTTCGCCGCGAAGCATGGGGTTTTGCTGTCGGCCTTTACGGGCGAACATGTGGGCGAGCCGCGCCTGCTGATCTGCCTGTACGGCCCGCCGCTGCTCCACGTCGATTTCAAGTTCGTCGTGGCCGGCGACCTGGCGTCAATGGTTGAACGGCCCCTGGTCCTGTGGGCGCGCGATGAGACCGCCATCACGGCGCGGCTGGACGCGGCGCGGATTGCATGGCCGGACCGTGACGCCGACTGGTTCGAGGCGCGCGCGTGGGTGTGGCTGCATTACGGTGCGGCGAAAGTGCTGCGCGGCGAGTTGCATGAGGCGCTGTCCCTCCTGAGCTTTTTCCAGATGCAGGTCCTGGGGCCGATGCTGCACCGGCGGGCCGGGCGCTCGCAGCGGGGGACGCGGCGGATCGAAGCCTATGGGCTCGATCCGGAGGGGCTGCTGCAATCAACCATTGCCGGGCATGATGCGCGGGCGATCCGGGCGGCGCTGCTGGCCTCGGCGGACGTCTATCTCTTACTCAGGGCCGACGCCCCGCCGTCGCGGTCGGTGGCGTCGATGCCTGAGGCTTTGCGGGCTTATCTGGCGTAGCGTCAGTTCGCCGGACGGGTGAACGCCCTGACCGCGTAGGGATACAACTCTACCAGCAGCAGGGCGGCGAAGATCAGCCCGCAACCCAGCCAGTTGATCGCGCCCAGCCGCTCATGCAGCAGGACGGCGCCCGACAGGGCTGCGAACAGGGCCTCGCCCGACATGATGATGGCGGCGTCGGCCGACGGCGTGTGCTGCTGCGCGAAGGCCTGGAGCGCGAAGCCGATGCCGCCCGACACGATGCCGGCGTAGAGGATCGGGACAAGGCTGGACTGGATGCCGGCCACGGTGATGTGCTCGTGCAGGCCCGCGAGCGCCAGCGCCGCCACGGCGGTGACGGCGTTCTGCGCCACGCAGATGGTGAAGGGGCGGGCGGACTGCCGCACCACGATGCCCATCAGATTGATCTGGAGCCCGAAGGCGGCGGCGCAGCCGATGACGAGGGCGTCGCCCATCGACAGGTGGTCGAGCCGCCCGCCATTGAGCAGCCACACCCCGGCGATCGCAATGGCGCAGGCCGGCCAGACAATGATTGACTGGCGGTGGCGGAAGACGAACAGTCCGATGACGGGCACGAAGACGACATAGAGGGCGGTGAGGAAGCCGGCATTGGTGACGCTGGCCGTGACCATGCCGGCCTGCTGCAGATAGGCGCCGGCGAAGAAGGCCAGGGACAGCAGGCCCATCAGGCCCCAGTCCTTTGGCGTCATGGCGGGGAGGCCGGCGCGGCCCTTCCATTCGCGCCAGGCCAGCGGCAGGACGACAATCGTTGACAGCAGGAAGCGCGCGCCGACGAAGCCGAACGGTCCCATGCCGTCGAGGCCCGATTTCTGGGCGACGAAGGCGAGGCCCCAGATGGCGGCGGTCAGAAGCAGGAGAAGGTCGGCCTGAAGGCGGGAAACGGTACGCATGGGATGCCGATACCGTGTCGGGCGGCGGCTGGCAACCGCTTGCCGGCCTGTGTTCAATCAGGCAAAAGACGCCATGACCGTCTACTTCTATTCGCAGACCGACGCCTTTGCCGAGTTTTCCAATTTCGCGCCCTTCGGCATCGAGATGGACGGCGTGTGGTGGAAGACAGTCGAGCACTATTTCCAGGCGCAGAAGTTCGACGACGCGGCGTGGCGCGAGCGGATCCGTAAAGCGTCGACGCCAAAGGACGCCAAAGCCCTGGGCCGGACGCGGGACGTGCCGATCCGCGCGGGTTGGGACGATATCCGCAATGATGTCATGCTGGCCGCAGTGCGGAAAAAATTCAGCACGCACAAGGTCTTGGCGGAGTTGTTGCTTGGAACGGGTGAGGAAGACCTGGCCGAGGCCGCGCCCGGCGACTATTATTGGGGCATCGGCGCTGACGGCAGCGGTGAAAACCGGCTGGGACGGATGCTCGAGCAGGTGCGGGCAGAATTGAAGGCCTGATCAGCCTGCCTTTACCGGCGCCTTGCCCTTGCCGGTCGCCCAGAACAGGATCGCGCCCAGGGGCAGGCTGAGATAGACGGTGGCGGGCTCGAACAGGGCCTGGTAGACGCCGCCCGCGCCCCAATGGATGTAGATTGGCGTAAAAACATAGGCTTGCGTCATCCAGTTGAAGCGAAGGCTGCAGACGCCCGCCATGATGAAGATGAACCACAACCATTTGAAGCGTATGCCCGGCAGGCTGAGGCAGCGATAAAGCGTAACCAGCGTAAAGGCGATCAGGGCAAGGGCGGCGGCCAGCAACCCGGCCTGCGCCGCGTTGGCGTGCAGCGGATCGAAGCGCAGGGCGTGCACGTCGGCGGGCGACAGCGAGCGGAACTGGAAGCCTTCGATCCTGTTGTTCACCAGGTTGAAGACAACGGTGGTGAAGACGACTCCGCCGTTCGGATAGACGTGGTTGATCGTCAGCACGGCCGTGCGTCGGCCGTCCGAGGCGGCGGTGACATTGTACTGGATGGCGCCGGTCGATACCGGACGAACCGCCGGCAGGTAGGCGGCGATCTTTGGTACGGAGGCGTAGAAGTCGGCGTTCAGGACGGCGGGGTCGCTCATCGCCTTCAGTGTCGCAAGGTCCTGGCGCTGCATGGCGGCGACATAGGCTTCGGCGCGGTCGTGCTGGTCTTTCGGCACGAAGTGGCCGACAAGGGCGTAGATGGGCTGGCGGGTGTCGTAATTGTCGCCCAGCCCGGCGAAACCCGCCAGGGCCATGATGGCTGCGATGAAGACGGCGATGGCCGCCCAGGTCTTGCGTGTCATGGTTCCCCCCGATGATCGCGTGACTGTACTGCGGCGATGGCCTTCTGTCGACCCGGTGGACTGCGGGCACGGAAAAGGGAGACGCGGGGCGCCGTACAAAAAACCCGGCACGGCGGTTTAGCCCGCCAGCGGCGCGCCGAGGCTTACGGCTACCGCCATGGGCACCGTCAGTTTTCGCGCACGTCCCGGGATCATGACGACGGACGCGATTTGCGCTGGTGCAACTGCGGAACCCAGCATGAGGCTGGCTGGCGAATGCAGCTGTCGTCGGCGCCTTTCAACTCCTGACCGATCGACGAACCAAACAGTCGCTTGGTCGTAAGCTGATCGTAGCTTCGGACGACCTTCATGCGATCGAGGTCGACGATATAGGCCCTGAACGTCCCCATGTTGTCGCAGTTGCTGTGCGGCGGGATTTCGGCTGCGACCAGCACGCGGCGCGGGCCAAGCCAGCGGATGCCGCCAACATTGGGATCTTCCGGGCTGAAGCAGCGTACGGGGTGACCGAAGGCTTTGCGGACCAGCGGCGACAGGTCGGTTTCGGTCAGACGGCCGTTGCGCCGGCGGATGACATGGAGGTTGAATTGTCCGACGGCGCCGCCTTCGCTGCCGGTGAAGAAGGCGCCGGAGCTGTCGGGCGCCCACACCAGTTCGGCGTCGACGAAGTCGGCCGTGGCGATATCCAGCCGCCCAAGCCGGCCCCTGACGCGGACATTCACCGCGTCCGTGTCGGCGCCGCTGAGGGCTACGGTCCAGGTCTTGTCGGGACTGGTAAAGGTGGCCGTTCGGTTCGTGCCGGCGACGGAGGACCACATGTCAACGGCGCCATGGCTGAAGGTGCCGTAATGGCGCTCGGCGGCATGGAGCGGGCCGGCCACGGCGGCCAGCATCGCAAGGATCAAGGCGGTACGAAAGATGGCGGATGTCATGAAGGCCCCCCGGCGTGGTCCGGCGATGGTACCTGCGGAGGCGTGGGGGCGCAATGCCCACAAGACCGTTGCGGCGGCCGTCCGATCGGCGCTATGAATGGCCAGTGTCTACGGGGGACTTTTTCATGAAACGCCTGCTTGCAGCCTTCGTGCTGTGCCTTTTGCCGCAGGTCGCCTTCGCGGGCGACGGCGCGAAAACCTTGAGTGACGCGGACGCGAAGGCCTTTGCCGAAGCGTCGCGGCAGAAGCAGTTCGACGAACAGGCGGTGGTCGCGGCTATGTCCGACGCCGATGTCCGCGCGGCCCTGACCGCCAACGTGGCCGACAAGACCAAGATCTTCTACCAGGCGGGATACGGCGTCTTCGTCGAATATTCGGCGGCCGACGGCAGCGACCGCATGTGGTTCCCCAAGAACCACGCCGTGGTCAAGGGCATATGGGGCATCCGCGTCATGGACGGCAAGACCAAGGCCTGCTTCCACTATTTCAACGCCCGCAACACCGTGACCGGCGAGTTCGAGGGGACGGAGTGCATAAGCCCGGCGCAGACCCTGTCCGGCGCCGACGTGCTGGAGATGCGCAGCGGCGACGTGTTCGGGTTGATGAAGGACAAACTGCCCTATGTGAAGTCCGCCATGGATGTGCCGCTGTGGCCGGGGGACGGCAAATAAAACAACCCGCGGTGACATTGACCGGGCGAATTTCGACCGCGATACAGCCTTAAATCGGTCTTGTTCCCGTTCGTATAACGCTGTGCTTCCAGCGAACAGGGGACTTATCATGAAATTCATCACGGCGATTTCGGCGCTTGCGCTGGCGTTTGCGACACCGGTGGCAGCGGCCGACCCGTCCGGTGCCTGGGTGCTCAAATCCGGCGAGGGCACGCCCATCTACCGCTTCGTCATCGGCAGGACGGCGAAGGGGTGGGAGGCCATCTGGGTGCGCCCTGAAACCCTGCGCACGGATGGCGCCAACTTTTTCAAGATGAAGGATGCCGTCGTCCGACGGCCAGCCATGACGGTCGTCGAAAAGGGCGGCGGGCTTGAACTGACCTTCGACGACCCTGAGCCGCATTCCCGCCCCGACGTCTTCGACATCACGCCCGTCGATGCCGGCCACGCCACGGAAAGCTATGTCAATTTCAATGTCGGCGCGGTGACGCTGGTGCGCGAAGCGGAAGGCACGGCGGCCGACCACTGGGACCCGGCCAAGACCTATGCGGCGCAGACCATCCGGTCGGACAATGCCGAGATGTCGGCCATCTTCAAGGCCGACCAGGACGCGCGCAAGAACGGCATGGCGGGCGACTGGGCGAAGATCGGCGCCGACGACGCCCAGCGCCGGCAGCAGACCGCCGAACTGTTGAAGGCCGGGGCGCTGCAAAGCGGCGACGACTTCCTGCACGCTGCCTTTGTCTTCCAGCATGGGAGCACCCCCGAAGACTACATGCTGGCCCACGTGCTGGCGACGGTGGCGGTGGCGCGGGGGCAGGGTGAGGCGACGTGGATCGCGGCGGCGACGCTCGACCGCTACCTGATGGCGGAAAAGCAGCCGCAGATTTTCGGCACCCAATTCGGCAAGCAGAACGGCCAGGACTGGACCCAGGAGCCGTACAACCGGACGCCCTGCGCCAGGACCTGGGCGTTCCGGTGATGGACAAGCAGGCGCAGCGGCTGAAGGACATGCAGGATAAGGACAAGACCGACGCCAAGGCCAAGGCGGCGGCGACTCCGGACAAGCCGAAGCCGTGAGTTGCTAGGCCCGGCATTCGGGCTAAGCGCCGAAATCTTCAATCCTTTCGGCGTGTTGAACCCTGTTCGCGTATATACAATGCGTTATTGCAAATAATAAGGCCCTCGAACATGTGTCGAGGGCCTTATTGCTTTTCACTAACCGATAGCGGTTACGATCGTGGAGACTTAGGCCGCGCGTGAGCGCATTTCTTCGCCGACAGGCGACAGGACTTCATCTTTTCGCCCTGGCCTGGCTGCAAACGGATAGACCGGCGCCGAGAGTGTCGGCTTTAAAGTCAGCTTCAGCTCAGACAAATATTCGGTCAGATGCAAGAACGTGTTGTGCGGGTCAAAGCTCGACACGTCGACAGAAGCCCGTTCCCGCGTGAAATGCATGGCACTGTAGGCGGGAT
Organism: Asticcacaulis solisilvae; assembly: GCF_052327315.1. NCBI lineage: Bacteria > Pseudomonadati > Pseudomonadota > Alphaproteobacteria > Caulobacterales > Caulobacteraceae > Asticcacaulis > Asticcacaulis solisilvae. The sequence goes on from NZ_CP166196.1 coordinate 2,065,619, forward strand.
ATGATTCCGCTATGACGTCGGTGCCGAGTTCGGTTTTTTCTCCGGCCTGCCAACACTGATCGAACAGCCGGCGCATGAAAACCTCGGGCTCTTTAAGTTCCGGCCATGTATCGTAATTGATACAATCGGTCTCCAGCGGGTATAAATCCCGTCTGAAGGCCAGTCCCAGCCACCGCGCCTCGTGCGCGGGCCAGGCTGCCTCATAAAGCACACCGAGAGAAATAAGCGGCGAGTCTGCCAATCTCATGTCGGCGCGATATTCTATCCGCCATTGCGTACCGAAAAAATTCATCATCGTCGCATCTCCGGCCTATGCCGCCCATGCCGGCAGTAATTCTAGCCTGCCTTCAAGTATTCCCATAATACGTATTTGCGCCTCGGGGGTTAAGATAGTATCAAGCCTGTGAACAACCAGGTCCGCATACCGCATTCCGGCGTCCAAAATAAGTTTGGCTGCGCAGGCTCGTGCTTCAGCTGCCCCTTCCAGTTCGGCGGTGGCGTACCCCATGCACATCCCCACACGATCCGGATTATACTGGTCGCAGCTATGACACATAGAGCGAGCATGGTCTATAGCAATCACCCTACACGTGCTTCCGGTCCGTTCGTAAAGAAGATTGCCGCGATTACCGTTGTGATCGACATCTCCGATCCACGACCAGAATATTCTGAGTCTTTCCAAATCCGCCACGGCCATTTTTGCCAAATCAGCATCGTCGGGATTCCACGGCCTCGGCGACTGAAGGCACGACAGGGACAGCGCCATGGGGTGATTCCACCGGTCGCCGGTCGGCATGCGTATAACGACAGGCGCAACAGGAAACCCAAGAGCATGCGCGAGATCGGCGGCAATTTTTTCCCGCGCTACGAGTAGATTTCGCGAATCTCCCGATTGCGTATTGGGCTTTATGTAACCGATATTGTTTTCGCCAAACGACACCCGGCACGAACCCGTGGCGGTATTCGAAAATAATCCGATTGTCGTAAAACCAAATTTCTGCAGAGGGTTGTCAAACCAATCTTGAGCTAAGGTTTTGATGCGCGAATGAAAATTATCGGCTGACACAATTTTAAGGCCCCAAGGAAACGCGGAACCTGCAATAATTTTTCCGTTGATGCAAGCATGAGTGTTTTGGTGAATATTTCTGCGGGAACGCTGCACGTCACGCCCGCGCGGGACATCCTGAAGTTGCCATTGTGCGGGGTTACGGAAACGGCCGGCCCGGGGTCGCAACAGCCCGGGCCGGCGTTGCGTCTATTGGCCGCTCAGCATGTCGGCGTCGACGCCGGGCGGAAGCTGGGAGCAGTCCGAACCGATGAACTTGCTGACGGTCGTCGCCTTGTAGGTCATGGGCGCGCCGCTGATCGTCCCCGTCATGTTCAGCACGTAGGTGACCTGGGCGCTGCCGATGCCGGAGACCTCGACCGTGCCGGTGCCGGTGGTCGGGCCCGACGCGCACGTCACCTTGCCGGTGATGCGGCTGCCGGAGTTGGAGGTGACTTCCGGCGTGCAGCCCTCGGCCTTCATCTGGCCGAGGATGGTTTGCAGGTCGATCCTGGTCGCGGTCTCACAGGTCAGCGACGGGTTCCAGCCGGCGGGCAGGCCGGCTTGCGCCATGGCCTGGCGCAACTGGGTTTTCTTCGCTTCGGGAACACCGTGGATGTCGAAAATGGTCGGCAGGGTCTTGCCGTTGAGCACGGCCTGGCTGGCCGAGGCCCACAGGCCGGGTTTGGCTGGCACCGTCTGGGCGTGGGCCAGGACCGGCGCCAGGACGATAGCAAGGCAGGCGAGGGCGGGGAAGGTCATGCGGCGTCGCATTTCGAATCCTTTAGAAATAAATATGAAAATCATACGCTTGGGAAAAACTTTTAAAGCCCGGCGTAAGGCTTTGACCCGGGCGGAATACGCGCCCGCGCCATCATGGCCCACAATCGTGTCAGCGGGTTGACGGTTACCGTTGACCACGGTTCGGCGGCGGTTTCAAGGCGGTAATATGCGGCTGCGGCGCGGCCGGATGTGCAAAAGGACGATATCGTCGCGACCGTCTTCCGGCCTAGATAGCGGTATCGGGATGTTCGAACAGCAGCCGGCGCAGGCGCGCCTCGCGGGCTGGCGGCGCCTGGTTGAGCAGGTCCCTGACGCAGGCCCGGCCGGCCGGATCGAGATCCGGCAGGCTGATGCGGTTGACCGGCACATGGTGGGCGCGCAGCCAGCTGTCCACCGGCATCAGGCGGTCCAGCACGGCGTCGGGGGTCGTCAGGTGGTTGACCACGTCGTGCTGCACCATCAGGTCGATCGGCCCCTTGCCGATATAGAGGTTGTAGTTGATATGCGGCGTGCCGTTGCCGAATTCCGCGTCGCGGGCGTAGGTGCAGGCGACATTGACCCGGGTGGCCTGTGAGAGGTCGTAGACCGAGGGCGTGCCCAGGCTCATCATCGTGAGGCGCGTACCGTCGAGCGACCAGTAGTCATAGCGCGCCAGGCCCAGCAGGAGCAGGGTGACAGGGATGCCGATATCGGCCCATCGCACGACGGCGCGCCCCCTGGACGGCGGAATCAGGGCGTCGAGATAGGCCTCGGCGCTTTCCGCGCCGCCACGGGCCGCGATGCGCGGCCGGGTCATGCGCGGATGGCCGGGCATGCCGTCCGCCAGCAGCATCTCGGCGACGAAGGCGCGGCGCGAGCGGGCTTCGGCGGCCCTGGGCGTAAGCGCGGCCACGAGGCGGCCCGCCAGCAGCGGGAGGAAGATGACGGTAAGGACCAGGCTCCACATCGCCATGGGGAAGACAAGGGCTGTGCCGAACAGGGTGCTTTTGTCCACCAAACCCCGGTAGAGGCGGGCATAGACAAAGTCGCAGCTGCCGAAGAGCGACAGGAAGCCGATCGTCAGGGCCGCCACGTAATACAGCACGCCGAAGAGCAGGCTGCCGACGGGCAGGGGCTCCAGCCGCCAATGAGCCAGCGCCTCGACAAAGGCTTCGGGCACGCCTTTTTCGCGCAGGCGCCGTCGCCTCAGATCCAGTATCGCCGCCTTGTCCTTCAATCCTGCCCCCGGGGAAAATGGCCGCGTCAGTGTGTCAGGCTTTCGTGACGGTCTTGTAACGCGCGGGCACGGCGGCGGCTATCGGATACAGTCGGTGCGTGTCCAAAGCGTTGATTGCAAACCGGGACAAGGATATGCTGCGGCCCGAACGGGGGGCGACAGTCATGGTCCGCAGCTTATGGATTGCATGCGCCGCCGCTTACGGCCTTGCCGCCGGACCGGGCCTTGCCGCCGCGCCCCCGCGGCATCCGACCCTGTATCTGGCGTCGATTACCGGGCTGACGATCGGAAAAAACGAATTCGTCGACGGGTTTTCGATCGATACCTGGGGCGTGCGCATGGTGGCGGTCTGCCACTTTCCGCCGGGCTGGTCGATCGATGCCGGCAGCAGCGCCGATCCCAGCGGCCTTATCAAGGGCGAAGGAAGCCTGGGCGTCACCTGGCTTGACCGCACGCGGCTGGATGAACTCGACGGGCTGGTCCTGCTCGACACCGAAGGCGGCATCCGGCGCGCGGACGAGGGCCATGAGGGCGCCAGCGTCTATGTGCCAGCCACCTTCAAAGGCAAGGTCAGCATTGGAACCTATGGTACGGACAAGGTTCGGAAAATGAAAATCGGCTGGCGCAATATCCGGCTGACGCCCGCTGTCCGGTGTCCGCCCCCGAAACAGGAGTGACCATGATCGCGATCGTTCTTATGGCCGCGCTGACGGCGGCGGCGCAGGTTTCGTCCCTCGACCTGTCGGGGCCGTTTCATACCCGTTCGCCCTGGACGCTGACGGCGTCGCAGGGGCCCGAGGTCGCCGATCCCGCCGGGCTGGACGAAAAGGTGCCGGGTACGGTGACCCTCTGCCTCAGCCGCGACCGGGGCCGGCACTGCGATCCGGACGTGACGGGCAGGTTCCGCGACACGACGGCCGACGATATCTACGCCCAGGCGCATTTCGCGGCCTCGGCCATCCAGCACCTGCCGGGCGCCACGGCGCGGCCGGTCCTGCAGGTGCGGACGGCCACGACCTACAGCATCGACGGCAACCAGGGCATCCGGTTCCAGTTCCTGCTGTACGATGCGGCCAGGGACGCCTTCGTCACGGCCTACGACCACGTCACCGGCCACAACAACAACGAGGACATCCGGTTCGTGGCCTCGGGGCCGCTTCAGGGCGACATCATCGTGGCCGAGCCCACGCAGGACAAGCCCTACGCCTTCTGGGTGGTGGTCAACCGGCTGTCCGGCGCGGGCGTCTATGCGCCGGTCCTGCGCTATCGCAGCGCCACGGCCTATGGCGACGGCAACCCTTTGGCAGTCATCGATTCCGAAATGCCCAACATCCAGAAGCGTCTGGGGATGTGGAAGCCCGGCCAGTCCCTGCCGCTGCCGGAAAAGACGTGCCTCCGGCCGCATCTGGTGCGCACCGAACTGTGGTGCCAATAGGGTTCAGGCCGCCGCCGCTTCCCAGAAGTCGATCTTGCGCGGGTGGGCGGCGCGTAAGGCGCCTTCGTATTCGGCGTGGTCCGGGAAGCCCTGCCAGTCGGTGACGAAGGCGGACAGGCGGCGGCATTCCGACAGGGCCTGGGCCGCCTGCTCGTAAGCCACCGAGCGCGAATTGATGAGCGTCGCGTCGATCAGCTTGCGCAGGAGCAGGGTGGCGGCCAGCGGATACTTGGCCAGCAGCTTTTCGGCGGCCTCGGGCAGCAGGTCCTCGTCATTGCCGTCCAGGCTGTTGATGCGCGTCGTGACGAGCCGCGCGGCGCGGTCGAGCGACGGCCAGGACACCAGGAAATCCAGGGCCTTATGCGCATCTGTGAAGGTGACGGCGTAATCGAGCGCGGCGTCTTCGGCCTCGATGTCGTCGAAGTCGGGCAGGCGCTTCAGATAGGCGCGCAAGGGCTCGGGGTCGAGCGTGTCGTGGAAGGCCTTGAGCCGGAAGGCCTGCGCGTCGCCGCCGCGCCCCAGGGCTTCGAGCGTGCGGATGTGCGCCGCTTGCCAGTTTTCCGGGCGCAGCTCGCGCGCCGAGGGACGGACGCGGTCGAGCAGGGCCAGGGCCTCTTCGGCGCGGTTGGCGGCGACCAGGCGATCCGCCGCGCCGGCGGCGACATCGGGGTGGCGCAGGTCCGATTGCAGCGCCATCCAGGCGTCGGGGTCGTTAAGGGCGTCGGCGATCTCCATCAGGGCGGCCGAGATGGTTTCGGCGCGCGACCGCCTCCGCGCGACGGCGCGTTCGAGCTTGCGTTTCCGCCAGCGCGAGACACGGCGGGTCGCGGGTGCGGCCGTGCGTTCGGGCGTCTTGCCGGACAGCAGGGCGTCCTGGAGCTGCATCAGGCCAGACGGCCCAAGGCGCGGAGCCAGCGCCGTGATCAGGCCGTCGTTCTGGCCGTAGCCGTTGAACGACACGGCGTCGAGCACGCGTCTGGTGACGGCCTCGGGCGCGGGATTGGCGGCTTCGGCGATGGCGGCCATGTCGAGCGCGGCGCGGTGAAAGACCGCGATCAGCTCACCCGACATGTCGGTGGCGCGGGCAAGGGTCGCGTCGCCCATGGCGGCCAGTTGCGCGATCAGCTCCCACGCCTCGGCCGGGGCGGCGGGGGCGACGCGGGTGGCGATCAGGCTGCGCTGCGTTTCTAGGTCGGCGATGAAGGCCTTGAGCGTGCGCCAGCCTATGCCGGTCGAGGCATTGTTGATGGACGTCAGGCGCTTCTGGATCTCGACGACCAGCTTGTCGGGGCTTTCCGCCGCCGCCAGCTCCATGCGCAGGCGGCGTTTGGCATTGGCATTGCCGGTCGAGATGTCGATCAGCAGTTCCGCCAGCCGTTCGGCGCCCAGCGCTTCGAGGTTCTTGTGATTCAGGGTGGTCTTGGACGCCATGGCGAAAACCTGAACGATTTCCGGTAAGAAGGAAATATATTTCTGATGTAACCGGACCGGTTTCGCGGGCGTAGTGCCTGGAAAAGAGGCATCCATGACCGACATCACGATAGCATACGAGCCGTTCGCCGACGCGGACACGCGACGCTTTATCACCGAAGGCGTCGACATGTTCAACGTCGCGGCGACGGGGCTTGGGGACTACGCGCCGGTGAATGTCGTCCTGCGGAGCGCGCATGGCGATATCCACGGTGGCGCCCTCGGGTTCGTATGGGGACGCTGGTTGCAGGTCACCGCGCTGTGGGTGTCGTCTTCGCTGCGGGGGCAGGGACATGGTCGCGGGCTTGTGGCGGCTATCGAAGCGCATGCGCTGCGGCACGGCGCGGTGGGTGTGGCCCTCGAGACCTACAGCTTCCAGGCGCGGGACTTCTATGAAAAGCAGGGCTATGGCGTCTGCGGGCAGATCGAAGACTATCCGCCCGGCCACATAAAGTATTTTCTGAAGAAGCCGCTGGCGGCGGGGTAAGGCCTCCGGGCCGTGGGGAGACGACACCCGCCGCCGGGCGAGGAAGTATAAGAAAATTTATAAAGACAATCGCTTACGCGTTAATCCTCACAACCGACACGATGCGCTTGAACAGGGCGGTCATGGCGGTCGAGATGCCCTGGCTGGGGCTGACCTCGAAGTAGAGGCCGGGGCTGGCGCACGACTGCATCTGCGAGGCGATCTGCGAGCTGGGCGAGACGTACTTGGCGACCCAGGAATTGTAGAAGCTGTTGGTCGGCAGGGGCAGGTAGGTGGTGTAGAGCACGGCGATGCGTACGCCGCGCGCCTTCAGCGCCGTGCAGGTCGTAATGTCGATCGGCGTGATGCGGCGGCACGAATTGCCGTTGGTGTAGCCGCAGTCATAGCCGTCATTGGTGCCGTCCGACACGAAGAAGAGGACCTTTTGCGGGTTGGCCGACGACGCGCCGTCGCCCGAGGCCGAGATATTGGTGTTCATGCTGCTGAGCATGGAGATGAAATTCGACTGCCGGTCGGAATTGTAGTTCTGGTACGGGATGGTCATCAGGTCGATGGTCCCGGCGTCGCTCGACGACTGGCTGAGATTGGCGGTCAGGCTGGACACCTTGTAGGCCGTGGGCGCGGTCTGGTTGATGGCGTCCGCCGCCGCGCCGAAGTCGTAGATCGCCATGCGGTACTGGTTCGACAGGGTTTCCGTCGAGGTGGCGGTGGTCATCAGGTCCTGCGTCGCCTTGCGCACCACGTCGATGCGCGTCGTCACGCCCAGGGACTTGGCCTTGGCGTAGTAGTCGGTGCCCGGCTTGTCGCCTTCGTGGCAGGCAAAGGCGCACTGGTCGGGCGTGTTGGAGACCATGGTGTTGATGTCGGCCGTGGTGGCGCCCACGCCCATGGACGGCGTGTTGTCGAGCAGAAGGTAGAAGTCGATATAGGGCGGCACGGTCGCGGTTGAGGTCGAAGTCACGGTGATCGGCACGGTGTCGATGCCGATCAGGCCCAGTATGTAGGTCTTGTAGGTCGCCTTGATCGTCATGTTCGCGGTCATGACGGTTCCGGTCTTGGTGACCGTCGCCGTCGTGGTCACGTTCGAGACGTCGCCCGGCGGCGTATAGCCGGCGGTGAAGCCCGTCACGGCCTTGGTCGATCCGCCCGATATGGTCCCGTCGGCGTTCATGCTGACGCCGGCCTTGTAGGCGGCGGAATTGACCGCGATCGTGGACAGGGTGGCGTCGTCCGCCGCGTCCTGGATCTGGTCGTGGAGCTGGACGACACGGCCGAAGTCTATGGCCCCGCCGGTGGCGGTCACCGCGCCGGGAAGAGACAGCGCCGAGATAACGGCAACGCCCGCGCGCTGGCTGCGGAAGAAGTTCCTGAACATGGCCCACCCGCTAAGTCTTAACAGTGCGTAGGGTTTACAGGAACGTGTTTAAGGATTCGTTCATACGTGTAAATTTTCTCCGGACCGGCGAATCCGCTCACGGCGGGGCATCCGCTGATTCGCGGGAAGGACCGGATTCCGAGCGGATCCGGAGCCGGTTACCCCGCCGGCGGGGCCACCACGATGCCGCGATAGTCGTCGGCGTCGTCCAGGATGTCGCCGTTCCACGTGTTGATCAGGAAACGCACCAGGCGGTCGTAGCCCTGGGGATCGAACGGCTTGACCAGGTAGCCGTCGGCGCCGCTGGCATAGCCCGTCTTCACGTCGAAAGGCGCCTCCGACGTGGTCAGCAGCAGCATGGGCGTGTTGGAAAGCCACGACTCGGACTTCAGCCGCCGCAAAAGCTCGATGCCGCTCATGCGCGGAAGGTTGATGTCGAGCAGCAGCAGGCCGAACGTGCCGTGCGGGGCTTCGGCCAGTTCGTGGACGGCGGCTTCGGCATCGCGGGCGACCGTGATTTCCGCGTCCGGCGCGATACGGCGAAACGAACGCTGGAGCGACATGACGTCGCCCGGATTGTCTTCCACCAGCAAAATGCGCAGAACGTCGTCAGCCAAGGCGAACTCCTGAAATCATAGCGGTTACCCTAAGGGCAGGGTGTTGAAGAATGCTTGCCCTTGTTCGCGGCGTGACGCATTGTTTTCTTATAATTTTGACAGGAAAAAACGTTCCGTCCGGATCATGGCAGCATTCATCAAAAAAATTCTTGGGGCAATGGTTTAAATGCGTGCCGCGCCTTCCGGGCCCGCGTCTGCGGCAAGCCTTGCCGCCATCGTCGAGTCGTCGGACGACGCCATCGTCGGCAAGACGCTGGACGGCATCATCACGTCGTGGAACGCCGCCGCCGAGCGCATCTTCGGCTATACGGCCGACGAAGCCATCGGCAAGCACATCACCCTGATCATCCCTGACGACCGCCTCCACGAGGAGACGGAGATTATCAGCCGCATCCGCTCAGGCCTGCGCGTCGAGCATTTCGAGACCGTCCGCCGCCACAAGTCGGGCCGGCCCTTGCAGATATCGGTGACCGTGTCGCCGATCCACGACACCGACGGCACCATCGTCGGCGCCTCCAAGATCGCCCGCGACATTACCGAACAGCGCCGTAACGAGGAGCACCTGCGGCTGGCGCGCGACGTTGCCGATATCGGCCTTTGGGATGTCGACCTGATCAGTGGCGCGGTGCATTGCGACCCGCGCTGCCTGGCCATGTTCGGGGTAACGCCGGGCGCGCCCCTGGCCATGGACGGGTTCTTCGACGGGCTGCATCCCGACGACCGCGATGCGACCGCGGCTGCCTGGGCCGCGGCGGCCGACCCGGCCGTGCGCGCGCCTTATGATGTCCAATATCGTGTCTTAGGGTACGAAGACGGCGTCATGCGCTGGATCAAGGCGAGGGGCCGCGGCATTTTCGACGCTACCGGCCGTTGCGTGCGCATGCTGGGCAACACCATGGACGTCACCGAGCGCAAGACGACCGAGGCGCGCCAGGCCATGATGCTTGAGCTGTCGGACCTGATGCGGGGGGCGGACACCCATACGGCCCTGCACGAGGCGTGCGCCCTGATGGGCCGCTATTTCGGCGTGTCGCGTGTCGGCTACGGGCTGCTCGATCCGGTCGAGGACTTTTTCCGCTACGACGTGTGCTGGACCGACGGCCAGGTGCCGCCGCTGATCGGGGAATACCCGGCCCATGTCTTCGGCGAGAAGATCGTCGCGATGCTGAGCGCCGGCCAGACCGTGGTGGTCGGCGACCTGTTCGCGGACGCCGTGTCGGACGAGGCGCGCACCCGCCAGACCGCCTCCGAGGTCGACACCCGCGCCATCCTGGTCGTGCCCTTCCTGCGCGGCGGGCGCCTGCGCACCATCGTCTACCTCAATGCGCGCGAGGCGCGGCACTGGCAGCCGGATGAGGTCAGGTTCATGCAGGACGTGGCCGAGCGCACGCGCCAGCTGATCGACCGCGCCGAGACCGAAGCGGCCCTGGCCCAGCGCGAAGCCGAATTCCGCAGCATGGCCGATTCCATCGACCAGTTGCTTTGGGTTTCGCGCGGCAGCGGCGGGCTGGAATACTGCAATCGGCGCTGGTACGAGTTCACGGGGCTGAAGCCCGGCCATACGGGCGCCGACGTATGGAACGCCATCATCCATCCCGATGACCGCGAGCGCGCCAGGACGCGCTGGGATTCGGCGCGCGAAACCGGCGATCCGTTCGAGATCCAGTACCGGCTTAAGCGCGCGGACGGCGTGTACCGCTGGACGCTCGGGCGGGCGACCGCTGTCCGGGAGCGCGGGCGCATCGTGCGCTGGTACGGCACCTGCACGGACATCCAGGACCTGGTCGACGCCCGCCAGAAGGCCGAGGAAGCCAATATCGCCAAGAGCGAATTCCTGGCCAATATGAGCCATGAAATCCGCACGCCGATGAACGCCATCGTCGGCATCGCCAACCTCATGGCGCTGTCGAAGCCGCTGACGCCGCGCCAGGAGGATTTCGTGCGCACGCTGAATGTCAGCGCGAAGAGCCTGCTCGAGCTGATCAACGACCTGCTCGACGTGGCGCGCATCGAGGCGCAGACGATCGAGTTCGAGGCTGTGCCGTTCAATCTCGATGCCCTGATCCGCGAAGTTTCCAGCATGATGAATGTGCGCGTGCGCGAAAAGGGGCTCGATTTCCGTGTCGAGGACGACTGCGCCCAGGGGCGGCAGTTCGTCGGCGACCCGACGCGCATCCGCCAGATCGTCCTGAACCTGTGCTCCAACGCGGTGAAGTTCACCGAAAAGGGCCACGTGGCGATCATCGTCGGGTGCGAGGCCGGCGACGAAGCCGATGTAGAGCGGGTGTCCTTGCGCGTCGAGGATACGGGGATCGGCATCGCGGCGGACAAGCTTTCTTCGATTTTCGACAAGTTCGTCCAGGCGGACAGCTCGATCACCCGGCGTTATGGCGGCACGGGGCTTGGACTGGCGATTACGCAGACCCTCGCCGAGGCTTTGGGTGGCGAGATCCGCGTCGAAAGCGTCGAAGGCCAGGGGTCTGCCTTTACGGTGGTCCTGCCGCTGCGCGTGGCCGAGGCGCCGGTGGCCGTGGCCGCCGAGCCCCTGGCCGTACGGACGCCGGGCGGCGTGCGCCGCGCGGCCTTGCTGGTCGAGGATCATGATCCGAATGTGCTGGTGGCGACCAGTTTCCTCGATGCGTTCGGGTTCGACACTGACGTGGCCGGCAACGGCTTGCAGGCGTACGAGATGGCGAAGGCGCGGGCCTATGACGTCGTGCTGATGGACGTGCAGATGCCGGGGATGAACGGTTTCGACGCCACGCAACTGATCCGCCAGTACGAGCGGCAGAGGGGCCGGGCAAGGATGCGTATCATCGGCATGACGGCGCACGCCATGGCAGGGGACCGGGAACGCTGCCTGGCGGCGGGCATGGACGACTATATCGCCAAGCCGTTCGATCCGAAGACGCTGGAGGCGTTGCTGGCGGGGGAATGATAGGATTGTACCTCCCCATCCCCCTTCGCTAAAGCTACGGGGCACGGGGAGGTGCAAGAATGGGAGGTTCGGGTTTGGAGTCTGCGTTGCAAAGCGGCAACGCAGGCGCGCAAAGGTTAACCGCGTTATGGACGTACGCGCATTCCTCAGGCAATCCTGAAGAATGACTCCGCCGCACGCCAATATGCGCCTCAATATCGCCACCGGCTTTGCCAGCGATATCGGCCGCCGCGACGAGAACCAGGACTTCGCCGCCCTGTGTCTCGACGAGGCGCGCGGCCATCATGGCGCGGTCGCCGCCATCGCCGACGGCGTCGGCGGCATGAAGGGCGGACGCGTCGCCGCCGAGCTGGCCGTGCGCACCTTCATCGACGACTATCTGGGGCAGTCCGACCTGCTGTCGCCGCGCAAGACGGCGGCCCGCGCGCTGGAATCGATCAACCACTGGCTCTATCGCGAAGGCACGAAGAACGAAGCGCTCAAGGGGATGAGCTGCGCCTTTACCGGCATCGTGGTCAAGGGCCGCAGGCTGCACGTCTTCCATATCGGCGATACGCGGCTATGGCGCTTACGCGACGGCGTGCTGAGCCAACTGACGCGCGACCACAAGCCCGAGGGCGCCGAGCAGACCAACTTCATCACCCGCGCCGTCGGGCGCGAGGAAGCGGTGCGCATCGACTACCAGGTCTTCGATGTCGCCCCGCACGACCGGCTTCTGCTGACGACCGACGGCGTGCACCAGCACCTGGCGCCGGCGCAGATCGGCGCCGTGCTGGAGCAGCGCGCCTCGCCGCAGGAGACGGCGCAGCGGCTGGTGTCCGGCGCCTTGGCCAACCATGCCGACGACAATACGACCGCGCTGCTGATCGACATTATCGACCTGGCGCCGGCGACCGTCGACGACCTGACGGCGGCGATCGCCGAGCTGCCTTTGATCGTGCCGCCCAAGGTGGGCGACATTGTCGACGGCTTCCGCATGGAACGCATGCTGGCCGATGGCCTCTATTCGCGCGTCTTCCGCGCCCGGGATATCCGGGAAAACCGGCCGGGGCTGCAAAGCGTCCTGCTGAAATTCCCCAAGCCCGACACGATCGGGGCCGAGGCGGCGGCGCGCTCGGCCTTCATGCGCGAGGCCTGGGTGGCGCAGCGCGTGGCGCACGTCTGGATCGGCTCGGTGCTGACCCTGGCGCCCGGGCGGCAGACCTGCCTGTACGTCGCCCAGCCCTTCTATGTCGGCGAGACGCTGGAGCGCCGGCTGAAGCGCGCGCCGAAGATCGGCCTGGAGGAGGGCGTGTCGATCGCGACGCGGCTGGCCAAGGCGATCGGGTCGCTGCATCGCGCCGGCATCATCCACCGCGATATCAAGCCGGAAAATATCATCCTGTTGTCCGACGACGGGCTGAAGCTGGTCGACCTGGGCGTGGCGCGTATTCCGGGGATGCAGAAGGACGCTGTCTTCGTGCCCGGTACGCCGTCCTACAAGGCGCCGGAGCTGTTCGAAGGGCGCAACCGTTCAGCCGCGCCGGGCGACGAGCGGTCCGACATCTTCGCGTTGGGCGTCACGCTGTACCGCATGTTCACCGGCGGGGCCTATCCTTACGGCGAGGTCGAGCCCGGCCAGACGCCCCGGTTCAACCGCCCGGAACGCCTGCTGTCGCGCAGGCGGGATTTGCCGGCATGGCTGGAAAGCCTGATCCTGCAAGCCATCGCGCCCGAGCCCGCCGACCGTTTCCATGACGGTTTCGAGATGGCGTTCAAGCTGGAAACCGGCGCGTTCGGCGCGGAGCCGGATTTCGCGCGCAAGCATTCCTTTGTCGGCCGCAACCAGACCGGCATCTGGCGCGGCGTGTCGGCGGCGCTGTTCGTGATCGCGGCAGGGGTGCTGGCGGCGGAAGCCTGCGGCTATCCGGTGTGGCCGGTGATCAGGGCGTGGGGCGGAGCGGTCGCGGCGTCCGCGGCCCGTGTGACGACGCCCGCCAAGGCTCCGCCGAGGCGGCTGCCGCAGGGGTAGGGCGGCGGCGGGCTTGACACCTCGGCCAAATCGGTTCGGCCTGAGGTTTATTTTCCGCACGATCGGAGACGGTAATGCTCACCATTCTTGGTCTTCTGGCGTCCGGCGTGGTCGTCGCCCCGGGCCCGCACTACGTGGTCGAGCTGACCGCATCGCAGGACAACCGCTTGCTGGCCGTCAGCCACATGATGGCGCAGCCCGGCCAGACCAGCCAGCTTATCCAGGAAGACAGCGGCCAGCGCCTGAGTGTCAAGGTGACGCCGAAGCTCGGTGACGGCGATGCGGTCAAGCTGGACCTTGCCATCGAGATGTCGGCCGAAGGCGGGACGGTCACGCGAAAGACGGCGATGGACGTGTCCCTGGACGGTAATCACCATTTCTCGGTGGACGTGCCGCAAGAGAGCGACCAGCCCGCCGCGCACTTCGAATTCACCGTGGAAGAAGAGGCCCCGGGCGTCTAGTTAGCGGATTTTTATAGCTTTATCATGTGGTCTCGGGCGTGATGGCGGAGGCCGCAATAGATTTGTGGAAACGTTTTCCAAGTTGTTAGCACGTTAGTTCGCGCTGGTAAGATTTTGGTTTTGTTGAATTTGCCTTTTCATCTGGCCGAGAAGGATGGCGCTCCAATTTTGGCAGGCGCTGCTATACCGATTCGCTAAATAATGAGCCATCACAATTGTGTTATGCGTTGTATTTTTAGAGTCATTTTCGGGGACCGTCGTGGTCGGCGCAAAGGGGTTAATAATTGGTTAACGGGCCATTTAGTGGGCGGTTCATGAAGTATTTTTGCAAATATGTGCGGTGAGTTGCTTTTTTTCTTTTGATATCGTGGATTCAATATTTGAAATTCTGCGCCCAAAAATTAAAATTTTTAGTAACGGGCGAGCGGTTCTCATTTTTCTTAAGCAATAATTATTCATGTGCGAACGACCAGCAGTATTGATTTTCCGGCAAAAGCACGTCGGGAATTGAGGGAGCAAGTCTCGCTTCGCGGGCGATTATGCGAAGAAAGCTAATATAACATATTGAATTTGAATGAAATTCTCTCGCCGACGGCGTGCTCGACGCCTGTCTTGACTATTGTCTTGGGAGCGTATGTCGTGATGGCGCGGCCTTTGCCGCAAAGTAGACATCCCCACGAGGTGGTGCTCGTGAGGATGTCTGAGACGCATCGACAAGGACTTGCCAAGCGGCCCATGCAACTGGAAGATTCTAGGAATGTTCCATCGCCTGTCAAGTCCGCATCCAGAACAGGACGGGACAATGACTTCGCTTTCGCTTCAACTCACGGCTCTGGTGGTGCTGGCGACGGCACATGCGGGCATTTCGCCGGCTTCGGCCGTCGAAACCGGACTTGCGGCCGGTTTTAGCCAACCTCACGACCTCGTTTTTACGCTGAGCCTTCATCTGTTGGCGTTCTATATGGCCGCCGCTACCATCCTGGTTGTCGGTACGGCCTATATTCTCTTCTTCGTCGTGTGGGCGTGGCACATGGTCGCGCCTTCCGGTATTATCTGGCTTACTGAGAAGCGATTGAAGGACCTCCACGACCTGCTTTCAGGCAAGGCGGTGGCTGACGTCGTCGGGCGCCTGCTCCGCAAGCTTGTGGGCTGACGCCGGCGCAATGCGCCGAAAAGAAAAGGCTCCGGACTCCGGCCGGATAAGCGGGCGCGGAGTCCGGAGCTTTTTGTCGTTTGACAATGAGCGGCGTGCGGCCGAAAATTCCGGGACCGGGTCTCGATCGGTGGACAGGCAGGGGGTGTCGTGAGCGTTCGGAAAATCATTGCGGGTATGGCTGCCGTCCTGAGCCTTGCGGCGCCCGCGGCGATGGCCGGGCAATACGAATTCGACGACCAGATCCCTATCGCCAGGTTCGCGAAGGGCTTGAAATTCAGCGACTACCCCGTGGCCGTCTACAAGGGCCCGCGAAAGCTGCCCCGGTTTTCCGGCGACCAGAGGCAATATGCCTTCTTCGAGACGCGCATCCGCAACTCGGTGAAGGAAGGGCCGGCCTTTGCCGGCGACATGGGCGTGGCCTATTTCGGCTGCGGCACGGACTGCACCATGGGCTACATAACCAATGTCAGGACCGGACGCATTTATGAGCTGCCGGGCGGCGGAGACGACAATCCGGACTTCCGCATCGACTTCAGGGCCGGCAGCCGCTTGATGAAGACCTTGTGGCGCAAGGGATATTCCGACAACCCGACCTGCGTGCAGGAATTCTATGAATGGACGGGAGCGCGATTCCGGCGACTACGCACGCGCCAGGCCAGGGGCCGGTGTCCGGACATGGACTGAAGCCGCGCGGCCCGGGGCTTGTGTCCGCCGCCTCTGTGTGGCGCCGGCGCGCCTCGGGACACCGAACCGGGCCTGCGCTTCGAACGGCAGGGGCCCTGGCGCCACTTCATGTGGTCGCCGGGCCTGTTCATCCACTTTGGCAGCGGCCTCCTGTCGCATGGATAACGCCGTTGTCGCGGCTTTTCGGCGGTGGTATTTGATACAGGCCGATTGGGGAAGTTCAGATGTATCGTCGCGTCCTCGTTATTGCTGTGTCTCTTGCCTTTGCCGGAGCCGCCATAGCGGCGCCCCGTGACAAGCCACCCGTGCCGGTTAAGCTGTCGCCCGGCGGCTGCTGGAAGTACAGCGGTACGGCCGACGCCTTCGCACTCACGGCCAGGGCGGGCGACCGCCTGGTGATTACGGCGGCCGGCGAAGCGGATTTCATGGGCGGCGGCGTAAGCTGGGCGACCGTTCAGGCGCGTGACATCACCGTTGCCCGAAAAGATAAGCCGGATGTGGTGGTGCTGCCGGAATACGGCGACGGTGCCTATCAATTCCACAAGGGCGGCGACTACAGCATCACCCTGTGGCCGCACGCCATCCACGGGCTGCCCGGCATGGTTATCGTCTGCCGCGCCGGACCGAATACGGCGAAATAGCTTTCAACTGGCAAGCTGAAAGGCGCCGGTCGTCCCGGCGCCTTCATGACCTCAGTTGCCCGTCGTGCTGGTCGAGGTGCTCGACGACACGGCGGTGGTGCCGTCGGGGGCGACGGAACTGGACGTAGTGGTGGTCGACTGGCCGGTGACGACGCCGTTAGTGGCCGTCGTCGTCGTCGTGGTCGTGCTGGTCGACTGGCCCATGTCGGAGCAGGCGGCAAGCGAAGCGGCCACGGCGCAGGCGGCAGCGGCCAGGGGGAGGATACGCGAACCCATTCTCGGACTCCTTGGTCGGTGGATACACGACGCGAAGTATGGCGCGGGTCGGCGTAAACTTGCCCGCCGGATACGGGGGCTCATTCATAAAAACGATGTTCTGCGATCAGACCAGGGGAACGCCGCCGGCATAGGTGCCGGCCGGCTTGTACGGTCCGGGCAGCGCGGGGGTGATCCTGTTGACCTTGTTCAGGCGCTCCTTCAGAGCCTGGTGCGGCCGGGCGTCCGCCGGGAAGGCCCGGCCCCGGCAGAAGACGCCGAAGAAGGGCGGCCGGCGGCCGTCGTCCTGGATCAGGCCCAGCGCGTTCGGGTCGATCCCTTCGGTGATAAGGCCGCGGTCGAGCGCTATGCCTATGCCGCCCAGGCTATCCAGCATCCAGGTGAGCGCCACGTCCGACAGCTGCTTGTCCGGAAAGCCGCCGCCGACATTGGAGTGGCAGCCGGGGAAGACCAGCTGGGTGACCTTGTCGCGCGGCGCCCAGAAGGTCGGGCTGAAGATGTCGCGCATCTCGTCGGCCGAAAGGGCGTGGAAGCCGTACTCGACCTTGTCGCTGAGGGTGGTGTTGCAGATCGAGAAGTCGAAGCGCACCGTGCCGTTGTGGAAGTTGGGCAGGCCCAGGGAGCTGACCGTATCGAAGACGGCCACCGCCTTGACGCCCGCCGGCGGCTGGAAGGCGGCATCGGTCAATTTGGGCAGCGGCTTGCCCAGCATCATCTTCATGACGCCGAGCCGCGCCTGGTCGGCCAGCGAGGCGTCGGCGCTGCGGTAGAGATACCAGGCCGCGACGGCGCGCCGGTAGGCGGCTTCCTTGTCGGTCGCGTCGTAGGCCGCCTGGTCGAGCAGGCCGCGCCCGGTGATCAGTCCGGCCAGGGCGCGCGCCGCCGTGGCCCCGCGGCTGAAGCCGGTCAGCACGATCTCGTCGCCGGGCTGCCATTGCCGCGACAGGTAGGTGTAGCCGCGCACGATCAGTTCCGCGATGCCGTCGCCGAACAGGCCGCCCAGCGCCTTGAGGACGTCCGAGCCCTGGGTGCCGACGCCCGGCAGGTATTTGCCGGAAATACCGCCGTGGCTGCATTCGAACGAGCCATAGTCGGCGTCGGCCGCCTGGCCGCCGATGCTGTCGAATATCTTGGCGATATTGGTCGGGTACTTCTGGGTCTTTTCCTGGTCGGTTCCGTCGAGGCACACTACGTGAATGGTCATGGCGATGTCCGTGTATGGGGAGAAGAGGCGGGCGGCGTGCAGCTGAACAGGCTGACATACCAGTCGCTGGGTTTCTGGTCGGGCGGATTGGGGGTCAGCGCGAAGGTGCGGGGGGGCGCGACGGCTTTTGCCGCGTCGGCGGCGACGGCCGCCAGTCCGGTGGCGAATTTGAGTTCGGACGGGTCGTAGACCAGCGCGTTGGACCGGATGCCCTTGTCGGTGATGGCGCGCAGGCGGATCAGCCCGAGGGTTTCGCCGGCTCTTTTTGTCTTGCTGTCGGCGGCGGCGGCCAGTTGCGTCGCGACAGCCCGGGCGGCCTGGTAGTCCGGGCCGGCGTCAGTGTCGGGGCCGCAATAATAGACATCGACCTGCCAGCCCTTGGCGATGTTGGGCGCCTTCTGGTTCACCATACCGCGGATGTCGTTGGACGTAAGGCCTTCAGCGAGCGCGTCGATACGGGCCTGTTCGGATGCCGGCATGGAAGGTTGCGGGGGCTGGCCGGCGGGCGTTTGCGCCTGAGTCTGACCCTGAGCCTGAGCCTGAGCGGGCGCCGCCGCCGCCGCGTCGCGGAACTGGTCCTGGGCCTTCTGGTCGCGGGCCTTCGTAATGGCCGGACATTGCTGGGTGAACAGGGCGATCGGCGACCGCACGGCGACCTGCGCTTCGGCTTCGATGTCCTGAAGCGCCTTTTGCTGGGCGTCGTCCGAAATGGAATAGTAGATGGACACTGCCGTCTGGCGCGCGATGCACACACGGCTCAGCCCGTCCTCGGTCGTATCGGGGAAGAAGGTCTGGTCGTATTTCGGCAGGGGGCGTGCGATCATCGCCCGGTAGGATTGTTCGACCACCCGCGCGCCGGCGCCGACGGGGCCGGGCGCCGACGCAGCCTTGACGGCGCGGTCCGCCGCGTTCTGATAGAACTGCTCTTCGCTGCTGATCTGGTCGCGCAGGTCCTTTTTGGCGGCGGACACGCTGTCGATGACCGCCTTGCTGATCGTCGACGCCGCCAGGATTCCGCTGATGACGACGCCTATGATCTGGAAGCGCTGCAAGGTTTCCAGAAGGGTCGTCGCCGTGGCGGCCGACTTGGCTTTCAGCATGACGAAGCCCCCCGATGGCCCGTATATCGGTGTTACGTTAACCGTTCGGCGTCTATCGGTCAAGTTGTATGAAAATGCTTTCTGGTAGATTTGGGGCCGGTGAATTTTTCGGGCAGGCGAGGGCCGCGATTTTTGCTACGCTTGGGGGCGGACACTTCGGAGGGCGGCATGACAAGGATCGGTTTCAAGGAAATAGCGTGCGTGGCGTTTGTGCTGGCCGTGCCGGCGGCGGCGCTGGCGGCGGGACCGGGCTTCAACTGCGCGAAGGCGAGGGCCGCCGACGAAAAGGCGGTGTGCAAGAGCGCGGCTTTGAGCCGTCTCGACCGCCAGATGCAGTCCATGTACCGCGAGATCCAGGGCTGTGCGCTGATGGGGGCGCGCGGCGCCAATTACGACGACCAGACGGACTGGCTTGCCAAACGCAAGCAGTGCGGCGCGAACACCCGCTGCATCAAGGCGCTGTACGACAAGCGGCTGGCCGAGCTGAAGCCGGATGTCAAATGGGCGCGGTCAGAGCGCAAGGCCGGGCGCTGCCCGGACCAGTAAAGGGGGCGGCCGTCACCGCGGAACGTCGGTGACGGGCCTGACGCGCATGCGAAGGCATATCAAGCCCGCGCAGATCAGGACAAGACCCGCGCCCAGAAAGCCCTGCGTCAGGGCCAGGCTGCGCAGATAGTCGGCGCGGCCGGCAAGAGCGGCAGCCTGGGTCGCAGCCGAAGTGGCGGCGCCGTAGGCCGTCAGCAGGGCGTTGATCGCCAGCAGGCCGCTGATCAGTATGCCGACGGCCAGATAGACGCGTTTGAACATGACTTTTTCCCCTCCGACGTCCGGCGGACGGTCTCACGGTTCGGACGGGCTGTCCATCCAGGCAAGGCATTGCAATTGCGGGAGGTTGTGGCAGACTGGTTAACGGGCAGGCACAGGGGGATATCATGAAATACTGGCGATGGATGCTGGCGTTCGGCCTGGCGGTAGCGGCCGGTGCCGGCGGCGCGCAGGCCGAGATCGAGAAGACCGGCACGCTCGATTGCGGCGCCAACAAGATCTGCTTCCACTGGTGGCCAAAGGTGACGCCGCCCGCCGGATGGCGGCAGGACCTGCCGACCAGCAACCACGCCAATATCAATTTCATGGTGCCGGAAGCGGCGCGGACCTCGGCGGTGTTCATATACGCCACCGCCATCGACGCCCGCGGCCAGGCCGACACGCTGGCGGGCTTCATCGCCGATGACCGCAAGACCTTCCTGACGCATAATCCGGGGTTGTCGATCACCGATCTTCCGGACGCGACGACGGCGGACGGCC
Organism: Asticcacaulis solisilvae; assembly: GCF_052327315.1. Taxonomy (NCBI): domain Bacteria; kingdom Pseudomonadati; phylum Pseudomonadota; class Alphaproteobacteria; order Caulobacterales; family Caulobacteraceae; genus Asticcacaulis; species Asticcacaulis solisilvae. The sequence goes on from NZ_CP166196.1 coordinate 2,085,823, forward strand.
AGGTGCTGAAGGTGCTGCGCTTCGATCCGAAGGGCGGCAGCGGGCGCTGGGAAATCACCGCCTATGGCGAGGAAAGCGATGAGCAGGGCAACCACTACTACCTGACCTTCGTGCTGAGCGCGGTCAGTGAAAAGCTGCGCGACGACAACCTGGATGTCTACAAGGCCGTGCTGGCAGGATACCGGACCTAATCGGCCGGATTGATCGTCAGGATGCGATAGCGGCCGTGTCGGTCGGCATCGAACCAGATTTCGCCGTTCCCGATCATCACGCCTTGGTCATTGGCGAACATGCAGTGGTCGGGTTGTGTGTAGACGACCTGTTTGAAGCGTTCGGTGAAAATGGCGTGGTAGTGCCTGATAAACTTAGTGCGCGTGGTGATCTTTACTGTGTGGCCTCGCTCGCTGGCCGAGATGGGGTAGCGGACAAGGGCTGCTACGCCCGGCGCGTCGTCGGCCCGCAGGCGTGTTCGCAAAAGATTGAGGAAAGCGATTGCATGGACCTCGTCCGACTTGCCGCGCTGGTCAAAGACTGTGGTGTCGTCGCAGGTGGCGGCCTGGGCGGTGGGCGCGGCGAGGGCGAGGGTGAGAAGGCAAGCGGCTGATTTAACCCAGGGCATCGTCGTGGTCTTTCGTATGGCGAGTCAGGCCGAGGCCGCCGCGAACTTGGCGAACATGTCGTCGAAGGTCAGGCGCGTGTCGATCGTCGTATAGACTCGCATGGGGCGGCCGGACGGATTGTTCTGGTAGCGGCCGTCGGCATCGAGGCGCGGCGTCGGGCGCTCGACGTAGGCCGAGCTGGCGCTGTCGGGCTCGAAAGGCGTCTGCAGCGCGGTCAGGGTCACCAGCGGGCTGTCGCCCAGGATATAGGTTTCGCCGAGCGTCGGGAGCAATGATTTGACGCGCGAGACCTGGGCCAGCAGGAAGTCGCCCAGCGCCCCGGTCGGTTTCAGCCGGGTCTTCAGCTCGGCGTCGCTGACGATCATCTGGCGGTAGACATTGCGCGGGACCTGCCAGATGGGGACGCGGGCGTCGTTGAACACGGTCTGCGCGGCGGCCAAATCGATGGTCAGGTTGTATTCGCGGTCATGGCGTTCGGGTACGCCGGACAGGAGGTCGCGGTATTCCATGCCACCGATCCAGGCGAGGGTCAGGCGGTCGGAGATGCGCGGCTCGAGCCGAAGCGCCTGGGCCAGCTCGGTCAGGCCGGCGCCCGCGCAATAGAACAGCGGTAATTTGGTGTCGTCGCGCATGGCTTCGGCGACGATACGGCGGGCTGCGGGTGTCGCTTCGGGTGCTGTGCCCGGTTCCGGTGCGGAATTGCGTCCGGCGATGACGTCGGGGCGGCGGGTGCCGGGCAGGGTCGCCATCAGCGCCTGCACGCGCTCGACCGCATTGTCGGCCTGGGTCGTCGAGCCGTCGAGGAAGTCGTGGACGTGGATGTGCGAGCCGACGATGAACGGTATTTCGACCGACGGCGACAGCAGGTGGTGCGCGAGCTGGAACAGGCCGTCGGGATCACCGGAAAAGTCGTTGTCGAGGATGACGCGCTGGCGCGGACGGGTTTCGCCGCGGGCCGTCCCGGCCAGCAGCAGGGCGGCCAGGCTGCCGGCAAGTGCCGAACGGCGGGAGGGCAGGGTGCGCATGATGTCTTCCTTCTACACCTTGCCCCAGCCGGGCAGGAAGCTGGCCTGGACGATCCAGTCCGCCAGCTGGTCTTCATCGAACAGGTCCTGTTCGCGCGTGTCCAGCGCCTGATTGGGCTTTTTCGCCATCTCGACCGGCGGCGGGGGATCGAGGTGCACGCCGTCGAAGAAGTTCAGCTTGATGTGCGCCTTGAAGGGCGCCATCGCCATGATCCAGCCGCCGCCAGACTTGCCGTAGAAGGCGACGTGCCATTTGATCGCCTTTTGCACCTCGGGGAAGGTCTCGGTGACGATACGGTCGACAAGGCGCGCGCGGTCCTGTTTCCAGCCGGCGGGCAGGAGATCGATCCACGCCTGGACGGCGGCATCGCCGTCGGATTTCGGCACGGCATAGTGGGCGGGCCTGGGTGTCTTGCCGGGGGCTTTCATGCGGATCTCCTTGCGCCTCCCTGTCGCCAGGCGATGGAGAGGGCGATCGCGAGCGAAGCGCGTGGTGGTGGGGTTCCTGCTCGCTTTAAAACACAGGTGCGGGAAAGTAAGCAAGAAACCCCACCACCACATCTCACCGCTTCGCGGCTCGTGCGGTCCCCCTTGCTTCGCACGGGGAGGTGCAAGACGGAAGTGGTGATGGAAATTCGCGCTTGCCAATCCATAGTCGTTAAGCTATACGTTAATTCATAGCCAAATGGGTATGAATTGCGATGCCTGAAACACACGATGCCATTTTCCGCTCGCTGGCCGATCCGACGCGAAGGGCGATTTTCGAACGCCTGTGCCGTGACGGCGAGACGACCGTGGGCGTCCTCACCGCCGGGGCAGGGGTGTCGCAGCCCGTCGTGTCCAAGCACCTGTCCGTGCTGAAACAGGCGGGGCTGGTGGCGGACAGGCACGAAGGCCGCAACACGCACTATTCCGCCCGGCCGGCGGCGCTGACGCCGCTGACCGAATGGGCGAAGACCATGACGGGCTTCTGGGAAGCGCGTTTCGACGACCTGGGTAACTTGCTGAACAGGATGGACCAATGACCGATACCGTATCCGTGGTGGTGGAGCGCGAATTCCCGCATCCGCCGGAAAAGCTGTGGCGCGCGCTGACCCAGCCGCACCTGATGGCCGAATGGCTGATGAAGAACGACTTCGCGCCCAAGGTCGGGCACAAATTCCACCTCAGTGGCGACTGGGGCGGGGTGCTGGACTGCGAGGTCCTTGAGGTCGATCCGGTCGAGACCCTGGCCTACAGCTGGGATTTTCCCAATGACGACCCGCAGTTCAACCTGAAGAGCGTCGTAACCTTTACGCTGACGCCGACGGGGGCGGGCACGCATCTGCGCATGGAGCAGGCGGGCTTCCGGCCCGAACAAGGCCGGGCGTCGGGCGGGGCGCGGTTCGGCTGGCAGCAGATGCTGGGCAAGCTGGACGAGGTTTTGAACCGGGAAGCGGTTTGAGTTTCATGGGGCTGATGACGGGGCGTGTTGAGACTGTGGTTTGCCCCTTCCGTCTCCCCTTCGCTCACGCTTCGGGGCGCCACCTTCCCCGTAAACAGGGAAGGAATTAGGTACTTAAACTCCCTTTCTTCCCGCGAGAACGGGCAGGTGGCCGGGTCGGCGTCAAGCCGATCCAGGCGGAAGGGGCAAACACAATCAGAGGAGACATCTTATGAACAAAGGCATTCGCACCTTTCACCGCTGGGCGGGGTTCGTCCTCAGCGTGGCGGTCATTATCAATATCGTGGCGCTGGTCATGAAGGTGCAGTCGTTCGCGATCGGGCTGCTAGCGCTGATCCCGCTGCTGGCCATGATGGGCACGGGGCTGTACATGTTCGCCGAGCCCTATATCATCAAGGGCAAACGGACGGAGGCCGCCGAGTAATGGATTGCAAGCCCCACCCCTCGGTCGATGCGTTCCTGGAAGAGCAGGACCGCTGGCGGCCGGAATTCGAAGCCCTGCGTGAGATCATCCTGCCGTCCGGCCTGGACGAGGACGTGAAGTGGGGCAAGCCGACCTATTCGCTGGACGGGCAGAACGTCGTGCTGATGCACGGTTTCAAGGACTATGCAGCGCTTCTGTTCATGAAGGGCGCGCTGATGAAGGACGAGGAAAAGGTCCTGATCCAGCAGACCGAAAACGTGCAGTCGGCGCGCCAGATCCGCTTCACCAGCGTCGACGAGATCAGGCGCATGGACAACATGCTCAAGGCCTATGTCGACGAGGCCATCCAGATCGAAAAGTCCGGCGCCAAGGTCGTCAAGAAGACGACGGCCGACTTCGCCGTGGCCGAGGAGTTCCAGGCGCGGCTGGACGGCGACGCCGCTTTGAAGGCAGCGTTCGAAAAGCTGACGCCCGGCCGGCAGCGCGGTTATCTGCTGTTCTTTTCCGGGGCCAAGCAGGCCAAGACGCGCGAGGCCCGCATCGACAAGTGCGCGCCGCAGATCATGGCCGGCAAGGGGCTGGACGACTAGGGTCTATTTGCGGGCCTTGATCTCGGCTTCGAGGGCGGCGACCAGCGCCTTGCCATTGTCCGTCAGATAGGGTGCAAAGTCATCGAACGGAATGACCGCGTCGTTTTCGGTGCAAGGATCATAGAGGCTGGATGTGGCGGGCATGGTGAACGCCATGCCTTTGGGCGTAAGGCGTACATCCCAGGCGGTGTCGTCCATTTCGTCCACGGCCTTCGGGCAGTCGTCGCCCGTTTTCGGATAGGCGGCCAGGACGACCGCCCTTAGCCGCGGCGTAAAGGTCACGGCGGTGTACTCGGTTTTGGCGCCCTTGTCGCTGACGGTCCGGATTACGGCGGCCTGGTTGAAGTCGTCGTAGAGGTCTATGGCCGTGCCCGTGCGCAAATCCCAGGTCTGGTGGGTCACGCCGTAATTGGGGTGGATGCCGCCGCAGGCGTCTCCTTCGGTAATGACTTCGACCATGAAGCTTTTCGTCAGCATCTCGGGGCGCGATTCCGAACCCTGGCCGCCGTCCCAGTGTCCCTGGGCCATTTCGGTCATGGAGCACTGAAAATAGTCGGCATGCTGCGGATCCGTCGGGACGACCTTGTAAAGCTCGGCATTGACGCGGCGGATGGCGGGTGTGTCGCCGGCCAGCTGGAAGGTCTCAATGGTCCAGTCCGGGAATTGCTTGCCGATATCGACGGTCATCCTGGTATAGGCGATGCCGTCGAGCGTGGCCGGTCCGGTTTTCACCACGGGTTTGGTGAAGCGTGGCAGGCTGAAAGCGAGGGAACCGCAGGGTTCGCCGTCGCTGTCCTTTTCAACGGGCACCGCGGTCAAGGCGATGGGGAGGGACTTGCCCTTGTCCGTCCAGACGCCATCCAGATGCCCGTTTTTGATCGCGGTGATGTGCCAGACGGGCCCCTTCGCGGACGGGTTCGCATCGTCGGTGCGCTCGGTCCAGGTGATCATGTCCTTGCCGGCGGCATGGGCGGGTGGATCGAGGCTGATGACCTGCAGGTGGCGCAGGTAATAATAGCCGCCGAAACTGTCGTCGTCGCCGTGCTGGAGACAGACCTGGACGGCGGAGTTTCCCACCGTTCCGCGCCACACGCCCTGCCAGGGCAGCGCGCCCGGATCGGCGGCGGCGGTCTTGGCCATCTGGCAGCCGAGCAAGGGTAAGGCGAGGGCGAGGATCGCCCTGAGGTTTGCGCGCATGGTCATTCCCCCCTTTGCCGCGACTCTATTTCCGCCCCTTGATCTCGGCCGCGAAGGCCGCGACCAGGGTCTTGCCGGCTGGTGTCAGGTAGGGCTGAAGTTTCGCGAACGGAATGACGGCGTCGTCGGTACAGGCCATCGCCACATGCGGCAGGAGGGGCGTGAACGCCATGCCGGCCTTTGTCAGGCGCATCGACCAGAAGTCGGCCGAATCCAGCGCCTCCTTGCAATCCGGGTCGGGCGTCGGAAAGTCGTGAAGGATCATGGCTTTGAAGGGCGCGGTATAGGCCGTTTCGACGTACTGGTTCTTTGTGCCCTTGCCGTGGACCGTCCGCGTCAGCGCCGCCGGGGTCAGCATCGTGTCGAGATCGATCCTGGTTCCCTTGCTCAGGTCCCAGGTGGAATAGGTTGTGCCGCTGTCCGGATGCGCGCCGCCGCAGTACTCGTCTTCCGAATAGGATTCGACCATGAAGCCGGGCGTCAGGGTTTCCGGGGTGATGGTCGTGGACAGGTTGCCATCCATGCCGTTCTGGGCAAGCGCGCCCTGGACGCATGCAAAATAGCCGGCGTGCCCGGCGTCCGTCGGAACGTCCTTGTAGAGTTCGGCATTGATGCGCCGGATGGCCGGGGTTGTGCCGGCCAGCTGGAAGGTCTCGAAGCCGGAATCGGGGAACTGCTTGCCGATATCGACCAGGATGCGCGAATAGGCGATGCCGTCGACCCTGGCGGGCTTGATCGTCACGACGGGCTTGGTGAAGCGCGGCAGGGTAAAGGCGTCGGAGCCGCACGGCTGGCCTGCGTCGTCGTCCTTTTTCAACGGCACGGCCGTCAACGCGATGGGCAGGGACTTGCCCTTCTCCGTCCAGGTTCCGGTGAGGTGCCCGCCCTGGACCGATGCGATGTGCCACAGCGGGCCGTCGGCGGCCTTGTCCGAATTGGCGGCTTCGCTCATGACAAGGCCCGGGCCGGTCTTGCCGTCAAGCGTGCCGAGCGTGATGATCGTCAGGTGACGCATATAGTAATAGGCGCCGAAGTCCTCGTAGTCGGTGTGCTGGAAGCAGGCCTGGACGGGAATGTCGCCGATCGTGCCGCGCCAGACGCCGTGGGCGGCCTTGATGTCGGGTGTGGCGGCATGGGCCGCCGTGCCGCCGAACGCCGTAAGCGTCAGGGCCAGGAAAACAGGTGCGCGCATAAGGAAAAATCCCCCGGTCGGAAGCAGGCGCACATCGCATCCGATGCGTCCCGCGTTAGAGCCCCTGCGCGGACACTAGCCCCGCCGTCGGGCGCGGGCAAGGGGGCGAATCCGCCGGACGGGTATTGACCGCCAGTTGCGCGGCAAAGGCGCGCTGGTAGGCGGGGCGGGCTTCGCCGCGCGCCACATAGGCGGCCAGTTTCGGGAGGGTGGCGAGGAAGCCTGACGGCTTCAGCCTGAGCAGGACCGACACCATGATCAGGTCGCCGGCGCTGAAGGCGCCGTCCAGCCATTCGGCGTCGCCGAGCCGGGCGGTCAGCTGGTCGAGACGGTTGCGGATGCGTGCCTCGACCAGGGGCAGGCGGTCGTCGCGCCACGGCTTGTCGCCCTCGACGATCTTGGTGGTCACCAGCTCGAGGATCGGCGGCTCCACGGTGCTGAGGGCGGCGAAGATCCAGGTGATGGCGCGGGCGCGCGCATCGGCGTCGGCCGGCAGCAGGCCGGGATGGCGTTCGGCGATATGGAAGACGATCGAGCCGGTTTCGAACAGGGTGAGGCCGTCCTCCTCATAGGTCGGGATCTGGCCGAAGGGATTGCGCGCCAGGTGTTCGGGCTGCTTCATCTCGGCCCACGGCACCAGGCGGACCTCGTAGGGCTGGCCGACCTCTTCAAGCGCCCACCGGACGCGCGTATCGCGCGCAAGGCCCTTGCCGCCGTCGGGCGAACGGTCGAAGGCGGTAATGGTGACGGTCATGAGAGGCTCCTGGCGAAATCGGGTGCGGGGAACTCATGCCCCGGTGGTGGACCCGATTCAGGCAGTAGTGCTGGTAAGATGGCAATCACATTTTTTGACCGGCGGAGGCGTGATTATATATTGCGAATGGTTCGCAATTGGACTATCCAGTCCCCGAATACGGAGCCCGAAAGCCGTGAAGGGACGCGAATTGACCTTGGAAGAGATGCTGGCCGATCCGATCGTGGCGCAACTGATGGCGCGCGACGGCGTTGCGCCCGACGTGGTGCGCGACCTGATGCGCCGGGTCTGGCGGCGCCGCGGTGGAGGCGCGGCATGAACGGGCTTGCTGATACGGTGCTGGGCGCCGGTGTCGAGCGCCTGTGGCAAGCGGCCGGTGTGGCGGCGGCCTTTGTCGCCGTGTGTGTGGCCTCGGCGCTTTCGGGCCGTCCGAAGACGCAGGAGGGCGCCGCCGTGCTGGTGCTGTTCGCGTCGCAGACCGGTCAGGCCGAGGAGATCGCGAAGAACGCCCATGCCCGGCTGGTGGCCGGCGGGCTGGCGGCGCGGGTGGCGGCGCTCGGCACGGTCACCCCCGAACAGTTGCGGGTGGCCGAGCGTATCCTGTGCGTCGTATCGACGACCGGCGACGGCGAAGCGCCTGACAACGGGGCGCGCTTCGAAGCGGTGATGGACGGAACGCTCGACCTGGCCGGCAAGAGCTTTGCCGTGCTGGCCCTGGGCGACCGGAACTATGAACGGTTCTGCGGTTTCGGGCGGCGGGTGTTCGACTGGTTCCGGCGCTGCGGCGCGGTGGCGCTGACGCCTTGTCTTGAGGCCGACGATCTCGATGCGGCGGTGCTGGCGCAATGGCAGGCCGGCTTGACGCAGTGGGGCGCGGGGGCTGTCGCGGCGTCGGCGGCGTTTCCGAAATGGAAGCTTGTCGAACGCAAGCGATTGAATCCGCGCGGCAGCGGGGCGATCTGGCGCATCGGCTTCGTTCCGGACGGCGATAGGCTGATGTGGCGCGCCGGGGACCTGGCCGAGATCGAGACGCTGGATGGCCATCGCCGCGACTACTCGATCGCCTCCCTGCCGTCCGAAGGGCAACTGAACCTGCTGGTGCGCGAAGTGCGCACGGCCGATGGCGCGTATGGCAAGGGTTCGGGGCTGTTGATCCGTGGGCTGGAGCCCGGCGGGACGATCGGGCTTAGGGTGAAGACGCACGACGGTTTCCATGCGGCGGAAGGCAAGGGGCCGGTATTGCTGGTGGGGGCGGGGTCCGGGCTGGCGGGGTTGCGGCCGCATATCCTTGAGGCGCTGGCCGCCGGGCGAAGCGTCCGGGTGGTCTATGGCGAGCGCCATCCGGTGAATGACGCGGGCTTGTGCGAAGAGCTTGTCCGCTGGCGGGACGAGGGCAGGATCGCGCTCGACCTGGCGTTTTCGCGGCCGGACGACGGGCAGGGGCGCTATGTCCAGGCTGTGGTCGGGGCGGATGTGGCGGCGTGGCTGGGGGATGATGGCGCGGTGATGGTGTGCGGCGGGCTGGACATGGGCAAGGGCGTTGAAGCGGCCTTGCGGTCTGTTTGTGGTGGGGCGTGGGTGGATCAGGCGTTCGCCGACGGGCGGTACAGGCGGGATTTGTATTAGATTGCACCTCCCCGTCGCGCAGCGATGGGGAGGGGGACCGCACGAGCGAACCCTTGTGAAACAAGGGTGAGAGAGATGTGGTGGTGGGGTTTCTTGCTTTCTTTGAAAGGCCGCTGCCCGAAAAAGTAAGCAAGAATCCCCTCCACCATCCTTCGCTAGCGCTACGGGCGGTCCCCCTCCCCATGCTTCGCACGGGGAGATGCAGCTATTTCAAATCGTACCGGTCGAGCTCCATCACCTTGGTCCAGGCTTTGGCGAAGTCGTTGGCGAATTTCTGGCCGGAATCCGACTGGGCGTAGACCTCGGCGATGGCGCGCAACTGGGCGTGCGAACCGAAGATCAGGTCGACACGCGTGGCGGTCCATTTCGGCGCTTTGGTTTTGCGGTCATGGCCTCCATAGGCGTTGTCGCCGGTCGCCTTCCATTCGGTGCCCATGTCGAGCAGGTTGACGAAGAAGTCGGTGGTCAACACGCCGGGCCTTGAGGTGAAGGCTCCGTCACCCGGTGCGCCGAGCACGCGCAGGCCGCCCACCAGCACCGTCATTTCCGGCGCCGTCAGGCGCAGCAGTTGCGCCTTGTCGATCAACGCTTCTTCGGGCTTGAAGACGGAGCGCCCGGAGTAATAGTTGCGGAAGCCGTCGGCGCGGGGTTCGAGCGGCGCGAAGGAATGTGCGTCGGTCTGGGCGTCCGTCGCGTCGGTGCGGCCGGGGGTAAAGCCGACGGTGACTGCGAAGCCAGCGTCCCTGGCGGCCTTTTCAACGGCTGCCGTCCCGCCCAGCACGATCAGGTCGGCCAGGGAGACCGGTTTTCCGAAGGCTTTGCGGACCTCTTCAAGTTTCGACAGCACGGTTTGCAGCTCAGCAGGCTGGTTGACCGCCCAGTCCTTTTGAGGGCTGAGGCGGATGCGCGCACCGTTGGCGCCGCCGCGCTTGTCCGAGCCGCGGAAGGTAGAGGCCGACGCCCAGGCGGTCGCGACCAGTTGCGATACCGTCAGGCCTGAATCGAGGACGGCGGCTTTCAGCGCCGCGATGTCGCCTGCGTCGATCGTGGCGACGGCGGCTGGCAAGCGGTCTTGCCAGATCAGCTCTTCTTTCGGCACCAGCGGTCCGAGGTAGCGCTGGATCGGGCCCATGTCGCGGTGCGTCAGCTTGAACCAGGCGAGGGCAAAGGCGTCGGCGAACTGATCGGGGTTTTCCAGGAAGCGGCGCGATATCTTTTCGTATTCGGGGTCGAAGCGCAGGGCCAGGTCCGAAGTCAGCATGGTCGGCAGCTTCTTTTTCGAAGCGTCGAACGCGTCGGGGATATCTGCCGTGGCATTCTTGGCCTGCCATTGCTGGGCGCCGGCCGGGCTTTTGGTCAGCTCCCATTCGAAACCGAACAGGTTCTCGAAGAAATGGTTCGACCATCTTGTAGGTGTCTGGCTCCAAGTGACTTCCGGGCCGCCGGTGATGGCGTCCGCGCCGAAACCGGTGCCGTGCGTGCTTTTCCAGCCCAGGCCCTGGTCCTCGATGGCGCTGGCTTCGGGTTCGGCGCCGACGAAGGACGGGTCGCCCGCGCCGTGCGTCTTGCCGAAGGTGTGGCCGCCGGCGATCAGGGCAACGGTTTCCTCGTCGTTCATCGCCATGCGGGCGAAGGTGTCGCGGATGTCGCGCGCCGACAGCTTCGGATCGGGGACGCCGTTCGGGCCTTCCGGATTGACGTAGATCAGGCCCATCTGGACGGCGCCCAGGGTCTCATGCAACTGGCGTTCGCCGCTGTAGCGTTCGTCGCCCAGCCACGAGCCTTCCGGGCCCCAGTAGAGTTCTTCCGGCTCCCAGGTGTCGGCGCGGCCGCCGGCGAAACCGAACGTCTTGAAGCCCATGGATTCGAGCGCGACATTGCCCGACAGAACGTAGAGGTCGGCCCAGGACAGGGCGTTGCCGTATTTCTGCTTGATCGGCCACAGCAGGCGGCGGGCCTTGTCGAGATTGGCGTTGTCGGGCCAGGAGTTGAGCGGAGCGAAGCGCTGCTGGCCGCCGCCCGCGCCGCCGCGTCCGTCAGAAATGCGGTACGTGCCGGCGCTGTGCCAGGCCAGGCGGATGAACAGACCGCCATAGTGGCCGAAGTCGGCCGGCCACCAGTCCTGGCTGTCGGTCATCAGGGCGGTCAGGTCTTTGATCACCGCGTCGAGATCGAGGGTTTTGAAGGCCCTGGCGTAGTTGAAATCCGCGCCCAGCGGATCGGACAGTTTCGAATTGGCGTGGAGCCGGGAAATGTCGAGCTGGTCGGGCCACCAGTCACGGTTCGCCGGGCCGCGCGCGGCGCCGTGCGGGAAGGGGCATTTGCCGGCTTTGGGGGTGTTGTCGTCCATGGCTTCGGTCCTCGTGAATCTGGGAGTACGCGGGCAATATCGGCGCGGACGGCACATAAGGGAAATCGATTTGTCTTTTAAATTTCGAAAGAGAAATTTATGCGGCGCCGCCGCGCAGGGATTGTTTAATCGTGTCGCAAACGGACGGGAATGCGAAAGTCGCGCGCTCCCGAAAAGGTGTGGGGAGCGTGATGGAATCCCGCGGCCCTAGCTCAAAAACCGTAGTCTCTCGATTTCGACCGCACTTTCGACGACCGCCCATATGCGGGTCGTGATCTGCCGCAGTACCGCAAGGTCTTCTTGTTCCGCTTGATCATCGGGGACGAATTCGTCCAAAACCGCCGTCAAGCGACAGTACCATTCACGAAGCCTGACGCGTAATTGGTCGGGATTTTCCACGTCGTGGAAATACACGTCGTCGCGCGAATATACATAGGCGCAGTTACCATACTTAACGATGTTGTAGACTGGCCCGGCCAGTGCGTCTTTCCATATTTGCAGGTCGATCCAGTAGTCCCGGCCACGTTCGCTTTTCCAACGACGGGTCGTATGAGGAAAAACAAAGGCCGCGTCGAAGTCTGCCTTGAGTGTGCCTGATATATTGGCGCTCATTCCAGGGTACCGATTTCGCCACTTAAATTTGCAGCAGTGCCTTGAGCTTTGCCTGGACGTCCGCCAGGACATCGGGTGTGACCTTGCCTTTGTGAGTGGCCGAGCGTGCCCGCCAGTCGAGGTTCTTGATCTGGTCGGCGAGCACGGCGCTTGGCGGATTATCGGAGACGACGACTTCGAACGCGTACCCCTTGATCCGCGAGGTCATGGGGCAGCACAGCATCATGCCGCGCAACCCATTGTATTTTGCTGGGGACAGCACTAGCGCAGGGCGATGGCCGGCCTGTTCGTGCCCGGCCTGAGGGTCGAATTGCAGCCAGACGATATCGCCGGTGTCGGGAATCCAGGCGGCCACTACCAGGCCTCGCGGCCGACAGGCGGGCCGAAATCGACATCGTCCGGGAATGTATCGGGCGTCATGTTCGCGAGTAGATCGTCCAGGTCGTACGAAGGTGCGGTGACCGGTTCGATAATTATCCGTCCGCCTTCTTCGCGAACCTCGACGGATTGGTCGAGTTGTACTGACGCCGCCGCCATGACAGAGGCCGGAATTCTGACCGAGGCGCTATTGCCCCATTTCTTGATCTGGACGCGCATGACGTGACCTCCGTAGTGGCAGCAAGTCTACGCCTATCTCATTGTGTGTCAACATATGTATCGACATTGGGCTTCACGTCTTGCAGGTGAAGCTTTCGGCCCGCTCGATATCGCCCGAGCCGTTATAACGCGCGACCAGCGGGTAGGGGCAGAGCGGCCGGGTGCGGCCGGGCCACGGCGTGTTCGCAGGAGCCGTCGCGAGGATAGTGTCCGGCGCGCTGTCGTGCTCTACCCAGGCGACGAGGGCAGAAAACGCGTCGTATTGGCTGGTGGCGAGGCCACCGCCGCAATGGCACATGCCGGGAACCGGGAAGAGGCGGACGAAGGTGGAGGCATCCGTGAAGCGTTTGGTGACATCGTCGTACCAGGCTTCGGTGTCCTTCAGCGAAAAGACCGGGTCGGATTCGCCGTGGACGACGATCATCTTCGCGCCGTGGGCGTGAAGGGCGGCGAGATCGGAAGACCGGGCCGATATGTCTTCCCACGACGAGTGGGTGAAGGGCGCTGCTGTTGTGTAGATCCGCGGGGCGTCGCGGTCGAAGTCGAAAGCCAACTGGTAGTCGAGCAGGGATTGCGGGTCTCCGCCGAGCACTACGGGCGGCGTCATGAAGACGGACGCCAGGGCCGGGCCTCCGAGGAAGACGTTGAGCGCCGGGACGCGGCCGTCGGGCGTGCCGGTCTTCCACATGGCCCAGTCGGGCGCGGCGATACCTGAGGGCCACGCCCAGTCGGAATACAATACCTTGCCTTTGCTGTCGCGCGGGCCGTGGACGACGCGGGTCAGCGCCGTGACCTGCGTGGCCGACAGGCAGGTGTCGGTCTTGTCGCCCGCGCAGGTTTTCGCCGTCAGTTGCGGCAGGACGCGGGCGTCGGTGCAGCGCGCGGCGTCGGCGGCAATGCCGTCCTTCAGGCCATCAAGATCGTCACAGGCGTCGAGGATGGCGGTGCGCGTCAGCGCGAAATCGGCCGCGCTGAACACTTTTGAAAGGCCAGTGAATGGCGCCTGTCCGGTGTCGGTCCGGGCCAGGGCGGCGAAGCTTTGCGTGTCCCAGGCTTCGGCGATCGCGGCGCGCGGCAGGGAGAAGCCGGGCGCGGTGACCAGAATGCCGTCGAATGTGTCGGGGTAGCGCTGGGCGAAGGCCATGCCTTCCTGTCCGCCTTTCGAGCAGCCGACATAGTAGCTGCGCGTCGGCCCCTTGCCGTAATAGGTGCGGATGATGGTTTTCGCCGCGTCGGCGGTGATCTTGAGCGCGGCGTGGCCGTAGTTTTCTCGCGCGACCGGATCGAAGCCGAAGGCGGCCGGGCCGTTGTGCGCCGGATCGGAATTGGTCGCGTTGCTGTGGCCGGAATCGCCGCTGACGACGGCAAAACCTTGGGCCACGGCGCTCAGGCCGGCGGCATTGACCGGGCCGGTCGCATTGCCGACGTCGCCGTCGAGACCGCCGCCGCCTTCGAAGACGAAGCGGGCGGCCCAGGCGTCCGGCAGACGCAGGTGGAAGCGGATGGCGTAGTGCTGGCCGTTCAGGCCGTCGCGTTCCTGCGCTACGCCGACGATCTCGCAATGGGCGGGCAGGGCGTCCGTTGCGGGGTGGTAATCCGCCGAGGCAATGCGGGTGGACGGTCCCGGGAAGGCGATGGCGGCGTGGGCCAGGGCTTCGCAGGCGGTTTGCCCTGGCGTGGCTGCGTGGGCCAGCGATGCGGAGAAGAGGCAGAGCAAGGCGCCCGAGGCTGCGTATCCTGCCGCTGTTGATCGCTTCATGACTCTCTCCCCCGAAGTCTTCGTTACCACTCGTAAAACGCGCCGTCGCACGAAACCCTTACCTCTTTGCCATAGCATGTTTCGCGCGGGCCTGTGGTCAAGTGCGTCACATCGCGTATAATGATGGATGTGATGTAATTGATGATGGTTTGTGATGGTCACCATATCCGATATCGCCAAGGCGACGCGGCATTCGACGGCGACGGTGGATCGCGTGTTAAACAACCGCCCCGGTGTGCGTGAAGATACGCGGGCGGTCATCCTCAAGGCCGCTGCCGATCTGAAATATGCGCGCGCGCCGGCGGGGGGAAGCCTGGACTTCATCCTGCCGCGGGCGGGCGGTTTCATGCGCGTTCTGGCCGGGCATATCGAGGCGATGGCGGCGCAGGGCGAGCCGCGGCGGCCGGTCAATGTCCACTTCGTCGACTATGACGCGCCCGACCGCATCGCGGCCCTGCTGGAATCGTTGCGCGACCGGTCGGCGGGCGTGGGGCTGGTGGCCCTGGACCACGTTCTTATCCGCGAGGCGCTGAAGGGGCTGATCCGGCGGAACCTGCCGGTCGTGACCCTGCTGACCGACATATCGAGCCTGCCGCACCAGGGCTATATCGGCATCGACAACCGCCTGGCCGGGCGGCTGGCGGGGCATCTGACCGGCCGCTTTTTGGCGGTGGCGCCGGCCCGCGTCGCGCTGTTTACCGGTTCGCGCGCCTATCGCGGCCACGAGGAGCGCGAGATGGGCTTCCGCAGCATCGTGCGCGAGGCCTTTCCGCACCTCCAGATCCCGGAGGCCCTCGAGATATCCGAGAACGAGCAGGCGGGCTTTGAGGCCGCCCGGGCGCTGCTGGCCGAGGCTCCGGACGTGGCGGCCATCTATAATGTCGGTGCGGGCACCGCCGGAATCGCCCGGGCGCTGGAGGCCGTTCCGCCCGCGCGCAAGCCGGTCTTCGTGGCGCACGACCTCAGCCACGATACGCGTCCTCACCTGTTGTCGGGGACGCTGGACGTTGTCATCGACCAGAATGCGGAACTGACGGTCGAACGGGCCCTGGCTCGCCTGCGCAGCGCCATCGGCCAGCAGATGCTGGGCGTCTGTCCCGTGATGGATGCGCGAATAATTTTCCGCGACAATATCCCCGGCAGCTAAGGCCTTTCATTGTCGTATTTGATGCGATTGTTCGCAAAATGATGGCCTGTCTGATGGATCGGTCAGAAGTGAGGCTTGTCAATTTTTCGGCCTGATCTAGCCTTTGGGTGTCCCCGCTTGTTCGGCGCGGTCCATGCGCGCAAAGGCCACTGACCCCTTCCGCGCATCGCGCCCGAGGACTCCCGACTTGAAGCGGGACGGGCCGGTAAACGCCCGGCCTGTCCCGCTTCCATTTTCTGTTGGGTGTGAGGACAATTCCAACCGCAGTCACATTGGAGGTGACAGCGGTTGGCAAGGGCGACCGCCCGCCGCCGCTGATGCGGCGAGCCATGCGGCGTTTGAGCTACATTAAAGACCGGGGCGTGACCCCGGCGGGATCACAGGGGCATCATGCCGAGCGACGCCATAAGAACAGCGGCCACCGCCGCGCCCCGGATCAATCTGGGCTATATCGTACTTGTTGCTGTCGCGGCCGCCCTGGGCGGGCTGATGTTCGGCTTCGACGTGGCCATCATCACGGGCGCGGGGCCCTTCATCGAGGCGCGGTTCGGCCTCGATGCGCTGGGCCTGGGCGTGGCCTTCAGCGCGCTTCTGTTCGGTTGCGGGCTTGGGGCGGCGGCGTCCGGCCTGCTGGTCGACCGGATCGGCCGCAAGGCGCTGATGATCGCCGTTGCCGTGGCGTTCGGCGTTACCACCGTGCTGACCGGACTGGCGCCTGGTTTTGCCGCCTTCGTTGCCGCGCGCTTCCTGGGCGGGCTGGCGGTGGGTGCGGTATCGCTGGTCGCGCCGATGTACGTGTCGGAAATCACGCCGGCGCGTTTGCGCGGCCGGATGGGGGCGCTGTACCAGATGGCCATCGTCACCGGCATCCTGGTGTCGTACCTGATCAATTACGCCCTTCGCGACTTCGGGCCGGACGCGTGGCGCTACATGTTCTTCACCGGCGCGGTGCCGGCCCTGCTGTACCTGCTGCTGGTCATGACGGTGCCGGAAAGCCCGCGTTTCCTTGTACAGAAGGGCCGCGACACCGAGGCGGCGTTTATCCTGGACCGCATCGGCGGGGCGGACGGCGCGTCGGCGGTCACCGAAATCCGGGCTTCCCTTGCACAGGGCAAGGGATCGTGGCTGGACCTGTTCCACCGCGATGTGCGCGCGCCGCTGGCCATCGGCTTCGTGCTGGCCATCCTGATCCACCTGAGTGGAATCAACACCGTGATCGACTATGCGCCGACCATTTTCAAATCGGCCGGGTTCACGCTGGATGCGGCGCTGTTTTCGACCTTCATCGTCGGGGGCGCCAATTTCGTCTTCACCCTGCTGTCGTTCTGGATCATCGACCGCGTCGGGCGGCGGGGCCTTTACATCTGGGGATCGCTGGGCATGGCGGCGGCGCTGCTGGGTCTGGTGGCGGCGGTTCTGACCGGGCACTTCTACGGTGTGACTGTGCTGGGGCTGATCGTCCTGTACCTGCTGTTCTTCGCCGCCTGTATCGGGCCGGTCTTCTGGACGCTGCTGCCGGAAATCTTTCCCAACGGCGTGCGCGGCCGGGCGATGACCGTGCCGGTGCTGACGCAGTGGGTGGCCAATGCCGTCGTCGTGCTGCTGTTCCCCGGCGTCTTTCATGCCGTAGGCCAGGCGGCGACCTTCGGACTGCTGGCGGCGGCGTGCCTGGCCCAGGCCGTCTTCGCGCTGGTCTTCGTGCCGGAGACGCGCAACCGCTCGCTTGAAGAGATTGCCGCCCGCTGGGCCGGCCCCCGTCAATAAGGAATACGACCATGTCCGTTACCCGCCTTCACCCCGAACAGATCGACGCCTATCGCGAAGACGGTTTCCTGCTGCTGCCGGGCTTTTTCGACGCGGAGCTGATCGAAGCCCTGCGCGCCATGGCGACCGCCGACCGCGTGCTGGACCAGGCGGCGTTCGGCCGGGCGGACGGCGAGGGCGGCACGGTGCGGCTGTCGCTGTGGAACCATCCGACCGATACGCTGTACGGCGCGATCGCGCGCAGCGCCTCGATGGTCGGGATCATCGAACAGCTGCTGGGTGACGAGGCCTATCACTACCATTCGAAGATGGTGATGAAGGACGCCCTGACCGGCGGGGCGTGGGCGTGGCACCAGGACTACGGCTACTGGTACCAGAACGGCGTGCTCAGGCCCGACCTGTGCAGCGCCTTTATCGCCATCGACCCGTGCACGCGCGAAAACGGCTGTCTGCAGGTGATCAAGGGGTCGCATCAGCTGGGGCGGCTGGACCACCAGGTCACGGGCGCGCAGGCCGGGATCGACCCGGAACGGCTGGCGGCGATCGAGGCGCGGCTGGAGACGGTCCACGTCGTCATGGCGCCGGGTGACCTGCTGCTGTTCCATCCCAATACGCTGCACCGTTCGGACCAGAACCGGTCTGAGCATCCGCGCTGGTCGCTGATCTGCTGCTACAACGCGGCGGCGAACAGCCCGTACAAGGAGAGCCATCATCCGGCCTATACCAAGCTCGGCAAGATCGACGATGCCGACATCATGAGCTTTGCCGGCAAGCGCTTTTCCGAGGCGGACCGCGGGGCGCTGATGGACGGCGGCGACGATCGCTCCGTGCAGGCGCTGGAGGTTTAGGCGTGGCGGACGGCGTATCGCGGCTGCGGCTGGTGCTCAATACCTGGACGATTTGCAATCTGCCGGATTTTTCGGCTGGGCCGCTTGGGCTGGATGGCGACGCGACGGTCGAGGCCGTGCGGGCGGCGGGGTACGAAGGCCTTCAGATGGAGGCGGACGATCCTCTGCTGAAGCCCGGTCTCAGGGCGGGCCTGCACATGTCGGCAACCGGGCGGGTGCTGGCGCCGGTCGATGCGCGGGCCATCTGTGCGCACCACGCCGACCTGGGCTTTGCGATGACGACGCTGCATGTGGGAACGGGGTTCGAAGATCAAGTGTCCGGCATGCGGTTGATGGCTGCTGTGGTCGAGGCCTCGGCGAAAACGGGCTATCCGCTGATCGTCGAGACGCACCGCGCCACGTTGACGCAGGACCCGCGCCGGACGCTCGATTTCGTCGCGGCCCTGCCGGGGCTGCGGCTCAATGCCGATTTTTCGCATTGGTACTGCGGTGTCGAGATGCCGTACGGCGATTTCGACGCCAAGCTGGATTGGCTTTCGCCGGTCTTCGGGCGCACGGCCTATGTGCACGGCCGCATGGCGGATTCGAGTTGCATGCAGGTGCCGGTGGCTGGGCCCGATGCGACGAATACAAGGCATTTCCATGAGATGTGGCGGCGGGCCTTTCGCGGGTTTCTGGACGCTGCCGGACCTAATGAGCGCCTGTGTTTCGCGCCGGAGCTGCTGCCCAATGCCGCGGTGTTGAAGGGGCAGCGCGTCGAAATCAATTATGCGCGGATGAAGGCCGGGCCGAACGGCTGTATCGAGGACAGCGACCGGTGGCTGGAGGGCTTGGCCCTGTGCCGGCTGGCGCAGGACGCGTTCGCGGCGGCAGAAACCGAAAACTAAAAAAGGGAGACGGGCTATGGGTATGAACGGGATTTCGCGGCGGTCGCTGATGGCTGCAATGGGCGCTATGGCGGTGGCGGGGCCGGCCCTGGCGGCGAAGGGCGACGGCGGGCTGGCGTCTGCGTCGGCGCTGGGCGGGTGGATCGAGGACGGCCGGGGATTGCCGGCCTATCGTTTCACGGCGGGCCTGCCGGTGAAGACGCTCGACGCAGGCGGACAGCCTTACCCGCTCGATCCCGATCCGTTTTTCATCCTGGGCAATTACCGGCTGACCGTCTTTCCGAAGGCCAGCGGGCTTTACCGGCTGGTCAGCGGCGAGCGCGGCTGGACGCGGCTGAACGAGCCGTTTGGTGAGGCGGCGCAGAACGCCGCGCGGCTTGAGATCACGCGCGGCGGGCAGACGCGGTCGCACGACCTTGTCGGGCTCGACGGCGTGTGCGCCGACGCCATACGCGCGCGGCGCGACTTCGGCTGCGGCTATGCGCGCTACGCCCTTACGCCCGAAGACGGCATTGCCGTAGTGCGCACGCTTAGCGTCAAGCCGTCGGGCGACTCAGGGATGGGCGATACCGAGATGGGCGATCCGGCGATGGCGATCGTGGTCACCGTGACCAATACCGGGCGGTCGGCGTGTGATTTTCGCTATACCGAAAGCGTCCTGTCGCACGTGGCGCTGGGGATCGAACTGGGGCAGCCGGAAGGCGCGCGGACGGTGCGGTTCGTCAACCGCATAGACAGCGACGCGGCGCGTGGTCTTGTCGTTTCGCACGCCACGGCGCAATCGGACGAGCCGGGTGTCCTGCGCGGGCGCGGCGACGCCAATCGCTACAACCTTTTTCCGGCGTCGCTGGCCCTGATCGGGCGCGGGGCGGTGCCGGGCAGCCGGGCGCTGTCGCCGGGCGCGGCGTGGCTGGACACCACGGTGACGGGGCGGCTGAAGGCGGGCGAAAGCCGGACGATGACATTCGTGGTGGGCCTGTGTCCCGACCAGGATACGGCGGCGTTGCAGGCCTTTTCCGCCGGGTTGGGCGCGGGGGAGGACGGCGTTCATTTCGGTGGCGAGTGGCAGGCGGCGCTGGTTAAGTTCCGCACGCTGGCCGATCCCGTCCTCCGCCGCGAGCTGACCTGGAACAGCCATGCCCTGCTGGCCATGGCGACCTATAACAGCTTCTACGGCGAGACCTTTATTCCGCAGGGCATGACCTACGATTATCAGATGGACCTGACGGCGGCGCCGCGCGACCATCTGCAGCACGCCATGGCGGCGGCGTGCTTCCGGCCAGCGCTGGCCAAGTCGACCATCCGCTATGTGTTGAGCAAGATGACGGTCGATGGCGAGATCAAGTACACGGATTTCGGTTTCGGCATGACGTCTAACAGCGCGTGGAACACGTCTGACCAGCAATTGTACCTGTTCCAGGGCGTCGGCGAATATCTGCGGCTGACGGGTGACCACGCGTTTCTCGACGAGGCGACGCATTACCTGCCGCATCAGGCGGGGCTGAAGGGCACGGTGCTGGAGAAGCTGGAGCGCGCCATGACGTACCTACGCGAGGAGGTCTCGACGGGGCCGCACGGCCTGGTGCGGCTGATGAATTCCGACTGGAGCGACATGGTGTTCGCCGACCGTTCGGTGCTCCGGTACTTCTGGACGGCGGAATCGCACATGAACAGCGCCATGGTGCTGGCGGTCGTGCCAGAGCTGAAGCGGCAGGTCGCGGCCTATGGCGGGGCGCAGGCGGAAACAGCAAAGCGGCTGGGGAGCAGCCTTCAGCGCTATCACGACCGCATCGAAAAAGCGTTTTATGCCGACCTGGGGACGCGGACCTTTTCGCGGCGTCTCTATTTCGACGGCGCGACGCCGTTCGGCGACGACAATATGCATATCGAGCCGCAATCCCTGCTGCTGCAGGCGGCGTCGTTTCCGGTCGAGCGTAAGCGCGTCCTGTGGGCTGAGGTCCAGGCGCGGATACTCAAGGGCGAAGTGGTCGGGCCGCGCCAGCGCCAGACGCCGGTTACCGGCGGGCTGGTCGATCCCTTTGTCAGCGAAAACGGCGGGTTCTGGTTCTCGCTGGCCGGCCAGATGATTTCGGGGCTTTCGACCTTCGACCGCGACGCGGGGCTGGCCATGCTGCGCATGATGACCTTCGATAATTTCGCGAAGCATTATCCGGGCTACTGGACGGGACTGTGGTCGGGACCGGATACGATCAATGCCGTGCCGTCGGGCGCGATCGCGGGATTGCCGCGGCCGGACAATGGCGGCACGTGGACGACGTTTGCGTCGTACTGCGCGCACGCCCATGCCTGGCCGATCTATGCCTGGACGCGGCTGAGCGAAGGGTAGGCGGGAGGGCCCTTTTCCTGATACCGATTACATGGCATGAACGGCGCACGGGAGTCGTTCCGGCGCCGCGACAGAGGGATAAGTCTCCGGCCGCGCCAGTATCAGGAAAAGGGAATACGTCATGTCGAAGCGTTTTTTGCCGTCGCTATGTGTTAGCGCTATCATGCTGGCGGGCGGGGCGCAGGCCGAGGTTCCCAAGGCATCGACCGTGCCGCCGGCCACCACAGGCGAAGGCCATGCCGACGCGCCGCTGTGGGCCGTGACCCCGCATCCCGGCAACGGCAAGGGCGCCTTTGCGACCGGGCATTACCGCAACCTGTTCGCAGAGCGGCTGGGTCACAGCTCAGCCGAGGTCCACGCCAAGGTCGAGGCGGCCTTCCAGCAGTTGTTCCACGGCGACGGCCAGGAGCAGCGCGTTTATTTCGAGACCGGCGCCAACGCCAATGGCGAACTGGGCTACGTCACCGACTGGGCCAATAACGACGTGCGCACCGAAGGCATGAGCTACGGCATGATGATCGCCGTGCAGCTTGGCAAGAAACGCGAGTTCGACGCCCTGTGGAACTGGTCGAAGACCTATATGCAGACGACCGACCCGAAGAGCCCGGAATACGGCTATTTCGCCTGGTCGATGAATACGGACGGCACGCCACGCGCCACGGGGGCCGCGCCCGACGGCGAGGAATATTACGTCATGGCGCTGATGTTCGCGGCGCACCGCTGGGGCAACGGCAAGGGGATCTATAACTACCAGGCCGAGGCCGACAAGATCCTGAAGGGCATGCGCCATCGCGCCGTGATGACGGCTACGACGCCGTTGCGTATCCATCCGGGCGATGCGCCGTTTGTCTACCCCGACACGCCTTGGCCGAGCCCGAACAGCCGGGCCCAGGAGGCCGCTGCAAAGGCGGCCGGCAAGCCGTGGCCGCCCTATCATTTCGACAATAAGCCGCGGTCTGTGACGGTCGGTCCGATGGTCGACGACGCGCATTACATGATCCGCTTCGTGCCGGAAACCGAGGTGCCGGGGACGGACGCGTCGTATCATCTGCCGGGCTTTTACGAGCTGTGGGCGCGCTGGGGCCCCCGCGAGGACCGGGCCTTCTGGGCCAGGGCCGCCGATGTCAGCCGCGACTTTTTCCCGAAGGTGGTGGGGCCGAAGACCGGCCTGTCGCCCGACCGCAGCCATTTCGACGCCTCGACCATGATGACGCGCGACGGTCAGCCCGACCCGTTCGGCTATGACAGCTGGCGCACGGTGTCGAACTGGTCTGTCGATTTCAACTGGTGGGGCAAGGACCCGCGTGAGACCGAGCTGGCCGATCGGGTGCAGGGTTTCCTGTACGGGCAGGGGATCGATACATTCGCCGATCGCTATACGCTGGATGGGCAGCCGCTTTCGGACCGGCATTCGGCGGGCATGGTGGCCGCGGCCGCGGTCGGCAGCCTGGCCGCGACGCCCGGGCCGGTGTCGGACGCCTTCGTCAAGGCGCTGTGGGACATGCCGGTGCCGTCGGGCGAGCAGCGCTATTTCGACGGCATGCTGTACCTGTTCAGCCTGATGCATGTCAGCGGCGAGTACCGGGTGATCGAGGCGAAGAGGAAGTAGGTTTTCCGATCTTGCTTGTTTATCGCAAGTTTATGTGGCCCGTGGGCAATGTGCCACTTTGGCGGTGAGCCTGCGCGCCCGGGTTGACGGGAGAACGCGGTTCTGCCTATAAGCCGCGTTCCACCATTTGGTTGAGGTTGTAACATGACGGACGATAGCCAGTTTCGGGAGCGCTGCTAGCTTCGCGTCCGCATAGACGCGGGGTTCACGCGTCTCCCTCATCAGCGCGGTGTCGCCGGACCGTTCCGGAGACCGCGTCCTTTTTCCTTAAAACCGGTCGATAGCCACGCCCATCGCCGCGTTTCCGCGCGTTCGGTGGGTGTTTAAGCCTGCGCAGTGCTGCGTCAGGCTGCGCTGTCGGCTGCCCGAAAACTCCCGAATAGAGCGAGGCCCATATGACCCGCAAACTCAGAAACATAGGCATCATCGCCCACGTCGACGCCGGCAAGACCACCTTGACCGAACGTATCCTGTTCAACACCGGCCGGATTCACCGCGTGGGCGACGTCCATGACGGCAATACCGAGACCGACCACCACGCTTTGGAGAAGAAGCACGGCATCACCATTTCGTCGGCGGCGGTGTCTTGCGAATGGCAAGGGATCGAGATCACCATCATCGATACGCCGGGCCACGTCGATTTCACCATCGAGGTCGAGCGGTCTTTGCGCGTACTCGACGGTGCGGTCGCGGCTTTTTCCGCCGTGGCGGGCGTCGAGCCGCAATCCGAAACCGTATGGCGCCAGGCGGACCGTTTCCACGTGCCGCGCATCGCGTTCATCAACAAGATGGACCAGATGGGCGCCGACTTCGGACGCACGGTGGCGATGATCGGCGAACGGCTGGGCGCCAGGCCGCTGGTGCTCCAGCTGCCGCTGGGCGCCGAGGGAGCGTTCCAAGGCGTGGTCGATCTGGTCGCCATGCAGGCGCTTGTGTGGGACGGCCCGGTACCGGTCGTCTCGGCCGTGCCCGAGGCGATGCTGGACGAAGCCGTCATGGCGCGGGCGCGGCTGGTCGAGGCGCTTGCCGAGGACGACGAGGCGGTGCTTGAGGCCTGGGCCGGCGGGGGCGAGGTGGAGGCGGCGCTTTTACGCGCCGCCATCCGCCGCGGCTGCGTGGCCGGGCGTTTCACGCCCGTGCTGTGCGGCTCGGCCTACCGCAATGCTGGCGTCCAGCCGCTGCTCGACGCAATCTGCGCCTATGCGCCCGCCCCGGAAGACCGGCCGGCGGTCGAAGGCACCGATCCGGGGAGCGGCGCGTCTCAGACGCGGCAGCCGTCGGCCGATGCGCCGTTTTCGGCCCTGGTGTCGAAGGTGGTGGCGTCGCGCTACGGCGCGCTGGCGATCGTCCGCGTCTATTCGGGGCGGATCGCGCCGGGCGACGCGGTCTGCCTGTCCGATACTGGGCGGAGCGAGCGCGTCGGCCGGGCCTTACGCGTCCAGGCCGGGTCGGAAACCGAGGTGGCCGAAGCGGTGGCGGGCGATGTCGTTGCCCTGGTGGGCCTGAAGTCCGCCCGGGCAGGCATGACGCTGAGCGACCCGAGGCATCCGATCGTGCTCAGCGGCTTTGTCGTGCCGGATCCCGTGATCTCGGTGGCGATCGAGCCGAAGGCACGCGGCGATCAGGACCGCTTCCGCCGGGCGCTCGACACCCTGGCGCGCAGCGATCCGTCTCTGCGCGTCTCGACCGAGGCGGAGACGGGGCGCACCGTCGTCGCCGGCATGGGTGAACTGCACCTGCAGATCTGCGTCGAGACGCTGAAGGAGGATTTCGGCGTCGAGGCGGTGATCGGGGCGCCGCAGGTCGCCTATCGCGCGGTGGCGTCGCGGCGGGCGGAGGTCGACCATACCCTGCGCAAGCAGAATGGCGGCACCGGCCTGTTCGCCCGGGTGAAGCTGGCGGTCGCACCGCGGGCCGGTGACGAGGCGGGGCTTTTGTTCCGCGATGCCACGGTCGGCGGCGCCGTGCCGAAGGACTTCGTGCCTTCGGTGGAGCGCGGTATCGCCGCGGCGATGACGGACGGCGGGCCTTATGGCTGGCCGGTTCTCGGTTTGGAAGCCACGCTGCTCGACGGCGCCTTCCACGCCAAGGACAGCTCTGGCCCGGCCTTCGAGATGGCGGCGCGCGAGGCTTTCCGCATCGCTTTTGCGGATAGCGAGCCCGTGCTGCTGGAGCCGCTGATGCGCGTCACCGTGACGGTGCCCGCCGACTATCTGGGCGCGGTCATCGGCGATCTGCAAAGGCGGCGCGGCCTGGTGGCCGAGACAGTGGCCGGGGCTGCGGCGCATGAGGTCGTGGCCATGGTGCCGCTCGGTGAGCTGTTCGGCTATGTCGGCGCCTTGCGGTCGATGTCGCAGGGGCGGGGCAGTTTCCATATGGTTTTCGAGCGGTATGCGCCGTTGCCGAAGGCCCTGTGGGACCGGGCGGGTTAAACCCGTGAGAGGGGCGGGAGGTCGAAAGGCTTTCCGTCCTTCTTTTTGAGTTTGCGGCTTCGACGGAAAGAGCCCCGCCCACCGCCTGACGGCGGTCCTCCATCCCCGCAAGCAGGGAGGGCGAAGGCAATGCAAATGAGGTAGACTGACCTTGAAACGCGCAACAAGGAAGGCTAAACACCGCGCCCCTCTCCAGACACGCGGTTCCCATGTCCCAGGCCTATTGCGGTATCGATTTCGGCACGTCCAATTCGGCGGTGTGCGCAGGCCTGGGCGACGAGGTGCGGCTGGTGCCGGTCGAAGGCCAGGCGGTGACGATGCCGTCAGCCATCTTCTTCAACGAGGAAACGCATGGCGTCGCGTTCGGGCGGCAGGCGATCGCCGAATATCTCGACCATTATGATGGCCGCCTGATGCGCGCGCTGAAGTCGATCCTGGGGTCGAGCCTGATCGGCGAAACGACGCAGGTCGGATCGAAGCGCAAGGATTTCCGCGCCATCATCGGCATCTATATCGCCGAGCTGAAGCGCCGGGCCGAAGGCTTCATGGGGCAAAAGGTAGAGCGCGTGGTGCTGGGGCGGCCGGTGCGCTTCGTCGACGGCGACGACGTGGCCGATGCGCGCGCCGAAAACGAACTGCGCGCCATCGCCGAAGCGCAAGGCTTCCGCGAGATCGCTTTCGAATACGAACCGTTGGCGGCGGCGCGCGACTACCGCGCCGGGCTGAATACGGCCGAGACCGTGCTGGTCGTCGATATCGGCGGCGGTACGTCCGACTTTTCGGTCGTGGAGTTGCGGCCGGGCCAGGACGACAGGATTCTGGGCAATGGCGGCTGCCATATCGGAGGGACCGACTTCGATACGCGGCTGAGCCTGGCCACGGTCATGCGCGATTTGGGTTTCCGCAGCCGATACAAGAGCGGGCTGGAAATGCCGGGGCTCTATTATCATCAGCTGTCGACCTGGCACCTGATCAACTTCCTTTATACGCAAAAGACGATCATCGGTGTGCGTCAGATGCACCATATGGCCGAGGACCGCAGCCTGACGGAGCGGCTTTTGACGGTGATCGAGACGAGGGCCGGGCACCAGATCGCCGCCGCCGTCGAAGGCGCCAAGATCGCCCTGTCGGATGCTGAAACGGCGCGCATCGACCTGACCGGCGTCGAGGCCGGCTGGGTGCACGAGGTCGCGCGCCCGACCCTGATCGAGGCTGTGGCGGCCGATGTGCAGCGCGTGGCCGATACGGCGCTTGACACGGTACAAAGGGCGGGGCTTGAGCCGGATGCCGTGGGGACGCTGTTCCTGACGGGCGGATCGACCGCGCTGCCGGGCTTCGAGGCGGCCATACGGGCGGTCTTCCCCAAGGCGCGGGTGCATTACGGTGATCGGTTTTCCTCGGTGGCCAGCGGTTTGGGCATCGCGGCGAAGGCGGCGTACGGCGCCACCTAAATCGCAAGCGCTCTTGCGCATCTCCAAAATTGCCGTAAAGGTTGAGAGGGCGATTTTGTTGCACGGGCGCAGGGAATATGCTGGGGCCAAGACCTAGGCACAGACTTTTCGGTATCCGCACCGAAAAGCTTTTCGAATGGTTCGTTATCCTGGCCGTCGTCGCGGGGATCGTGTTTACCGGCGTGTCGGCGCTGCGGCTGGTCACCACGCGGCTGACCTCGGTCGACGACTCGGTGCAACTGCTGCGGGCGCGCGGGCCGTGCCAGTACCCGCAGACGGACCACGGTCCCGCCGATCGCGCGGAGGCCCTGGTCTGCCTTGAGCAGGAAACGGTCTATCGCCGCTATGTCGGCCTGGAGTTGGCGATCCAGAGCCGGCTGTGGACGCGCTACTATGCCTGCGTCGCGGGCTTCATGCTCATATCCGTGGGCGCTGTCTTCATTATCATGAAGGTCCGCGAAAAGCCGTTCAACGTCTCGGCGGGGGGGCAGGTGGCTTCGGTGTCCCTACAGAGCGCGTCGCCGGGGCTGGGCTTGAGCCTGTTGGGGACGCTCCTGCTGGTGGTGTCGGTGTCGATACCAGGAGAGGCCGCGACGTCGGACGAGCCCGCATATCTTTCCGAGAAGTTCCAGGCGCCCGACGCCGACGGCGCCGCGCGCAGCAGCATGGCCGCCTCCGTCGCGGCACTTACCGGGGATCTCCCGCCTTTGAAGCCGCACGCGAAGAAAGAACACCATTGATGAAGCCCGCCATATTTTTCACGACGGTTTCGCTGTTGGCGGTGTTGGGGCTGGTTTCGCCCGTGCACGCCGGGACCCCGTTCGATCGCGCGCGCGCCGAATGGGAGAACGGGCGTTTCGACGCCGCCTACACGCAGTTCCGCGACATCCGCAATAGCAGGAGCGCCTTCGCCCTGACGCTGGATACCGGCTATTATCTTCTGACCTCGGGCTGCCATACTTCGGACCCCGCGGTCGTGCAAAACACGCAGCAGCGTATCGCCATCGTCGCCAGGGATGAGCAGAGCAAGACACCGGGCGCGGTGATGTGGACGCAGGCCTTCGAGCGCGAGCTGGCCAACTGCGTCGCTGGCAGAAGACCCGGCCCGCCGCCCCCGGACATAGTCCTGTCCGGCGGGGCGCACGTCCGCCCCAGCTATACCGGACCGGGCCTGATGGCGATCTACAAGTCTCCGGGCGGCGAGCCGCTGGACTACGGCATGCCGGGACTGGGCACGGCGCCGCAGGAGATAGGGGCTGGCCTGCCGGACGAGGTGCTGAAGCTGAAGCGATCGGACCGCACGCTGGCGCAGCAGACTCTGGACCGCGTTTTCCCCGGCAAAACCCGGATCGGAAAGCACGTGGTCCTGATCCGCGCCTCCGATACGGTCAGCGACTACGACCTGGACGGCGCGGGGCAGGAGATCGACCGCTTCACCGCCCAGCTGGTGTCGAGTTTCGGCCTGCCGGAGCCGGACACCTACTTCTTCGTCATCGTCTATCCCGCTGCCAATTACGAGACGCCGGACCCCGACGGGCCCCTGCCGGGCTTCCCCGCGAGCGACCGGGTGCTGGGCGTGTCCGATACCCGGACCGGCACCGCCTTCGTGCTGGAAAGAGGCAAGCTGACGGGAACGGCCTTTCATGAGGTCACCCACCTTTTCCTCGACGCCGCCATGGGACCGGAGATTCCGGAGTGGCTGTCCGAAGGGGTCGCCAGCCTGTACGAGCAAACGCGGTTGGTGGACGGGCAGTATCGTGGCGATCCCAATTATCGCGGCATCTGGCTCAAGTGCCGGCCGGCCAGGGCCGACAGCGTCCGGACCCTGGTGACGGCTGGATGGTATCTCGACGGCGCCCTGGCGGACGGCGAGGCCGGTGGCGTGCAGGCCGAGGCCGAGGCGGCGGGCATCCGCAATGCCGGCGAGCGCTACCTGGCGCGCTATCTGCAGGAACGTGGTTTGCTGGAGCAGGTCGTCCGCTACTATGTGAACCTGCGCGAAGCTCCGGACGGGACGTGGCCACTGGACACGGCGGCGGGCCGCATCAAGGCGTTCGAAGCGGCGAGCGGGCGCAGCATGGCCGACCTCGACACCGACTACCTGGCGTGGTGGCAGGCCGACGTCAAAAAGGGGACCGGGACGCTGCCCGCCCTTTTCAAAACGGGCTTTGCGCCGAAGTATGGCTGCCTGGCGCCGTTCGATCCCTACTTCCACCCGGACATCAAAAAGTCTGGCAAGGCTGCCAGGAGCGGCGGCAGTCACCGGCGGTCCGCGCGGAATAGGCGGCACGCGCATTGACGAAGGCGGCCGGCCAGCGCAGTGTTACCCGAAACAAGGGAGCAGGGCGTCATGCCGGGTGGAATTTTCGGCCTTTTGCGAATGGGCATTCTGGGCTTTGGCGCATTGATGGCGGTCATCATGGCGGGCGCCGGTGTGGTGCAATATCCGAAGGCTGCCAGCGAGTTGTCGGAATTCCGTAAGGACCCCGGCTGCGCGGCGGGTTTTGCGGCCACCGTCGCCGGGCGATGCCGGGTCGTCGATGCCGTGGCGCTGACGGTCACGCCGGCGATCAATTCGAGCAAGAGCGCCGGGCAGTCGCGCGCCAATGTGCGGTTCCCCGACCAGCATAACGAAATCGTCTACCTTGACGGGCCGTCGGCCGACGACTTCGCGCACGCCGTCTATCCCGGCGATCCCGTCAAGGTCCAGATGTTCGGCGGGCAGGCGGTGGCGATCGAGGGCCGCGATATCGTCGCCGGCACCACCTTGTCGCCCTCGGTCCGGGAGGCTTCGGCGCGCACGATGCCGATCGTCGGCGCCGTCATGCTGGTGGTCATCGGCGTGGTTTGGTGGGTTTTCGGCCGGCGGCGCTTCATCCGCTAGGGCATAGGGAACTTGGCGAAGCCGCGTTCGGTGATGCGGCCCAGGTGCGCGCGATAGGCGTCGTAGGCGCCGTCGCCCGGCAGGATGCGGCCGAAGACGCCGGGCGTGCTGGCCACCGGGATCAGGGCGATGGGCACCGACACCGGCATCAGCTGCGTGCCCATGCCTGCGTGCAGCGTGGCCAGAAGCCCGTACATTTCCCCGCCGATCAAAGGCCGGCCGAGGATGGCCAGGCGCAACTGACCGTCCGTATTGGTGTGCAGGTAGACGTGGCCCGACTTGTTGGGCACCGACACGACGCCGCGCTGCGAGAAGGGCGCGTCCTGGCGTTCGGCCTCGCGGAAGGCCAGGCAGCCTTGCGGGCCGTCCCAGGTGATCAGGGTGCGGTAGGCGAAAATGGCGTCGGCGATCTCGAACGACGGGCGCAGCGTCAGGTAGTCGCCTTCCAGCCATTTGACGGCTTCGGACGTGTAGGCGCCGAGGCTGACCGCCAGCGACGGCGCAGGTGCGGCGGGGTGCGCATCGGCATCGTCGCCGCGCAGGCGCTGATCCAGCGCCGATTCCAGGCGGACGACGGTGGCCAGCGTAAAGGGACGGCTGCCGTTCAGCGCCTTTTCCAGGGTCGACAGGCTGATGCGGGCAAGGTCGGCCAGGCCCTGGCGCGACAGGCGGCGGCGCGCCAGTTCTTCGCGTACGCGCACGGCGATGGCGGCGCTTACCTCGGGCGAAAGATCCGCTGATTTCAGGTCCGTCATATCCCCTCGCATACCGGTGCGTACATTTGCGCACATTACCCGGTTGCGGCCGGACAATAAAGACCGATCCATACGCTAACGCCCGGAATCTGCGAAAGATATCCTTGGACCTGTCGGACGTTCCGGGGGGAACGGCCGGCTTGCATCCCAAGTGCAAAAACCCGATTGGGGAGCGCGGTCCGGGGTGGGTCATAGACAGGATTTGGACGTTTCGAAAGCCCCGGGCGTCCTTACCCTTATGTCCTTGAGGACCGCGCTTACTTTTTGCCTTGGTGGATGGCCATTGCCGCTGGTATCGTGAAATCGTCGCCCATGCACCCGATGTCATAATCGGGTGGTAAGCTCAGGCCGCGGCGAGGGGGATTTCATGCGCGCTTTTACATATCTTTGCGGTCTGGCGGCCGGTCTTGCCATGGCTTTTCCGGTGATGGCACAGGATGCATCCAAGCCTGAACCGGATGTGGCGCATACGCCCCAGGCCGTGATCGCCAGCAACGGCCTTGCCGGCAACGAACGCCTTGATTTCGGAATCTCCGTCGGCGACGCCCTGAGTCTGGGCGCCTATTACCCGCGTCCGGCGCTGCTGGCGCGGCATGGCGGCACGGTTCGGCTGACGTGCGACTGGGACGACAAGGGCGCCGTCACCGCATGCAAAATTAAGGAAGAGACGCCGGCGGGCGAGGGTTTCGGCGATGCAGCCCTGGCCCTGGCCAGGGCAAAGGCTCATGTGTATGCGCGCAAGGTCATGGCGGCGGGGAGCGGCATTCGCCTGACATTGAATTTCCAGGCGGCGCCGTCGCCGTGCGACTATGCCGACGCGCTGATCAAGGATGCTCCGGTCAAATGCGCCAGTTTCGTGACGCTTTGGGCAATGCAGTCCTTCTATCCGGCGCGGGCGCAGGAAAATGAAGTCGAAGGCAGCGGTGTCGTCGACTGCACCGTCACGGGTGAAGACGGCCATGTCGCTTGCGTGGCCGCCAGCGAAACGCCCGTCGGCTATGGCTTCGGCGAGATGTCGGCCAAGACGATGACGCGTTATTTGCGTGTCACGGCGCGCCAGCCGGGGACGGCCATTGCCGGAACGACGCTGCGCCTGACCGTGACGTACCGGCTGAGCTAGGCGCTGCCCGCACGGGCTCCGGACAAATGCGCACGCGTCTGGCCGTGACGGACAGATTTGACCGATCTGTACGCTAACGCATGGAAAATATTAAATATATTCATTGTGTGCCGGCCGCTGAGGGGCGGCCGGCTTGCACATAGAGTGCAAAGCGGTCCGGGGAAGCCGCAACGATGACGCAAGTGTCCGAGGCCCCGGACATCGTCGCCGGTGCGGTGGGGATCGTCAGTACCTTTCCTGCGTAGCCGTCATACTGCGTACGATTTTCAGCACTTGGGATTTTGAAAGACTTTTAAGGGCGGCTGGGGTCCGTTTCGCCAAGGCGGAACGGGCCCCATGTTATTTTCAGATGTCATTTCAGAGCTTTTGCGCGGGCGCTGGATCCGAGGCGGCTTCGTCGAGCAGGTTGTGCCCGGCCCGGCGGGGAATTCCACGGCCAGGTGTCCCGCCGGTTGTCACGTCAATCCTACATTTCCATGACATCCTGAGGCGTGTGCCGTTAGCGCGTGTAAGCACAAATCTGGAGAAATTTGCGACCCTGGGTGATCGATAATATCCAGGGTACAACAAAGGGGCGACAGAAATGGCTGGGAATTCAAAGGGCTCTTCGGGAGGACGCCTGTCTCTGATCGGGGGCATAATCGCCTTCATAGGCACGGTGATCAGCAACCGGCTGAACGGGATCTATTACGAGACCTTCCTGAAACGGAGCACGTTCGAGGCGGAATACAAGAAGCTTGTCGAACACAAGTATCACCACTTCATCGAGATCCGCAGCCAGCAGCCGACGACGCGCAACATCAAGCAGTACGTCGACCTGCTGAAGGACGAGGACAAGTGGCGCGAGTTCGAGACCGCCAAGATGAACAAGTATTTCGAGGACAAGATCGAGCTGTTTCCGTTCGGCGGCGGAACCGGCGACGCGGTCGGCCTGGACAAGCCCGAGGACTTCTTCCTGATCCAGATGGAGATGGTGCGGCGCCGCTTTCCGGGCGGGGATGTCGAAGGCGATATCGGGGACAACGATATCCGCAAGCTGATCAGCTGCCTGCGCTACGTTTTCCGGCACAACTATTTCGCATTGATCTGGGCACGCCGCGGCTGGGCGCTGTCGGGGGTCGCCGGCGCCGTGGTGTTGTCCGCGGCGTTGCTGGGTTTCATGATCTGGTTGCGGAGCCAGCCGGCGGCCAGTGTCGGTGAGCCGGTCCTGACCGGGTTCTGCGTCGTCCTTGGGGGATTGGGCCTGTGCTTTGGTTTCCTGACCTATACGATCGCCCGCAAGTTCAAGGAGCTTACGGACGAATATACGGAGACGGTACGGCACTCGTGCAACGTGCTGGCGCGGGCGCTGGAGATGCGCATCCAGAATATCGCGGCGACCATTCCGCTGATCTTCAACGAAATCGACAAGGCGCGCTTCGACTACGACAACAAGGAGGTGCGCGATCTGTGGCCGGAAGAGGTCAAGAAGTGGTCGAAACTGGCTTTCTGGATGGCGGCGCGCGTCGAGCATATC
Source organism: Asticcacaulis solisilvae (assembly GCF_052327315.1). Taxonomy (NCBI): domain Bacteria; kingdom Pseudomonadati; phylum Pseudomonadota; class Alphaproteobacteria; order Caulobacterales; family Caulobacteraceae; genus Asticcacaulis; species Asticcacaulis solisilvae. Next base: position 2,118,773 of record NZ_CP166196.1, read on the forward strand.
GAGCTGTTCCTGCAGGCGCAGATGTGGCGCATCCGGCGCATCCACTATGGCGCCAAGTCGGTCGCCGTCCTGGTGTCGTGGTTGCTGCTGCTGTTGTCGGCGCCGGCGCTTGTGCTCATTTTTGCAGCGATGGTCTGGTCGATGCCGATGCCGGATGTCCATGCCCTTGGCCGGGTGGACATTATCGGGCTGCTGTCGGCGGCGAGCGTGGCGATCCTGACCCTGGCCTCGGTGCTTTTGTCCATCCAGTCGTACAAGGCGCGGACGCCGGATATCGACCTGATCGAAAAGACCATCCAGACCAACAAGATGCCGCGCAATCACGATGTTAAGCTGTACGACGAGGTCGCGCGTTTCCTTTATCGCGAGAAGAAGGCGCTGCTCAACGAAGAGGACAAGCTGAGCGGCAAGAAGCCGTAGTCAGAAATTGAAGTCGGGCAGGAGCGAGAGGGCCTCGTTAAGTGCCTTGCTCCATTCGCGCGAGACACGGTTGAAATAGGGATCGTCGCGTTCGAAGCGGCGCTTTTCGCTGATGCGGTGTTCGTTGGCCGGGATGACGCGCAGGTCGATCGGCAGGTCGACGCCGGCATTGGCGCGGATGGTCGAGTCGAACGAGACGCACAGAAGCTTTACGGCGGCTTCGAACGTCATGGCGCGGTCGAGCGCGCGCACCAGCATGGGGCGGCCGTACTTGGTCTCGCCAGACTGGAAGAAGGGGTTGTCGTCGCCGGCCTCGATGAAGTTGCCTTCGGGGTAGATGAGGAAGAGGCGGGGGGCCTCGGTCCCGACCTGGCCGCCGAGAATGAAGGTGGCGCCGAAAGGCGAGGCTGAGGGCGGGATAAGCGGCGAGATGCTGGTGACGACTTCCCGCAGCGTATTGCCGACGACGGTGGCGGCCTGGAACATCGAGTGGGCGGTCAGGATCGAGGGTGACAGCGGATCGGCGGCGTGGGCGCGTTCGTCGAGCAGGCTTGCGACCGTCTGCGTGGTGGCGAGGTTGCCGGCGGACAGGAGCACGATGGCGCGGTCGCCGGGAACTTCCCAGGAATTGACCTTGAGCACCTGGGAGATGTCGTCGACCCCGGCGTTCGATCGTGTGTCCGACATGAAGACGAGGCCGCGGTCGAGTTTCAGCGCTACGCAGTAGGTCATGGGAGGTCCTTGCCGTATGGATTCGCAACCTACCGCGCAAAGGTTGGCAATTCATGACGCGGTTGCGGTAAATGCCATGCTGGACCGCGGGCGGGAAGACGGCTATCGTAGGCCGAAGACGCCAGTGCGAGGTTGCCATGCCGGTCGAGAACGAGCGCAAGTACGTGCTGTCCCCTGGTTTCGATGCCGGCCGGTTGAAGGGCTGGCAGGCCCTGGAAATCCGCCAGTGCTACATGGACGACGGCCCGCGCATCCGTCAGATCGGCGCCGACTTCATCTTCACCTACAAGAAATGGGCGCCGCACGCCGGCGAGCTGGTCGAGATCGAGACGCCGATTTCGCGCGATGATTTCGAGCTGTTGTGGCCGCTGCGCGTCCAGTCGGTGCAGAAGACCCGCCACGTCAAGGTGATCGGCGACGAGGAATGGGTGGTCGATTTCCTGCGCGACGATGCGGGTGACGTCTATTTCGTGCTGGCCGAGGTCGAGCTGCCGCGCTTCCAGGCCCAGCCCGAGGCGGTGCCGGACGAGATCGCGGCCTATGTGCTGCACGCGGTCGCCGCCGACGACAATCGTTTCACCAACAAGAAGCTGTCGGATCGTGAGTATGCGCTGCGGCTGCTGGCCAGCGTGCCGGCGGCGGTGGGGTAGTTTTTGTATCTCCCCATGCTTTGCACGGGGAGGTGCAAGGCGCAGAGCTTAGAGGTTCAGGAAAAGGCCTTCCTGTGACTCTTCCGGGATTTCGACGATCGACAGGCTTTCCTCGAAGTCGGTCAGCAGGTCGGCGAATTCCTCGGCCGTCATGGCGTTCATGCGGTTGACCTGGCCCATGCGGTAGCGCCAGAACGAGCCGATGTGGCTGAGGATGCCCAGGTTTTCACCGAGCTCGAAGAAGTGCGCCGGGCCCGCCAGCAGGAAGTTGCGGAACGGCACCGGATTGCGGTCCATGACCAGGGCGTTGTAGGCCGTGTCGTAGATCGACAGGCAGGCCGTCAGGTTCGAAATGGCGGCGAAGATCCGTTTGACCAGGCGCGGGCGCAATTCGGCCAGGTACTTCTGGATATCCTTGTCGAGCGTGAAGGCCGTGCGGTATTTCATGATACCGTCCATGACCGCGCTCAGTTCGTCCTGGAGCTCGAGGTGGCGCCACTTGAAATACAGGAAGCCGCGCCACGAAAAGATGCCGTCGGAAAACTCGGTTTCCGACAGGCGAAGCACCATGCGCAGGGGATCGAGTTCGGCGTCGAGTTCGTCCGACAGGATCTTGCCGGTCAGCTTCATCGCGCCGTGCTTCACGGCGGTGCCGAAGGCCGTGGCCACAAGGCTTTCGATCTCGGTATTGGCAAACCCGATCATCCGGGCGATGTCGGCGGGTGTGATGTGCAGGTAGCAGGCCGCCGGCTTATGGCCCCGGCGCGCCAGGTGTTCGCGCACCAGGAAGGGATCGAGCGAAGGCAGTTCGTCGAGCGCTTCCAGCACCTCGATATCCGTATGCGACGACAGGTTGTCGGAATTGTAGAGGTGGCGCAGGAAGGTCCGGTACCCGGTCTGGCCGATCATGATCGACTGGCCGCCCAGCTTGAGGTCGGACGGGTCGAAGGGCAGGATGATCTTGGTGACGGTGCGGCGCGCCCGGGTGAACAGCATCCGTTCGTTGGCGCGCACGGTGTGCTTCAGGATGATGGCCTTGTTCATCTGCCGGTTCTGGAAGAACGGCTTGGAATTGTACTCGGCTTCGTGGCCGCTGGTCCGGTAGACATGGCCCAGGTTAAGGACGCGCGAGGTCGCGGCGCTGTCGCTCAGGTTGGCCAGGCTTCGCACCTCTTTCGGTGATGGCGCCCTTTCGTTTCCGGTTTGCATTTTGCCCCTTCCCCAAGCAGCACGTTCTGCGTGTATGAGGAATAGGCAATCCCGATTAAAAACGCATTAACGCTGTTACGCGAAGACGCATGATCTGCGGTTTTATGACACCGTATCCACAGAAACCATGTGGATTAGCCGAAGGTCAGCGTTTCCGTCAGGTCGCCGGGTTTGAAGCCCATGGCCCTTTGCATGGCGTCTTCGCGCTCGGTGAGGCCCGGCAGGGTCTCGAGATCGAAGCGGCGGCGCAGGAAGCGCGCGATCGAGCCGGTGTCGTAGACCGTGTGTTCGACGTGGTTCTTTTTGGCGAAAGGCGACACGACGATGGCCGGCACGCGCGTGCCCGGGCCCCAGCGGTCGCCCCTGGGCGGCGCGACGTGGTCCCACCACCCGCCGTTTTCGTCGAAGGTGACGATGACCACCATATTGTCCCACTGCGGGCCGGCCTTCAGGGCTTCGATCACCGTGGCGATATGGCGGTCGCCCGAGTCGATGTCGGAATAGCCGGCGTGCATGTTGAGATTGCCCTGCGGCTTGTAATAGCTGACGGCGGGCAGCTTGCCGGCGGCGATATCGGCCATGAAGCGGTTGGTGCGCGGCGTTTCGTCCGTTCCGGCGTCGCGCAGATGCATTTCGCGGTCCTCCGTGCCCGGGGCGAAGCGCTTGAAATAGTTGAGCGGCTGATGGTGGTCCTGGAAGTTGGGGCGCGCAGGGAACTGGTCGGATGAGGCCGGCGGCGAAAGCGCAAGGTCCCAGCCGCCGGCATACCAGGCCCAGTCGATGCCCTTGTCGCTCAGGCGATCGACGATGGTGGCGTGGGTCTGCGGCGGCAGGGTGCCGGCGTTGTTGCGGTCGCCGTAAAGCGGATTGGCGGCGTCGCGTGTCGAGGTCGGCGCATAGGGCGGGCGCATGGTGTTGACGGCGCGGAAATCGGGCGACAGGGCCGAGGCGCCGAAGCGCGCGGGGCCGTCCATGGCGCTGGGCTTCATGTCGGCCACAGGGTTCAGGCGATAGCCTTTGGGGTCGCCGTCGAGGTCGGCGATCAGGCTTCTGGCCGGGCTCTTGTCCGCGTCGGGATAGGTCGGCGGGGTGCAGGCGACGAGGTATTGGTGGTTGAGGAACGAGCCGCCGAACGCGCCCATGAAGAAGTTGTCGCACAGCGTATAGTCGCGGGCGATCCGCCACAGGCGAAGATTGACATTGTTGTCGCCGTAATGGCCCATGACCATGGCGCCGGTATCGCCCCAGGCGACGAAACCGTCGTTTTTCCCGCCATTGATCTGCATCTGGTTCTGGTAGAAGGCGTGGACCAGGTCGCGGGTGACGACGCCCTGGGGCAGGGGATCGCCTTCAGGCGTTTTCAGGGCGAACGGCGCGTTGGGCAGGCCGGTGACGGCGTCTTCGGCGACATGATAGGTCTGGTGGTTGACGACCTGCTCGTCCTTGACCAGTCCGCCCCAGATCTTCGGCAGGGTGTCGAGGATGCGGCCGTCGCGATCGCGTTGCCGGAAGCGGTCCGCCGGGACTTTGTCGAGCGGCTGCTGAAGCCCCGGGAAGCCCGCGAACAGGTTGTTGAAGCTGCGGTTCTCGGCGAAGATGACGACGACGGTTTTGACGTGCTGGCGCAGGGCCGCGTCGAAGGCGGGCGCTTGCGGTCGGTGAAGGCGCGGTTTCGCTTCGGAGGCCGTGGGCACGGCGGCGAACAGGCCGGCCAGGCCGAGGCCTTCCAGCAGTTCGCGGCGGCTGGCGGAGGCTTTCGGGGTCTCTTCGGAATCGTCGGTCATGCGGCTTCAGGAAGGCTGGAGAGGGCCACCCCTTAAAGCGCGTTTGGTATCAAATGTGAAGGTTTTTTGACAATCCTGAGAACGAGTGTGCGTCGGTTCGCTTGCCGTCGGGTGAAAAATTGTGTACACATTGGTGATCATTCTGGGAGGATGTCATGGCGGACGGAAATCGAAATTCCAGCGCGCCGGATCGTGTTGGGATTCGGGAATTTCGCGGCAATCTCAACGCGTTTTTGCAGGAAGTGCAGGCCGGAAAGTCCTTCGTCCTGACTTCGCACGACCGCCCCATTGCCGAGATACATCCGGTCAAGGCGGCGAATTCGGATCGAAAGCCGGGGGCCCTGCGTGGACGAATCAAGATGGCTGACGACTTCGACGCCCTGCCGGATGACGATCTGAAAGCCATGGAGGCGGGCGATTGAGGCTGCTGCTCGACACGCACGCGCTGTTGTGGTGGTTGAACGACGATCCGAAACTGAGCGACGACATTCGAAACCTGATTGGCGACCCGGCCAACGCTGTGCTGTTCAGTGTGGTTTCGCTGTGGGAGGTTGCCGTAAAGGTTCGCATCGGCAAGCTTGATATCGATATGGATGCTTTCCTCGCCGTTTTACCCGAGCAAGGGTTTGAACGGATAGGAGTCGAGGACAGTCATCTCGAGGCGCTGGTCGGACTCCCGTCGCATCATCGCGATCCGTTCGATCATCTTTTGATGGCGCAGGCCATGGTGGAACAGGCGGTCTTCGTCTCCCAGGATGCCAATGTGCCGCTGTATGGCGTCCCGTTTTTGTCTTGCGCGGGTGGCTGACCTTGGTCAGCCGCGGCGTTGCTGGCGCATGATCAGGTCTTCGGCCCAGGCCTGTTCGGCGCGGGCGATGACGAACATCAGGACCTGCGACGCGTCCGCCTTGTCGGCCGGGGCCGCAAGATCGAGTCCGAAGCGCTTCGGGAACCAGACCATGACATGCAGGTCGTCGCACTGCGCCTTCTGGCCGGTATAGACCACCAGGGCGCGGGTCAGGGCGCAGCGGCGGGCGTCGTCGGGCGCGTCCTTCCAGGCCTGGTCGAGCTGTTCGCGCGTAATGTGGCGCGATGCCGCCAGTTCACCGGCGGCGCCGAACTGGATGGCTTCGGCCGCGATCAGGCCGTCGCGCAGGGTTTCGGAAATGCCGGCCGTGGGATTGCAGGCGAAGAAGGCCTTTTGCAGGACGGCGTCGTGCGATTGCAGATACTGCATCGGCGCCTTCATGTCCGTCGCGGTGGGCGAGGCGGTGTAGACGGCTTTGAATCCGTCCTTTTCCGTCTGGCCGACGTTCTGCCAGACGCAGGTGCCGAGATTTTCGTAAGTGTGCGTTTCCGCCCGGGCGCCCGTGGCGGCCAGGATCGCGAAAGCCGCAAGGGCGGCTGGGACGGACTGCCGGATCATCGATTTTCTCCCCTTCGATGCCCCGGGTCTATACTGGTTTTGAACGTTGTTCAAGATTTATTTGCGCTGTCCACGATGCGGTAATGGGCGACGTGTTCGGGGCGCTCCAGGAGAAAGCGATCGTCTTCGGGATAGTAGCGGGCGATCGAGATGTCATTGCCCGCGAAGGCGCGGATGGCGTCGAGCGACACCCACAGGCTTTCGGTCACCACCTCGGTCGTTCCGTCGTCCAGGGCGCGCATCAGCATGCGGTAGCCGAGATTGCCCGGCGTGCCGGTATAGTCCGATCCGCCGGTGCCGGCGATATAGTCGCGATAGGCGTCGGCATCGGTTGTGCGGATACGGCCCGCCCAGCGGCGCAGGATTGTCTCAGGCATGGAAAAGCCTCCGGTTTCCCGGAGGCTTTAAAGTGCGGACGCGTCCGAACCTGTCAGTTACATCTTGTCGATCATGTCCTTGTGCGACTGAAGCGTCGGCAGGGTATCGGCGGCGAAGGCCTTGAGCGTCTCGTCCGTGCCGTTCTTGGCGTAGTTGCCGAACAGCGAGACGGCGTCCGAATGGGCGTCCTTCTGCAGGCTGATATAGGCCTTGTCGAAGTCGTCGCCCGTCTTGGTCTTCAGGTCGTCGACCTTTTTCTGGTCGGCGTCGTCGAGCGCGGCAGGGGCGGTCACGTCCTTGACCTTGGCCACGGCGGTCTTGAAGGCGGTGCCGGCCTTGGTGTGGTCGGCCACCATCTTCTTGGCGAAGGCCAGGACGTCCTTGTTCTTCGACGTCTTGAGCGCCAGCTTGCTCGACTCGATTTCGAGGGCATTGGCGTTGGCAGCCTTGGTGACGAAGTCCTGCGGGGTATCCGGGTTGACGGCGTCGGACACCGCCGAACCCGCCTGGGACATGGCGCTGCCGGCATCGGCGGCCAGGCTTTGCGTGGTATCGCTGGCTTCCGTCTGCTGTGTCTTGTTGCAGGCGGAAAGCCCGCCCAGCAGCAGGACGCTGAGAACCGAAGCGGCGGCGAACTGAGTTTTGCCCATCTTGACCATGACGTTTTCCTGAGAGAGTTGTGAAGTGCCGTGATGCTAGGGGCGTCGTCATAAATATGCGCGGCGGGCCCGGCGGAGATTTGCAAAAAACCGCTAGTTTGCGAGATCGAGCCTCCGTGTCAGGTGAAGCGCATCGAGAAAACGTTCGTCGTGGCTGACCACGATCAGGGCGCCGTCATAGGCTTTCAGGCCGGCTTCGACGACCTCGATGGACTCGATATCGAGGTGGTTGGTCGGCTCGTCCAGGATCAGCAGTTGCGGCGGGTTGGGGCCGCCCAGCGTGCAGGCCAGGCCGGCGCGCAGGCGCTGGCCGCCGCTTAAGCGGCCGACGGTCTGCAGGGCAGCATCGGCGCGGAAAGCGAAACGGGCCAAGGCGGCGCGGGTGGTGTTTTCGTCCGCGTCGCCATGCAGGCGGCGGTAGTTGTCGCGGATGCTGAGCGCGGGGTCGAGCAGGCTGACGGACTGATCCAGCCGGGCAAAGGGCACGCGAATGTCCGCCGTGCCGGACCATGGTTTCAGCGTGCCGTCGATCACGGCCAGCAGGGTCGATTTGCCGGACCCGTTTGCGCCAAGGATGGCTAGCCGCTCGGGACCTGTCAGGGCCAGGGACAGGCCGCGGATGACGGGCAGGCCGGGATCATAGCCGGCGGTTACGGCGTCGAGCACCAGCACCGTCTTGCCGGCGGCCAGGCGCGAGGGCGGCAGCGCCGTCGACATGGGGGTGACGATTTCGATGCGGTCGCGGGCGGTATCGAGCGCGGCTTCGGCATCGCTGCGCTGGCGTTCGGCCAGGCGGGCGGCGGCGCCCGACGTGTTTTCGCTGCGGTTCTTCATCATGCCCAGGATGATTTTCGGCGCGTCGCCCTTGGCGGCCTTCTTGCGGCCGCCGCTGTCCTTGCGCGCCTTGCGCTCGATGGCGGTCTGGGCGTCGTGGCTCGTTTGGTTGAGGCGCTTTTCGGCGTCGGCCAGGGTGGCTTCGGCGGCGGCGGTGTCTTCCGCTTTACGCTGGCGGTAGTGCGTCCAGTTGCCGCCGTAGCGCGTGGCGCCTTTCGGCGTCAGTTCGACGATGCTGTCCATGGTGTCGAGCAGTTCGCGGTCGTGGCTGACGACGATGGCGCCGCCCTTCCAGCCGGCCAGCAGGTCGTGCACCGCCTGGCGGCCGTCGCGGTCGAGATGGTTGGTGGGTTCATCGAGCAGCAGCCAGTCGGGCTCGGCGAAGACCAGCGCCGCCAGGGCCGCACGGGTGCGTTGTCCGCCGGACAACTGCGTAAGTGGCGTATCGGGGGCTGCATCGAGGCGGAGGCTGCTTAGCGCGGTGTCGAAGCGTGACGGCAGCAGCCAGTCGGCGTCCGCCAGGTCGGCTTCGGACGCCTGGCCGGCTTCGGCGCGGTCGAGAATGGCCAGGGCGGCGCGGATGCCGAACAGGTCTGCCAGGGTTTCGGCATCGGGCGTTTGATCGAGCACGCCGACCGTGCCGGCGATGGCGATGCTGCCTTCGCGCGGCGTGAGGTCTCCTGCGATCAGGCGCAACAGGGTTGTCTTGCCGGCGCCGTTGCGGCCGACGAGGCCGGTGCGTTCGGGGCCGAAGGTGAGGTCGAGATTGGGGAACAGGTCACGGCCGTCGGGCGTCTGCCACGACAGGCCGCTGAGCGTAATAGCGGGCATGGGATGTGTTTTCCGGTTGAGACGGGATGGTCAGGCGGTCTCGGAAACAGGAAATCACATGGGGCGTGCTGGCTCTCTTGCCGTGGTTATGCCGCCGACATAAGCGCCATGGCCGGTATTTGCAAGGCCGGGTCGCTGTCGGATGTATCGGTGCGCGGCGGGCGGGCACGGCGGATGCGGGCTGAACGCGGGTTGGCGCGGAAGGGCGCGGTGGCTACGCGGATCGTCTTGTGCGCCAGGACGCGGGCGCGTTTAAGACCGACCTGGGCGGCCGCGACCGACAGGGCCAGGGTCAGGTCGACAAGCAGTTGCACGTCAAGACCGGCGGCGATCATGGTGAGTTCCGGCGCTGCGACGACGACAAGCGCGAGGACGGTTACGGCGATGGCGCAGGGAATGGCGTGCGACAGGCGCGGGCGGGCCAGCCACTGCGCCGGACCTTCGACAAGAGCCTTGAGGATGCTGCGGCTCAGCGGCGCATCGGGACAGAATTTCGCGACGATGGTCAGCGCCAGCAGCGCGATAAGGATGATTGGTAACATGGTGCCCTCCTGGCGCAGGAGGTGGGGAGACGGGCTCGTGGCGTCAAGGCGGCGGCTGGTTATGGCTGAACGGTAACGAAATCAAATTGACGGGCAGGAGGGACGGCGGCACATTTGGGCCGGATTGGGGAAGCCGATAAGATGCGTGAGGACCAGATCGTTGTCTTTTGGAGGTTCGTGCGCGGCGACATGCCCGCCGACCGGTTCGAAACCTGGCTGTACGCGCAGGATAATCTGGAAGCCGCCTTCGGTGCCGACCTTTGGCTCGACCTGATATCGGCGGATTATCGCAACCCGGCGGCTGTTTTCGACATGGCGGAAAGGCTGAAGGCGATCCTGCCGCGGACGCAGTCGTGCGAATGCGTGATCTTGCCTGACCTGGCTGTCGTCCCCATGGGCGGAGACGGTTTGGATCAGCGGTTCTTCGCGACCATGAAGACCTTCGCCAGGCACGGACCGGACCTTTGGTGGCTTTATGCGGACCGGTGCAAGGCTTGCGGCCAGGCGTGGATGGTCGCCCAGGAAGAGCGGATTTACGACGACTATTTCATCCGGCGCCTGACCGACGAAGAGGTCGTTTCGATCGCCAAGCGTGTGTGGCCTGTTGACTTCCTGACCTATGAGAAGATTCTGGTTGTGGGGCGGAGGCTTAGCAAGGCGTGCAGGTTTGTCGACCCCCTGTCATATTCGTTGGTGGACACGGCCCGCAGACTTCTGGCGGACCGGCCGGACATGACGGTCGCGGACCTTGCGGGGTTGCTGGGCGTGAGCGAAGATCACGCGCACGCTGTCGTGGCCGTGATCTGAGGGCAAACAGCGCTGCCGCTGGTTATCTTTTGAAGCCGGTCGGTTCGGCCTTATGCCTTCGCCGTGCCGAGAAGCCTGCCGAAGACGCGCCAGAAGACGAAGAGCAGGACGGCCGCGCCGCCGACAATCGCGAAATGGAGCCACCAGAAGTTGGTGGCGCCCAGAACCTGCATGAACGGCCCAATGACGCTGCCGGCCACCAGGTCGGCAAGGAACAGCGATCCCATGAAGACGCCGACCATGGTGCCGTTGACCTGGGCCGGGGCGACACGCGCGAACAGGGCCAGGCCGACCGGCAGGAGATTGGCAAAGCCGATCGAGTTCACCAGCTCGAAGCCGACGCCCCACCACAGGGATGCCTTGTGCGTCGGCGTCACGGTCATGGACGCCGCCACCAGCATCAGCGGGGCGAGCGCGGCGACGGCGGCCGAGAAAGCCATCTTGGTCAGTTCGTCCGGTTCCTTCCATTTCATCGCCCACAGCTTCCACAGGACGATCGAGGCCGCGAGGAAGGTCATCGACACCGTGGCGTCGAGCGAGACCAGCCAGGTCGAGGGCACGTCATAGCCGAGGATATGCAGGTTGTAAGCGTCGTTGCCCCAGGTGATGTAGTTGATGAAGACCTGTTCGTTCATCACCAGGGCGCCGCCGAGAATGGGCAGGAGAAGCAGCAGGGCGCCTGTTTTCCGCCAGTCGGCCTTCGTCATTTTCGGCGTCTCGACATGGGCCGCCTTCACGCGCTCCGGCTCGAGCGGCAGCCATTTGCGGCCGCTGAGATAGACCGCCAGGCCGAACGCCATGCTGATGCCGGCGGCGGCGAAGCCCCAGTGCCAGGCGACTTTCTGCCCCAGCGTGCCGCAGACGATGGGGGCGACGATGACGGCGATGTTGAAGACCAGGTAGAAGATCTGGAAGGCGGCGCCCGCGCGCACGTCGTCGGGACCGTAGAGCTTTCCGACCTGGCTCGAGATATTGCCCTTGAAGCAGCCGACGCCGGCCAGGATCAGCACCAGCGCGACCAGGAAGGTCTGTTCGAAGGCCGTGAGAAAATGGCCGAAGACCATGACGACGGCGCCCAGCGTCACCGTGTTGCGGCGGCCGAGCCACCGGTCGGCGATCAGTCCGCCCAGCATCGGGGTCAGGTAGGTGAAGCCGTAGAGGCTGGGGATGATCGAGGCCAGGGCCAGCGGCTGCAGCGGGCCGTAGATGTGTTCGAGGAAGGCCTTGAACGGTCCGAAGCCCAGGATGTTTTCGACATGACCGGGCTGGAGCAGCCAGAGCGACAGGTAAAGCGGCAAGAGCGCCTTCATGCCGTAGTAGGAGAAACGCTCGAACGCCTCGGCGAACACCAGGTAGATCAGGCCGAAGGGATGGCCGAGAAAGCTCTTTTCACCCTTTGGCGGGTGGGCGTCGTCGATGGTCATGTGCGTTCCCTGTTTCAGATGAAACTGAAGCGTGGGGCGCGGCTTGTCAATCGGGGCGGTATGCCGAACCGAGGTGCGTTGGAAAACAGTGGCGGGACATTTGGCGTCCGCTAGATGCCTGTTGTTCCCGGTACTCAGAACTATTGGTCATGCCGTCAGTGTCGTCCTGCGTAATTTGTGATATTGGCCGTCGGTATGAGTATTTGAATCGTAATTCAGGGGGAATTCGTGACAAGGACATTATTTTTCGCCGTCATCGCCATTGGATGGATGGGGGCCTGCTCATGCGTGGCGCAGGAAGACTTTTTTCAGGAAGCAAAGAAAAGATGTCTGGATAGTGGTGGAAGCGTGGATCAGATCAACGCCTCTGCTAAGGCCGATGGTTGGAAAAATCAGTTTACAGACGAAGAACTAGAGATGCTTTCGGAAATGGACATGCATCCTACGGTCGATTCTTTCGTTAAAAATTTCGGTAAAAAAACTATAACCCTTGTCACTCGCCAAAAGAGCAATCAAACCTCAGGGGTCAGATGGCTATGACCAGCTGTGAATTGGTGAGTGAGGCTTTTGATATTTTACCGGCTGTAAATTCTGCAAAGGAATACTTTGGCGTTTCGCCATTGAAGGATTCTTCGGAAGACGTTGAGTGGATTTACCAAATGGATGGCGGGAAGATGGTTTTGTTACCTGACGTAAGTCCAGAAACTTCGGTGAAATACATGGCTAATGGTCCTGTATATATTTTTGGAATTGTTTCGACGGGTGGATATAGCGGGATCGTATATAGAAAATTGACGCTAAGTGGCGAGCAAAGCCATTAGTATTTTGCATTTGACCGGTCGCCCGTCGCGCGCCGGTATGAAGTACCGGGAACTTTGACAGCAGGCGTTGACGTGACGGGCAATCGGGCTCAGGCCTTCACGTATTTGCGCCAGTCGTGGTCTTCCCTGAAGCCCAGCAGGTCACGGATCTTGCGGTTGCTGATCGGGGCGTCGAAGCCGTCGATCTGGCCGGTGATCGGGGTGTCGGGCGCCCAGCGCGCCAGGAAGTCACGCGTGGGCTCGGTCGCCGTAATGGTGTCGTTGACGGCGTTGAACACCTGGAAGCCCAGGCCGTCTTTTGCCACGCAAAGATCGACGATCTGGCCGAGGTCGCGGGCGTCGATATAGCTCCAGGCATTGCGTTTGCGCGACGGCGGCTCGGCCAGGTAGCCGGGGAAGTTGGCATAGTCTTCCGGTGACACGACATTGCCGATCCTGAGCGCATAGACGTCGATGCCGAAGCGCATGGCGAAGGCGCGCGCCGTCTTTTCGTTGACGACCTTGGACAGGCCGTAGCTGTCCATCGGGTCGATGTCGTAGTCTTCGGTCAGCGGGAATTCGTGATAGTCCTGGTCGCCTTCCGCGAAGCAGACGCCGTACGTCGTCTCGGACGAGGCGATGACCACCTTCCTGATGCCGAGCTTGGCGGCGGCTTCGATGACATTGTAGGTCGAGACCGCGTTGGCGGCGAAGGTGACATTGTCCGGGCGAATGAGAATACGCGCCGTCGCCGCGAAGTGCACCACCGCGTCGACCGGGGCGGGGCCCTTGCCGGTGTCGAGGCCTTCGAAGCCGAAGTGCTGGGACAGGGCGTTGAACACCTGGCCCGAGTCGGTCAGGTCGGTCAGCAGGGTGTTGACGCCGTCGCCGAACGGCGTGAGGTCGAGGTTGACGACCGCATGGCCTTTATCGAGCAGGTAGGGGATGACATGGCGTCCCGCCTTGCCGCTGCCGCCGGTAAAAACGATGCGCTTGCCCATGGTCGTGTCCCTGTATTCGATTTCAATGGTATCGGTCACATAGCGGGGACGGGCACGGGAGGCAAGATTGCCCGTTTCTTGTGTATCGGATATGATCGGGGATCAGCGGGGGCGCGAAATGAAAACAATCCTTATGGCAATGGCGCTGGCCGCCGGACTGGCTTCGCCGGTCATGGCGCAGGACGCGCCGCGACTGTGCGGCGGTTCGGACTATAACCTGCCGGTTCCCGATGACGAGCCGGCGGATCACCGGCAATTCACCGTTCAGCCGCTGGTCTATGTCGAAGGCCATAAGACGCCCGGTGTCTACGGCATCGATATTGACCTGGTCGTAGACGAAAGCGGGCAGGTGGTGTGCGCCAGCCCGAAGACGCTCGACGGCACCGATACGGCGCAGCGGCGGACGCTGTACCGGCAGGTCGCCGGCTGGCGGTACACGCCGTTCCTGATCGACGGCCGGGCCGCGCGCGTCATGGTGATGGAGCGGACCGAGGAAGAGGTGCGGCCGGCGCGGCATGTCGCCATGCCGACGGCGGCGCTGTCACGCATCTCCGTCCGCCTGTCTTTTCCCGGGAACACGGCGGTCATTCGCGGCGACGGTACGGCGGAATTTGCAGCGATCGACATCACGACGGGCAAGACGATCCGGAACCGCTATGCGATCGATCCGGGCGAATTCGCCGCGTTCGTGGAACGCCTGCGCGGGGCCGACGCCTGGTCGCTGGCGCCGAACTACGTCCGGAGCCTGCCGGATGACATGGGAATGAATGAAATCAGGATCGATATCGGCGGGCAGGTCAAGACGATCGTCTGGCGGCATGCGGACCTGGCCGGCATGCCCGGGGCCATGATTACCGCGATCGAGGAGGGACGCCGGGTGGCGCGTTTCGACGACTGGCAGCGGTCGATTATCCCGATGCCGTCCATCCCGGTGCCACCGCAGATCGAGCCAACCGTCCCGGTACGGCAGAGCGACCCGCCCATTCCCGCGCCGCAGCCGTCACCGGCGCCGGCAAGGACGCCGGGGCGCTGACACATGTCCGTCGCGCGCGGTGTGTAATGCAGGATCGGATCAGGGAGGGGACGATGTTGAGACTCATGATGGCGGCCCTGGCCGCGTGGGCGATCGCGGGAACGGCGCAGGCCGGCGATGCGCTGACGTCTGAAAAGACCTACACCACGCACTGTTTTCCGTGGGACAGCTCGTACCGGCTCGACGATCACTATCTCTATCGAAGCTCGGGGGACGGCGCACCCTTCCTGTGGCGCCTGGACCTGCTGAGCGGGCAGTGCGACCACCTGGTCAGGCTGCCGACCAATACCTTCACGCCGGTGGCCGTATCCGGGACATATGTCGTCGCCAATGACGGCATCTATAACCGTCTGTCCGTCTATACCAAGGCCGACTGGCAGCGACACGGTTCGCTGCGGCTGGCGGAGGCGGCGGGGCCGGGCGTCATTCGTGGCGACAGGCTCTATCTCTTCCAGGACAAGATCGTGTCTCCGAGCCGCGACCACAGGCTGGTGCTGACCGTTTTCAGCCTGCCCGACCTCAAGCGGATCGAGACGCGGGACTATCCGGACCTGCTCGAGGATGTGGGCCTGACGGCCGACGGCTTCACCACCTGGCATGGCGGCAAGCTGACCTATCGCCGCTTCGACGGCGGACCCGAGCGCACGCTCGACCTGCCCTATATCCAGGGCGAGGGCGTGTCGATAGACGAGGAGGGGCGGGAATTCACCGACCCGGGCTGCCCGGTGGGGTCGCAGGTGCTGAACGACGACGTCGCCCTGGTGACGCGGTCGTGCACCAGCTATTACGTCGTCGACCTGAAGGCGATGGCCGTGCGCAGCCAGGTCAATCTGCCGAAGCACGTGCTGTACGGCGAAGGCGTGGCCGAGGGATCGCGTCTCTACCTGATCGAAAAGATTCCGGGGCAGCCGCCCTATTACAAGGCGCGGCAGAAGATGCAGGTCCAGGTGTTCAACCTGGCCGACGGCAGCGAGGCGGGATCCGGCCCGGTGCTGGAATGGAGCAACAGCTATGGCCGCTACCATGTCGGCCACCGGCTGGTCTGGGTCGACGAAGATATCGGCAAGACGAATGTGACGATCTACGGGTTTCAGCCATAGGACGGCTTGCGCGGAAAAGGTTAACAGGGCATCGTGCGGTCAGCACGTATTCAGGGGAGGGTATCATGCGTACATTCACCACTATTGTGGCCGTTTCGGCATTGGTCGCGCCGCTGGCGTTCGCGACGGGCGCGTTCGCCGACGACACCGGGCTGTCCCAGGGGCTCCAGGCCGCCGGCCAGACCCTTGCGGGGCAGAGCGCCTCGGCCCTGTCCGGCAAGGCGCGCGACAGCGACGGCGTCGTGTCCGGCCTGAGCAGCAACGCGCCGGCGGCCGCCGCGTCGAAGGACGCCGCCGCCGCCGTGGGCGGATATGGCGACGACGCCGAGCGCACCCAGGTCCTCAGCCAGATCTTCGACGCCCTGCCGATCGAACGCCTGTTCGAGATCGGCGCGGAAAAGGGGCTGATGAACAATGATAGCGTCAAGGCGCTGGCGCCGTCCGAGCAGCAGCGGCTGATCGGCATCGCCCGCGAAGAGGTCAGGCTGCGCCAGGACGTCTATACGCACGACCTGGCGGTCAGCAACGGCCTAGACCTGACGCTGGATCAGCTGAAGGAAATCCTGACGGTGGCGCGCGTGCCGCTGGTCGGCCAGGCCATGCTGGCCGGCGCGACGGGCGATACCGGCAAGATCGGCATGCCGTCGGCCGCCGACCAGGCGGTGCTGGCGCGCGCGAACGGCGAGCCCTATGTCATGACTTTCATCAAGACCATCAATGTCAATGTTGCGGGCTACGACCTGCGCGCCTCGTCGCAAGTCGCCTTCTCGCGCTTCACCGGGAACATGGCCGGCCAGTAGCGGCAAGGGCGCGGGACAACCCCGCGCCACATTGTGTTTTTATTTTTAAGTTGCGAATTCAGGTCACTTTCAGCGGCTCCCGGACATCGGGGCGGCGTTTGAACAGAGAGTGAGATGGGGCCTGTAACCGAACCGAAGCGTGTCCTGCTGGTCGAAGACGACACTCTTGTCGCCATGCTGGTCGAGGACATGCTGGATGAGATCGGCTATGCCCTGCACAGCAATCCGGCGACGGTCCCGGCTGCGTTGAAGGCCGTGGCCGATGGCGGGTTCGACATCGCCATACTGGACGTCAACCTGGCGGGCCAGCCGGTCTTTCCGGTCGCCGAGGCGCTGGATGCCGCGGGCATTCCCTTCGTCTTCGCCAGCGGTTACGGCGCCGGTGGCGTACCCGCCGCCTGGGCGGCGCACCCGATAGCGGCCAAACCGTTCCGCATCGACGACCTGGACGCCATCCTGGCCGCCGCCGGCGCGCGCCAGTCTTTGTAGGCAGGGGCGCCGAATGACGTCGCAGGATCCTTCCGCCCATCCCCTGTTTGTCGGCAATGGCGAAATGGCCGCCGAAATGCGCAAGGTCGACTGGACGCGGACGCCGCTGGGCGATCCGGACGGCTGGTCGATGAGCCTGCGCTCGACGGTCCGGACGCTTCTGACCTCACGCTACGCCATGTGGATGGGGTGGGGGCCGGACCTGACCTTCTTCTATAACGATGCCTATGCGCCGACCCTGGGCGTCAAGCATCCGTGGGCGCTGACCCAGCCGGCGCACGAGGTGTGGAAGGAAATCTGGGGCAGTATCGGGCCTATGGCCGGCCAGGTCATGACGACCGGCGAGGCCGTGTTCAACAACGGCCTGCTCTTGTTTCTCGAACGTAGCGGCTTTCCGGAAGAAACCTATCATACCTTTTCGTACAGCCCCCTGTTCGACGATGCCGGCCGGGTCGCGGGCATGCTGTGCGTCGTGGTCGAGGAGACCGACCGGGTGCTTAACGAGCGCCGGCTGGGAACCTTGCGCGAATCCGCCACGACGGCCGCGGCGGCATCGTCCGAGGAGGCCCTGTTCCGGGCGGTCGACGAGACGCTGGGGCACAATCTCAAGGACCTGCCGTTTACCCTGACCTACCTGGCCGATGACGACGGCGCGGCCCGCCGGGTGGCCCGCACCGGCATCGCGGCGGATCACGAGGCCGCGCCGGAAACGGTCAGGCCTGGCGACGGACGCTGGCCGTTCGATGCTGTCGCGGGCGGGCAGCCGTTCGTTGTCGAGGACGTGGAGGCGCGGTTTGGCGCCGTGCCGTCGGGCGACTGGGACAAGCCGCCATCGCGCGCCGTCATCGTGCCCATATCTCAGGGGCAGGACA
This sequence comes from Asticcacaulis solisilvae, assembly GCF_052327315.1. Lineage (NCBI taxonomy): Bacteria > Pseudomonadati > Pseudomonadota > Alphaproteobacteria > Caulobacterales > Caulobacteraceae > Asticcacaulis > Asticcacaulis solisilvae. Next base: position 2,136,564 of record NZ_CP166196.1, read on the forward strand.
AGACGGCGGGCTGGTTCGTCGTCGGGCTAAATCCCTACCGGCGCGACGACGAGAACCTGGAGGGTTTCATCACGCTTCTGGCCAGCCAGGTCGCGTCTGCCCTGTCGGGCGTGCGAGCCTATGAGGAGGAGCGCAAGCGCGCCCAGGCCCTGGCCGAGATCGACCGCGCCAAGACCACCTTCTTTTCCAATGTCAGCCATGAATTCCGCACGCCGCTTACCCTGATGCTGGGGCCGCTGGAAGAGGTGCTGGCCAATCCCGCCGGCGCGGAGACCGAAACCCAGGTCGGGCTGGCCCACCGCAACGGCATGCGGTTGCTGCGCCTGGTCAACAGCCTGCTCGATTTCTCACGCATCGAGGCCGGGCGCATGCAGGCGGCCTATGAACCGACGGACCTTGCGGCCTTTACGCGCGACATCGCTTCGACCTTCCGCTCGGCCATCGAAAAGGCCGAGCTGAAGCTGGTCATCGAGACCGGGCCCCTGGCCGGGCCGGTATGGGTCGACCGGGAAATGTGGGAAAAGATCCTGCTGAACCTGCTGTCGAACGCCTTCAAGTTCACTTTCGACGGCGAAATCGCCGTGCGCGTGCGCAGCGACGACGGCCAGGCCGTGGTCGAGGTGGCCGACAGCGGCATCGGCGTGGCGGAGGCCGAGCTGCCGCGCCTGTTCGACCGTTTCCACCGTGTCGAGGGCGCGCAGGGACGCAGTTTCGAGGGCACGGGCATCGGCCTGGCGCTCGTGCAGGAGCTGGTGCGGCTGCACGGCGGCGAGATTTCGGTCGCAAGCCAGGCGGGCAAAGGCACGACCTTCTCGGTCCGTCTGCCGCTGGGCCGGGCGCACCTGCCGCAGGACCGCGTGCGCGAGGACGCAAAGGCGCAGGCGGTGACGCGCGCCAATCCCTATATCGAAGAGGCGATGCGCTGGATCCGCGAGACGCCTGGTGAGCGCGGCCATGCCGAGGCCGGGCTGGGCGGCGATACGCTGTCGAGCGTCGACGCCGGCCTGGGCGAGGGGCGGACGGTGATCCTGGCCGACGACAATGCTGACATGCGCGACTATGTCGGCCGGCTGCTGGAGGCGCGCAGCTATCGCGTAATGGCCTTCGACAATGGCGAGGACGCCGTGACGGCGGCGCGCAAGGTGCGGCCGGACCTGATCCTGTCGGATGTGATGATGCCCAGGCTGGACGGTTTCGGGGTGCTGGCGGCGATCCGCGGCGACCCGCAACTGGCCGACGTGCCGGTCATTCTGCTGTCGGCGCGGGCCGGTGAGGAGGCCAAGGTCGAGGGGCTGGACGCCGGGGCCGACGATTATCTGACCAAACCGTTCGCGGCGCGGGAGCTGCTGGCCCGCGTCAACGCCAACATCCAGATGGCGGCGGTGCGCCGCGACGCCGAACGCCGCATCATCGCCAGCGAGCGCCGGGCTGTCATGTCGCAGGAACGGCTGTCGATGGCGCTGTCGACCGGGCGCGTGTCGGTCTTCCAGTGGGATGCCGGCACGGATCGCGCTGTCGTGCAGGGACCGCTGGTCGCGCTTTATGGTGTCGATGCAAGGGACGCCGAGCGCGGCCTGCCGTTGACGGCCTTCTTCGAGGGTATCGAGCCGGAGGACCACGCACGGGTACGGGCCGCGCTGGACGCATCGGTAGCGACGGGCGCGCCCTTTGAAGCGGAATACCGCACGCACGGCGTTGGAGAGGTCCACACGGTGCTGGCGCGCGGCCAGATCGATCAGGCCAGGCGCATGTCGGGCGTCATTATCGACCTGACCGAGGAAAAGGCCGCGGAGGCGACCCTGCGCAAGCAGCAGGCCGAGCTGGAAGAGCGGTCGCGTGCGCTGGGCATCCTCAATGACGCGTCCGGCGCCATCAACGGCAACCTGGATGTCGAGACCGTGGTCCAGGCCATTACCGACGCAGGTGTGGCCCTGTCGGGCGCTGAGTTCGGGGCCTTCTTCTACAACGTCATGGACGACCAGGGGGAATGGTACACCCTCTATACCCTGTCCGGCGCGCCGCGCTCGGCGTTCGAAAAGTTCCCGATGCCGCGCAATACGCAGGTATTCGCGCCGACCTTCAATGGCGACGGCATCGTGCGGTCGGACGACATCACCAAGGACCCACGCTACGGACACAATGCGCCGCGCAAGGGCATGCCGGAAGGACATCTTCCGGTCTGTTCCTATCTGGCGGTGCCGGTCAAGGCGCGGTCGGGGACGGTGCTGGGCGGGCTGTTCTTCGGGCATTCGAAGCCCGCTGTGTTCGGTGACAGTGTCGAGGCGCAGGTCGAGACCCTGGCCAACCAGGCGGCCGTCGCCATCGATAATGCCCAGCTGTTCCAGGCGGCGCAGCGCGAGATTGCCCAGCGCCGCAAGGCGGAGGACGAATTGCAAGCGTTGAACGCCGGCCTCGAGGAACGCGTGGCCGTCGAGGTCGAGGAGCGTACCCAGGTCGAGGAGGCCTTGCGCCAGGCGCAGAAGATGGAAGCGGTCGGGCAGCTGACCGGCGGCGTGGCGCACGATTTCAACAATCTGCTCACCGTAATCATCGGCGGGCTCGACACCATCAAGCGCGCCCGGCCCGAGGATACGGCGCGCATTTCGCGGGCGACCGACATGGCCCTGCAAGGGGCGCAGCGCGCCGCCAGCCTGACCGGGCGGCTGCTGGCCTTTTCGCGGCGGCAGCCGCTGGCGCCGAAGCCTCTGGACCTGAACCTGCTGGTCCGCGACATGACCGAGCTGTTGCACCGGACGCTGGGCGAAACGATCGAGCTGGAGGGGATACTCGCGCCGCGCCTGTGGACGGTCGAGGCCGACCAGAACCAGCTGGAAAGCGCGGTCATAAACCTGGCGGTCAATGCGCGCGACGCCATGCCGGACGGCGGCAAGCTGACCATCGAGACCGCCAATACGGCTTTGGACGAAGCCTATGCCGCCGTCGACAGCGAGGTCATTCCCGGACAGTACGTGGTCATCGCCGTCAGCGATACCGGCCACGGCATGGACAAGGATACGGTGAAGCGCGTCTTCGAGCCCTTCTTCACCACCAAGGAGGTCGGGCGCGGCACGGGGCTGGGGCTTTCCCAGGTCTACGGCTTCGTCAAGCAGTCCGGCGGCCACGTCACCATCTACAGCGAGTCCGGGCAAGGCACGACGGTCAAGATGTACTTCCCGCGCTATCGCGGCGGCACTGAGGACGTGGCCGAGGAAACCCACGCCGTGCCGGCGGGCAGCGCGGGCGAGGTCGTGCTGCTGGTCGAGGATAATGAGGAGGTGCGCGCCTATAGCGCCATGATCCTGAACGAGCTGGGCTATGAGGTGCTGGAGGCGGCGGACGCCGACGCGGCGCTGGCCATCGTCCGGAGCGCGGCGCGGATCGACCTTCTGTTCACCGACGTCGTGCTGCCGGGCAAGAGCGGGCGGGTGCTGGCCGACATGGCGGCCGAGGTCCGGCCGGGACTGAAGGTTCTGTTCACCACCGGCTATTCGCGCAACGCCATCGTGCACCATGGTCGGCTGGACCCGGGGGTGCAGTTGATCACCAAGCCGTTCACCTTCGAACAGCTGGCGACGCGGATTCGGGACATTCTGGATCAGGGCTGAACGGCGGCCTTGTCGAAATCGGCGTAGATGTGATCCGGATCGGCGGGATCGATGCGCAGTTTAAGGATGCCGTCACCCAGGTCGAGGCGCAGGACGTTGTCATCGTCCGCCGCAAGGACGTTTTCCGCGATGATATAGTCGGCGGCGAGCGTTACCGGCTTGTTGCAGGCGAACGGAATTGACGCGATCAGCGCCTGTTTGTCGATCCTGCCGGTATTGACGGTGTCCGGCTCCGGCAGACGATGGATGATGGGGGCCCAGGCCGGATTGATGACGCTAACATCGCCCCACGGAACAATCCAAAAGGGCGGGGCGTCATGACGAAGGGCCGATGGCTGTAAAAAGGGACTCGATATGGCCGTTTCCCTGGAAGCATTTCGGCTGGTCGTGCAGACCGCGATCGGCGACCGAATAGAGGACGGCGCGGGCCACCACTTCCTCGGGGCCCCGGCGGATTTCCTCGACACGTTCGCCGACCCCTTCGCCGAGCGACCGCGTGTAGTGATAGGCGATGAACTGGCCGGCCGGAATCGCGGCGAGGTCGAACGGGCCGGCATAGCGGTAGGCCGTGCAGGTCTTTGGCGTAAATGCCGGGTCCAGATGATTGGCGGCGCGGAACATGCGTTTCCAGTAGCGCTTGTATTGGGCGCAATCCGGCACATCGGCTGGCAGGACGGTATAGCGGTAGACGCCCAGGGGCGCGCCGGTGACCGGCCAGAATGTGCGGTCCGGATCGTCCGGAACGCCCGGCTCGAGCATGTCCACCACCATGTCGACCGTCGTGACGCCCGGCCGGGCAAACCACAGGGACGCGTCGCCGGACGCCGCATAGCCGTCGGTGTGGCCGGCGGGGACAAGCCTTCCGCCGGTCGTGGCGGGGTCTGCGACGGTGCGGAGGTCGAGCAGGCCGGAAATGCGCAGGCCCGGTTTGAGCCATTGCGGATGGCCGTCGATTTCGCACTGTGTTTCCGCGGCGGCCAGCGCCTTATCGTCCACCGTCACGACACGGTAGGTGCTCTCATCCGATATGCAGGACGACAGCAAGGCCGCCGAAGCGGCGGCCAGCACCCCGTACAAAAGGCGTTTTGCCTGTCCCCCCTTTGGCATGTGCGTCACGCCGCTTCGGTCTTCGGCGTGGCCAGCAGCGGCGGGTGCGGCAGGGTGAAGTGGACGCGCGTGCCGGGGCCGGGTTTGGGCTCGACCCAGATGCGGCCGCCGTGGCGTTCGGCGATCTTGCGGCAGATGCTGAGGCCCAGGCCCGTGCCGGGATATTCCTCCCACGAATGCAGGCGGCGGAAGGGCTCGAAAACCTTCTCGGTGAATTCGGGATCGATGCCGATGCCGTTGTCCTCGACCGTGATGTCCCAGCGGTCGCCGGCCTCGACGGCCGAGACGTGGATGACCGCCGTCTGGCCGGGCGGCTGGTACTTGATGCCGTTGCCGATCAGGTTTTCCAGCAGGCGCTGGATCTGTACCGGATTGCCGCCGGCCAGGGGCAGCATGCCGGCTTCGATGCGCGCGCCGGTCTCGTCGAGCAGGCGGGCCAGGTTGCCGCGCGCCTGGCGCACGGCGTCGCCCAGGTCGACGGCGCTGAATTCCTCATGGTCGTTGCGCATGCGCGAATAGGCCAGCAGGTCGAGGATCATGGCCTGCATCCGCGTCGCCGCCGCCGATATGGTGCGCAGGTATTTGCGGCCGCGTTCGTCGACCGCGTCCTGATAGTCTTCGAGCACCATCTGGCTGTAGATGTTGACCATGCGCACCGGCTCCTGCATGTCGTGCGAAGCGACATAGGCGAAGCGTTCCAGTTCGGTGTTGGATTGCGTCAGTTCCTTGAGCAGCTTTTCGCGGGCCTCGGCTTCGCGGCGCGCCGTGTCGATTTCGCGCGTGATGAAGTGCGAGACCAGCCATAGCGCCAGGCCCGCCGTCACGGCGATCCAGACCAGGGTCACGACGGCGAAGCTGATGCCGCGTTCGCGCCGGTAGGTGTCGGCATGGGCCCGGGTCTTGAGCATCTCGGTGCGGGTGTCGGCGACGACGCGCTCGATATCGGCCTGGAAGGTCATGCGCGACTGGCGCGTGCGGTCGCCGATGGCGATGGCGTCCTTGATCGATCCGGCGCGGGCCACTTTGGACAGGTCGCGGCGGACGGCGACGAAATCCCGGGTCTTGGCTTCGAGGGCGGTCAGGTCGGCCATGCTCTCGCCGTGCCACTGCGGGATTTCGGCTTCGATGCGGTCGAGGTCGCGGTCGAGACGGCCGGCATAGGTGTCGGTTTCGGTCGGATTGCGCGAGGCGTAGATGCCGCGCGACTCCATGACCGCGCTGCTGATCAGGTAGTTGAGGCGTTCGCCGCGATAGGCGTTTTCGGCCGCGCGGTCGTATTCCGCCATCATGCCGTTGTAGTCGGAGATGGTGGACAGGCCGAACAGCATGACGACCAGCGTCATGGCTACGAAACCCCCGACAAGGGTCAGGATGCGCGCGCGCAGGGACATGAATGTGAGTGCCAGATTCCCGGAAAAAGCGAGCGCATGATGCCTGTGCGGGAAGCGCGGGGCAAGCGCAAATCGCGGACGAAGCCCGTGGCGTACCTTCGGCTCAGCAGCTCACGCCCGGCAGGGCATAGGCCTTGCCGGTATCGTGGCGGACGGCGACGCATTCGCCGCCGCGCCGCTGGATATCGAAGCGGATCGGCATGGCGGGCGAATTGCCCTCATAGGGTCCGGGCGGCTGGGGCAGGACCGTGACCACCGTGCCGTCGCTGGGTCCAAGCTCGACATGGGCGCGGCCTGTGGCCTGGGCCAGGGCTTCGGAGACCTGGGCGCGGGTGCGGGCGTCGCTCATGTCGATGGCGGCCCGCCCGTCGGCCGCCATGGTCTGGCACGCCGACAGGCCGAGCGCCGCGAGGAGGAGGGCGCGTTTCATCGCCCGCGCTGCCTTACGTCCATATTGCTGTCCATGATCGAGCGCTGGGGCTTGATCAGGGCCGGGCCGGTGGGCGTCGTGGACCGCGCCGCGCTGATGCGGGCCGATACCGCCGAAACGGCCGGACATGTGCCCGCCGTGGCGTAGGACAGGGCGCTCTTCAGCAGGGCTTCGTTGCCGTCGCCCAGGTCGTGGCTGAAGTCATCATTGACCGCGCAGCCAGCGATCTTCACGCCCGTGGTGTCGCTGGAATTGGTTGGCGTGAAGCCGTCGGCATAGTCGCCGAAGCCGGCGTCGTTGGTGCCCTGGAACTGGATCGAGTAGTAGGTCGTGCCGCAATTGTCCTGCGGGTAGAAGCCGTAGGGCTTACCGCAGGTCTTGCCGCCGACCTGGATGACGTTGACGCCGATGCCGCGCAGGCCGTTGATCACGCTTTCCGAAGCCGAGCAGGTCTCGTCCGTCGTCAGCACGAAGACGCGGTTGAGGTTGAGCGCGGGCAGGGCGGTGCCGCTGGTCACCGAGAAACCCAGCGCGGTGTTGTAGAAGGGGATCGGATTGTTGACCGCGCCGGTGACGGGATCGTTGTTGCCGGCGGCGGCGTTGAAGCGCAGCTTGTCGAACGTCTTGCCCGTGCTGGCGCTGCCCGAGACCATGTAGCTGAGTTCCGAGGCCACGGCCAGCAGGCCGCCGCCGTTGTAGCGCAGGTCGAGCACGAGGTCCTTCACGCCCTGGGTCTGCATCGAGGTCATGGCGTTGACGATATCGCTTTCGCTCGAATAGGGGCTGAAGGTGTTGAACAGGATATAGCCGACCTTGTTGCCGTTGCTGTCGTTGAGGACGCGCGTGCGGTTGACCGGCTTGGGCGAGATGTTCTGCGAGGTCAGGCTGATCGAGCGCGTGGTCGAGGCGCCCGGGTCCTGGACGACGAGGTTGACGGTGACGCCCGCCGATGACGGGAAGACGGCGGCGTTGAGCGCGTCGACCTGCGCCTGGGTGTTGGCGCCGTTGACGGCGTCGACGCCGTTGACCGTCAGGATCTTGGTGCCGCGGACGAGCGCGGGGACGCCGTTCTGCAGGGCTGCCGCGGGCGAGCCGGGTTCGGTATACATGACGCGGACGTCGCGCGGCGGCGTGGCCTGGATGACGATGAATTCGGCGCCGTAGCTGCCCGACGCGGCCGATGTCAGGCGCGACAGGTAGTCGGCGGTCGACTCGCTGAAGTGGAACTGGTCCTTGGCGATGCCCGACGCGGTGACGGCCGTGGTCTTGAGCACGTTGAAATAACTGACCGGCGTGGAGTAGCCGGCGGGATCGGCATCGGCGACCTCGGTGTTCCACAGGTAGGTTTCGTGGGTCCACGAGCGCAGCCACATCTTTTCGTCCTGCGACGTGCCGGCCCGGTCGGGATAGGTGTTGCCCTGGATGTCGGTGCCGGTGCGGACGGTGGCGCACTTGTCCTTGAAGGTGCTGGCGGCGGCGAACACGCCCGAGACCCAGGCATTGGCCGCGGTGCTGCTGCTGCTGGAACTGCTGCTGCTCGAACTGCTGCTGGATGACGAGCCGCCCGACGGGCTGCTGAAAGAACTTCCGCCGCCGCCTCCGCCGCCGCAGGCGGACAGGCAGGCCATGGCCGTGATGGCGATACAGAGATGCTGGATTCTGAACATGTTTTCCCCTCGTCAGGCCTATAGCCGTACACCTTTAACGCGCTTCCGCAAAGAGGCTGTCGCAAACGTGAATTCGACGCGGGGAAGAGGGGTTACTGGGCCCTGCGATTGAAGAGCTTCGCCAGCTCGTCGTCGCTGAGGCGCGACACGTCGAGGACCTCGCCCAGTTCGAGCTTGCGCGGGAACTGGCCGGCCCACAGCGCCTTGACCAGGTCGATGCCGAAGACCTCCTGGAAGAGGGCCGGATCGACGCGGACGGCGTCGCTGCCGGGATGGCCGCAGAGCCAGGCGGCTTCGTACTGGCCGGGGGATTCGCTTATCGTATCGATGCAGGCCAGGAAGGTCTGGCGGATCTCGTTGTCGGTAATGGGCAGGATCAGACCGGTGCCGAGCGCATGGACGATGTTGGGCAGGGCCTCGAGGCCGGTGCGAAAGGCGTCGAAATCACGGACGAAGGCCGGCCGGACGATTTCGGGCGAGGAAAGCGTTGTGGTCACGTCGACGATCCCGTTTCTTTAACCTATGGGCACTTAGCGCCGAAAGGATTTACTCAGAGTTAAAGCGGGGAAGCGTTTACCCTGTTATTGTGACAACTATTTGTAATAACGGCATTTTACAAATATTGCGACGCGGTGACAATGCCTGGTCGGACGGCGTCAGGTCAGGTCGGCGACCACGGTGCGGACGATATCCGCCGCCGTTTCGATTTCGTCGGCCGTCGTGTCCCGGCTCAGGCTGAAGCGAACCGATCCCGAGACCGTTTCGGGCGGGAGGCTGAGGGCGCGCAGGGCGCGGGCGAAGCCTTCGGTGGCCGACGAGCAGGCGCTGCCGGCCGAGGCGCAGATGCCGTGGCGGTCCAGCATGGCCAGCAGTTCGGTATTGGCCAGGCCGGGCCAGGCCAGCATGGCTGTGTTGGCGGCGCGCGGCGCCTGCTCGCCGATGACGACGCAGCCGGTTTCGGCCTTGAGCCGGGCTTCGAAGCGGTCGCGCAGCGCGCGCATCGGAGCGATGAAATCGTGGCCGGGGCGGGTCAGCGCCATGGCCGCGGCGGCAAAGCCGACGATCGCCGGCACGTTCTCGGTACCGCCCCGGCGCCGGCCTTCCTGGGTGCCGCCGGTCCACAGCGGTTCCAGTCCGGCGCCGTCGCGCACCATCAGAAGGCCGGTGCCCTTGGGACCGTGGATCTTGTGCGACGAATAGGTCGCGTAGTCGGCCCTGAACCGGATCAGGTCGGGGGCGGTCCGTCCCGGGGCCTGGGACGCATCGACATGGACGGCGGCGCCCCGGTTCCGCGCCATGGCGATGACGGCTTCGACATCGTTGACGATCCCGGTTTCCCCGCCCATCAGCGCCACCGAGATCAGGTCGTCCGGCCCGGGATCGAGCGCCTCGAAATTGTCGGCGGTGACGGCGCCGTTTTCCCGGGGCGCCGCAAAGGCGATGGCGCCCTGGCCGGCGGCCTGCACGGCGGCGGCGATGACCGAGACGTGTTCTGTCCGCGCGATCAGGATGCGGCGGGGCGGCTGCCCGTTCAGGCGCGCGCCGCGCATGACCAGGGCGTTGGCCTCGGTGGCGCCGCTGGTGAAGACGATCTCGTCCGGCCGGCAATGGAGGGTCTCGGCCAGGCTTTCGCGCGCGCCTTCGACGGCGCGGCGGGCCTGGCGGCCGGGCTGGTGGCGGATGCTCGACGGATTGGCCCAGTTGTCGCGCAGCCAGGGGAGCATGGCCTCGAAGGCCTCGTCGCAAAGCCGCGTGGACGCATTGTTGTCCAGGTAGATCATCGTCAACGGCCGCTTTTCACGTCGGACAGGGGCAGGATGAGCGACTCGCCGGTGAGCCAGTCCGGATCGAAGGCCGCCATCCGCCGCCGGGTCTCGCGGTAGAGGTCGGCCGCGCTGCTGAGCCGCCCGGGCGCCGCTATGGCCGCCAGGTCGAAGCGCTCCTCGGGCAGCGGATGGCCGTCGCTGTACAGGCGCAGGACGACAGTCATCGGCACGCCCGGCACGGCCAGCGCGGCCAGCACCACGGCTTCGAACAGCTTGCGGTGGATCTGGGCGTCGTCGGCGATGTCGTAGAAGAAGTCGTAATGGCCGAAGCCGCGGACCGCCGCGTCGGCCATGCTGCCGGCAAGGGTCGTCGCGCAGGTCGGCTGGCCGTTTTCATGCGTAACGCGGATTGCCGCGCCATAACGGCCGAGATGGCCGAGCAGGGGATCGGCCGCGATGAACAGGCCATGGCCTTCGCCTCCGGTGTCGCGCAGCAGGCACAGGCCCGCCTGGCCGTAGAGTTCGGCCTCGTCCGGCGCCTGGGCGAGCATGCGCTTGAGGGCCTTGGCGATGCGCTTGGTCCCGGCGGTACGGTAGCGCGACTGGCCGACGACTTCGACATTGCGGATGCCGAAGGTGTCGAGGCTTTGACGGTAGGTGTCGGGGACCGTGTCGGGACCGTAGTCGCGGTCATTGGGCTGCAGGCGCAGGTCGCCGACCGGAATGCGCAGGGTCGCCTCACGGCCGCTTTTGCCGAGATCGGCGACGGTGCGGGCGGCGGCGGCCAGGGTCGAGATTTCGGTGTCGGACGGACGGAGCGCCCGAATGGCGTCGGACGTGGCGCCGCTGCGGGCGACGACGCCGGGCGACAGGGTGAAGTGCCCGCCCTCGACCAGCGATTTCACCGTGGGCGCCGGAGCGGTACCATGTTGCGGAGATATCTGGCTCACCGTGAGCTGTCCCCCAGAAAATACAAAGGGCCGGATATGCAAATCCGGCCAGATGCAACGACGCTAACATACGGGTGTTCGAAGCGGACTTACATCGGCTTACAAGGTGCCGGCTTACACGCGCTGACATGGGATTCTGCCGCCGGTTGCAATTGTCCGTATGCGATGCAATGAATGGGGGAAGGCCTGTTGTTTTTGACCACGAACCGGGGGTTGGGCGTGTTGATTTCCACGAATATGGGCGCTGCCGGCGCCAAGCGGTCAGGCGTGCCGACGTCCCTCTGTACCGGCAATACAAAGCAGTCGGCGTGTCATTGCTTCACCCAGGCCGAGATGGACAAGTTCTCGGCGCGCAACGACATCTTTTCGCGGATTCGCGGAGCTTTCGCGCTCTCTACGGAACAAGACGGATCGGCCTTCCATTTCGTGGTCATCGACGGCCGTCATTCCTGTATCACCAGCCTGGGCTTCCAGCCCGAACGCGCCGGCGCGCCGGAAGCACAGGAGCATCGCAAGCCCGTCATGCCGCTGTCCGAGCGAAAGGCCGCGGAAGGTGACGTTATCGGCATCCTGGAAGATTGCCTGGAAGCCAATCCGGACCTCGACAAGGTGGCGGCCTGGGCGCGCTATTACCTGGCCAATCGTGAACAACCCCTGTCGGCCAGTCCGTCGCGTCTCGAGCAGGCCCTGGCCGTGACCATGGCGCGCCGCGGCAACGTGATCACCCTGACCAGGGATGACCGGGACTACGCCAGGGAAAAAGGCCTGATCGTTCTCGACAACTACCTGTCCGACCTGCCGCGGTGGGGCGCCCTGTGGCGGCGGGCGATCAGTGTGCTGGGCGGCGTGCCCGACGACGTGGCCCGCAACAGCGCCGCGCCGGTCGATGCGGAGACCCTGCCTTTCCTGCTGGCCGAGTTCATGCAGTTCAGGCGTCCGGGCGAGCCGCGCAAGGACTTCATGGCCCGCATGCGGACATCGCCGCCCGGCATCGCCTTCCTGCCGATCCGCATACTGGGGCAGTACCGCGCCGCCGCCGCCTGGTTCTACTGCGGCGCTTACAATGACAACAAGGAGCTTTCGGAGCATGTCGGCCACCACCTGGCCTACGGCGGCGACGGCCGGATGGACTGGCTGGCGGAAACGGTGGAAAGCGCCGTCCTGGACAATGCGACCTTCGATCTGCTGGCGGCGGTCCATTATTTCGAGGCGCCCGCCGGCTGCACGATGAAAAGCTGCCGCAATCTCTGGGAGGCGCTGAAGGGATTCTGGTGCAGCCGGTCGATCGCCCTTGAAAACGGCCGGCAGACGACGAACTCCGCCGAGACTGAATTGCCCGGCCTGCTTTCGCGGCTGCCGACGGAGGTTGTGACCATCGACCTGCATCACGAGCCGGACGTGGTCGATCTGCTGGGTTTCGAACGCATGCATTTCCGGTGTCCTCTGATGGACCCGCACTATGTGGCGGAGGCGAAGCGCGACGTCGAGGGGATGATCCGCGCCGTAATCCATCCGGCGGCCAAGCGTCTGGCCATGACCATTCGCGTCCGGGCGGAGCGCGACCGGCGGGAGGCGGAACAGGACCGGCAGGAGGCCGAGGGCCGCCTGGTGAAGGAGGCGGCGGCGCGCAAGCAGGCCAGCGAGGCGGCGGCGCGCGAGACCCTGACCAAGATCGGGGTGACCGGCCACGACTTCGCCAATTCGCTCAAGGACCTGATGGCGCTGTCTTCGATCGACGATGTCGATCCGGAGGCGGCCTATGTGCGGCTGGTCATGGTCAACAATCGCGCCCGGCAGCTCGAATGCCATGCCTCGCTCCTGCGCAGCATCGTGCGCGACGAGGGCAAGGCGGTGGACGCCAACTGGTCCGACCCCGACACGCATCCCGTCGAGGAAGACCGCCTGTTCTGGCGCGACTACGTGCATTCCGTCACCCTGTGCACTGTCTTCGCCGAGCGCTGGATTCTGCTCGGGTCGCGGCGGAACGAGGCGCGCTCGATCGCACTGAACTACAGCCTGCGCTTCGAAGGGCCGGGCGGCGAGACGCTGGAGCATCGGCCCGGGACCACGATGATAACGGCCGATTCCGCCGTCCTGGCGTCCTTTCCCGAACTGACGACCCGCGACGTGCCGCCGTGGCCCATCCGGCGCCTTATCCGCGGCGAGCGCGACCGGCTGAGCGAGAACGGCAAGCTGATGACCCTGATGTGGGGACCGTTCGAGCTTTTGCGCAATGCCGGCCGGGCGTCGGCGGCGCTCCTGTGCGACCTGGAGCAGACGACCCGTGACATCGACATGCACTTTTCCATCGGCCGTGAGGGCGGACGCTGGTGTTTCCGGGCGGCGGTCGACAACGACATCCAGGACTGGGCGTCGGCCGGGGAGCCGCATGATATCGCGTCCCTGCGCCGCGTGATGGACTGCGTGCCGGACTCGATCTTCCGCCGGGAAGTCGTGAGCCGGCGCCGGGTCCGCTATTCCTATCAAGGCTTTCTTTCCTGACCGGAGGACCTGGCATGCGTATCCGTAATCTTGCGATGTTTTTTCCGGACGACACGCCCATATCGGAGCGGGCCCACTTCATCGACGTGAACGACACGCCCATGCGCTGGGAAGGCCACTGCCGCGAGATATTCCGCCAGAACCTGCTGGAGTTCGACTTCCTGTCCAGCGACATCAATTTCCGCGAGGACAAGTCCGACCCCTGCGCCGGCAACACGCTGGAACAGAATTCCGCCGGGCTGGTCCACGCCCTGGCCGGACTGGCCCGGCGCCAGGCCCTGGACGGGCACGGCAACCAGTTGCCCCTGGCCTGGGAGATGCGGTCCATGACGCCGCACTTCTTCAGGAAGGAACCCGACGCCATCCGGGTTTACGGACTGCTCAGGTCCCTGGCGGCGCGGCCCCGGAAAGACGAGACGCTGGAAGACTGCATCTGGCGGGAATACGAGGAGATGCATGACGACTTCCTGCCGCATGACCGCGAAGACTGGAAGGACCAGCCGCTGAGCGTGATCATGGCGGGAGACCTGGCGGCCCAGAAGCAGCGCACCAGCAATCTGTCCCATGCGGTTGGCCGCCTGTTGCCGCGCTGGCGCGTCATGTTGCTCGACAGCATCGTCCATGGGCAGTGCGTCGTTCATCATTCGACGGCGCTGCAGCAGGTGCGGCGCCTGGCCGATGCCTGCAAGGGCGGCGCCCAGTCCATACCGCGCCAGGACCCGCCCATCTTCCTGCCGATAGGGGACAGGTTCGGCAATGCCTGCTACGGAATCGACCTGTTTTCGATATTTTCCGACCGGGTGACCTATGACCCGATGCAGCGCACCTGGTCGTTGAATGTCGCCGAGCGGCCGACATCGAACCCCCGCCTGCGCGGGCCGGGTGACTGGCGCGAGACCAGTACGGTGCTGGACTGGTTCACGATCGTCACCGAACTGGCCGGCAGCACGAAACTGCCGCCGCGCAAGGTGCTGGCCAAGACGTGTGATGAGGTCATCCGGATGCTGGACGCCAGGGATCCGGACGACCGGGCGCGCGGCGGCGAGGACGCGCTGAGCTGTTTCGTCAGGGACAGCGACGGGGAAGTCCGGGCCATGGTCTACTGTTTCATGGTGGCCCACAGCATTATCGTGCACGACAACTGCAATTTCGGTCAAAAGCACCTGGACAGCCTGTACAAGCTCGACTTTACCAATCCCCAGACCTGGGGGCGTAACGGCCTGAAGCAGAACCCCAAGCTCTTCCCGTCCAATCCCGCCACCAGGCTGACGATCACCCCGGAGAAGTTCGGCAAGATGCTGTACGGCGCCATGAAGGGGAACGGGCACGACCTGCTGGGCAAGCACTGGGACTGGATGCGCGAAGGCCTGGTCGACTGGCTGGAACGGCCGGCCAATGCCGCGCTGCTGGGCCGGGCAAGGAAGCGCGCGCCGGGCCTGTTCGAGGTCTGACCCGGGCGCCTGGCACCCTCGCAGGGAGAGGTAAGCAGACGTTACTCCCTCATCGCGTGTTTACGGCATATTAGCCTTGTCCAAGGGAGCGATGACCGCTCCCGCGGCATGGTCCGGTAAGCATCCGATACAGGAGGGAACAAACATGCATATCTTGTCCATTCTCGCCGATCATGGCCTTCTGGTCGCCCTCGAGTTCATCGTCGGGACCCTCGTCGCCGCCGTCACCTTCGCTATACGGCGCAGCAGCGGGTTCCGGACCTGGGCAGGGCAGGCCGTCACGGCGGCGGTTACCCAGTGGTTCGCCAACATCGCCAGCGGCGGTCACCTGCCGTTTCCCATCCAGCCCGACGTGTCGGCGATAAGCTTTCCGGCGGTCGTGGCCGCCGGGGTGATCGGCTTCTTCGTCGGCCTGTTGGTCCAGATGCTTATCGGGCGGCCGCTCCTGGCCCGAAAACCCGGCCGGACGGTCGAAGACGACTGAGACCGGAGGGCTCCTCGACATCGAGGAGCCCTTTTTCGTCATGCGGGCGGGGCGTCGTCGACGGGCTAATACCAGGGTTTCAGTGCGGGGCCACACCGTCGCAGGTGGTGTCGAGCCGCCACATTTCGCTGGACGTGCCGCCGGAATAGTAGCCCAGGTGCTGGACGCTGCGGCGGTCGCCGCCGGTACAGACCAGGGTGAAGTCGCCGTCCCCGCCGGTGTGCAGGAAGACATAGATGTCTTCGCCGGCCCAGAGGTGGAGGCCGCTTGTCGTGGGGCAGCCGTATCGGCTGTCGTCACCGTCCGGCACGACGGTGCTTTTCTGAAGGCAGACCGTCGAATAACCGGCGGCGATATCGGCCCTGTTGAAGTGGATGACGGTGACGCCGACCAGACCAACATAGGCGGCGGCGATCGCGGCAGCGGCCAGTCCCAGCCAGATTTTCCAACGCATGATCGTCCCTCCCTGGGTTCAGGATAACAGTCGGGTGTGACAGGCTCAATGCGGCGGGCATTCGTATTCCCGGCTTTGCGAATACGTATTCTGATTGCGGTCGGTGCCGGTATCCCCGTAACTCGGGGAAAAATCCGGGAACAGGGGCAAATGGCTGGAAAATATATCGGATCGCTGACCGCCATGCGCGGGGTGGCGGCGCTTTGGGTCATGCTGTTTCACATCGATGTCAGCCTGTTCTATCGCGACATGGGGGCGCTCATTTCACGCGACGCCACGGGGATTTTGTCGAAAGGCTATCTGTGGGTCGACTTCTTCTTCATCCTCAGCGGCTTCATCATCGCGCACGTCTATGCCGAGGGCATGACGCGGGCAGGCAAGGGCCGGGCGGTCGCCGACTATCTGTGGGCGCGGGTGGCCAGGGTCTATCCGCTGCATCTTTTTTGTCTGGGGCTGGTGGTCTTGATCGCGCTGACATATCCGCTGTTTCTGCCCGGCGTGCAGGACGGGTCGTGGAAGACCTTCATGGCGTGGAAGGCCATTCCGTCGAACCTGTTGATGACGCACGCCATGAACCAGCACGTCTATCTGTCCTGGGACATCGTGTCGTGGTCGATCGGCGCGGAATGGTGGACCTATGTCGCGACCCTGCCGTTGTTATTGTTTTGGGTGCGGATGCCGGGCTGGAGTGCGGGATTGACGGTGGTCGTCACGTTCGCCTGTCTGGCCGGGCTGGTGGCGGCGCTGCCGGACAAGAACCTCGATATCACCTTTAACTGGGGCTTCTTCCGCTGTCTGTCCGGCTTCGTTATCGGCATGGCGGTGTGGAAGACGTGGAAGGCCGGGGCGCTGAAGTGGGCCGGGCACGATCTGGTGCTGGTTGTCCTGCTGGCGGGCCTGGCGGCGGCCTTTCACTTCAAGACCTTCGGGCCGTATGGCGATCTGATGGTGGTGCCGGCGTTCGCGCTGCTGGTCGTCGGGCTGGCGCACAACAGCGGAGCGGTGCAGGCCGTACTGAATACGAAGCCTCTGCAGTACCTCGGGCGGATTTCCTATTCGCTGTACCTGGTGCACGGCGTGGCGTTCAGCGCCTTCTGGTTCCTGATGCCGTGGGCGAAGGCGCATCTTGGCGTGCCGACCGAGGCCGGGCGCTGGCTGTATGCGGCAGGGTTTATCGCGATCGTCGTGGTGGTGTCGCACCTGACCTATGCTTTCGTCGAGCGGCCGGCGCGGCTGTTCCTGCTGGGCTTGCGGCGCGAACGCCCACACGGGGCTATTTGACGCAGGCCCGCGCCGTCGCGTCGCCGTCGCAGCTATAGACGTGGACCCAGTCGACCTGCATCGACTTGGGGAAGCCGCCGAGCGTCACGCCGCCTTCGTCGTGGCTTTCCGGCCAGAGCCCGCCGACCGCCAGGTCGAGGATCAGGTAGAAGGGCTTGTCGAACGGCGGCAGGCCGGGGCCCGAAGGTTTGGCGTGCGCCCAGTTGGCCAGTTTGGCCGAGCCGTAGGGCTTGTCGTCGAGCAGCCAGGTGATGCGGTCGGCGGACCACTCGACCGAATAGGTGTGCCAGTCGCCGAGCGCCGCGGCGGGCAGGCGGGCGATGGCCTGGGACTGTTCCCAGGGCTGGTCGTAATGGAGGGTGCCGTAGAGGTCGTTTTCCACCGGGCCGACGCAAGACGAGCATTTGGCGCCGAGATTGACCGCTTCCAGGATGTCGAGCTCGCCGGACTTCGGCCACGGACCGTAGGTGTCGGTCTCAGGCAGCATCCAGATGGCTGGCCACACGCCCTGGCCCTGGGGCAGGCGAGCGCGGACATCGACGCGGCCGTAGGTGAAGCTGAAGGCGCCGCGCGTCATGATCTTGCCC
The DNA here is from genome assembly GCF_052327315.1 of Asticcacaulis solisilvae. Classification (NCBI taxonomy): domain Bacteria; kingdom Pseudomonadati; phylum Pseudomonadota; class Alphaproteobacteria; order Caulobacterales; family Caulobacteraceae; genus Asticcacaulis; species Asticcacaulis solisilvae. The sequence goes on from NZ_CP166196.1 coordinate 2,154,239, forward strand.
GAAGAAAAGGGCTTGGTGGCGCGGGCGATCTCTTTCGCCGGATCGCGCTGGTCGGCGGGCAGGGCGGGGCCGGTCACCTCTTCGAGGCGCGCGGTCAGTTCCAGCATGCCGTCGTGGACGGCGACGTTTTCAGGGCGGCGCGTGTAGCACTGGCGTTCCTGGTTGCCGCCGCCCCAGCAATCCTGGGCCGGGGTCCAGTGTGTGGCATCCAGCGTCGTGCCGTCGAATTCGTCGGCGAAGACCAGATGCCACTGAGAGGGCTGGGCGGTTTGGGCGGCGGCGCCGTGCGCGCCGAGCAGGCACAGGGCCGACAGGAGGGCGAGGGCGGCAGTCCGCATGGGGGCTCCATGAAAGGAAAAAGGGCCGGAGGCGGGGGCTACCGTCTCCGGCCAGGGTCAGCAGCCTAGTAGCTTAAACGCAGGCGCATGCCGTAGGTGGCCGGCCGTGTGAAGAAGCGGGTATTGTTGAACTGGGTGATCAGGATACCCGCCGTGTGCACGCCGTTGGTGACGTTGTTGCCGTAGGCTTCGACGCGCACCTTGCCCGACGGCGAGGTCCAGCCGGCGCCCAGGTCGACGGTCCAGTAGGCCGGAAGCGTGTCGTCGAGGCGCATGCGGTAGGTCGTCGTGTTGGGGGCGACCGGAACGCCGTAGGGATGGGCGTTGTCGATCGTCGAGCCCGCCACCAGGGTGCCGGCCTTGTAGGCTTCGTAGACATAGTCTTCACCGTTGAAGATGGTGAAATAGCTCTTCGAACGGTAGCCCGGCGCGATGATCCAGTCGGCCTGGCCGCCCCAGAGGCTGAACTTCTGGGTGAAGCTGGCGTTGAACTGGAGCTCGGCGGTGCGCGGCAGACGCTTGCCCTTGATGTCGCGCATGCCGGCGCCGACGCTGTCGACGTCCGACTGGAAGCGGAAGTCCTCGATCATCTGCGAATGCATGACCTTGGCGATCGGCAGCCACAGCAGGTTGAAATTGGCCGTCATGCGGTGTTCGGGGAACTGCAGGCCGCCTTCGATCTGGGTGCCGCCGATGGCCGAGTTGGCGGCGTTGTAATTGTAGTTGACCACGATGGCGCCGGCGGCGAAGCCGGTCGGCGGCACGATGGTGTGGCCCTGGGCCGTGTTGAAGGCCGCCACCGCATTGAGGCTGAGCAGCGAGCTTAACACCTGGTCCTTGTAGTCCTCATAGAAGACCGTGGCGTTCAGCTTGGCCGGCAGGCCCGCGAAGGTAAAGCGGTTCTTGGAGCCCAGCTCATAGTTGGTCAGGTGTTCCGGGCGGTAGGTCGGCGCGATGCCGCCGGTGCCGATATTGTCGTTGAAGCCGCCCGACTTGTTGCCCGTGGCGACCAGGGCATAGGCCAGGTTGTCGGGCGTCAGGTCGGTTTCATAGCGCAGGCGCCAGTCGACGAAGTGCTGCTTCATCGAGGCGTCTTCGTTCCAGAACTCGCCGGCGTCGATCGTCTCGTAGCGGTAGAGGCCGTCGGCGGCGCAGACCAGGTAGGGCGTGGCCGGGTTGGGCACGCACGGGCCGGTGCGGCCCGTCGGGATCTGGCCGTTCGGGAAGATCGACGGCACGGTGTCGTTGATGCCGAACGACTTGATGCCGCCGAGGTAGAAGTTGAGACCGACCTGGGCAGCGTTGGGATCGGTCGGGTTGGGAATGGTCCAGACCTTGCGGTCGATGCCCATGAATTCGAAACCGGGCGTGCCGATGACCGGGCCCATGCAGCAGTTGTAGTCGTCGGCGCCGAGCGCCATCAGGTAGCGGGCGGCGACACCCACGCGTTCCTTGGCGTCCTCGGTATAGCGCACGCCGAAGGTAAAGCGGTTGCGGTCGTTCATATGCCAGGTGTTGTCGGTGTACAGCGCCCAGGATTTGCCGTCGACGTGCGGCATGTTGAACTCGATGCCCTGGTAGTAGGCGTTCTGGTCGGACACGCCTTCCAGGAAGGCCTTCTGCTTCTCAAGGAAGTTGAAGGCGCCGACCGTCCAGTCGAAGGCCGCGCCCTTGGGGGCGGTGAAACGCAGTTCCTGGGTCTGCGAGTTCGACATGGTCTGGGTTTCGAAGTGCGTCCAGTCGGTCGCAAGGCTGCCGGTGGAATCGCCGGCATTGAGGCTGGCGAGCGTGCCGGTACCCCAGTCAGGGTGGCCCGGCGGCGTGCCGTTCCATTGGCTGAACAGGTGGCGGGAGCTGAGGATCAGCTCGGCGTTGAAGGCGTCGCCGTGGTAGTTCAGGTCGCCCTTCAGGCCGTTGTGCACCGTGTCGACGTGCGGCGAATAGGCGTAGGTATAGACCTTGCGCGGATCCTTGATGGTGTCGGGATCGACGCCCGCGCCGAGGACGCCGGCATAGTTGGTGCCGGTAACGCCCGTGCCGCGTTCATGGATGCCGTCGGCCGAGACCAGCAGGTCCCAGTGGTCGTTCGGCTTGAACAGGAGCTGGGCGCGGCCGGCCGTGTTGTCCTCGATTTCAGGCAGCTTGGCGTTGGTCGCCCCGCCGATGCTTTTCGTGTAGGAGCCGTGGCCCGACTGCATGCCGGACAGGCGCACGGCGACCTTGTCGCCGAACGGGATGTTGATCATGGCTTCGGCGTTTTCCTGGCCGTAATTGCCGGCGCCGACTTCCAGGCTGCCCTGGTAGATGTTGAGGCCCGGGTGCCAGGGGATGATGTTGACCGTCCCGGCGGTGGCGTTGCGGCCGCGCAGCGTGCCCTGGGGCCCTATGTTCACTTCGACGCGGTCGATGTCGAAGAAGGCCGAGCCGAAGCCGGCGGGGCGCGGGATATAGACGCCGTCGAGGTGGGTGCCGGCGGCGGGGTCGCCCAGTTCGGTGTTGTTGGACGAGCCGACGCCGCGAATCCACACTTCGATATTGTTGCTGTTGGGCAGGATCTGCACGCCCGGAATCTTGCCTTCCAGGTCGGTGATGTTCTGGACGCCGGTTTCCTTGAGCGTCTTGCCGTCGATGCTGACCGCGGTGCCGCCGTACTTTTGCAGGCTTTGCGTCTTGCGTTCGACGGTGACGATGACGGCGTCGTCATCCTTGGCGGACGTCTTGTCCTTGGTCTGGGTCTGGGTCTGGGTTTGGGCCTGCGCCGCACCGGCCAGCAGGCCGGCGAGCATGGCGATGGACGCCCCGGCCATCAGGGTCGCTTTCATTCTTCGGTTCCTCCGGACTCTTGTGTCTTGTTCCCCCACCCGGGCCGGCTTTGGCCGGAAAATCCGCAGCGGTAGGGTGTTGGTAGGGTCCGTGTGGCCGTTTTGTAAATCTTTTCTGACAACGTTATCTTAATCATTTCATATTGTGGAATTCCAATAATTATTTGTAATTAAATGAAAATGCAAAAATGACACACCAAAAAAACTTTAATGATCGTTTCAGTTGTGTCCTATCTGTCCGGAGTGGACAAGACATTGTCTGTCCGTTATGCCATAAGGCAGACAGACAGTTTTAGCCCGTAGCCGGAACCCTGCCGGGTTCTGCGGGCCAGTGGCATAAAGGCGGGCATGGACCGGAAACCCACCATCATCGACGTGGCGCAGGCCGCGGGCGTATCCATCAAGACCGTATCGAGGGTCATCAACAACGAGCGTTACGTTTCGGACGACACGCGCGTCCGTGTCCGCCAGGCGATCGCGGAGCTGGGGTTCGAGGCGAACGTGGCGGCGCGCGACATGCGCGGCCAGGTGCAGCGCACGCATCTGATCGCGCAGCTGTATGGCGATCCGGGCGGCGTCTATACCAGCGACATCCAGGTCGGATTGCTCGAGCGCTGCCGGTATTTCGGCTACCACCTGCTGGTCGAGGAGCTGGACTACCAGAGCCCGGACGTCGAGCGGCGGCTAAGCAACCTCTTGCGGCGCTACCGCTTCGACGGGGCGGTGCTGACGGCGCCGCTGACCGACAACGCGGCCGTGCTGGCGGCGCTCGACGCGGCGGGCATTCCGTTCGTCTGCGTGACGCCGGTGCACGCGCGGGCCGATACGCCGTCGGTCAGCACGGACGAGCGCAAGGCCGCCTATCAGCTGACGCAGCATCTCCTGTCCTATGGCCACCGCCGCATAGGTTTCCTGCGCGGGCTGCCCAACCACGCGGCGACGCAACTGCGCATGGCCGGGTTCGCCCAGGCCATGGCCGAGGCGGGCGCCCCGGTCGATCCCGGGCTGATCGAGGACGGCAATTTCCGTTATTTCACGGCGCTGCCGTGTGCTCAGCGTCTGCTGTCGCGGCCGGACCGGCCGACGGCGATCTTCGCCAGCAATGACGAGATGGCCGCGGCGGTACTGAAGGTCGCGCACGAGATGGAGTTCAGCTTGCCGGGCGACCTGTCCGTCGTGGGCTTCGACGATGTGCCGGCGTCCGAAATGCTGTGGCCGCCCCTGACCACCGTGCGTCAGCCCGTCCAGAAGCTGGGCGCGGCGGCGGCGGACCTTTTGTTCGCGCGTCTTTCGCCGCTGGGAACGGGCACGTGGCCAAGTCCCGTGCCACGTCTGATCCTGCAGCACGATGTAGTGTTGCGCGGATCGACGGCTGCGGCGCGCTGAGGCGAGGATAAGACGAAGGATACAACGAACGGTTTTAACCCTATCCTTATGGGGTTAACGCGGTCGGTCCTCGATTTTTTAGACGTTACGGCGGCATATGGGACCAATAATGCCGGCAATGCCGGCGGAGACCGCTTCCCGGCGTTCGATATCACATCCCTGGAGGCGGGACTCTTTTGCCCCAGGGAGGCACCATGACACTCGCACTTTCCGTTTCCGGCATCGGTGATGGCCGGTTGATCCCGGAGCGCCACGCCCTGTGCGCGCCGCATGGCCGGCCCGCCGGCAATGTCAGTCCGGCCTTGAGCTGGGCGCACGCGCCGGAAGGCACGCGGTCCTTCGCGCTGGTCGTCGTCGATCATGACGCGGCGATCGAGCGGTCCAATGTCAACAAGCTGGGCCGCACCGTGGCCGAGGACATGCCGCGGCGCGATTTCCACCACTGGCTGCTGATCGATATTCCAGCGGACCTGACAGGGCTGGAAGAGGGCGAAAGCGGCGGCGGCGTGCGCGGCCGCAACGATTTCGGCCCGAAGAGCCATTCGGTCAACGGCTATGACGGGCCGTGCCCGCCGTGGAACGACGAACGCGCCCACCGCTATGAGTTCATCCTGCACGCGGTCGACACGCCGTCGCTGCGTCTGGAAGAGGGCTTTACCTGGGAGGACCTTCGGCCGCTGCTCGACAAGCACAGCCTGGGCAGCACGTCCGTTATGGGAACCTATTCGACAAACCGGATGCTGGTGCCGGGTTAGGATCAGTTGCCGCACATGGCGATGAACAGGGGCGCTTCGGGTTTCAGCCTTTGCGCCAGCGGCAGGTACGACGGCTCAAAGGCCGATGCGAACCAGAAGACATTGCCGGCGCGGGCGGGCTCGAACGCGCCGGAATATTCCTTTTCACCGGCCGCTGCGCGCTGTGCGTCGAAGGCGACCTTCGAGTGCTTGAATTCCTCATGCGGCGTGTCGCCGTTGGCGTAGGGGTAGAGCCAGGCGAAGCCCTTGGCCACCGAACTGCCGGTCGGCGAGGTGTAGTGGAACCAGTCTTCGCCGCGCATGCGCGCCGCCAGGGCTGCCTGGGTGAAGGGTTCCAGATCGTAGATCACATAGTGCAGGGCGTCGCGCTCGGCGAAGTCGATCACTTCGCCGTCCGGTTTGATATTGGCGGCGACCTGGGCCTGGAAGAGGCGGCGGGCGTCGTTGAACAGGGCGTCGTCCCCCGTGGCGGCCGCAATCATGGTGATGATCTTTACGCGGTGGCTCTGCCAGTTGTTGTCCCAGGTGTGGGCCTGGGGGCTTTGGCTTACGACGTTGTGGGCGTCGACCGAGGCGACGATGTCACGGCCCCACTTGCGGAGGAAGGCGTCGGCTTTCGTCCGGTCGGCGGGGTCGAGCCGCGGGGCGATGACGGCGTAGGTGTCGAAAAAGGCGTCGAAATTGGTTTCGTCGATCGGGTTGAGATTGGGCTGGTAGACGGCGGCCCAGGCGTTGAAATACCGGATTGACAATGTCAGGTAGGCGTCGCCTGCGCCGGCGCGCCAGGCGTAAGCGGCATCGCGCATGATCGGGAGTTGCTTGCGCGCCTCTATGCTTTGGTCGCGGATGCCCTGGTGCGGCAGGGTGCCTTCGGTATGCATGACCGCCATGGGCCTGGGCTGGCTGTCGAGCAGGGGCTGAAGGCGTTTGGTCACGGCTGGAAGGGACTGTGCGGCTTCGGCCGGGGATACGGAACACCAGTCGCCGGCGTGCGCGGACCGGGCGGCCGCCAGGGGCAGGGCGAGGGCCATCACGGCCAGAAGGGCTGAGCGCATGTTTCCACTCCGTTATTATTGGTCAGGTGACTTGACCTCTTTTGTCGGCGACCATAGGCGGGTTCGACTGGAAGCGCAACCCGTTCCGGTCGCCTTGCATCCTGCCGAAAACGGCGACATGGTGCCAGATATATTCGGGGGGAATACCATGTGGCCTTTCAAGCGGCAGCCGTTGCTGGACGAAGACACGGCGCAGTGGCACATCGACAATGCCTGCTGGTTCCTGCGGCATTTCGGGCGGACGCCCATGGTGGCCGATGCGCGGCTGGTCCTGCCGGGGCGGGGCTATTTCCGGCTTCGCGGCGATCTTGCGGGCATCGATCTGGCGCGCGAAATCCTGAAGCAGATGAAGGCCTTTATCGGCCGGTCCGACTGGTCCCTGGATGTCGCCGAAGAGGGCGAGGCCGACGAAAACACGATCATCGTGTCCTGGGAAACCGGTGACGATCCCTACAGGCTGGTCTGTCTGCTGGGCTATGAGATGGCGTGGCGGGTGCTGGCCTCCGTGGAGGAAGATCCGCCGTGCGACGAGGACAACTGGCCGGAACTGGCCAATGCCGCGAGCTGTTTCATGGGCTTCGGCGTCATTATCGCCGACCAGGTAATGGCGCCCGACCCGCAGGCGATCGAACGATTCCGGAAGACGAAGGTCTGGGACGCGGCGCCCGCGCGGTGGACCTGGCTGCCGGAGGCCGAGATCGTGTTCGACCTGGCGATTTTCCTGACCTTCAAGGACCTGGACGCCGGCAGGGCGATTGACTTTTTGAAACCGTTGGTCGGTGAGACGCTGAAAGCGGCCATGGCCGATGTTGCCCCGTACCGGAAGCTGTTGCTGGATGCGAGGGACGGGTTCTGGAGCCCGGCTTCGTAGGACCCCGGGGGGCGGGTTGTACGCCGCCGGATTCAGGTCTATTCTGATGCGATAAAATGGGGGGATATCATGGGCTTGCGGCCGGACCTGGGCCACGCCTTGGGGGCGGGGTTGGTTTTCATCCTGGCGGGTGCGGCGTGCCTGCCGGCTCGTGCCCAGCCTCTGGTTTTTCCCGTCTATCGGTCCGAACCCGTGCGGTGCGGTGACCGGCAGTCCGCGAAGCCGGCCTATGCGCTGGCCCTGGGGACGTGGAATAGCGGGCGTCCGGCGTCCGGCGATGAAGAAAACATGGTCATTTGCGCCGTGAGCGCCGCGCTGGCCGGATATGCTCCGGCCGAAACGCTGCTGGGCCGTATTCTCAGCCATTCGCGCGAAACCGGCTGGGGCGCCATCATACCGGCGCAGCTTGTCGATTTCGAGGACGCGCTCTACTGGTACGGGCAAGGCGCCGACGGGGGCGACGGGCAGGGGGCGGCCGAAGCCGGGCGGATGTACGAGCAGGGTGCCGGAACGACGCAAAGCGACGAGAAGGCTTTGGCGCTCTATCGCCGGGCCGTGGCGTTGGGCTACAGGCCGGCGGCGGGCATGCTGGCCAGCCTGGAGCAGCGGCCGGCGCGGGTGGCGGCGTTCGAGGCGAAGGTGCTGGTAAAGGCGCAGGCTGGGGACGCGGTCGCCATGCGGGATGTCGCCAGAGCCTATATCGATGGAGACCCGTATCCTTTCGACATGGTGAAGGGGTTCGAATGGATGCGTCGGGCGGCTGAGGCCGGCAATACCGAAGCCATGGTCGTGCTGGCGCGAATGTACCGCGCGGGATCGGGCACGGAGCGCGACGACAACGCCGCCGCCGACTGGCTGATGAAGGCCTGGACGGCCGGAGCGCGCGGTTTTGCCGGTGATATCAACATGGTCTATTTCACCGGCAAGCTGGATGAGGCGCACAAGCGCCGCATGGAGGCGTTCAGCGCTGAATTCCACAAGAGCAAAAAAGGCGCGGCTACGGCTGCGCCCGGGGCGCCGGAAGCCGACGCGGCCAAGGCGGATATTCCGGCCCTTGAAAAGGCGGCCAGGGGCGGGGCTCCGGACGCCGTGTTCGACCTGGCCGTGGCATTGCTGGACGGCCGGTCGGGAACAGCCGATCCGTCGCGCGCACGGGACCTGCTCCTGCGTATTGCCGACCGGCTTCCGGCGGCGGACATGAACCTCGGCGACCTTTATTATACGGGCAAGCTGGGCAAGCCCGACATGGCCGAGGCGGCAAAATGGTACGCTGCTGCCGGGGCGATGGGAGACGGCCTGGGCGCGAAGAACGCGGCCCTGATATATCGCGACGGCGCCGAGGGCGTGCCGGCCGACAAGGTCATGGCCTATGCGCTGGCCTTGTTGATATTCGACGACGAAACCGGGATGCGCGCCGGACTGCGCGGGCAGCTGACACCACAGCAGCGGGCTGCCGCGGTGGCGCAGGCCTGCCGGCTGAAGCTGGAGCACTATCCGACATGAGGCGACGCAGAGACTGCAAAATGTTGAAACACCTGTCCTGTCTTGGTCTGCTGGCCTGCCTGGGAGGGCTGCCCGCGCACGCACAGGTCATGGCGGGGGCGTCCTTTCCGGTAAAGCCCTGGTACGTTACGATGAAGCCCGCCTGTGCGAAGTCCGGCGAGACGGCGGAACAGCAGTTTCGCGAAGCCGACCGCCTGTGGGAGCGGATGCCGGAACTGGGCGACACAGAGGCGCTTTATGTCTGCACGCTGGAGGCCGCTCTGGGCGGTTATGCGGCCGCGGAGACGCGGCTCGGCGAACTTTACGTCTATGATCGTGAGATGGCCATCGGCCACATTCCGCCGGTTCACAGGGATGAAGACGCCGCGCTCCACTGGTTCCGCAAGGCGGCGGACGACGGCGATGCACGCGGGGCGTTCATGGCTGGTCAGCTCTATGCCATAGGCGAGGGCGCGCCGCAGGACGACACCCAGGCGGCGGTCTATTATGCCCGGGCCATTGCCGGGGGCTATAAGCCCGCGTCGGCGGCGCTGGAAAAACTGAAGACGCGTGACGCACGTATCGCGGCGTTCGAGGCACGCTATGCGGCGAAAGCGGCGGGCGGGGATGCCACGGCGATGATGGCCTATGCCAATGCCTGCCTGGCCGGAGAGCCCCTGCGCTATGATCCCGCCAGGGGCGCGGACTGGGCGCGCAAGGCGGCGGAGACGGGCTCGGCCGATGCGCAGTCGCTCATGGGCGAGTTGTCCGTGCGGGGGCTGGGCGTATCCCATGACCTCGACGCAGCGGTGGCGTGGCTGATCAAGGCCGCGGACGGCAATGTCCACCGGCGGGACTACTACCTCACCTGGCTGCATGACGAGGCGGACGTCAGCGCCGGAAGCCGGGCGGCGATCGAGGCCGCCAGTGCGCGCGGCGTCCTGCGTGAGCTGATGAGGCCGTCCGAGAGGTTGAAGATCGTGGCGGCAACCGCGCCGGACGCCAGTGGCCGCGTAACGGTCGACATGTCCGGCCTGAGCGTTGCCGACGTGACGCGGCTGGCCGACAGCGGTGTGGTGGATGCCGATGTCAACCTGGGCCTGCGGTATCTGGACGGCAATGGCGTGCCGGCGGATCGGGCGGCGGCAAAACGGTGGTTCGAGCGCGCGGCTTTCCAGAACGCCGACGCCGACATGAACCTGGGGGACATGGCCTATACAGATACGCCGCCGGATGTACGCGGGGCGGCCGAAGCCTACGCGGTCGCCGGTTTGATGGGGGATGCGGTGGGCGCGCGCAACGCCGTAAAGCTGTATCGTCAGCTCGGGGAGCAGGTGAAGGCGTATGCGGCGGCGTTATCGGTCGACCAGCTGGACATGCTGCCGGCGACGGCTGACGTGAAGGCGCTGGACGCGGTCATGTCGTTCGAGGACCGGGCGCGGGGACTGCTTTATCTCAACGAGCAGAAGCGGATACACTACAAGTCCTTCAAATATTAGGGCGGCCGGGGTGTGATCGGACTTGCGCAAACGCGCATAATCGATCAACGGTTTGGCGGAGCGGACGCGTGTAAAGCGTCCGACCGCCAGAGGAGAGGCCCATGGACCGCCGTCAGTTAATCGCTTCGGGCGCCGCTTTCGCTGCCCTGGCCGGCGGCGCGTCCGCGCAGCCGGTGCAGGCGCCGGCCGCGCCGAAGCTGGAGCGCATCTATTACAACCCGCTGAAGTCGGCGGGGGATGTGAAGGACTGGGTCATGGAAGGCCAGGTCGGGCTCGATTTCGATACCGGCGCCATGCGAATGCATAACCTGGCTTCGGCAGACAAGGGGCAGGAGGCCAATTTCGTCTTCTGGTGTCCCGAGGTGTTCCCGGACGATATCGAGATCCGCTGGAATTTCACCGCGCTGGAAGAGCCGGGATTGTGCATCCTGTTCTTCGCGGCTCGGGGGATATTGCCGGGTGGCGGGGATTGCCACGTGCTGGACAAGCGTCTGAAGCCACGCGCCGGCGTGTACGACCAATATACCAAGTCGGATGTGTCGGCCTTGCAGATCGCCTATTTCCGTCGGCGCTGGCCCGAGGAGCGGGCGTTTCACCTGAGCAATCTGAGGCGGGCGCCCGGGTTTGAACTGCTGGCGCAGGGGGCCGATCCGCTGCCGGACGTCAAGGATGCGACGCCGCCGTACCGCATTCGTATGCGCAAGAGCCGGGCGGGGGTTCAGTTCTTCATAAATGACCTGAAGGTGGTCGAATGGGCGGCTTCGGGAGCGAATGTGCCGGGGCAGGGAAGCATCGGGTTCCGGCAGATGGCGCCGCTGGTGGCGAAGTATTCGGAGTTTGAGGTGTTTAAGCTGTAGATTTTCCTTCGCCTCGCTCACCCCACAAATGGGGAGGGCGAAGAAGATTTCTCCGTCCGGAACGGGCGTTAGGGTTACTTTTCTATGAATAAGCGGTGCGGGTTTGTGACGGTTCGTGTCACAATATAATCGCTTTGCGTGTGTTTCGGTCCGTACGCTATTACCGCTTCCGGGGGCGCATCTTCGGGGGAAGCCGTGAGACCGCTAAATCTTGGAATACACTACGAGAGCTTCATCCGCGACCAGCTGGCCGCGGGGCATTTCGACACGGTGTCGCAACTGATGTGCGAAGCCTTGCGTTTGCTGGAAGAGCGCCAGACCGGCGCGCCGACCCTGGCCGTGCCCGAGATGCGGTACGACGATGTAGAGACGCGGTCGGTGTTCGACCGCGTCCGTAGTCAGTTAAGGCTTCAGCCTTAGGTCAGGCCGAGCGGGCGCACCGGTCCTGGAGTTCGGTCTGGATATCGCTGCGGCGGTCGACGATGCTTTGCAGGCGCGACTGCATGACGACGACGGTCTCGTGGCGTTCGAGGGGTTCGCCGTACTGGTTGGCGCGCTCGATCATATGGATGCTGATGTCGATGCTCCTGTCGAGCTCATGGGCGGCGCCGAGCAAGGCTTTGCAGCCCTGGCGGGTGTCGCCGGCCTGGAAGGCGGTGTCGGCCGTTGCCACCTTGGCGTCGGCGGCCGCGACGCGGTCTTCGACAGCGCGAGAATCGTCCGGACGGATTTCAGCCGTGGCTGTGGACGCGGCGAAAACAGCGGCCGCGGACAGGAAAAGAATCGCTTTCATGGGTACCTCCCTCTTGTTGCCCCGAGGAGACGATAACCCTGTTCTGTCAATAAGGACAGGTGCATTTTTCGCGTAATGCGGAAATCAGGCGAGCAGCGGCGCGTCTTCCTCGGCGCAGATGGACGACAGGCTTTCGTCGAAATCCGCCAGAAGTTCTGCGTATTCGACGCCGTCGAGGCGGGGGGCCGATTTGCCTGCCGCCATGCGGTAGTTCCAGAACGAGCTGATGTGGTCGAGCACGGCCAGGCCTTCGCCCAGCTCGAAGAAGAGGGCGGGGCCGTCGAGCAGGAACTGGCGGAACAGCGAGGCGTCCTCGCAGCGCACCAGGGCGTCGTAGGCGTCGTCGTAGACGCGCAGGGTCTTGCCGAGGTCGGTGACGGCGCGGAAGATCTTGTCGATCATGCGCAGGCGGATATTGGTCAGGTATTCCGCCAGGGCCGGTTCGACGAAGCCGTGCGGGCGGAAGTCCATCAGGCCGCGCGTGACGCTGATCAGGTCCTTGTGGAGCTGGAGGTGGCGCCATTTGAAATATAGGAAGCCGCGCCACGAGAAGATGCCGTCGGAAAATTCGGCGTCCGACAGCTTGAGCGTCATCTTCAGCGGGTCGAGTTCGCGGTCGAGGTCGTGCGACAGGATTTTCGAGGCCAGCTTGACAGAGGCGTCGTTGACCTCCGCGCCGAAGGCCATCTTGACCAGCTTGGCGATTTCCTCGTTGGCGAAGGCGACCATGCGTTCGACGTCGGCGGGCGCGATCTTGAGGTAGCAGGGCGCGGGCTTGAAGCCCTGGCGGCCGATATATTCGCGCAGCAGGAAGGGGTCGAGCGACGGGATTTCGTCGAGCTGGTTGAGCAGGCGGATGTCGGCGTCCGAGCCTTCCGAGCCGCTGGAGAAGAATTCCCGGCAGAATTCGCGAAAGCCGCGCTGGCCGATGAAGATGGTGCTGCCGCCGAGCCTGAGGTCGTTGGCGTCGAAGGGCAGGATGATCTTGGTCGCTGTGCGGCGCTCGCGGTCGAACAGGTCGTTTTCGTTCGAGCGCAGGGTGTGCTTGACGATGATCGCCTTGTTGAGCTGCGGATTACGAAAGAAGGGCTGTTCGTTATAGCCGTCCTCGCCGCTGGACACGGCGGCGACGCGGGCCAGGTTGAGGATGCGGCTGGTCGAGGCCGTCTCGCCGAGATTGGCCAGGTTCCGGAATTCGCGCGGGACCTTGTTGCGCCCCTTGCTGGAGGCGTGAGGGTTGCGCGCGGCGGCAGCGACACGGGACATATACAGGCAATCCGTAGGCAGTAACGACAGCGCCGCGGGGCCGGAACCGGCTGTACGGCATAAGGCTACAGTACACCTGCGGTGGTTAAGTCTGATCTAAGGGATTGCGACCCCCGTGAAAAAAACTTACCGTCGGCCCGTCAAACGGGAGGGACGCCATGGGCGGGTTTTCGATTTTCCATTTGCTGTTCATATCGCCGATCCTTCTGGCGATGTATTTCGTGCCATCGATCGTGGCGCTGGCCCGCCGGCACAGGTCTACGGGTCTGGTGATCGTGCTGAACCTGTTGCTCGGCTGGTCGGGGATCGGCTGGATCGGCACCTTGATCTGGGCGATCGTGGGACAGACGAAAAGCGCCCGTCAATATAACGGGTAGCCCCCGATAATCGTGTAGACGCTGCCGTCTGGCGTCAGCTGGCTGTCGTAGAGGCAAAATTCGGTCACGGCGAAAGGCGGGCAGGCGAGGTCGCGTGTCCGATCGAGGAAGGTCTGGCAGTCGGCGCCACGGTTGAGGCGCGCCAGGGTGATATGTGGAATGTAGGCACGGGCCTCGGGGGCGAGGCCGGCCATGACCATGGCCGCCTCGATCTTGGCCTGCAGGCCCGAGAGGGCAGGGTTGGGCGCGAGCGCGGCCCACAGGGCGTTTTCGAAGGCGCCGCTGCCGGAGACGGTCAAGTCAAAGCGCGGATGGTCAATGGCCGCCAGGGCCTGGGCGATCCGGCCCGCCGTCTCGTCGCTGATATCGCCGATGAAACGCAGGGTCAGGTGCAGTTGCGCGGCCGTCTGCCAGCGCGCACCGGCAACGCCGTCCATGGCAGCGATGAGGCGCGTCTTGATGTCGGCGGGCGGATCGATGGCGACGAAGAGGCGGGGCATGCCGTCATCTATGCGTTTTCGTATGGCTGTAGTCCAGTCCCGGCGGATTTCCCCAAGGCAGCCAGCCCGATAGCCTGTCAAAAAGCAGGGAGGCTATCATGTTCGTAGGACATTACGGGGTTTCGTTTGCGGCCAAGCCCGCAACGGGGCAGGTGCCGTTGTGGGTGCTGTTCATCGCCGTGCAGTGGCTGGATTTCTGGTGGTCGGTCTTTATTCTCACCGGGGTCGAGCACGCACGAATCACGCCAGGCTTCACCGAGGCCAGTCCGCTCGATCTTTACGATATGCCGTGGTCGCACGGGCTGTTGGGATCGGTCCTGTTGTCGGTGTTGCTGGGCGCGATCGCGGCGATGGCGTTCAAGGGGCAGAGGTGGCGGACCTTCGTGGTCGTGGCGTTGGCGGCGTTTTCGCACTGGGTGCTCGACTTCGTGTCGCATCCGCCCGATCTGCCGCTGATCGGAGAGCATATGAAGGTCGGGCTGGGCTTGCGCGAGCATCGGTTGCTCAACCTCGGCGTGGAGATCGCGGTCCTGGTGGCGGGGGGAGTCGTCTGGACGCTCGGGGTGCGGCTGAGCGCCTGGCGTAAGGCGGCGATGTGGGGACTTATTGCCGGCCTGTCCGCGCTGGAGGTGGCGGGTGAGTTCGGTGTGTCGCCGGCAACCGCGCGTGACGAAGCCGTCGTGGCCCTGATTTCCTATATGGTCATTGCCGTCCTGGTGCGGCTGGTCGAGGGTAAAAGCAGACCGCAAGTATCCAATTGAAACTTATGGGGGATTTTTTAGGCTCCGACAAACATATGGTTTTTTTATTACGACAAACCCTAGCTAAGCCATTGGGGGCGCGATGCGCCAAACCCTGGCGGCGAGTCTCTGTCAGGGTGTGACGGTAAGGCTGGGTTTGAAAGGGTTACATGGCTGACAGTTCTCGGGATTTGACCGCTCGCAGGACGCTTCCCAAAGCGCCGACGGGTATCGACGGCCTTGACGAGATTACCGAGGGCGGTTTTCCACGCGGGCGGCCGACCCTGATCTGCGGCAGCGCGGGCTGCGGCAAGACCCTTTTGTCCATGGAATTCCTGGTGCTGGGCGCGACGCGCTACGACGAGCCGGGCGTCTTTTTCGCCTTCGAGGAAAGCAGCGAAGAGCTGAAGCAGAACGTGGCGTCTCTGGGTTTCGATCTGGAAGCGCTGGAGGCGGAGGGCAAGCTGGTCGTCGACCACGTCCATGTCGACCCGCAGGAGATCGAGGAAACGGGCGAATACGACCTGGAAGGGTTGTTCATCCGGCTGGGCTACCTGATCGATTCGATCGGCGCCAAGCGCGTGGTGCTCGACACGCTGGAGACGCTGTTCGGCGGCTTGCAGAACGAGGCCATCCTGCGCGCGGAATTGCGCCGCCTGTTCCGCTGGCTGAAGGACAAGGGCGTGACGGCCGTCATCACCGCCGAGCGCGGCGACGGCACGCTGACGCGGCAAGGGCTTGAGGAATATGTTTCGGACTGCGTGATCCTGCTGGATCACCGCGTCATCGAGCAGACTTCGACGCGGCGTCTGCGCATCGTCAAATATCGCGGCACGTCGCACGGCACCAACGAATATCCGTTCCTGATCGACGAGGACGGCTTCTCGGTCCTGCCGGTGACGTCGCTGGGCCTGGTTCACCAGGTGTCGGACGAGCGCGTGTCGACGGGCGTCGAACGGCTGGATACGATGCTGGACGGCGGCATCTATCGCGGATCGTCGGTGCTGATTTCGGGGACGGCGGGGTCGGGGAAGTCGAGCCTGTCGGCGCATTTCGCGCACGCGACCTGTGCGCGTAACGAGCGATGCCTGTACCTGGCGTTCGAAGAGGCGCCGGCCCAGATCAAACGCAATATGCGGTCGATCGGGCTGGACATGCAGCCGTGGGAGGACAAGGGTTTGTTGCGGTTCGTGGCGACGCGGCCGAGCTTCCATGGGCTGGAACTGCACCTGACCGAGATTCACAAGCAGGTGAAGGCGTTCAAGCCTTCGACGGTGATCGTCGATCCGATCAGCAACTTCGTAGCGGCGGGCAGCGAGAAGGAAGCGGCGTCGATGCTGCTGCGGCTGGTCGATTTCCTGAAGATGCAGGGCATCACGGCGGTTTTCGTCAATCTGACGAGTGGCAACGGTACGGTCAGCGCGGCGGCCGCGGCCGCCGAAGCGACCGACATGGGGATTTCGTCGCTGATCGACACGTGGATCCTGCTGCGCGACATCGAACTGGGCGGGGAGCGCAACCGCGGCATGTATGTGCTGAAGTCGCGCGGGACCAAGCACTCCAACCAGATCCGCGAGTTCGTCATTTCGGAACACGGCATCGACCTGAGGGATGTCTATGTCGGCCCCGAAGGCGTGCTGACCGGATCGGCGCGTATCCAGCAGGAAGCCCGGGAAATGGCGCAGCGGCGGACGCGTGAGCTGGAAAGCGAAAGCCGCGGCCGGACGCTGGAACGCAAGCGCAAGGCGTTGCAGGCGCAGATCCTGGCGCTGCAGGCGGCGTTCGAAGCCGATGCCGAGGAGGCTGCGCGGCTTGACGACGAGTTCCAGGAAAGCGAGCGCATTTTCGAGGCGCAGCGTGATGACATGGCGGCCCGGCGGGGCACGGACAAGGAGACTATCTGATGACCGACCTTTCCCGTCCCTTCGAAGACACCCTGCACATGGAAGGCGATGCCAACGAGCATTTCCAGCTCAGGCTCTACGTCGCCGGGCAGACGCCGAAGTCGGTGCGCGCCTATGAGAACCTGAAGAAGATTTGTGAAGAGCACCTGGCAGGGCGCTACACGATCGAGATCATAGACCTGATGAAGAACCCGCAACTGGCCAAGGGGGACGAGATCGTCGCGATCCCGACCCTGGTGCGCCAGCTGCCCCACCCCATCCGCAAGATCATCGGCGATCTCAGCAATACCGAGCGCGCCCTGGTGGGATTGCAGATCAAGCCCGCGTAAGAGTCTGCGATGCCAGATACCCGTGCGCCCTCCGACATGGAGGCGCTTACAGTCGAGATCGGCCGGCTTCGCCAGGAGCTGGAGGAGAGCCGGGAGACGCTGCGCGCCATCCGCAGCGGCGAGATCGACGCGGTCGTCGTCGAGGGCGACGACCAGACGACGATCCTGACGCTGGGGCCGGCCGAGCAGACCTATCAGTTGATCGTCGACCAGGTGCGGCACCCCACGGCGCTGTTGACGCGCGACGGGACCATTTTGCAGAGCAATGCCCAGTTTGCCGAGCTGGTGCAGCGTCCGGACAATTCGCTGACAGGCCAGCCGGTTCAGGACATGGTGGCGCCGGCCAGCCTGCATGCGATGGAAGTCCTGCTGCGTGACGGCCAGATGCGCGAGATCGAACGCGACCTGATCGTGCGCACGGCCGACGGGCGGAATGTCGCCGCTTCGTTTTCGGTCCGGCCGCTGAAGGACAATCCGACCGGACTGTGCCTGATGCTGACCGACCGGACAGCCGAGCGCGAGCGCGAGCGCCTGGTATCCGAGGAAATTCTGGCGCAATCGATCCTGGAGCAGGTCGGCGACGCCGTTGTCGTCTGCGACCGGGAAGGCCGCGTGGCGCGCTTTTCCCGGGCCGCGGCCCGGCTGGCCGGAGCGGACCTGAGCAACCGCACCGTCGATGACGGCCTGCCGTTGCGGGCACCGGTGGACGGGGAGCTGAGGCCGCTGACCTTCGCGATGATCGTCGCGGCGCCGGAGACCAAGAGCTGGGAAGTCGTGCATACGGGCGTGGACGGGCGCGACAATCACCTGATCCTGTCGGCCGGTTTTCTGTTCGCCAAGGGCGGAGCGGTGCGCGGCGTCGTGCTGACCTTTACCGACATTACGGCGCGCAAGAAGGCCGAGCGGGCGCTGGAAGTCGCCGACCGGCGCAAGACGGAGTTCCTGGCGATCCTGGCGCACGAGCTGCGCAATCCGCTGGCGCCGATCAGCAACGGCATCCGGCTGCTGGCGGCCGAGGGGGTCAGCGTCGAGGTGCAGGACAAGGCCTTGGCGCTGATGGACCGGCAGGTGCGCAACATGGTGCGGCTGGTGGACGACCTGATGGACGTGTCGCGCATCACGCGCGGGACGATCGAGCTGAAGCGCGAGCGTGTGCGGCTGGCCGACGTGCTGCGGGTGGCGGCGGAGACGTCGGAGCCGCTGGTCGCGCAGTTCGGCCATACGTTGCGACGGGATCCGGTCGATGAAAATATCTGGCTGGAAGGCGATTTTACGCGGTTGACGCAGATTTTCTCCAATCTGCTCAACAATGCCTGCAAATACAGCGAGCGCAATCGCACTATCGAGATCCTGGTGGCGCGTGAAGCCGGACGGGTTGCGGTGCGCATTACCGACCAGGGTATTGGCATCCGGCCGGATATGCTGGAACGCATTTTCGACATGTTCACCCAGGTCGACGACTCGCTGGAGCGGGCCCACGGGGGGCTGGGCGTTGGCCTGACCCTGGTGCGCAACCTGGTCGACATGCATGGCGGCACGGTTTCAGCCGAAAGCGCGGGATCGGGGAAGGGAAGCATTTTCACGGTTTCCCTGCCGGTCGCGGACGGAGCCGCGACGGATGCGTCGATTGAGGGAGAGGGCGCCCGCGAAGCCGGCAGTCTTCGCATTCTGATCGTCGAGGACAATCCGGCGCTGGCGCAGACCTCGGGCTGGCTGGTCGAAACCATGGGGCACGATTACCGGCTGGCGCATAACGGCGGCGATGCCGTGACCCTGGCGGCCGAATACCGGCCGGACGTGGTGCTGCTGGATATCGGGCTGCCGGGGATGAACGGGTACGATATCTGCCGGCTGATGCGGCAAAAGCCGGAATTGCAGGACACGCTGTTCGTCGCCCAGACAGGCTGGGGGCAGTCCGAGCACCGCCAGATGGCATCGGATGCGGGGTTCCATCACCACATGGTCAAGCCGGTCGACTACGACAAGTTGCAGGCCGTTCTGGACGGGTTCGTGAAGGACCGGCAGGCGTAGGGCGCAGCGGCCGGCCGGGGGGTATGCGGAACTGGTGCAGGCGGGCCGATAACCGGCGTCATGACACACGCCGTTCTCAAAATCCGGTCCATCAAGGCCTCCGAGTGGATCGACAAGGCCTGGACGCTGCTCCAGGCGCACCGCCGCGAATTGGCGACCAATCCCGACATCATGGAGTTGAAACCGCGCCGCGACCGCTATGACGCGCTGGAAGCGGCCGGCATGATGGTGTCGCTGGGGCTTTTCGACGGTGACAGCCTGATCGGTTATTCCGTCAATATTGTCGACGCCAATATGCATTACGGCGATCTGGTCGTCGGGCAGAACGATCTTCTGTTCGTTCACCCGCGCTATCGCAGGACCCAGGACGGATTGGCGCTGATCCATGCCACGGAAGACGCGGTGCGGGCGCGTGGCGCGCGCATGATGCTGTGGCACGCCAAGGACGGTACCGCGCTGCAGGCCATGATGCCGCAGCTTGGCTATCGCATTCAGGACATCATTTTCTCAAAGGTGCTGTGATGGGTATCGCCCCCACTCTGTCCGCCATCATCGGCGGCGCGACGGCCGTCGGCCAGACCGTAAACGCTTTCCAGCAGGCCGGACACATGAAGCGCGCGGCCGCCAGCGCCGCCAAGGCGGCGCAGGACCAGGCAGCCGAACAGCAGCGCGCCGTCAACAAGGCCAATGCCCGCAAGCCCGATATCGCCAACATCATGTTCGGCAACCAGCAGGGTGTTTCCAATACCAACCTGACCGGTTCGGCCGGTGCTCCGGTCGGTGCATCGAGCATCGGCAGCAACACGCTTTTGGGGCAATGAGATGAGCGAAACTTCCGACACGGGATGCCGGGACGGGTTGAGCGGCAAGGCGCGGATCGTGCGCCGGCTGAACCTGCTGAAGTCCGAGCGGGCAGGGTGGCTGCCCATGTACCAGGATCTCAGCGACTACATCCAGCCCTATGCGGGCCGGTTCTATGTGGGTGACCGCAACCGGGGCGAACTGCACCAGTTCAACAACATCATCGACGACTGCGCCACCGAGGCGCTGGATATCCTGGCGGCGGGTTTGATGGGTGGGCTGACCAGTCCGGCACGGCCCTGGTTCCGGCTGGGCGTCGGCGACCCGAAACTGCGCGATGACCACGACGTAAAGGTGTGGCTTGCGGAATGTCAGCGGCTGCTTTTGGATATTTTCGCCAAGTCGAATACCTATCTGGCGCTGCATAATGTCTATTATGAGCTGGGTCTGTTCGGGACGGCGTGTTCGGTCGTCATGGACGATTTCGATACGGTAATCCACCATTACACGTCGCCGGTCGGCGAGTTCTGCCTGGCATCGGATTTCCGGGGGCGGGTCAATACGCTGTACCGCGAATTCCAGAAGACGGTCGGCGAGGTGGTGCGCGAGTTCGGCTACGATAACTGTTCGCCGGCGACGCGGGCCTTGTACGATCGCAATTCGCTGGATGCCTGGGTAACGGTCTGTCATGCGGTGGAACCGCGCGAGGATCGCGATCCGGATCGCAAGGATGCGCGTCACAAGGCCTGGCGGTCGACCTATTTCGAGATGCGCGGCGACGACAAGACGCTGCTGCGCGACAGCGGGTTCGAGAGCTTGCGCGTTCTGGCGCCGCGCTGGCACAAGACGGGCGGGGATATTTACGGGCGGTCGCCGGGTATGCGGGCCCTGGGCGCGGTCAAGCAGTTGCAGCACGAGCAGTTGCGCAAGGCGCAGGGCATCGACCAGCTGACGCGGCCGGCGCTGCAGGTGCCGATGGCGCTGAAGGGGGGCGAGGTCGATATGCTGCCCGGCGGCGTGACCTATGTCGATGCGGGCGGTCCACAGGCCGCCGTGCGTAACCTGATGGAGGTCAGCATCGACCTCAACCACCTGTTGGCCGACATCGAGGACACGCGCCGGCGCATCCGGGCGGCGTTTTACAGCGACCTGTTCCTGATGATTTCGGGCGCTTCGGATGTCCAGAAGACGGCGGCCGAGATCGCAGAGCGGCATGAAGAAAAGATGCTGGTGCTGGGGCCGGTGCTGGAGCGGCTGGAGTCGGAGCTGTTGCGGCCGCTGATCGACATCACGTTCGAGCGCTGCGCCAAGGCCGGGATTCTACCGGAGCCGCCTGAGGTGCTGCACGGCCTGCCGCTGGAGATTGAGTACATTTCGGTGCTGGCTCAGGCGCAGCGCATGATTGCGACCAATGGGATCGATCGCTGGGTCGGCGGGCTGGGATCGGTGGCGCAGTTCAAGCCGGAAGTGCTGGACAAGTTCAATGCCGATCGCTGGGCGGATGAGTACGGCGATCTGCTGGGTGTGCCGCCGGACCTGATCAACAGCGACGACGATGTTGCGCAGGCACGGCAACAGCGCGCCCAAGCCCAGGCGCAACAAACCCAGATGCAGCATGCCGGCATGATGGTCGATGCGGCTTCGAAGCTCGGCAAGGTGCCGACGACCGGCGGCAATGTCGCGTCGGATGTGATGAACCAACTGACGGGCTACGGCTCGAATTCTTAGATGGAGACTTGATATGCCTCTTTCCCTAGCTGTTGAAAAACTCGATGCGGGAATGACCCAGCCGATTACGGGTGCGGCGCCTGTAACACCTAGTGATAATACTGATCTGGCGAATGGCCCTTGTCGCGCAATCTGGGTCGAGGGTGCTGGCGTAGTCAAAATGACATTGGCTGCTGGTGACGTCGTAACTTTAACGCTCGGCGCTGGCTTTGCTCATCCGTTCGTTGCCACTCGTATTTGGTCGACTGGTACCACTGCCACTGGCGTTGTGGTGCTTTACTGATGCCTGGGATCGGTGTGGGAATAGGAATTTCCAGTAACCCGAGGCGGTGGACGCCACGCTGGTTAGGGGCATCTACTTTGGTTGCCGATTGGGACGCATTGACACCTTCCAGTCTTGGCCAATCATCAAACGCCGTATCAATCTGGCGGGATTTAAGTGGAAACGTTCGCGACCTTAGTCAGGCAACTTCCAATAAACAGCCTACGTTCGTGGCGCAGTCAAAATCTGGAGGAAGTGCTGGCTATGCACGAATTACGTGCCCAGATCTCCCTTATTCCGTAAGTGGAAAGGGTTTTACCTGTACAGGACTGGCACGCGGCCGCGACGGAACATGGTGGGTGGGAAATGGCGGGCGAAACCTGGATACCGATACAACGTATTATTCTGGGGTGGTGCAGTTGAGCGCCGATTTCAGCACCGTACTGAGGACGGTTTATATGTCGTCGTTCAGCCCTTCTACATTAACGGACATACAGGGGGTGGCCGTTGATTCCGTTGGTCGCGTCGCGATGGCCCACAGAGGCGACAATACGATCTATATAGTTGACCCGGTGAGCGGTTCACTATTGGAAAAATTTACGCCAGCGCCGGCAATGAATATCAATGGACTAGCATATGATCCGACACAAAATGCTTGGGTTATAATTGTTGAAGACGACGGCGGAGCGTCTCCACAGAATATCCGATGGTACAAGGTTTCGGATCAATCCCTAATATCTAGCAAAAACATTGCCGTTCCTGGCTCATATTCGGACCATCTGTTTGTAGACATTTATGGAAACGTATATGTCTCTTCCGGCCCAAATCTTTCCAAAGGTTTGATCACGAAATTTGATCAGAACGCCAACAACTTCTTGAATCAGTGGGTAACTGACGCGGACTGCATTGAAGGAATATATACAGATGATGGGCGGACTTTTTGGATATGCAATGATGCCTATCGGCATGGTGGCGTGCACGGTCTGAATGAATTTATGAAGGCTGACTTGGTCGTCGTGCCAGGTATTCGATCGAATGTTGCCGCAGACACCAATATGACGTTCAATATGTGGGCTGCTGGAGTAAACGCGATGTTTACCTCAGCGAGTACGACTGTTGGTACAAATCATATCGGAGCGACCGGCACAACCAGATCATCAGGTGCCGTATATGATCTCACGGTTCCGACATTAGTAGGCTATCTCTGGACATCAACTGGTTATACTTTTTACAGTAACGGAGTTCCGGTCGCGAATGGATCGGGGACAATGCTAAGCAGCGGAGCTATCTTCGCCATGATTTGCGCTACGAGTTCGGGTGAAAACGGAGGCGGACGGCTGTTCGACAACGGTGTTCTCCTTAACAATGCCGCCCTAAACCGAGCGGTAGACCTTGATCTAAGCAGCTTGCAGGTACTTACGGGAACCGTCTCGGCGGATTTGAGGCAGCGTATGGAGGGATATGTAGCGCATAGGTACAATCATAATATGACTCTGCCTGATGGGCATCCATATAAACTGACGCCACCAATGCTCTGAGGCCTACCGCAGTTGCACAATATGTGCTTATGTGCGGTGGGACGGAGTGGGATATGTCAAAACAGGTCAATGTGCCCTTACAGGGTTTGCGTGGTATCGCGGCGCTTCTGGTTGTGATTGACCATTCTATCCTTCGCTTTTGCGATCACGCGCCGGCTTATAAGTGGCTGGTCCCATTCGCCGGAGACATGGGCGCTTTCGGCGTCCAGGTCTTTTTCGCAATATCCGGCTACATCATGGTCGCAACGACCTGGGAGCGATTTGCTCAACCAAGATCGCCAGGCAAGTTCGCCGAAGCACGCATAAAGCGCATTGTGCCAACTTATTACATTGCCACGTTAATTGCGCTTCCCGTTCTTATATTTTTGGCCGGGCAAAGCTTTACCCCGGCAAATTTTGTCCGAACATTTCTCTTCCTGCCCGATCCCTCCTCGAAGGGCGGAGATAGCATGAACCCGATTTTGCAAGTCGGCTGGTCCCTTAATTGCGAAATGTTCTTCTACGTAATTTTTACCATCGGCCTCTTTTTCCGCCGCTGGCTAGGGCTGACAATCACCTTTGGAGGAGTCTTAGCAGTTTTTTTGGCAGGTATGGTGTGTGAAAAGGTCATGGGCGAGCGAGCGCCACAAGAACTACTTTTTTATGCTCAACGAGTAATGCTCATGTTCCCTCTGGGGATGGCCTTGGCCGTTGCGGAAAGAAAGAAGTGGCTTCCCGAAGCTGCACAACACGTTCCTTCTGAAGTCGTCATGATCTTGGGATTACTGCTCGTCGTTATATTTAACGTCATTATGCCGAACAAGTATCCGATTTGGCGAGCAGGCATCTCCTTTCTCGTAAGCGCAGGAGCTGTCTTGTCATGTATCAATGCTAAACGTCCCGCTTGGCTGATGAAATGGGAGCTTTTTCTTGATGGCGTAGGAGACAGATCGTATTCGATTTACTTATTCCATCTTATCGCCCTTACCGTAGCCGTGTCAGCTTTCAGAGGTGTGTTCGGCGATGGTAGCTTGTGGCAAATCCCTGTAACGGGACTTATCGCAGGCGTTATAGGCTACTGGTCTTATTCCCTATTTGAAGCTCCCATTCGCAAGGTATTAGCATCGAAACCGGTGAAATCGAAGCCACTTAAAGCGGTTGCGGAATAGCACCATCCATGTCAGCGAACAGGTATTTGGGGGCTTGGAACTACCGTGTTCAAGAGTAATCCTTTGAGTATAATTTCTTCCGGTAAGTTTGCTCGGTTGTGGGTCAAATTACTGTAGTTGTATTCTCTTCCCGCCGACGGCAATGCAATTTTTACGCATACCACTACTTAGGTATCAGTGTGCTAAAGTAGATCAGAGTCGTCCGGTAACTATGCTATCTGATCGATTTAGTATGCCTTTTGGCAAATCGACATTTAAGCGGGCGGAACAGTTTGCCTAACAGGCGCCCAACTGCAGCATGACTTCGGTAGGTCACTCAATGTGAGTTGCGGGCCTTCGATGCCCACCTTTATCCCACAATTTTTTGACATCGAATTTGTAGAAATTTTTTCGTGCCGATTCTTCAATCACACGATAGGTCACGCCGCTCAGCAGGATCACGATAGCGACGAAGATCAAGGCCACACCGTCCATCAGCAGTCGAGGGCCGAACCAGATCACTGTCGTGTCACCGGCGAGTTTGAATATAGGCACGTGAAATTTGCCTGAAATCACCCGCAGCCCGCTCATAACAAATTCTATCAGCACGAAGTGCAGCAGATAGATCGAGTACGAGGTCTTTCCGAGGTATTGCGGAAATCGCATCATGGCCATTTTCGAGATCGCGCCGGATTGTCGCGAAAAGACAAGGATCACGATAGCGAAAGCCAGCGGAGCAACAACTGCCTGCAGCGGGATGGACAGAAAGAACATCGAAAAAAGCATCGTTACAGCCAACACCTCGGCAGTCGTGTTGGACCGCGCGACAAGGCCTTTGCGAAAAGCCAGAAAAGCGAGGGAACCAACCATGAAATCGAAGATGCAACTGATAAAACCATAGCCTTCGATAATCCGGAGCTTGTGCGGAGGCAGGCCGAACCAGACCATGGCCGCGCCCGAAGCGGCAACAACAGCGATGGCCACCCAGGCGTAGATCTTGTCGCGGGCGGCACAGAAATAGAAGATCAGGTACGTGTAGAACTCCGCGCTGATCGACCAGCTGGGAATGTTCCATGTGAAGTCTTTGAAAAAGCCCACACCGTTCAGCATAAAGACACCGGCAATGAGCGACGGTATGTCATTGGCTCCTGAGAAAGGGGGCTGGCCGCTGTTAAGATGGGCAAACCTGAGCGTCAAAAGCTTGGCAAACTCAAGACCCACTAACAAAGCGAGCATTACGATATGGAGCGGCCATATGCGCCCGAAGCGCCGGACAACGAATTCTGGAAAATCAGGATTTTGCCGCACCTTGTCCAGGTAGGCGCTGGTGATCACAAAGCCGGAAAGCACAAAAAAGAAGTCGACTCCGTAGCTCGCATTTCTGACCAGGGGCAGATCGTAAAAATAGCCGTAGGTTGAAAAATGATAGAGAACGATGACGACGGCGAAAAAGCCGCGAAAAGCGTCAAGGGCTTCGAATCGGTGCTTTGTCGCCGATGCCATGGACCGTACCCTTTGCTGAGATATGCTGGTACGGTATTGCCGGAAATATTGCGTTGCAATATTTTCTTGCGCGTCTGACGTTAATGTTACTGCGCCGCAACACGGCGCGGCTATACGAACAGATTGCCTGCCCTCCATAGGCTAAGCTCTAGGTCAAGGTTTTCTCGCGCCGCGCTTTCCAGGCGGGCAAACGCCTGGGTCAGGAATATCCGGTCCTTCGCCAGCGTCGGTTCCAGGAAGAGTTTGGCGCGGCCGGCAGCGTAGGCCTCGGCGCCGTAGATGGGTTCGTATTCGGCGCGTACGCCCTGCGCGTACGCCAGGTAGTCCGGCCATGGCGCGCCCAGAACCGACATGTCGATATCGAGCAACAGGTTTGCATCCAGATCCTCGGTGGCGTTGTGGTGTCTGGTCGCCTCAATATGCCCAGCAGCGCGAGCGAGGCGCGCTTCCGGCAAATATCCTGAAAGACGGTCGAGCAGCCGTGCGGCGCTTTGGGTTTCGTTGTCCTGGCGCGCCGGGTCGTAGACCAGGTCGTGGTAGACCAGCGCCAGTTCAGCAACCTGGGCATCGTCGAACTGGCCGCGATGGCTGTCGAGCGCCGAGAGGACGGCCTCGATATGCGTCAGCGTGTGATAGTGGCGGTGTGGTTCGCTGTAGGCTGTTTCGAGTTCCGACCACGCGGCGCTCATGACCGCAGCCGGTAGCTGCAGGTCGTTTGCCAGATGCATCCAGCGGGTTTTGACGGCTTCAGCGGGCGAGGGCGAGGGCATGAATGCCGTTTTAGGCCGAATCTCAGCGGCTAGAAAGAGCGCCTCTGCATCAGGATGGGCAGGCGGGTAGGGTGGTATGCGGAGCTGAATTGCGCGCCAGTAGGTTGGCCGCATGGATCACAAGAACACCATTGACATACGGGCCCAGGAACGGGCCGCCAGGGAAAAGGCCGAGCGGGATCGCACCGCGAGCCTCAATGAACGTGAAGACTGGCGATGGCTGCTCAGCGATGCCCGCGGGCGCAGGATCGTCCGCCGGCTTCTCGATACGTGCGGGGTCTACCGCACCAGCTTCACCGGCAATTCCCACACCTTCTTCAACGAGGGCCAGCGCAATGTCGGCCTTGTCCTGATCGACAAGGTCCATCGCCATGCGCCCGAGCAATACACGGTCATGATGCAGGAGAGCACCGAGAATGACTGATACCGAGACCACCCCTGGCGCCCAGGACGACACCCAAGGCGCAGGGGCTGAAGGCGCCGCCGAAATTCTGATCGGCGGCGAGCATGCAACCGGGACCGGCGCGCCCGACGGCGCGCCGGAAACCTATGCCGATTTCGCCTTGCCGGATGGCATCGCGATCGATCCGGCCGTGGCCGGCGACCTCAAGGACCTGGCGCGGGCGCTCAATCTTCCGCAGGACCAGGCGCAGAAGATCGCCGACCTCGGCGCCCGGCAGGCACAGCGGTGGGCCGACGCTCAAGCCAAGGCGCTCAATGACGCATCGGAGGCATGGGTTCATGCCACGAAATCCGATGCGGAGCTGGGCGGCGACAAGCTGAACGAAGCGCTTGCCGCGGGAAGCCGGGCCATGGATGCCTTCGGAACGCCGCAGCTGAAAAGCCTGCTGAACGAAACCCGTCTCGGCAATCACCCCGAGCTGGTCCGGTTTATCGCCCGGGTCGGCAAGGCGATTTCCGACGACACCTTCGTTTCGGGCGACCGGAGCGCGGGCACGCGCGGCGCCGATATGGCGTCGCGGCTTTATCCCGGGGCGGGGTGACGCAGGGGCCTGGTGCCCATGACTCGCCCCTTCCGTCTGGATCGGCTTGGCGCCGACCCAGCCACCTTCCCCGTAAACGGGGAAGGAGAAAGCAAATTCAACCCCTTAGATCTTTTCTTATCCATGAAGGAGCCACTGCATGGCTACTCTTTCCACCGGTCAACTGACTCTCGCCGACTGGGCCAAGCGCCAGGATCCCGGCGGCCGCATCCCGGCCGTCGCCGAGCTTCTGTCGCAGTCCAATGAAATCCTCGAAGACGCCGTGTTCAAGGAAGGCAATCTGCCGACCGGGCACCGCGTCATCATCCGTACGGGCCTGCCGACCGTCTACTGGCGCTCGATCAACCAGGGCATTCCGCCGTCGAAGTCCACCACGGCGCAGGTCGACGAGACCTGCGGCATGCTGGAGGCGCGCAGCCATATCGACGTCAAGCTGGCCGAGCTGAACGGCAATACCGCCGGCTTCCGCCTGTCGGAAGACACCGCCTTCCTGGAGGCGATGAACCAGACCCAGGCCTCGACCCTGTTCTACGGCAACCCGGCCAACGATCCGCACCAGTATCTGGGCCTCGCGCCCCGCTACGGTACGATTTCGGGCGCCGGCAATGCGCAGAACATCATCGACGCCGGCGGCAGCTCGACCAACAACACCTCGATCTGGCTGGTGGTGTGGGGCGAGGAGACGGTCTTCTGTCCCTTCCCCAAGGGCTCGAAAGCCGGCCTGAACCACCAGGACCTGGGCGAGGGCGACGTGCAGGATTCCAGCGGCAACTACTTCCGCGCCCTGCGTTCGCTCTACAACTGGGACAACGGCCTGGTGGTCAAGGACTGGCGCTATGTCGTCCGCGTCTGCAACATCAATACGGCCAACCTGGTGGCCGACGCAGGCGCCCAGGCCGACCTGATCAAGCTGATGACCAAGGCGGTCGCCCGCATCCCAAACCTGCGCATGGGCCGCGCGGCCTTCTACATGAACCGCACCGTCTACGAGATGCTGCGCATCCAGGCGCTGAACAAATCGAACGCCGCCCTGTCCGTGCAGCAGGCGCTGGACCAGTTCGGCAACCAGATGAACTGGACGACGTTCGACGGCATTCCGCTGCGCAAGTGCGACCTGATCCTCAATACCGAAGCCCGCGTGGTTTAAGGAGTCTGGCTTATGATCATCGACAACAATCTTATCGTTTCGGGCACGTCCGCCGCCAATGTCATCACCGGCCAGACCGTTACCGGGTCGTCCGCCGTCCTGTCGGCGAATACGATTGACCTGGGGCAGAACCGCGACATCGGCCAGGGCAACGACCTGCTGAAAGGCAGGGTAGAGGTCGTCACGGCCTTTGCCGGCCTGACCGCCCTGACGGTCGAGGCCATTCAGGCCGACGACGCCGCCCTGTCGTCCAATGTCACCGTCATCGGTTCGTCTGGCGCCATTCCGGTGGCGTCGCTGACCGCTGGCGCGCGGTTCGTCATCGAACTCAATCCGCGCATCGGTAGCGTCGGCCAGCGGTATCTGGGGCTGCGGTATACGCCGACGGGGACGGGGACGGCGGGTGCTGTCTTTGGTGACTTCGGCGCCGAGTACCAGGGTGGGCAGAAGACCTATCCGGGTGGGTTCAGTGTTCTGTAGCGGGTAGCGGCTTCTGTCGCGTCCGGGGCTGACAACCCCTCAGGCTCGCCGCCCCGCGCCTAACCCTCTCCCCTTAAGGGGAGAGGGGATTGCCCCGCCCACCGCCTGACGGCGGTCCCTTCGCGGGCGAAAGCTATACTTTTGCCTCGCTCACCCCAAAAATGGGGAGGGCGAAGAAACGATGCCAATCGGATCGTTGAGGAGGCCTTTCATGCCGAAATTTATTGTTACGCAACGCAGTTTTATCAATAACGCGCTTCAGGAGCCGGGCGCCGAGGTCGAGTATGATCCGGGCAAGGGCTGCGAAGTCGCCGACAATCTTGAACCCGTGAAATCGTCCTCCAAGGCTGCCGATACCGGCGCCGGCAAGGAGGACTGACCGTGGCCACCGTCGTCGATATCTGTAATCTGGCGCTGTCACATCTGGGCGACAAGGCGACGGTGGCCAGTATCGAGCCCCCGGAGGGCTCGCCCCAGGCCTCGCATTGCTCGCGCTTTTACCCCGTGGCGCGGGACTTCATGCTCGAAGCCTACGACTGGGGCTTCAACACCGCGCGCGCCGTGCTGGCCGACCAGTCGGTTGCCACGCCGCCGGCGTCGCCCTGGGCCTATACCTATGCCTTGCCGGCCAATTGTCTGCGGTTGCTGGCGGTCCTGCCGCCGGACGCCGACAGCGAAGAACTGCAGCAGGCCTTCGTCCGCGAAACGGCGGGCGGCGCTGACATCATCTACTGCAACCAGCAGAACGCGGTGGCACGCTACACTTGGCGGGTGCTGGACCCTACGCGGTTTTCGCCCCTGTTCGTCGACGCCGTGGCGCGGTTGCTGGCCTCGTACCTGGCCGGGCCGATAATGAAGGGCGACGAAGGCGCGCGCATGGCCGACGCCCAGTTCAAGGCGGCGTTGAGCGTCGTCGAACGGGCCAAGCTGTCGGACAGCCGCCAGGCGCGCAGCGACATCTGGCGCGACGATACGCGCGGCCGTCCGCCCTGGCTCAAGGACCGGCTGATCGGGGTGCGCCATGACTAAGGTCCGCACCAATGCCCGCAGCTTCGCCGGCGGCGAGGTGTCGGGCGAGTTCTATGGCCGTGTCGACCAGGTGAAGTACGCCACCGGTCTGGCGGCGTGCCGCAACTTCATCCCGCTGCCGCACGGTCCGGTAATGAACCGGCCGGGCACGCGCTATGTCAATGCGTGCCGGTATGCCGACAAGGCGGCGCGGCTGATCCCCTTCACCTATTCCGACAGCCAGACCATGGCGATCGAGCTGGGCGCCGGCTATGCGCGCTTTCATACCCAGGGGGGCACGCTGCTGGCCGGGGCTGCGCCCTGGTCGGCGGCGACATCCTATACGGTCGGCGATGCGGTGACGCAGTCGGGCGTCACCTATTACTGCAAGACCGACAATACGAACCATAATCCAGCGACCAGCGCTTTTTGGGTAGCGATGGGCGGGCCGTGGTACGAGCTGCCGCTGCCCTATACCGAGGCCGATCTGTTCGACATCCGTTATGTGCAGTCAGCCGATGTGCTGACCCTGACGCATGAGAACTACCCGCCGGCTGAAGTCCGCCGCTACGGGCCGGCGAAATGGGTCTATTCGGTCATCAGTTTCGGGGCGACGGTCGCTGCGCCCGCGGGCGTCAGGGCGGATGCCACACCGGCGACGACCGATCCGGGCGCGCCGCTGACCCAGAGCTATGTCGTCACGGCCCTGGGGGCGGACGGCGCGGAGTCGCTGGCATCGGCGCCTGCACAGGGCGCCAGCTATACCTTCGCGGACGTCACCTGGAGCGAAGGCAAGATCCTGCTTGCCGGCGACAAGCGGCCGAACTGGTCTGTCGGCGATCCGGCGCGTCTGTCGGGCTCCGATCACGACGGTGACTATGTCGTGGATTCCGTGACCCACGACACGATCTTCGGACTGGAGCTGACGACGATCACCTTGCGTGTATCCGGCGGCGATGTGGCCAGTTTTTCGAGCGGCGGTACGAGCGGCAGCATCATCCAGATGGGCGTGCGTAACAATCTGTTCGACACAGGCGCCTACAATATCGTGCGCTGGTCGCCCGTGGCAGGCGCCACTCGATATTATGTCTACAAGGAGTCGAACGGGCTTTACGGACTGATCGGCCAGACGAAGGAGACGTTGTTTCAGGACGACGACATCACGGCCGATATTTCGCGCACGCCGCCCAGCAACGCGAACCCGTTTTCCGGGGCCGGCAACTATCCGCGCGCCGTCAGCTATTACGAGCAGCGCCGGTCGTTCGCCGGCACGGTCAACAAGCCGCAGAACTTCTGGCTGACCAAGTCGGCGACCGAGTCGAACCTCAACCAGTCGATCCCGACGCGCGACGACGACGCCATCGCCTACCGGCTGGCGGCGCAGAAGATCAACACCATCCAGCACCTGGTGCCGCTGCAGGCCCTGGTGCTGCTGACCAGTTCGGCGGTGTGGCGGATCACCTCGGTCAATACCGACGCGCTGACGCCGGCTTCGACCAGCGTCAAGCAGCAGTCCAATGTCGGCGCGTCGAATGTGCAGCCGGTGCTGGCCAGCGAGAACATGATCTACGTGGCCTCGCGCGGCGGGCACCTGCGCGAGGTCAGCTATTCCTGGCAATCGTCGGGCTATGTCTCGGCGGATTTGTCGCGCTTCAATCCGGACCTGTTCGACGGCAAGGATGTGGTCGACATGGCCTTTGCGCAAGCGCCATACCCCATCGTGTGGTGTGTGTCTTCCGACGGCCGGTTGTTGAGCCTGACCTATGTGCCGGAGG
Source organism: Asticcacaulis solisilvae (assembly GCF_052327315.1). Taxonomy (NCBI): domain Bacteria; kingdom Pseudomonadati; phylum Pseudomonadota; class Alphaproteobacteria; order Caulobacterales; family Caulobacteraceae; genus Asticcacaulis; species Asticcacaulis solisilvae. The sequence continues at coordinate 2,186,387 of NZ_CP166196.1, forward strand.
AGCAGGTCACCGGTATGGCGCGGCACGATACGGACGGCGCCTTTGAAAGCGTCACCGTGGTGCCTGAGGACAGCGTGGACGCAGTCTATGTCGTCGTCCGCCGCGTGGTGGCCGGGCAGACCGTGCGCTATGTCGAGCGGTTCGAAAGCCGCCAGACCGAGGACCCGGCCCAGGCCTACATCGTCGATTGCGGGGCGCGCTATGACGGCGCGCCGGTGACGGCCGTCACGTCGGGGCTTTCACATCTGGAAGGCAAGACGGTGTCCATCCTGGCCGATGGCGCGGTCCATCCGCCCCGCATCGTTACGGACGGCGCCGTGACGCTGGACCACGAAGCTTCGGTTATCGCTATCGGGCTGCCGATCGAGGCGGACCTAAAGACCCTGCCCGTCGTGCTGGAAATCGACGGCATGGGGCAGGGGCGCGCCAAGAGCGTCAACAAGGTGTGGCTGCGGGTCAGCGAGGCATCGGGCGTCTTCGCCGGGCCCGGTTTCGACGACCTGACCCAGTACAAGCAGCGAATGGATGAACCATACGGCACGCCGCCGGCGCCTTTGACGGGTGAGCTGGAGATCACGCTCGACGGCGGCTGGTCGGACGGCGGGCAGATATGCATCCGCCAGTCCGACCCCTTGCCGGTGACCGTCGTGTCGCTGACCGCGGAAGTGCAGATCGGCGGCTAGGCCGCCATTTAAAGAGGAAAGTCATGGGTTTAACATCGGCAATCGCCACGACGGCCGGGGCCGCCAGCAATGCCATTGGGGCATGGTCTCAGGCTCAGGGCCAAAGGACGCAACTGGGGCTGGATGCGACGCTGGCCGATCTCAATGGGCAGATGAAAGAGCAACAGGCGCGGGGCGCGGTCATGGCCGGTCAGCGTCAGAGCCAGGGGATTATGCTGCAGACGGCGCGGACCAAAAGCAGCCAGCGCGCGGCCATGGCGGCCAATGGCGTGGCGCTGGATTCTGACAGCGCGGTGAACCAGCTGTCTTCGACCGACTATATGGGGCAGGTGGACAGCAATGCGGTCGAAGGCGATGCGGCGCGCCAGGCCATGGGCCTGCGCATGGACGCCGTCACCTACCGCAATCAGGCGCTGATGGACCGGGCAACGCGCAAGAGCATTTCACCGACCATGTCGGCGGTGACCAGCCTTATCGGCAGTTCCAGCCAGGTGGCGAACAGTTGGTCCAACCCGGCGGCCCAGAAGGGATGGCAGTCGTTCCAGATGAGTCTCGGCAAGCTGTGGAGCGGCGGCAAGAAGGACGCTCTGGCGGAAGCCGCAAAGACGCAAATGTGGACCTGACATGCCTACCGTTCCAACCAGACAAAACGCTTCGACTTCACCGTCCCTCGGCCTTGGCGGCAATCCTCCGAGCGATAGTCCCGCCGATACCTATGCCCAAGGGGTAAGGGACCGGGCTGAAACGACGGTGGCGCTCGATGCGACGAACCAGTTGCAGGGCCTGCGGTTTGGATTGTCCAACCCCGATACAGGGTACAGGTCGCTGCTCGGCGGCGATGCGGTCAAGGGCATCGGCGGCCAGGCGTTGACAGGCTACTACCTGTCCCTGTTCGACCAGGGCTGGAAGGATATCTCTTCGAAGCTGATGCCGGGGCCGCAAGGCATGTTCGATGCCGCCGCGCTCAACATGCGCGACGATTTCGCCCGTGACCTGGTCAAGCACGAAGCGGAACAGGGCCGGGTGTGGCGTTCGCAGGTGCTGAACCAGACGGTCAGCAATGCCACGGGCGCCCTGATCGCGGGAACGGACGGCAAGGACGATGGTTATACCGCCAAGGCGAGGGCAGCGCTTGTCGCCGATGGCCTGGGACAGGGCCTGTCGGGCGAGGACCTCGACAAACAGACCAACTTCGCCTTCGGTCGGCAGGTGGTTGAGCCGGTAGTGACTGCGCGCTTAAGCCAGGGCGACGTGGAGGGAGCGAAAGCCTTTTTCGACGTTCATCGCGACGGCATGGCGGCAGACGATGCCGATATCCTTGACAAGCGGCTGGCTGAAGCCGGAAAGGCCTGGGACGCAAAGACAGCGATCGATGGCCTATGGAACCGGTTGGGCCCGAAGTCCTTCAACGATCCGATCGACCTAGACGCCATCGAGAACGATCTGGTCGATCGTCATGGCGGCGACGCGCAGGCTTTGATGCGGGAGCGCGACGAAGTCCTGCATCGCATTCTGGGCTTCACCCAGGCCCGTGACGACGCCCATGCCGGCTACGCCAATTTCCTCATCAACCAGGTCAAGGACGGCGCTTCGCCATCCCAAGTCGTGGCCCTGCCGCAGTTCCTGGCCCTGCCCAAGGACCAGCAACAGCAGCTCAGCGACTGGCACCGCGAGCAACTGGCCGACAAGCTGACGGGCCTGACACCAGATCAAAAGCTTGACCGTCAGCTTGGACAGTTCGCCGCCTATCACGACCTGTCCAGCGATGATGCGCTGTCCAACCTGTCGGTCCCGCAGGTCCAGGCGACGGTCCCCGTGGTTGGCGACGATCTCAACACGCAATTGCAGGCGCAGAAACAGGCGGCGGATGCCGGCCAGCCGCCGCGTCTCGACGACACCACCTTCCGGGGTATCGCCGCAGGCCTCGGCCTCGACCCCAATCCCGGTCCGTTCGATGTCGAAGGCAAGGCGAGATTGGGTGTGCTCCGGTCCAGGGCGGAAGCGGCCATCGCCGCAGCCGAAGCCGGCGGCAAGGTGCTGACGCCCGACGAACGCCGGCAGGTCGCCATAGGCGAAGGCGCGGCGCTCGTACGCGACCATCCGTTCTTCGATATGCCGCAGGATGTGCAGGATGTGCTGGAGACGAAGCCAGTCGACTCGGTTGATGCACCAGACCTTCCATCCGAGCGCGCTTCAAACGTAACCGTTGTCTAATTGATTTGCTCATTTGCCGTTAGCTATGGTTGTCTACGGGGTCACAAACAAGCGTCGGAGCTTTAAGTGATGTTCGTGCCGGCAAGGTCGCGGTCAGGCGGTTGAGCAAATGGCTCGGAAGACTGGGTGTCCCTATGTCACCGACGAGGTTTTTGTCCTCTCAGGTTACGTCGGGATCACCCTTTTGGCGTCGGGCGTTTTGACTGGGTGTGTGCGCTCAGGCAGCTTCCCAGTCGAAACGCTCACCCGACAGCCAAAGCTTGTGCAGAAGGGCGGCGAGTTTTCGGGCGACAGCGACGCGGGCGCGTTTTCCGCCCTTGGCTAGCGCCAGCGCCTTGCCCCAGGTTTGAAGCGCGAACGGCCTTTTGACGCGGCACAGCAGGTTGTTTGCAGCTTCGTACAGGGCATGGCGCAAGGTCCGGTCTCCGGCTTTTGAGATATGGCCTTTGGTATCGCGCTCCCCCGACTGGAATCGTCGCGGCGCCAGACCTGCATAGGCGCCGGCGTCGCAACCATGCGCGAACCGTTTCGGATCTTCGATGCTACAGATGTAGGTCATAGCAGTGATCGGCCCGACGCCGGGGACCGTCATCAGGCGCTCACACACCGCATCGGATTGGGCTCGCCGTTTGATGGTCGCGGAGATCGCCTTGATCTGGGCTTCGAGCGCCGTCAGGCTGGTTATCATGGGTGCGAAGATGTCCCGCAGCTCGGGCTTCTGGCGGAACAGGAAGTCAAGACGCTTGTTACGCATGCCGGGCGTGGTCGATCCGCCCAGCCGCAAGCCAAAGAGTTTCAGCAAGCCGCGCATCTGGTTGACCATGGTGTTGTGAGCCCGGACCATTTGCTCGCGCATCTTGAGCCGCGCCCGATCGAGGTGGGTCTGGCTATCCTTCATATGCACGGCCTTGAACCAGCCGGTCCGCGCCATCTGCGCCAGGCCCTCGGCGTCATGGACATCGCTCTTGTTCACCTGGACCGACAGGACGCCCTTGGCATGGCGGGCGCAGATGCAGACGACCGGAAGACCGCGCTCCAGAAGGCCGTGATAAAGGAACGACGACAAGGTGCCGGTCTCAAGAACGACGCGGACGAGGTCAGGGCAACGCGCGTTCAACTGCGTCGCGATGATCTCGGGATCAGTAACGCATACCCCCCGCCAAGCCACTTTACCGTCAGTGTCGACAGCGCAGATATGGGTTGTCTTGTCGGAAACATCCAAACCGGCATAAAACTCGGTCATGACCATTCTCCTTCATCAGGCGGCGTCAAAAACGACGTCACCTCAAAAATGGCACGATAAAGCAATTACGCCATGTCACCGCAGTCGCCAGTCCGGTTGATCCGAAAATACCGATCGACCCGACCGACCTCGACCGCGTTGGAGATTTAGGACTCGGACAATATCTGGCTGTCGAAGGCGACCGGGTCGGGGACGTAGTGAAGCCGACGGACAGAAAGACAGGCACGTTGGTGACCATCGTCTCGGCAAATCCTGATGGCCTGGTCCATCAAGCCTTTGTCGACAAGAACGGGCATTCGATCACCCGATACTTGGATGCCAAAACAGGTCAGCCCCTCGGCGATGTCGACCTGACCACCGGCGGAAGCTGGCGTCTGAACGACGGCGCAACCCGCATCCGTGTGGATATTCTGCCTGCCGGTACCAATCCCAGCGGCGTACAGATCATGACCGGCGCAGATGTGCTGGCTTACCTTTCAGATAAGGAGTCCTACGATTGGGGCAAGACCCTACATAACGGTAAAGCTTTGGACCGCGTTGCAGCCAGGTCTGACTTCATGCAACTAAACCAATGGGTCGACTACTTGAGCGGCATTCCCGATCAGCCTGGCTATGATTTTGCCGCCAGACAGCGGGTGACTGGGACTGGCGGGAGACTTTATCAAAACGCCGTCGGCGCAGGACTTATCGGGCCTGACAGGATGACGCAATCATTCGTTGATTTCGGCGTTGGTGCCCAGCAGTACGACAGTGGCGGTCATCCAATCATGGGCCGTACGTCCATGGGATTCGGTCCCTTGCCTGAAACACCGATCCCCGTATCTCGGCCTTCTTACCTTCGAGGACCGTACTTGTTTGCCAATCAGTCGCCCGGCGACCTACCTCGCTCACCGGAGATAATTCCCACCAATCGTTTGACGGCAATGGAAGGACGTAAATTGATATATGTTATCAAGAAGGACGGAACTTTACTTGTAGCCAGAAACAGGGGGGCAACGGGCCACATCGATTTGGCTGATGGCAAGCCCGTTTTGTCCGCCGGACAATTTCGGATGCGACGTGGCGACATAGAGTATATCGATAATGATTCAGGTCACTATCGCCCCTACGGACCTTCCGCCGGAGACATCGCTGAAGCCGCTTTCAGGAAGCTTGGATACGATGCTGAAGGCAAGTACATTGAAAGGAAATTTTGATGTCTGATAAGTCGACGATTATTGAGAAGTTCCTCGCTTTGGCCCGGGAAGCGGAGCGTATAGATATGGAGGAGTTTGAACAGCCATTAGATCCTTCGTTCGATGCTGTTCTCAATTTCGTCTTGGCTCATCCTGAGGATAAGTCCCTGAATACGGTTTATACTAAGCTCGTTGCCAAACTGGAGCCCGAGCGGCTTGAAGCGCTTCGGAAATCGGAACGGCTAAACGGGCAAAAGTCTGCGATTATTTTGATTTTGATAACCTGTCCTCAAAAGCCCTTTACGAGGTCTGTGCCCAGACAGAGCACAAGAAGAAACCATAGAAAAGACACATTTTTGCCGCTTTTTGATCGCGTATTGTTCCTAAGTTGCGGGGCGGCATGATTTCCGATCGACATATGCGAATATTCACGAAGAGGGCGCTGGCCTTGGCCGGCGTCCTGACTTTGTTTGGGCTGACGGGGTGCAATGCGCACACGCCGCATGACAGCGATATTGTCGGCACCTGGACATATGATGGCCGCAGCGACGGCAAGGCCGATCCGAAAGAAGCGTCGGCAGGGACCATCACATTCTTTTCCGACGGAAGTTTCGAGGCCCGGCATGTCTCGGACGTGGTGCTGCAGATTGATAAGGAAGGCGTCTATGACGGCTCGGGCACGTGGTTTGTCAACCGGAGCAATTATCTCTTATCCAGACTTCTGGATCCCCCGTCGTTGACCCTTGTCGAGGACGAATCCTTCACGCATTACGACGTGCTTTACTCGGTCAGGAAGGGGCACGGCATTCTGAAGTTTGTCCGGTATGGAGAAACCTGGCATTGGGTCAAGTACAGGAAGAAGACGGGGGCGTCCGCCGACAGACAGGCGGACTCCAGGGGAGCAGGATGAGTCTATACACAAAAGCGACGATTGCGGTTTTTGCCATGGCGGCGATGGGGCTGGGCGGATGCCAGAAGCCCAAGCCCCAGGCCCTGTCGGATCAATACGCGCAGGAAATTGCCATTCCAGTTCAGGCGATTGCCGCACCCGAGGGCGAAAGTTTCGAGGACTGGGCGCAAAACACGGCCGCCGAGGTTTTTCCGCGCTCCGGCTACACGCTGTGCGTCACGCAAGACTATGTTTACCTGATGTACGCAACGCCGAAGGGCGCGGAGGCCATCGGCCATGCCCTTGGCGCCGATGGCCGCTATTCGGTACGGATGGTATCGCGCAGTGACTTCGTCGCGCAGTGCCAGAAGGCCCGCGAGACCTATGCCGGGGATGTACGGACAATCGAAATTGCCCCCGACGTAAAGCTCGACGACAATTTCTTCGAGAAATATCTGCTGCGGCATTTCCATCTGTCTTTGTCGGAAACCTATGGCACCAGCCGTGACGGCAACACGACAATTCTCATCAACTATCCCTGGGCATACAAGGAAAAGGATCGGGATTTCGCTTCGGTACTGGCGGCCATGAAAGCGCAATACGGCGCGAATTGCTGCAAGGTCCTGTCCCGCCCGAAATAGAAGCCAGGCGGTATGCGGAACTGAAGTCTGAAAGGAAATAGTGGCGGCGAATAAGGAGCGCACGCCTTGGCTATTTCATCCTCGATCCGCAAGTCCGGCCCCTATGCCGGCAACGGCCAGACCACCAGCTTTCCCTTCGGCTTCAAGATCTTCGACACCGGCGATGTTCATGTCGTGCGGACGGGCAGCGACGGAAGCGAAAGCGCCCTGGTGCCGGGCACCGACTTCACCGTCACCGTCAACGGCGACCAGGATTCGGCGCCGGGCGGCAGCATCGTCCTCAGCGCTCCGCTGGCTTCGGGAAGCCTTCTGACGCTGACCAGCAATCTCGATGAACTTCAGCCGACCGTGCTGACCAATTCCGGCGGCTTCTATCCCGATGTGCTCAACGACAGCCTCGACCGGCTGACCATCCTGACGCAGCAACTGCGTGAAAAGGTCGACCGCGCGGTCGTGGCGCCGATCACCGAAAGCGGCGGCAGCACCATTCCGACGGCGGCGGCGCGGGCGGGCAAGATCGCCTGGTTCGATACCGACGGGCAGTTGTCCGGCTGGACGGACGCCGCCACGCTGGGGTCGAGCTTCGACGCCGTGCTTCAAGGTACCCAGCCGTTGCGCGACCTGATCGGGGACCTCGGTTCCGAAACCCTGGCCCAGGCCATGGCCGATATCGGCGCCAATGCAGACCTCTACAATTTCGGCCGCTTCGGCGTCGACCTGGCCTTTACGGTCACGGCGGGCGGGCCGCTTTACCGCATGGCCGGCGACCAGCGCGCCGTCGTCACCGACCTGGCCGCCTATCAGTTCGCCCGCACCACGACCGCCTATGCGTTGAACGCCGACGGATCGGTCGCAACGTTTTCGGCATCCGTGCCGCGGCTGACGGCAGCGGGGCAGGTCCTGGGCTTCGGCGGCCGAAACAAGGTGCGCGTGTACGGTGACACGCCCATCGGCCTGGTGGGACTGGACCAGAGCGGCGACAATGCCGCCGTGGTGTCGCTGGTCGACGACAGCGCGGCCCTGGCGGCCGCCAAGCTGCAGGGTCTCGTGCCGTCCGGCAAGGTCGTCATGATCGACAATACACACGGCACCGGTTCGGCAACCATCGCTTTCAGCCTGGCCTCGCCGCTAACGGCGGGCGACACGGTCTATCGCGCCTATGTGCGGGCGCAGGCCGGCACCATGACGGCACGGGTCGGCATCGAAAACCTGCCGGGCAATGCCAGCGCCGAGGGCAGCACGGCCTCCACCAGCTATGTCGTGGTCGGCAGCAATGTCACCATCACCAACACGACCAGCCGCGTCTACGTCAAGGCGTCGGCGGGCTCCGTCATCTATGCCTGTCTGCCGTTCATCGGCAGCGGCGTCATTCCGCCGACCGTGCCCGTAACGCCGGTGAATCCCGGCACCTTTACCGGCGTGTCGGGCGACAGCCTGGCGCAGACGGTCCTCGATCCGGTCGCGACAACACATCTGACCAAGACCGGAGACGCCGCCGCGGTGCTGTCCTTGCTGGACGACGCGGCGGCCCCTTCGATCCAGTCCATCCTTCCGTCGAAGACGACGGCAAAGGTCTATCAGCTCGACAACAGCGCCGGCACAGGGAATGCCGTGGCGACGGCCGATTGCGGCGCCACGGCCGCATCCATTGCCTATCAGGTCTACACCTTCATGCGGGTCGTCGGCGCGGGCACGGCCTATGTGCAGTTTGAAGGCGTGGATATCGCCTCGTGGTCGGACGGCTTCTGGAACCTGATCGGCGCCACGGCGACCGCCGGGACCACGGCCGGCAAGATCGGCGTGCGCGCGCCGGCAGGCGTCGTCGTGCAGTTCGTCGATCTGCTGGTCGTGCCGGGCTCCAGCCTGCCGGCTGTGCTGGCGCCGTGGGCGCTGTCCGACACCCCGGCCAATAATGACGACAATCTGAGCCTGGCGCTGCCGTCCGCCTACAACGACCTGGTGGTCACCTGGGGCGGCGGCTTCCAGACGCGCGTGCCGGCGTCGGCGGGCTATGCCGACATGGGCGCGACGGGCCGCCGGCCGTGGATGGGCTATCCCATCGACACCATCCGTTCGATCCGCAAGTCGGAAAGCCTGAACGTCTATACGCCGCCGGAGGCCCTGCCGTCGTGGAGCTATACGCGGCGCTACAGCGGCACAGCCTACGATCCGTCGGATTTTCCGACGCTGGCCTTCAGCGACGATTTCACCAGCTACAGCCTGGCCGACAGCGATACGGGGCTGCCGGGCGGATCGGCGAAATGGTTCGGCACCGGACACACGACCTTCGGCTTCGCCACCTTCGTCAAGCCCTCGGACGCGCCGCATGACACCTATACAGTGGATGCCGGCAAACTTCGCATCCGCATGCAGTTGCAGGACGGCGCCTGGACCAGCGGCTGCCTGTCGTCGATCAACGCGGCGGGGGACGGTTTCACCTTCACCAAGGCCTATGTCGAATACAGGATGCTGGTGCCGATGGCGGCAGGCACCTGGGCCGGCGCATGGGCGACCAACGAAATGCCGGGCCTGGCGCAACCCCACGCCGAAATCGACTTCGTGGAGCTTTACGGCACCAATCCGGGCAATTTCCACGCCACGCTTCATATCTGGCCGATGTCCTGGCCGAACCCGAAGGGGCCGTCGGGCCACGTCCAGATCGGGCGGACGCCGACCGTCACCGTGCTCGACGGCAACTATCACACCTATGGCTGCGCCATCCACGACGACTGGATCATCCACTATCTCGACCGGGTAGAGGTCTGCCGCGCGCCCTTCTTCGGCGAAGTCAGGCTGGCGCCCATGCACCTCCTGCTGAACTTGGCGGGGCTGCCGGACGAGGTGGATGCCGCCGTGTCGCCGATCGACATGTATGTCGATTACGTCAAGGTCTGGACGGAGTAGGGACCATGTTCGATTTCAAAACCCCGCTGCGCCACTGGTCGCTGTGGCTGTCGGGCGCGGGCACGGCGGCGCTGGGCCTGGGTCTGCTGCTGCCGGAGACGGCCTTGCAGCTGTGGAACCTGTGGGTTCCGGCCGAGCTGAAAGCGCTGTTGCCGCCCGAAGCCGGACTGGACATCAGCTTCGGCCTGCTGGTGGCGTCCATCGCCGCCAAATTCGTGCGCCAGAAGGCCGTGATCGATGCCGTCCACGCCTGGCTGTTGAAAGGATGCGGCCATGACTGAGTCCGTGAAACCAGGCCGTGGCGCCCTGGCCGTCGCCGTCGGTGCGCCGGCCGCCGCCTTGCTGCTCAGCATCGTTCCGGCGTTCGAGGGCATGCGCAACGACCCCTATCTCGATATCGTCCGCGTGAAGACGGTTTGTTTCGGCCATACCGGCGCAGATATCCAGAATCGCCACTACAGCGATGCCGAATGCCGGGCCATGCTGGAAAAGGACCTGGCCCGCCATGCCGCACCCGTGCTGGCCTGCACGCCGCAGCTGAAAGGCAGGCCGTACCAGACCGCGGCGGTCGTATCTTTTGCCTACAATGCCGGTACGACGGCCTTTTGCCGGTCGGGCATGGCGCGCGACTTCCGCCGGGGCCATGACCGCGAAGCCTGCGCCGGGCTGTCCAGGTGGATCTACGCCGGCGGGCGCCGCGTCGAAGGCCTGGTCCGCCGCCGCGCCGCCGAACGCGCCCTGTGCGAACGGGGGCTGACATGAGCGATGAACTGAAGGTCGGCGGCGTCTGTCTGCTGACCGGGCTGGTGGCGGGCATGATGCTGACGGTCATGATCACGCCGCATCCTCGCGAGCAGGCGCTCAAAATCGACCTCAAGGCCTCCGAACAGGCGCGCGCCGTCGAGGCCGAGGGGGCCGCCATTACCGCGGCGTCCGGCCAAAAGGCCGAGGCGCGCGCTGTCCATATCCGCACCGTAACCCGGGAGATTGTCCGCCGTGTTCCCCAGATCCTTCCGCCCGATGTGGCCGCTCGTTATCCTCTGCCTGCCGGCTTTGTCCGCCTGCACGACGCCGCCGCGCGCGGCGACCTGCCCGCGACTGGCGGCCCCGCCGCCCAACCTGATGACGCGCCCTCAGCCGTTACAGCCGCTGACGCCGCCGCCGTCATCACCGGCAACTACGGAAGCTGCAGCGAAACCGCCGCGCGGTTGAGCGCGTTGCAGGACTGGGTGCGCGCCCAGCAGGCGCTGATGAACGGAGATACCCGATGACGGAAGAGCCCGATAGTGGCGGCTACTATCTGAGCAACGCCAAGCTGATCAGCCTGCTGATCGCCATGGTCGGCGCCGGTATAATGGCGTTCTGCGCGGTGATCTATGGCGACGAGCAGAAGACGGCGGCGGCGCTGAACCAGCATATCGTCGACGCCGCCACCAAGGCCCAGGCCTATGTGCGCAAGGACGACCTGGACGAAATCAACCAGCGGCTCCAGCGCATCGAGGACAAGCTGGACAGCAAGGTGGACAAGGTGCGCTAACCCGCAAACCGTTTCGTCAGCCAGCGCCGCACCGGAATATCGAAGCCGAAGGTCAGGACATGCGCCGCCGCCACGGCCAGCGGCAGGGTGATCAGGACGGCCGGAAAGGGCAGGGGGTTGTGCCCCCCTGCCACCGGCACGCCAAGATAATACGACAGGCCGTCGCTGTCGCCGAGCAGGCCCAGCAGCAGAAGATGCAGGGGCACGTGGATGACATAGAGGGCGTAGGAAATGGCGCCCAGCCAGGTCATGACAGGCTCGAACTTTCCAGGGCGGCTGCCGGCGCCGGCCCAGATCAGCAGGGGTTGTACGAGGACGACGAGCAGGGCGTCATAATGTGCGGCCTTATGTGGCCTGGCGGCATATATGACGACCATGGCGGCAAAGAGCAGTCCCCACGGCACATTCCACGGCAGACGCTTTCCCGCTGACCACAGGCGGTACGCCACGACGCCCGCGAAGAAAGAGAACAGGACGCGCGCGAAACCGCCGGGAAATTCTTCCAGTGTCGATCCGCCGCCGCCTTCCCAGTGCTTGATCGCCAGCACGACCAGGGGCAGGGACAGGGCGGTGATGGCGGCGGTCAGGCGCGGCCGCGATCCGGTAAAGGCAAAGACGAAATTGCCGACGGCTTCGAAGAAGAGCGACCAGGCCGGCCCGTCGAGCGGGAAGATACCCAGCGCGACATTGCTGAGGACCGGCAGGAACAGCGGCGCCAGGGCGACGGCGGTGCCGTAAAGCGGCCATGTCCAGCCGGTGAGCCGGCCGACCATGAGGCCCGCCGAAACGAGCCCGATTAATGTGCCCACGGCGTAGAGCGGATAGAGCCGGATGACGCGCTTCAACAGGAAGGCCAGGCCGTTGCCGCCGCTGCTCAGCTCTTCGCCATGACGATGCGCCAGAACAAATCCGCTCAGCACGAAGAACAGGTCGACCGCGGCATAGCCCATCGGAAAGACGTGCGAAGTACCATGGTAAATGACGACGACCATGGCCGCCAGGCCACGCATGGCGTCGAGAACAACGAAACGGTCTGTACTACGCGGCACGGTCTATCCGAAGACAAGGAAACCCTATTTGTGACAGGAAAATGTCAGCAGGACAATCACTGTCGTCAAGGTAAATGACAACCGTGAAATTCCATGCCATAAGGGTTAACGGCTGCGGGGGCAGGACAGAAACACTCTGTGAGAGGGGGATGTGATGGCTGACTATCCAGGGACTCCGGATAACGACACGCTGATCGGTGGCGCGGGTGACGACACGATCCATGGCGGCGATGGCAACGACACCATCACCGATCAGGTCAATCTCGATCAGCTGAATGACGACGAACACATCCTGCCCAGCACCGGCGGCGGCTACAACACGGTCTTCGGCGACGGCGGAGACGATGTGATCAACATCGTCGGCGTGGCGCATGGCGGCGACGGCAACGACACCATCACACTCCAGTCCATTCTGGAACTCGATCTGTTGAGCGCTCCCGACGACGCGGCCTATGGCGATGCGGGCGACGATTCGATCATCGCCCTGGCTGCGGCCAACCATACGCTCGACGGCGGCGCCGGCGACGACACCATTCTGAGCGGTGCCGGCGATGATTTCATCACCGGCGGCGCGGGTTACGACAGCATTTCAGCCGGAGCCGGCATCGACACGGTCTCGTTCAGCGGGCCGCGGAGCCACTACGTCATTACCCAGTCGAACGGCACGTGGGTATTCCAGGACACCGTGGGCGGTGACGGCGCCGACACGCTGACCGGTGTCGAATATGCCGCGTTTTCCGACCAGACCATGGAGCTGCACAACACCATCATCCTTGGAATGGGGGCCGACACCTACCAGGCATCGACGTTCGGCGAGACCGTCTTCGGCATGGGCGGTGACGACAGCATCCGGGGCAATACCAGCGGCCGCATGGCCGACAGCCTCGATGGCGGCGACGGCAACGACTACATTTTTGAGGAATACGGGCCCAACACCATACAGGGTGGCGCGGGCAACGATACCATCTACGACTGGGACGATCCATCAACCGTTTATGGCGGTGCGGACGACGACTATATCATGGCCGGCGGCTATATCGACGGTGGCGCAGGAAACGACAGCATCATCGGCGCTCTGGTCTCACTTGATCAGACGACATTTTTGCCCGGAACGGTCTTGGGCGGCGACGGAAATGATACGATCGACATGTCGCTCGATCCGGCCAGCAGCGCCCTGCTTAGTGGCGTCGGCGTCATCGACGGCGGCGCGGGCGACGATTCCCTGACCGGGTCCGTGGTGGCCGACAGCATCACCGGCGGTGACGGCAACGATACCGTCCACGGCGGCGACGGCAACGATACCCTCCAGGCGGGCCTCGGCGACGACAAGCTCTACGGCGAAGGCGGCGACGACCACATCTCCATGTTCTGGGGCAATGACTCGGCCTATGGCGGACTGGGCAACGATTCCGTCGACGCCTCGATGCTCAGCAGCGGCTATGTCGACCTGGGCGACGGCAACGATACCTTCCGCTATAGCGGCGACATCACCGATCCGGGCGCGGCGGCGCTGACCATCCTCGGCGGCGTGGGCAACGACTACATTTTCGACAGCTATCACGGCGACTCGTTGACTGGCGATGCCGGCGCCGACACTATTTTCGGCAATGACGGCAACGACACCATCTCAGGCGGCGACGATAACGACACCCTGTCGGGCGGCACCGGAAACGACAGCATCGACGCCGGCGCCGGCAATGACAGCGTCGACGGCGGCACAGGCAACGACACCATTCTGGGCGGCGCCGGCGACGACAGCATCACCAGCGGCGACGGCAGCGACAGTGTCGACGGCGGCGCTGGCAATGACATCGCATATTTCGCCTATAACCGTTCCAACTATTCGATCTCGATCTCAGGCTCGACTTTTGTCGTTGTCGATCACCATTCCAGCGTCGTTACGACAGACACCCTGTCGGGCATCGAGATCCTGCATTTCGCGGACGGCAACTTTGTCCCGACACCCGACAATACCGATGTCGTCCTGACGGGTACCTCCGGTCCCGACACGCTGACCGGCGGTGCGCACAACGACTATATCGACGGCAAGGCCGGTGACGACAGCCTGTCGGGCCTGGGCGGCAACGACACCATCGTGGGCGGTGGCGGCAACGACGCCATCGACGGCGGCGACGGCAACGACTCCCTGAGCGGCACCGGCACGATCCATGGCGGCGCGGGCAATGACACGATTTCCGGCGGCGGCGCCTTGTTCGGCGACGCAGGCGGTGACAGCATCACCGGCGGCAGCGGCGCCGACACCATTTCCGGCGGGGACGACGCCGACTTCGTCTACGGCGGCTCCGGCAATGACAGCATCGACGGCGGAGGCGGTGACGATACCCTTAATGGCGACGCCAACCTCTTTTTCGACAGCGGTTCTACCGGTTCGGATACGCTGAACGGCGGCGACGGTAACGACAGTCTGGACGGCGGCAACGGCAATGACAGCCTGACGGGCGGCCTCGGCACCGACCGGCTGGCGGACACCCGGGGCTACAATACCCTGGACGGCGGCGACGGCAACGATACGCTGGACGGCACCGGCGTGCTCGACGGCGGCCTCGGCGACGATGTGCTCAGCGACGCGCGCAGCAGTGACTACGACAAGGCCTATTACGACTATGCGTCCAGCCACTATCGCGCCGGGAGTTTAAGCGGCGGCGACGGCAACGACACGATCACGGCGTCCGGCCCCAGTGCCAGCTTCGACGGTGCGGCGACAACGCTCGACGGCGGCATCGGGAACGACTCGCTCAAGGCCACGGGCGGCGCAGTGGTCATGCTGGGCGGCGACGGAACCGACACCATTGTCGGCGCCAACGGCAACGATACGATCGACGGCGGCGCGGGCGACGACTGGATCCGCGGCTATTACGGCAACGACAGCATCGACGGCGGCCTGGGCCAGGACACGGCCTATTACAGCGGCAACCGCAGCAACTATACGATCGCCTTCAACGGCACGACCCTGGTGGTCACCGACCATCGCCATTACGATCCGCTCACCGACCAGGGCGATCCGACCGACGGCAGCGATACGCTGACCGGCATCGAAGTGCTGCATTTCGCCGACGGCGACTTCATACCGACGTCCAGCAACACGGCCTTCCTGATCGACGGCACCGGCAGCAATGAAACGCTGACCGGCGGCGCGCTCGGCGATGTCATCAACGGCCATGGCGGCGACGACAGCATCAGCGGCCTTGCCGGCAATGACAGCCTGACGGGCGAGGATGGCAACGACACCGTACTGGGCGGAGACGGCGCCGATACGATCTCCGGCGGCGACGGCGCGGACAGCCTGTCGGGCGGCAACGACAATGACAGCATCGACGGCGGAGCGGGCGACGATACGATCGACGGCGGCGCAGGGGCCGACTACATCACCGACGACACGGGTACCAGCAGCATCACCGGCGGAGACGGCGACGACACCATCTATGCCTATGATTTCGTCACCAGCAGCTACATCGACGCCGGAGATGGCGCCGATGTCGTCGTGGCTCACGGCACGGTGCTCGGCGGTACCGGCGACGACCAGTTGGAGGGTTATGGCGGCCATGACAGCATCGATGGCGGAGACGGCAATGACACGCTCAACGCCGACGCCTTCGATACGCTGACGGGCGGAGCCGGCAACGATTATCTGCAAGGGGCGAGCGCCGGAACCGACACGCTGGACGGCGGTACCGGCGACGACTCCATTGTGGGCGGGGATGCGTCCGGCCTGGTCTTCGGCGGCGACGGCAACGATACGATTACCGGCGGCCGCGGCAACGAGTCTATCCATGGCGGTGCCGGCAACGACTCCATCGATGGTGGCTACGGCACCGACCTTGCCTATTACACCGGCAATCGCGCCGACTATACGGTCCTGGCCGACAGTTCGGGCGCCTACATCATTACCGATACCCGCTCGGGCTCACCCGACGGCACCGACACGGTCACGGGCGTCGAAAGCTTCGTCTTCGCCGACCTGACGGTTTCGGCCGCGGATCTTCCCGGCAATGTGGTCGGCGGCACCCCGGGAAGCGACACGCTCAACGGCACCTTCAGCAACGATACCCTCTATGGCAACGACGGCAACGACACCATCCATGGCCAGGGCGGCAATGACAAGCTCGACGGCGGCAGCGGGGCGGACTCGCTCGACGGCGGGGACGGCAGCGACACCTTGTACGGCGGAACCGGCGACGATGTCCTCGACGGCAATTCGGGCGCGGATACGCTGTACGGCGGGGCCGGCAACGACTGGTACTATGTCGACAATGCCGGCGACGTGGCCTCCGAAGAGTCGACGGGCGCGGGTATCGACGACGGTGGCGGGGTCGACCGCGTCTATGCCGATGTCAGCTATACGCTCGGTAATTTCATCGAGAACCTGAACCTGACGGGCAGCTTCGATCTCAACGGTACCGGCAACGGTCTCAACAACGGGATGAACGGCAATTCGGGCAACAACCACCTGTGGGGGCTGGGCGGCAACGACGTGATGAACGGCGGAGCCGGGGCCGATACGATGTACGGCGGCTCGGGCGACGACCTCTATATCGTCGACAATACCGGCGACGTGGCGTCCGAAGAGTCGGCGGGCGCTGGCCTCGACGACAGCGGCAACGACACCGTCCAGGCGTCGGTCACCTACACGATCGGCAACTTCATCGAAACCCTGATCCTGACGGGCACCGGCAATATCGACGGCACCGGCAACGGACTTGCCAATCTCATCAACGGTAATGCCGGCAACAACCACCTGTGGGGCGGAGACGGCAGCGACCGCCTGAACGGCAACGGCGGCAGCGATACGCTGTACGGCGGGGCCGGAAATGATACGCTGACCGGCGGAGACGGCATCGACACCCTCTATGGCGGGGCCAACAACGATACCTACTACATCGACAATAGCGGCGATGTGGCGTCCGAACAGTCCACGCCGGGCATCGACGACGGCGGCACCGAAGATCGTGTCTATGCCAGCGTCAGCTATACGATCGGCGCCTATATCGAACAGCTGACCCTGACCGGCACGGCCAATCTCAGCGGCGGAGGCAATGACGGCGACAACACGATCACCGGCAATGCGGGCAACAACCTGCTGTCGGGCCTGGGCGGCGCCGATTGGGTCCTCGGCGGCGACGGTTCGGACACGCTTTACGGTGGCCAGGGCTACGACACGCTCGACGGCGGCACGGGCGCGGATACGATGTATGGCGGGGCCGGCAACGACACCTACTATGTCGACAATATCGGCGACGTGGTGTCGGAAGAATCGACCGGGGCCGGCATCAATGACGGCGGCGGCGACCGGGTCATGTCGACCATCAGCTATACGCTGGGCAACTTCATCGAAAACCTGAACCTGCTGGGCAGCGCCGACATCAACGGCACGGGCAATAACAGCATCGGCAACGGGCTGAACGGCAACAGCGGCAACAATGTGCTGTCGGGCCTGGGCGGGAATGACACGCTCAATGGCGCCGACGGCAACGATACGCTGATCGGCGGGCAGGGCAACGACGTGCTCAACGGCGGCAATGGCGCCGACACCTTTGTCTTCGCCGCGGCCAATTTCGCCAACGGCCTCGATACCGTCCAGGACTTCGTCCACGGCACCGATGTCCTGCGGTTCACCGGGGACGACTACGGCTTCACGGCGGGCCATGTCCTGAGCGCATCCGAATTCACCGCCGGCAGCGCCGCCGTCGGCACCTCGGCCCAGTTCATCTGGGATGCGGCCACGCACACGCTTTACTGGGACGACGACGGCACGGGCAGCGATGCCGCTGTTGTCATCGCCACCTTCAACGGCGGCGCGACGGTCACCGCTTCAGACCTGCACTTCGGATAAAAAAACAGGGCCTTCGGAGACGATCCGGAGGCCCTTCTTTCATTCAGCGATCGGTCAAAACCTAGCCCAGCAGGACATCCTTGGCGTGGCCGGCGAACTTGTGCATCTGGTGCGCCGCGTGCATGGCCAGATGGATGACGTGCGGATGCGCCACGGCGACCGGCGTCAGAATCGCGCACCACATCACCGCGGCGGGGAGGGCCGCGAACGCCATGCCTCTGTAGAGGGCGAGGGGAACAGGAAGCCGTTTCATTTCGTCACCATGCGCTGCAATTGTGATGGCATTAGGGCAGGCAAGATTGGTAGGCCCGGAGGGACTCGAACCCCCAACCAGACCGTTATGAGCGGTCGGCTCTAACCATTGAGCTACAGGCCCCCAAAACGCGGAACGCGACAAGAGGTGGCGGCGTGGGTACCACGCGACTCCACGAATTTAAAGCCTTGATTTGCCTTTATCAACCGGCGGCGGCAGCCGGAACCGCCTGGGCGCGCGGACGGATGATCAGCAGCACGGCGAAGGCCGCGATCAGGCACAGGCTGCCGCCGATCAGGAAAGCCGGAATGTAGCTGCCGGTCGTGGTCCGGATCAGCCCCGCCGTATAGGCGATGCCGGCCGCGCCCAACTGGTGGCCGCAGAAGATCCAGCCGAACACGACGCTGGCGCGCTCGCGACCGAACTTTTCGGCGGTCAGCTTGATCGTCGGCGGAACGGTGGCGATCCAGTCGAGGCCGTAGAATACCGCGAACGGCGACAGGCCGAACACCGTGAAGGTCAGGTGCGGCAGGTACAGCAGGGACAGGCCGCGCAGGCCGTAATACCAGAACAGAAGCCAGCGCGCGTCGAAGCGGTCCGACAGCCAGCCCGAGCCGATCGTGCCGACGAAGTCGAACAGGCCCATCATGGCCAGCACGCTGGCCGCGGCCACCGCCGCCAGGCCGAAGTCGCCGCACATCGACACGAAATGCGTCTGGATCAGTCCATTGGTCGAGGCGCCGCAAATGAAGAAGGTGCCGAACAGGATCCAGAAGGTCCGTGTCTTCGCCGCATCGCGCAGGATTTCAACGGGGCGCGCCATGGCGGGCGGGGCCGCGACCATGCCTTCGCGCTCGCCAAACGGCAGCAATCCGAGATCGGCCGGCCGCTCGCGCACCAAAAGCAGAACCAGCGTCAGGGCCACGGCCAACAGGCCGCACACCATGACCAGGGCCGTCCGCCAACCCGCGCTTTCCGACAGCTGGGCGATAATCGGCAGGAAGGCCAGTTGGCCGGTGGCGTTGCTGGCCGTCAGGATGCCGATGACCAGGCCGCGCTTTTCCGTGAACCAGCGGTTGGCGACCGTCGCGCCCAGGACGATGGCGGTCATGCCGGCGCCGCAGCCGACCATGATCCCCCAGAACAGCACGAGCTGCCACACCTGCCCGACAAACAGGGACGCGATCAGGCCTGAAGCGATAAAGGCCAGGGCCAGGGACACGACGCGGCGAATGCCGTAGCGGATCATCAGCGAAGCGGCGAAGGGCGCGATCACCCCGAACAGCAGCAGTCGGATGGCCAGGGCGCCCGAAATCTCGGCCGCCGTCCAGTGGAACTCCTTTTCCAGCGCCGGCATCAGCACGCCAGGGGCGCCCAACGCACATGCCGTCGTCAGCATGGTGAAGAAGGTGACGCCCAGCATCACCCAGCCATAATGGATGTTGTTTCGGGCGAGGCGGGCGGAGATTGCATTTGAAAACATACCGGCAAAATGCCCGGCGCAGAGAGATTCCACAAGAAAACGGACTGCCAAAGACGTGCGGGTCTTCCGCCATTCGGTTATTGCAGCCATATTGTCGTCACCGGCAGGCGGTATGAAATGCCACAGGGGTGTGGCATTCACGACTTTTTGGCCACAGGGCTGTCAAAATCGCTTGCCAACCTTTATTGTCTCAGGCGCCTGAACGGGAATCAGGCGCTTAACTGCTTTTGGGGTCGTCCCGGCCCACGGTTAATACCAGGATCAAAGTCATGACGGACAGGGATCGCGGCACATATTCGCCGCCGACCGAGGACAATCTGAGCTATGAGGCGCGCCGCCCGGCCGGCCGCGACCAGGCTCCCATCACGCTGATCATCAGCGGCATCTTCCTGGTGCTGCTGCTTCTGGCCGTCGTGATGTTCTACAATTCCGGCCTCAACAGCCATGGCCACGCAGCGCCGGAAGTCGGCGACGCCGTCGGCGACATCAAGGACGCCCAGGTCCAGGACGCCAAGCCGATGACGGACCAGGACCTGAATACGACGCAGGGCGAAGACCAGGCCAGCGCCCATTTCGCGCCGGGCACCGAAGCGCCGCTGCGCGACAGCTCGGCCTCGCAGGCCGCCGTTACTAACGAGGCGCCGCCGCCGGCCAAGCCGATCACCGGTCCGCTGCCGTCGCAGAGCGATAACGCCGCCATCACGGGCCAGGCCAGCCCGGCCGCCACGCCGGCCCCGTTGAAGCCCGCCGTACAGACCGTGACGCCGGCGGCATCCGGCACCACGGCCTCGAAAGCCCCGGCCGCTGAAAAGCCGGCCGAAAAGCCCGTCGCCAAGGCGGATACCTCTAAGGCGGATGCGTCGAAGAGCGCTGTCGCCAAGGCCGACACGGCCCAGAAAACCGAAAAGACCAAGACCGCCGACGCCACGACCGCCCCGACAAAGGGCGGCGTCATGGTCCAGATCGGCGCCTTCGATTCCACTGAGACCGCCAACAAGCAGTATGCCAGCGTCGCCTCGTCCTACGGCTTGTTCCTGTCGGGCACGTCGAAGCACATCGAAAAGGTCGAAACCCCCAAGGGCACCTTCTACCGCACGGCTTTCGCCGGCTTTTCGTCAGCCGACAAGGCGAAGTCCTTCTGTTCGGCGCTGAAGGCGGCCGGCCACGACTGCATCGTGAAATAAGGACGTTCGGACTTGGCCACACGCGCCTGCATCTTCGGCCTTTCCGGCCTTGAATTGACGACCGAGGAAAAGGATTTCTTCGCCGACGCCCAACCGGCGGGCTTCATCCTCTTCCGCCGCAATGTCGAAACCCCCGAACAGGTCAAGGCGCTGACGGACGCATTGCGCGTCACGGTGAAGCACGAGCCGATGATCCTGATCGACCAGGAAGGCGGGCGTGTGCGCCGCCTGCGGCCGCCGCACTGGCCCGACTATCCGCCTGCCGCCCAGTTCGCCGCCGTCGCCAATGATCGCGACGAAGAACGTTCGCTGGTCCGCATGGGTGCGCGCCTGATGGCCAACGACCTGTTCGCCCTGGGCATCAATGTCGACTGTGCGCCGGTGCTCGACGTGCCGCAACCCGGCGCCCACGACATCATCGGCGACCGCGCCTATGGCCTGACGCCTGAAGACGTCGCCGTCATGGGCCGCGCCGCCTGCGAAGGCCTGCTGGCCGGCGGCGTCCTGCCGGTCATCAAGCACATTCCCGGCCATGGCCGCGCCGGCGCGGACAGCCATGCCGCGCTGCCCATCGTCGAAACGCCGCTGGAAGAGCTGGTCAAGGTCGATTTCCTGCCGTTCCAGGCCAATGCCGACATGCCCCTGGCGATGACCGCGCACGTGCTTTACACGGCCATCGACAAGAAGCATCCGGCGACGACCTCGAAGAAGTGTATCCGCGTCATCCGCGACACGATCGGCTTCGACGGCCTGATCATGTGCGACGACCTGTCGATGAACGCCCTGTCGGGTGAGTTGAAGACACGCGCAAAGGCCTCGATCAAGGCCGGTTGCGACATGCTGCTCCACTGCAACGGCGAACTCGACCAGATGCGCGAAGTGCTGGACGAGACGCCCAAGCTCAAGGGCAGGGCGCACGACCGGTTCATTGCCGCCATGAAGCGCCTGCTGCGCACGCCGGAGCCGCTTGACGTGGCCGAGGCCCGCAAGCGTTTCGACGCCGCGCTCAGCCGCGCCGGCAAAACCGAGAGCCGCGCCGACCCGACCGAGTTCCAGGCGGCGACGTAAGATGGTATGCGGGTCGCATGCGCTCTTTTTTGCACCTCCCCGTGCGAAGCATGGGGAGGGGGACCGCACGACTGAGCCCTTGCGAAGGAAATGTGGTGGTGGGGTTTCTTACGTCCTTCCCCACGGCGTCGACCTAAAAGTAAGCAAGAAGCCCCACCACCACTTCGCTTTGCTCGCGGTCCCGCTTCCCATTTTCTGCGAAAACGGGGAGGTGCGGAACCATGGCCTCTAACCGCCAGATCACCGGTCTTGAACACGACGTCCAGCAGCGCCGGCTCGATTTCGACGGCGCGGCGCCCTCGACGCCTGAGGAAATCGCCCCCGACGACCTGCTGGTCCTCGATCTTGACGGTTACGAAGGCCCGTTGCACGTCCTGCTGGCCCTGGCGCGGTCGCAAAAGGTCGACCTGCTCAAGATTTCGATCACCCGCCTGGCCGAACAATACCTGGCCTTCATCCAGGAAGCCCGCCGCCTGCGCTTCTCGCTGGCCGCCGACTATCTCGTCATGGCGTCGTGGCTGGCCTACCTGAAATCCCGCCTGCTGCTGCCGCGCACCGAGCGCAAGGCCGGTGACGAGCCCGCCCCGGAAGAGCTGGCCCTGGCGCTGGCCTATCGCCTGAAGAAACTCGAAGCCATGCGCAAGGCGGTCGAGGCTCTGACCTCGCGGCCCCAGCTCAAGCGCGACGTCTTCGCGCGCGGCGACCCCGAAGCCCGCCTGATCATCCCGTCGGCCAAGATCGACGCCAATGTCTTCGACCTGATGAGCGCCTACGTCACCCAGCGCCGCCGCGAGGCCGAGCGCCATTACGATCCGACCCGCCGCATCGAGGCCTATTCGCTGGAAGACGCCCGCGACAACCTGCGCGCCCAGCTGCCGAAACTCAGCAACTGGACGGCGCTCGAAGACGTGGCGCCGGAACCGGTAGGCGAGGGCGGCCCCAAGCGCATTTCGTATCTCGCCTCGACCCTGTCGGCGTCGCTCGAACTGTGCAAGGAAGGCCAGTTGCAACTTCAACAACTGGCGACCTTCGACACCCTCTACATGCGTAAACGTCCCAAGCTGATCGGGGAGGCGCAGTCGTGACGCCCGAAGACGCCGAACGCGCCGTCGAGGCGCTGCTTTTTGCCGCCGCCGGGCCCCTGTCGGCCGCCGAACTGGCCTATCGCCTGCCGGAAGGCATCGATATCGGCAAGGCGCTGGCCGGGCTGAAAGGCCGCTATGCCGGGCGCGGCGTGGTGCTTGAGGTCATCAACGACCGCTGGCAGTTCCGCACGGCGCCCGACCTGGGCTACCTGATGGTCGAGGAGCGCGAGGAGCCGCGCCGGCTCTCCAAGGCCGCGCTCGAAACCCTGGCCATCATCGCCTATCACCAGCCGGTGACGCGCGCCGAAATCGAAGTCATCCGCGGCGTCGGCCTGTCGCGCGGCACGCTGGACGTGCTGCACGAAATGAACCTGATCAAGCTGCGCGGCCGCAGAAAGACGCCTGGACGCCCCGTGACCTACGGCACGACCGAATCGTTCCTCGAACAATTTTCGCTGCCCAGCCTGGCCGACCTGCCGGGTGTCGCGGAAATGCGGGCTGCCGGCCTGCTCGACATCAACGTCCCGGCCGATTTCATGGTCCCCGACCCGTCTTCGGCGCAGGCCGGGGAAGAGGAGGCGCCGCTCGACGATCTCGACGCGGTCGAATTCGCCCAGGACTTCCTGGAAGAACCGTCGGATACGTAATCTATAATTAAGCTTACGCGGATTTGTATAAAAGCGCTTTGAAGTCGCCGCAATTCGCGACTATATGAAGTGGAACGGCCATATCGGGCCATGGTTTTGTATCGGGCGCGCCGCGTATTCTGGTTTACGCCCCTGAGGAGACGATTATGGGTGCTTTAAGTATCTGGCACATTCTGGGCATCGCGATCGTTGCCCTGTTGCTGTTCGGCGGCGGCGGAAAGCTTTCCGGGATCATGGGCGATGCCGCCAAGGGCATCAAGGCGTTCAAGGACGGCCTGAAGGATGAGCCCGAAGACACGAAGAAGGCCAAGAAGGTCGAGGAAGAGCCGAAGGCGTAAGCCTTCGCCATAAGCGATATTTAAAGCGGCGCGCTGGGCGGTCCCGGCGCGCTGTCCTTTATTACCCAAGAGAGAAAGCGTCAGCGCATGTTGCCCGGTATCGGGGGCGGTGAAATCGTCGTAATCGCGGTGGTCGCCCTTGTCGTGGTCGGCCCCAAGGACCTGCCCAAGCTGCTGCGCCAGCTCGGCCGTTTTGTCGGCCGCATGCGCGCCATGGCGGATGATTTCCGCACTTCTTTCGAAGATATGGCGCGGCAAAGCGAGCTTGATGACCTGCGCAAGGAGGTCGAGGCCCTGCGCAATTCGCAAAGCCTGCCCGGCATTGCCGATATGAAGACCGAAATGACGTCGATCGAAAGCGACATCCATCAGTCGCTGAACGCCGTGCCGGTGCAGCCGGTCTCGGTCGAGCCGCTGGAGGCGCCGGTCGAGACCGCACACACCGATTCTAAGGTGGCCGATCCTCAACTTGAAGGCCTGCCGCCGCGCCGCGCGCTCGATGAAGGCGCCAAGACGCCACTGAAAAAACCGCAGCCGCCGCGCGCCAAAAAGGCGCCGGCCATTACCTCGGCCTCATCCGACGAAACGGCGCCGGTAAAACCGAAGCGGACCCGCGCGCCCAAGGCCAAGGCTGAAACCACGGACAGCGCATCATGAGCGAGGACATTGGCGGGCTTCCGCAAACTGTCGAAGACCCGACGAAGCGCGGCCTCGTGACTCAGGCCGACGCCGACCAGGCGGAAATCGAAGCCTCGCGCGCCCCCCTTATGGAGCACCTGATCGAGCTGCGCATGCGCCTGATCTGGATGGTCGCCGCCTTTGTCGTCTCCGTCATCGGCTGCTACTGCTTCCACGCCCATATCATGGGCTTCCTGGTGCACCCGCTGGCGGTCGCCTCGTCGCTGTACCAGGAGCAACAGAACCACGGCAAGGCCGGCCCGTTCGATCTGGCCTTCATCCTGCTCGGCATGAAGGCGATTTCCAACGTCAAGGACATCCCGCTGATCGCCACGGCGCCCATGGAGGTGTTTTTCACCAACCTGCGCATCGCCATGTTCGGCGGCATTATCGTCAGCTTTCCCGTCCTGGCCTTCCAGCTCTATCGCTTTATCGCGCCGGGTCTGTACCGTCGCGAACGCAACGCCTTCCTGCCCTTCCTGTTCGCCGCGCCCGTCCTGTTCCTCATGGGTATGGCGCTGGTGTACTACGCCATCATGCCGATGGTGCTGTGGTTCTCGCTGAACCAGCAGATCATCGGCGCCAACGGCGTCACCGTGCAATTCATGCCCAAAGTGTCGGAATACCTGCAGCTGGTCGAAACCCTGATGATCGCTTTTGGCTGTTGCTTCCAGCTGCCGATCGTCATCACGCTGCTGGGCCTGGCGGGGATTGTCAATTCCAAGATGCTGGGGCAGTTCCGCCGCTACGCCATCCTGGCGATCGTCGTCGTCGCGGCCATCGTGACGCCGCCGGATCCGATCTCGCAGTGCCTGCTGTCGGTCCCGATCATCCTGCTCTACGAAATCTCGATCCTGTGCGTGCGCATGATCGAATTCCGCCGGCCCAAGGCCACGGTTTCCTGACAGAATCGCTTTGACCTTACGGGCCCCAGCCCGTAAACGATGCGCTCTATCCCGGGCACGGACACGTCTTGTCTGCGCCATCTGAAACCGGAGCCGTCATCATGCACGATATCAAGGCCTTACGCGAAAATCCTGACATCTTCGTTCGGGGCTGGTCGTCGCGTGGCCGCGAATCGGCCCAGAAGGACGTGCATCTCCTGCAAAGCCTCGACGGCGAACTGCGCGCCGCCCAGACCGCCTTCCAGTCGGCCCAGTCGGAGCGCAACGACCTGTCGAAGCAGATCGGCCAGGCCAAGGCGCAGAAGGACGAAGCCCGCGCTGCCACGCTCATGGCCGCCGTCGAAGGCCTGAAGGGCAAGATCAACGAGGAAACCGAAAAGGAACGCGTCAAGGGCGAAGAACTGCGCGACCTGCTGGCCTCGCTCCCCAACCTGCCTTTCGATGATGTGCCCATCGGCACGGACGAACACGGTAATGTCGAGCAGCGCCGCTGGGGCACGCCCGTAGCGCTTTCCTTCCAGCCCAAGGACCATGCGGACCTCGGTGAAGCGCTCGGCCTTATGGACTTCGAAGCCGCCGCGAAAATCGCGGGGGCGCGTTTCGTCGTACTCAAGGGCCAGCTCGCGCGCCTTGAACGCGCCATCGGCCAGTTCATGCTCGACCTGCAAACCAGCGAGCACGGCTATACCGAGGTCAATCCGCCCGTCCTGGTGCGCGGCAATGCGCTTTTCGGCACCAACCAGTTGCCGAAGTTCGAGGAAGACCTTTTCAAGACGACCGACGACCGCTACCTGATCCCGACCGCCGAGGTCTCGCTGACCAACCTGGTGCGCGAAGCCATCACAGCCGAGGAAGAACTGCCCCTGCGCCTGACCGCGCTGACGGCGTGCTTCCGCGCCGAAGCGGGCTCGGCCGGGCGCGATACGCGCGGCATGATCCGCCAGCACCAGTTCCACAAGGTCGAGCTGGTGTCGATCACCACGCCGGAAACCTCGGGCGACGAACACGACCGCATGACGGACTGCGCTGAAACGGTGCTCAAGAAACTCGACCTGCCGTTCCGCACCATGCTGCTGTGCACGGGCGACATGGGCTTTGGCGCGCGCAAGACCTACGATCTCGAAGTCTGGCTGCCGTCGCAGGACACCTATCGTGAAATCTCGTCGTGCTCGAACTGCGGCGACTTCCAGGCCCGCCGCATGGACGCCCGCTGCCGCAAGGCGGGCGAAAAAGGCACGCGCTTCGTCCATACGCTGAACGGCTCGGGCCTGGCCGTCGGCCGCACGCTGGTCGCCATCATGGAAAACTACCAGGACGAGGGTGGCCGCATCAACATTCCGGCCGTGCTCCAGCCCTATATGGGCGGCCTGACGCATATCGGGTAAGAAAGGGTTTTGCCACGGATAAGCGGGGCGAAGCGCACCTTCTGTATTCCGGAGGCGCGGTCTACGCTCGTGGCTCGGACCATCCGTGGCCAAGTCTTACCGTCCGTAGCTTCGAACTGCGAACGTGAAAGTGATCCACAGATTACACAGATTTCACAGATTATTCCGAGACTTACGACGGCCCCCTGCGCGCACACGGTCGAAGATTGCGCTTCGCGCGTTTCAACGGGTAAAATCTAATCTGTGAAATCTGTGTAATCTGTGGATCACTTCCTTTTCCAACCTGCAGTCAGCTCCATAATTTTCCCGTGAGCCCGCTTGCGCGTGTTCACCAAATGGTCCTAAAACCGGCCTTCGTTAACGAAGGTTCCGATGCGTATTCTGCTTACCAATGACGATGGTTTCGAAGCCTACGGGCTCTCGCTTCTCCACGACATCGCGACAAGTCTGTCCGACGACGTCTGGGTCTGCGCGCCCATCGTCGAACAGTCGGGCAAGGGCAGGGGTGTCACGCTGCACGATCCGCTCCGCGTCAAACGCATCGACGCCAAGCGCTTCGCCGTTTCCGGCACGCCGACCGACTGCGTGCAGATCGCCGTCAACGACCTTCTGCCGTCGCCGCCGGACCTGGTGCTCAGCGGCATCAATCGTGGATTCAATCTCGCCCAGGACGTGACCCTGTCCGGCACGGTGGCCGGCGCCTTCCAGGGCATGACGCTGGGCATTCCGTCGATCGCCCTGTCGCAGTGCCTCGATTTCGATCACAACAGCGAAGACCAGTGGGACTCAGCCACGGGCCATGGCGCCGGCGTGCTGTCGGCGCTTATCGAACGTGGCTGGCCGACGGACGTCGTGCTCAATATCAACTTCCCGGACTGTCCGGCCGACGCCGTCACGGGCATCGAGGTCACGAAACAGGGTCTGCGCGACCTGCACGAAATGCACGCCGTCAAGCGTTGCGACCCGCGCGGCCGCCACTATTACTGGATGGACTTCCACAACTATCAGCAGACTCTGGTCGACGGTACCGACCTCAAGGCCGTCGCCGAGAACCGCATCTCGGTGACGCCGCTGCACCTGGACCTTACGCATTACGCGACGATGCACGAGCTGAAAAAGACGCTGGGCGGAACGGTCCCCAAGGCCGTTCGCCAGCCGGAGGCCGCGAAATGAGCGACGTGGAAATTCCCCCGGAAGAGACCCGGCTGCACCGGCTGCTGCGCGCGCTCAAGGACCAGGGCATCGAGGACCGCAAGCTGCTCCACGCCATGGAATATACGCCGCGCGACCTGTTCGTGCCTGAGCTGTTCCTCGACCGGTCGTGGGAAGATTCCGCCATCCCGATCAACTGTGGACAGACCATCTCCCAGCCCTTCATCGTCGGCCTGATGACCCAGGCGCTGAAGATCGAGGGCCGCCACCGCGTGCTCGAAATCGGCACGGGCTCTGGTTACCAGACGGCGATCCTGGCCCGGCTGGCGCGCTATGTGTACACCATTGAGCGTTACCGGTCGCTGATGCTGGAGGCCGAGATCCGCCATAAGCGGCTGATGTTGGAAAATATCATCTACCGTTTCGGCGACGGCTGGATCGGCTGGCCGGAACAGGCGCCTTTCGACCGCATCCTGGTCACGGCCGCCCTGCCGGAAGAACCGGTGGAACTGCTGGCCCAGCTCAAGCCCCGCGGCGGCATCATGGTCGGTCCGCAAGGCAAGGGCTCGACCCAGCGCCTTCTGCGTTACACGCGCACCGGCGACACCTACGAGACCGAGGACCTGGGCGAAGTCCGCTTCGTCCCCTTGATCGCGGGCGTGGCGAAGGAAAATTGAAAATTTTCGTATCTCCCTGTCGCGAAGCGACGGAGAGGGGCGGCCCGTGCCGACCGCACGACTGAGCGTTGCGAAGCACGGCGAAGGAGATGCGGTGGTGGGGTTTCTTACTTAAGCCGCAGGCTCCGGCAGAACCGCTAAACCGGCAGCCCCATCATCCTCAGACCCGGGCGCATCCATTGCACGGCGATCGCCATGGCGCCCAGCGCCGACAGGACCAGCACGGCCGGGATCAGCGCCTGGCCGGCATCGACGATCAGCGGCGTGACATAAGGCATGACGATGGCCAGGATGGCCGACACGGCCACGAACAGCACGCCGATCAACACCAGGTTTTCACGCAACTGTTGACGCTCGATGCGCGCCATGACTTCGACGGTGAAGGCGAGGTCGCGCTGGGGCAAGATGACCGAGGTTTCCTCGTCGGCCAACAGCAGGGCTTTCAAGGGATCTGGCAACGAATCCGCAGTCATGACTCTACTCCAAGCAACCGGTTGAGCGCCTCGCGCCCTTTCTGAATATGCGTCTTCACGGTGCCGAGCGGAAGCCCCAAAATCTCGGCGGCCTCGCTGTGGCTGTAATCGCCCGCCACACACAGCGACACGGCAGCGCGCACATCCAATGGCAAAACCTGCAGCGCCGCCTGGACCGACAGCTTCGTATCAACGGTTGACGATGCCGTCTGCGGCGTCAGGTCGTGCCATTGCGTGTCGCGCGCCGCCGCGCGGTTGAACCGCCGGCGGTCATTGCGCGCCTTGGCGAAGACGATGCCGCAGACGAAGGTGCGGAAACTGGCGTCCGGCCGCAGATGGTCGATCTTCTTCCACGCGGTCACGAAAGCCTCCTGCGCCAGGTCGTCGGCATCAGCCGGATTGGCCGCCAGCCGCCGCGCGAAGGCGCGCACGGCCGCCTGGTTTTCCGACACCAGCCTTGAGAAGGCGGTGTCGGATCCCCGGCGCGCGCGCTCGACAAGCGCGGCGTGGCTGCTGTCCCCCGGCTGTTCCATCTCGCGGCCAACCGGTCCTTAGTCCCGATACTCGTCGCGGTCGCGGTCTTTGGGATCGAGCCGCGGCGCGGTCAGGGCCTGGATCAGGCCGATGACGCCCAGCGCCAGCGCCGCGACACCGAACGCCATGGCCAGCGCGCTGAACACGGCCGGCCCGCCGCCATACTGGCCGAAATAACCGAAACCGGCCGCCAGCGAAGCGAAGACCACGACCTGCCACCACCAGCCATGGCGGCGGCGCCGCCAGCGGCGGCCGTAATGACGCCCTTCATAATCATATGCGCGCTGTTCGTCCGACTTGAGCGCGTCGAGCAGGGCGGCCGGCGGCTCCTGGCCCTTTTCCGCGTAGGTCTTGATCAGGTTCAGCATGTCGCTCTTGTGGCGATAGTGGAACAGGCTGCCGAAGACGCCCGCAACCATCCAGCCGAGCGGAAAGATGAGCCACCAGTAGCTGGTGAAGAGATGCACGAAGGTGTTCTGGTCCATAATAGCCTCACAGGTCGCGATAGAGGGCCGGGGGCACGTCCTTGCCCTTGTCGATATAGGCCTTCAGTACGTCGAGTCGTTTCCGTTCATATGCGCTGTAAAGGAACATGTGAACGATTCGGGACAGCAGGAAGCCGATCGGGAAAATCAGCCACCAGTACATCCAGACGATATGCACGGTCATAATCCAAAGCTCCGTTCGGCAGCGTCAATCGCCGCCTTTGATCCTGTATGTCCGCGGAGGCCGTGATCGGATGTGGCGCGGCGAAATTTTTTCAAAATAATTTCATCCCCGGCAAATTTTCCCGGCGATCCGCCATTTTGCCAGAATCGTGCGCAATTTGACGAAGTTGCTAACGAATCGTTATCCTTAATTTCGTCATAACGAACGGGCGCCGACGCCCGCAAGAATGACGGGCAGGGCGCGCATGCCGCCATATCCGTTCGAGGGAGCCAGGACGATGACCTCCGATGACCGCCGCAATCGCCTGAAGGGTGTAATCCGACTGTGCGCCATGGGCGCGCTGGGTGTGGGCATGCTGATGCTCCAGGCCTGTTCGACGGCCATGCCCGAGCCGAAATATCCCATCTATATGCAGGACAAGCCGGCCGAGGCGACCCAGACGCCCGCCCAGGCCGGCGACGACAAGCCGACCGTCCCGGCCATAACGGCCCAGGGCTCCAAGGGCGGCATCTCGTCCAGCGATCTTCCGCCGCCACCACCTCCGCCCCCGCCGCCGTCCGATACGGCGTCGTCCTCATCTTCCTCGTCGTCGCAGACCTCGGCGCCGGTCAAGGACACGCGCGCGGCCTTCGTCTATATCCTTCAGGCGCACGACACGCTCTACGGCGTTTCGCGCCGCTTCGGCGTGCCGGTGAAGGTGCTGTACGACCTGAACGGCCTCGAGCCGAATTCAGGCCTGCGCATCGGCCAGAAGATCCTGCTGCCCGCCAATGCCGTCGACAAGGGCTCGGAAGAGCACGCCGGCGGCCCGACCATGGTCAGGTTGCAAGCCGCGCTGGCCAAGCCTTCGGCACCGGCGCCGGCGCCGGCGTCCACGCCTGCAAAGCCGGTGGTGGCCGCCAGGCCGGCCACGCCCGCGCCGAAGGAAGCCGCAACCAAGGACGTGCCGGCGCCTGCCGCGACCAAGCCCGCCGTCACGCCGCCGTCGAAGCCGGTCGCGGTGACCCAGCCGCCCGCGCCCAACGGCTTCCCCAGCAATGCGCAACTGGCGCAGATGGGCAAGGGCCTGTTCGTCTGGCCGGTCCGCGGCAAGATCCTGGTGCCGTTCGGCCAGCTGGCGCCGAACGTGCGCAATGACGGAATCAATATTGCCGCCGACGAAGGCACCGACGTCCATGCCGCGTCCGACGGCGTCGTCGTCTACGAGGGCGACCAGGTCAAGGAACTGGGCAACACGGTCTACATCAAGCACCCGAACGGCTGGTACACTGGCTATTCGCACCTGTCGTCCATGACCGTGAAGAACAACCAGAAGATCACTAAAGGCGAGGTCATCGGCCATGTCGGCCAGTCGGGCGTCATCGACCGTCCGCAATTGCATTTCGAAGTGCGCTATACCCCGTCAACCGACATCGCCCGCCCGATCGACCCGACGCTGGTGCTGCCGTAAACAAAAAGAATCTCCTCCCTATGCGAAGCATTGGGAGGGGTATCTTCCTTTAGCTTCGCCCCCTCCGTCTCCCCCTTCGCCAAGGCTTCGGGTGACCCACCTCCCCATCTTGCGATGGGGAGGAGTAATAATAGCGGCTCCGCCGTCTCTATAAACAAAGTTGACCTTCTTTTTTTTGTGCCTATGTATGGCACACGTTTTTTGAGGGCAGGGGTGCCGGGAACATTGCGTCCTTACCTGTCCGGACCTTTTCGGGAGACTCGTTCGTGTTCGCTACCCCCGCCTTCGCCCAGACAGCCGGCGCCGCCGCCCCCGGTGGTGACTTCCTCAACATGCTGCCGCTGCTGATCGGCTTCGTCGCCATCATGTACTTCTTCATGATCCGGCCGCAGCAGGCCCAGGCCAAGAAGCACAAGGCCATGCTGGCCGCCATCAAGCGCAACGACACGGTGGTGCTGACCTCGGGCATGATGGGCAAGGTGACGCGCGTCGAAGAGACTGAAGTCATGGTTGAAATCGCCACCGGCGTGAACGTCCGCGTGGTCAAGGCAATGATCACCGATGTCCGCGCCAAGGGCGAACCCGCCCCGGCCAACGACAAGGTGGCATAAACAAGAGTATTCCGGCCCGGTGTCGTGGACGACGCCGGGCCGTTTCCTATCCGTATCGGGCTGATTGACATGATAAACTTGTCCCGCTGGAAGGTTGGGGTGGTCGCCGCCGCCGCACTTCTCGGCATTCTTTTCTCCGCCGCCAACTTCATGCCTCCGGCCATGCGGGACAGCATCAAGGGCTTCTTCCCGACGCAGACGCTGAACCTCGGCCTTGACCTGCAGGGCGGTTCTTACCTCCTGCTCGAAGTCGACACCGACGGGCTGATGCGCGACAAGGCGGCCAAGCTGCTCGATGACGTCAGCGCGCGCCTGAAGGATGAGAATATCCTGTTCAGCAACCTGGCCGTCCAGGGCACGACCGTCAGCGTCCGCATCAACGACGCAGGAAATGTCGACAAGGCCTTTGGCATCCTGTCCAAGCTGGCCACGCCGCTGCCGCGCAATCCGGGCACCAAGGACCTGAACGTGTCGCGCGGGTCGGACCAGACAATCACCCTGGCCCAGAACCCCGACGCCCAGAAGGAAACGGCCGCCAGCGCCGTCGACACCTCGATCGAAGTCATCCGCAAGCGCGTCGACTCGCTCGGCACCAAGGAACCGTCGATCGTCCGCCAGGGTGCCAACCGTATCGTCGTCGAAGCGCCGGGCGAAAGCGACCCCGAGCAGCTGAAGCGCGTCATCGGCCGTACCGCCAAGCTGACCTTCCAGATGGTCGATTCGACCGTCACGCCGGCCGACATCGCCGCCGGCCGCATCCCGCCGGGTTCCGAACTGCTCCCCGATTCCGAGCAGGGTCCGGGCGGCAAGCTGGCCGTGCGTTCGCGCGTCCTCGTCACCGGCGGCAACCTGACCAATGCCAGCATGGGTACCGACCAGTACCAGCGCCCGGCCATCGAATTCCGCTTCGACGGCCCCGGCACCAAGGCCTTCGGTGACGCCACGACCCGCTATACCGGCCAGCGCTTCGCCATCATCCTCGACGGCGTCGTCATGTCCGCTCCGAACATCCAGGAGCCGATCGTCACCGGCAGCGGCCAGATCACCGGCCACTTCAGCCCGCAGGAGGCGTCGGAACTGGTCAACGTGCTGAAGAGCGGCGCGCTGCCCGCCCAGCTCAACATCGTCCAGCAACGCACGGTCGGCGCCGAACTCGGCAAGGACGCCGTGCAGGCCGGCATCAATTCGACCATCATCGGCTTCCTGGTCATCGTCGCCTTCATGGTGCTTGCCTATGGCTTCATCTTCGGCGGCGCCGCCGTCGTGGCCCTGGTGGTCAACCTGTTGCTGATCATGGCCGCCATGACGGTCTTCCAGGCCACCCTGACGCTGCCTGGCGTCGCGGGCCTGATCCTCAGCCTGGCCGTGGCCGTCGACGCCAACGTTCTGATCTACGAACGGATCCGCGACGAAGAACGCCTGGGCCACAAGGTCGTCGCCGCCATGGACATGGGCTTCAACCGCGCCATCGTGTCCATCCTCGACGCCAACATCACCTCGCTGATCTCGGCGCTGATCATGTTCGCCTTCGGTGCCGGCCCGGTCAAGGGCTTCGCCTGGACGCTGGCCATCGGCGTGTTCACCTCGGTCTTCACGGCCATCCTGGTCAGCCAGGTCCTGCTCGGCTGGTGGTACAAGGCCACCAAGCCGAAGACCCTTCCGATTTAAGAGTACACGCCCATGCAATGGCCTCTCATTAAAAACCTGCCGACCGAGTTCCACTTCCGCTTCACCAAGTACGCACCGGTGGCAGCGATTGTTTCCGGCCTGGCCGTGCTCGGCACCGTCATCGTGCTCTTCACCATGGGCCTGAACCTCGGAACCGATTTCGCGGGCGGCAACGTCCTCGAAGTCCAGACGCCGGGCCCGATGCCGACCGCGCAGCTGCGCGCCAGCATGAAGACCTTCGGCGCCGAGGACGCCACCGTCCAGCCCTTCGGCAGCGACCGCGACGCGGTCGTCAAGTTCAAGCTCCCCGAAGTCAAAGGCGACAACGACAACGAGCGCGTCGAAGGCATCAAGGCCAAGCTCGGCCAGACCTTCCCGGGCATGACCTTCAAGCGCACCGAAGTCGTCGGCCCCAAGGTGTCGGGCGAACTGATGCGTTCGGGCCTGTTCGCGCTCGGCGGCGCGCTCGCGCTCATGCTGCTCTACATCTGGTTCCGCTTCCCGTCGGGCCTGCAATTCGGCGCCGGCGCCGTCATCGCCGTGCTGCACGACGTGGTGCTGACCATCGGCATCATGGGCCTGTTGCAGATCGAATTCTCCATGACCTCGATCGCCGCGCTGCTGACCGTCATCGGTTATTCGATGAACGAAAAGGTCATCACCTTCGACCGGCTTCGTGAAAACCTGCGCAAGTTCAAGAAGACGCCGCTGGCCGACATCATCAACCTGTCGGAAAACGAACGGTTGTCGCGGACGATCATCACCGGTTCGACCGCCATCCTGGCCCTGGCCGGCATGCTGTTCCTCGGTGGTCCGGCCCTGTTCCCGCTGGTTTTCGCCATGGTCTTCGGTATCTTCGTCGGCACCTATTCGTCGATCTACGTCGCCCTGCCGATCATCCTGATCTGGGGTGTCAACCGTAACGACGAAGACGCCGAGATTATCGAC
Source organism: Asticcacaulis solisilvae (assembly GCF_052327315.1). NCBI lineage: Bacteria > Pseudomonadati > Pseudomonadota > Alphaproteobacteria > Caulobacterales > Caulobacteraceae > Asticcacaulis > Asticcacaulis solisilvae. The sequence goes on from NZ_CP166196.1 coordinate 2,221,781, forward strand.
ATGGGCGGCTTCAAGGGCAGCAAGAAGCAAAAGCCGCTGCCGTAATGACGTCTGACGCGACAAATGAATGCGAGCCGCGGTCGGAAGACCTGCGGCTCGCTTCCGTTTTTATCGGCGATGCGCAAAAGCGCGCCGACGTGCTGGCCCTGTATGCCCTGCTCGAAACCCTGCAGGATATTCCCGGCCGCGTCAGCGAGCCCATGCTGGGCGAGATCCGCATGCGTTGGTGGTATGAGGCCGTCGAGGAAATCCGCGATCGCCGGACGCCACGCTATCATCCCCTGAGCGAAGCCCTGCAGCGCATCGTCGGCCAGTATGCTTTGCCGGCCGAAGACCTGCTGACCCTGATCGAAGGCCAGTTGCCGCTGCTCGACGCCGGTCCGCTCGACATGCGTGCCGCGCTCGTCATCGTCGACAAGGGGGAGGGGATGGCGGCGAAGCTGGCCGCCCGCATTCTTGATCCGTCGGCTGATGCCTCGGCCCTGGCTGATCCGGCGCGTTTTGCCGGAATGGCGCGGCTTAAACGCGCCGGCCGTGTGCCCGAGGCGGGCGAAGCCGAGGCCGCACACCTGTACCGCGATGCCGCCAAGGCCGCCAAGACCCTGCCGGCCAGCCTGATGCCCCTGGCCCTGCCGGCGGCGCTGGCGGGCGATACATGGACCGGACGGGCGCGGGGACCTTTGTCGAAACGCCTGAAACTGTTTTGGGCCTTTGTGGCGGGAAATATCTGAAATTCGGCAGCCCGGCCCGTTGCTGCCAGGTGCGGAACGGCCTACCTCAGGCGCCACAGCCTGAGGAGCCGCCATGAGCCGTCCGCCCTTTCCGCCCTTCGATCCGCAAACCGCCGCGCAGAAGATCCGCATGGCCGAAGACGCGTGGAACAGCCGCGATCCGGCGCGTGTGGCCCAGGCCTACACGCCCGACAGCCAGTGGCGCAACCGCGACCGGTTCATCACCGGCCGCGCCGAAATCGAAGCCTTCCTGACAGCCAAGTGGCAAAAGGAAAACGACTATCGCCTGATCAAGGAGCTGTGGGCCTTCACCGGCGACCGTATCGCCGTGCGCTTCGCCTACGAATATCACGACGCCGCCGGCCAGTGGTTCCGCGCCTATGGCAATGAGAACTGGGAATTCGATGGCGAAGGCCTGATGCGCCGCCGTCTGGCCAGCATCAACGACCTGGCCATCGCCGAAGCCGACCGTCTGTTCCACTGGGAGCGCGGCGACGCGGGGCGGCGGCCGGACACCCACCCGGGCCTGAGCGACCTCGGGCTCTGACCGTTACTTCTTCTTCCAGGGAAACTTCTTCACCAGGTCATCATACGGCATCTTGGTCGTCGTCACCGGCGGCGGGGCGGCGGGCAGCACCACCTTGTCCGGATAGGCCTTCCAGCCGCTCAGGATAAGCTCCCTGAACCCGCGGCAGCCCGGCATGACCCGCACCGCGCCCGAGATCGGCTTGACGAAGGGGGCGGGCTGGCTGACGTCCGGGCGGGCCGGATCGATGAACAGCCAGTCGCCCTTCAACCCATAGCCGCCTTCGCCGCCGGCGCGCACGGCGTTATAGGCGATGCCCGTATGGAACTGGTCGACGCCGAAGGCGATCATGGCGCGATAGAAGATGTCGTCGGCCTGCAACCGCATGTTCGGCTGGCCGATCGTATAGAGCCAGTCGTGGATGATGGCGGCGCGCGCCGTCGGCCCCTGCGGATCGATCACGCCCTGGCCGTACCACGGCACCGAGGCAAAGTCCGTCACATACCACTTCGGCACCACGATGACGTAGCCCGTCACCGGATCGCAGTAGGGGAATTCCTCGTTGAGCGTGAAGAGCTTGCGCCCTTCCTTGGAGCGGTTGAACAGGATCACCGGCTGCGGCGTCAGCGAGCTTGGCACCACCTTGGGCGCTACCGGCACATAGACCGTCGTCGTCTTTTCCGCGCAGCCCGCCAGGGCCATCATCGCCCCGGCCAAAACAAGAGCCGCCCCCCGGCGCCAAGTCATCGCACGCATCCTTCGTCTATTCCGCTGGAATCACATTCGACTGAGGCTCTAGCCACGAATTAAGGTCATTTAATGCCCTCAGGCTCATCAGCCGCTTCTTGGCGCGGCCGCGTTCCTTCAACGGAATTTTCACGCCGTCATCATCCTTTTTCGGTGCTTCCATCGGCGGCAGCAGACCATAATTGATGTTCATCGGCTGGAAGGCGCCGCCCTCGAGGTGGCCGACCGTGATGTGGTTGATCAAGGCCCCCAAAGCCGTCGTCTCCGGCGGTTCGGACAACACAACGCCCTTTGCTTCGGCGGCGGCGAACCGCCCGGCCAGCAGGCCGATGGCGGCGCTTTCGACATAGCCTTCGACGCCGGTGATCTGCCCGGCGAAACGGATTGATTTGTCGGGATAAGCCGCCTTCATCCTCAGCTGGCGGTCGAGCAGCTTGGGCGACTGGATAAAGGTATTGCGATGCAGGCCGCCCAGCCGCGCGAACTGGGCGTTTTCCAGCCCCGGGATCATGCGGAAGACATCCGCCTGGGCGCCGTGCTTCAGCTTGGTCTGGAAGCCGACCATGTTGTAGAGCGTGCCCAGCGCATTGTCCTGGCGCAGCTGGATGATGGCGTGCGCCTTGACGGTCGGATTGTGCGGGTTGGTCAGGCCGACCGGCTTCATCGGGCCGTAGCGCAGGGTCTCGCGCCCGCGCTCGGCCATGACCTCGATCGGCAGGCAGCCGTCGAAATAGGGGACGTGCTCCCAGTCCTTGAACTCGGCCTTGGGGCCGTCGAGCAGGGCGTCGATGAAGGCCTCGTACTGCTCACGGTCCATCGGGCAGTTGATATAGGCGGCAGCATCCCCGCCCGGGCCTTCCTTGTCATAGCGCGACTGTTTCCACGCCTTCGACATGTCGATCGATTCGGCGTGGATGATCGGCGCGATGGCGTCGAAGAAGGAGAGGTGGCCTTCGCCGCCCAGCTCCAGCACGACCTTCGACAGCGCTTCCGACGTCAGCGGCCCGGTGGCGCAAACGATATTGGACCACGGCTTGTCCATGAGCGAGGTCACTTCCTCACGCACGATGGTGACCAGCGGATGGGCCTCAAGCGCGGCGGTTACGGCCTGCGAAAATCCCTCGCGGTCGACGGCCAGGGCGCCGCCCGCCGGCACCTGGTGCTTGTCGGCGCAGGCCAGGATCAGCGAACCCGACCGGCGCATCTCTTCGTGCAGCAGGCCCACGGCATTGAACTGCCAGTCGTCCGAACGGAACGAATTCGAGCATACCAGCTCGGCCAGTCCGTCGGTCTGGTGCGCGTCGGTGCCTTTGACACCGCGCATTTCGTGCATCACGACGGGCACGCCCGCCTGGGCCAGCTGCCACGCAGCTTCCGAACCGGCCAATCCGCCGCCGATGACATGTACGGGTGTCACGAAACCGTCTCTCCAGATGTGTACGCCAATCATTTACACCCGGCGGTGAGCGTTTCGCCGCCGGACTGTGGCCCTATAGCAAGAGCCGGGTGCAAATGTGAAGGGTGCGACAAAATAAGCGTTTAAAGGGAAAGAAATTGTTTCTAAAAGGTGAATGGCCCGAAATGTGTGTGATCGGGCAGACAGATTGGGTGGGCATTTTTCAATGAGTTCGAAGCCGTCTTTCTCCCTCGGACGTGCCGTGCCGGCTGCGTTTGCCTTCCTGCCCGCGGGCGTGGGCGGGGCGTTCGCGCCGCTGCTGGTGCTGTGGGGCTTGCTCAGCTTCGGCCACGCGATCCTCTTTCACCTTGTCCATGCCGGCGGTTTCCTTATTGGCGGCAACTGCAACCCGCTGGTCTGTCTCGGTTTCGTCCTGCTCATCGTCGCCTTCAAGCTCATGGCCCACGGCGCGCTTTACCGCTCCGCCACCTTCGGAAAAGACGCGCGCAAGGAAGGCCTCGGTCCGCTCGGCCTGCAATTCGGCGCGCCGGAACTGCGCCTTCTGGCCACCAGCATTCTGGTCGGCCTGTTCTATCTGGTCATCGCCGGCGCCATCTTCATCGTCTTCGCCGTGATCTTCAACCTGTCCGGCCTGGCGGGCGACGAGCGCAATACGCTGAAAGCGCTGCAAACGGTCTTCTGCCGTCACCAGGGCGCCGACTGGATCTTCATCGCCTACGCCGTCGCGGCCCATGTCTTCCTGTTCTTCCTTGTCGTCCGTTTCTCGCTGGCCCATGTCGCCACGGTGGCGCAAAAGAAGATCGTCGCGCTGAATGCGCTGGGGCTCAGCTCGGGCAACGTCTTCAAGCTGTTCTGCGGCCTGGTCCTGTTTTCGGCGCCGCTGGTCCTGGTGATGATCGCGGTCGTCCACCACCTGATGCCGTCCCTGCCGCACGGCGCGCCGCGCCTGATGGCCCATGCCGGCCTTCTGGCCTTCACGATCTTCATTATTTTCCCGCTGATCGCAGGATTTCTGTCGTCGGCCTATAGGCAAATCGTCGATCTACGGGCAAAATAGACGGAGAAACCGTCATGACCATGCCTTCACCCGATCGCCCCGCCAAACTGCCGCTCGATTTCGCATTCGAAGGCTTCCGCATCATCCGACAATCGCCGGCCGTCATCCCGTTCTGGGGTGTCGTGTCGCTTGCCGGCTACCTGGCCAACAAGGCCATCATGCAGGCCATGGCCGGCAACGCCATGCAGGAGCTGCAGGCCGCTTCGCACGGCCGTGACATGGCGGTGATGATGGCGGCGGTGGCTAAGCTGCTGCCGGCCCTGGGCGTCCTTATTCCCCTCGGTATCGTGCTGAACGCCTTCCTGACCTGCGCCGTGTTCCGGGCGATCGGCGGCAAGGCCGGCGCTTTCGGCGGCCTGCGCCTCGGCCTCGACGAGGTCCGCCAGTTCGGCGTCGCGATTCTCTTCTTCCTGATCATGTTCGCCCTCTATGTGGTGGTGATCATCGCGGGCTCGATCGTCGGCGGCATCCTGTCCCTCGGCCTGGGCGCCTTCGGCATGGTCCTGTCCATCATCGCCGCCATCGCCGTCTTCTTCTGGTTCGGCGCGCGCCTCAGCCTGGCGCCCGCCCAAAGCTTCGCCGAAGGCCGCATCGTCATGTTCGGCTCGTGGAAGCTGACCGAAGGCAACAGCCTGGCCCTGGTGGCCGGCTATGTCATCGCCCTGGTCATGGCGGCCCTGGTCGGCTTCCTGTGCTTCGGCATCTTCCTGGCCGGCCTGGCCATCCTCAAAAGCGGCAACGCCCTGGCGGTCGGCAGCGTGATGAACGCCGTGCAGGACGCCGATATCGCCGCCATGGTCCGCGATCCGGCCGTGCTGGTCTATGTCCTGCTGTGGAACATCATCGTCGCGCCCTTGCTGATGGCCATCACCTTCGGCGCTCCGGCGGCCGCCTACCGCTTGCTGTCGGGCCGCTCCGTCAGCGCCGAGTCGGTCTTCTGATATAAAGTCCGTTGCCCGCTGTGGCGTTCCGGCCTAAGCTCCGGGACTCGCACAGGGTGCCGCCTATGGGTCTTCAACTCGACTTTGCCTTCGAAGGGTTCCGCCTGATACGGGCGCGTCCGAAGCGGGTCGTGTTGTGGGGCATCGTCACGCTTTTCGGCTACGGCCTGGCCGCCCTGGTGCTGGTGGCTATCGCCGGCCCAGTCCTGCCGCTGCTCTCCACCGCGGGGCTGCGTGGCCCGGATTCGATCACCGAGGCGGTGGCCCAACAGGGCCTGACGGGCATGATGTCGGCCGCGCCGATCTGGCTCATGACCCAGGCCGTCATTGCCTGCGCGATCTGCCGGGCCGGGCTGGACGGCGGCGACGACCCGTTCGGCCACCTCCGCTTCGGCATCCGGGAAATGCAGGTCCTGGCCGTCATGGCCGTAACCTCGCTTTTGACCCTGGTGGTGATGGTCTCCGTAATCAGCGCCCTGGAAATGCTGCGGCTGGGCGCGGCCTTTTCCGGCGTGGCCTTCGTCCTGAGTTCACTGACCGGCTACCTGATCCAGGTCCGCATGTCGCTCAATGTGCCGCAAAGCTTCGTCCTGCGCCGCATCGACCTGTTCGGCAGCGTGTCCCTGACGCGCGGTTATTTCTGGCCGCTGGCCGGCGGTTACCTCATGGCGTTCGCCCTGGCCTGCATCGTCGACTATCTCGGCGACCAGGTCATCCGCGCCGTCGTCGCCGTCTTTTTCGGCGAAAACGCGCCCGGCACCATTCCCGATGTCTCCAGCCTGGCCGCCTTCCTGACGCCTGCCCGCACCCTGCAGATGGCTATCCTGTTCGGGCTGATCATGCCGCAGACCTCGGCCATAATGCTGGCCGCGCCCCTCGGCGCCTGGAAGACGCTCAGCCCCGCCCCACGTCCCGCCGTGGCGGCCCAATAAAAATCACGGGCGGCAGGTGCCACCCGTGATCCTTCCGGCCTGTTGTTTCGCTTACGCCGCGTGGTTACGGATACAGACGCTTTCGTCATGCACGGGGTAGGGAGCCAGGGCCTCCGCATCGACCGCCACGCCCTGCAACTCGTTCGAAAAGGCGTGATTGACGTCGCGGTGGTGGGCTTCGTCCGCCCGCACGACAAGCACGACATCGCGCAGGGTCGCGGTCGCCGGCAGCTTCCAGTAGCGCAGGGCAATGGCCGGGGCCGGGACGTTGGCGCTGCGGCCTTCATCGATCTCGGCCAGGTAATGGGTATAGCTGATGACCGCCTCTTCCTCGAAATAACCGACGACGCGGTGCGCGGTCTTGGGCGAGATCAGGTACAGCACGAAAAAGCCGATGTAGAAGACCCACTGCACGGCGATGATGACGAAGCGCTCGAACGCCGTCGGCTTGGCGATCTCGATGAAGGTCATCAGGTGCATGCGCTCGTTTTCGGCCTCCTCCATCAGGGTGCGGATCCAGCCACGATCGTCCTTCATGCGGCGCAGGCACTTCAAATGGTTCAACGTGGCGCCGACCATGCCCGGCACGGCGGCGACCGTTTCCAGCACGATGGCGCGGTGGCCGTAGCGCTTGGCGAAGAAGGTGTCGGCGCAGAAACGCAACAGCTTGGTGAAGCCGAAGGCGAAGCGGTCCGAAAACGAAGTCGGCTTATGGTGGACGGTAAGGTCGATGGCGGGTTCGATAAACATTGTCTGAGCCTTTGTACGCGACGCCCGGGGCGACCCCGGTGTGCACCTCTTATAGGCTCGCCCAGGCCCGTCCGCCTTAAAGCCGGGTAACCGGACCATTGATCGATCTGAAGGCTTGAATTGACTTTTGATAAGGCTGTGGAGCCGGCGTTCCTAGTCGGCCTCGGAGCTGCAACTGCGTTCCAGGGGCCAAAGCTCCTTGTCCGCCTTGCCCGACGCCGTGTTCCTCGGCGGCTTGTGGTTGTCAATCAGCGGACTGGGCCGCGCCAGCCGCCGCAATCCTGACGCATTGCCGATCGTCACGGCCCCGCCATGAACCTCGACACCATACTTGCCAAGCCCCGCGAAGGCCCGCGACAGACTTTCCGGCGTCAAGCCCAGCAACGACGCCAGGATGCGCTTTTCGTGCGGGAGCTCGACCGTGTCGCCGCCCCCCTGGCGAATCTGTTGTGTAAGCAGATAGTTCGCCAGCCGTTCGGTGCCCGAACGCAGCTTCTGGCTCTTGATCGTCCGGACCAGTCCGCGATAGCAGCCCGACAACTCCTGGGCGACCGCAAACGAGACACCGGCATCGGTCTTCATGGTGTCCCGCAAGGCATCGGCCGGCACCATGATGATCTCCGAGCGTTCCAGGGTCCGCGCCGACATCAGCACGGGTGCGTCCAGCACCACGGCCGCCAGGATAAAGGTCGAAATCGGCCGTAGCACCGCCATGGTGCTTTCCTTGTCGTGCCAGGTGCCTTGCAGTTCGACCACGCCGTCGAGCAGGATGTGGAGGAAATCCGCCCGGTCGCCTTCGTACAGCAGCGTTGTCGCGGCCGGAAATTTTTGCAACAGGGCGCCCCGCGTCGCCGTCGCGAATGTGTCGGAAGACATGCCTGCGAACAGCTGAAGCGCGCGGATTCGGTTTAGGTCGCTGTCTCTCATGCCCCAAGTCTGCGCCGGGCCACCGGCCGATGCAAGGGGCATCGCATCTCCTGCGACACAAGGTTACAAGCGACAAAAGGCAGAAGGGTGACGGACTACGGCCGTCCCACAAAATATCCGACTGGCCGCGGCAACGTCCAGGCTTCCAGACCTACGGTCCCGGCTCCGCCTGATGGTCCTTACGGTTGGTCGGGAATAACCTGGACCGTCTTCTGGGCCATGACGTCCGCCGAGACCGTGCCGCCGCGCGTATTGGCCAGGGTCACGGTGACGTCGTACTGGCCCGGTTGCAGCACCTGCGTCACGGACTGGAAAGTGCCGGCGGTCGCGAATCCCGATGTGGGCGTCAGCTTTCCGTCTTCGTCGTCCGGACGTACGCTTTTGAACACCTGGCTCAACTCTCCGCCGACCGAACCGGGGTTGTCGGCGAAGACGTCGTCAGGACGGCCGGCGTGCTTGACGGCCAGGTGGGGCGATATCCAGATGCCATGGCCGCACGCCGTCGGCGTGGCGCACAGCTTCACCTCGGCGGCCACGGTCGTCAGGATCAGCAGGCGCGACGGCACCGATACGGTTACGGTCAACGGCCGGGGATCATTCGAATAGATGGCCGGGCTGTTCGCCGAAGCCGCCGGCACGGTGACCCCTGTCCGTTCCGCGGTGTAGAGTCTTACAGCCGTCGATGGCGCGGTGAAGGCCGCCGGGGCCGGCCGGAGATCGGGCTTGACCGGCAGTTTGTCAGGCAGAACCGGCGTCATCTGAAGCGCCAGCATCATGGCAGCCGTAAGCATCGCACCCTCCATTTCCTGTTGGAACGGGGGCGACCTTAGTCCTGAATAACGACGATATCAACTTCCGGCGATATGCAGGAAATCGCGGTCATGGCGGGGCTGCATCGGACGGGCATTGGGGCCCACGAGGCGCTCGAAGGCGTCGGCCTGCTCGGCGCTGATGCTGAGCGGCGAGGAATAGACCAGCCAGGTGACGCCCTCGGTGCAGGGCGGCGTGGTCAGCGAGCCGGAATAGGCATAGAAGTCCTCGGTCGGCGGCTGAAGATCCTGGGCGTTGATCAGAAGGTCGGGCAAGGCGACCGGCTTGCCGGGATCGGTCGGCAGGTAGGTCCACAGCGACCCCAGCATCGGATCGGCCACGCCGACATCGTACAGCACCGACACGATAACCGTTTCGCCCTTGGCGTTCTCGTGCACGAACTGGCTTTCCAGCGTCGCGCGGTGGCCGTTGATGGCGTGCTCGCTGGGGCTATGGAAATCAATATATTGCAGGGTGTACTTCACGTCGTCCAGCACCAGGTCGCCGGCGCCCTGCGGCGTGATGCGGATGGTCTTGCCGGTATTCTGGATCGTCGCCGGCACCGAATTATAGCTCAACAGGATCTTCGAGGTCTGGGGCTTCGTTACGCCATTGATGTCTATCGGCGACTGGCGTGTGCCCGTGCCGCAGGCCACTGCCTTGCCGCCCAGTTGCGCCCAGTGATCCGGGCCGGTGTCGCTGGCATAGGTCCATTTTGTGATGACCGGGCCGCTGACGGCCGCCTGCTCGTGTTCGCCATGCTTGGGCGAACACGCGGCCATCAAAACCAGAAAGGGCAGGGCGAAGGCGATTCTCATGCCCTCACACTGCCCCGGAATGGTTAAGGTTTGTTAAGCGTGTTTTGGCTTGGAAAGCCAATGCAAGCTTCTTCTCCTCTCCCCGCTTGAGGGGAGAGGAAAGGCGCGAAGCGCCAAGGTGAGGGGTAACGCCTCAGTGGATACGCGCGCAGATTCTACCGATTTATCTCTCAGGCTCGCCGCCCTCTGCGCTTCATCCAGGGAGAAGAAAAAGACAATCGATATCCGCGGACTCTTTGCCTACTGCGCCGGCTCCAGATGCCGCTTTTTATGCCGCGCCAGCATCGGTTTCAGATACTTGCCCGTCCACGACTTGCTGTTTTCCGCCACATCCTCCGGCGTGCCGAAGGCCACGATCTCGCCGCCGCCGTCGCCGCCTTCCGGCCCGAAGTCGAGCAGCCAGTCCGCCGTCTTGATGACGTCGAGATTGTGCTCGATGACGATCACCGTATTGCCGCTGTCGGTCAGTTCATGCAGCACTTCAAGCAGCTTGCGCGTATCCTCGAAGTGCAGGCCGGTCGTCGGTTCGTCGAGGATATAGAGGGTCTTGCCGGTGGCGCGCTTCGACAACTCCTTCGACAGCTTGACGCGCTGCGCCTCGCCGCCGGAAAGCGTCGTCGCCTGCTGGCCGATCTTGATATAGCCCAGGCCCACGCGCTTGAGCGTATTGAGCTTGTCGCGGATCGTCGGCACGGCCTTGAAGACCTCGGCGCCTTCTTCCACACTCATGTCCAGCACGTCGGCGATCGAATAGCCCTTGAACGAGATATCGAGCGTCTCGCGGTTATACCGCTTGCCCTTGCACACGTCACACGTGACGTAGACGTCCGGCAGGAAGTGCATCTCGATCTTGATGACGCCGTCGCCCTGGCACGCCTCGCAGCGCCCGCCCTTGACGTTGAACGAGAAACGCCCCGGGCCATAACCGCGCGCCTTGGCTTCCGGCAGGCCGGCGAACCAGTCGCGGATCGGGCCGAAGGCCCCTGTATAGGTCGCGGGGTTCGAGCGCGGCGTGCGGCCGATCGGCGACTGGTCGATCTCGACGATCTTGTCGAAATATTCCAGCCCTTCGATCTTGTCGTGCGGCGCCGGATGTTCCGACGCGTTGTTCAGTCGCCGCGCCGCCGCCTTGTACAGCGTCTCCAGGGTAAAGGTCGACTTGCCGCCGCCCGACACGCCGGTGATGCAGGTCATGACGCCGACCGGGATTTCAGCCGTGACGTTCTTCAAATTGTTGCCGCGTGCCCCGATGACCTTCAGCATCTTCTTCTTGTTGATCGGGCGGCGCTCGTTGTCGGTGTCCTGCGAATAGAAGAGGGGGATTTCGCGCTTGCCGGTCAGGTACTGGCCGGTGATCGACTTCGGATTAGCCCGGATAGCCTCGGGCACGCCCTGCGCGATGATCTCTCCGCCATGGATGCCGGCAGCTGGCCCCATGTCGATGACGTAGTCGGCATTGAGGATAGCGTCCTCGTCGTGCTCGACCACCAGGACCGAATTGCCGAGGTCGCGCAGGCCCTTGAGACTGACCAGCAGACGGTCGTTGTCACGCTGGTGCAGGCCGATCGACGGCTCATCCAGCACGTAGAGCACACCCGTCAGGCCCGACCCGATCTGCGACGCCAGCCGGATGCGCTGGCTTTCGCCGCCCGACAGGGTGCCGGAATTGCGCGACAGGTTGAGATAGTTCAAACCCACATCATTAAGAAAGCGCAGCCGGTCTTTGATTTCCTTAAGAATTCGACGCGCGATATCGAGCTGCTTTTCACTCAGCTTCGACTCGATATTGCTGAACCACAGGTGCGCCTGTTCGATCGACAGGCGCGATATTTCCGAGATGTTCTTCGCGTCGATCTTGACGGCCAGGGCTTCGGGTTTCAACCGCGCACCGTTGCACGCTTCGCACGGCGTTTCCGACTGATAGCGCGCCAGGTCTTCGCGCACCCACGACGAATCGGTCTCGCGCCAGCGCCGGTCCATATTGGGCACGACGCCCTCGAACGGCTTGGTAACGTCGTAGCGGCGCGATCCGTCCTGGTAGGTGAACTTGATCTTTTCGGCGCCGGAGCCCTGCAGGATGATTTCTTGGATTTCGGGCTTCAGCTTGTCCCACCTGGTGTCGAGCTTGAATCCATAATGGATTCCCAGCGACTGCAGGGTCTGGGCATAGAGCGGCGACGGCCCCTTCGACCACGGCAGCACCGCGCCGTCCTCCAGCGTCTTCTTGGCGTCGATGATCAGGTTGCGGTCGAAGGCCAGCTTGACGCCCAGCCCGTCGCACACCGGACAGGCACCGAACGGATTGTTGAACGAAAACAGGCGCGGTTCGATCTCGGCGATGGTGAAGCCCGACACGGGGCAGGCGAACTTTTCCGAAAACAGGATGCGGCGCGGTTCGGTTTCGCCTTCGGCCACGTCGGCGAACTCGGCCACCGCCAGCCCGTCGGCGAGGCGCAGCGCCGTCTCCAGCGAATCCGCCAGGCGCGCCATGATTCCGTCCTTGACGATGACGCGGTCGACCACGACGTCGATATCGTGCTTGAAGTTCTTTTCCAGCTTCGGCGCGTCCTCGATGGCATAGTACTGGCCGTCGATCTTCAGGCGTTGGAAGCCCTGGCGCTGCAGGTCGGCGATTTCCTTCTTGTACTCGCCCTTGCGCCCGCGAATGTAGGGCGCCAGCAGCAACAGGCGCGTGCCTTCGGGCAGGGTGACGATCTTGTCGACCATTTGCGAGATGGTCTGGCTTTCGATCGGCAGGCCGGTGGCGGGGGAATAGGGGACGCCGACGCGCGCCCACAACAGGCGCATATAGTCATGGATTTCGGTGACCGTTCCGACGGTCGAGCGCGGATTTTTCGATGTCGTCTTCTGCTCGATCGAAATGGCCGGCGACAGGCCTTCGATCAGGTCGACGTCGGGCTTGGACATCAGCTCCAGGAACTGGCGCGCATAGGCCGACAGCGATTCGACATAACGGCGCTGCCCTTCGGCATAGATGGTATCGAAGGCCAGCGACGACTTGCCCGAGCCCGAAAGGCCGGTCAGCACGACCAGCTGGCCGCGCGGAATGTCGACATCCACGCCCTTGAGATTGTGTTCCCTGGCGCCCCGAACCTTGATGAAGTCCTGATCGTGGTGGGAACTGGCCATGCGCCGCATATCCTTTAAAGCTACAAACCCGTCATATAGGGACCTATGCCGCGATTGCCAGCAAGGTTCAAGAACATTTTGGCAACATCGGTATAATTCCAGCAGCGACCGCTTGGTCGCCGCTGGCAAGGGCGACCGCCCGCCGGGCACGTTTGCCCGAGCCATGCGGCGATTGAGCGAAAGAATCTACAGCAGCATTTGCCAAATCGAACAATGCACGACACAGTGGAGCCTGAATTATGGGGCAGGGTCGGGGCAGGAGGGGCAACCATGCAGGTTACACTCGGCCACAGGGTGATCAGGGTTACCGTCGCAGGCCGCCAGTTCGACATCGGCGAACGCGGCCGGCTGACCGGCGCCACCACGGCTGCGCTGCTGATGCATCTGCTGGTCCTGTGGGTCCTGATCGCCAACGCGCCGCACCCCATGGACCTGCCCGCGCCGGACGCCATCAATGCCGAGCTGTACCGCGTCGAGCCGCTTCCGGAGCCGCAACCCGACCAGCCGCAACCGCAGCCCAGCGAGCGCGTGACACCGCGCCAGACGCCGCCCGAACCCGTGCCGCAGCCCGCGCAGCAGGCCCAGGTCCAGACACCTCAGCCGCAGACGGCGGCATCCCCGCAGCCGGTACCCGCGCCGCAACCGGCCCCCGTGCCCGACAAATCCCTGCAAACCGCGCCGCGCGACACCGAGGCCTTCCAGGCGGTAAAGCCTACCACACTAAGCAACCGCACCGATCGCGCCCTGCAGAACAATGACCGCTCCATGCCGACGGTCGCGGCCGATGAACCTCAGCGCAATCCCGACGCCACCAAAAAGAAGAAGCGCGAGGAAGAAGTCCTGGACGCCAATCCGAAACTCGCCCAGCAACACGATGTCAGCGATCTCAAGGTCCACGAAACGCCGCTGCCCAGCGTCGACGCCGCCCCGCCGGCGCCTTCGGGTCTCAGCCCCGACGCCTCACGCCAGGCCTCCGCGCCACCCGCCGGCGGCCAGTCGGGTGCGGCCGGGGCGAGGGGGTCAGCCGGCGCGGCGGCGCTGGGGCAACTGAAAGGCGGACGCAACGGCGTAACCCAGGCCCTGCAAAACCACGAGTCCTGCGTCGATATCCAGAAGAAGGGCAAGACGCCGCCGAAGGACTGCGACATGCTGGCCCTGGGACAGATGAACGGCCTCGGCCTCAAGCCCGACGCCCACCTTCAGGCCGCGGCGGCCGCGCGTGACGCAGACCTGCGTTACAAGACGCAGCCTGGCAATACGGACTACTGGAAGCGCGTCAATGACGGCCCGCAATCGCGTTATCAGCCCGACGATACGGTAAAGCCCGGCCAGTATTCCAACGACAAGGACGACCGCACCCGCAACGGCACGAACAACGATCCCAAGGCCAGGGTGTCGTACTAAATTGTCTACTTGATCAACCGGATATTGGTGACACTTCCACCACTGCTTCCGGTCATCTGCGTCAGGTTCCAGGTCGTGTTGTTCAGGATCAGCTGCCACACAACCATGGTCAGGCTGTCGCTCTGGATGCCCGACTTGGCGTTGAGGGTCAGCTGGCGCGAGGGCAGCCAGATCAGCCCGCTCAGCTGGTTGCTGACCGAATCGTTGAGCACGAACTGGGTCTTGGACAGGCCCGCCGCCTCATACATCAGGATGTTCTTGTAGGTGCCCGAAGTCGGCGCTGACAGGTTGGCTGAAATGCCGCTGTTGAACTGGATCTTGGACGTGTCGGCGTAATAGATGGTGACGCCGCTGCCCGTCCAGGTGCCGCCGTTGACGTTCCAGCCGCCGCCCTTGATGACATAGACGCCCGGCGCCATGGTCACCGTCGCCGAGGAATTGTTGAAGTTGAACCAGCCGCAATAGACGCCAGGCTGCAAGGCCACGGTCGCGCCGTTATAGTTCAGGTTCGAATAGGTGCAGCTCGATGACGACGGGGTGGGCAGGGTCCCGGCGTAAGGGTCATCCTGGGCGGCGCAGCTGAGCGACAGGTTCGGCACGGTCACCGAATTGCGGATGACATTGGCGCCGGCGATACAGATTTTCTTGAAGTTCAGCGAGCTGCCGGAATTGAAGATCGCCGCCGGATTGCCCGTCGACTTGACGTGGATTTCACAATTGGGCGCCGTCACGCTGGCGCCGCTGTTGACCAGCAGCGACTGGGTGCTCGACGGATCCAGCACATAGATGCACGGATTGGACGAGGCCTTGTCGGCGACCGCGGTGGCGCTGGCCGACAGCGAGAAGGCATTGATCCCGACCAGGCCCAGCATGAAGGTCGGCTTCTGCACGGTCGCCAGTCCGGTCATGGTGACCTGGTTGACCGTACCCGAGGAATTCGAGGACGACGACGTGCCGCTGGAATAGCTCTGGCTGGCCGACGCGGCGATCGAGGATGCGACATTGGCGCTGAAGGCCGAACTGGCGCTGGCGGCATTGTTGGACGAGGCGCGCACGCCGGTCAGTACGGCGGCGTCGACCGCGTCCTGCAACTGGGCATGGCCCGAGACGGCGCTGTTGAAGTCGATACCGCCGCCGACGACGACCACCAGAGCCGTCAGGGAGAGGGCGAACACCATCGTAGCGTTACCGCCGACCTGCGAAAACCACTTGAACCAGGACTTCATACGCTCAGTCTTCCCAAATACTTTTCGGGATAGTCTATAATACGAACCTGAAGCAGGGGTTAAGCGACGCGGCCGCTGCCCAGGGACTGCGGGCCGGTCGGCCGGGTATGGCCGCGCGCCCCGTAGGTCATGGTCCCGGCGCGGCGGGTATTCATGTCGTCGGCAATGGCCGAGACGATGCCTTCGGTGACCGTCTTGGCGGCATTGACCGCGCGCTCATAATGGGCCAGCGTGTCGTTGAAGGTTTCCGTCGCCTTGACCAGGGCCTGTTTCTCCTGGGCGGTAATGCCCTTGAGCAGGCCGGGGTCGGCCTTCACGCGCATCGATTCGATGCGGTACAGATTCGACAGGTTGCGCGTTTCCTCGATGCCCTCGAACAGGTCCTGCGGACGATGGGCTTCCAGCTTGCCGATTTCGTCGGTCAGCCGGCCGGTCAAGCGCTCGGTCAGCGCCAGCAATTGCCGGGCCCGGTCGGACGAATTTTGTGCGGATAAGGGCATGGCCGGGGTCCGTATTCGGTTAGGGTTTTAGGCGTGACGCCAGTGGATTTGTTTTCCGGCCAGAAGAAAAGGCCGAAGTGGTGCCTTACACCATGAGGGCTTTTCGACGCCGCCGGGGAGCAAATCCGCGGCGCCCCGAAGGGGGTATCACGTCAAAACCCTAGCTGGATGCGGGCACCGATTGTGCTCCCTGTAGCTTAAGGAGTTCTTTCTGCATCATGGCGGAAATGCCGACGCCGCCGTGCTTCGTCATCTCCTTGCCGATGGCGTCGATATAGAAGGACTTCATCGCTTCCTCACCTTCGCCGCCGCCGAAAGGACCGTCGCTCGACAGTCCCTCGAACATGGGCGAGATCATCTGCGACAGGACCATCGACTCGAAATCCGCGCCCAGCTTCTTGGGATCCCGGGCCTTGTCCGACAAGGCCGACGTCACTGAGCTCTGCGCGCCGATGCCCGCGCTGGTCTGGGCCGATTGCAGGGTGAGGAGGGAGGAACTGTCCATTACATCACCTGGATTTCGGCTTGCAGGGCGCCCGCGGCCTTGATGGCCTGGAGGATCGAGATCATGTCGCGCGGCGTGACCTTCAGCGCGTTGAGGCCGGCCACCAGGTCCGACAACGAAGCGCCGCCGCCGAGTTGCAGCAACTGCTTGCCCTTTTCCTCGTCGACCTTGACATTGCTGTTGGGGACGGTGGCCGTCTGGCCCTGGCTGAACGGCAGGGGCTGGCTGACATCGGGCGTTTCGTCGACCCGGATGGTCAGGTTGCCCTGGGCGATGGCGACGCGCGACAGCCGGACATTCTCGCCCATGACGATGACGCCGTTGACCTCGTCGATAACCACCTTGGCGGGCTCGTCGACATCGACCGGCAGGACTTCGACCTGGGTGATGAAGTCGCTCATGCGCATGCCGGCCGGCGGTTTGATCGCCACGACCGTGGGGTTCATCGCCACGGCCGTGCCGGCAAAGGTGGCATTGATCGAATTGGCGATGCGCTTGGATGTCGTGAAATCGGGATTACGCAGCGACAGCCGCAGCACCTCCATGCTGTTGATGTCGAATTCGCGGTCGTGTTCTATCGTGCCGCCGGACGAGATGCGGCCCGAGGTCGGCACGCCCTTGGTGACCGACGACCCCGACGCGCCGCCGGCCGAAACCGAACCGGTCTGCACCGTGCCCTGGCCAACCGCATAGGCCTCGCCGTCGGCGCCGAGCAGGGGCGTGACCATCAGCGTCCCGCCCAGCAGGCTCTTGGAATCGCACATGGCCGACACCGACACATCGACCTTGGCGCCGGGGGCGGCGAACGGCGGCAGCTCGGCCGTGACCATGACGGCGGCGGCGTTCTTGGAATTGAGGTTGCCGTCGCGGATATTGACCTGCAAGCGCTCCATCATGCTTTCCATCGACTGCATCAGCATGGGGCAGTTGCGGACCGTGTCGCCGGTCCCGTTCAGGCCGACCACGATGCCGTAGCCGACCAGCTGGTTCGAGCGCACGCCTTCGATATCGACAATGTCCTTGATGCGCGAGGCAGCGTGCGCTTCGCCCGACAGCAGGGCGCAGACAAGCGCGCCCGCGGCGATTGCGGCCGTGCCGAAAAGCGGCGTAAGATAGGTCAGTTTGCGAGCACGCATCGGTCACATCGTCCGTTAACCATAACTGACCTTGCGAATGCGAGTTTCGTGCCAGCCCGCCTTGGAAAATTTCCATAATGAAATCAATTGGATGATTTTCAGGCCTATAGGAGAAGACGGGCAGGGGCAAATTATGCCGGGCCGTTAAGGCTTCACTTACCCTGACCCGGCAATATTGACCGATCGACGCGCACGGCCAGGATGGCCTCAGACGATGAAATCGCATGCGCCGACCTTTCACTGTGATGTGGCCGCTGGACGAGTGCACCCGAAGGCGGCCGGGAAACGTGGGTTGCTTTCATGACGATGAAGATCAATTCGACGAGTGGCGTGGGAATGACATCGGCTGCCGGCGGCGTTCGTCGTGCCGGCGGAGATTTCAGTCTCGGCAAATCCGGCGACTCGCAAAAGTCGGCCGCACCGGCGCAGGCCTCGGCGGCCTTCGGCGCGCTCGGCATCGATGCGTTGCTGGCGGTTCAGGCTCCGGAAGACGCCCTGACCGGCCGCCGCCGCCGCCAGATCAAGCGGTCCAACGACATTCTCGACGCGCTTGACGACATCAAGGTCGGCGTCCTGTCGGGCGATATCGACGACGAAGCCCTGCTGCGCCTGCAGGGGCTGATAGCCCAGCATCGTGAAGATACTGAGGACCAGCGCCTGCAGGGCGTGCTCAACGAGATCGAGACCCGCGCCTATGTCGAGCTGGCCAAGCGCCGGCTGATGTAGACAAAGCCTGGCCTGACATATCTAATTCCAAAGGCCGTCCGCGCGGCGGCGTTTGTGCTGAAGATGTAACCTTCACAATTATTCCCTTCCCACCGGTCATCAGCCGATTTATAAGCCGCCAATTCGTGCAGACGGGGCGTTCAGGGTCTGTGCGGCGTGGTACCGATCTTGCTGGCAACGCTTTCAGGCGTGCCGCCACGGGACCGGTACGGCAAGTAGAAAAGTCGGCGTCATGATCAGGGGTATAGAGACCTAATGTCACTCGCAAATGCGCCCGAAATGCCGGGCGGGTACCGTCCCTCCGAGGACGAGGAATACATGAACTCCAGCCAGCTGGCCTATTTCCGGGCCAAGCTGAACGCGTGGAAGGACGAGATCCTCCGCGGCGCCAAGGAAACCGTCAACATCATGCAGAAGGAGACGGAGAACCACCCCGACCTGGTGGACCGCGCCTCCTCCGAAAGCGATCGTGCGCTGGAACTGCGTACCCGCGACCGCCAGCGCAAGCTGATCTCCAAGATCGACGAAGCCATTTCGCGAATCGACGACGGTTCGTACGGCTTCTGTGAAGAAACCGGTGAGCCCATCGGCCTCGGCCGCCTCGAAGCCCGTCCGACCGCGACGCTGAGCATCGAAGCCCAGGAACGCCACGAGCGTTCCGAACGCGTCCACCGCGACGATTGATCCCTTACCATACAGGCGTATAAGAGCAGACATGGATGATCTGCTCTTGTCGCCCGCGGCCAAGTACATCTGGTGGAAGACACCGGAAGACGCCTTGCGTCACCCCCGGGCACGTCATCGCTCAGGTCATGAATATCGGCGACTATGACGACGTCCGTAAAATGATGCGGTCACTGGGCGAAGCGCCTCTTCGTGACGCTCTGCAAAACGCCGATTCCGGGCAGTTCAGCCCGCGATCCTGGCATTACTGGCACTACAAGCTGGACCTTGCCGAGCTGGATCAGGTGCCGCCTCTGCCCCAGCGAAAACTGGCATGACGACCTTTGCACCGCGAACGGATATCCTTCCGGAAGCCCAGCGCCAACTGCGGCCATATCTGGCGGAAGTTACCCGTCAAGGGTTTGTTCTATACGGCGGAACCGCCATCGCGCTTCGGCTCGGCCATCGTGTGTCCGTGGACTTCGACTTTTTCCACCATCTTCCCCTCGATCGCAACCGCCTTTACAAAGCCTGCAGACCTTGACCCAGGCGGCCCGCACCGTCGGCGATCTGCCCGAAGTGGCTATCATCGATCGCCACCTCTCATCGGAAGCCTGGTAGGACCGGCCACATTTAGCCTTTGAAAAAAGGCGCATGGCGGCGTATGGGGTGTGTCCTTTTAAGCCGCCAGAGTCTTCATAGCCATGACCGTCAAGGTTCGTTTCGCCCCGTCGCCCACCGGCCGCATCCACGCCGGCAATGTCCGCGCCGCGCTTGTCAACTGGCTGTTCGCGAAGAAGAACCAGGGCAAGTTCGTGCTGCGCATCGACGACACCGACCTGGAACGCTCGACCAAGGAAAACGAGGCCCTGATCGAGACCGACCTGACCTGGCTTGGCCTCACCTGGGACGAACGCTACAACCAGTCCCTGCGCTTCGATCTCTATCAGAAGGCCGCCGATTATCTCAAGGAAATCGGCCGCTTGTACCCGGCATATGAGACGGCGGAAGAGCTGGTGCGCCGCCGCAAGGTCCAGCTGTCGCGCGATCTGCCGCCGGTCTACGACCGCGCCGCACTTAACCTGACGGATGAAGAGCGTACAGCCCTCGAAGCCGAGGGCCGCAAACCGCACTGGCGCTTCAAGCTCGACGGCAAGCGTGTCGCCTGGGAAGACCTGGTGCGCGGCCATTGCGAAGTCGACACGACCTCGATGTCCGACCCGGTCCTGATCCGCGAGGACGGTGCCTTCCTCTATACGCTGCCGTCGGTGGTCGACGATCTCGACATGGCCATCAGCCACGTCATCCGCGGCGAGGACCACGTCGCCAACACCGGCACGCAGCTCGAAATCTTCGAAGCCCTGTCGCCCATGTTCGCCGATGCCGACCTGCCGACCTTCGCCCACATGCCGCTGCTGGTCGGCGCCGACGGCGAAGGCCTGTCCAAGCGGCTGGGCTCCATGTCGATCAGCCAGATGCGCGAAGACGGCATCGAGCCGCTGGCCATCACCTCGCACTTGGCGAAGATCGGCACGTCCGATCCGCTCGAAGCCGCGCCCTCGCTCGATTCGCTGGCCGAACTTCAGGACTTCGACAAGATGGGCCGCGCCCCGGCGCGCTACGATTTCGATGACCTGATGCGCCTCAACGCGCAAATCCTGCAAGGCACACCCTATGCCGATATCAAGCCGCGCCTCGAGGCCGCCGGCGCCGATCTCGGCGAACTCTTCTGGGACACGGTTCGCATGAACCTGCACAAGTTCGCCGAGGTCACGGATTGGGCGGCCATTGTGTCGGGCGACATCACACCGCGCGTCGACGACAAGGCCTTCGCCTTGAAGGCGCTGGAACTGCTGCCGGCCGAATACGACCGCGACAGCTGGAAGGCGTGGACCGAAGCGATCAAGACGGAGACCGGCGCCAAGGGCAAGGCGCTGTTCATGCCGTTGCGCCAGGCCTTGACCGGCCTCGACCACGGCCCGGACATGGGTGCGCTGTCCTTCCTGATCGGCCGCGACCGCATCGCACAGCGCCTCGGCGCCTAAGCCTCAAATACCATCCTGCGCGGAACGGTGTTGACGGCCGTTATTATATCGATTAATCGCGATGTATGGATAAGAATGACGCCCTGACCTGTTTCGACGCGCTCAGCCAGGAAACCCGGCTGGATGTCGTACGGCTGCTTATACGGTCGGCGCCCGAGGGCTTGCCCGCCGGTGAAATCGGCGAGCGCCTCGGCATTCGCCAGAACACGATGTCGAGCCACCTGAAGGTGCTTGCGCAGGCCCGGCTAATCACCGCCGTCCGCGAAGGCCGTATCATTCGCTATCATGCGGATTTTTCCGCGGTCCGCGGACTGATCGTGTTCCTGATGGAAGATTGCTGTGGCGGAAATCCCGAGCTTTGTCAGCCTGTCCTGGACAAGGTGAAATGCGGGTGTTGAGGTCCAGCGCACGGCCGCTTTTTGCCGAATTCCTGGGCACCGCCCTTCTGTTGGCCATCGTCATCGGTTCCGGCATCATGGGACGGGCCCTGGCCGGCGGAAACATCGCCATCGCCCTGCTTGGCAACACGCTGGCAACGGGAGCGGGGCTTGTCGTGCTGATCACGGTCTTCGGTCCGATCTCGGGCGCGCACTTCAATCCCGCCGTTACATTGGTCTTCGCCGCGCGGCGCGACGTGCCCGCGGGCCGCGCCGTGGCCTACATCGCCGCCCAGATTGCAGGCGCGGTATCCGGCGTCTGGATAGCCCACGCCATGTTCGGTGAACCGCTTATCCAGGTCTCCGCCAGGCTCAGGGACGGCCCTGGTCTGGCTTTTTCGGAAGGCGTCGCGACCTTCGGCCTTATCGCCACCATCTTGGGCAGCTCACGCTTTCGGCCGGACTTCACGCCCATGGCTGTCGGCCTCTACATCACCTCGGCCTACTGGTTCACCGCTTCGACGTCGTTCGCCAATCCAGCCGTAACCCTGGCGCGCAGCCTGTCCGACACGTTCGCCGGCATCGCGCCATCCTCCGTTCCGGCCTTTGTCGCGGCGCAGCTTATCGGCGCGGCCGCGGCCGTCATTGTTTTCAACTGGCTGCTCAGGACGCAGCCCGCAGCAGAGGTTTTCCGCCCATGACCGCCGTCATCTATCACAATCCCGACTGCGGCACGTCGCGCAATGTGCTGGCGGCGTTGCAAGCGTGCGGCCTTGAACCGGTGGTGATCGACTATCTGAGCGAAGGCTGGACGCGCGCGCAGCTGCTGGGCCTGTTCGCCGCGGCCGATGTCACGCCGCGCGGCGCCTTACGCGAAACGAAATCGCCGGCGGCCGAGCTAGGTCTCCTGGAAAACGGTGTGTCCGACGATGCGCTGCTGGAGGCCATGACAAGACACCCCGTCCTGGTCAACCGGCCTTTCGTGTGTACGCCGAAGGGTGTCCGCCTGTGCCGGCCGTCGGAAGTCCTGCTCGACCTCATCGACGTGCCGCAAGGTGTTGTTCTGGCGAAGGAAGACGGGTCGCCGATAATCCGTTAGACGACGCGGCGTGTATCGATCTGGCGCTCGACCGAGGCCATTTCGGCGATGGCCGGCAGGACCTGCTCGACGCGGTCGACGCTGACATAGGTGTACTTGAACGCCGGCGGGGTGAACTGCGCCTTCAGCGTATAGTCGATCAGGTCGAAGAAGGGCTGCCAGAAATTATTGATATTCAGGAAGACAACCGGCTTGTTATGCAGGTCGAGGCGCCGCCACGACAGCAGTTCGATGACCTCTTCCAGCGTGCCGACGCCGCCCGGCAGGACCACGAAGGCGTCCGATTCCTCGAACATCATCATCTTGCGTTCGTGCATCGAGGTGACGACGCGCGTTTCGACATCGTCGAACAGGATTTCACGGCCGCGCAGGAACTGCGGCATGATCCCGAGCACCTTGCCGCCGGCCTCATAGGCCGAGCGCGCGGTTTCGCCCATCAGCCCGACGCCGCCGCCGCCATAGACAAGACGCAGGGCTGCACCGGCGAGAATCTGGCCCAGGTCGGCCGCCGCCGTCTTGAAGGCTTCGTCGTTTCCGAAGGAGGAGCCGCAGTAGACACACACAGACTTAATTTCAGTCTTGGACAAAGGCATAGGATGGAATCCGAAACGCGTTGTTTTTGGAAGTGAAGTGTAAGCCTCTATTCGTAAGGGTGAAAAGTGGATATTGCTTTACGAGTGAAAAAGATTGCTCTGAAAACCCTGCCGCTGCTGTGTTTGACGCTGGCCGCCCTGAGCGCCTGCGACAAGCCGAAGGTGGCGCCGCGCCCCGACCACGCCGCCGAACTGCGCGCCGCCGGCTATACCGGCGCGCCGGTGATCACCGCTGTTTCGCAGCCGTCGCCCGGCACGGTGGTCGTCACGGGCAAGGCCTTGCCGGACGGCCGCGTACGCTTTCTGTACGGCCAGGATCGCGCGGTCGGCGTGACGGCCGACAGCCAGGGGCGTTTCTCCGCCGAATTGCCGATTTCCGGCGCAGGCGGGCTTTACGACCTGTCTATGGAAGATTCCGGCGCGCTTCTGCATGCCGAAGGCCGGCTGTTCGTTCCGGCCGGCCAACCGGCCAAGGCCGTCCTGCTGCGCCCGGGTTCGCCGGCTGCGCCGCTCACGCCGCCCGGCCTCGGCATCGTCGTGGTCGATTATGATTCGGCGGGCGCCCTCGGCGTGGTCGGCCGCGTCGCACCGCGCGCCGGCATCAATCTCGTGGTCGACTCGGAGGTCCGCGCCCAGCCGATCAGCGATCCGAACGGCATGTATTCGGCGGTGACCCAGATCGCGCCGCCCACCGACAATAAGGCAATGGTCACCGTATCGGCCGAAGCCGCCGGCGCGGAATGGAAACGAGCCGTACCCGTATCGAAGCCCGCCGCCGACCAGGACGCCGTCACGGCCATCGATGGCGGGTGGCGCGTCGACTGGCGCATGCCGGGCGGCGGCGTGCAGACGACGCTGGTGTTCTAAACCTCCGTGCCACCCGGCGCTTCAGCGTAGGGCGATTTGGCGGGGTGTCCTGCCTGAGTCCAGACTCCCCGACGCACCTACATCATCTCGTCCTGCTTCTGCTTGGTCGACGAGAACAGCTTCTTCAGGAATTCGGTGATGCCGTGACGCTTGGCCTTGCGGGCGACGGCGTCTTCGCTGACCAGCCAGGCGATCTGGATGACGCGGCGCTCGCCCTCGAACGGCGAATGGCCGTGCCAGGAATTGTCGAGACGCGGAAAGGCGATGAAGTGGCCATAGCCCGGATTGACCTCGTCGGTACCGGGACCGGCCTGGTCCGGGCCTTCCAGGAAGCGCAGATTGCCGCCGCTGGAGCCCTCGCGGTTGAGATAGATCAGAGCCGAGGCCAGCTTGTCGGCGCCGTCCGTATGCGGACGGCCGTCCTTCAACGCCGACCACTTGCGCACCGTCACCCAGGTCGGCTTGCCCGTCAGCTGGACGCCCAGCTTGTCGCCGATCGCCCTGGCAAATTCAGGGCTGCGCACTTCGTCCAGCAGGGTGCGGAACGCCGGGCCCATGGCAAAGTCCTCGGGACGCATGAAGCCGGTCTTGTCGATCTGCGGGAAGTCGCGCTCGATGGCGTCCTGCTGCTCGGGCGGCATGACGCCTTCGCCGATCAGGTTGCGGAACGGATAGTCCGAGGCAGGGGTGGCGGCAATGGCTTCGTAGCGGAGCATGGCGGTCTCAGAACGGAATACAGAACAGTCTTTTCTATATAGCACGCATGCACGCCGCCGCTACCCCACCTTATGACGCCAATTGCCGCAGATCCTCGGTAAGGGCGAAATCGACAGCCGCTTCGGCATGGATGACGGTCGAGTCGAAGCCGGGCAGGGGCAGGGCGTCCGGCGCGATCGACAGCCCCAGTTCCGTACAGCCGAGGATCACGCTGTCGGCGCCGCGCTCGCGGCCTCGCAAAGCCATGTCGTACAGGGCCTGGCGGCTGCGTGGCGTGACAATGCCCTGGCACAGTTCGTCGAAGATGACGCCATGACAGACAGCGCGGTCGGCGGCGTCGGGTACATGGACCTCGATGCCGTGACGGCGCATACGCTCGGCATAAAAGCCGTGCTCCATCGTATAGCGCGTCGCCAGCAGCAGCGGCCTGCGGCGGGAGGCGCTCCGGATCACTTGCGCCGTGGCATCGATGATATCGATCAGTGGCAGATCGCAAGCCGTTACGACATGCGGCGCGACGATATGCATGGTGTTGGTGCAGATCAGCAAGCAATCCGATCCGGACGATTTCAGATCGCAAGCCGTATCGGACAGAAGTTTTCCGGCATCGGCCCACCGGTCGGCCTTTTGCAAGGCCACGACATCGCGGAAGTCGAGCGACCGCAGGGCGATATCAGCCGAGGCCAGGCCGCCCAGGCGCGCCCGCACACCCTCATTGATCAGCTTGTAATAGACCGCCGTGCTTTCCCAGCTCATGCCGCCGATAAGGCCGATTCTGCGCATTGCCGCTCTCCTGCAAAGAGGGCCAGTTTACGGCGGATCGGGCGCAAATGGCGCGCGATCTTACCTGCACAGCGATCATGACGTGCATGTGAGTTGCGTAATATAAAATATATGCGCAAGTCTTCGCCAAAAAAGGAGACCGCCCGTGCTCGATGACCGCGACCGCCGAATCCTCGCCTGGCTGCAACGCGACGCCAATATGCCGCTGGCGGACCTCGCGGAACGCGTCAATCTGTCGGCGTCCGCCTGTTCCAGACGCGTCACCCGGCTGAAGGAGGAGGGCTATATCCAGCGCAGCGTGGCTGTACTCGACCGCCACAGGATGCGCGTAGCGGCGACCGTTTTCGTGATGGTCAAGACGGCGCATCACACGGCGGACTGGCTGGACCGCTTTCGCGACGCATTGTCCGACATCGCCGAGATCGTCGAAGCCCACCGGCTGGCGGGCAATGTCGACTATATCCTGAAAGTGGTGGTGCACGACATCGCGCACTATGACGCCATCTACAAGCGCCTGGTCGGCCGCGTCGACCTGTTCGACGTCTCCGCCTATATCTCGATGGAGACGCTCAAGGACGATCCCGCCATCCCGACGGGGCTCGCCTGAAAGCCTCTAATTGCCGGCGTCGCGGACGACATGGGCATCGACCACGGGCGCGTCCGCCGGCGGACTTGCCGTATAGTCGCCGTCGACATTGGCGTCCGGATCATAGGTCGCGGCCGCGGACCGTTCCGGCGGCATGTTAAGGAAGAGTGCCGCGCAGACCGCCAGCAGGACCAGGCCCATGAAGGCGAAGAAACTGTGGCGGGCCAGCGGCCGGGCATAGGTGGAAACGGCTGCGCTCATCGTCACACCCGTCCGATCAGCATCAGGATGATCAGGACCAGCAGGATGGCGCCAAGGCCGCCCGACGGCGCATAGCCCCAGTTGTTGCTGTAGCGCCAGTTGGGCAGGGCGCCGACGACGGCAATGACAAGAACGACCAGAAGGATGGTACCGAGCATGACAAAGTCCTCCATGTGATGGGGAAAGCATGCCTCCGCGCCCGGTAAGAACGATATGTCCGCCCGAAGCGCGATTTATAAAAACGGCGCAGTCGCTTCGACAGACGGCGGAATGGAGTGGGAAGGGGCGGCGAAATACTCAAGCCGCTCAACTTCGCAACGGTGGCTCCCCGGACAGGACTCGAACCTGTGACCATTCGATTAACAGTCGAACGCTCTACCAACTGAGCTACCGAGGAACAGCAGCACCGTGCGAAGGCGCGCCCTATAGCAAGGCTTTCGGGAGGAGCGCAAGCCAAAAGGCGCGGATTGTACACAGGAAAGACGATTTTTCTGGAGTTGCGCGCAATGCCCGTGCCCAAAACGAAAAAAAGCCCGAAAGAAAACCTTTCGGGCTTTGAGAAGTTTGGTGATGGTGGGTGTCTTCAAAAAAGCAAAGACATATTGTTAATGAATGATTTGCCTTAACGAGGGGTTAATTTCACAAAACGTCGATATTTCCCTGTGCATGAAAACGCACATGGCCGGGGCAGGGCAGGCCAACCCGTTGAAAGTCTTGATTTTCGGGAAGCTGCTGGAGGCCTGACCCGGAGTCGAACCGGGCTACACGGATTTGCAATCCGCTGCGTAACCGCTCCGCCATCAGGCCTCACTGGAGCAAGGTGCGTTGAGCTATCAGATCGAAAGCGGCACGGCAATTGGTCTTAGACGGATTTTTTTAAAATCCTGTCAATAGGTGCGATTTACCCTACAAAACGATACGGGTGCGGAAAAAAGCAAGGGGGCGCTTGCCTTGGACCGGCCTAGACTTTTATTATGCACTGCAAACCCGCCTGTGTTCGACTCGCGGGACAGTTTCAGGTTTCGGGGTTCCTTCATGGATTTTCACGCCGCGCGGCAGAACATGGTCGAGTCGCAGGTTCGCACCAACGATGTCACCGACATGGCGCTTCAGCTGGCCATGCGCCATGTGGCGCGCGAGCGGCTGTGCGCGCCGTCGCAGGCCTTCGCCGCCTATGGCGAGATCGAGGCCCAGATCGCACCGGGGCGCGTATTGATGCGCCCGCGCGACATCTCCAAGCTTTTGCAGACGATCGAGCCCGCGGCCGGTGAAAAGATCCTGGCTATCGCCGCACCCTACGCCGCCGCCGTCCTGGCCAAGGCCGGGGCGACCGTGACCTTGCAGGAAGGCGATCCGCGCACCATGGCGGTCGTCGAGCCCTATCTCAAGGAACTGGGCGTCGCCACTGCCGTCGCGGACCTGAGGGTCCCGGTGGGCGCCGCCTATGACGCCATCATCGTCGAAGGCGCCGTCGCCGAACTGCCGGCGGCGTGGCTGAAGGCGTTGAAGCCGGGCGGACGTCTGGGCGTGGTGCTCAAGGACGGTCCGGTCGGCCGCGCCCGTCTATATATCCGCCTCGAAAACGGTTTCTCGGAACGCGACGCCTTCGATTCGGCGCCGTCGACCCTGCCGGGCTTCGAGCGCAGCCCGAGTTTCGAGTTCTAATTGCGCTGATTGGTATTTGCCCCGCCGGCTGTTGCCGCTTTCTGGCAGCAGGTGCATTACTCTACCGGCGCAACATGAAAAAAGCTTAACGTGCCAGCGGTTACGGCCTCTGGCATGTTGTCGCAAGTTTAACGAATTCCGTTTTACGGATCTATGCGCGTTGAGTTTAGGGGCGGCCGCGGCATCCGGCGATTCAGTCGGGTTAGGCGCACATGGGGTGCGTTGCGGGGGTTGCGTCGGGCAGCGGCTATCTAGGGGTATGACATGACCAAAGGAATTTCGCGTTTCGCTCTGGTGGCCGGCATAGGCATCGCCGCCCTGGGATTCGCGGCTGAGGCCGGAGCCGAATCGCTGTCGGACGCCATCGCCATGGCTTACAACCAGAACCCGGGCCTGGGCCGGGCGAGGGCGCAACAGCGCGCCACCGACGAAACCTACGTCCAGACGCGCGCCAATATGGGCCCCAGCCTGTCGCTCGGCGCCACGCAATCCTACGCCGACCGCGGCCAGGACCTGGCCGGCGACCGCTCCTTCCAGTCGGTGTCGCTGTCGGCCAGCCAGACCCTGTTCGCCTCGGGCGGCCTCAGCGCCCAGCTCGATGCCTCGAAAGCGACCGTAAAGTCGGGCCAGCAAACCCTGCGCTCGACCGAATCGACCCTGCTGCTCAATGTCATCAGCGTCTACACGGCGGTGCGCCGCGACCAGGAAGCGCTGAAGATCAGCCAGGACAACTACGACATCCTCAAGGCCCAGCTCGACCAGACCCAGGCGCAGTTCGAAGCCGGCCAGCTGACGCGCACCGACGTGGCGCAGAGCCAGGCGCGCCTCTCGGCTTCGGCCGCCGCCCTGGCTTCGGCCCAGGCCCAGCTCGACAGCGACCGCGCCTCCTATACCGCCATCGTCGGACAGGCGCCCGTCGCGCTCGATCCGGTGCCCGACCTGCCGGGCCTGCCCGCCGACTTCAACACCGCCCTGTCGACCGCCGAAAGCAACAACCCGGACCTGGCCGCCGCCAAGTACGCCGATGATGCCGCCGCGGCGCGCGTCAAGGCCGAGCGCTCGGCCTTCGGCCCGGCTGTCGGCCTGTCGGTCAGCTCGGGCAAGACCGGCGTCGCCGGCCAGCTCGGCAGCACCCAGGAAGACACGTCGGCGACGCTGCGCGTTTCCGTGCCGCTGTTCAGCTCGGGCCTCAACGGCTCGCGCGTCCGCCAGGCGCTCGAAACCGAAACCGCCAGCCGCCTGGCCGTCGAGGAAACCCGCCGCACCGTCGATTCGACCGTGTCGCAGTCGTGGTCGAACATGATCGCCGCTCGCTCGGCCGTCACCTCGAACCAGGAACAGGTCAAGGCTGCCCAGATCGCCGCCGAGGGCGTGAAGACCGAGCAGCAGGTCGGCCTGCGCACCAATATCGAAGTGCTGAACGCCGAGCAGGAACTGAAGAGCGCACAGCTCGACCTGATCAATGCCCAGCGCAGCCAGTATGTCGCCGCAGCCCAGCTGCTCAGCGTCACCGGCAACCTGACGGCCCAGGCCTTCGTGCCCAATCTGCAGGCCTACGATCCGCAGAAGAACTTCAACAAGGTTCAGGCCAAGGGCTGGACGCCGATCGTGCCGGTCGTCCATGCGGTCGACGGCGCCGCCGAAGGCCTGCTCGGCAACGGCCGCAAGTAATTCCGCATTGCGGATTTATTCCGCTTCCGGCAATTCGCGCGGAGTCTGAAAAGACTCCGCGTAAAGTCGTGTACCCACAGAAAAATTAGCGTCCGCGACGAATTTTCCAAGGCCGTTTCGGCTGACGGGAGTTGCCAAAAGGGGCGAATACGTGTCCACTGCGGCAAGCTTCTTTTTCCGCATCCGATTCGCAGCAGTTACAAAACAATGGCAGAACAGTCCGCACACGAACCGACAATGGAGGAAATCCTCGCCTCGATTCGCCGCATCATCTCGGAAGATGACGCGCCGGAAGACGGCGGGGCGCAGGCTGCACCGGAACCGGCCGCCGCTGCCGCACCGGCGCCTGCACCCGAACCCGAAATGGAAGACGAGGACGGCGAAGACGTCCTCGAACTGACCGAAACCTGGGAAGCCCCCAAGTCGGACGTGGTCGGCGATATCGAAGCCTATGAACCGGAGCCAGAGCCGGAACCCGAACCGGCCCCTGCGCCGCGTCCGGCACCCGTGGCGGCCGCCCCGTCGGCCGGTCTGGTCAGCGAGCGCACCGCCGCTTCGGCGTCGTCGGCCTTCGGCGCGCTCACCGGCGCGATCCGCGTCCCGAAAAGCGACCGTACGCTGGAAGACGTCACCAGCGACCTGCTGCGCCCGCTTCTGCAAGCCTGGCTCGACGAGAACCTGCCGCGCATCGTCGAGGAGCAGGTCCGCATCGAGGTCGAGCGCCTGTCGCGCCAGGGTCGGTAAGAAGGCGGAGACGGCTGTCTCCGCTATGGATTTCCTAGCCTGCAACGGCTAAAGAGCGGCTGCTTCCATGCACCGCTCTTTTTTCTTTTTGTCATTCGTCGTCAGAACCATGCTTGAAAAGACTTTCGATCCATCCGTCGTTGAACCGCGTCTTTACGCCATGTGGGAAAAGTCGGGGGCCTTCGCGCCGACCGGTGACGGCGAGGGCTTCTCGATCGTCATCCCCCCGCCCAACGTCACGGGCAGCCTGCATATGGGCCACGCGCTCAACAACACGCTTCAGGACGTGCTGGCGCGGTTCGAGCGCATGCGCGGCAAGGCGGTCCTGTGGCTGCCCGGCACCGACCACGCCGGCATCGCCACCCAGATGGTGGTGGAGCGCCAGCTGGCCGCCGCCGGCAATGTCGGCCGCCGCGACATGGGCCGCGAAAAGTTCATTGAAAAGGTCTGGGCCTGGAAGGCGGAATCGGGTGGCACCATTGTCGGCCAGCTGCGCCGCATGGGCGCGTCGTGCGACTGGTCGCGCGAACGCTTTACGCTCGACGAAGGCCTGTCCGACGCCGTGCGCAAGGTCTTCGTGACGCTGCACAAGCAAGGCCTGATGTACCGCGACAAGCGCTTGGTCAACTGGGACCCGCACTTCCAGACGGCGATCTCGGACCTCGAGGTCGAGCAGAAGGAAGTCGACGGCGCCTATTACCACTTCGCCTATCCGCTGGCCGACGGTATTACCTATCAGCATCCAGTCAAGGACGAGGAGGGCAACGAGACCTTCGAGACTCGCGACTATATCGTCGTGGCGACGACGCGCCCCGAAACCATGCTGGGCGACACCGGCGTCGCCGTCCATCCCGACGACGAACGCTACAAGGGCCTGGTCGGGAAATTCGTGACGCTGCCGATCGTCGGCCGCCGCATCCCCATCGTCGCCGACGAATACGCCGATCCCGAAAAGGGCTCGGGCGCGGTCAAGATCACTCCGGCCCACGATTTCAACGACTTCCAGGTCGGCAAGCGCCAGAACCTGGAAGCCATCAACATCATGGACGTTTACGGCGCGCTCAACGACGTCGTGCCCGAAGCCTATCGCGGCCAGGACCGTTTCGCCGCGCGCAAGGCGATCATCGCCGAAATGGAAGGCCTCGGCCTGCTCAAGCAGATCGAAAAGACCAAGCACATGGTGCCGCACGGCGACCGTTCCGGCGTCGTCATCGAACCGTATCTGACCGACCAGTGGTACGTGAACGCCGGTGAACTGGCGAAAGAAGCGATCAAGGCCGTCGAGGACGGCCGCACCGTCTTCGAGCCGCGCAACTGGGAAAAGACCTATTTCGAGTGGATGCGCAATATCGAGCCGTGGTGTGTGTCGCGCCAGCTGTGGTGGGGTCACCGCATTCCGGCATGGTACGCCGAGGACGGCAAGGTCTTCGTCGCCGACAACGAAGCCGAAGCGCTGGCGGAAGCCGAAACGCACTATGGCAAACGCGTCGCCCTGCGCCAGGACGAAGACGTGCTCGACACCTGGTTCTCGTCGGCGCTCTGGCCGTTCTCGACCATGGGCTGGCCGGAGGACTCCGACGATCTGCGCCGCTTCTACCCGACGCATACGCTCGTCACTGGCTTCGACATCATCTTCTTCTGGGTCGCCCGGATGATGATGATGGGCCTGCACTTCACGGGCAAGGCGCCGTTCCAGCGCGTCTTCATCAACGCCCTGGTCCGCGACGAGAAGGGCCAGAAGATGTCGAAGTCTAAGGGCAATGTCATCGACCCGCTGACCATCGTCGATGAATTCGGCGCCGACGCCCTGCGCTTTACGCTGACCGCCATGTCGGGGCAGGGACGCGACATCAAGTTGGCGAAACAACGCATTGAAGGTTATCGCAATTTCGGCACCAAGCTGTGGAATGCCACGCGCTTCTGCGGCATGAACGAATGCCAGCGCGTCGCCGGCTTCGATCCGGCCAGCGTCAAGCTGACCCTCTCGCGCTGGATTCGCGGCGAGGTGCAGAAGGTCAACGCGGCCGTGACGCAAGCCATCGAGGCCTGCGCCTTCGACGTGGCAGCCAACGCGCTTTACAAGTTCATCTGGAACGTCTTCTGCGACTGGTACCTGGAACTGGCCAAGCCGATCCTCAACGGGTCGGACGAAGCCGCCAAGACCGAGATCCGCGCCATGACGGCCTGGGTGCTCGACCAGGCGATGATCCTGCTCCATCCGGTCATGCCCTTCATCACCGAAGAGCTGTGGCAACAGACGGGCGGGGAGGGCATGTTGATGTCGGCGCAATGGCCGCGCTTCGATGCATCGGCCATCGACGCCGAGGCCGATGAAGAGATCAACTGGCTGATCGACCTGGTCGGCGAAATCCGTTCGATCCGTTCCGAAATGAACGTGCCGGGCTCGGCGCGCGTGCCGCTGACCCTGACCGGTGCGGGCGACGTGTCGTCGGCGCGCCTGACGCGCCACAACGACCTGATCACCTTCCTCGGCCGCGTGTCCGAGGTGAAGGCAGGCGAGACGGCTCCGGCTGGCGCGGTGCCGTTCGTGGCCGGCGAAGCGACCGCGCACCTGGCGATCGCCGAATTCATCGACATCAAGGCCGAAGAGGCGCGCCTGCGCAAGGAGCTGACCGTGTTCGACAAGGACATCGACGCCGTGCGCAAGAAGCTCGACAACCCGGCCTTCGTGTCACGCGCCCCGGAAGAGGTCATCGAGGAAAACCGCGAACGCCTCCGCGACGCCGAAGCCGGCAAAGCCAAGCTTTCGGCGGCGCTCAATCGACTTACGGCAGCGATGTAGTTGCACCTCCCCGTCGCGTAGCGATGGGGAGGGGGACCGCCCGGAGCGTTAGCGCAGGGTGGTGGTGGGGTTTCTTGCTTTCTTACCGTCGTTGTCAAAAGGGAAAGCAAGAAACCCCACCACCCCTCGCTTCGCTCGCGGTCCGGCACGGGCCGCCCCGCTCTCCCCATTTTCTTCGAAAACGGGGAGGTGCAAGATCGCTTGAGCCCCCGCCATCCACCGTGCTAACCACATAACGAACCCCTTCGGAGACAGCGCAAGATGGCGGCAAAGCCCATTCCGGACTCGGTCACGGTCACCATCACGTCGTGCGGACGGCTCGACCTGCTCGACCAGACGCTGAAGGCCTTCCAGAGCTTCAACAGCGGCGGCCGCTACCTGATCAACGAAGATTCCGGTGATGAAGCCGTCATTGAGGCCGTCAGAAAGCGCATGCCCGAAGCGACCATCCTGACGGGAGAGGGCCGCACCGGCCTGATGGCCTCGCTCGACCGCCTCTATAGCGCCGTCGAAACCCCCTACATCTTCCACCTCGAAGACGACTGGGTGACCGACGCGCCCGTCGACTGGGACACCGCCATGAAGGCGCTGGAAGAGCCAGGCGTCGCCCAGGTCTGCGTCCGCGCCTTCGATGAAATTCGCGGCAAGTGGCGCCGCCATTCCGACCCGATGACCGTCAACGGCCACGACCTGGCGCACATGCGCGCCAACGCCCATGTCGAATTCTTCGGCTGGTCGCCCAATCCCGGCCTGTTCAAGACCGAGCTGTATCACCGCTTCAAGCCGTTCGCCCGCGTCATGCCCGACCAGATGTCGGCCATCATCAAGAAGGACAGCGGGCAGACCATGGCCTTCCTGCTGCCGGGGATCGCCCGTCACATCGGCGGCGGCCGCAACGTCACCGACCCGACCATGCCGGCACGCCCCAAGGCCCGCCTGGCCAAGTGGTCGCGCCGCATCAAGAAGCAGCTCTACTACTGGGGCTTAAGGAAACAGCCTTACTGACAAAGGCCTGGATCGTGGCGCGGTGCCGACGCAACGTCAGCAACGCCAAAGCCACCGTCATGCCGCAATAGACGAAGACCGTGACCGGCGCGCGGTGCAGCAGCGGCAACTCGACGATATTGGTCGCGACGCAGCCGATCAGCGTTCCGGCAAAGACCCAGCTCATCCAGCTATAGGCGCGGGATCCATGGTCCTTCGCCAGCATGACCAGCAGGGCGACGAACGGCGCCAGGGTCAACATGTCGTAGTCCATCAGGCGCGGATTGAGCAGTTGCGCCATGCCGATGCCGAGTACGATGCGCTCATCCCGCGACAGGCCGGCGCCTTCGGCCAGGACGAGGCCGCTTAGGGCCAGCACACCCATGAACAGGGCCAGCAGGACCAGGGTCAGCGGTGAACCGGGATCGAGCCCGATCAGGTTCGAGTACGAGAAGAAGGCGACCCCCGGCTGTTCGTGCAGGATCGTGCCCAGGAGCGCATGCCATTGCGGCGTCAACGGTCCGGCGGTCGTCATCATCCAGCCGACGATCGCCAGCCCCGCCACGGCGGCCACGGCGGTCGCGGCAATCCGCGACAGCCAGCGCCGATCGTCGACCATCAGCACGAACAGCCATGTCAGCATGGCGGGCTTTATCATAGCGGCCAAAAGCACAGCAATGATAAAGGGATATTGCGATCTTTTCAGATTCAACGCGCACAACACGATCAGGCCGTTGAGCACGAATCCGGCATTGCCGCAGGTGACCATCGACCCGGCGATCGCCGCCAGCGACATCAGCCGCAATGCGTACGGCGCGCGCGGCATGGCCTTGAACAGGGCATACCATATAAGTACGCCCATCATCGGAACCAGCGGAATCAGCCACACCAGGCGCGATCCCTCAAGCCCGAACGCCTCGATAAAGGGCCGGAAAGCCAGCCCGACCTGCGGCGCGTAGACATAGGCCGCCGGATCGAGGCCCGGGCACACCGGATGGCGGGCATAGGGCGAAAGCCCGCGGGCCAGCGACCACGCGCCACAGGCCAGCGCGTCGTAATCGTTGAGCAGATGGCGGTGCTTGCCCAGCCGGCTGAGGACCGCACCGAGGATCGGAAACAGGAAGATCAGGTGAAAGACCAACTGGCCCTTCCAGGTCCGCGTCCGGTTCCCGATAAAGCTGAGGGCGTCCTTCATTCCGCCGCCTCCGTAAGCTTCGCGGGGACAAGCTGTGGCAGGACCGCCGCCGCCCATTGCCGCGCGGCGACCTGGCCGGCGAACAGCAGGTAAAGGCTGAAACCCAGCAGGGCCAACGGCACGGCGACATCGCCCAGGCCCGTCAGGCCGCCGAGCAGCGCGATCCCGCACAGGCCATGCAGGATGCCGGAACCGCTCCGCAGGACCCGCGCCTCAAAGGCCGTCGAAGCGGGCAACAGACGCCGGGCATTGCGCGCCACCGCCAGCAGGCCGGGGCCGACCAGGAAGACGTCCTCGGCCATGATGCGCGGAACGAGCAGGGTGGCGACGGCCAGGCCCAGCCAGATGCGCTCGGCCGAGGTCAACCGCAACGCCCTGGGCAACAACAGCCCGCAGGCCAGCAGGGCCGCGGCGAATACCACCCACGCGCCTTGCGCGAGCGGCGAACGGCCGTTGATCCCCGCCCATTGCAGCCACCCGAGCAGCCCCTTGCCGGGCGTCACGTCGCACACGAAATAGCTCAGCAGGTCCAGCCACTGCCGGGCCAGTCCGCCGCCGGTGGCGGCGAACACAGCGGTCGGCAAAAGCCCCAGGACCGCGCCCGCGCCGATCATCATGATCTTCCGGCGCCACGGCATATCCATGATCAGGGGAATCACCAGGGCCGTCAGGAAGACCGGCTTGATCCATGCGGCCAGGACGACCGCGCCGATCAGCAGCCACGGCGCCGTTTCGAAGAGCAGCGCGGCCATCAGGATGGCGCCATGGAGGATGACCGCGATATTGCCGACCAGGACGGCGCCGCCGGCCACCAGGGCCCCGAAAGGCAGGCGATCCTGCCAACGGCCGGGCACCAGGGCCGAGAACAGCGGCACGCTGATCAGGGCCGCCACGCTCAGAATGGTCAGGCACAGATAGACGAGCAGGAAACCCGGCTCCCCGATCGCCGCGATGATGCGGCCGGCGATGCGGGCAATATCGGGCAGGTAGACGAAGGAGGGGACATGTTCGCCCGCGCAGGTCAGGGTGCGGCTGTAGAAACCATCCCCGGCATTGGCGTGAATCCCGGCGCAGGCGACCGTGCGATATTCGCTGAACAGGCCGTCCGGATGTTTGAGCTTGGCCAGGACGCCGAAGGCCAGGGGTAAGAGGCAGGCAAAACGCGCCTGTCCGCTGGCCCACCAACCCCGGGTGATGGGCCATGATGAGCGGCTTTCGACCCCCATCAGTTTCTCCATTGTAAAGTCGAAGCGTACAGATTATGGAGCAGGATTGTTGTCCCGATCCGCCGTGAGAAGCCTTTTCGGGGTAGAAGGGCCGGTAGGCCTTAGTTTGTCCCGCGTGTTACAGGATTGAATTAGGAGTTCTTTTTTGAACGATCCCGTGTCTGATCAACCCAAAGGTGGCGTACGGACAACACCCGATCTCAGCCTCATCGTCTGCACCCTTAACGAAGGCGCGGCCATCCGCAGCGTCATCGACGAGATCTGTACGACCCTGGCCGACATCAACCACGAGATCGTCGTGGTCGACGACAATTCCCAGGACAACACCCAGGCCGAAGTGCTCGACTTGGCGAAGACCCGGCCGAATGTGCGCCTTCATGTGCGCTATGACGAACGCGGCCTGTCGTCTGCCGCGATCAAGGGCTGGGACATCGCCCAGGGCCGCTACCTCGGCGTCATGGACGGCGACGGCCAGCACGATCCCCAGGCCATCCGCGCCCTGGCGCTGATGATCATGAAGGGCGACAAGGACCTGGTCTGCGCGTCGCGTTACATCGGTGAGGTCAACACCGGCCTGTCGTGGTTCCGCGACCTTGGGTCCAAGGCCGCCACCGCCGCGACCGGCCTGGTGCTGAAGGTGCCGCTGACCGATCCCCTGTCGGGCTGCTTCATGATGACGCGCGAATATTACGAATCGGCGCGGCCGCGCCTGGCCGGCGTGGGCTTCAAGATCCTGGTGGATGTCGCGGCTTCCGCGAAAACCAAGCCGCGATTCGGTGAGGTGAAGGCGTCCCTGCGCCAGCGCCAGGGTGGCGAATCGAAACTCGATATCCGCGTCGTGCTCGACCTCGGTGCCCTGCTGGTCGAAAAGGCCACGGGCGGCCTGCTGCCGGCACGTTTCGTCCTGTTCGCCGGCGTCGGCGTTACGGGCGTCTTCGTCTATCTGGCGGTGCTGATTGCCGGCCACCACATCTTCCGCGGACAAGCCTCGCCGTTGTACCGCTATCGCTGGCTGCCGGACGACGCGCTCAGCTACGGCCTGGCGATCTGGATTTCGATGACGACGAACTTCTTCGTCAACAACTTCATTACCTTCCGCGACAAGCGCCTGAAGGGCCTGGCGGTGCTGGGCGGCCTGCTGGCCTTCTATGTCGCCTGTTCGCTGGGCGCGGTTATCAGCTTCTTCCTGGCCCTGTTCCTCAAGCAGTACCTGGACTATCGCGTGGCCGGCGTCATCGCCGTCCTGGCCAGCAGCGTATGGAACTACTACGCCTCTACGGTCCTGGCCTGGCGAAAAAAGAAATAGGCGGACCCTTATCGCAAAAAAGCAAAACGCCCGGAGATATCTCCGGGCGTTTTTTCATGTAACGGATGAAGCGGCTTACCAGTTATGGTCGCGGTCGTAACGGTCATCATGGCGATCGTCCCGGCGGTCCCAGCGATCATCGCGGCGGTCGTCGCGGCGATCCCAGCGATCGTCGTGGCGATCGTACCGGTCATCATAGCGATCATAGTCGTAATGGCACTTGGTGCCGTTCTTGCCGACAGAGGCACCGACCGCCGCGCCGACGACGGCGCCCAGCACGGTGCCCGTGCCCTTGCTATGGCGGCCCGACGTGGCATTGCCGATGGCGCCGCCGGCGACCGCGCCGACCACGGCGCCCGTCGCCTGGTTGTCCTTCTTGCGGTCATAGCAGCTTTCGGCATTGGCGATGGCCGGCAGCAGCATTGCCATGGTCAGCCCGGCCACGGCGGCGATCTTGAACGTCATCTTGGGCATTGTCAGTCCTCTCATCCTGTTCCCGGCCGGGCATGTCGTCCTGCCTTTGATGAGTCCACGTATAGATAATCGAACATGAACGGAGTTTGATAACTTCGTTCATCTTCGTTCATCTGGGGAAACCGCGTTCTCCCAACGGGCGAAAAAAAAGAGCACCCTCTGGAAGAGAGGGTGCCCAGTTAGCTTCCCAGGAGGGGGATTTCAGGTCTACCAGTGACGGTAGTGACGATAGTGGTAATAGCGGGGCTCGACATAGACCCGGCGCGAATAGCCGTAGGACGGGTAGGGCTCGACATAGACGCGCTCACGATAGACCGGGCGCGGCGCCACGTAGACGTCTTCGCCGTAGGAATAGCCCGGATCGTCGTAATAGCTGTCGTTGTTGTAGCTGTAGCGGTCGTCGTAGCGGCGGCCGTCGTCGTAATAGCCGTAGTCGCAGTGCGTGTTGCCGCGGGCGATCGACGAGCCGACGGCGGCACCGAGCAGGGCGCCGGCTACGGTGCCGGTGCCGCGGGAATGGCGGCCGGACGTGCCGTTACCGATGGCCGCGCCGGCCAGGGCGCCGACGACAGCACCGTTTGCGCCGGCATCGCTGCGGCGGACGCAGTCGGCCGAGGCTACGGCAGGAATGGCCACGGCGGCAGCGCCGGCGGCCAGCAGGGACAGGGTGAGGACTTTGTACTTCATCATGACGGGTCTCCTAAATCCAGGAGCGGCCGGACGGGGCCGCTATCTTGAAAACAATGGTAACCCCCGCAACATGAACGGCATTTGAGCGTTCCATTCATGTTCATTCATATGTCCGATCCTAGGCCCGCCGGCGCAAGAATGACATCCGCATGGCCTTCCCAGCCGTAAGGCAGGGATAAGCCGTCACCAGTCGCGATGCGGCCAGCGGTATTCGTATTGGGTGCGATGATCGAGTTCGACGCGGTTGAACGTCCGCTCGCCATAGTCATAGAGCGGCGGCCGGTCATACCAGCGCCCGTGCCAGTAGCCTCTGGAGCCGCAGCCGCAACGGCTCCACCATCCGCGCGGCGGCGTGTGCAGCGTGCCCTCGCGCCAACCTTCCTGTTCCCCGACGCGCGGGTCCCGGGGCGGCGTGCCTTCGTAGTCGTAGTAATAGTTGCGCAGATAGTCGTGCGAAATGTCTGCGCCGGCCAGGGGCGGGCGGTAATTGTCGTCATCGTCGTCATAGATGCCTTGCGCCAGGACGGGCGAGGCGGCCATCAGAACGGCCGCAGCCAGGCCGGCCATAACGGAAATACGTGCGGACATGGTCGTCTCCGGAAAATGGCCGCTTTCGGCAGGCGGCCCGGCAGGTGGAAACGCAAAACTGTGGTTAACGCAGCGACATTCCGGTTATTCGCGAGGGCGCGAAATGTCGAAGGCCCCGGGCAGCGCCAAAATTTTCATAAAGGACGCT
This sequence comes from Asticcacaulis solisilvae, assembly GCF_052327315.1. NCBI lineage: Bacteria > Pseudomonadati > Pseudomonadota > Alphaproteobacteria > Caulobacterales > Caulobacteraceae > Asticcacaulis > Asticcacaulis solisilvae. Next base: position 2,261,569 of record NZ_CP166196.1, read on the forward strand.
GCCCGCTAAGACCTCAATAGGGGCCGTCGTCATGCCAGTCATAATGCCGCCAGTGATGACGGTAGCCGTAGTAATCATGACGGACATAGTCGTGGCCGTAGCGCGTATAGACGACGGGCGCGGCGCGGACATAGGTCACGGGACGGTAGATGGGCCGCGGATGCGTGCGATAGACCACCACGGTGCGCACGGGCGGAGCAACGTACCGGACGACGGTGCGGGTGCGGACGGTCCTGACGGGACGGACGGCGACCCGGTGTACGGCCTTGACCTTGTGGACGGTCCTGGCAGGCGCGCAGGTCCCGTTGGCGAGCGCCGCCACGGGTACGGCGGCAGCGAGAAGGGCGGTCGCGGCCAGGGCGGGCTTTAGAATGGACGGACTCATGACTGTTCCTCCGATCCAGGGCACGGCCCGATGCCGCGCCTTCCATATCGCGAGGCTAGGACTTGGTTAATGAACCGGACATGAAAACGCCGCCCCGGCGATGCGGAGCGGCGTAAGGAAGCGATAGGGTTTTTTATTTAACCCAAATCAGCACTTCACCTTGTCCTTGCCCATCTTGGCGCCGACAACGCCGCCGACGACCGCGCCGGCGATGGTACCCATGCCCTTGCTCTTCTTGCCGGAAATGACGTTGCCGCCGACCGCGCCGGCCACGGCGCCGATGACGGCGCCCTTGTTCTTGCTGTCCTTCTTTTCCTGCTCGCAGGCGGCCTTGGCCTCTTCCTCGCGACGCAGGCGGGCGTCCTTTTCGGCCTGGATCTGGGCGGCGGTCTTGTGCTTGGCCAGCGCCACCGACGGCACGGAGCCTGCGACCAGGCTGGTCACGGCAATGGCGGCCACAACGGCACTCAGAACGGTTTTCTTGGACATATGATATCTCCCTAGCTCTCTCCGGCGTAGCCGACCCGGCTCCGAATCGTACGCCCCACGGTTACGCTTATAAAGCCATTGCGGCGAAAATGGGTTGATTTTCGCGGGACTTGGCGTAAGCGAACCGCTCCTTATACCACGGAAAAATGCGCGTGACCGAATTCGAAGCCGATATCGACAAGGTAGGATTCCAAGGCGACGGCCTGACAGCGGACGGCCGCGTCGTGCCCCTGGCCCTGCCGGGCGAACGCGTCCGCGCCGCAACCACCCGCGACAAGGACGGCAAGGAGCGCGTCGAGGTCCTTGAGGTCCTCCGACAGAGCCCCGAGCGCGTCACCCCGCCGTGCCGCCACTTTTCGACATGCGGCGGCTGCGCGCTCCAGCACTGGGACATGGATGCCTATGGCGCGTGGAAGCGTGAAGTCGTCGAGGTCCAGCTGAAGCGCGCCGGTATCGAGACGGACGTCGCTCCGATTCTGACGACGCCCCCTGCCTCACGCCGCCGCGTCGGCCTGCACGCGCGCAAGGTGAGCGCCAAAAAGGATGCCGCCGTTGAGATCGGTTACAAGATGCGCCGCTCATGGTCGCTGGTGCCGATCGTCGAATGTCCGATCGCCGACCCCGCCATCGTCCGCGCCCTGCCGCAGCTGAAGGAAATGGCGCGCGGCCTGTTCGAGCATCCGAAGTCCGCGCCGATCCTGCACGTCACCGCCTCGCAGACCGGGCTCGATATCGACATTTCCGGCGTCGAACGTTTGAAAAGCGGAGGCCTGTCGGCCGACGCCTGCATGCAGATCGCCATGATCGCCGGTGAGGCCGACTTCGCCCGGGTCACCATGGGCGACGACATCCTTTATGAAGTGCGCAAGCCCCGCGTCACCTTCGGCCGCGCCCAGGTCGCCCTGCCGCCGGGCTCGTTCCTCCAGGCCTCGGCCAAATCCGAAGCCGACATGGTCCGGCTTGTGGTCGAGGCGGTGAGGGGAGCAAGGTCGGTCGCCGATCTGTTCTGCGGCGCAGGCACCTTTACCTTTCCCCTTGCCGAGGTCGCTTCGGTCAAGGCGGCGGACGGCGCTGCCGGGGCCGTCGGTGCTTTGAAATCCGCCATCGCCACGGCGCCGGGCCTGAAAGCGATCGTACCCGAAGTCCGCGACCTGTTCCGCCGCCCCTTGCTGGCCCCGGAAATGAAGGGCCTGGACGCGGTGGTATTCGACCCGCCGCGCGCCGGTGCCGAAGCCCAGGCCACGGAAATCGCCCAGTCCGGCGTGTCGCGCGTGGTCGGCGTCAGCTGCAATCCGACAACCTTCATCCGTGACGCAAAAATCCTGACCGCCGCCGGATTTTCGCTGGACAGGGTCACCCCGATCGATCAGTTCTTGTGGTCCTCCCACGTCGAACTGGTGGCGATTTTTTCGCGGTAGATTCCCGTGTCCGGGGACTCGTGTTATAGCGGGAACCAGAGGCCAAAAGGCCGAGCTTCAAGAATTGAAAAGAAAGTAGCGTCCGTGATTTCCGTCGTCATCCCGACCCTCAATGCCGAAGACCATCTGGTCCGTACCCTGACCGCCCTGATGCCGGGCGTTGTCGAAGGGCTGATCAAGGAGGTGGTGATCGTCGACGGCGGATCGACCGATGCAACCCTCGAAATCGCCGAATCCACCGGCTGCCGCGTCGTCCAGGCGGACGCGGCGCGCGGCCTGCAACTCTGGCAGGGCTGCCGCGAAGCGCGCGGCGAATGGCTGATGATCCTGCATTCGGATTCGCAGCTCGGCGACGGCTGGCTCGATCCTGTCGACAGCCATGTGCGCAACTTCCCTGCCCAGGCCGGCTATTTCCATATCCGTTTCGAAGAGCCGTCGCTTCTGGCCAAGCTGTGGGGCGAATTCGTCGCGCTGCGCGCCCGTTTCCTGGCCCTGCCCAGCGGCGACCACGGCATGCTGATCTCGCGCGCCCTGTACGACTGCGTCGGCGGCTATAAGGACCAGACGGCGTTTGAGGAGGTCGCGCTCTCGATGAGCCTCGGCCGCGCGCGCCTGCGGCCCATTCCGGTGTCGCTCGGCACCTCGGCCACGCGCTTCAAGGCGCGCGGCTGGGCGATCGGCACGGCCGGCCGCGCCCTGCAATTCGGCCTGTACCTGCTGGGCATCCCCCCAAAGCCGCCGGTCAAGCGGCTGGCTTAGGACTTCCCTCTAAAGCTTTGATCATCAAGACCTATTGGTCGTCCGTGTCGGCCATCGCCACGTCGCGCGGATCGGCGTCGACGGTCGGATCGATGATCCTGGCGTCGCCGGCCGCCTGGTTCAGGCTGGGCGTCTCCTTGCCCATCAGCTGACGATAGATCCAGTAGTTGGCGGCGACTTCCTCGACATATTGCCGGGTTTCGGCCACAGGGATCGATTCCATGACCAGCAGGGCGTCGGCATCGGGACCCAGCGAATTGACCGCGTCTTTCACGACACCCGGGCCGCCGTTATAGGCGGCGATGGTGCGCAGCAGGTCGCCACCGACCGGCTTCGAATCCATCAGGCGCTGGATGTACTTCTGGCCGACGCGCAGGTTGGTCGCGGGCTTGAGCAGCTTCGACGGCTTCGAATTGAAGCTCGGATCGTTCTCGACCAGGGCCGCCGTCGACGGCATCAGCTGCAGCAGGCCATAGGCACCGGCATAGCTGCGGGCATTGGCGTTGAACTTCGATTCCTTGCGGGCGAAGGCATAGACCAGGGCGCTGTCGACGCCGCCGTCATCACGCAGCTTGTAGGCCGGGATGGGGTAGAGCGAGGCGTTGAACAGGCGGTCCGAGCTGGTCAGCTGGCTGACGGGGATATTGTTGTAGGCGGCCAGCGCCATCCAGTGGTCGCGCGCCGTATCGTCGCTGGCCTTCTGCATGGCGGTCTGCAACTCGACCTGGGCGTCGCCGGTACGGCCTATCTGGACAAGGGCATTGAGACGGCGAGCCTGCGTATTATCCTTGGCCCAGGCGAAGTCGTCGTCCAGGCTGGCGGTCAGGGCGTCGCGGGCCGTGCCCTGGAAGGTCGGCGGCAGGCCCTTCTTGGCCAGGGCCACAGCCGGCGTCACGCCCAGGCGCGCCTCGGCCAGCAGGCCGTAGAAGGTGAAGGGGAAGCTGGCGGCGATCTTGAAATAGGTGTCGGCGCCGGCGCTGTCGTTCAGCTTGAGCGCGCAGCGGCCCGCCCAATAGGCGCCGCTCGACTGGCTCCAGGCATTGCGGCTGGGGTCGGTGGCGACGAACTTGAACTCGGCCATGGCCTGGTCGTAGCGCTTCAGGCGCCAGTCGGCGAGGCCGGCCACCCAGTGGTCGCCGATCTTGCGCGCCAGCGTGACCGCCTGTTCCATCTGGCCGTTATTATAGGCGGACCGCGCCGACTTCGGCGTCAGGTCGGAATCGGCAGTGTCGAGCTGCGGCGCACCGGGATTGTAGTCCGCCTTCATCGAAGGCGTCAGGCTGCCCGTGCCGGACAGTTGCACGGCCGCCGGTGCGATAACATTGGCGGCGGCCACGGCCTGGTTGCCGACAAGCGACGGGAAGGCGGGATCGGGGGCACCGGCCGGCTTCTTGCGCTTGGCCAGGGTCCACACCTTCATGGCGACGGGCTGGTCGCCGTACTGCGAAAGCCAGGCCGTCAGTTCTTCGTAGGTGGCGGAATAACCGCCGCTGAACAGCTTGTGATATTCGGCATAACCGACCAGCGAGCGATCGTTGACCTGGGCCAGGGTCGCCTCGGCGCCGTCATAGTCGCTGCCGTCGATCTGGGCGAAGGCCGCCTGGTACAGCTGCGCGTCGGTCTGAGTCAGAACACCGGTCGTGTTGACATTCTGGGTGCGGATACGCGCATAAGGCACGGGCGCAGTGTTCATTTTTACCGGCACAGGCGCGACGGCGACCGTCTGCTGGCCGGGCTGGTTGAACAGGGATTGCGGCAGGCGCTGCAACGAGGTCGCCAGCGACGCCAGCGAAATCGGGAAGGTCGAGGCCTTCTGCGCCGGCACGGTCCTGACCGCGACCTTCACCACGGCCGCCTTGACCGGGGCAGGGGCGGCAGGCGCAGCCTTGGCTTTCGGCGCGTCGTCGTCATCCGACGCGACTTCGGTCTTCTTAGACCCCTTCTTTGCCGGCCTGGCGTCGTCATCGGCAAGCTCGGTAGTCTTGCCGTGCTTTCCTTTTTCGGCCGCCTCGGCCTTTTTCGAGCCCTTCTTTACGGGCGCGTCGTCATCGTCGGACGCCAGCTCGGTCTTGCCGTGCTTGCCCTTTACGGTCTTCTGAGCCTTTGCTTCCAGCTCGGCGGCCTTTGAACCCTTTTTGGCGGGACGGGCATCGTCGTCCGAGGCAATCTCGGTTGTCTTGCCACGCTTGCCCTTAGCCTTGGGGGCGTCGTCGTCATCGGACGCGACGTCGCTCGACTTGCCGTGCTTGCCTTTGGCCTTGGGGGAATCTTCGTCGGCCAGGTCAGTCTTCGACTTGCCCTTCTTCGACGATTTGGCGGCTTCGGCCTCGGCCAGCTTGCCGCCCTTCTTGCCCTTGCCGCTGTCCTCTTCGTCCGCAGCCTTTGCCGTTCCGGACTTGCGGGTCTTTTTCGAAGTGTCGTCGTCATCGGACGCGGCCAGCTTCGTCGTCTTCTTGCCCGAGGCTTTAGACGACTTTTCCTCGCCGGCGTCGGCGGTCTTCGTGCTTTTGTGCGTCTTGCTCGCGGCCTTTTCGGCCTCGGCCTTGTGCGTTTCCTTCGCGCAGACTGGCGAAGCCGCAAGGGCGAGGGCGAAAAGGCTGGCGCCGAACAGCGACGCTACGCCGATACGTCCCTGTCGGACGCCGGGTGAGCCGGAAAGCAGGCGGTGGGCTACAGTCAAAACAGTACCTCAGGGCCGTGGAAAACCGAAACCTAACACAAGGACTTTATCAAAGATTAACGCCGAGGCAATGCCGCAAGGATTGCATTACCATCCGTCCTTATCGGAAATTTATGTGTGCATTGCATCACAGGCAACTCAAAATGCCCTGACGGTTGTATCACAAGCGCTTGAGGACAGCCTAAAGCTCAGCCAGTTCAAGGACTTGCAGCAGGTCGCGCCACAGATGCGCCTTGCATCCCGGCTGCCGCAACACGAAGGCCGGGGAATAGGTTGCGACCGTGGGCAGCGAATTTCCACCCTCGGTATAGCTAACGGGGCGGCCACGCAGCTTCGACAGGCTTTGGTCCAGGTTGAGCACGCTGATCACGGCCGAGGCGCCGAGCAGCAGAATGGCCTGCGGCGCCGCCAGCCGGATAAAGGCATGCAGGAAGGGCGCGTTGAGACTGGTGTCTTCCGATGTCAGCGGCCGGCCGCCGGCCGGCCGCCAGAAGACGCATGGCGCCAGCATCGTCACGTCGAACACGCCCGCCGCCGTCAGCGCCCGGTCGATCAGCGCGCCGGGCTTGCCGGCAAAGGCGACACCGGTCGCGTCCTCGTCCGCATCGGGAATTTCGCCCACGACCAGCAGCTTCGGCGCGTCGGCCCCGCGGAAACGCACCAGCGATCTGGCACCCTCATGCCGCATCGGCATGGCCTGGAAGGCGTCGACTTCGGTATAAAGCTCGTCGAACGAGCGCACATGGGCGACGCGTTGCTTCGCCTCGTGAATCGCTGCCCCGAGGTCAAGATTGGCAAGGCTTTGCGGCCTCAGGCCGTTGAGCGGCACAACGGTCTGCGGCGCCGCGGCCACACCTGTCACAGGGATTTGCGATCCTGCCGCCACGGCACGCGGGAAATGCGGTTTATTTTCCGCGAGAGTCCGATTAAGAGGCTCAGCTTCGTAAACCTCATCCAGGTCATGGTCGGCCAGGAAGGCGAGGTAGCTTTCAAGCTCTCGGATCGCGTCGCTTGAAGCTGTTTCGTCGGTCGGGACCATGGGCGGGACGGGGTGACTCACAATATTCGGTGCCGGGATGTCATAGGCATTCCGGCGGCAAAGTTCAAAACAAAAGAGGCCAGGGGCCTCGCCATAACAAGAAGCCGGGCGCGCCCGGTCAGGAGAATGACCCTATGGCGGATACGGGTGCTGAGACACGCGAGTCGATGGAATACGACGTTGTCATCGTCGGCGGCGGCCCGGCCGGGCTGTCGACCGCCATCCGGCTGAAGCAGCAGGCCGCGAAGGCCGGCGCCGAGATCACGGTGGCGGTGCTGGAAAAAGGCTCCGAAATCGGCGCGCACATCCTGTCGGGCGCCGTCATCGATCCGTCCGGCCTGTCGAAGCTGTTCCCGGACTGGAAAGAACGCGGCGCGCCCCTCGATACGCCCGTCACCGCCGACCGGTTCATCTATCTCGGGCCGCAAGGGTCGATGGACATCTCGTGGCTGCCCAAGCCCGGCTATATGGACAACCACGGCTGCTATGTCGGCAGCCTCGGCAACCTCGCCCGCTGGCTGGCCGAGCAGGCCGAAGGACTGGGCGTCGAAATCTATCCCGGCATGGCGTGCTCGGAAGTGCTCTACGACGCCGACGGGGCGGTCAAGGGCGTGGTCGCCGGTGTCTTCGGCGTCTCGAAGGACGGTCACCACAAGCCCGACTACCAGCCCGGGCTGGAACTGCACGCCAGATACACCTTCTTCGCCGAGGGCGCGCGCGGCTCCCTGTCCGGCGAAGTCATCCGCAAGTTCAACCTTGACGCCGACTGCGACGTGCAGAAATACGGCCTCGGCATCAAGGAGCTGTGGAAGGTCGCGCCCGGCAAGTTCAAGCCGGGCCTGGTCCAGCACACGCTCGGCTGGCCGCTCGACGACAAGACCGGCGGCGGATCGTTCCTCTATCACTTCGGCGACCACTATGTGACGATCGGCTTTGTCGTTCACCTGAACTACCAGAACCCGTACCTGTCGCCTTACGACGAGTTCCAGCGCTTCAAGCTGCACCCCATGATCCGCGACACGCTCGAAGGCGGCCAGCGCGTCGCCTATGGCGCGCGCGCCATCAACGAAGGCGGCTATCAGTCCGTGCCCAAACTGGCCTTCCCGGGCGGGGTATTGATCGGCTGCTCGGCCGGCTTCGTCAACGTGCCGCGCATCAAGGGCAGCCACAACGCGATCAAGAGCGGCATCCTGGCCGCCGACGCCGCTTTCAAGGCGATTCATTCCGGGAATGCGCCGCGCGTGCTCGAAGGCTACCAGACCGCCTACGACCATTCGGACATAAAGAAGGAGCTCAAGCTCGTCCGCAACGTCAAGCCGATCCTGTCGAAGTTCGGCACCACGCTGGGCACGCTGATCGGCGGCGTCGAAATGACCTTCACCAACCTGCTCGGCGGCTTCAGCCTTCTGACGGGGCAGGGGTCGCTGAAGCACGGCAAGAGCGACGCCCATTCGATCCGTCCGGCGGCCGAATGCAAGCCCATCGCCTATCCGAAATATGACGGCGTGCTGACCTTCGACAAGCTGTCCTCGGTCTTCATCTCCTCGACCAACCACGAGGAAGACCAGCCGGTTCATTTGAAATTGAAAGATCCGCGCATCCCGATCGACATCAATCTCGCCAAATACGCCGAGCCCGCGCAACGCTACTGCCCGGCGGGGGTGTACGAGATCGTCGGCCTGGAAACGCGTGAACCGCGCCTGCAGATCAACGCCCAGAACTGCGTCCACTGCAAGACCTGCGACATCAAGGATCCGACCAACAACATCGTGTGGACGACACCCGAAGGCGGCGGCGGTCCCAACTATCCAAACATGTAAAGATGGGTTAAGACTTTTGCTGTTGGGTGGTGCTTACCTCTTTTTGAAGGCAGGTCTTTCACTGTGAAAATGCGTTTGGTAAGTCTGGCGGCCCTGGCCGTCGCCCTCGGCCTGGCCGTCCAGCCCGCCGCCGCTTCGACCTCGACCGCCCGTGCCGCCCCGGTGCTGCATGTCGCCGCGCGCCCCGTCAGCCCCTATGCGCAATTCCTGGTCGGCCGGTTCGCCATGAACATGGGCGATGTCAAGACGGCCTCGCAGTCGCTGACGGCAGCTTCCGACGCCGATCCGGACGATTCCGACCTGCGTGAAAAGGCTTTCCTGGTCGCCATCCTCAACGGCGACATCGACACGGCCCAGCGCCTGATACCGAAAGGCCCGGCGGCTGCATCGGTCAGCCCCACCGGCAAGCTGATGACGACGCTGGTCACCGTGACGACCGCGGTGCGCGACGACCATGCACCGGCCGCCATGGCCGCCCTCGACACCTACATCAAGGCCGGCGGCGACGAACGCACCGCCGCCCTGATGCGGCCCTACGTCCAAGCCATGGCCGGCAAGTGGACCGAAGCGCTCGATTCGTCGGGCGACGCCACCCTGGCCGCCTCGGAACGCGGAGCGCTCCTCGTCTTTCTGCTGAAGGCCGAACGCGCGCGCATCTATGAAATCCGCAAGCAGCCTGACGAAGCCGACGCGCTATACAAGGCCCTGTATCAACCCGGTGCCGCCAGCCTCGTCTTCGGCCCCGACTATGCCGGATTCCTGGAACGCCAGGGCCGCAAGGACGACGCCCGCGCCGTCTGGAAGACCCTGGTCGACACCTCCGGCGATCCGCTGGCGCGTGCGGCGCTCGCCCGCCTCGACGGCCCCGGCTACAAGCCCGTGCCGCTGCCGGACCTGAAGACCAGCATCGCCCAGGCGCTGCTGATGTCCGCGACGCTCTATTCCGGCGACCGCGACACCGAGATGGCGCTGGCCGACCTGCGCCTGACGCTTTACCTCGATCCGTCAAACGACCGGGCCCGCCTGTTCCTCGGCCAGACCGAGCAGGACATGAAGGCGCCCGAACTGGCCGAAGCCGCCTGGGCCGAAGTTCCCGCCAGTTCGCCGTATGGCCCCGAAGCGGGCCTGCGCCGTATCTGGTCGCTGCGCGCTCGCGGCGAGAACGACACGGCGCTGACCCTGATCGAAGATGGCCTTACGGCCAACCCCGCCGACCTGACCCTGACCGTCGAAAAGGCCGACGTGCTGCACGACCAGGGCAAGGACCAGGACGCGCTCAAGGTGATCAACGACCGCATCGCCGCGAAAGGCGAGGCCGACATGACCTGGCAGGCCTGGTTTATAACGGCCATCGCCTACGACGCCACCGACAACTGGGACAAGGCCGAGGCCGCGATCCAGAAGGCCAGGACGCTCAATCCGCAGCGCCCGGAAATCCTGAACTTCCTGGGCTACGGCTGGATCGACCGCGGCCTGCACGTCAAGGAAGGCATGGACCTGGTGCGCCAGGCCATGTCGCTCAGCCCGCGTTCGGGCGCCATCGTCGATTCGCTCGGCTGGGGCTACTATAAGCTCGGCGACTATGAACAGGCGCTGGGCTATGTCGAACAGGCCGCGCAGCTCGAGCCCGCCGACCCTGAAGTGAACGAGCACCTGGGCGATGTCTACAAGGCCTTGGGCCGCACCGCCGAGGCGCGTTACGAATGGCAGCGCGTCCTGTCGCTGCAAAACGTCACGCCCAAGACGCTGGCGGCCGTAAAGGCCAAGCTCGACGCCTCGGCCGCCGTCGCCAAGGCGGCGGAAGCCCCGAAGCCCGAAACGACCGCCTATAACGACAAGGCGCCGGCCAAGGCGAAACCGAGCGAGTGATCGCCCCGGCGAAGGTCAACCTTTACCTCCATGTCGCTGCACCGGATGACAAGGGCTATCATCCGTTGCAGAGCCTCGTCGTCTTCGCCGATATCGGTGACGAAATCGCTTTGGAACCAAAGCCTTCGGGCCATGAGCTTAAGGTTCACATCGACGGATCGTTTGCCCCGGGGCTTGACGCCGGCGAAAGCAATCTGGTCGTCAAGGCCATCCGCCGCTTCGAGCAGGCGACGGGCTTGACGGTGTCCGCCGATATCCGTCTGACCAAGGTTCTGCCGGTGGCTTCCGGCATCGGCGGCGGCAGCGCCGACGCCGGCGCCATCCTGCTTTTGCTTCGCCAGGCCTATGCGCCCGATATGCCGGATAGCGATCTTGAAGCCTTGGCCGCCGCCGTCGGCGCCGACGGCGTCATGTGTCTTTGGGCCAGGGCGTCGATAGCCGAAGGCTATGGCGAGCGTCTGACCTCCGTGTCTGTTCCCGCGATGCCCGCCGTACTGGTCAATCCCGGCATCGAATGCCCGACCCCTGCCGTTTTCCGCCAATACGACGCGCAAGGCATCTTCGAAAACATCGAAGCAAAACAGCTATTTTCTTCTATATCCTCCACCAATGCCTTGATCGCGGCGCTTGAAAATACGCGCAACGATCTCGAAGCCCCGGCGATCGCGCTCAGGCCAGAAATCAACGACGTGCTGTCGATGCTGAAAGCCCAACCGGAAACCGCGTTCGCCCGCATGTCGGGCTCCGGAGCGACGTGCTTTGCGCTCTGCCACAGCGACGAAGACGCGGAAACCCTAAGCCGCCGGCTTGACGAACTGATGCCCGGTGCCTGGGTCCGCGCCTGCCGTCTGGGCTGAGGCGCGCCTGGACCGCATCGCCGGTTCTTTCCGGACGTTGGCATCGCTCAGGAACCTGGCATAGGCCCTTGAATCGACCGGATAAATGGCGATACGGCCCGCGCCGTCATAGTGCGCCCCGAAGCCATAGGTCTTGGTGAGCGGCGAGGCGCGCATGCACGGATGGCCTTTAGCGAAGAATTCGGCACGGTGGGCGTCACGGTGCTGGGGGGCGATATGGTTTTTCAGGCAGTAGACCTCGAAATTGAAGCTATCGAGATCGAATTCATAAGGGTGATCGCTCAAAAGATCGTAGTGCAGACGGGCGATCGTGCGCTCTGCATCGCGCGCCGGCGGCACCCGGCCCATGACGGCGCCCGAGTCGTCGGCGACAGTTATGAAAGTATCGGTAATCTTCACCGGAGTTTCCCCAGCAATACAGGCACTTGTTTTCAGGACGGTAAAGCGGCGCGGCGTAAAAATACGATAGGAGAATACGCCGTTTCAACACGCTCGCAACGGCCCCAAGCCTTCAAAATCACTTGACCGCAAAGCCCACCTTTGGCAGGTATTGCCTTAAGGTAATGGATTTCTGCCTGGCGTCATGCCGAACCGCCCACGGGATGGGCTGATGATTCCTACTCGAATGCTATTTGCAGGGAGCAGGAACGTGCGCGCCAATTTTTCACTTGTCACCGAACGTTTTCGTCACGCCGTCATCGTCGTGCGCTGGGCGGCCATCATCGCGCCCATGGCGGCGGTGGTCGGCGCCGCCTGCGCGCTCTTCCTGTGGGCGCTCGACGAAGCCACGGCCTTGCGTTTCCAATATCCATGGCTGCTCTTCCTTTTGCCCATCGGCGGTTTGCTGATCGGCCTCGTCTATCTTTGGAAGGGCGGCCCGACCGAAGCAGGCAACAACCTCCTTATCGACCAGATACATACGCCCGGCGGCGGCGTGCCGTTCCGCATGGCGCCGCTGATCCTCGTCTCGACCGTGCTGACCCACCTCTTCGGCGGTTCGGCCGGCCGCGAAGGCACCGCCGTGCAGATGGGCGGCAGCCTGGCCAGCGCGTTCGGCAAGCTGTGGCGGCTCGACGCCGACGGCACGCCGGTCATCCTCATGGCGGGCGTTGCCGCCGGCTTCGGCGCGGTCTTCGGCACACCGGTCGCCGGCGCGATCTTCGCCATGGAGGTGCTGGCCGTCGGCCGCGTGCAGTACCGCGCCATGATCCCGTGCCTCGGCGCGGCGCTGCTGGCCGACTGGACCTGCCAGAGCCTGGGCATCCACCACACGGAATACCACGTGGCGGGCCCCGCCACCCACTTGCTGGTCGATCCGCTCCTTCTGCTGAAGGTGACCGCAGCAGCCGTGCTGTTCGGCCTGGCCAGCCTGGTCTTTTCCGAAGCCAATCACCGCCTCGGCGCGTGGGTGAAAAAGACGATCGCCTATGCGCCGCTCCGGCCACTGATCGGCGGACTGATCGTGATCGCGCTCGTCTATCTAACCGGCACGCGCGACTATCTCGGCCTCGGCGTCTGGTCGGCCGACCCGCACGCCGTGACCATTCCGGGCCTGTTCGGGCCTGACATCCACGACTGGAGCTGGGCCCTGAAGATCCTGTTCACCGTGGTGACCTTAAGCTTCGGGTTCAAGGGCGGAGAGGTGACGCCGCTCTTCTTCATCGGCGCAGCCATCGGCAATGCGCTCAGTCCCTGGCTGGGCGTGCCCCCCGACCTTCTGGCGGCGCTTGGCTTCGTTGCCGTCTTCGCGGGCGCCGCCAATACGCCGCTGGCCTGCACCGTCATGGGCATCGAGTTGTTCGGTTCGACCTGGGGCATCTATATCGCCGCTGCCTGCTTCGTCGCCTATCTGTGCAGCGGCCATTCCGGCATCTATCTGTCGCAGCGCATCGCCGTTCCCAAGCGCGAGACCGCCGACCTTACGCCGGACTCGACCCTGCGGGATTTGCGCTGAACACGCCCTTTTTCCGCGCCAGCCAGATCAGCAGCAAGGCGGGGACACCGATGGCCGCCGATCCGACAAAAAACAGCTGATACGCGCCGAAAAGGCCATGTCCCGGCGTCAGGCCGTCGACGATCTGTCCCGCGAACAGCTTCAAAAACTTGCCGGTGAACGCCATGACGCTGTAGGTGAGGGCATAGTGGGTCAGGGTGTGGTCGCGCCCGGCCAGCGAGGTCATGAAAGCGATCATCGCCGTTTCGGCAATGCCGTTCGACAGGTCGTCGGCGATCAGCACCCCGGTAAACACGCCGATATCGCCGTGCGCCACCGACATCCAGGCGAAGCCCAGCTTGGTCAGCGGGCAGGTGATCGCCCCCAGCCACAGGGCGCGCTCGAGGCCGAGCGTCAGCACGCAGCCGCCGCCCACGATGACACCGATATAGGAGGCCGTCAGCCCGATCGTGCCCCGGATGGCGGCAATCGTCGTCGCGCTCAAGCCCGTGTCCTGGTACATGGTGCCGACCACGGGCCCAATGACGTAGTCGGGCAGGCGGTAGAGCGCCAGCAACAACAGAACGATGCCCGCTGCCCTGCCATGCTGGCGAACGAAGCTGATAAACGGCTCTACGATCAGGTCCTTGGCCGATCTGGCCTCGTTCGTATGGCGCAGCTCGTTGGCGGTGCGTGGCGCAAGCAAGGTCGATACCACCCCGACGCCCAAGGTCGCGGCAATCACCAGATACGAATTCGCCCAACCGATCCGGTCCGACAGGGCCAGCACGATCGAATTGGTAACGAGCGACCCCGTTCTGTAACCAAAACTGTAAAAGCTTGGATTAAGCGCCTGATCGGACCGAGAATTGGTCTCTTCCACCCGCCACGCATCAATGGCGATTTCCTGCGACGCGGCGGCAAAGGCAACGACCGTCGCCGCGATCATGAAGCCGATCAGGTGTGCCTTCGGCCCCAGCACCGCCATGGCCGCCAGCCCCGCCGCCAGCACCACCTGGGTCAGCAGCATGTAGGACCGCCGCTGCCCCAGCCAGCGATAGAGCAGGGGCAGGTGCACCCGGTCCATCCACGGCGCCCACAGCACCTTGAGCCCATACATCAGGCTGATCCCGGTCAGATAGCTGATCAGCGTGAGGGTGATTCCCTCGCTGCGCATCCAGAAGCCGAGCGTCTGGCCGACCAGCAAGAACGGCAATGACGCCGAGAAGCCGAGCCCCAGCAAAAGCCATGACACCGGGCGCTTCAATGCAGCCGCAACCCCATTGATTTTGCTCTTGAGATTTTGCGTCTCGATCATGTTGCAAAGGCAACCGCGATTCTATCGCAAACCCCAGCTTTCTTTTGATTTTCAAGTCTTTTGGCTTGCGGTGCACAACGCCCCTAAGTATGTTCCGGCCCAACTTCGTTGGGCCTTTTCAGCTCAATCGCCGCATGGCTCCTCGCATTAGCTCGGGCGCGCAGTCGCGCTTGCCAAAGTGCTTTGAGCTGTGCTCACGCACTTTGGAATAACGTTCTATGGCTGCCGAACCGCTTTCGTTTCAGGACCTGATCCTGACGCTCCACCATTACTGGTCGCAACAGGGCTGCGTCATCCTCCAGCCCTATGACGTCGAGGTGGGCGCGGGTACCCTGCATCCGGCAACCGTCCTGCGCGCGCTCGGCCGTAAGCCGTGGAAGTGCGCCTACGTCCAGCCGTCGCGCCGGCCGGTCGACGGCCGCTATGGCGAGAACCCCAACCGTCTCCAGCACTACTACCAGTACCAGGTCATCCTGAAGCCCAATCCCGAAAACCTCCAGGACCTGTACCTCGGCTCGCTCAAGGCGATCGGGCTCGACACCAGCCTGCATGATATCCGCTTCGTCGAGGACGACTGGGAAAACCCGACGGTCGGCGCCTGGGGCCTCGGCTGGGAAGTGTGGTGCGACGGCATGGAAGTGACGCAATACACCTACTTCCAGGGCGTCGGCGGCATCGAGGTCGACGTCGTGTCGGGCGAACTGACCTATGGCCTGGAACGCCTCTGCATGTACCTGCAGAACGTCGACAACGTCTACGACCTGAAATTCAACAATGACGGCGTCAAGTACGGCGACGTCTTCAAGGAACAGGAACGCCAGTTCTCGGCCTTCAACTTCGAAGCCTCGGACGTCGCCACGCTCAAGCGCCAGTTCGAAGACATGGAAGCCAACGTCACGCGCATCCTGAACACCGAAAACTCGCTGGGCTACAAGCTGGTCCTGCCGGCCTACGACCACGTGCTCAAGGCCTCGCACCTGTTCAACCTGATGGACGCCCGGGGCGCCATCGCCGTGGCCGAACGCCAAAGCTACATCGGCCGTATCCGCGACCTCTGCAAGGCCTGCGCCCAGGAATGGGCGCGCCAAGAGGAAACGCGTGACGGGCAGACGGCGTAAGGGGAATAAAAATGGCTGAATTGCTGATCGAACTCTTCTCGGAAGAAATCCCCGCGCGCATGCAACTGGGCGCCGCCCGCGACTTCGAACGCCTGATGGGCGGAAAGCTCGCCGCCGCCGGCCTGGAACCCGCCTCCATCAAGGCCTATGTCAGCCCGCGCCGTCTGGCCCTGGTGGTTGACGGCCTGCCGGTCGACCAGCCCGCCACCAGCGAAGAGGTCAAGGGGCCCAAGGACGGCGCGCCCGAACAGGCCATGGCCGGCTTCCTGCGCAAGGTCGGTCTGACGCAGGATCAACTGACGCTGGAAAACGGCGTCTGGATGGCGCGCATCGAAAAGCCGGGCCGAAAGACCGTCGATGTGCTGGCGCTGATGCTCAACGACGTGATCCTCGGCTTCCCGTGGCCGAAGTCGATGCGGTCGGGCACCTCGACCTTCCGCTGGGTGCGCCCGTTGAAGCGCATCCTCTTCCTGTTCGACGGCAATGTCGTGCCGTTCGAACTCGAAGGCCTGACAGCATCCAACTGCACAGAGGGCCACCGTTTCCTGGGTTCGGGCAAGCCGTTCCAGGTCAAGGACTTCGCCGGCTATAAGCAGGGTCTGCTGGAAAACTCGGTCATCCTCGATCACTCGGATCGTCAAGCTGTCATCCTTGAAAAGGCGAGGGCGGCCTGCGCCGCCGCCGGCTGCGAGCTGATGGACGACCAGGGCCTGCTGGAAGAGGTCGCCGGCCTTAACGAATGGCCGGTACCCGTGCTGGGCGACATGGATCCGCAGTTCCTCACGCTTCCGCCCGAAGTCATCAAGACCTCGATGCGCACGCACCAGAAGTACTTCGCCGTGCGCGACGCAAAATCGGGCAAGATGGCCCCGCACTTCGTCATCGTCGCCAACATGGTCGCGACCGACGGCGGCACCGAAATCAAGCGCGGCAACGCTAAGGTCCTGTCGGCGCGCCTGTCCGACGGCATCTTCTTCTGGACCGAGGACAACAAGCCCGGAAAAGGCTTGGACAACTTCGACAACTGGCTGAAGCGCCTGGAAGGCACGACCTTTCACATCAAGCTCGGCACCATGGCGCAGCGCGTCGAACGCATCGTAGCGCTCAGCCGTCATATCGCCCCCTTCGTCAATGCGCCGGCTGAGGTCGCCGCCGAGGCCGCGCGCCTGGCCAAGGCCGACCTGGCGTCGAAGATGGTCGGCGAATTCCCGGAACTGCAAGGCATCATGGGCGGCTATTATGCCGACGCGGCCGGGCTTGATCCGGTCGTCGCCAACGCCGTCCGCGAGCATTACAAGCCGCAGGGCCCGTCCGATTCGGTCCCGGAAAGCCCGGTCAGCGCCGCTGTCGCCCTGGCCGACAAGATCGATACCCTCGTCGGCTTCTTCGCCATCGACGAAAAGCCGACAGGCTCCAAGGACCCGTATGCTCTGCGCCGCGCCGCGCTCGGAACCTTACGCATCCTTCGCGAGCACAATGCGCGCGTCTCGATCGGCGAACTGGTCCAGGCCTGGTACGCCCATCTCGGTGGCGTGCCCGAACACTTCAAGCCGTACGAGACCGTGCGCACGGAAATCCTCGACTTCTTCGTCGACCGCATCAAGGTCCAGTTGAAGGATGAAGGCCAACGCTTTGATATCATTGATGCTGTCCTGGCCAATTCGGACGACGACGTGGTGCGTGTCACGCTGAAATGCGCCGCCCTGGACACCGCGCTTCTGCTCAATCCGGAAGGCGAAGACATGATGGCGGGCTATAAGCGCGCCTCGAACATCCTTGCCGCCGAAGCGAAAAAGGGCGCCCTGCCGTCAGGCGAGCCGGTGGCGCAACCCGACGCTCCGGGCGTCGAAAGCGACCTGATCGCCGAGTTGCGTGTCCAGAAGGCTGCGGCCAATGCGGCACTGGCGCAGGAAAATTATCTTGAGGCCTTGAAATGTCTTGCTGCATTGCGGCAAAATGTAGATGCCTTCCTCGATGGGGTGCTGGTCAATGCGGAGGACCCGGATGTGCGGGCCAACCGTTTGCGCATTCTCGCCGAGGTAGCTGCCCTGGCCGCGCCCGTCGCGGATCTGGGTAAAGTCGTCTGATGCCACAGGCGGCAGTAATCGAAAACTTATAATCATAGAAGCTAGTTTTCGACCGCGTACCGATAACAATAACGGCTTGAATGAAGAGGGAAAGTTCATGAGCAAGCATTGGGTTTACGCGTTCCGTGCCGGACAGGCCGACGGCGACGCGACCATGAAGGAACTGCTGGGCGGCAAGGGCGCGAACCTCGCCGAAATGTCGTCGCTCAACCTTCCGGTGCCCCCGGGCTTCACGATTACGACGGAAGCCTGCGTCCACTATTACAAGAACAATTCCGAATTGCCGGAAGGCCTGGTCGCCGAGGTCGAGCGCGCGCTCGCCGAGCTCGAAAGCACGACGGCCAAGGGTTTCGGCAATGTCGACAATCCGCTGCTGGTCAGCGTCCGCTCCGGCGCCCGCGCCTCGATGCCGGGCATGATGGACACGGTTCTGAACCTCGGCCTCAACGATGCGACCGTCGACGGCCTGGCCAAGCTGACCGGCGACGAACGCTTCGCGCTCGACTGCTACCGCCGCTTCATCACCATGTACTCGAACGTCGTGCTGGGCGTCAGCCACCACAGCTTCGAAGACATTCTCGACGACCACAAGGACCGCCTGGGGGTCAGCGTCGACACCGACATCACGGCGAAAGACTGGCGCCGGGTCGTCAGCGACTACAAGGACATGGTCAAGTCGGAACTGGGCCACGACTTCCCGCAGGATCCCAAGGACCAGCTGTGGGGCGCCGTCAAGGCCGTCTTCGGTTCGTGGATGAACGACCGCGCCAAGTTCTATCGCAAGATGCACGACATCCCCGAGGACTGGGGCACGGCCGTCAATGTCCAGTCGATGGTCTTCGGCAATATGGGTGAAACCTCGGCCACCGGCGTTGCGTTCACGCGCAACCCGTCGACGGGCGAGGGCGTGCTCTACGGTGAATTCCTGCTCAACGCCCAGGGCGAAGACGTGGTCGCCGGCATCCGCACGCCGCAAGCCCTGACGCGCCGCGCCCGTGAGGAGATGGGCGAAAAGTCGCCGTCGATGGAAGAATCGCTGCCCGACGTCTTCGCGCAGTTCAAGTCGACCGTCGATATCCTGGAGCGCCACTACCGCGACGTTCAGGACGTCGAGTTCACGGTCGAGCAGGGCAAGCTGTTCATGCTGCAGACGCGCAACGCCAAGCGCACGTCCAAGGCCGCCCTCAAGATCGCCGTCGATATGGCCAAGGAAGGCCTGATTACGTCTCAGGAAGCCCTGATGCGCGTCGATCCGGGCAGCCTGGACCAGCTTCTTCACCCGATGCTTGATCCGAAGGCAGAAAAAGTTATCATCGCCAAGGGCTTGCCGGCGTCACCGGGCGCCGCCTCGGGCAAGATCGTCTTCACCGCCGACGACGCCGTCCGCCTGTCGGCCGCCGGCGAAGACGTCATCCTGGTGCGCGACGAAACCAGCCCGGAAGACATCCACGGCATGCATGCCGCCAAGGCCATCGTCACGGCGCGCGGCGGCATGACCAGCCACGCGGCGGTCGTCGCCCGCGGCATGGGTCGTCCGTGTGTCTCCGGCGCGGGCGAGATGCAGATCTATTCCGACCGCGGCGAGTTCGTCGCGCGCGGCCAAACCTTCCGCCACGGCGAAGTGATCACGCTCGACGGCTCGACCGGCGAAATCATCAAGGGCGCCGTCCGCATGATCGAGCCGGACTTCTCCGAGGACTTCCACCAGATCATGGCCTGGGCGGACGAATTCAAGCGCCTTGAGGTCCGTACCAACGCCGAAACGCCGGCCGATGCGCGCACCGCGCTGGGCTTCGGCGCCAAGGGTATCGGGCTTTGCCGCACAGAGCACATGTTCTTCGACGACGAACGCATCGCCGCCGTCCGCGAAATGATCCTGGCCGACGACGAAGCCGGCCGCCGCAAGGCGCTGGCCAAGATTCAGCCCATGCAGCAGAACGACTTCGCCGAGCTGTTCCGCATCATGGACGGCCTGCCGGTGACCGTGCGCCTGCTCGACCCGCCGTTGCACGAATTCCTGCCGCATACCGAGGAAGACGTGCGAATCGTGGCGGAGGCTTCAGGCGTCGGCGCCGAGAAGTTGTACAAGCGCACCAAGGAGCTGTCGGAAACCAACCCGATGCTCGGCTGGCGCGGATGCCGCCTGGGGATCACCTTCCCGGAAATCTACGAATCGCAGCTGCGCGCCATCTTCCACGCGGCGGTCGAGGTGCAGAAGGCCGGCGGTACGCCCGTTCCGGAAATCATGCACCCGCTGGTCGCCACCTCGCAGGAAATGGTCAACCTGACCGACATGACGCACCGCATCGCCGCGGAAGTCTTCACGGAAACGGGCACCAAGGTCGCCTACAAGACCGGCACTATGATCGAGCTGCCGCGCGCCGCGCTTCTGGCCGACAAGCTGGCGCAGTCGGCCGAATTCTTCTCGTTCGGCACCAACGACCTGACCCAGACGACCTACGGCATCAGCCGCGACGACTCGGGCCGGTTCCTGAACCCCTATATCGAAAAGGGTATCTTCGATAAGGACCCGTTCGTCAGCCTCGACCAGGAAGGCGTCGGCGCCCTGATCTCGATCGCCTCGCAAAAGGGCAAGACGACGCGCCCCGACATCAAGATGGGCATCTGCGGCGAACATGGCGGCGATCCCGCCTCGATCGCCTTCTGCCACGCCATTGGCCTGGCCTACGTCTCGTGCTCCCCTTACCGCGTCCCCGTGGCACGCCTGGCCGCCGCGCAAGCCGCCATCGGCTCCGCCAAGTAGGGCAGGGCGACACCGCAAAAACAAAACGCGGCCGGATCCCTCCGGCCGCGTTTTTTGTTACCTTGCACCTCCCCGTCGCGAAGCGATGGGGAGGGGGACCGCACGACGGAACCGTTGCGAAGCAAGGGTGAAGGAGATGTGGTGGTGGGGTTTCTTGCTTACTTTTCCAAACGCCGGTGTTCCCAAAGAAAGCAAGAAACCCCACCACCACCCTTCGCTAACGCTCCGGGCGGTCCCCCTCCCCATGCTTCGCACGGGGAGGTGCAAGATGATCAAAATAACACGTGCGGATTCATGATCCGCTTGGGGTCCAGCGACGCACGCACCGCCTGCATCGCCGCCACGGCCGTCGGGTCTTTGTACAACAAA
Organism: Asticcacaulis solisilvae; assembly: GCF_052327315.1. NCBI lineage: Bacteria > Pseudomonadati > Pseudomonadota > Alphaproteobacteria > Caulobacterales > Caulobacteraceae > Asticcacaulis > Asticcacaulis solisilvae. The sequence goes on from NZ_CP166196.1 coordinate 2,282,474, forward strand.
GCCTCCGCCGTCTTCATGCGGCCCAGGCCGTGCTCGGCCGAGATCGAGCCCTCGTACTTGTGCACCAGGTCGTGGACGACCTTCGATCCAGCATCGCGCAGGGCGTTGAACTCGCCTGCATCCATGCCTTCCGGCAGGATGACGTTGAAGTGGACATTACCATCGCCGACGTGACCGAACGCCACCAGGCGCGCGCCCGGCAGGAAGTCCTGCACGGCCTTGTCGCCCTCGACGATGTACTCGGCCATGCGCGACAGCGGCACCGAGATATCGTGCTTCCAAGCCGCCCCCTCGGCCTTTTCCGCCGCCGAGTGATCTTCGCGCAGCCGCCAGAACTCCGCCGCCTGCGTCTCGTTCTGCGCGATCGTCGCATCGACGATCAGCTCTTCCTCGAACGCCGCTTCCAGCAGGCGCTCCATGCTCGACGCCGCGCCCTCAGGATCGCCCGACGCGATCTCGATCAGGGCGTACCACGGATATTCGCCGGCCAGCGGCTCACGCGTGTCGGGGATGTGCTTCAGCACCAGCGACAGGCCGTAACGGCCCATCAGCTCGAAGGCCTCGACCTGGCCGCCGGTCTCCTGCTTGGCGCGAACCAGCAGATCGATGGCCTTCTGCGCCGTCTCGAAACCGACGATGGCGGTCGAGCGCGAATTCATGATCGGGAACAGCTTCAGCGACGCCGCCGTGATGATGCCCAGCGTGCCTTCGGCGCCGATGAACAGCTGCTTCAGGTCATAGCCGGTATTGTCCTTGCGCAGCCGCTTCAGGCCATGGAAGATCTCGCCGTTGGGCAGCACGACCTCAAGGCCCGACACCAGGTCGCGGGTAACGCCGTAGCGCAGCACGGCGGTGCCCCCGGCGTTGGTGCTGATAACACCGCCGACCGTTGCCGTGCCTTCGGCCGCCAGCGACAACGGGAAATAACGCCCGGCCTTTTCGGCGATCTGCTGAGCATCCAGCAGCGACAAACCCGCTTCCAGCACCATCGTGTCGTCGGTCGGCGCCACGTCGCGGATCTGCTTCATGCGTTCCAGCGAGATCAGGATTTCGCCGAACGGGATCTGGCCGCCCACCAGGCCCGTATTGCCGCCCTGCGGCGTGATCGCGACGCCGGCTTCGTTACAGATACGCACGACGGCGGCGACTTCTTCCGTCGTCTTCGGCAGGACGAGGAGGGGGGTGTTGCCCTTCCACTTGCCGCGCCATTCGGTCAGCTTGGCGTCCAGGCGCCCGGCGTCCTCGCTCCAGCCGGCGTCGCCGACGACGGCCTTGATGCGGGCGATGACTTCCGGAGCGACGACAGGCGTGTCAGTGAGGGCGAGGGTGGCGGTGGACATCGTCTTGGCCTTGAGTAAAGTTCGGCGGGATTCGCCGATGCGTTAAGCGAGAGCCCCCGTCATTGCAAGCCACAAAACCTAATGCTTCAAAACAGTATCCCGTCCCGGCTGTCGGCGTCTGCTGCTGGCGCGGCGACGAAATCCTGCTGATCAGGCGGGGCAGGGAGCCGCGCAAGGGCGAATGGTCGATCCCCGGCGGCAAGGTCGACCGTGGAGAAAGCCTTCTCGACGCCTGCGCGCGCGAACTCCTGGAAGAGACCGGGGTCACCGCGGACATCGGGAACCTGATCGCCGTCTACGAGATCATAGTACCGGATTTTCACTACGTCTTGATCGACTATAAAGCGAAATGGCTGTCCGGACAGCCCGTGGCTGCCGACGACGCCGACGAGGCGAGATTCGTTAACGCCGAAGAGGCTTTGCGCCTCGTTTCCCGTGACGATCTGCGCGACGTCATAAAAAAATCATACAGCATGATACCTTGACGATTTCCCTTGCACAGCAAGGACTCAATCGATTCCACAACCGACGCACGGCATAAACCCCCAATTATTTCGCCTTGTGGTAGGCATAAAAATATGGTTAATTTTTCCCTAACGAGTGAGTGTTGGTGCAGCATAGATTTTACCATGCTTTCTCGTTGTGGCCTCGAGCGGCGACAACGAAGACAACTCCTTGGGTTGTGAGGGGGGGAGTACGCTTCTTGAGGCTTCAATCCGGCAAAAAGCCGGAGAAACAAAGTGTTGTGGTCTTCAAGGAGTACTGAGTATGAAAAAGTTGCTTATCGTTGCCGCCGCCCTGGCTGCGGTCGCGGGTCAAGCCTATGCAAAGCCGCCAATCGATGCGGTTACGTCCGCCAAGCCGCCGATTGACGCGGTGACGGCTGCGAAACCTCCGATCGATGCCGTGGTTTCCGCCAAGCCGCCGATCGACGCGGTGGTTTCGGCCAAGCCGCCCATCGACGCCGTGCGTTAAACTAAAAAAGGCGGGCGGGTTTTTCTCGCCCGCTAGCTGTCTTTCAGGGGCGCTGTTTAAAGAATAATAATAGGTTTGTGATTTAACGGTCCCACGGTCTTGGGAGACGGCATGGGTCGTTGGATTTCGATAGGAACGCATATGGCAAGAGCCATTGCGCTTGTCGCCTTGCTCCTTTTTGCGGCTTCCCCCGCTATTGCGGACAGCCAGTCCGAACTGATCCGCCACCGTAAGCTGGCAGATGTCTATCAGACGATATCCTCTACATCCCTTGTCTACAGCCGCGACGAAGTCGACAGCTTCGGTGAAAAAGCGCTGGCCCTCTCAGGTGACGATCGCATCTACGCGCTGTGGCGGGTGCTGTACGCCTACAAGATCGACCAGAACGACGCCAAATTGGCGGCGTGGAGCGCAAAGATCAAGGCGGTTGCCCACAGCCAGCGTGACAGCAATCTGGATATGCTGGCCCGCTTCATGCCTCAGGCCTACGACAACGAGGCGAACGTCTACAAGAATATGAGTGCCGACGACTGGGCCGGTTACCTGGCCGTTTCAGACAAGGCTATTCATAATATCGTCCTGTTGGAACGCCAGCGTCAGGTTCAGTTCCGGAAGGAGTGGGCCCAGGCGATCGACATAGGCGAAGACCTCATCGTCAGACTTCAGACCGAAGGCCCGGCTGCGCAGGGGCTGCTCGCCATCGCCCATCAGACCATGGCCTATAACATGCTTCGGGTGGGCGATCTGAACAGCTACGCGGACCGCATGCAGGCCGCAGCCAGCGTGTCCAAGGGGAACGCCTTCTTCCTGCAGACGATGGATATGGTCTACGACCTGTCTTATTTCGCTGCAGAAAATCACGATGTTTCGCTCGCCCGTGAATTCCAGCAATTGCATTCAAAATATGTCCGCCAATATGGGGTCGAGTCGCTCAAATCCTGGGATCAGGAGCTTTGCGCCTTCGTAGCCTACAAGGCAGAAGCCTATGAGGAAGTTGTCCGCTGCCTCGATGACTCCCCTGTTGCCGCCGGCATAATCAAGAACGGCCATGACGCCTACAAACTGCGTTTCCTGACCCTGGCTTACGCACGGCTCAATAATGTTGGCAAGGCCAGATACTACCTGAATCTGCTCGACAACACGCCCGACACCCTGATCCCGCCCAGTCCACTGATCCACGATGAGGCCGAGGCCTATATCGCTGCGGGACAGGGCAAGCATGTCGAAGCGTTTCAAAGGTTCGGCGACCTGGTTACGGAAACCAAGCGGATCGACGACGACAAACGCATTGGTGCGATCCAGGATATGTACAAGACCCTGCGCACGGAGCTTGACCGCAAGACCGCCGAAGCCAAGTTGCTGAACCAGCAGGTCCAGCTGCGCAACTGGCTGCTGGGGACGGCCGTTGCCATCGTCCTGCTGCTGGTCGCGATCGCTGCCGGCGCTGCCCTGTGGGTCCTGCGCATGCGGCGCATGCAGTGGCGCCTGAAGGAAGTCAGCGATCACGCCGAAGCCGCCAATGCCGCCAAGTCGCGCTTCCTGGCGGTGATGAGCCACGAACTGCGCACGCCGCTCAACGGCGTGCTCGGCATGGCGCACGCCCTGCAACGGGAAAAGCTGACCGACGACCAGCGCTCCAAGGTGGAGATGCTGGCCGAGTCGGGAGAAACCTTGCTGATGCTGCTCAATGACGTGCTCGACATGTCGCGAATCGAGGCCGGCAAGGTCGAACTGTCGCCGACGCCGTCGTCGATGAAGGACACGATCGAACGCGTCTTCAATACCTTCGCGCCGACCATCAGCGACAAGCCGGTGGCCTTGCGTTATGATCTGGACCCCAGCGCCGCCGGCACGATGTCGTTCGACGTGTTGCGGGTCTATCAGTGCCTGTCGAACCTGGTGTCGAATGCGGTCAAGTTCACCAATGAAGGCGTCATCCGCGTCGTCGCCTCGGCGGAAAAGCATCTCGACCGGCCGGGCTATACGGTCCGCATCGAGGTCCGCGACACCGGCATCGGCATTTCAAAACTATCCTTGAGCAAGCTGTTCGAGGCCTATAGCCAGGCCGATGCATCGACAGCGAGAAAATACGGCGGGTCCGGCCTGGGTCTTTCCATTACCCGGCGCCTGACCGAGCTGATGGGAGGTAGCGTGAGCGTAACGAGTGAAGAAGGCGCCGGGTCGGTCTTTGTCATGACCTTCGAAGCCGGCGAAGTCGCCCCGGCGGCAGCCGATGCCGCCGAAGACACCGCGCCAGAGGATCTTCTGCCGCATGGCATCCGGATCCTGCTGGTCGACGACCATCCGGTCAACCGCAAGGTCGCCCGCCTGTTCCTGGAACCGTTCGGCTTCGACATCACCGAAGCCGTCGACGGCCAGGAGGCATTGGACGCCGGCATGGAAGACTACGACCTGGTGCTGATGGACGTGAACATGCCCCGGCTCGGCGGCATCGACGCTACCCGCCAGTTCCGCTCGGCCGAGGAGCCCGGCAAGCATGTCTCGATCATCGCCCTGACCGCCGACGCCCTGCCCGAACAGATCGAAGCGTGCCTGGCCGCAGGCATGGACGCCCACGTTTCCAAGCCGATCGTCATGGACAAGCTGATCGACACGGTCGTGTCGCTGCTGGGCGAGGACGTGATCCAGGCCGCCCAAAGCGCCTAGGACCTGTGACAATGCCGTGATAGCCCTTTGGCGCACGACAATTCCGGCATATAATCCCGCCAACACAGGGGGTTAGCATGCCGACTATATTCGGGACTTTCACGATCGCCGTCTTCGCGCTGGCGATCTTTATCGTCTTTTCCATCGTCAAGATCGTGCCGCAGGGCTACGAATTCACGGTCGAGCGCTTCGGCCGCTACATGCGCACGCTCAAGCCCGGCATCAGCTTCCTGACGCCGTTCGTCGAATCGGTCGGCCGCCGCGTCAACATGATGGAGCGCGTCTTCGACGTGCCGCAGCAGGACGTGATCACCAAGGACAATGTCAATGTCCGCGTCGACGGCATTGTTTTCACTCAGGTCATGGACGCCGCCCAGGCTGCCTACCGCGTCGATAATCTCGACAACGCCATCACCCAGCTGGCCATGACCAACCTGCGCACCGTCGTGGGCTCGATGGAGCTCGACGAGGTGCTGTCGCAGCGCGATTCGATCAATTCGAGGCTGCTGAACGTCATCGACCACGCGACCTCGCCCTGGGGCATCAAGGTCAACCGCATCGAAATCAAGGACCTGAAGCCGCCGGCGGACATTACCGATTCAATGGCCCGCCAGATGAAGGCCGAACGCGAACGCCGCGCCCTGATCATCGAGGCCGACGGCGAAAAGCAGGCCGCCATCGCCCGCGCCGAAGGCCAGAAGCAAGCCACCGTGCTCGAGGCCGAAGGCCGCCGCGAAGCCGCCTATCGCGACGCCGAAGCGCGCGAACGCTCGGCCGAGGCCGAAGCCAAGGCAACCGACATGGTGTCGCAGGCCATCGCCAAGGGCGACGTGCAGGCCATCAACTACTTCGTGGCGCAGAAATATGTCGAAGCCTTCGGCCGCTTCGCCGAGTCGAACAACACCAAGACACTGATCGTCCCGGCCGACCTGGCCTCGATCGGGGGCGCCATCGGCGGCATCGCCGAACTTATCCGTTCCGCCCAGGGCGACGCCCCGACGCCGCCACGTACACCGGCCAAAAAGACAACCGGATCAAACGGGTAGGGGAGACGGCTGATGTTCGACATCGACTCGGTCATCCTTGTCGGCCCGATGGGGGCGCAGGCCTTCTGGATCTGGCTGACCCTGGGCATCCTGATCCTCGGCGCCGAAATCTTCCTCGGCACGCAATGGCTTTTGTGGTCCGCCGCCGCCGCCGGCCTGGTCGCGGTCATCTGCCTGACCGGCCTGCCGTTCGGCTTCGTGCTGCAGGTCACGACCTTCGCGGTCCTCAGCCTGGTCATGGCGCTGCTGACCCGGCGCCTGCTCAAGGTCCCGAAAGCCCTCACCGACATCAACGAACCGCACACACGACTCCTGGGCAAGCAGGCCCAGGTGCTGAGCGGCTTCGATGTCGTCACGGGCGGCGAACGCACGGGCCGCGTCATGTTCGACGGGGTCGAATGGCCGGCCGTGCTGACGGCCGGTGACGCGCAGGTGGCAGCGTCCGACCGCGTGGTCATCGAAGCCGTCACCGAAGGACGGCTTTACGTGACACCCGCCTGATTTCCCTTACGGCAATAGGGAAATTTGCGATTGCCAGGCCCCGGAAACCGCGCGCATAGTCGTGGAAAATCACGGAGGACACCATGGCCCATGACGATCCGGGAGCTGTGCGCGCCCATATCAGCGATGCCGAATGGGCAATCCGGCGCGACCTGGCGGCGCTGTACCGCGCGGTTGCGCTGTACGGCTGGGACGACCTGATCTTCACCCACATTTCGGCGCGGGTGCCGGCAAGGGATTCGCTGGTCAAACAGGCCGACGGATCCTATGCCCCCTCCGGCCACGACCACTTCCTGATCAACCCCTATGGCGTCTTCTTTCCGGAGATGACGGCATCGGCCCTGGTCAAGATCGACATCGACGGCAATACGGTGGGTCCGAACACGTCCATGGTCAATCCGGCGGGCTTCACCATTCACAGCGCCATCCATGGATCGATCCCCGACGCACACTTCGTCATCCACCTGCACACGGACGCCATGACCGGCGTGTCGGCGCAGACCGAGGGCCTGCTGCCCCTGACGCAGAACGCACTGCTGATTCGGCCGCAACTGGCCTATCACGACTATGAAGGCGTGGCGCTGGAGCTCGATGAACGCGAACGCCTGATCCGCGACATCGGCACAAAACGCTTCCTGATGCTGAGAAACCACGGCGCGCTGACCTGGGGCACGACGGCAGGCGAGGCCTTCACCGAGATCTATTTCCTGGAACAGGCCTGCCGCCAGCAGATCGCGGCCCTGTCTGCCGGCCGCGCGGGCGTGCTTGAGGTCGATCAATCGGTGCAGGACAAGGTCGCGCCCCTGTCGGGCGGCGTGGGCTTCGTCGGCATCCTGGTGTGGCCGGGCGTGATACGCCGCCTGGACCGTGAAATGCCGGGGTACGACTCCTAAGCAGAACCTCCCCCTGGACTCAGGGGAGGAGACCGCACGACTGGGCAAAGCGAAGGCGATGTGGCGGGAGGTCTAACCACAAGCTCGGTCGCTGCAGCCGAACCGCGCGCTCCGACCTACTTCGACGGCGCCGAAGCGCTTTCGCTCGCCGCCTCATGTGCCTGCGTCTCCAGGGCCAGATAGGCGATCAGATTGCGCCGGTCTGCATCGTTGGGAATGCCCATAAAGCCCATCTTGGTGCCTCTGACGACTTCCTGCGGTGCTTTTAGATAAACGTCCAACGTGTTGAAATCCCACGTGACATTATGCTTCATCATGGCGTCCGAATAGGTGTAGTCCTTCGCCGTCGCCGAATGCCGCCCGAAGACACCGTAGAGATGCGGGCCCGTCATGTTCATGCCATCGGGCGTGATGGTGTGACAGGCCCGGCATTTGTTGAACTGCTTCTCGCCGGCCGCCAGGTCCGCCGTGTTGAACGGCGCCGGGAAGGTCGCCTGGATCGCCGTCTTTTCCGCCGCCGTATAGTCCCTCGGCTCGGCCATTACCATGTCCTGGCCGTCCTGGGCCTTACTGTCACTGTGATTGCAGCCCCACAGCCCGCCGGCGACGGCGAGTACGACAAGAGCGGAAACGGCGAACCTGGTCATGGTGAACCCCTGAAATTGAACGCCCCGTTTTTAGGGCGGGAAATCCGTCAAAGCAATCGCGGCGTCTCGAAGTCGAGCAGGGCGCGCTTGAGGGGCAGCCCGCCGCCATATCCGGTCAGCGAACCGTCCTTGCCGATGACGCGATGACACGGAATGATCAGCCAGATCGGGTTGGCACCATTGGCCGTGCCGACGGCGCGCACCGCCTTGATATCGCCGATCGAAACAGCCAGCTGCTGATAGGAAATCGTCCGGCCGAACGGAATGTCGCACAAGGCGCGCCATACCTTCTGCTGAAACGGCGTGCCGCGCGGCCTGAGCGCCAGGTCGAAAGTCTCGCGCTTGCGGGCAAAGAACTCGTCGCTCTGCCGCCGGACGATGTCGAGCCGCCCCGGGGCGTGCTCGGCCACCTCGGGCCGCGCCAGCTTCGGCGGCGACTTATATCCGCCCATGAAGTGGAATTCGACCAGCGCGCCGTCGGGATCGACCGCGGCGGTCACATCGCCCAGGGGCGTCGAGACGATATCGTAGAAAACGGCATCCATGGCGCCTTATGCCACGAGTCGCCGCCCCGAAACCGTCAGCATCGGCGTGGCGCCTAGAGCCACTTCTTGTAGCGGAAATACACCCAGGGCAGGATGGCGAAGACCAGCATGACGATGATGGCGAACAGGTAGCCGTATTTCCAGTGCAGTTCCGGCATGTCGGCGAAGTTCATGCCGTAAAAGCCCACGACCAGCGACGGCGGCAGGAAGATCAGCGCCACGATCGACAGGATCTTGGCGATCAGGTTCTGTTCGACATTGATCATGCCCAGCGCGCTTTCCAGGTGGAAGTTGAACTTCTCGTTGAGGAAGGCCGACTGGTCGGTCAGGCTGCGCGCATCCTTGATCAGCCGTTCGGCATCGCGGCCGATGACGGCGTTGTCCGGGTCGTGGTCATCCTTGAAATAGGTCAACAGCCGCAACAGGCTGTGCGTGCTTTCGTGAATCTTGGAATTAAGGTCGGCTGTAAAGCCAAGGTCCTTGAGCACCCCGCGCATGACCAGCGACGGATTGCCCTTCTGGCTGTCGAAGGCCTTGTCGGCGAAGATGCGGCGGGACAGGTCGTCCAGCCCCTTGATCACCCGGTCGTGGTCGCCGGCGACGCGGGTGATGACCTCCTCCATCAGCCCCTCCATCACATCGGCGCTGGTCGGATAGCGCCTGGGCCTGAGCAGCAGGTCCTCCTGAAATTTCAGGAAAGGTTTCGGGTCTATGTCACGGATCGTAATCAGGAAATCCGGCGTCAGGATAAAGGTGACCGGGCTGGTCTGCGGGACGCAGCCGTCCACCACATCGTCCAGCACCGACGCCGTCATGTACGAGGTTCCGTCACGCGTATACATGCGGTTGAGCGCATGGTTGCGCCAGATTTCCTCGCGGCTGGGCAGGGCCAGGTTGAGCGTCTGCGGCAACAGCCGCAGTTCGTCGGGCGTCGGCTGGTAAAGATCGATCCAGACGGGTTCGTCCGGCACATTATGCGTGGGGTCGAGCTGGATTTCGGCGATCTTCTGCGCGCCGGGCGTCCCCGTGAGGTAAAATACGCTGATCATGGCGGCTCCCGTCTCGATTCTCGACGAAGATTATGCAGCGGCCATAACCAAAGGTTTAAACTTTCCGGCTGTTTTCTACATTTGCAATTGCACAAATAGGTGTAGGCTCGCGTCTCAGACCCAAAAACCGGCCTTTTTCATGTCCGTTCCGCCATCGACCTCGCCCGCTGAAGGGGAAGCGCCGCGAAGCGCCTGGTACGCAGCCGCCATGGAACAGCTGGTGCCGGTGGTCGAAGTCCTGTCCCATGCCCGCACCATCGACGCCGTGGCCGGCGTCGTCACGGATTTCGCGCGCAGGATCGCCGAATCGGACGGCGCCACCTTCATCCTGCGCGAAGACGGCGACATGGGGCATTGCGTGGCCGAAAGCGCCGAGACGCCGCAGTTCACCGGCCGGCGCTTTCCGCTCGAAAGCGGCATGACGGGCCGGGTCATCCTTAGTGGTGAACCCGTCATCATCGGCGACATCAACAACCATCCCTGGGTCAAGCCCGGGACCTACGATCCCGAAGTGCTGACCAGCCTGGCCATCGTGCCGATCCGGCGTACGGCGCCGATCGGCGCCGTGTGCATCTACTGGCGCGGACGGTCGCATGTGCCCACCACTGAGGCGTTGGGCGTCCTTCAGGCCCTTGCCGACGTCACGTCGGTCGCGTGGGAAAATGTCCGGCTGGTCGGCGACCTGGAAGACAAGATCCGGCGGCTCGAAAGCCAGCAGGCGCACATCAACGAGCAGCGCGAGACCCTTGAGGTCTTCACGCACGCCCTGGCGCACGACCTGCGCGAGCCGGTCCGGACGGTACGAGCCTTTACCGACATGATCGTCGAGGACGGCGGCCTTCCGGAAAGCGCCGTGACCTATTTCGACTTCGTCCGCCGCGGCGCCGTCCGCATGGGCATGATGATCGACACGGTTTATGCCTACACCCAGCTGCACGACCCCAGCCGCGTCCGGAAAGAGGCCTGCGCCATGGACACGGCCCTGTCGGCGGCGCGGGAAAACCTCCATCGCCTGATCGAGGAAAGCGGCGCGACGATCAAATGCGACGCCCTTCCGGCGGTCGAGGCCAATCCCGGCCAGATGATGCAACTGTTCCAGAACCTGCTCGGCAACGCGATCCGGCACTGCCGGCGCCCGGTCACCGTCACGGTCAACGCCCTGGACCAGGACGGGCAGTGGCTGTTCCGCGTCTGCGACGACGGCGACGGCATATCCGAACATGACATCGGCCGCATCTTCCAGCCGTTCAAGCGCCTGAATCTCAACGAAGAGGGCACCGGCCTGGGACTGGCCATCTGCACCAAGATAATCGGCATCCATGGCGGCCGCATCTGGTGCGAGTCGAAGGAAGGCGAGGGCGCCTGCTTCTGTTTTACCTTGCCCAGGGCTGCCTGATTTTACGGGATATTTGTCCCGCCCCGGCACTTCCACAGCGCAATTTTCGCATCTCCGGCGCCTGACTGACCGCAAAGAGAGGACGCCCGACATGAAGACGCACGCCTTCGCCGCCCTGGCCGCGATACTGACCCTGAGCGCCTGCGGGGAAACCGCGCAGCTCAAGCCCGAGGACGGCATGGGCCCGGCGCCCAAGCTGCCGCCCCCGCACCAGACCCTGTTCCCGACTGTCAAGGTTTCGAAAGCGGAGGGCTGGCCGATCGACAAAGCCCCCTTGCCGGCGCCGGGATTCGCCGTTCACCCCTTTGCCCGTAACCTCGAACATCCGCGCTGGCTCTATGTGCTGCCGAACGGCGACGTCCTCGTGGCCGAGACCGACGCCCCGCCCAAGCCCGACGATGCCAAGGGCATCAAGGGCTTCTTCATGAAAATGATCATGAAGGACGTGGGCTCCGGCAAGGGCAGCCCGAACCGCATCGTGCTGCTGCGCGACACCAATGCCGATGGCGCCGCTGATCAGGAAATTCCGTTCATCACAGGGCTGAACTCGCCGTTCGGCATGGCGCTGGTCGGCAACGACCTCTATGTCGCCGATACCGACGCCTTGTTGAAATTTCCCTACCACGAAGGCGATACGGCGATCACCGCCAGGCCCGTCAAGGTCGCGGGCCTGCCGGCCGGCCCGATCAACCACCACTGGACCAAGAACGTCATTGCCACGCCTGACGGCAAGCTGCTCTATGTGACGGTCGGCTCCAATTCCAATGCCGGCGAAAACGGCCTGGCGGTCGAAGACGGCCGGGCGCGGATTATCGAGATCGACCCCTTCACCGGCACCAGGCGCGACTTTGCCACGGGCCTGCGCAACCCTAACGGCATGGCGTGGCAGCCCCAGTCCGGCCAGCTATGGACCGTGGTCAACGAGCGCGACGAACTGGGCAGCGACCTTGTTCCCGACTACCTGACCTCGGTGAAGCAGGGCGCCTTCTACGGCTGGCCCTTCAGCTATTACGGCCAGCACGTCGACGCGCGAGTCAAACCGCAGGACCCGCAGAAGGTGGCCTCGGCCATCGCCCCCGACTATGCGCTCGGACCGCACGTGGCGGCGCTGGGCCTGGCCTTCTATACCGGCAACCTGTTGCAGCCGCAGTATCACAACGGGGCCTTCATCGGCATGCACGGTTCCTGGAACCGCAATCCGCAAAGCGGTTACAAGGTCGCCTTCGTGCCCTTCACCAACGGTATGCCGTCCGGCCCGGCCCAGGATATCCTGACCGGCTTCCTCAGCCCGGACGGCAAGGCCTATGGCCGCCCTGTCGGCATCGCGGTCGACAACCTGGGCGCCGTGCTGGTGGCAGACGACGTCGGCGGGATGGTTTGGCGCGTGACGCCGGAGTAGACATGATCGCCGCATGGCGGTAAAAGCCCCGCGTGCAGTGGCGCTGCGGCCGGGCTTTCCGGTACAAAATCTACGCTCCTTACCCGCGGAAAGGCTGTTCCGCGCCATGGGAGCCTGTCGCCATGACGATACCCGACCCCTCGAATGAAAACCGCGCCGGCTACGACCGCTGGGCCGCCATCTACGACTCTTACGCCAACTCGACCGTCGCCATCGACGACATGACCTTTCCGGCGCTCTATGCCCACCTGAAAGACAAACGCGTGCTGGAAATCGGCTGCGGTACCGGCCGGCACACGATCCGGCTGGCCCGCGACAACGACGTGACCGGTATCGACCTTTCACCCGGCATGCTCGATGTCGCCCGTCAAAAACTTTCGGGTTGCAAGGCGCAACTGATTGAGGCCGACATCATGGCGGGCCCGCTGAACCTCGGGCTTTTCGATGCCGTCGTGACCGCCCTGGTGCTGGAGCATATCGGCGATCTTGCCACCTTCTTCCGGCGCGCCGGCGAAGCCTTGGCCGATAGCAGTGAGCTGTTGCTGTCGGAAATCCACCCGGACCGCATCGCCAAAGGCACCCAGGCCAATTTTACCGACCCCGGGACTGGCGAAACCGTCCGGCTGAAAAGCTTTGCGCACAGCGAGGCCGATATCCAGTCGGCCGCGCGTGACGCCGACCTGCGGCTATTGTCGCATATGGACGTATTCGGCGGTAACGCCCTGGTCCGGCGCAATTCGGCCTGGGAGAAACATCTGGGCAAGCCTTTGATCCGCATCTGGACTTTCGAAAAAGCCTAAGACCTAAAGCCAGCCCTTATTCCTGAAGCCGACAAAGGTTCCGGCCGCCGCCAGGACCATCAGCGTCAGGGCCAGCGGATAGCCGAAAAACCAGTGCAGTTCCGGCATGTGCTCGAAATTCATGCCGTAGATGCTGGAGATCAGGGTCGGCGGCAGGAAGAAGACGGCTGCGATGGTGAAGATCTTGCTGATCAGGTTTTGCTCGACGCTGATCATGCCCAGCGACACGTCGAGCTGGAAGCTGATCTGGCTCGACAGGAAGTTCGACTGGTCGGCCAGGGTCTGGGTCTCATGCAGCAGCACGACCAGCCGCCGGCGCACGTCCGGATGGCGGCCCCCCAGCTCGTCGCGGTGAAAGGTCTGGAGCCTGAGCAGCGAATTCAGGCTTTCGAAGATCTTGGCGTTGAGCTGGTTCAGGTTACCGAGCTTCTGCAGGAGCTGGCGCAGGATAATCGACGGGTTGCCCTGCTTGTTCTCAAACGTGTGGTTGTCGAATATCCGATAGGCCAGGTCGCTGAGGCCTTCGTCCAGCAGGTCGGCGTGGTAGGCGACGCGCGCCACCATCTCTTCCAGCAGCCCGGTCAGCACATGGTCGGGTGTTGGACAGGCGCCGGGATTGGCGGTCAGCCGGCGCTGGAAGTGCTCGAAGGACGTGGGATAGATGTAGCGGATGGTCACCAGGCAGGACCTGGCCACGATAAAGGTGATGGCGCTGGTCCTGGGATGGCTTGAATCGGTCTTGTGGATGACGGCGGCGTTCATATAGGCCACGCCGCCCTGGGCATACATGTGGTTGGTGACGTGGTTGCGCCAGATTTCCTCGCGGTTCGGAATGGCGATGCCCAGCAGGGCCTTCACCCGCTTTTCCTCGTCGAAGGACGGATTGTTCAGGTCGATCCAGACGGGATTTTCGGGGACGGCGTTCTGCGGCCGCACGAAGACCTGCTCGATCCGCTCGTCGACGCGGTGAAACACGGTCATCATGGCGGCGCGCATCCTTGTTGAGCCGCCGAACCATAGGAAGGTTACTTGACGCTTTTACGACAGGCCGATGTTCGCCCTAGCTCCGGCGGTAGTTCTCGTCCGTAAGGTCGCCGCTGACGACCTCCTCGACGGCGTCGATATAGACGCTGACCTCGATCGTGCCGTCGGCGCCTTCGGACTCCTCGACGCGGTCGACGATAGCCGGCCCGCCGTAGCGCGCCATTATTTCAGGGTCGTGGATACGATGTTCGGGAACGGGCGGCGCGGCGAAGGCAAAGCCGTCGGAGGGATAGACCTCCTCGCCCGTATTGTTGTCGACGAGACGGTAGGTATAGCGCGGCATGGGCATCTCCCTTGGATCGGGACATCCATGCCGCGCCAGGCCGTAAGAAGTCGATGCCTAGTTGACGACCACGCTGTCGACGACGACATGGCCGCTTTGCGTCATCGTGATGACCTGAAGCTTCTGCGCCAGTTCCGGCTTGGCCTTCAGGTCGTCTTCGGTGAACATCTTGCGCAAGTCCATGGTCATGTCCGAACGCGTCGTGCAGTCACCGTGGCTGTTGGCCGTATCGACCAGGTCGACATCGACATCGCAGGTCGAGGTCATGTGCACCTTCATGCCATCCAGCATGCGGTCCATCATGTCCTTGACCTTGGCGTCCTGGCCGGCCGCCATCTGGTTGACGACATTTTTCACGATGGCGACGACGAAATTATGCATGTCCTCGTCGGTCGGCGCGATCGAGTAGGTGAGGCGGGCGGACTTGCCCTCGGTCCACGACACCAGCTTCGCCGTGCCAGTCATACGGAAAGTCGCGCCCATCATGGTCATGGGATCGCCGGTCACCGGCGTGTCGACGCCCACGACCAGCGGCCGGTTGAACACCATGCTGGACTGCTTCATCTGCTTCAGGAACTGCGCCGCGGATTCCGGTGTCAGGTTGGCGAACATCATGTTGTAGACGGCTTCGCCCGCGGCCTTCTTCTGGGGATCCGTATCGGCGGTCATCAAGGCTTTGACCTTGGTCTTGATGTCGTCGAGGTTGTCGATACGAACCGGCATCATGTCCTTGTCGTAGGTTGCCTCGACGTGGCCGACGGTGGTCAGCAGCGACGACATCTTGGCCGCCATAGCCGCCTGCGGCGTTCCGTCGGCGCCGTCCATCTTGCTGTCCGCCGACTCGACGGTCAGCGTCGCATGATAGCCGTCCGCCGTCTTGCGCATATCGGTCAGCATGACGATCTTCGAATGCGTGGCGACCGGCTTGCCCTGCATGGTCTGGTCGTTGTCGCTGACGATGGTCGTCCGCGTCTTGAAATTGTCGGGAAAGTGCGGAACCAGCGTATGCGTTTCCTGCGCCTGGACACCGGATGCCGCCGCCAGGATTGCAGCCATCGAGCCGGCCGCCAGAACGTGTTTCAAAGCCATGATAATCTCTCCTGCCTGCAAAAAAGAAGCTGCCGTGCGGCAGCTTCCGGAAATACTCAGTTCACCAGGACCGCGTCCGACACCGCATGACCGGCTATCCTGAAGGTCATGACCTTCAGACTTGCGGCGGCATTGGGGTTGGCCTTGAGCTGCTCGTCCGTCAACAGCTTGCGCATATCGATCGTGACGTCGACATTATTGGTGCAGTCGCGGTGCTGCAGCGCCGTGTCGGTCAGGTCCACGTCCACCTTGCAGGTCGCCACGATCTTCATCGACATGTTGTCGACGATGCGGGTGATCATCGCCTTGGCCTGGTCCATCTGGGGCTGCTCCTTGGCCGTTCCCATCGATGCGAACGCCTTGCTGAGGAACGTGTTGACGGCGACGCCAACGAAGCGGCGCATGTCGGCTTCGTCGGGCTGCACAACATAGGTCAGGTGCGCGGCCTTGCCATCTTCCCAACCGGTCAAGGTGGCCGTCCCGCCCATATTCAGCGTCGCCCCGAAGAGTTGCAGGCTGGAATCGTCGAGCGGCACCGCGGTATTGAGCGGCAGCGGCGTGTCGTAGGGCGTACGCGCCTGCGTCGACTGGCGGAGCAGGGCAGCGGCCGACTGCGGCGTGATGTCCGCGAACAACATATCGAAGACCATAGTCATCTTCGATGCGTCCTGCGTGGGCGCGCTCAGGCTCAGCAGGTTCTTGAAGTTGCCGCGCATGGTGTCGAGATTGTCGACGCTGACGGCCCGCATGCGGCTGTCATAGGTTACTTCCGCATTGCCCAGCAGCTTGAACAACGCCGTCATCTTCTGCTGCATGTCGGCCGGACTCATGCCGCCCGGCGTCGCGGGCGCCGCGCCGGCCGCAGCGTCCGGGGCGCTGCTTTCCATCGACTCGACAGCGACCGTGCCGTGATAGCCGCCGGCGGTCTTATGCGCGTCGGTCGTCCAGACCATGGTCGAATGCGAGGCCGTATGCTTGTCCTCCATGACCATGTCGCCGTCGCTGACCGTGGTGGTGCGGACTTTGAAGGTATCCGGAAACCGCGGCGTCAGGGTGTGAACCTCCTGCGCGCGCACGGCGAACGGAAGCGTCATGGCCGCAGCGAAAGCCACGACCGGTACGAAAGTTCTGAAATGCATGATATCCCCCAATGGCGCCGGAACACCGCCATCCTCAATATAACCGATGATTGTGGGGCTTGCAAAGCCTCCTGGCAACCGTGCAACGGCGCGGGGCTCATGATTCACAGGTTTTAAGGCGAGAACGTTCCGCTGGTGCCGGCTACAGGATTCGAACCCGTGACCTGATGTTTACAAAACAACTGCTCTACCAACTGAGCTAAGCCGGCATCCAAACGGGCTGCCCTTATGCCGACGCCGAAACGCCTTGTCCATACGGCGCCGGTCTTTTTTCCACGATGGCGCAATCCCATCTGTATTTTCCGAACGAAATCGGTTTAAACCGGCGGCTTCTCATCATCAGAGAGCATTTTCATGTCCCGCATCCTCATCACGTCCGCGCTCCCTTACATCAACGGCATCAAGCACCTGGGCAACCTGGCCGGCTCGATGCTGCCGGCCGATGTCTATGCGCGGTTCATGCGGGCACAGGGCCATGAGGTGCTCTACATCTGCGCCACCGACGAGCACGGCACGCCAGCCGAACTGGCCGCCGCCAAGGCCGGCCAGGACGTGCGCACCTATTGCGACGAACAGCACGACATCCAGCGCCGCGCCGGCGAGCAGTTCGGCTTAAGCTACGACTGGTTCGGGCGGTCTTCGTCGCGGCAGAACCGCGAGCTGACGCAGGCCTTCTGCGAGGCCCTCGACCAAAACGGCCTCATCGAGGAACGCACCGACAAGATGGTCTATTCCATCGACGACGGCCGCTTCCTGCCTGACCGCTATGTGGAAGGCACGTGCCCGCACTGCGGCTACGACAAGGCGCGCGGCGACCAATGCGACAATTGCGGCCGGCTGCTCGACCCGACCGACCTGATCAACCCATATTCGGCCGTCTCGGGTTCACGTAATCTCGAAGTTCGCGACACCAAGCATCTATATTTATTGCAAACCAAGGTCGAGCCGCAGCTGCGCGAATGGATCGCCAGCCACGACAACTGGCCGCATCTGGCCAAGTCGATCGCCAACAAACACCTGGAAGAGGGCCTGATCGACCGCGGCATTACCCGCGACCTTGCGTGGGGCGTGCCGGTGACGAAGGACGGCCAGCCACGCCCGGGCTTTGAAAACAAGGTCTTCTACGTCTGGTTCGACGCGCCGATCGAATATATCGGCGCCACGCGCGAAATGTTCGATGCGAAAGGCGATGCGGACGGCTGGAAAAAGTGGTGGCGTCTCGACCAGGGCGCCGACGACGTCACCTATGTCGAATTCATGGGCAAGGACAATGTCGCCTTCCACACGGTCAGCTTCCCGGCAACCATCCTCGGCTCGGGCGAGCCGTGGAAGATGGTCGACACGCTCAAGGCCTTCAACTGGCTGAACTGGTACGGCGGCAAGTTCTCGACTTCGATGAGCCGCGGCGTCTTCATGGACCAGGCGCTTGACCTTTTGCCCGCCGACTACTGGCGCTGGTACCTGATCGCCAATTCGCCCGAAAGCTCGGACAGCTCGTTTACCTGGGAGCAGTTCCAGGCAACGATCAACAAGGACCTGGCCGATGTGCTGGGCAATTTCGTCAACCGCATCGTCAAGTTCACCGAGTCGAAGTTCGAGGCGAAAGTCCCCGAAGGCGGCGAGGCCGGACCGCTGGAAGAGAAGCTCTATGCCGACCTTTCAACATTGATCGCCGAAGCCACCCAGGCCTTCGACGAAATGGAGATGCGCAAGGCCGCCCAGGCCATCCGCCGTATCTGGGTGCTGGGCAACGAGTACCTTCAGGAAGCCGCGCCGTGGACGGCCTTCAAGACCGACACCACGCGCGCCGCCGTCATCGTCCGCCATGGCCTGAACCTTGTCCGCCTCTATGCATCGCTGGCGCAACCGTTGATTCCGTCAACGGCCGAAAAGATCGCGGCAAGCGTCGGTGAGACCCTGCCTATGGCGTGGCCGGCCGACGACGCCCGGGCCGAACTGTCGCACCTGCCGGCAGGGCAGGGCGTGGCGGCGGCCGAGGTCCTGTTCAGGAAGATCGAGGACACGCAGATCGCCGAGTGGGCCGAGCGGTTCGGCGGCAGCGAGGGCTGATGCCGCTGTTTCAGATGCTGTTCGGGCTGAACGGGCGGATCCGGCGGCGGGACTTCTGGCTTTATTCGGGCCTTAACGGTCTCGTCGCCCTTATCGTCGTCGTTGTCTGTTTGGGTATCACGGTCGCGCGGACGATCGGCAATGACAACCTTCAGGCGGTCAGTCAGACCGTCATGATTCTGCCCTGGCTTATGGTTCCGTTCGTCTGGATCGCCGTCGCTCTCAATATCAAGCGGCTGCACGACCTGGGGCGGTCCTACCGCTGGTGGCGCATGAACCTGATTCCGGTCGCCGGCTGGATATGGACCTTTGTCGAATGCGGCCTGCGCGACGGCATGCCCGGCCCAAATCCCTATGGGCCGTCTCCCAAACCCGTGCGCAGCGAAGACGTTTTCTGAACCTTTCCAAAGATTCACAAAGTTACGAGGAATTCAGTAGGACGGCGGCGGCATGCGCCTATAATCCGGTTATCGCAAACCCGGAGACTCGCTCATGTCGATTGTCCAGTTCCTTTTCAGCTTCGAAGGCCGCATCCGCCGCCTGCATTTCTGGCTGTTCTTCCTGGTGCTCGGCTTCGTCTACGGCGGCCTGTTCTGGCAGCTCGGCCACTGGCATGTCGACCACGGCATGCGCTACAGCGGCCCGTTCGGCCCGGCAGACGCCTGGGGCATCACCGGCTACGTCACCAATCCGATCTTCGATGTCTTCGCGATCGTCGCCATCTGGATGAAGCTGGCGGTCCTGGTCAAACGCTGGCACGATCGCGACAAGTCGGGCTGGTTCGTCCTGGTCGTCCTTATTCCGTTCATCGGATGGCTGTGGCAGTTCATCGAATGCGGCTTCGTCGACGGCACGCCGGGATCCAACCGTTACGGCCCGTCGCCGAAGCAGAACCTGGCGGCGGCATTCTAGGCAGGTTCGGAGGGGGCATGTCGTTTTTTCAAATTCTGTTCAGCCCGGCGGGGCGTATCCGCCGCCGGGACTACTGGGTTTATTCGATCGGTCTTTGGGTCACCCTGATGGCTGCGCAAATGATTGTTCACGGGGTGATACTAGGGCGTCCCGGAAAGTCGTTCTTCAGCGATGGAGCGTGGTACCAGGGCAAGACGACGCCTTACGCCCTTTTCGCAGCGGCAATCTACTTCGCCCGCCAATGGCCGCACTTTTGTATCGCCGCAAAGCGCTGGCACGACCGCGGGCGTCCGGCGTGGATCGCCGCCGCCTATATCGCCGCATCCGTGACCTCCATATGGGCGCAGGCGACATTCGGTATCCAGGCTGCGCACATAAACCTGCTGCTGCAATATCTGATATCAGCACCGCTGATCGGTCTCATGCTTTGGCAGTTCATCGAATGCGGTTGCCTTGACGGCACGCCCGGCCCCAACCGCTACGGCCGGTCACCGAAGGGCAGGGGCGCCGACCCTTCCGCCGTGTTCTGACGGTCCCATGACGGCCTGACCCAGTGTTTCTTATCGCGATTTTACCCGCCTTCGTGTCAACGCTGGATGGTTAATCGCGGAGTTGGGTGCCATGGGTTCGCTATCCGAAATGCTGTTCAGCGCCGAAGGCCGCATCGGCCGGCGCGACTACTGGACCTGGTCGATCCTGGTCAATCTGCTGACCCTCCTGCTTCAGCACTATGTCTTCGGACACTGGAGCGCCGTGCCGGCCTTTCTCGACGCGCTGTTCTATGACGATCCATGGCGGCCCGACGAAACCACGGTCATCTATGGCGTCTGCGTCGCCCTGACCCTCTGGCCGATCGTCTGCCTCAACGCCAAGCGCTGGCACGACCGCGGCAAGTCCGGCTTCATCGCCGGCATCGTCATGGCGCTGGGCCTGGCCTGCTATGCCCTGCGTTGGTTGTACGGAGATGTAAGTTTTTACGGCGATCCGTACAGCTACGGCAGTGACGTCTCCGTGCTGATGCGCGTCGTGCCGACCCTCTATACGATCTTCCTGGTCTGGACCTTTGTCGAATGCGGCCTGATGGCGGGGCAACCGCGCGCCAACCGCTACGGCCCGCCGTGCGACGGCTATCGCTACTACGAGAGCGAAGCGTGATCGCAACAATGTGAGCGCCGTTATGTTTAACGGATGATACCCTTTGTCATCGGCCGCGAGAGTCGAACAGGGGAGATATCCATGCGCTTCACCGATGCCTTGCTCAATCCCAATGGCCGCCTGAGCCGTGGCGGCTTCTGGATGGGCAGCCTGACCCTGGCCGCCATGACCGGCCTTGCCGTCTTCGGCCTTCAGTCGCTCGGCGAGCGATTGACACCCCAGATTACCGCCTACGGCCCGTCCTTAAGCGATACCGGCGCGCGCCCAGTGTTGATCGGCCTGCTCCTGGCCATTCCGGTGGCCTGGATGAGCTTCTGCCTGCTGGTCAAGCGCTGGCACGACCGCGGCCGTTCGGGCTGGTGGGTCGTCATCGGCCTGGTGCCGGTGATCGGAAATCTGTGGGCCCTGGTCGAATGCGCCCTGCTGCCCGGCAGCATCAGCGGCAACAAGTACGGCCCGGCGCCCCTGAAAGGCCCGGCCATCCGTCATTGGGACGGCGACGAAATACCGGAAGACATGGCGTAAGCAAAAAGGCCGGGGATGCCCGGCCTTCAATCTTAATGCCCGAAGTGAGACTTGGCAGCGCCCGGCAGGTGGTCACTGAGATATTTCAGCGTGTCGTCGACCGACAGGCCCGTGCGGCTGGCGATCGCCTGGATCTTGTCCTGGCCCAGGATATCGCCCAGCGCCGAGGCGTCGATGCTGTGATGCTGCCCCTCCTGCCACTTGTCGACGACGTCCTTCATGCCGTTCGACACCAGATGGGCCAGCAGGGCGCTGACCCCGCCGATCAGCGCGCCCTCGATCATCATGTGGATGATGCCGTGGCTGTGGTGATGGTCGCCGGACTGCGCCAGCTTGTTATGAAGTTCGGACATAAATTCCCCAGTCCTATGCGTGAGAATATTGTGAAACCAGCTGCGCCAACCCTTTGACCCAGCTTACGAAACGCGACCCCAGTTCGGGCAGGCACTTCAGCGTCGTGTCGCAGTGACCGACCTCCCAGACCTCGCTGCCGCCTTCCCAGATCATCTTGCAGGCCACGCCCAGCACGACCAGCACGCCGATATAGCCGATCCAGTGATAGCGGTGCAGCACATTGGCGATGACGTGGGCCGCCGCGCCCATGGCGGCGATCGAGAACAGCAGCCCGAAGGCCAGCACCCAGACATGGTTTTCAGCCGCGCCCGTCACTGCCAGCACATTGTCGAGCGACATGGAAACGTCCGCGACCAGAATGGAGACCACGGCCGAGGCCAGGCTGCGGCGCCGACCCGTCCGATTGACGGCATCGGGATGATCCGGTTCGACGGGCTTGCGCATATCGCGCCACATCTTCCAGCACACCCAGAGCAGCAACAGGCCGCCGGCCAGCAACAGGCCGACGACTTTCAGCAGTTGCACGGTGATCAGCACGAAGCCGATGCGCGTGATGACCGCGCCGATCAGGCCGTACATGATGGCCTTCTTACGCCGGTCGGCGGGCAGGCCGGCGGCCGCGATGCCGACGGCGACAGCATTGTCGCCGGCCATGACGATGTCGATGAAAACCACCTGCAGGAAGGCGAGGGCAGGGCCCAGTACGTCGTGGTGAGCCTTATAGAACGGAAGCCATGCGTTCAGAAACGACAGGTCGAAATGCACGTCATGGCTCCCTTGGTCTCGGCCGTCCCGTTAAGCAATTAAGGATGACGGCGCGCTTGTCAACGGACCATTTCCAGATCAAACGGGCGCCATTGGAACAGGAGGAATGCCGTGACGCAAGCTTCAGCCTTCCGCAAAACGGTCGGCCGCAGCAACGAAGCCGCCATTTTCACGATCCGCCACTTCATAATAGAGATCGTCCAGCGCGGCGAACGGATCCCAATCCTCCCTTTGCGCATCGGGAATACGCAGCTCGATCGCCGCTCGATGCGAAGTCAGTTTTTCAATCCTGACTTCCCGGACCGGAAGCTCTTCTTGCGAAAACCAAAGCAATGCCTTCTCGATCAAAGCCGCTGTCTCGGGCATTCCCAATACGATAAAGGCCTGCTGACCTGACTTGGCAAATATGCCCGTGCTGTTGAAGAAGAGCTGATAAAATCCACCATTGCATATTTCTGCGTCGCAGAAATGCGCAGGCACCAAGACCTGTGCCGCGGGCGCAAGGTTGCCGAACGACGCCCAAAAGGCCGGAGAGTTATCCCAACTCATGTCGAGTGTTTGCAAGGCCTCGTCTACAACCGGCCAATATCTCTTCCCCGCACCTGCCATCTCGCTTGTCGTCCTCAATCCGCTTCGAAATAAAAGCGCTTAGCGCCTTCCCAGCGCCTCATACAGCGATATGGACGCCGCGTGGCTGACGTTCAGGCTCTCGAAGCCGCCCGGCATGGGGATGCGCGCCAGGTGATCGCAGTGTTCGGCCACCAGCCGGCGGATGCCTTCGCCTTCGGCGCCCAGGACCAGCACCAGTTTGCGTAAGCTGTCGCCCCAGCCCTGGGCGCCCAGCAGCTCATGCAGGTTGCTTTCGCCTTCGCCGGCCAGCCCGACGCTGACATAGCCGTTTTCCGCCAGGGTCTCGAGCGCGCGCGACAGGTTGGTCACACGGGCGAAGGGCACCATGTCGGCCGCGCCGACCGCCGTCTTGGCCAGCACGCCCTGGATCGGCGGCGAATGACGGTCCTGCATGACCATGCCGGTGACACCGAACGCCGCCGCCGAACGGAAGATCGCGCCGATATTCTGCGGATCGGTTACCTGGTCGAGCATCAGTATGACATCGCGCTCACGGCCCGCACCGGCTTCCATCAAGTCGTCCAGCGATTCGCCTTCCATAGCGGGGCCGTGCACGGCCATACCCTGATGCACCGCGCCCTGCGGCAGGAATCGCCCGATCTCGGCCATCGGCTGCACGGTAACGCGGATATCCGAGCGTTTATAGGCGCCCGGATTGAAGCTTTTCGCCCGATCCTCGCTTAAAATCAGCTTCAAAGGCCCATTCCGGCGTGGATTTTTCAGCGCCGCCTCGACCGCGTGCGCCCCCCACAGCCAGCCGTCGTCATTGACCTTAGATCTTTGAATATTTTGTGGTTTCCGCGCACCGTCGTCACTGCCGCGCGCCTGTTGCGCACCCGGTTTCTGGGGCTTCGCGAAATTTTGTGCACGGTTTTTCGATTTCTGCCGCTTGGGGTCGTTGCGTTCGTGAAAAGACGACACTATAAGACGCGCTCCGATTTGAGGCCTCGGTGAGGACTTTTGCCTTCAAGGGCTGCGTCTTACGACTAAACCTTGGGCCAGCAAAAGTTTTTTTCGTTTTCGGACTTGAGCTTTTTTTAAAGGTCAAGTTTAAGGCGTCCGGTTGAATGTGACCACGTGCGTTTGGGGGAATGTCCCGAGCGGCAAAGGGGGCGGACTGTAAATCCGCTGCGTAAGCTTCGCAGGTTCGAGTCCTGCTTCCCCCACCATCGCACGTCACATCCCGGCAGGCCTCCGATCAATCTGAATAAGAAGCGGCGCTCACGTCCGTGGCGGCTCTTCGGCGGGTATAGCACAACGGTAGTGCAGCAGCCTTCCAAGCTGAGGATGCCGGTTCGATTCCGACTACCCGCTCCAATTATATCCGCCTGACGCACAAGCAAACGTGCTTGTCCGTCCGTTTAACCCTTAGCCCTGATGGGCACACGGAGCCTGACCTATGGCCAAGGAAAAATTCAACCGTAATAAGCCTCACTGCAACATCGGCACGATCGGCCACGTTGACCACGGCAAGACGACGCTGACGGCGGCGATCACGATGGTCCTGGCGAAGACCGGCGGCGCGACGGCGAAGAAGTACGACGAAATCGACGCGGCTCCGGAAGAAAAGGCCCGCGGCATCACGATCAACACGGCGCACGTCGAATATGAGACGCAGAACCGTCACTACGCGCACGTCGACTGCCCGGGTCACGCGGACTACGTGAAGAACATGATCACCGGCGCCGCCCAGATGGACGGCGGTATCCTGGTGGTTTCGGCCGCTGACGGCCCGATGCCGCAAACGCGCGAACACATCCTGCTGGCCCGCCAGGTCGGCGTTCCGGCGCTCGTCGTGTTCATGAACAAGGTCGACATGGTCGACGACGAAGAACTGCTCGAACTCGTCGAGATGGAAGTCCGTGAACTCCTGTCGTCGTACCAGTTCCCGGGCGACGATATCCCCATCGTCAAGGGCTCGGCCCTGGCCGCCGTCGAAGGCCGCGACGCCGCCATCGGCGAAGACCGTATCCTCGAGCTGATGACCCAGGTCGACGCCTACATCCCGCAACCGCAGCGTCCGATCGACCTGCCGTTCCTGATGCCGGTCGAAGACGTGTTCTCGATCTCGGGCCGCGGCACCGTCGTGACCGGCCGTGTCGAACGCGGCGTGGTCAAGGTGGGTGAAGAAGTCGAAATCGTCGGCATCCGCCCGGTCCAGAAGACGACCTGCACGGGCGTCGAAATGTTCCGCAAGCTGCTCGACCAGGGTGAAGCCGGCGACAACGTGGGCGTGCTGCTGCGCGGCACCAAGCGTGAAGACGTCGAGCGCGGCCAGGTCCTCTGCAAGCCCGGCTCGATCACCCCGCACACCAAGTTCGTGGCCGAAGCCTACATCCTGACCAAGGAAGAAGGCGGCCGTCACACCCCGTTCTTCACCAACTACCGTCCGCAGTTCTACTTCCGTACGACCGACGTGACGGGCATCATCCGTCTGCGCGAAGGCGTGGAAATGATCATGCCGGGCGATAACGCCGAGCTGGACGTCGAACTGATCACCCCGATCGCCATGGAAGAAAAGCTCCGCTTCGCTATCCGTGAAGGCGGCCGCACCGTCGGCGCCGGCGTCGTCGCCAAGATCGTCGAGTAACCAGGGGCACGGCCCCTGGACCCGGACGTTCGACACGTTGCGAGCTCAGACCGGACATAGGGTGCCTGACGCATCTGACTAAGACTACCAGAGCCCTTCCGGTCCGCCGGGAGGGCTTTTTGTTTTGCTCCTCCCCATGCTTCGCATGGGGAGGGGGACCCCGAAGGGGTGGAGGGGGCGTAGCCGGCCAAAGCCGGCGAAGCTAAAGGAAGAGGCCACAATTTACGCCGACCCACAAAGCCCGACTGCCTGGCAAGCAAGATACCCCTCCACCCCTTCTACACTTGCCGAGGCTATACCTCGGCCACGCTCACCGTCCCCACGCTGCGCGTAGGGAGGAGCGTTCGCGCTCGTTTCTTCTCCCTGCGCGAAGCGGTGAGGGCGGAGCTAAAGGACAGGGGTCATAGGGCCCCCACACCATCCCTTGCCATCCCCACCAAACTATGTCATAATTTACGTAAATGATTACATATCCAGCACCGGATTTCATTGCCGCCTTGGGCCAGCCCTTCCTGGCAAGACGCTTTCAGCGCCTTGTAGAAACCTTTGTCGACGATATCGAAAAATTCCTGCTGGATTCCGGCCTGACGGCGCCGGCGCGCAGCCTCTCGACCCTGCTGCTCATCGACGATATGCCGGGCCTGGCCATCATGCAGGTTGCCAAGCAGGTGCAGATGTCGCACCCCCTGATGATCAACCTGCTGTCCCAGCTCGAACAGCTGAAACTCGTCCACTTCACGCCGGACGAAAACGACAAGCGCCGCCGCCTGATCTTCCTCACCCAGGACGGCCAGACGGCTGTCGCCCGCCTGCGGACATTGCTGCCGGTGATCAACGCCGCCTATGCGGAGCTGGCCCGTGAAATCAACATTGATTTAACCATGGTCGTCAACCGCATCGATGAAGCCCTGGCGCGCCGCGGCTTCCGCCAACGTCTCGACAGTATCGCCGAGATCCGCGCCGACCTCACGCCACAACCCGGCCAGGAACCCTAGCCGAAAGCATAGAAGGTGTTGGCCGTCAGCCGGCCCGTCCGCGGATCGTCGCTTAAAACCGCCCCGTCGAACAAGGCGCAGTGCAGGATATTGCTCTGATACAGAACGATACGATTGAAGCGCATTTCGACACGATCCACCATCTCATAGTTCGGCGTGTCAGGCCCGGCAAAGTTAATCAATAGTTGATTATCGCGCTCGATCTCGTCGGCCACCGTCAGCATATAGCCCTCGCGCCGAACGGCATCGATCGACTCGTAGCCTGTCGCGTGATGGCGGAAGAAGGCCGTCCCGCCGCCCTGGCCTTTGCAGAGATAATGCACCATGGCAAGGCTCTTCGGGTTCGGCTGGTCGTAATGCGGAATGCGTTGCAACGGCCCGAAGCGTTCCAGCCCCCAGGTCGCCAGGGCGAAGAAGCCGTAGGCGTTCAGCCGGGCATCGACAGGCAGCCCGAAACCCCGCGCGAAGGTCGGCCGCAACACCGGCGCCAGGGTCTGAAGATAGGCGGGGGGAAGGGCGGCATTGACACCCGGATAATAGGTCGTCTCCGGTGGCGCCCAATCGGCCGCGGCGGCATGGTCCGCCAGCGCCTCGGCGTCGCTGTCGACGAACACGTCGTCGATGACGATCACCGGGTTCAATTCCCTGCCGATCCGCCTCAGATTGACGCGCGCGGCCGGATTAAGTCTCAAGTCCAGGGTTCCCGTTTCCATGCGCAACCCTAACACGGCGACCGCAAAATAAAATTGGTCTTCTTGCTCTTGCCCTCGATGTGTCGGAAGCTTCCCTAAAACAGGGAGTGGCATAATGGACCGCGTACGTTTTACCTCGCTCGACGTCTTTCGCGGACTGGCGATCTGCCTGATGATCGTCGTCAATACGCAAGGGGCGGGCGCAAAGCCCTATCCGCTGCTCGAACACGCCGACTG
Source organism: Asticcacaulis solisilvae (assembly GCF_052327315.1). Taxonomy (NCBI): domain Bacteria; kingdom Pseudomonadati; phylum Pseudomonadota; class Alphaproteobacteria; order Caulobacterales; family Caulobacteraceae; genus Asticcacaulis; species Asticcacaulis solisilvae. The sequence goes on from NZ_CP166196.1 coordinate 2,310,212, forward strand.
GTTCGGTTTTACCGCCGCCGACATCGTCTTTCCGTCCTTCCTGTTCGCCACCGGCAACGCCATGGCCTTCGGCGGCAGGCTTTCCGAAAGCGGCTTCTGGATAAAGACCCTGCGCCGTACGGCCATCATCTTCGCGCTGGGCGTCTTCCTCTACTGGTTCCCCTTCGTTCAGCATACCGACGCCGGTTGGGTCCTGAAGCCGTTCTCCGACACGCGCCTGATGGGCGTCCTGCAACGCATCGCGCTCTGTTACGGCCTGACGGCGATCGCCGCCCGCTATCTCGGCGTACGCGGGCTTATCGTCCTGTCGCTGGTCCTGCTCTTCGGCTACTGGGGCATCCTGATGTACGCCGGACCGGCGGGGGAGCAACTCTCGAAGGCCCAAAATATAGGCAATGTCATCGACCTGGCCGTCCTCGGCAAGGCGCACCTTTATAAGTGGGACGACGGCTTCGAGCCCGAAGGCCTGCTGGGCACCTTGCCCGCCTGTGTCAACGTCATCTGGGGTTATCTGGCCGGTCTCTATATTCGCAAACATACCCCCAGCCGTTATGTCGCCATGCGCTTCCTGACAGCCGGCATCATACTGATCGTCCTGGCGCTCGGCTGGAACACGGTCCTTCCGGTCGGCAAGAAACTGTGGACCTCGAGCTTCGTTCTTCTGACCGTGGGCATCGACCTGGTCGTGCTGACCGTCCTGATCTCGCTGCTCGACCTGGCGGGCAGGGGAAGGGCCGTGGCCCGGTTCTTCGAGATTTTCGGCCGCAATCCGCTGATCATCTACCTGTTTTCGGAGCTTCTGGTCGTCGTCCTGTGGATGATTCCCATAGGCAAGGACGATTCCTGGACCTGGATCGGCAAATCGGTGTTCCAGGCCATCGCCCCCGGCGCGCTTGGCGCGCTCCTGTGCGCCATGGCCTACGCCCTGGTCTGCTGGCTGGTGGCGTGGATATTGGACACGCGCAGAATCATCATCAAGGTCTAAGGTTCGTATTGTATACGGACCCGGAAGCCACACATCCGCAGATTTTGCAGCGCCGCGCCAATTCCATCGGTGTCATAATGTAATATGATGGAAAATTCTTTATATAATCAGTAACTTGAATATTTCAAATTTGAAACAAATATCGCAACGCAACATGAAATGACCGTTGTCATCTCACACATGCGTGTTATGGTTGCTCGTTCCTGGGGGAAGACGGGGGGCAAAGCCCGGATTTTTTTGGGAATGTTTCGTCAACGGAAACATCAAGGGGTTCCAATGAAATTCAAGTCGATCATCGGTGCTTGCGCCGCTGTTGCGCTCGCTTCGGCCGCTCTGTCCACGACGGCTCACGCCGAAGACGCCAAGCCGCAACCGAACGCCTATACCGAGTGCGGTATCGGCGCCGCCATCTTCAACAACAACCACGTCGCGGCCGCGATCTCGAACGTGATCTGGGACTGGGGCACGACCGCCCTGTCGTCGGCCGTTTCGTCGCCGGATCAGTGCTCGGGCACCCATGCCAAGACCGCCATGCTGGTCGGCAGCTCGTACGCCGCCCTTGAAACCGACATCGCCGTCGGCCAAGGCAAGTACCTGACGGCTCTGGCCGATGTCATGAACTGCCAGCAAAGCGCCCGCACCGCGCTGTACAACGACATCCGCGTCAGCTTCGCCGACGTCGCCACCAAGCCGGAATTCGTCAACATGACGAAGGACCAGAAGGCCGCCGCCCTGTACAACGTCGTCGACACGACCGTCGCGACCAAGTATTCGGCCACCTGCGCCGCCGTCTAAATATCAGTTTGCGTTCAGCGGGGGTCCGGCATCGGGCCCCCGTTTCAGTTCGGGGGCGTTGTGCTGAAATCCCTTATCCTGGCCGCCACGGTCTCGGGGCTTATGGTCTCGGGCACGGCTCATGCTACCGGCAGTGCCAGCCTGGCGTCGGATCCGACCTGGCGCGGCCTCCTCGGTTATCACGGCAAGGACACGCACAGCGACGTCATCTCGGAAGGCTTCTTCCTGTCTCCGCAAGGCGCGCACGATCCGCAGGCAGAACTTGACGCCACGCTCGTCGCCATGGCCGCACCGGCTGGCGACAATCCAGACCAACATGCCCAATGCCGGTTCCGCGGCCGTTATGTCTGGCTGCAATCGCGCCACGCCCTGCCTGCGGACATCCCGGCGGTGCATTGCGAAGTATTCGAAAAATGGCGCGGGCCCAAACCCGTCACCGGCGCCAGCATCATCTTCGCCTCCGGCGACCTCAGCAACCCGGCGACCTTCTACGGCCATATGCTGCTGCGCCTGACGACCGACAGCGCCAGTCCCGGCGACGCCCTGCTGGAAAACACCATCAGCAACGGCGCCTATTTTCCCCCGAGCGAAAACGGCTTCGTCTACGTCGTGCGGGGCCTCAGCGGCCAGTACCGCGCCACCTATTCCAACATGACCTTCTTCATGCACCTGCATCGCTACAACGAAAAGCAGATGCGCGACGTATGGGAATACAAGCTGTCGCTGACCCAAGATCAGGCCGACCTCCTGGCCGCCCACGCCTTCGAGCTGCAGGGCGTCTATAACCGCTACTATTTCCTGCGTCAGAACTGCGCCTACCGCATCGTCGACCTGATCGATGTCGCCACCGGGCAGGACCTGATGCCGGACAAGCCCTGGATCATGCCGGTCGACACGCTGGACGGCCTGTCCAGGGCGCGGAACGGCGACCGCCCGCTGGTCGCCAGCGTCGAGCGCCTGGATTCGCGCAAGACGCGGCTCAAGACCAAGTACGTCGCCCTGACCTCGGCCGAAAAGGGGAGGGTGACCGCCTATCTGCGCACGCCCAAGGCCGGCGCCGAAGCCGATGTCGCGGGACTGGACACCCGCTCCCAGGGGCGGGTTATCGAAACCCTGCTCGACTACTATTCGGCCGAAAGCTTCGAGGCCAACACCATTCAGCCGGCCGACGAGGCCGCGCGCCGCGACCTACTGGTCGCCCGCCTGCGCCGGCCTGCCGGCGGCGCCGATTTCGGCAATCCGGCTCCGCCGCTGAAACCCCATGAGGGCCAGAAGTCGAGCATGACCCAGTTCGGCCTGATGGGAAATTCGGCGCTGGGCACCGGCATGGATGCCCGCATCCGCTTCGCCTATGACGATTTCCTGTCGATTACGCCGGGGGCGCTGCCGTATTCGGAACTTTCCTTCGGCGACATCCGGCTGGAAAGCGACGGACGCAAGGTGACCCTGCGCGCGCTCGATGCCGTGCGCATCACCACGCTCAACCTGTCGCAGACCGGCCTGCCGGGGCAGGGCGGCTTCGCCTGGCGCCTGCGCCTGGCCGCCGACCAGGAGCGTCTGTCGTGCAACGACTGCCTTGCCGGCGTCGCCGAAGCCAATGTCGGTAAAAGCGCCTGGCTCGGCCGTTCTCTGGTCGGCTACGCCATGGTCGGCGGGCGGCTGGTCGGGCCCAATGCGAAATACGGCGCGGTGCAGACCGGCGTGACCCTGGGCCTGGTCCACAACGCCACCCAGCCCTGGCGCACCATGGCCGAGTTCGCCGCCTGGCAAGACCTGTCGCAGGCCGGTCATCCGCTGGTCCAGGCCAGGGTCGAGACGCGCTATGCCGTCGCTCAGGATGTCGACGTCTACGGCGAACTGCGCGCCGAATACGACGGCCACCGCACCGACCGGCAGTGGCGCACGGGACTGGCGCTTTACTGGTGACCTGAAAGCGATATGCAATACCCGGTTTCGGGCTGCAAGCGGGTGTCTATTACCTGCCATGTAATTGCGGCCATACCGGCTTTCTCCGACCATGGACCGGCGCATCGGCTGCGCGAACCCAGCCCCCGGAGACACGACCATGACCGATTTTCCCGTCCACACGCTTGAAACCGCCCCGCAAGCCGCCCGGCCGGCCCTCAGCGGCCTGAAGGCCGCCTTCGGCTTTATCCCGAACATCGCCGGCGCCATGTCGACCTCGCCCGTGCTGGTCAGCAGCCTGGCCGCGCTGTTCCAGAACGTCCACGGCGGCAGCTTTTCCGAACGCCAGATCCAGGTTTTGCTGCTGACCAATGCGGTGACAAATGCCTCCGAATGGCCGGTCGCCTTCCATTCCTACCTGGCCTTGCAACAGGGCCTTTCGCAGGCCGATGTCGACGCCGTCCGCGATGGCCGCCTGCCGTCCGAGCCCGGATTGGCGGCCCTGTCGCACCTGGCGCGGACGCTGATCGAGACGCGCGGCCGGCTGGCCCAGGCGGATATCGACGGCTTCCTCGGCGCGGGCTTCAGCCGCGAACATCTGCTCGAAGTCATCGCCGTCACGGCGGCTTCGACGATCACCAACTATACGGGCAGCGTCACGCGGCCCCCGCTCGAGGCGCCCTTCGACGCCTATGCCTGGTCCAGACCTTGATCCTTTATGGGCCCGGCCGATAAGGTCGGGCCTATCTTTGCGCGGTGCCCCATGCCTCTTTCCAATCCCACGACCGCCGGCCAGTTGCTCCGCCAATGGCGCGATCTGCGCGGCAAGTCGCAGCTCGACCTGGCGCTCGACACCGGCATTTCGCAAAAGCACGTCAGCTTCGTCGAAACCGGCCGCTCGACGCCCAGCCGGCAGATGATCGTCGACCTCAGCGACGCCCTCGACGTGCCCTTGCGGGAGCGCAACATCATCATGACCGCGGCAGGCCATGCGCCTGTCTACGGTGATGAGCCGCTGACCGCGCCGGCCATGCAGGCCATTGCCGGCGCGGTCCGGCGGATGCTGAAACACCAGGACCCGTTTCCCGCCGTCGTCATGGACCGCTATTGGAACGTCATCGACAGCAACGACGCCGCGCCGGCCTTTTTCGGCCGCTTCATCGACCTGGGCAGCCGGCCGAAACCGCGCAACCTGCTGCATCTGATGTTCGATCCGGCAGGCCTGCGGCCCTGTCTCACCGGTTTCGAAGATACGGCGCGCAGCCTGTTGTCGCGCATCCGCCGCGAAGCAACCGGCGGCGTGCCCGATGCAAAGACCCATGCCCTGATCGCGGATCTGATGAGCTATCCCGATGTGCCGCAAGAGATCGAGCCTGCGCCACAGGACATCATGCCGATGATTCCGCTCGGCTTCCGGACCGGAGAGGGCGTCATAAACCTCTTTTCCATGATCACCACCGTCGGCACGCCCCAGACCATAACCGCCCAGGAAATCCGCATCGAAACGATGTTTCCGGCGGACGACGATGCCGAGCGCGCCTATTTGCACTTCATGCGCGATGCCTGACGCTTCACAAGCGGAGAATTGCGCTCTACATCTTGAGGCATGAAAGAGTTGATGCGCATCACCGATCCCGTCCTCATCAGTTACGTGGAGTCTCTGCTGAAAAGCATGAATATCCGCTACTTCGTCGCCGACCAGGCGATCGGCGCCGCCGAGGGCTCCATCGGCGCCTTTCCGCGGCGCATCCAGATCGCACCCGAGCATTTCGAAAAGGCCAAGGCCCTTATGGTCGATGCCGGGCTTGAAAACGAGTTGCGCCCGTAACTTCGTTACCAATGCAACAGGCTTGACTTCGCCGCACCACCGTTTAGCGTTCCGACATAACCCGTGGGGACCGCGCCTTCCATGAAAACCAGATTGTCTCTGATCCTGTTGGGATCCGTTCTTATGGCCACAACCAGCCTGACCTCGCCAAGCCTGGCCGCGCCCGCAGCCGCCGCAAACGCCCTGCCGCTGACGCCCGAACGCATCTTTGCCGACCCCGACCTGTCGGGCCCCAAGGCGGTCGGCGTCAAGCTGTCACCCGACGGCGAGCTTCTGACCTATCTCCAGCCGAAAAAGACGAACGCCCAGGTCCAGGACCTGTGGGCCGTACCGGTCAAGGGCGGCGATCCCTTCATCCTGATCGACGCCGATACGCTGTCCGACAGCGGCAAGGCCCTGTCCGAGGCGGAAAAATCGCGGCGCGAGCGCATGCGCGTCTCGGCGCGCGGCGTCGTCGATTACGACTGGTCCGAAGATTCCAAATCGATCCTGGTCCCCCTCGACGGCGACGTCTACATGGTCGACCGCGCCACGAAGGCGATCAGGCGTCTGACCAACACGCCGGGCGACGAGATCGACGCCCACCTTTCGCCCGACAACACGTCGGTATCCTATGTGCGCGACCAGACCCTGTTCGTCCGCGACCTGAAGACCGATGGTGAAACACAAGTGACGCCAAAGGGCGAGGGCACGACCACCTACGCCACCGCCGAATTCATCGCCCAGGAAGAGCTCGACCGCCACAGCGGATACTGGTGGTCCCCCACGGCGAAGCAGATCGCCTACCAGAAGACGGATGAGGCGGGCGTCAAGATCGCCGAGCGCGTCGAGATCGGCGGCGAGGGCGTCAATATCGTCCAGCAGCGCTATCCCTTCGCCGGCACGCCGAACGCCGTCGTCGAGCTTTACGTCAAGATTCTGGGCGGGTCCGAAGTCAAGGTCGATCTCGGTTCGAACCCGGACGTCTATCTGGCGCGCGTCAACTGGTCGGCGGACGGCAAGACGCTCTACGTCCAGCGTCTGTCGCGCGACCAGAAGACGCTCGACCTGCTGGCGGTCGACCCCAATACTGGCAAGTCGCAAGTCACCCTGTCCGAAACGTCGGACAGCTGGGTCGAGCTCAATGACGACTTCAAGCTTTTAAAGTCCGGCGGTTTCCTGTGGGCGTCCGAACGCGACGGTAACAAGCACATCTATCTCTACGATACATCGGGCAAGCTCGTGCGCCAGGTGACGCACGGCGACTGGCCGGTCGATCACATCAGCGACGTCAACGAAAAGACCGGCGAGGTCTTCTTCGAGGCGTCGAAGGACACGCCGATCGAGCACCGCCTGTACAAGGTCAGCTACAAGAAACCGACCGAGCCCGTCGCCCTGACGCCGGCCGGCGGCTGGTGGACCGCCACCGTCAGCGGCGGCGGCGCAGCCTTTATCGGCGGCTATTCCGATCCTGAGACCCCGCCGCAGTCGGCACTTTACGACGGCACGGGCAAGCGCCTGCGCTGGATCGAGGAAAACAGGCTCGACGCCTCGCATCCGTACGCGCCCTATAAGGACGAATATGCGCCGCCGGAATTCGGCACGCTGAACGCTGCGGACGGCCAGACGCTGCACTGGTCGATGCTTAAGCCCAAGGGGTTCGATCCGGCGAAGAAATATCCCGTCATCGTCTCGATCTACGGTGGCCCGGCCTCGGCCCTTGTGAAAAAGACCTGGGTGGCGCCGTCGGCACGCCTGTTCCAGGAGGCGGGTTTCATCGTCTTCACGCTCGACAACCGCGGCACCCCCGGCCGCAGCGTGAAATTCGGCCGCGCCATCTACAAACAGTTCGGCGGTCCCGATATCGATGACCAGATCGCGGGTGCGCACTGGCTTCAGACCCAACCCTATGTCGACGGCAAGCATATCGGCATCATGGGCTGGTCGCAGGGCGGCTTTGTCACCCTGATGGCGATGACGGCGAAGGACACGCCGTTTGCCGCCGGCGCGGCCGGCGCGCCGCCGACGCAATGGGCGCTGTACGATACGGCCTATACCGAGCGCTACATGTCGACGCCGGCCGCCAATCCGGACGGTTACAGGAATTCCGATGTGCTGAACCGGCTCGACAACCTGAAGCCGGGTTCGCTGCTGCTTATGCAGGGCATGGCCGACGACAATGTCCAGTTCTCGAACTCGACGCGCGTCATGCTGGCCCTGCAACAGAAGGGCGTGCCGTTCGAACTGATGCTGTATCCCGGCGAACGTCACGGCGTGCATGGCAATCCCAAGAACCTGCAGCGCTATCGGCTCTATCTCGACTTCTTCACGCGCAAGCTGAAGCCCGAAAGCTGATTACTGGCGACTTGCAATCAAGGCCGATGCCTTGATCGTGGCGTGGCTGGCGCCGGCCAGCCTGGCAACCGCCATCTGGTGCAGGTTGTCCAGTCCCTGGATCAGGCACGCTCCGGTCGCCGCCCGCGCGGCCGTGATCAGCCCCGCCAGATATGTCGTCAGCGCAGCGTCGTCCCGGCGCGCCCCGTCGGAATCGATGCTGACGCCCGACAGGCCGCAGCCCTTAAGCGCCGCGATGGCGCGCACATCGGCGGGCGCGTGCCCCATGGTGGTCATGCAATACGGTCTCAGCAAAGCCGCGACTTCCGACACCCGGCCGGGCGGCACGCCTTGCAGATGACGGATTTCGAACAGCACCTTCAGGCCCATCTCCTGCGCGGCCTGGGCGACCATGGGCGCCAGGCGCGACCGCGCCTTGGCCGAGGCGAAGGTCGAAAAGGCCGCCGGCACGAACATCACCATCCTGCGGTTTTCCGGCGCGCGCATCTGCAAAAGCCGAATGCCCTGCTCGACATTGGCGATGTCGATCATTTCGCGGTCGGCCCAGTCGAGCGCCGCCAGCGCCTTGCCGTCGACCGGAAACCCGGTCCCCGCCTCGGTCACCACCGGATCGAAGCGGTGGCCGATCATGGCCAGCTTCTTCATTTCGAACAGGGGCTGCATGGCGCAGGCCACGCGCAGCTGCCGGCTGCCGGCGGTCAGCACCGCCGCCGACCCGGCGGCGCGCTGGATCGGACGCAGGGTATTGGCTTCTCCCGGGCCGCTACTGGTCATGGCGGTCATGGCCGGGGCAGGGGCAGGAGCCGGCGCCTCGATGGTGCGCATGACGCCGGGCGCCAATCCGGCGCCGCTTCCATGGATGGCGTGCGACGCCCCCGCGTTCAGTCCGGCGCCGCTGCCTTGCAGGGCCTGCGCCGTGCCCGCCGCGCCCGTGCCCGATCCGGTAAGCGCATGCGCGACCCCCGGCGCGCCGGTGCCCGCCCCCTGGATCTGGTGCATGACGCCTACAGGCGCGGCGCGGCGTTGCGCTTCACCGCTACCGGCCGGCACGGCGGCGCTCGCTTCACGAAAAGGCCGGGCGTCGGCGCGGTCGAAATATTTGGCCAGGTCGATCGGCACAATACGCATCACGTCGACATCGTGCGCGATTGCTTCGTAAAGCGGCGGCGCCAGCCCCGACACGTCGCCGATAAAGAAGTGCGCCGTCGTGTACCACAGCTCCGCGACGCTCAGGGCACCCTTGTATTCGCCCAGGGTCAGGATGACCACCAGGAAGCAGTCGTCATTGATGCGGATGCACCAGTCGGGTTCCTGGAACTTGCGCTCGAAGCCGGCCTTGAGGTGCTCGAAAACAAGCTCGCGCTTCTGATCCCACTTGCCGCCCAATCGCTCCACCAGGAACTCGAGGCGCAACAGGTAGGCGCGGCCCAGCGCATCCGCGTGGGTTTCCCTCAGCCTCTCGATGACTTCGGCAGCGTCGTCCTGTTCAAGCGTCAGGAAAAGCCGCCCGGACGCGTCCTCGACGATTGTGGAAACGCGGCCTTCGCTGGTCTCGGGCATGGTCGGCACTCTACCTTTAGTTCAGGCTGCGCCTTCTTGGTTGAAAATGACTTAACCGTCTGTTTTGAGGACGAAGACATATCGCGGCAATACTCTTTTAACCTCCACGGCGGACTCTTCGGACAAGCGAAGGCAAAACGGGGTAAGCGCATGTCCGGCAAGGTCCTGCTCGGCGAACTCAGCAGCGGATCGTACGTCCAGTTGGCGCTGGCGGATGCCGGTCAAAGGCCCGACGTCGTCCAGACCTATGCCTGCGCCAGTCTCGACGATTTCGAAGGCGCCATAGGCGACTTCCTGGCCGAACAAGGCCAGCCGCAGTTGATGGCCGGCGCCTTTTCGACCTCGGGCTGGGACATGGACGGTCAGATCGACCTGGTGCATTTCGGCTTTACGCTGAAACGGTCGCGTCTGACGCAACTGCTGAACGTGGCGGGCGTCAAGCTGGTCAACAACTTCGTCGCCGAAGCCCTGGCCCTGCCCATCCTGGAGGCGCACGAGCGCCAGCATATCTGCGGAGAAGAAGGCCCGCCGGGCCACGTCGTCGCCGTCATCGGGCCGATGACGGGTCTGGGCGGCGCCTTCCTGTCGCCAAACGGCCACGGCGGCTGGGTCGCCAGCCATTGCGAAGGCGGCCACGCCGACTTCGCCCCGCGCACCGAACTGGAAATCGAGATCCTGCGCGTGCTGATGCGCAAATACGGCCACGTGTCGCGCGAGCACGCCGTATCGGCCAAGGGCCTAAGGGAATTGTGGTCATGCCTGGCCGCGATCGAAGGCGACGCGACCGAGACGCCGTCCATCGAGGAAATCCTGGCCCTGGCCTGCGTCAGCGACGCCCGCGCGGCCCAGGCCGTTCGCTTGCAAACCGAAATCTATGCCGGAACCGCCAGCGACTTCGCGCTGATGACCGGGGCCAGGGGCGGGGTCTATCTCAGCGGCAGCTTCCTCGAAGAGCTGGGCCCTCTGTTCGATCCGGCCGTTTTCGCCGCGCGCTTCTACGACAAGGGCCGGGTATCGAGCTACGTACGCGACATTCCGGTCTACCGCATCACCGTGCCCGACAGCGAAATTCTCGGTATCAGCACCCTGTTCGACGCGGCCGGCGCGTAATTTATTACAACCGTTTCATGACAAGCTTTTAAGTTGTCGCGCGTGCAACGAAAGTCCATTGTCCCGCCATCGCCCGCCAAAGGGCATCAGCAGGGACCTGTTCGCAATGAAGACATTCGTTCTGGCTTCGGCCGTTTCCATCCTGGCTTTGGGCGTGGCCGGGGCTGCCATGGCCTCGACCGAGGTCGAACTGAAGGACGTGGCGGCGCGCGTCGTCGTGACCCCGGAAAACCGCGCCGATGTCGATCTCAAGGTCGCCTACGGCAAGTCGCAACTGCCTCAGATCATGCTCCACACGGTCGGCAACAAGCTGGTGGCCGACGGCAAGCTCAAGGGCAAGCACCTGCAATGCAAGGGCAACAATGCCGTGTCGGTGGACGGACAGGGCACGCTCGCTTCCACCGACCTGCCGACCATCTATATCAAGGTGCCGCTGAACGCGTCGGTGGCCGCCGGCGGCGCCACCTTCGGCCAGCTGGGGCCGTCGCAGTCGCTGGAATTCAGCCAGGGCGGCTGCGGCAACTGGACCGTCGGCGACGTGGCGGGCAAGGCCGAGATCAATATCGGCGGTTCGGGCGACGTGACCGCCGGAAGCACGAAGGACCTGGAAATCAATATCGGTGGCTCGGGCAATTTCCGCGGCGCCAATGTCCAGGCGATGGAAGCCAATATCGGCGGCAACGGCGACATCGCGGTGACGCGCATCAACGGTACGGCCGAGGTCAATATCGGCGGCTCGGGCAATGTCATCGTCACCGACGGCGCGATGCCGAGGCTCGAAGTCAATATCGCCGGTTCGGGCGACGTGCGCTTCGGCGGCGAGGTCAAGGATGTCGAGGTCAATATCGTCGGCTCCGGCGACGTCCGCCTGAAGCGCGTCACCGGCAATGTCTCGAAATCCATCATGGGCTCGGGCAATGTAGTGATCGGGCAGTAACCTGCCGTCGCTACGACCTTCGAAGGCGGCGCTCGACAGGGCGCCGCTTCTTTGTTTCAGAGTACTCGATCAACTGATGGAGGAGCCTGATGGACGATAAGGCGGCGCTTTCGGCGCTTTTCGCAAAATTGGGAGCGCCAAACCCTGAAAATTGGGCCAACTCACAGATTCAGGAAGACATTCCGCAGTTGCACCGTTTTCTGTTTCTGCGCCAGGCGTGGAAAAATATCGTGCATAATGGCGACACTGCATGGATGTCACGCGCGTTGACCACGCCTCCGCACGGCCCGGGCGGTGCGATCGCCCCGGCATTGCGGCGCCTGCTCGATCTCGGGTGCGATGCGGGCGACCTGACGACTGTCGTCCGCACCTTGCAATGGCAGCTTCTTTTCAGGCTATGCTATCTGCTGGACGACCCGGACCTGGAGGGCGAAGACAAATCTGTCGATGATCTGGCCTGGGGCTTGTTCGAGGTCGATGCCGATGGGCGCCCCGGCCGAGCGGTAAATGGCCTGCACGAATCCGTTCTCGAGACTGATCCCGAAGGCAAAGAGATGTGCGGGTGACAGGCTGGCTAACTCTGTCGGTTCCACTCAACCTGTTGCGGTTTAGCCCTTTTTCGCCGCACGGCCCTGTGTTAACGATTATCACAAGGGTTGACGAAAAAGAGGGTGGGACGTGTTCGAGGAAGATGTCAGGCGGCGCATTCAGTTCGCTCCAGCGCCTTCGTGGGTCAAGGAACTCGATTTCAAGCGCCCGGCAAAACTCGACCAGGGCAAGGCGCCGTGGGGCATGTACACCTGGCTCGTCGACGACCAGAGCCGCCTCGACGTCCGCCCGCAACGCTACAACCGCACCATCGAGGAAGTCGTCAACCTGTCGTCGCTGGATTACCTGGCCAACGTCATGTTGCCGTTCAATCCCTATTACGACGACCTGACCATACACCATATCCGCATCCTGCGCGGCGACGAGATCATCCCGGTCGATGTCGAAAAGCGCTACTTCGTCATGCGCCGCGAACGCAGTTTCGAGCGCCTTGTGCTCGACGGCCGCTGGACCATGGCGATCAACCTGCCGGACGTCCGCGTGGGCGACATCATCGACACGGCCATGACCCTGGCCGGCGACCCGGCCTGCTTCCAGGGCGAAATCTCCATGCCCGTGCCGCTGCAAAGCGGCATGTACTGGGAGCGCCGCCACGTCCGCATGATCGTGCCGCCGACGCGCAAGCTGATCCTGAAACCGTTCGCCGCCGGCTGGTTCGAGCCCAAGAAGGCCGCCATGCCCGACGGCTCGACCGAGCTGACCTGGGACGACGAACAGGTCCCGCCCTGCGACTACGAGCAGGACATGCCGGGCTGGGTCATCCCGTCGCGCGGCTTCTTCACCACCAGCATCGACAGCTGGGAACGCGTCGCCGACCTGATGCGCGCGGGCTTCGAAGGCGACACGGACTATCCCGCTGGCCTTTTGCAAGTGATTGCGGACATAGAGACGGCGCACAAGGATCCCAAGGACCGCATCGTCGCCGCCGTACGCTGGGTGCAGGAAAACATCCGCTACTTCGCCTTCTCGTTCGGCGAAGGCGGCTTCGTGCCGCGCACCCTGCAACAGATCTACCAGGACCGGATCGGCGACTGCAAGGACGTGTCCAAGACGATCGCCGCTATGCTGACGCGCATGGGCATCGAATCCTACCCGGCGCTGGTCGACACCCGCCGCGGCCACGACCTGAAGAACCAGCCGCCACGCCTGGGCGCCTTCAACCACTGCATTTCCATGTGCTACCATGAAGGCAGGACCTACTGGTTCGAAGGCACGTCCGACGTGCCGCAGGGCGGCGACCTCGACCACCTGGCGCAGAACGATCTGGGCCACGCTCTGATCCTCAAGCCCGGCGCCGACCTGATCCGCATGATGGATAAGCGCCCCAGCCTCGATTACGAGGTGCGCGAGACCATCCATCTGCCGAAGCTTGCAAATGGCAAGGATCATCGCGAGACGATGATCGAGATCGACTACATCTATCGCGGCGCCCGCGCCGACGGCGTCCGCCGCGCGCTGCAATACCAGAGTCTGAGCAGTTATATCGAGGACCGCTGCGCCCTGTTCAGCTACATCTACGGCATGAACATGTGCGCCATTCCGCAGATGGTCGACGACCGCAAGACCAACGAGATCACCATCAATACGCTGGTGACGACGCCGAACCCGTGGCACCGCACGGGCGCCCAGTTCGAGCGCATCTTCTTCAGCCCCGAATCCGGCTTCGACTATGTGGCCGAGGAGCCAGGCGGCCGCCGCTACTATCCGTTCGACATGGGCGACGTGCGCGAAGGCCGCATCACGACCATCATCAAGACCGATTACGACCTAGATCTGCCGCTGAAAGGCAAGACCTGGGATTTCGGCGGCGTGACCCTCAGCTTCGCGCCCCGCAAGACGGCCGAGGGCTATGAGGCCGTGCGCGACTACGCGGTCAACCGGCCGTGGCTGACGCCGCAGGAAAAGACCGCGCTCGACCAGGCCTATCACGAGCTGACCAGCTTCGACCGCCTGGCCGTCCGCGTGCAGGAGAACCGTGTCGTCACCTGGCTGCCGGGCTTCCTGATGCGCGCCGCCATCTGGGCCGCTATCCCGGCGATCGCCGTGGCTGCGCTGGCAGCCTTCGGAAAGTTGTGATCGCACCCCGTCGAGGCTTAAGCCGGCGCGCGGCGCTGACGACGTTGGCCGCCGCCTTTCTGGCACCGGCGGTGGCGCGCGCCGGCACAAGCGATATCCCCGCGCTGAAGGACGTCTTCAGGGATCATTTCAAAATCGGCATGGCGGTCGATCCCTGGGTGGCCGTGGAACCTCCGGCGCGCGACATCCTGATCAAACACGCCAGCAGCATCACCGCCTGCGAAGTGATGAAGCCCGATCCGATGGGCGTCGCCGCCGATATCTACAGTTTCGGCGATGCCGACGCCCTGGTCGATTTCGCCCGCAGCCACGGCATTGCCGTGCGCGGCCATACCCTGTGCTGGCACAAACGAGCGTCGGACTGGTTCTTTGCCGGCGATCCCGCCGACGCCGCGTACGCGTCGCGCGTCCAGGCCCGGCTCGAAACCTACGTCGTCAATGTCGTGTCGCATTTCCGCGGCAAGGTCTATGCCTGGGATGTCGTCAACGAAGCGGCCGCCGACTCTGGCGCCGACGTGGGCGGGGGCGCCTACCGGGACTCGCGCTGGCACCAGGTCCTCGGCCCTGACTATATAGACATCGCCTTCCGCGCCGCCCGGGCCGCCGACCCGGCGGTGCAGCTTTTCCTGAACGACTACGGCCTGGAAAAGCCCGACAAGCGTCAGCGCTTCATGACCATACTCGACGAAAAGCTGAAGCGCGGCGTGCCTGTAGATGGTGTCGGCCACCAGCTTCATCTCAGCATCGGCTCTACGACCGCCGCCGACATCGAACCGGCCCTGGCCGCCGTGGAGGCGAGGGGGCTGGTCAGCCACGTCACCGAGCTCGACATCTCGGTCTACGGCGATCCCGCCTCGTGCTGGGATACGCCGCCGGCAGGCTGCCAGCCGGAGATCCTGCCCGGCAGCGCGGCCTACGACGCCGCCCTCAAGGCCCAGGCCGACATGTACCGCTCCCTGTTCGACCTGTTCACGGCCCACAAGAGCGTGACCTCGGTGACCACCTGGGGTGTGGCTGACGACCAGACCTGGCTCGATGCCTATCCGATAATGCGCAAAAACTACCCTCTGCTGTTCGACGCCCAGGGTAAGCCCAAACCGGCCTTCCGGGCCGTGGCCGATACGACGCACCCCGCCGAATAGCGCGTGGAAGCGCTGCCACGGCAGCTTGACGGCGAAAGGCCCGCCGCGCTAAGCTTTTGCCACATAAAGATAATTATACAAATACTACGGAACAGGGAGCGAGTTATGACCAAGGCAGCCAGCCGGCGTGCCGTGCTTTTCGGTGCGGGTGCAGCGTCCATTCTTTCAGCCTGCGGCGGCGGTGGCGGAGGCGGCGGTTTTTCCAGCGGCGGCGGTTCGTCGTCGAGCTCAAGCTCCAGTTCGTCTTCCTCGTCGTCGTCTTCATCGTCCTCGTCGTCCGCGACCGGCGGGCTGCCCGATCCCGCGACCGCGCCGGCATTGAAGACGACCTTCGCCTCGAACTTCAAGATCGGCATGGCGGTCGATCCGGGCCTGACCTCGCAGACCATCACCAATGCCGTCCTGGTCAAGCACGCTTCCAGCATTACCGCCGAAAGCGTCATGAAGGCCAGTCCGATCGGGGTATCGGCCGGTGTCTACGACTACAGCCAGGCCGATTTGCTGATCGCCTACGCCCAGGCCAACGGCATCGCCGTGCGCGGCCACAACCTTGTCTGGCACCAGACATCCCCGTCCTGGTTCTTTGCGGGCGATCCGACCGACGCCGGCTACAAGGCGCTGGTGCGTTCGCGGCTTGAAACCTACATCACCGACGTGGTCACGCACTTCAAGGGCAAGGTCTATTGCTGGGACGTGGTCAACGAGGTCACCAGCGACGACGGCTCGAGCACCTACCGCAATTCGCAATGGTACCAGATCTTCGGCGACGCCTATATCGAATACGCCTTCCGCGCCGCCCGCGCCGCCGATCCGACCGTCCAGCTGTTCATCAACGAATATTCGACGGAGGATTCGGCCAAGCTCGGCCGGCTGATGACCATCGTCGACACCATGCTGGGGCGCGGCGTGCCGATCGACGGCGTCGGCCACCAGCTCCATATCAACACCAGCTATCCGCCGGTTGCCAATGTCGGGGCGGCCCTGACGGCGGTCGAGAACCGCAGCCTGATCAACCACATCACCGAGCTCGACATCTCGCTCTACAATGATCCGGGCAGTTGCTATTCGTCACCGGCTTCGGGCTGCCAGGCGCAGATCACGGCGGGAACGGCGGCCTATACGACGGCCATGCACGACCAGGCGGTCCAGTACCGCGCCATGTTCAACCTGTTCACCAGCCATTCCAGCGTCAAGTCGGTGACCATGTGGGGCGTGGCCGACAACCACACCTGGCTGAGTTCGTTCCCGATCGTGCGCAACAACTATCCGCTGCTGTTCGACACGTCCGGCAATCCCAAGGCGGCCTTCTGGGCGGTCAGCGATCCGACGTTTACGCCATAGGCCGTAGGCCGTGCCCGCAACAGATGTGCAAAATCGCAACAAGCCTGTTGCCCTTTGGCGCGAGCGCTGATACATCGCTGCCCTCCTGCTTCGCACCGGCTTCGATGCGAGGCTGACAATAGGGGTATAGCTCAGCTGGTAGAGCGCCGGTCTCCAAAACCGGAAGTCGTGGGTTCGAGTCCCTCTGCCCCTGCCACTCTTCGAATTGACGAGGCTTGAAAAACCGTTTTCGAGCCTCATTTCTGTTGTTTGAAAGCCGCGCCAGTCGCGGCGGGTCGAACAGGATAGGCGTTAGACGGTGAAGAAACCAACTGCCAAGCCGCAAGGCAACAAGGTGCAGGTCGCCCCGCAAGGCGGCACGGCGATCGGCAAGATCGAACCGGTGAAGGCCGCGGCGGTCGCCGCCGAGCCCAAGAAGCCGTTCAATCCGGGCCGCTTCATCGCCGAAGTCCGTCAGGAAGCGCGCAAGATCACCTGGACCTCGCGCAAGGAAACCTGGATCACGACGGTCATGGTGCTTATCATGGTCGTGGTCGCGGGCCTGTTCTTCTTCGTCGTCGATGGCGCCCTCGGCTTCCTTACGACGCTTCTCACCAAAATCGGCCAAGGCTAAAGGCAAAAGACATGGCTTCTCCTGCTGTCGACGTAACGGCTCCGGTCTCGAATCCGAACCACAAGTGGTACATCGTCCACGCCTATTCCAACTTCGAAAAGAAGGTGGCGGAATCGTTGCGCGAACAGGCCAAGTCGCAAGGCCTGGAAGACAAGTTCTCGGAAATCCTGGTTCCGACCGAAGAGGTCGTGGAAATCCGCCGCGGCCGCAAGTTCAACTCGGAACGCAAGTTCTTCCCGGGCTACGTCCTGGTGAAGATGGAACTGTCGGACGAGGCCTATCACCTGGTCAAGAACACGCCCAAGGTCACGGGCTTCCTCGGTTCGGGCTCCAAGCCCATGCCGGTCAGTGAAAAGGAAGTCCAGGCGATCCTGGGCAACCAGACCGCCGCGGTCGAGCGTCCCAAGCCCGCCATGTCGTTCGAGATCGGCGAAAAGGTCAAGATCGTCGGCGGCCACTTTGCTTCGTTCGACGGCGTCGTCGAAAGCGTCGACCAGGAACATGCCCGTCTGCGCGTCTCGGTGTCGATCTTCGGCCGCGCCACGCCGGTCGACCTGGAATACGGCCAGGTCGAGAAAACGGCTTAATCACACCTCATATGGAATTCGAAAAGCGCTCCGGGCAACCGGGGCGCTTTTTCATTTGAACGGCGGCAGATCTGCCGGCGGACAAAGGTCCGTGCTCTTGCCGCGCCTGACGACGCGTACGCAATCCGGTCCAAGTCCCTGCCAGGCGACGGCGCCGAAATTGGCGGTCAGGACGTGGCCATCGGCATAGCGTATTTCCTGGACCTGGCGGTCGTCACTCAGCCAGCGGAACCCGGTCAGGGCCACGGGTGTGCCGTCGCCATGCGCGATGCGGAAATCGTCGCGCGCCGCCTTCAGCCACGGCGCGACGCGGGCCAATTCCTTGCGGTCAAGGTTCCACATTGTCGGCGTGCCATAGAGCAGGGCACGGGCGAAACGCAGCCGCTCGACGCCCGCCACCTTGGCCATTCCGAATTCCCAGCGGTCGGCCGCTACGACAGAATCGTGGAAGGCGGCTTCGAACAGCGGCAAACGGTCGGCCGAGCCGAACAGGCTGCGCGCCTCATCCGGCGTCGGCGTGAATGGCTTGAAGAACCGGCCGGGACGCTCGGGCGGCCAGTAGCCGCCGAAGCGCTTGTCGTTCGACAAGGGCCAGATGGCGCTGGCGTGGGTCTGGGCCGTGCCGTGGGAATAGTGAGCGACGCCGCTGCTCCATGCCGTCACATTCTCCGAGCCCAGAACCAGCTTATATTTGCGGATCGCAAGTCCCAGCCGCGCCAGCCGGTTGGCGCGATCTCGATCCAGCGTCATGGGATGGTCGGGACTGAAGTCTTCCTTGAAGTCGCCGAAGGCGTCCACATCGACAAAGAGCTGGCTGGCGCCGTCGGCGACATGGCGGGCATAACGCGACCCCGGACTGGGCGCGCCCGGGTGCCTGGCGATGGCCTCGCTGGACATCTCGCAGCCCCGGTTGGCGAACCCGGTCATCACCTGGCCGTCGGCCTTGATGATGCAGCCCGACGGATAGAGGTCGTACCACATGGCTGACGGCATATCGGCCGTGCCCAGGGGCTGGCCGTTGTCGAAGGATTCGTACGGCCCGGCCAGGTAGCCCATCGCCTTCGCCCTGACCAGGTAGGCGTTACCGACCAGAGCCTTGCTCGAACCCGGGTCCTGGTCGTAGCTGATGGTAATGCGATCGATGCCCAGCGCCTTCAGGTCGTCGAGGAAGCCCAGGTCGCGGCCGTCGCCCCAGACATAGGCCTGGGGTGCGCCGAACAGGCGCGGCAGGCCCGGCACGGCCTTCGCCTTGAACGGCACGAATTGTCCGTGCGCCTTCATGTATTGCCGATAGAAGAGGGCCGGCGCCAGCGGATCGGGCGCGCCGACGTCGACCATCAAATCGACCGTCTCGGCGCCGCGCGTGAAGCTGTGTGACAGGCGTCCCTGCAAGCCGTCCTGGTCATGCAGGCACAGCCTGGACTCCAAACCGTCCGCCAAGGCATAGGTGACGGCCTGTCCGTCATTGAGATGGCTCCAGGCCGGCATGGAGAGCGAGGCGGTCGCACCCATGCAATGCTCGTGCGCGTACTGCGTGCGCCAGAAGGTGTCGCCGACCGCATAGGCCATACCTTCGCCGTCCGGCACCAACCAGGTCCCTTCGGTTGCCTGGGGCAGGGGCCAGCTGAGATCGGCGCCCGGCACGGCGGTGATCGTCAGGCGCAGGGCAGGGCCGTCCGTTCCCAGAGTCAGCGTCCGCCCCTCGGCATCGCTCCACCGCCAGCCGGCGCCGTTACGCGTCACCGCTGCGGCTTCGGCCGCATGCAGGGCCGGCATGATAGCGACCGCCGCCCCCTTGTCCGGCACGGCGTCGATTTTCAGTGTCTCCGGATCGACCGTGTATGTCACCGCGCCCGCGCGGACGGTGAGGGGAGACGCCTGAACCGCCGGCGCCGCCAGGCCCGACAGGAGGATGATAAGGAGGGGCAATCTGGGCATGGGAATATCCATCATAAGACCTGGCCTTGACGCATGACCTTCGACGCGCCGACGCCATTTCGCGTGACCATCGGCAATACGCGCTTACGCATCATCAGGAACGGCCTTTCCACCGCCAGCCACAGCAGGGTGGCGACCGCGATGACGCTGAGATAAAAGACCGCGACCGCGCTCCAGCCTTGCACCCAACCCGCCGGCAGCCAGCGGATATCCGCCGCATAGACCAGTTTCTGACAGAGATAGAGGCTGTAGGAAATCCCGGCGATAAAGCCGATGCCCGTCCAGCGCACGGGCTGCAAACGAACTTCAAGTTCGATCAGCGCTGCAAGAAGCAGCATGACGCCGAACGAAAACAGCGGATAGACAAGCACGCTGCTGGCCGCATCGAGGATCTGGCCCGTCGCGAATGTCATCGTCACCGCCGTGCCGATGCAGGCCAGTGACACGGGCAGCAGCCACAGCGGCCGGGCCAGGCGCGCCCACAGGCCGCCATGGAACAGGCGCAAGGCCGCCAGGGCGACGCCCGCCGTCAGGCCATCGAGGCGGCACCAGCTGGGATAATAGACCAGGCGCAGGAAATCGACCGGATGCCCGCCGGCCGACTGCGCGGCGTGCCAGGACACGTAACGCACGACCATACCGCCGATAACCAGGCCAGCGACGGTGGCCAGGGGCAGCCACCTGATCTTCAGCTTGTGAAACAAAAGGATCAGCCAAGGCAGGACGAGATAGAAATGCTCCTCCACGCACAGCGACCAGGCGTGCGAAAAGGATCGCGCCACATTGATATCCAGGCCGAAATTGACGGTGAAGGTCGCGAAACGCCAGGCGGACGCCATGGTCGGGCCTTCGCGCAGGGACGGGAAGAGGACATAGACCGCCAATACGAGCCAGAAGACCGGCAGGATGCGGAAGACCCGCTTGGTATAGAAGACCAGCAGGTTGGGCGTATCCCCCGCCTGGACCGGCCGCAACAGCTCGCTGCCGATCAGGTATCCCGAAAGGACAAAGAAGATATCGACGCCGTACCAGCCATTACGGCTTACCCAGGTCGAGAACGATTCCGGCAAGTGGCCATAGGGCATGTGCGCCGTGGCGACCAGCAGGACGGCCAGCCCCCGCAGGATATCGGGCCCGATCGAACGACGGCTTTCCATTGTAATCCCCCTGAATTACGCAACGTTTCCACCCCACGGAAACCGGTCCCGGCTGGTTGGCCATCGCTGCCGCCCTCATCGAAACGCGATGAGCGGCACGCAGCAGAGGTCGCCAAAAGGCTGTCTGTTTTATGGGAGCGCAGCGATCATGATCCGCTATTTTACCGTGCGCAAGGGGCTGAAAAACAAATATTTCGGGATGAACCCACACCATGCCGGCAAAGGCCTTGCCATGGCGGATCATACAGGCTATAGCCCCCGCTCTTCGTTCGGGGGCGACCCCGCGCGAGGTTAAATCCGTGGGAGAAGCACCACTTCGCACCACGGCTCACAATGTTCCAGTCTTTCGGAACTCTAGGAGATATAAATGGCTAAGAAAATCCTGGGCTATATCAAGCTCCAGGTGAAGGCGGGCTCTGCCACGCCTTCGCCCCCCATCGGCCCGGCCCTGGGTCAACGCGGCGTCAACATCATGGGTTTCTGTAAGGAATTCAACGCCCGTACGGAAAACGTCGAAAAGGGCACCCCGCTGCCCACGATCATCACTGTCTATCAGGACAAGTCGTTCACCTTTGTCACGAAGACGCCGCCGGCGACCTTCTTCATCAAGCAGGCCCTGGGCCTGAAGTCGGGCTCCAAACTGCCCGGCCGCGACGTCGTCGGTCAGATCACGCGCCAGCAACTGCGCGACATCGCCGAAAAGAAGATGAAGGATTTGAGCGCCATTGATATCGAAGCCGCCGCCAAGATCATCGAAGGCTCGGCGCGCTCGATGGGCCTGAGGATTGTCGACTAATGACCAAGATCGCAAAACGTATCAAGGCGTGGAACACCGACGCCGCCAAGCTCTATCCGCTGACGGAAGCCCTGACCGTGGTCAAGGCGAACGCCAAGGCGAAGTTCGATGAAAGCATCGAAATCGCCGTGAACCTGGGCGTCGACCCGCGTCACGCCGACCAACAGGTCCGTGGCGTCGTCAACCTGCCGTCGGGCACGGGTAAGGACGTCCGCGTCGCCGTGTTCGCCAAGGACAAGAAGGCCGAAGAAGCCCTCGCCGCCGGCGCCGAAGTCGTCGGTGCCGAAGACCTGGTCGAAAAGATCCAGGGCGGCTTCATGGACTTCGACCGCGTCATCGCGTCTCCGGACATGATGGCCCTGGTCGGCCGTCTCGGTAAGGTGCTGGGCCCGCGCGGCCTGATGCCGAACCCGAAGGTCGGCACCGTGACCCCGAACGTCGCCCAGGCCGTCAAGGACGCCAAGGGCGGTGCGGTCGAGTTCCGCGTCGAAAAGGCCGGCATCGTCCACGTCGGCGTCGGCAAGGCCTCGTTCACGACCGAAGCGCTTGAAATCAACGTCAAGGCTTTGGTCGACGCGCTGGTCAAGGCCCGTCCGTCGGGCGCCAAGGGTCTGTACGTCAAGAAGATCTCGCTGTCTTCGACGATGGGCCCGGGCGTGAAGGTCGACACGGCCACCACGAACCTCTAAAACGTCGGTTCGCTTTCGAACCAAAAGCGAAAAGCCGCTCCGGAAAGGAGCGGCTTTTTTGTTATCGAATAGTAGTGTCAAAGGCCGATCTCACGGAGAGCATCTACACAGGACTCCCCCTAAGCCGCCCGGGCTTCAGCATCAGGTTATCGTCGTTGAGCCTGGCCCGGCATTTTTCAACGATTTTCCGCAAGTCTTCGACGTTTCCGGGACAGTTCCGATAATCCGCGTCATCGATTTTATAATACTCCTCGTATTCGACATACGGGTTGGCCACGGGTATCGAAATGTAATGCCGTCCGGGAAACGTCTCGGTTCCGATGAAAAACCGGTCCTCGCGGAAGACAAATTCATCGACAAATTTCATCGGTGTTTCCTACGGATAATATCCGTCCCCGTCAGCTCCATATCCGCGCAGCTTTTTGTAACAGGCTCGTCCCCCGCTCTTTGTCCTGCGGGTGGGTCGCCAGATACGCTTCAACGGCGGCATCGAAATGCTTCAGAACCCGTTCATCAGGAAGCCATTTTTCCTCGCTGCCCACATAGAACAGAATGCCGTTCTCCGGTGCAGACTCGTCATCTTCCCCGGGTAGCACGCAACCGACTCCGTTGTAGTCTATGCCGATGCCATCCAGCATGCCGTCCAATAGATGCAAAAATCTATCGTCCGGAAGGGCGTTGAAAAAAGCCTGAACGGGAAGAAGGTCGTCTGCCAAGACGACGCGAAATTGAAGATGATTCATGTCAAAAATCCGGGAAGTAGGTGCGAACGGCACCTGTTGAATCGAGATAACCGCGGAAAACCAGCCCGTTCGGAGCTTTGCCTACCCATTCACGGTTCAGGTTTCCGGCAGCCTGAGCCTCTGCTGCCGCCTGTCTGCCCCATGCGAGAATATCGGTATCGGATACGAGCGATGGATCATATACGGTCTTGACGTGTCGACGTTGCTGAAGCGTGCCGGTCTGGTTACCGGCGGCGTCCTTTGCATAAAGCTGATACTCAATCTTGCTTACCCCGGGCATGTCAGCGTGCGGCATGGATGAAACCACTTCAAACTCTTTCGCGTGCCTCATAAACTCCTGAAAGTTGTGTGCCCCGCCGATCCCGTTGCGCCTAGGTACAGCCACGTCCCGATATATTATATGTGGCTCAACGTCGTTGGAGAATCTTAAAAAGTGAGGACCTGCGACTTCAGGAAACTGAGGACCAGCGAGAATGCCTGTTTCGACAGGGTCGGGTTCAGCGCCTGACGCGTTTGATACGTCTGGTGATTGGGATGCATTCATTTCAGGCCAATGCGGAACCTGGCTGTTTCGCGCGGTAGAAACCGTCAGTTCACCGGCTGTCGCCTTCGCCTCCCCGTCTCGGAGAGATTGAGTCGCGCCACCCTTTTCAGATGGCTCCATACTTTGTACCATCTGGTCCGGCCTGACCGCGGCCAAAGGAGGGCTTTCGACACTAACCTGCTGCGCTGGAGCTTCGACATCCGGAGGCGGAACGGGCGTTTGCCGATATAAGTTCTCCGGCGCCTTGCCTTCGCGAGACGCCTGCACGGCGTAGATCTGCCCAGCCAGATCCGCCCTTGCGGCATTGTCCCCGCCCGCGAACGGATTGGCGGCATCGAGCTGCCCGCGCACCGCATCCGCGACCGCCTGCGTTGAGCGGGCGAAGTCCTCCGGATCGCCTGCAGCCGCCTGCGCATTCGCATATTCCGTCCCGACCGCCTCGGCCGAGGTCCGGGCGTCGTCGTGCACCTCGGCCAGGCTCATATGGTCGGGCGACAGCGTGAGGTGATCCGCCAGACCGTCCCACGCGTCGCTCGGCGCGATATGCGTCGCCAGATCCTCGACGGGGATGGCGATATGACTGTCGCTGGCCAGCGCCTCACGCGTCTTGTCCGCCAGCTCGGGCATGGCCGCCAGAACACTGTCGCCCTTCGGCGTCTGCATGGCTTCGACGAAAGGCTTCGGGCGGACATAGACGGTTTTCGCCGGCCCATTCCCGGCCGCCACCTGAACGACGCGCTTGAACACCTCCGGCGCGCGCGTCCGCAGGGCCGATGCACGGGCGTTCTCCGCGACCGTGCCCAGGCGGGCCCGCGTGCCGGCCGCCACTTTCGCGACCGGCGCGGCTGACCCGTGCGCGAGATGCGCCAGCAGAGCCAGGAAGGCCATGGTGCCGGCATTGTCGCCTTCACCTTCAAGCAGGTCCTGCTTCGGATCGATCATCGTCTTGACCAGGCCGTTCTGGCCCGTCGTCATCGCGGTGGCCTGCGCCGTCGCCAACCCGGTCTTGACGGCGCCTGCCGCCAGCCATTGCTTGATCGGACCGCCCATCGCCGGGATCAACGGGCCCGCGAGGCGTTCGAGGGGAAGCGCCGACAATCCCGCCTGGAACACCGCATTGGCGCCCATCGCCGTGTCGGCCCCAGGCGTGCCATAGGTCCCGGCCTGACGCGCCTTGTCGGCGACCGCATGCGCGCCTTGGCCGGCGAAATAGGCGGCGGCGACCGGCTGGCCGCCCGGTACCAGCGCCACCACCCCCGGCGCAGCAGTGCCTGCCACGCCGCTGGCCTGGGTGACCACGGTCGGCTTCGACACCTTCCCATCCAGGGCGTCGCCACGCGCGATCAACGCATCGGCCAAAGGCGACACCAAGCGCCTGAGGCCGTTCGGGTCGTACAGACGCGCGCTGTCGGGCGAAACGAACGGCACTTTTCCGGCGGCGATGTCCGCACGCTTGCGCCGCGTATCGGCGTCGGCCAGTTCGGCCAGCCCGTAAATGGAATTGCCGAAGCCTCTGGCCAGCGACGCCGAATAGCTGTTCTGGGCGTCGCCCGGCCGGTTGCCCGCCAGATGTTGCACCCCGCCAACCAGGCCGTTGATTACGTTGAGATGGCCGGCCTTGTTCCACCAGGTGTCGTCGTCATAGGCGGGAAAGGCCAGGCTGACCGCTTTCTCGATGCCGGTCAGCGGTTTGACATCGTCATGCGCCACCTTGGCGAAGTTGGGATCGGCCATGGCGCGGCGGACCACCGGATGGTCGCGCGTCGCCGTCTCGATCGCGGCGGCCCGCTCCCACTTCGGGCCGCCGGGATGCGGCAAGCCGACGGACGGCACCGACGGACCGGCAACGGGAAAAGGCAGCTGGGCGATATTCGCCCTGATTTTCGCCGTCAGCAGGCTTTCCAGCGACCGCGCGGCATCGGTGATGACATTTTGACCGAGGGATACAGGCAAGACAGGCGCTCCTAGTGCGCTGTCACTGTTTCCCGGCCGCCTTCAGTTCCGCATACCGGGCGTCACACCCAGGCCCCAGGCAGGACTTGCCCTATATCTTCTCCCGTCGTCCCAACTTGCCAAGAATGTCGTCCATGCGCTTCTGCCGTGTCTCGGGACGCTTGGCCGTCTGTAGACGGTGGTAGATCGAAAACAGGCTCGTCCGGCCCAGCGTGTCGTAGAATGCCTGTGCACCCGCGTCCTTCGCCAGTTCAGCCAGAAAGTCCTGTGGAATGACCATGGTCGACGATGCGGCATAAGCATTCTCCCACCGGCCATCGGCCCTTGCCGCCTCGACATGCGCCAGCCCGGCAGGCTGCATCAGCCCTTCGGCGATCAGGCGTTCGGCATGCTCGCAATTCTTCTTCGACCAGTTCGATCCCGACCGGCGCGGCGTAAGGCGCTGAAGGGATGACACGTCGTCAAGCGCCTGTTTCTGACTGTCTATCCATCCCCAGGCCAGCGCCGCCACGACGCAGTCCTCCCAGGTCACCGAAGGCGTGCCCGACGCCTTCTTGTACATCCGCACCCATAGCTCGCGCTCCGTTGCATGGTGCGTCCGCAGCCACGACGACAGGTCGTCCGGGGTTGCAAAGGCCTGGTAGTCGGTGGGCATCATGCTTCAAGCCTTCAAAAACGAATTGTCTTCCCGACCATACTGCCGGCCTGATGACAAAACACGGCAGCTTGTTTTCCTACTGCGGCGGCCCGGAGTGAAACCGGAAATCCGTGTCCGGATCCGAAACCAGCGCCTGTTCGACGGGCCGGATCGCCTCGATACGTTCGGCAATATCGTCGGCATCGCCGTAGAGATGCGCCAGCTTCAGATAGCCTTGAAAATGCCGCGCCTCGCTGGCCAATAGCCCCGAATAGAATTTCGACAGCTCGGCATCGAGGCGAGGGGCCACGGCGCCGAAACGCTCGCACGACCGCGCCTCGATAAAGGCGCTGATCACCAGGATATCCGTCATCATGCCGCGCTCGTCGCGCCGGACCAGGGTGCGCAGGCTTGCCGCGTAACGCGACGCCGAGATCGGCCTAAGTTCGATGCCGCGTGCCTTGATGATCTTCAGCACCTGTTCGTAGTGCACCAGTTCCTCACGCGCCAGGCGCGACATGGCGTTGATCAGCTCGATCCGCTCCTGGTACTTGGCCATCAGGTTGATGGCGTTGCTGGCCGCCTTGTATTCGCAATTCTTGTGGTCGAGCAGCAGAAGATCGATGTTTTCACAGGCAGCATCGACCCAGGCGGCGGGTGTTTCGCTGCCCAGAAAAGCGTGGATGTCAGTCAGCATAAGGCACTCCGTAACGCCCACCGCAGTGCCAAGGATCGGGCCCGAAATCAAGCGGAAAGACGACAGCTTTTCGCGCTCCGGATGCACCTGAAATCCGTTTCACACACCACAAAATTACTTTGTTTCGACTGTTATCGTCGCACCAAGAAACCGCTTTTACTGAATTTGCAGCGTTTTGCAAAATGAACCTGTCCGAACATTACTTATTATTCATTCGACAGGGCCCGGGAAATGCGTAAATGTTGACGTAACGGGAGTCTCCGGTTCAGACCCCAGCGCAATCGAGATTATCTGAGTAAACTTCCTTCTCCGGGTTGCCGCAGCTCGGGTAATAAAGAGGGAGGATGTAGGCGCATCCTCCCTCGCGTTCCTTGCAAACCGATTGCGCCAAAAACCGTATCACGGTCAAATTTTTGCCGTGTCGCACCGTAAGGGCGCGCACCTTCACCGTAAATCTAGGCCGTCGCGCGCGAAAAGGTCGCCCGGTAGGCGGTTGGCGTGGTGTTCAGATGCTCACGAAAGTGGTGGCGCAGATTGGTCGTGGTGCCGAACCCCGTGCGCGCCGCCACCTCTTCGACGCTGAGGTCGCTGGCCTCGAGGTGGTCGCGCGCCTGGCCAAGCCGGGCCATCAAAAGCCAGCGCGCCGGCGTGGTGCCGGTGGCTTCCGAGAACCGGCGCAGGAAGGTGCGTTCGCTCATGCCGGCGCGGCGCGCCAGGTCGCCGATACGGTGTTCATGATCGAGATGCGCGCGCATATAGTCGAGCAGGGGCCCCAGCCGGCTGCTTTCATAGACGATCGGCACGGCGCGCTCGATATATTGCGCCTGGCCGCCGTCGCGGTGCGGCGGCACGACCAGGCGCCGCGCCACCACATTGGCGGCTTCGGGCCCATAATCGCGGCGCACCAGATGCAGGCACAAATCGATGCCGGCGGCGCTGCCGGCCGAGGTCAGTATCTGGCCTTCGTCGACATAGAGGACGTCCGGCACGAGTTCGACCTCAGGATAGGTCGTGCGCATATAGTCGGTATATTTCCAGTGGGTCGTCGCGCGCTTGCCCTTCAACAATCCGGCAGCCGCCAGGACGAAGGCGCCCGAGCAGATGGTGACGATGCGCGCGCCGCGCAGGCAGGCGCGCCTGAGGATGTCGATCAGGATCTGCGGAACCGGAATGGAGGGGGGCCAGCCCGGAATGACGATGGTGCCGGCGTCGTCCAGCTCTTCCAGCCCGCCGTCGGCCGTCACGGTCAGGCCCGCCGTCGTGCGCGCCGGATGGCCATCCAGGCTGACCACTTTGAACGTGTACCAGTCCGGCCCCATTTCCGGCCGGTCGAGCCCGAAAAACTCGACGGCGATGCTGAATTCGAACAGGGGCATGCGGTCGTACGCCAGGGCGCAGACCTTGCGGTTAAGAGGCGGGGAGGGCAATGACGCGTTTGGCATGATATTTATTATATGTGTCAATACCGCCAGCTACAAGGGGTAACGCGGTTCTGGCAGGATGAAAACCGTCAGAAGGGGACCATCGTCATGCAAACCACCGCCTCGTATGTCACTGCCTATCCGTGCGCCGCGCCGGAAGATGTCATCAGCGTCTATTCCGCCAAACTTTCGATGGAGACGGACTGCGCCGACGTCCACGCCGTGCTGGCCGACGGCGATCCCGATTTCGTCCTGCTGCACGCGGTGGGATCGCCCGAAGCCTTTGCCCGGCGCCACATCCCGTTCGCCGTACACCTGCCGCACCGCCAGATTTCGGAAGGAACCATGAGCCGCTGGCCGCGCGACACGATCTTCGTCGTCTACTGCGCCGGGCCGCACTGCAACGGCGCCGACCAGGCCGCGCTGAAGCTGGCGCGCCTGGGGCGGAAGGTGAAGGTGCTGATCGGCGGCATGACGGGCTGGGCCGACGAAGGTTTTGCCTTCGCCGAAGGCTGATGCGCGTTTGTTCGGTTAAGGCTTTCCTCTCCGGGTTGCCGCGCACCGAACGAAACCGGGGGCGGTGTTGGCGCACTGCCCCCAACTATTGCAAGGCAAATCTCCGTCTCCCCATTTATGGGGAGGGCGAAAACCGGCCCGCTGGAATCAAAGCCATGCTCCAACTGCGCCCCAATTGCGAATGCTGCGACACTGACCTGCCGCCGCAGGCCGAGGCGCGGATCTGCAGCTTCGAATGCACCTTCTGCCCCGCTTGCGCTTCGCAACTGAATTCCATATGCCCGAACTGCGCGGGCGAACTGGTCAAACGGCCGGTCCGCCCGGCGGCCAAACTGGCCGCCAATCCGGCGTCCGGCAAACGCACGCACCGCGCCAGCCCATGTTTTTCCAACAGCGGGGCTTGATTTCGAAGGCCTTTGCGTATAGAGACCGCGCTCCGGCGTGAAGACCGCATGGTTTTCACCCGTTCTGTCCGAGACCTTCGGGGATCAGGGGCCACCTGATCCATAATCTGCGGGAGCCCCCGCAGGCCGAATTGAGACGGGACGCGAAACGCCTCCGCAATCTCATGTTTCCTTAAACGCGGAAACGTGGCCGCGTGGTGATCAGCATCTCATCTGGACAGTTCCCCCCTTGGTTCCGGTTCGCCGGAAGCAGAGGGAATTCCGTTGTTTCGGGTTCGCCCGGAACGTCACCCCATGGAGGCCACTTATGGACCGCGCAAAAAAGGCCGAGTCGATCGAAGAGCTGAAGAGCGTCTTCGCCAACTCCGGCACCGTGGTTGTCACCCAATATACGGGTATGACCTTTGTGGAAATGTCTGAACTTCGCAACCGCCTCCGCAAGGAAGGCGCCGTTGTGAGGGTGTTCAAGAACCGTCTGGCTCAAAAGGCCCTGGACGGCAAGGTCGGCGAAAAGGGCGATGCCCTTTTCAAGGGTCCTGTCGCCCTGGTCTATTCGGCCGATCCGGTTACCGCTGCGAAGATTTCCGTCCAGTACGCCAAAGAGAATGACAAGCTCAAGATCATTGGCGGCATCATGGACACGGACGTCCTCAGCGAAGCCGGCGTCAAGTCCCTGGCTACGCTGCCGTCGCTCGACGAACTGCGCGGCAAGCTCATCGGCCTTCTGCAAGCCCCGGCGACCAAGATCGCTGGCGTCCTGCAGGCCCCGGCCGGTCAACTGGCTCGGGTCGTTCAGGCCTATGCCGACAAGAACGCCTAATCTCAGACCCTTTCACTCAACACTTTTATCGTTTTAAGGAAATCACATGTCCAAGCTGGAACAACTGGTCGCTGACCTGTCCGCTCTCTCGGTTCTCGAAGCCGCTGAACTCTCGAAGCTCCTCGAAGAAAAGTGGGGCGTCTCGGCTGCCGCTCCGGTCGCCGTTGCCGCCGTTGCTGGCGGTGGCGCTGCTGCCCCGGCCGAAGCCGTCGAAGAGCAAACCGAATTCAACGTCATCCTGACGGACGGCGGCGACAAGAAGATCAACGTGATCAAGGAAATCCGCGCCATCCGTACGGACCTCGGCCTGAAGGAAGCCAAGGACCTGGTCGAAGGCGCTCCGCAGACCGTCAAGGAAAACGTGTCGAAGCAAGAAGCCGCCGACATCAAGAAGAAGCTGGAAGACGCCGGCGCCAAGGTCGACGTTAAGTAAGCCTTGCGTTAAGCAATCTACTTCGACGGGCCGGGAGCAATCCCGGCCCGTTTTGATTCCGGATGCGGTTTGACAGTGCCCCGGCCGTTGCGATACCGTCGTTATGTTCGCGTATCGTAAAGCGTGCCGCCAGGGCGTATCGCGATCCGTATGTCCTCGCGCCGCCGTTGCGGTCCCCATGAAACAACAGGGAACGAGGAACAACACCATGAAAAGACTGGTTATTGCCGCGATACTGGCCGCCCTTGCCGGGTCCGCCGCCGCCCAGACGCCCAGGATCCGGAATCCCGGCGTCATCCACCTGCCGTCGCAGCCGCTCGACCTCGGCCCCAAGCCGTTCACCCCGCTGGTCGCCGGCGCCAGCTCCATGACCAATTCAGGCACGCCCGCGCCATCGGCGCCGTTTTCCGATCACGCCATCCTCAGCTCGTTCGAATTCGGCTTCAACAACGGCGACCACAAGCTGCGCGAGATCGCCGTCCTGCAAAGTAATGGCGCGCCCACTTTCACCTTCCAGGACGCCGACGGCAACGACCCCTTCCAGGCGCGCGCCGAATGGCTGGTCTCGCCGTCGGTGACGCCCGGCCAGATCGCCAAGGTCGGCGGCGGCGACTTCGACATCGACATCCCCGCCGGTCCGGCCAACACGACCCTGGTGCTGCGCGGCTTCGGCTTCGAACGCGTGCCGGGCACCGACGCCAATGTACGCATCATCGGCATCACGCTCGACGGCGCCAATCACCGCATCCGCGTGGCGCTGCTCGACGACCAGGGCCCGGACTACAGCCAGGTCGCCAAGGACGTCGCGACCCACGCCTTCTTCGGCAATATCCCGCTCGGCGAATTCATCGGCGGCGGCCAGAGCCTGGTCGACGTCAACAACCAACTCAAAACCAATGCCGGCTCGATCATCCGTGGCGGCTTCCGCCACTATGCCATCCAGGTTCAATATGCCTGGGTGCCCAACGCCCTGATCCGCGGGCAGGGGACGGTCTCAAGCTCAAGCCGTGTCATCGAATCCGGCAGGCGCCCATCCGGCAAGTTCGCCCTGACCGGCTTCCGCTTCGCCTACGGTAATTCGGACCACTACCTGCTGGGCCTGGGCGTCGAACTGGCCAATGCCGTCCCGGGCGGCTATGCCGACTATCGCACGGCCACCGGCCACGATGTCTTCGCGCCCATGCCGGCGGGCGAGGTCGTGGTCTTTCAGGACACCAACCGCGACGATCCGATCACCTGGGACGCCAGCTATGTCGAGGTGAAATAGCGCGTGACTTGAGCGGCCCGGAGCCTTATCTCCGGGCCATCATGACGCTTTCAGATGACTTGCAATCGGCAATCGACTTCGTTTCGGCCGTGATGCCCGCGGAGTCCGAGTGGTGGATCATCGGCAGCACGGCCGTTGCGCTGCTGGGGATCGATGTCGCGGTCGCCGATGTCGATATCGTGGCGTCGCCCGACATCATTGCCGACGTGCTGGCCCGGATCGGCCTCGCCCCCCTGCCGCCCAAGGCCGACAGCCGCTTCCGCTCGGCGCCGTTCGCGCGCCTGGACCGGCCGGGCATGCTGCCGGTCGAGCTCATGGGCGGGCTGCATGTCAACGGTGCCGATGGCTGGCAGCCGCTGGTCGTCACGACGCGCCAGGCGGTGAGGGCAGGGGGCGCCACAGTCTTCATCCCGTCGCCTGCCGAGCAGATCGAAATCTTCCACAGGTTCGGCCGTCCCAAGGACCTGGTCCGCGCCGGCCTGGTATCACGGTTTACGAGCGGTTAAGGAGATTTGACCGAAATAAGGCCCCGTGATACCTTTCGTCTTCGGCCGCGGGAAAGGCCGGAGCTGTTCGAGACTTATATCAATGGCCCAAGCGAAACTGCGCCACGACAGCGCGTCCGGGAAGCTAAGAGAATACTGGCCCTGGGCCATTGTGCTCATGCTTTACCTTGGCCTGAGCCTCCTGCCGCGCAGCCTCGGCGAAACCGTCATCGTGCAGAATCTCCGTTTCATCGGCGCCGACCGCGCCTGGCTGCTCGGCGTCTTCTACGCCGCCATGCCGGCTTCGGGCCACGCCTGTTCGTTCCGCGAAGTCATGGCCAATCTCGGCCGCCTTGCCTTCGGCGTCGCCCTGATCGTCACGGGTGTGACACTGTTCCCGGCGCTCATTCCGACCTTCTACCTCGTCCCAGCCCTGGCCATCGCCGGGGCCGGTGCGTTTTTGGGCGCCGTTTCCGGTCCGCGCGGCCTGAACAAGGCTGTCCATCACGCGCTGGATCCGCAGGTGTCGGACGCCCGCCGCCTGTTCCGCTGCGTCGTGCTGGCTACGGCTGGCCTGCTGACCGGCATCCTGGTCCTGGCCTGGGGCTGGCTGGTCTTCGCCCACCGCGACTGGACGGCGCTGGCCTATGGCCTGTGCGGCCTGTGGGGAATCCTGATCGCCCGCCCGGCCTTCTGCCAGAAGGGCTGACAAGCCTCGAAAAGTTTCGGCTAAGCGGTAATCTCGCGGTCGTCGCAATAGCCCATGGCTTCCAGCGTGTCGCGATAGCCCGCGCGAAAACGGGCGATCTGTTGTGCGCTCAGCAAGGTCCGATGCGTATAGGCGGTCTTTTGAAGGCTGAGAAACTGCGAACTCTGTGCCTCGGCCCCGCGTCTTATCAGGCCCGCGTCGCAATCGCCGCCTCCCGTGACGAACCTGTACAGGTCCAGTATCTTCCCGTCAGGCGCCGCGAACATGTCTTCATACACGATCTCGAACGCGGTACGGGTTTCGCAAAACTGCTTCAGGTCACGATGATAGCCCGAATAGGTCCCGCAGCCCCTGGAGAATTGCGAAATGCCGTCTTCGGCACAGAACTTGTCGATATAGTAGTCGATGTCCCCGGCCGCCAGAATATCGTTCACCGACATGCAGATCCCGTCGCGGAAGAAGGCCGCCTGGCCGCGGGCATTCAGAAAATTCAGCGCAGACAACAGCACATCGAGCGGATGCCGGTGAACGGTTATGACGGCGGCGGCGTCTATGCTTTGGGAAATCTCCTCCGTCCGGCCATGGGTCTTGTAGACAGGGCAGGGCCGGCCGCGAAACTCGACCGTTTCGCCGGGCGTCGTATCGCCGAGATTGCGGATGGACAAAAAGCCTTCGTCCCCCCCGAAAAAGGCGTGCCCCATGATTGCCCGTATCCAGTTGGACCCGCTGCGCGGATAGGAGGCCAGGACAAGGCCGCGGGGCAGGTTGCTGTCGTGGTCGACCGGCATTGAACACCTTGAATCGCATGTCACGCTTACCGGCGGCGATGGCCGGAAACGCCCCCGTCCCAACATATAACAAATTCCGTCGCCCCGTGTGTCAACGACGCGTTATCGGCCGAATATCGCCGCCGCCAAACGCGCCTCTTGACAAAAGCGAAATTCTTTCCATTTACCCCCTTTACGAACCCCCGGAAGTGCGCTAATGCGCGCAGTTCAATTGTCCGGGGAACTTTTGTTCCATTGGAAAATTGACCCGCAGGCCGATCTTATGCTCTTTCCATCGGCGAGGGCGAGCTTGAATAAAGCTCACAAAAACAGCGTCTTTGGCGGCAACGTCATAAAAGAGCAGGCGCGCGAAACCTTCAGGTCCCGGAGGGACCAAAGACCTTTAGCGCGCAGAATTTTCTGCATTCCTACATAGCCTTTTCGCGTCACCAAAAAACGCAAGGATAAACGATGCCCCTGTCGTTCACCCAGAAGAAGCGGATCCGCAAGTCGTTCGGCCGCATTCCCGAAGCCATCCGCATGCCCAACCTCATCGAGGTGCAGCGCTCGTCGTACGAGCAGTTCCTGCAACGCGATGTGCGCCCCAGCCAGCGCGCCGATGACGGCCTGGAAGCGGTCTTCAAATCGGTCTTCCCGATCAAGGACTTCAACGAACGCGCCACGCTGGAATACGTCTCGTACGAGTTCGAAGAGCCCAAGTACGACGTCGAGGAATGCATCCAGCGCGACATCACCTATGCCGCGCCGCTTAAGGTGAAACTCCGCCTCATCGTGTTCGAAAGCGACGAGGAAACGGGCGCCCGCTCCGTCAAGGACATCAAGGAGCAGGACGTCTATATGGGCGACATCCCGCTGATGACCGACAAGGGGACCTTCGTCGTCAACGGCACCGAGCGCGTCATCGTCAGCCAGATGCACCGTTCGCCGGGCGTCTTCTTCGACCACGACAAGGGCAAGACCCACTCGTCGGGCAAGCTGCTTTTCGGCGCGCGCATCATCCCGTACCGCGGTTCGTGGCTCGACTTCGAATTCGACGCCAAGGACATCGTCTATGTCCGTATCGACCGCCGCCGCAAGCTGCCGGCGACCTCGTTCCTGTTCGCGCTGGGCATGGACGGCGAAGAAATCCTGACGACCTTCTACGACGTTGTCCCTTATGAAAAGCGCGAAAGCGGCTGGGTCACGCCTTACAAGCCCGAGCGCTGGCGCGGCGTGAAGCCGGAATTCGACCTGGTCGACGCCGACACGGGCGAAGTCGTGGCGCAAGCGGGCACCAAGATCTCGGCGCGTACCGCCAAGAAGCTGGGCGACACCGTGAAGGCGCTGCTGCTGTCGCCGGACGCCCTGATCGGCCGTTACCTGGCGCGCGACGAAGTCAACTTCCAGACCGGTGAAATCTACGCCGAAGCCGGCGACGAGCTCGACGGTCCGGCCGTGAAGCTGCTGGAAGACAACGGCTTCACCAAGGTCGACGTCCTCGACATCGACCACGTCACCGTCGGCCCGTACATGCGCTCGACCCTGCGCATCGACAAAAATTCGAGCCGCGAAGACGCCCTGTTCGACATCTACCGCGTCATGCGTCCGGGCGAGCCGCCCACGATCGAAGCGGCCGAAGCCATGTTCAACTCGCTGTTCTTCGAGCTGGAGCGCTACGACCTGTCGAGCGTCGGCCGCGTCAAGATGAACATGCGTCTGGAACAGGACGTCGCCGATACCGAGCGCACCCTGCGCAAGGACGACATTCTGAAGATCCTCAAGATCCTGGTCGGCCTGCGCGACGGCCGCGGCGAAATCGACGACATCGACAACCTGGGCAACCGCCGGGTCCGCTCGGTCGGCGAACTGCTGGAAAACCAGTACCGCGTCGGTCTGCTGCGCATGGAACGCGCCATCAAGGAACGCATGTCGTCGGTCGATATCGACACGGTCATGCCGCACGACCTGATCAACGCCAAGCCGGCGGCTGCCGCCGTGCGTGAATTCTTCGGCTCGTCGCAGCTGTCGCAGTTCATGGACCAGACGAACCCGCTGTCGGAAATCACCCACAAGCGCCGCCTGTCGGCCCTTGGACCGGGCGGTCTGACGCGCGAACGCGCGGGCTTCGAAGTCCGCGACGTGCACCCGACGCACTACGGCCGTATCTGCCCCATTGAGACGCCGGAAGGCCCGAACATCGGCCTTATCAACTCGCTCGCCACCCACGCCCGCGTCAACAAGTACGGCTTTATTGAGAGCCCGTACCGCAAGGTCATCGACGGCCAGGCGCA
Organism: Asticcacaulis solisilvae; assembly: GCF_052327315.1. NCBI lineage: Bacteria > Pseudomonadati > Pseudomonadota > Alphaproteobacteria > Caulobacterales > Caulobacteraceae > Asticcacaulis > Asticcacaulis solisilvae. The sequence continues at coordinate 2,346,301 of NZ_CP166196.1, forward strand.
GGAAGAGGTCGTCTATATGTCGGCCATGGAAGAGTCGAAGCACGTGATCGCCCAGGCGAACATCGCGCTCGACAATGGCAAGATCGTCGAAGACCTGGTCCAGGGCCGCGTCAACGGCGAACCGGGCCTGCAGCAATCGACGACCGTCGACTATATGGACGTGTCGCCCAAGCAGGTCGTTTCGGTCGCCGCCGCGCTGATCCCCTTCCTTGAAAACGACGACGCCAACCGCGCCCTCATGGGCTCGAACATGCAGCGTCAGGCCGTTCCGCTGGTCAAGGCCGATGCGCCGCTGGTCGGCACCGGCATGGAAGAAGTCGTCGCCCGCGATTCCGGCGCCACGGTCGCCGCCCGCCGCACCGGCGTGGTGGAACAGATCGACGGCACCCGTATCGTCGTGCGCGCCACGGAAGAAAACGACCCCACCAAGCCGGGCGTCGACATCTACCGCCTGTCGAAGTTCCAGCGTTCCAACCAGAACACCTGCATCAACCAGCGTCCGCTGGTCCGCGTGGGCGACAAGGTTGCGGCCGGCGACATCATCGCCGACGGCCCGTCGACCGACCTGGGCGATCTGGCACTCGGCCGCAACGTGCTGGTCGCCTTCATGCCGTGGAACGGTTACAACTTCGAAGACTCGATCCTGATCTCGGAACGCATCGTGCGCGACGACATCTTCACCTCGATCCACATCGAGGAGTTCGAAGTCATGGCCCGCGACACCAAGCTTGGCCCCGAAGAAATCACCCGCGACATCCCGAACGTCGGTGAAGAAGCCCTGCGCAACCTCGACGAGGCCGGCATCGTGGCCATCGGCGCCGAAGTCCAGCCGGGTGACATCCTGGTCGGCAAGGTGACGCCGAAGGGTGAAAGCCCGATGACACCGGAAGAAAAGCTGCTGCGCGCCATCTTCGGCGAAAAGGCGTCGGACGTGCGCGACACGTCGCTGCGCCTGCCGCCCGGCGTCGCCGGCACGGTCGTCGAAGTCCGCGTCTTCAACCGTCACGGCGTCGAAAAGGACGAACGCGCTCAGGCTATCGAGCGCGCCGAAATCGAACGCCTGGGTAAGGACCGCGACGACGAACTGTCGATCCTGGAACGCAACATCTACGGCCGCCTCAAGGAAATCCTGGTCGGCAAGGTCGCCGTCTCGGGTCCGAAGGGCCTGGGCCGCGGCGAGATCACCGAAGACAAGCTGGGCGAAATCTCGCGCGGCCTGTGGTGGCAGATCGCGCTCGAAGACGAAAAGATCATGGGCGAGCTCGAGGCCATGAACCGTCAGTTCCAGGACGCCCGCAAACGTCTGGACCGCCGTTTCGAGGACAAGGTCGAGAAGCTGCAACGCGGCGACGAACTGCCGCCGGGCGTCATGAAGATGGTCAAGGTCTTCGTCGCGGTGAAGCGCAAGCTGCAGCCGGGCGACAAGATGGCCGGCCGTCACGGCAACAAGGGGGTTATCTCCAAGATCCTCCCGGTCGAGGACATGCCCTTCCTGGCCGACGGCACGCACGTCGACATCGTTCTGAACCCGCTGGGCGTGCCTTCGCGCATGAACGTCGGTCAGATCTTCGAGACCCACCTGGGCTGGGCCTGTGCCGGCATCGGCCGCCAGATCGCCAACATGCTGGAAGACTGGCAGTACGGCGGCGGTCAGCGTCAAGCGCTGGTCGACCACCTGCAAAAGGTCTACGGCCCGGATCAGGAACTGCCGGACTCGGACGCGGACCTGATCGAACTGGCGCAGAACCTGTCCAAGGGCGTGCCCATCGCGACTCCGGTCTTCGACGGCGCCCACATCAACGACATCGAAGACATGCTGGAATCGGCCGGTCTCGACCGTTCGGGCCAGTCGATCCTGTACGATGGCCTCACCGGTGAACAGTTCAAGCGTCCGGTCACGGTCGGCTACATCTACATGCTGAAGCTGCACCACCTGGTCGACGACAAGATCCACGCCCGCTCGATCGGACCTTACTCGCTCGTTACCCAGCAGCCGCTGGGCGGCAAGGCGCAGTTCGGCGGACAGCGCTTCGGGGAAATGGAGGTCTGGGCCCTCGAAGCCTACGGCGCCGCCTACACCCTCCAGGAAATGCTTACCGTCAAGTCGGACGACGTGGCGGGCCGCACCAAGGTCTACGAAGCGATCGTCCGCGGCGACGACAGCTTCGAAGCCGGTATCCCGGAAAGCTTCAACGTTCTGATCAAGGAAATGCGTTCCCTGGGTCTCAACGTCGAGCTCGAGAACGGCCAGGGCTGATAGCCCTACCTTTTGAAAAAGCGTGCGGAGGGCAGGCGCCTTCCGCACATCCTAAAGTTTTTTGACGACTGGAAGACCCCATGAACCAGGAAGTCCTGAATATCTTCAATCCGGTCCAGGTTGCTCCGACCTTCGACCAGATCCGTATCACCCTTGCTTCACCCGAAAAGATCCTGTCGTGGTCGTTCGGCGAGATCAAGAAGCCCGAGACCATCAACTACCGGACCTTCAAGCCGGAACGCGATGGCCTGTTCTGCGCCCGTATCTTCGGTCCGACGAAGGACTACGAATGCCTGTGCGGCAAGTACAAGCGCATGAAGTACAAGGGCATCATCTGCGAAAAGTGCGGCGTCGAAGTGACGCTGTCGCGCGTGCGCCGCGAGCGCATGGGCCATATCGAGCTGGCCAGCCCCGTCGCCCACATCTGGTTCCTGAAGTCGCTGCCGTCGCGGATCGCCATGATCCTCGACATGGCGCTGAAGGACGTGGAGCGCGTGCTCTACTTCGAAAACTACATCGTCACCGAGCCCGGCCTGACGCCGCTGAAGCTGAACCAGCTTCTGTCGGAAGACGAGTACTACCGTTACCAGGAAGAATTCGGCGACGACAGCTTCACCGCTGAAATCGGCGCCGAAGCCGTGCGCAACATGCTGATGAGCATGGAGCTGGCCGAAATCGCCGACAAGCTGCGTTCGGAACTGGTCGACAACACGTCGGAAATGAAGGGCAAGAAGCTTTCGAAGCGTCTGAAGCTCATCGAATCCTTCATGGAGTCGGGCAACCGTCCCGAATGGATGATCCTGACCGTCGTGCCGGTCATTCCGCCGGAACTGCGCCCGCTGGTCCCGCTCGACGGCGGCCGCTTTGCCACGTCGGACCTGAACGACCTGTACCGCCGCGTCATCAACCGTAACAACCGCCTGAAGCGCCTGATGGAACTGCGCGCGCCGGACATCATCATCCGCAACGAAAAGCGGATGCTGCAGGAATCGGTCGACGCCCTGTTCGACAACGGCCGCCGCGGCCGCGTCATCACCGGCGCCAACAAGCGCCCGCTGAAGTCGCTGGCCGACATGCTGAAGGGCAAGCAGGGCCGCTTCCGCCAGAACCTGCTCGGCAAGCGCGTCGACTATTCGGGCCGTTCGGTCATCACCGTCGGTCCGGACCTGAAGCTGCACGAGTGCGGCATCCCGAAGAAGATGGCGCTGGAACTGTTCAAGCCGTTCATCTACGCGCGCCTCGACGCCAAGGGCCTGTCGGGCACCGTCAAGCAATCGAAGCGCATGGTCGAGCGTGAACAGCCGCAAGTTTGGGATATCCTCGAAGAGGTCATCCGCGAACACCCGGTCATGCTGAACCGCGCGCCGACGCTTCACCGTCTGGGCATCCAGGCGTTCGAGCCCAAGCTGATCGAAGGCAAGGCCATCCAGCTCCACCCGCTGGTCTGCTCGGCCTTCAACGCCGACTTCGACGGCGACCAGATGGCCGTTCACGTGCCGCTCTCGCTCGAAGCCCAGCTCGAAGCCCGCGTCCTGATGATGTCGACGAACAACATCCTGTCGCCGGCCAACGGCCGCCCGATCATCGTGCCGTCGCAGGACATCGTGCTCGGCCTCTACTACCTGTCGCTGGTCAAGGACAACGAACCCGGCCAGGGCATGATCTTCGGTGACCTCAACGAAATTCAGCAGGCGCTGGATTCCGGCGCCGTCACCATGCACGCCAAGATCAAGTGCCGCTTCACGCAAAAGGACAGCGACGGTGTCGTTCGTACCCGCGTCGTCGACACGACGCCGGGCCGCATGAAGATCGCCGCCGTCCTGCCGCAGAACGAAAACATCGGCCTCAAGGTCCTGGAAAAGACCCTGACCAAGAAGGAAATCGGCAACCTGATCGACATCGTCTACCGCCACTGCGGCCAGAAGGCGACGGTGATCTTTGCCGACCAGATGATGGCTCTGGGCTTCAAGGAAGCCGCGCGCGCCGGTATCTCGTTCGGCAAGGACGACATCGTGATCCCCGACACCAAGAAGGGCATCATCGAGGAAACCCGCCACCTGGCCGAAGAGTACGAGCAACAGTACGCCGACGGCCTGATCACCAAGGGCGAGAAGTACAACAAGGTCATCGACGCCTGGTCGAAGGCCACGGACCGCGTCTCCGACGAAATGATGAAGGAGATCTCGCGCAAGCACATGACCGCAGACGGCCGCGAAAAGGAGATCAACTCGATCTACATGATGGCCAACTCCGGCGCCCGTGGTTCGCAGGCGCAGATGAAGCAGCTCGGCGGCATGCGCGGCCTGATGGCCAAGCCCGACGGCTCGATCATCGAAACGCCGATTATCTCGAACTTCAAGGAAGGCCTGTCGGTTCTCGAATACTTCAACTCGACCCACGGCGCCCGTAAGGGTCTGGCCGACACCGCGCTGAAGACCGCCAACTCCGGTTACCTGACCCGCCGTCTCGTCGACGTGGCGCAGGACTGTATCATCATGGAAGAAGACTGCGGCACGACCAAGGGCATCACGCTCCGCGCCGTCGTCGAAGGCGGTGACGTCCTCGTCTCGCTGGGTCTCCGTGTTCTGGGCCGCACCACGGCCGAGGACATCAAGGACACGGCGTCGGGCGAAGTCGTTGTCGAAGCCGACACCTATATCGACGAAAACGTCGTGGAGCAGATCGAGGCTTCGGGCGTCCAGTCGGTCAAGGTCCGTTCGGTCCTGACCTGCGAAGCCGATCTCGGCACCTGCGCCGCCTGCTACGGCCGTGACCTGGCTCGCGGCACCCGTGTCAACATGGGTGAAGCGGTCGGCGTCATCGCCGCCCAGTCGATCGGCGAGCCGGGCACCCAGCTGACCATGCGGACCTTCCACATCGGCGGTACCGCCACGGTCGCCGAGCAGTCCTTCTACGAAACGATCTCGGACGGCGTGGTCAAGATCTCGGGCGGCAACACCGTCCGCGGCACCCACGGCGACCTGATCTCCATGTCGCGTAACCTGATCATCACCATCAACCACGACGGCAAGGACCGCGAGACCTACAAGGTCGGCTACGGTTCGCGCCTGCGCGTGGAAGAAGGCACCCAGGTCAAAAAGGGCCAGCGCCTGGCCGAGTGGGACCCGTACACCACGCCGATCATCACCGAAGTCGGCGGCAAGGTGCGCTACGAAGACCTGACCGACGGCCAGTCCGTCCGCGAAGAAACCGACGAAGCCACCGGCATCACCAACCGCGTGGTCGTCGACTGGCGCGGCTCGTCCAAGTCGGCGGACGTCCGTCCGGCCATGGGCATCACCGACGACGCCGGCGCGTACCGCAAGCTGACCAACGGCGGCGACAGCCGCTACATGCTGCCGGTCGGGGCCATTCTGTCGGTGGGCAACGGCGATGAAGTCCGTCCGGGCGACATCCTGGCTCGTATCCCGACCGAAGGCGCCAAGACCCGCGACATCACCGGCGGTCTGCCGCGCGTCGCCGAACTGTTCGAAGCCCGCCGTCCGAAGGACTGCGCCGTCATCGCCGAAATGGATGGCCGCGTCGAATTCGGCCGCGACTACAAGAACAAGCGCCGCATCAAGATCACGCCGGAAGACGGTTCGGATCCGGTCGAGTTCCTGATCCCGAAGGGCAAGCATATCTCCGTCCACGACGGCGATATCATCCAGAAGGGCGACTACATCATCGACGGCAACCCGGATCCGCACGATATCCTGCGCATCCAGGGCGTCGAGGCGCTGGCCGAATACCTGGTCAACGAGATCCAGGAAGTCTACCGCCTGCAAGGCGTGCCGATCAACGACAAGCATATCGAAGTGATCGTGCGCCAGATGCTGCAGAAGGTGGAAATCCTCGAGCCGGGCGACACCGGTCTGATCAAGGGCGACCACCTCGACCGCACCGAAGTCGAAGCCGAGAACGTCAAGGCGGAAAAGCGCGGCGGCCGCACGGCCATCATGCAGGCCGTCCTGCTGGGCATCACCAAGGCGTCGCTGCAAACGCGCAGCTTCATCTCGGCCGCCTCGTTCCAGGAAACGACGCGCGTCCTGACGGAAGCCTCGGTCCAGGGCAAGATCGACACGCTCGACGGCCTGAAGGAAAACGTCATCGTCGGCCGTCTGATCCCGGCCGGTACCGGCGCCTACCTGCGCTCGCTGCAACGCATCGCGCTCAAGCGCGACGAACAGCTGACGCACCAGCGCGAAGAGACGATGGAGCCGCTGCCGGCGGAAATCCTGCTCGAAGGCCCTGTTGCCGGCGAATAAGGCGTCCGGAAGCAAGTTCCCTTTCAAACGACAAGACACCCCGGATGATCCTTTCATCCGGGGTTTTTGCTTGCGCGTCCCATGCCTTTTGTATCGCAAGGGACAGACCGAAGGGGGCAGGGGGACATTGGCTAATATTTAACGATAATACCGTATTATCCCTCTCAACAGCTTCCCACGATTGCGGAGCCAGGAGGATTTGAGCCTCCGGTAACCGGTGCACGCCAAGCTGCGTCATGTGACGCGGCCTCGGCGCGGCCGCGACCGGAAAGGCTTGTCCGCCCCGGCGTCCAGCCCTTTGAGTCAAGAGTATCATGCCGAATATCTACAACGGAACCGACGCCGCGGACGACATCCTGAACTCCGGGACCAATCTGATTATCTACGGGATGGGCGGGGACGACACCATTCAGGCGTCGCAGTCGAACAACACGATTTTCGGCGGTGACGGGAACGACTTCATCGCCGACTATGCCAGCACGGGCTACCTTCATGGCGACGCCGGCAACGACACCATCTTCGGCACGGCGGACGGCGCCTTCCTGATAGACGGCGGCGACGGCGACGATAACATTGTCGCCTTCCTGCAATCCGATTCCGCGGCCATGACGATCACGGGCGGCGCCGGCGACGACCGTTTCGACATCTACGACTTCGGGCAGGGCAACGCGCAGGTCACCGGCGGCGCCGGCCACGATACCTACCTGACCGAGTCCCGCGGCACGGCGGACACCCATGTCACGGTGACCGACTTCACCGCCGGAAACGGCGGCGACATCGTCGATTTGTCCCAGGACATCACCAACAACTTCGTCGGCTATACCGGCAGCACGCCCTTCGCCTCGGGCAATGTCCGCCTGGTCCAGAGCGGCACCGACACCCTGGTGCAGACCGACCTCGACGGCAGCGCCGGCAGCGCTTACGGCTACACCACGGTGCTTGTCCTCAAGAACACAACCGCCACCAGCCTGACGGCCTATAATTTCGGCGGTTACACGCCGGCCGTCTCCAATTTCCACGCCGGCGACGGCGGCGACATTTTCAACCTGGCCAGCCTGCTTTCCGGCCTCAGCGGCTACACCACCGGCCACAATCCGTTCGCGGAAGGTTATCTGCGCGTGACGCAGTCCGGAAGCGACACGCTGATCCAGATCGACGCCGACGGGGCCGCCAACGGCGCCAGCTTCACGACCTGCCTGATCCTGCAGAATGTGACGGCGTCCAGCCTGACGGCCTACAATTTCTCGGGCTTCGCGCCGGACGGTTCCGGGGCTTACTCCCTGCGCCTGGAAGGCGGAGCCGGTAACGACACCCTGGTCGGCGACAACGGCAAGGACCTGATCCTGGGCGGGGCCGGTTCCGACGTCCTGGTGGGCGGCACGGGCGACGACACCCTGTATGGCCAGGACGGCAACGATACCCTGATCGGCGCCGCCGGCCACGACGTGATCTTCGGCGGTACGGGCGACGATATTCTGTACGGCCAGGACGGCAACGATACCCTGTACGGCGATGACGGCAATGACGTCCTTCTCGGCGGCGCGGGCCAGGACAGCCTGACGGGCGGCATCGGCAACGACACCCTGTATGGCGACGACGGCAACGATACCCTGGTCGGCGAAGACGGCAACGACCTGCTCCAGGGCGGTACCGGCGCCGACGTCCTCATGGGCGGAACAGGCGACGATGTCCTCCACGGCCAGGACGACAACGACACCCTGATCGGCGATACCGGCAATGACCTGGCGTCCGGCGGGGCAGGTGACGACGTGCTTTACGGCCAGGACGGCAACGATACCCTGTACGGCGACGACGGCAATGACGTCCTTCTCGGCGGCGCGGGCCAGGACAGCCTGATGGGCGGAACCGGCAACGACACCCTGTATGGCGACGACGGCGATGACACCCTTTCGGGCGATGACGGCAACGACCTGTTGCAGGGCGGTGCGGGTCAGGACAGCCTGACCGGCGGCACCGGCAACGACACCCTGTACGGCGACGACGGCAACGATACCCTGTCCGGCGACGACGGCAACGACAAGCTGATCGGCGGGACCGGCGCGGACGTCCTGCTGGGCGGAACAGGCGACGATGCGCTTTACGGCCAGGACGACAATGACACCCTGATCGGCGAAGCCGGCAACGACTTCGTGTCGGGCGGGGCGGGCAACGACGTGCTCTATGGCCAGGACGGCGACGATACCCTGTCCGGCGATGACGGCAATGACATCATCCTGGGGGGCGCCGGCCAGGACAGCCTGACGGGCGGTACCGGCGACGACACCCTGTACGGCGACGACGGCAACGATACCCTGTCGGGCGATGACGGCAACGACCTGTTGCAGGGCGGGACCGGCGCCGATGTCCTGCTGGGCGGTCTGGGCAATGATGTGCTCTACGGCCAGGACGACAACGATACCCTGATCGGCGACGCCGGCAATGACCTGATCTTCGGCGGCCTGGGCAACGACGTGCTCTACGGCCAGGACGACAACGATACCCTGTACGGCGAGGACGGCAACGATGCGCTTCTCGGCGGGGCCGGCTTCGACCTCCTGTCGGGCGGTACGGGCGACGATACCCTGTATGGCGACGACGGCAACGATACCCTGTCGGGCGACGACGGCAACGACCTGCTCTTCGGGGGCGCGGGCCTCGACAGCCTGATGGGCGGTACCGGCAATGACACCCTGTACGGCGACGACGGCAACGATACCCTGTACGGCAATGACGGCAACGACCTGTTGTTCGGCGGAACGGGTGACGATGTCCTGATGGGTGGGATCGGCGACGATGTGCTCTACGGCCAGGACGGCAACGACACGCTGATCGGCGAAGACGGCCACGATGTCATCTTCGGCGGGCTGGGCGACGATGTGCTCTATGGCCAGGACGGCAACGACACCCTCTACGGCGACGACGGCAATGACGTTCTTCTCGGCGGCACCGGCCTCGATGTGCTGAATGGCGGCGCCGGCAATGACACCCTTTACGGCGACGACGGCAACGATACCCTGTACGGCAACGACGGCAACGACCTGCTGCAAGGCGGCATCGGCGACGACGTCCTGATGGGCGGCACGGGCGACGACGCCCTGTACGGCCAGGACGGCAACGACACCCTGATCGGCGAAGCCGGCAATGACGTCCTGTTCGGTGGCGCGGGCAATGATGCCCTGTACGGCCAGGACGGCGACGACACCTTGTCCGGCGACGACGGCAACGATGTGCTGATCGGCGGCGCGGGCAATGACGTGCTGACCGGTGGGGCAGGGGCCGACATCTTCGTTTTCAATGCGGCGGCCACAAACGGTCTCGACACCATCCAGGACTTCGTCCACGGCGTCGACCAGCTCTTTTTCAAGGGCGTGGACTACGGCTTCACGGCCGGGCACGTCCTGACCGGAGCCGAATTCACCGCCGGATCGGCGGCCGTCGGCACCTCGGCGCAATTCGTCTGGGACGCGTCCACCCATACGCTTTACTGGGACCACGACGGCGCCGGCGGCGACGCGGCCGTTGCGATCGCCACCTTTACAGGCAATGTGACCGTAACCGCGTCCGACCTGCACTTCTCCTAGAGCGCGATCCAAAAAGTGTGACGCACTTTTTGGACACATTGCGCGACAAAACAAAAACCTGGAGCATGGATTTGAGCGAAGCTAAAATCATCATGCCCTGGTATACCGGCAAGGACAGTCCCCGATGCGCGGCATCGGGGATTTTCCCTTGCCGCTTATGCTTTCCGCCTCGATACGCATGGAGCCCTTACGGGCGGAGCCTTAAGCCATGGCAGCGCCGGATCCGGCGACTATGTCGAGGTATCATCATGCTGAAGGCCCCCGTTCCCTATACGTCTTCGGTCGAGGAGATCGAGGATGACGAAGCGCAACTGGCCGCCGACCTGGCGAAAACCATGCTGGCGATCAGCCGCAAGACCTATGAGGACACGCACGAGGGCCTGCGCAGCGTTCACGCCAAGAGCCACGCGCTGCTGACCGGTCGCCTGAGCGTTAAACCCGATCTGCCGCCGGACCTGGCGCAAGGCCTGTTCGCCGCGCCCGGCGACTATCCGGTCATCATGCGCTTCTCGACCACGCCCGGCGACATCCTGCCCGACGCGGTCTCCACGCCCCGTGGCCTCGCGCTCAAGGTCATCGGCGTCAAGGGGCCGCGGCTGCCGGGCACGCAGGACGCCACCACCCAGGACTTCGTCATGGTCAACGGCCCCGCCTTCCAGGCACCGAACGCCAGGGCCTTCCTGGCCAATCTCAAACTGCTGGCCATGACCACCGACAGGGGCGGGAGCGCCAAGGTCGCCCTGTCGAAGGTACTGCGCGCCACCGAAGGCGCCATCGAGAGCATGGGCGGCAAGAGCACGACGCTGCGGGCGCTCGGCGGTCATCCGGCGACCCATCCCTTGAGCGAGACCTACTATTCCGCGACACCCTATCTCCATGGTCCCTATATCGCCAAGTTCAGTGTCGCGCCGGTCTCGGAGGACCTGACCGTCCACGGCCACGACCACCTCGACATCGATGAAAACCCAACCGCCATCCGCGAAGCCATGCAGGACCACTTCGCCATCATGGGCGGGGAATGGGAACTGCGGGTGCAATTGTGCACCGACCTTGAGGCCATGCCGGTCGAGAACGCCGCCAGGGTCTGGCCGGAAAACGAAAGCCCCTATGTCGCCGTCGCCACTGTGAAGGTCGAACCGCAGACCGCGTGGAGCGAAGCGCGTTCGGCCGCCATCGATGACGGCATGTCGTTCAGCCCCTGGCACGGCCTGGAGGCGCACCGGCCGCTGGGGTCGGTCAACCGCTTGCGCAAGTCGGTGTACGAAGCCTCCGCCCGGGCGCGCGGTGAGCGCGAGCACAAGGCGATGACCGAACCCACCGATACCCGGAACCTGTTCACCGACGAGCCGGAAGAGGCGCAGGTCTACTACCCCTGACACTGCTTTTGCATTGCAAGCTGCAATCCAGCCCATCGCTGCGTTTCGGCAGGCAATTTTACGCCTGGCGATTGCGAAATCTTGTCTCTCATATTACAGTCTTGAAATAGAGGTTCGGGGGAGCCTCCGGGGGAAACATGCAGCCTTACATTTTTGCCGCCACATAGCTTCGGCAGAGTTTTGCCAGGCCTTTTCCATTTGCCTATCCGGTCCCTAGGGGGGATTTCATGGTCAGCGTCACAAGCAGCATCAACATCATCAACGGCACCGGCGACGCCGACTATATTCCGGATACGTCGGCCAACGACAGCATCAGCGGCCTGGGCGGCGACGATACCATTCAGGGCTTCGGCGGCGGCGGCGACACGATTGATGGTGGCGACGGTAACGACAGCATCTGGGATACCGTCGGCAACAACAGTATTTCCGGCGGCGAAGGCAACGATACGATCGTCTCGTACGGCGGCGCCGAAACGCTTTCGGGCGGGGCGGGCGACGACTCGATCGCGTCGTCCGCCTACGGTGAGGCCCGGAGCACGACCATTGATGGCGGCGAAGGCAACGACATCCTTTCGATCTACAGCCAGGACGGCGCGCCGCTGCTGGCCACCGGCGGCCACGGAAGCGACGTCTATGTGATCGAGACACCGTACACCGCCGACGGCAATGCGACGGTGACGGATTTTACCGCCGGAGCGGGCGGCGACGTCATCGACCTTTCATCGGTCGTCACCAACCTGTCGAACTATGATGGCGGCGACCCGCTGGCCTCAGGCCATGTCCGCATCGTCCAGAGCGGCAGCGATACCCTTATCCAGGTGGATGCCGACGCCAGCGGCGTTATCTACAATTTCCACACCGCCCTGGTCCTGCAGAACGTCAATGCGGCCTCGCTGACGGCCGACAATTTCCGCGGCTATACCTTCGATGGCTCTGCCCTGGCCGGCAGCCTCTTCACGGGCACAGGGGATGCGGAAACCCTCAACGGAAGCCATGGCGACGACACGCTGCTTGGCCTTGCCGGTGACGACAGCCTGTTCGGCGACGGCGGAAACGACAGCCTCAACGGAGGCGACGGCAACGACACGCTGGATGGGTATCTCGGCTCGGACAGAATCGACGGCGGCGCCGGCGACGACGTCATTTCCGACCACTATGGCCAGAACACTATCCACGGCGGCGACGGCAACGACCTGATCTGGCTTGGCGGCCAGGGGACAAGCTATCTCTACGGGGATGCCGGTAACGACACCTTCCAGGGCTCCTTCTCCACCGCGTTCATGTCTTCGTCCGCGAACATCCTGACCGGTGGTGACGGTTCGGACACCTATTACCTCTCTCCCGGCAACACACCCGTTACGATCACGGACTTCGCCCCCGGCGCAGGCGGAGACATTTTCGATCTCACGCCGACCCTGTTGAACGCCTTCCATTACACCACCGGCGCCAATCCGTTTGCCGACGGCCACGTCAAGCTGGTGCAGTCGGGCGCCGACGTCCTGATCCAGTTCGATCCGGACGGATCGGCAAACCCGGGGTGGGACTATCGCACAATCGCGATCCTGAAAAATGTCGACGCGGCAACCCTGACGTCCGAGAATTTCGGGGGATTCTCCCCGGCCGATACACCCCACAACGAAACCATCACTGGTACCGCCGGCAATGACGGGCTCACCGGACACGGTGGCGACGATATCCTCTGGGGCCTGGCCGGCAACGATACGCTGAATGGCGGTCCCGGCGCCGATACGTTGCACGGCGGAGCCGGAAACGATACCTATATCGTCGACAATGCCGACGATGTCGTTTCGGAAACCGAGGCCGGCGGCGCGGATTCCGGCGGCATTGATACCGTCCTGTCGTCGACCTGGACCTATACGCTGACCGACCACGTCGAAAACCTCATCCTGGCCGACGGCACCGGCTTTGGTTTCGGTAATGCGCTGAATAACGTCATAACCGGCAATGCGGCGAACAACTTCCTCGAGGGCTACGACGGCAATGACACGCTCAACGGCAATGACGGCGACGATACCCTGTTCGGAGATGGCGGCGCGAACCTGCTGAACGGAGGCGCCGGTAATGACTATCTGTATGGCTCGACCGGAAACGAAACCCTCGACGGTGGCGCGGGCGATGACTCCATGTACGGCGGCGAAGGCAACGACATCTATTATGTCGACAGCGCGGGAGATCAGGTTTTCGAATTCGCATCGTCGGGTGGCGCGGACCGGGTCTATGCGTCGATCGACTATACGTTGGGCGATTATGTCGAAAATCTCAACCTGACAGGCAGCGCCGGCCTCAGCGGCACCGGCAACAGCCTCAACAACGGCATGAACGGCAATTCGGGCAACAATCACCTGTGGGGGCTGGGCGGCAACGACGTGATGAACGGCGGGGCCGGAGCGGATACGATGTATGGCGGGTCAGGCGACGATACCTACATCGTCGACAATACCGGCGACATCGCGTCCGAAGAATCGGCCGGCGCCGGCACCAATGACGGCGGCACCGACCTTGTGCAGGCCTCGGTGAGCTTCACACTGGGCAACTTCATCGAAAACCTGACCCTGACCGGCGCCGGAAATATCGCTGGCACAGGCAACGGCCTTGCCAATCTGATCAATGGCAACGCGGGCAACAACACCCTGTATGGCTTCGACGGCAACGACAAGCTCTATGGCAACGACGGCAATGACATGCTCTATGGCGGCGCCGGCAACGATACGCTCGACGGCGGCGCGGGCTTCGATATCATGCAGGGCGGCGCGGGAAGCGACGTCTACTATGTCAGCGACGCCGGTGACTTCGTGTCCGAAAACGCAGGCGACGTCGGTACAGACCTTGTCGTCAGCACGGTATCGTACAGCCTTGGCAACTTCATCGAGAACCTGAACCTTGCCGGCACTGCCGACATCTTCGGCAACGGCAACGCTCTTGACAATGTCATCAATGGCAATGCCGGCGCCAACGCGCTGTTGGGACTGGACGGAAACGACCAGTTGAACGGCAATGCCGGCGCCGACACCATCAACGGTGGCGACGGCAATGACACTGTCAACGGCGGCGCGGACAACGACCTGCTTTATGGCAATGCCGGATACGACACGCTCGACGGCGGCACCGGTGCGGACACCATGTATGGCGGGGCTGGCAACGATATCTACTATGTCGACAATATCGGCGATGTCGTGTTGGAAGAATCGACCGGCGCCGGCGTCAACGACGGTGGCGGCGACCGGGTCATGTCGACAATCAGCTATACGCTGGGCAACTTCATCGAAAACCTGAACCTGCTTGGCACGGCCGATCTCAATGGCACGGGCAACAGCCTGGCCAACGGGCTGAACGGCAACACCGGCAACAACGTGCTGTCGGGGCTGGGCGGGAATGACACCCTCAATGGCAGCGACGGCGCAGACACGTTGATCGGCGGGCAGGGCAACGACGTGCTCAACGGCGGCAATGGAGCCGACACCTTCGTCTTCGCCGCCGCCGGGACCGCCAACGGCCTCGATACCGTCCAGGACTTCGTCCACGGCGCCGATGTCCTGCGGTTCACCGGTGCTGACTACGGCTTCAGCAGCGGCCACCTATTGACCGCATCCGAATTCACCGCCGGCAGCGCCGCCGTCGGCGCCTCGGCCCAGTTCATCTGGAACGCCGCCACCCACACGCTCTACTGGGACCATGACGGGGCCGGCGGAGATGCAGCCGTCGCCATCGCCACGTTCAACGGCGGTGCGACGGTAACAGCCTCCGATTTCCACTTCGGGTAAAAAAAGGGCCTTCGGAAATTTCCGGAGGCCCTTTTCGTTACGCCGCCGGCGCGCCGCTTGACTCTTTGTCACCTACAGGTTACATGTAACCCATAGGTGACTTTGAGGAGGCTACCATGAGCGATACCGAAAAACTGCTGAAGCGTGCGGAAGGCATGGCCGGACTGCGCCGCGGCCTGATGGTCGTAAACGCCCTGACCTATGTCATGTGGATCGGCTCGACCGGCCTGCAGCACGTCGACACCGGCCTGGCGCCGCAAACCCTGAACCTGATCGGCTTGGCGGCATGGCCGGTCTGGCTGGCAAGCCTGCTCGGCATCCTGTGGACCATGAGGCATCTCGCGAAACACCGCGATATCGCCGGCCTGGTCGACGACGAACGCACGGTGGGCCTGACAAAACGGTCCTTCCAGGCCGGGTATTGGGTACTGCTGCTGGCGGTGGCCGGGCTCTATACCGCAAGTTTCTTCGTGCCGATCGACGTCCGCATGGCCGCCCCCATCCTGCTGGCGCTTGGCGTCGCGGCGCCGTCGCTGACCTACGCCTTGCTTTACCGGAGCTGAGTTTGGAGTCGCTTAAGAACCGCCTGAAGGATTATCGGACCGCGCGCGGCCTGACCCAGGCCGACCTGGCCGTCCAGGCCCAGGTGTCGCGCAAGACCATCAATACGATCGAAAACGCGGTCTTCGTGCCATCGACCACCCTGGCGCTGAAACTGGCGCGCGTTTTGGAAACCCGCGTGGAAGACCTCTTTTATCTCGAGGACTAGGATGTATCGCTATCGTCCGTACATGAAACCCGGCCAGGCGGAAAAGCAGAAGACCGCTTTCAAACTGGCCGTGCAGGTCGCCCTGTGGGGTGGCGTGCCCGGCGTGTCGGTAATGCTGGCGGCCTTGGCGGTCACCAGCCTCCATTAGACGGCCTGTCCGGCCGCCCAGCCCGACGCCCAGGCCCATTGGAAGTTATAGCCGCCCAGCCACCCCGTAACATCGACGCATTCGCCGATGAAATAGAGGCCGGGGCAGAAACGGCTCTCCATCGTCTGCGACGACAGGCCGGTGGTGTCGATGCCGCCGGCCGTGACCTCGGCCGTGCGGTAGCCTTCGGTGCCCATGGGTGTCAGGCTCCAGCGGTTGATCGCCGCAGCCATCTTCACCAAGGCGGCATTCGGCAAATCCGCTACATGAGCATCTGCCGGCAAGCCATTGATTTCGATCCAGCGCTCGGCGAATCGTCGCGGCAAGAGCTCGGAGATGGCCGTCACCAGGGCTTGCTTGCCGCGGCTCTGCTTGCGGTCCAGCAGCCATTTCTCCGCGGCGACCGTCGGGCATAGATCGATGGTCACAGCCTCGCCAGGCCGCCAATAGCTGGAAATTTGCAGGACCGACGGTCCCGACAGCCCCCTGTGTGTCACCAGGAAACCGTCGCTGAACGCCGTCTTGCCCGCGCTGACCCTGGCTTCGACCGAAAGGCCTGACAGGCCCTGGAGGTTTTCCTGCCAGTCCGGCCCCAGGGTGAAGGGCACGAGGGCAGGGCGCGTCTCGACGATGTCGTGGCCGAACTGCCGCGCCAGCTCGTAGGCAAAGCCCGTCGCGCCCATCTTGGGGATCGACAGGCCTCCGGTCGCCACCACCAGCTTTTCGCAAACGATCGGGCCGCCCGACGTATTCAGTTGAAAGCCGTCGTAGGTCTGTTCGACCGCACCGACCGAAGTCCTGAGGCGCAGCTGCCCTCCGGCGGCCTTGAGGTCGTCGAGCAGCATCCTGATGATATCCATGGCCGAGTCTTCGCAGAACAGCTGGCCTTCGCTCTTCTCAAAGTAGGGAATGCCGCGTTTGACGACGCGATCGAGGAAGTCCCACGGCGTGAAGCGCTTCAGCGCCGAGATGCAGAAATGCGGGTTGGCCGAGATATAGTTTTTCGGCGTCGCCTTCAGGTGCGTGAAGTTGCACTTGCCGCCGCCCGAGATGCGAATCTTCTCGGCGGGCTTGTCGGCATGGTCGATCACCAGCACCGAGCGGCCGCGCCTGGCGGCTTCGATGGCGCACATCAGGCCGGCGGCGCCGGCGCCCAGGACCACACAATCCAGTCTTTGCACGAAATCTCCAAAGCTTGACCTTACGACCATCTTGCCTGCGGCAGAATCTGGGCTAAGGTCCGCGTCACCTAACACATCTGGAGGAAACGGCCATGTCCGATCTGGAAACCCTGACACAAAAGATCACCGCGGCTGTCGGTGAAAATTCGGGCCTGGGCAAGGTCATCAAGTTCGACTTCGGCGACGCCGGCAAGATCCTGATCGACGCCGCCACTGTACCAAACGTCGTCAGCAACGAAGACAAGCCCGCCGACACCACCATCCAGATCTCGATCGACGACCTGGTCGCCATGGGCAAGGGCACGCTCGATCCGATGATGGCCTTCATGATGGGCAAGATGAAGATCCAGGGCGACATGGGCGTGGCGCAAAAGCTGGCCCCGCTGCTCAAGGGCTGAGTGCAAGCGAATCCTATTCGACTTTCTTCGCCCTCCCCATTTATGGAGGAGGGCGAAATCGTTATTTTTCCTTATTATACACCCGAGTCCTAACCCGGCCCGGAAACATTGGGCCGGGACTGTCCGACGACGCGGTCGGCGACGTACGGGTTGCTTCGGCGCTCGATCGCGAAGCTCGACATCTGGCCGTGGCCTGGAACGAAGCGCACATCGCCCAGCGGCCAAAGCCGCGTGGTGATGGCGTTGATCAGGTCGGCGTGGTTGCCACGCGGAAAGTCGGTGCGTCCGATCGAACCCTGGAACAGCACGTCACCGACCTGGGCGAACTGCGCCTCAGGCTGATAGAAGACGACGTGGCCCGGCGTGTGGCCCGGGCAGTGGATAACCTGCCAGACGGTCTCTCCCAGCGTCACGGTATCGCCATTCTCCAGCCAGCGGTCCGGAACGAAACTCTGGGCGTCATAGATGCCCCACCGTTTCGCGTCCTCGGGGATACGTTCGATCCAGAATTCGTCATCCACGTGTGGCCCTTCGACCGGCGCCCCGGTCAGTTCCCGCAGCCTTTGTGTTCCGCCGGCATGATCGGCATGTCCATGAGTAACCCAAATCTTTTCGATAGTTAGGCCACGCCGTTGAAGTTCCATGACAATGGGCTCGACATCGCCGCCGGGATCGATGATCGCCGCCTTGCTGGTCTTCGTGCACCAGACAACCGTACAATTCTGCTGCAACGGCGTGACGGGCGCGATCATGACGCCGATGGGGGACTGTTCGGGCACGGCAAACTCCGGGAATCGGGAAAATCAAACGCATATGAGCACGCACGGGCCGCGGTTCAATGGCGTAACAAAGGGTATTTGCAGATTTTACTATTCCATTATAGGCTCGAACCAACGGCCTGCGGGGACCAACAAAAATCCCGCGCCTGACACCTTTGCGAAAAAGAGAAAACCATGAGTTTTTGGCGGATCAAGCCACTCGACGCTATCCTTGCGACAGCGGAAAAAAAATCGCTCCACCGCTCGCTGGGCCCGGTCCAGTTGACCCTTCTGGGCATCGGCGCCGTCATCGGCACCGGCATCTTCGTCCTCACCGCCGCCGCCGCCCAAAAGGCCGGCCCGGGCATGGTGGTCTCCTTCATCATCGCCGGCGCGGTCTGCGCCGTGGCAGCCCTTTGCTACTCGGAACTGGCCTCGATGGTGCCGGTCGCCGGCTCGGCCTACACCTATTCCTACGCCGTCATGGGCGAACTGATGGCATGGCTCGTCGGCTGGGCGCTGATCCTGGAATATGCGCTCGGCGCGTCCGCCGTGGCAGTCGGCTGGTCCGGCCATATCGTCGGCTTCCTCGACAATGTGGGGATACATCTGCCACACGCGCTAACCGTCGGCCCGCCGATCAACCTCGGCTTCATCCACGGCGGTGAAGTCGGCGGCATCATCAACCTGCCGGCCGTGCTGATCACCGTCTTCGTCACCACGCTGCTGATCATCGGCACCAAGGAAAGCGCGACCTTCAACGCCGTCCTGGTCGCCATCAAGATCGCAGCGCTGACGCTGTTCATCATCATCACCCTGCCGCTGGCGACCGGCCATCTGCACAACTTCAATCCGTTTACGCCGCGCGGCTGGGGCAATCCGCTCGACGGCTCCGGCGTCGGCGTACTCGGCGCGGCGGCCTCGATCTTCTTCGCCTATGTCGGCTTCGACGCCGTGTCGACCGCCGCGGAGGAAACGAAGGACCCGCAACGCAACGTGCCGATCGGCCTGATCGCCTCGCTGCTCATCTGCACCGTCTTCTACCTGCTGGTGGCCAGCGGCGTCATCGGGTCGTTCGGCGCCCAGCCGCTCACCGATCCGGCGACGGGCAAGTTCTTCGCCGACGGTTCGACCGCCCTTTACGGCAGCGCCGCCTGTTCGGCCGAGCATCATCCGCTCGTCTGCTCGAAGGAAGCGCTGGCCTATGTCGCACGCGAAGTGGGCTCCAACCCGCTCTTCGGCAACCTGATCGGCCTGGCGGCCACGTTCGCCCTGCCGTCGGTCGTGCTGCTGATGATGTACGGCCAGACCCGCGTCTTCTTCGTTATGGCGCGCGACGGCCTGCTGCCCAAAGGCCTCAGCGCCGTTCACTCCAAGTTCAGGACACCGTGGGTTATCACGCTTGTCACCGGCGCGTTCGTCGCCGTCGCGGCGGCCTTCCTGCCCGTGGGCTCGCTGGCCGATTACTCCAACGCCGGCACGCTGTTCGCCTTTGCCGCAGCGTCGGCGGGCGTCATGATCCTGCGCTTCACCGACAAGAGCCGCCCGCGTCCGTTCAAGACGCCGCTGCTTTTCATCGTCGCGCCGCTGTCCATCTTCGGCTGCCTGCTGCTGTTCTTCAGCCTCGACAAGACGTCGTGGATGGTCTTCTTCACGTGGGCCGTCATCGGCCTGGTCTTCTACTTCGCCTATGGCTTCTGGAATTCCAACGTCCGCAAGGGCATCGTCGATTCCCACGAGGACGAGTTGCCGCCGCCTCCGGGCAGCACGAACTAACGGAAAAGGCGCTCGCAAGGGCGCCTTTTTTATTTGAGCGGGCTCTGCTAAGCCGGGACGATGCTTCCCGTCGAAGAGATTTTCCCCGAGCTCAGGGCCTGGCTGGCCGAAAACACCACGGCGCTGATCATCGCGCCGCCGGGCGCTGGCAAGACGACCGGCGTCCCGCTGGCCCTGTTGGACGCACCGTGGCTCGAACGCCAGTCGATCGTGCTGCTCGAACCGCGCAGGCTGGCGGCGCGCGCCGCCGCCGCGCGCATGGCCGAGACCTTGAGCGAAGCCGTCGGCCAGACCGTGGGCTTTCGGGTGCGCGGCGAAAGCAAGGTATCAGGCAAGACGCGGATCACGGTCGTCACCGAAGGCATCTTTTCACGCATGATCCTCGACGATCCGTCGCTTGACGGCATCGGCTGCGTTATCTTCGACGAATTCCACGAACGCAGCCTCGATGCCGACCTGGGTTTGGCGTTTGCGCGCGACGTCCAAACCGTTTTGCGCGACGACCTGCGGCTGCTCGTCATGTCGGCGACGCTCGACGCGGAAGGCGTGCTGGCACTGCTGCCCGACGCGAAGGGTTTCACGTCGCTTGGCCGGACCTTCCCGATCACCACGCACTACCTTGGCCGCAACCAGACCCTGCCGATGGAAACCGACGTCGCGCGCCACACGGCGCGGCTGTCGGCGAAACTGAAGCCGGAGGCCGCCGAAACCATGCTGGTCTTCCTGCCCGGCCAGGGCGAGATCCACCGCACGGCGCAACGTATCGAA
Organism: Asticcacaulis solisilvae; assembly: GCF_052327315.1. Lineage (NCBI taxonomy): Bacteria > Pseudomonadati > Pseudomonadota > Alphaproteobacteria > Caulobacterales > Caulobacteraceae > Asticcacaulis > Asticcacaulis solisilvae. The sequence goes on from NZ_CP166196.1 coordinate 2,367,363, forward strand.
GAGGCGGGCATCGGCGCGCATATCGAGTTGCATAAACTCTACGGCGCCATGGATTTCCGCGACCAGGCGCGCGTGCTGGCGAAGAATGCCCCGGGTCACCCCAAGATCGTGCTGGCCACGGCCATCGCCGAAACCTCGCTGACGCTCGACAAGGTGGCGATGGTGCTCGACTGCGGCCTGTCGCGGCTCGGCCGCTTCGATCCGGCGCGCGGCGTCACCCAGTTCGTCACCGAGCGTGTGTCGCGCGCCTCTGCAGACCAGCGCCGCGGCCGGGCCGGCCGGACGCAGGCGGGCGACGCCTACCGCCTGTGGGACGCCGAACAGGACCGCTCGCTGATCCCGTTCGCCAAGCCGGAAATTCTCGAGACCGACCTGTCGCAACTGGCCCTGTCCCTCCGTCTTTGGGGCGCAAAATCGACCGAAGGCCTGGCGCTGCTCGACCACCCGCCGAAGGCCGCCATGGACGAGGCCGTGAAGCTTTTGAAGGCCTTGGGCGCGCTCGACACGCACGGCGACCTGACACCGCACGGTAAGCTGATGGCGCAACTGCCGATGTCGCCGCGCCTGGCGCATATGCTGTTGAAGGCCGCGGAACTGGGTGCGGCGGGGCAGGGAGCACAACTGGCCGTCCTGTTGTCGGAAAACGGCATCGGCGGCAAGGCGACCGACCTCGACCTGCGCCTGGAAGCCTTAAGCCGCGACCGTTCGCCCAAGGTCACTCAGGCGCGGCAACTGGCCGACACCTGGGCGCGCCAGGCCGAAGCTTTGGTCAAGGGCGGCAAGACGGCGGGCGGACACGTGCTGTCGCATCATCTGCTGGCCGAATGTTTCCCCGAACGCGTGGCACGCGCACGCGGCAAGCCCGGCGAATTCGTCATGGCCAATGGCCGCGGCGTCTATGTTGACGAACACGACGCCCTGGCCCGCGCCGATTTCGTGGCGGTCGGCGACCTCGGCGGCGGCGCGAACCGCGACCGCATCCTTTTGGGCGCGGCCCTGACCGAGGCGGAGATCACCGCGCTGTTCAGCGATCGCCTCGAACGCGGCCCGGTCCTGGAAAAGCAGAATGGCCGTTTCCGCGCCTTCGAACAGATACGATTGGGCGCGCTGGTCCTGTCATCGAAGCCGATGGCGCAGATTCCGCCCGAACTGCTTCTTCATGCCGAAGCTCAGGAAATTCAGCAAAAGGGTTTGAAAGCGCTCAAGACTTCCGACGCATTCGGCAGCTTACGCGCCCGCGTGACCTTCCTGCGCGGCCAGGACGAAGCGTGGCCGGACCTGAGCGACGACGCACTTCTGGGCACGCTCGAAACCTGGCTTGGCCCCTACGCCGCCGGCAAGTCCCTGCTGTCGCTCAATATCCAGGATACCTACAACGCCTTGCGCGACATCCTGACCTACGACCAGCAACGCGAACTCGACAAGCTGGCGCCCGAGACACTGAAAATGCCGACGGGTTCGAACGTGCGTATCGATTACGAGGCCGAAGGCGGCCCGCGCGTCGATGTCCGCGTGCAGGAACTTTACGGCACCACGGTCCATCCTACCTTGGGGCCGAAGCGCATTCCCGTGGTGCTGGCCCTGACCTCGCCGGCGCACCGCCCGATCCAGATCACGCGCGACCTGCCGGCCTTCTGGGACGGATCGTGGGCCGAAGTGCGCAGCGAAATGAAAGGCCGCTATCCGCGCCACGTCTGGCCGGAGAACCCGCGCGAAGCCGATCCGACGACGCGCGCCAAGCCGCGCGGAACATAATTGCATCCATATGGAACGGTACGCGTATAAGGAACAGTTCGTGAGAGAGGCGCCCTATGATCACCGTCCACCATCTGGAAAACTCCCGTTCGCAACGCGTCTTGTGGCTGCTTGAAGAGCTGCGCGTTCCGTATGACATCAAGGTCTACAAGCGCGACGCCAACCTTTTGGCGCCCGCGGAGCTGAAAAAAATTCACCCGCTCGGCAAGGCGCCGATCCTCGTCACCGAGGACGGCCAGGCGATCGCCGAAACCGGCGCCATCATGGATTATGTCATCAATGCGTATGAAGGGCTGGGGCTGGTGCCAAATCCCAAGACCCGGGCCAAGACCCAGTTCACCTATTGGATGTTCTATGCTGAAGGCTCAGCCATGACGCCTTTGCTGCTGAAACTTGTTTCGGACCGCATTCGCGCCAAGGCGCCGTGGTTCGCCAGTCCGGTGGCAAGCAAGATCGCCGACACGCTTGAGTCGACCCTCGTTCGGCCCAACCTGACGGCCAATATCGATTTCTGGGAACAATCGCTGGCTCAGACCGGCTGGTTCGCGGGCGACCACTTCACCGCCGCCGATATCATGATGAGCTTTCCGGTCGAAACGGCGGCGCACCGCGCGGGCGCGGGCGAAAAGCCGCATATCCGGCAGTGGCTCGACCGCATCCACGCCCGCCCGGCCTATCAAAGGGCCCTGGAGCGGGGTGGACCGTATATTTACGCGTAATCAGATGGTTATGCAGCCGGCAAAGGCGGTGGCGATCAGACCCATGACGGCAACGGTAATCAGGCGTTTCATGTGACGCTCCTCGGAAGTTTGCCCCATGAGCATGAAACAGCAACCGCTAAAGGCACAATGCGGACGGCTGCCCTCTGCCATCAGGTTTCAGGCAGCCGTGCGGCCCGTCAACGGTACTGGCTGGAATGGCTTTCGCCGCTGCGGTCGATGATGATGCAGCCCGACAGGGCCGAGGCGGCGAGGGCGACGATGATCAGGCGGGTAACGAGCGTCTTCATTGGATTTCCCCTTTTATGCTGGTGTTTTTTCAGTGGTCGGCGCTGGCTTTTCATCGCTTGCCGGCCCGTCCTTGGTGTGATGGATGTAAAAATGGTCGTGCTTGTCGGGCGACACATAGATGATACAGCCGGACAGGGACGACGCCAGGACGGCGGCGACGCAGAGTTTCAGAACGATGGATTTCATAAGCCCCTCCAGAGGTTACCCTGGCAGCCTAGGGGTCGCTAAATGAACGCAGTATGAACCGCGTCCAACCTTAATTCTTTTTAATTTTCAGCCGCTTTCGCCCAGCGATTGGCCAGCGGCGTACAGATGAGAAGCTGCAGCGGGTGGTATACCATTATAGGCAGCAGGATCAGGCCAAGGGCAGGGTTACCGGCAAAGATCAGGTGCGCCATGGGCACGCCGGTCGCCAAACTCTTCTTGGTGCCGCAGAAGACGACGGCCGCGCGGAATTCCGGCGCGATACCGAAGCGGTCGCACACCGTCCACAACAACCTCAGCACCAGGAAGAAGAGCCCGAGCGTGGCGGCGACGGTCAGGACCAGGGTCGCGGGCGCATTGCCAGTCCAGATGTGCCTGGCGAAGCTGTCGCAGAAGGACGTATAGACCAGCAGCAATATGGTGCCACGGTCGGCGATCTGGGTCAGTCTCTTGTGCTTGTGGATCCAGCCGCCGATGACCGGCCGCATCGCCTGGCCGATCACAAGCGGCAGGACCAGCCACAGGCAAAGATCGATAAAGACCTTCGCAATATCCATATGTTGCCCTGATGTGTTGAGGATCAGACTCATCCACAGAGGCGTTATGACGACCCCGATTAGCGACGACAGGGTGGCGTTAAACACGGCGACCGGCACGTTGCCGCGCGCCGCACTCGTCATGGCCACCGACGACGACACGGTCGATGGCATGGCGCACAGATAGAACAGTCCCATGCGCAGATCGGGCGAAATCCAATGCCCGGCCATCAGCAGGAACAGCCCGCCGATCAGCGGGAACAACAGGAAGGTCGAACCCTGGATCAGCAGGTGCAGCCGCCAGCGAAAGATACCGTCTTTCAAGGCCTTGAACGACAATCCTGCACCATTGAGGAAGAAGAGCAGCGCCACGCCCGCCTTGGTCAGCAGTTCTGGATGCATCCATCCGCCTTCGGCGCCGGGGGCCGGGAAGGCAGCCGCCAGCAGGATGGCCAGGACCATGCCGGTCAGGAACCAGTCCGGGACAAATTTTTTCACAGGCCGCTGGCCGCGTAGATCATGATGCCGGTGGCGACCGACAGGTTCAGGCTGTCGGCCCGGCCGCGCATGGGGATCTTGACATTGAGGTCGCAGGCGCCGGCGATCTCCGGCGTCAGGCCCGACTGTTCCGTGCCCATGACGATCAGGGTCGGGCGGCTGTAAGGCGCCGTGCGGTGGTTATGCGTCGCGGTCAGGAGCGTGCCGACGACCGAGCCGGTCCAGCGCCCGCGATCGGCCAGGAATTCGTCGTGCGTACAGCGCACCACGGCCACGGCGAAGACCGACCCCATAGTGGCGCGCACGGTTTCGACCGAAAAGGGATCGACGCAGTCGCCGATCAGGATGACGCCGCCGGCGCCCGCCGCATCCGCCGTACGGATGATGGTGCCAAGATTGCCGGGGTCGCGGACCTGTTCCAGCGCAACCCATACCTCGTGTGTATTCGGGTCGATCTCGCCCAGCCGCTTGACGCGTTGGGCGAAGACCGCCACCACCATCTGCGGATTGTCCTTTCGCGAAATCTTTTCAAGAATTTCGCGGGTTACTTCCAGAACTTCACCCTGCGCGGAAAGGGTGGCGTCGATGGCGCGCTTGAGCAGCGGATGGTGGTCGGCGTCCTTGCCGTAGACCAGGATGACAGGCGCGATGCCCTGGTCGAGCGCGTCGATGATGATTTTGAGGCCCTCGGCCAGGAACTGGCCCGTGGCCTCGCGTTCCTTGCGCATGTGCAGCGCCCGGATGTCCTTGACCGTCTGGTTGGTCAGCGAGGTGATCTGCTTGACCGTCATGCCTGCCATCTCGCGAAGAAGGACAGGCCGATCTCGCGCGGCTGGACCTCGGACGCCTTCTGGCCCTTGGGCGGCTTGCGGTCCTCGATCAGGGTCAGCTCACCATGGTCGACCGTGCCGCCGCGGCCTACGCCAACCGCCTCGCCGACCAGGTGCGCCAGGGCCGGGCCCGAGACGCGCGCCGCATAGGCATTAAGCAGCAGGAAGGCAGCATCGTCCGACAGCAGTTGGGCACACAGGCCGATCATTTCCGGCAGGTCCTCGAACAGGCGCCAGATTTCGCCCGTCGGGCCGCGGCCGTATTTCGGCGGGTCGAGAATGATGCCTTCGTATTTCGAGCCGCGCTTGACCTCGCGCTGAACGTATTTCTTCGCGTCCTCGCAGATCCAGCGCACCGGCGCCTCGGCCAGGCCCGACAGCACCGCATTGTCGCGCGCCCAGCCGATGGCCTTTTTCGACGCATCGACGTGGGTGACACGCGCACCGGCAGCCGCGGCCACCAGGCTGGCCACGCCCGTGTAGCCGAACAGGTTCAGCACGCGCATACCGGGACGCTTTTGCACCACGGCCTTTTGCCATTCCCAGTTGGCGGCCTGTTCGGGGAAGAAGGCGAGGTGGCGGAAGCTGGTGAAGCGCCCGTAGAACTGCACATCGCCCCACGACAGCGGCCATTGCTCGGGGGGTTTACGCGAAAACGTCCAGCGGCCTTCGTCCTCGTCGCCGGCCGGATCGAAGACAGCGTCGGCCTTGTCCCACAGGGCGGGGTACTTGGGCTGCCACCAGCACTGCGGTTCGGGGCGGATGACGAGATAGTCGCCATAGCGCTCCAGCTTCTTGCCGTTGCCCGAATCGACCAGGGCATAGTCGGCCCAGGGCCTGGTGCGCAGGGTGGTGGCGGAATCCGTGATAATCATGGGTCTGGCAATAATCCCCGCCCGCGCCCCCGTAAAGCGCTTTGTGAAACCGCGCGAGTCGCATAACCTCGCGCCAGGCCATGGCTCGGGAGGCCGGCCCCAAGAGGGCGGAACAGTATAGTGCGTATGAGACCAACGGCGGTTGCGGGGCTGACAGCCCTGATCCTCCTGCTGTCCGGATTATGTCCGGTCACGGCCGCGCCACGTATTGTCTCGCTCGATGAATGCGCCGACCAGTACGTGCTGGGCCTGGTGCCGCGCCAGCAGATCGCCGCCGTCTCCAACAAGGCCGCCTTGCCCGACTCCTATTACCGCGATCGCGTCAAGGGCCTCACCCAGGTGCGGCCCAATGCCGAAAGCGTGCTGGCCCTGAAGCCCGACATGGTGGTGCGGACCTGGGGCGGCGACGCGCGCCTGCTCCAGATGCTGGCCAGGAACGGCATCCAGGTGGTGACGATCAACGATGTCAGCACCTTCGACCAGGCCCGGACGGAGCTCCACCGCGCCGGCGACGCCATGGGCGTCGATGCCGCGGCGCAGGCCGAAGCCGAACGCTTCCAGGCCGCGCTCGATGATGTCCGCCCGATCGGGCTGAACCGCACCGTGCTCTACTACACGCCCGGCGGCTACAGCGCCGGCCCCGACACCATGGTCGGCGAGATGCTGCGCAAGCTCGGCTTCCGGCTGGAGAGCCAGGACAAGGGCTTCTTCGCCCTGTCGCCCGAGGTGATCCTGAGCCTCCATCCCGACGTTTTCGCGCTCGGCTTCTACGACGATGTCTATGAGATGCGCCGCTCGCCCGGCCGCAACCCGCTGGTGCAGCGGCTGATCGCCGCCACGCCGCACTTCACATTGCCGCGCCGCGCCGTGTCGTGCGGCGGCTGGTATTCCGTCTACGACCTGCGGGTCCTGTCGCATTCGACCGAGGTCAAGTAATGTATCTGTCGAGCCTAACCCTGAATATCTGCCTCGGGATCGTTACCCTGGCCCTGGTGATCGTGTTGATGCTGTTCGGCGACGTCGCCATGAGCGGGACCATGTGGCTCGACGCCGTTCTCCATCCGCAGGGCATTGCCGGCCAGATCGCCTGGGGCATCCGCTTGCCGCGCGACATCGTCGCCGCCGGTGTCGGCGCCATGCTGGGCCTGGCCGGCGCGGTCATGCAAGGCCTGCTGCGCAACCCGCTGGCCGATCCGGGCCTGCTGGGCGTATCGGCGGGGGCGGGGCTCGGCGCCTCGATCGCCATCGTGCTGGGCATCGGCCTGATCCCGTTTGCTGTCGAAGGCTTCGCCCTGGCGGGCGCCCTGGCCGTCGCGCTTATCCTGCTCGTCTTCGTCTCGCGCTTCCCGCAACGGCAATCATTGATCCTGCTGGGCGTCGCCATCAGCGCCCTGTGCGGCGCGCTTATGGCGCTGGTCTTCAACCTGGCGCCGTCACCGGTGACCCTGTCGGAAATCATCGGCTGGACCATGGGCTCGGTCGAGAACCGGACCTGGTCGGACGCGGGTTTCTGCGTCGGCGGCCTCGCTCTCGGCGGCCTTCTGGTGTGGCAGGCCGGGAAAGGCCTGCGCCTTCTTACGCTGGGCGAGGAAACCGCCCGGTCCATGGGCGTGGACATGGTGCGCCTGACCCAGGCGCTGGTCGTGGCCTCGAGCCTGCTGGCCGGGCTGGCGGTCGCCGTGTCGGGCATTATCGGCTTTGTCGGGCTGGCGGCGCCGCACTTCGTCCGCGCCATGGGCATCAAGGATCCGTACCGCCTGATCCTGCCGTCAACCTTGACAGGCGCGGTCATGGTGCTGGCGGCGGACGGCCTGTTGCGCGTTCTGCCGGGCACCGGCGACCTGAAACTCGGCGTCCTGACATCGCTGGTCGGTGCGCCTCTGTTCGCCATACTGGCCTTCCGCAGCGCACGCTCATGGATGCAGGATTGACGCCATGGTGACCCTCGATACCGTCAGCATTTCCTTGGGCGGCCGCACCGTGGTCGATGCCGTCGCCGCCGAGTTGAAACCCGGCCGGCTGCATGTCGTCGCCGGGCCCAACGGCGCCGGCAAATCAACATTGCTTAAAGCAACGGCGGGACTGCTGCCGGTGGCCAAGGGCCATATCCGGCTCGACGACGCCGACGTCGGGCGCCTGAACGCCCGTCAGCGCGCCGACCGCCTGGCCTATCTCCCGCAGGACCGCACCGTCGCCTGGGACCTGCCGGCGGTCGATGTCGCGGCGCTTGGCGCCCAGCACCTGGCGCCGGAGGCAGCGCGGCAGAAGGCTTTCGCGGAACTGGAAGCCCTGGGCCTGAAGGAAGAGGCGACGCGCGGGGTCTTCCGGCTATCGGGCGGTCAAAGGGCGCGGGTCCTGCTGGCGCGCGTGCTGTTGAGTCCGGTGCGTATCTTCGTGCTCGACGAACCCCTGACGGCGCTCGATCCGGCCTGGCAGCGCCATGTCCTGACGCGCCTGAAGCAGAAGGCTGAGGAGGGGCACACAGTCGTCATCAGCCTGCACGACCTGCATCTCACGGCGCAGTTCGCCGACGAGGTCCTGCTGATGCAGGCCGGCAAGCTGGTCACGGCGGGCCCGCCGGAAAAAGCTTTTACGTCCTATAACTTGCGGGAAGTTTTTAAACTGAAGGGCGATCTGGTCCGCGACGAAGGCACGCGGATGCTGCGGATCGACCCGGCGCCGTTGCTGTAGAAGCGGTTCGGCCCTCCGGTGAGGGAGGGCCGATGTTCAGCGCCTGTGCTTCTTGCCGTGTGCGGCGGCGTGGCTCTTGCCGCCCGAGGATTTCGACGACTTAGTGCTCTTCTTGCCCCGGCTGGCCTTGGTCGTCTTGCCGGCCTTGCCGTGGGCTGTCGATTTTGGGCGGACGGGTTCCTTCACCGTCGCCTGGGAGAGGCTGTTGGCCAGGGCCGCGTTCTGGGCTTCGGCCTTCTGGTATTCCAGATAGTTGATCGCCGTGTCGGGCGTATCGGCCGAGCCATCGCCCGAGTCGTCGAGGTCGGTATTGCTGCCGATCGGCGCGGGGATGCCGCGCTGCACGTCGGCCATGGCGGTCAGCGGCGCCGTGCCGCCGGCCAGGCGGGCGCGATAGATGCGCATGTTTTCGGTGACGCGCATCATGTAGTCGCGCGTTTCCCGCAAGGGCATGCATTCGATGAAGCTGAGCGGGTCGGCATTGGGGCCGCGCGGATCGCCGCAGTCGCCGACCCAGGTGCTCATCCGGCTCGGCCCCGCATTATAGCCGGCCGCCGCCATGATGTACGAGCCGTCGAAGCGCGTCACCAGCTCGCCCAGGTGATAGGCGCCCAGGGACATGTTGAAGTCCGGCTCATAAAGCCTTGATTCCGAATAGGAAGCTCCAAGGCGCCGCGCCACGACGCGGGCGGTCGACGGGATCAGCTGCATCATACCGCGCGCATTGGCGCGTGACCGCACCATCGGATCGAAACCCGATTCCTGGCGCGTGATGGCCAGCACGAAGGCCTTTTCCGGCGCCGGCACGTCGGGCACGGCGCGCATCGGATAGGCGCGTTCGGGAAGGTAGAAGCCGCGCTGCATCGACATGCGGGCCACCTTCATGGCGATGACCTGGCTGTCGTAGCGCTGCGTCAGGTCGACCAGCAACGCCTCTTCCTCGGCGTTCGGCAGGACCGTGTCGAGATTCAGCACGATGGCGCGGAACAGGTCGATTTCGTTCATCGACCCCAGGATGCGCGCCGCCTTGACAAGGTCGCGATTGTCGAAGCGCACGCGGTCGGCGTCGGACGGGACGGGGTCGTGACCCAGGGTGATCGTGGTGACCCCGGCCTTTTCCGCCGCCATCTGGCCGTAGAAGGCGTAGATGTACTGGCTGCCCTTGACGTAATAGTCGTGCGCGGACTGGACGTCGTTCTGGGCCGTATCGTTGCGCGCCTCATAGGCGCGGCCGAGCCAGTAGTTGGCGCGGCCCTGGGTGATCGGCGAGGTGCCGGCCGACGACAGGGCCTGGAAGTGCTGGATGGCCGCCGCATTGTCCTTCAGCTTGACCATGGCGACCCAGCCGGCGAAGAACTCGGCCTCGGCCTTGGCTTCGCCGTTGTCGAAGCCGCCATTGTTCATGGCCTGGTAGGCGGCATGATAGTCGTGCGCCTTGAGCGCCGCGCGGAAATAGCCGAGCCGCAGCGTGTAGAGCTGGCTGGCGGCCTCCGGCGACAGGGTGGCCGGCGGCAGGTCGGCGAGCAGGGGGAAACCGAGCGGCTCAAGCCCCTTGCCCGACAGGTAACGCGCACGGGCGAAAGCCAGGGCCGGATTGTGCGGATCACCCGCCACCGCCTGGGTGTACAGAGCGTCGCCCGAGGCCGAATTCGAACGCATGGCCAGCACGGCATTGGCGACGTCGCGGTGATGGTCGTCGACATAGGCGTTGAGGTCGCGCACCGCCTGCGCGGACCCGTCCTGGACGTTGATCATCAGGCAGGTCTGCCGCGCCGCGCTGTCTTCCGGCGTCAGGTAGCGGCTGAAGGCCGAATAGAAGTTCGCCTGGGCGATCGAATCGAAGACGCGCGTGCGCCACCAGGTCTTGGCCAGTTGCGAGGCGGCGTCGATCTGGTTGAGGCTCTGATAAGCGCTGATCAGTGCGGTGGCGCCTTCGACCGTCTGCGGCGGCGAGCCGTTGAACCAATCGACGACCTGCTGGGGCGCCATGCCCGACATGCCGATCAGCTTTTCGGCCGAAATCTGGCGCCTGGTCTCACGCGGCCAGCCCCACAGGTCGCGGCGCGCGGCATCGAGGCCGGCGAAGCCATAGATGTCGCCGCCGTCGGCATTGAGGATCGCCCAGGTCACGATCTTGCGCGCCACGGGATCGGAAAGGCTCTGCTTGTACGAATCGGCGGCGGCATAGCTGCGTGACTTCACGGCCTGCAGGGCTGCAGCCAGGGTCTGCTGGTCCGATGACGACAGGATGGACGACTGATAGGGCTGGGCGGTCGCCGCGGGCTGCACGCCCTGGACCGACTGATAGGGCACGGGCGCCGACGGCAGGCCGGCAGTCTGGTCATCCTGCGCCAAAGCCCCAAGCCCGACCAGGGCCGCACCGCTGACGGTCACGGCCAGCAGGGCCTTGCGCCAGTGACGGCGCCACACGGGCACGGGTTTGCCATCGGCCTGCGAATGCGAGCGGTCGGAGCGAGAGAACGGCATGGTACGCTAAAATCCCTTCAGCCTTGTCCTTGCGACTATAGGCCATAGTTTCTTTTTATAAAGACATTGCAGCCTAAGCGCGGCGGGCTTAAGGCTAGTTTTGATATTATGGCTGGTCAGAGATGACCATAAAGACACACCTTTCGCCTGGCCGTTCACGTTTCGGTTGGCGGCCTGAGGCGAAGTGTGTGCGCAGGACTGGTTAAGGATGAGTAACGCAGATACCACACCGGCTTTCCGTGGCGTCATTACGGCCCTGGTTACGCCCTTCCGCAATGGCGAGGTTGACTTCGCCGCCCTGGAACGCCTGATCGAATACCAGATCGCCGGCGGCGTCCACGGCATCGTGCCGGTGGGCACGACGGGTGAAACCTCGACCCTGTCCGTCGAGGAACACAAGGAAGTGGTCCGTTTCTGCGTGGAAAAAGTCGCCGGGCGTATCAAGGTGATCGCCGGCGCGGGCTCGAACAACACCGCCGAAGCCGTTGAGCTGTCAGAACACGCCAAGGCCGTCGGCGCGGACGCCGTCCTGGTTGTCGCGCCCTATTACAACAAGCCGTCTCAAGAAGGTTTGTATCAGCATTTCAAGGCGATAAACGATTCCGTTGAGATTCCGGTGATGCTGTACAACGTCCCCGGCCGCACGGTCGTGGACCTGTCGAACGACACCATCGTGCGCCTGTCCAAGCTGCCGAACATCGTCGGCATCAAGGACGCCACGGGCGACCTGGAGCGCATGAGCCAGTTGCGCATCGCGGTCCAGAAGCCGTTCGCCTTTATCTCGGGCGACGATCCGACCTTCCTTGGCTACATGGCCCATGGCGGCTATGGCGTCATTTCGGTCAGTTCGAATATCGCGCCGGCCGCCTGCGTTGCCTTGTACAATGCGGCCGCCCAGGGCGCCTTCGACACGGCGTTGCAGTGGCAGGACAAGCTGATCACGCTCGACAAGGTGCTGTTCGCCGATTCGTCGCCGTCGCCGACCAAGTACGGCCTCAGCCGCCTGGGTCTGTGCACCGATGAGGTGCGCCTGCCGATCACGCCCTGTTCGCAGGCCGTCCGCCCGCTGGTCGACGCCGCCATGGCGCTGGCCGGGCTGGAGATGGAGCCCGCCTGACGTGGCCGAACAACCGTCCAATTTCAAGGTGATCGCCGACAACCGGCGGGCACGCTTCGACTATTTCCTCGAAAATCCCATCGAGGCCGGCATCATGCTGACCGGGACCGAGGTCAAGTCGCTGCGCGCCGGCCGCGCCAATATCGCCGAATCCTACGTATCGATCGAGAACGGCGACGAACTGGCCCTGGTCAATGCCGACATCCCGATCTACGGTCAGGGCAACCGCTTCAATCACGAGCCGCGCCGTGTCCGCAAGCTGCTGCTGCATCGCCGCGAGATCGACCGCATGATGGTGTCCGTTCAGCGCGAAGGCCTTACCATCATTGCGACCAAGATGTACTTCAATGACAAGGGCACGGTGAAGCTCGAGATCGCGCTGGCCAAGGGCAAGAAGATCCACGACAAGCGCGAGACCGAGGCCAAGCGCGACTGGCAGCGTGACAAGGCCCGCCTGCTGCGCGACCGCGGATAACTACTGACATTTTATGCCTGATCAGGGTCCATGCTCTCCGCTAAAACAGCGGAGGCGCCCATGGACCGGCCGAAAAACATCGTCAATATTCACGATCTCGAACTCCAGCCGCGCCCGCCGCAGTTCGCACCGACCGGGCCGGCCGCCGACCGCTACGAAGCCCGCGCGGCGCTGGTCTCGCGCACCATGGGGGCCAAGAAACTCGGTTTCAACGTTACGGCCATCCCGCCCGGCAAGCGCGCCTTTCCCATGCATAACCACCAGACGACCGAAGAGATGTTCTTCATCCTGGAAGGCGAGGGCCAGCTTCGCCTCGGCCATGAGACATATGCCGTTCGCGCCGGCGATCTTGTGTCATGTCCACCGGGCGGTAAGGACACCGCGCACCAGTTCGTCAACACCGGCACGGCGGAGCTGAAATTCCTGGCGGTCAGCACGCGCGAACCGGTCGACCTGTGCGACTACCCCGATACGGGCAAGTTCGCCGTGCTGGCGGAAATGGCGCCGGAAAACGGCCAACCGCGCATGTTGTCCTTTGTCGGTCGCGAAGGCGAGGGCGGCGTCGGTTACTGGGACGGCGAATGAGGCGCCGCCAGCGCGGTCAGGTGCGTGCCGCACTCCTGCACGCCCGCATCGATGCCGGCGGCGTCGTACAGGTCGAAAGCCTCGCGCCATAACGGCAGGGCGATACCATTCGAGCCCTGTGCTTCATGCAGCAAGGCCATGGGCCGGAGTGCACTGGCCAGCGCAAGGGCCGGCGGATCGTCGACCGCGCGATAGATGGCCAGGGCTTCGTCGTAACACGGCATGGCCTCGTCGAAATCGCCGCGTTCCGAATGCGTGTCGCCAAGATGACGCACCGCGCACGCCAGGACCAGGGGGTCGTCCAACTGGCGATACAGGCGCACGGCTTCTTCGTAGAGCGGCACGGCGGAATTGGGTCGGCCACGGTCGCGCTCGACCCGGGCCTGGTGCATCAGGGCCTTGGCCAGAACGGCTCCATCTCCGGCCGTCCGGCTCATGATGATGGCCTTGTCGAGATCGGCATGGGCAGTATCCAAATGCCGGTCCCGGCGGGCTCGCCACGCCTTTTCGAGCAGATGCTCGGCCTTGTCCATCGCCTGCCTCCGTCATCGCCCCTCGGGGGAGCACCAGACACCTTGGAGGCGAAAAGGTAAACGCACGAATGCGTGACGAAAGCGCTGTCAAAACGAAGTTGTTTTCAGGAGTGCTCTCACGCGAATGAATATGTCCGACAACATGTCACGCGTGACACGTCCAGTATTCATGTTCAGCCGCGAGCAATGGTAGGCGTTTATTAACCGGTAACCTGGCGCGGATGCTTCCGAACCGTGCCCGGCGGACATGAAGGCTGGCGATAACCCAAGGGCTTTCAGGACATTGTGCCGGGCGACGTCGCCCAGGGTCACGATGACTTCGAGGTGCGGCATGGCACCGATCGTGGCCTTGAGAAAGGGCCGGCACGCTGCCTGTTCCTCCGGCAGGGGCCGGTTGCCCGGCGGCGCGCACAGGACGGCGTTGGAAATCCGGCAATCGGCGAGACGCAGATCGTCCTGTCCGTCGTCGCTGTAATGGCCCGACGCCCAGCCTGTAGCCAGCAGAACATCGAACAGGATGCGGCCCGACGCGTCGCCGGTAAAGACGCGCCCGGTGCGGTTGGCGCCCGCCCGTCCCGGCGCCAGGCCGACGATCAGCAGGCGCGCCTTATCCGGCCCGAACGCCAGAGCCGGGGCATTGTGCCAGCCGGGCTCGGCCTCACGATTTGCGATACGGTAGGCGGCAAGCCGCGGACATAGCCCGCAGTCGTGCTCAGGTCCCATGCTGCGACAACGACAGCAGATTACCGTCGGGATCGCGGAACCAGGCGACCCGGGCCCCGCCGGGCGACGACCAGATGCCGTCCGGCCCCTGCGCGTCACCGAAGAAGGGATAGCGCTCGAACGCGACGCCTGCGGCGGCCAACGCCGCCACATCGCCCCCGATATCCGCAACTTGCCAGCCGAAGACGGTATGGTCGGCCGCCTTGAAAGCTTCGACCGTCGTCAGGCGAACATGGATCGGCCCCGTGCACAGCACCAGGGCAAAATCGTCCTCGTCGACGAAGCCCAAGCCCAGAAGGCCTTCATAAAAAGCGCGTGCCCGCGCCCGGTCGGTAACCAGCAGAAAGCCCATCGGGGTGGCGGAAGACAGCATGTTTGCCTCACACGGCGTCGTCGAAATCGTCCTTGTTCGGGAACTTGGCCGCCTGGGCGTTCTGGTTCTGGCCCTGACCCTGGCCTTGACGCGGGCGGCCGATGACCGAGGCCAGATCGGCCAGGTCGACGAAGGTATCGGCCTGGCGGCGCAGTTCGTCGGACGTCATGGGCGGCGACGACTTGACGGTCGACACAACGGTCACGCGCGAGCCCTTGCGCTGCACGGATTCGAGGAGGCGGCGGAAGTCGCCATCGCCCGAGAACAGCACCAGATGGTCGGCGTGCTCGGCCATTTCCATCATGTCGCAGGCGATTTCGATATCCATATCGCCGCGCCAGCGCTTGCGGCCCTGGCTGTCGACATATTCGCGGGCGGTCTTGGTGATCAGGGCGAAGCCGTTATAGTCGAGCCAGTCGACCAGCGGACGGATCGGGGAATAGTCGTCGCCCTCGACCAGGGCGGTATAGTAGTAGGCCCGGATCAGGATGCCGCGCTTGCGGAATTCGTCGAGCAGCTTGCGGTAATCGATGTCGAAATTGAGAGCCTTGGCGGCGGAATAGAGATTGGCGCCATCGATAAAAAGCGCGATACGGTCCGTCGGGTAAAAGCTCATTTGAAATATCTCTTTCTAAAAATGCATCTCAAAAATAAAATTGTCCGGTCGAAGGCGGAAGACCTGAACCTCGACGCGATCCTGATCGCGTACGGCTCCAACCTGCCAGCTTCGTTCCCGTCCGAACAACTGTCTGCATCGCAAGCTTTCGCCACGGTTGTCAAGGGTTTGCGCGGCCGCGGGCTGCTCGTTACGAAAATTTCACGTCTGTGGTGCTCGAAAGCCTGGCCGGACCCGACCGATCCGCCTTACGTCAACGCTGTCATTGCCGTTGCGACCGATTTGCAACCTATTGAACTTATGAAAGCTTTGCATGATTCCGAGCGCGAGGCCGGGCGAATTCGCGACGGCCGCGCCAACGCGCCACGCGTGCTGGACCTCGACCTTATCGCCTACGGCCGCCAGGTCACCAGTGGCGAAAACGGCCTTATTTTACCGCATCCGCGCGCTGTGGACAGGGCCTTCGTCATGGGTCCGATCTGCGATATCTTACCGCAGTGGCTCCATCCCGTGCGCAACGAAACAGCCGAAGGTCTTTATAGGCAATGCACCGTCGGCACGGACGCCTACCCCTTGGACGGGGAAGACGCCTGAACCGGGGCGGGCGCGGGACCGCCGCGTTTGTCGAGCCAGGTGTAGAGGCCGACGCCGGTAATCACCAGCCCGGTGCCGATGATATCCGCCACGCTGATCGCCTGGCGCAGCACGACCGCGCTGAGGATCAGGGTGAAGATGGGGTTGATGAAGCTGATGATGGCGTTGGCCTGCGACGAAATGCGGCCGAGCGCGAAATTGGTCAGGTAGCTCGGCAGGACGGTGGCGCCGATGGCTAGCCCGACACAGAGGACCAGCAGGTCCTTCGACATATGGATGTCGCTGAGGCGGTGGACGCAAAAGAAATGGACGCCCATGGCAATGGCCGCGCCGGTCATGGCCCACGAGGTGAAGAGCGATGCACCCAGCCGTGCGATCATCGGCTTGGCCAGCAGGAGATAGCTGGCAAAGGCGACAGACGACACCGTGCACCACAGGGCGCCCACGGCGATGGCCGAGCCATGCGCCTTCAGGTCGGTCAGAAAGACGAAGCCCAGGCCGACATAGGCGATCAGAAACGCCCACAATGCCGTCGGCCGCATGGCCTGCTGGAAGAAGACAGCGCCCAGCAGGATAACGAATAGCGGATAGGTGAACAGGATCAGGCGCTCGAACTGCGGAGACAGGGTCTCCAGGCTGGCGAAATCGGTATAGGCGGCCAGCCAGTAGCCGAGGATGCCGACGCCCAGCGCCTTGAGATACAGGCCGGGCCGATCGACAAGGCGCGGCAGGTCATCGCGGCCGGTGCGGCGGCGATGCCACCAGGTCAGAAGGCCAAAAACGATAAAGAAGGGCGTCGCCAGGGTCAGGCGCACCGCCATCAAGGCCGCGGCATCGATATGGTAGTTGTAGGCCAGCTTTATCCAGATGCCCTTGCTGGCGAACAGGAAGGCGCCGCCCATGGCCAGCAGATAGCCGCTCCACGCGGACACAAACGTCAGGAATGATGGACGGGCAGGGGCGGACATGTCAGGGCCTGGAGATAACGGGCGCCTGAACGGTCGCATGCGCCCCTTTTAAGGAAGGGCGCGGGTCATCGGTGAAACGATTATCGGCCCTGTTTGGTGCGGATTGTCACGCGCACCGGCTTGCGCATCCGGTTCTTGTTGAACAGGATGGCGAGTTGCGTCAGACCGAGGGTGAGGGCGATTGAGATCAACATGAATAAGGTTTTAGCAAATTTGTTGCGTCGCGGCAATATCGAGGCCTGGAAGGCGTGGTCACTTCAGGTTTCGATCTGTGTAACTTTTATGGCAATGGCCGCGAGCGCCGGCGCCACGACATTGTCCGGCAAGGCCGAGGCGATCGACGGGGATTCCCTGGTCATCAACGGGCATCAGATCCGTTTGTTCGGTGCCGACGCCTTCGAATACCACCAGACCTGCGGCCACATGAAGTGCGGTGCGATCGCCGCCGATACGATGCGGCAACTGGTCGAGGGCCGGACGGTCACATGCGAAAAGCAGGACACCGACCGTTACGGCCGCACGGTCGCGATCTGCAAGACGAAGTGCAGCCCGACGCTTACCTGCGACCTGGCGCAGGAAATGGTGCGGCGTGGGCTGGCGGTGGCCTTCCGCCACTATTCGATGGTCTATGTGCCGGATGAAACGGCGGCGAAGCGCGCTCACGCCGGCGCCTGGGCGCATGGTTTCGACGCGCCGCAGACCTGGCGGCAACAGCATCCGAGGACGACGTCATGACGACAGAAGTTCGGATTCAGGCCGGCGGCTTTATCCTGCGCGAAGGATGGTGGCGCCACAAGACCGTGAAATGGTCGTCCGTGGTGGCGATCCACGCCCGGCGGGTGGACCGGGTTACCTATGACGAGATATTTCTGATGCTGGAACTGGCGGACGGCAGAAGCGTAAGCATCGGCGAACTCGACAAAGGTTTTGCCGCGTTCCGCGAGGCGCTGCCCGACACTTTCCCAAATATGGAAACGAACTGGTATTCACTGGCCGAAAGGCATGACGGGAAACCCGTTCGGGTATGGCATGCCGATCAACATAACCCGCCCATACCTCGAGCTTGATGTCACTAGCTCCCCCCTTTCCGTCTGGCTCGGCTTGACGCCGCACCAGCCATCTTCCCCGGCCTTGACGGTAGCAAAAACGGGAAAGAAGAGAGTTTAATTGTCTAATTCCTTCCCTGCGAAGCGGGGAAGGTGGCTCCCCGGAGCCTTGGCGAAGGGGAGACGGAAGGGGCATTGCAACCTTTTCAGCATGAGCTAAACCTGACGCCCTCGCGCAGCTATTTCAGCTTGCGGACCGCCGCGCGCCAGATGTGGCCCGGCACCGCCGGCGTGGTTTCGCCGAGGCGCAGCAGTTCGTCGAGAATGCCGTTAAGCTCCGGCGCGCTGCCCGGCAGGTTCAACCGCAGGATTTCCAGCTTCCGCCTGAGCGACGAATAGGCATTGGCGGCACTGAGGTGGTTTTGCGACCGCTCGCCCCAGCGCTGGACGGCCTGCAGGATCGACACCACCGACACGAAGCCGCCGAGCACGAACAGGCTGGCATTCACGACCGTCGCATGGGGCGCGTAAAGCGTCTGGTACATGACCGGCAGGGCGGCCAGCAGCGACACGGCAAAGCCGCCGACCAGATTGGCGATCGTGGCGAAATCGTTGATGGCGTCCATGCGGTTGGTCGCGGCCCAGTGCGCATGAGCGGAATGACGCACGCGCGTCTCCGTTTCCGCGAGAATACGCAGGAAATCTTCGGAAACTTCGCCTGTCATGAGAACCCCTCCCGCCATTAACCTTTTACGTCAGGCGGAAGGGTTGGGCAAGCTTACAACGCGTTGGCGGCGGACAGGACCGCCTTGACGCTGGCCGTGGCGATATCGTCGTCGATGCCGATGCCGAAGACATTACGGCCTTCAGCCGTACGGCATTCGATATAGGCGACCGCCTGGCTGAGCGCGCCCTTGGTCAGGGCGTGCTGGCCGTAATCGAGGACTTCCAGCGCCAGGCCGTACTGATCGTTGAGCGCTTCGATGGCGCTCGATATCAGGCCGTTGCCGTGGCCGATGACCGAGGCTTCGACGCCGTCCTTGACGATCCGTCCGGCAAAGGTGCGCTGCGTGCCGGAATGGACGGCGGCGGCCTGTTCGTAGGCGACCAGGCCGTAGCGGCCGCCGCCCAGGTGATAGGCGTCCTGGAAGGTCTTCCAGATTTCGTCGGACGACAACTCACGCGCGCTGGCGTCGGTGATTTCCTGCACGCGGCGCGAAAAATCGATCTGCAGCTGGCGCGGCAGCTTAAGCCCCTGCGTCTGCTCCAGGATCCAGGCGATGCCGCCCTTGCCCGACTGCGAATTGACGCGGATCACCGCCTCATAGCTTTCGCCGACATCGGCCGGGTCGATCGGCAGGTAGGGCATTTCCCAGATGCCGTCGTTGCGCTTTTCGTGCGCCGCGAAGCCCTTCTTGATGGCGTCCTGGTGCGAGCCCGAAAACGCCGTGAAGACCAGTTCGCCGGCATAGGGATGGCGCGGATGGACGGGGATATTGTTGCAGTGCTCGACCGTGCTGACGACTTCTTTCATGTTCGAGAAGTCGAGCTTCGGCGACACGCCCTGGGTGTAGAGGTTGAGACCCAGGGTCACCAGGTCGACATTGCCCGTGCGCTCGCCATTGCCGAACAGGCAGCCTTCGATGCGGTCGGCGCCGGCCAGCAGGCCCAGCTCGGCGGCGGCGATGCCAGAGCCGCGATCGTTATGCGGATGGAGCGAGATGCAGACGCTGTCACGGCGCGACACGTGGCGGCCGAACCATTCGATCTGGTCGGCATAAGTGTGCGGGCCGGCCACTTCGACCGTCGCCGGCAGGTTCAGGATCAGCGGGTTTTCCGGCGTGGGCTGGATGACGTTGATCACGGCCTCGCAGACTTCCAGCGCGAATTCCGGCTCGGTCGCGGTGAAGGTCTCGGGACTGTATTCGAAACCCCAGTGCGTGTCGGGCTGCTTCAGCGCTTCGTCGCGCAGCAGGGTCGCGCCCTTGACGGCCAGGGCCAGCACATCGGCCTTTTCCATGCCGAACACGACGCGGCGGAACAGCGGCGAGGTGGCATTATAAAGGTGCACGATGGCGCGCTTGGCCCCGCGCAGAGATTCGAACGAGCGCTTGATCAGGTCTTCGCGCGACTGTGTCAGCACCTGGATGGTGACGTCGTCGGGAATCAGGTTTTCCTCGATCAGCTTGCGCACGAAGTCGAATTCGGTCTGCGACGCCGACGGGAAGCCCACCTCGATCTCTTTCAGGCCGACCTTAAGGAGCAGGTTGAAGAAGATCATCTTCTTCTCGACGTCCATGGGGTCGGCAAGCGCCTGGTTGCCGTCGCGCAGATCGGTCGACAGCCACCTGGGGGCCTTGGTCACGACTTTCGACGGCCACGTCCGGTCGGACATGTCGACGCCGAGCGAAAACGGCACGTATTTGGTTTCGGGGTTGGGCAGCATAGGCATGATGGCGATGGCATTAGGGGCACCTTGCCCGCAAGTCAATCGGTTGGGACGGGGAGACGGCGATACGTGAACGCCCAAGGGGCGGGCAGGGCTGCTTTTATCTTGTATTTGGCGAGCCGAAGGTCTAGATAGGCGCCAACATATTGCTTTGCGCCGGAACTGCGGATTACGAATCGCGCGGTTGCGGCGTATTTTACGTTCAAGCGAAGAGGTGCCTATGGCTCGCGTCACCGTCGAGGATTGCGTCGAGAAGATCGACAACCGTTTCAACCTGGTGCTGCTGGCGGCTCATCGTGCCCGCGCCATCAGCTCGGGCTCGCAGATCCTGGTCGACCGCGACAACGACAAGAACCCGGTCGTGGCCCTGCGCGAAATCGCCGACGGCGCGGTGCAGCCGAACTCGCTGACCGAGAACCTGATCGCCTCGCTGCAACGCGTCGATGAACACACCGAAGCCGAGGAAGAAGCCGAAACCCTGGCCCTGCTGGCCGATCCCCAGCACCAGCAGATGTCGGAAGGCGACCTCATCCGCGCCCTGCAATCCGACCGCGACGGCGGCCAGGAAGAACGCTACTAAGACGACCGGCTCCGGCCACCCGTATAAAAAAGACCCGGACAGCGCTGTCCGGGTCTTTTTCTTTTTGCCTTGGCGGACAAGGCATGAGACACTTTTCATTCAGTAGGTGAAAGAGGATTGGATGTCGTCAGAAGGCGAGCACGTCAAGGTCAGAACCGAGGTTCAGAATGAAACGCCCCCGGTCATACCTGCCGCTGCGCCCGAAACCGCCCAGACCGCCAAGGTCATGGCCTCGAACCGGCCGAAATTCCTCCGCCAGGTCGAACTGATCGAGCGCGTCGCCGCCTACGATCCGACCGTCGACGAAGCCCTTCTCAACCGCGCCTATGTCTACGCCATGCGCATGCACGGCGCCCAGCTTCGTGCATCCGGAGATCCGTATTTCGCCCACCCGATCGAGGTGGCCGGCATCCTTACCGACTACAAGCTCGATGCCGCGGCCATCGCCACGGCCCTGCTGCACGATACGATCGAGGACACACCGGCGACGCGCGAGGAGATCGCCCACCTGTTCGGCGACGACATCGCGGGCCTGGTCGAGGGCGTCACCAAGCTGACACGGCTTGAGCTGCAATCGGAATACACCAAGCAGTCTGAGAACCTGCGCAAGTTCATCCTGGCGGTGTCCAAGGATATCCGCGTCCTGCTGGTCAAGCTGGCCGACCGCCTGCACAATATGCGCACCCTGCAATACGTGGCGCCGGAAAAGCGTGAGCGCATCTCCAGAGAAACGCTGGAAGTCTATGCCCCGCTGGCGCGTTCGATCGGCTGCAACCGCTTCGCCACCGAGCTCGAGGACCTAGCGTTTTCGCACATCAATCCGTTGGCCCACCAGGCGATCATCCTGCGCCTCAAGGAACTGCGCGAGGAAAAGGGCGACGCCATCCGCGACATCGCGCGCGACATCGCCGGCAAGCTGGAAAAGGGCGGCATCTTCGCCCGGGTGTCCGGCCGTGAAAAGTCGCCCTATTCGATCTGGAAGAAGCTGCAACGCAAGTCGGTCGGCTTCAACCAGCTGTCCGACATCTACGCCTTCCGCGTCGTCGTGAACTCGGTCGAGGAATGCTACCGCGCACTGGGCATCAGCCACCGCGCCTGGCCGTGCGTACAAGAGCGCTTCAAGGACTTCATCTCGACGCCCAAGAGCAACAATTACAAGTCCCTGCACACGACCGTGGTCGGCCACAAGGGCACGCGCATCGAGATGCAGATCCGCACCGAGGAGATGGACCGCGTCGCCGAAGAAGGCGTCGCCGCGCACTGGGGCTATAAAAATCAGGCCTACGGCTTCGACGAAGAAGCGGCGATGGCGGACGGCGGCCGCAACCCGCTCAATTCGCTGCGCAACATCATCTCGATTGCCGAAAGCGGCGGCGACTCGGAAGACTGGGTCGAACACGCCAAGATGGAGATGTACCTCGACCAGGTCTTCGTCTTCTCGCCCAAGGGCCGCCTGATCTCGCTGCCGCGCGGCGCCATGCCGCTCGACTTCGCCTTCGCCGTCCACACGGTCGTCGGCGAAAACGCCATCGGCTGCCTGATCAACGGCGAACACCGCCCGCTGCGCACCGTGCTGCAGAACGGCGACCAGGTCGAAATCCTGACCGGGCTCGAATCGAGGGTGAACCAGGACTGGTTTTCGCTGACCGTGACCGGCAAGGCGCGGTCGGCCATCCGCCGCCATATCCGCCAGCGCGAGCGCGAGGACTTTATCACCGTCGGCCGCACGGCGCTCGACCGCGCCGCCGCCCAGGTCGAAAAGAAGCTTACCGACATCAGCTGGCGCCCGGCGCTCGACCGCTTCCACGTCCACAGCGACGACGAGTTGTTCGAACTGGTCGGCCGCAACAAGATCCTGCCCGCGAAAGTCCTTGAGGCCATCTTCCCCGGTCTCAAGATGCCGATGCGTCTGGATACGACGACGCTGACGCGCATCCGCGACGGCGAGGGCGGCCAGGCCTTCGTGCGCGGCTCGGCCCTGCACGCCGACCACCGCCTGATCTTCTCGCGCTGCTGCTGGCCGGTGCCGGGCGACCGCATCGTCGGCATCGTCGAAGGCGACGGCGTCCACGTCCATTCGATCGAGTGCGAGACGCTGGAGGCGCTCGACGAGGAAAAGGACCGCTGGATCGACCTGCAATGGACGCTCAACGCCGAGAAGAACACGCTCAGCGTGGCGCGCATCCGGGTGACCATGGTCAACAAGCCGGGCGTGCTTGGCCAGGCCTGTACCCTGATCGGCGAAGCGCGCGGCAATATAATCGACATCCATATCGCGCCCAAGCAACTCGACTATCTCGAGATCGACTTCGATATCGAGGTCATGGACGCCCGCCACATCAACAATATCTCGGCGGGCCTGCGGACGTCGCCGCTCATCGAAAGCGTCGAGCGGGTTCGCGGCTGAGCCAAATTTCCGGTTTCCCTGCCTGCCGGCTTGTTTTAGACAGACCGGCAGACAAAGGACTCACCCCATGACCAATGACGACGTCATCGACGAATTCCGTGCCGCCAACGCGCTGCGCACGGGCCATTTCGTGCTTTCCAGCGGCCTGCATTCGCCCATGTTCCTGCAAAAGAACCTGGTGTTCATGAATGCCGAGCGCTGCGAGCGCCTGTGCAAGGCGCTGGCCGAAAAGATCACGGCGGCGGTCGGACAGGTCGATGTAGTAATTTCGCCGGCCGTCGGCGGCATCATCCCCGGCTATGAAACCGCGCGCCACCTGAAGGTGCCGTCGATGTATGTCGAGCGCGAAGGCGGCCAGTTCAAGCTGCGCCGCGGCTTCCATGTCGAGCCCGGTCAGCGCGTCGTCATGGTCGAGGACATCGTCACCACGGGCCTGTCGTCGCGCGAATGCATCGAATCGATCCGCCAGGCCGGCGGCGACGTCGTGGCTGCGGCCTGCATCGTCGACCGTTCGGGCGGCAAGGCCGATGTCGGCGTGCAACTGATCGCGCTCGCCAGCCTCGAAGTCCCCGCCTATCCCGCCGACAACCTGCCGCCGGAACTGGCGGCCATCCCGGTCGAGGATCCCGGCAGCCGCAGACTGGCCCAAAGTCAAGGCAAGTCATGACGCGCATCCGCCTCGGTCTCAATATCGATCACGTCGCCACCGTGCGCAATGCGCGCGGCGGCGCGGCTCCCGATCCGGTGCGCGCGGCCAGCATGGCCCTGGCGGCTGGCGTCGACGGCATCACGGCGCATCTGCGCGAAGACCGCCGGCATATCATCGACAAGGACATCACGGCGCTGAAGGCGGTATGCGACGCAGGCGACAAGCCGCTCAATTTCGAAATGGCGGTGACGGCCGAGATGGTCGCCATCGCGCTCAAGCTCAAGCCCCACGCCGCCTGCCTGGTGCCGGAACGCCGCCAGGAGCGTACGACCGAAGGCGGGCTTGAGGTCGCCGGCCAGGCCGACACGGTGGGTGAAGCGGTGCGTCTGCTGACGCGCGCCGGCATCCGCGCCTCCTTGTTCATCGCCACCGATCCTAAGCAGATCGAGGCCGCCGCCAGGATGAAGGCGCCCGTCGTCGAATTCCACACCGGCGCCCTGTGCGACGCCTGGCGCGAGCAGGACCGCGGGCTGTTCGATGCCGAACTGCACAAGTTGCGCGTCGCCGCCGAACTGGCCGACGAGCTCGGCATCGAGGTCCATGCCGGTCACGGCATCGACTACGACACCGTGCCCTTCATCGCGAAGCTGCCGCAGATCAAGGAACTGAATATCGGTCACTTCCTGATCGGCGAAGCCATCTTCGCCGGTCTCGACACCGCCATTCATCGCATGCGCGCGCTGATGGACGAAGCCCGCAAATGATCATCGGCATCGGCACCGATCTGTGCGACGCGCGGCGCATCAAGGCCTCGCACGACCGCTTCGGCGCCCGTTTCCTCGATCGCATCTATACGACCGACGAGCAGGCCCATGCGTTGGGCGCCGCCGTGCCGCACCTGAGCCTCGCCAAGCGCTTCGCCGCCAAGGAGGCCGTCGCCAAGGCAATGGGTACGGGGGTGAGGGGCTTTCAATTCATCGATATCGAAGTGGTGTCGGGGCTTTTGGGCAAGCCGCACATCATCCTCCACGGCGCCGCCGCCGAGACGCTGAGGCGCGTCGTCCCCGACGGCATGACCGGCTTCATCCATTTGTCGATGAGCGACGAAGATCCTTATGCAACAGCTTACGCGGTAATCGAAGCGCTGTAGTCTTTAGAGCTCAGGCGCCGCGTGGCTCCTCGCAACAGTTCGGGCGGGCTGTCGCCCCTTCCGACGGCGAGGACCGCCGTTAGAAAAGCTAAACAAAAAGCAATCCACCAAGGCGGCAAGTGTCAAAAATCCGACTTGCCCTTGCCATAATGTGGCTTTACGTGCTGAATGGAGCCTTAAAGGGGGTGCCCCACAGGCACGCGTTATAACAGTCAAAACGGGGCTTGAACTTAATATGACGATACCGAGCAACGAAACGAACGACGCCATCGCGTCCGCCGCCCGCGCGGAAGCCGCGCCTTCGGTCGATACCGTCGCCAGCGAAGAGACGGTTGAAACGCCGGTCGACGCCCGCCAGGCCGCCGTCAACGAAGCCAAGGAAATCATCGGCGTCGTCGCCATCGCCCTGGCTCTGGTCCTGATCCTGCGCACAGTCCTGTTCCAGCCCTTCACGATCCCGTCGGCCTCGATGGAGCCCAACTTCTACCAGGGCGACTACATCATCGTGTCGAAGTGGAACTACGGCATCTCCAAGTACTCGCTGCCGATCGCCATGCCGATCATCAAGGGCCGCCTGTTCAACCATCAGGCCACGCGCGGCGACGTCGTCGTCTTCAAGCTGCCGTCGAACCCGAAGGTCGACTATATCAAGCGCGTCATCGGCCTGCCGGGCGACCGCATCCAGGTCCGCCACGACCAGCTTTATGTCAACGACCAGGCCGTGCCGTTCACCGTCATGGGCAACGTCGCGGCCGAGGACGGCCCGGGCGGCCAGGCGACCCTGCAACGCGAGTTCCTGCCGGACGGCCGCGCCCACCTGATGCAGGACATGGTCCAGGACGGCCAGGCCGACGACACCCAGGAATTCACCGTTCCCATGGGCAACTATTTCGTCATGGGCGACAACCGCGACAATTCGCTCGACAGCCGCTTCTCGCCGGATGATCCCCGCGATCCGGGCGTCGGCTTCGTGCCGGAAGAAAACCTGGAAGGCCGCGCCGTCTTCATCCTGATGTCGTGGAAGGAAGGCTCCTCGATCTGGAAGCCCTGGACCTGGCTGAACTTCAAGTGGGACCGCTTCTTCAAGGGCGTCCAATAGGCACCTCCATCCGCGAACGGACGGTCGCAACACAATTGCCCTTTTCGTTACGGGGTACGTGCTGTAAACGCACGCCATGACGATCCGTGTCACGAATCCCCGGCAAAAGGCGATCGAAGCGCTCGAAACGCGCCTCGGCTACCGCTTCAAGGACCCTGCGCTGCTCGAACTGGCCCTGACCCACGCCAGTGTCGCCGAAGGTGCGCGCCGCATGGCCGACAACGAACGCCTTGAATTCCTGGGCGACCGCGTGCTGGGCCTGATGGTGGCCGAAGCGCTGATGGAGGCGTTTCCCGACGCGGAGGAGGGCGAGCTGTCGCGCCGTTTCCACGGCATGGTCAGCCGCGACGCCTGCGCCAAGATAGCCACCGATATCGGCCTGGGGCCCGCGCTCAGGCTGGCCGCCGGCGAAACCAAGAGCGGCGGCCGTAACAACCCGACCATCCTCGGCGACGCCATGGAGGCCCTGATGGCCGCAGTCTACAAGGACGGCGGCTATGCGACGGTGCTGGCCTGCTTCCAGCCCCTGTGGCAGGATGCCATGAAAAATTCCGGCGACGCCCTGCACACCAACCCCAAGTCCTTCCTGCAGGAATGGGCAGCGGCCAACGGCAAGAGCGCGCCCTGCTATACCATTATCAATCGCCAGGGGCCCGATCACGCCCCGATATTCACCATCGAAGCGCGCGTAGGCCAGCTTGCGCCCGAGACGGCCACGGGCCGCTCGCGCCAGGAAGCCGAAAAGGCCGCCGCGCTCCGCCTCATCGAACGGGAAAACCTCAAGTGACAGACAGCGTACCCCACACCCGTTGCGGCTTCGTCGCCATCATCGGCGCGCCGAACGCCGGCAAATCGACCCTGGTCAACCGCCTGGTCGGCACCAAGGTGTCGATCGTCACGCAGAAGGTGCAGACGACGCGCTTTCCGGTGCGCGGCATCGCCATGGACGGCGACTGCCAGATGGTGCTGGTCGACACGCCGGGCATATTCAAGCCGCGCCGGCGCCTCGACCGCGCCATGGTCGCCTCTGCCTGGGGCGGCGCCCACGATGCCGACTGCATCGTGCTGCTGATCGACGCAGCCGCCCAGCTGGCGGTGCGCCATCCGGGCACGGACGTGAAGGCCACGGCCGCCGACCACAAGGCGGTCGAAGACGTCGAGATGATTATCGAAGGCCTCAAGGCCAACGACACCAAGGCCATTCTCGCGCTCAACAAGATCGACCTGATGAAGCGCGATAACCTGCTGGCGGTCACCGACGAACTGTTCAAGACCGGCGTGTTCGAAGACGTGTTGATGATCTCGGCCGAAAAAGGCTCTGGTGTCGCCGATCTCAAGACCCTTCTGGGCAAGCGCATGCCGGAAGGTCCGTGGCTCTATCCGGAAGACCAGGCGGCCG
Source organism: Asticcacaulis solisilvae (assembly GCF_052327315.1). Taxonomy (NCBI): domain Bacteria; kingdom Pseudomonadati; phylum Pseudomonadota; class Alphaproteobacteria; order Caulobacterales; family Caulobacteraceae; genus Asticcacaulis; species Asticcacaulis solisilvae. The sequence continues at coordinate 2,395,012 of NZ_CP166196.1, forward strand.
ACGCGCCGGTGCGCATCCTGGCCGCCGAAATCACCCGCGAAAAGCTGTTCCTGCGCGTGCATGAGGAACTGCCGTACGCGGCCGCCGTCGTGACGACCGAGTTCAAGGACCTGCCGGACGGCTCGGCGCGCATCGAACAGACGATCTTCGTCGAACGCGACGGTCAGCGCGCCATCGTGCTGGGCAAGAGCGGCCAGACGCTGAAGTGGATCGGCCAGAAGTCGCGCGAGGACCTGGCCAAGCTGCTCGACCGTCCCGTCCACCTGTTCCTGCACGTCCAGGTCTCGGAAAAATGGAGCGACGACCGCTCGCTCTATACGCAGTTCGGTCTGGAATACGACAGCTGAGTTTCGTGGAATCTGATGTAAGAGGGGATCCACAGATTACACAGATTTCACAGATTATGAGCTCAGACACGCGCGATCCGGAGACCTACGCCGTCATTGGTGCGGCGATCGAAGTACATAAGGAACTGGGCTGCGGCTTTCTCGAACCTGTATATCACGAAGCCCTGGCAATCGAGCTTGAGGCACGCAACATCCGACACCGCCGCGAAGCGGCCTTGCCTGTCTTCTACAAAGGCAATCAGCTTGCCTGTGGCTATCGCGTAGACTTCATCTGCTTCGATACCATTTTGATTGAATTGAAAGCCATTGCGGCCCTAACAGGCCGCGAAGAGGCCCAGACAATCAACTATCTGAAAGCCGCTCAGGGCCTCAAGAAAGCGCTGCTGATCAACTTCGGCGCACCGAGCCTGCAATGCAAACGCCTGGCCCTGTAACGCATAATCTGTGAAATCTGTGTAATCTGTGGATAGCCTTTAAATGTCAGAGTTCGAAGACGAAGCGATCGTTCTTGGCGCGCGATTACACGGCGAGACCGGCGCGATCGTCCATGTCCTGACCGAACAGCACGGCGTCTATGCCGCCCATATCGCGGGTGGGGCGTCCAGGCGCCTGAAGGCCATGCTGCAGCCCGGCTCGCCCGTTGTCTTTACCTACCGCGCGCGCAATACCGACCAACTCGGTTCGGCTAGACTGGAAGCGAGCGGGCAGGGGCCCGACCTGCTCGACGATCCCACAGGCCTGCTCGGCCTGCAATGCGCCGCCGCCATGACGCGCGAAGTCCTGCCCGAGCGCGAGCGCCACGACGGCGCCTTCCATGCGCTCAATGCCCTGCTGCGGGCCTTCGCCATTCCGGACATCTGGCCGGCCATCTATGTGCGCTACGAAACCGGCCTGCTCGAAGCGGTAGGCTACGGCCTCGACCTCAGCAGCTGCGCGGTGACGGGCAGCCACGACGACCTGGTCTATGTCAGCCCGAAGTCGGCCCGTGCCGTCAGCCGCGCAAGCGGCGAGCCGTACCACGACAAGTTACTGCGCCTGCCGCAGTTCCTTTTGTCGTCTCAGGGGGGCTTAAGTGCCGGCGATATCGAAGACGGCCTGAAACTGACGGGCTTTTTTCTTGAAAGACATGTCTTTCATCCGCATAACCGGCCACTGCCCGAGATTCGCCAGCGGTTGTCCGAGGCGCTCGCCGACCGTCCCGCATAGTGGAACGTTACCGCGATGCGAGAATCGAGTTATTTATCATTTAAGCATTTGGCCTTACTCTGAGGGGAGGAAGCGAGTCCAATGGTGTACAGCGAACAGGAATTACTGGCGGCCAACGTCAATCCCGTGACGGGTCTGGCGACCGACTACCTGAACCTGTTCAACGAAGCGATCATGCTGTTCGAAATGGGCCTCGACATGCCGGACATGGCCGAGGAACTGGCCGACTGGAAGCCGCGCGACTATGTCGAGCACTTCGACAAGTCGGGCTTCGAAATGCGCGACATCGTCATTTCCGCCTACCATCACGCCCCGGCCGATACGCGCTGCGCCTTCGACGAAACCTGCGAAACCGCGCTCGCGGCCTTCGACTCGTCGATCAATATTCTTCTCAGCTCGAATCTCGAAGACCCCGAAGCCCTGGCCGACCTGCGCAACCGCCTGGAAGAGATGAAGGGCCTGGTCATCGAGATGGACTCGCACATCCACGGCCGCATCGAAAGCAACGACCTGCAGGATCAGGTCGACGCGCTGTTCTAGCGCGCTCCAAAATTTCCACTGAAACCTGGCCCCCGCGGCGCTTGTTTTCCTTACGTTCTCATTCTACAGAGGGCGTATGAGTGATGTCTTGATTCCCCCCGGCGGTGCCGACGATTCCGGCGGACGCCTGATCGACGAACCGATGAGCGACGCGCTGTCGCGCCGCTACCTTGCCTACGCCCTGTCGACCATCATGCACCGCGCGCTGCCCGATGTGCGCGACGGCCTGAAGCCCGTGCACCGCCGCGTCATGTACGCCATGAGCAATATGCGCCTGACGCCCGAAGCGGCGGCGCGCAAGTGCGCCAAGGTGGTCGGCGAGGTCATGGGTAATTTCCACCCGCACGGCGACGCCGCCATCTACGACGCCCTGGTGCGCATGGCGCAGGACTTCGCGCAGCGTTATCCGCTGGTCGAAGGCCAGGGTAATTTCGGCAATATCGACGGCGATAACGCCGCCGCCATGCGGTACACCGAATGCAAGCTGACGATCGCCGCGACGCTTTTGCTGGACGGCATCAACGAAGACGCCGTCGATTTCCGGCCGACCTATGACGACCAGGACGAGGAACCCGTCATTCTGCCGGCGGCCTTCCCGAACCTGCTGGCCAACGGCGCCGTCGGCATCGCCGTCGGCATGGCGACCTCGATCCCGCCGCACAATGCCGCCGAACTGATCGACGCCTGCCGCAAGCTGCTGACCAAACCCGAAACGACGACCGCCGAACTGATGGAATTCATCCCGGGTCCGGACTTTCCGACCGGCGGCATCTGCGTCGAGACCCGCGCCTCCATCCAGGACGCCTATGAGACCGGCCGCGGCGGCGTGCGCGTGCGTGCGCGCTACGAGGTCGAGGACCTCGGCCGCGGGCAGTGGCGCATCGTCGTGCGCGAAATCCCGTACCAGGTCCAGAAGTCACGCCTGATCGAACAGCTGGCCGACCTGATCGAGGCCAAGAAGGCGCCGTTGCTGGGCGACGTGCGCGACGAGTCGGACGAGGAAATCCGCCTGGTCCTCGAGCCGAAGACGCGCAATATCGAACCCGAAGTCCTGATGGAAAGCCTGTTCAAGATCTCGGATCTCGAAACGCGCTTCCCGATCAACATGAACGTGCTCGACGCCACGGGCACGCCGCGCGTGCTGGGTCTGCGCGCCTGCCTGATCGCCTTCCTCGATCACCGCCGCGTCGTGCTGATCCGCATGTCGAACTGGCGGCTGGAGCGCATCGAAAAGCGCCTGCACCTGCTGGACGGCCTGCGTATCGCCTTCCTCAACCTCGACGAGGTCATCCGCATCATCCGCGAGGAGGCAAAGCCGCGCGACGTGTTGATGGAACGCTTCAAGCTGACCGAGCTCCAGGCCGACTACATCCTCGACACCCGCCTGCGCCAGCTGGCGCGGCTCGAGGAAATGACGATCGACGAAGAGCACAAGAAGCTGACCGAGGAACGCGACGGCCTGAACGCGCTCCTGGGCTCCGAAAAGCTGCAGTGGAAGCGCATCGACCAGCAACTGGTCGAGGTGCGCAAGAAGCTGATGTCGGCGCGCCGGACGACCTTTGCCGAGGCGCCCGCCAACCTGGAAGTCGCCGCGCTCGAAAGCTACCTGCCCAAGGAACCGGTCACGGTCATCCTGTCGAAGCGCGGCTGGATCCGCGCCGCCAAGGGCCGCGTCGAGGATCCGTCCGAACTGAAGTTCAAGGAAGGCGACGAACTCGGTTACCTGGTGCCGTGCATGACGACCGACAAGCTGGTCATCCTGACGTCGGACGGCCGTTTCCTGACGGTGGCGTGTGACAAACTGCCGTCGGCGCGCGGCCACGGCGAACCGCTGCGCCTGATGGTCGATTTCGAGGACACGGCCAAGATCATCACGGTCTTCGCGGCCACGACCGGCCAGAAGCGCGTCATGGTGTCGAAGAACGGCTACGGCTTCGTCATGAACGAAGAAGACGCCATCGCCAACAAGCGCGCCGGCAAGCAGACGCTCAATGTCGACGGCACCGAGGCCCTGGCCGCCCTTCCGGTGGTGGGTGACCAGGTCATGGTGCTGGGCGAGAACAACAAGCTGCTGATCTTCCCGGTGGCCGAACTGCCGGAAATGGCGCGCGGCAAGGGCGTCAAGCTCCAGGCCTATAAGGACGGCGGCGTCCGCGACATCACCGTGTTCGACTCGAACACCGTGCCGCAGTGGTACGACGGCTCGAACAAGGCGCGCGACTTCAAGGATTTCAAGGACTTCGTGGGCAAGCGCGCCGCCGCCGGCAAGATGGCGCCGCGCGGCCTGCGCAAACTGAGGGTTTAACGGTGGGGCCGGCCGCTCCATCGCAGACAGGCGAAAGGGGCGGACGGTGGGGATAGACACAAGGCGGCTAAGGATCGTTTCGGCGCTGGGCCTGGGGCAGTTGATCGCCTTCGGCACCTCGCTCTATCTCCTGACCTCGCTGGCCCGGCCGATCGCGCGCGATACGCACTGGGACCTGGCCTGGATCGTCGGCGGCTATTCCATCGGCACGCTGGTGTCGGCCACGGTCTCGGCCCAGTCCGGACGCTTTGTCGGGGCCGGGCAGGGGCGGTTGGTCCTGTGCCTCAGTGCCCTGCTGTTCGCCGCCGGGCTCGGCCTGGTTGCAATCTCTCCAAATCTTCCGATCTATTGCCTGGCCTGGGCCGTCATCGGCACAGCCATGGGCACGGGCCTTTACGACGTCGCCTTCGGCACCGCCGGGCGTCTGTTCGGCGCGACGGCACGCGCCGCCATCATCCAGATTGCCCTGTGGGGCGGCTTCGCCAGCACGGTCTTCTGGCCGCTGTCCCACGCACTGGAAGGCGTCATCGGCTGGCGCGCCACCTGTCTGGTTTTCGCGGCCCTGCACCTGGCCGTCTGCCTGCCGCTCTACGCTTTTGCCGTGTCGGTTCCGCCTGATGCGGCTCCAGTCAGAGGCGCGCCCCTGCCCAGGGCGCAGGTCGCTGTCGGCGAAGGCTGGCTCTATGCGGTGATGGGCGGCGTGGTGACACTGGAAATGGCCATTGTCGCCGTCATGTCCGTGCACATGCAGGCGCTGCTGACCGGGCGCGGCCTGACCCTGGCCACTGCCGTATCCCTCAGCGCCCTGGTCGGCCCCAGCCAGGTCGGCGCACGCCTGCTTGAACTGACGGTCGGGCGGCGCTGGCCGGCCTATCTGTCGCTGGTATCGGGCGTCGTCGCCGTCACCGCTGGCATCGTGCTGATCAGCCTGGTGCCGGCCATGGCCCTTCCGGCGCTGATGCTCTACGGCGCGGGCCTCGGCGTCGTCTCGATCACGTCGGGGACGGTACCGCTGCTGGTCTTCGGCCCTGAGCGCTATCCGCCGTTGATGGGGCGCATCCGCCGCATCGGCTCGGTCGTCCAGGCCTTCGCGCCGTTCCTGGCGGCGGCCCTGCTGACGCGTTTCGGCGTGCCGGCGCTGCTTGGCATATTGCTGGCCATGGCCGCCATCTGCCTTGCCGCCAGTCTCATCCTGGCGCGCCTGTGCCGCAAACGCCTGTCGCAGGTATGAAAAAGGCGGCCTCCGCAAAGGCCGCCTTTTGATCAGAAGCTGCCGCCCGGAGGACCACCGGCACCGCCGCCACCAGGTCCGCCGTAGCCGCCCGGACCGCCCTGGCCACCGCGTCCGCCGCCCTGGCCGCCACGCCAGTTGCCGCGGTCGCCGTTATTGCCGTTGCGCACCTGGCCGAACGTGTAGCGCAGGCTGGCCATGAAGCTGGCGCCCGAGTTGAACGTATAACCGACGTCGCGCACCGTGCTGCTGTTGGTGTAGCGCTTTGAGGTCGGGCCAACCAGGAAGTTGCTGGCATTGACGGTCAGGACGAATTTGTTCGGGATGAACTGGTGTGAATAGGACAGGTTCAGGCGCGCCACGCCGGTGGTGTAGCTCTGCAACTGGGTCTGTTTGCCGCTATAGTTCCCGCCCACCGTGATCGTGTCGACCGTCGTCGGCCTGTAGGTCAGGCGTCCCTGGACCAGCGAATACGGCCCCTTGGTGTGAATAGGCAAACCAGTCGCCAGATCGATGCCGTTGGAGACGGTGTAATTGTACGACGTGTTGAGGTTATAGCGGAACTTCTTGTCCTGCGTCTGGCCGTTGATGCCGAAATCGGCCCCGGTCTGCTGGCGCGAGCCCGAGTTCTGATAAGTGGTCAACAGCACGTCCGGCGAACTGGTCAGGAAGGTCGTGACCTGGTTGATCGATCCGGTCGTCGCATTGTAATAGACCGACGCGTTGAAATTGATGCCCGCGCGGTTGTCGCGGTTATAGCGCAGCTCGTACTTGTCGGTTTGCTCGGGTTTGAGGTTGGCATTACCCGAGCGCGCAGTCAGGCCGTCGTCGCTGACGATGACCAGCGGATTGAGCTGGTTGCCGCTGGGACGTTGCAGCTTGCGGCTATAGCTGAAATTCAGGCGCTGCTGTTCGGTGATGTCATAGGTGACGATGAAGTTCGGTGCGTAAAACAGGTTGTCGTAGGTCGCGGTTGCCGCGGCCGTGCCCGTCAGCGGCGTGGCCGACATCAGCTTTTGATGCATGTCCTCGACGCGCAGGCCCACCTGGAAGCCTATCTTGCCCGTCTTCTGCTCGTAGATGAAATAGGCGGCGCTCAGGATCTGGTCGACATCGAACTGGGTGACGGCCGACGCCCGGGGCGATTCCGGCGACTGCACCGGAGTGGGCAGGGTCAGCGAGCGATAATTATACTGGTCGCTGACTGTCTTTTGCAGGTCCCAGCCCATCTTGATCTGATGGGACGACTTGTCGGTTTCGCCGAAGGGATGGACCCAGTCGCCCGAAAATTCGTCAACGAAGTCCTTGAACTTGCCCGCCTGCGCGCTGTAGGTGTCCCCCGTCGCCGGATAATGGTTGACATTGTGCGTGTCCGAGCCGGTGTCGCGCAGGGCCTGGCTATGCGTGACCTGCATCTTGAAGTCTTCGGCCGAGCCGATCTGGCCGCGATGGTCGAAGCCCAGGGCGAGCGATAGGTTCTCGCCGTTATTGTACGAGTCACGCAAGGAGGCGCGGTCGCCGATCAGCGTGCCGCTGCCGTCGTAACTGACGATCTCGCTGGCGTTGTGGCCCAGGCGCTGGTTGCGCGAATAGTCGAAATTGCCTTCGAGCTGGTCGCTGTCCGACAGGTTGTAGATGCCGTTGACATTACCCGACAAGTTCGAATTGTCGCTCTTGCTTACCGAGTTCGTCTTGTCTTCACGCAGCACTGCGCCCGTTAACGGATCGAGGCGGACGCGGTCGTCATAGCCCTTGCTCTTGGGTCCGAAGCCGCCGCCGCGGCCCATACGTCCGCCGCCGCCGCTACCATCGCCACCATTGCCATGGTTGACGGTCAGGCGCGTATTGAGCGTCAGCTTGGAGCCGAACTGCTTGCCGGTGTTGAACGACACCATGCCACGGCCCTGATCGCCAACCACGGCGTTGATCGAGGTCTGCGGCTTGATGGCGCGGCCGCGTTTCAGCACGATATTGATGATCCCCCCGGCCGAGTCGGCGCCGAATTCCGCCGTCGGATTGGTGATGACCTCGACGCTGTCGATATCGTCGCCGCTCATGCTTTGCAACGTAAAGCCGCGGTTGTCGCCCGACATCTGCGGCGACTTCTTGCCGTTGACATAGACCTGGACGTTGCTGTTGCCGCGCAGTCCGACCGTACCGTCGGGATCGACGGTGACCGACGGCACGTTGTTCAGCACGTCGGCGGCGCTGCCGGTCGACGAAGTCGGGTCCTGCTTGACATCATAGACGTCGCGATCGGCCTTGTGCGTGACCTCGGGCTTGTCGGCCGTAATGGTGACGACGTCGGGATTGGCCTGGGCCTCGCCTTGCGCCCCGCCGGTGGTCTTGGCTGGTGCTTGGGCCGGCGCCTGAGTTGCCGGAGCCTGAGTTGCCGGAGCCTGGGCGCTTTGCGAAGCCTGGGCGTCCTGGGCACGGGCGGCGCCGGTGGTGGCGCACAGGGCCATGGCGATCAGGCTTGCGCCGGCAAGGCGGGCTTTTCCCTTGAGGACGGCTCGGGGCGAGGGGAGGGACATGGAGGTCGATCTGCCTTGGGTCGTTATTATGAATGTCCGGGATGATACGCGCCTGCCACGGTCTCCCGTCGAAGGCGAGGCAAAAAATTGTCAGACAAACTTGAAATACAACAGCTTAGCCCCGAAAATTCCCGTATGGTGGGATTTCGGGAACAGGCGACACTCAGGCGGTCGGCTTGGGATGGATATCCTGCCAGCCGAAGTCGGTCAGGCCTTCCAGCGGCTGGTAGCGCGCCTTGTAGTCCATCTTGGGACTGTCCTTCACCCAATAGCCGAGATAGACGTAGTCGTAGCCGGCACGCAGGGCCTGGTCGATATGGTCGAGAATGATGTAGCGGCCGAGGCTGCGCGGCATCAGGTCCGGATCGTAGAAGCTGTAGACCAGCGACAGGCCGTCATTCAGGGCGTCGACCAGCACGCAGGCGACCAGCTTGCCATCCTGGCGGTATTCGATCAGGTGCGTGCGTACCAGGGTGTCCTCGATCATGGCCACCAGGTCGGGCCACGTCATGTCCATCATGCCGCCGTCGGGATGGCGCGCCTTGAGGTAGCGCTGCAACAGCTCGAACTGCTCGCGGCTGGCCTCGGCGTCGACAAAGGCCTTGGTCAGGTCGCCATTGGCCTTCATGACGCGCTTGTCGGACTTGGACAGGACGTAGCGCTTGACGGGGATGCGCACCGACTGGCAGGCACGGCAATTCTGGCAGGCGGGGCGATAGGCGATGTTCTGCGAGCGGCGGAAACCGATGGCCGAAAGCTGGTCGTTGACGCTGATCGCTTCGAGCGGCGGCAGGTGCACGAAGACCTTCCGTTCCTCCTGGCCCGGCAAGTACGGGCAGGGGCCGGGGATGGTCAGGTAATAGCGTAATTTCCTGCCAGGAAAATGCTCACTCATTCAAGCCAGCTCACTCAAAATCCGGACTCGCCGCATAGCCTTAGTTTGGCGGTGCGAATGCCAGGCCGTCAAGTGTCTCAGGCCCTGTATCCGCATAAGCAGACAATAAACGCAGACGCGCGGATTTCAAAGCCCGCGTTTGTCAAACCGCTGGATTCGACGGCAGGACCGGCGCTTCGCGCAACAGCACGATGGCAATACGGCGGTTGCCGGCCAGGGACGGGTCATCCGGATAGAGCGGTTCCTTGGCGGCCTTGCCCGAAACCTGCGCGATGCGGTCCTCGTCGACGCCCGACGATTGCAATACGGCGCGCGCCGCGTCGGCGCGGTTGGACGACAGGGCCCAGTCCTTGGGGTTCTGGCCCGACTGGCCGGCGACGCCCGAGGTGTGGCCGGTGATCGAGATGCGGTTCGGCAACTGGTTGACGACCTTGGCGACAGCCCGCAGCAACAGCTTGCAGCGGTCGTTGGGCTGGGCCGAGTTCGAGTCGAACATCGAGCGGCCTTCCTGGTCGATCAGCTGAATGCGCAAGCCTTCCGGCGTCTGGTCGACCAGGATGTTCTTGGACAGCTCGGCCAGTTCCGGCATGTCCTGCAGAGCCTGGCGCAGGCTTTCCGCCGCGCTCTGGAAGGCCTGCTGTTCCTTTTTCTGGGCATCGGTCTCGTCGGTGGCGGTAGCCCCCTTCAGCGCTGCGTCGGTCGACTTGCCGTCGCGGTCCTGGGTGTCGGGGGGCTTGGGCGCCATCTGCTCGATGAAGGACATGGTGCCTTCATTCTTGTTGCCGTCCTCGCCGAGGGCATTGCCACCGAGAATCCCGCCTGAGCCCGAGGTCGACTGCGATACGTTGGCCGGCGCGAAATAGTCGGCGACACCGCGCTTCTGTTCGGGGGAGGTGGTGTTGATCAGCCACATCAGCAGGAAGAAGGCCATCATGGCCGTCACGAAGTCGGCATAGGCGACCTTCCAGGCGCCACCGTGGTGACCGCCGCCGCCGCCCTTCTTGATCTTCTTGATGATGACGGGGGCGTCGCGGCCTGCCATGCTTCTGCAACCTGAAACGAGGAAATCTCCCCGTTTTCGCCCATTAACATTAACAGGGCATTGAAACCCCGCGCGGCTTCGGTTTTTTTGTGCAGGCCATTGCAATTCCGGGCAAAACCGACGAAATCGGGGACATGGATTCAAAAGCGCTGAGACACACCCTGGGCAGTTTCGCCACCGGCGTCTGCGTCATCACCGTGCCCGATCCCGACCATGTCAACGGCCACGTGCTGGGCATGACCGCCAACTCCTTCAGCTCGATCTCGCTCGATCCGCCGCTGGTGCAGTGGTGCGTCGACAACCGCGCCCATCGCTACGCCGTCTATGCCGAAGCGAAGACCTTCGGCATCAACATCCTGAGCGGCCGCCAGCGCGAGCTGTCGAAGCGCTTTGCCCGCTACAACGCCCATATCACGCCCGAAGAAGGTCTGCTGACCGCCGGCAATACGTTGCGCCTGGCGGATGTGGCGGGCTTCCTGGCGTGCGAAACCTATGAGACGCGCACGCTCGGCGACCATCTTGCCATCGTCGGCCGCGTCACCCACTTCGAAAACGTCACGGACAAGACGGGCCTGACCTTCTTCCGCGGCCGCTACGGCCACATCGGGAAAAAGACATGAAACTCGCATTCGCAGGGCTGGGCGTCATGGGCGGCCCGATGGCCGGACACCTTATCCGCGCCGGCCACGTCGTCACCGGTTTCAACCGCACGCATGCCAAGGCCGTCGAATGGGCCGCTGGCAACAACGGGACGGCCGCTGCGTCGATCACCGAGGCGGTGGCGGACGTCGACGCGCTGCTGCTGTGCGTCGGGCGCGACGCCGACGTGCACGACGCCGTCATGGCCGCGCTGCCGAATCTTAAGCCCGGCGCGCTGATCATCGACCACACGACGATTTCAGCGAAACTGACGCGTGAACTGGCAGCCATAACCCACGACAAGGGCTTCGATTTTTACGATGCCCCGGTATCGGGCGGGCAGGCGGGGGCCGTCAACGGCCAGCTGGCCATCATGGTCGGCGGCGAACAGGACCGGTTCGCCGAGGTCGCCGAAATCGTCAAGCCCTACACAAAATCAATCACCCATATCGGCCCGGCCGGCGCAGGCCAGACCGCCAAGATGGCCAACCAGATCGCCATCGCCGGCGTCGTCCAGGGTGTCGCCGAGGCGCTGCATTTCACCAAATGCGCCGGTCTCGATCCGGCCCTGGTCCTGGCCGCCATTTCCGGGGGCGCTGCCGGTTCGTGGCAGATGAACAACCGCTGGCCGACCATGGACGAAGGCAAGTACGATTTCGGGTTCGCCGTCGACTGGATGCGCAAGGACCTGGGCATCGCGCTCGACGAAGCCCGCGACAACGGCGCGCACCTGGCCCTGACCGCCCTGGTCGACCAGTTCTATTCCGAGGTCCAGGCCATGGGCGGGAGCCGCTGGGACACGTCCAGCCTGCACGCCCGCCTCGAGGCCCGCCGCAAGACTTAGTCGCTGGTGAACACCGGATAGCTGCGGATAAAGCCGTACTTTTCGATCGCCGCCCTGACGTCCGGGCGCTTCAGCATGGCCGCGTAACGATCGGACATCGTCTTTTCCCAGTCCGTCATATGCTCGGGGACAAGATAGGTCTGGGCGTCCACCAGCGCCTGGTTGCGCTGGTCCGGATCGTCAAGCCGGACGATCATGTGGCTGGCCAGCCCGTCGAGATCGCCGGCGCACTGCATGGCGCTTTCCAGGGGCCCCTGGCCGTCGTCGGCGTGGGCCTTCAGATAGTCCATGTCGTCCTTGAGATGCGCCGCATCGCCGACCTGGGCGTAGGCGCACGCCCGGACGCCTATTCCCGCCATGACGCCGTACGGGCTGGCATGCGTGGGATCGAAGTCCTTGATGGTCTCCAGCGCCTCCTTGCCCCGCCCGGCGTTGTTCAGCGCTTCGGTCATGTTGATCTTCTGGCTGACATCGTCCCTGCCGGCCGCTTCGGCCGTTTTCTGAGCCGTTTTCAGAACGGCCAGCGAGTCATCGAAGCGTCCCATCTTCGCCAGCACGCGGGCGCGGGTGTCGTAGAGCCAGTTGAGATGCTCATCGAGATCGTCGAACGCCGGCTTGTCCTTCGGCGCCGCGTCGACCTTCGCCAGGGCGGCGTCGAGCAACTGCAAGGCTTCGGGCAGCCGGTTCATCGACATCAGCTCAAAGGCCAGCATCTGCACGCCCTCCGCCTTCTCCGGATGGGCATCGGCCAGGGCCTTCAGACGCGCGATCTCCTTTTGCTGGGCCGCGACGTAGACGGCGTCTCCCGACGCGACAAAGCGGCTGTAGCGTTTATCGACCTGCGCACTCTCGATCATGGCCGGATCGGTCAGAAGCGCCGCCATCTTCCTGGCCTGCGCCTCATCGCCCTTTTCGACATAGATTTCCATCAGGTCGAATTGCAGCCATTCCCCCTTCCAGAAGATGTTGGACGGCTTGTAATGAGCGTCGCGCAGGGTTTCCAGCAGGGCCTGCAGGCGCGCACGGCCGTCCTTGAGGTCACGGACCTTTTTTACGACCTGGCGGACATAGGAGTCGTCGATATCCTTGAGCGTGCCGGGATAGTCCGTCACGACGCGAACGAAGGCGTCCGCCAGCGCTTCCGGTTTGTCAGCCTTCATCGTCACGTCGCACAGGGTGAGCCAATAATCCTCGTCCCGCTCGTCCGGCGCCACCGTGCCGGCGTCGATCATGTGCTGATAGGCCTTGTCCGCGTCGCCGCTGTGCATTTCGGCGACGGCGGTCATAAGGTACACGTGGTATTTGAGGCCTTCCGGCAGGCGGTCGAAGACAGGATGGTCAATCGCCGCCTCGAAGCTTTCCTTCGCGCCCTGCCACTTGCCGGCCTTCATCTGGTCGAAGCCTTGCGTCAGGATGGCCTGGAAGCCGGCGGCCTCGCTGCCGGTGATTTCCGGCTTGCCGCCGGCCTGGACGGATGCCGCCATCGGCGCGGCCGACAGGAAAACAGCCGCGACCGCGGCCATGGTGATAAACTTCATGAATGCCCTCCCTCGAATATCCCGAGGATATTGGAGGGAGGTAATATTGTCACGCCGATTTACGAGGCGGAGCGCGGCCAGGCCACGACACGGTCATTGCCGGCGTGCGCGCCGGCCAGTTGCGCCAGGCGGTCGCGTTCGGCATCGACGCGCCATTCGCCGACCGTATGGCACTCGACGTGCTTGGCCTCGACCGGAATATGGAACTGGGCGTGGATCGCGGCCGAAAAGTCGCCGAGATAGGCGTTCGGATCGCTGTTTCCGCCAGCGCTGGCGAAGACCTTCGAGCTGTACTGGACCTCGTGGTTGAAGTCGTAATAGGTGCAGGCGAAATGCTGGGACGCCGGTTGCGCCATGGCGGGCCCGACAGTCAAAAGCCCGGCCGCCATAAGGCCAAGGGCAGATTTCAACACGATCATATCATCCTCCAGTGCCAGACACGGAAAAGCATCCCGTTATCCGTGGAAGACCCGCAAAATATCAATGCGGCTGGGACGGTCAGTTCGTAACCGGAGCGCGCTCCACATAGCGCTGCAGCACGCGGCTGTAATTGTCGTCGAACTCGACCATGGTGATCTCTTCGAACGCACACTCGACAACGTCCTCGATCCAGTTGCCGCCGGGATCGACGACTTTCAGATCGACACTGTCGCTATTGACCGCGTAGACCTGTCCGACCTCAGCCTCGTCGCCGAAGGACAGCACGGCGAACCGGCCCTTCGGCGTCAGCGAGCGGAACAGTTCGGCCCAACTGTTGAGACGCACCCAGCCATAGCTCTTCGTGCGCTTGACGCTGTTGAACTGAAGAATCTTCATCTGGTCGTCGGCAAGATCCGGGACTTCACAGCTTTCGACAGCGGCGATCGGCACGACCAGCGCGCCGGCATTGTGCCAGTCGTGGACGGCCTGCAGCAGGACCAGTTCCGGCCCCACGGCAATGACAAACCCCTGGCGGCTTTCGTCACCGAAGTGGAGTTGAATCACCGTTTCCTGCGTCAGGGCGGCCTTCAATTGCTCGGTAATGTTCATCGTCCGCCTTCCAGCAGGGTTTCGGCCACATGGCGCGCGAAATAGGTAAGGATGCCGGTGGCGCCGGCGCGCTTGAAGGCCAGCAGCGTCTCCATGACGGCGCGGTCGTGATCGACCCAGCCGCGTTCGGCCGCCGCCTTGATCATCGCGTATTCGCCGCTGATCTGGTAGACGAAGGTCGGCACCTGGAAAGTCTCGGACACGCGCTGCACGATGTCGAGATAGGGCAGGCCGGGCTTGACCATGACCATGTCGGCGCCTTCCTGGATGTCCATGGCGACTTCGCGCAGGGCCTCGTCGCTGTTCGACGAATCCATCTGGTAGGTCTTCTTGTCGCCCTTCAAAGCCTTGACGCCGATGGCGTCGCGATAGGGGCCGTAAAAGGCGGACGCGTACTTGGCGGCGTACGACATGATCAGGGTGTCGTGGTGGCCGTTGGCCTCCAGCGCCTGGCGGATGCGCAGGATTCGGCCGTCCATCATGTCCGACGGCGCGACGATATCGGCGCCGGCCTCGACCTGGACTCGCGCCTGTTCGACCAGCATCTCGACGGTCGCGTCGTTGACGATTCGGCCTTCGCGCAGCAGGCCGTCGTGCCCGTGGTCGGTATAGGGGTCGAGGGCCACGTCAACCAGCAGGCCGATGTCGGGCGCCTCGGCCTTGATGGCGCGGCAGACCGTGGGGATCAGGCCATTGGGGTCAATGGCGGCAGTGGCATCGGCGTTACGAATGTCTTCGCGGAGGTGAGGAAACAGCGCCAGAACCTTGATTCCAAGATTCTTTGCCAGCTTGGCTTCCTTGACGGCCTCAGCAACGCTCAGGCGATCGACGCCAACCAGCGAACCGATCGGTTCGCGCGCCACGTCGCGGTCGTGGATAAAGATCGGCCAGATCAGGTCGGAGACGTGCAGACGGTTTTCGGCGACCAGTTCACGCACCCAGGGCGACTGGCGCAAGCGGCGCGGACGGGCAAGGGGAAAAGGCGCGGGCAGGGGCGAGGACATCGGCAGTCACCATGGTCAAACATTCGACAAAGGGCTGTGCGCGAACTCTCGTCAAATTGCAAGACTCAGGGCAGGGGCGGTCACGCCGACGGTTCGACGCCTTTGACGCGCGTGGACGCCCCGTCCGCCGCTAAATCTACCTCGGGCATCCCGTGGTCAGCGGCGTTGCCGGAGGCGGAAGCACGTCTGCTTTGGGGAACTTCGTGTCAGCGACCCGTTTCTTCACCTCGGCAAGCTGGGCGGGCGTCAACTTGGCCGCCATCCGGTTGCGAACGGCAGCCGGGGCCTTGACCAGACTGTACCAGTAGTAGGCCTCGGTGAAACCCTGCTGCTTTTCGTAATATTCGGCGACCTTGAACTGGGCGTTGGTAAGGCCGCCGTTCGCTGCCTTCAGGTACCAGTAGATCGCCTTCTCTTCGTTTGGAGGAACATCTTTTCCGTCACTGTAGATATTGCCCAAGTCGTAGGCCAGAAAGATAGAGACGGGCCGCGGATGCGCCGCCGCTTTTTCAAGCCAGTAGATCGCCTTGACGTGGTCCCGTGGGACGCCCTCTCCATTCCAATATTTCTGGGACAGGATTACCTGCGACGCGGCGTCGTCCAACTCGGCTGCTTTCTGGTACCATGCCACAGCCTTGTCGGGATCGTGCCGGGGACTGTTGTAAGAGTCGTAAACCTCGCCGAGGCTGCGATAGGCGTCTATGGAACCCTGGTCCGCAGCTCGGGTCAGCCACTCCACGGCTCTGGCATCATCTCGGCAAACGCCGGAACTGCCCTGGTGGTACATGTTGCCAAGATGTACTTGGGCATCCGGCACGCCTTGTTCCGCCAGTTGCACCCATAGGGGAATCGACTGGTCGAAACGAAGGGCGTCTTCGGCAGCCTGGGCGGCCGCGATCCGCGCCGTAATATCCGGGGCCGGTGCCACGGCGGGTGCAGACTCCTGAGCGCGCGCCGGAACACCGGCCAACATCCCCCACGCAAGAGCGCCCGAAATCACTACCAAGTTGATACGCATGGATTTCCCCCTCCAGAATGACGATCAACCTATCTCATGGCCGGTGCGGCGATGCAATCGCTAGCCTTCCTTCGCCATATCCCTCAGCGTCTCGACCGTGTTGAGATTGCGCGCCGTCATATCGGCCTTGAGGTATTTTCCCATCTTCTCGACCAGCTTGGAGCGCCCGACGCCTTCGGGGGCATAAAGGAAAAACGCTTCGTCGGTCAGGGTGAAATCCTCGCCATTGTCCTTCAGCGCCGCCAGTCCGTCGAGGTCGGCCAGTTTCACAGGTCCCTTGATGAAAAAGATGTGCTGGCCTTTGCCCTGCGCCTCCCGGTCGCGGTAGGGATTCGTTGCCAGCAGCTTTTCAAGGTGGTCGTATGTCACCAGGAACAGCGATGGCCGGAAGCCGAACTTTCCTTCGACCGCATCGCCGATTTTTTTGTCGAGCGCCTCAATCCCAAGCGCCGAGCGGAACAGGATATTGCCGCTGGCGATATAGGTGCGGACGTCCTCCAAACCTTCGGCTGTGAGGAGCGCGGCCAGTTCCTTCATCGGCAGCTTGTTGTTACCACCGACATTGATGCCGCGGAACAGGCCGACCCACAGAGGCTTTGACATGAATTCCCTTTCGAATTTGATCTGGCGCAAAGCCTTCTGGTTCGGTCCAAAGCAGTATCACGACGCTCGCATTTCGGGGTGCGTCAAATGGCGCGGACCGAATATGCAAAAGACACTGGAAATTAAGCCTCAGATAGCACAAATTGGGCAGGTGCGGGGCCGCATCCGGGTTGTGTCGTACGCGATACCGGAGTATTTGCCCACCATGCCGAAAGATCGGCCGGAGTTATAAGAGCTACCATGGACTACAACGCCGCGTTCGAGGCCGCCATCTCCCAAGTCCGCGAAGAGGGCCGGTATCGGGTCTTCGCCAATCTCAAGCGCCATCGCGGCCAGTTCCCGTGCGCCACCTGGATCAAGGACGACGGCTCGGAACAGGACGTCACCGTCTGGTGCTCGAACGACTATCTCGGCCAGGGCCAGAATCCGGTTGTGCTCGACGCCATGCACGAAGCCATCGACGCTGTCGGTTCCGGCTCGGGCGGCACGCGCAATATCTCGGGCACGACCTGGTACCACAATGCACTTGAGGCCGAACTGGCCGACCTGCACGGCAAGGAAGCGGCGCTGGTCTTCACCTCGGGCTACGTCGCCAACGAAGCGACCCTGACCACGCTCTACAAGATCCTGCCCGGCCTGATCATCTTTTCGGACGAGCTGAACCACGCCTCAATGATCGCCGGCATCCGCAACGGCCGCGGCGATCGCCACGTCTATCGTCACAACGACCTCGACCACCTCGAATCGCTGCTGCGCGCAGCGCCGGCCAATGCGCCGAAGCTGATCGCGTTTGAGTCGGTCTATTCGATGGACGGCGACATCGCCGATATCCGCGCCACGGTCGCCCTGGCGAAGAAATACAATGCCCTGACCTATATCGACGAAGTCCACGCCGTCGGCATGTACGGCGCGCGCGGCGCCGGTGTCGCCGAACGCGACGGCATCATGGGTGACATCGACATCGTCGAAGGCACGCTGGGCAAGGCGTTCGGCATGATGGGCGGCTATATCGCCGGCAATGCCAACATCATCGACGCCGTGCGCCTGTGGGCGTCGGGCTTCATTTTCACGACCTCGCTGCCGCCGGCGGTGATGGCCGGCGCTGCGGCGTCCGTCCGCTGGTTGAAGGACCACAATGAAAAGCGCGACAAGCACCAGGAACGCGCCAAGACCCTGATGGCCCGTTTCAAGGCGGTAGGCATTCCCGTCCTGCCGTCGGTGTCGCACATCGTGCCCGTGCTGGTCGGCAATGCGAAACACTGCAAGATGATCTCGGACATCCTGCTCAACGACTACGGCGTCTACGTCCAGCCGATCAACTATCCGACCGTGCCCAAGGGCACCGAGCGCCTGCGCTTCACGCCGTCGCCCGACCACACGGACGAGATGATGGACCACCTGGTCGAGGCCATGGACAAGCTGTGGACGCACTGTAACGTCGCGCGCCTGCCGGGCGTGGCGTAAGGACGGCGCGCCATATGGACCTGGCGCGCATCATCTATTTCACCGATGCCGTCGACGAGATGGTCGCGTTCTACCGCGACGTGATGGGCTGTGTGCTGATCACTGACGAGCCCGGCTGGAAGGAATTGCAAGCCGGACAGGGCATCATCGCCATCCACGGCGGGCAAAAAGGCACGCCCAATGCGTATTCGCCCAAGATCGCCTTTAAATGTGACGACGTCCGCGCCATGCGCGCCGATCTGATCGCCAAAGGCATTGCGATGGGGCCGCTTTGGGAAGGCGAGATTTCCTTCTGCGACGGCGTCGATCCCGGCGGCTACGCCTTTTCGATTTCAAACCGGTAGAGCAGACGTCTCCCCCCTTCCGTCCGCTTCGCGGCCACCTTCCCCGTAAACGGGGAAGGAAGTAAGCAACATAATTCATTCCTTTTTCCTTCCCTGCGAAGCGGGGAAAGTGGCTGGATCGGCGTCAAGCCGAGGCAGACGGAAGGGGCGAGGCCTCACGCTCCGCATTGCATTTCGAAGCGAATTTGGCAAAATCCGGCCATGTCCGAAATCTTTCTCGAACTCCAGCGCAACGGCAACTTCCTGAAATGCACCGCTGTCGACGCCGACACAGGCGAAGAAGCCGTCGCCATCGGGCCGTATAACGACCCCGCCAGCGTCAAGCGCCTGGCCGTGCAAAAGCTGCGCCTGAAACTCGAAGGCAAAAAGCCCGGCGATCCGCCGAGGAAACCGGGTATCTCCGTTTAGGCGATACGCTCTTCTGTCCGTCGCGGTTCTTGGTTATGCTCGCCCAAAAGCCGGGCAGGGGACATGTCGGAAAACTTCCATATCGCCGAGTACAATTCGCTGAAGGCCGAGATCTTGCTTAAGATGAAGCAGATCGACGATTCGTTCCGCTTCATGCTGATCGCGGTGGCGGCATCGATGTCGTGGACGCTGAGCAACTACCGGAACTTTTCGGATGGCGTCTATGTGCTGCTGTTCTTCATCCCGCTCTTCATCTCGATCTCCTTCACCATCTATGTGGTGCGGCTGAACAAGTCGATGCTGTGGCGCACCGACTATATCCGCGAGGTCGAGCGCCGTTATGCCGACGAGGGCGCCGGCTGGGAAAACAGCCCGTTGCACAAGGCGATGGTGAAGAAGCGGACCAGCTTCGCGACGGCGCTGAGCCTGATCATCGCGGTCGACCTGATCACCGCGGCCTTCGCGGCCTACATGACGTTTGAAAACACCAGCGCGTTCCAGGCAGTACAGGGCCTCGTTCATATTTGACCGGGCTTAACCTTGCGCAAAAAGGGGAAGGGGCGTAAAGCCTGCGGCATTCTTCGTCCCCTCCCACTGTACAAGGACCGCCAGACGTGAACGCACCCGCGAACGCTTCTTCCTTCCGTCCCGAAGGCTTCTTCAACAACGATCTCGCCACCGCCGACACCGAGGTGCTGAAGGCCATCACCGGCGAACTGCACCGCCAGCAGGAGCAGATCGAGCTGATCGCTTCGGAAAACATCGTGTCGAAGGCCGTGCTGGAAGCGCAAGGCTCGGTCCTGACCAACAAGTACGCCGAAGGTTACCCCGGCCGCCGCTACTATGGCGGTTGCGAATATGTCGACGAGGCCGAGAAGCTGGCCATCGAGCGCGCCAAGCAACTGTTCAACTGCGCCTTCGCCAACGTCCAGCCGCACTCGGGCGCCCAGGCCAACCAGGCGGTCTTCTTCTCGTTGCTGCAACCCGGCGACACCTATATGGGCATGGACCTCGCCTGCGGCGGTCACCTGACGCACGGCTCGCCCGCCAACCAGTCGGGCAAGTGGTTCAAGGTCGTGCCGTACGGTGTCACCGAAGGCGACAACCTGATCGACTACGACCAGGTCGCCAAGCTGGCCGAGCAGAACAAGCCCAAGCTGATCATCGCCGGCGCCTCCAACTATCCGCGCCACATCGATTTCAAGCGCTTCCGTGAAATCGCCGACAGCGTCGGCGCCTACCTGTTCGTCGACATGGCCCACTATGCCGGCCTGGTCGCGGCGGGCGTCTATCCCGACCCGCTGCCGCACGCTCACGTCGTCACCACGACGACGCACAAGACGCTGCGCGGCCCGCGCGGCGGCATGATCCTGTCGAACGACGTCGATCTGGGCAAGAAGATCAACTCGGCCGTCTTCCCGGGCCTGCAGGGCGGACCGCTGATGCACGTCATCGCCGCCAAGGCCGTCGCCTTCGGTGAAGCGCTGCAACCGTCGTTCAAGGCCTATGGCAAGCAGGTCGTCCTGAACGCGCAAGCGCTGGCCGATACGCTGATCGAACGCGGCCTGGCCATCGTCACCGGCGGCACCGACAGCCACGTCATGTCGGTCGACCTGCGCTCCAAGGGCCAGACCGGCAAGGCGACCGAGGCTGCCCTGGAAGCCGCCTTCATCACCTGCAACAAGAACGGCATCCCGTTCGACCCGCAGCCCTTCACCATCACGTCGGGCGTGCGTCTCGGCACGCCGGCCGGCACGACGCGCGGCTTCACCGAGGCTGAATTCCGCATCATCGGCAACCTGATCGCGGATGTGGTCGACGGCATGGCTTCGAACAGCGGCGAGCCGGATCTTGAAGTTCAGGAAAAGGTCCGCCAACAAGTGCGCGAACTGACCGCGCGCTTCCCGATTTATGGGTAAAATCGAAGGCTCGCCCTCCCCATTTATGGGGAGGGGGGACCACGCGAAGCGTGGTGGGCGGGGCTCTTTCTTGGCGCCCGTCTCCAACCTTTCCAAATAAGGCAATAAAAACAGCCGATTGAGATCGGCACTGTAAGTTAGCGCTCGTCGCTTCTGCAGCAAGAGCCCCGCCCACCGCCTTCGGCGGTCCCCCCTCCCCATAAATGGGGAGGGCGAAAGCTTCATCTTCTCCTTGGCCATCACAATCTCTTGCAAACCTTCGTTCTCCTCCCGGAGAGCGGGGGTTTTGCTTGTCCTTGCGCCAAACTGTTGCTAGGTATGCCGCCCCGGATATGGTGTCTCGCAAGCCTTCGACCACAAGATGTCCGGGCCAAGGACAAAGATGCGCTGCCCGTTCTGCGGAAACCTCGAAACCCAGGTCAAAGACTCCCGTCCCAGCGAAGATGGCGCCGCCATCCGGCGCCGGCGGTCGTGCCAGGAATGCAACGGCCGTTTCACGACGTTCGAGCGCGTGCAACTGCGTGAACTGATGATCGTCAAGCGCTCGGGCCGCCGTACGCCGTTCGATCGTACGAAGCTCGAACGCTCGATCGCCATTGCCACGCGCAAGCGCCCCGTCGACCAGGAACAGGTCGACCGCATGGTCTCCGGCATCGTGCGCGAACTGGAAAGCATGGGCGAGACCGACATCCAGTCAGAGGTCGTCGGCGAACTGGTCATGAAGGCCTTGCGCAGCCTCGATGTCGTGGCCTATGTGCGCTACGCCTCGGTCTATCGCGACTTCCGCGAAACCTCCGACTTCGCCAAGTTCCTCGGCGACGAAGGCCTGAGCGACAACGAAGACACCTGAAGGTGGCCCGCCCGTCCATCACCCTGAAACTGGCCACCACGCTCGACGGCCGCATCGCCACGGCCGGCGGCGTCAGCCGCTGGATCACGTGCGAGGAGTCGCGCCGCGTCGTCCACGAACTCCGCGGCATGCACGACGCGGTCCTGGTCGGCATCGAAACCGCGCTGAAGGACGATCCCGAGTTGACCGTGCGCCTGCCGGATTACGAGGGCGGCCAACCGCGCCGCATCGTGCTCGATTCGCGCGCCCGCCTGCCGTTGTCGTCGAAACTGGTGCAGACGGCACGCGTCATCCCGACCTGGGTCGTGACCACCACCGACCTGCCGCAGGAAATGCTGGCGGCACAGGTTCGGCAGATCAAGGTGCCGTCCAAGCATCAGCGTGTCGATCTCGACGCCGCGCTCGACGCGCTGGCCACGGCCGGCATAGATTCGCTATTCGTCGAAGGCGGCGGGGTTATCGCAACCGCCTTCCTGCGCGCCGGCTATGTCGACCGCCTTGAATGGTTCCGCGCGCCTACCATCTTGGGCGGGGACGCGCGTCCGGTCATCGGCCATCTCAATATCGAGGACCTGTCGCAGATGTTCCGCTTCACGCGCCTGGCCGTCCAGGCCGTGGGCGACGATCTATGGGAAAGCTACGAACTGAGTTAGGGGCTATAATTCAAGTGTTTACCGGCATTATTTCAAGCATGGCGACAATTGCCGAACTCGACCGTTCGAATGCGGGCGTGCACCTGACCATGCGCGCCGCCTTCGACCTTTCGGACGTCGATCTCGGCGCCTCGATCTGCCACGCCGGAGTCTGCCTGACCGTCGTTTCCAAGGACGGCGATACCTATCGCCTGGATGTGTCGAACGAGACGCTGGATGTCACCACGCTCGGCGCCTGGCAAAAGGGCGACCGCGTCAATATCGAGCGCGCGCTGAAGATCGGCGACGAACTGGGCGGTCATATCGTGTCGGGTCATGTCGACGGAGTCGCAAAGCTTTTGAGCGTCACGCCGGACGGGGACTCCTTCCGCCTGAAGTTCGAGACGCCCGCGCCGCTGCATCGCTTCATCGCCCCCAAAGGTTCGATCGCCATCGACGGCATTTCGCTGACGATCAACGAGGTCGAGGGCCAGACCTTCGGCGTCAACATCATCCCCCACACCTGGACGCACACCACCCTGTCCCAGGTGCCCGTCGGCGGTCTTGTTAATCTTGAAGTCGACCGCCTCGCGCGCTATGCCGCGCGCTGGTATGAGACCGCGCCCTCAAGCAGCGAAGCGGTAGGGCAAGCAAAAAGCCCGGCAATCCAAGGCTAAGTCATGAGCGCAATTCCCATCG
This sequence comes from Asticcacaulis solisilvae, assembly GCF_052327315.1. Classification (NCBI taxonomy): domain Bacteria; kingdom Pseudomonadati; phylum Pseudomonadota; class Alphaproteobacteria; order Caulobacterales; family Caulobacteraceae; genus Asticcacaulis; species Asticcacaulis solisilvae. The sequence goes on from NZ_CP166196.1 coordinate 2,418,103, forward strand.
ACAACTCTCTCCCCAATAATTTTGGCGAGTCGCCGATCTCCGCGATCGAGGACATCCTGGAAGACGCGCGCAACGGCCGTCCCTACATCCTGGTTGACGCCGAGGACCGCGAGAACGAGGGCGACGTCGTCATCCCGGCCCAGATGGCCACGCCCGACGTCATCAACTTCATGGCCAAGCACGCGCGCGGCCTGATCTGCCTGTCGATCACCAGCGACCGCGCCAAGACCCTGCGCCTGCCGCCGATGGTTCACGACAACGGCGCACGCAACGGCACGGCCTTCACCGTGTCGATCGAAGCGCGGGACGGCATATCGACCGGTATTTCGCCCAAGGACCGCGCCCATACCATCGCGGTCGCCATCGATCCGACCAAGGATTCGCGCGACATCGTCTCACCGGGCCACGTCTTTCCGCTGGTGGCTCGCGAAGGCGGCGTGCTGGTCCGCGCCGGCCACACAGAAGCCGCTGTCGATATCTCGCGCATGGCCGGCCTCTATCCCGCCGGCGTCATCTGCGAAATCATCAATGATGACGGCACCATGGCGCGGCTGCCCGACCTGGTCGTCTTCGCCCAGCGCCACGGCATGAAGATCGGCACCATCGCCGACCTGATCGCCTATCGCCGCCGCACCGAACGTTTCGTCGAACGCGTGCTCGACCGCCCGTTCGACAGTAAATGGGGCGGCACCTTCCGTCTCCATGTCTACCGCAACACGCTCGACGACAGCGAACACCTGGCCCTGGTCAAGCAATCGCCACAGCCGAACCGGCCGACCCTGGTGCGCATGCATCAGCTCGACATCGCGTCGGACGTGCTGGCGGGCGAGGGCGGAGCCCTGCGTTCGGGCCTGGTCGAAAAGGCGATGACGGCGCTGGCCGAACACGACGGCCCCGCGGTCATGGTGCTGCTGCGCGACCCCAGTCCCAAGGTGCTGTCGACGCGCTTCGGCGACGACGAAGCCGCCGCCAGCCCGGCGCGCGGCTTGCGCGACTACGGCGTCGGCGCCCAGATCCTGCTCGATCTCGGCGTCCGCGACATGATTGCCTTGTCGAGCACGCGGCCCAAGCCCGCTGCGCTCGAAGGTTATGGTTTATCAATCATTGACTGGAAGAGTCTGTAAGGCTCTTGCCAGATTTGTCTTTTGTCCGCCTGTATAAGGCGCTATTGAGCCAGCCTTTATAGCTTAAGGAGACTCACCTTGTCCCAGGAAGCCCCGCTGCGCATCCTCATCGTCGAAAGCCGTTTCTACGACGACATTTCCGACGAACTTCTGGCAGGCGCCAAGGATGCGCTCGAGGCCCACGGCGTCGATTTCGATGTCGTCACCGTCCCGGGCGCCTTTGAGCTGCCGGCCGCCATCTCCATGGCCGAATACGCCTCGCAGCACGGCGGACGGTCGTATGACGGCTACGTCGCGCTGGGCTGCGTCATCCGCGGCGAGACGACGCACTACGACTATGTGTGCATCGAATCGGCGCGCGGCCTGATGGACCTGTCGTTCAAGGATCGCCTGGCCATCGGCTACGGCGTGCTCACGGTCGAGGACGAAGAGCAGGCCTGGGCGCGCGCGCGCCGTTCGGAAGGCGACAAGGGCGGCACGGTCGCCAAGGTGGCGCTGAGCATGATTGCCCTGCGCAAGTCGCTGCTGGAAGGGTCCGTCAATGATTGATTCACCAAAGCCCACCAGCCTCAAGGCCGTCATGGAGACGCTGAACGCCCAGGAGGCGGCCAAGCCGTCGTCGGGCCTGACCTCCAAGGAAAAGCGCGCCCGCACCGTGGCGCGGCTTGTCCTGGTCCAGGCGCTCTACCAGATGGAGCTGACCGGCACCGGCGTCGAAACCGTTATCCGTGAGTTTTCCGACCATCGTTTCGAAGGCGATCTCGAAGGCGAAAAGCTTGCCGATGCCGATGAAGCCTTCTTCGGCGAAGGCGCACGCGCCATCGTCAAGGAACAGGCAACCATTGACCGCCTGATCACCGATCGCCTGGCGGCCGGCTGGCGCATCGAGCGTCTCGATACCACCGTCCGTGCCATCCTGCGTTCGGGCGCCTGGGAACTCAAATTCCGCCCCGACGTCGCGGTTGAAGTCGTGATCAACGAATATGTCGAGATCGCGCGCGCCTTCTACGGCGAAACCGAAGCGCGGTTCGTCAACGGCGCGCTTGATGGGATTGCCAAGGATACGCGGGGATAGGGTTTCCCCCTTCCGTCTGGCTCGGCTTGACGCCGACCCAGCCCCTCCCTCGCGAAAGCTATACTTCCGCTTCGCTCGATCCGCCGTAAACGGGGAGGAAGGGAGCCTAATCACCTAATTCCTTCCCCGTTTACGGGGAAGGTGGCGCGAGCGTAGCGAGTGACGGAAGGGGCGAGTCACACGCTCCGTCAGAAACAGCTTAAACAACCGTTGATTTTTCGCGCGTTTGGCGAAATAAGCTCCCAAACAAAGAGGGACAGCCAATGGCCGAGCACGATGAATTCTCCATTCTCGATGCGCTGTTCAAGCCGCTGGCCGGCCTGACCAAAGAATCGCGCGGGCTGATGGACGACGTTGCCGTCATTCCCGCGCAGGCCGACTACGACCTGGTCGTCACCACCGACGCCCTGGTCGCCGGCGTGCACTTCTTCGAACACGATCCGCTGGATCTCGTGGCGCGCAAGCTGATGCGTGTCAACCTGTCGGACATCGTCGCCAAGGGCGCGACACCCTATGGCTATCAGCTGGTGACGGCGTGGCCGCGCGGCACGACCTTCGCCGAGAAGCAGGACTTCGTACGCGGCCTCAAGACCGAACAGGACCGGTTCCATGTCGAGCTGTTCGGCGGTGACACGGTCTCGACCTTCGGGCCGCTGCACGTGTCGATGACCATGTTCGGCAAGGGCCAGCCGGGCAGGGTGCTGTCGCGTCTCGGCGCGCGCCCAGGCGACCGTATCCTGGTCAGCGGCTATATCGGCCAGGCTTATCTGGGCCTGAAGGCGTTGCAGGGTCAGCTCCAGGGCGTCCACCCTGGCGACGTCAACGAACTGGTCGGCGCCTATCACCTGCCGGAAATCCGTTGCGACCTGGCGAAATGCGTCCGCGACCACGCCCGCGCCTCGATGGACATTTCCGACGGCCTGCTGGCCGACGCCGACCATATGGCGCGCGCCAACGGGTTGATGATCCGCATCGACCTGAACCGTGTGCCGACCTCCCTGGCCGCGCGCGCCGCTATCGCCGCCGGGTTGAGCCCGGTAGAGCTGGTGACCGGCGGCGACGACTACCAAGTCCTGTGCGCAGCCGACGACGCCGGCGCAAAGGCCCTTGTCATGTCTGGCTTCCACGATATCGGCGAATGCATTGGGGCGTCGGGCGACACGCCCGCGGGCGCCGGACTGTGGGCTGACGGGCGGCATATTCCGGTTAAGCGCAAGGGCTTCAGCCACCCGTTATAACGTAATGAGTTTGTTGATTTTTTACAAAAACGCGCCTAGTCTCCACGCGTGATCCGATTGCTGTTGCGTAAAGCGTACCTAGTCTGCCGGGAACGATATTACGGGCCTTCGAAACAAGGCCGTCAAACAGAGAGGCAAGAACACATGACACCGACAATGAAATGGTTGACGGGCTTGGGCCTCGTCGCCAGCCTGACCCTTCCGGGCCTCGCCATGGCCCAGGACGTCCGCAGCTACGACGGCTATTGCTACGTCAAGCAAAAGGACGCCAAGCGCAACGGCCTGATCATCGGCGCCGTTGCCGGCGGTCTGCTGGGCAGCCAGGTCTCCAAGCACGAACGCGGCCTCGGCGCCGTGATCGGCGCAGTCGCTGGCGGCGCCATCGGCCAGAATATCGGCAAGAGCAGCGTCAAGTGCTACAACGGCGAGTACTACGCCTATCAGGGCCACTATTACGATCCGCCCTCGGGCCCGTCGGGCTATGTGCCGGTCTTCTACCAGCAGCGTCCGTCGTCGGGCATGTATTCCAACGTCTATTACGATCGCGACCACCATCAGGGACCGCCGCCGTACAGCTATAACGACTATCGCGACCGTCAGAACAACGGCTGGCGCGACCGTCACGGCGACTGGCACGAGGGCAAGCCGCCGCGCGGCTGGCGCCAGGACCGCGACGGGAACTGGTATCACGGCCGGTAAACCGGGCACCCATCCGAAAATAAGAAACCCTCCGGTCTCCCGGAGGGTTTTTTGTTTGAGTTCTGTAAGCGTGGAAGTTTGCGTCGTTCTTACGGTTCCGCATTCCAATCCATCCGTTAACGAAATTGCCGGAAACACGGAAAATCCTCACAATCGCGTCATTAGGCACCAGCCGGGGGATGTCTTTTGTGTAGGAGATTGTTCAAATGTCTGCGCGTATTTCCACCCTTCTCAAATCCGTAGCCGCCGCGGCCGTCCTGGGCGCTGTCCTGCTGCCCGTCGCCGCCTCGGCGCATGATTACGATGACGATGACGACGGCTATGTCGTCGTCCACGACCGCCATCACTACAACGACCGCTGCTCGGGCAATACCGCTGGCGGCGTCGTCAGCGGCGCTATCATCGGCGGCGCGGCCGGCGCCGTTCCGGGTGCCGTGGTCGGCGCCATGATCGGCGGCGCCATCGGGTCGGACACCAATGCCTGCCGCTACGACCGCCACTATGCCTATGACGACGACTACGAATACCAGAGCCGCGGCTACGACGAAAATGCCTACGACCGCAGCTATCACAGGCGCGACGACTATTCGCGCGGCAGCTACGGCTATCGCGACCCGTACTACGGCCGCCGCTACCGCAACGACTGGTAAGATCTGAAGGGCCCCTGGAAACCGGGGCCCTCTTATTTCAGGCGTTGGTAAGGAATATCAGGCACAGTCCGGGCATGAAAAAGCTGTCCGCCCTGATCTTCGCCGGCCTGATGGCCATGTCCGTGCCTGCCTTCGCCGAAGAGAAGAAGGCCGATGCCGCCGATCCTTCGGTCAAGCTGGCCTCGGTCGGCATTCCTGTCTTCCACGGCATGACGGTCACCAACTATCTGTTCCTCAGCATCAAGATCAACCTGACGCCCAAGGCGGACGAAACCAAGCTGCGCGACATGGAACCGTACTTCCGTGATGCCCTTGTCCGCGCCGCGCACAAGACCTCGTTTGCCCAGCCCGACCATGACGACCGACTCGATATTCCGCGGTTCCAGAGCGTCATGGTGGGCGAATTTACCAAGATCGCCGGACCGGGAACCATTCAATCGGTCGAAATCGTCTCGCAAAGCCCCAAGAAGCACTGACGGTCCGCGCTTTTTCCGCTGCATTGCAGTATTCGGCAAGCCTCTGCTTTAATTGAAGACTGAGACCTTTGAAATCGCAGCGCAGCACGGCGTTTGCGGTAAGTCTTCACTATGTTCGTGAACGCCGCACATCTCGCCTTGAACTTGGTTACGAGTTTTGGCACTCTCGCAGCAGTCAAAAATAAGGACCTGTTTTTCAAGCGTGATTTGCGTATGCGGACCGATCTTGAAGTGGTCTGGCGGCATTTGACGTTTTCCGGTCCCCGGTTTTTGATCCCGAAACAATAAATGCAGGGCAGGCCGCGACAGCGACCTTTCCCATCGCTGTAAATGCAGGGGTTGCCAAATGAACTATGCTTTGATGCTGGCTATCGTGGCCGGCATAGTGGGGTTGTTGTACGGCGTGGTCCAGGCCATGTCGCTCATGAAGGAAAACGCCGGAAACGAGCGGATGCGCGAAATCGCCGCCGCCATCCAGGAAGGGGCCAGCGCCTATCTCAAGCGCCAGTATACGACGATCGGCATCGTCGGCGTCGTCATCTTCGTCGCCGCCTTCGTCTTCCTCGGCCAGTGGTCGGCGATCGGCTTCGCCATCGGCGCCATCCTGTCGGGGGCTGCCGGTTTTGCCGGCATGCTGATCTCGGTCCGCGCCAATGTCCGCACGGCCCAGGCCGCTTCGGAAAGCCTGGCCAAGGGGCTTAAGCTGGCCTTCGGCGCCGGCGCCGTCACCGGCCTCTTCGTCGCCGGCGGCGCGCTTCTGGGCGTTTCGGGCTACTACGCCGTCCTGACCCAGGTCCTGGGCATGGATCCCGCCAGCCGCGACGTCGTCAACGCCCTGGTGGCCCTCGGCTTCGGCGCCTCGCTGATCTCGATCTTCGCCCGTCTCGGCGGCGGCATCTTCACCAAGGGTGCGGACGTCGGCGGCGACATGGTCGGCAAGGTCGAAGCCGGCATCCCCGAAGACGACCCCCGCAACCCCGCCACCATCGCCGACAACGTCGGCGACAATGTCGGCGATTGCGCCGGCATGGCCGCCGACCTGTTCGAAACCTATGCGGTGACCACGGTCGCCACCATGGTGCTGGCCACCATCTTCTTCGGCGGCAGCCCCTTGCTGCAACCGATGATGCTGCTGCCGCTGGCCATCGGGGGCGTCTGCGTCTTCACCTCGATCATCGGCACCTTCTTCGTCAGCCTCGGCAAGAGCCAGGACATCATGGGCGCCCTCTACAAGGGCCTGATCGCCACCGGCGTCCTGTCGATCATCGCGCTGGCCGCCGTCATCTATGGCTTCGTCGGCTTCGACACGACCATCAACTACGACGGCGCGCCCCATGCCTTCACCGGTATGACGCTGTTCTACTGCGGCCTGGTCGGCCTGGCCGTCACCGCGGCCTTCGTCGTCGTCACCGAGTACTATACCGGCACCGGCAAGCGTCCGGTGGTGTCGATCGCCCAGGCTTCGGTCACCGGCCACGGCACCAACGTCATCCAGGGCCTGGCCGTCTCGATGGAATCGACCGCGATCCCGGCGCTGATCATCGTCGCCGGCATCATCGGCTGCTACCTGCTGGCCGGCCTGTTCGGCATCGCCATCGCCACCACCACCATGCTGGCCCTGGCCGGCATGATCGTCGCGCTCGACGCCTTCGGGCCGGTCACGGACAATGCCGGCGGCATCGCCGAAATGGCGGGCCTGCCCAGCGAAGTGCGCCACACCACCGACGCGCTCGACGCCGTTGGCAACACGACCAAGGCCGTCACCAAGGGCTATGCCATCGGTTCGGCCGGCCTCGGCGCGCTGGTGCTGTTCGCGGCCTATACCTCGGACCTGAAGTACTTCGCGTCCACGGCCACCTCGGGCATCTTCGAAGGCCTGGGCAACCTGACCTTCTCGTTGTCCTCGCCGTGGGTCGTCATCGGTCTGCTGATCGGCGGCCTCTTGCCCTACCTGTTCGGCGGCATGGGCATGACCGCCGTCGGCCGCGCCGCCCAGGCTGTCGTCGAGGAGGTGCGCAAGCAGTTCCGCGAAGACAAGGGCATCATGGCCGGCACGTCAAAGCCGAACTATGGCCGCGCCGTCGACATGCTGACCAAGGCAGCCATCCGGGAAATGATCATCCCGTCGCTGCTGCCTGTCCTGTCGCCGATCGTACTGTTCACCATCGTCTACTTTATCGGCGGGAAGGTCCCGGCCTTCGAATCGGTCGGCGCCATGCTGCTGGGCGTGATCGTCACCGGCCTGTTCGTCGCCATCTCGATGACGTCGGGCGGCGGCGCCTGGGACAACGCCAAGAAGTCGTTCGAAGACGGCTTCGTCGACAAGGACGGCGTCAAGCACCTTAAGGGCTCGGACGCGCACAAGGCTTCGGTCACGGGCGACACGGTCGGCGATCCCTACAAGGATACGGCGGGGCCGGCCGTCAATCCGATGATCAAGATCACCAACATCGTGGCCCTGCTGCTGCTGGCCGTTCTGGCGGCGCACCACTAAACCAATGGCGACAGCGTCGCCGTTGGCAAGCGCGACTGCGCGCCCGAGCTTGTGCGAGGAGCCATGCGGCGTTTGAGCTGAAAAAATGCGAGTACCAACGGTCATTCTTCATGACCGTTGGTGCGAAGCAAAGGGCAGGGGACACAGTCCCCTGCACCCCGAAACCGGGCGCTCAACGTCCAAAATAAAAAAGCCGGGCCCAGATGGGTCCGGCTTTTTTGTTATGAAAGTAGGTCGACGTCAGTCTCTGCGGTGCTGGTTGCCCGGATCCTGATCCTTGCTGTTGTCGATGCGCTGGCGGCCGACCGTACCCAGCATCTGCTCCAGCGCCGTCAGCGAACGGCCGCGGGTCGGCGTCGTGTTCGGATTCGGCTTCAGGTCGCGGCCGTCGGCCAGGCTGAGCGTGCGCACGGTCTTGACCGTATCCGTGCCCTTGTCGAAATCGACCACGGTGACGCTGCGCGACGTCACGCGCGGCATCTTGTAGGTCATCTTCATCGACACCTGGTCGATATAGTACCACTCGGTCGGATCGTAGACCGAGGTCTGCGACGGCTGGCCCAGGCGATCCAGCACGCTTTCCTTGGTATCGCCGACCTTGATATCGGTCTGCGGCTTGGCTTCGTACGCCAGGTAGCCGTGGTGCGACAGCGTCGGCGCACAGGCCGACAGCGAAAGCGCGAGGGCGGCGCCGCAGAGGGCAAGTCCAACCGGAGTGAAGTGCGGGCGCGTGGTCATGGATATCCTGTGCGAAACGCGAAACGTGTTTGACGTACAATGAAATAGGGCTTACGGCAAGCATAAGGCCGAAACAAGGCCTAACGCACCGGTCAATAATGCGATGCCGTCACCCCTTGAAAAACTCAAGCGCCTGTTCCAGCCGCGCCCCATCCGGTACACGGGCCACGCCCTGTATTCGTCTTGCGTCGAACAGAGCCGCCAACCCATATTCTACAAGGATTACGGCATCGAAGACGCTATCGGCGCGCGCTTCGAGCTGCTGACCTTTCATGTCGGTCTTGTCATCCACGCGCTGAAGGCCCTGCCGGCCGGAGACGCCCGCCGCGCCCAGGCCCAGGAGACCGCCCAGGTCCTGTTCGACACCTTCATCGATGCCCTCGACCACACCCTGCGCGAACAGGGCACCGGCGACCTGACCGTGCCCAAGAAGATGAAAAAACTCGGCGAAGTCATCTATACGCGCATGAAGCGCTGGGATGATCTGTGGGCGACGGGTACCGACACCGACCGTGCCGACTACGCCGCGCGTACGATCTTTGCCGGCTCGGCTTTCGACGGCGACGCCGAACAGGGCGGTGACGCACCGCAATCCGTACCATTGAATACCGCCCAACCGTTCGCCACATATGCCGATGAGGCCCGCAAGGCCCTTGATGTCGACGCCATCTTGAACGGACGGCTCGACTGGTGTGCAATACCGGACCTCGACGCCGAATCTGCCGGCGCCGCGTAACGGGAGTAGAGTATGACCGAATCCGATGAAAGCCTGTGGACGCACCGCGTCCGTTTCGATTCCGCCCGCCAGGGCCTGACCCTCGACCTGGTGGCCGACGAAGACCGGCGGAAGATCATCGCCGAAGGCTTCGGCATGGTCTCGCTCGATGCGCTCATCGCCCATATCGTCACCCGCGACACCAAGGGCGTGAAACCGCTGGTCCACCTTCACATCGCGCTGCGCGGCGAGGTCACCCAGGAATGCGGCGTCAGCCTTGAGCCCTTTACCCATGCCATTTCGGCCGACCTCGATCTCGACCTGATCGAATCACGCGACGTGACCGACGAAATCGCGGCTGTCGGCGAAAACGAACTGGGCCTCGACGACCTCGACGAACCCGATGTCGTCCAGAACGGCCAGATCGATCTCGGCCAATATATCATCGAGGCCCTGGGCGAGGCCTACGACCCCTTCGCCCGCAAGCCGGGCGTCGTCTTCGAGGAACCCGAGCCCGAGCGCGAGCCGTCGCCGTTCGCCGTGCTGGCCAAACTAAAACGTGACGAGTGACGCAACGTCACCCGCCCCGGGCTGAAACGATAAGACTTGCGCCTTGCCAAAGTCGCGCTATTTTCCGCTTTCGGCGTGCCTGTCACGGCGAGTGTACTTAAGTTCTGGAGCCAGACCGGCCTTGACGATACAAGCGAACTCTCCGGACCGTCTGGTCATCGCCATCGACGCCATGGGCGGCGACCATGGCCCGGCCGTGACGGTAGCGGGTGCCGCACGCGCGCTTTCCCTGCGCGATAACCTCTTCTTCCAGCTCCATGGCGATGGCCCCGGGATCGAGGCCGAGCTGGCAAAATATCCGGCGCTGAAAGCCCGCGCCACCGTCCATCATACCGATCAGTTCATCACCATGGACGAAAAGCCGGCCAGCGCCATCCGCCGGCGCAACACCAGCCTGGCCAACGCCATCAACGCCGTAAAGGCGGGTGAGGCGAGGGCCGTCGTGTCGGCCGGCAATACCGGCGCGCTGATGGCGCTGTCGAAGATGATCCTGAAGATGCTGACCGACGACCTGGAACGCCCGGCCATCGGTTGTTCCTGGCCCAATCCCAACGGTTTCGCCACCGTGCTCGACGTCGGCGCCAACGTGACGTCCGACGCCCGCCAGCTGATCGAATTCGCCCTGATGGGCGCGGCCTTCCATAAGGCGATCTGGGGCAAGGACCGCCCGTCGATCGGCCTGCTCAATGTCGGCTCCGAGGACGTGAAGGGCCATGACGAGGTCAAGGAAGCGCACCGCCTGTTCAAGGAAACGGTATTGGGCCTCAACTATTACGGCTTTGTCGAAGGCACCGACCTGTGCGAAGGCACGACCGACGTCGTGGTCACCGACGGCTTCACCGGTAACATCGCACTGAAGACCGCCGAAGGCGCCGCGCGTTTCATGCAGACCATGCTCAAGCGGGGCTTCATGTCGTCCCTGCCGGCGATGATCGGCGCCTGGCTGTCGAAAGGTGCGCTGAAAAAGACGCTGCGCCCGCTCGATCCGGCCGAATCCAACGGCGGGCCCTTGCTTGGCCTCAAAGGCATCGTTATCAAGAGCCATGGCGGCGCCGACGCCCGCAGTTTCGCCAACGCCATCAAGGTCGGTGTCTCGCTGGCGGCCAGCGGCTATGAACGGGAACTGGCGGCTTCGCTGGCCCAGATGACGCACAGCCTGGCGGAATCGCAAGCAGCCCTTGCGCCGGACGCTGTTCAGACAGATATGAAGGACCTGGCCGTCGCGTCAGGCAGCAAGGCAAATTAATGCGTGTGTTACGATCCGCCGTCACGGGCGTCGGCGGTTACCTTCCCCAAAACGTCATGACCAATGACGACCTGGCGAAAATGGTCGACACGTCCGACGAATGGATCGTCGAGCGCACGGGCATCCGTCAGCGTCACGTCATCGCCAAGGACCAGAAGACCTCGGACCTGGCCGCCGAAGCCGCGCGTATCGCGCTGGAACGCGCGGGCAAGACCGCGGCGGATGTCGACCTGATCATCGTCGCCACCACCACGCCCGACATGCCGTTTCCGGCCACGGCGTCGATCGTGCAGCGCAAGCTGGGCATCGCGCCCGGACCGGCCTTCGACGTCCAGGCCGTCTGCTCGGGCTTCGTCTATGCCTTAAGCGTCGCCGACGGCTTCGTAGCGCGCGGCATGGCGAAATGCGCGCTGATCATCGGCGCCGAAGCCATGACGCAACTGCTCGACTATACCGACCGCGGCACCTGCATCCTGTTCGGCGACGGCGCCGGCGCCGTGGTGCTCGAGCCTGTCGAAGGGCAGGGCGACAATAGCGACACCGGCATACTGGGCTTCGACCTGCAGTGCGACGGCACCAAGACCGAGCTGCTTTACGTCGACGGCGGAACGTTCGGTGAGGGCAACCGCATCGGCAAGGTCCGCATGCAGGGCAACCAGGTCTTCAAGCACGCCGTGCACAAGATTTCTCAAGCCATTGAATCGGCAGTTGAAAAGGCCGACCTGACGATCGGCGACATCGACTGGTTCATTCCGCACCAGGCCAACCAGCGCATCCTCAACGGCGTAGCCGAGCGCCTGGGCCTGGAAGAGCACAAGGTCGTCTCGACCGTGGCCTTCCACGCCAATACGTCGGCGGCCTCCATCCCGCTTGCCTGGTTCACGGCTGTCGAGGACGGCCGCATCAAGCCGGGCGACGTGGTGCTGATCGAGGCGCTTGGCGGCGGCCTGACCTGGGGCGCGGCCGCCATACGGCTCTAAACGGTTACAGTTGGGCCTAACCTTCTGAATTAAGAACGGTTTCGGTGAATACGGGGAACAGCCTTCCCCCGTACGATGTTTTTTGTGACCTGTTGCCGATAAGCCTTTGACGATTGGCGGAATTTGCGCCATGCTCGTTTTCAGGGGCGCAATCCGACTCAGGGTTTCGCGCCCGCATGCCAATCTTAAAACAGGATCGGGCTGACCCATGAAATCGCAGACCTTGACGCGAGCCGAACTTTTCGAAGACGTGCACAATGAGCTGGGTTTGCCCCGGCAGGAATGCGCCGCCATCGTCGAACGCACCCTCGACCTGGTGGTCGAAGCGCTGGAACGGGGTGAAATGGTCAAGCTGTCCGGCTTCGGCGTCTTCCAGGTCCGCGACAAGAACGCCCGGGTCGGCCGCAATCCCAAGACCGGAAAACCCGCCGCCATCGATCCCCGCAAGGTCATCAGCTTCCGCGCCTCGCAGATCATGAAGGCCCGCGTCGACGCCGGCAAGCACGACTGACCTTATAACCCGCTCTTTGAGTAAAACGCTCACCGAAGGAAAGTCCCATGAACAAGGGGCCCTTAGCCTTACGGACCATCTCCGAAACCGCCGAAATGCTGGGCGTGCAACAGCACGTCCTGCGGTTCTGGGAGACCAAGTTCCCGTTTATCCGCCCGACCAAGCGCGCCGGCGGCCGTCGTTTCTATCGCCCGCAGGACATCGACATGCTGATGGGGGTGAAAACCCTGCTGTACGATCGCGGCTATACGATCCGCGGCGTGCAGAAGCTGTTCAAGGACGAGGGCCAGAAGGCCATCCTCAAGGTCAATGGTGAGAAGCTGATCGCCACCGAGGGCGGCCTGATCGAGGCCGACGACGTGCCGGACGCCGTCGCCGAAGCCGGTTCGCTCGACACGGAGTTCGACCTCGCCGCCGCCCAGCGCCTGTCGCAGGCGACGCGGGAGAAGTTCCTGGATATCGCCCGGTCGCTGGAAGAAGCCCAGGCGACGCTGGGGCGTCAGCTGGGACGCAATACCGGGTCGGGGAAGTACGGGTAAGCCGGTAAACGTCCAACAACGGTGGAAAATTGTCTCCACGGGAATTGCGGCTGTCGTTTTTCGTCTCTATAAGCCGCGTCTCTCCTTACGGAGACAATGACGGAGCGTGGCGCAGCCTGGTAGCGCACTTGACTGGGGGTCAAGGGGTCGCAGGTTCGAAACGAGCAGATTGCCATGGCAATCCGCGAGTTCGGCGGAGCGAAGCGCAGCCAATCTTGTCGCGGTCAGCGGCGCTCATCCAACACAGTGGAAAAATTGGCGGAATTGCAGCCACGGGGATTGCGGCTGTCGTTTTTCGTCTCTATAAGCCGCGTCTCTCCTCACGGAGACAATGACGGAGCGTGGCGCAGCCTGGTAGCGCACTTGACTGGGGGTCAAGGGGTCGCAGGTTCGAAACGAGCAGATTGCCATGGCAATCCGCGAGTTCGGCGGAGCGGAGCGAAGCGCAGCCAATCCTGTCGCGGTCAGCGGCGCTCATCCAACACAGTGGAAAAATTGGCGGAATTGCAGCCACAGGGATTGCGGCTGTCGTTTTTCGTCTCTATAAGCCGCGTCTCTCCTCACGGAGACAATGACGGAGCGTGGCGCAGCCTGGTAGCGCACTTGACTGGGGGTCAAGGGGTCGCAGGTTCGAATCCTGTCGCTCCGACCATTAAAAAAGACGGACGGTCCTTCAGGGCCGTCCGTCTTTTTTATGTCTGACGTCATGCATTCGAACCTGCATGCGAGTTCGAGGAGCGACGCGACCCAATCCTGTCGCGGTCAGCTAACCCTACTTCTTCGCCGCTGCCGCCTTCATCTGGTCGAGTTGGTCCAGCAGCTTGGCGACCTCGTCCGTGTAATGATACTTCTGCGCGACGCCCAGCGAATCGATCGCCGGATCGAGCGCGCCCATCATCAGCAGGGCGACGCCGCGGCCTTCGAACATCTTGGCGCGCTCTTCATCAGTGAGATCGTAGGTCGTCCCCAATACGCCGTCGATGAAGCTCAGCGCCTGCGCCCCCTGGTGAAGCTGGAATAGCGCCGCCACATATTCCTGTTGCAGCATGTGCTGGTGCGGAAACATGGCCAGGCCCTTGCCATAGGCCGCAGCCGCACCGTCGAAGTCGCCCAGTTCGTACTTCGTCCAGCCGACGGCATAGGCCAGGGCCTGCTGATTGAGGTCCGGCTGCTTGACGATCGGCAGGTTGGCGGGGAAGCCTCCACCCGCATTGTACTGCCGCGCCAGGTTCAGTTCGAAGAACTGGTAGCTGGTGTAGGCGTTGATATGGTTGCCGTCGCAGACTTCGGCCTTCATTTCATAGGGCAGGATGTCGTCCAGCTGCTTTTGCATGGTCGGCAGCAGCACCTGCAGCGACGCCTTGTCGCCCGCGGCCATGCCCTTGAACGCCGCCGCCAGCGAAGCCGTCAGCGACTGCGACTGCGCGAAATAGGCCTCGCAGACGCCGGCGGTGGTCGCCACCACGTCCTGCCCCTTGTCCTCGGCGGCCCGATGGGCGCCGTCGACCGGGAAATCCATGGCCGTTGCGTCGGATGCCGAGGCCAGGCCGTCGATCGCCTTCAGCGGCGCCGCGACGGCGCCATGGCCGCCCAGGGCGTCCTCGAAAGCGGGCACGAAGCTGTGCGGCTGGGCCGTGACCGGCACGGGCCCGGCGTTGGCGACGACATCCTGCGCCGCGAAAGCCGGAACGGCCGCCAGCAGGCCGATGACCGCGACAATAGCGGCGGAAGAAACGGACGACATGATATTCCCCCAGATGAATCTCGTTAACCTTTGCACTCAACCACGGATCGGGCAGGGCGGCAACCTCGGGACGCTCAGTGACGGCGGACATGTGCCCAAAAGGTCTCAGGCAGAAATACCGGTTCAATAATGCCACGCCACATGCTACGCCTCAGCCCAGGGCTATTTCGGGGGAAATCCATGCACGTTTTTAAATCGCGTCTGTCCGTCCACGTCATGTGCGCGGCCGCTGCCGTCATGACGCTTGCCGCGCCGGCCATGTCCCAGGCTGCCGACGTGATTGGCATGGGCAACATGACCAAGGGCTATACATATTACAATCTGCCGGGTACGAGCGCCACCGACCATACGGACGCGGTCAAGGCCTGCGCGGCCGAGGCTTATAAGGTCCGCTCCCGCGATGCGGAAATTCAGTATGGCCAGACCTACATCTACACGTACGTCGACCCCAAAGGCTTTACCATGCGGGGCGAGACAGCGAATATTGTCGGCGGCGTGATCGGCAATATCATCGTCGCCCAAATGGTCGCCGGCTGGAGCCGTGGCGTCTACGCGGCGGCCTTCGAAAACTGCATGGTCGTCCGCGGCTGGCGTGTTGTTCGACTGCCGCAAGACGAGGGCCTGAGCCTGGCGCAATTGGCCCCTGCAGACCTGGCGGTTCACCTTGCGCCGTGGACAGGGGCCGACCAGCCGCATGGCGAAATCGTCCGCACTTTCAAGAACGACGCGGCTTCGGCAAGCACCCGTTACCTCTACTTCCGCCCTGCGCACAATAATGATGGTCTGTTAAGCCTGACGGCCGTCACCGGCACCTCACTCGACAAGGTCGATATGTCGCTGGAAGCGCGACCGACCGCCATCCAGATCGACAAGAAGTGGCCCCAAAAAGGCCTGACGCCCGATCAGATCGCCACGACCCTGCCCGAGGCCGGCGTCATTGTCATGCGGGTCACGGGCACCAGCAACAATAACGGCGTCCGTCTGACCCTGGCGCGCATGGGAACGGACCCGAACGTCCGGCCGGCGCTCGATGACCACATGCCCGACCTCATAACCGTCGGCCAGCTCAAGGATGCGGGCAGGGACGGGTCGTTCGCCGCTTTTGCCGTGCCCCCCGGCCGCTGGCGCATCGCCGCGGTCGCCGGCATGGTGGCCGATATCGGCTTCTGCATGGGCTCGCCGTCCTTCCCTGTAGAGGCCGGCCAGGTCGTGTATGCCGGCAGCTTCGACCTGTCGGCCGCCGATCTCGGCCCCGACCTGTCGCTGGAGGCGCCGAAAGCATGGCTGGCGGGCAAGTCGGCAGCCGACACCATCCGCCCGGCCGTCTATATGAACGGCAGCCAGGCCGCATGCGGCTATAACGGCATCTACGCCCTTGAATTGAAGGGCGTGCCCAATGATCCGGACTACCATTGGGGCAGCGCCGCCGCTGTTGCCCACCCGGCGGCGCCTGAAGCGGTACCTGCGACAAACACCCCGACCTCGGCTACGGATGCGCCGAAGCCGTAGACTGCGCACGATGCCAGCTTATAAAACTGCGCATGGCACAGACGGCTGTGCTATGATTGCCGGACGAGTGGGAGGGATGGACATGCGCGCGATTCTGACGGCCTTGGGACTTATGGCTTTTGCCGGAAGCGCGCTGGCGGCCGGACCGCGCTTTTCGCCGCCGTCGCCGCTGATCGATGCGGACGCAGCCAAGCCCGGCCAGACCGCCTTCGCCAGAACCTTCAGTATCGGCACCTGGTCCGGTCAGTTCGAGCAGACGCGCCTGACGGATGTCCAGAAGCGCTTCGGCGGCCAGATCGAGCGCGAAGGCGATGCCGGCAGCGCGATGCAGTGGCTGTGCTACGACCTACCGGCGCAACATCAGCGCGTCTGGCTGAGCTCCTATGAGATCAATGGCGGCGCGGTGGCCGACGTCACCATGTGGGGCGTGGCCGCGCCCGCCAATTCCCCGTCGTGCGCGCCGCTCAAGGATACCGTGTCCGTCGACGGTTTCATGGCCCTCGGCGCAGCCCAGACCGACATTACCGGGCGCCTGGGCGCGCCCGGCCTGCAAGCGGCCAACTGGTCCGCCTGGCGCCGCGAAGCCAAACTCAGCGGCAACTGCACCGAAGAAGACACGCTCACGGTGCGGACCGACAAGGGCAAGGTCGTGTATATAAGCGCCTACAGAACCAGCTCTTGCTGAGCGGCGCAAACGCTATGACGATCTTCTGGTCCATCGCCTTGGTCTTCGTCATCGGCGGCGCCATCGCCTGCTTCGTTTCGATCTTCATAACCGGCTATAAATCGCCACCGGACGATCCGCCGCCGGACCTCCCCAGCGACTACACCCCGTAATTGACAGCCTTGTCATTTGCCCTTAGCGTGAAAGTAATCACACTAAAGCGAGGCAGGGGAATGACACAGCCGGCAGTGCGCTTCACGGAGCGTATGGAAGTCGTCGACGTCCTGCGCGGCTATGCCATCATGGGGCTGTTCATGGCCCATGCCGTCGAGTTTTTCGGGCTGTACTGGTCGCACCCGACGCCCAGCGTGGTCCACGACGTCGTGTTCGGCCTGTTCGAAGGCAAGTCGTTCTCGTTGCTGGCCCTGTGTTTCGGCCTCAGCTTCTTCATCATCATGGACCGCGCCAGCCGGCGCGGCATCGACTTTTCAGCGCGCTTCGTCTGGCGGCTGTTCATCCTGTTCGCCTTCGGCTGGCTTTACGGTCTGATCTATAACGGCGAAGTCCTGCAACTGCTGGCGCCGCTGGGCCTGATCCTCGTTCCGCTCGATCGCATCAGGAACAACACCATCCTCGCCGTGTGCGGCGTCGTCTGCCTGTTACAGCCGCAGATGCTGTGGCGAAGCTTCCAGGCGTCGCAGGGCGCCGAGTGGGCCAACCGGCCGCCGCACTATTACACCGCCGGCCACAACGATGTGTACATCCACGGCACCTTCCTTGAGATGATCCGGCTCAACATGTTCGAGGGCCAGAAGGTCAAGTGGTGGTACTACATCGAGTCCGGCCGCATGATGCAGATCGTCGGGCTGTACATGGTCGGCCTCGTCCTCGGCCGCATCGGCTTCTTTGCCCGCCCCGAAGCCTTCACGACCGCGCGCCGTATCACCCTGGCCATAGCGGCGATCGTCGGGCTGACGCTGCACTTCGCCCATCCGGCGCTGACCGGCCTTATCCCGCACCAGCCCAACCAGTACGCGGCGCCTGGCGTCTTCGGCGATGTCCTCGACAGCCTGGTCAACCTGTCGCAGATGGTCTTCGCCGTCATGCTGATGGTCGAGCTTTATCTCGGCATCGGCCGGCCGGTCCTGCGTCTGCTGGCGCCCGCCGGACGCATGACGCTGACCCTCTACATCATGCAGGGCGTGGTCTTCGTACCGCTCTATTACGGCTTCGGGCTGGGCTGGCACGCCAAACTCACCCAGATCCAGGCCCTGGGCCTGGGCATTGCCTTTTTCGCCGTTCAGCTCGTCTTCGCGCACCTGTGGTTCCGCGTCTTCGTCTACGGGCCGCTGGAATGGATCTGGCGGGCGGCGACCTACCTGACGGTGAAGGTGCCGTTCCTCAGGCGCGCAGAAACCCCGGCCTGACGTTCAGGTCCGCTCTATGCGCCGGTCCGGCACCAGCCAGACCAGGGCCACCGTGACATAACAGGCCAGCCCCGCCAGCGGCTGCCAGAAGGAGAGGGCGATCCCCAGGGCATAGATGACCAGGGAGACAATCCCCTTGACGTCGCCGCCGATCGCCCGGCCCAGTTCGCTGTCGCGGCCGTTGACCGCGATCAGCCGCCGCACCAGGATGGTATAGGCGATCGCCGGCATGAACAGCGACGCGCCGTAGACAGCCACCGGCCAGGTGGCGAAATGGCTTTCCCCCATCCAGCGCGTGGTGAAGGGCACCAGGGACAGCCAGAACAGCAGGTGCAAATTGGCCCACATCACGCCGCCGCTGACTCGGTGGGCGGCGTGCAGCATGTGGTGATGGTTGTTCCAGTAGATGCCGACATAGACAAAGCTCAGGACATACATCGAGAATGTCGGCCAAAGCGTTGAAAGCGCTTGCAGATCGAAGCCTTCGGGCGTCTTCAGTTCCAGCACCATGATGGTGATGATAATGGCGATGACGCCGTCGCTGAAGGCCTCGATGCGGCCCTTGCCCAGCGGCTTCGGCGTGGTATCGGGGCTGCGGTCGCTCATTTCCTGCGCCGGTAGGCTTCGGACCACGAGATCAGCGGGATGACCGGCACGCCCCACAGCGTCCCCGCCAGGGCGTAGAACAGAAGCTGGATCAGCGGATTGCCAGGCAGGTGACGGCCGATGTCGCTGGCCACCATGATGTAGACGATGACGAAGACCAGGATGCCGGCGCAGGCGATGGCGCGGCGGACGGGCAGACTCAGGCCTTTACGCGGGGCGTCCATGACTCAGCGGCGCTCGAATCGGCGCGTCAGGTGGAAGAGCAGCAAAAGCACGCTCGAACCGGCCAGCGACACCCACAGCACCGAGAAAAAGCGGTTGTCGATCTTCTCGGCCGAGCGCAGGAAAAAGTTCAGCAGAATGGCGCCGAAGATGCCGACGAACAGGTTGATAGGAAAGCTGAAACGGCTTTTGGACATCAGGTTGGCGATCCAGCCGGCGATCAGGCCGGCCACGATGGCCAGGATGTAGTTTTCCGCAGTCATTCTGCTTTGCCTCGTCTTTTTGTTCGTGCCGGCTTGAAATCGCCAGGGCTGTATGGGCAACATCGCCCCGGTCGCGCACCGCCGTTTTCATCAAACCTATCGTTTCCCGGCGAAGACGGCAAGCCGCAGACAGGGCTTTCGTATCAAGAGGCGTCATAGTGCGGTCCCCCTTCAAGTCATCCAACTCCGCCATCGCCCAGGCCGGGCGCAAGCACCGCCGCACCGCGCGGCTGCCGCTGCGCTCGCCGACCGTCGCCGCCTGGCTGTTCGCCGCGGTCTTCACCATCCTGGTCCTGCTGGTCGTCGGCGGCGCCACGCGCCTGACGACGTCCGGCCTGTCGATCACCGAATGGAAGCCCATCTCGGGCATCATCCCGCCGGGCTCCGACGCCGCCTGGGCCATGGAATTCGCCAACTACAAGAAGATCCCGCAATACACCCAGCTCAATCCGCATATGACGGTCGCGCAGTTCAAGAGCATCTACTGGTGGGAATGGTCGCACCGGCTGATCGCGCGCCTGCTGGGCGTCGTCTACCTGCTGCCCTTCGTCTTTTTCTGGCTGATGTCGGAAATCCCGGCGCGCATCTTCTGGCGCAGCTGGGTGGCCATCGGCCTTGTCGCCTTCCAGGGCCTGGTCGGCTGGCTGATGGTGGCGTCCGGCCTGTCCAAGCGCGTCTTCGTGGCGCCGGAAATGCTGATGTTCCACCTCGGCATGGCCTTCCTGCTACTCGGCTGGACCCTGTGGACGGGCCTCGAGGCGGGCGAGGGCGAGGCGAGGCACCGCGGCGCTCCGTTCAAATGGCGCCTGGCGGCCGGCATCATCGCCGGTCTTGTCTACCTGCAATGCCTGCTGGGCGCGCTGGTCGCCGGCAACCAGGCGGGCCTGGTCTATAACGACTGGCCGATGATGAACGGCAGCTTCGTGCCCTATACCGACTGGGGCCAAGGTATCGGCATGGTGCTGTTCCACGATCAGGGCGTCGTGCAGTTCATGCACCGCATGAACGCTTACCTCCTGTGGACGCTGGCCGTCTTCTTTGCCTTCCTGGTGTCGCGCCGCGCCCAGGACAGCGGCCTGCAACTGCTGGCCTGGGCCGTGGCGGGCACGGCGACGCTTCAAGCCACGCTGGGTATCGCGACCCTGTATACGCAGGTGAACTTCTGGCTGGCCCTGGCGCACCAGTTGACGGCGGGGTTGCTGCTGACGCTCAGCCTGATCCTGGCCTGGAGCATATTCCGTGCCGAACGCGCCTTCCGCCGCAGCGGATTTTCATAAGGTAATTTAATACCTATTAAAAATTCTCGAACAAAATCAGATAGATTTAGGGAATTTTGCGAAAAATAATGCGTTGACAGGAAAAGGGTGTTCCCGTATACGACGCGCCTCTTCGCCGCACAGGCTTTGTGTCCGTGCGACCCAAAAGGATTTTTCTTATGTTGACGTCCACAACCGCGGCCCGCAAGCCCGCCGATGTCGAGAAGAAGTGGATCGTGATCGACGCCGAGGACGCCGTTGTCGGCCGTCTCGCCGCTTTCATCGCCATGCGTCTTCGCGGCAAGCACAAGCCCGACTATACGCCGAACGTAGACACCGGCGAAAATGTCATCATCATCAATGCCGACAAGGTGCACTTCACCGGCAAGAAGCTGACGGACAAGGTGTTCCACTGGCACACCGGCCACCCCGGCGGCGTCAAGACCCGCACCATGGGCCAACTGCTCGGCGGCCGTTACCCCGAGCGCGTGCTGACCAAGGCGGTCGAGCGCATGCTGCCCAAGGAAAGCCCGCTGGCCCGCAAGCAGATGACGCAACTGCGCATCTATGCCGGCGCCACCCATCCCCACGAAGCCCAGAACCCGGAAGTCGTCGACTTCAAGGCCCTGAGCCGCAAGAACGTCCGGAGCGTCTGATAATGGCCGAAGTTCAAGAACAAACCGCCCCGGCCCAAGGCCTCGACGCCCTGGCTGCCCTGTCGTCCAACCCGGTCGCCGCTCCGGTCGAGCGCGTCCAGCAACTGGACAAGTACGGCCGCGCCTATGCCACCGGCAAGCGCAAGAACGCCGTCGCCCGCGTCTGGATCAAGCCGGGCTCCGGCAAGTGGATCATCAACGGCCGCGAACAGGAAGTCTACTTCGCCCGTCCGGTCCTGCGCATGATGATCGCCCAGCCGCTGAACCTGACCGACCGCGCGTCGCAATTCGACGTCATCGTTTCGGTCCACGGTTCGGGTCTGTCGGGCCAGGCCGGCGCCATCCGCCACGGCCTGTCGAAGGCCCTGACCTATTTCGAACCGGGCCTGCGCCCGACGCTGAAGGCCGCCGGCTTCCTGACCCGCGACTCGCGCGTCGTCGAGCGTAAGAAGTACGGCCGCGCCAAGGCTCGCCGTTCGTTCCAGTTCTCGAAGCGTTAATCGCAGCGCAATTCGTTGCATTAAAAGGCGCTTCGGTTTCCGAAGCGCCTTTTTTATTGGCTTCTCCTCCCTATGCGAAGCATGGGGAGGGGGACCGCGAAGCGGTGGAGGGGTCTTCACCGTAGAAATTCTTGCCCGCAGGAGCCCACCATGCCCCACAAAATCTTCATCGACGGCGAAGCCGGCACGACGGGCCTGCAAATCCGCGAGCGCCTGCAAAAGCGCGACGACATCCAGCTGATCCAGTTGTCCGACGCCAACCGCAAGGACACGAACGCCCGCAAGGATGCGATCAATTCGGCGGACGCTGTCATCCTGTGCCTGCCGGACGACGCCGCGCGCGAAGCCGCCGCCCTGTGCGAAAATCCCGACACCTGCATCATCGATGCCTCGACCGCGTTCCGCGTGGCCGAAGGCTGGACCTACGGCTTCCCGGAAATGACGGACGGCCAGCGCGAAGCCATTGCCGCATCGAAACGCATTACCAATCCCGGCTGTCACGCCACGGGCTTCATCGCGCTTGTCCGGCCGCTGGCCGAACTCGGCATCATCCCACCGTTTTTCCCGATCACCGCGACCTCGCTGTCGGGCTATACCGGCGGCGGCAAGTCGATGATCGCCGAGTTTGAAAGCGGGCAGGGCCATGAGCGCGTCTACGCAACCGCGCTGGCGCACAAGCACCTGCCGGAAATGCAGCTCTATTCGGGCCTTGAAAACCCGCCGATCTTCTCGCCGACCGTGGCGAAGTTCCCACAAGGCCTGATCGTCGAAGTGCCGCTGCACCTGTGGGCGCTGCCGGACGAGCCGGACGTGGAGGCGATCCGTAGCCTGCTCCAGGCCCACTATGCCGATGAACGCTTCGTGCGCGTCGCCACGGCCGAGGAATCGGCTGCCGCCAAGGCGGTCGATGCCGACCAGTTCCGCGACACCAACCAGCTTCTGATCCACGTTTTCGGCGACGACGACATGCAGACGGCCAACCTGGTCGCGGTCTTCGACAACCTGGGCAAGGGCGCGTCGGGCGCGGCTGTACAAAACCTCAATCTGGTATTAGGGGTGGATGAAAGCCTCGGCCTGATCTGAGGCTGTTTTTCAGCTCAAGCGCCGCATGGCTCCTCACACAAGCTCGGGCGCGCAGTCGCGCTTGCCAACGGCGATAGAGCGCCGTTGGAAAGGGAACCGTCACGATGTTCACCAAAATCATCTCCTGGCTTGCCATCTACCTGATGATCTGGTGGGTCACCTTCTTCGCCGTGTTGCCGATCGGCGGCAATGTCAGCCAGCACGAGGCCGGGATCACGCCTGGAAAGGGTGAAGATCCCGGAGCGCCGGCCGTGCATAATCTCGGCAAGAAGGTCAGGCTGAATACGCTGGTGGCGCTGGTCATATGGCTGATCGCGGTGATCGTGATCAACGTCGTTCACATTCCGTTGCCGCAAATTCCGGTCTGAACCGGAACCGGCTGACATTTCGCCCTATTTTTGTCGCTTCGGCGCTTCACACCGGCGGTCCGCCTTATTAGGCTGCGCCGACTTTTCTAATTGACGGATTCTCCCCATGCGCCTGTCGCGCTACTTCCTGCCGCTGCTCAAAGAAAACCCTTCCGAAGCCCAGATCGTTTCGCACCGCCTGATGCTCCGCTGCGGCATGATCCGCCAGGAGGCCGCCGGCATCTATGCCTGGCTGCCGCTGGGCCTGCGCGTCCTGCGCAAGGTCGAGCGCATCGTCGAGGAAGAAATGCTGAAGGCCGGCGCCGTCCAGCTGCTTATGCCGACCCTGCAACTGGCCGACCTGTGGCGCGAAAGCGGCCGATACGACGACTACGGCCAGGAGATGCTGCGCATCAAGGACCGCCACGAGCGCGACCTGCTGTACGGGCCCACGGCCGAGGAAATGGTCACCGACATCTTCCGCGCCAGCGTCCGCTCATACAAGGACCTGCCGCTCAACCTCTACCAGATCTCGTGGAAGTTCCGCGACGAGCAGCGCCCGCGCTTCGGCGTCATGCGCGGCCGCGAATTCCTGATGAAGGACGCCTACAGCTTCGATATCGACGAACCGTCGGCACGCCAGGCCTATAACCGCATGTTCGTGGCCTATCTCAACACCTTCTCGCGCATGGGCCTGAAGGCCGTGCCGATGCGCGCCGACACCGGCCCGATCGGCGGCGACCTGTCGCACGAATTCATCATCCTGGCCGATACGGGCGAAAGCGCTGTCTTCTGCCACAAGGACCTGGTCGACATGCCGGCGCCCGGCGACGACGTCGACTGGGACAACCTGCAAGGCCATGTCGACCAGCGCACCGCGCTCTACGCCGCCACCGAGGAAATGCACGACGAAGCCGCGTTCAACGCCGTGCCGTCGGACAAGCAATTGTCCGCGCGGGGCATCGAGGTCGGCCATATCTTCTATTTCGGCGAAAAATATTCCAAGCCGATGAAGGCTGCCGTGTCCGGCCCCGACGGCAAGGACATCAACGTCCACATGGGCAGCTACGGCATCGGCGTGTCGCGCCTGCTGGGCGCCATCATCGAAGCCAGCCACGACGACAACGGCATCATCTGGCCGGAAAGCGTCGCGCCGTTCGATGTCGCCGTGATCAGCCTCCGCGCCGGCGACGAAGCCGTCGACGCGGCGTGCGAACAGGCCTACAAGGCCCTGCAAAAGGCCGGTGTCGATGTGCTTTATAACGACAGCGACGACCGTCCGGGCGCCAAGTTCGCCTCCATGGACCTGATCGGCATCCCGAAACAGCTGATCATCGGCCCCAAGGGCCTGGCCGAAGGCAATGTCGAACTGAAAGACCGCGCCACCGGCGAACGCCAGGTCCTGCCGCTCGAAGCCGCGCTGGCGCAACTGACGAAAGCATAAGATGGACTGGCTGCGCACGCTGTTCGGGTTCAAGGGCTGGGAAGTCAGCCTGGCCATGCGCTACCTGCGCACGCGGCGCAAGGATGGCGGCATCGCCGTCATCGCCATCATTTCCTATGTCGGCATCACGCTCGCGGTCACCGCGCTGATCTCGACCCTGTCGATCATGAACGGCTTCCAGACCGAGATGGTGACGCGGCTGCTGGCCTTCGGCGGCGACGCGGTCATCTACGGCCGGCCGCTCAACGATTTCGCGCACCGCGACCAGATGCTTGACCGCGTCCGCGCGGTGCCGGGCGTCACCCAGGTCACGCCCTACCTGACCGCCGCCGCGCTTATCCAGAGCGGCACCGGCGACATCGACGGCGCCTATGTGCGCGGCGTCTCTCCGGACTCGCTTCGCAACACCCCGATCATCGCGAAAACGATCGAAAAGGGTGGTTCCCTCGACAGCTTCGGCCAGGGCGATTACGGCGGCGACGGCATTGCGGTCGGCGACGGCCTGGCGACGCGCCTGGGGCTCAATGCCGGTGACAGCGTGACCCTGGTGTCGTCCGGCGGCTCGACAGCCTTCGGCTCGACACCACGCCGCAAGAGCTACACCATCATCGGCATCTTCCATTCGGGCGTCAGCGATTTCGACAAGGCGACCATCTACATGCCGATTCAACAGGCCCAGCTCTTCTTCGACCGCGAGGACGAATGGGACATGGTCGAGGTCAAGGTAAAGCCCGAACTGGCCTACGACATCGCGCAGATGCGCCAGCCCATCGTTCATGCCGCAGGGGAGGGCGCCATGTACCAGGACTGGACCGAGCAGTTCTCGTCACTGTGGGGCGCGCTCAAGGTCGAACGCGTCGCCATGCGCTTCATCCTGTTCTTCATCGTGATCATCGCCGCGCTCAACATCATCTCGGGCGTCGTCATGCTGGTGAAGAACAAGACCCGCGACATCGCCATCCTCAGGACCATGGGCGCCGACCGCTCGTCAGTGTCGCGCATCTTCTTCCTGACGGGCAGCTCGATCGGCGCGGCGGGAACCTTGTCGGGGCTGGTGCTGGGCGCGCTGTTCTGCACCTATATCAAGCAGATCCAGCAAGTTCTGGAATGGGTCTTCCATACCAAGCTGTTCCCGCCCGATATCTATTATCTCGACCACGTGCCGGCCCGGATGGAGCCGGGCGAGGTCGCCTTCGTGGTCATCGGCTCACTGCTGGCCGCCTGCATCTCGACGCTCTTCCCGTCGCTGTGGGCCGCCAAGCTCGAGCCCGTGGAGGCGCTTCGATATGAATAAGCCGGTCCTCAGTTTACGTGACCTGCATCGCGATTACGCGCTGGGCGACGGTAAGTCGCTGGCCGTGTTGAAAGGTGCCAACCTTGATATCGGCTCGGGTGAATTCGTCGGTCTTGTCGGGCCGTCGGGCTCGGGCAAGTCGTCGCTGCTCCATGCCGTGGGCTTGCTCGAAGCAGCGCCCAATGCAGGCCTCGTCATCGACGGTGAGGACTTCGCCCGTGCCGACGAACGCCGCCGCACCCGCGCGCGCCTGGAAAAGATCGGTTTCGTCTACCAGTTCCACCATCTGCTGCCGGAATATACGGCGCTGGGCAATGTCGCCCTGCCGATGCGCATTCTTGGCCGGTCGCAAAAAGACGCGGAGGCGAGGGCGCGCGACCTGTTGACGGAACTGGGCCTGGCCGAACGTCTCGACCACCAGCCGGCCCAACTGTCGGGCGGCGAACAGCAGCGCGTGGCCATCGCCCGGGCTCTGGCCAACAGGCCGCGCCTGCTCCTGGCCGACGAACCGACCGGCAATCTCGATCCGGCGACCTCCAGGGCCGTGTTCGATGCCTTGAAAGCGACCGTGAAGGCCGAAGGCGTAGGGGCGCTGATCGCCACGCACAACCTGGACCTGGCCCGGCATATGGACCGTGTGGTCAAACTGGAGAACGGAGTGCTTGTACCGTTCGTTCCTGAAGCAGCCCAATAAGTCGCTGATTCAAAATACATTTCTCATTTTGTTCTCATAGTTCACAGAATCCCCTTGCGGTGAGAACAAACAGCGAATATAGAACATAACGTGAATTGCTCACAGGCGAACAGAACGCTTCGCCAATGACGCTGCAAAATCAGGAGTGTGGAAAAATGGTCGCGACCCTGCATCACGTGTTGTCTTTCACCGCGGTTGCCGCTTTTGTCTTCGTTGTGTGTCACGCGGTGTCGATGGTCTGATTCCATCACGCTTATTTTTGTCGCGCAATTTGTCCGAAAAGTGCGTCACACTTTGTCGGATTGCGCTTAAGGTCGGAGGGCTGTCATGAGTGGAGACTTTATCCATCTCAGGGTCCGTTCGGCCTATTCGCTGCTCGAAGGCGCCATCAAGGCGTCGGACGCAGCCAAGCTGGCGGCCAAGAACGGCATGCCGGCCGTCGCCATCACCGACCGCTGTAACTTCTACGGCGCCCTCGAATTTTCGCAGTACTGCAAGGACGCCGGCGTCCAGCCCCTCATTGCCTGCGCCCTCCCGGTCAAGGGGATCGGCGGAACCCCGCCGGAACGCTGGGCGCGCATCCCGACCATTGTCGTCTATGTGCAGAACGAGCAGGGCTATCTCAACGCCACCAAGCTGTCCTCGATCGCCTTCGTCGATAATGACGGCTTCACCGAACCGCACGTCACCTGGGAGCAGGTGTGCGCACACAGCGAGGGCCTGATCCTGCTGTCGGGCGGTTTCGACGGTCCCGTGGACGTCTCCTTCCGCCAGAACAAGCCCGATGAGGCCAATGCGGCGCTGAAGATGATGCAGGACGCCTTCGCAGACCGCTTCTATATCGAACTGCAACGCCACGACGGCAGCCCGAACGGCGGCATCAAGGGCAGCGCGACCGAAGCCGGTCTTGTCGCATACGCCTACGCCAACGACGTGCCTCTGGTCGCCACCAACGACGCCTTCTTCGCCACGCCGGATCTCTACAAGGCGCACGAGGCGCTGCTCTGCATTTCGGACAGCACCTTCCTGGGCGTCGAGGACCGGCGCCGCGTCACGCCCGAACACTGGTTCAAGCCGGCGGACAAGATGCGCGCGCTGTTCGCCGACCTGCCGGAAGCGTGCGACAACACGATCGAAATCGCCAAACGCTGCGCCTTCCTGGTCGCCAAACGCGATCCCATCTTGCCGCGCTTCGATACGGGGCAGGGCCGCAACGAAGACGAGGAACTGGCCTTCCAGGCGCGCGAGGGCCTGAAGGAACGCCTGAAGCAGGTCAAGCTGGCCGTGCCGGAGGAAGACTACTGGGCGCGTCTCGACCGCGAGGTCGGCGTCATCCAGAAGATGGGTTTCCCGGGTTACTTCCTGATCGTTGCGGACTTCATCAAGTGGGGCAAGTCGCACGGCGTGCCTGTCGGGCCGGGCCGGGGGTCCGGCGCCGGCTCGCTGGTCGCCTGGGCGCTGACCATCACCGACCTCGACCCCTTGCGCTTCGGTCTGCTGTTCGAACGCTTTCTCAATCCCGAGCGGGTTTCGATGCCCGACTTCGACGTCGACTTCTGCCAGGAGCGCCGCGAAGAGGTCATCACCTACGTCCAGGACAAGTACGGCCGCGACCGCGTGGCACAGATCATCACCTTCGGTACCCTGCAGGCGCGCGCCGTGTTGCGCGACACCGGCCGGGTGATGCAACTGCCGCTGGGCCAGGTCGACCGCCTGTGCAAGATGGTGCCGAACAACCCGGCCAATCCGACGACGCTGGCCCAGGCGATCGAGATCGAGCCACGCCTCAAGCAGGCGCGCGACGAGGAAGACACCGTCCGCAACCTTCTCGATACGGCGCTGCGCCTCGAAGGCCTGTTCCGCAACGCCTCGACCCACGCCGCCGGCATTGTTATCGGCGACCGGCCGTTGACCGAACTGGTGCCGCTGTACCGCGATCCACGCTCCGACATCCCTGCCACCCAGTTCAACATGAAGTGGGTCGAAAGCGCCGGCCTGGTCAAGTTCGACTTCCTGGGCCTCAAGACCCTGACCGTGCTCGACCGCGCGCAGAAATACCTGAAGAAGCGCGGCATCGACATCAACTATTCGACGCTGGCGCTCGACGACAAGGCAACCTACGAGCTCCTGGCGTCGGGCCAGTCGATCGGCGTGTTCCAGCTTGAAAGCCAGGGCATGCGCGACACCCTGCGCAAGATGCGCTGCGGCTCGCTGGAAGAGATCACCGCCCTGATCTCGCTCTACCGTCCGGGCCCCATGGACAATATCGACACCTATGTCGACCGCAAGTTCGGCCGCATAGAGATCGACATGCTGCACCCGACGCTCGAGCCGGTGCTGAAGGAAACCTACGGCGTTATCATCTACCAGGAACAGGTGATGCAGATCGCCCAGGTCCTGTCGGGCTACAGCCTCGGCGAAGCCGACCTGCTGCGCCGCGCCATGGGCAAGAAGAAGAAAGAGGAAATGGACCTGCAGAAGGTCCGCTTCATCTCGGGCGCCAAGGAGAAGGGCGTCGATGAAAAGCAGGCCGACGAAATCTTCGAACTGGTGAACAAGTTCGCCGGCTACGGTTTCAACAAGTCGCACGCCGCCGCCTACGCCTTCATTTCGTACCAGACGGGCTATCTCAAGGCCAACCATCCGGTCGAGTTCTTCGCCGCGACCATGAGCCTCGATATCACCAATACCGACAAGCTGGCGGTCTTCTACCAGGACGCCCGCCGCTTCGGCATCACCATCGTCCCGCCCGATATCAACCGCTCCATGGCCGATTTCGACGTCGAAAACGGCGAAATCCTCTATGCGCTGGGCGCCATCCGCAATGTCGGCTTCGAAGCCATGCTCAGCGTCGTCCAGACGCGTGAGGAGGGCGGCCGTTTCACCGATATCTTCGACTTCCTTGAGCGCATCGATCCCAAGGCGGTCAACAAACGCGCCATCGAAAACCTGGCCAAGGCCGGCGCCTTCGATTCGATCCATCCCAACCGCGCCCAGATCGTCAAATGCGCCGACCAGTACATCGCCTATGCCCAGAGCATGGCGGCCGAGCGCGCCTCGTCGCAGGTCAGCCTGTTCGGCTCCAGCCAGGCGTCGCGGCCGCGCATCGTCAATGTCCAGGCGACGTCCGGGCCTGAGCGCCTCG
The DNA here is from genome assembly GCF_052327315.1 of Asticcacaulis solisilvae. Classification (NCBI taxonomy): domain Bacteria; kingdom Pseudomonadati; phylum Pseudomonadota; class Alphaproteobacteria; order Caulobacterales; family Caulobacteraceae; genus Asticcacaulis; species Asticcacaulis solisilvae. Next base: position 2,448,012 of record NZ_CP166196.1, read on the forward strand.
ACGAGGAACTGGCGGCGATCGGCTTTTACCTGTCGGGCCACCCGCTCCAGGATATGCTCGACGTCTTCAAGCGCCGCAACGTCACACTTTACGCCGAAGCGCTGGCCCTGGCGCAGGAAGGCCGCGAAGCCTTCCGTATGGCCGGCGTGGTGCGTCGCCGCCAGGAACGCGCCGCGGCGGGTTCCGGTGAAAAGTTCGCTTTCGTCACCCTGTCGGACCCGACCGGCGAATACGAGGTTCTGTTCCCGCCCGAATCGCTGCGCAAGAACCGCGACCATCTCGAGCCTGGCGGCTCTATCGTGCTCAAGGTGCGCTCGAAGGGCAGGGACGGCGAGGTGCGCTTCTTCGGCGACGACGCCATGCCCATGGCCAATTCGCTCAATACGTCCGACATGGGCCTGCGCGTGCACCTGGGCCAGGTCGTCGACCTGGCCCAGCTTCGCACCTATCTCGAAGAGTCGAAGTCGCCGCAGGGCGGTGAGATCAGCCTGTTCGGCGAGGTCGGCGCAGAGGGCGAGATCGAGCTCAAGCTGCCGCAGCGTTACCGTCTCGACGCACAACTGCGCGGGCGGCTGAAAAGCATGCCGGGCGTCCTGTACTTCGAGGATGTCTGATAGCATTTTTCAGCTCAACGCCGCGTGGTTCCCATCGCCACCGCGCTTCAAATCGTTTCAATCCCTCCATTTTTTGTACTGTTGAGGGTTGCTTTTTCCCAGATTTGTGACTAGGTGCGCGTCATCTCACACGCAGACGTACGCCGCTCCTTGCCTTGCCAATCCCGGCAGCCCGGGAGGGACGTTCCGAGGCGGTACAGTTCGTATCGCTTTTTAGTCTGCGGAGGATTATCGGAAGAAGGAAGATCTATCCATGGCTATGCCTGACGTCTCTATGCGCCTCCTGCTCGAAGCCGGCGCTCACTTCGGTCACCAGACGCACCGCTGGAACCCGAAAATGGAACGCTACCTGTTCGGTTCGCGCTCCAACATCCACATCATCGACCTGTCGCAGTCGCTGCCGCTGTTCCACCAGGCCCTGCTGAAGGCGCGCGAAGTCGCCGCCGCCGGTGGCCGCGTCCTGTTCGTCGGCACCAAGCGCCAGGCCCAGGCCCCGATCGCAACGGCCGCCAAGCGTTCGGCCCAGTACTATGTCAACCACCGCTGGCTCGGCGGCACGCTGACCAACTGGCGCACCATTTCGGGTTCGATCGCGCGTCTGCGTGAACTGGAGCAGGTGCTCGACACCAACCCGGCCGGCCGCTCCAAGAAGGAACTGCTGACCCTGACGCGCGAGCGTGAAAAGCTGGAACTGAGCCTCGGCGGCATCAAGGACATGGGCGGCGTGCCCGACCTGATGTTCGTGATCGACACCAACAAGGAATCGATCGCCATCCAGGAAGCCCGCAAGCTGAACATCCCGGTCATCGGCATCCTCGACTCGAACTCGGATCCCGACGGCATCACCTATCCGGTCCCGGGTAACGACGACGCGGCCCGCGCGCTGCAACTGTACTGCGACCTGCTGGCCGACGCGATCCTCGACGGTCTGGCCGCCGGCCAGGTCGCCTCGGGCGTCGACCTCGGCGCCGCCGTCGCTCCGGTCGAGCCGGCCCTGGCCGCCGAAGACCCTTCGGCCGAAGGCTAACCTTATCGGTGGCCTTGGTTTTCAAGGCACCACAAACCATTTAACAGCTTAAAGCCGGAAGGCTTTAAGCTGTTGCTGAATTGACATGGACTCCCGCTACGACGCGGGTATCCGAAATTTCCGATCCAGGAGGATTTTATGGCTGAGATCACTGCCGCCCTCGTCAAGGACCTGCGCGAAAAGTCCGGCGTGGGCATGATGGACTGCAAGAAGGCCCTGACCGAAAACAACGGCGACATCGACGCCGCCATGGACTGGCTGCGCACCAAGGGCCTGTCCAAGGCCGCCAAGAAGGCCGACCGTATCGCCGCCGAAGGCCTGGTGGTCGTCGCGACCCGCGTCGATGGCGCGGGCATGACCGCCGCTGCCGTCGAAGTGAACGCCGAAACCGACTTCGTCGCCCGTAACGACCTGTTCCAGGCCCTGGCCCGCAACGCCGGCCAGGCCGCCCTGTCGAACGAAACGGTCGAAGGCGTCACCGCCGCCGTCCAGGACGAGCTGACCAACCTGGTCGCCACCATCGGTGAAAACATGGTCGTGCGCCGCATGGCCCGTCACTCGGTGTCGCAAGGCGTCGTCGCCACCTACATCCACAACGCGGTTGCGCCCGACCTCGGCCGCATCGCCGTGCTGGTCGCCATCGAATCGGCCGGCGATCCGGACGCGCTGAAGGACGTGGGCCGCAAGGTCGCCATGCACGTGGCCGCCACCCAGCCGCTGTCGCTGTCGACCGACGATCTCGACCCGGCCGCGGTCGAGCGCGAAAAGGCGATCTTCACCGAACAGGCCCTGGAATCGGGCAAGCCCGCCCAGGTCGTCGAAAAGATGGTCGAAGGCCGTATCCGCAAGTTCTTCGAAGAAGTCGTGCTGCTTAAGCAAGCCTTCGTCATGAACCCCGACCAGACGATCGAACAACTGATCGCCGACACCGCCAAGACGCTCGGCACCCCCGTCGCGATCAAGGCTTTCACCCGCCTGGCGCTGGGTGAAGGCGTCGAAAAGAAGCAGGACGACTTCGCCGCCGAAGTCGCCTCGATGACCGGCGCGGTTTAAGCACACCGTTACCTCGGAATTGGAGAGCGCGGTCCGCATGGGCCGCGCTCTTTTCATATCCAACGGGCAATTCGCGCGAACCCCTTGCTTATAACGAACACCCGAACTATTCAGGGCGCGACTTTTCATCATTTATATTTCCGGAGATTCTCATGACCTCGACGTCCGAGCTGAAATACAAACGTATCCTGCTCAAGGTGTCGGGCGAGGTCCTGATGGGAGACCAGGGCTTCGGCATCGACATGAAGACCGTCCAGGCGGTCGCCGAGGAAATCGCCGAAGTCGCGCGCACGGGCGTCGAGCTGTGCCTGGTCATCGGCGGCGGCAACATCTTCCGCGGCCTGTCCAAGGCCGCTGCCGGCATGGAACGGTCCTCCGCCGACTATATGGGCATGCTGGCGACCGTCATGAACGCCCTGGCCATGCAAAACGCCCTTGAGCAACTCGGCATCGACACCCGCGTGCAGTCGGCCATCCAGATGAACGCGGTCTGCGAGCCCTTCATCCGCCGCCGCGCCATCCGCCACCTCGAAAAGGGCCGCGTCGTGATCTTCGCCGCCGGCACCGGCGCGCCGTACTTCACGACGGACACCGCCGCCGCCCTGCGCGCCGCCGAAATGGACTGCGACGCCCTGTTCAAGGGCACGTCGGTCGACGGCGTCTATTCCGCCGACCCCAAGAAGGACAAGTCGGCCCAGCGCTACGACAGCCTGAACTACATGGATGTTCTGTCGCGCGACCTCAAGGTCATGGACGCTTCGGCCGTGTCGCTGATGCGCGAGAACGACATCCCGATCGTCGTCTTCTCGATCCGCACCGAGGGTGAACTGGACAAGGTCATCCACGGCGGCGGCACCCACACCGTCATCTCCAACTAAAGAACAGAAGCGAGAAACAGCCATGAAGCCCGATCTCAATCGCTACAAGGACCGCATGGACAAGGCCGTATCGGCCCTGAAAGAGGAATTCGGCAGCCTGCGCACCGGCCGCGCCTCGGCGTCGTTGCTCGACCAGGTCGTGGTCGACGCCTACGGCTCGTCGATGCAACTGACGGCCTGCGCCGCCGTCTCGGTGCCAGAGCCGCGCATGATCAGCGTCAGCGTGTGGGACAAGGGCCTGGTGGTCTCGGTCGAAAAGGCCATCCGCAACGCCGGCCTCGGTCTCAATCCGATCACCGACGGCCAGACCCTGCGCATCCCGATCCCGCCGCTGACCGAAGAGCGCCGCAAGGAACTGGCCAAGATCGCCGGCAAGTATGCCGAAACCCAGCGCATCGCCGTGCGCAACGTCCGCCGCGACGCCAATGACGACCTTAAAAAGGCCGAAAAGGCGTCCGACATCAGCCAGGACGAGGAAAAGAAGGGGCAGACCGAAATCCAGAATTTCACCGACGCGGCGATCAAGCGCATCGACGAAATGCTGAAAACCAAGGAAGTCGAAATCATGCAGGTGTAAACCTGCCCTTGATTTTTTCCACCCATCTATAGGGCAGGGCCGCAACCTGATCTAGGATGGCCCCCGTCCTTCAGTTGTGTTCGACCCGAAAGCCCGCTCATGCCCCTTGGCACGCCGCCCGCAACCCCGCCAAAGCCCGAACCCGGGCAACCGTGTGCGGACGGCAAGCCCCTGCATGTCGCCATCATCATGGATGGCAACGGCCGTTGGGCCAAAGGAAAAGGGCAGGTCCGGACGCTGGGCCACCGCGCCGGCGTCGAGGCGCTGAAACGCACCATTACCGCCGCCGTCGACCTCGGCGTCACGCACATGACGGTGTTTGCGTTCTCGACCGAGAACTGGCGCCGTCCGGCCCAGGAGGTCAGCGACCTGATGGGCCTCCTGCGCGCCTTCATCAAGGCCGACCTCGAGCGCCTGCGCCGTGAAGGCGTCTGCGTACGCATCATCGGCCAGCGCGAAGGCCTGCCGCCCGACATCGTCACCATGGTCGACGACGCCCGCGCCCGGACGAAAGACAATTCGCGTTTCTTCCTGCAGGTCGCGCTCAACTACGGCGCCCAGGCTGACATCGTCGAGGCGGCGAAGCGCCTGGCGGAAGAGGCGAGGGCGGGCACGCTCGATCCGGCCGCCATCACGCCCGACCTGCTCGAATCGCGCCTGTCGACCCACGACCTGCCACCGCTCGACCTGCTTATCCGCACCAGCGGCGAGCACCGCCTGTCGAACTTCCTGCTGTGGGAAGCGGCCTATGCCGAATTCGTCTTCCAGGACATCCTGTGGCCCGACTACGGCCGCGACGCGCTGAAGGCCGCGCTCGACATCTTTGCCCGCCGCAGCCGGCGCTATGGTGGACTGGAGGCGGACCATGCCGTCCAATCCGCGTAAGACGCGGACGGCCGAGGCCCGGACTGAAACGTCTCAGCCGGCGGCAGCCGCCCGGCCCAAAGGCAATGCCAGGCTCCAGGAACTGTTGATCCGCATCGCGTCGGCCATCGTGCTGATTCCGGTCGTGCTTATCGTCATCGCCATGCCGCTCGACTGGATGCCGTTCTCGCGGCCCTGGCCGTTCCTGGTCATGCTCAGCATCGGCGTGGCGCTCCTGTGCATCGAATGGGGCCTGATGTCGGCGCCGGCGACGTCGGGGCGCATGGCCATCGCTGTCGGGGCCGCAACGCTCAGCGGCGTCTTCGTCGCCTATATGAGCCATCCCGTCCTGGCCTTCCTGATCCTGATCTTCGGTGCCCTGTGCGCCGGCCTCTATGCCTACCGCCTGAAAAGCAACTGGCTCGATGCCGCCTACGGTGCCCTCTATATCGGCGTGCCGGCCATCGTGCTGATCTGGCTGCGCGACACCCACAACGGCCGCGACTGGGTCTTCTTCGCCTTCCTGATTGCCTGGGCCTCGGACAGCGCCGCCTATATCGTCGGCAAACTGGTCGGCGGGCCCAAGCTGTGGCGGCGCTATTCGCCCAACAAGACTTGGTCGGGCTTCGCCGGCGGCATGATCGCCGGCATGCTGACGGCCGCAACGCTTGCCGACGTAACGCATTTGCTTTCCCACGATACCTCTGCCATCGTGGTCGGGTTGATCGTGGCCCTGTCGACCATGGCCGGCGACCTGTGGGAATCGGCGTTGAAACGGCGCTTCGGCGTCAAGGATTCCGGCTCGCTCATCCCCGGCCACGGCGGCCTGATGGACCGCGTCGACGGGCTGATGTTCGCCATCCTGGCGCTGGGCATCGTCCGGATGCTTATCTTCCTGGGGACGGAAATATGAGACGTATCTCCATTCTCGGATCGACAGGCTCGATCGGGGTATCCACGCTCAGACTGCTCGAAGAGACCGGCCGGCCAGGCGAAGACTACGTTATCGAAGCCCTGGTCGGCGGCCGCAATGTCGAGTTGCTGGCCGAACAGGCGCTGAAATTCCGCCCAGCCATGACCGTGCTGGCCGACGTCACCCAGTGGCAGGCCTTCCGCGACCTGACCGGCAATTCGGGTCTTGCCATCGCCTGCGGCGACGAAGCGGTGATCGCGGCCGCCGCGCGCCCCGCCGACTGGGTGATGGCGGCCATCGTCGGGATTGCGGGCCTGAAACCCGTCTGGGCGGCGGCAGGGACGGGGGCGACGGTCGCCCTGGCCAACAAGGAAAGCCTGGTCTGCTGCGGCCGCGCCCTGATCGACCGGGCGGTGGAGAGCGGCGGGCGAATCCTGCCGGTCGATTCCGAGCACAATGCCATTTTCCAGGTCCTGGACGCCCGCCAGGCCGACAAGGTTTCAAAGCTGACACTGACGGCGTCGGGCGGTCCTTTCCATGGGCGCACGCGCGACGCGTTGAAGGGCGTGACGGTCGAACAGGCGCTGAAGCATCCCAACTGGGCCATGGGCGCCAAGATCACCATCGATTCCGCGACCCTGGCCAACAAGGGCCTGGAACTGATCGAAGCCAGCTATCTGTTTGATATGCCTTCGGAAAAAATCGACGTTGTGGTCCACCCGCAGTCGGTGATCCACTCCCTGGTCGAATATGCCGACGGCTCCAGCCTGGCGCAGTTGGGCACGCCCGACATGCGCGTGCCGATATCCTATTGCCTAGGTTTTCCCGATCGCGTGGCGTGGAATGCGCCCAGGCTCGACCTTGTCGCCAAGGGCAGCATGACCTTTCACGCGCCGGACCTGGAAGCCTTTCCGATGCTCAGGCTGGCCAGGCAGGCGCTGGAGGCGGGCAACGGCCTGCCGATCGTCTTCAACGCCGCCAACGAGGTCTGCGTCCAGGCTTTCCTGGATCGCCGCATCGGCTTTTTACAAATCGCCGAATATGTAGAAACTGCCATGATGCGGGCTCAATTACCGTCTAAGCCTTCCCCGCTTCACGCAAGTCGTGATAGTAGGGAAGACCTGCATATGGTTCTGGCGCTCGAAACCGATTCTGCCGTCCGGACCCTGATGCAAGACCTTTTCACCACGACCCGCGTCGGTGCATAAGGGAACCATAAGGACTTAGGGAAAGGGAGACCGGCTTTTGCTGCATTTTCTGGCGGGCGTTTTACCGATCCTGCTGATCATCTCGGTGATCGTGACCTTCCATGAGTATGGTCACTACAGTGTCGCACGCCTGTTTAAAACGCGCATCGAGCGGTTTTCCGTCGGCTTCGGCAAGCCGCTGCTGTCGGTACGGGACAAGCGCGGCGTCGAATGGTGCCTCAGCGCGCTTCCCCTGGGCGGCTACGTCAAGTTCGCCGGCGACGAAAACATCGCCTCCATGTCGCCCTCGGCCGAAGAACTGGACGCTGCCCGTGAATCGATCACGGCGCGCGAAGGGGCTGCGGCCGTCAAGGACTATTTCCATTTCAAGCCCCTGTGGCAGCGTTTCCTGATTATCCTGGCCGGGCCGATGTTCAACTTCGTGCTGGCCATTCTGATCTACACCGTCATGGGCATGGCCGTGGGCGAAGCCTACGCGCCAGCCGACATCGCCAAGGTTCAGGCCGGCGGCCCCGCAGCCACCGCGGGCTTTCAGCCGGGCGACCATATCGTCAGCGTCGACGGGCATTCGGTGCACAGCTTCGACGACGTCGCCGAACTGGTCATGCTGCGCGCCGATACACGCACCCCGTTCGTCATCGAGCGCAAGGGCCAGCGCCTGACGCTGTACGCCACGCCGGTGCGCAGGATCATGGTTTCGCAGGACGGCTCCAAGGTCGAGGTCGGCCAGATCGGCCTGCAGCGCACCGACCGGATCATCACGCGTTCGCTCAATCCGCTCGAAGCCCTGCAACAGGGCGTGCACAAGACCTGGCAGACGCTCGACGGCAGCGTGACCTATATTTCGCGTATCTTTACCGGCAAGGAAAATGGTTCGCAGATTTCCAGCATCGTCGGCATGACCAAGGTGACGGGCGACCTCACCGTGGCGGTTGCCACGGCCAAGGCGACGCCGATGCAGCAGGCGCGCGCCTATTTCTTCCTCTATCTCGAAATGACGGCCGTCATTTCCATCGGCGTCGGCTTCCTGAACCTGCTGCCGGTGCCGATCCTCGACGGCGGCCACCTGGCCTTCTACCTCTACCAGGGTGTGACCAAAAAGCCCGTTTCGGCAGGATTCCAGAATGTAGCCTTCCGCGTCGCCGTCGTCCTGATATTAGGATTGATGTTGTTCGCCTTCTGGAATGATATTAACAACCACTTCGGTTTGGGCCGGTGATCCGCTCCGTCCGCACCACGGCAAAAGGTAATTCCATGTCAGGCCTGAACAAGACCGGCGCAAACCATACCCAGACTGAGACCCCGACAAGAGGCCGCATGACCCGTTCCCGAAGCCTGTCCTTCAGCGTCAGCCTGTTCGCCATCGTGGCGGCCGGCGCATCCGGCGCCGAAGCCCGCACCTGGATTCTCCAGGATGTGCCGCCGCCGCCTCCGGCCCCCGATGCCGCCGCCCAGGGCCAGGCGCCCGCCGACGCGCAGGCCCAGGCTCCCGCGCCCCAGGCGCCGCAAACGGCCGTGGTCACGCACATCACCGTCTCGGGCAACGAGCGCATCGACAACCAGACCATCATCTCGTACCTGCCGTTCCAGACGGGTGCGACGGTCGACGACCAGATGATCGATTTGGCCGTCAAGACGCTGTACCGTACCGACCTGTTCTCCGACGTGCAGATCGTGATGAACGGCAACGAAATGGTCATCACGGTGGTCGAAAGCCCGATCATCAACCAGGTCGTGTTCGAAGGTAACCACGCCCAGACCAAGGACAAGCTGCGCGACGAAGTGCAGATCCGTCCGCGCGGCGTGTTCACCAAGGCCAAGGTCCAGGAAGACGTCCAGCGCATCATCGAACTGTACCGCAAGTCGGGCCGGATCGCCGCGACCGTGACGCCGAAGATCGTCGAACTGCCGCAAAAGCGCGTCGACCTGATCTTCGAAATCAACGAAGGCCCCAAGACGGGCGTATCGTCGGTCAACTTCATCGGCAACAAGGCTTTCGCCGACAGCGAACTGGCCAGCACGGTCGTGACGCGCAAGTCGTACTGGTGGAAGTTCTTCGCCTCGCAGGACAACTACGATCCCGACCGGATGGATTATGACCGCGAGCAGCTGCGCAAGTTCTATACGAACCGCGGCTATTACGACTTCCGCGTCATCTCGGCCGTGGCCGAACTGACGCCCGACCGCAAGAACTTCGCGATCTCGTATACCCTGGACGAGGGCCAGAAGTACAATTTCGGCCGCATCACCATCAAGACGGACAACGACAAGCTCAAGTCCGAAGACCTGCTGCGCGCCATCTCGATCAAGCCGGGCCAGCTCTATGAAAGCGACCGCGTGCAGAAGGCGGTCGACGACCTGACCTTCGCCGCCGGCGCCAACGGCTTCGCCTTCGTTGACATCCGCCCGGACGAAGAGCCCGATCCCAACAATCACAAGGTCGACCTGGTCTTCAACGTCCATGAAGGCGCGCGCGTCTACATCGACAAGATCAACATCGTCGGCAACACCCAGACGCTGGACCGCGTCATCCGCCGCCAGATGCTGGTGTCGGAAGGCGACGCCTACAACAAGGCGCTGCTCGAACGCTCCAAGATCTATATTGCCGGCCTTGGCTTCTTCAAGAACGCCGAAGACGGCGTGAAGATCACCGAAAAGCCGTCAACCAGCCCCGGCAAGACCAATCTGGAAGTAGCCGTCCAGGAACAGCCGACCGGCGAACTCAGCTTCGGCGCCGGTTTCTCGTCGATCCAGAAGTTCATCCTGGACATCGGCATCAGCCAGTCGAACTTCCGCGGCACCGGCCAGGACGTCCGCGCGCGCATCCAGACCGGCTCGATCCAGAAGGACATCGATTTCTCCTTCACCGAGCCGCACTTCATGAACCGCGACGTGTCGGCCGGCTTCGACCTGTTCGAGAGCTCGTACAACTATTCGGGCGTCGACTATTCGTCGGACTCGACCGGTATCGGCCTGCGCCTCGGCTATAACCTGAACGGCTGGGCCGTCTTCCGTCCGCGCTACAACCTGCGCCGCGACAAGATTTCGTACACCAGCGCCTCGGCCTGTGACGGCCTGCTGTACAACTGCGGCACCGGCATCACCTCGTCCGTCGGCTATACCCTTCAGTTCGACCTGCGCAACGACTTCATCAACCCGACGCGCGGCTGGAACGCCATCCTGCGCCAGGACTTCGCCGGCCTCGGCGGCGACGTGAAGTACGTCCGCTCGGAACTGGAAGGCAACTGGTTCCATGGCTTCAAGAAGGACATGGTGCTGCGCCTGACCGGCGACGCCGGCTCCATCATTCCGTGGAACGGCGACGCCGTCCGCATCAACGACCGCTACTTCAAGGGCGGCGATACGATGCGCGGCTTCCAGTACGCCGGTATCGGTCCCCGCGACACCTCGACCGGTTACGCGCTGGGCGGCCAGACCTATGCCATCGGCACCGTGGAGCTGGGCATCCCCAACCACCTGCCGGACCAATACGGCCTTAAAACGGCTTTATTTATGGATGTAGGTACGCTCGGGGGCATCGATAAGCGCCTGAAGATCAACACGTCGACGGGGGTAAAACTGGACAACATCGTCGATGACTTGTCCTTGCGCGCATCCGCGGGTATCACTATCCGCTGGAAGTCGCCCATGGGCCCGATCCAGTTCGACTTGAGCCAGGTCCTGGCCAAGTCCAAGTATGACAAGGTTGAAACCTTCCGCTTCTCGCAGTCCACCCAGTTCTAAGACAAACCCTTCTCAATCAAGACAAAAGTGCCCGGAAACATGAAACACACGAAGATGCTTCTTCTCGTTGGCGTCGCCGCTCTCGTAGCCGGCGCCGCCCATGCGCAAACCGCCGCGACCCCGCCGGCGCCGCCGACCTTCGGTGCGCCGATCCAGGGCCAGTGCGTGATCGACGTCCAGCAAGCCATGGTCGATTCCACCATGGGCAAGGCTGCCCAAGACCGTCTCGGCCAGCTGAAGGCCGTCGTTGACAGCGAACTGCAGCAACAGGCTCAGGCGCTGGAAACCGAAATGAAGTCGCTGCAGGCGCAGCAAAAGACCGTCACGCCGGCGACCAAGGCCGCCCTGGAGTCCAAGGCCCAGGCCTGGGGCCAGAAGCGCGACGCCTTCCAGGCGAAGGTCCAGCAGCGCCAGCAGGAAATGCAGTACACGCAACAGGAAGCCATGGCCGTCCTGTTCCAGAAGATGGTTCCGCACATCAACTCGGTCGTCACGGCCAAGGGCTGCGCCACCGTCGTTCAGGCCGACAGCCTGTTGCATTACGACGCCCCGGGCGCTAACAATGGCCCTTCGTCGACCTTCGTCTACGCAAACCCGGCCATGAACATCACGGCCGCGGTTGTCCAGAAGATGGATGCGTCGGGCGAAACGCTGCCGCAAATCGACCGCGTCAGCCTCGACCAACAACAAGGTCAAGCCGGTGCCGCCGCTCCGGCCGCCCCGCGCGCCGCGGCTCCCGCCGCCGGGACCGCGCCCAAGAAGTAAGAGCTACAAGGCCGATGCCTGATCTGCGTTTTTTTGAAGTCGGTTCAAAAATCGACGTGGATCAGGCGACGGTACTGACGTCCGCACGGCTGGCCGTGCCGGAAAAGAAGGGGAGCGGCTTCATCGAGGCCTGCGCCCCTTTGTCGTTTTCGGGGTCCGGCGGAGATTTGTCGGGAAGGGACGGACGCGGTGTCGCGGCCTTCTTCTCGGACCGCCGTTATCTGGCGCAATTGAAATCGACGCGCGCCGAATTCGTCTTCGTGACGCAGGCCTTTGCCGACCAGGTCCCTGAGACCAGTGTGGCGCTGGTGTGCGCGTCGCCCCAGGCCGCGTGGTCGCGGCTGGCCTCCATCCTCTATACCCCGCGCGCGCATGACGGTTCATCGGCCGTCCATCCGACCGCCAGGCTGGAAGACGGCGTGATCCTCGGAGTCGGCGCCGTCGTGGGCCAGGACGCGGAGATCGGCGCCGGCACGCGTATCGATGCGTATGCCATTATCGGCCCGGGCTGCCGCATCGGCCGTAATGCCCGCATCGGCGCCCACTCCACCGTCTATTGCGCACTCCTCGGCGACCGGGTGAAGCTGGCGTCGGGCGTACATGTCGGCGAAGCGGGCTTCGGCGTCGCCGGTGACGCAAAGGGCCTGGTCGACGTGCCGCAACTCGGTCGTGTCATCCTTCAGGACGACGTATCCATCGGGGCTGGAACCTGCGTGGACCGCGGCGCTTTCGAGGATACGATCGTCGGAGAGGCGACAAAGATCGACAATCTCGTTCAGATTGCCCATAACGTTAGAATCGGTCGTAACTGTATTGTTGCGGCGCACGCAGGCCTTTCCGGGTCGGTGCGGGTCGGCGACGGCGCCATGTTCGGGGGCCGAGCGGGAATCGTCGACCATATCGAGATCGGTGACGGCGCCAAGATCGGCGCCGGATCGGCGGTCTTCAAGGATGTGGCCGGCGGCCAGATGGTCTCTGGCTATCCGGCGCGGCCGTCGCGTCAGTTTCTGCGTGAGACGGTGTGGCTGGAGAAAAATGCCGCGGGTGCGGCATCGAGCCGGGATAAAGAGGGCTGAAGAAGCCCGGCAAGCATTATAAGGACGTGAATTTTCATGGGTGATATGGGTCAAGACATTCAGCCGGCCGAAGCGGTCGATACCCCGACTGACGTTACGGAAACCGCTGTTTCGGTCGATTACGCCGAAATCCTGAAGCGGATTCCCCACCGCTATCCCTTCCTGCTGATCGATCGCGGTGAAAACTGGGTCAAGAACAAGTCGATGGTCGGCATCAAGAATGTCACCTTCAACGAACCCTTCTTCAACGGCCACTTCCCGGAAAACCCGGTCATGCCGGGCGTGCTGCTGATCGAAGCCATGGGGCAGACCGGCGCCGTTCTGATGTCGAAATCTTTGGACGTAGAAGTTGAAGGCAAGACCATCTTCTTTATGTCCGTCGATGGTGTACGCTTCCGCAGTCCTGTACGTCCCGGCGACGTCGTTCGCATGCCGGTCGAAGTCGTCCGTCATCGCGGCGACGTCTTCAAGTTCCGCGGCGAAGCCTATGTGGGCGACAGGATCGTGTGTGAAGCCGAATTCGCGGCCATGGTCGTCGAAAGCCCTAAATAGAAAAGCTGCCAAATGCCTGTCACCATTCATCCGACCGCGATCATCCATGACGGCGCGGTCCTGGGCGAGGACGTGTCCATCGGACCGTATTCGATCGTCGGCCGCCACGCGACCATCGGTGACAGGGTCAATCTGGTGTCGCACGTCGTCGTCGACGGTGTCACCGAGATCGGCGAAGACAGCGTCGTCCATCCCTTTACCTGCCTCGGCGGTCCGCCGCAGCACCTGGCGCACAAGGGTGAGCCGACGCGCCTGACGGTCGGCAAGCGCAACCAGATCCGCGAACACGTGATCATGCATACCGGCACCGAAAAAGGCGGCGGGGTCACGCGTGTCGGCGACGACTGCATGTTCATGGCCGGATCGGGCGTGGCGCACGACTGCATCCTGGGCAACAATGTCATCATGGCCAACCAGGCGTCGATCGGCGGTCATGTCCAGGTCGGCGACTTCGTGTTCCTGGGCGGGTCCTGCGCCGTGCACCAGTTCGCGCGACTTGGCCGCTACTGTTTCATCGGCGGCGGCGCTGTCGTCACCAAGGACGTCATCCCTTACGGTTCGGTGTGGGGCAACCATGCGCGCCTCGAAGGCCTGAACCTGGTCGGGTTGAAGCGCCGCGGCTTCTCGCGTGAGCTGATCCTGTCGCTGCGTACGGCTTACCGCATGATGTTCGCCGAGGAAGGCACCTTCCAGGAGCGCCTCGACGACGTGCTGGAAAACTTCTCCGACGTCGACCAAGTGGTCGAGATCATCCGCTTCATCCGCGAGGATTCGACGCGGCCGATCTGCCTGCCATCGGACGTCTGATCCCATGACGGCTGACACCAAGATCGCGCTGATCTCGGGCGGCGGCGCGCTGCCCGTGGAAGTGGCGGCGTATCTTCGCCGGAGTGCGCGGCCCTATACGGTCGTGCGCATCGCCGGGCTTTCGGACGTCGCATTGGACGATCATCCCGGTCATACACTGGGCCTCGGCGATTTCGCGAAGCTGTTCGAAATCCTGGCGGGTGAAGGCTGCAAGGCCGTCACCATGTGCGGCTATGTCCATCGCCCCGACTTCGACACGATGAAACGTGATGCCGGCGGCGCCGCGGTCCTGCCGACCATCCAGGCGGCGGGGCGGGGCGGGGACGACTCGCTGCTGCGCCAGGTCGCCATGGTCATCACCGCCCAGGGCTATCACATCGAAGGCGCGCACGAAGCGAACCCCGAACTGCTGATCGGCCCCGGGCTTCAGGCCGGGCCCGATCCGTCACCCGCCGCCATGGAGGACGCGCAAGAAGCGTTGCGCGTCGCTGCCGCCATCGGCAATCTCGACATCGGCCAGGCCGTCGTCGTCGCCGGCCGCATCACACTGGCGGTCGAAGCGCAGGAGGGCACGCAGGCCATGCTTCGCCGCATTCCGCAGCTGGCGCCCAATGTCCGGGGATCGGTTGCAAACCGCAAGGGCGTTCTGGCCAAGCTTGCAAAGCCGATCCAGGACCTGCGCCTCGACATGCCGACCATCGGCGTGTCGACCGTCGAAGACGCCGCGGCAGTCGGCCTGTGCGGTATCGTCGCGCGCGCCCATCACCTCTTGATCGTCGACAAGCCGGCGGTATTCTCCCGCGCCCATGAGCTTGGACTTTTCATCTATGGCCATGAGCCCGCCTGACGCCCCACTTGTGAAACGCAAGCTGATGCTTGTCGCCGCCGAAGCCTCCGGCGATGCCCTGGGCGCCGGCCTGATGGCGCAGTTGCGCGTGCAGGCGCCCGACATCGACTGGAGCTTTGTCGGCATCGGCGGGGCCCGCATGAGCGAGCAAGGGGTCAAGAGCCCCTTCGACATCGCGCAGCTGTCGATCCTGGGCCTGGTCGAGGGGCTTAAGGCCCTGCCGCGCGTCAAGGCGCGCGTGCGCGACACTGTCGCCCTGACGGTAAGCGAAAAGCCCGACGCTGTCGTGCTGATCGACTCGTGGGGCTTCACGTTGCGGGCGGCCGTCGCCATCCGCAAGGCGCTGCCCGGCGTGCCCTTGATCAAATATGTCGGCCCGCAGGTCTGGGCGGCGCGCCCGGGGCGGGCAAAGACCCTGGCCGGCGCGGTCGACTTCCTCATCGCGCTCCACCCCATGGACCCTCCGTTCTTCGAGGCGCAGGGCCTGAAGACGATCGTTGTCGGCAATCCGGCCCTGCATACGAATTTCGGCGACGCCGACCCGCTTGCCTTCCGCAAGTCGATCGGTCTCAGCGCCGACGCCCCCATGCTGCTGGTTTTGCCAGGCAGCCGGCCGGCGGAGATCAAGCACATGATGCCGGTCTTCGCCGAAGTCCTGGCGCGGCTGCACCGCGAGCGCCCGGACCTCACCTTCGTCATGCCCGTCGCCGACACGGTGCGCGCCCGCGTCGAAGCGGCCGTCAAGGCGATCCCCGTGCCGATCCGGCTGGTGGAAAACGAGGCCGGCAAGTTTTCAGCCATGCGCGCGGCAACGCTTGCACTCGCCTGTTCCGGGACGGTATCGACCGAACTGGCCCTGGCCGGCTGCCCCATGGTCATCGCCTATAAGCTCGAGCCACTGACCTACTGGATCTACAAGCGCATCTCGACGCTGAAGCACGCCACCATGTTCAACATCATGGCGGACAGGCGCATCGCGCCGGAATTCCTGCAAAACGAGTGTACCGCCGATAACTTGCTGAACGCCATCGATCAGCGCCTGGACGACAAGGCCTTGCGCGAAGAGCAGGTGAGGGAGCAGTTCGAGGCTCTGGATATCATGGGCCGAGGGTCGGCTCCGACCGCCGAACGCGCGGCCCGTGCGGTGCTGGACTTCCTCGATCTGAGATAGCCGTGCCCGCCGAAGCGGTATAGACATATCCACGCCCGAAAGGATGCCGATATGATGATTGCCCGCACCGCCTTGATCAGCCTTCTTTTGGGCACCGCTTTCGGGGCGCAGGCCGCCCAGGCGCCAAGACCGGTCGCCCAGGCCTATGTCCTCACGCTGCGCGGCGCGAACGACACGCTGAAGGCCGCCGACCTTACGCCTTACACGGACATCGTCCTGTCCTTTGCCCATCCCGATGCGAACGGCCAGCTGGTGAGCGGCGACACCTTGACCTGCATGGCCGGTCCGAACCACACCATGGTCACGACAGCCGACTTGCAAAGCGCCATCGATCTCATTCACGCCGGTGGCCGGCGCGCCATCGTCTCGCTGGGCGGCGCCTTGATTCCGGCCTGTGCCGGCGACTGGGCCGACCTGGTCGGCCCGGCCAGGCGGGACGCGACAGTACAGGCCTTGAGCGAGTTTGCCGACCGCTTCAAGATCGACGGACTGGATGTCGATCTCGAAAGCGACCTCCTGACCAAGACGGTAGACGCCGGCAACTACACGCCCTTCGTCAAGGTCCTGTCGGCGGTGCTGCACGCTCGTGGCAAGACGCTGAGCGTGGCGACAGCCTCCTATGCCGGCGGCATGATCCCGATCGATTCCATCCCGGCTTTCGACCGCGTCGGCGTCATGGCCTACGACAACAACGCGCCGGGCGAAGAGCATGCGTCACCGGCCGACTTCAAGAACGAGATGTACCAGTGGCTGGGGCGCGGCGTGGCGCCGGACAGGCTGGTCGTCGGCCTGCCTTTCTATGGCCACGGCTATGGCGATTACGCCGTGCCGCAGCCCTATCGCGACATCGTCACGGCCCATACGCCGGGACCGCAGGCGGACGTCGTCGGCCAGCTGTGCGTAGGCTGCAGCTACATCACTTTCAATTCACCATCGACCATTACCGCAAAGACATCGCTTGCGGTCCGCAAGGTAAGCGGCGTGATGGTCTGGGAGCTTTGGCAGGACACACCGGATCATGGTCTGACACAGGCCCTGGCAGCCGGTGAAAAGGCCGTCGTGCCCTATCCCAAATTGCCGGCCACGCCCGCTGTCCAGGGCACGGCACTGACCCGCTTCAAGGTTTCCCAATGGGATGTTCAGGGCGCCGCGCCGGTCGCAGCGACGGACAAGGCCGTGCCCGGCGGGCGGACCGTCCGGATCGTCGCGCCGATTACCGAAAACCCCTGGGACGTCAGCGCCGGCTTGCCGATCGCAAGCCACCTGAAAAAAGGCCAGCGGATCGCAATCGAGTTATGGGTGCGGGTGAAGGCGGACGATCCCGATACGCAGTTCGAAGTGCCTGTGACCATCGAGGGCGCCGCCGAGCCCTATCCGACGCTGTTGACCGGCAAGGTGACCGTGACAACGGCGTGGCGCAAGGTGGTCGTCACGGGTGTTTTGTCGGCTGATGTGACGCCGGGAAGCGCCAATGTCGAGGTCCTGCTGGGTGCAGCGGCGAAGACGGTGGAGATTGGACCTGTGACGCTGGTCCAGCCTCGGTAAACGAATGGGGTGTGGGGTCCGTGACCCCACAAAACCTATCCTGCAATAAAGAAGCCCCCTGCCTTAAAGACGGGGGGCTTCTTCATTGTAAGGAAGTCTTGGGGCCACGGGCCCCAAACCCCATTTGCTTAACCGCGGTTGGCCATCGCCACGAAGTCCCGCTGCGTCGCGCCCGTGTACAGCTGACGCGGACGGCCGATCTTCTGCGACGGATCCTCGATCATTTCCTTCCATTGCGCGATCCAGCCCACGGTGCGCGCCAGGGCGAACAGCACGGTGAACATGGTCGTTGGGAAGCCCATCGCCGACAGCGTGATACCCGAATAGAAGTCGACGTTCGGGAACAGCTTGCGCTCGATGAAATACTCGTCGTTCAGCGCGATGTGCTCCAGTTCCTTGGCGACCTGGAACAACGGATCGTTCGGATCCCCAACCGCCGCCAGGACCTCGTCGGCCGATTGCTTCATCACGGTCGCGCGCGGATCGTAGTTCTTGTACACCCGGTGGCCGAAGCCCATCAGGCGGTACTTCTTGGACTTCACGCCCTCGACATATTCCTTGATGTTCTCGGGCTTGCCGATTTCCTTCAGCATGTTCAGCGCTTCTTCATTCGCGCCGCCATGGCTCGGGCCCCACAGGCAGGCGATGCCGGCCGCGATACAGGCAAACGGGTTGGCGCCCGACGAACCGGCCAGACGGACAGTCGAGGTCGACGCGTTCTGCTCGTGGTCGGCGTGCAGGATGAAGATGCGGTCCATGGCGCGCGCCAGGGCCGGATTGACGACATAGTCCTCGGCCGGAACGGCGAAGCACATGCGCAGGAAGTTTTCCGAGTAGGACAACGAATTGCGCGGATGCACGAACGGCTGGCCGACGCTGTACTTGAAGGCGCGGGCGGCAATCGTCGGCATCTTGGCGATCAGGCGGTGCGCCGAAATCTCGCGCTGCTTAAGGTCCTGGATGTCCAGGCTGTCGTGATAGAAGGCCGACAGGGCGCCGACCGCGCCGGTCATGACCGCCATCGGGTGCGCGTCGCGGCGGAACCCGTCGAAGAAGCGGTCGAACTGCGCGTGCAGCATGGTGTGACGCGTGATGTTGGTCTCGAACTCTTCGAACTCGGCGGCCTTCGGCAGCTCGCCGTGCAGCAGCAGATAGCAGACTTCGAGGAAGCTCGAATTTTCGGCCAGTTGACCGATCGGATAGCCGCGATGCAGCAGAACGCCCTTGTCGCCGTCGATAAAGGTGATCTTGCTCTCGCACGAGGCGGTCGAGGTAAAGCCCGGATCGTAGGTGAAGGCGTCAGTCTCGCCGTACAGCTTGCGGATATCGACGACGTCGGGACCAAGCGTGCCCTTCAGCACGGGCATTTCGACGGTCTTGTCGCCAATCGTCAGCTTGGCGGAGTTTGTGGTCTGGGTCATCTACGCTCACCCTTCGTTGTTTGTGTGCGACGCACCTTAAAATGTTGCGCTGCCCTGCTATATAAACTCCTGAACCTTCACGCAACTGGTACCCTTAAAGGAAAACCGCGGTATCCAGACGCGCCAGCGTCTCGGCCTGGCCCAGGCTGGTGAAAACCTTGGAAATATCAGGGGCCGGATGACCGCCGGACAGGATTCCGCGCAACACGGGGCCAACCTTCCCCATGCCAATCCCTTCATTTTCAAGGAAATTTTTCAGAACCATATCAGAGCCTTCCATGCTCCAGTCCCCCCAGGCCGAAAGCGTTTCATGCAGGCGCTTCAACCGCGCCACCGTCTCCTCGGTCATCAGCCCCTTCGTCTTTTCATCGAGTCCGAAAGGCCGTTCGATCAAGGCGAATTGAACGAGATCAGCCAGTTGCACCAGGGTCTGGGCCCGTTCCTTGACAAGGGGCAGGGTGCGGCGCAGCACTTCCTGGGTCTCAGGCGCATCGACATGTGTCTGGCCACGATGGCGCAGGGCACCCGTTACCAGACCCAGCAGGCGCTCCGACTCGCATTCGCGAATCCAGTGCGCATTCACCGACCCCAGCTTGGCGAAGTCCAGCCGCGACGGCGCGCGATTGATGTCGGCGACGTCGAACCAGCCGATGGCCTGTTCGTCGCTGAAGATTTCGTCGTCGCCGTGCGACCAGCCCAGCCGCGCCAGGTAGTTGCGCATGGCTTCGGGCAGATAGCCCAGCTCGGCATAGTCGCCGACCGCCTGGGCGCCATGGCGCTTCGACAGCTTGGCGCCGTCCGGACCGTGAATCAGCGGGATATGGGCGAACTTCGGCACGTCCCAGCCCAGCGCCGTATAGATAAGGCTCTGGCGCGCGGCGTTGTTGAGGTGATCGTCGCCCCGGATGATGTGGGTGACGCCCATGTCGTGGTCATCGACGACCACGGCCAGGTTATATGTGGGTGTGCCGTCCGAGCGCAGCAGGACCAGGTCGTCGAGATCCTTGGTATTGAACCGGACCTCACCCTGGACGGCGTCGCCGATCAGCAGCGGCTCATCGAGCGGCCCCTTGAAACGGACGACGTGCGGCTGCTGCAGTTGTTCGGCGGTCGGCGTGCGATCGCGCCACGAAGACCGCAGGGCGTGGCCGGCGGCGCGGGCTTCTTCGCGCGCGGCGTCGGTTTCTTCGGCCGTCATGAAACAGGCATAGGCCCGGCCGGCTTTCAGCAGGGCGGTGACCGCGTCCTTGTGGTTCTGCTCACGGCTGTGCTGGAAAACCACCTCGCCGTCACCCTTGAGCCCAAGCCAGTCCAGGCCTTCGAAAATGGCGTCGACAGCCGCAGGCGTGGAGCGTTCGCGGTCGGTATCCTCGATCCGGATCAGGAATTTGCCACCGGTGTGACGGGCATACAGCCAGTTGAACAGCGCCGTGCGCGCCCCGCCGATATGCAGATAGCCGGTGGGCGAGGGGGCAAAACGGGTAACGACTTGCGTGGTCTTGTCGGTCATGATCAGGTATCGAATATTCAGGAAGCGATTTTGGCGCTCCTTATAGCCGTCTTTGCCGGCAACCCAAGTTAAATCAGTCAGCGCGGGGGATGGTGGCGGCAATTCCGGTTCTGGATACGGTCAGGCGACGGCTTTCGGATGCGATCGAAGCGCAGACCGGTCGCGCCTTCCTGTGGCTGCCCGTCGCCTTCGGCGCCGGCGCCGCCACGTGGCTCTACCTGCCATTCGAGCCTGCATCATGGACAGTGCTCCTGCCGGCACTCGCCCTCGCCGGGGCATGCCTTCTCATGCGACGCTTTCATATTTTCTCGTATTCTATTATTTTTCTGAATATTTTATGTGCATTCTCGGTCGGCATGAGCGTCTGCGCCCTGCGATCCGACCACGTTCGCGCGCCGGTCCTGTCGTCCGATCGCACGACCTACAGTCTCGACGCCTTCGTCATCGACGACCTGTCGTCATCGTCCGACCACCCGCGGCTGTTGCTGGCGCCGATTCGCATGGATGGCGTGGCGGCGGACAAGACGCCGCTCCGCATACGGGTCAGCCTGAGGCCAGGAAGCAATGCCGATATCCGGCCGGGCGACGCCGTGTCGCTGTTCGCGATTCTCAACCCGCCGCCATCGCCGCTCATTCCCGGCGGCTACGACTCGGCGCGCACCGCCTGGTTCCAGGGGATAGGCGGGGTCGGTTTCGTGCCCGGTGAAATTCGAAAAATCGACGAAAAACCAGTATCATGGAGATTAAAGCTCGTCCTCGGCATAAACCAGCTGCGGGGACACCTGACCGGCATCATTCATGACGCCATCGCGCCGGTATTCCTGGACGGGGACACGCTCGGCGGATTCGCCGCGGCCCTGGTAACCGGGCAGCAGCGCTATATCCCCGACGTCTTCGTTGGCACCATGCGCGATTCGGGCCTGGCCCATATCCTGTCGATTTCCGGCGTGCACATGGCGATTGTCGGCGGCGCCGTCTTCTTTGCCCTGCGTTACGTCATGGCGCTATGGCCCTGGCTGGCCTTACGCGTGTCGATCAAGAAGCTGGCGGCGGCCTTGAGTATCGTCGCCATCCTCATCTATCTTGCCCTGTCGGGCGCACCGGCGCCCGCCGTACGCTCGGCCGTGGTCGCCATCGTCGCATTCCTGGCCATCCTGTGCGACCGCAAGGCCCTCAGCCTTCATTCACTGGCCATCGCGGCCCTCGTGGTCATGCTGCTGACCCCCGAAGCTGTCATCCAGCCGGGCTTCCAGATGTCGTTCGCGGCTACCGCCGCCTTGCTGGCCCTGGCCGAGGTCCATCAC
This sequence comes from Asticcacaulis solisilvae, assembly GCF_052327315.1. Lineage (NCBI taxonomy): Bacteria > Pseudomonadati > Pseudomonadota > Alphaproteobacteria > Caulobacterales > Caulobacteraceae > Asticcacaulis > Asticcacaulis solisilvae. Next base: position 2,469,888 of record NZ_CP166196.1, read on the forward strand.
GCGCCGATCCGCGAAATCCACGTGCCCTGGTGGGTCAGGACCGTCCAGTCATCGATTGAAGGACTGTGGCTGTCGCTAAAGGTCAGTATTGTCGCCACGGCAGCGACGACGCCGTTCGCCATCGCTTATTTCAACCGCTTTTCGGTTTACGGGCTTGTGTCGAACCTGTTCGAAGCCCCGATCACCGCCGTCGTCATGCCGGCCCTGGCCATCGGTACCATCCTGTCGGCTACGCCCGTCGGCGTTTTTGCCTTGCGCATCGCCGCGTGCGGATTGTGGCTGATCGGCAAGGTCGCCGCCATCGTCTCAGGCATTCCCGGCGCGGTTCTCAACTGGCCGGCGGCGCCCGATTACGTCCTGGCTATTTCGTTCCTGGGCGTGGTGTGGGCCTGCCTTGTCCGCGGGCGAATGCGATGGCTGGGCCTGGTTCCGGCGCTGAGCATCCTGTGGTGGCCGCGCCTGCCGGCAACGGACGTCTGGATCGATCCCACCGGCGGCAATGCCGCCATTCGCACCGGCGCACAGGCCTATGTGCTGCGGCCCAAGGTCAAGCGCTACGGCTTTGAACAATGGTCGCAGCGCTATGGCCTGAAGCCGGCCGATATCGCGGCGCGCGACTATGACTGTTCGGGGTATGCCTGCACGCCGTTGCCGGACGCGAAACTGCGCATCGGCTTCTGGTTTTCCAACAGGCCGCCATCGGCGATTGCCCTGGATACCCTTTGCCTCAACAGCGACCTCGTGGTGTTGCGAAGCCCGCTGGCCGACTGGCCGGACACATGCCATGGCGTGAACCACATTTCGTCGGGCGATTTCCGCCGGCTGGGCGCGATGGAACTGACACGCGCCGGTGCGTCATGGACGATAAAGGCCGCGCAGCCCCTGCGCGGCCATAGACCCTGGTCAGAACCTTCCGAAGCCGAAGATCAGTGATAGCGGCGCATCAGGCCGACCAGACGGCCCTGAACGCTGACCTCGTCGGCATTGTAGATACGCGTTTTGTAAGCCGGGTTGGCGGCCTCCAACGCGATCGACGCACCCTTCTTGCGCAGGCGCTTGAGCGTCGCCGTGTCGCCGTCGACCAGGGCCACGACGATCTCGCCCGACTGGGCGGTATCGGTCTTCTTGATGATGACGAAGTCACCGTCGAGAATGCCGGCATTGATCATCGAATCGCCTTCGATCTCGAGCAGATAGTGCTCACCGGCCCCCAGCATGACTTCGGGAACCTTCAGACGATCGCGTTCCTGGCCCATGGCCTCGATCGGCACGCCAGCGGCGATCTTGCCAAGCAGCGGCAGTTCGCGCGTATCGTCGTTGACCGGGCGGACAGCGTCCGGGCGCTTGCCTTCGACGACCTGCGGCACAAAGGCCTGGCGGCCGCGCGGCGGCGCCGAGGTCGTCGCCTGGTCGGGCAGCTTGATGACCTCCAGCGCGCGAGCGCGGTGGGCGAGGCGGCGGATGAAGCCGCGTTCCTCAAGGGCGGTGATCAGCCGGTGGATGCCCGACTTCGACGCCAGATCCAGCGCCTCCTTCATTTCGTCGAAGGACGGCGACACGCCGCTCTCCTTGATGCGCTCGTGAATGAACATCAGGAGTTCGCGTTGTTTGGTCGTCAGCATGATGGACACCTGTCTTGATCTTGCCTGTTCTTACCGCATACCGGTGAACAAGCCATGAACATATGGCAAGTGTTCTGTGTGTGTTCTAATCGATTGTCAAGGGGGCAAATGGTTAACGCCCGCGCTGAAGGCGCGAAGCGTTAGCGCAAGCCAAAAGCTACAGTTCAGCCGCCCAGCAACGCCTTCGTTGCCGCTGTAACGTCGCCTTGACGCATAAGGCTTTCACCGACCAGCATCGCCGTGGCGCCTGTGTTGGAGAGGCGCTTGACGTCGTCATGCGTGAAGATACCGCTTTCGGCGACCAGGACGTGGTCCTTGGTGACCATGCCGGCCAGGTCTTCGGTGACCTTCAGGTCGACGTGGAAATCCCTGAGATTGCGGTTATTTATGCCGATCAGCTTGGACTCGAGCTTAAGCGCGCGCTCCATTTCGGCGGCGTCGTGAACCTCGACCAGGGCGTCCATGCCGTAGTGCTTCGCAGCCGCGATCAGGTCTTCGGCCAGTTCGTCGTCGATCATCGCCATGATGACCAGGATCGCATCGGCACCGATGGCGCGCGATTCGGTCACCTGCCAGGTATCGACCAGGAATTCCTTGCGGATGCAGGGCAGGGATACGGCCTGGCGCGCCGACTGGAAGTGGCTTTCATGCCCCATGAAGCTGGGATTGTCGGTCAGGATCGACAGGCACGACGCGCCGCCCTTTTCATAGGCCTGCGCCAGGAAGGGCGGATCGAAGTCCTCGCGAATCAGACCCTTGGACGGCGATGCCTTCTTGATCTCGGCGATCAGCGACAGGCCATTGTCAGGTTTGTTGCGCACCAGGGCCTTCATGAAGCCGCGCGTCGGGCCGATATGCTCGATCTGCGATTCGAGGTCGTCGAGCGTCGTCGACGTCCGGCGATTGGCCACGTCTTCGCGCTTGTAGGTCGCGATTTTTTCCAGGATATCCAGCATTGCGCCCTCCAAGCCGTGCTGTGCGATCACGGTCGCGACGCTAACACGCTTCACAAATTACACTACTCACACTTTCCGTTATGGCGAACGGCGGCGTGAGCGTTACCATTTTCATCTTTTGAAATCAAATCAGGGACTTTTATGGCATCTCTGATGATTGACTTTACGGGTAGCGCTTCACTTTTCTCGCAGCCGCGTCACGCGGTCACGGCAATCAGCGTGTCCAGAGCCTTGCGGGCGCGCCCGTCGTCGATCACGGCCGCTGCCAGTTCGATTCCGTCCTTCAGGGTTTCAACCTTGTCGCCGACTAAAAAGGCGGCGGCCGAATTGAGCAGCACGATATCGCGATAGGCGTCCTTTTGGCCGTCGAGCAAGGCGGCCAGGCGCTCGGCATTATGAGCCGGCGCACCGCCGGTGATGTCGGCCAGCGCCGCACGCGGCAGGCCCACGGCTTCCGGCGTAATGTGAAACAGGCGGACATGCCCGTCGCGCCATTCGGCGATCTCGGTCTCGCCCGTCGTCGTCAGCTCATCGAGGCCCGAACCGTGCACCGACCAGGCGCGCGTGGCGCCAAGCGCGCCCAGCGCCTGGGCGATCGGCTCTACGAAGCGCACAGACGGCACGCCGACGACCTGGCGTCTGGCGCCGGCCGGGTTGCTGAGCGGGCCCAGCAGGTTGAAGATCGTGCGGAACCCCAGTTGCTGGCGGATCGGCGAAACGTGCCGCATGGCGCCGTGGTGCGCCTGGGCGAACAGGAAACAGATGCCGGCCTCGTCGAGCGCGCGGCGCTGCTGCGTCAATGTCGCCTCGATATTGACGCCCAGCGCCGCCAGCACGTCGGCCGTGCCGGACTTGGACGTAATGGCGCGGTTGCCGTGCTTGGCGACCTTGAGGCCGCCGCCGGCCGCCACAAAGCCCACGGCCGTCGAGATATTGAGCGTATGCAGGCCGTCGCCGCCCGTGCCGCAGACGTCGACCACGTCGTAGGGATGATCGAGCTGGATGGCGGCCTTGCGCATGGCGCGCGCGCAGGCGGCGATTTCGCCGACCGTTTCGCCGCGCAGACGGATGGCTGTCACGGCCGCGGCGACCTGGGCCGGGGTCGGTTCGCCGCGCAAACAGGCCGAGAAGAAGGTTTCGGCATCCTCTTCGGACAGGGTGGCGCCGTCGGCGAGGCGCGACAAGAGCGGCTTGAATTCGGCGTCAGACATAGAGGGTATGGCTTCCGATTCCGGCCAGTTCGAGGAAGTTGCTGAGCAGCTGGTGGCCGCCTTCGGTGGCGATCGACTCGGGATGGAACTGCACGCCGTGGATCGGGCGGACTTTATGCTGCACGCCCATGATCTCGCCGTCCTCGGTCCAGGCCGTGACCTCAAGGTCCTCGGGCAGGGTCTCACGCTTCACCGCCAGCGAATGGTAGCGCGTGGCGGTGAAAGGGTTCGGCAGGCCGCGGAAGATGCCCTTGTCGGCGTGGTGGATCTGGCTGGTCTTGCCGTGCATCAACGTCTTGGCGCGGATGACATCCCCGCCGTACGCCTGTCCGATCGCCTGGTGGCCGAGGCAGACGCCCAGGACCGGCATGTCGTCGGGGGCAGCGCGCAGCAGCGGCAGACAGATGCCGGCCTGGTCGGGGGCGCACGGGCCGGGCGACAGCAGGATGGCCTTGGGGCCAAGCGCCAGGGCGTCCTGAACGCTCAGCGCGTCGTTGCGATAGACCTTCGTTTCCGCCCCAAGCTCGGCCAGGTAATGGACGAGGTTGTAGGTGAAGCTGTCGTAATTATCGATAACGAGGATCATTTGGGCGTGCCCCTGAAAACTTATGCGTATGTAAGCAAACCGCCAATCTTTTCCAAGTGATAAGATCGCCGTTAACCATATGTAAGGCAGCGCGCACCACGATGACGCCGCAAACTGCCTTTATAGAAGTCCCGATATGCCGATTGTGAACGATACCGCCACCTCGGACCGCCGCCTGGACAAGGCGCGCGACCTGCTGGACGGCCAGCATCATCGCGCACGCAATGGCATCGTGTCCCTGCTGGCCCTGGTGGCGGCCGGCGTGTCGGCGACCCTGCTGTTCACCCTGGTCTTCGGCGCCGAAGAGGCGCCCGCCCACGCCGAGGTCAAGGCCCAGGCCGTCGCGTCGCCCGCGGCCTTCGAGCTGTCGTCCAGCAGCGCATCCGCGCCCGAGGCTGCCCCGAAGCCGGCGCAGCCCGTGCTGGTCGGAACCGAAAAATAATCAGTTCTGCTGATAAACGTAACGCCAGGCGTCCTGGGCGGCCTTGATCAGCGCGCCGGCCTTGTGGCAGGTCTCGTCGTATTCGCTTTGCGGCACACTGTCGGCCACCACACCCGCGCCCGCCTGGACATAGATGTTGCGGTCCTTGAACAGGGCCGTACGCAGGACGATACAGACATCGACCGCGCCCGACGACGAGATATAGCCCGCGCCGCCGCCGTAGCCGACGCCGCGCTTGACGTCTTCCAGCTCGTCGATGATCTCCATGGCGCGCACCTTGGGCGCGCCCGAAAGCGTGCCGGCGGGCAGGGCGGCCAGAAGCGCATCGATCGGGTCGAGGTCGGCCGGCGCATCGCCCTCGACGTTCGACACGATGTGCATGACGTGGCTGTAGCGCTCGATGATGAACTTCTCGGTGACGCGCACGCTGGCAGGCTTGGCGACCCGGCCGACATCGTTGCGGCCGAGGTCGAGCAGCATCAGGTGTTCCGACAGCTCCTTCGGATCGGCCAGCAGTTCGGTTTCCAACGCCTTGTCGGCGTCGGGCGTCTTGCCGCGCGGCCGCGTGCCGGCGATCGGGCGGATGGTCAGTTTGCCGTCGCGGATACGCACCAGGATTTCCGGGCTGGACCCGGCAAGCTGGAAATCGCCGAAGTTCAGGTAATAGAGGTAGGGCGACGGGTTGTGACGGCGCAGCGACCGGTAGAAGGCGAACGGATCGAGCGGGTAGGGCGCTTCGAAGCGGTGGCTCAGCACGACCTGGAAGATGTCGCCGGCAGCGATATATTCCTTGGCCTTGCCCACCATCTCCTTGTAGTCGATCGGCGAGGTCGGCGAGGCCAGCGGCTCCTGGCTGTACTGCCGTGGCGCGGGCTGGGCGCTGAGCGGCACGCGCAGGTCGGCCTCGACCGCGTCCAGACGGTCGCAGGCGGCGCTATAGGCGTCCTGCGCCGATTGTGCCTTGTCCGGCCACACGGGCGAGGCCAGCAGGATTTCGTGCGCGACGTTGTCGAAGACGCAGATGACGCTGGGGCGGACCAGAACGGCGTCCGGCAGCGACAGCGGATCGGGATTGGCCTCGCCCAGCGGCTCGAACAGGCGGATCATGTCGTAGCCGAAGACGCCGAAGATACCCGATACCATGGGCGGCAGCCCTTCGGGGATCTCCATGCGGTTGGCGGCGACGAAGGCGCGAAGGCTGTCGAGCGTCGGCAGGCTTTCGGCGGTGTACGTGCCCGCGGCGATATCCGCGCCGCAGGCCAGTTCGGCACGTTCGCCGAAACAGCGCCACACCTGATCGGGTTCCAGGGACAGGATCGAATAGCGGCCCGACAGGGCGCCGCCTTCGACCGACTCGAACAGGAAGCTGAACGGCCGCTGGCGGCCCAGCTTGAGGTAGGCCGAAACCGGCGTCTCGACATCGTCTATCAGCGTGCGCCAGATCACATAGGGCAGGCCCGCATTGTACTGCTTTTCAAAGGCGCTCTGCGTGGATTGCGAACTTAACTTCTGGGACGCGGCTGCGGTCACGGCTTCTTCGGCGTATCGCCGTCCTTGGTGTCATCGGTGGAGCTGACGCCCAGCGCCTGAAGCGCCAGTTTCGGATAGACCTTCGGCTTGATGGTGCTGCGCGCCGTCGCCTGGGTCAGGCTGAACAGGTCGCCGGCGAAGGAGCGGGCCATCTGCGGACGGATCATGGCCGCCTGGGTGTTGATGGTGGCGGCGTCCGGCTGGTGCGTGGCGTCGACGCGGCCGACCAGGTAGGCGGCTTGCCCCACCTGCATCTGGAAGGCTTCACCGGGCTTGGCGTAGAAGATGCGGCCGGCCAGCTGGCCCATGGCCTGCTGGGCCTTCTGGCGGTCGAGGCCGGCTTCCGTCTTGACGGGCAGGAGCTTCATGTCGGCGGCCACCTTGGCCAGCGGCTCGCCCTTGTTGACGCGGTCGGCGGCCTTCTGGGCGAGATCGCCCAGCGACGCCTGCAATTTCTCGACCTGCCATTGCTGGACCAGCACGTCGTGCAGGGTGGCGATCGGCGGGGCGGCGGCCGGCTTCACGCTGACCAGCTTGAGGGCGAAGTACTGGCCCTGGCCGAATTCCTCGACCTCGGACACGGCGCCGGGCTGCAGGGCGTAAATCGCCTTGACGACCTGCGGGAAGCGTTCCTGATAGCTGCTGTCCCACCCCTGGCGGCCGTTCTGCACGGCGATGAAGCGGCCGTCCTGGGTCAGGTCGGGCAGCGGATTGATCTTCAGGCCCAGCTTCTGCGCCGTGGCCTCGAAGTCCTGGCCGGCGTTGAGGGCGTCGGCCAGCTGGTGCGAGACCTTGTTGAGCTGGTCCTTGGCGCGGTCGGTGCGGAGATCGGCCGTAAGCTTCGGCTTGACGCTTTCGAAGGACGGCGTCGAGCCGATATTGATGTTGCCCATGCGGACGACGGCGATGCCGAGGTCGCCCTGGATCGGTCCCGATACCTGGCCGGACTGCAGCTTGAAGATGGCGTCGGCCAGCTTGCCGTCGGACACGGCCGACTGCGGCTTGTTGTCATAGGTGATGACGGTGCCCTTGTTCGCCTTGGCGACGACGTCCGGCGACTGGCCTGCCTTCAGGGCCGTGGAAATGGCGTTGGCCGAAGCCATGTCGGGTGCGGTGATTTCGACGAAGGTACGCGTTTCGGCGACGCGCAAGGTCGGCAGTTGCGCCTCATAGGCCTTGTGCAGTTCGTCGTCGCTGACCGGAATGGCGGCGGCGAACTGTTCCGGCGACAGCACGATCATTTCGGCCTTGCGGGTTTCCGGTACGGTCAGGATATCAAGGTGTGCCTTGTAAAAAGCCGCGATGTCGGCCTCGGTCGGCTGGGGCAGGGCGTTCCTGTCGGGCTGGACGATGGTGTAGCTGAAGTCGCGCGTCTGCGCGCCCAGGGCGGCTTCGGCCAGGGCGTAGATACGCGGAGATTTCAGGCCGGCGACGGCGGCGTGGCCGAACTGCTGCGTCACGATCTCGTCGGCGATCTGCCCCTCGACCATTTTCGAATCGAGCTGCCGCTCCATCAGGACCTGATGGTAGGTGTTCTTGTCGAAACGGCCCGTGGCCGGATTGACGAAGGCCTGGATCTGGCTCAGCTGGTCGACGACCAGCTTGGCGGAAGCAATGACGCCCTGCTTGTCGAACCAGGCGGCCAGCGATTCCTGCCCGGCCAGCTGGTCCAGCATCTGGAGGTGCTGCTTCTGGGCGACGAACTCCTCGTTGGAGAGAGCCTGGCCGTTGTGTTCCTGCGGGTATTGCTGCTTGTAGCGGTCGAACATGGTCTTGAATTCGGCCGTCGAGATGCCGCGGCTGCCGGCCGTCACGACATTGTTGTCGCCGACGCCGTTGAACACATCGCGCAGCCCGAAGACCGCGAACGAAGCGATCAAGAGGCCCATCAGGAGGGTGAACACCTTCGATTTGGTGAACTCGCGGAAGATGCTGATCATGCGCTCAGGTCCAGGTCCTTGCAAGGCGGCAGGCTTTTACGCCCGCTCGATTTCACATTATGGCATAATGCCGAATTCAGAGTAGCGTCTCTTACGGCACGATCGTCATCGTTTCAAAGAGAATTTGTAGCGGAAGACCGAAATCTATTCTCGTCATTAAGGTTTTTTCTTGGCCCCGAGACCATTCCCGGTCTATGTTTTGCAGTGCGGCATGACGGACACTGACGGGCCGAGCCACCGGCCGTCCGGGCATGCGCACTCAAAAACACAAAACAACACGAGCCCAATGCCACATCGACACCTGATCGCGGCCAACTGGAAAATGAATGGTCTCAAAGACCACATTCCGGTCGCCCGCGCCATTGCGGAAGGGAGCCGCGACTTTCACGCGCGCGTCGCCCTCTTTCCGCCCGCGACCCTTTTGCCCCGCCTTGCCGACGCCCTTGCCGGCACCCAGGTCATCCTGGGTGGCCAGGACTGCCACCATGCCGATTCCGGTCCTTTTACGGGCGACATCTCGGCCGCCATGCTGAAGGACGCCGGCGCCAGCATGATCCTGCTTGGCCACAGCGAACGCCGCCACGGCCACCTCGAGCCCTGCGCCCTGGTGGCGAAAAAGGCCGTCGCCGCGCTGAAGGCGGGGCTGGAGCCCATCATCTGCATCGGCGAGACCCTCGACCAGCGCCAGCAGGGCCTGACGCGCCAGGTGCTGACGCGGCAATTGACCGACAGCCTGCCCGACGATCTCAACGGCGCGCGCTTCCACGTCAGTTACGAACCCGTCTGGGCCATCGGAACCGGCCTGATCGCAACGGATGCACAAATCCTTGAAGCCTTTGCGTTAATTCGCGAGTTCCTCAACCGTCGCTTCAGGATCCAGCACGAGCCGCAGCTGTTGTACGGCGGCTCGGTCAATGGAAGCAACGCCGCCACGCTCCTGGCGCTGGAAGGCGTGTCGGGCGCACTGGTCGGCGGGGCTTCGCTGAAGGCGGAAACCTTTCTGCCGATCATCGCCGCGGCGCATACGGCGCCCGTTTAAAATACGGCGGGGCCTTGCAATCGGCCCCGCCGTTACAAATCTGTTGTCAATGCGGAAATCCGCTCTGGCCATTTGTCACCGGCGGTGCTAAGGCCCAGCGGAATTTCGTTGCCGGCGGTCCGATGGATTCGGAGCGCACGGTATTCTTTTGGTTTCGCCCCAAGCGCGCTGTAGAAGAGGCCCGATGTTATTTTACATCCTGCTGACCATCCAAATCCTGATCTGCCTCTCGCTTGCCGGGCTGGTTTTGATCCAGCGCTCCGAAGGCGGCGCCCTCGGCATGGGCGGCGGTCCGTCGGGCTTCATGTCGGCGCGCGGCGCGGGTAACCTGCTGACGCGGCTGACGGCCATCTTCGGCATCCTGTTCTTCGCCAACTCGATCGGGCTGACCATCGTCGGCAACCTGACCAGCAAGCAGACCTCGGCTGCCGATCAGGTCGACGCGTCCAAGCTGCCGGTCAATCCGCTGGCGCCGCAAAGCGCCCAGCCTCCCGCCGCCACCGCCCCGGCAGCGCCGGCTTCGGCCGCTCCGTCGCTGAACAACCTGCCGCTGGCGGGCGCTGAGGCGCCTTCGTCTTCGTCGTCCGCCGCAACCAAGTCCGTCGCCCCGGCCATGAAGTCTAATCTGGCTCCGGCGGGTTCGCTCGGCCCGTCGCTCAACCTGTCGATGCCCAAGCAGACGACAACCGATGCCGTCAATCTTTCGAAGACCTCGTCTTCGTCGGCTTCGGACACGCCCAAGCCGGCAGCGCCCAAGCCCGCCCACAAGGCGTCGGCGTCCAGCGCGTCTTCGGTCCACAGTACTTCGGCGGCGCCGTCTTCCTCGGCGTCGACCACACCGGCGGCCACGTCGCCCGCCTCGTCGCAGTAAGCAGCGACTACACGATGTCCCAGCGGCTCCCAGGATTTCGGGGGCCGCTTTCTTATGATAGTTATGCGCGAACCCGGTACTGCCGATTCGCGCGACATTGAATTCAGGATTCTGCCGGCCATGGCCCGTTATGTATTCATCACCGGTGGGGTGGTCTCTTCGCTTGGCAAGGGGCTCGCCTCGGCGGCCCTCGGTGCATTGCTCCAGGCGCGCGGCTTCAAGGTCCGCCTGCGCAAGCTCGACCCCTATCTCAACGTCGACCCGGGCACGATGAGCCCGTATCAGCACGGCGAAGTCTTCGTCACCGACGACGGCGCCGAAACCGATCTCGACCTCGGTCACTACGAACGCTTCACCGGTGTTTCCGCCACCAAGATGGACAACATCACGACGGGGCGCATCTATTCGAACATCATCGAAAAGGAGCGCCGCGGCGACTATCTCGGCGCCACCGTCCAGGTCGTCCCGCACGTCACCGACCAGATCAAGCAGTTCGTCCTGGCCGATGCCGGCGACGCCGACTTCGTGCTGGTCGAAATCGGCGGCACGGTCGGCGACATCGAGGGCCTGCCGTTCTTCGAAGCCATCCGCCAGCTCGGCCAGGAACTGCCGCGCCGCATGACCTGCTTCGTCCACCTGACGCTGTTGCCCTTCGTCAAGACGGCCGGCGAGATGAAGACCAAGCCGACCCAGCACTCGGTCAAGGAACTGCGCGGCATCGGCATCCAGCCCGACATCCTGCTGTGCCGCTGCGAGCAGGAAATCCCGGTGGAAGAGCGCCGCAAGATCGGCCTGTTCTGTAACGTGCGCCCGTCGGCCGTCATCCAGGCGATGGATTCGCCCAATATCTACGCCGTGCCGATCGACTATCACCGCCAGGGCCTGGATACCGAAGTGCTCGACGTCTTCGGCGTCGAAGAACGCGGCGAGATCGACCTGAAGCTTTGGGAAAACCTGTCGAACCTGTACCAGCACCCGGACGGTGAAGTGCAGATCGCCGTCGTCGGCAAGTACACCGTGCTTAAGGACGCCTACAAGTCGCTGATCGAAGCCATCTATCACGGCGGCATGGCCAACAATGTCCGCGTCTCGATCGACTGGGTCGAGGCCTCGGAATTCGAAGGCGATCCGCACGTCGTGCGCCAGCGCCTGGAAAACACCCACGCCATCCTGGTGCCGGGCGGCTTCGGCGAACGCGGCGCCATGGGCAAGATCGCGGCGGCGAAATTCGCGCGCGAAAACGACATTCCGTATTTCGGCATCTGTTTCGGCATGCAGATGGCGGTGCTGGAAACGGCGCGCCACCTGGCGGGCATCGGCAAGGCATCGTCGACCGAGTTCGGCCAGACGGAAGAACCCGTCGTCGGCCTGATGACGGAATGGCTGAACGGCAATGAGCTGGAAACGCGCCGCAACGGCGGCAACCTGGGCGGCACCATGCGCCTGGGCGCCTTCGACGCGGCCCTGTCGGAAGGCTCGAAGGTCGCCGAAATCTACGGCGGCAAGCACATCTCGGAACGCCACCGTCACCGCTACGAAGTCAACCGCGACTACATCCCCAGGCTCGAGGCCTGCGGGCTGAAATTCTCGGGCATGTCGCCGGACGGCCTGCTGCCGGAAATCGTCGAGCGCGACGACCATCCGTGGTTCATCGGCGTCCAGTATCACCCCGAGCTCAAGTCGCGGCCCTTCCAGCCGCATCCGCTGTTCAAGAGCTTCATCGCCGCCGCCGTCGACCGCAGCCGGCTGGTATAATCCGCCCCAAATCCAAGAGGACATTATGCGTCAACTGATCTCCTCCGGCTCGCCTTTCGAAGGCGAGATCGGCTTTTCCCGCGCCGTGCGTCACGGCGACCGTATCGAAGTGTCGGGCACGGCGCCGATCAAGGACGGCAAGGTCGCGGGCAGCGATGCCTACACCCAAACGAAAGCCGCGCTGGAAATCATCATCAAGGCGGTCGAGGACGCCGGCGGCACGGCCGCCAGCATCATCCGCACGCGTATCTTCCTGACCGACATGTCGACCTGGAAGGACGCTGCCCGCGCCCACGGCGAACTGTTCGGCGACATCCGTCCGGCGTGCAGCTTCATCGGCACCTCGGCCCTGATCAATCCGGAGTGGCTGGTCGAGATCGAGGCTTCGGCGCAACTGTAAAGTATGAGAGCTAAAGCGGAATCGCCAGCACTTGCTGAATGCGGCCGCTTCCCCCTTCCGTCTGGATCGGCTTGACGCCGACCCAGCCACCTTCCCCTTAAAAGGGGAAGGAAGGGCGTTTTAACGGCTTAATTCCTTCCCTGCGGAGCGGGGAAGGTGGCAGACGCCGCTGTCCAAGCGGCGGATGACGGAAGGGGCAACCTGTCGCTGCACAAGGCGCCGCGGCTTCAATCCGAACAAGGAGCTGTTTCCCAAGCGCAACGGTTCATAACCATTTGCACGGCCCGGTCTGGTCAGACCGGGCCGTCGCTTTTATCATCCTGTCACACTGTGTCCGGTTCGACACCCGAATCAAAAGGGGTAACGGCATGAAACTGAAGGATGACCTGGGCGCCACCGTACGGACGCTCTATTTCCTGGTAGGGGTGGTCCTGGCGGCAGCGACGATCGCCAGCGCCTGGAGCGAATGGCCGGGCGTATCGTCGGGCAAGGAATCACCGCTCGGCTTCGGGCTTCTGATGATCGTCGCCATGCCCCTGTCGCTGTTCGTCATCGTCTGGGCCTGCGTCGGCCGGCACCGCGAATGGAAGATCGGCGACGACGGCGTGCGTATCCGGCTGCTCAGCCTGACCTCGTGGCAGAAGGACCTGCGCGTCCGGGCCGGCGAGATCGAGACCTTGACGCGCGAGCAGTACAATTATGACGACAATGGCGGCCGCGTCGCCTATGGCGTCACCATGACCCTGCTCGACGGCAAGACCTATCGCAGTCCGCGGACCTTTGACGCAGGGCAGGCGGAACAGGCCTGGCAACGGCTGGAACGCCTTAAAGCCGCGACGCCGGTCCAGGCCTGAAAAAGCCAATAAAGGCCTTGATCCCAAGCCCGACTTGGGGCATAAGGCGCGCCTTCCGGCCCGACGATTTGGGCCGACCCATATTTGTGTGCCTTGATGCTCCGGTCGAGCGTTGGGCCTTCGACCAGAAAAGAGAGACGGACATGGCCGTACCCAAGCGCAAAACCTCGCCCTCGCGTCGCAACATGCGCCGCTCGCATGACGCCCTGGGCGCCAATGCCTACACCGAAGACAAGGACACCGGCGAACTGCGCCGTCCGCACCACATCGACCTGAAGACCGGCATGTACAAGGGCCGCCAGGTCCTGACGCCGAAGAACGACTGATCTCTTCGGCATCCGATACGTATAAGGACGCGGGCCCGCAAAGGCCCGCGTTTTTCGTTTCAGGGGCAGGCATGGCGATAAGGTTGGTCATCTTCGATTTCGACGGGACGCTGGCCGATTCCTTCCCGTGGTTTCTCGACGTCTTCGACGCAGTGGCCGAACGTTTCGATTTCCGAAAGCTCGACCGCTCGAATATCGAGGCCCTGCGTCATCTCGACGCGCGCGAGCTGATGCGCCGCCATGGCGTGCCGTTGTGGAAGGTGCCGATGATCGCCGCCCATGCGCGGACGCTGCAGGGCAAGGACCTTCACCGCATAAAGCTGTTCGACGGCATGGCCGCGGTGCTGGACCATCTGGCGGGGCAGGGCGTGGAGATCGCCGTCGTTACCTCCAACGCACGCACCAATGTCGAAGCCGTTCTGGGGCCGAGCGCACAGCGTGTCGGCCACCTTGCCTGCGGTTCTTCCTTGTTCGGCAAGGTGGCGAAGTTCCGGACGGTGATGAAGGCCGCCGGGGTAAGGCCGGAAGAAACCCTGGCGATCGGAGACGAGGTCCGCGACATCGATGCGGCGGGCGCCTGCGGGATTGTCGCCGGCGCCGTAACCTGGGGCTACGCCGCGCCGGCCCGTCTGGCCACCGAGCGACCCGACCACCTGTTCAGGACACCGGCGGAGATCAGCGCGCTTTTCGGCGATTGACTCCCCGTCGCACGTATGCGACACATGTCGCACAGACACCAGGGGAATAGAATGATCCGACCCAGCGACTATGAGCTGAAGCTGCTGCATCATCTGTGGCGCGAGGGCCGGATGAGCGCCCGGGAGCTTCAGGACGCCAGCGAAGCCGAAACCGGCTGGTCCTATTCCGCCACGCGCAAGACGCTGGACCGCATGCAGGAAAAGGGCCTGGTGCGCGTCGAGGCGGTCCACGGCCTCAAGACCTATGTGGCGGGGCAGGGCAAGCTCGAAACCCTCGCCGCGCTCAGCACGGCCTTTGCCCGCGACGTGCTGGGCATGGACGCGCCGCTGCCGGCCGCGGCCTTCGCCGGCAGCAAGCTGATCTCACCCGAGGAGATCGACGAACTCGAAGACCTGCTGAAGCGCCTGCAAGAGGGGGAATGAGATGTATACGGGGGTTCTCGTCATCCTGGTCGTGCCGTTCCTGTGGTCGGCCGCCGTGGCTGTGCTCAAGCGTATTCCGGCCCTGAGGAACGGCCCGCAATATCTTGATGACAAAACAGAAAAGCGCCACCTGGCCTTGATGCTCCTGCCGGTTTTCGTCGGCCTGGCGATGGCCGTGGCGGCACGCTTCATATCCTTCAGCCTGCCCGTGCAGGCCCTGCCCATCACAAAGATCGGCGAAGCCGTGGTCGCGCCCATTGCGCCGGTCGCCGTAACCGGTGTGGTGAAGCCGCACATCGACTGGATGCCGTGGGCCGTCATGGCCGGCCTGACACTCTACGGCGCGGGACTGGCGCTCCACGCCGCGCGCCTGGCCCTGGGCCTGGTCCGGCTGGGCCGCCTGGCGTCGAAATCGCGCCCGGCCGCCGACTGGGGCAAGGGCGTGCGGCTGACGCCCGTCAAGACGACTCCGCTGGCCTTCGGCCGCGCCACCATCCTCATGCCCGAGAGCCTGATCGATTGCCTGTCGCACGCGCAGGTGCAGATGATCCTGCGCCACGAACGCGAACACCTGAAGCGCGGGGACGCGCGCTGGTTCGTGACGCTGGCGGCCATCGACGCGGTCTTCTGGTTCAATCCCTTCGTTCGCCGCCAGACGCAGACCTGCCGCCTGGCCGCCGAACTCGCCTGCGACGCCGCGGTCGTCGCAACCGCGCCCGAAATGCGCAGGACCTATGCCGAAGCCTTGGTCAGGGTCCTGAAGCATGCCGCCGGAGACGTACGGCAATACGCTCCGACGGCCTTCTCACCCGAAAAATCTGGAGATTACCGCATGAGAATTAGTGAAATTATGCAACCGCCCGGCAAAACGCGCAAGCCGCGTCTGCTCGTGGCCGCGGTGGCGGCCGCCCTGGTCTTGCCGCTCGGCCTGGCGCAGTTCGCCTGGTCGCAGGTGCAGGAACCAGCCGCGGCGCCCGTGGCCGCGCCCACGGCAAGCGCCGCACCGGCCAAACCGGCGCCGGTCGTCGGCAAGCTGACCGCCCGGCCGATCGACTTGCCCATGACCAATGCCTTTGGTCCGCGCAAGGATCCGTTCACCGGCAAACCCGGCTACCACAACGGCGTCGACTTCAAGGCACCGGTCGGCACCGCCGTCAAAGCCGCCGGCGACGGCATTGTCAGCGCCGTCTACGACCACGAACACTACGGCAAGGTGGTGGAAATCGACCACGGCAACACACTGATGACGCGCTACGCCCACCTCGACACCCAGACCGTGAAAGTCGGTGACACCGTCGTTGCCGGCCAGCCGATCGCGACATCCGGCAATACCGGCACATCGACAGGCCCGCACCTCCATGTCGAGGTCTGGAAAAACCACAAGCCCGTCAATCCGGCAACGGAATTGGCCGAACTGGCGCATTGATTAAGGGAAGGGCGCGGGCTCCGGTCCGCGTCCTTTTTCATTCCGGCCATCGTGTCGCCACAAGATGATCGTCACTAAGCGCATCCCGAAACGTGTGACGCACTTTTCGGGATGCGCGACAAAGCGAAAAAGCGCAAAACCTGAACACACGCGGAGACGACGATGATTCTGCTTGCCCTGGCCGCCGCAAGCGCCGCCTATGCCTCGCCCCTGACCCCGGCCGCCAGCGGCCAGATCCAGTGCTATGCGCCCGACACGGCGCGAAAAGTCTGTGCATCCGTGGCGTACTATGTGGCGCGCGACGACGGCGGCTTCGACAACAAGGCCGTGGTTCTGATCAACAAGGTGCCGGCGGTGACGCTGGAGACGACCACGCGCGTCACCATCAAGGACAATGCGGTGTGTGGCGCGATCCGTGCCGAGGACATCGCCGCCGGCAAGGTGACGGTCGGCGACCACGTCATGACACCGGACGAGGCCGGCCCCGTGCTCAATTCGATCACCCAGGCGCTGACACCGGTCATCGGCCATGAAATCTGCACGGTCTACACCCCCGACGCTTCGGGCAAGCTGACGGCCCAGGCCAGCATGGACGGCAAGCGCCAGCCCGAACAGGACCAGCCCGTGATCTGGGTTTCGCCGTCGGACGGCTATACTGTCGCCCCTTAGGGTTGCCCCAAGGGTTGCTTAGGGGGGCCAGCCTTGCTAAGGGGGCGCGGATATTCCCGACTCTCATATAGCAGGACGCCCTACATGCCCGAAATCATCGATATCGCCGCCCGTGAAATCCTCGACTCGCGTGGCAATCCCACGGTCGAAGTCGATGTGACGCTCGATGACGGCAGCTTCGGCCGCGCTGCCGTGCCGTCGGGCGCCTCGACGGGCGCGCACGAAGCCGTGGAAAAGCGCGACAACGATCCCAAGCGCTACGGCGGCAAGGGCGTGCGCCAGGCAGTCGACGCGGTCAACGGTGAAATCCTCGATGCCCTGTCGGGCTTCGAAGCGCTGGATCAGCGCCGCCTCGACCAAACCCTGATCAATCTCGACGGCACGCCGAACAAGGCGCGCCTGGGCGCCAACGCCATCCTGGGCGTCTCGCTGGCCACGGCGCGCGCCGCCGCCCTGTCGAGCGGCCTGCCGCTGTACAAGTATGTCGGCGGCCTGTCGGCCCGCGTTCTGCCCGTGCCGCTGATGAACATCATCAACGGCGGCGCCCACGCCGACAACCCCATCGACATCCAGGAATTCATGATCGTCCCGGCGGGCGCCGAGTCGTTCTCCGAAGCACTGCGCATGGGCGCCGAAATCTTCCACTCGCTGAAGAAGGGCCTGAAGCAAGCCGGCCACAACACCAATGTCGGCGACGAAGGCGGCTTCGCCCCGAACCTGGCCTCGGCCGAAGAAGCCCTGACCTTCATCATGAAGGCGGGCGAGCAGGCGGGCTACAAGGCCGGCTCCGACTTCTGGCTGGCCATGGACGTCGCCTCGACCGAGTTCTTCAAGGACGGCAAGTACAACATGACGGGCGAGGGCAAGATCCTCGACCAGGCCGGCATGGTCGACTACCTGGTCAAGCTGGCCGACGGCTTCCCGATCTGCTCGATCGAAGACGGCTGCGCCGAAGACGACTATGAAGGCTGGAAGCTGCTGACCGAGCACCTCGGCGACCGCATCCAGCTGGTCGGCGACGATCTGTTCGTCACCAATCCGGACCGCCTGGAAACCGGCATCGTCGAAGGCATGGCCAACTCGATCCTGGTCAAGGTCAACCAGATCGGCACCCTGTCGGAAACCATGGACGCCGTCGATATGGCGCACCGCGCCGGCTACACCAGCGTGATGTCGCACCGTTCGGGCGAGACCGAGGATTCGACGATCGCCGACCTGGCGGTCGCCATGAACTGCGGTCAGATCAAGACCGGCTCGCTGGCCCGTTCGGACCGGCTGGCCAAGTACAACCAGCTCCTGCGCATCGAATCGATGCTCGACGACGAAGCCGTCTATGCCGGCGTCGGCGTCATCCGCTGCTAAGCGGGCGACGGGACGATATGATGATGGAGGGCGTGAAGTTCCGGCTTCACGCCCTCGTTTTATTTGGGGGAACGCTATGCCGCACATGATCAACGGAATCATCGGGACTGTAGAGGTCGTTCAGGAAATCGCGACCCTCACATGGGAGGCGCCGCTCATACAGCTCCATCACGGAATGGCGATCATCGGTGTCGCCGAGCCTGAAACCCTGCGGCGGGCCCGCGACTACCTTGCTCTTCCCGATGTCAGAGAAGGCTTCCTGTACATAAGGCCCGAACTTGAAGGTATCTTCGCGGAACTGGGCCGGCGGCTGGCCTTCGCCTACATCGAGACGCTTTACCACGGCGGCACGGGCGTCCAGACGGCGGCCATCTACATACCGGGCCACGAACCGGTCTTCATGGCGGAGCCTGAATTCGCCGAAGAGGTCGGGCACTGCAGCCCGATTAATACGGCGATCCGTGCGTTGGGCATCACGGCCGATCCGGGACTCGACGAATTCGATACCCTGGGCCTGTCGCACATCCGCAGTCTAGGTGGTCTTGGGTTGCTTGAAGTCGACGACGACGATTAGATCGGCGTCATATACGTTGGAAGCGCAAGCGCTTCTTGCCACGCCAGCATCCCCCCTTCCGTCACTCGCTCCGCTCGCGCCACCTTCCCCGTAAACGGGGAAGGAGAAGTTATTCAAGCTCCCTCCTGCCCCGTTTACGGGGAAGGTGGCTGGATCGGCGTCAAGCCGAGCCAGACGGAAGGGGGGACCGTCGTTGCAGCGGGAAATCCTGCATCAAGCAAAGGTCATGGCGATTTTAACCGCAAAGGTGAGGGCGCTAAACTTGCGCTATACCTCGAACGCTACCGAATAAGCCTATCGGATACGTTTATTGGAATCGGGGCTTTACACATTAGTTTTCAGTTAACCTTTGAATCGGCCCATATTCCGGGACGAAAGCCGCAGTTGTGGGCCGCCTCGAGTCGCTATTTGACAGTTTTGATAAAAACGCCGTGATGAATCCGTGGGCGCAACTCTCGGATTTCGATAAATTTTTCTCATTTCTCCGACATGTTTCGCAACAGTTTGTTAACCAGAAAGGCGGAAAAAGGTTTCATCCGTCGCCTACCTGTGTCCAGAAGGACGTAAGTCATGCTGTTCAGATTGCGCCCATATTTGCCGACTATAGCTATTGCGCTGGTCCTCATCTATGTATGCTCGCAATATCTGACGGGCGAGAAGGGTTTCTTTTCTCAGGAATCGCGCGACAAAGACCTGGTCGTGAAGGAAAAGCAGCTGGCTCAACTTAAAGTCCAGCGTGCCGACCTGGAGGCCCGTGCCAAATACTTACGTTCGGACAATCTTTCCAAGGATTTGCTGGAAGAACGTGCGCGCCTGCTGCTCGGCCTGACCGAGCCGAATGCCTACGTCATTCGTTACGACACGACCAGCAACGTCGCGTCCTGATCTTTTAATACCACTTTACGCCGGGGCACGGTTCTCCTAAAGGGAGGTGCCCGAGAGACGACGACGCGAATAAGGCGTGGCTTTCCGGCCCCTTCGCGCGGCATTTTCACGCGCTGAGATGACTTCTGGAGGCCGAGCGTTCTTTCCGGCCAGTTCATATATTGAGGAGGTGTCCATGGCGCGTGCCGCCCAGACCAGCACCAAAGGCAACGACGGCGCAAGCCCGGCCTTGCGTAACACGTCGAAGGACGAACTGCTGAAATTCTACCGGGAAATGGTCCTGATCCGCCGCTTCGAAGAGCGCGCAGGCCAGCTCTACGGGATGGGTCTGATCGGGGGCTTCTGCCACCTCTATATCGGCCAGGAAGCCGTCGCGGTCGGCATGTACGCCGCGGCCAACAAGGGCGACCAGGTCATCACGGGCTATCGCGACCACGGCCACATGCTGGCCGCCGGCATGGACCCCAAGGCCGTCATGGCCGAACTGACCGGCCGTTCGGGCGGGACGTCCAAGGGCAAGGGCGGGTCGATGCACATGTTCGACATCGAAGCCGGCTTCTTCGGCGGCCACGGCATCGTCGGCGCCCAGGTCAGCCTGGGTACGGGTCTGGCCTTCGCCGACTGGTACAAGAACAACGGCAATGTCTCGTTCACCTACTTCGGTGACGGCGCCGCCAACCAGGGCCAGGTGTATGAGAGCTTCAACATGGCCCAGCTGTGGAAGCTGCCGGTCGTGTACGTCATCGAAAACAACGAATACGCCATGGGCACCTCGCTTGCCCGCGCCTCGGCCACCGTCAACCTGTCGCAACGCGGCGCCAGCTTCGGCATCCCGGGTGAGACGGTCGACGGCATGGATGTCTTCGCCGTCCGCGAAGCCGCCCAGCGCGCTGCCGAGCACGCCCGTTCGGGCAAGGGCCCGTACATCCTGGAAATGAAGACCTACCGTTACCGCGGCCACTCGATGTCCGACCCGGCCAAGTACCGTTCCAAGGAAGAGGTCGATACCGTCAAGTCGACGCGCGACCCGATCGACCACATCAAGCAGATGCTGGAACAGCAGGGCGTTGCCGAGGACGAACTGAAGGCCATCGACGGCGAAGTGAAGGCGATCGTGATGGAAGCGGTCGAATTCGCCCAGACCTCGCCCGAACCCGACCCGTCCGAAATTTATACCGAAGTTTATCTCGAGGCATAATTCTCCATGACTGACATTCTTATGCCCGCCCTGTCTCCGACGATGGAGGAGGGCACGCTCGCCAAGTGGCTGATCAAGGCTGGCGACGAAATCACGGCCGGTCAGGTGATCGCCGAAATCGAAACCGACAAGGCGACGATGGAAGTCGAAGCCGTCGACGAAGGCAAGGTCGAGGCCATCCTGGTCGAGGCCGGCACCGAAGGCGTCAAGGTCAATACGCCGATCGCCCGCCTGGAAGGCGGCGCCTCGGCCAGCCCCGCGCCCGCTACTGCCGCCCCGGCCGCTGAGGCCCCGAAGGCTGAAGAGGCCGCGCCGGCCGCTACCCCGGTTGCCCCCAAGGCCGAAGCCCGCGATCCGGAAATCCCGGAAGGCACGCCGATGGTCAAGATCACCGTCCGCGACGCGCTCCGCGACGCCATGGCCGAGGAAATGCGCCGCGACGAAGCGGTCTTCCTGATGGGCGAGGAAGTCGCCCAGTACCAGGGCGCCTACAAGGTCTCGCGCGACCTCCTGCAGGAGTTCGGCGAGCGCCGCGTCATCGACACCCCGATCACCGAAATGGGCTTTGCCGGTATCGGTTCGGGCGCCGCCATGGCGGGCCTGAAGCCGATCGTCGAGTTCATGACGTTCAACTTCGCCATGCAGGCCATCGACCACATCATCAACTCGTCCGCCAAGACGCTGTATATGTCCGGCGGCCAGATCAAGTCGTCGATCGTCTTCCGCGGCCCGAACGGCGCCGCCGCCCGCGTGGCCGCCCAGCACAGCCAGGACTATTCGGCCTGGTACGCCAACGTGCCCGGCCTGAAGGTCGTCGCGCCGTATGATGCGGCCGACGCCAAGGGTCTGCTCAAGGCCGCCATCCGCGATCCGAACCCGATCGTCTTCCTCGAACACGAGATGATGTACGGCAACGAGTTCGAAATCCCGCAGATGGACGACTTCGTCCTGCCGATCGGCAAGGCCAAGATCCAGCGCGAAGGCAAGGACGTCACGATCACCGCGCACTCGCGCATGGTCGGTTTCGCGCTCAAGGCCGCCGAACAACTGGCCGCCGAAGGCATCGACGTCGAAGTCGTCAACCTGCGCACCCTGCGTCCGCTCGACACCGAAACCATCCTGACGTCGGTCCGCAAGACCAACCGTCTGGTCACGGTCGAAGAAGGCTGGGGCCCGTGCGGTATCGGCGCCGAAGTCGCCGCCCGCGTCGTCGAACACGCTTTCGACGATCTCGATGCGCCGCCGCTGCGCGTGCACCAGGAAGACGTGCCCATGCCTTACGCCGCCAACCTCGAAGCGCTTGTCGTGCCGTCGGTCGAAAAGATCGTCAAGGCCGTCAAGGCCGTGTGTTACCGTTAAGTCTTACAGGGAATAATTTGAAATGACTGACATTTTGATGCCAGCCCTGTCGCCGACTATGGAAGAGGGCATCCTCGCCAAGTGGCACGTCAAGGTGGGCGACACGATCAATGCCGGCGACGTCATCGCCGAAATCGAGACCGACAAGGCGACCATGGAGGTCGAAGCCGTCGATGAGGGCGTGGTCGAGGAAATCCTCGTCGCCGCCGGCACCGAAGGCGTGAAGGTCAACACCCCGATCGCCCGTCTGAAGGGCGAGGGCGGGGCCGCTCCGGCACCGAAGGCTGCGCCTGCCGCGGCCCCGGCTGTTGCGGAAGCCCCGAAAACGGCTGCCGCGCCTGCTGCTGCTCCGGCCGCGGCGTCGGCACCCGCCGCCGCTTCGGGCACCAGAGTCGCGGCGTCGCCTTTGGCCCGCCGCCTGGCGCAGATGGCCAATCTCGACCTCAAGGCCATCAAGGGCACGGGCCCGCGCGGCCGCATCATCAAGCGCGACGTCGAGGAAGCGCAACGCACCGGTGGCGGCAAGGCGGCTCCGGCTGCTGCCGCGTCCGGCGCCGAACCGCGCAAGGTCCAGTCGCTCGAGCAGATGGGCATCCCCGCCGGCTCCTACGACCTGCTTCCGCTCGACGGCATGCGCAAGGTCATCGCCCGCCGCATGACCGAGTCGTTCCGCGACATCCCGCACTTCCCGCTGACCGTCGATATCGAGCTCGACAGCCTGCTGGCCGCGCGCGCCAAGATCAACACGGCGCTGGAATCGCGCGGCGTCAAGGTCTCGGTCAACGACATGATCATCAAGGCCGTGGCCCTGGCGCTGAAGCAGGTGCCGGAAGCCAATGCGTCCTACACGCCCGAAGGCATCGCGCTGCACCACAATGCGGACATCGCGGTGGCCGTGGCGATCGACGGCGGCCTGATCACCCCGATCGTGCGCAAGGCGGAAACGAAGAGCCTGGCCGAAATCTCGACCGAGATGAAGGACCTGGCCCAGCGCGCCCGCGACCGCAAGCTGAAGCCGGAAGAATTCCAGGGCGGCACCTTCTCGGTGTCCAACCTGGGCATGTTCGGCATCAAGACCTTCACCTCGATCCTGAACGAGCCGCAGGGCTGCATCATGTCGGTCGGCGCCGGCGAACAACGCGCCGTCGTCAAGAACGGTCAACTGGCCGTGGCGACCGTCATGTCGGTGACGCTCACCTGCGACCACCGCGTCGTCGACGGTTCGATCGGCGCGAAATTCATCAGCGCCTTCAAGCCGCTGATCGAAGATCCCATCAAGATGCTGGCGTAAGGGGCTGAAGAACCATGACTTATGATCTCGTAGTGATCGGTTCGGGCCCCGGCGGTTACGAAGGCGCCATCCGCGCCTCGCAAAACGGCCTCAAGGTCGCCATCGTCGAGCGCGAATTGCTGGGCGGCATCTGCCTCAACTGGGGCTGCATCCCGACCAAGGCGCTGCTCAAGTCGGCCGAAGTCTTTGACAAGATCAACCATCTGTCGGACTACGGCCTGACCGGCGAAAAGCCGGGCTTCGACTTCGAAAAGGTCGTCGGACGCTCGCGTGCGGTCGCCAAGCAGCTCAACGGCGGCGTCGGCTACCTGATGAAGAAGAACAAGATCGATGTGATCGAAGGCTTCGCCACGCTGGAACCCGGCAAGGACGCCCCCAAGGTCGTCGTCAAGCTCAATGCTGGCGGCACGCAGACGGTCGAAGCCAAGAACGTCATGCTGGCGGTCGGCGCCCGCGCCCGGGAAATCCCTGCCATCGGCGCCGTTTCGGACGGCGATCGCATCTGGACGTATCGTAACGCTTTGACGCCCAAGAGCATGCCGAAGTCGCTGGTCGTCATCGGCTCGGGCGCCATCGGCATCGAGTTCGCCAGCTTCTACCGTTCGCTCGGCGCCGACGTCACGGTGATCGAGGCGCTCGACCGCATCCTGCCGGTCGAGGACAAGGAAGTGTCCGCCGAAGCCCACAAGGCGTTCGAAAAGCGCGGCATCAAGTTCCGCGTCGGCGCCAAGGTGACCAAGGTCGAAAAGACCAAGGACGCCGTCGCCGTAACCGTCGAAGTCGCCGGCAAGTCCGAAGTCCTGAACGCCGAAGGCTGCATCGTCGCGGTCGGCATCGTCGCCAATACCGACGGTATCGGCCTCGACAAGCTGGGCGTCGAGATGGACCGCGGCCACGTCAAGAACGACAGCCACGGCAAGACCAACGTCAAGGGCCTGTTCGCCATCGGCGACTGCGCGGGCCCGCCCTGGCTGGCGCACAAGGCCAGCCACGAAGCGGTCCACGCCGCCGACTACATGGCCGGCAAGAAGCTGTCGAACCTCAACCCGCCGATCCCGGGCTGCACCTACGCGACCCCGGAAGTGGCCAGCGTCGGCCTGACCGAGCAGGGCGCCAAGGAGAAGGGCATCGACGTCAAGATCGGCCGCTTCCCGTTCAAGGCCAACGGCAAGGCGATCGCGGCCGGTGAACCCGGCGGCTTCGTCAAGGTGCTGTTCGACAAGAAGACCGGCGCGCTTCTGGGCGCGCACCTGATCGGCGCCAACGTCACCGAAATGATCCAGGGCTTCTGCCTGGCGATCACCATGGAAGCGACCGAAGAGGATCTGCAAGGCACCGTCTTCCCGCACCCGACCATGTCGGAAGCGATCCTCGAAGCCTCGCTCGACGCCGACGGCCGGATGATCAACCTTTAAGCCTGCTGACAGGCTGAAATGATAAACCCGCTCCGGGACACCGGAGCGGGTTTTTCGCTTTTGTACCTCCCCGTGCGCAGCATGGGGAGGGCGGGGTGGCCCGTGCCAGACCGCCCGTAGCGTTAGCGAAGGGTGGTGGTGGGGAATCTTGCTTTCTTCGGAAACGCCGGCGCTTAGAAAGTAAGCAAGAAACCCCACCACCACATCTCTCTCACCCTTGTTTCACAAGGGTTCGCTCGTGCGGTCCCCCTCCCCATTTTCTGCGAAAACGGGGAGGTACAAGAAAGGAAGGATTGCTTGCAATTTGCAAATCAAACAAATTCGCAAGCTTCATAAACATTAGCTTTCAAAACACAACCAAATCAGAAGCTGTACTTCAGCCCAACCACCACAGTCCGCTGCGGAAACGGATGAAACAGGAAATAGCTGCGGTTGTTGAGGTTCGTCACGCCGCCGTCGAGCGTCCAGTGGCGATCGATTTTATACCGCACGTGGGCATCCATCACGAAGTAGCCGCTGAAGCCCTGGTACGTGTTGGCATAGACATCGACATTGTCGATGGTCGCGAAACTACGGTCACTGTAACGCGCCGCCAGGCTGAGATCGAGCCTGGGCGTCGCCCGCCACGTCGCGACCACTGCGCCCCGCAGGCGCGGGATTTGCGGCAGGCGCTTGCCCTCGGCGGCCGGGTAGGCTGCATCGCGATCGGTGCGCGCATCGACGTATGTCACCCAACCCGACAGGTCGAAGCCCGGCAGGACGTCCTGGCGATCCGCGACCAGCTCGATGCCCGAGGCGCGTGTACGGTCGATATTCTGCACGAAGCTGACAGCAGAGCCGTTCAACGTCCCCGTCTGCGACAGCAGGGTATGGGCGATATGCTCGTCGAACAGCGAGACACGCACACTGGCCTTGGGCCAGGTGCGTTCGGCCGACAGCTCGGTCGACACGGCGCGTTCCGGCTGCAGGCTGGGATCTGGCGTCGACAATTGCACGCCGGTCGTCACCGCCTGATAGAGCTCGGTCACCGTCGGGAAGCGATAGGCGACGCCGGCCGAGGCCTTGAACGTCCAGGCGTCGCTAGGCGCCCAGGCCACTACCGCCTTGGGCGACACGGCGGTGGCGTGGCGTTCGGGCTGGGCCTTATCGAGTGCCGGCGTAAGCGAATAGTTCCGCCCATGGCTGGCGCGCCAGTCGTCGAAGCGCAGCCCCAAAGTCGCCTTGACCTGCGGCGTCAGGCGCCAGGCATCCTGCACCCAGGCGCCGAGCGTTTGCGTCTGCCCCTGGCTGAGCGTCTGGAGCGCGCCGTCGTCGCCGGTCTGCCAGTTGGCCAGGGCGTATTTCGGATTGTCGAGGACAAAGCGATCGCCGTGCACGCCGAAACTCACCACATGCGCGCCGCTCACGCCTTGCGGCCGCCAAATGCCCTTGGCGTCGAGCGTCGTCCAGCCCGTGCCGTCGAGTTCGACGGCGGAGCCCGCACCGCCGTCCTGCCAGCCGGCGACGAAGGCCGTCGGCGTGCGCTGGCGGCTTTTCAGCGTGTCGAAGTCCGTCACCACCAGCTCATAATCGAAAACGCCGCTGGTATGCGAGGCCAGGGACAGCGCTTGCGCCAGTTGCGTTTCCTCAAGGCGATAGACACCGCTGAGGAAGCCCGACGTGTAGGTGCCGTCGTGCAGGTAGGTGTTGGCGCGGGCGCTGTCACGGTTTGCGAACAGGCCAAAGGTATAGGCTGCCGTTGTGGCGTTGCCGAGATCGTAGGTCAAACGGCCGGACAGGGTATCCTGGATCTGATGCTCAAGCCCGGACGAACCCAGAACCTTAATCGCCTGCCCCAAACGATTGAAATCACTGAAACTCCCAGCGCTTCCGGACGACGCCACAACATAGGACAGGGGCTGTGACTGGCTGTCGAGGTGGTTGAGGCTCAGGCGCCAGGCGAAGCGGCCGATACGGTCGCCGATCGACCCGGCAAGGTGGGTGGTGCCGTAAGAGTCGTCGTCGCCGTATTTCTTGAAGTTTTGCGACGCGCCTTCGACCTCAAGACTGCCTTCAAGGGTTTCGGGCATGCGCGTCGTCACCTCGATGACGGCGCCCATGGAATTGCCGGGATAGGCGGCAGAAAACGGGCCGTACATGACGTCGACGCGCGATATGGCTTCCGGCGCGATCATCCCCCATTTCGGCGAGGCGCTGCCGTTATTGTTGCCGATCAGCGCCGAGATCAGGATGCCGTCGACATAGATCAGGCTGCGCGCGGATGCGCCGACGCCGGACGTCCGCGTCGTCACGGGCGATTGCGTATCGCCGAGGTGGCGCTGGCGCACCGTCAGGTTCGGCAGGTAACGCAGCGTGTCTTCGGGCGTGACGAGGTTGGTGGTGCGCGACAAGGTCTCGGCCGTCGTGCCTTCGGTCGTCGTGGGCGGTTTTTCGGGCCGGACGCCGGTGACGACGATTTCGGTGGCGTCGCTTTCGGCGTGGGCGACGGAAGACAGGGCCGTGGTGGCCAAAAGCGCCGTCATGAGGCGCAGGGAGAGCTTTTTCAAAGGAAGGAACCGTTCGGAGAGCTTGGTGTACGGGCGCGCGAACGCGCCGGCGGATCAGGCTGCGACGGTTTCGGGAGGTCCACAGGAGAAGGGCCGCGGCGGTGCGCGAGCGCGAACGGGAGACGCCGGCTTTGCAGCCTGGAAGGCGATGCGTTCCGACGTATAGGCAATGGGCGTCGAGACCGGCGCGGGAACGGGCAGGGCGGTGATCGAGGCCAGGACGCAATTGGCGCACTTCAGCCCCATGAAGCCGGGCTTGGCCTTACCGAACAGCTTCTGCGACACCGTATCCGCGGCAGGCGCACCGCCTTCGGTACAGAGCACGAAGCTTGTGTTCCCGGACAGGGCCATGGCCTGCATCGGGAACAGTGCCTGGGACAGCAGGGCGAAGACCACGGCGAAGCAAGCCCAGAACCGAAGTTCGGGCACCGGCTTCACCGATGTCTTTTGCCTTGCCATGCTCGCGCCTTAGAATGCGGGCCGTGACGTGTCAATACGGCGTTATGCCGATGTGGTTCTATGCCGCAGGCCTTTAGGCCGCCCGGGCTTCCACTTCGGCCAGCTTCTGCAGGGTGACGTAATCCGTCTTGCCCGACCCCAGCACCGGCACCGCATCCACTTTCAGGATTTTCTTCGGGATGGCCAGGGCGGGCGTGCCGTTTTCCTTGGCCCAGTTGGTCAGGCGCGCGATATCGGCGTCGCCGCGATCGGTGATCAGCACCAGGCGCTCGCCCTTCTTGTCGTCGGACACGGCGACCACGGCGTGGCGGTTGTCGGGCCAGACCTCTTCGGCGATGCGCTCGACCGCGGTCAGCGAGACCATTTCGCCCGCGATCTTGGCGAAGCGTTTGGCACGGCCCAGAATCTTGATGAAGCCGTCGGCGTCGAAGGTAACGATGTCGCCCGTATCGTGCCAGCCGTCCTTAGGGGCATCGACAACCTCCGGAGATTCCGGATTAAGATACCCGGCCATCACGTTGGGACCTTTGACATAAAGGCGTCCGCCTTCCTTGATGCCGTCAACGGCGTCGAGGCGCGTCTCCATGCCCGGCAGCGGCTTTCCGACCGTGCCATAGTGGTTGTTGTCAGGGAAGTTGACGGCCACCACCGGCGAGCATTCCGTGACGCCGTAGCCTTCCAGGATCGGCAGGCCGCCGAACTGCGTCTTGAACAGGGTATGCGTCTCCTCGCGCACTTTTTCGGCGCCGCAGACGACGAATTGCAGCGTCTTGAAGTCTTCAGGCTCGCCCTGACGCGCATACTGGTTGACGAAGGTGTCGGTCGAAAACAGCAGCGAGGCATGGCTGTCGCGCAGCAGACCCGGGATCTGCTTGACGTGCAGCGGGGACGGATACTGGAAGCTGCGCAAGCCGGCCAGCAGCGGCAGGATAATCCCGCCCGTCAAGCCCAGCGAATGGAAGATCGGCATGGGGTTGAAGGCGACCCAGTCCGGATCGAGCGCGATATGCGCCTGGATCTGGCGCGTATTGGCCACCAGGTTGCGCTGGCTGAGCACGACACCACGCGGCGTGCCGAAGCTGCCGGAGGTGAACAGAATCACGCCCATGTCGTCGGCCGTGGTCTTCCTGGCGAACATCAGCGGCAGCTTCGACGCGACGAAGGCCCAGGCCTTGTCAGCGACGGTCAGTTCCTTGCGGATATCATCGAGATAGATGAAGCGCACATAGGCCGACATAGCCTCGACCAGGTCTTCCAGCTTGGCGCTGGCGACAAAGCGGCGGGCGGTGACCACCGTTTTGATCTGCGACACGCCCGCGGCCGCGCGGATATTGGCCTGGCCGGCCGTGAAGTTGATCATGACCGGCACGCGGCCCAGGCTGTGCAGCCCCCAGAAACAGAGCGCGCCGCCCAGCGAGGTCGGCAGCATCAGGCCGATGCGCTGTTCGTCGCCGATATGCCGTTTCAAAAGCCGCGAAATGGCGAAGGTTCCGGCCAGGAACATGTCGTAGGACAAGGGCTTGCGCTCCTGATCCTCGATAATGATCTTTTTGCCGCCCCAGGCCGATCTGGCTTCGACCAGCGCCTCGAATAGCGACTGGTTCAGGTCCTTCTCGGTGAAGTCCCGCTTGGTCCCGCTGCGCGTCATGCGCCTTATGCTCCCCTCCGGCACAGGGCCGCCAGCCATCACCGGCGATCATCCGTGCAGATGAACACGGCCGTCCCTCAGGCCCGGCCGCAACAATCCCTCATCATAGCCGCGACGAAGGGAGAAGGGAACCGACATTACATCGATGGCTCGCCGCGCACGTTTGCTCAAGCCACGCGGAATTTGAGCGGATCAGGAGTTGATCCGCACCACCGACACGACCCGCTGGAACAGCGCGGTCATGGCCGAGGAGATGCCCTGGCTTGGGCTGACCTCGAAATAGAGGCCGTCGCTGGCGCAGGCCTGCATCTGCGACGCCAGTTGCGAAGGCGCCGACACATATTTGGCGACCCACGAGGTATAGAAGCTGTTGGTCGGCAAGGGCAGGTAGGTGGTGTACAGCACCGCGATACGCACCCCGCGCGCCTTCAGCGCCGTGCAGGTCGTGGTGTCGAGCGGGGTGATGCGCCGACACCCGCTGCCGTTGGAATAGGCGCAGTCATAGCCGTCATTGGTGCCATCCGAGACAAAGAACAAGACCTTCTGCGGATTGGCCGACGATACGCCGTCACCCGAAGCCGGAATGATGGTGCCCATATTGGCAAGCACCGAAACCAGATTGGTCGCGCGGTCGGAATTGTAGTTCTGGTAGGGAACGGTCATCAGGTCGATGACAGCAGCGTCGCTGGCCGACTTGCCGAGGTCCGACGTCAGGCTGGACACCTTGTAGGCGCCCGGCGCCTGGGCGTCGATCGAATTGGACGACAGGCCGAAATCATAGATGGCGACGCGATATTGGTTGGCTATGGTTTCCGTCGACCTGGCCGTGGTCATCAGGTTCTGCGTCGCCTGGCGGACGACGTCGATGCGGGTCGTCACCCCCAGCGTCTTGGCCTTGGCGTAATAATCGGCGCCGGGCTTGTCGTCTTCGTGACAGGCGAAGGCGCACTTGTCCGAGGTATTGGCGACCATGGTGGCGATATCGGCCGTGGTGGCGCCGACGCCCATGGACGGACTGTTGTCGAGCAGCAGATAGAAGTCGATATAAGGCGGGACGGTCGCGGTCGAGGTCGAATTGACCACGATCGGAATTTCGCCGGCGCCGATAAGCCCCAGGATATAGGACTTGTAGTTCGCACTGACCGACACCTTGGCGGTCATGACCGAATTGCTCTTGGTGACGAGCGCGGATGGGCTGACGCCCACCAGTTCCGGCGAAGTGCGATAATTGCTGTTGAAGATGCTGAGCGCCTGTTCCGCACCGCCGGTCAGGGTGCCGTTGCCGTTCATCGACACGCCCAGCTTATAGGCGACCGAATTGACGGCGATGGCCCCGACGCTGGCGACGTCGGCGGCGTCCTGAAGGTTCGAACGCAACTGTACGGCACGGCCGAAATCGATGGCGCCGCCCACGGCGGAAATGATAACGACCAGACTGATGGCGACGACCATGACGGTGGCGCCCTGTGTATTCCGCGCGAAGCGTTGAAGAATTTGCCGCAAGCCTGTCCCCATTTCTTTGGGAAACTATGGCATGGCCAGCTTAAAAGCCGGTTTACAGGTGTGCCTAATGCACGCCCTCAAGATGTGTCCGCACAAAGCCCGCAACGGTTTCGCCGAGGGTTTGCGGGCCGCTGGTCACGTCGGTCTTGCAGGCCGACAGCCGGTTGCACAGGGTCTTCGCCGCGTCCGCCGCGCCGTTCGCATCGCGCGGCT
Source organism: Asticcacaulis solisilvae (assembly GCF_052327315.1). NCBI lineage: Bacteria > Pseudomonadati > Pseudomonadota > Alphaproteobacteria > Caulobacterales > Caulobacteraceae > Asticcacaulis > Asticcacaulis solisilvae. Next base: position 2,501,089 of record NZ_CP166196.1, read on the forward strand.
CGACGATCAGCACGGGCGGGGCCTTGGCCGTCAGGGACACGACGGGCAGGTGCAGGCTGTTGAACTCGGTAAAGGCCTTCTTCGTCTGGTCACGCCAGGTGTCGCTCTTGACGCGGGTCCGAAGGTCCGGATTGGCCATCTGCCACGACTGGGCGATGCCGCCCCAGTAGGTCGCCACCGCGTCGTCACGATGCCAGACCGTGCCGCGCGCGATATCGCCGCCGGAATAGGGCTGGTAGGCAATGAAGCCCGCGATGGCGCCGTCGCGCGTATTGGCCGCCAACGAAAGCGCGGACAGGGCGCTGTAGCCGGTGCCGACGATGAACAGGGGCTTGTCCTTCGTCGGATGGACGATATCGTGGATAAAGGAGAGGGCGGACAGTTGTCCGTCATGATAGCTTCGTGTGAAAACACTCTGATTTTGCAGCAGATAATGCCCGGCGCCGCCCTGGCCCGGCACTTCGAACAGCCAGACGCCGTAACCCTGATCGAGAAGCTGGTTGGTCAGCTCGAAATAGGCCTCGGCCGGATAATCGGCATCGGCCAGGATCATGACCTGGGCGCGCGGATTGATCGGCGGTGACGCGACGCCGTAGCGTGCTTCGGGCAGGCCCTTGGCGCGGTAACCGCCCCACACGAAACCCTGCGGCGGGAAATACTGCGGCGACAGGCCGGGCGGGATCTGGCTGTCGAGAAAGGCCTTGCCCGGCTGCATGTCCTTGGCGGCCTGCTCGACCTTCGAGCACGCGCCGAATGACAGCATGGCGGCCAGCGGCAGACAACAGGCAAGACGGGTGAGGGCGGATCGCATGGGCGCGATAATAAACCATATTCGGCCGCCTTGCCACGACCGCCGTGTGACTTGGTAAAATTTCAATATGGCTCACGGAAACCGTAACGGTTGCTTGACCGATTTGACTTGATATTCAAGGCCAACGGGGCCAATTAGAGGCAACGCACGTACGCTTGTAAGCCCGAAGTAGAGCACATGGTCACCGTCATCAATCGAGTCGAACCCGCCACTGCCCGCGAACTGCGTCACCCCGAAAAACAAAACCGCCCCGATTCGCCGATCCTTAAGAAGCCCGACTGGCTGCGCGTGCGCGCGCCCGGTTCGGCGCAGTATATGGAAACGCAGAAGATCGTGCGCGAAGCCAAGCTGCACACGGTCTGCGAAGAAGCGGCCTGTCCGAACATGGGGGAATGCTGGTCGAAGAACCACGCCACCATCATGATCATGGGCGACACCTGCACGCGCGCTTGCGCCTTCTGCAACGTCAAGACCGGCCTGCCGCAGCCGCTCGATACCGACGAACCGCGCCGCGTCGGCGAAACCGTCGCCCTGATGAAGCTGTCGCACGTCGTCATCACCTCGGTCGACCGCGACGACCTGGCCGATGGCGGCGCCCGCCACTTTGCCGAGGTCGTGCATCAGATCCGCGCGCAATCGCCCGGCACCACGATCGAAATCCTGACGCCCGACTTCCTGCGCAAGGACGGCGCGGCCGAAATCGTCATCGACGCCAGGCCCGACGTGTTCAACCACAATCTCGAAACCGTCCCGCGCAACTATCTGAAGATCCGTCCGGGCGCGCGCTACTATCACAGCCTTCGCCTGCTGGAGCGCGTCAAGGAACGCGATCCGCAGCAGTTCACCAAGTCGGGCATCATGGTCGGCCTGGGTGAGACGCGCGAAGAGGTCATGCAGGTCATGGACGACATGCGTTCGGCCGGCATCGACTTCATCACCATCGGCCAGTACCTGCAGCCGACACGCAAGCACGCCGCCATCGACTGCTTCGTCACGCCGGACGAATTCAAGGCCTATGAGTCGATCGCGCGCGCCAAGGGCTTCCTGATGGTGTCGTCGTCGCCACTGACCCGGTCGTCGCACCACGCCGGTGAGGATTTCGAACGCCTGCGCGCCGCCCGCGCGGCGAAAGGCTGAAAATGACGAAGGTCAATTTCGAGCGCGTCCTTCCGTTCGAGGCCACCAAACTGTTCGAAATGGTCGGCGACGTCGAAAAATACCCGGACTACATCCCGTGGATCACGTCTATGCGGGTGTTCAACCGCGGCGAAGTGGCCGATGGCGTGACGCGTTTCGACGCCGAGGCCGGTGTAGGCTTCAAATTCCTGTCGGAACGCTTTTCGACCCGTGTCACGCGCAATGCGGCGGCACGCACCATCGACATCCATCTGTTAAAAGGTCCATTCAAGACCCTGATCTGTCAGTGGAAATTTGAAGACGCCGACTGGCTGGGCAAGCCGGGCGGCTGCCGCGCCATCCTGGTTATGGATTTCGAATTCAAGAACCCGTTCCTCACGGGTTTCCTCAAGGCGAATTTCGACAAGGCCGTCGCCAAGCTGATGGCGTGCTTCGAAGGCCGCGCCGCGACGCTGTATCCCAAGACGGTCTGACGGGAGGCCGGAAAACACATGCTGACCTATCTTGCCATTGCCTTGCTCGCGGCCACGCCTCACGTCTCCGATACGGCGACCTTTTCCAAAGCCCTGGCGGACGCGACGAAAGAAATCGGAACCGCCAACGAAGCGCAGAAAGCAAGCACGGCGGCCTTCGGCTCCGGGGATAAGGAAAAGGGCTGCGCGACCGGTCAGGTTGCCTATGACCATTACACCGCGGCTCGCGTTGTTTTCGAAAAGACGCTCGACCACTACCAGCACAAGGTCGCCAACAGCGAAGAGATCCAGGGTTGGCTGAAGGAAGACCTGGAACACACGAAACACATGCGCCTGCCTTCAGAACTGTTCCTGACGACCTATTGCGGCGGCATCAAAACGCCTGAGCTGTCTCCAGCGCCCAACTGAGCGCAAACTCCACGGCCGCCGCGCGGACCTCGTCACGGCCGATGGCGCCGAACTGCCGGACCCGCGTTTCGGTGACGACGCGGTTGCGATTGGAAAAACTCAAACCGAAACAAACCATTCCTACGGGCTTTTCAGCCGATCCACCCGTGGGACCAGCGATGCCTGTAATGCTGAGCGCGATATCGGCGCCGGCCTTGATGCGCCCGCCTTCGGCCATGGCGCGCGCCACGGGCTCACTGACCGCGCCGTGCGCCGTCAGAATATCCTGATGCACCCCGACCATAGCGCTCTTGGCGGCGTTGGAATAGGTGACGAAGCCGTAGTCGAACACCGCCGAAGAGCCCGACACCGAGGTGATGGCCCCGGCCACCAGGCCGCCGGTACAGCTTTCGACCGTGGTGATGCGCTTGCCCGCGGCAAGGAGCTTCGAAACCAGTTGTTCGGCCAGCGGATGCGGCATGACGCCTCAAAAGAAAAGGCCCTCTTTTGCAAGAGGGCCGGTGTTTGGTCTTAGACGCCCGGATGAAGCGGGGCTGCGAGGTTCTGGTTTGCGAAGTCCCAGTTGACGAGGTTGTTCAGGTAGACCTCGATGAACTTGGGACGCAGGTTCTGGTAGTCCAGATAATAGGCGTGTTCCCAGACGTCGATCGTGACCAGCGGCTTGTCGCCCTTGGTGAACGGCGTTTCGGCGTTGCCGGTCTTGACGACCTTCAGCTTGCCGTCCGAACCGAGGACCAGCCAGGCCCAGCCCGAGCCGAACTGCGTGGCGCCGGCCGTCTTGAAGGCTTCGGCGAAGGCGTCGTACGAGCCGAAATCGGCATTGATGCGCTGGGCGATTTCACCGGTCGGGGCACCGCCGCCGTTCGGCTTCATCGAATTCCAGAAGAAGGTGTGGTTCCACACCTGGGCGGCGTTGTTGAACACGCCCGGGTTCTTGCCTTCCGACGCCTTGACGATCTCGACCAGGCTCTGGCCTTCGAACTCCGTGCCGGCGATCAGTTTGTTCAGGTTGTCGACATAGGCCTTGTGGTGCTTGGCGTGGTGGTAACTGAAGGTGTTGGCCGACATGTGCGGCTCGAGAGCGTCCGAAGGATACGGCAGGGCGGGGAGTTCAAAGGGCATGACAGACCTCTCATCTGTTATGTTTTACGGGAAACGCTTAACCTCAAAGCATATATTCGGGCGAATCCCCCATTTCAAGCGGCAAACCACTGAGAATGCTTCGCAATAAACCATAGATATTACAGGGTTTTCCGCATACGGATGTCCTGGCGCATCTTCGGTATTGACCCTTTTGAAAACGCAGGCGAAGGTCGGCGAAATGGCTGAAATAAAGGGGTTTGCGATGAAGCGGATGGCATGGGGACTGGCAAGCGCGGCGATGCTGGCTTCAGCAGGCATGACGGCTGCCGGCGTCCAGGCGGCGGCGCCCGTGGCAAAACGTGTTCCCGTAACCGATACGGTCTACGGCACGACGATTTCCGACCCGTATCGCTGGATGGAAGGCCCGAACAACGCGGCTTTCGCGGCTTGGCTGAAGGCGCAGGGACAGGAAGGCCGGGCGCGACTCAATGCGTCGCCGTCGCTCAATCAATGGCAACAGAGGCTCAATGGCGCCTCCAGCGCCTCGGTCACCAACCGTCTGCAGCACCGCATCAACGGCCGCATCTTCTTCCTGCGCCTGGATGCCGGCAAGCAGGGCGCGCTGATGGTGCGCATGACCGACGGCAAGGAAAAGGTGTTGTTCGATCCCAACACGGTCGGTGGCGCCCACGCCTCGATCACCAACTATGGCGTCTCGCCTGACGGCAGGACCGTGGCGGTCAATGTCGACCGCGGCGGCAACGAAATCACCACGGTGGAATTCTACAATGTCGACACCGGCCAGAAACTGCCGGACGAATTGACCGACATCTGGGGTGAGTTCGTGGTAGCTTGGCAGGGCAATGACGGCGTCTTCTATACGCAAATGGCGCCCGACGACGGCAAGACCGACCGTATGCTCAATATGCGGACCCGCTATCACAAGCTGGGCCAGTCGGCGGGGCAGGACCCCACCGTCATACCGGCCGGCGGCGCTTCGGGCTTTGCGCTGGCGCCCGAGGAATTCCCGTTTATCGCGACCGACGCGTCTTCACCCTACGCCATGGTCGTCGCCTCCGGCGCCCGCGCCGAGGCACGCATCTGTGTCGCCAGGGCCGCCGACCTGACGGCGCCCGGCGCCAAAATCCAGTGTCCGATTGCCTATGACGACGAGGTCCAGGCCGGCGCACTGGTCGGATCGACACTCTATCTGCAATCCGCGAAGAACGCGCCCAACGGCCAGGTTCTGGCGATGAACCTCGACGCGCCGACGCTGAAACTGTCCGACGCAAAGGTCGTGGTGGCCGAAGACCGCGAAGCCGTGGTCACCAATTTCGCGCCGGCACATGACGCGCTCTACGTCAAGCGCATGCGGCTGGGCATCGACAGCTTCGTGCGCCTGCCATATTCGGGCAAGGCGGAATTCATCAGCGCGCCCTATGACGGCCAGGCCGCACTGATCGACGCCACCACCGATGCCGATGGCCTCATATTCACCCTGCAAGGCTGGACCAAGCCGCGAGCACTCTATTCTTACGACCCCGCACGCCGCGCCCTGACCGACCTGAAGCTCGGCGCCACTTCCTTGCGCGACTATAGCGGCCTGGTCGACAGCGAGACCGCCCAGGCCCGCAGCCTGGACGGCACCATGGTGCCCGTTACTATCCTGAAACCCAAGGGCTACAAGCCGAATGGCCACGCCAAGGCGATCGTCTTCGCCTATGGCGCCTACGGCGCGACCACGACCCAGCCGGCCTTCGACGTGATGAGCCTGGAATGGGTGGCCGACGGCAATCTCTACGTCCTGGCCGGCATCCGTGGCGGCGGCGAGAAGGGCGACGCCTGGCGGCTGGCCGGCAAGGGCGCGAACAAGGCGCGTGGCGTCGAGGACATCGTCGCTGCCGCCGACCTGCTGCGCCAGCGCGGCTACAGCGACAAGAAGCATATCGTCCTGTACAGCGCCAGCGCCGGCGGCATCATCGTCGGCAACGCCGTAGACCGCTTCCCCGACCATTTCGGCGCGGCCATCATCCATGCCGGCATGCTCAATCCGACGCGCCTGGCCGCCGACAGCAACGGCGCCAACCAGTATTCCGAATTCGGTGATCCCAATGTGCCGCAAGGCTTCAAAGACCTGAAGGCCATGGACGCCTACCTGAACCTGAAGCCGGGCCAGCGCTATCCCGACGTCATGCTCGATGTCGGGCTGAACGACAATCGCGTGGCCCCCTGGAACAGCGGCAAGTACGGCGCGCAGTTAAAGTATTACGCGAAGGGACAAAGCCTGGTGCTGTTCCGCACCGACGCCGACGCCGGCCATTTCGGCACCTCGCTCAGCCAGGCTGCTGCCGAAGCCGCCGACCATTACGCCTTTGTCGACATGGTGACGGCGGCGCCCGCGGCCAAGGCGCCCGCGGTCAAGCGGCACAGGCGATCAAAGCGGCATTGAGACGGCGCAGACGGCCTGGGCAGCCAGGCCTTCTTCACGGCCCGTAAAGCCCATCTTTTCGGTGGTCGTCGCCTTGACGGACACACGGTCAAGGTCGATGCCGAGGATATCGGCGACGCGGGCGCGCATGGCTTCGCGGTGCGGCTTCACCTTCGGGCGCTCGCAGATCAGCGTCACGTCGACATTGACGATCTCGCCGCCCTTTTCCGCGATCAGCTCCACGGCATGGCGCAGGAAACGATCCGATGAGGCGCCTTTCCACTGCGGATCGGTCGGCGGGAAGTGATCGCCGATATCGCCCAGCCCCACCGCGCCCAGCAGGGCGTCGGTCAGGGCGTGCAGCCCGGCATCGGCGTCGGAATGACCGATCAGCGTCTTGTCGTGGGCGATTTCGACGCCGCACAGCCACACGCTCTGGCCGTCGCCCCAGCGATGGGCGTCGAAGCCCTGGCCGATGCGGATCTGGGTCATGGACTTTTCCTGTGCGATGAAGGCTTCGAGAAGGGCGAAGTCGTCGGGATAGGTCAGCTTGTGAAGGCGCATGTCGCCTTCGGCCAGGGCGACCTCGATGCCGGCGGCCGCAGCCGCCGTCGCCTCGTCGGTGGGGGCAGGGCCGTCCCAGGTCGAATAGGCCTCGGCGATGTCGCCCAGCCGGAAGGCCTGCGGCGTCTGGGCGCGCCACAGACCCTCGCGCGACGGGGCATCGACGATACGGCCATCCTCGCCGCGCTTCAGCGAATCCGTCAGCGGCAAGGCCAGGACGGCTGCCCGCGACACTTCAAGTACGGCATTCAACGTTTTGATATGATGCGGTTTTAACAGAGGGCGAGCTGCGTCATGGATCATCACCACGTCGTCGAGCGCCGCCATGGTCATCAGGGCGTCGATGCCGTTGCCGACAGAGGCCGCGCGGTCGGCTCCGCCTGTCACGACTCGCGCCATGGTGCTGTAACGTGCCCGCGCGCGGTCGAGATCGTCTTCCGGCACGACGACGACGATATGCGCAGCCCCGGCTTCGGCAAAGGCCTCGACCGACCAGTCGAGCACGGGCTTGCCGCCCAGCGGCATCCACTGCTTGCGGCCGCCGGTGCGGGTGCCGGACCCGCCGGCGACGATGATGGCGTGAAAGGTCATGTCCGGTGTTTAGCGAGAATTGGCGGCGGCGCAAGAGCGCGTGGGCCTTACCGGCACGGAAGGGGGCCGCAGATTACACAGATTTCACGGATTATCTGCGCGCACCGCGCCTTCCTTCGCTTGGAAGAGTGTGAAGGTATCGGCCTAAGGCACTGATAATCCGTGAAATCTGTGTAATCTGCGGATAGCCCTGCATAGCACTTCGCGCGCACAAACGAGGCGGGTAATGCGGCAAACCTGTCCTTTCTAAATCTCGCCTTTTCCTGTATCAGCACCCGATGTCCAGTAAGCTCAGCATCGGTGGTATCGAAATTCCCGGCCGCGTCCTGATCGCGCCGATGACCGGCGTGTCCGACCTGCCGTTTCGCGCGATGGCCCACGCCCTGGGCGCGACCTACGCCGCGACCGAGATGGTGGCCTGCGCCGAGTTCGAGACCGGGCGGCCCGACGTCGTACGCAAGGCGCAACTGGGCGACCATTCGGGTCTCAAGATCGTGCAACTGGTGGGGCGCGACCCCGCCCATATCGCGCGCGGCGCCGAACTGGCGGAACAGTCCGGCGCCGATATCGTCGACCTGAACTTCGGCTGCCCGGCCAAGGAGGTCACGGGCGTGTTGTGCGGTTCGGCGCTGATGCGTGACCTCGACCATGCCGAACGCATCATTTCCGCCGCGCGCACAGCGACGTCGCGTCCCGTCACCGTCAAGATGCGCCTGGGGTGGGATGACTCCCAGCGCAATGCGCCCGAACTGGCGAAACGCGCCCAGTCCCTCGGCGTCGCCGCGCTTACCGTGCATGGCCGGACGCGCCAGCAGTTCTACAAGGGCGAGGCCGACTGGCGCGCCGTTGCCGCCGTCAAGGCCGCCGTGTCGATCCCGGTCATCGTCAACGGCGATATTACCGGGGTCGAGACAGCGCGTACGGCGCTGGATCAATCCGGTGCCGACGCGGTGATGATCGGCCGGGGCATCTACGGCCGCCCGTGGCTGGCCCGAGACCTCGACCGCGCACTCAACGACAATGCGCCGATGGCCGAAATCGCGCTCGGACAAAGGGCCGAAATCCTGATCGAGCACATGGCCGCATCCCTTCGCTTTTATGGGGAATCGCTGGGGCTACGCATGTTCAAAAAACACCTGGCAGCGTATATCGAACATTCGACACACGACGACGACGCCATCGTCCGCCGCCAGGACCGCGCACGCCTGTGCCGCATGGAGGACGCCCGCGAGATCGAAATGGCCGTGCGCGAGCTTATGTCCGCGTAGCTCTTGCCGGGTGTGTCTTGAAAAATTGACGCACCGCCGCAACATTTCTGTTGATATTCGGCCACACTAGTGCGCAAATGCAACGGCTTTTCCAATAGGTCGTTTGCGTCTTGAAGGACACAGTTTCCCGACGCCACTCGTGGCAAGCGCTGATGCGCAGCCTGCGTAATGTCCGGTCGACGGGCACGCAGCGACTGCTGCTGGGCACGGGTTATGGCGCGTCTCTGCTGACCACGGCCTTTATTATCTGGCTGATAGTGGCGACGCCCGGCACGGCGCCGATCGGGCAGGCCAGCCAATACCTGCTGATCCTCGTCGCGCTCAACCTGGTCCTGCTATTGGGCCTGATCTGGTTCGTCATCCGGCGCGTCATCGCCATCGCCCGCAGCCGGGGCGCCGACGCCGGCGCCCGGCTGCACTTGCGTTTCGTATTCCTGTTCTCGATCGCCGCCGTGCTGCCGGCCATCGTTGTCGCCCTGGCCTTCATGTTCCTCAATCGCGGCCTCGACACCTGGTTCTCGGACCGGGTGCGCGGCTCGGTCGAAAACGGCGCCGAGATCGCCAAGATCGTGCTCAACGATAACAGCGAAGCCGGCGGCGCGACCATGACCTACATTCATTCGGCCCTGGGCAGCGAACGCGCCAAGGCCCTGTTCCCCGACCGCCTGGCCTTTGCCATCGCACTCAAGAACACGCTGGAAAGCAAGCCCAACCTGTCGGCCGTCTATATCATCGACAAGACCGGCCAGATTCTGGTCCGAGCCGAAGAGCCGGGCTCTCCGCCCTTCGCCGTGCCGCCGCCGTCGGCACTCGACGACGTGACCAATGGTGGACTGAAGGGCTGGATACCGTCGTCGGACGCCATGCGCTTCCTGCAGCCGCTGGAAAACTACAACGGCACCAACGGCGCCTTCCTTTATGGGATCCGTCCCCTGCCGGAGGGCCTGTACGAGCGGATGAAACAGGCCAACGACGCCATCAACGCCTATCGCGACTCCGCCAACCGTAAGGCCCGCGTCCAGGGCGTCTTCTTCATGGCCTATCTCGAAGCCGTCCTGCTGGTGCTGATCGGCGCCATCTGGGGTGGGACCTCGGCCGCCGAAAGCATCGCCGTGCCCGTGGCCCGACTTGTGCAGGCGGCCGACAAGGTGGCATCCGGGGACCTAAACGCACGCGTCATGACCCACAAGCAGTCTGAAGACATTGCCGTGCTGTCGCGCGCCTTCAACCGCATGACCTCGGACCTGCAGAGCCAGCAGCTGGCGCTGAAGTCCGCAGGCGAGGAGGCCGAGAGCCGCCGCCGCTTCATCGAAACCGTCCTGTCCGAAATCAGCGCCGGCATCGTCGGCATCGACGTGCTGGAGCATGTTTCGGCGATCAACCGCCACGCCGCCAGCTTCCTCGGTATCTCGGCGGAAGACGCGATCGGCGGCAAGATTCGCGACCTTGCCCCTGAAATCGTTGACCTTTTGAATAATGTTTCGGTGCAGCGCGTCGAGGAGCAGGAAGTCGACCTGGTGCGCAAGGGCGAGACCCGCCGCGTGCGCGTCCGGATCTCGGGCCTGGAAACAGGCGGCGCCGTCCTGACCTTCGACGACATCACCCGCCTGATTGCCGCGCAACGCAATGCGGCCTGGAAGGACGTGGCGCGCCGTATCGCCCACGAGATCAAGAACCCGCTGACGCCGATCCAGCTGTCGGCCGAGCGCCTGCGCAAGAAGTACCGGGGTCAAATCGAGACGGACGGCGAAACCTTCGACCGCCTGACCGATACCATTGTGAGACAGGTCGGTGATATCGGCCGCATGGTCGACGAGTTTTCGTCCTTCGCCCGCATGCCCGCGCCCAATTTCGCCGAGGAAGAGGCCGCTGAGCTTGTCCGTTCCTCGGTCTTCGCCCAGCGCGTGGCGCGTCCCGACATAGTCATCGAGATCGCCGAGCCACTGCCAGAGCTGAAGGTCGTGTGCGACGGCCGCATGCTGGGCCAGGCGCTGGGCAATGTGCTGAAGAACGGCGGCGAAGCCATCTCGTCGCGCCTGCTGCGCGACCAGGGCCAGGAAACCGGTACCGGCGAAGGTCCGATCGGACACCTGCGCGTCGAAATGGCCTATGACGACGATTTCGTTACCATCGCGGTCGAGGACGACGGCATCGGCCTGCCGGAAAAGGATCGCGACCGGCTGACCGAACCCTATGTGACGACGCGGGAAAAGGGCACGGGCCTGGGCCTGGCCATCGTTAAACGCATTCTGGAAGATCATGGTGGCGACTTCGCGCTCAGCGACGCCGTCCATTTAAGCGGTGCGCGCGCGACCTTGCGCCTGCCGCGGCTACAAGCGGGACGCGGCAGCGCGCCCCAGGATGGCGCCGTTCTGGGCGCCAAGCTGATGAGGGTATGATGAAAGTATCGTCTGGCGTTGATATCCTGGTCGTTGACGACGAAGCGGATATCCGGGAACTGATCGCCGGCATCCTCGAGGATGAAGGCTATGCCGTCCGTACGGCCGCCGACGCAAATACGGCGCTCAGGGCCATCAAGGCGCGCAAGCCCAGCCTGTGCGTCCTCGATATCTGGATGCAGGGCGGCGGCATGGACGGCCTTGAGCTGCTGGGCGTGATCCAGGAGCTGGATCCCGACATTCCCTGCATCATGATTTCGGGCCACGGCACGATCGAAACGGCGGTTTCGGCAATCAAGAAGGGCGCCTTCGATTTCATCGAAAAGCCCTTTAAAACCGAGCGCTTGATTATGGTTGTTCAGCGTGCGCTTGAAATTACCAGTCTGCGCCGCGAAAACCGCCGCCTGCGCAACCAGGCGGTCGTGCCGGACGGGCTGATCGGCAATTCGCCGGCGGCGCAGCTGCTGCGCTCCACCATCGCCAAGGTGGCGCCGGCCAATTCGCGCATCATGATCTCGGGCCCCGCCGGTTCCGGCAAGGAACTGGTGGCGCGTATGATCCACGAAGCCAGTCCCCGCACGCGCTGCGAATTCGTGCCGATCTCGGCCGCCGGCATGACGCCGGAACGCCTTGATGTCGAGCTGTTCGGCGAGGAAGGCGAGGGCGGCAAGCCGCGCAAGATCGGCGTGTTCGAACGCGCCCACGGCGGCACCCTGTTCCTCGACGAAGTGGCCGACATGCCACCGGAAAGCCAGAGCCGCATCCTGCGTGTGCTGGTCGAACAGCGCTTCCAGCGCGTCGGCGGCAACCAGGACGTCCAGGTCGATGTCCGCGTCATCTCGTCAACCTCCAAGGACCTGCAGTCCGAAATCGCCGCCGGCCGTTTCCGGGAGGACCTGTTCCATCGCCTCAACGTCGTGCCGGTGCGCGTACCGGGCCTGTCGGAGCGCCGCGGCGATATCGCGGAACTGGTCACCTACTTCATCGAACGCATCAGTGCTGCCCAGGGCCTGCCGCGCCGCATCCTGTCGGAAGACGCCATGGCGACGCTGCAAGTCCACGAATGGCCGGGCAATGTCCGCCAGTTGCGCAACAATATCGAGCGCCTGCTGATCCTGGCGTCGGGCAACCCGTCGGAACCGATCACGGCGCACATGCTGCCGTCGGAAGTGGTGGAATCGGCGGTCGCCGGCGCCATCCGTCCGGAGCGCATCATCGCCCTGCCGCTGCGCGACGCCCGCGAGGTCTTCGAGCGCGAATACCTGTCGTCGCAGATCGTCCGCTTCGGCGGCAATATCTCGCGCACGGCCAACTTCATCGGCATGGAACGTTCGGCCCTGCACCGCAAGCTGAAGTCGCTCGGCCTGGCGCATATCCGTTCCGAGGAAGAGGACGCCTAAACGCAAGAAATCCGCAGATTACACAGATTATTCAGGCGTTTCCGGCGGTTAGCCGGGAACGCCTTTTTCTTAAATTTCCACACTTCGCGAAGTCAGACGGCATCCGCGCCAAGCGCCGTCTTCAACCGAAATTCGCACGAAGATAGCAGCCCAATCCTCTGATTAATCTGTGAAATCTGTGGATAGCCTTCAGGTATAGCCTCTCACGCACGCCACCCTTGCCAAAGCGGGTACCCGCATGCGATTGGAGCACACAGCCTAAAGGACAAACCCATGCCCCGCACAGCCTATGTCAACGGCGCTTACGTGCCGCTTCGCGACGCTGCCGTCTCGATCGAGGACCGCGGGCTTTTGTTCGCGGATGCGGTCTATGAGGTCTGGTCGGTATTCGGCGGGCAACTGGCCGATCTCGACGGCCACCTCAACCGGCTTGAGCGATCCTTGCGCGAACTGAAAATGGCCATGCCGATGCCGCGCGCCTCGCTGCTGACCGTCCTCAACGAAGTCGTTCGCCGCAACCGTATCCTCGAAGGCATGGTCTATCTGCAGGTCAGCCGCGGCGCCGCCCCCCGCGACCACGTCTTCCCGGTGGACGTGAAACCCGGCGTCATCATCACCGCACGTCCTGTCGACCGTGAAGCCGCTGCGCTTAAGGCCGAACATGGCATCAAGGCCATGAGCGCCCCCGATATCCGATGGGGCCGTTGCGATATCAAGACCACGGGCCTGTTGCCCAACGTCCTGGCCAAACAGGCGGCGAAAGAGCAGGGCGCGGGCGAAGTCATCTTCGTCGATGCGGACGGTTTCGTCACCGAAGGCGGATCGACCAATGTCTACATGGTCGGCGACGACGGCGTCATTCGTACACGCAGCCTCAACGCCAACATCCTGGCGGGGGTCACGCGGCTCAACCTGCTGTCAGTCATCGCCGAATCGGGCCTCGACATCCGCGAAGAGGCCTTCACGCTCGAAGACGCGAAAAAGGCCCGCGAAGTCTTCATTTCCGCGGCCACCAGCCTGGTCATGCCGATCGTGGCGATCGACGGCCAGCCGATCGGTAACGGAGCGCCGGGCCTTGTCGCGACAGCGTTACGCGAAGCCTATATCGACCGGGCACACCGTACCGCGGGCGTCTGAACGCCACCCCATCGCTTTTTTTCGCGGGCGCGGTTGATAAACCGCGAAAGTTTCGCCTAATATGACTTTGCGCACCTTAGGGTGAGCATACACTTTCACGACCGGCAAAGACCGGCGTGTACCTGATGTCTGTGTCGGGGGCGCGGTGCCCCCAATTCTAGAAACGAGAAGGGCCACCAATGTCCCACGATAAAAAGCAAAACCTGCAGGATACGTTCCTCAACAGTGTCCGCAAAACCAAAACCCCGCTCACCATTTTCCTGATCAACGGCGTCAAGCTGCAGGGCATTGTCAGCTGGTTCGACAACTTCTGCGTGTTGCTGCGCCGCGACGGTCAGTCGCAGCTGGTGTATAAGCACGCGATCTCGACCATCATGCCTGCTGCCCCCGTCCAGCTCTACGAGCAGGAAGAAGACTCCGATGATTAAGTCCCTGAAAGGGGCTGCTTTCATTGTCTGACCGTTATCATGACCACGCTCCCCCGGTGGAGCGTGCTGTCGTGGTCGACCCGGATCTGGGCCACCATGCCACCGGCACTGAACGCCGGTACGAAGAGTCGCGTCTGGAAGAAGCCTGCGGGCTGGCCCTGGCGCTCGACCTCGAGATCGTCGGCGAGACCACAGCGCGTGTCCGCAAGATCAATCCCGCCACCCTGTTCGGTCAGGGGAAGGTCGAGGAAATCAAGGCTTTGAGCGATTCCGTTGATGCGACCCTGGTCGTCGTCAACGGCGTGCTGACGCCGATCCAGCAGCGCAATCTCGAAAAGGACCTTGGCCGCAAGGTCGTCGACCGCACAGGCCTGATCCTCGAAATCTTCGGCCGGCGCGCCCGCACGCGCGAAGGCAAGCTGCAGGTCGAGCTGGCGCGTCTGGAATACGAGCGCTCACGCCTGGTGCGCACCTGGACCCACCTTGAGCGCCAGCGCGCCTCCGGCACCACCGGCGGCCCCGGCGAAACCCAGATCGAACTCGACCGGCGCATGATCGCCGACCGCATCAAGCTTCTCAAAGAGGAGCTTGACGAGGTCCGGCGCACGCGGGCGCTGCACCGTTCGGCGCGCAAAAAGGTGCCGTATCCGATCGTCGCCCTGGTCGGCTACACCAATGCCGGCAAGTCGACCCTGTTCAACCGCCTGACGCGCGCCGAGGTCTTCGCCAAGGACCTTTTGTTCGCCACGCTCGACACGACCCTGCGCACGCTGAAACTGCCCAATGGCCGCTCAGCCATCCTGTCGGACACGGTGGGCTTCATCTCGGACCTGCCGCACGAACTGGTCGCTGCCTTCCGCGCCACGCTGGAAGAGGTGGTCGAGGCCGACCTGATCCTGCACGTACGCGACGTCGCCAACCCCGAGACCGAGGCCCAGAAGGCCGACGTCGAAGAGGTGCTGAAGACCATCCTGCCCGAACTCGACCAGGGCCGGATGATCGAGGTGTGGAACAAGATCGACCTGATGGACGAAGAGGCGAAGGACGTTCTCTACGCCCGCGCCACCACCGCCCGCGAAGCCAACCGGCCATTGCCGGTGTCGGCAGTGAGCGGCGAGGGGCTGGACGCGCTGCTGAGCCAGGTGGCGCAACTGGTCGACGCCGCCGGCGAGGAGATGGACATCGTGCTGGATCCGCACCGCGGCGACGTGCTGGCGTTTTTGTATCAGAACGGTCGGGTGCTCGACCGCCACGACGACGAGACCGGCCGCGTCCATCTGCGCGTCAAACTGTCCGACCAGGCGTATGGGCGCTACGAGAAGCTGGTTTCGCATAGCTGAAATACGAAGTGTCTTGCCTTGTCGATGAGTCAGGCGTAAATAGTTAGATATCTAATTATTAGCCGGCGAACCATGACACCCGAAGAACGCTTTTCCCGCGCCCTGCACAGCACCGCCCGCCAGTGGCGCGTCGCCCTCGATGCGCGCCTGAAAGACCTTGGCGTTTCCCAGGCCGGCTGGATGACCATCGCCATGGTCGCAAAGGCCGACAAGCCGCCGTCGCAGGGCGAACTGGCAACGCAGTTGTCGGTCGAGCCGGCCACCATGGTCGCGATGATCGACCGGCTGGTGAAGGCCGGCTTGGTCGAACGCGTCGCCTGCACCACCGACCGCCGCATCAAACATATCCACCTGACCGCCGCAGGCGAGGCGATTTCCGACGAAGTCCATACCACCGCCGAAACTTTCCGTATGGATATCCTGCACGGGATCAGTCCAGACAAGCTGGATCAGTTTTCCGAATTACTGGAGCAAATCCAGAAGCGTATCGAGACATCTTCATGAGCGACGCCAATTCCGCATCCCCGCCGATCAACCGGACCATGATCACGATATCGATCATGCTGGCGACGATCATCGTCGCCATCGACGGCACCATCGCCAATGTCGCCCTGCCGCACATGCAGGGCTCGCTGAATGCGTCTTCGGACCAGATCACCTGGGTCCTGACCTCGTTCATCGTCGCGACCGCCATCGCCACGCCGCTGACCGGCTGGGTGTCGGACCGCATCGGCACCAAGATGCTGTTCCTGGTGTCGATCGCCGGCTTTACCCTGGCCTCGATCTTCTGCGGCGTTGCCGGATCGTTGACCGAAATGGTCGTTGCGCGCCTGTTGCAGGGTGTGTTCGGCGCCGCCCTGGTGCCGCTGTCGCAATCGACCCTGCTCGATATCAACCCGCGCGAAAAGCACGGTTCGGCCATGGCCGTCTGGGGCATGGGCGTCATGGTCGGCCCGATCCTGGGACCGACCCTGGGCGGCTGGCTGACCGACACCTATGACTGGCGCTGGTGCTTCTTCATCAACGTGCCGATCGGCGCGGCGGCCCTGTTCGGCATCTGGAACTTCATTCCCGACAACGGCGTGCGCAAGCCGACGAAGTTCGACATCTTCGGCTTTGCGATGCTGAGCCTGTTCATCGGCTCGCTGCAGATGCTGCTTGACCGCGGCCAGCAAAACGACTGGTTCTCGTCGTTCGAAACCTGGATAGAAGGCGTCCTGGCTTTCGTGTCGCTGGGCTTCTTCATCATCCATACGGCGACCAAGCCGGCGGGCCAGACCTTTTTCAACTACCGCCTGCTGATGAACCGCAACTTCACGACGGGCCTGCTGTTCATCTTCATCGTCGGCCTGGTCCTGTTCGCCACGCGGGCGCTGATGCCGTCGATGCTGCAAGGCCTGATGGGCTATACGCCCTACTATGCCGGCATCATTACGGCGCCCGGCGGCCTCGGCACCATGCTGGCCATGATGATCGTCGGCCGCATGGTGGGCAAGGTCGACCTGCGGCTGATCCTGGGCGTCGGCTTCTTCCTGACGGGCCTAACCCTGTGGATGATGACCAAGTACACGGTCGAGACCTCGCAGATGGCGATCATCATTCCGGGCGTCATCCAGGGCTTCGGCCTGGGCCTGGTCTTCGTGCCCCTGTCGGCGGCGACGTTTGCGACCCTGTCGGGCGACCTGCGTCCCGACGGCACCTCGATCTACAGCCTGGTGCGCAATATCGGCTCGTCGATCGGCATCGCCACCGTCCAGGCCCTGCTGGTCGGCAACACCCAGACCATCCACGAAAGCCTGGTGGCCAATGTCACGGCCCAGCACCCCGAGATGCTGGCCGACGCGCATACGGCCCTGTCGCTCAATGGCGAAATCACGCGCCAGGCCAGCATGGTCGCCTATATCGACGACTTCTGGCTGATGATGATCATGTGCTTCCTGGCCATGCCGCTGCTGCTGCTGATCAAGCAGCCCAAGCGCGCCGCCAAGCCGACCCGGGAAGAAGAAGAACATATCGAACTGGCGGCGCTGGAATAGGAATCGCGATAGGCATGGACGTTCCTAAGGAGCGCCCATGCCGAACGACGATCGCAGCACCCTTATCGCCCGCCGGACGCCGGAGTCGGCCGCCATGGTCGCCGCAGTCCAGCGCGCCATGGCGATCACGCCGGTCCTCAACCGCCTCACCATGGCCGAAGCCGGGCAAGTCCGCGCGGTATTCAGCGATCTGATCGGCGCCGAGGTCGATGAGGGCTTTTCGCTGATCCCGCCGTTTTACACCACCGGCGGCGAAAATATCCGCCTGGGCCGGCGTGTCTTCATCAACCAGAATTGCACGATGTATGACCTGGGCGGGATCGACATCGGCGACGACGTCATGATCGGGCCGAATGTCAGCCTCATCACCTCCGGCCATCCGGTTGCGCCGTCAAAGCGCCGCGACGGCGTGACCGCCAGTCCGATCGTCATCGGGAAAAACGTCTGGATCGCCGCCAATGTGACCATCATCGGCGGCGTGACGATAGGCGACAATTCGGTGGTGGCGGCAGGTTCGGTCGTCACCAGGGATGTGCCGCCGGACACCCTGGCCGCCGGCAATCCGGCGCGCGTCTTGCGGTCTATAGCCGAATAGTCAGAACAGGCTCAGCGTCTCGTCGGCCGGATCGACCTCGGCCTCGCGCACCGATTTCGCCTTGGTTCTCGGCGTAAAGTTGCGCACCAGCTTGCCGGCAAAGCCCTGCTTGTTCTTCTGCATTTCCGCCACGATCTCCTTCGGCATGTCGATGCGCTGCTCGTGCTTGAGGCTGAACAGGGTCATTTCGACAAGGAGAGGGGCCAGGTCAGCGCCCTTGGACGTCAGGGCGTAGATATATTTGCGCGCGTCGGCCGGGTCGGCCGCCTTGCTGATCAGGCCGTTCTGCTCAAGCTTCTGCAGGCGGTCGGCCAGGATATTGGTGGCGATGCGCTCATCCGACCGCAGGAAGGCCTGATAGCTGGTATGGCCGCGCAGCATCAGGTCGCGCACGATCAGCATCGACCAGCTGTCCCCGACGGCTTCCAGCACCAGGTTGATCGGGCACAGGGACCGGTTCTTCTGCGCGCGCGGCGGCAGCGGCTTTACCGCCTTGGCCTTGGGGGCGTCGCCGCGGATCAGGCGCGAACGCGGCGGCGGCGGAGCAGGGGGCGTGGTCGATTTCTTCTGACGCGGCATGACAAAACTCAGTGGCGATTTACAAGTCTTAACGTCAGGACCCCACGATTCGCAATCCACCACGGCGACTTACTTGTGGAGCGAAAGCGAAAAGAGAAGACAGCTTGCGCACAAGCATAGAAGGCAAACTGCAAGCTATTTCAAAGCCTGCCGGATGACACCCAAAGGCCTTGTGACAACAGGGGATCTGTCGCCGCAGGCGTAACGGATCGAGACCTTGCGATGGTCCTGCGTCAGGCCCAGCAGACAGACATCGGCGGCGCCGTTCGTCCGCCATTTGGCGACGTCTTGGTCGAGAAAATGCACGCTGCGAAAGGTGATCAGAATATTGCGCAGGGCGTAGGCCGAGACGGTGCGCTGCGTCTTGTGGCCGGCCTCCGTGATCTCCGTCCGGCCATCGGCGGCAATGACGACGCGCTCTATCGCGCAGGCTCCGCCGCAGCCCGATTTCGCGAAGACGATTTCGGTATCGGACGGCACCGGGCTGGACGACACCGTGACATAATAGGCGCCGATCAGGCCGGCGCACAGGCCGAGGCTGATCAGGGTATTGCGCAGGCCCTTCGGGAGCGCCATCAGCCCGCCTGATGCTCCGCCTGCTTGATGCGGTTCCAGATGGCGTCCATCTCTTCCAGCGTCGCTTCGTCGGGCGTACGGCCCTGCGCCTTCAGCTCGGCCTCGATAGCCGAGAAGCGGCGGACGAATTTGCGATTGGTGCCGCGCAGGGCGTCCTCGGGCTCGACATCGAGCTTGCGTGCCAGGTTGGCCATGACGAACAGCAGGTCACCCAGTTCCTCGCGCGCCTTGGGCAGGTCGCCGGCCGCGATCTCGGCCTTGAGCTCGAGCGTCTCCTCGTCGAGCTTGTCGACCACCTCATTGAGCGTCGGCCAGTCGAAGCCGACCCGCGCCGCACGCTTGGTCAGTTTGGCGGCGCGCGTCAGGGCCGGCAGCCCCACGGGCACGTCGTCCAAAATACCGCCCTTGTCCTTGGCCTTGCGCTCCTCGGCCTTGACGACCTCCCAGGCAACAGTCTGCTCTTCCGCCGTGCGGTGGCTGACATCGCCGAAGACGTGCGGATGACGGCGGATCAGCTTTTCCGCCATGCCGTGGGCCACGTCGTTGAAATCGAACAGGCCCTGCTCCTCGGCCATGCGCGCGTGAAAAACGACCTGGAACAACAGGTCGCCCAGTTCTTCCTTGAGGTCGCGCATGTCGTTGCGCTCGATAGCGTCGGAGACCTCGTACGATTCCTCGATCGTATAGGGGGCGATGGAGGCGAAGGTCTGCTCGCGGTCCCAGGGGCAGCCGGTTTCCGGGTCGCGCAGCCGGCGCATGACCTCAAGCAGCGCTTCGATAGGATGGGTCACGTCAGGTCCTTGGCTTTCAGGCGCGCCATGATGTCGGCATGGCGCTTTGCGGAAAGATCATAGTCTTTCATGGCCAGCGCGCCAAGCAGCAGGAACAGCACAGGCAAACCAATGAACAGGATTTGCAGCCAGACCAGGGCTTCGGGCGGGCTCGCCGCCGGCGCCTTGACGTTGAAGTGCAGCCAGCCGACCACCGTGATGGTAAAGGCCGACAGGGCATAGCCGATCTTGGTGGTGGCCGACAGGATGGCCATCAGCGTGCCCTTGTGGTCATGGCCGGTGTCCAGCCTGACCTCGTCGCCGATATCGGCCATGCAGGCGCGCGTCAGCAGCAGCGACGCGGCATAAGGGATGCCGTTGAGGAAGGTCATCAGGGCACAGACCGGAAAGTTGCCCTTGGGCGCAAAATACATGGCGGCGTATAGCGCGGCGAAGATGATGCTGGAAACGATCAGGGTTGCGTGCTTGCCGATCGCCTTCGACACCAGCACCCAGATCGGCGCCCCGACGATCCCCGCCAGGAAATAGAGCAGCATGGCGATGCTGGTCTGCATCCGGTCCAGCCCCTTGGTCTCTTCGAAGAAGTAGAAGAAGAGCGCGCCCATAACGCCCGGCGCCAGCCCCATGAACAGGTCGCACCACAGAATGGCGCGGACATTGCGGTACTTCCACATATCGAAATAGTGGCTAAGCTTGATGTCGTGCGTTGCCGCGTCCGATACCTTTTCCGGCACGATCCACAAGGCGACGCCGATAGTGATGGGCAGACTGATCATGATGAACAGGCCCATGGCCTGCACGCCTTGGATATAGGTGTAGTGCAGCGACTGCGCGATCACCGGGATCAGCGCCACACACAGGATGCCGAAGATGTTGCCGACCTGCCACCAGGCGAAGATGCGCGAGCGCTCATTATAGTCCGACGACAGGACGGTGCCCCAGCTGGCCTGACTGAGCGCCGCGATCGAGAAGCCGACATAGAGTACGAACAGCCAGATCCCGAGATAGGGCGCGCCAACGCCCTTGTGCGCCAGGAAGATAAAGCCCGTCGACACGAACAGGATCGGCAGGCAGATCAGCATCCACAGCTTGAATCGGCCGAGTTTCGTGCGGGTACGGTCCATCCAGAAACCGAGCGGCGGATCGACGAGGATGTCGAAACAGCGCACGATCAGGAAGACCAGGCCGACAATGCCGCCGACCTGAAGCTGCGTGCCATAATATTCCGGCAGGGTCACCGCCAACGGCAAACCCAGGGCGGCAAAGGGAATGCAGGGGCCGATAAAGGCCAGCAGGTGGCCCAGAGATACCTTGTCCGATGATGCGGTGCCCGACATGATTCCCCCGTTTGCTGCAGTCTTCAAGAATTACGCGAGGTAACCGCCTTTGCCAACCGGCATCACAGGAAATGGATGGCCAGGCCGGCGACGGCGCACAGGGCGATGACCAGCATGACATTGGCCTTGAAGCGGATCAGGGCCGCCGCCGCCACAACGGCGATGGCTGCTGATATCCAGTCGAAGGCGCCGCCGAAGCCTTGCGGCCACAGGACGTGGTAGCCGAAGAAGAGGGCCAGGTTCAGGATGACGCCGACAACCGCGGCCGTGACGGCGGTCAGCGGCGCCGTGAACTTCACATTACCATGCGTCGTTTCGATCAGCGGCCCGCCGGCGAAGATGAAGAGGAAGGACGGCACAAAGGTCACCCAGGTCACGACCAGCGCTGCCGCCGCGCCCGCCGCGAACTGCGCCTCAGGCCCCAGGAAGGCCTTGGTCCAGCCGCCGACAAAGGCGACAAAGGTCACGACCATGATCAGCGGGCCGGGCGTGGTTTCACCCAATGCCAGGCCATCTATCATCTGCGTGCCGGTCAGCCAGCCATACTGCGTCACGGCGCCCTGGTAGACATAGGGCAGGACGGCATAGGCGCCGCCGAAGGTCAGAAGGGCCGCCTTGGAAAAGAAGACGCCCATTTGGGTCAGCGGATGGGCCCGGCCGAGCAGCAGTCCGATAGCCACTACCGGCAACACCCATAATACCGCGCCGACGACAACAACGCATGTCAGCCGCGCCCAGCTGAACCGGGCATGGGCGGGCGTCGGCGTATCGTCATCAACCAACGCCGCGCCATAGGATTTGTCCGCCCCGCCATGACCACCGCCAACGCTGAAGGTCGCGGGTGACGCCTTGCCGCCGACGGCGCCGACCAGTCCGGCCACCAGCACGATCAAAGGGAAGGGTGCGTGGAAGGCAAATATGGCGACAAAGGCTGTGGCGGCGATCGCCCACAGCACCGGGTTCTTCAGCACCCGGCCACCAATGCGGTAAACGGCCTGCACGACGATGGCGGTTACCGCCGGCTTGATGCCGTAGAACAGCGCCATCACCACCGGCACATGGCCGAAGGTGACATAGACAAACGACAGTCCCGTAAGGATGAAGAGCGACGGCAGGACGAACAAGCCACCGGCAACGATCCCGCCCTTCGTGCGATGCATGAGCCAGCCCATGTATGTCGCCAGCTGCTGGGCTTCCGGTCCCGGCAGCATCATGCAGTAGTTGAGGGCGTGGAGAAACCTGCGCTCCGATATCCAGCGCTTCTGCTCGACCAGTTCCTGGTGCATGACGGCAATCTGCCCGGCGGGCCCGCCGAACGAAATAAAGCCGAGCTTGAGCCAGAACAAGAAAGCCTGGGCGAAGCTCACCGGCTCAGGCGGCTTTGATGTGTCGTCCGTCATGGGGCCTCCGACGCCGGTCATCGCCGACATTACGCAGACTGAATTCCACGGCAAGAAGCGAAGCGAAGGGCGCGCCGGCTTTATTCATAGTGGCCGGGTCGTCTACAGGAGTTTTCCATGTCCTTCCGCATTACCGGCCTCGATCCGCAGCCCTTTAGCCATCTCTACGGCCTGGGCGACGCCGCCCTGTTCGCGCGCGGCGTCCGCCGCATGGTGGCCGACAAAAGTCCGGGCTTTCCCGACCGCATTGAACTGCGTGATCTGGAAATCGGTGAAAAGGTTTTACTTTTGAATTACATGCACCAACCAGCTGATTCGCCGTATCGCTCAAGCCACGCCGTCTTCGTGCGCGAAGGCGCCGACCGTCCCCTTGATGTAAGGGATGAAGTTCCTGATGTCATCCGCCGGCGTCTGATATCGCTGCGGGCCTTCGACTGGGACGGCAACATGCTTGATGCAGATGTTATGGATGGAATGGAAATAGAAAATACTATCAAACTCTTTTCCAAAATCCTGACGTATCGTATCTGCACGCCCACTATGCCAAACGCGGCTGTTATGCCGCGCGCATCACGCGCGACTAAACCGTCCGCGAATTGAAACGCAGAACCAGGAAGTCCAGCAGGGTGCGAACCCGGCGGACCGAATTGCGCCCCGGCGGAGTCAGCAAGGTGATGGGGGAAACGCCCCAGTTGACCTCAGGCAGCACTTCGACGGCCTGGCCACCGGCAACGGCCGTATGCGTCACATAGGATGGCAGGACGGTCAGTCCCTGTCCCGCCGTCACCGCCGCCATCAGGGTCGTGGCGCTGTTCGAGCGTAGCTGCGGCGTAACGCGCAGGGGGACGATTTCGTCCCCGGCATGGTACCGCCACAGCTCCTGTGGATAGAGGCTGCTGTAGTGCAGGATACGGTGGTTGCAGAGATCTTCCGGTCGCTCGATACGGGAACTGCGTTCCAGATAGGCGGGGCTGGCCACCAGGGTCCGGCGCGAGTGGCAGAGCAGGCGGCCGATCAGCGCGGAATCGCCGAGATGGCCTGTCCGGACCGCGATATCGAAACCTTCGCGCACGACATCGACCTTGTCGTCCGAGATGTTGATGTCGAGTTCGACGCTGGGATGCATCTCCATGAACTCGGCGAACAGCGAAGCCAGATAGTTGACGCCGAAATAGATCGGGATAGTGACGCGTATCCGCCCGGAAACGTCCTGCAACGCCCCACCGACCGACTCCGCCGCGCTGTCGAGTTGCCCCATGGCCGCACGCGCCAGCTCGTAATAGACTTGGCCTTCCTCGGTCAGCAGGGCGCCGGACGAGGTTCGCTGCAGCAATGCGACCGACAGGGCCTGTTCCAGGCGCGCCACCCGGCGCGACACGATCGACTTCGCCGCCTCCAGCCGGTGCGCCGCGCGTGTGAAGCTCCCGGTCTCGGCCACCACGAAAAACGCCCGCAGATCGGCGAATTCCAGCGCGTTCAGGTCGCTGCGCATGCCCGTCTTCCCCAGTCGGCCGGCATTCGCGCCGGTCTTGTGCCCTGTAACCCTGTTACGCCGATTCGCGGCCGCAAGGCGGAAAGTGTTCCGGTTTGGCGAACACCGCGTTCCGCATGAAGACTGTCTGCCTTAAGATAATCGAAAGCCAGGATTAACGATAAGGACGATCAGTTTTTGCTTTCGGTAGAGGGTTCCCGTGTTCAGGCATTTCACCATTCGCGCGCGCGTCATTGCGGCATTCGTCATCGTTCTGTTGGCCACCCTGGGCCTGGGCCTGTTCGCCGAACAGCGCCTGTCGGCGGTCAATGCCGCGGCCGACGACGTCGCCTCAAACTGGCTGCCGGCTTCGAACACGCTCGGAGACCTGGCGCAGAGCTTCGAGCTCTACCGGTCGCTGCAAGGCCAGGTGCTGCTGCTGTCGGGCGCCGACCGGGACGCCAAGCTGACCAAGATGCGCAAAACCCGCCAGGCGATGGAAGCCGCCTACAAGGCCTATCTACCGACGGTGAACACGCCCGAGGAACAGGTCATGTCCGACGCCATCGGCCAGGCCATGACCGCCTACCTGGCCGCCGAGGCCGACTACATGACCGCCGTTGAAAGCGGCGACACGGCCAAGGCGACACAGGAATTTTCCTTCACCATGCAGCCGCTGGTCGACGCCATGCGCTCGGCCGTGGTCAAGGATCGCGCCTACCAGTTGACCGAGGGCCGCAAGGCCGCCGCCGCCGGCATCAAGCTGGGCGAAAGCGCGCGCGTTCTGATCATGGTCGCCCTGACCCTCACGGCCGGGTTCTGCGTGCTGATCGGCTTCGTCATGATCCGCACCATCTCGATGCCGATCTCGCGCATGGCCGCCGTCATGGGCGTGCTGTCGAAGGGCGATACCTCGGTCTCAATTCCGAATGTTGGAGAACGCAATGAAATCGGGGACATGGCCAAGGCAGTTGATGTCTTCCGCGAAGGCATGATCCGCAATCTCGCGCTGGAAGCCGAGGCCGCCGAAGCGCGCGAAATGGCCGAGACCGAGCGCAAGCAGACCATGGTCAGCCTGGCCGACCAGTTCGAAGGCGCTGTCGGCGGCATTGTCGGCATGGTGTCGTCGGCCGCCACCGAAATGCAGGCCACGGCCTCGCAGCTGACGGCCTCGGCCCAGGAATCCGCTGCCCAGGCGACGTCGGTTTCGGCCGCCGCCGAACAGGCCGGCACCAATGTCACCTCGGTCGCCGGCGCCGCCGAAGAGCTGGGCGCCTCGGTCGACGAAATCGCGCGCCAGGTCGAACATTCGCTGCAAAAGGCGCGCGAAGCCGTGACCGAAGCCGACGCCACCGCCGGGATCGTCGAACAGCTGAGTGAAGCCGCGGGCCGCATCAGCGGCATTGTCGAGATGATTTCAGGCATAGCCTCGCAGACCAACCTTTTGGCGCTCAATGCCACCATCGAGTCGGCCCGCGCCGGCGAAGCGGGCAAGGGCTTCGCCGTCGTGGCGTCCGAGGTCAAGGCGCTGGCCACCCAGACCTCGCGCGCCACCGCCGACATCAACGCCCAGGTCGAAGGCATCCAGACCACGACCCGCCAGGCTGTCGTCGCCATCCGCGCCATTACCGGCACCATCCGGGACATCAACGACAGCTCGGCCACCATCGCCGCCGCCGTCGAACAGCAGGGCGCCGCCACGCGCGAAATCGTCCAGGCTGTCAACCAGGCCTCGATCGGCACCACCGAAGTCACATCGAACATCACCGGTGTCGCCCGCATGGCGGAAGAGACCGGAGCCGGAGCTTCGCAGGTCCTGTCGGCATCCGCCGAACTGGCGGGCCAGGCCGAGCACCTGCGCGCTCAGGTCGACGCCTTCCTCAACCAGGTCCGCGCGGCCTGATACTGCCGGGTCCGTCGCTTAAGACAATCGAAAGGCGGACGTAGCAGACTGGGGACAATTATATGTTGCGGGAGAGTACTATGTTCAGCCAGTTCATTATCGGCGGACGCCGGATCGGGGCGGCCTGAACATGCGGTCACGTCTTGTTTTTCAAGTCCTGCCGGATGAACGTATCGCCATCGCCCGCTATATCGGCGACATCGGCGGCGACCGCATCGTTCCGGAATTGCAGGCTCACCTCGAGACATTGGACCAACCCTGGACGTGGGACATGATCATCGACCTGCGTCGCCACGAAGGCATAGTCGGCGTAGCGGATTACGAAGCCATGGCGGCCCATTGGAAGGGCCTCGCCAAGGGGCTGGATATCGGCCGGCGCTCGGCCGCCATTTCGTCCGACCCGCTGGTCGGCGCCCGCCTGACCGTGATGGACGCCCTGTTTCCAGGACGGATCATGGGCGCGTTCATGACCATGGAAGACGCGCGCGACTGGCTGCGTCAAGGCCGGGCTTCTGCCGCAGCATAGGCTGAGATTTCCTGCGGCCGGACCTTATGATCCGGCGATAAGATACGGTCATATATAAAAAAACGCCCGGCGCCGGGATAAACCCGGCGCCGGGCGTTTTGGCTTTTCAGGCCAGGACTTCGGTCACCAGGCCCGCGCCGACGGTCTTGCCGCCTTCGCGAATGGCGAACCGCATGCCCTTTTCGATGCCGACCGGCTTGCGCAGGTCGAAGCTGATCTCCGCTTGGTCGCCGGGCGACACGGCACCGTCGTCGGCGACATGGATCACGCCGGTGACGTCGGTGACGCCGAAGAAGAACTGCGGCTGGTAACCACCGCCGAACGCCGTGTGGCGGCCGCCTTCTTCCTTCGTCAGGACGAAGATCTGCGCCTTGCCACGGGTATGGGCCTTGATGGCGCCCGGCGCGGACAGGACCTGCCCGCGTTCGACGCCGTCACGCTTGAGACCGCGCAGCAACAGACCGACATTCATCCCGGCCCGGGCCTCCGGAATGTCCTTCCGGAAGGCCTGGGTGCCGGTGACCACGACTTCCTTGCCGTCGTTGTCGAGACCGACGATCTCGACCTTGTCGCCGACGCGGATCACGCCGCGTTCGACACGGCCGGAGACCACGGTGCCGCGGCCTTCGATCGTGTGCACGCCTTCGAT
This sequence comes from Asticcacaulis solisilvae, assembly GCF_052327315.1. Taxonomy (NCBI): domain Bacteria; kingdom Pseudomonadati; phylum Pseudomonadota; class Alphaproteobacteria; order Caulobacterales; family Caulobacteraceae; genus Asticcacaulis; species Asticcacaulis solisilvae. The sequence continues at coordinate 2,528,419 of NZ_CP166196.1, forward strand.
CGGCATCAGGAACGGGCTGTCGAAGTCCCGCACCGGATCGGGGATCGCGCTGTCGAGCGCCGCCACCAGGTCGACGATGCCCTGGACGTCGGGATCGTTGAGATCGCCACGCGCCACGGCTTCGAGCGCCTTGAGCGCGCTGCCGAAGACGAAGGGCGTATTCTCATACCCCTGCGTGTCCAGAAGCGCCGCGGTCTCCAGCTGGATCAGCGCCATCATGTCTTCGCGCTCGTCTTCGGCCAGGGCGTCCAGCTTGTTGACGAACACGATCATGTGGCGAACCCCGACCTGCCTGGCCAGCAGGATGTGCTCGATCGTCTGCCTGGCGGCGCCCTTGGTGGCATCGACCAGCAGGATCGCGCCATCCATCTGCGAGGCGCCGGTGATCATGTTCTTGACGTAGTCGGCGTGACCCGGGCAGTCGATATGCGCGTAATGGCGCATCTCGGACTCGTACTCGACGTGGGCCGTGTTGATGGTGATGCCGCGGGCCTTTTCTTCCGGCGCGCGGTCGATTTCATCGAACAGGAGGCCCTTGCCGCCCAGGCGCGCCGCCTGCACCTGCGTGACCGCAGCCGTCAGGGTGGTCTTGCCGTGGTCGACGTGGCCGATGGTACCGACATTGACATGGATCTTGCTCATGTCTTCACACTTACATCCTTTGTTTGAACACCGCCAAACCCGGGTGATCAGTCCGGACCCAGCGGCCATTGGTATTTGGCGCGCCAAATTGGGGGAGGGCCGGCCTTGCGGGCGGCCCGAAAACGAAAAACCCGCCGGGCGGACCCGGCGGGTTGATAAGGATCAAACCCGGAGTCCGTCAGCGGCTCCGGGGCAGGGAAACGGAGCCTAGGTTGCGATTGCCCATGCGGCGTCGGCCGCGCGCAGTGCCTCTGCGCGTGCGGTTTCCGAGACGCCGGTGACCGTCGTGCTGGTCAGCATGGTTCAACCCTTTTGTGCGGGCGCAGCCTGACGACCGCGCATGAAAAAACCCTGGGAGGAGAAGCCTGCCAGGGTCCGAAACGAACGCGTGAGAGGCTTCGCCTCTCGTTCAACGAGAGACGCTATGAGGTGTAATAATACGATTCACAAGCTGTCTTTGTCATGGGGCGGCAGATATCACCGGGTTATCGGGAATTCAAGCCCATCCGCGAAAATAGTTCACATCGCAACGAAATTCGGCCCGGACGCGATACACGCATCCGGGCCAAATTCTATGAGAAATTTGAAATAGCAGGCTCTATTTCAAGGGAATTTCCAGAACTGTGATCGACAGCGGCGGGAAGTCATGGGTGAAGTCGTTGCTCAGGCCCGACACCGCTTCCTCGACCGGTACAACCTTGCGCGGATCGGCAATCGAGTTGGTGTCGTCCGCGCTGCTGGCCTTCAGCACCACCGCCTTGCCGGTGGCGGCGACCGTAGCCGCGCCCTGCAGCACGATGTGCACCGGCTGCGGCGTCGCGTTGCGGTTCACGACCTTGACGATCAGCGTCTTCGATACGCTGTCCCGCGTCACGTCGTAGAACAGCGACGGCACCTGCTGCGCCGGCTTGGCCGGTTCCGTAACGCCGTTGCGCGTACGCGCCTCGGGCTGCCAGGTCCATGTCGGGATGTCCTTGTCCTCGGCTGCCAGGATTTCATCGCCGTGATGCGCGCTGAACATGGCTTGCGCGTAGTAGGACGGCGAGCCGTAGCTCGACTGCGCGTCATAGCCGATCAGGTCTGACGGCCATTGCATCGAGGTGTTCGGATCCCGGCCGCCCTTCGGATTGCTGACATTGGTGAACAGGGGCGCATAGGACTGCATGACGACGATGTCGGCGTTGCGTTCCATGCCGGTCATGTAGGCGGCGTCGGCCAGGGCCGCAGCCATGTTTGTCGTCGGGCTGCCTATGCGCGTTGCCCATTCGCCGACGAAAATCTTCGGCCCAGTACGGGGCAGAGCGTCGAATTCGTGGGCGCGCGCCTCCATTTCGCCTTCGGAGCGCGGATAGAGGTGCTGGTCGACGACGTCGGGCGTGCGGCTGTGGACGTGCTTCTCGGCCGGCTGCTCGGGCGAGATCGTCGAAATCAGCTGGAGCTGCGGGTATTTGGCCTTGATGGCGTCGTAAAACTGCGTGAAACGCGCGTCGTAGGTGCTTTCCTTGTCGAACCAGTCCTCGTTGCCGATCTCGACATAGCGCAGCGGGAAGGGGGCGGGGTGGCCGTCCTGCGCGCGCTTCCTGCCCCATTCGGTCGTTTTGGCGTCGCCGGTCACGTATTCGATTTCGTCGAGCGCATCCTGGACGTAGGGCTTCATCGGCTCGCCGGCGGCGACGCGGTCCTGGTGCAGAGAATAGCCGGCATAGATGGCCAGGACCGGCTCCATCTTCAGGTCCTCGCACCATTGCAGATATTCGATCAGGCCGAAGCCGTCGGTCGACCAGTACTTCCACGGCGACATATGGCCCGGGCGTTTGGCGGTGTCGCCGAGCGTCTTTTTCCAGTCGAAACGCTCCGGGATGGTGTCGCCTTCGAGATAGTTGCCGCCCGGCATGCGCAGGAAGCTCGGCTTCATATCGGCCATCAACTGCATGATATCCGAACGGTTGCCGTTGGCGTGGCCCTTATAGGTCGGCGGGAAAAGCGACACCTGCTGCAGCCACACCGTGCCGGGCTGCGTCGTGGTGATAACGAAGCGATTGTCCTTGGACGGCTTGATCGCGCCGGTGGTCAGCGTCGCCTCGTACTGTTTCCACTGGCCGCCGGCCGCCTTCACGGTGGCTTGCGCCAGCGTCGTGGCGCCATCCGCGCTCTGCAGGGCAAGCGTCAGCGGACCTTTGAGCCCCTTGGCGTAGAAGGAGGCGCGATAGGTCGTGTTGGGCGTGACATTGATACCCCAGTAGCCTGGATTGGCGATACCCGCCGGCGCGGAGGCCGAAGCCGTCGTCGCGTCGAGCTTCAGGCTGGTGTTCAGCGCGTCGTTGAGCGGCGTTGCGGGATCGAGCGTCAGCTTGGCGGCGCCGACCGGCGACCACCAGGCGGGCGCCTTGGCATCGGCCTTGAAGCTGCGGTTGCGGATCAGTTCGCCGTAAAGCCCGCCTTCGTAGGAGAAGTTGATCTCTTCGGTCATCAGGCCATAGAGGGTCGGACTGACCTTGGCGGCGACCGTGTCCGTCTTGATGGTGATGGTCGGAACCGGCGCGGTCTGCGCCAGGGCGGGCGCGGAAAGGGCAGCAAGGCATAGGGGGGCGAGCGTCAGAAGACGGCGAATAGACATAGAATCCTCCACGTGTGGCGTGTCCGTTACCCGGGCTTTGCAAATATGTCTGACAATTTAACCCGGACTTGTCCAGCGGATTCGTCACCGCGCAAGCAGGCTCACCAGGAGAAGGCTCAGACCCGCCAAGACCATAAGCGACAAGGCGCCCGCAGCCAGGGTCCGGCCACCACGGCGGCCGAGGTCCTGCAGATCGACACTGAGACCTAACCCGGCCATGGCGACCAGCGTCAGGGCATGGGCAAGGCCGCCCAGGACCTGGCCGGCAGCCGGCGCGATCAGGCCCAGCGAACGCAATCCGACCATGACGGCGAAGCCCGCGATAAACCACGGAAAGGCCGGGAGAGCGCCACGTTCGGCGTGCCTTTCCCCGAACAGCGGCGCCACCGCCGCCGTCACCGGCCCGAGCATCAGGATACGCACAAGCTTGACCAGGGTGCCGATGTGGACGCTTTGCGCCGAATAGGGCAGGGTCGCCGCCAGAACCTGCGGCACGGCATAGACGGTCAGACCCGACAGGATGCCGTAGGCCTGGGGCGTCAGGTTGAGGGCATGGCCGAGCAGGGGCAGGGCCAGGACTTCGGCGATACCGAGCAGGGCGGTGAAGGCGATCGAGGCCGAGACATCGCCGGCCTTGGCGCCGATGACGGGCGCGACCGCGCTGATCGCCGAATTGCCGCAGATCGAATTGCCGCAGGCCACCAGCAGGGCGCGGTGGTTGCTGAGCTTGAGCAAGCGGCCGATCAGGTAGGACAGGGCGATGCTTGCGGCAACGATGCCGGCAATGCCCACCAGCAACCACGGGCTCAGGACCTTCAATGCCTGGAGGCTGAGACCGGCGCCAAGGCAAACGACCGCGAGCTCGAGCAGCGCCTTGGTGGAAAGCGAAATACCCGGAAGGCAGTTGGATTTCAGCGGCCGAAACAGCGACCACGCGCTGCCCAGCACGATCGACAGGACGATGGCATCAACATAGGCATGGCCGAAGCTGATGCGTTGCATCAGGTCGATGCCATAGGCGGCAAGGGCGACGGCGCTGCTCAAGCCCAATCCGGGCCAATAGTCCTTGAGACGATGAAGCAGCGGCATAACGGATATCCTTGTAGAGCTGATCTCCGTATGCGCCTTGATTTTGTGAAATAATATCACATAATATCATATGTTTTATTCGAGAAAATCGAACATATGACGTTTGAGCAGCTTCAGATTTTCATCGCCGTGGCCGAGCGCGAGCACCTGACGCAGGCTGCTGAAGCCGTGCGCCTGACGCCGTCGGCGGTCAGCTCGTCGATCCGCGGCCTGGAAGGGTTTTACGGCGTCGAGCTGTTTCATCGTGTCGGCCGGCGGATCGAACTGACCCAGGCGGGACGGCTGTTCCTGCCGGAAGCGAAAGCGGTGGTGGCGCGGGCCCATGCCGCGGCGGGAATGCTCAACGATATCGGTCACTTGCGCCGAGGTTCTCTCGATATCCATGCCAGCCAGACCGTCGCCAGCTACTGGCTGCCGCCATATCTGGCGCAGTTCCGCGCGGCATATCCGGGTGTCGACCTGGAAATGGTCACAGCCAATACGCAGGCCGTGGCCGACGCCGTGCTCGATGGCCGGGCGGACCTGGGGCTGGTCGAGGGCCGCATCGACCATGGCGCGCTTGAGATGACGTCCGTAGCGCGCGACACGCTGGTGATCGTGGCCGCGCCATCGCACGATCTGGCCGATGGGCGCGCGTTAACGAATGCGGATCTGGCGGGACTGTCGTGGATTTTGCGCGAACGGGGATCGGGCACGCGATCGGAATTCGAAGCGGCGCTCAAGGCAACGGGCCTGGCGCCGGACGCATTGACCGTGGCGCTGACCTTGCCGTCGAACGAGGCGGTGCTGAGCGCCGTGCGCCACGGCAATGCGGTGACCGTGGTGTCTGCGATCGCGGCCGAGCCGCTGCTGAGCCTGAGGGCAGTGGTCCGGCTGAACTACGATCTGCCGCAGCGTCATTTCTATCTGCTGCGCCACAAGGAACGCCATCGCACGCGCACCGCCGCGGCGTTCTGCGATCTGTTGGCCAGGGATACACGAGAGGCGCAAAAGGGCTGATTTCAGGCCCCATAGGTTTATCGCATAATAAACATTATGGGAAATAAAATGCCCATTCTGGCGCATATCCGGCGCCGAACCGTATCCGTGGCCGATTTGCGACACCAGACGCCGCTTATGGCTTCTTTAGCGCGCCAGGATTTTTGCCGCACATATCTCTTATCGGCGTTTGGATTAGCGTTTGTCTCAGGCGGAATTTTCCGCAGCGTAATTTCGTCAAGGACGCTCTCCATGGCCACGCCCGCGCAGTTCAAACCCTATACCGACAATTTCGGCAGCCTGACGCTGCACGCCACGATCCTCGGCGACGGCGCCGTCATGACGCCCGAAGATCATCGCAAGCACATCAACATGCTGGTCGTGATTGCCGCGATCCTGAGCCTGATCGTTGCCGTGGTCGCCGCGTATGGCCTCGACAAAATGGTGTTCGCCGGTCACGACCGCACGGGTCAGCCGGCCTTAGCCTATAACGGCATGGCAGTCGATACGGATTGAGCCCAGGTCAAAATGCTGCGCCGTTAACGAATAGGGGGCTGGCTGAGATTTCATCACCAGCCCCGTTAACTTTTGCGCGTTAACACATTGGCGCCGTTAACGAATCCGCCCTGTTAACCTTTGGGTGCGTTTCGTTCTCTAAAGTGGCACTTCAACCGACATCAGGTCATAAGCAGGCTCGACATTAGCCGGCAATTGCGACTTCAGCGTCTCGTAATCCATATCCTGGTGCAGATTGGTCAGGATCGCGCGTTCGGGACGGATGCGTTCGATCCACGATAGCGTCTTTTCCAGGTGCGAATGCGTCGGATGCGGCTTATAGCGCAGGCAATCGACCACCCAGAGCTTCAGCCCCTCAAGCGCCGCGAAACTGTCCTCCGGAATATCCGACACATCACTCGAATAGGCGATGTCGCCGATACGATAGCCGACGCTATGGATCGGGCCGTGCACCTGGTCGAAGGTCGAAACGGCGACCCCTCCCCCCTCCCCGGTTATCATCCAGGCCTCGCCGTGCGGCGGGATCAGGTGATCCTTGTAAACCGGCGGATAGCCGAGATTGCCCCGGAAAACATAGCCGAAACGGTCGATCAGCGTCCTGTGCGTCGGCTCATCCATCCAGGCGTCGATCGGCGCTTCGCGGTGGAAGATAAAGGCGCGCAGATCGTCGATGCCGTGCGTCTGATCGGCGTGATCGTGCGTCCATAGAACCGCATCGACGTGCGGAATGCCAGCCGCAATCACCTGCTGGTGCAGGTCGGGCGACGTGTCGATGATCAGGCTGGTCTGCTGCTCAGGGGTGTCGTTATGCCAGGCCGACACCCAGGCGCAGCAACGCCGGCGCCGGTTTTTCGGGTTTTCAGGATCGCACGCCCCCCAATAACCATCGACACGCGGCACGCCGGTCGAACAGCCTGTTCCCAGAAGCACGATACGCAGCGTTTTCGTCATGCGGCCAAACTCCCGGCGCGCGGAATACGGTCGAACAGCGCGAAGAAGGCGTCGTGCGTCCGTGCGCGCGTCTCATCGAGGTCCCAACCGCGGATCTCAGCCAATTTCCCATAAACATGCGGCACGAAGGCGGGTTCGTTGCGCCGCCCGCGCATCGGGATCGGCGCCAGGTACGGGCAATCGGTCTCTATGATGATGCGGTCGGCCGGCATGTCGCGGATCAGGCCGCGCACATCCTCGGCCGCCTTGAAGGTGGCAATGCCCGACACCGAGAAGTACGCCCCCAGTTCGGCCCCGACCTTGGCCAGTTCGGGGCCGCTGGTATAGCAGTGCAGGAGGAAGCGGAAAGCCCCCTTCCCCATCTCGTCCTTCAGGATGTCGGCCATGACGTCGTCGGCTTCGCGCGTATGGACGACCAGCGGCAGGCCGCTTTCGCGCGCCGCGGCGACGTGGGTGCGGAAAACTTGCGCCTGCACGTCGCGCGGGCTCCAGTCGTAATGAAAATCGAGCCCGCATTCGCCGATACCCACCACCCGCTTGCGTTCGGCCAGGGCCAGCAGGTCCCGGACAGTCAAATCCGGGTTTTCCTTGGCCTCGTGCGGGTGCGTGCCCACCGTCGCCCAGATGTCGGGGTTCTGGTCGGCGATGGCGTAGACGGCATCGAAGTTCGAGACGCGATCGCAGATATTGATCATCAGGCCGACGCCAGCTTCACGTGCGCGGACAATGACCGCGTCACGGTCTTCGTCGAACTGCGGCGCATGCAGGTTGACGTGGGAATCAATATAAGCGCAATCAACCATCGGAAATAACGTTCTGCTTTATTTTAATTGATTTAAGTCATTGAAGATCGACCAGAAATAGTCTCCGCGATCAAGATTGACAGCCTCGACCTCGCTCACACTCTGACTTAGGCGCGACCACAGTAACGCAAGCGATTGACCGATTTGCGGCGTTTCCGCGCTTAAGGACCGTTCGTGGACGCGGTCGCTGAGGCAGGCCACGAAGGTCGCGAACTTGCGCGCCCCGTCATTCTTGGCCGAGGACGATTTGAACTGCGTGGCCATGGCCTGGAGTTGCGAACGCGGCGGCTTTTCGACCGAAAGGAGCTGGCCGGCAAAGGCATCTAGCTCCAGCGCGCCTTCGTCCGCCAGCGCCAGCGCCTTGCCCGGCGCCCCATGGGCCAGGCGCACCAGACGGCTCAATGGCTCTTCGTCGACATCGAGCCGGCTTGTGACGAATTCGCGCACCTCCGCGTCGGTCCACGGCGGGAAGTTCAGCCTGCGGCAGCGCGAACGGATCGTCGCCAGCAGCCGGCCGGGATTGTGCGAGATCAGGAACAGGATGCCCTTGTGCGGCGGCTCCTCCAGGACCTTCAGCAAGGCGTTGGCCGAGTTGATGTTCAGGTCGTCGACACTGTCGATGATGCAGACGCGGTAGGGCGAGCGCGACGGCGCCTTGGAAAAGAACTCGCCGATATCGCGCACGGCGTCGACAGCGATGTTCTTCTTCAGCTTGGTGTCGCCCATTTCGCGTTCCAGCACCAAAAGGTCCGGATGCGATTGTGCCGAGATCAGGCGCACATCGGCGTCGTCGGGCGACATGCCGAGCGCGCCGTACTGGCTGTCGCGCTGATGCCCCAGCAGGAAGCGCGCACAGCGAAAGGCGAAGCTGGCCTTGCCCAGCCCCTGAGGCCCCGTCAGCAGCCAGGCGTGGTGCAGGCGGTTGCGGTCATAGGCCGTAATGAAGGCGCGGTCCATCTCTTCGCCATGCTCGAAGGCAAAGCTGTCGCGGGGATGGACAAGGCCTTCATCCGCCATGGCTGAGCTCCGGGAACGCCTCGGCCAGGGCCGTCCAGATGTCGGCAGCGATGGCTTCTATCGTCCGGTCGGCATCGATGACACGATAGCGCCCGGGCACGGCGGCGGCGCGCCTCAGAAAGCCGTCGCGCAGGCGCTCATGAAAGGCCGCACCCTTGGATTCAAAACGGTTTTCGGTGTCCCCGCGCGAGGCGGCGCGCTTCAGGCCCGCTTCGACCGGCATGTCCATGACGACGACCAAATCGGGCTGGGTATCGGCGACGACGGCCGCGTCGACCGCCTCGATGAAATACGGTCCGACGCCGCCGCCGGCGCCCTGATAGGCGCGCGACGAGTCGGCGAAGCGGTCGCAGACCACCCAGGCGCCACGGTCCAGCGCGGGACGGATAATTTTTTCAAGATGGTCGCTACGCGCCGCGTACATCATCAGCAGTTCCGACATGGGCGACCAGCGCCCGGCGTCACCGGTCACCAGCAGGTTGCGCAGCGCCTCGGCGCCCGGCGACCCGCCAGGCTCGCGCGTCTGGACGACTTCGAGGCCACGGTCGCGCAGGCGCGAGACGATCGTCCGCACCTGAGTCGACTTGCCGGCGCCTTCACCGCCTTCGAAGGCGATAAAGCGGCCGCGGGAATGATGGAATGACGTGCTCACCCGTCCGAGATAGACGGGCAAAGGCTTGCGCTCAAGGCCTAATTTTCGCGCTTCAGGATCGCATCGCGGAAGCCGGCGGTGATGGCGTCCTGGCGGTGGCTTTCAGCCGCTCCGGCCCCCTCATAAGGGCCGAGATAGACGAGGTACAGGCCGTTGCGCTGGCGTATCTTGGCGCCGTCCACCCGGTCGCGCGCCGCCTGGGCATTATCGGACTGCGAAAAGGCCCCGATCTGCACGATATAGCTCAAGGCGTCGTCGGACGGCTGGGCGGGTGTGGGCGGCGGGTCGTCGCGGCGGGCATATTGAACGCCCGGGTCGACGGCTTCGGCTGGCCCCAGGAAGGTTACGCGCACGCGGGCGGTGCCGGCATTGTAGACGCCCAGCGCCTGGGCCGAGGCGCGCGACAGGTCGATGATGCGGCCGTCGACGAATGGCCCGCGGTCGTTGACGCGGATGCGCGCGGTCTTGCCGTTATCGAGGTTCTCGACCTCGACGATGCACGGCAAAGGCAGGGTCTTGTGCGCGGCGGTCAGCTGGTCGGTGTCGAAGGGCTCGCCATTGGCCGTGGTGCGGTTGGGCGATTCATAGGCGTACCACGAGGCCAGCCCCGTCTGCGACCAGCCCGCATCGGGAATGGCCGGGTAATAGGTCTGGCCGTGAACGTCGTAGGGCCGGAGCGTGCTCGAACGATAATGGCTGTCGGACGCGACGCGCGGGCTCGACGGCGCCCGCGTCATGTCCTGCGACGAATAGCGCGGCTGAACCGAGCCGCAAGCGCTCAAAACCACAGGCAAAACAATGCCCAAGGCTGCAGCATTTAAAGTGCGGAATACGCGCGACTTCATCGCCTTTACTTACCCCTGTTTATGGGATTTTTATCACGAGACAGCGAAGCCGTCAGTATGGCGGCAGACCACAAACACATGGTTAAGGGACAAGAAAGCGTGATGGGCGACGCTATTCGGTGGTCCAGCGTTGCTTGCTCCAGGTCGACCAGGTCACATAATCGATGTCGCCGCCGCGAATTTCGCCCGACGTCATCACTTCCAGAATTCGCCCATCAGGAGCCCGCCAGAACATTTCGCAGACTGCGATGTCCGATGCACATATGCCTTCGCGAATTACAAGCGTGCGGTTGCATTCCTCATTCGCGCAAGTACGCCCAGGGCTTCCCACCGCCCGAATGGGCATGTATCCCAGCTTCCGCAATTTTTGGCGAGCCGCGCCATATGACCCTCGAAGCTTTGGCACGTCCGGCGGCTCCGGAGGAGGAATCGCCTCGTGGCCCTCCCCTCGCCACGCAAAATGAATATCGTTGACCTTTCCGCTGCGCACGTCCACCGGCACCAGGACATAGAAACGCCAACCATCTTCTTCTTTGTGTAAAAACAGCGCCTGACAGTCTGTCGATCCTGGCGGGTCGCAATCCAGTTCGCGATTGTGCGGATCGGGGTGCACTGGTTTGTCCGGCGCCAGCTTCAACCCCTGGCGAAGCAAACTGGCCTTTGCCTGAGCATAGGGCGTGCCGTTGGGCGGAAAATCCGGCTCCTTGGCGAAAACCGCCGTTGCCACAATACCGCAAAGCACCCCGGCGCTGATAAGCCAACCGCACCCCTTCCGAACGCCCCACATTCCCCACCTCCGCCTATCGGCCGGACACGAGCGTAATCGCGGCGAGGAGGCTCCGCAAGGAACCGGGCTTCGTCTAACGATTCAATTTGAAGTGATGGCGGACAAGGTGGGATTCGAACCCACGGTAGGCTTCCACCTACGGCGGTTTTCAAGACCGCTGCCTTAAACCACTCGGCCACCTGTCCGTGCTCTGAGGGAAGGCGCTTGTAGCCCGATGCTATCGCCGTGCCAAGCGGGAAGGAAGAAAATTTCGACGGAGGTCTACGGCGGTTTTGACGCGCCGCGCTTTACGCGGCTTGCCCTTCGGGCGCCTTCGGCGTCGCTCGCCCTTTCGGGTCTCGCCAAGACCGCTGCCTTAAACCACTCGGCCACCTGTCCGTGCTCTGAGGGAAGGCGCTTGTAGCCCGATGCTATCGCCGTGCCAAGCGGGAAGGAAGAAAATTTCGACGGAGGTCTACGGCGGCTTTGACGCGCCGCGCTTTACGCGGCTTGCCCTTCGGGCGCCTTCGGCGTCGCTCGCCCTTTCGGGTCTCGCCAAGACCGCTGCCTTAAACCACTCGGCCACCTGTCCGTGCTCTGAGGGAAGGCGCTTGTAGCCCGATGCTATCGCCGTGCCAAGCCGTCTAGTAGGAAATTTCCTACTATTACTCCGGCAGCTTCACGCCGTGGAGGTCAGCTATGTGTAGAAGGGCTTCGACATTGCCTCGGGCGTCATCGACCGGATCATGTGTGTGATGCGTACGGCGGAATTTTTTCCATTCACTGGCCGCGCCGAACTTTTTCTCCAGCCCGGCATAAAAGTCACCCAGCCGACGGCCGGAATGGCCGAACGGATTGCGCCCGACAAAACGATGGAAATAGTAGTTGGTAAACGACCAGTCGAAGGCCAGATTGTCGGATATGAAAACCGGACGGCCTTTCGAATTCCCATCGAGGAAAGCCGCGAACGCCGCCATGCCCTCGGCCGGATCGGGATAGGCCTCGTGCGTGGCCCGGTCGATATTCGATATCGCCAGGGCATCGGGATTGAAGCGGTCGGAAACAGGCGCGAAAATCGCCTTGAAGGTGGTGGTCATCTGCCGGTCGACACGAACGCAACCCAGCGAGACCATGGAGAAGAGACCGGGCGCCGGGCCGTCGGTCTCGACATCAACCATAAACAAAGTCATGCGCGGCTTAACGCCTGACCAGACGCCGGATGTCAATTCAACGCTCGCGTTTCCGGCGAATTTTCGCAACGGAGTCACATTTTTAGCGCTGGATTTTCAGAAAACATCTGATGGATTTACGGTATATAATTGCAGGAAATCACGGAAGGAACCAGCGACAAACCGATCTGCACTTCCGTCGATAATCGCAATCTTCCCTCGATGCTCGTCGTCTCCACAATTTATCGCCCAAGCCCAGCACCAGACCATATAATCCGCAAAAACGAGATACTTGTCGACGGCCAGCCGAGCCAGTTCCCCCGCCGCCGCGTACGGATGTGCGTCAGGCAGCGAACCAATCTGATCCAGTCCCCACCAGGTCGTGTTCTCTGCATCGTGGCGTTCTTGTTCCGGGCAATCGCCGCCCAGATAGCTACGGAAATCCTCTGGCAAGGTTACCGCGTATCGCGCCTCAATCGCCGCGATACGGGCCTCGCGCCCAGCTACTGCCGCCGTCACCTACTTCCCCTGCCACAGGTCCGGATGCGCGTCGATAAAGCCGACCAACGCCTTGGAAATCGTCTGATCGTCGCCGGCCGACGGATGCCAGTGACAGCCCGTCATCTGCAAACCGCTGAACGGAATGAAGGTGATGCGATTGTCGTTTGACGCCTTGAACTGGTCGGCAACCTTCTTTTCCTCGGCCGCGATTTCTCCGTCCGCCATGTCGGTCGCCCACAGGATGAAGAAAGCCTTGGGGTTGCGGGCGCGCAGGTCCTTCAGGAACTGGCCGTACGTTGCCTCATAGTCGGCATGGAGTTCATCGCGCGTCTTCCATTTTTCGCCGGCATTGAGCGGGGTCGAAAAGTCGTTGGTGCCCAGCGCGATGACGATGATCTGCGGCTGCCAGGCGGCGTCCTGGTACTGCGTATCGTGGCTCAGCAGGACGTAGGGATAGGCCACCGGCACGGGATCGCCGGCAAAGCCGTTGTAGTTGCGCACGATGCCGTGGCCGGAAATGGCGTTGATCTGATAGTCGGCGTCGTAATGGCGCGCCGTCACCGGTCCGAAGGCGACCGAATTGTCGGTCGTCTTCCACACATCGTCGGTCGTGCAGTCACGCGTCGTCGAGATGTTGCCGTAGCCGACCGTATGCGAGTCGCCGATGAATTCGATCTGGCGGGCGCGGGCCTTCAACGCCACCGGTTTTGCATCGGCGGCCACCGAGAAGCCGCCGAAAGTATCGGGCGCCGCCTGGCTTTCGGTCACCACTTCGATGCGCACCGTGTGCTTGCCCTTGGACAGGCCTTCGACGCCGTACAGGCCAGGCGCGGGCTTGACCATCGGCGCGGACGCCTGGCCATCGACGGTGACATGGAGGATTTCGTCGCCCTTGCCGACCTTGAAATAGACCGCCTGGCCCTCGAAAGCCGTATCGAAATAGGTGCCCGGCCATTGGTAGGTGTAATCGCCGTCCTTCTGCTGGACACGCCCGCCGATCGTCATCGCCAGCGGCTTCAGGCCAGCCGGTGCGGTTGCTATGGGCGCCACCACGGGCGCGGCCGCCATTGCGGAACCGGCGGCAAGCGCCACGGCCAGGGCGGCAATCGATACGAGCTTCATAAATGTCTCTCCCCAGGATTGTTATGGTTGGCGGCTTGCGCCGGGTGACGGCCGCAATGCTTGCCTTCATACCGCAGCCCCGGTATTCAATAAATTAATTTATTAAATAGCCGGACAAAACGGCGGTATGCGGGAAGGAGAACACTCATGAAATCTCGTAAAACATGGCTTTTAAGCTTTGTTTCCCTTGGCCTTTTGGCTGCGTCCCAGGCCTTGGCCGCACCCGCTGCGCGCCGGATCGACATCGACGTCGCCAAGGCCACGCAGCCGGTCGACCGATTCTACGACCTGTCGGTCGGTTCCGACTATCCCGGCACACTGATCCGCGACGACAGCCAAGCGCAGTTGAAGACCGCGACCGATGAACTCGGCTTCCGCTATATCCGCTTCCACGCCATTTTCCACGACGTGCTGGGCACGGTCAAAACCGGCGCCGACGGCCAGGTCACCTATGACTGGACGAAGATCGACCAGCTCTACGACGACCTGCTGGCGCGTCACATCAAGCCTTTCGTCGAACTGGGCTTCACGCCGCAGGCGCTGAAAACGTCGGACAACAAGATCTTCTACTGGCAGGGCAATACGTCGCATCCCAAGCCCGACGGCTGGAAGGCCCTGGTCGACGCGTTCGTGCGCCATATCGAGGCGCGCTACGGCAAGGACGAGGTCCGCAGCTGGTTCTTCGAGGTGTGGAACGAGCCCAATCTCGACGGCTTCTGGGAAAAGGCCGACCAGGCCGCCTATTTCGACCTGTTCGACCTGACCTCCAACACCATCAAGGCGATCGATCCCGATCTTCGCGTCGGCGGACCGTCGACGGCGGGCGCCGGCTGGGTGCCGGAATTCCTCGACCATGTCAGCAAGAGCGGCGCCAAGGTCGATTTCGTCTCGACGCACACCTATGGCGTCAACGGCGGCTTCCTCGATGAAAACGGCCAGGGCGACACCAAGCTCGATCCCTCACCCGAAGCCATTGTCGGCGATGTCAAGCGCGTGCGCCAGCAGATCTCGGCGTCGAAATTCCCCAACCTGCCGCTCTATTTCACCGAATGGAGCACCAGCTACACGCCGCGCGACCTGGTGCACGACTCCTATGTTTCGGCGCCCTACATCCTGACCAAGCTGAAAACGGTCAAGGGTATCGCCCAGGGCATGAGCTACTGGACCTATAGCGACCTGTTCGAGGAGCCCGGCCCGCAGGGCAAGCCGTTCGAGGGCGGCTTCGGCCTGATGAACCCGCAGGGCATCCGCAAGCCGGCCTGGTTTGCCTACAAATACCTGCACGCTCTCAAGGGCAACGACTTGCCCGTGGCCGACGCGCAAACCTGGGCCTCGGCGGACGGGTCTTCGGTTTCCGCCGTGGTGTGGGACTTCGAACAGCCGGCGCAGACGGTCAGCAACCGGCCGTTCTATAAGCGACTGGTGCCGAACACGGACGCGCCCGCCGCCGATGTCGGCGTCAGCCACCTCAAGCCCGGCAAATACACGGTGACAATCCACCGCACCGGCTATCGTCACAACGACGCCTATTCGGCCTATATCGACCTGGGCGCGCCGGCCAGCCTGACGCCCGCCCAGCTCGACCAGATGCAGGCCCTGACCCGCGATGCCGCCGAAAGCGAAAAGACCGTCACGGTCGGCAAGAGCGGCAAGGCGTCGGTCAGCATCCCCATGCACAGCAACGATGTCGTGCTGCTGACCCTGACACCCGCAAAATAGACCGCTTACAAGCGCTTTGCAGCCTAACGCCCTGAACGCCATGCGAAAAATTCCGCATGGCGTCTAGGCTCCGTTTCGCATGGAAATCTGGCAGATCCTGGCCGTCATGATCGCCGCCATCGGGCTGACGATCGTGGCCGACAAGCGCAATATTCCGGCGCCGGTGCTGCTGGCTGCCGTCGGCATGGCCGCGTCCTTCCTGCCCGGCGCGCCGCGCAGCCAGATTCCGCCTGAGACCCTGCTGGGCATCGTGCTGCCGCCCCTGCTCTATTCGGCCGCGGCGGACTTTTCGGTCGTCAGCTTCCTGCGGCATATCCGCTCGATCCTCAATCTCGGCGTGGCCATGGTCCTGGCGGGCGCCTTTGCGGTTGCCCTGCTCATTCACATGCTGATCCCCGGCGTGCCGTTCGCCGTGGCCCTGATGCTCGGGGCCGTCGTGGCGCCGCCGGATGCGGTCAGTGCGGTCGCCATCGGTACCCGGCTGGGTCTTCCGCAGCGGGTGATGACCATCCTCAAGGGCGAAAGCCTGATCAACGACGCGGCGGCCCTGACCCTGTTCAGCGTCGCGGCCGCGTGGGCGGCGCAGACCCACACCTTTATCGACAACGGCTTTCTGTACTTTCTCTACGCTGCGGGCATCGGCCTGGGGGTCGGGATCGGTCTCGGCCTGACCGTCCATTTGATCCGCCGCAAGCTCAGCCAGTCGGCGCTGACGACCGCACTGGCCTTTATCACGCCGTTTGCCGCCTATAGCCTGGCCGACACAGCCCATGGGTCGGGCGTCATCGCCGTGGTCTTTGCCGGCTTTACCCTGGGCCACAAGGCTGGCGAGATCGACTTTTCCGGCCGTATCCAGGAACGCGAGGTCTGGCGCGCCGCCGATACCCTGCTCGAAGCCTTCGTCTTCGCCTATATCGGCCTGCGCTTCCGTATCGTGGTCGAAGACGCCTTCCACAGCGGCTTCCACGCCGGCGTATTGCTGGCGGCGGGCCTTGCGGTGATCGGCCTGCTGATCGCCGTGCGCTTCGCCTGGATCTTCCTCAGCGGCGCGCTGGCCGGACACACCGCGCGCCTGACCCTGCGCAAGGACGACGACCGCCGCGTGCTGAACGCCAAGGAGAACATGGTGCTGTCCTGGGCCGGCATGCGCGGCGTGCTGACCCTGGCGGCCGCGGCCGGCGCGCCCATGCTGACGGCGGCAGGCGATGCGGTACCGGGCCGCAGCGTGCTGGTGCCGATCGCCTTCGGGGTCGCGTTGGGCACGCTCCTGCTGCACGGCGTCACCATGCCATGGCTGGTCCGCCGGCTCGATCTCGACACGGGCGACGAAACACGCGCACGGCGGGACGAGATCGTTCGCGCCCGCCGCATCATCCAGGAAACGACAGCCCGCGCCATCGAGGACCTGCGTGGCGACGTCATCGACGATATCGAGGCCAAACGCGTCGCCAAATGGCTGAAGGCCGTCCAGAAGCAGACCGACCCGCATATCGACGATCCCGAACAGCTGGGCCGGCTGGTCGAAGCCGCCAACAAGGTCGTCGCCGCCCAGCGCGAAGCCCTGATCGAGCAGCGCGACGCCGAGGCGCTTAACGACGAGGTCCTACGTGAAGTCCTGGAGGATCTCGACGCCGAACAGGCGGTAATCACGGCGCGAGACGAGAAAGGCAATGAGCCTTGATCGCGTCCTTATACGCGGGCCGCACCTATGCCATGCCAACCTTATGGGCCGGATCTTAGACTTGGGATCACGCGGGCGCAGGCTGGGATTTCCGCACAGTGTCGGCCCGTCCGCTTTCGAAAGGATTCCCCATGGCCCAGACCAAACAGCCCGAAACCGAAACGCCGCAAAGCGACACCGCTCAGGCCACAGGCAATGTCCAGGACGCTGATGCGGCTGGCGGCAACAACACCGCGCCGGCCAAACCGCCCGCGCCGACACCCGGCGAAACCGCCGATGTGCAGGCCAGGGCCGGCGAAAAGCCCCGGCAAAAAGCCGCTGCCGGCAGGGCCGAAGACGAAACCATCGACAGATCGCGCAAGCGCAACGGCAGCGCCGCGACGAACGGCAACGGCCATCACGACGATTACGAGCCCGTCCGCCGCGACCGCCAGATCGCGCAGGGCCGTCACCAGGACGACGATCCGGGCTATGGCCGCCAGGTCCGCGGCACGGACGACGATTATCGCCGGCGCGACACTGAGCAACGCAGCCTGTTTGGCGAACCCGACGATACCTATTACGACCGCCGGCCACACCGCCAAGACCGCGACGCCGGCTACGATCGCGGCCGTCAGGCGTCCCAGGGCCATGGCCACACATCGGCGCGCGGCGAGGACGAACGGCTGAGCCGCGAATACGGCAACGATTACCGCCGCTATTCCGATGCCGGCTATGACGACCGCAATCCATACCGCAGCGGCCAGCGGGCCTTTGACCAGAGCCCCTACGGCGACCGCGACCGCTATTACAGCGAAGGCGGACAATATCGCCCGCGCCCGCAGAGCTATCGTCCCAACGACAATGGCCGCGATTTCGAACGCGAAGCCCGCGAACAGCCCCGCAACCGCTGGCGGGAAGCGACGGCCGATCCGCGCTATGACGACGCCTACGATCAGCATCGCAATCAAGAAAGTGGCAATCGCGCCTGGTCGTCGCAGGGCAGCCAGGATCGTCATCGCGACTGGGACCGCGACAACCAGGGCCGCTACAGCAACGAACGCCATCGCGACGAGGACCGGTATCGCGGCCAGGACCGTGGCTACGACCAGCCGTCCGATCGCTTTGACAGCCGCGGCTACGGCGATCGCTCCGACCGTCCCGTCGCCCGCGAAGACGATCGCGGCAATCCGGACCGGCGGCAGGACGACCACCGCAACTATCGCCAAAGTCACCCCGACGACCGATACGAATATGACCGTGGCGGTTGGCAGGGGCCCGGGCGCCGACGGTAATCCAGGCTGAAGCCAGAAAAAGCTCCCGTCGTCCTGGCGGGAGCTTTTGTTTTGCCGGCAATGGGCCCATGTTGGGTCTCGGGGAAAGCAGAACGAGGCCGACATGGCGTGGACCGGTAACCGCATTTGCCAAAGGCTGGGCATCCGGCTTCCGATCGTCCAGGCGCCGATGGCCGGATCGGATTCTCCCGACATGACGGTGGCGGTATCCGAGGCCGGCGGGCTGGGATCGCTGGCCTGCGGCATGCTTTCGCCCGACCGCGTGCTCGAGGCCGCAGCATTCATCCGCAGCAAAACAAAAAAAACCATAAATCTCAACTTCTACTGCCACAAAGCTCCAACTCTGGATGCTGAACGCGACCGGCGCTGGCGCGAGGAAATCTCAGCCTATTTTGCGGAATTCGGCGTCGCGAACGACGCGGAAGCCGCCTTCGTCTATCGCACGCCTTTCAACGACGCCCTGTGCGCTGTAGCCGAAGACGTCAGGCCCGAGGTCATCAGCTTCCATTTCGGCCTGCCGGAAAAAAGCCTGTTCGACCGCGCCAAGGCGACGGGCGCGGTGATCATGTCGTCGGCGACCACCGTGGCGGAAGCCGTATGGCTTGAGAAAAACGGCTGCGACATCGTGATCGCGCAAGGCGTGGAAGCCGGTGGCCATAACGGCATGTTCCTCGATCGCGACGTGGCGACGCGGTCGGGCACCCTGGCGCTCGTGCCGCAAATCGTCGACGCGGTCGGCGTGCCGGTCATCGCCGCCGGCGGCATCGGCGATGCGCGCGGCATCGCCGCCGCCTTCATGTTGGGCGCCGACGGCGTGCAGTTGGGCACGGCCTACCTGAAATGCCCGGAAGCCAGGCTCAACCCGCTGCACGCCCGCGCCCTGGCGTCCGCGCGCGACGATAATACGGCGCTGACCAATGTCTTCAGCGGCCGACCCGCGCGCGGTATCGTCAACCGGCTGGTGCGCGACCTGGGCCCGATGTCTGCGACAGCGCCCGACTTCCCGATGGCCGGCAAAGCCCTTGCGGCGCTGAGAGCCAGGGCCGAAAGCGAAGGCCACGACGACTTTACAAACTTGTGGGCCGGACAGTCCGCGCACCTGTCACCGGCGCTTCCCGCGGCGGATCTGACCGAGATGCTGATGGCGCAGGCCTGGGCGCGGTTGAAAAGCTTTTAGGCGACAGCGCCCGTTTGGTGTAACAGTGTCACCTTATGAGCGAGTCCATCGAACATGTGTCGGATACGGCCTTCTGGGTCGCCTATTATCGCTGGCTTGAAACCAAGCGGAAGGACGCTCTGTTTCACGACCCGCTGGCCAAGGTGCTGGTGGGCGACCGCGGCGCGAAATTGGCCCGCCACATGGGCATTGTCCGCGCCATGCAGTGGTCGATGTCGATCCGCACCTGGATCATCGACCGCTATATCGCCGAAGCCATCGCCGACGGCGTCGACACCATCGTCAATCTCGGCGCGGGGCTGGACACCCGCCCCTATCGCCTCGACCTGCCGCACAGTCTGCAATGGGTCGAGGTCGATTTCGAGCACGTCATCGACTACAAGACCGAAAAGCTGAAGGAACACGCCCCGGTCTGCCACCTGTTGCGCATCGCCTGCAACCTGGCGGACGAGGACGAACGGCGCGCCCTGCTCGATCGCCTGAACGGATCGAGCGGCCGCATCCTGGTCCTGACCGAGGGCGTCATCCCCTACCTGTCGAACGCCGCCGTCGCCTCGCTGGCCGACGCCCTGGCGGCCGAACCAAACTTCGTCTACTGGCTGACCGACTATTTTTCACCGTTTTTCAAGACGGTCAGCGGACGCGGCAAGATCCAGAAGCGCCTGGCGAAAAACGCCCCCTTTATCTTCGACCCAGGCAACGATCCGCTCGACTGGCCGCGCTTCTTCGCGCACAACGGCTGGGAGGTCGCAGAGATGCGCTATACCGGCGAGGAAGGCATAAAGATCGGACGCGACCTGCCGGCGCCGGCCATCGTCCGGGTCCTGATGCGCTGGACGCCCGAAGCGCGCCTGCGCCCCTATCGCCGCATGAATGGCTATGCCTTGCTGCGTAAGGGAAATGCCGTCGTCGACATCGCCTGAATTTACCATTCGTTAAGACTTTCAACCGACGCTTTGACTCCGTTCAGGAATCGTCATGGCGTCCGCACCTCACCACTATCTGGCCGACTGCCTCGCCCCGTGGGGTGAAATCCGCCTGAAGCGGATGTTCGGCGGCATGGGCGTTTACCGCGACGGCCTGTTCTTTGCGCTGATCGACAACGGCGTCGTCTATTTCAAGGTCGACGATACGACCCGGCCCGATTTCGAGGCCGCGAGTTCCGAGCCTTTCAGCTACCCCCACAAGGACGGCCAGATCGTGGCCATGAACGGCTCTGGCGGCTGCCGGACGAGATCATCGAGGATCGCGACGCCCTGTTCGCCTGGGCCGACAAAGCCCTCGGCGTTGCG
Organism: Asticcacaulis solisilvae; assembly: GCF_052327315.1. Lineage (NCBI taxonomy): Bacteria > Pseudomonadati > Pseudomonadota > Alphaproteobacteria > Caulobacterales > Caulobacteraceae > Asticcacaulis > Asticcacaulis solisilvae. The sequence goes on from NZ_CP166196.1 coordinate 2,549,230, forward strand.
CGGCGCAGCGCCAAGACCAAACCGGTAAAACAAACGTCAGACCTATTGCCCGGGCTAGGCCCGCAGTCCAGAAAATGGCTTAAAGATATCGGCATAACCACCCGGAAAGACTTGGAAAAAACGGGCGCAGTCGATGCGTATGCACGCCTGAAGCACCTATATCCGGACAGAGTAAGCCTGAACCTGTTGTGGGGCCTGTACGCTGCCCTCAACGGCATGGAGGCCAAGGCCGTGACGCCTGACATCAAGCATCACCTGCAAACGCTCCTGGCCGGCCATACCACCGGCACTACCCGGTAGTACCGGCTTTTTGCTTTGGTGCGCTCTTATGCGAACACCGTCCGGCGCAGCCAAAAAACCGCCGGCACTTTTTCGCATAGCCCTCCGGATCACGAGATTTAGTATTTCATCTTTCATTATCCTTCGGTACATCAAGGACAAGACTCGCATCCAAGCGGGAAAGAAACGGGAGACGAACATGAAGCCGAATTCCAAAGCCCCCCTGTCACGCCGCGGCGTCCTCGGCGGCGCCCTCGCCAGCACCATGACCGCCCTGGCCCTGACGGCCGCCGGCGCCGATGCCAAAAGCAAACACAAGGGTAAGACGGGCTCGGGCTTCGTCACCCGCGACGGCACCCATTTCAAGCTCAACGGCGACACCTATCGCTATGTCGGCGCCAATATCTGGTACGGCGCCTACCTCGGCGCACCGGCCGCCTTCGGCAACCGCGCCCGTCTGGTCAGGGAGCTCGACGATCTGAAGGCGCTGGGCGTGACCAATCTGCGCGTCCTGGGCTCGGGCGAACTGTCGCCGCTCAAGAATTCGCTCGATCCCGCCATCACGATCAAGCCCGGCACCTACAACAAGGACCTGCTGGCCGGCCTCGACTTCCTGCTCGCCGAAATGAAGAAGCGCGACATGAAGGCGGTCCTGTACCTGACCAACTTCTGGGAATGGTCGGGCGGCATGGTGACGCTGCAGTACTATACCAACGGCGGCAACTACATCAACATGAACGACCCGGCGCATCCGTGGCCGGAATTCGCCGATTTCTCGGCGCAGTTCTACGGCAACGCGCCTGCCAAGGCCGTCTATTACGACTACGTGAAAATGCTGGTGACCCGCACCAACAGCATCACAAAGACCAGCTACCGCAACGATCCGACCATCATGGCGTGGCAGCTGTCGAACGAGCCGCGCCCGGGCGGCAGCGACGCCGCCATCGCGAAGAACGCCGACGCCTATTGCGGCTGGATCGCCGACACGTGCAGCCTGATCCGCTCGCTCGACAAGAACCACCTGATCTCGCTCGGCCACGAAGGCCTGATGGGCGCCAACAACAACCGCGACCTGGTCATGCGCGCGCACGAGCATATCGACTACCTGACGGCGCATATCTGGCCGCTGAACTGGAGCTGGGTCAGCGACAAGGATCTGGCCGGCACGTTCGACGCCGGCGCGGCCAAGGTCCAGGCCTATATCGACGCCCACATCCAGATGGCCAAGGAGCTCAACAAGCCGCTGGTCTTCGAGGAATTCGGCTTCCCGCGCGACGGCGGCAAGTACGCCCCCGACGTGCCGACGACCTACAAGGACAAGTTCTACGGCCTGATCTATGCGGCGGTCGAGGACGCGATCCGCAGCGATACGCCGGTCGCCGGTTCGAACTTCTGGGCCTGGGGCGGCGCCGGCCGCGCGCTGCACACCGACACCTATCACATGTTGCGTGGGGAAACCGCCTATGTCGGAGATCCGCCGCACGAGCCGCAAGGCTGGTACAGCGTGTTCAACACCGACACGTCGACCCAGGCGCTGATCAAGGCGCACGCCGGCCGACTGAAAACGCTGAAGACCGCGGCTTAAGATACTGATGAAGGGGCGAAATCCAGTTTTGCCCCTTTTTCTTTTTTTGGAGCCTCGTGGCATTACCTGAAGCGCTATTGCGCGATGAATCTATGCAATGCCCCTTCCGTCTCCCCTTCGCCCAGGCTTCGGGGAGCCACCTTCCCCGCTTCGCAAGGAAGGAATTAGACGTATGGAACTCCCTTCCTTCCCCTTTTAAGGGGAAGGTGGCTGGGTCGGCGTCAAGCCGATTCAGACGGAAGGGGGAACCGCACGAAGCAACAACCTCCCACGCTTCCATTATATATCGTACCGCCTTAGACTATGCCGATGAGCCTGTTGATCGATGCCCGCGGCCACCGCTGCCCTGTTCCGACGCTGAAACTGCGCCGCGCGCTGGAAACGCAAGGCCACGTTACGCTTCTGGCCGACGATCCCATGGCGCAGATCGACGTTCCGCATTTCTGCAATCAGAACAATCACGTGCTGGAACGCGCCGAGGCGGACGGCGCCCATTGGATTTTCGAGGTGCGGACCGGACGGTCCGCATGACTCTGTTTACTGTTACCCTGTAAGACTGATATCCAGTGAGTCGGGCCAGAGCATTTCCAGGCCAAGTGGCCGCCGCTTGGCCGCAGGAAATGCGACAAAGATTGAAGCGTTAGTACGGAGCCGAAAAGAGTGGCCATAAATGCGCGCCTGTTGCTGCTCGGCCGTGACGATGGCTGCATGCCGGGTCTGAGCGAAGCGCTGGACCGTCTGGGCATGCGGACCATAACCGCCCATTCGCCCGACGCCGCCTATGCCGCCATTTCGGACCTCGGCATCGAAGCCGTGCTGGTCGACGAGAGCTCCCAGGCCGACTGGCCGCATCTCAATGAAAAGCTTCGCGCCTCGGCCTGGCCGCGCCGCATCCCCGTCATCCTGTCGCGCGACGATGCGCGCTTTTCCGTGCCCGAAGGCTGGGACCTGGTCTTCACGCGCGACGCCCATCCGCAGCAGATCGCCCTGTGCGTCGAGCATATGATCCGCGCCTGCGTGGCCGAAGAAGAATACGATATCCGCTGCCAGACCTTCGACATCCCGCTCGACCAGGCCGACCATCTGACCAACGACCCGACACCTTTGTCGCTGCTGTCGATCGGCCAGCCGGATCCGGAATACCTGGCCCTGACCCATTCCCTGCGCGACCAGGGCGTCGATATCGTGGCGGCCCTGTCGAGCTACAGCGCTTTCGACTATCTCCACGACCGCAGCTTTGATGCCGTGCTGCTGTGGGGCGGCGAACAGCCGTCCGAAGCGCTGGCCGTCGCCTCGGGCATGCGCCGCAATACGCGGCTCTATCACACGCCCGTCCTGCTGCGGCTGAACAGCACGATGGAGCTCGACCTGGGCGACGCCTATATGCGCGGTGTCAACGACGTCGCCAATCCCAAGGCATCCGTCGCCGAGATCAGCGACCGCCTGCTGCGCCTGGCAAAGCTCCACCGCCGCCAGCAGACCATCCGCAAGACGCTGGAAAGCATGCGGCGTAACCCCGAAATGGACAAGGGCACCGGCCTGTTCGGCCGCGACCTGTTCGCCGCACACCTGGCGCGCCTGTCGAAGGCGGCCGAACAACGCAACCGCCCCCTGAGCATCTGCGTGCTTAAGATCGCCGAAACGCCCGATGTCGCCCGCGCGCGCCAGAAGAAGATGCTCGACCGCGCCGTGCCGCAGGTCGGCTCGATGATCGCGCGCCTGGTCCGCGCCGAGGATTCGGGCGGGCGGCTGTCGAACGAAGTCTTTGCCCTGGCCCTGCCCGCCACGCCGCGCGCCGCCGCGCTCAACGTCGCCGAACGCATCGCCGCCGTGATCGGATGCACCGCTTTCGACGCCGGCAGCGGTAAGGCGCCCTACGTCGTCGAATTCGAAGTGGGCGCGGCGCAGATCCAGCGCGGCGAAGCGCCGGCCCACGCCCTGATGCGGGCCGCCGAAGCCGCCGGCAACCGCGACCGGCAGGCCGGCTAGATGAGATCCAAAAAGTGTGACGCACTTTTTGGACAAATTGCTCGAAAAAACAAAAGCCTAAAGCCTGGATTTGAGCGAAGCTAAAATCACATGGCCCAGGCTATTTGGACGCGAGAACCTCGCACTTATGGATCTGCGGCGCGTGCGTCAGCAGGTCCGGCGCTTTTTGCATCAGCATTTTCGCCACCTGGCCGCCCAGATGCACTTCACGGTCGCTTTCATTGGCGAAGGTGTCGAAGATGGCGAAACGGCTGTCGCCGATACGCAGGGCGTACCAACCGAGCGTGCCGGTTTCCGACCTGACCAGGCTCTCCGCGCTTTTCAGGAACGCAGCGACCTCGTCGATCTTGTCCTGGCGGGCGTCGAGCTCGACATAAAGCCCAAGTTTCTCGTCGGTGCGCGAAGGCGTGTCGATATCTGCGGTGGTGGCCATGACTTAGCTCCTGTGGGATCGAGCCACATGGTCATGCCCGGCGCGGTGAAAGCAATCAGCCGCCGCCCGCCGAAAGACAAAAAGCCGTAAACCTCTTATTCTCCGGCGATCCGCGCCAGTTCCTTGACGATTTTCTCGGCGGCATTCAACCGCCCTGCGGCATCCGGCCATTCGCCCTTGACCAGCAGCTTCTGGTCGGGACGCAGCTTCCAGTCGGGACGCGTCGGCAGGAATTTCACCAGGCCCAGGGGGTTGGCGAAGCTGTCATTGCGGAAGGTCACGACCGCCCCCTTCGGCCCGACGTCGATCTTGGCGACATTGGACTGCCGGCACAGGCCCTTGATACCCACGACCTTGAGCAGTTGTTCGGCCTCTTCAGGGATCGGGCCGAAGCGGTCGATCAGTTCCGACGCCAGGGCCTCGCGGTCCTCGAGCTTTTCGGCCTCCGACACCCGGCGATAGAGGGCCAGGCGGATGTTGAGGTCAGGGATATAGGTTTCCGGGATCATGACGGCGGCGCCGGCATTGATCTGCGGCGACCACGACCGATGGTCGGTCAGGCTTTCGTCCGACCTGGAACGCAGTTCGGCGACGGCGTCTTCCAGCATCTGCTGATAAAGCTCGACGCCGATTTCGCGGATATGGCCCGACTGCTCGTGGCCCAGCAGGTTGCCGCCGCCGCGAATGTCGAGGTCGTGGCTGGCCAGCTGGAAGCCCGCGCCGAGATTATCCAGCGATTGCAAGACCTTGAGCCGCTTTTCTGAAGCGAGACTCAGCGTCTTGTGCGCCGGAGTGGTCAGGTAGGCATAGGCGCGCTGCTTCGACCGGCCGACGCGGCCGCGGATCTGGTAGAGCTGCGCCAGGCCGAACATGTCGGCGCGGTGGACGATCAGCGTATTGGCCGTCGGCACGTCGAGGCCGGATTCGACGATCGTCGTCGACAGCAGCACATCGTACTGCCCGTCGTAGAAGGCCGTCATCACGTCTTCCAGCTGGGTCGGCGATAACTGGCCGTGGCCTATGATGAACTTGATCTCGGGCACCTGGGCGCGCAGGAAGTCGGCGACATCCGGCAGGTCGCTGAGGCGCGGCACGACGTAATAGGCCTGGCCGCCGCGATACTTTTCCCGCAGCAGCGCCTCGCGCAGGGCCACGGGGTCGTAGGGCAGCACATAGGTGCGCACGGCGATGCGGTCGACCGGCGGCGTGGCGATGATCGACATGTCGCGGATGCCCGACAGCGCCATCTGCAGGGTGCGCGGGATCGGCGTGGCGGAAAGCGCCAGCATGTGGACGTCGGCGCGGAAGGTCTTGAGCTTTTCCTTGTGCTTGACGCCGAAATGCTGCTCCTCGTCGACGATGACTAGGCCCAGGTCCTTGAACCCGACCTGTTCCGACAGCAGGGCGTGGGTGCCGATAACGACCTCGATCTCGCCGTTCTTCAGGCCCAGGCGCGTCTCGTCCGCCTCCTTGCGACCGACCAGGCGCGACAGCTGACGCACGTGGATCGGCCAGCCCTGAAAGCGCTGGCTGAACGTCTTGAAATGCTGGCGCGCCAGCAGCGTCGTCGGGCAGACGATGGCGACCTGCTGACCGGACATGGCGACCACGAAGGCGGCGCGCAGCGCCACCTCGGTCTTGCCGAAGCCGACGTCGCCGCAGATCAGGCGGTCCATCGGCTGGCCCTTGGCCAGGTCTTCCAGCACGTCCGAAATGGCGTTCAACTGGTCGTCGGTTTCCTCATACGGGAACTGGGCGCAGAACTCGTCGTACAGTCCCTGTGGCGGATCGATCTGCGCGCCTTCGCGAAGCGCACGCGCCGCCGCCAGCTGGATAAGCCCGTCGGCCATGACACGCAGGCGTTCCTTCGCCTTGGCCTTGCGCGCCTGCCAGCTGGCTGAACCCAGGCGGTCGAGTTGGGCGTCGTCGGCCTCGGCGCCGTAGCGCGTCAGCAGGTCGATGTTTTCGACCGGCAGGTACAGCTTGGCGTCATTGGCGTATTGCAGGTCCAGGCAGTCGTGCGGCGCGCCGGCCACATCCAGCGTCTTCAGCCCTTCATAACGGCCGATGCCGTGTTCGATATGGACGACCAGGTCGCCGGGCGTCAGGGCCGAGGCTTCAGCCAGGAAGTTCTGCGCCCGGCGGCGCTTGCGCGGCCGCGCCAGGCGGTCGCCCAGGATGTCGGTTTCCGAAATGACCGCCATGGATTCGGTTTCGAACCCGTGGTCGAGCGGCAGGACGGCGCGCTGCACCGGCTTGGCCTTGGTGCCTTCGACGCCGAAGCTCTGGGCATCCGCCCATGAACCGGCCAGCCTCAGCTTGCCCATGCCGTGGTCGTCGAGCATCTGGCCCAGGCGATCGGAAGACCCCTCGGTCCACGAGGCGAACAGCACGCGCTTGCCCTGTTTCGACAGGGCCTTGGCGTGGTCGGCAACGGAGGTGAAGAGGTTGGTGGCGTCGAGCAGGCGCTCCTGCGAGAAGTTGCGCCCAGGACGTCCGCCCAGATCGACGACGTCGCTGCCCTCCTTTTCGAACGGTTCGAAACGGCGGATACGATGGTTCGACAATGCCGCCTTCCATGCGGCGGCATCGAGATACAAACGTTCAGGCGGCAGGGCGCGATAACCGCCACCGCCCTTTTCCTTGGCGGCCTCCGCGCGCAGTTCGTAGGCGTCCCGGATCGTTTCGGCGCGCTCGGCAAAGGCGTTTTCGGCGAGCGCATCGAGCATGATCAGGGTACGCTCGTCGAACACGGCGAAGGCGCTGTCGAGGCGATCGTAGAACAGCGGCAGCAGGTGCTCGATCCCCTGGCGGCGGATGCCGGCCGATAGCGCGCTATAGAGCGGATCGTCGCCCGCCGCACCGAAGGTTTCGAGATACTGCTGGCGGAACCGGCTGATCGAGCCCTCATCCATGCGGATTTCCGACACGGACGTGAAGTCGATGGCCTGGACCTGCTTCAGCGAGCGCTGCGTTTCCGGGTCGAAGGTGCGGATCGATTCCAGGCTGTCACCGAAGAAGTCGAGGCGCACCGGCTCTTCCGACGACGGCGGGAAGACGTCGAGCAGGCCGCCGCGCACGGCGAATTCGCCGCGTTCGGCCACGGTCGACACGCGCGCATAGCCCTGGTGCTGGAAATAGGCCTCCAGCTTGTCGATATCCTGGCTCTGTCCCGGCTTCAGGCTCAGGCGCCCTTCAGAGACCACGGCGCGCGGCGGAATCTTCTGCGCCATGGCGTTGACCGTTGTCATCAGCAGCAGGGGCTTTTCCGGCTTCTTGCCTTGCAGCGCGGTCAGCCGCGACAGGGCGTACATGCGCTGCGCCACGATGCCGGGCGTGGGGCTCATGCGGTCGTACGGCAGGCAGTCCCAGGCGGGGAACTGCAGGATCTCAAGGTCGGGCGCGAAGAAGCCGAGCGCGCTGATCACCGCGTTCATGCGGGCATAGTCGCGGGCGATGAAGACGCTTAAGGACTCGCGGCGCGCCAGGTCGGACGCCACCAGCGCGTCGAAGCCTTCCGGGCAGCCGCTGAGCGTCAGGTCCGACGACGACGATGAGATATGCGAAAAAACGGTCATCTCAGAGGTGTTTGTAAGCTGTCTTGTAGAAGATGTTGAGGCGACGCATGATTTCCGATTGGAATTCCGCAGGCGTCGGATCGCGCTCGATTATCCAGCCATATAGGTCCTGGTCCGGAACTTCCAAGAGCACTTCGAAGATGTCGAGTTCGGCATCGCTCATCGTCGGCAGGGCTTCGTCGGAAAAATGCCCAAGGATGATATCGGCTTCCTTGAAACCGCGGCGCCAGGCCCGGAAAGACAGCTTGCGGATGCGCGCATTCCGCGCCTCGGTATCGTCGTCCATGACCAGACTCGTGGAAGGCTTGTGAAACTGGCTTCTCATAAACCATTTTTGGTGCTTGATAAGCCCATGCGCCCGGAAATTTTATTCCCTTATTTTGCCGGTGTGACGTCCGTGAAGGGCGTCGGGCCCAAGATCGCTCCGATCCTGGAAAACCATGTCGGCAGCCATGTCCGCGACCTCGTCTTTTCCTTGCCGGCCGGCATAATCCGCAGGCCCCTGACCAATCTCGGCAACCCGCGCATCGGTGAAGTCCAGACGATCGAGGTGACGATCGCCGGTTACCCGCCGTCGCCGCCCAAGGGGCCGCACCGTATCGACGTCTTTGATTCGGCCGGACGGATGTCGCTCGTCTATTTCCACCGTATCCGCGGCATGGAAGACCAGCATCCGGTCGGCGCAAAGCGGCTGGTCAGCGGCAAGGTCGAACGATTCGGCCACAATCTTCAGATGACGCACCCCGACTATCTTGTCGATGTTTCGCGAAGTGATGAAATCCCGGTCTGCGAACCCGTTTATCCGGCGACCTACGATCTGTCGTCGCGCGTGTTGCGCAAGCTGATCCAGACGGCCTTATCGACCTTGCCCGAGCTGCCTGAGTGGCAGGATATCACCATACGAAACAAAAACTTGTGGCCGACCTTTCATCAGGCTTTGGAGGCAAGCCATACCCCGCAATCCGACCTCGACCTGTCGCCCGACGCGCTCCCCAGGCAACGTCTGGCCTATGACGAGGCCCTGGCGCACCAACTGGCGCTGAAGGCCCGCAAATCGCACCGTCAGGCCCAGCCCGCCCGCGTCATCGCCCGCCACGAATGGGCCGATGAGGCGACGGCTGCCCTGCCCTTCGCGCTCACCGGAGCCCAGGTGCGGGCGCTCGACGACATTCGCGGCGACCTGCGCTCGGGCCACCGCATGAACCGCCTGATCCAGGGCGATGTCGGCGCCGGCAAGACGCTGGTCGCGTTGATGGCCATGATCGACCTGGCCGAGGCCGGCTTCCAGAGCGTGATGATGGCGCCGACCGAAATCCTGGCGCGCCAGCACTATGAGAAATCACTGCCGATCCTCGACGCCCTGTCGATCCCGTCGCTGATCATGACGGGCCGCGACAAGGGCAAGGAACGCGAGGCCAAGCGCGCCGCCGTCGCGTCGGGCGAGGCGCGGATCATATTCGGCACCCATGCCGTCTTCCAGGAAGGCGTCAATTTCGACGCCCTGCAACTGGCCGTCATCGACGAACAGCACCGTTTCGGTGTCGGCCAGCGCCAGCGGCTGTTTTCCAAGGGCGACGCCGTCCATTATCTGTCGATGTCGGCGACGCCGATCCCGCGCACCCTGGCGCTGACGCAGTACGGCGAAGCCGACCTGTCGATCCTCGATGAGAAGCCCGCCGGCCGCCAGCCGATCCAGACCGCCGTCGTGCCCCGCGCCCGCATCGCCGACGTCATGATGCGACTGCGTACCGCGCTCGACGCCGGCCATCAGGCCTACTGGATCTGTCCGCTGGTCGAGGAAAGCGAAGAATCGGACCTGATCGCCGTCCAGGCGCGCCACCGCGACCTGACCGAACACCTGGGCACCGAGATCGGCCTGGTCCACGGCAAGATGCCGTCGGAAGACAAGGATGCCGTCGTCAGCCGCTTCGCCGCCGGCAAGGTCAGCGTCCTGTGCGCCACGACGGTGGTCGAGGTCGGCATCGACGTGCCGCAGGCCTCGATCATCATCATCGAACAGGCCGAGCGCTTCGGCCTGGCGCAGCTTCATCAGTTGCGCGGCCGCGTCGGGCGCGGCGCCGACAAGAGTTCGTGCATCCTGCTCTACGATACGCCGTTGTCGAACAACGCCCGTGCCCGGCTGGAACTGCTGCGCGATACCGAAGACGGCTTTAGAATTGCCGAAATGGACTGGAAGCTGCGCGGCGAAGGCGACATCCTGGGGGCGCGCCAGTCGGGCTTCCCCGACTATCGCTTCGTCGATCCGGTAGCGCATTCGGACCTGATCGCCACGGCGGCGCGCGAAGCGACCTATATCCTGGAGTACGGCGACGCGGTACCCGAACCCCGGCGCAAGGCCATCGAGGTCCTCAAACAACTGTTCGACTGGAGGCCGGACGTGGCCGACAAGCAGGATTAGTTATCCTGGAAGGCCTGCCAGCGTGACTGCAGGTCAGCCTGAAGATCACCGTAGAACAGATTGTAAGGGTTGACCTTTCTTTGATCAACCCAGGCCGGCCCGTCGCGGAAGGTCGGGGAATCCGGCTTGTCGACGATCAAAAGCCCGCTCAGGCACCTGGCCGCGACCTTGTGCAGGATCAGCGCCGGTTCGGTACCCCATTCAAGGCCGGTGGCGTTCGTCGCGCCTTGCGAGCGATGCGCATCGACCTCTTCATTCGTCGCCGCACCGGTCAGCGGATTGACACAGACCGCCTTGTCCGACCCCAGAGTGACCAGTTCGTTATTACCTTCCCAGGCGACGGCGCGTTTCAGCACCTGCAAGGCCTGGTCCGGCCGGCCGGCATCGACGCTGAGATAGGCCACCACGCAGCCGGTGCCGTCGCGGCGCTGGCAGACCGGAATACTGCCCGGGCTCATGAACAGGGCCTGGGGCGCCAGGGTCTCGAGCAGATAAGCCGCGACCAGTTGGCCGCGCAGTTCCGGATTGGGCGCGACTTCGTCGCGTAAGATGCGTTCGGCCAGAAGCCCGCCCTGCTCGACCCCGACAATGACGAAGCCCCGGCCACCCTTGCGCTGCTTCAGGAAGGCGCGGAAAGCCGCCTCAGCGTCGGTATAGGCGAAGCGCCGGGCTTCACGCGCATCATCACGGCCGGTCAGCTGCGTGTAGAGACTGGCTTGCCGGTATTTGGGCGCATAGACATTGCCCATGACCGAGAACGGCCCGGCATAGTTCGGGACCTGGATGCGTGTGACATCGTTCGTCGCTTGAGGATTGTCGACGCCCCCCACCCAATCCTTGCCGCCGTCGAAAGTGGTGCCGTGCAGGAAGAAGACGTCGACCTTGCGCGGATCGGCGTAATAGCGGGCCAGGGCCGGATTGAGATACCAGTCCGCCGCCTTGCGATAATCCGGCGTCCGGGGCATGCGCGTCGTCTGGTAGATCTGGAACGGAACCTTGGGGTCCAGCACATTGCGGTGCCAGTCGTTCTGCAGGTAGAAACCGGCCATGGCAAGGATGGTGCCGCCAGCGGCGCCGACCAGGATTGCTTTCCACCGCTTACGAAAAACCTGCGCCCACATCACCGGCCAAATCACCCCCGAAAACCGGAGCTTAGCGGGCAGTTGGTAAACAGATCAAGCAATCCCGCCGTCACTTTTTGTGACCCTATCTATCAAGACGCGCGCTTACGCACTTTTGTAGAGCGCGTTCGGCCAGCGCTTGTGCGTCCAGAAATATTCTTCCGGATTGGCGCGGACGGCCTCCTCGATAAAGGCCGTGATTCGGTTGACCGTGGTGTCTATGTCCTGGCCCTTGTGGCCCGTATCGTCGACATGAATCGGATCGTGCACCGTGACGTGGAAGCGCGCCTTATGCCTGCGGCGGATGGTCAGGGGTTGCAGCACCGTGCCATAGCGCTGCGCAAGGCGTGTCGGCGCCGGCGCCGTCTCACAGATATGGCCGAAGAAGGGCGTCGGCACGCCGCGATTGAACTTCTGGTCGTTCATCAGGCCGACCGACTGGCCGGCATTGAGCGCCACCAGCAGTTCCTTGGCGCCGTCGCTGCCCTTGGGCGCAAAGCTGCGCACGCCGTAGGCATAGCGCCATTCCTTCAGCCGCTCGTTGACATAGGGGTTGTTGAGCGAGCGATAGGTGATCATGTACGGCACGCCCGACCACAGGATGGCGATATTCATCACCTCCCAGTTCGAAATATGGCCCGAGATGAAGATGACGGGCTTGCCCGAGTCGCGGATGGCATGAAGCTTTTCCATGCCCTCGATCTCGATGCGGTCGGGTTCGCGGATCATCTTGCCCATGACCGGCACTTCGAAAAAGGACCGGCCGGTGTTTTCCCAGTGGACGTCGGACAGGCGCTTGCGGTCGGCGTCGCTCATGTCCGGAAATGCCAGCTGCAAGTTCCGCCACACCGTTTTTTGAACGGGTGTCAGCGGCCCGAACGTCCGCGCCATCCAGGCGCCGAGGTCCGAAACCGTATCGACCGGCAGGGCGCGCATCGACGCGACGAATATATCGACGCACAAAGCTTCGAAGCGCCACATGACCTCCTGCCAGAACGGCGAGCGTTTCGCCATCAGCCGCGCCCTCCGGTCTTCTGCATCTTCTTGGCTTCGAGAAATTTGAACAGACGTTTGATACGCGCTTCGGCCGCGAGATGGCTGCTGTAGAGGCCGTCCCAGCCGCCGGTGAAGTGACGGCGCACGATGAAGTAGCGGATGAAGACCAGCGGATATTCGAACGGCACGCGCGCCCACAGCGTCCACGAGGGCTTTTTCAGCACCTTGGCCTGCAAGTCGGTATAGGAGTCGAGCTTGGCGCGGATATGGGCATAGGACCGCGCCGAATAGTGCGCCACCGCGCCATTCAGTTGCCCGACGCGCTCGCTTTTGGTGTCGACCGTATCGTGCACCTTGCTTTCGCGGAAACGCACCTTGGTACGATCGTACAGGCGGACATAGTTGTGATAGTCCGCCCACAGGCGCGGCTTGTCCTGGCCCGGATAGACGTTACGGATGCGCATGCGGTAACAGTCGAGCTCCGGGCGCGACGCCATCAGCGCCTTGATCTCTTCGTAAAGTTCCGGCAGGACCAGTTCGTCGGCATCGAGATTGAGGATCCAGTCGTTCTTCGCCATGTCTTCGGCGTAGCGCTTCTGGGGCCCATAGCCCGGCCAGTCGTGATAGATAACGCGCGCGCCCAGGCTTTCGGCGATTTTTACCGTATCGTCTGTCGAACCGCTATCGATGACGACGACCTCGTCGACCAGTCCCTGAACAGCGCGGATGCAGTCGCCGATACGGTCGACTTCGTTCTTGGTGATGATGGTGCAGCTGATCGGCACGGGAGCGTTGGCGGTCATGGCGCTTCTTGTGCCCAAGGCCGCGTTTTCAGGCAAGGTCCACAGGCAACAAATTTTCGTATAAGGGCGGCTGCGGGGGCCGTTTGTGCCGATTTTTTCGAAAGCAGGATCATGCCAGGAGCTTATGTTGATTCCGATGCCCCGCTCGTTTTGTGGTTCCGCACCGACCTGCGCCTGCGGGACCATCCCGGGGTCACGGACGCCATTGCATCGGGCCGGCCGATCATCCCCCTCTTCATCTGGGACCAGGCCTTGTATTCTAGGCCTTTGGGCGCCGCATCGCGCTGGTGGCTGCATCGCTCACTTAAGGCACTGGGTGAGGATTTGCACAGGCATGGATCAAGATTGATAATTCAATCGGGCGGCAGCCGGGATATCCTGGACCACTTTACCAAGCATAATGACGTAAAAACAGTTGTTTACAGTAACACATTTGATCCAAAAACAGAGCAATTCGATACGACGCTCGACCTCGGCACATATGTTGATTTTCAGCGCGGGAACAGCGCGCTGATCGTGCCCCCCGGAACGGTCAAGACCAAAGGCGGCACGCCGTTTCGCGTCTTCACACCATTTTACCGGGCCGCGGTCGATTCCGGGCTGTTCCATCCCCATGATCCCGGCGGATTACCGCGTGGAAAATGGCGCGCTCCCGCACACTGGCCGGAAAGTCTGACACTAGACGATCTTGGACTGGACGACACAAAGACGAAATCAGGCAAGGACTGGGCCTCAGGCTTCGATCGCTTCACGCCCGGCGAGGGCGGCGCCCGCGAGGCGCTGGACGCCTTCATCGAAGATCATTTGACGGGATATGCGAATGATCGCGATCGCCCGGATCTCGACGCCACCTCGCACCTTTCACCGCACCTGCGTTTCGGCGAGATCAGCCCGCACCGCATCCTTTATGAGCTCGACCAGGCCGTCCGTCACAAACGCGCTCTCGTCTCGCCGGCCGAAAAGTTCCGTTCCGAGCTGGCCTGGCGCGAATTTTCCTACGGTCTGCTCGACCAGGTGCCCGATCTCTACAAGACCAATGTCCGCCGCGAGTTCGACGCCTTTCCATGGCTCGACGACGACAAGGGCTTTCGCGCCTGGTGCCGTGGCGAAACCGGTTACGACCTCGTTGACGCCGGCATGCAGGAGCTTTGGCAGACCGGCTATATGCACAACCGCGTCCGCATGATCTGCGCTTCGTTCCTGACCAAGCACCTGCTCATAGACTGGCGGCGCGGAGAGCAATGGTTCTGGGACTGCCTGGTCGATGCCGATCCGGCCAACAACCCCGCCTCATGGCAATGGGTCGCCGGCTGCGGCGCCGACGCCGCGCCGTACTTCCGGATATTCAATCCCATCACCCAGGCGGAAAAGTTCGATCCCGCCGGACGTTACCGCGCACGATGGCTTGATGTGCGCAATCGTCCGAAACCCATTATCGATCATGGCCATGCCCGCATTCGCGCGCTACAAGCGTATTCCACGATACGCAGTAAGGACACCCGCCATGACGACTCAGATTGAACCCCGCGATCTTAACCGGCTGATCGAAGCCGGCGCGGTCAAGGTCGTCGACGGCAGCTGGGCGCTCGACGGTACCGATATGCGCGCCCTCCATGCCAAGGAGCATATTCCCGGCGCCGTCTTCTTCGATATCGACGCGATCAGCGACAAGTCGGTGCCGCTGCCGCATATGGCGCCGTCGCCGGACGCCTTTGCCGACGCCGTCGGCAAGATGGGCATCTCGCGGACCGACCCTGTGGTGATCTATGACCGTCAGGGCCTGTTTTCGGCCGCGCGCGTCTGGTGGACCTTCCGCCTGATGGGGCATGACAAGGTCCAGGTGCTGAAGGGTGGCCTGCCCGCCTGGAAGGACGCGGGCCTGCCCGTGACCGATGCGCTTCCTACAGTCGTTGGCACAACCTATGCGCCTCAGTTTCACAGCGATATGGTCATGGATTTGAACGGCTTAAAGGCCGGACTTCAATCGGCTGTCGTCCTCGATGCCCGTCCCGCGGCGCGGTTTTATGGCCAGACGCCTGAGCCGCGCGCCGGCCTGCGTTCGGGTCACATGCCGGGCGCGCAAAGCCTGCCGGCGGCAGCGCTGATCCGCGATGGTGCATTGAAACCGGCATCCGAATTGCGCGAAATTTTCGATGGGCGTGGCGTCGGCGCGGGCAATCTGGTCGTGACCACCTGCGGTTCGGGTGTGACGGCGGCGATCATCAGCATGGCCCTGGAAGAGACCGGCCATACAAGAACGAAACTCTATGACGGATCGTGGGCCGAATGGGGTCAGGCGGCGTTGGATACGCCGGTTGTTGCCTAAAGGGGCTTTGTCACCGCCACACGGAGGCGTGGCGACTCCGACAGGGCTCGAACCTGTAACCGTCCGCTTAGAAGGCGGATGCTCTATCCAGTTGAGCTACGGAGCCTAGGGGATCAGTGCGTCCAGGGCTGCTTGCGGCCGAACGCGAAATTGTCGGCATAGGCCTTGATGATCTTCGGCGCGGCTTCGGGCTCGACCAGACGGAACGGAATGCCGTGATGTTCGGCGAACGCCATGGCCTGGTCCTTGGTCTCGAAGGTCAGGCGCACCTGCGCGTCGGTGTCCGCCGATGAGATCCAGCCCATCAGAGGATCGGGTGTGCGCGCCGACTTCGGCTCGAATTCCAGGGTCCAGTTGGCGGTCTTGGCACGGCCGGACTGCATGGCGGTTTTCGAAGGCTTGTAGATGCGCGCGAACATATGGGTCTCCTGTGGACACGGCGGACTCAAAGCCGCGTCCCGACACTTTGTCTGTTACTATAAAGGTATGCGTTGGCAAAGGGAAAGATGGAGGATTTTATATGGTCCGCCGCAGGCGGCGGGCTTTATAAGTGGGGGCGAGAGGATTGGCTGCGCTTCGCTCCGCCGAACTCGCGATTGCCGAAGGCAATCACTCGTTACGAACCTATAGGTTCGAACCTCGAGCCGGGACCATTAAAAAAGCGGCCCGAAGAGGGCCGCTTTTTTAATGGTCGGGGCGAGAGGATTCGAACCTCCGGCCTTCTGCTCCCGAAGCAGACGCGCTACCAGGCTGCGCTACGCCCCGACTTTAAAATTTGCTCTTGTCTCCGGACTGGTCGGGGCGAGAGGATTCGAACCTCCGACCTGCTGCACCCAAAACAGCTGCGCTACCAGGCTGCGCTACACCCCGTCGCCCAGCTACCGAAAGCTAAGAGGCGCGCTTATTGCCATTTTCGATCCGGCATAGCAAGCCCAAAGCAACGGAATTTTGCCGATTTTTACGCGGATGCGTTATGGCTTGTGGAAAAACGGATGGTCGACCATATCGCCGGGCGCCAGGCCCAGTTTGTCGCTCAGACCGGCGTTGATTTCCAATACACCGCTGGCATCGCCGTATGACGGCAGGGGCGTCCGGTCCAGCGGCTTGGCATATTTCTGGATCGAAACGATGCGGCCGTCGGGCGCGATATAGATAATGTCGAGCGCCGACAGGGTGTTTTCCATCCAGAAGGTACGCTCAGCCGAATCTCCGAATTCGAACAACATGCCGTAGTCGTCCGACAGCCCGGTACGGCACATCAGCCCCTGCTCGCGCTGGCTGGCCGTCCTGGCAATTTCGACCTTGAAATGCAACGTCTTCGCATCGCCCTTGATGTCGAGCGGCTGCCGCACCGAATACGGTTTCAGGTTCATGCTCAGACAGTCGGCCGGCATGTCGCTGGCCGACGGCGACAGGTTGGCCTGCATGGCAAAGGCCGCACCGCCCGCGATCGCAATCGCGGCAACGCCGGCAATGATCAGTCCCCGCTTGCCCGAAATCTTCATGGCCATCTCCCAAACGCGATGCGGCCACTCTTATCGGGCGCGGCGGCGTTTTCAAGGCAAAAAAAGAGCCGGCGACCTTACGGTGCCGGCGCCTTTTCAACGAGCGATGAGTTTACGCCATCGCCCGGGGTTGAACCTCGGTGACCACCAGCCCCTTGGGGCCTTCACCGAAACGCACCATGATCGTATCACCCTGCTGCACATCCTCGAGGCCGTAGCGGCGAAGGGTTTCGATGTGAATGAAGATGTCGGTCGGATCCGAACCGCGCACCACGAAGCCGTAGCCCTTGGTGCGGTTGAACCACTTGATCGTCGCGGCTTCCAGGTCGCCGACCCGCACATCGCTGTGCAGATTGCGGCTGGCGCGCGAACTGTGCTCGCTGCGGTCGTGACGCACGGGCGCCTCCGCAGCACTGTCCAGGTGCTCGATTTCGATAACCTGCCACCCCTTGGCACGCTTCGCGATCTTACACGTAATGCGTGCACCCTCATGCGCACTGTCACGCCCCATATCCCGCAGGCTGGAGATGTGGAGGAGAACGTCGCGCATACTGGTAAGCGTGGCATCCTGCGGCACGATGAACCCGTAACCCTTGGCGGCATCGAACCATTTTACGTGGCCGGACATGGACACCAGGTCGTCGGCCTCTGCTTTATTATTATAATCAAACAAACTCATATATCCTCACCATGTCGCAAAAAAATCTGTGACACCACGCATCATAACACGGATATCTCAATTTGGGAGAGCAAAATAGAGACAGTTTCGCATTTGTCGCGAATTTTATGGCAAAAAGCCGCCCAAGGCGAGCAAAATCATCCACAGGCTTAATGTGAGATCGATAACACTGGGGAAAAAGTGTGGATGATACCTGAACTTGGCGGCGTGTAACCGTTCCCAGGCTTGTCATCACGATTTCGGGAGGAAGTCTCGCTGGCAGTCCCTAGGGGAGTCGAACCCCTCTCTTCAGGTTGAAAACCTGACGTCCTAACCGATAGACGAAGGGACCGCGGCGAAGAGGTGCGCTTGATAGCGGCATCGGTTTTGCGGCGCAAGACAAATTTCAAAAAAATTCACAGGTAAGGTGATTTCCAGCACCAAGGCCAGGAATTACAAGGCTTGCGCGATGTCTTCGATCTCGAATTGCACCCCGTTGCGGCCCATGTAGTCATCCGCCTTCAGACGGCCGATCACATGCACGCGCCCCGCCGGCCGCAACAAGGCATCGCCCAGGCTGGTGCCTTCGGCGCGCCAGATAATGCCTTTCAGCTTGTGACCAGACGAATCGGCCAGTTCACAGCGAATGTGTCCGCCCTTCATGACCTGGGCATAGGCGACCGCCACGTCGGCGAAGGCGAGCAGCGGTTCGGGGTTTCCCTGCCCGTACGGCGCCAGCAGGTCAAATCGGTCGAAGAGCGCGCGCGACGCCGCCTTCAGCGACAGGATGGCATCGATCTCGACCGTCTCGACCTGTTCCTCTTCGGAGACCCGGGCGCGGACGTGGTCGTTGAGAAAGCGGCGCAGCTCGCCGATACGATCGCACTCGACGCTCAGGCCCGCCGCCATGGCGTGGCCGCCGCCGGACAGCAGGACACCCGCCTCATAGGCGGCGCCCACGGCCTCCCCCAGATTGATACCGGTCTGCGAGCGACCTGATCCCTTGCCCATGCCGCTGACCGGATCGATGCCGATGACCACGACCGGCTTGTGCCAACGTTCGCGCAGGCGTCCGGCCACGATGCCGATGACGCCCGGATGCCAATCGTCGCGGGCAACCACGATGACGGGATCGTCGGAGGGATAAAGGCCTTGCGCCTCGGCGACCGCGATCGCCTCATCCAGCACCTGGGTTTCTATGTCGCGGCGGGTGCGGTTAAGCTCGTCCAGTTCCTGGGCCAGCAGCGACGCCTCGTCGGCGTCGTCTGTGGCCAGAAGGCGTACGCCCAGGTCCGAACGCCCGACCCGGCCGCCGGCATTGATGCGCGGACCGATGACAAAGCCGGAATGGAAGGTTTTCATCACGCTGTCGGTATCGCCGCCCGCCACCGTCATCAGGGCCTTGATGCCCGGGTTCTGGCGCTTCGACATGACCTTGAGGCCCTGCGCCGCCAGCGCCCGGTTGAAGCCGGTCAGCGCGGTGACGTCGCAAATGGCGCCCAGGGCCGAAAGATCGAGCCACTGCATCAGGTCGGGTTTCAGGCGGTCCTTGAACAGGCCACGGCGTTCGGCTTCACGATTGAGCGCGACCAGCGCCACGAAGACGACGCCCGCCGCCGCCAGGTTGCCCTGGTCGGACGAGCAGCCCGGCCGGTTGGGATTGACGACAGCACGGGCGCGCGGCGGATCCTCGCGCATCAGGTGGTGATCGATGACCACGACATCGAGGCCGATCGAGGCAGCGTGATCGAGCGCATGGTGGGCCATGGCGCCGCAATCGACCGTGATCACCAGCTCGAAGCCCTTGGCCTTCAGGGAATCGAAAGCGGCCTTCGACGGGCCGTAGCCTTCGGTGATGCGGTCGGGAACGTAGACGGCCAGGTCGTGGCCCATGGCGCGGAACCAGCGCACCAGTTGCGCGGCACTGGTGGCGCCGTCGACATCATAGTCGGCAAAGACGCAGATCTTCGATTTGGCTTCCAGGGCATCGAGCATGGCGTCGACCGCCTTGTCCATGTCGAGAAAACAGCTGGGGTCGGGAAACAGCCCCTTCAGGGTCGGGCGCATGAAACTGTCGAGGGTATCGGGTAAGACACCTCGGCCGGCGACGAAGCGCGCCAAGGGTTCGACGAACTCGGGCTCGACAACCTGCATCAGGCCCATGCGGTGCAGGATTTCGCGCAAAGTTTCAGGGCCGACGCCGCGTACGGCCAGCCTTTCCTTCCATACGCGTCCGGTCAGGGACCGCGCCACCCCCAGATAGGGGGGCGCGGCAACCAGCGAGGCCTCGAGACCGGCGGACATTCTTCCCTAGACGCGGACGGGGCGGCGCATCGACAGCTTGCGCACCGTATGGGTCTTGGAGATCATGACCAGGCTTTCGGTCGTCATGAAGGTGGCGCCCGAATTGGTCGTCTCCTTCTGCACGCCGCGCAGCAGCGCACCATGCGTCACGCCGGTGGCGATGAAGACGGCGTCGCTGGAGACCAGGTCGTTGAGATCGTACTTGCGGTCGAAATCGGTCAGGCCGAGACGCTCGGCGCGGGCGCGTTCGTCGTCGTTGCGGAACACAAGACGGCCCTGGAACTGACCGCCGACGCACTTCAGCGCGGCGCAGGCCAGCACGCCTTCCGGCGCCCCGCCCTGCCCGATATAGATGTCGATGCCGGTTTCCGGCTGGGCGGTGTGGATCACGCCGGCGACGTCGCCGTCCGTGATCAGGTGGACGCGGGCGCCGGCCTTGCGCAGCGACTGGATGATCTTGTCATGGCGCGGACGGTCGAGCACGCAGGCGACGATTTCCGATACGGCTACGCCCTTCGCCTTGGCGAGAGAGCGCACATTCTCTTCCGGCGTGGCGTCGAGATCGATGACGCCCGGCGCATAGCCCGGACCGATGGCGATCTTGTCCATATAGGTGTCGGGCGCGTGCAGCATGCCGCCGCGCGGCGCGAACGCGATGACGGCCAGCGAATTGGCCATGGCCTTGGCCGCGAGGGTCGTGCCTTCCAGCGGATCGAGCGCGATATCGATGGCCGGCCCTTTCCCGGTGCCGACCTTTTCGCCGATATACAGCATGGGCGCTTCGTCGCGCTCGCCTTCGCCGATAACGATACGGCCGTCCATATCGATGGTGTTGAGCGCGGTACGCATGGCGTCGACGGCGGCCTGGTCGGCGGCCTTCTCATCGCCGCCGCCGATCTGCGCGTAACAGGCGATCGCGGCCTCTTCGGCGACGCGGACGATATCCAGGCTCAGGTCGAAATCGCGAGCTGCGCCTGCGGTACGTGTTTCGTGTGTCATATCAATTGTTTCTGGCATTATCTTCAACTTCTGGCTTTTCGGACTCAAGTTGGGCGCCCGCCGTTTTTATAAACGCTTCGGCTTTGGCGCGTACCCGCAACCGGGCACACCTATGGTGTTAGCAGACTATAACTGCGGTGGATACCGCCGCCGTCGAAAAACCTTGCGGAAAAAGCCGGTTTACTGGGCGACCGGTGGCGGCGTGGCCTTGGCGCGCAACGACGCCGCGAAGGCGTCGATCTGTTGCGGCGTCATCGGCGCATCGACCGGCTGAAGATAGGCCGGGTCGAGATGCCCCCTGGCCTCGGCAGCGATGGCGTCGGGCTCGTGCTTGTCCCAGACCAGGGCCGCGACCGCGGTATCGAGTTCCTGGCGCTTGGCCAGTTGCGCGTTGACGCGAAGACGGATTTCAGCGGGCGTGGGAACCGCTTCGGGCGGGCCGGGAAATTCTGCCCAGCGCGGCATGGTGTCCAGCGGAGCGGACGGCGCGGGCGTATCGGATGCCTGGACATCGGCCGTCTTGACATCGGCCGTCTTGACATCGGCCATCTGGGCCCGCGCCGGGAGGGCGGCGAAAGCCAGAAGGACAGCGATGCTGACAGGCCGTAACGAAGCCATGAACGTCTCCCGAAAACGCCGGCACCCTACTCCCGCAGCACGAAGAAAAACAAGAAAAATATCGATCCGGTTGATTTTCCTGATATGAGGGCGCATCCCCGTTCCGCTGCCTCCCAAGGGTTCAAGACACCGCGATGACCAAGCCGCCCGTACCGACTGCCCGCAAGAAAACCGCCACGACCAAAACAGCTGAAACCAAGGCGGCATCCGCCAAGGCTGAACCGGTGACGGCCAAGACGCCCGCAAAGCCCGCTGCCAAGGTCTCCGTGACGAAAGCGGCAGCCAAGCCGGTGGCAAAGGCCACGGCGAAACCGGCGGCAAAGCCGGCCGCCCCGAAATCCATGCCGCATCCGGAAAAGCCCGCCCAGCCAGCACAGCCCCAGGCCGAAGCGCCCAGGCCGCGCACGGCCGCCCCCGAAGCCGAGGCCGGCTTCGATGCCGAGGCCATGCGCAAGCTCGAAACCCTGTCGATCAACCTGGCCAAGGCGGCCATGACGGCGCAAAGCGCCCTGGCCAAGACCGTGTTGAAACAGCCCGAAGGCGGTGGCGTGTCCATGGATCCGTTCCAGGTAGGCCCGGCCATGACCGAGGTCATGGGCTCGCTGGCGCAGAAGCCCGACAAGCTGATCGAGGCGCAAAGCGACCTGATGAACGGCTATCTCAAGCTGTGGGCCGACGTCTCGCGCCGCACGCTCGGCGCCGAGCCGGCGCAGGCCGGGGGCAAGCCGGCCGACAAGCGCTTCGCCGATCCGCGCTGGGAACAGAACCTGGTGTTCGACGTCATGAAGCAGTCCTACCTGCTGTCGTCCAACTGGATCAACAACCTTATATCATCGGCGGAAGGCATTGATCCTAAAGTCAAAAGACGGGCCGAATTTTTCACCAAGCTGATGACCGACGCCATGTCGCCGTCGAACTTCCTGCTGTCGAACCCGGCCGCACTCGAGACGCTGGTGCAGACCAGCGGCGAAAGCCTGGTCAAGGGCATGGAGCGCTTTGCCGAAGATATCGAACGCGGCGATGGCAAGCTGATGATCACCCAGGCCGACTACAGCCATTTCAAGGTCGGCGAAAGCGTCGCCACGACGCCGGGCAAGGTCGTCTATCGCGGCCCCTATTTCGAGCTGCTGCAATATGCGCCGACGACCGAACAGGTGCGTGAGATCCCGCTGCTCATCTTCCCGCCGTGGATCAACAAATTCTACATCCTGGACCTGCAGGCCAAGAATTCGCTGATCCGCTGGCTGACCGACCAGGGCTTTACCGTCTTCCTGACGTCGTGGGTCAATCCGGACGTGTCGATGAAGGACACGACCTTCGAAGACTATATGTTCGGCGGCGTGCTGGATGCAGTCGAACAGGTCAAGACGCAGGCGGGCGTGTCGTCGGTCAATACGGTCGGCTATTGCATCGGCGGCACGCTGCTGGGCTGCGCCCTCGCCTACCTGGCCGAAAAGAGAGACAAATCAATCGCTTCGGCGACCTTCTTTACGGCCCAGCACGACTTTACCGATGCCGGCGACCTGCTGCTGTTCACCAGCGAATCGTGGCTGAAGGAACTGGAGCGTCAGATGGATGCCGCCGGCGGCGTGCTGCCCGGGTCGGCCATGGCCGACACGTTCAACAGCTTGCGCGCCAACGACCTGATCTGGTCCTTCTTCGTCAACAACTACCTGATGGGCAAGGAGCCGACGCCGTTCGACCTGCTGTGCTGGAATTCCGACCAGACGCGGATGCCGAAGGCGCTGCACATGTTCTATCTGCGCAAGTTCTACGGCGAAAACGCCCTGTCGAGCGGCAAGCTGACCCTGGCCGGCGTCAATATCGACCTCAAGAAAGTGACCATTCCCATCTACGAACAGGCTGGCCGCGAAGACCATATCGCGCCCGCCACCTCGGTCTACAAGGGCTCGAAACTGTTCGGCGGTCCGGTCACCTACGTGCTGGCGGGGTCCGGCCATATCGCGGGCGTCGTCAATCCACCCGCCGCCCGCAAATACATGCACTGGCTGAACGATGCGCACCCCGACACCTTTGAGCAATGGTTCGCCGGCGCCGAAGAGCACGCCGGCTCCTGGTGGCCGCACTGGGCCGGTTGGCTGGGCGACCGCTCGGGCAAGATGGTTCCGGCACGCGATCCGGCCAAGGGCAAGCTGAAGCCCATCATGGACGCGCCCGGCGCGTACGTACTGGTCAAGAGTTAGAAAAATTCATCAAATTCAATGAATTCATGCGCTGCCTTCGGGCAGCGCATTCTTTTTGGGGTAATGGATCCTTTTCGATCAATATTGACGCACGGCCTGTGGATAATCAAAAAGCCTTGAATTTCAAATTAATAACACATTAACGATACTCAACCCATGAGCCGGCCGCCACAACCGGAATACATGAAATTCAATATTGATTCATATCGCCTTTATTCAAGCGCACAAACGCAGGCAGGCGAGTCCGCTGGACTCGCCTGCATAGGGCAAAAACGCCAGGAAAATCAGGTGCGCAGGATGATGGTCTCGACGATGGGGCGGCGATCCCATATCGACTGGGCGGCCTTCTTGACGACGCGCGCCACGGCGGCTTCGACGATCTCGTCCTCGTCGCGCTGCTCGGACGACAGGTTCTGCACAGTCTTCTCGACCATGTTGCACATGGCTTCGAGCTGGTCCGAAATCGTGTCCTCGTTCTCGAAGGCCAGGCCGAGCCCGCGCACATCGACGATCGAGGCCAGGCGATTGCGGCTGTCGAGAGCGAAGGCAACGAAGATCATGCCGTTGTGGGCGGCGTGGCGGCGTTCGCGCAGGGCGTCGGACGCTTCCGGCACCAGCATGCCGCCATCGACGAACAGGCGTCCCGACGGCACTTCGTCGGTAATTTCCGGCAGGCCCGGCGCCAGGCGGACCAGTTCGCCGTTATGCGGTGTGACCTGGTAGCGGATGCCGATTTCGTCGGCCAGGGCAGCGTGCTTCAGCAAGTGGCGGCGCTCGCCATGCGTGGGGACGGCGATCGTCGGCCGCACCCAGGCATACATCTGCTTGAGTTCATCGCGGCACGGGTGGCCGGACACATGGATGCCGGGATGATCGCGCTCGGTGTGGATCTCTACCCCTAAGTCCGACAGGCGGTTCTGCAGGCTGCGGATAGGAATTTCGTTGCCGGGAATGACGCGGGACGAGAAGACGCAGGCATCGCCCGCGGCCAGCTTGACCTGCGGATGGTTGCCGTCGGCGATGCGCGACAGGGCCGCGCGCGGCTCGCCCTGCGATCCGGTACACAGATAGAGGACCTGGTTCGGCTTGAGTCCGGCCGCCTCGCCTTCGCTGATCGGATCGGGGATGCCGTCGAGCAGGCCGACGTGGCGGGCAGCGGCGGTGATGCGGTGCATCGAGCGCCCGACCAGGCATACCTGCCGGCCGCAGGCGGCGGCGGCGCGCATGACCGAATCGACACGCGCCACGTTCGACGCGAAGCACGCCACGGCGACGCGGCGCTTCAGCGTAGCGATCAGCTTGGTCAGTTCGTCGCGCACCATGGCTTCAGAACCGGCCGAGCCTTCGACAAAGACATTGGTCGAATCGCAGACCATGGCCAGGACGCCCTTGTCGCCCAGCGCCGTGATGCGGTCGACATCGGTCGGTGCGCCGGTAATGGGGTCTTCGTCGATCTTCCAGTCGCCGGTGTGGAAGACGGTGCCGAGCGGCGTGGTGATGAACAGGCCGTTGGGCTCGGCGATCGAGTGCGTCAGCGTGACATATTCGATATCGAACGGCCCGAGCTTGACGTGGCCGCCAAGCGGAACTTCGGTCAGGTCACAATCGTCGACCCCGGCTTCGCGCAGCTTTTCGCGCACCAGGAAAGCGGTAAACGGCGTGGCGTAGACGGGCGCCTTGATGCGGTCCCACAACCAGCCTATGGCGCCGATATGGTCTTCGTGGGCGTGCGTCAGAATGATGCCCAGGATGGTCTCGCCCTTGAGGAACTCAGGGTCGGGAACGATGACCTCGATACCCGGCGTCGTCAGGTCGCCGAAGGTCACGCCGACATCGGCGATGATCCATTGGCGGTCGTCCGCCGGGCCGAACCCGTACAGGTTCAGGTTCATGCCGATTTCGTTGGAGCCGCCGAGCGGCAAAAACACGAGTTCGTTGGTGCTCATCTTGTCTTTCGTTCGCGCGCTGGTTTTTGCGCCGCGTTATTCATCCGCGGTATTGAAGCATCGCCATAAAAGCGCAAGCGGAAAGTCGGCTGAAGCCGTTTTTCCGGCGCTGAAAAACAATTGCCGATAAAGAGGCGTGACCTAATTGCGACTGAGGGTGCGGCGATAGATTTCGAGCAGGCCGCGCAGGGTCAGGTCGTGGTCGAAATGATCGATGCGATCGGTGGCGCCTTCAAACAAAGACGCGACGCCGCCGGTGGCGACAACAGTCATGTCGTGGCCGTATTCGGCCTTGATCTGCGCGATCAGGTACTCGATCAGCCCGACATAGCCCCAGAAGATGCCGGACTGCATCGCCGTCACCGTGTCCTTGCCGATGATGCGCGCCGGCTTTTCGATCGCCACGCGCGGCAGCTTAGCCGCGGCCTGGTGCAGGGCCTGCATGGACAGGTTGATGCCGGGGGCAATGGCGCCCCCTTCCCAGCCGCCGTCGGCCGCCACGACGTCGAAGGTCGTCGCTGTGCCGGAATCGATGATGATCAGTGGACCCTTATAGGCCATATGACCGCCGACCGCATTGACCAGGCGGTCCGCGCCGGCTTCCGACGGCTTTTCGATACGGACCTCGATGCCGAGAAACGTATTGTCACCAACGACATAGGGCGTTTTCTGAAAGTAACGCTGCGCCAGCTTACGCAGGTTGAACAGCGATTGCGGCACGACCGACGAAATGATGCAGTCGTCGATCGCCTTGAAATCGAAGCCGTGCATGGTCAGCAGCTGATAGAGCCACACAGCGTATTCATCGGCCGTTCGCGTCGTCTCGGTCGCCGTGCGCCACTGCGCCACCCAGTCCTTGCCGTCATGAATGGCGAAAAGCGTATTGGTATTGCCCTGTTCAATGGCCAGAAGCATGGATGCCAGTCCCTACGTAGTTATCCTGCTGCGAATATATTCGCAGTGAGCAAGGGCGCCATTTTTCCGTTACAGGCCCGCCCGAGCTGATGCGAGGAGCCATGCGGCGCTTGAGCTGAAAAAAGGTCTGATACCAATGGCCATTCTTCACGGCCGTTGGTATCAGACCGGAATCTTGTCGCCGTAGATCACGTCGCCGCCGGTGATCGTATAGAGCTTGCCGTCGTCGCCGGTGATCTGCAGCGCACCGAAATCGTCGAGGCCCTTGAGACGGCCGGAAATGGTGACGCCGTCATTCTCGACCGACAGGGTGCGGTCGCGGCCGTAGGCGCGCTTCAGCCACGCCGCCGCCATGTCGCTCCACGCCTTTTCGCGCCACAGGTTGAGCACGCCGTCAAGATGGCCGTTCAGCTTGTGCAGCATGGCCTCGGCGTTCAGCCCCTTGGCCTGGGCGCTGATGTCGCGCAACGAACAGGTCAGGTAGTCGTCGAAGATCGGCGCGGCCGCCATGTTCAGGCCGATGCCGATGACGACGCCGAGCTTTTCCGGATCCGGCAGGGTTTCGGTCTGGACCAGGATGCCACACAGCTTGCGGCCGCGATGCAGGATATCGTTCGGCCACTTGATGCGCATGAACTGGTCCGTGTCGGGAACCAGCGGCCGCAGCATCTCGTAGACGGCCAGGGCCGTTACGAAGCTCAACTGCGGAACGCTGCGCACATCGACAGCCATGACCTCATAGCGCGAGGCCATGAAATTGCCCTTGGTGCCGATCCAGGTCTTGCCGTGGCGGCCGATCCCCTTGGTCTGCTCGCGGGCCATGATCCAGCCCGCCTCCGACGGCCCCAGCCGCACCCGGGCAAGCGCCAGGGACTGGGTCGAAGGCAGGGTGTCGAAGATCTCGATCTTCGCCACGGCGGTTTAGCCGCCGAAACCGATGGCCGCCGCCTGGGCCAGCGGATAGGCCAGCCACAGGAAGACGATGATGCCCGGGAAGGCGAAGGCTGCCGCCAGGTAGGTAATCCACTTGGCTTCGGCCGGCGAAGCATCGAGATCGGCCGGCGGGGCGTCGAACCACATCAGCTTGAGGATGCGCAGATAGTAGAAGGCGGCGATGACCGAAGCGACGAGGCCGGCGGCGGCGAAACCCCACAGGCCGGCATGGATGGCTGCCCCGAAGACAAAGAACTTGGACCAGAAGCCGGCGAAAGGCGGCATGCCCAGGACCGACAGGGCCAGCATGGTGATGGCGATGGTCAGCGGCATGTTGAGCTTGGCCAGGCCCGCCAGCTGGTCGATCTGGGTGATCGGCTGGCCGTTGCGCTTGAGCGCCATCTGGCCGGAGAACAGGCCCAGCGTGTCGACCATATACATGACGAAGAACATGAGCAGCGCCGAGACGCCCGTGCCGCCGGCGGCGATGGCCAGCAGGGCATAGCCCATATTGGCGATCGACGAATAGGCCAGCAGGCGCTTGAAGTCCTTCTGCATCAGGCCGCCGAGGCCGCCGATGACGAAGGACAGGACCGACAGCACCAGGATGACCTGCTGCCATTGGAAGGTTTCATGACCGAAGCCGGTTTGCAGGACGCGGGCCAGCAGGACCATGGCGGCGAACTTGGGGGCGCCGGCGGCAAACGCCACGACCGGGGTCGGCGCGCCTTCGTAGACGTCTGGCGTCCACATATGGAAGGGCGCGGCCGAGACCTTGAACGCCATGCCCGAGATCAGGAAGACCAGGCCGAAGATCAGGCCCGTGTTCGGGTTCTTCACGGTGGCGGCGGCGATGTCGTGGAAGTTCATCGAGCCGGCGAAGCCGTAGACCAGCGAAGCGCCGTAGAGCAGCAGGCCCGAGGCCAGGGCACCCAGCACGAAGTACTTGAGGCCGGCTTCCGACGACTTGGCGTCGTCGCGGCGGAAGGCCGCCAGGACGTACATGGCAAGCGACTGCAGTTCGAGGCCGATATAGAGCGCGATCAGGTCGCCTGCCGACACCATGACGCTCATGCCGAGCGTCGCCAGCAGGATCAGGATCGGGAATTCGAAGCGGCGATTGCCCAGGCGGTCGAAATAGCCCTGCCCCAGGACGATGATGAACAGGGCGGCGATATAGATGGCGACCTTCACGAACAGGCCGACGCGGTCGATGACGAACGAGCCGCTGTAGGCGACGCCGTAGTCCGAGGTGGCAGCGGCAAACGCCGCCGCCAGCAGGCACAGGCCCGACAGGGCGCTGACCGAGGTCATGCCCTTGTCTCCGCGGAAGGCGCCGAAGACGAGGATGACGATGGCGCCGATGCCGAGGATCAGCTCCGGTGTCGACAAATGGAGTGCGAAGTTCAAATCCATCTCAGGTCCTCATCCGCCGAAGGCGGCGCGATAACCGGCAACGACGGCGTCGATGCTGGTGGTCGTAAAGTCGAAAACAAACGCCGGATAGATACCCAGCAGCAGGGTCCCGGCGATCAGCGGGGCGAAGATCACGATCTCGCGCACGGTGAGGTCGGGGTACTTTTTCAGTTCGTCATTGGTCACCACGCCGAACATCACGCGCTTGTAGAGGTTGAGCGCGTAGACAGCCGAGAAGATGACGCCCGAGGCCGCGACGAAGGCGACCCACGTGCCCCACTGGTAGGCGCCGGTCATGGTGGTGATTTCACCGATGAAGCCCGACGTGCCCGGCAGGCCGACATTGGCCATGGTGAACAGCAGGAAGACGAAGGCGTAATGCGGCAGAAGCTTGGTCAGACCGCCGTAGAAGGCGATCTCACGCGTGTGCCAGCGGTCGTAGACGACGCCGACGCAGAGGAAGAGCGCGCCCGAGATCACGCCGTGGCTGATCATCTGGTAGACGGCGCCCTGGATACCCAGCGCGTTGCCGGCGAAGATGCCCATGGTGACGAAGCCCATGTGCGCCACCGACGAATAGGCGATCAGCTTCTTGATATCGGTCTGGCGGAAGGCGACCAGCGACGTATAGACAACGGCGATGACCGACAGCCCCATGACCAGCGGCGCGAACATGTGCGACGCATAAGGGAACATGGGCAGGTTGAAACGAATGAAACCGTAGCCGCCGAGCTTCAGCAGGATACCGGCCAGCATGACCGAACCCGCCGTCGGCGCCTCGACGTGCGCGTCGGGCAGCCAGGTGTGGACCGGCCACATCGGCATCTTGACGGCGAAGGAGGCGAAGAAGGCGAACCACAGCCAGGGCTGGGCCTCACGCGCGAAGGCGAACTTCGACAGGGTCGGGATGTCGGCGGTGCCGGCGACATTGACCATGTACAGCATGGCGGCCAGCATCAGCACGGAGCCGAGCAGCGTGTACAGGAAGAACTTGTAGGCCGCATAGGTCCGGTTCTTGCCGCCCCAGATGCCGATGATCAGGAACATCGGAACCAGGCCGCCTTCGAAGAAGATGTAGAACAGGAACAGGTCGAGCGAGGTGAAGACGCCGATGACCAGAGTTTCCAGCAGCAGGAAGGCGATCATGTACTCGGTGATGCGGGTCTTGATCGAGTCCCACGACGCCGCGATACACAGCGGCATCAGGAAGGCCGTCAGCAGGACGAACAGGATCGAGATGCCGTCGACGCCCATATGGTACGAGATCGGGCCGAACCATTCGAAGCGCTCTTCGAACTGGTAGCCGGGCTTGGCATGGTCGAACTGCAGGACCAGGACGACGCTGACAAGCAGGGTGAGCAGCGTGGTCCACAGGGCGACCCACTTGGCATTGCCTGCGATGACGGCGCTGTCGTCCTTGCGCGCCATGGCGCGCATGACGAGGATCACCAGCGCGCCGAACAGCGGCAGGAAGGTGACGACGCTCAGAATATTGGGGATAGCCGGTAGCATAGGTAAATTGGTCTCCCCTTAGTGCGCCATTCCGAACACGACCCAGGTCAGGAGACCCGCGACGCCAAGGAACATGAAGAATGCGTAGTGGTAAACATAGCCGGTCTGGGTCTTGACCAGGCGCTTGGCCGAGGCCAGCGCGGTCCAGGCCGCCCCGTTGGGGCCGAGACCGTCGATGATCTTGATGTCGCCGATCTTCCAGAAGACGTCACCGAGGATCTTGGTGAGCTTGACGAAGGTGGCCTGATAGATCTCGTCGAAGAACCACTTGTTGTACAGGAAGGTGTAGATGGGGCCCTTGTTGGCCGCCATCGCCTTCGGAAGCTTGGGATTGGCGACGTAGAAGTACCACGCCAGCGCCATGCCCAGCAGCGTCACGATCAGCGGCGCGAAGTGCACCCAGGTTTCGGTGATATGCTCGGCCTTTTCCATGACCTCGTTGGTCGGCGCCAGGAAGATGGCGTGGCCCCAGAAGGCTTCGTGGTGCTCGCCGATGAAGTACGGCGCGAACGCGAAGCCGGCGAAGACCGCGCCGAAGGCCAGCACGACCAGCGGCGTCAGCATGACCCACGGGCTTTCGTGCGGCTTATGATCGTGGCCGTGGCCGTGATCGTCGTGGCCATGCGCATGGTCATCGTGATGATGATCGTCGTGCGCATGGGCGTGATCGTCATGACCGTGGGCGTGCGCGTCGTCGTGGCCATGTTCCCAGTGCTTCTTGCCGTGGAAGGTCATGAAGACCAGGCGCCACGAGTAGAACGAGGTCAGCAGCGCGGCCGAAATGCCCATGACGAACGCGAACATGCCCTGCGGGGTGCCGTGCGCCGCCCAGGCGGCTTCGATGATGGCGTCCTTCGAGAAGAAGCCCGCGAAACCGAACTTGGTGAAGGGGATGCCGAGGCCGGTGATGGCGATCGTGCCGATCGTCATGACGGCGTAGGTGACCGGCAGGTACTTCCACAGGCCGCCCATCTTCCGCATGTCCTGTTCGTGGTGCATGCCGTGGATCACCGAACCGGCGCCCAGGAACAGCAGGGCCTTGAAGAAGGCGTGCGTGAACAGGTGGAACATGGCCATCGGATAGGCGCCGACGCCCGCCGCGAAGAACATGTAGCCGAGCTGCGAACAGGTCGAATAGGCGATGACGCGCTTGATGTCGTTCTGCGTGAAGCCGATCGAGGCGGCGAAGATGGCCGTGATGGCGCCGACATAGGCGACGATTTCCTTGGCCACCGGCGCGTATTCGAACAGCGGCGACAAAAGGCAGACCATGTAGACGCCGGCGGTGACCATGGTGGCGGCGTGGATCAGCGCCGAAACGGGTGTCGGGCCTTCCATGGCGTCGGGCAGCCAGGTGTGCAGGAAGAACTGCGCGGACTTGCCCATGGCGCCGATGAACAGCAGGAAGGCTGCGATGTCGAGCGCGGAGAAGTGAAGGCCCACGAATTCCCAGCCCTTGCCCTGCCACGCCGCGATGACGCCGGGCTGGAACAGCTCGTGGAAATTGATGGTGTGGAACTGCCAGAAGATCGTCATGATGCCGAGCGCGAAGCCGAAGTCGCCGACGCGGTTGACGACGAAGGCCTTGATGGCGGCCGATGAGGCGCTGTCCTTGTAGTACCAGAAGCCGATCAGCAGGTACGAGGCCAGGCCCACCCCTTCCCAGCCGAAGAACAGCTGCATGAAGTCGGCGGCGGTCACCAGCATCAGCATGGCGAAGGTGAAGAGCGACAGGTAGGCGAAGAAGCGCGGACGGCTGTCGTCCTCGGCCATATAGCCCCAGGAGTACAGGTGGACCAGCGACGACACCGAGGTGACGACGATCAGCATGGTCGACGACAGGCCGTCGATACGCACCGACCAGGCCGAGTGGAAGTCGCCGATATTGATGAACGGCAGCAATTGCACCGTGAAGTCGGCCATGCCGCCCCAGGTGTGCTGGATGAAGGTGAACCAGCTCAGTGCACAGGAAAGGAACAGGAGGCCGGTGGTAACCGCCTGCGACGGTATATTGCCGATGCGGCGGCCGAACAGGCCGGCGATGAAGGCGCCGACGATGGGCGCCATAACCGCAACGGTGACAACCGAAGACATATCAGAGAGCACGACGATCTAGCCTTTCATCATGCTGGCGTCATCGACCTTGATGTCGCCACGGTTACGGAAGAAGGTCACCAGGATCGCCAGGCCGACCGCGGCCTCGGCGGCCGCGACCGTCAGGACGAACATGGCCATGATCTGTCCCTGGACGTTGTGCAGGTAGGACGAGAAGGCCACGAAGTTGATATTGACCGCCAGAAGGATCAGTTCGATCGACATCAGGATGATGATGACGTTCCTGCGGTTCACGAAGATGCCGAAGACGCCGATGGTGAACAGGATCGCCGAAACGATAAGGAAGTGGGCAAGCGAAAGGGTCATTCCTTGATTCCTTCTCCGGTCGGGGCCTTGACGATGGCCACGGCGTCCTTGCGGCGGCGGGTTACCTGGCTGAAAATGTCCTGGCGCTTGACGTAGGCGCGGTGGCGCAGGGTCAGGACGATGGCGCCGATCATGGCGACCAGCAGGACGAAGCCCGCCATTTCGAACAGGTAGGTATATTGCGTGTAAAGGACGTGGCCGATCGCCTTGATATTGGTCTCCTGGCCGGTGAAGGCCTGGGGTTGGTTACCGGCCGCGGCGCCCTTGTTGGCGACGGCGATATTGACGAAGATCAGCTCGAACAGGATCAGCAGGGCCAGCGCGCCGCCGATCGGCAGGTAGTTGGCGAAGCCCTGGCGCAGCTTGAGGAAATCGACGTCGAGCATCATGACGACGAACAGGAACAGCACCGCCACGGCGCCGACATAGACGACGATCAGCAGCATGGCCAGGAATTCGGCGCCCACCAGGACGAACAGGCCCGAAGCCGAGAAGAAGGCCAGGATCAGGAACAGCACGGCGTGTACCGGGTTCTTGACGGTGACGACCATCAGACCTGCCCCGCAGGTGATGATCGCCATGATGTAAAAGGCAATTGCCATCAGGGTCATGGGTTGCTCCTTTACCGGTACGCTGCGTCGAGTTCGAGGCTGCGGGCGATTTCGCGCTCCCAGCGGTCGCCGTTGGCCAGCAGCCGCGACTTGTCGTACAGCAGCTCTTCACGCGTATCGGTCGAAAATTCGAAGTTCGGCCCCTCGACGATGGCGTCGACCGGGCAGGCCTCCTGGCAGAAACCGCAATAGATGCACTTCACCATGTCGATGTCGTAGCGCGTCGTGCGGCGCGATCCGTCGACGCGCGGTTCGGCCTCGATGGTGATGGCCTGGGCCGGGCAAATGGCTTCGCACAGCTTGCAGGCGATGCAGCGCTCTTCGCCGTTGGGATAGCGGCGCAGCGCGTGCTCACCACGGAAACGAGGGCTGATCGGTCCCTTCTCGAAGGGATAGTTGATCGTGGCCTTGTGCTTGAACATGTATTTCGTGGCGAGCAGCGTCGCCTTGACGAAATCCATCAGGAACAGGCTTTTGATGCCGAGGACAATACGGGAAATCATTGGGCGCCTCCAAAGACGCGGAACGCGGCGACGATGAAGACAGCCACCAGCGACAGGGGCAGGAAGACCTTCCAGCCCAGGCGCATCAACTGGTCGTAGCGGTAGCGCGGGACGATGGCCTTGGCCATGGCGAACATGACGAACCAGAAGACGACCTTGACGATAAAGGTGAACAGGCCGATCAGGACGAACCAGATGCTGTCGTGCGGGATCGGCAGCGGCACCGGGAAATCCCAGCCGCCGAAGAACAGGATCGAGATCATGGCGCACATCAGCACGATGTTGGCGTATTCACCGATCATGAACAACAGGTAGGGCGTGGAGCTGTATTCGACCTGATAGCCGGCCACCAGTTCCGATTCTGCGTCCGGCAGGTCGAACGGCGGACGGTTGGTTTCGGCCAGGGCCGAGATGTAGAACATGACCATCACGAACGGCATGATCAGCAACAGCTGCCAATGCCCGCCGCCGACGACGTTCCAGTTCCAGACGCCGCCCTGCTGATGCGTGACGATGTCCGAGAGGTTCATCGAGCCGGTCAGCAGGATGACCGTGACCAGGATGAAGCCGATCGAGACTTCATAGGACACCATCTGCGCGGCCGAGCGCAGGCCGCCGAGGAAGGGATATTTCGAGTTCGACGCCCAGCCGCCCATGATGATGCCGTAGACACCGAGGGACGAAATGCCGAGCAGGTACAGGATGCCGACATTGCTGTTGGACACGACCCAGCCAGGGGCGAACGGAATGACCGCCCAGGCGACGAAGGCCAGGACGAAGCTGATCAGCGGCGCCAGCAGGAAGACGGGCTTGTCGGCGCCGGCGGGGATGATGACTTCCTTCAGCACGAACTTGAAGAAGTCGGCGAAGGACTGCATCAGGCCGAAGGGCCCGACGACGTTGGGCCCCTTGCGCATCTGCACGCCGGCCCAGACCTTGCGGTCGCCCCACAGCAGGAAGGCCAGCGAGACCATGACGCCGACGATGACGGCGAGCGTTTCACCGACACAGATCAGCAGCCACAGCCACCAGGGGGATGACGAAAAGCTATCCATTCTCGCTTACCTCTATTCCGCCGCCGCGGGGACATTGCCCCGGCGCGACGCCGAACATTCCGCCATGGCGACGG
Organism: Asticcacaulis solisilvae; assembly: GCF_052327315.1. Classification (NCBI taxonomy): domain Bacteria; kingdom Pseudomonadati; phylum Pseudomonadota; class Alphaproteobacteria; order Caulobacterales; family Caulobacteraceae; genus Asticcacaulis; species Asticcacaulis solisilvae. Next base: position 2,584,433 of record NZ_CP166196.1, read on the forward strand.
AGGCCCGGGCAATCGGGTTGGTCATGTAGAAATCGACGATCGGCGACGTGAAGACGCGGTCACGGACCTCGCCCTTCTGGCCCACGCTGCGCAGATCGAAGGCCTTGGGCGCCGGACGTACGTCGATTCGGCCGAAGACCGGATGGTCGGTGATCAGTTTCTCACGCAATTGCGACAGGCTGTCGTACGGCAGGGTCTTGTCGACCAGCGCCGACAGGGCGCGCAGGATCGCCCAGTCTTCCTTGGCCTGGCCCTTGGGGAACACGCAGCGCTCGGCGATCTGCACCCGGCCTTCCAGGTTGGTGTAGATGCCCGACTTTTCCGTGTAGGCGGCGCCCGGCAGGATGATGTCGGCGGCGGACGCGCCGGCGTCGCCGTGGCTGCCGATATAGACGACGAAGGTCTTGCCGAGATCCTTGGGGTTGAACTCGTCGGCACCCAGCAGGAACAACAGGTCGACCCCGCCCTTGATCATCTGGCTGGCGTCGAGCGCCTCGCCCACCGGCACGAAGCCAAGATCGAGACCCGCGACGCGCGAGGCGGCGGTGTGAACGATGTTGAAGCCGTTCCAGCCGTCCTTGAGGACGCCGTAGGTATCGGCGATGTCGGCGATGTCGCGCAGCACGGCCGCGCCGTCTTCACCGTTGATCGCTGAGGAACCGACCAGCACGGCCGGGCGCTTGGCGGTCTTGAGCACGTCGCGGAAGGCGTGCTTCTTGAAATCCTTGACGGCCTTGGGGCCGGCGCCGATGTGCGTATAGTCGTAGGTCAGGTCGACGGGTTCGCCGATCAGGCCGACCTGCACGCCGCCCTTCAGCCAGGCCTTGCGGATGCGCGCATTGATCAGCGACGCTTCGTGGCGCAGGTCCGTGCCGACCAGCAGGATGGCGTCGGCGTCCTCGATGCCGGCGATGCCGCTGTTGAACAACCAGGATTCACGCGGCGTCGACTGGGTCACCGGACCGACGGCGGCGCCGTCCTGGCGGCAGTCGAGATTCGTCACGCCCAGGCTGTAGAACAGGTCGCGCGCGGCCTTCATGGTCTCGGCGTCGGTCAGGTCGCCGGCGATGACGCCCATCTTCGAGGCGTGCGTGCCCTTGACCTTGCCGGCGACGGCGGCCAGCGCCTCGTCCCAGGTCGCCGGTTGCAGCTTGCCCGCCTTGCGGACATAGGGCTGGTCGATGCGGCGGCGCGACAGGCCGTCGACGGCGTAGCGCGACTTGTCGGTCAGCCACTCCTCGTTGATGTCTTCCTTGGTGCGCGGCAGACAGCGCATCACGGCCGGGCCGCGGCTGTCGATGCGGATGTGCGCGCCGAGCGCGTCGTGGACGTCGATGGTCTCGGTCTTCGACAGTTCCCACGGACGGTAGTTGAAGGTCCACGGCTTGTGCGTCAGCGCACCGACCGGGCACAGGTCGTTGACATTGCCCGACAGTTCGGACGTCACGGCCTGTTCGAGATAGCTGGTGATCTCGACGCTTTCGCCGCGCGAGATCAGGCCCATTTCGGTGACGCCGGCGACTTCGGTCGAGAAACGGACGCAGCGCGTGCACTGGATACAGCGCGTCATCGCCGTCTTGATCGTCGGCCCAAGGTACTTTTCTTCGACGGCGCGCTTGTTTTCCTCGTAGCGCGAACCGCCGCGGCCGTAGCCGACCGACTGGTCCTGCAGGTCGCATTCGCCGCCCTGGTCGCAGATCGGGCAATCGAGCGGGTGGTTGATGAGCAGGAACTCCATCACCCCTTCGCGCGCCTTCTTGACCATCGGCGTGTTGGTGAAGATTTCCTGGCCCTCGGCGGCCGGCAGGGCGCACGAGGCCTGCGGCTTCGGCGGTCCCGGCTTCACCTCGACAAGGCACATGCGGCAGTTGCCGGCGATCGACAGGCGCTCATGGTAGCAGAAGCGCGGGATTTCCTCCCCCGCCAGCTCAGCCACCTGGAGCACCGTCATGCCGGGGTCGAACTCGACCTCCACACCATTGACTTTAGCCTTGGCCATTTAACTTATACCTCAACGTGTTCGCACAATCGCCTGAAACTTATCCCGATTTCGATCGCTAGATCAGAACCAGGATTTATTTCCTGCGATGTAGTCCTCGTAGAAACTCTGGTCGGACTTGACCAGATAAATGATGGTCTCGATGAACGAGATGCAGTAGCAGGCCAATCCCGGAAGGACCAGGAGCCACCCGGCTGTTCCCGAGATAAGCATGATGATCCCCGCAGTCGTCTTGCCGAGATAGAATTTGTGAATGCCCAGACAGCCGGTAAAAAAGGCCAGCAGGGCCGCCACGTACTTGTTCTTGTCACCCATCGCCATCGAGATGACGTAGATGCTGGTCGCCACCGAACCTTCCGGCTCGAAATCGACCGTCGTGCCTTGCGGCACGTAAGCGCTGTCGCCCTGGAGGTCGCTGGCGGAAAAAGTGTATCGTACGCCGTCGTCCCCGCTGATGAGGCCGGTCGAACCGTTGAACGATAATACCTTGCCGCGCATCCGCCCTCCCTACTCCGCCGCCACAGAGTGGCCGGCGAAATTCCCCTTGGAAGAGCGGTACTGAGCGATACGGTCCTCGATCTCGTGACGGAAGTGACGGATCAGGCCCTGGATCGGCCAGGCCGCCGCGTCGCCGAGCGCGCAGATGGTGTGGCCTTCGACCTGGGTCGTGACTTCCAGCAGGGTGTCGATTTCCGACGGATCGGCGTCACCCTTGACCATGCGTTCCATGACGCGCCACATCCAGCCGGTGCCTTCGCGGCACGGCGTGCACTGGCCGCAGCTCTCGTGCTTGTAGAAGTAGCTGAGGCGCGCGATGGCGCGGACCAGGTCGGTCGACTTGTCCATGACGATAACCGCCGCCGTGCCCAGGCCCGACTTGAGGTTACGCAGGGTGTCGAAATCCATGGCCAGGTTTTCGCATTGTTCGGCCGGAATCATCGGCACGGACGACCCGCCGGGGATGACGGCCTTCAGGTTGCCCCAGCCGCCGCGGATACCGCCGCAGTGATCCTCGATCAGCTGGCGGAACGGGATCGACATGGCTTCTTCGACATTGCACGGACGCTCGACATGGCCCGAAACGCAGAACAGCTTGGTGCCGGCGTTGTTGGGCGCGCCGAAACCGGCGAACCAGGACGCGCCGCGGCGCAGGATGGTGCCGACGACGGCGATCGATTCGACGTTGTTGACCGTGGTCGGGCAGCCGTAGAGGCCCGAACCCGCCGGGAACGGCGGCTTCAGGCGCGGCTGGCCCTTCTTGCCTTCCAGCGATTCCAGCAGGGCGGTCTCTTCCCCGCAGATATAGGCGCCGGCGCCGTGGTGGACGTAGACGTCGAAATCCCAGCCGTGGATGTTGTTCTTGCCGATCAGCCTGGCCTCATAGGCCTGCTTGACCGCCGCCTCCAGGCGCTCGCGCTCCTGGATGTATTCGCCGCGCAGATAGATGTAGCAGGCGTGGGCCTGCATCGAGAACGAGGCGATCAGGCAGCCTTCGATCAGCAGGTGCGGATCGTGGCGCATGATTTCCCGGTCCTTGCAGGTGCCGGGTTCGGATTCGTCGGCGTTGACCACCAGGTAATGCGGACGGTCCTTGACCTCCTTGGGCATGAAGGACCACTTCATGCCGGTCGAGAAGCCGGCGCCGCCACGGCCGCGCAGACCGGAATTCTTGACGTTGGTGATGATCCAGTCGCGGCCGCAGGAAAGAATGTCCTTCGTGCCGTTCCACGCGCCGCGCTGCTTCGCACCGTCCAGGCCCCAGTCGTGGAAGCCGTAGAGGTTGGTGAAGATGCGGTCCTTGTCTTCGAGAATACCGACCATCAGGCTTGCACCTCCGTGCCGGGCGCGTTGGGGATCTTGATCGGCTTGGCGGCCGAACCGTCATAGAGCGAAGCATCGGTCAGGGACGTGGCGCCGCCCTGCGGCTCCGACGTGTGGCGACCGTTATACGGGCCGGGCTTCGGCGACTTGCCCGCGGCGAAGTCGTCGATGATCTGCGCCAGGTTTTCCGGCGTCAGGTCTTCATAATAGTAGTCGTTGATCTGCGCCATCGGGGCGTTGCAGCACGCGCCCAGGCATTCCACTTCCTGCCAGGTGAACAGGCCGTCCTTGGACAGCTTGTCCTTCGGGCCGATCTTGTCCTTGCACACCTGGATCAGGCCATCGGATCCGCGCAGCATGCACGGCGTCGTGCCGCACACCTGGATCAGGGCTGCCGAACCGACCGGCTCGAGCATGAACATGGTGTAGAAGGTCGCGACCTCGTAGACGCGAATCTGCGCCATGCCCAACAGCTTGGCGATGGCGGTGATGGCGGGCTCGCTGACCCAGCCTTCCTGCTTCTGAACCAGCCACAGGACCGGGATGACCGCGCTTTGCCGGCGCGATTCCGGGTATTTGGCGATCCACCAGTTCACCTTCTCCATCGTTTCGGGAGAAAAGGCGAAGCTGGCCGGTTGTTCCTTGGCGAGACGACGAACGCTCATCGGGCCTCTCTACTTACATGTCTGCCAGAACTGGCAAAGTCAGGCCGGGCTTTACACCGAACGGCCGCGAAAAACAGTCGAAAAGATCGGGGCTTCACAGATTTCCGTACCATCAGCCCCTCCCCTCCGCTTTTGCCGCCCGGGCCTCGGCCTTGGCAGCGTCGATATGGCGGGCGACCGCCTTGACGTACGGCATGCGGCGCACGACGATCCGGATGGCGATCATGCATACCCCGTAGATCATCCAGGTGTTCGGCGTATCGAGGTCCTGGCGGTACAGGTAGATGTACGCCTTGAGGAACATGCCGATCAGCAGGATCGGCCCGATCGCGACGCCCCAGCGCGCGAACTCGTCCTTCAGGAACCCCATCGCCTTGCCGGGATGGTATTTCCACGCCGACATGCTGACAAGCCAGCGCACGGCGACGAAAAGCGAGATGATCAGCAGCGAAATAACGGTCGAGATCGCCAGGAGCGTCAGCGGATGCGCACGTTTCCAGGCCGCGGCGGCGGCCTGTTGCGCGGCTGAGTCGGCGATCAGTGCGATCATCACCGGTCGATCTCCCCGAACACGATGTCGAGCGAGCCCAGGATGGCGGACACGTCGGCCAGCAGGTGGCCGCGGTTCATCCAGTCCATGGCCTGCAGGTGCGGGAAGCCCGGCGCGCGAATCTTGCAGCGGTACGGCTTGTTGGTGCCGTCGGACACCAGGTAGACGCCGAACTCACCCTTGGGCGCCTCGACGCAGGCATAGACCTCGCCTTCCGGCGTCTTGAAACCTTCGGTGTAGAGCTTGAAGTGATGGATGAGGGCTTCCATCGAATTCTTCATCTCGGCGCGGCGCGGCGGCGCCACCTTGTTGTCGGTCGACAGAACCGGGCCCGGCGTCGTCTTCAGCCTGGCCAGACACTGTTCCATGATCTTCACCGACTGGCGCATCTCCTCGACGCGGCAGAGATAACGGTCCCAGCAGTCGCCGTTCTTGCCCAGCACGATGTCGAAGTCGAGCTCGGCATAACATTCATAGGGCTGGGCCTTGCGCAGGTCCCACGGAATGTTCGAGCCGCGAATCATGACGCCGGTGAAGCCCCAGTCGTAAGCCTGGTCCTTCGACACGACGCCGATATCGACGTTGCGCTGCTTGAAGATGCGGTTCTCGGTGACCAGGGTCTCGATGTCGGCCAGCTTCTTCGGATATTCGCGGCACCATTCGATCAGGTCGTCGATCAGTTCCGGCGTCAGGTCCTGGTGGACGCCACCCGGGCGGAAATAGTTGGCGTGCAGGCGCGCCCCCGAGGCGCGCTCATAGAACACCATCAGCTTTTCGCGCTCTTCAAAGCCCCACAGCGGCGGCGTCAGGGCGCCGACGTCCATGGCCTGGGTCGTGACGTTGAGGATGTGCGACAGGATGCGGCCGATTTCCGAGAAGATGACGCGGATATATTGCGCGCGCTTGGGCACTTCGATGCCCAGCAGCTTCTCGATCGCCAGGCAGTAGGCGTGCTCCTGGTTCATCGGCGCCACATAGTCGAGGCGGTCGAAATAGGGCACGTTCTGCAGGTAGGTGCGGTACTCCATCAGCTTTTCGGTGCCGCGATGAAGCAGGCCGATATGCGGATCGACGCGCTCGACGATCTCGCCGTCGAGGTCGAGCACAAGGCGCAGAACGCCGTGCGCGGCCGGGTGTTGCGGACCGAAGTTGATCGTGAACTTACGATCGTCGTCGCCCTTGTGCCCGGCTTCAATCTTCACATCATCAGCCATGGATAAAACCCTTATCCGTCAGTCACTTTACAGAGCCACCGAGGTGGCCAAATTCATTCGTCGGCGTTCGACTCGGCTTTTCGCACCAGGGCGATCAGCAGGCCGAAGCCCAGCGTCAGGAAACCGAAGGCCGAGACCACCACCGTGGAAAAGGTCCAGGTGTTGCTCAGCACGGCGGTCGCCACCGGGGTTGCCAGAAGCACGGCGGCAGCGCCCAGAAGCGCCGACTGCATCTCCGCGGCCGTCAGGCGCCGGATGCCCGCCCCGACAATCAGCACGGCCACGCCGATGATGATCGACAGGCCGACCGATTGCAGGCCTTCCGGCGGTACCTCGGGAGCCCGGGTAAACCCGCCGGTCAGCCTTACCCCGATCGTGAAGAGGTAGGCGGTAGAAAAAGTCATCAGGAAAAACGCTATCGCCGAACGTACCGCTTTAATGTCCTTTTTCATCGCCTACCCCCAGGTCTGGATGATCAGGTCTTGGGCGCTGCGGGCGCCGGAGCCTGAACCGCTTTTTCGTCCCCGGGGAGGACGTATTCAGCCCCCTCCCACGGCGACAGGAAATCGAACCGCCGGAATTCCTGCGTCAGCTTGACCGGCTCGTAGACGACCCGCTTCTGCTCTTCGTCGTAACGGACCTCGACATGGCCCGTCATCGGGAAGTCCTTGCGCAGCGGATAGCCTTCGAAACCGTAGTCCGTCAGCAGACGGCGCAGGTCCGGATGGTTGGAAAACAGGATGCCGTACATGTCGAACGCTTCGCGCTCATACCAGTCGGCATTGGGATAGACGGTCCGGATCGACGGCACCGGCACGACCTCGTCGGTCTGGACCTTGACGCGCAGACGGATGTTCTGGGTCAGGGACAGCAGGTGATAGACGACGTCGAAACGGCGCGCGCGCTTCGGGTAATCGGCGCCGCAAACGTCGATCAACTGGTGGAACCGGTACGGTTCCTGGCGAAGCTTCGCCATGATCTCGACGATGCGCTCGCGCTCGACCGTCAGGGTCAGTTCGCCGAATTCCAGTTTGGTCTCAAGGATGCCTTCCTTGAAGTCGCCCTTCGCGCGTTCGGCCAGGGCCTGGAGCTTTTCGATAGACATGTGCCCGCCCTCCCCTTAGCGCCGGATGCCGCCGGTACGGCGGATCTTCTTCTGGAGTTGCAGCAGGCCGTAGAGCAAGGCCTCGGCCGACGGCGGGCAGCCCGGAACGTAGACGTCGACGGGAACCACGCGGTCGCAGCCGCGCACGACACTATAGCTATAGTGATAATAGCCGCCGCCGTTGGCGCACGAGCCCATCGACAGGACGTAGCGCGGATCCGGCATCTGGTCGTAGACCTTGCGCAGGGCCGGCGCCATCTTGTTCGTCAGCGTGCCCGCGACGATCATCAGGTCCGACTGGCGCGGGCTGGCGCGCGGGGCCATGCCGAAGCGCTCCATGTCGTAGCGCGGCATCGAGGCCTGCATCATTTCGACGGCGCAGCACGCCAGGCCGAAGGTCATCCACATCAGAGAGCCGGTACGGGCCCAGGTGATGACGTCGTCGACCGACGACACCAGGAAGCCTTTTTCGTCGAGCTCGGCCGAGACGGCCTCGAAGAACTTGTCATGGACGTCGGGGTTGTAGCCTTCGACGGTGCTACGGCCGGCGAGGCCGTAAGCCTTGGATTCGGGCGGCATGATCACTCCCATTCCAGGGCTCCCTTCTTCCACACATATACATAGCCAAGTCCCAGTTCGACCAGGAAGATGACCATCGACCAGAAGGCCTGATACATGGCCGACTTGGGCAGGTCGAACATCGAGACCGCCCACGGGAACAGGAACGAGGCTTCCAGGTCGAAGACGATGAACAGGATCGACACCAGATAGAAGCGCACGTCGAACTTCTGGCGGGCGCTGTCGAACGCGTTGAAGCCGCATTCGTAGGCCGACAGCTTTTCGGTATCCGGCGCCTTGGGCGCCAGCACCAGCGCGGCGATCATGAAGCCAAGCCCCAGCACGGTGGCGATGGCGATAAAGATGATGACCGGCAGGTAGGTGAGCAGCAACCGGGTCAGGTCGGCATTCATTGAGACATCCTCGAACGCAGAGGCGGCCAGGCACATTAACCCTGTCCGCGGACTTGAGGACTCAGCTTCTAGACCAGTCCGACGCGCGCTTCAAACATTTGCAGTGCAAAAAAATGAAGTTTTTTTCCAGAATGTTGGATTTTCGGGCGCCCGGCGGCGGCATAACGCAATGCTATATTGAGTATGCAAATCGTTCGCAGATCGATGGCCATGGAATGACCCTCGATCTGCTTTTTTCGAGCTCAAGTGCCACCGGGTGGCCGGCCCCGACGGTTCCTCGCATAAGCTCAGGCGCGCGAAGACCGCAAAGATCGGCGTGCCTGGCAACGGCGATCACCTCTTAAGTCCGGGATCGCCATTGAAATCCCTCAAAATCCCGCAATTGCAAAATTACTCACAGGTTTCGGCACATGGCGCTTGACACCCGGCGCGCCCCGCATTACTCAGCGCACCTCTCGACGACGGCGCCGCCGCCGAAGAGACAAGGGAATGCGGGTGTAGCTCAGTTGGTTAGAGTGTCGGCCTGTCACGCCGAAGGTCGCGGGTTCGAGCCCCGTCACTCGCGCCACCCCTGCCGGAAACGGCTTTCGGGTGGCCTCGCATTTCCCTCCTCCTTTTCTTCGACATTGTTATGACACGGAAAAGCGCGCAAGCCCTTGAGGGCTATGCGCTTAATGTCGTTTTTGGCTTCATGCCGACATAATTACGCCCTCTTTGTTTTCGAGTTTGGCGCCCGACGCCACAAATGCCTGTTTGTGACGTGCGCTCTTTCGCACGCCAGCAAATGCGGTTAAGAGGTGGCAGACCTGACATAATACCGCGGACGCCGGACGGGACCGGTGCGTCCGATTTTCAAGCGTCGCGTACCGAAAATTCCGCAAGACACGGGGAAACCGAACAGCATGCGTAAACACCACCTCCTGACCGCCACCGCCGTCGGCCTGGCCCTGTCGGCCTTTGCCGGAACGGCATCCGCGGCCACGACCATCTCGACGGCGACGACGAGCGCGGTGTCCACGTCAACGACCGGCGACCTGAACGTCGATACCGGCGGTTCCATCACCCTGACCAGCGGCAACGCGATCACGGTCGATTCGGATAATACCGTGGTGGTCAACGGCAGCATCAACATGTCGGCGTCGTCCGACAATTCGACGGCCATCCTGATCAATGGCGGCCACACGTCAGGCCTGGCGACGGCGGGCAGCATCATCGTCACCGACAACTATACCGCCAGCGACACCGTCAACACCGACGCGGTGGCCGACGGACCGTTCGCCCAGGGCACCGGCCGCTACGGCATCCATTCCACGGGCGCGACGCCCTTCATCGGCAATGTCAGCCTCAATACGGGCACGACCATCCAGGTCGAGGGCAACCAGTCCTACGGCGTGGTCTTCGACAACAGCATTACCGGCAATTTCACCACCAAGGCCGCCATTACGCAGCAGGGCGACGATACGGTCGGCATCTGGCTGAAGAACGGCGTCACCGGCAACACCTATCTCAGCGGCTCTATCGCCGGGCACGGCAGCAATGCCCGCGCCGTGGTGCTGAACGGCGCCTATACCGGCCTCGTCAATATCGACGGCAGCTATTCGACGTCCGGCTACGCCACGACGTCGCCCACCGGCCTGACCGCCGACCAGGTCACGGCGATTCTGGCGACGCCGGCCGACATGTATCAGTCGGGCGCCACCGTGACCCTGGCCGGCACGTTTGCGCAGGGCGTGCGGTTCAGCACGTCGGTGACCGACAGCGACACGACCAATACCGATGAAGATGGCAACGGCATTGTCGATACCGACCAGCAGTCGTCCTCGATCGCGGCATACGGCACGGCGCCGGGCCTGCTGATCGGTTCGTCGACCACCGCGACGACGCTCAGCCCCCTCACCTACACCACGACCGGCATCCAGGCCCCGACCGTAAAGTACGGCCTGTTGCTCCAGGGTTCGATCACGGCTGCCGGGGTCTATTCGGGCTTCACGTCGAAGGCCCTCCAGGTCGGCGATCTCGGCCAGGCGGTGACCATTTCGAACGGCATGGGCATTACGGGCACGGTGTCGTCCTCGTCGTCGGCAGCCGACACGATCTCGGTATCGATCGGTAACCAGGCGACCGTTCCGGCGATCGACATCCTGGGCGGATCGATCACGGCAAGCACCGGGTCGGTCACCACGTCGACCACCACCAACAGCGTGACGACCTACGCGACGGTCGGCCAGGGCGCGAAGGCCACGGCGATCGACATCGGGGCCGGCGCCACGGTCAACGCCATCAACATCACCAAGTCGTCGGGCGGCGTCTACGCCAACGCCACCGGATCGACGACCAAGGCGGTCGCCATCGCCGACCATTCGGGCACGCTGAACACCATCGTCAACGACAACGTCATCAGCGCGGTGATCACGGCCAGCGACGACAACGGCGACGGTGTTGCCGACACGCTGGTGAACCGCCCTGTCGCCATCGACGTCAGCGCCAACACCAGCGGCGTCAGCATCACACAGAACGACCTGGCGCCGACCGACGACACGATCGCCGCTCCGCTGATCTACGGTGACATCCTGCTGGGATCCGGCAACGATTCGATCACCGTCAACGGCGGCTCGGTCACGGGCAATATCGACTTCGGCGCGGGCGCGAACAGCTTCACCATGACCGGCAGTTCGGCCTATATAGGCAAGATGACCGGTACGGGCACGGTGGCCCTCGATATCGGCACGGGCACCGCGGCGCTGTTGGCGGGCAGCAAGCTGAACCTGACGACGCTCCATGTCGGCAGCACCGGCACGCTGGGCATCGTGCTCGACACGACCAATCCGACCCAACCGGTCTTTACAGGCACCGGCCCCGCCACCTTCGACAATGGCGCAACCTTCAAGCTGGCGCTCAACGACATCGTCCTGACGCCGCAGACCTATACGGTCCTGACCGCATCGAGCATCAATCTCGGCAACATCTCCACCTCGCTGGAAGGCGAAGTGCCGTATCTTTATGCCGCGACGCTCAGCACCGGCAGCGGCAATACGGTGCTGTCGGCCAGCTTCCGGCTGAAGACCCAGGCCGAAGGCAAGTTCTCGAACAACGAATACGCCGCACTGCTTCCCGTGCTGACGGCCGCGCGCCAGGATGCCGGCGCCACCACCTCCCTGATGGCGGCGACCGACAAGCCGACCTTCGACGGCGTCTACAACCAGTACCTGCCCAACTATTCGGGTGAAAGCCTGCTGACCCTGTCGCGCGGCACCGAAGCCCTGACCCAGGAGCTGGGCGCGCTGACCCTGGTGCCGGACAACAATGGCGGCCAGTACTGGCTGCAGGAATACGGCTTCAAGACCACGCGCAAGTACGGTGAAACCGCCGGCTTCGATGCGACCGGCTTCGCCTTCTCCGGCGGCCGCGAAACGGCCATGGGCCCGCACAACATGCTGGGCGTCTATATCTCCTATACCACGGCGTCGCCGGCGGATTCCTTCGCCATAGCCCGCGAACAGCTGGTCAATTCCGACCTGACGATCGGCGGCTACTGGCGGATGAATACCGGCGCCTTCAAGGGCTGGGCCCACGCGGGCGCGGGTTACGCCCAGTTCGATTCGACGCGGGAACTGCTGACGGCATATGTCAGCCACGTCGCGACGGCCAAGTGGAACGGCTTCTCGTATAGCGCCGGTGCCGGCGCCTCCTACGACTACAAGGCCGGCGCCTTCGCCATGACGCCGCAGATCTCGGCCAGCCTCTACGGCCTGAAGGAACAGAAGTACGCCGAAGCCGGCGGCACCGACTATTTCGACCTGAACGTCGCCGACCGCGATTCCAATATCGCAACGGCTTCGGCGCTGCTGAACTTCAGCTACCGCCGCTGGTTCGTCATTCCGGAAGTGTGGGTCGGCTACAAGCAGAACGTCTCGGCCAAGATCGCCGACACGGTCGCCAACTTCGCCGGCGGCACGGCGTTTACGCTCAACGGCGGCGACGTGACGGGCGGCGGCCCGACCGCCGGCTTCCGCATTTCCAGCGACAACCAGTACAGCTACTTCGCACTGGAAGGCGACTATGCCAAGCTGAACGGCTATACCGACTATTCGGTCAGCCTGCGTACGCGGTTCCAGTTCTAGAGCGCAATCCAAAAAGTGTGACGCACTTTTTGGGCATATTGCGCGACAAACAAAAATTTGGAGCATGGATTTGAGCAAAGCTAAAATCATCATGCTCCAAGGCATGAAAAGCGTATAAGCTCTTGAACCGCCAGCCTTAACCGGCTGGCGGTTTTGTTTTGAGGGGAAGATGGCCTTTTTCCGTGTCCTGGCCGCCACCGGCCTGGTGATATCCCTCGCCGCAGGGCTTGCCAGCTGCTTCAGCGGCTGGCCGGGCGACATGATCACACCGTTCCGCGTCCAGTTGCTGGTTGCCGGCGTCGCCGGGCTCGGGGTGGCCGCCGTCGTGCGGCAGCGGTGGATCCTGATGCTGGCCGCGGCGGCACTGGCCGTCAATGCCCTCCCGATGGCCGTGCGCGGACTCGATCGCCCTGTCCTGCCCGCCACGGCGTCCCACAGCCATGCCGTCAGCCTCGTCTTCTCCAAAGTGCTGTGCGACAACCGCGATTTCGACCGGGTGACGGCAATGGCCGCGGCCCAGGACGCCGACATCTTCGCCGCCGCCGAGACGACGCCGGAATGGACGCGCCATCTCGAGGTGTTGAAGGCCCGCTATCCCTACAGCTTTACCCCCAGCATGGGCATCTTCGGCGTGTCGCTTTATGCCAAGCGTCCCTTCACGCCGGCGCTATATCGCCTGGGCCGGCATCGCATGCCGCTGATCCGGGCCGATTTCGGCGACATGGTGGTCTATGTGGCGCACCCGATGCCGCCGGCTAATGCGCGGCTGACCTTTGACAATGAAGACTATATCCGCGACCTGGCGGGCCTTGTCGGCCACGAGACGCGGCCGGTGATCGTGGCGGGCGATCTCATGGTCGCACAGCCTGGCGCCGCTGATGAAACAGAAGATGCAGTGGCCGCAAGGCTCAGGCATGGCCTATAGCTGGCCTGTGGCGAAGCCCTGGCTGCGCATCCAGATCGACCACATACTGACAAAAGGCGCCATGGCGGGTCGCTCCAGGACGCTTGGGGATGTCGGTTCCGACCACTATCCTGTGCGTGCCGATCTTATGCTGGTGAAACCATGAACGACCTGATGCTGTTTCCAGGCGCTATGGCGTACGATCCGTCGATCGATGCCTGGTTCACGGGCGCTCCGCTGCGGCTGATGATGCAGCCGTGGTACGAGCGGATACGGGCCTGCGGTAGAGATGTCCGCGAATTGATGCACGACGTCTGCCCCACGGCCTGCGTCGGTGAAGCCGCGTTCGCCTACGTCAACGCCTTCAGCAAACATGCCAGCATCGGCTTTTACCAGGGCGCGTCGCTTCCCGATCCGTCGGGCCTTCTTGAGGGTACGGGCAAGCGGATGCGCCATATCAAGCTGCACTGGGGGCAGCCCGTCGACGAGGCTGCTGTCACGGCCCTGATCTTCGCCGCCTATAACGATATGCAGGCGCGCTTGCGATCCACGCCATAATCCATCGATTGTCACGAAATATAAACGCCGGCTGACGCCTCACGCCCCGTAGCGTATCCGGGTCCAGGGGCCGTGCCCCTGGTGGTGGGCGATGACGGGATCGAACCGCCGACCTACTCGGTGTAAACGAGCCGCTCTGCCAGCTGAGCTAATCGCCCCTGATCCAGGGTGTTCAAGGAGGCCGAGGCTTTGCCCATCCGGCCCGTAAAAGTCAAGAGGCGTTTCCGGCCGGACCGGAAACGCCCCTTGATCAGTATCAGGCAAACCTTAGTTCAGGGCGCCCTTGAGGCCTTCGCCGACGCGGAAACGCGCCGTGACGCTGGCCGGACGCTGCACCGTTTCGCCGGTGCGCGGATTGCGGGCGGTGCCGGCTTCGCGCTTCACAGCCAGGAAGGTGCCGAAGCCAACGAGACGGACGTCGTCACCCTTTTTCAGGGCAGCCACGACGCTGTCGGTGAAAGCGTCGAGCGCCTTCTTGGCTTGATCCTTGGTCAGTCCGGCCGAGTCCGCCATGGCGGCGACGAGTTCAGCTTTGGTCATATCTGTCTCTCTCCCTTACCCGGTACCCGGGCGGTTGCTAAGCGACCTGTTTTCTGGACTCCGCCTGGCCCGGTTCCGGGCCCGCCGAGTCGCCGACAGGTGAAGCCGATAGAGACAACAAAAATTAATTCAGGTCAAAACAGAAATGGCAATTGCTGCACCGCAAACCGTGTTTTTTTAAGGGTTTGCGGGGTTTTTACCCTGTTTTTGCAACTTTATAACACTTGCGGGAGCCGAATTGACACCTCCGTCGCCTTTCAGGCGCAAACCGTTGCCGCGCAAGGAAGTGATTCGATTCGGCTTGATCCGGGTGCGGAAGACACGAAAAAGCCCGCCGCCGGGACCGGCAGCGGGCTGATTTATCGGTGCACAGACCGTTTAGTGAGCGGTCGCGCCGTCGCCTTCGTCGACATCGACCGCCGGGCTGACGGCAGCGCCCGCGGTGATGATCGGCTCGATCCATTCGATCGGCGTCAGCGGCTTGACCAGGGCGTGACGAAGGACTTCGTCGGCCTGGCTGACGGGGATGATCTCAAGGCCCGACTTCACGTTGGCCGGGATATCGACCAGGTCCTTTTCGTTCTCCTTGGGGATCAGCACGGTCTTGATGCCGGAGCGCAGGGCCGCCAGCAGCTTCTCCTTGAGCCCGCCGATCGGCAGGACACGGCCGCGCAGGGTGATTTCGCCGGTCATGGCGATATCCTTGCGCACCGGAATGCCGGTCAGGACCGACACCATGGCGGTGACCATGGCGACGCCGGCCGACGGACCGTCCTTGGGCGTGGCGCCTTCGGGGACGTGGACGTGGACGTCGGTCTTGTCGAAGACCGGCGGCAGGATGCCGAACTTGGGCGCCAGGGCCTTGACGTAGGAATTGGCGGCGGACACCGACTCCTTCATCACTTCCTTGAGGTTGCCGGTGACCTTCATTCCGCCCTTGCCGGGCATCTTGATGGCTTCGATCGTCAGGATGTCGCCGCCGAATTCGGTCCACGCCAGGCCGGTGACGATACCGACCTGGTCGGTTTCGTCGGTGGCGCCGTAGTGGTACTTCTTGACGCCGGCGTACTTGGCCAGGCGCGCCTCGTCGATCTCGATCGACTTGACGTTCTCGCGCACCAGGTCGCGGATCGTCTTGCGCGCCAGGTTGCCCAGTTCGCGTTCCAGCGACCGCACGCCCGCCTCACGGGTATAGTAGCGGATGATGTCGCGGATGGCCGCTTCCGGCACCACGAATTCGTCCGCCGTCAGGCCGTGTTCCTTCATCAGGTTCGGCAGGACGTGGCGCTTGGCGATCTCGACCTTTTCGTCCTCGGTGTAGCCGGGGATGCGGATGATCTCCATGCGGTCGAGCAGAGGCTGCGGCATGTTGAGCGAATTGGCCGTCGTGACGAACATGATCTTCGACAGGTCGTAGTCGACCTCAAGGTAATGGTCGCCGAAGGTCGAGTTCTGCGCCGGGTCGAGCACTTCGAGCAGGGCAGACGCGGGATCGCCGCGCCAGTCCGAGCCCATCTTGTCGATTTCGTCGAGCAGGAAGAAGGCGTTGGTCGACTTCACCTTCTTCATCGACTGGATGATCTTGCCGGGCATGGAGCCGATATAGGTGCGGCGGTGGCCGCGGATTTCCGATTCGTCGCGCACGCCGCCCAGGCTGATGCGGATGAATTCACGGCCTGTCGCCTTGGCGATCGACTTGCCGAGGCTGGTCTTGCCGACGCCCGGAGGACCGACCAGGCACAGGATCGGGCCTTTCAGGCTGCCGGTGCGCGCCTGCACGGCCAGGTGCTCGAGGATGCGCTCCTTGACCTTGTCGAGGCCGTAGTGGTCGGCTTCGAGGATGTTTTCGGCCTTGTTGAGATCGATCGGCTTGGGCTTGACGGCGCCCCAGGGGATCGACAGCAGCCAGTCGAGATAGTTGCGCACGACGGTGCTTTCGGCCGACATGGGCGACATGTGGCGCAGCTTGTTGAGCTCGGCCATCGCCTTGGTGCGGGCCTCCTTCGACAGCTTGGTGCCCTTGATCTTCTTTTCGAGCTCGGCCAGTTCGTCCTTGCCGTCGTCGTGCTCACCCAGCTCGCGCTGGATCGCCTTCATCTGCTCGTTGAGGTAATATTCGCGCTGGGTCTTTTCCATCTGGCGCTTGACGCGCGAGCGGATCTTCTTTTCGACCTGGAGGACGGAAATCTCACCCTCCATCAGGGCGTAGATCTTCTCCAGCCGCTTGGTGACCGACAGCTGTTCCAGCAGGGCCTGCTTGTCGGAAATCTTGACGACCAGGTGCGCGGCGATCGAGTCGGCCAGCACGTCGGGATCGGAGATTTCCGCGATGGCGTTGAGGCTTTCCGGCGGAATCTTCTTGTTGAGCTTGATGTAGTTTTCGAACTGCTCGGAGACGGCGCGGACCAGCGCTTCGGTGTCCGGGCCTTCGGCCTGGCCGGCGTCGAGCACATAGGCTTCGGCTTCGTAATAGCGTTCGGTCGCCACAAAGCGCTTGATGCGCGCGCGCGACTTGCCTTCGACCAGGACCTTGACGGTGCCGTCGGGCAGTTTCAGCAGTTGCAGGACGTTGGCCAGGACGCCGATCTCATAGATGGCGTCGGCGGCGGGATCGTCGTCGGACGAATTCTTCTGGGTGGCCAGCAGAATCTGTTTGTCGCCCTTCATCACCTCGTCGAGCGCCTGTACCGACTTTTCACGGCCGACAAACAGCGGCACGACCATGTGCGGAAAGACCACAATGTCGCGCAAGGGCAGGACGGGGATGGTAACGAGGTCTAACATGGATACTCCTATGCGGTTTCCCGCGTCACGGACTCTGCCTTCGCCCTCTGTTCAGTAAAGTGTGAGCCGGAGGTCTGAAGCGAGTCTTAATACGAATAGCACGCGGCGACGGGTCAATGACATCACGAATCCATCGCCTTGCCTTCACTTCGAAATGTGGGGAAATTTCATCGTACTTCAAGATGGAGCGGTAAACCCTGGCCATGTGACTGGGGACAACCGTGTTCGGAAATACAAAACGCGGCCCGGAAAGACCGGACCGCGCTTGATTTTTCGCTTCAATGAAAAGGCTTAAGCCGCGCCACCTGAACGCTTTTCCGAGTAGATCATCAGCGGCGTACCGCGCTCTTCGACGACTTCGCCATTGATCACCACTTCCTCGACACCCTGCATGTTGGGCAGTTCGTACATGGTGTCGAGCAGGATGGCTTCCAGGATCGAGCGCAGGCCGCGCGCGCCGGTCTTGCGGACGATGGCCTTGCGGGCGACCGCCAGCAGGGCTTCGTCGGTGAAGGTCAGCGATACGTTTTCCATCTCGAACAGGCGCTGATACTGCTTGATCAGGGCGTTCTTCGGCTCGGTCAGGATCTTGACCAGGGTCAGTTCATCGAGGTCTTCCAGCGTCGCCAGGACCGGCAGACGGCCGATGAATTCCGGGATCAGGCCGAACTTCATCAGGTCGTCGGGCTCGACTTCGCGCAGGACTTCGCCGGTGCGGCGGTCTTCCGGGTCCTTGACCACGGCGCCGAAGCCGATCGAGGTGCCCTTGCCGCGGCCCGAAATGATCTTTTCGAGGCCGGCGAAGGCGCCGCCGCAGATGAACAGGATGTTCGTCGTATCGACTTGCAGGAATTCCTGCTGCGGGTGCTTGCGGCCGCCCTGGGGCGGAACGCTGGCGACCGTGCCTTCCATGATCTTGAGCAGGGCCTGCTGCACGCCCTCGCCCGACACGTCGCGGGTGATCGAGGGGTTGTCGGACTTGCGCGAGATCTTGTCGACTTCGTCGATATAGACGATGCCGCGCTGGGCGCGTTCGACATTATAGTCGGCGGCCTGGAGCAGCTTGAGAATGATGTTTTCGACGTCTTCACCGACGTAACCGGCTTCGGTCAGGGTCGTGGCGTCGGCCATGGTGAAGGGCACGTCGATGATGCGGGCCAGGGTCTGGGCCAGCAGGGTCTTACCCGAACCGGTCGGACCGATCAGCAGGATGTTCGACTTGGCCAGTTCGACGTCATTGCCTTTTTGCGCATGGTTCAGGCGCTTGTAGTGGTTGTGCACGGCCACCGACAGGACCTTCTTGGCCTGGGACTGACCGATCACGTAGTCGTCGAGGACCTCACGGATTTCCTTCGGGGTCGGCACGCCGTCCTTCGACTTGACGAAGGCGATCTTGTGCTCCTCGCGGATGATGTCCATGCAAAGCTCGACACATTCATCGCAGATGAAAACGGTCGGCCCGGCGATGAGTTTGCGCACTTCGTGCTGGCTCTTTCCGCAGAAGGAGCAGTAGAGGGTGCTTTTGCTGTCGCCTGTCGCGGCTTTGGTCATTTCTGTCTTTCACCTTCACGTGCGGGCCAGGGAACGCGTTTTCGATCGCGACCCTATCCGCTCACCAATCGGCAGGATAGCCCGGCAAGCCTTAACAAAGCCTGATTCCGGCGCCGATTACGATTTACAATGCGCCCACCAGCGCGCATTTATGCACAGTTTCGGGGCCGTCTCAACCCGCCCCAGTCGCTTAATATGGGATAAAAAACGCGGAATGAAAGTCACAAATCCGCTTCGCCACGGCCGGTCACCGAAAACGACGCCGGCGGCCGAGCCAGAGGCCCCACGCAAGGTCGTGGCCTTCGATTTCGACGGTACGCTGACCGATCGCGACAGCTTTCTCGCCTTCCTCGATTTCGCCAA
This sequence comes from Asticcacaulis solisilvae, assembly GCF_052327315.1. Classification (NCBI taxonomy): domain Bacteria; kingdom Pseudomonadati; phylum Pseudomonadota; class Alphaproteobacteria; order Caulobacterales; family Caulobacteraceae; genus Asticcacaulis; species Asticcacaulis solisilvae. Next base: position 2,603,579 of record NZ_CP166196.1, read on the forward strand.
GGGCAGGGCCGGAATGGCGCGGGCCTTCCTGACACAACCGTCACTGCTGGCGCATTATCTTGCGACCAAGGATCGAGGAGCTTTAAAATCGCGCCTTTTATACAAGCTCTTGGGACCGATTTCTCAGGAAGATCTTGAAATCCTGATCAAGGCCTTTTCGACGACGACCGCCATGGACCTGTTTCGCATGGACGCGCTCGACGCCTGGGATCGACATAATCTGCCCGACCGCACGCGCGTCATCGTCACTGCTTCGCCGCAGCTCCTGGTGGCGCCGTTCGGCCGCATGATTGGCGCCGACCGCGTGATCGGCACCAAGCTGGGCTTCGACGCGCAAGGACGGTTGACACCGGAGCTAGATGGCAAGAACTGCCGGGGCGAGGAAAAGATGTGCCGCCTGCGCGAAATCTTCGGCGACGCGCTCGATCTCGAAGCCGCCTACGGCGACACCGCCGGCGACCGCGAGATGCTGGCGGCGGCCAGGCATGGCCACTATCGCGTCTTCAAAGGCTGAAAAGGGTTTTGCCACGGATGACACGGATACGCGCTTCGCGGCGACACGGGTAAGGCGCGAGCGCCTGTCTTTCGCGGTGTCGTCGCGGTAGCGGCGCCTCACCATAGCCCGTCACAATCACGGACAAAAATCTGTGGATCCCTTCCATTCCCTTTGCACTGCGTCATCGGGCACCGGCATCTTCCGTTGCACACCGGACAACGAACCAGCGTTGCAGTGCCTTAAGAGGAAGAATTAAGTGATCCACAGATTACACAGATTTCACAGATTATTTTCGAGCATGCTTTAGTGCCTTGTGAAGCACCGCTACCGCGGCGCGCCCCAGCACTGGCGCTTACGTGACCGGTGGGCGCGCTTCGCGCAGTGCCTGCCTCCGACGGCGTCCGTCAACTCAGGCCATCCGTATCGCCGCGAAGCGGCATATCCGTACCATTCGTGGCAAAAATCCTTTGAAGGCGGGGCCCGCAGACCGAAGACGCTCTACAAATCGCTCAAGCCGAAACGGCCGTCGCGCCGCCCAGTCCACGATTTGATATCTATGATATCCGGCGAATATGGGTCCGTCAGATAGTCGGCAAGCGCGTCGGGCTCAGTCAGGTCCATCCACCGGCCATGGCCGGGGTGTTCGCCGCCAACGTCATAGACCACTACCCATTCGTCGGCGAATATCTTGCAAAGCCCGGCAACAATCTCGGCGTATCCCTGGGTATCCGCCGCCTCATGGCAATGGGACGGCCCGAACGCGAGGCTGGGGCTGGGATACTCATCCACCCAGACCCCAAGCCGCAGGGCTTTGTCACCTGTCAGCGGCAAGAGGTCCAGGATGGTATAATCCGCCTCGCCCCCTTGCGACAGGCCGGGGAAAGCCTCCGCCACAGCCGCGGACAGCGCAGCAAAAATCTCGTTCCGGTCTCTGATGCCCTGCTCCATGCACCACCCTATCACACCCGCACACAAACAAAAACGCGGCCCGGAGAACCGGGCCGCGTTCATGTCTTGCTTTGGGAAAAGCGCTTACGCCGCGACTTCGGCGTCGGCGCGCTTTTCATAAACGTGGTCGATCAGGCCGAAATCCTTGGCTTCGTCCGCCGTCATGTAACGGTCGCGGTCAAGCGTCTTTTCGATGACTTCGTAAGGCTGGCCGGTGTGCTTGACATAGATCTCGTTGAGCAGGCGCTTGGTCTTGCGCATGTCCTCGACCTGGATTTCCATGTCGGACGCCATGCCGCGCGCGCCGCCGGACGGCTGGTGCACCATGATCTTGGAGTTCGGCAGCGAAATGCGCTGGCCCTTTTCACCGGCCTGCAGGATCAGCGAGCCGGCCGAAGCCGCCATGCCCATGCACACGGTCGAAACCGGCGAACGGATGTATTGCATGGTGTCGTAGATCGCCAGCGCCGAGGTCACCTGACCGCCGGGGCTGTTGATGTACATCGCGATTTCCTTCTTCGGGTTTTCCGATTCCAGGAACAGCAGCTGGGCGCAGATCGACGTCGCCATGCTGTCCTCGAACGGACCGGTCAGGAAGATGATGCGCTCCTTGAGCATACGCGAATAGATGTCGTATGCCCGCTCACCGCGGCTGGTCTGCTCGATGACCGTGGGGATGAGGTAGCTGGTCAGGGTGTCAACGGGGTCGCGCATTCACGAATCCTCTTTGTGTGTCGAACGTCGGGCGTCAGCTGCATCTAAGGCAAAAAAAGCTTAACCTTAAGTGAGTGGATGCGCCCCTCGTCCGCAACTTGGCAATTTGCGCACATCTTTTCAAGGCCCCCGGATATTTCACCGGTTGCGCGTGTCCGTGGCGTCGCGCTTGACATCGCCGATTTCATAACTTATGAGTTATATAACTTTAAGGTTATGCAAATGAACGCCACCGAAATCGACCACACCCTGATCGCCCTGGCCGACCCGACGCGCCGCGCCATCCTGTCGCGCCTGGCGCGTGGCGACGCCTCGGTCATGGAACTGGCCGCCCCGTTCGAGATCAGCCAGCCGGCGATCTCCAAGCACCTGAACGTGCTGGAAAAGGCCGGCCTGATCAGCCGGGGCCGCGACGGCACGCGCCGCCCCTGCCGGCTGGAGCCGGAACCGCTGAAACAGGCGGTCGGCTGGCTGGAAACCTATCGCCAGACGCTGGAGACCAATTTCCGGCGCCTCGACGCCCTGTTGGCCGAATTGCAGGCGCCGCCGGGCGACGACGACAACATCAATTGAGGAGGACCGCCATGAACGCCGAATTGAAGGCCAGCACGCCTTCGGACACCGAGATCCGCCTGGAGCGTTTCTTCAACGCCCCGCGCCCCCTGGTCTATGACGCCTTTACCCAGCCGCATCTGCTGAAGCGGTGGTTCGGGCCGCAAGGCTGGACGCTGACGACCTGCGAGATCGACCTGCGCGTCGGTGGGGCCTGGCGTTTTATCCTGACTGGCCCGGACGGCGCCACCATGGGCATGTCGGGTACGTGGCAGGCGCTGAACCCACCGTTCGGCTCGACGCATATCGAGCGCTTCGACGACTATCCCGGCGAGTCGGTCGTCACCTCGGTCCTGACCGATGTCGATGGCGGCACGCTGATGACAGCGACCATTCAATACCCGTCGCAGATGGTCCGCGACATCGTGCTGCAATCCGGCATGACCAAAGGCGCCGGCGAAAGCTACGACCGCCTGCAACAGACACTTTCCACCGAGGACACCCGAGCATGATCTCCCCCATCGAAATCGTCACCCTGCCCGCACAGCCGACCGCCACCGTCGCCTTGCAGATCCCGGCGTCGGACATCCGCACCGCCATGGGCGCGGGCCTCAATGAACTGCACGCGGCGCTGAAGGCGCAGCGCATCGCGCAGACCGGACCGTGGTTCACCCACCACCTGCGCGCACCCGGCGCGACATTCGACTTCGAAATTCACTTGCCAATCGCAAGCTCAGTCGCCGAAGCCGGCCGCGTTCGCCCTGGCCAGCGCCCCGGACTCAAGGTCGCGCGCGCCGTCTACAGCGGCGGGTACGAGACCCTGGGCAACGCCTGGGGGCAGTTTCTGGAGGCGCTTTCCGCACAAGGGATCAAGACGACTGAAGACCTTTGGGAAGTCTACGCCGTCGGCCCTGAATCCGGGCCGGACGCATCGGCCTACCGGACCGAGCTGATCAAGCCGATTGCAGAGTGAAAGGAAATCCCATGCTGAGCGAAACCCGCCGCGTAGGCGCACTTGAACTCACCACGCCGTCGCCGACCGAAATCCGCTTTGTCCGCGCCTTCAAGGCCCCTGTCCAGCTGGTGTTCGACGCCTACACGATCCCGGCCATGATCCGGCGCTGGTTGCTGGGTCCCGAAGGCTGGACCATGCCGGTATGCGAGGTCGACCTGCGCCCCGGCGGCCGCTTCCGCTACGTGTGGAAGCAGGCCGCCAGCGGCATGGAGATGGCCATGGGCGGCACCTATGCCGATATCGACGCGCCACGCCTGATCACGCATACCGAGCGGTTCGACGAGGACTGGACGGGCGGGGAAACCGAGGTCCGCCAGGACTTCAGCGAAACGGACGGCGTCACCACCGTCACCCAGGTCGTGCGCTACGCCTCCGAAGCCGCCCGTGACGGCGCCCTGAGGACGCCGATGGCCGAAGGCATGGAGGCGGGCTTCGCACGGCTGGAAGCATTACTTGCAAATCAGAAGTGATGAAATTTGCAAGCAACCCGCACATTCAATTGCCAAACACAACCAGGCCCTCAGCTCCGCTGCACGAAGACCTGTCGCCAGGGCAATGAAGGCATCTCGGCCTTCCCTGTTTACGGAGAGGGCAATGGGCGCCGATGTGCTGACGCGCAATAACTCCACCCGTCACGCGGCGACTGGCAGCTCAGATTGTCGGGAAATAAGGGAAGATGACGCCGACTGCCGGGATTAGCCGGCGTCATCTTCTTGACCTGGCCGAGGCCAGATCGACTCGGGGCCTCGCGAGGTTCGCGAAGCACGCGCCCTCAATGCCACGGATGCGCGGACGTGAAAATAGTTAGATGTCTAAATAATAGCGTTATGGCATCACAATAAATTGTAATCGATACCGCACACATAAACGACGGAAAAAGAAAAAGGGCCCCGGAACACCGGAGCCCTTTAATTCTTTAGGAAAACCGAAGCTTAGGCCTCGTCTTCTTCCTTCAGCAGCTCGTCCTTGCTGACGGCCTGGTCGGTAACCTTGGCCTGGGTGAAGATCAGGTCGCAGACCTTTTCTTCGTAGATCGGCGCGCGGATCTGCGCGGCGGCCGCCGGGTTGTTGCGATAGAAGTCGAACACCTGGCGCTCCTGGCCCGGATAGTTGCGGGCTTCCTGCAGGATGGCCTGGGTCACTTCCTGGTCGGTGACCTGGACGTTCTGGCGGGTGCCGATTTCGGCGAGCACCAGACCCAGGCGCACGCGGCGCTCGGCGATCTTCATGTACTCGTCCTTCAGCTCCTGCTCGGACTTGTTCTTGTCTTCGTCGGCCAGCTGGCCGGCGGCGCGGTCCTGTTCGACCTGCTGCCAGATGCCCTGGAATTCTGCGTCGAGCATGCGTTTGGGCAGTTCGAAATCGTGCTTCTCATCCAGGATGTCGAGCAGCTGACGCTTCATCTTGAAGCGCGAGGCCTGGCCGTACTGCTGGGCGACCTGGCTCTTGATGATGCCCTTCAGGGCTTCCAGGCTTTCCAGGCCGAGGCTCTTAGCCAGCTCGTCGTCGGCTTCGCCTTCCTTGGGCGACAGGACGTCCTGGACGGTCGTCTCGAAGGTCGCGGCCTTGCCGGCCAGTTCCTTGGCGCCGTAGTCTTCCGGGAAGGTGACTTCAAGCGTCTTGACGTCGCCCTTCTTGGCGCCGATCAGCTGCTCTTCGAAGCCCGGGATGAACATGCCCGAACCGATGACCAGTTCGGCGCCTTCCGCGGTACCGCCAGCAAAGGCTTCGTCGCCGATCTTGCCGACGAAGTCGATGATCAGCTTGTCGCCGTCGGCGGCCTTGGGCGACTTGCCCTTCTTGGCTTCGTATTGCTTGTTGCCGGCGACGATCTGCTTCAGCTGCTCGTCGATGTCTTCTTCCGACGGCTCGTAGACCGGGCGGGTCAGCTCGACGCTGCCCGGCTCGATCGGCGTGAACACCGGCATCATTTCGACGGCGATCTGGTAGGCCAGGTCGGCATCACCCGTCATGACCTTTTCGAAGTCGCCGACCGGCGTCAGTTCCGGCTGGCTGGCCGGACGGATCGAGGCCTGTTCCATGGCCTTCTGCGTCGTGTCGTTGAGGGTTTCCTGAATGATCTCGCCCATCAGGTCCTTGCCGTACATCTTGCGGACGTGGGCCTGCGGCACCTTGCCCGGACGGAAGCCCTTGATGTTCATCTTGGGGGCGATTTCCGCGATCTTGGCATCCAGCTTTTGCGTCAACTGGTCGCGCGTCACGGTCACTTCCAGGACGCGGCTGAGGCCTTCATTCACTTTTTCAACGACTTGCATCGGATAGTTATCCTTGTCGATGCGATGTCCGGTCCCTGACCGGGCGCGCATCGGCGGCTATGAAACGAAAGTAAGCGCGTCCCGCTTAAGGGCAGGCGCGCCAAAGAGGCGCCCCTTATGGCACGATTGCGCGGCAGGTCAACGGCAAACGCGCCTTTGCCGGTAAAAAGACGCGCATCGCTTTTTTACGGTGCCCTGCCCTATCCCAATCGCGGGAATGTTCAGGATCGAGGCATGCGTTTCACCCCCCTGCTTTTGACCGTCGCGCTGGTCGCAACGGCTTACGCCTGTACCAAGCCGAAGGATCCGGCGCCGCCGGTCGCCCACAGCGACATCACGCCCAACAGCTTTATCGGCACGCCCCGCGAAGCCGCCGCCAAGCTCAACGAAAGCCTGGTGCTGCGCGACCATCCCGAGCTGGCGGCGCGCCACGGCGACGCCATCGTCATCCGCTACGCCGGCCAGGACGTCGTCACCTATACCGACGATCCGAAGGGCTGCATGCGCTATGTCATCGAACGCGCGGTCATGGTCTATGATCCCAAGACCGGCCGGCGCGAACCGATCGCCCTGGTGGCCTGCCATTTCGGCGTCACCACCAACCGTTACCTGGTCATGCCCGACAGCGGCAAGTACGCCGTGACCGACGATGTCGCCGCCTCACCCGACGGCCGCTTCCTGGCCACCAGCGATTCGACCGTCACACCGTCGCGCGGCGCCTTCATCATCATCGACTGGCCGACGGTAGAGACCCGGGCGGAATTCCCGGCCGGCTGCACGCACCTGACATGGCAGGACGACCGCAACCTGACGGCGGACTGCTGGCACGCCGACACGCCCAATCCGCTCAATCCCAATGAAAGCGAAGCGCGCTTCTTCCACGCGAAGGTATGGCGCGACGGCGGGGTGTGGCGGATGCAGGCGCTGCAATGGGTCCATCCCGAAACCTTCGCGCCGCGGGCCTCGGCCGAGCCCCTGCCGAAATTCACCGCGGTCAACAAGACGGGCGTCGACGCGCCGGTCTGACTTGTTCGGCAGGTGGAACGCGGGTAGGGTTCCGTGGCGAGGGGACCATGCTCATAAAATATATCGTTCCACTGGACAGATACGCCGTGAACAGCGCGCTGTCCGCCGACGTGGTGCGGCAGCGGCTTCAGGCGGCGAGCCAGGCCGATATGCCGCTGGTTTCGATGCCCGAAGATGCCGCGCCTTGGCAGGGCGAGGTTACAGGAAGCACCTTCAAGCTTCGCAATGCCATCAGAACGACATCGCGCGGCCGCACCTATTCCGCCATCGTCAGCCTCGGACGGATACAGTCCAAAGGGAACGGCAGCCGGATCGTCGCCTGGCAAAGGTTTTCGCTGGTTCATATGGCGATGATGTTCGTCGCTTTCGGATTCGCGCTTGCCCTTACCGGCCTGGATTTCAGCAGCCCCGTGACCTTCCTGCCCGCGGCCGTTCTGTGGCTGCTGTTCGTCGTTGCTTTTCAAATAAGTTCCGCCCGGCAAAGGCGCGCGCTGATCGCCCTGGCGACCGCTGCCGGCTAATCAGGCCTCCGGCTCGTCCAGCTTGCCTTCCCAGCGCGCCACCACGGCCGAGGCGACCGAGTTGCCGACGACATTGGTCGCCGACCGGCCCATGTCGAGCAGGTGGTCGACGCCCAGCACCAGGGCGATCCACGAATCCGGCAGGCCGAAATAGGTCAGGGTGGCCATGATGACGACCAGCGAGGCGCGCGGCACGCCGGCTATGCCCTTGGACGTAATCACCAGCAGGAACAGCATCATCACCTTCTGTGCCACGGTAAAGTGCACGCCGTAGGCCTGGGCGATGAACAGGGTCGCGAAGGTGCAATAGATCATCGAGCCGTCGAGGTTGAACGAATAGCCCAGCGGCAGGACGAAGCTGACGATCTTGCGCGGAATGCCGACCGTCGGCAGCCCGGCCAGCAGCTTGGGATAGGCGGCCTCGGAGCTGGCGGTCGAAAAGGCCAGCAGCGCCGGTTCGCGGATCACGCCCAGCAGCTTCAGCATCCGCCCGCCCAGGAACAGGAAGCCCAGGCCGATCAGCAGCCCCCACAAAATCCCCATGGCGGCATAGAATTCGCCCATGAACTTCGCGTAGGTGACGAGGATCGGCAGGCCCTGCTTGGCGACGGTCGAGGCCAGCGCGCCGAAGATGGCGAACGGCGCGAAGGTCATGACGATCGAGGTGACCTTCAGCATGATGGCCGCCCCCTCCTCCGCCAGCTCCATGACGCGCGGCGACTTCTTTTCCAGCATGGCGATGGCCGTGCCGACAAAGACGGCGAAGACGACGATCTGCAGAATCTCGTTGTCGGCCATGGCCTTGATGATCGAGGTCGGGATGACATGGGCGACGAAACTGTCGAGCGTGAAGCCCTCGGTCGACGGTACGGTCGAGGCGTCACCCGCCACGTGGAGATTCATGCCGACGCCCGGCTGCAGCCATTCGACCATCACCATGCCGATCAGCAGCGACGCCACCGACATCAGCAGGAACCAGCCCAGCGCCTTCAACCCGACCCGCCCGACGGAGGCCGCGTCTTCCATGTGGCCGATCCCGGCGATCAGGGTGAACAGCACCAGAGGCGCGATGATCATCTTGATCAGCATGATGAATATCTTGGTCAGCAGGCTGAAGATGGTGACCGCCAGGCCCAGATTGGCCGCATCGAGATATTGGTGGCTGGCCCATCCGGCGGCGACGCCGGCGATCATGGCGAAGATGATAAAGAGCGCGAAGCGGCCTTTCATGCAGGTCCCCTGATTTTGTTCCAGCCGTGACTATCGGCTGGCGGGCGGCCGGACGCAACGGATATCTTGTATATGCCCCGGTTCCGCATAACGGGGGGCCTTGAAGACATATATAGTCTTAAATTGAGGGTTAAGTGGGGGTTCTGCTGTCCGGTTTGGCGCACATTGTCTGCCGGTTTGGCGCACATAGGCCTGTGCGTTTAACGCACAGATGTGTGCGTTTCGGTCACATGGCGGCTTGGCGGCCTTCAGCCGTGGCGTTTTTCGACGACTTCTTTTGATTCAATCAATTTTTCAAGGAACTCCCTCGCGCTATTCAGCGCGAGACCCCATTCAATTACTGGGACCAATCCCCTGTACCGGCTCCGGCGCAGTGCATCGAGCAAGGGTTCTTTGATCTTGTCGATTGCCTTTTCCGTCAGAACATATGAGCCCCAAATCCTGGCCAATTCATATATCTTGTCCAAATCTTCGTCGATTTGCCGGTTTTCTGCGTTCGCGTGTTCCTTCGCATCGATAAGGACGCGTGTTACCTTCTGCCCTTCCTGGGTTTGCGGCAGGCGCGGCAAAGGCGCCGTGACGACCCGGCTATTGGCTTCTCTCAATCGGCGGAGATAGTCCTGGACGTCAGCAAGGCATGCCTGAGCCCGATCATCCGCGCCGGTCAATTGCGCCACACGGCTTTCCAACCTATCCTCGGTGGCCTGGAGTTCGGCCGTGCGCACTCGCGTTTCAGCGATGTCTTGCTCCAGCTCGGATACCTGAGCTTCCAGTTCCCGATGCCTTTCGGCTTCGGCGCGATAATCGTCTTCGGCAGACTCACGCCGTCTCTCTAAATCGGCCTGGCGCACCCCATACTGGCTCTGGCAGGGAAAGAAGTCCGAGACGCCCCCTGTATGCGGGTCGCATTCCTCCGGTGACCGGGACGCGCATCCCGTCGCCGCAATAGAAACGGACCCCAGAAGAAATAACCGGCGGTACATCGGCGCTACACCTGCATCGACAGAATGGTTTCCAGGTTCTGCCTCGCCTTCAAAAGCTCGGCTCTCTTGTCGTTGAGCGCGTTATACCTGGGAACGTAGTCGGACGCGTTCCTGTCAAGTTGCGCTATCCGCTGCGCTACATTGTCCAGGGATTTATCGACCTCAACCAGCTCGTTCCTTGCATTCTGCTGCGCGGAGGCCACTTCGTCACGCGCCTTGGCCATCCTCTCGGCCTCTGCGGCTTGATCCCGGCGCGCCTGATCCAGCTCCGCGTTAAGGTCCGCGATCTTGCGTTCCAGATCTGCGTTTTCGGCGCGAATTTCGGCCGTGTTTTGCTGAATGTCCGCGATATCGGCGTTCAGGGCATCTTCACGGGATGCGGCGATGGCTTCCTGGTGCGCCGTCCAGCACCCCGTTGCGGCGCCTATGGCGCCCCCGATCACGGCGCCCGCCACGGCGTTACGCCCCTTGTGGTGCGAACGGGATGAACCGCCAACCAGCGCGCCGATCATCGCGCCAACGACGGCGCCCTTTGCGGTGCTCTTTCCGCCGCGGCCGGACGTGCAGCTGTCGGCTTGCGCCTGGCCGGCCAAGGCCAGCACCGCCAGACTCAGGGCGATAACGCCCACATTCATTTTTTTCATTGTCGCCCCACCCTTTGAACGGCGGCCAGCCCGTGAACGCCAAGGCCCCCAGGGCCGGCAAAAAACGGGAGACCTCACCCCTTCGTTAAGGATAGGTTACTTTCCGGAAGGGCTCAATCGCGACGGCCAAGGGTGAAGTCGCTTTCTCTCCATCCGTGGCTTTTAAGCACTGATTGCATATGCCTGATTTAGCATCCCTTGACGACCAGCCCCCTCGTCGCTGGCATTTGGCGCCGAATGCAGAGCGGACAGACTTCGGTCCTGGAGAGGAAAGAGTCTGAGAGTTAATACTGGGGTTATGCTGTAACTCTGAGTTTCACTGGATTTGCACGCATAGTTGCGTAGCCAGGAGTTACAAAGGCTCAAGAGATCCGACACCCGCTTTCACGCCTTGGGTCACTCATCGCCGAACTCCTGAAATCCACTGACCGGCAGCAAAGCGATAACGGCGCATTACTCATCGCAACGAAGGCCGCGCCATGACATCGGGATTCCGGGACGCGATATCAAATGCACAATTGTTTCCACCGGCTCCCCTTCCTGCATACCCCTTGACCCCGCGCCGCAATTCGGCCAAACACCGCCCCGGACCTTGCGGATGTGGCGGAACTGGTAGACGCACTGGGTTTAGGTTCCAGCGCCGCAGTTAAAAAATATCATAAAATCAACTATTTGCAAGAAATCTTTTCAAGGCCGTGTCCAAAACCGTGTCTAAAAATCGTGGCCAGGGCATAACTTTCGCAAGTCGGTCCGAGCCGGTCGGCTTCCTGCTGCGTCTCAAGCGCAGCGGTAGGGGGATCACCCGGCCTGCACAAGCGAAGCGCGGAAGGCTGGGGATACGGCCGGCGGGCGTTCATCGAAGCCCTTGCGGGCGCGAGGGGCGACTGCCCCTTAGACTGACCGCCGACATCAATCGGCGATCTCACGGAACCTATACGAAAACGGCGTTCCAGGCTGCTTCCAGGTCGGCGATCGTCAAGGGCTTATTCAGGGCACCGTTCATACCGGCTTCAAGATAAACCGAGTCATTCTGTGGTGACCGTTGCGCCGTAAGGGCAATCACGGGAATAGCGGAACGCCCGGTTTCCCGCTCGATAAGCCGTAACCGCCGGGTGGTATCGAAGCCGTCCACATCTTCCATGTGGATGTCCATCAGGACGAGATCGAATTGATCATTCTCAAACAGCGCGATTGCTTCGACGCCGCTACCGGCACACACGACCTGATGGCCCAATTCTCCAAGCAACGTGGATGCGATCATGCGTGCGGAAAGATGGTCATCGACTACGAGGATACGCAGATTGCCGGGCATGGCTGGATGCGTTAGCCCTTTGGCATGATTGCTTTCCTTCACGACTCCCATCGGCACGGCGACGGAAAACGTCGATCCCTGACCGACATTGCTCATGACGGTTAGACGCCCGCCCATCAGTTCCGTCAGATTCTTGGCGATCGCCAGCCCAAGTCCGCTGCCGCCGAACCGGCGGGTGGTCGAGGCATCCGCCTGGACGAACTTGTCGAACACCTGGGCAAGCTTATCTTCGGCAATGCCGATCCCCGTATCCCTGACATGCAGGTGCAGCATCACCGTGTCGGCGGCATAGGGTTCCTCATCGACCATCACGGTCACACTGCCTTCGCTGGTGAACTTCACCGCGTTGCTGACCAGATTTAGGAGAACCTGGTGCAAGCGCTGCGGATCGCCGATATATCGATCCGCCAACACCGGAGCATAGGCGGCTTTTAGTTCGACGCCTTTCTTACCGATGGCGACGGCGCTCATTTCTACGACGCGATCGACAGCCTCGGTCACGCTGAACGGGATATCCTCCAGAACGATCTTGCCGTCTTCGATCTTGCTGATATCCAGCAGGTCGTTGACGAGCACGGTCATCGACTCCGAACTTTGCTGGAGCGTGGACAAGAATTGGCGTTGCTGGTCAGTCAATTGTGTTTTCGAGAGCAATGTCGAGAGGCCAGAGATGGCCGTCATCGGCGTTCGGATTTCATGACTGATATTGGCGAGGAATTCGGTCTTGGCGCGGTTGGCGGCATCGGCCTGCTTAGCGACAATATCCAACGCCGCGTTCAATTGCTCAAGCTCGTGGCGTTGTCGCTCCACCTCGGTCAAGGCGGTGATGAGTTCCTGGTTCTGACCCTGCATTTCCTCGAAAGCGCTTTGGGGCGCCTCCTTGGCGAGCGCGTCGATCATTTTGGTGACTTGCGCTCCGGAAATCGCCGGAGCCTTTCCCGGCAAGTATTTTACCAGCTCGATACGGGTACCGTCATTGGCGTTCGAAGTGATGGAGAATTCATCGACCAGGCTTTTGGCGCCACGCAGTCCTAAGCCCATGCCCGTGTCCGAACGATAACCTCCCCCAAGAATTTGGTCGAGCTTCTGAATGCCCGGGCCGCGATCCGACACCGTGATGATGAAACGATCGGGCGTACCGGAAGCCGCCGCATACACGATACGGCCGGAACCAGCATATTCAAAGACATTGCGTGCCAGCTCCGACACGGCCGTGGCGATACGTATCTGATCCTGGTTGTCGAATTGCAGCAGCCTGGCCAATTGAAGCGCGCGGCGGCGGGCCAAAACAACATCCTGTTCGAACCGAATTTCGACGGTGAGAAGGCTGAAAGGCATGATCAGCTCCTTCGGAAAGCAACAATGGTGGCGTCGTCCTTCGGCCGACGGAAATCACGAAAAAGGGTGCCGGCAATCACTTCGGGAGCGCGGTAGGCCAGGCCGGGATAGTCTTCGATCTTCCATCGCCCGTTCAGGCCGTCGGAATACAGGATCAGCATGTCGCCCGGCCGATAGTCGTAATCGAAGGTCTTCACCTTTGGCATCTGATGGCCGACGATCCCGTTCATCGACGCCAGGCCCTGCGACCTAACACCCGACAGAAGATAGGCGCCGATATTGCCAATACCGGCATAGGTCAGCTTAGTCGGTGTGATTTCGGCAATGGCGATCGCCGCCCCACGGCTTTGTTTCATAGCGCTATGAAGCAGGTGAACCAGTTCCGCCGGCGCTTGCATGGTGGCGTTGCGTAAAGTTGCGATGGCGGTATCTGTAGCCTGCGCAGCCAGGGGACCGTGCCCAAGGCCGTCGCACAACATAACAATGTCGGTGCCGGGTCGCGAGAGGATTGCCCAGCCGTCGCCGCACAGCGTTTCCCCCTCAACCGGCAGGCAAAGAGCCCCGACAGCGGGCTCGGTCGCGGCATTACGATCGGGCCAGACGGACGCGACCAGGACGCTACCCTTCTGCGGCAGCGAGTAGACGCTGAACCGCGTTGCCAACCGACCGATGGCGCCGAGCCCCGTTCCCGGACTACCCGAAGTCGAAAAGCCGTCGCGCGCCGCCATGTCCATATCGAAACCGGGCCCACTATCGACCGACATCAACTCAAGTCCGCCGCCGGTCAGTCCGCGCATATAGACATGCCCGCCGCCGGCATGTTTGACCAGGTTGGTGGCAAATTCGGTGGCGATCAGCGCGACCTTGCTACTGAGGCTTTCATCAAAACCAACACGGACGGCGAGCGTCACGGCATGGCGGCGGCAGTTGCCGACATCATGCGTGTGCTTGACCGCAAAGCACCAAGTCTGGCGAAAAGGATCTATTTCCATCGCGCCACCGTGACCTTGGTGCCGGCGCCAGGCGCGGTAACGATGTCGAACTCATTGCACAAGCGCCGCGCGCCGGTTAGCCCAAGCCCCATGCCGCCGCCGGACGTATAGCCATCGGTAAGCGCCAGATCGAGGTCGGCGATGCCGGGGCCATGGTCTTCAAAAATCAAGCGCAGTCCTTTTCGGGGAGGAACGTCCAACGCCTCCATGATCATCGTACCGCCACCGCCATAGACGATGGTGTTGCGTGCCAGTTCACTGCACGCCGTCACCAGCTTGGTCTGATCGACGAGGCCGAAACCAAGTTGCGCCGCCCAGATCTTGGCTTCGCGGCGCACCACGACGATGTCGGCTTCGGTAACGAGCGGATAGGTCTCAGTACGACTCACTGTCATCGGCGTCACCTTCCTCAGCAGAGGGGACTAGGTGCGCAAGCAGGGCCATACCTTTCTCCACATCGAGCGCGGTAAGAACGCCGGGTAAGGTCAGGCCCAATTCGACAAGGGTGATGGCGACAGCCGGCTGCATACCTACGATGACGGTATGCGCGTCCAGGACGCGCGACATGCTCGAAATATTCGAGATCATGCGGCCGATGAAAGAATCGACAATCTCCAATGCGGAGATGTCAATGAGGACGCCTTTCGCCTCGGTTTTGGCAATCCGGGTGGTCAGATCGTCCTGTAATGTCATCGCGAGACGGTCGTGCATATCGACCTGGATCGTCACAAGCAGGTACGCGCCCATACGAAGAATTGGAATGCGTTCCATGGCCTTACGTCTTCGGCTTCACGCGCGTGATTGCCATGTTCAGCCGGTCGAGGGCCAGTGCGAATGCCGAAGCCAGAGTGGCCTTGGTCGCGACGTTGCCGAGTTCGACACCGAGATGAACGATTGTCTGGGCGATTTGCGGCCGGATGCCGGAAATGATGCAATCGGCGCCCATCAGGCGTGCCGCCGTCACTGTCTTTAGGAGATGCTGCGCCACCAGCGTGTCAACGGTTGGCACGCCAGTGATATCGATGATGGCCATGGTCGAGCCGGTGGCAACGATCCGCTCCAGCAGCGATTCCATCACGACTTGCGTGCGGGCGCTGTCGAGCGTGCCGATCAACGGCAACGCCAGAATTCCATCGGCCAGGCTGACGACCGGCGTCGAAAGTTCTAGCATATCTTCCTGCTGACGCAGGATGATGGCCTCGCGGGTCTTGATGTAGACTTCGACCGTGTAAAGCCCCAGTTTGTCGAGCAGGACCGTTGCATCCCAGACGGCGGCGGCGAGATCGGCCGCATTCCCTTCGTTCGCCTTGGCCAGCGCAGCGAACAAGGGCTTCTTGAAGGAGAGGACAAACGTCGCCGTGTCGCTCGGCGTCATGCCCAGTTCGCTACGCGACTTGGAAACGTCTTCCAGAACCTTGTAGACCGACTGCCATTCCGGCGTCGCCAGATCGGCTAGGTTGCCGTCCCGGCTTGCCGCGATGAAGTGCTGAAGGAAGAGATTGCACTGATCGGTGAGCGTCTTTTCGTTGAGCGAACCATGGCCGCTCAAAGCGCCCTTCTGTTCTTGTACCCATTCGCTCAGGATACGAGCACGATCCGTCTCAATGGTCTGGTAAAGGGATTGGGAATTTTGATTGGTGTCCATGCCGCCGCTTGGTGACTGTTCGCATTGTAAATTCGCAAGGAGTGTCCAAGCCGAAGCAAGCGGGCCGCAGGAGGGAGACCGAGTGAGAACTCGTAAATGTCGAAGCTTAATTGTTAACGGGAAACAGATGCTCGCCTTTTGGAAGAAACGTCAATACTGATTCCCCGCGGCGGAGCCGTTATTTGCGCTGAAGAAGAGATGTGGATTGCGTTATAAAACTCAACTTCTACAGAAAAATTAGTTTCGATAGGCAACTCTATACCCAGCAGTTTCGCCTTAAATTAAGCAGCGATGCAGCGACAAGTCGTCGCCATGTCGCTCTTAATGAAAAGACAGCTAGGCGGTACGCGCCAAGATCGATGTCTGGTTAGATGTCTTGCGATGGTGGCGGAATATCCATCCCGCTTTTCACCGCCGGTTGGCCCATTCGGAAAACCTTCGCATTTTGGGGCAGGCCGACCTGTCCTATGTCCCTCGACGCGGAATTTCGGTGACGCCATCCCAAATCCCTCCTGGTTTCGCCCTCACCTGGCCTCCAACACTTCCCTCAGCACCAAACATCCCTCGCGGCCCGGGATTCCGGGACGCGATATCAAATGCACAATTGTTTCCACCGGCTCCCCTCCCTGCATGCCCCTTGACCCCGCGCCGCAATTCCGCCAAACACCGCCTCGGACCTTGCGGATGTGGCGGAACTGGTAGACGCACTGGGTTTAGGTTCCAGCGCCGCGAGGCGTGGAGGTTCGAGTCCTCTCATCCGCACCACTCCCCCGGCACACCCCAAAATGTTGACGCGGCGCACAAGGCCGTGCCCCGGCGCGACCGCACCTGCGAAATAAGTTGCGCGCGAAACGGGATCGCGGCTCCACGGCCACAGACGCCTGCCGAATCGGGTTAATTTTTCCTTTATGCACGCCGAATCTGCGCTACAACGCATTTTCCCTTTGTAATACGCACCCCTTTGAGTCTAAACGCAGCCCCAGTCGACCTTCACGCATCGTAAGCGATTTTTACAGCCATGTGAGCCGCGCACTTTCGAAACGACTTGCATTTGTGCGCAATGCAAACATTTTACGACGCTGAACGGTCTAAGTTTTATGGATTGCTCATGAAAAAAATTGAAGCCGTCATCAAACCCTTCAAGCTCGACGAAGTGAAGGAAGCCCTTCAGGAAATCGGGGTTCAAGGCATGACCGTGCTGGAGGCCAAGGGCTACGGCCGCCAAAAAGGACATTCCGAGCTGTACCGCGGCGCGGAATACGTTGTTGATTTTCTCCCGAAAATCAAAATCGAGCTGGTCGTGGCCGACGATCTCGCGCCCGCTGCCCTGGAAGCCATCCAGACGGCCGCGCGCACGGGCAAGATCGGTGACGGCAAGATCTTCGTGAGCGATGTCCA
Organism: Asticcacaulis solisilvae; assembly: GCF_052327315.1. Taxonomy (NCBI): domain Bacteria; kingdom Pseudomonadati; phylum Pseudomonadota; class Alphaproteobacteria; order Caulobacterales; family Caulobacteraceae; genus Asticcacaulis; species Asticcacaulis solisilvae. The sequence goes on from NZ_CP166196.1 coordinate 2,620,669, forward strand.
GGACGTCGTTCGCATCCGAACCGGTGAGTCGGGGCCGCAGGCCGTCTAAGGCCAAAAGCTCCCTCCCCCAACATTAATATAATCGGCTCATGGGGCGTCTTAAATGACTGCAAACGATATTCTCAAACTCATCAAGGAAAAGGACGTCAAGTATGTCGACGTCCGTTTCTCGGACGTGCGCGGCAAGCTGCAGCACGTGACCTTCGACATCGACCTGGTCGACGACGAATTCCTGAACGACGGCACGATGTTCGACGGTTCGTCGATCGCCGGCTGGAAGGCGATCAACGAGTCGGACATGAAGCTGCGTCCCGACCTGAAGACGGCCTATATCGACCCGTTCTATCAGCAAACGACCCTGTTCCTGTTCTGCGACGTCATCAATCCGGACACGAACGAGCCCTATAACCGCGACCCGCGCTCGATCTCGAAGAAGGCCCTGGCCTATCTGCAATCGGCCGGCGTCGGCGACATCGCCTATTTCGGCCCGGAAGCCGAATTCTTCATCTTCGACGACGTCCGCTGGTCGATCTCGCCGGACAACACCGGCTACGCCTTCGACTCGACCGAACTGCCGCACAACTCGGCCAAGGTCTATCCGGAAGGCAATATGGGTCACCGTCCGGGTCCGAAGGGCGGCTACTTCCCCGTCAACCCGATTGATTCGTGCCAGGACCTGCGCGGCGAAATGCTGGCCGTCATGGGCGAACTGGGCATGGAACCGGAAAAGCACCACCACGAAGTGGCGCCGGCCCAACACGAACTGGGCCTGAAGTTCTCGGACCTGCTGACCATGGCCGACCGCCTGCAGCTCTACAAGTACGTCGTCCAGAACGTCGCCCACGCCTACGGCAAGACGGCCACCTTCATGGCCAAGCCGATGTTCGGCGACAACGGCTCGGGCATGCACGTGCACCAGTCGATCTGGAAGAACGGCAAGCCGCTGTTCGCCGGCGACAAGTACGCCGGCCTGTCGGACCTGTGCCTGTGGTACATCGGCGGCATCATCAAGCACGCCAAGGCCATCAACGCCTTCGCCAACTCGACGACCAACAGCTACAAGCGCCTGGTCCCGGGCTACGAAGCCCCGGTGAAGCTGGCCTACTCGGCCCGCAACCGTTCGGCCTCGATCCGTATTCCGTGGGTGTCGTCGCCGAAGGCCAAGCGCCTGGAAGCCCGCTTCCCGGATCCGATGGGCAACCCGTACCTGACCTTCACCGCCCTGCTGATGGCCGGCCTCGACGGTATCGAGAACCGCATCGATCCGGGCGCGCCCGCCGACAAGAACCTCTACGACCTGCCGCCGCAAGAGCAGAAGCTGGTCCCGGAAGTCTGCGGCTCGCTTCGTGAAGCCCTCGACAACCTCGACAAGGACCGCGCCTTCCTCAAGAAGGGCGGCGTCATGGACGACGATTTCATCGATGCCTATATCGAGCTGAAGATGGAAGAAGTCATGAACCTGGAACTGCGTCCGCACCCGGTCGAGTTCGAAATGTACTACAAGTGCTAATTCAACCGTGAGACGCCCCGAAATCGGGTCGTTTCAGGCTGAACGACATACGGGCCGCCCTTTGCAGGGCGGCCCGTTTTGCGTTGTGCGCCGCCACATCACGCCACTGCGGCGCAATATATCCATTACGATCAATACCTTAGGTATATTGAAATTAGTTTCAAAAGACACAAATATGGTTTCATTGGAAACCGACGAAAAAGCCCAAGGTTTCCGGTAATTTAGTCCGTTTTTGACACATAAATGACGCAAGGCGCCCTCGCCACCCCCTGCACAAGCCCCCCGGGTCATTATTAGGTTGCGCCGATTTTCAGTCACGGCACTGTGAGCAAGTGCAACATCCGCTCCCAAAGGGGGATTACTTTGAAAACGTGGATAAAACTCTCCAGAGTCGTGGCTGCGGCCGCCGCTCTTATGCTGACGGCCCCCGCCGCCAGCCTTGCTGTCGCCCAGGAGGCCGCGCCCGCGTCCGCCTCGGCGGAAGCTCCGGCGTCCGTCGCGGCGTCGGATCAGGCTTCGGCCTCCGAAGCCGCCCCTGCGGCGGCTCCGGCCGAAGCCCATGTGCTGGCCTCCCAAAAGGAATTGACGGACGCGAACGTCAATAACGCCAACACCACCTACCTGATCTTCTGCACCGCCATGGTGCTGATGATGACCCTTCCGGGCCTGGCGCTGTTCTACGGCGGCATGGTGCGCAAGAAGAACCTGGTCGCCACCGTCACCCAGTCGGTTGCCGTGACCTGCGTCGTGGCGGTCGTCTGGTGGGCCATCTCCTACTCGATGGCCTTCGGTACGGCGGCTTCGCCCTTCCTCGGCCTGGCTGCCGACAAGGTCAACCTGTTCATGGGCGGGTTCGACAATATCTTCCTGAAGGCCGTGACGCCGTCGACCGCCTATTCGGCGACGCCGACGATCCCGGAATACACCTGGATCTCGTACCAGCTGACCTTCGCTATCATCACGCCCGCCCTGATCACCGGCGCCTTCGCCGAACGCGTCAAGTTCTCGGGCCTGCTGCTGTTCATGGTCCTGTGGTCGATCCTGGTCTACGCGCCGATCTGTCACATGGTCTGGGGCGGCGGTTACCTGGCCCAGAAGGGCGTGCTCGACTTCGCCGGCGGCGCCGTCGTTCACTGCAACTCCGGTGTCGCGGGTCTCGTCTCGGCTCTGTTCCTCGGCCGCCGCAAGGGTTACGGCACCGAAGCCATGGCGCCTAACAACGTGATCTTCATCATGATCGGCGCCTCGCTGCTGTTCGTCGGCTGGATCGGCTTCAACGCCGGTTCGGAATGGGCGGGCGACAAGATCGCTTCGGCGGCCCTGCTCAACACCATGCTCTGCACCTGCCTGGCCGGTGTTTCGTGGAAGGTCGTCGAGTGGGTGTTCCGCGGCAAGCCGTCGCTGGTCGGCATCCTGTCCGGCATGGTCGCCGGCCTGGTCGTCATCACCCCGGCCTGCGGCTTCGTGAACCCCATGGGCGCCATGATCTGCGGTCTGCTGGCCGGTCCGGTGTGCTACATCTCGGCCACCTGGGTCAAAAAGCTCCTGGGCTACGACGACTCGCTGGACGCCTTCGGCATCCACGGCGCCGGCGGCTTCCTGGGCGCGGTTCTCACCGGCTTCCTGGCGGACCCCGCGGTCAACTCGCTCGGCCACGCCGGCATGGACCAGGTCATGAAGCAGCTGCTGGGCCTGGGCGTCACCATCGTGTGGTCGGCCATCGGCACCCTGATCATCCTCGTCATCTGCAAGTTCACGACCGGTCTGCGCGTGTCGGAAGCCGATGAAGAAGCGGGTCTCGACGCCTCGCAGCACGACGAAGTCATGGACCACTAAGTCCACGGCATCATTGAAAACAAAGGCGCGGCGCTTCCAACAGGAGGCGCCGCGTTTCTTTTGCGTGCATAAATACAACACACAGTGTTATTAATCCCTCACCCCCTTTTACCCCCGTCATAAAACTGTAACGTACGAATCGGGCGGTCTCGGCAACGACTGAGGCGCCCGGGGAAACGCCCTGGAAAGTTTCAATCTTTTTCCAGGGGATACACATGAAAAAGCTTCTTATCGCCGCTGCTGCCGTTGCGGCCCTCACCGCAGGCGCCGCCCATGCCGGTGACTTCACCTACAATCTCGACGTGACGTCGGACTACGTCTTCCGCGGCGTCAGCCAGACCAACGCCAAGCCGGCCGTCCAGGGCGGTATCGACTATGCCAAGGGCCTGTTCTACGCTGGCACCTGGGCGTCGACCGTAGACTTCGCCAACGGCTATGAGCTCGACCTCTATGCCGGCGTGCGGCCGGTGGTCGGCAAGACCAGCTTCGACTTCGGCGTCCTGACCTATCAATACGGTGAAAGCGGCGTCAACACGACCGAACTGAAGGCCGCCGTCTCGCATCCGCTCGGCAAGGGCACGATCGGCGCCGCCTACTTCCACAATGTCGACTACGGCTCGACCTTCTATTACGAAGTCAATGCCTCGTACCCGATCACCGAAAAGCTGAGCGTCTCGGGCGCCGCCGGGGAACAGGACCTGTCGGGCATCAAGTACTCGACCGGCAATATCGGCCTGACCTACGCCATCTCGCCCACGTGGTCGCTCGACGCGCGCTATTCCGACACCAACCTGCCGGAAATCGCCCTGCTCAAGACCGCCAAGCCGCGCGTATCGGTCACGCTGAAGACCACTTTCTGATTACGAATCGCAAAGTGCCTCCGCCGGTCCGGCCTCCCGCGCCGGCCGGCGGAGATTTTGCGTCGCAAATAAGCATCACTGGCCGACACTTGTTTTGGCCACCGGTGGCAGCTACGCGAAGAGATTGCGGGAAGCCACTGAAGCTTAATATATTTTTTACGTTTAATCAGGACCGTCACAAACGTGGTAAATTTGCATCAAGGGCCCCGCAAACGTCTCCGGGGGCCTTTGCTACCGCAAAAAAATTGATACATTTGCGTCGGGTTTTGAGAACCACACCATCAACAACGGCCGCACATCGAGACGGCCAGTCACCTCCAACTGGGATACCGACCATGAAAAAGTCTCTTCTTGTCGCTGCCGTCGCCCTTAGCGCGCTCTTCGCCGGCTCGGCCGCCATGGCGCAAGACAAGGGTTCGCTCAGCTACAACCTCGAACTGACCAACAACTACGTCTGGCGCGGCGTTTCGCAAACCAACGGCAACGCGGCCCTGCAAGGCGGTATCGACTACAAGAAGGGCATGTTCTACGCCGGCACCTGGCTGTCGAACGTCGACTTCGTCGCGCCGAAGGGCGAAAACGCCAACACCGAAGCCGACCTGTACCTCGGCATCACGCCGACCGTCGGCAACTGGAGCTACGACTTCGGCGTCATCTACTACACCTATCCGTCGGCCGACAGCGCCACGACCGGTGAACTGAAGGCCGCCGTGTCGCACCCGATGGGCAAGGGCTCGATCGGCGTCGCCATGTACCTGCCGACCGAAACCCTCGAAAAGCCGTACTACGAAGTCAACGCTTCGTACCCGCTGTCGAGCAAGTGGTCGGTTTCGGGCGCCATCGCCAACTATGAATCGGCTCGCTACACCACCTGGAACGCCGGCGTGACCTACGCGCTGACCGACCACCTGGCTCTGGACCTGCGCTACAGCGAAGCCGAAAAGATGCCGAACAACCTGTACGCCACCCTGAAGGCGTCGTTCTAAAAATCTTGAACCTGACCAAGGTTTGAAGTGCTGGCCGCAAGCCCATCGGGCTTGCGGCCTTTTTTATACGCAAACTTTGGATATGTTCTCGTTTTCTTCACGTAGGCTTTGCGTTGCGGCCCGCGAATCGCTACATGTTCGAGTCATGAGTTCCAAACCCGCGCAACAAGATTTATCCCAGAATTTGTTCGGTGAGCAGCCTGCCGCCGCCCCCGAGCCTGCCGCGAAGCCGGCCAGGGCCAAGGTGGAAAAGCTGCCCGATCCCGAGCCCGTGCATAACGATACCTCTTACGGCGCCTCCAGCATCGAAGTGCTGGAAGGGCTTGAGCCGGTGCGCAAGCGCCCGGGCATGTATATCGGCGGCACCGACGAAAAGGCGCTGCACCACCTGTTCGCCGAAGTGCTCGACAACGCCATGGACGAAGCCGTGGCCAACCATGCCAAGGCGATCTGGGTAGAGCTCGACGCCGACGGCTATGTCTCGGTGCGCGACGACGGCCGCGGCATGCCGGTCGACGAACATCCGAAATATCCCGGCAAGTCGGCGCTGGAAGTCATCATGACCGTCCTGCACTCGGGCGGCAAGTTCTCGGGCAAGGCCTACGCCACCTCGGGCGGCCTGCACGGCGTCGGCGCGTCGGTCGTCAACGCCCTGTCGGAACGTCAGGAAGTCACCGTGTGGCGCGACGGCTATGAGTGGCAGCAGAACTTCTCGCGCGGCCATGTGCTCGGCCCGATCGAGCAGGTCCAGCCCTCCAAGAAGCGCGGCACCCGCATCCGCTTCCTGCCCGACCATGAAATCTTCGGCACCGGCGCCCATTTCAAGCCGGCGCGCCTGTACCGCATGGCCAAGGCCAAGGCGTATCTTTTCCGGGGCGTGCAGATCTTCTGGAAGTGCGCGGCCTCGCAGATCCACGACCAGACGCCGGCCGAGGACAAGTTCTTCTTCCCGAACGGCCTGGCCGACTACCTGGCCGAGCGCATCAAGGATACGGAAAGCCTGACCGAAATCTTCGCCGGCCGCGTCGAGCGCAAGGGCGAAGCCGGCGCCGTCGAATGGGCCGTGGTCTGGTCGGCCGCCGGCTTCGACGAGCACGACAGCTTCGTCCAGTCCTATTGCAACACCATCCCGACGCCCGATGGCGGCACGCATGAGGCCGGCCTGCGCGCGGCGCTTACGCGCTCGCTCAAGGGTTACGCCGAAATGATCGGCGACAAGCGCGGCGCCCTGATCACCGCCGAAGACGTCGCGGCCTATGCCGGCATCATCATCTCGGTCTTCATCCGCAATCCGGAATTCCAGGGCCAGACCAAGGATCGCCTGTCGTCGCCCGACGCGCAGAAGCTGGTCGAAGTCGCCCTGCGCGATCCGTTCGACCACTGGCTGACCGACAAGCCGAAGCAGGCCGAAAAGCTGCTGCAGTTCGTCGTCGAAAAGGCCGAGGAACGCCTGAAGAAGCGCAAGGACAAGGAAGTCCAGCGTGCGTCCGCCACGCGCAAGCTGCGCCTGCCGGGCAAGCTGGCGGACTGCGCGCGCCAGGACGCGGTCGGCACCGAACTGTTCATCGTCGAAGGCGACTCGGCCGGCGGCTCGGCCAAACAGGGGCGTAATCGCAATACCCAGGCCATCCTGCCCCTGCGCGGCAAGATCCTGAACGTCGCGTCGGCGACGGTCGACAAGCTGAAGCAGAATGCCGAACTGTCGGACCTGGGCCTGGCGCTCGGCGTCCAGCCCGGCGCCAAGTTCCGCGAAGAAGACCTGCGCTATGAGCGCATCATCATCATGACCGACGCCGACGTCGACGGCGCGCACATCGCTTCGCTGCTCATCACCTTCTTCTACCGGACCATGCCGGCCATGGTGCGCAACGGCAACCTGTTCCTGGCCATGCCGCCGCTGTACCGCATCAGCCATGGCAACAAGACGGTCTACGCCCGGGACGATGCCCACCGCGCCCAGATCCTGGCCACCGAATTCAAGGGCAAGAAGCCCGAAATCGGCCGCTTCAAGGGCCTGGGTGAGATGATGCCGGCGCAGCTCAAGGAAACGACCATGGATCCGAAGACGCGGACCCTGGCGCGCGTGACCCTGCCGCACGACGAAGAAGACATCGAAAACCTGGTCGAAACGCTGATGGGCCGCAAGCCGGAACTGCGTTACCGCTTCATCCAGGACCACGCCGAATTCGTCGCCGACGAACTGGACGTATAACGGCCTACCGGTTTTTGATAGTCGGGCAAACTTTCCCTAGTGGAAAGCAATCGGTGACGCGTTGAAATGGGCCAAATCGTCAATAATCGCCTCGCAATACGGCGCAAAAGCAACAAATCGTATCTGCGGACGCGACGAATCAGAGCTTTTGCTTTACTTGCGCGACGTGACGTAGCACATGGACGCCCATGACAAAGTTTACCGATCTGGGTTTAGGCGCCGAAGTGTTGAAAGCGGTCGCGGAAACCGGTTACGACACCCCTACCCCCATCCAGGAACAGGCCATTCCCGTGGCCCTGACCGGCCTCGACGTGCTGGGCATCGCCCAGACCGGCACCGGCAAGACCGCCGCCTTCACCCTGCCGATGATCGAGCGCCTGGCCGCCGGCCGCTCACGCGCCCGCATGCCGCGCGCCATCGTTCTGGCGCCGACGCGCGAACTGGCCGACCAGGTTGCCGAAGCCTTCGAGAAATACGCCAAGTATCATAAGCTGAACTGGGCCCTGCTCATCGGCGGCGTGTCGATGGCCGACCAGGTCGCCAAGCTTGACAAGGGCGTCGACGTGCTGATCTGCACGCCGGGCCGCCTGCTCGACCTGTTCGAACGCTCCAAGGTGCTGCTGACCGGCGTCCAGATCATGGTGGTCGACGAAGCCGACCGCATGCTCGACATGGGCTTCATCCCCGATATCGAGCGCATCTTCAAGCTGACCCCGGCGACGCGCCAGACCCTGTTCTTCTCGGCGACCATGCCGCCGGAAATCACGCGCCTGACGCAACAGTTCCTCAAGAACCCGGTGCGTATCGAAGCCTCGCGCCCGGCGACGACCAACGAGAACATCACGCAATACGTCCTCAAGGTGCCGCACCGCGACGCGCGCGCCAAGCGTATCGCCCTGCGCACCCTGCTGCGCTCGCTCGACATCAAAAACGGCATCGTCTTCTGTAACCGCAAGTCGGACGTCGATATCGTCGCCAAATCGCTGGCGGTCCATGGCTTCAATGCCGCGCCGATCCATGGCGACCTCGACCAGTCCCTGCGCATGAAGACGCTGGAATCGTTCCGCAACGGCAGCCTCACCCTGCTGGTGGCGTCCGACGTCGCGGCGCGAGGCCTGGATATTCCGGCCGTCGGCCACGTCTTCAATTTCGACGCCCCCATCCACGCCGACGACTACGTCCACCGCATCGGTCGCACCGGCCGCGCCGGCCGCACGGGCGAAGCCTATCTGCTGCTGTCGCCGGGCGATGAAAAGAACTACGACAAGGTCGTCAAGCTGATCAAACAGGAACCGGCGACGGTCGAACTCGACGTCGACTATTCCGACCTCGGCGACGCTCCCGCCCGCCCCCGCCGCGGCGACGACCGCAAGGGCAAGAGTGGCCGTGGTGACAAAAAGCCCGCCGATCGCGCGCCGCGCGGCCGTAAACGTGAAGACACCCCGGCGCCCGTGCCCGCCTCCGAACCGGTTGCTGCCCAGGAAGCCGCGCCTGAACCCGCCGCCAAGGCTGAAGCGCCCGTCCGCGAAAAACCGTCGCGCGGTCGCGACCGCAACGATAAAAAGCCCGAAAAATCAAGGGCTGAGCCGCGTCCCACGACGCCCTTCGGCGATCATACCCCGGCCTTCATCCTGCGCCCCACCGAGATAAAGGCCTGATCATCCGTCTTTTTTGAGCCCGTTAACCGGCTGTCAGAGAAGTTTGGTTAGAGTGCGCCTGTTGCCGTAGAAAAAGGCAGCAAGCCAGAGGACCGGATGAACAACGACATCGAGATCAGCGTCAGAAGCCCGAACGCCTACGCATTGGCGCAAGAGGCTCTCCGGTTGATGCAGGAACACGGGGTATGGCCTACCCCGCTGAACTACGAACTGTGGCTGTATGTCGCCGGCGATCCCGAATGTCCGCTGGCCCAGGAAATTCAACGCCTTATCAAGGCCGGCGAACAGATTACCGAAGATATTTCGGAAAGCCTGGCCGCCAAATTCATTTCGCGCCTCAAGCTCAACGACGAAGTCCGCGACGCGGGCCTGAAGCTGACGCGCGAACTGGCCTCGATCACCGAAATCATCGCCGACGCCCGCCAGACGCAAAAGCACTATTCCGAAACGCTGGAAGGCGCCCAGAAGTCGATGTCGGCCGTGGACGCCGACGCCCTGCGCGGCCTGGTCAAGAACCTGGCCGAGGCTACCGTTCAGGTGCTCAATCACCACGTCGAACTGGAAGGCCGCCTGACGGAATCGTCGCGCGAAGTCAACCGCCTGCGCAAGCACCTCGACCAGGTGCGCATGGAGGCCATGACCGACGCGCTGACCAACCTGGCCAACCGCAAGTCCTTCGACGAAGCCCTTGATAATCATTGCGAAACGCTCGACGCGTCGAAGCCCCTGACCTTGGCGGTCATCGATATCGACCACTTCAAGCGCTTTAACGACACGTGGGGCCACCAGACCGGCGACCAGGTCCTGCGCTATGTGGCAAGCGTGCTTGCCCGCATCGGCCGCCAGCCGCGCATGGCCGCCCGCTACGGCGGCGAAGAATTCGGCCTGCTCTTCCCCGGCGAAACCGCGGGAACGGTCGAACGCATCCTCAACGAAGCCCGCCAGGAAATCGCCTCGCGCGTCCTGAAGCGCCGCTCGACCAACGAAGACCTGGGCACCGTCACCATTTCGGCCGGCATTGCCGAACGCGACTTCGGCGAAGACGCCTTCGACCTGCTCGACCGCGCCGACAAGGCCCTGTACCAGTCCAAGAACAACGGCCGCAACCGTGTCACCGTGGCCAGCCTGACGTCGATGCGCGGCTCCTCAGCAGCGTAAGCCCATTGAAACGCTTCAATAAACGCCCGGTCGGACCTCGTCCACCGGGCTTTTATTTTGGGTCTTGACTATTTTTGAACATTGTTCAAAAATAGACATGTCATTTAAGGGAAAAGCCCATGAACAGCTTTCTGTTCGCCGTCGCCTACTGGTTCCTGTCGGTATTCTACAGCGTGGCCGCGCTGCTGCTGTCCTTCCTGCCGGGACGCAAGCCCGTCGCCTGGGTCATCGCGCGCTATACGAAACGCATGGTGTGGGCCATGCGCACCTTCGCCGGCATCAGGCTTGAGGTGCGCGGCCGCGAGCACCTGATCGACCGCCCGGTCATCTACGCCTGCAAGCACCACAGCTGGGGCGACGGCTTCTGCATCTATTCGACCATCCCCGACCTGGCCTTCGTCACCGGCGACCATCTCGAAAAATATCCCTTCATGGCAACGCTGCTGAAGAAGCTGGGCGCCATCGTCGTCAATAATTGCGGCGGCATGGAAGCCCGCCGCAACCTGGCCTCGCGCTCGGCCGACGCGGCCAAGGACGGCCGCTCGATCCTGATCTATCCGGAAGGTCATCTGAACGCCCCCGGCACCTATCGCCGCTACCGCTCGGGCGTCTGGCACATGATGAACAATTTCGACATGCCTGTGGTGCCGGTGGCGACCAATCTCGGCCTGTTCTGGCAGGAAGAGCATTACAAGAAGACACCGGGCACGGCGGTGATCGAGTTCCTTGACCCCATCATGCCAGGCATGGCCAAGGACGAATTCCTGGACCTGCTTCGCGACCGCATCGAGGCCCGCTCTCAACAGTTGATCGCCGAAGCCACCAACACGCCGGTCGTGCCGTCGGTCCTGGTCACCGCATAAATAATATTAATGGTCCGGTGCTAGTTTGTCCGACAGAAGGTAGTCGGAGTATCGGATCAGATGGCTGCACTATTCAAAGCCACGTCCCGGATCGACGAGGACAGGAAACGCATCGTTTTCAAAATTGCCGGCCATATCGACAGCAATGCGCTGATCGATAGCTGGATAGAGGTCTATGCCGCATTGGCCGAACCCTGGGCCTACGACCGCCTGTTCGATTACCGCCGTGCCGAAGGCCTGGTCGATTTCGACGCCATCATCCGGCTGGCCGACTGGTGGCATGAACGCCTCGACGGGCGCACCTACACGTCCAACGTGGCGGTCGTCGTCAACAATTCGCTGGATGAAGTCCGCGTCAACACGGTCGCCAAGCTGTTCCCCTACGACCGGCGTGAGGCCTTCGTAACGATCCACGACGCCGAACGCTGGCTGGAGCAATCCGTCACTCGGAAACGGGCTTGATCGTCACGCTTTCGCCGCAGCCGCAGGCGTCGGTTTCGTTGGGATTGTTGAAGACGAATTTCGACGCCAGCTTGGTGGTCTCATAGTCGATGACCGTGCCGACCAGGTACAGGACGGCCTTGGGCTCGATCAGGATGGTGACGCCCTTGTCGGTGATGACCTCGTCGATCGGACCGGCCTCATCGGCATAGGACAGCACGTATTCCTGGCCGGCGCAGCCGCCTTGCTTGACGCCGACGCGCAAGCCCACATAGGGCTTGTCGGCGCGCGCCATGATGGCCTTGACCTGTTCGGCGGCAGCCTCGGTCAGGCTGACCACGGCGGGGCGCGGACGGCGGACGCGGGGTGTGATGTTGGGCTGGGTTTCCATGGCTTAGAACATATTCAGGGCCAGCTTGGCCTCGTCCGACATTTTCGACGAATCCCAAGGCGGATCGAAGATCAGGTTGACGTCGCATGACTTGATGCCTTCGACCTTCATGACGGCGTCCTGAACCCAGGACGGCATTTCACCGGCCACCGGGCAACCGGGCGCGGTCAGGGTCATGTCGACCACGACGTCGCGGTCGTCGGACACGTCGACGCGGTAGATCAGCCCCAGTTCATAGATATCGACCGGGATTTCCGGGTCGAACACCGTCTTGAAGGCAGTGATCAGCTCATCGGTCAACCGGTCGAGCTCGGCCTGCTCCAGCGCCTGAGGCTGGTTGGCGCCCATGTCGTCCAGGCTGAACAGCGACGTTTCCGCTGTGGTGTCGGGGGTGGCTTCGCTCATCTCATTACTCATGACAGGGAAGACATTAGGCAAAGAACGACTGGGCCTTAGCCACAGCCTCCGCCAGCACGTCAATCTCCTCTTCGGTGTTATATAGGGCGATGGAGGCGCGCACGGTAGAGGTGACGCCCAGACGGGTCATCAGCGGCTCGGCGCAGTGTGTACCGGCGCGGACGGCGACATTGTAGCGGTCGAGGATCTGCGCCACGTCGTGGGCGTGGGCGCTCCCCAGGCTAAAGGTCAGAATCGAGCCCTTGCCCGGCGCCGTGCCGTGAACGCGCAGGCTGTTGATTTGCGTCAGGGCGTCGTAGGCGCGGTTATACAGCGCATGCTCATGCGCCAGGATCTCGGCGCGGTCGAACTGCGACAGCCAGTCGATCGCGGCTTTCAGCCCGATGACTTCCAGGATGGCCGGCGTGCCCGCCTCGAAGCGGTGCGGCGGTTCGTTCCAGGTAATCTTGTCCTTGGTGACGTGGGCGATCATCTCGCCCCCACCCTGATACGGCGGCATGGCTTCGAGCAGCTCGGCGCGGGCGTAGAGGACGCCGAGGCCGGTCGGGCCATAGAGCTTGTGCGCCGAAAAAGCGTAGAAGTCGGCGCCCAGCGCCTTCACGTCCACGGCCAAATGGACGACGCCCTGGCAGCCATCGACCATCAGCTTTGCGCCGATGGCATGGACCTTTTCAGCGATCGCCGGGATATCGTTGATCGTCCCCAGCACATTCGACATGTGGGTGATGGCGACCAGCTTGACGTCCGGCGTCAACAGTTGATCGAAGGCCTCCATATCGAGGCTGCCGTCGTCGCGGATCGGCACGTATTTCAGGATGACGCCTGAACGCTCGGCCAGCATGTACCACGGCACGATATTGGCGTGGTGCTCCATCTCGGTCGTGAGGATGACATCGCCAGCCTTAAGCAACTGCCCGTACGAGAAGGCCACCAGGTTGACGGCTTCGGTCGCCGACTTGGTGAAGACGATTTCGTTGACGTCGGCATTGATGAAGCGCGCCACGGTCTCGCGGCCCGCCTCATAGGCGTCGGTCGTCTCATTGGCCAGGCGGTGCAGGCCGCGGTGGACGTTGGCGTAGGAATGGCGCATGGCGTGGCCCATGGCGTCGATGACGGCCGTGGGCTTTTGCGCGCTGGCGCCGCTGTCGAGATAGATCAACGGTTTATTGTTGATGATCCGCGACAGGATCGGGAAGTCGGCGCGGGCCTTTTCGACGTCAAACGGCATCGAAGCCTCCTGCCTTCTGTTCCAGGAATTCGAGCACCGTCGTGCGCAGGGCTTCATCCGGGATCATGTCGGCGACCGGCAGGACGAAGGCGTGGGTCAAAAGCGCCCGCGCCTGGGTTTCGTTCATGCCGCGCGACATGCAGAAGAACAAAGCCTCTTCGTCGAGCGCGCCGATCGTATTGCCGTGGGCGCACTGGACGTCGTCGGCATAGATCTCCAGCTCGGGCTTGGCGCGGACGTGAGCGCCGTCATTCAGCATCAACGCTTGATGCCGCATGCGGGCGTCGGTGCCGTCGGCGCCACGCTCTACCAGGATACGGCCCTGGAAGACGGCGGTGGCGCTGTCCTTGACCAGGCCCTTGATCAACTGGCTGGTGACGCCGTCGACCTGGCCGTGGCGCACGCGCGTCGTCAGGTCGAAATGGCGTTTATCCGACAGCAGGTAGGCGCCGTTCATCTCTACTTCGGCACCGTGGCCGGCGTGGTCAACATGCGTCTCGAAGCGCTGGAACTTGGCACCGGTCGAAAAGACGTACTGGCGAAAGACGCTGCCGGGCGCCGTATCAACCGTTGAGCGGCGGATCGACACGGCCTCCTCGGGTTCATCGAGCAGGACAACGCGGATCAGGGTCGCGCCCTCGCCCACGGTGAATTTGCGCGTGTCGTTGGCGGCGTACTGGCCGTGGCCCGTATAGGTCTCGAACAGGGTCAGGGTCTCACCGGCGGCGACCGCGATCTCGTCGGTGCTTTCGCTTCCGGCAATCGACAGCTTGCGGCCCTGCGTCACCGTGTTCAGCGTCAGGCGGCCCTCGCCTTCGATGCGTTCGACCGACGCCTCGCTCGGTTCCGGCGTGGCGCGCAACGACCGGCCGAGGTCGGAATATTTCCAATCCTCGTCACGCCGCGTCGGGTAGGTCAGCGGATCGTAGATGTCGATGGCTTCAAGGCTCACGCCGCCACTCCCAGATATTCGTCGTAGCCGCGCGCTTCGAGTTCCAGCGCCAGTTCGGGCCCGCCCGACTTGACGATGCGGCCGGCGACCAGGACGTGGACGCGGTCGGGCTTGATGTGATCGAGCAACCGTTGATAGTGGGTGATGACCAGCATGCCGCGGTCGGGCGCGCGCAAGGCGTTGACGCCGTCCGACACGACCTTGAGCGCGTCGATGTCGAGCCCGCTGTCGGTTTCGTCGAGGATCAGGAACTTCGGCTGCAGCATGGCCATCTGCAGGACTTCCATGCGCTTCTTTTCGCCGCCCGAGAAACCGACGTTGAGCGGACGCTTCAGCATGTCCATGTCGATCTTCAACGACTTGGCGACCTCACGCACCTTCTTCAGGAATTCGGGCGCGGTGACCTCGTCCTCGCCGCGCAGCTTGCGCTGGCTGTTCAAAGCCGTGCGCAGAAAGGTCAGGGCCGGCACGCCCGGAATTTCGAGCGGATACTGGAAGGACAGGTAGAGGCCCGCCGCGGCGCGCTCATGCACTTCCTTGTCCAGCAGGTCCTCGCCGTTGAAGGCGACGCTTCCGCCGGTCACTTCGTAGTTCGGCCGCCCCGCCAGGGCGTAGCCCAGCGTCGATTTACCGGCGCCGTTCGGCCCCATGATGGCGTGGACTTCGCCCGCCGGCACGTCGAGCGTCAGCCCCTTGAGGATGGTCTTGGCGTCCACGGAGACGGAGAGATTTTCGATATTCAGCATGGACGTTGGTCTCGATTAAAACGGGCGGCAGTAACGGATGGCTCCTCCCCATCGCAGATGGGGAGGTGGATCACCCGTAGCGTTAGCGAAGGGTGAGACGGAGGGGGCGAAGCTAAAGGAAGAAGACCCCTCCACCACTTCGTGGTTCCCCTCCCCATCTGCGATGGGGCGGAGAAAGAAGACAGCATTATCCCACGCTCCCCTCAAGACTAATCGCCACAAGCTTCTGGGCCTCGACGGCGAATTCCATCGGCAGTTCCTGGAGCACGTCACGAACGAAGCCGTTGACCAGCAAGGCTACGGCCTCTTCCTGCGATAACCCGCGCTGCATGGCGTAGAAGAGCTGGTCTTCCGACAGGCGCGTCGTCGTCGCCTCGTGCTCGAACTGCGCCTTCGCGGTATCGCTTTCGACATAGGGCACGGTGTGGGCGGCGCACGTCTTGCCGATCAGCAAGCTGTCGCACTGGGTGAAGTTGCGCGCGCCCGACGCTTTCGCATGCGCCGAGACCAGGCCGCGATAGGTGTTGGTCGACTTGCCGGCCGACACGCCCTTGCTGATGATGCGCGAGCGCGTGTTCTTGCCGAGATGGATCATCTTGGTGCCGGTGTCGGCCTGTTGCGCGCCGTTGGTCACCGCGATCGAATAGAATTCGCCCACGCTGTCGTCGCCGCGCAGGATGCACGACGGGTATTTCCACGTGACGTTCGAACCGGTTTCGACCTGGGTCCACGACACTTTCGACCGCGCGCCGCGGCAATCGGCGCGCTTGGTGACGAAGTTGTAGATGCCGCCCTTGCCCTCGGCGTCGCCGGGATACCAGTTCTGCACGGTCGAATATTTGATATTGGCGTCGTCGAGCGCGACCAGTTCGACCACCGCCGCATGCAGCTGGTTTTCGTCGCGTTGCGGCGCCGTGCACCCTTCCAGGTACGACACGTGGGCGCCCTTGTCGGCGATGATGAGCGTCCGTTCGAACTGGCCGGTGTTTTCGGCATTGATGCGGAAATAGGTCGACAGCTCCATCGGGCAGCGCACGCCCGGCGGGACATAGACGAACGATCCGTCCGAAAAGACCGCCGAATTCAGCGCGGCGAAATAGTTGTCCGACACCGGCACGACCGAACCGAGATATTGACGCACCAGGTCAGGATATTCGCGCAAGGCCTCTGAAATCGAACAGAAAATGACACCAGCCTTTTTCAGCTCGTCCTTGAAGGTCGTGATGACCGACACGGAATCGAAGACCGCGTCGACAGCGTATTTCGGCGCGCCTTCGACGCCGGCCAGCACCATCTGTTCCTTCAGCGGAATGCCCAGCTTCTCATAGGTCTTGAGGATTTCCGGGTCGATTTCGTCGAGCGACTTCGGCCCTTCCTTCTTCTTCGGCGCGGCGTAGTAGTAGAGGTCCTGGTAATCGACGGGCTCGTATTTCACCTTGGCCCAGGTCGGCTCGTCCATCGACTGCCAGCGCTCGAACGCCTTCAGGCGCCAGTCGAGCATCCATTCCGGCTCGCCCTTCTTCTCCGAGATAAAGCGCACGATGTCGGCGTTCAGCCCCTTGGGGGCGTATTCCGTTTCGATATCGGTGACAAAGCCGTGCTCGTAGGTTTCGAGCCTAGCCACCGTATCAATCGTCTCTTTAACCGCAGCCATCAGGCCTGTTCCTTTACCGGCGCCTTACCATGACGCTCCAAATACGTTTCGTAACCTTTTGACCAGACAGCGTAAAAACGCTCCCAGTCATCCGCAGTCGTCGTCCAGCCGGACGACACGCGCAAAACCTTGTCCGCCATATCCGCCAGGCCCATCGCAGCCACGACGCGGCTGGCCTTGACCTTGCCCGACGAACAGGCCGAGCCCGAGCTGACGCAAATCCCCGCCATATCCATCTGGATCAGTTGCAGGTTGGACGCCCAGTGCGGCTGAACGATCGCCAGTATGCCCGGCACGCGCGGCGCGTCCGCCCCCAATATGGTGACGCCCAGCCCCGCAAGCGAGGCCTCTACCGCGCTTTGCGCGCGGCTTACGGCCTCATCGACGCCTTGGCAAGCCTGAACCGCCGCGGCGAAGGCTGCGATCCCCGGGACATTTTCGGTGCCGGCGCGCAGGCCCAGTTCCTGGCCGCCGCCGACCAGGCCTGGCTTGATGACGCGGTCGCGCTCATAGACCAAAGCGCCCACGCCCTGCCCGCCGCCGACCTTGTGCGCCGACAGGCTTAAGGATTGGGCGCCCAGGCTGGAGACATCGATATCGATCTTGCCGAGCGCTTGCACCGCATCGACGTGCAACCAGCCTTGGTGCTTCGCGACGATCGCGGCAGCCCGGGCGATATCCGAGACGACGCCCGTCTCGTTATTGGCCAGCATCAGGGCGACAAACGGCCGGCCTTCAGTGCCGGCCAGAATATCCGCCAAGGCTTCGAGATCGGCCTGCCCGTCCGCCGTCAGCGCTACGGTCTCGACCGGCCGGCCGAGAACGCCGACGCCCGTAAAGACGCTGTCGTGCTCACCCTTCGACACCACTACGTAATCGAAGTCGCGCGCCTGATGGAGCGCCAGGGCATTGGCCTCGGTGCCGCCCGAGGTAAAGACCAACCCGGCCTGCCCGGTCGCGTTCAGCGCGCCAAGCATACCGGCGCGGGCGTCTTCGACCGCGATCTTAGCCTTGCGCCCGACGCCGTGCACCGACGACGCATTGCCGCCCGCCTCGGCCACGCGCAGGAACGCCTCGCGCGCCTCGGGGCGCAGCGGCGATGTCGCGGCATGGTCGAGATAGACGGTCAATCAGGCCTCCAGCAGGGTATGGGTAGCCACGGGTTCGGGCGTCGAAATCCGCACGGTCTTGCGCGTGCGCTTGCGGATCACGTCCTCCAGGGACACCTGGCTCAGATAGTCGTGGATGGCCACGCCCAGATCTTCCCACAAATTGTGCGTCAGGCAACGCTGGCCGCCCGGCATGCAGCCGATCTCGCGCGCCGCCGCCTCCTTGCCCAGACGCTTGTTGGCGCCCAGCTTGTTCGAGGTCAGCTCGCAGCGCGTCGCCTTGATCGGTTCGTCGACCGCCACCACGATTTCGGAGACGTAGAGCGTGTCCGCACCGCGCGACAGCGTATAGCCGCCGCCGGGGCCGCGTGCGCTTTTGACCAGCCCGGCCTTGCGCAGGCGGGCGAACAGCTGTTCGAGGTAAGACAGCGAAATCTGCTGACGCTCTGAGATTTCCGACAACGAGATCGGCCGCCCGCTCTGGCCGTTAAGGGCCAGGTCGGTCATGGCCATGACGGCATAACGTCCCTTTGTGGAAAGGCGCATGAAATTCCGATCCCGGAGTGATGGCAAAATGCGGACCGGTTGCAAAAACCTGCGCAAAGCCAAATCTTTGTGCTAAGAGGCGCGATCCGACGCCTGCTTGAGGGTTCGGTTGGAACTCTACTAATTCCGACTAAAACAATCAAGTATTTGGCGCGTGCACTGCAAAATTTTTGAAATTCAAGGTGATTGAATGCCTGAAGTCATTATGGCCGGAGCCGCCGGACGCATCGAAGCCCGTTACAGCCAGGGCAAGAGCGAGAATGCGCCGATCGCGCTGATCCTGCACCCGCACCCCAAGGCGGGCGGCCATATGAACAATCCCGTCACGGTCCAGCTGTTCCACCTGTTCATGACGCGCGGCTTTTCGGTCCTGCGCTTCAACTTCCGCGGTGTACAGAAAAGCCAGGGCGAATTCGATTCGGGCGTGGGCGAACTGGCCGATGCGGCGACCGCACTCGACTGGTTGCAGTCCAAGAACCCGACGGCGTCGCAGTTCTGGGTCGCCGGCTACGATTTCGGCGCCTATATCGGCATGCAATTGCTGATGCGCCGTCCGGAAACCGACGGCTTCATCTCGGTGTCGCCGCCGACCAACGCCTACGATTTCAGCTTCCTGGCACCCTGCCCGGCCTCCGGCATGTTCCTGCACGGCGCCGCCGACACCATCGTGCCGACGGCCGAAGTCGACCGCGTCGTCGCCAAGCTGCGCACCCAGAAGGGCATCACGATCGACCACGAAGTCGTCGACGACGCCAACCACTTCTGGACCGACCGCCTGCCGGAAGTCGAGCAGCGCGTCGGCGCCTATATCGACCGCCGCATGGCCGGTTCGAAGGAATAACCGTCCCATGAGCCCGCGGGTCTTCTTCCTGCCCGGCGTGGGCGGAGACCCGCGTTTCTGGCAGCCTGTCGGCGATCTGTTGCCTGAATTCGGTCAGGTCCATTTCGGCTGGCCGGGGCTGGGCGCCAATCCAGCCGATCCTGGCATCAATTCGTACGAAGACCTTGTTGGCCTGGTCGTGGCGCGCTTCGACGGCCAGCCGGTCGATCTTGTCGCACAATCGATGGGCGGTGCCCTGGCCATGACGATCGCCCTGCGCTATCCCGACATCGTCCGCCGCCTTGTGCTGACGGTCACCGCCGGCGGCATGGATATCGCGAAGCTGGGCGCAACCGACTGGCGGCCGGAATACCGCCGCGAATTCCCGGCTGTGGCGGACTGGGTCATCGACCAGCGCCCCGACGTTTCGGACCGCTTTGCGGATATCCGCCAGCCATCGCTGTTGCTGTGGGGCGATGACGATCCGATCAGTCCCGTCGCAGTCGGTGAATATCTGCAATCACAGCTTCCGGACGCCCATCTGCATGTCGTCAAGGACGGCCAGCACGACCTGGCACGGACGCACGCGGCCGAAATCGCGCCGATGATCGCCGCCCACCTAGGCTGACGCCGACAGCTTCCGCGCACGCGGACGGAACAGGTTGCCGCCGGTCAGCGGCGCCTTGACACCCGTCGTACCGGGGAAGGAGATCGGCAGGCCCTTCAGCGAGCGCGCCGCCATATAGGCAAAGGCTTCGGCCTCGATCGCCCCGCCGCGCCAACCGAGGTCTTCCGCCGCGATAACGCGGGCGGGCGCGAGACGTTTGGCGATCTGCGACACCAGGAAGGTGTTCTGCCGCCCGCCGCCCGCCAGGATCACGGTCTTCGGCTTCGCGCCGACCAGACCGATCCCCGCCATCAGGCTTTCGACCGTAAAGGCCGACAGGGTCGCCATGCCGTCTTCGACGCTCAGGCCCTGAACGCCTTCCAGCGTGAAGTCGTAGCGGTCGAGCGACTTCGGCGCCTTGGCCCCGAAATAGGCATGGCTCATGTATTGCTTTAGGATATCGGCGGAAACCGTTCCGGATGCAGCGATCTGGCCTTCGTGATCGTAGTCGCCACGGCTATGCAGCCGCATCCACTGGTCCATCAGCCCGTTGGCCGGACCGGTATCGAGCGCGGTCAGGTTCAGATCGGCGTCGATCAGGGTGATATTGGCGACGCCGCCGAGATTGACCACCACGACCGGCAGTTCAAGCCCCGCTTTTTGCGCCAGTGCCCGGTGATAGACGGGGGCCAGCGGCGCGGCCTCGCCGCCGGCCTGAATGTCGGCCTGACGAAAGTCGCAGACGACGTCGACGCCGGTCAGGTCGGCCAGGGCCTGGCCGTCGAACAGTTGCACGGTCCGGCCCGGCACGCCGGCCTTGGGGCGTTCGTGCAGGACGGTCTGGCCGTGCACGCCCATTACGTTCAGATCGCCATAAGCCAGGCCGTTGGCTTTCAGAAACGCGTGCGACGATTCCGCGTGCCATTCCACCATGGCTTTGCGCGCCTCAGTAAAGATAGCGGGTTCTTCAGCGCCGCGCGGCCACTTCAACGCCGCCTTGACCGTGTCCTCCAGCAGCGAACGCACCGCCGCGGGCACGGGCTTTTCCGCCCACGGTCCGAAGTCGAGCTTCGCCTCGCCGTCGGTGTCGATGACCGCCATGTCGATGCCGTCGAGCGACGTACCGGTCATGAAACCCAGGACTTTCAATGTGGCATTCGTCATTTTCGCGTCGCGCTCTTGACTATGGGGGGCATAAGAGGCCAGAGACCTAGCCCTCTTTTGAACCGATACTGCACCCAAATCATGACCGAGCAAAGCTTCAAATCCGACTTTCTGCGCACCCTGCAAGAGCGCGGCTTCATCCATCAGTGCACCGACGCCGAGGCGTTGGACGCCCTGGCGAAGGCGGGCATGATCACGGCCTATATCGGCTTCGACGCCACGGCGTCGTCGCTGCACGCCGGCAGCCTGGTTCAGATCATGATGCTGCGCTGGCTGCAGAAGACCGGCCACAAGCCGATCGTCCTCATGGGCGGCGGCACGACCAAGGTCGGCGACCCCTCGGGCAAGGACACGCAGCGCCAGCTTCTGGACGACGCCAAGATCGCCGAAAACCTCAACGGCATCAAACAGGTCTTCACGAAATTTCTGACCTTCGGTGAAACCGGCAACGACGCCGTCATGGTCAATAATGACGACTGGCTGTCGCAATACGGCTATATCGAATTCCTGCGCACCTTCGGCCCGCACTTCACCATCAACCGCATGATGACCTTCGATTCGGTCAAGCTGCGGCTGGAACGCGAACAGCCCCTGACCTTCCTCGAATTCAACTACATGCTGATGCAGGCGGTCGACTTCCGCGAACTGAACCTGCGCCGCGACTGCATCCTGCAGATGGGCGGTTCGGACCAGTGGGGCAATATCATCAACGGCGTCGAGCTGACGCGCCGCATGGGCGAAGGCAAGGAAGGCTCGACGGCCTTCGGCCTGACGACGCCGCTGCTCACCACCGCCTCGGGCGCCAAGATGGGCAAGACGGCGTCGGGCGCCGTGTGGCTCAATGCCGATCTGCTCAGCCCGTACGACTACTGGCAGTACTGGCGCAATGCCGAGGACAAGGACGTCGGCCGCTTCCTGCGCCTGTTCACCGAACTGCCGCTCGACGAGATCGCCCGCCTAGAAGCGCTGGAAGGCGCCGAGATCAACGACGCCAAGAAGGTGCTGGCCGACGAAGCCACGCGCCTGCTGCACGGCGGCGAAGCCGCGAAGAGCGCGCGGGATACCGCCCAGAAGGCCTTCGAGCAAGGCGTCCTGTCGGCCGACCTGCCGACCGTCGAGATCGAGCGTGCGGCGCTCGACGAAGGCATCATGCTGGCGGCGCTCGCCACCCGCATCGGCCTGACCGCTTCGAACGGCGAAGCCCGCCGCCTGGCGCAAGGCGGCGGCCTTCGCGTCAACGACGTGGCGATCACCGACGGCAATCAGCTGGTGACGGCGGCCGACCTCAACGGCGACGGCGTCATCAAGGTCTCGCAGGGCAAGAAGAAGATCCTGCTGGTGAAACCGGTCTAACTTGGGAGGCTTGTGACGTCGACAAGTCCCCCCTTCCGTCACTCGCTCCGCTCGCACCACCTTCCCCGTAAACGGGGAAGGTGGCTCGCCTGAAGCGTAGCGAAAGGCGAGACGGAAGGGGGGACCGCAGAACCCCCAAGCGCGCGCCTCAATCCTTCACAATGATCTTAAAGCCCGCCGTCTCCGGCGGGACCGATCTTGCGATAGTGGACGGGCGCCGGAAACGCGCCCGTCGCGTCGTAGCTGTCGGTGTTGAGATGCCAGTGCACCTCCTGCGTCGTGCCGTTCGGCATGACGACCGTACCCGTAAGATCGTCGCCGCTGCGGCTCATCGTGCCCGGCATCAGATTGCCCAGCGAATTATAGTAGCCGAAGGTGACCTTGCCGGCGTCGGCGCGATAAACGGTGACGCCCTCGTAGACGACGGCCTTCTGGCCATCGCGCACCTTGTGCACGTCGAGCACCAGCCCGCCGCCCGAAGACATTGAAAAACAATGGGTGTCGGCATTGTTGCTGCCCATTTCGGCCTGCCAGCACGATCCGACGAATCCGGCCATGACGTCACCTGGTGTCGCAGGCGTTTGCGCCGCCGCAGCGGCCAGGATCAGGAATGCCAGCATGATCGTCTCCCATATTTCAGGGAAAGACTACACCCGGCGGGCGATAAGACAACCGCGTTATTGCTTGAGCGCTTCGGCCGTCTTCTGGCGCAGGCCGTTCATGATGTCCTTGGGTTCGGCCAGGTCGAGCGGCGCGATCGCGTCCTTGCGCTGGTCGTTTTCCCATACCTTCATGAAGCCCGGCATCATGATCGACAATGGATTGACGCCCACCACCGGCAGCTTGAAGCCGCCCTTGACGTCGTACTTGATGCCGACCAGGCCCAGGCCGTTGGTCTTCACGTCGCCGAACAAGGCGTTGATGCGGTAGGCCGGGATAATCGTGCCGTTGAGGTCATAGGTCCGGTGGTCCAGGTCCGTCGTGCCCCACACGTTCAGCCCCAGCGCCTTGCCCTTGGCCCAGCCGTTGCGCACGAAGACGACATTGTCGCGATAGCGCACCGGGAAGTCGAAGTCGGTAAAGGCGATGCCCTCGCCGGTCAGCGTATCGTTCAGCCCGGTCAGCGACGCCACGGTCAGCAACTGCGCCAGCACGGGTATCTGCTTGGCGCGGGTGTTCTGGCCGCGCACACCGGCATCGATCTGGCCGTCGCGATAGGTGCCTTCGGCCACCGCCGTGCCGCCATAGACATTGGTCACGCCGCTGAAGGTGCGCAGCACGTCGCCGAAGTCGCCCGTGCGGATGTTGAACAGGGTATATTCCGGCTCCTTACCCTTTACCGGCACGCCCTGGAAGGCCACCGCCACCGGACTGCCGTCCATGGTCAGAGCCGACCCCTGCCCTGTCAGCTGGCTGTGGCCGTCCCACGCCACGTCGAGCTTCAGTTTCGAGAAGGCGCCCAGCGGTGCGGTCTGCAACCGGCCGAGATCGAGCACGAAGTGGGTCGGCGTCACGGTCGCCTGCGCCTTTTCGACCACGGCCGGCAGGGTACTGGCCGGCGCCGGCGCTTCGGGTGCGGTCTCGTTCTGCAACCAGGGCCGCAGGTCGAGCTGGGCGCCGCTGATCGCCATCACATTGGTGTTCTGGCCCGGCAGCACATAGTACTTGAAGGTGACGTCGATGAAGTCCTTCAGGTACAGGCTTGAAAAATCAGCGAATTCGAGGTCGCCATTGTCCGAGAACGAGGCCCGGCCGTCGATGCGGATGCGGTCGCCTTCACCCACGATCCGCGACAGGTTGACGCCGCCCTGATCACCACGGTCGTCGAACGAGACGGCGAAATCGGCCTTTTCACCGGCCGGCTTCGTCCAGTCGGTGGCGCGCACGCCCAGTTGCGCCTCGCTGGCGTCGACATTGAGCACGGCGGCCGGCAGGCCCGGCGTGTCGTACAGGCTGAAGACCACGCCCAGCACGCCCATGATATGCACGGGCGTCTGCGTATAGCCCAGAGCCGCCATGACCCTGTCGTCCATGACGCCGCGCACGCGCAGGTCGGGCTTGGGCTGGCCGGCAGGCGCGGCACCGCGGGCTTCGCGCGTCGGCATTTCGAAATCGATATCCTGGCCCAGCAAGGTGACGGTGCCTTTCAGCGCCTCGGCATCTTGCCGCCACAACGCCGTCAGCGCCACCGGCTTCGACGGGTGGAAGAACAGGGTCGGCAGGCCCATGGTTACCCAGTCGGCCGGCTGCACGGTCATGGTCAGGCGGCGAAGCACGTCGTCACTGCCCTTCACTTCCGACCAGCCGAGCACGGCATTCATGTCGTCGAGCTTGAGCAGGGCTTCCTTCGATTGCGCGTCCAGCGCCACATTGACGGTCAGGTGGCGCGGCACCTTGAAGACCGGAAGCGCGCCGTAGCCCAGTTCCTTGGCTTCCGCCGGCGTGATGATGGACTTGTAGACCAGGCGCGGGCTGTTGCCCTGGACATAGGCCAGGTCTCCCGACAGGGCTTCGGCGTCGATCGTGCCGGACCAGATCTCGCCTGAGCGCAGCAGCGAAATCCTGGTCGGCAGCTCCTGCGGCAGATGGTCGAACATCGGCAGGCCCTGCGCCATCATGCCCGACGCCAGGGTCGCCCCCTGCACGACGACCTGCGACGGGCGCTCTGGGTCATCCGAGCCTTCATTGCTCCACGTCACGTCGCCACGGAAGATGTCGGCCTGGACCTTGCCCTGCCCCTTGCCGCCGCTGATATTGAACTGGCCGGTAATGGCCACCGGCACCTTGGGACTGCCGCCGAACTGCGCGGCGTTGAAATGGCCGTCGATGGTGACGCGCTGGGTTTTCGGCGTGAACTGGGTATCATACGTCACCAGGCCGTTGTACGGCCCGACCTGAGCCGGCCCCCGGGCGCTCAGCGTATTGGCCAGCAGGTCGCCCTTGACCTCCAGTTCCGCGCCCGACATGTCCCAGCCCAGCGCCGCTTCCTTCAGCCCGCCATCATGGATATGGGCGTCGAAGGTCAGGCCGAAGGTGTGTTCGTTGATCTCGTGGAAGGTTGGGAAGGTGATGTCGACGCGCGTCTCGGCCGTACCGGCCATGCGCGTCTTGTTCAGTCCGTGCTTGCCCAGGTCGCCGCTGGTGATCGGATCGACGGCCTCGATGACCTTGACGGCGTCACCCTGGCTTTCCAGCCAGATATGCGTCCTGGTGTCGTGCTCATGGAAGCTCGGCACCAGCAGCCCGCCGTGCGTCAGCCCGACCTCGACCAGCCGGCCTTCGGTGACGTCCATGGCGAAGCTGTCGCCCAGCAGGATGCCGTGGCCCTTCAGGCCGGTGATATTGGCCAGGCGGTGCTCGGCCGCGATCTCGGCATTGCTGAAATCGAAGTCGAGCCTGAGATTCTGGTTGTTGAGGTCTTCGCCCGGCTTGATGCGGAAGACGAAGTTGGCGTTGGCGAAGTCACCGCCCTTGATGCGCTCGATCAGGTCGCCGCGCAGGATATGCGACAGGTCTTCCGGCCAGAAGGCAAAGACCTCGTCCTTGGTGAAACGGCCGTTGATGCGCGCCTTTAGATCCGTGCCCAGCCGCCCCTGCTCGTCCGTATAGACCATGCCCTCGGAATCGAAGGGCGCGCCATTGAGCTTGCCCGTGCCGGTCTCGATCTTCAGTTGGCGCACTTTCGGAATGAAGGCGCCCTTGAAGTGCACGTCGGTCAAGGTCTGCAACGAGAAGTCGTCGGCCAGGCGCCCGGTGACGCGCGGGCCCGAAAAATCGAAAGCGATGGCAAAATCCGTTTTGGTTTTCGCATCTTCCGGCGTCAGCTTCACCTTGCCGTGCAGGTCGGCGTCGATCAGATGCGCCTGCAGGCGGAAGGTCTTGAAGATCGCCGTACGCGTCGCGGATTCATAGGTCGCCGACACCTGGGCGCCGTCGAAATTCTGATGGACATCGCCCAGGCGCAGATAGCCCTTGCCGGCCGACAGGTCGCCCGACGCGTACTCAAAACCCTTTTTCACGCTGTACTGCACGGTGGCGCGGCCATTCAGCGGCGCATCGATCAGCGACAGGTAGTGCGTGACGCCGGCCGCCGGAAAGACGTGCGCCGGGACCAGCCTGGCGATGTCGGCGGTAATCGCCGACTGGGTCAGTCCCACCGTGCCGTCGGCGGAGGCGTTCAGGGTCGCGACAGGGCCACCGCCCTCGCCGGCAATGGCCAGGTTGGCATGGGCGCGCAACCGGCCCTTGCGCTTGCTGAAATCGATGGTGTCGACCCGCGCGGTCCAGTCGAGGGCCGTATTCTCTTCGATCAGCCGAAACTGGCCGTCCTTGAGCGCCATCTGGCGTGCGAAGCTGAACGGATGCCCCAGGCGCTCGGGGCCCGTCAGGTCGTTGATTATCTGTTCCAGCCCGCCCACGGCCTCGGGCGCGCCGTGCGCCTCATAGCCCAGCTCGTACTTGCCCAGCTTCGACACCGAGGTCACGGCGAAGAAATCGCTGGCGGTCAGGCGCGCCGGATCGAAATGAAGCAGCAGAAGGCTGTCGGCCGCGAGCGCCGTTTCCAGCTTGCCGGCGCGCAGGATGATACGGTTCTTGCCGTCGAGGATGATCAGGTCGTCGAAGCGAAAGCCCAGCGCCGTCTCGTCACCGAACCAGACCAGGTCCAGGTGCTTGATAGCGACATGGCTGCCGGGCATCTTGTCCTTGATGCGATCGGCGATGACCGGACGGATGAAATCGACATTCATCGGCCCCTGGTGCAGACGCACGCCCAGCAGGACAAGCATAAGCACCACCCAGCCCGCTATGAACAAGCGGAGGCGGCGTCTTATGGTCTCAAGCAGGGTGCGGCTGGCGGCAGTGGGCGAAATGTCGGTCTACTCTGGTCTTGCAGTCTTATCTGCGGTCCTTCGGGGCGCAAATTTTCGGTTTCGACGTCCCGGCGGTATGGTACGCAACACCCGATCCAAATCCGTCTCGACGACGTTTTCGGCCTATCGATGTCATCCAATGCGGCGGACGTTTCGCCAGCATAGACGAAAGCCGACAAAACAGGGTTAAGACGACTCCGCAACCGTTATTTTCGCTCTCTAACCGACAAGCAAGGCAGGCCTATGGCAAAAAACGATCCGGCACCCGATTTCAAGCCCTATTCCGTTCCGCACTTCTCGCTGCCGTCCAGCGATGGCACAACCGTGTCGGACGCCAGCCTCAAAGGCCACTGGAGCGTGATCTTCTTCTATCCGGCCGACAATACACCGACCTGCACCAAGGAAGCCTGCGAATTTTCCGCCGCCGCGGCGGACTTCAAGCGTCTGGGCGTGAACCTTTACGGCCTGTCCAAGGACCCGCTGAAGCATCACGACAAGTTCATCGCCAGATACGGCCTGAAAATGCCGTTATTATCTGATGAAACGACGGAGACGATCGCGGCGTTCGGCGCCTGGATCGAAAAGAGCCTGTACGGCCGCAACTACATGGGAACCGACCGGTCGACCTACATCATCGATCCCGACGGCCAGGTTCGTCAGGAATGGCGCAAGGTCCGTACCAACGGCCATGTCGACAAGGTGCTGGAGGCGCTGAAAACGCTGATGGCCTAGGCAGCGTTTCAACCCGTGGGATGGTAACGAATGTGTAACCGCCTTGTTAACGGCATCGATCTTGAAAAGGTTGGCGGGAGACTTTCATATTGGCACAGAGGTGGGACCGACATTTTCGTACCGGCGTAAATCCGGATCTTCATGAGGATGTCACACTCCCGTTTCTATTGACAAATATGGGATTTTCGAGCCCGACCGAATCAGGCCGCAACATACGCCTTGCGCACGTGCTGTCTGAAAGGCATACTTAATAAAAGGTTTAGGGTCTTGGCGGCGATGCGTAAAACAAGCTTTGCGAGCTTGAGCGACTGGATTGGTGATATCTTTCCGGAGCGCTACCTCTATATCCGCTCCGGCGGGGAGACGCGCGGCTATGTCCTGAGCCCGGCCAAGCAGTTCATCTTCGCCATTTTCGCCTCCGCCGCCATGACCTGGCTGGTGGTGTCGACTGGCTTCACCCTGTTCTTCGCCGCCGCGCAAGGGTCAGCCGCCGAAGCCCAGATGAAGATGATGAAGGCGCAGTCCGAGCGCTGGATCGCCGACCGCCAGGCACGCCTGGACCTGGCTACGCAACAGGCCAACGCCAATTCCGGCTCGCTGGAAGACCTGGCGCAGACGGTTGAGAAGCGACATGCGGCGCTGGCCACTATCCTGAAAGATTTCAAAGGCATTCCGGGCGCGGCTGCAGCGCTGTCTCCGGCGCCGGTCGATGACAGCCTGCCACCGGTCGAACGCATCTATTCGGTGCGCGCCGAGCAGGAACGCATGGTCACCCGTGCGGAGGTCTTCGCCAAGTCGCGCGCCGAAAAGCTGCGTCTCGCCTTCCGCCTGGCCGGCCTTAATCCGCAGGCCTTCGCGGGCTCGGGCGACGGTACCCCGCTGGCGCACAAGGACGTAAAGACGCTGGCCACCATGCTGGGCGTCGACGAGGACTTCGCCGAGCGCATTTCCAATGCCGCCACCGACCTGTCGGACATGCGCGGCCTGGAAAACAGCTCCGAGCACATTCCGTTCGGCCGGCCGACCGTCGGTACGCGCGAAACCAGCGGCTTCGGTGTCCGCTTCGACCCGTTCAACCATGCCCCGCGCTTCCACGAAGGCCAGGACTTCGCCGGCGCCTACCTGACGCCGATCTATGCGACCGCGCCGGGCGTCGTGTCCTATGTCGGCATCCGCACGGGTTACGGCAACGTCGTGGAAATCGACCACGGCAACGGCTTCAAGACCCGCTACGCCCACCTGGCGTCGTACAGCGTTCATGCCGGCCAGCGCGTGGCGCTTGACCAGCGCATCGCCTCGATGGGCAACACAGGACGTTCGACCGGCACGCACCTCCACTATGAGGTCTGGATCGCCGGCCGCCCGCAAAACCCCGCACGCTTTTTGAAGGCAGGAGACTATGTTCAGCAAAACTAACAAACCGGCCCGCGCCGACGCCAAGCCGACTGCGCCCGCCAATACCGCGCCGCCGCTCGACGCGCCGGCCGTGAATCTCAACAAGAGCCCCGCCGCTGCCAGCCAGCGTCCGCAAGGCGGCGCGAAGCCCTTCTCCAGCGTCGGTTCCGGCCTGGTCATCGACGGCAGCGTTACCGGTTCGGGCGACCTGCACCTCGACGGCACCGTCAAGGGCGATGTCCGCGTCAACCACCTGACGGTCGGTGAATCGGGCAGCATCGAAGGCAAGGTCGAGGCTGAAACCATCGAAGTCCGCGGCCGCATCGTCGGCTCGATCCAGGGCAAGCAGGTCAAGCTGCAGGCCACGGCCTATGTCGAAGGCGACATCACCCACGAACAACTGGCGATCGACGTCGGCGCCTACTTCCAGGGCCGCTGCCTGCAACGCCGTCCGGAAGCCTTCCAGGCCAATACCGGCATCGCCGCGCCGGCCGAATCCGCCGTTGCCGCCCCGGCTCCCGGCGGGATGAATTCCTACGACATGAGCGTGCTGTCCGATCTCGCCTAAGCAGATCGATATTGCTTTTTTAGCGGCACGACCCAGAACATAGTCATTATTCCTTTACCCGGGGCGGAGACATCCTCCCCGGGTTTGTTTTTTTCGATTCATTTTTCAGGACCGCGCATGACGCCCGGCAACGGCACCCGCCCGCCGCTTACTGTCAACACCATGCTGTTCATTCTGCGCGAGACGGTTCGCGAGTGGAATGACGACAAGGTGCCGCGTCTCGGCGCCGCCCTGGCCTTTTACTCCATGCTGTCGATCGGTCCGCTGCTGCTTATCGCCATAGCGATCGCCAGCGCCGTCTTCGGCCACGACGCCAACGGCTATATCCTGGCCGAGATCCGCCGGCTGATCGGTTTTCAGGGCGCCGAAGCCGTCGGCGCCATCCTGGCCGACGCGCATTCCAAGACGACCAGCACGGTGGTGACCCTGATCGGTACCGGCATCCTCCTGGTATCGGCGACGGGTTTCTTCGCCCAGATGCAGGATGCGCTCAACACGATCTGGAATGTCGACAACACACGGTCGGACATCGCCTGGTTCTTCAAGAAGCGCGTCCTGTCCTTCGCCATGATCCTGGGGATCGGCTTCCTGCTGCTGGCGGCCCTGGTCCTGTCGACGGCCCTGTCGGTCGTATCGACCTATTTCCCCGGCGCGACGCCGGGCTTCCTGTTCCACGCGGCCAACCTGGTCGTGTCCTTCCTGGTGATCACCGTGCTGTTCGGCGTGATCTTCAAGGTTCTGCCGGATGTGCACATCAAATGGCGCGACGTCTGGGTCGGCGCCGGGCTGACCGCGCTGATGTTCTCGGTCGGCAAGTACCTGATCGGGCTTTACCTGGCGCGCTCCGCCTTTTCGTCGGCCTATGGCGCGGCCGGATCGGTCATCGTCGTCCTGGCGTGGATCTATTATTCGGCGCAGATATTCTTCATCGGCGCGGAGTTCACCCAGGTTTACACCCGCTACATGGGCCGCCAGATCGTCATCAAGAAGGGCCGCCCGCAGCCGATCAATGTCGCAAAGGAAGATGCGTCGCACAGGGGCGCGAAGCCGGCGGCGGACGTGCTGGTCGCGGAGAGTGCCAAGCAGGCGGAGTAAGTCGCAGGGGGCGCAGCCCCCTGCACCCCGTCATTCGGCAGAGGTTCAGTGTCTTCAATAACAAAAAGCCGGGCCCCAAAGGGTCCGGCTTTTTGTTATTCAGGGCATTAAACACCGTCGCGGAACGGGGTCCAGGGGCCCGTGACCCCTGGCCTTCCTCACGCCTCCTGCGCATCCCGTGTCGCGCCGACCCGCTGCGCCAGCGACGCCGCCATGAAGTCGTCGAGGTCGCCGTCGAGCACGCCTTGCGTGTCGGAGGTTTCGACATTGGTGCGCAGGTCCTTGACCATCTGGTAGGGCTGCAGGACATAGGACCGGATCTGGTGGCCCCAGCCGATATCCGTCTTCTGGTCTTCCAGCGCCGCCTTCGCCGCTTCGCGCTTCTGCAGTTCCATCTCGTACAGGCGCGCGCGCAGCATCTTCCACGCTTCGTCGCGGTTGGCGTGCTGCGAACGGCCGGCCTGACAGGCCACCGCGATCCCGGTCGGAATGTGCGTCAGGCGCACCGCCGAGTCGGTCTTGTTGATGTGCTGGCCGCCGGCGCCCGAGGCACGATAGGTGTCGGTACGCACGTCCGCCGGGTTGATGTCGATGACGATCGTATCGTCGACCACCGGATAGACCCACACCGAAGCAAACGACGTATGCCGCTTGGCGTTGGAATCGAACGGCGAGATACGCACCAGGCGGTGCACGCCCGCCTCGGTCTTCAGCCAGCCGTAAGCGTTTTCGCCCGAAATCTTCAGCGTCACCGACTTGATACCGGCCTGTTCGCCGCCGGTTTCTTCTTCGACCGCCACCGTCATCTTGTGCGCGGTCGCCCAGCGCGTATACATGCGCAAAAGGATGCCCGCCCAGTCGTTCGACTCGGTCCCGCCGGCGCCGGAATTGATTTCCATATAGGCGTCGTTGCCATCGGCTTCGCCCGACAGCAGGGCTTCGAGTTCGGCCCGCGCGGCACGCACCTTGACGCCCTTCAGCATCTCGCGGGCTTCCTCGATCAGGCTCTCGTCGCCTTCAAGATCGCCCAGCTCGGCGAATTCGATGGCGTCCTTCAGGTCCTTTTCGAGCGACTTGACCGCGTCGATCGACGAGGCCAGTTTGGACCGCTCGCGGTTGATGGCCTGGGCCTGTTCCGGATTGTCCCACAGCGTCGGGTCCTCGACGCGGGCATTAAGTTCATCGAGACGCCTTAGAGCGACATCCCAGTCAAAGTCTCCTCCTGAGCAGTCCGACGGACTGCTCGATTTCGGAAGCGGAGCTTTCGATATCCAAACGCATTAGAGTTTCCTTTATTTGCAGGCGGTTTATCCCCCGCCCGCGCTAATTTCAACCTTCGTAGAATTTCGCCACGAGGGCATCCAGCGTACGCACGCCGAAGCCCGTGGCGCCTTCCGGCACGGTCGGGATGCGCTGCTCGTTGGTCCAGGCGGTCGGCGCGATGTCCAGGTGCGCCCACGGCACATTGTTGACGAAGCGCTGCAGAAACAGCGCCGCGGTGATCGAGCCCGCCGGACGGCCGCCGATATTGCGGATGTCGGCGATCTTGGAATCGATCTGCTTTTCGTACTGCGGCGGCAAGGGCATGCGCCAGATATTCTCCGACACCGTCTTCGACGCGTCGGTGATCCGGCCGGCCAGCTCGTCATTGTTCGAGAACACACCGGCATAGTCCATGCCGAGCGCAATGATCATGGCGCCGGTCAGCGTCGCCAGGTCGATCATGAACTGCGGCTTGAAGCGGTCCTGACAATACCAGAGCGCGTCGGCCAGCACCAGGCGGCCCTCCGCGTCGGTATTGATGACCTCGATCGTCGTGCCCGACATGGCCTTGACCACGTCGCCGGGACGCTGCGCATTGCCGTCCGGCATGTTTTCGACCAGGCCGATGATGCCGACGGCGTTGACACGGGCCTTGCGGCCGGCCAGGGCGATCATGGTGCCGACCACGGCGGCCGAACCGCCCATGTCCCACTTCATGTCCTCCATGCCTTCGGCCGGCTTGATCGAGATGCCGCCGGTGTCGAAGGTCACGCCCTTTCCGACGAAAGCCACCGGCGCGCTGTCGTTGCCGGCGCCGTTCCATTGCATGATCACCAGCTTCGATTCCCGCGTCGACCCCTGGCCGACGCCGAGCAGCGAATGCATGCCCAGCGCGGTCATTTCGGGCACCCCCAGGACCTCGACCTTCAGGCCCGAGCCTTCCAGTTCCTTGACGCGGTCGGCATAGGATTGCGGGTAAAGCACATTGGCCGGTTCCGACACCAGGTCGCGGGCGAACAGCACGCCGTCGCGGATGGCCGACAACGGCCTGAAGGCCGCTTCGGCGGCGGCGACGTCGTCGCAGACCACGGTGACGGTCTTCAGCGTCGGCGCCTTTTCCTGCTTGGCCGGACCGAAATACTTGTCGAAGCGGTAGGACGCCAGGTGGAAGGCCAGCAGCGCCCGCGCGGCCAATGCCGGCGAAAGGCCGGTGACATCGAGCGCCAGGCCGGCGATGCCGGCGGCCTTGGTGGCGTGATAAAGCGTGGCGGCGGCATGCTCCATGCCGGCTTCATCCAAAGCCGAAAGATCGCCCACGCCGACGAAGGCCAGGGCCGCGCCGGCAAAGCCCGCCGGGGCGTTGACGACCTGCGTCTTGCCCTTGGCGGCCTTGTAGCCGGTCACGCCCAGCGTCGTCTTAACGTAGTCGACGACGCCTGCGTCGAGCGACGAGAAGCCCGGAGCGGCCGCATCGCCCTCCCCCAGGATAAAGGCGCGGATAGCGTCGGCGGGCGCGGTCGTGGCAAGCTGGATTTGCATGGGGAACACTCCGATCGGACTCAAAGGGTCATTTGGGGCGTCTATGCGTCATTTTAACGGTTCGATGAAGCTTTTTTTCGGTAAATTCGCCCCCTTTCGCAGTTGCGGATTATTCGCCCGCAACGGCGCTTAGTTACTTGTAATTAACCGCATATGCGGTCAAAAGGAGCAGTCTGTATCGGGCCGCCGGCGCCCGAAAGCGTACCCTGCCCGGTGAAGTTTCAGGAAAATCAGGCTTAAAGCCGACCGCATGCGCACGCTCGACCGCTACATCTTCCGCCAGTTGCTCGTGCCGGTGTGCGGCGCCGTGGCGGCCCTGACAGCGATTGCGCTGCTCAGCCAGTCGCTCAGCCAGTTCGACCTGGTCGTCGAACGCGGCCAGAGCGGGTGGACCTTCGCCAAGGTAACGCTCCTGTCCCTGCCGCAACTGGCGGGCCTGATTCTGCCGATCGCGCTGTTCGTCGGCACGCTGGTGGCGCTGACGCGCCTGCAGGGTGAAAACGAAATCACGGCCGCCCGCGCCGCCGGTGAACCCCTGACCCGCCTGGCATCCCCCATCATCCGCATCGCCGTCTGGTTCACCCTGATCAGCCTGGCGTCGAACCTGTTCCTGCAGCCGTGGACGGCGCGCGCCATGCGCGAGGAACTGTTCCGCATCAAGAACGACCTGGTCTCGACGCTCGTCAAGGAAGGCGACTTCTCGACCTCGCCGTCGGGCCTGACCATCTACGTCCAGCGCATCGACCAGAACGGCCTGCTGCGCCAGATCTTCATCCGTACGCCTTCGGTCAAGGGCCACGACCGTACCTATGCCGCCAAGGAAGGCCGCATCAAGACGGTCGATGGGGAATCGATCCTGATCATGCGCCGCGGCTCGACCCAGGCCCTGTCCGACAAGCGCGTGCTGGACCACGGCACCTTCGACGAATACAGCTTCGACATCACGCCCTACTTCAGCAATGACGACTTCCTGCAATACAAGGAAGGCGACAAGTACATGCATGAACTGGTCACGCCGAACCCGGCCCTGCCGGCCATGGGCTGGACGTGGGAGCGCGACAACGCGAAGAAGCGCTGGGCCGAATTCCATGCCCGAATCTCGGGTCCGCTCTACAACCTGACTTTCGTGCTGCTGGCCATCGTCGCCGTTCTCGGCGGACGCTACAGCCGCCGCGGCTACGGCGGCCGTATCGCGGCCGTGGCCGGCATCGCCGCCCTGGTCCGCATCTTCGGCGTCATCGTCGAAACCGCCTGCAACGACGTCATGGTCCTGAACCTGTTGCAGTACCTGGTGCCCGCCGTTCCCGTGATCATCTGCCTGCGCCTGCTCATCAAGCACGACAGCCTGCGCCAGGCGCGCACGGCGCCGCTTGACCGGTTGCAGCCGGTGGTATGAGCGAGGTCGCGATGAACTGGCAAGAAACGCTGTCCTATCTCAATCCGTGGCGCAAGCATCGGCTCGAGACCTATATTCTCCAGTCGTGCGTTTCCATGTTCGGCGCGGCCCTCATGGTCGTGGCCGGCCTGATCTTCCTGGTCGACTATATCGGCATCTCCAAGGCGGTCAGCGCGCGGACCGACCTGAGCGGCGTCGATATCATCGGCCTGATCCTGGAAAAGTCGCCGGCCTCCATCCTGGCGCTGCTGCCGTTCGCCTTCCTGTTCGGATCTATCTTCGCCTTCGTCAGCCTCAACCGGCGCAGCGAGCTGATCGCCATGCGCGCCGCCGGCGTGTCGGCGTGGCGCTTCATCACGCCGGCGGCGGTCCTCGCCTTCGCGTTCGGCGTGCTGACCATCACCGTGCTCAGCCCCATCGCTTCGGTTCTTCAGGACCGCTACGACGCCGTGGCCAATGCCGACGGCGACACGCCCGTTGCCCAGAATACGGGCTTCTACATGCGCCAGGGCGACAACCAGAAGCAAACCGTCATCCGGGCCGACAAGGCCGACGCCAACAATGCGCGCCTGAAGAATGCGACCTTCTGGATCTACGCCATCGACCCCAAGGGCGTGCCGGTATTCCTGAGCCGCGTCGATGCCGAGGACGCCGTGCTGCGTCCGGGCACCTGGCAACTGCACAACGCCTGGGAAGCCAATCCCGGCCACCCGGCGCTCTATTACGACAATCTCAGCATCTCCTCGACGCTCGATCCCCAGCACGCTTTCCGCAAGTACGTGTCGAGCCAGTCGGTGCCGTTCTGGCAGCTTCCCGGACTTATCCACCGCAATTCCATCGCCGGCTCGGCGACGACCAGCTATCGCCTGAAGCTGCACCAGCTTCTGTCGACGCCGCTGATGTTCGCGGCCATGTCGATGCTGGGCGCGGTATTTTCCCTGCGGCTGATGCGGCTTGGCGGCCTGACCCGGCTGGTCGTGTCCGGCGTCAGCCTCGGTTTTGTCGTTTTCTTCGTCAATCAACTGTTTTCCAGCATGGGCAAGGCAGACCTGATTCCCGTGTCGCTGGCCGGCTGGTCGCCGCCGGTCCTGGCCATACTGACGGCGATGACCCTGCTGGTTTACACCGAGGACGGCTAACCTCCGCGTCTCGGGGATTCACCCCGTGTTTTTTTGTGCTATAGCTCCGTGGCATTCATTATAAGGGCCGTAATGACGCGCTATTCTTTCAAGGTGGGGGTCGGTCTCGTTTCCGTGGCGCTGGGCGCCGGAACGAACGGATCAGCGCTGGCGCAAAGCCGGACCGAATTCGCCTTCGCGCTGGCCATGGCCCAGTACCAGGCCGACAATCCCGCCTCCATGCCGGTCACCGCGTCCGCCACCGCCAAGCCCGCGGCTGCCGTGGCGGCGACGGCGAACGGCCGCCAGCAGGCGGACCTGCCAGGTCCCGACGGCTTGGTCCCGGGCTCGGCCTATGTCGAGGCCGACCAGATCGTGCAACCCGACACGACGCAGTTCGTCGCGACCGGCCATGTCCAGATGCGGTACAAGGACAAGATCATCCGCGCGGACAAGATCACCTACAATTCGCAGACCGATATCACGGTCGCCGAAGGTCATACGCAGACGATCAATGATGACGGTTCGATCCAGTATTCGGACCGCATCACCTACAGCGGCACGGAAGAATCGGGCTCAAGCGAGAACTTCGCCGCCATCGACAAGGACAATGCCAAGGTCTTTGCCCGCCGGGTGGATCGCGTCAACGACTACACGACGCGCCTGACCAACATCATCTACACGCCCTGCGAGCTCTGCCGAAAACACGGCACGACGACGGAACCGTCCTGGTCGATCCAGGCGTCGCAGATCACGCAGCGCAAAGACAAGAAGATGGTGTTCTACAACAACGCCATCATCAAGCTGCAGGGCGTGCCGGTCCTGTACACGCCGTACATGTGGACGCCGGACCCGGAACTGGCCCGCGCCTCGGGCTTCCTGACTCCGAAACTGCTATTCTCGCGCAAGCGCGGCGGCTTCTCCTACGAACAGCCCTATCTGTGGTCGATCTCGCCCTACAGCGCGCTGATCATCAGCCCGCAGTTCAATGCCGGCATCAATCCGCTGCTTAATATGGAATTCGACCGCCACTTCTATTCCGGCGAATTCCGCGCCCGCTTCGGCTTTACCAACGAGACCATGTTCGGCAGCGACGGCAAGCGCACGGGCACCGCGGATTCGCGCGACTACCTGCTGGCCGACGGCGCCTTCAAGATCAACGAGGACTGGCGCTGGAGTTTCACGGCACAGCACGTCAAGGACCGCTCGGGCTTTATCGACCGGCTGACCGGAAGACCTTACAACTACGCCAACTTCTTCGAGCGCTACAGCATCGACAATGCGTTCGACCAGGTCGGAGAATGGACCGCCGACTCCCGTGAACTGATCAATCAGTTCCATCTGACGCGCCAGACCCCGACCTCCTACGTTTCGCTGTCGATGGCGAACTTCCAGAGCCTGGCCGTCGCGGGCTTCCTCGATCCGGTGACCGGCCTGCCGTTCAGCGGAACGACGACGCGGACCGATGTGCCGTTCGCACTCAGCTCCGGCCTCTATCCGGTCATGGCGCCGATGATCGAGGCCTACTGGTCGCCGGACCATCGCTTCCTGGGCGGCCAAGCGACCTTGTCGCTGGACGGGCTGATCCTCAAGCACAAGATCTACCTGCCGTCGTCCGGCGCGCCGCCGCTGGCGGACACCAACCAGTCGCCCTACGACACGGCGCGCCTCAGCGTCGGCGCGTCGTGGTACGGCCATATGACGACGGGCGGCGGCCTGGTCTGGGGTCCGTTCGTCGACCTGCGCCACGACGAGTACCATGAGACCAATCTCGACACGACGGGCCAAGCCTACAACGTCTCGCGCGATCTCAGCACGGTCGGCCTCGACCTGAGCTACCCCCTGGTCCGTCGAATGAAGGCCGCGACGATGGTGCTGGAACCCATCGCGCAACTGGCCATTTCGCCCGACGCGCAAACCAGCCCGTACCTGCCGACCGAAGACAGCCAGTCGCTGGAATTCGATACGACGACGCTGTTCCGCGCCAACAAGTCGCCCGGCTTCGACATCTACGAAGGCGGGCGGCGCCTCAATCTGGGCCTGCATTCCCAGCTCAAGTTCGATTCGGGCCTGCAACTCGACGGCCTGATCGGCCGCACCCTGCGCGACAAGCCGGAAGCCCAGTTCCTGCGCAATGTCGTGCTGAACGGCACGACCTACAGCTACGATCCGTCCGGTCTCGGCCGGCAGAACTCCGACTGGGTGGCCGACGCCAGCTTCGACACGGGCAAGGGGCTTTACGGCTACACCCGCCTCCGCATGGACAGCGACACCTTCCGCCTGGCCCAGGGGGAATGGGGCCTGAGCGTGGTCCGCAAGAACACCGAGGCCACGGCGCGCTATATCTTCAACGATATTCTCGCGGTGCCGACCCTTACCGCCAACGGCAAGCTGCAACGCTTCGGCGACAACTACCGCGACTTCCAGCTGTACGGCCGGCACTTCTTCACCAAGAACTGGGGGATCGCGGCCCGCCTCGACCGTGACCTGGTGGCCGATACGTGGCGCCGTTCGACCGTCAGCGCCATTTACCGCAACGACTGCATCTGGTACGAACTGGTCTACCAGCGCAACCAAAGCAACCTCTACGCCCATAACGGCAAGCCGACTTCCACGATATTCTTCCGCCTTAATTTCCCCACATTGACCAAGTCAAACTCCGACTTCACCGACGTCCGCTGACGCAATTCCTCAAGGTTTTCAACCGACCATGCCGATCCTGCCGAACCTTCCCCGAGCGCTTGCCCGCCTGCCCCGTTATACGACGCGGGCCAGCCTGATCGCGCTTGCGGCGGGTGCGCTCGCCTGTGCCCCGGCCCTTGCCCAACAATCCGGCCTGCCGGATCTTTCCATGTCCCCGACGCCGGACACCGGCGCCGCCGCCCAGGCTTCCCAGCCTGCCCTGGGACAGAACACCGAAAAGCCGCAACTGCCGGCGCTGGGCGAAGGCATGCTGGTCGGTGTCAACGACGACATGATCACCTCGTACGACCTCAAGCAGCGCATGCTGCTGCTGATCGTGACGTCGGGCGTGCAGGTGACCAACGACAACTATGCCGCCTTCCAGCAGCAGGCGCTCAACAGCCTGATCGACGAACGCCTGCAAAAGCAGGAAATGGACCACTGGAAGGTCAAGGTGACCGACAAGGAAATCGACGACGAGATTTCCCGCATGGCGCGCCAGAGCAACATGACGGGCCCGCAATTGCTGGGCGAACTCAAGAAGGTCGGCATCGAGCCCCAGACCCTCCGCGACCAGATTTCGGCGCAGAGCGGCTGGAGCGAACTGGTCGGCGGCCGCTATCACTCCAACGCCGCGGTCGGCAAGGCGCAGGTCGATGCGACGATGGACAAGATCATCGCCGACGGCCAGAAGCCGCAATATCTCGTCTCGGAAATCTTCCTCGATCCCGCCCAGGCCGGCGGCATCGACAACGCCCAGAAGGGCGCCCAACAGCTCTACGAACAGATGCAGGCCAAGGCCGCACCGTTCCAGGCCGTGGCGCACCAGTTCTCCAACGCCCCGTCGGCCGCCCAGGGCGGCGATGAGGGCTGGCAGGTATCCGGCAATATCGATCCGCAGATCGAAAACGTGCTCAAGACGCTGACGGCCGGTCAGATGAGCCAGCCCGTCACCACCAAGGACGGCGTCTACATCTTCCTGCTCCGTCAGAAGTCGGACGGCAATTCGGACATGATCTTCAATGTCCGCCAGGCCGCCGTGCCGCTGCCGGCCAACGCCTCGCCGGCCCAAGTCCAGGCCGCCGAAGCCCAGCTGGAAGGTTTCCGCAGCCGCGTGAAGACCTGCGACGCGGTCGAGACCGCCCACGTTCAGGGCATCCAGACGGCGAACCTCGGCGACGCCCAGCTGAGCCTGCTGAAGACGGACTACGCCCAGGCGTTGCGTCCGCTCAAGGAAAACCAATCGACGACGCCGATGCGCAATGCGCAGAACGTCAACGTCCTCTATGTCTGCGACCGCCAGCTGGCCGGCGACAATGCCGTCGGCCGCGAACAGGTCGAAGGCAATCTGGTCAACGAACGCCTGGCCATGCTGGGCAAGCGTTACCTGCGCGAGCTGCGCGGCGCCGCGACCATCGAGAACAAGCAGTAGGCTTGCCGAAATACTTGCCCAAATACTTGCAACGACACGCCCGGGCTCGTAAACCCGGGCGATGAACCCTATCCCTCCCCTGTGCGTCAGTCTTGGCGATCCCTGTGGCATAGGCCCCGAGATCGTGGCCGCCGCCTGGCGCGCCGTCCATGACGATGCCAAGCTGGCCTTCTGCGTCATCGGCGATGCATCGATCCTCTCAACGCAAGGCATCCCGGTCACGGTGATCGCGGGCCCCGGCGATACCGGCGCCGGCTTTGCCGACGCCCTTCCCGTCATCGACCGGCCGCTGTCGCAGCCGGCCGTGACGGGCCGGCCCGACGCGGCTCATGCCCCGCACATCATCGACTGGATCGAGCACGGCGTGGCCTTGTGCCTGTCGGGCGAAGCGCGCGCCCTGATCACCGCCCCGATCGCCAAGTCGGTGCTCTACGGCGCCGGCTTCCGCTTTCCCGGCCATACGGAATTCCTGGCCGAGTTGTGCCGTCCCCATGGCGCCGAGATCGCGCCCACGCCGGTCATGATGCTGGCCGCGAAGGACTTGCGCGTCGTCCTGGCGACCATCCATACGCCGCTGAAAGACGTGGCCGCCAGCCTGTCGGGCGCGGACCTGTCGTACCTGATCCGTATCACCCACGACGCCCTGGTCCGCGACTTCGGTATCGCCGCGCCGCGCCTGGCGGTCTGCGGGCTGAACCCGCACGCCGGCGAAGACGGCACGATAGGGACCGAGGAAATCGACATCATCCGCCCGGCCATAACCAGCTTGCAAAACGAAAGTCTTTCCGTTTCCGGCCCGTTCCCCGCCGACACCCTGTTCCACGACGAGGCGCGCGCGGGCTATGACGCAGCCGTGTGCATGTATCACGACCAGGGTCTCATTCCGCTGAAGACGCTCGACTTCTGGGGCGGAGTCAACATCACCCTGGGCCTGCCCATCGTGCGCACCTCTCCCGACCACGGCACGGGCTTCGGCATCGCCGGTAAAGGCCAGGCGCGCGCCGACAGCTTTATAAACGCGCTGCGCCAGGCATCGGCCATCGCCGCCAACCGTTCGCTGACGGGAGCCGCCGCATGACGCCCGACGCCTTGCCTACGCTTCGCGAAAGCCTGGAACAGCACGGCCTGATGGCGAAGAAAGCGTTCGGCCAGCACTTCCTGCTCGACCTCAACATCACGCGCAAGATCGTGCGCCTGGGCGGTCCGTTCGACGGCGATATCGTCATCGAGGTCGGCCCCGGGCCCGGCGGCCTGACGCGCGCCCTGCTGGAGACCGGCGCGGCCAGGATACTTGCGGTCGAAAAGGATTCCCGGTTCATCGAACTGCTGGGCGAGCTGAAAGGCGTCTACGGCGATCGCTTCGACGTCATCGAAGGCGATGCGCTCAAGGTCGACGAATTGCAATTGCTTGCCGATAGCCAGCAACCATCCCCCGATGCGACCGCTTGCAAGTCGCACGTCGTTTCAAACCTGCCGTACAATGTCGGCACGCCCTTGCTGGTCAAGTGGCTGACGGGGCCGTGGCGCCCGGCCTCGATGACGCTGATGTTCCAGCTCGAAGTCGCCCTGCGCATCGTGGCGCCCGTCGGCGGCGACGACTACGGCCGGCTTAGCGTCCTGGCGCAGTGCCTGTGCGACTGTGAGAAGATCATGGACCTGCCGGCGCGCGCCTTCACGCCGCCGCCCAAGGTCGACAGCGCCGTGGTCAAGCTGACGCCGAAAGCCGTCCAGCCCGAAGACCGCATCGTGCGCGCCCTGGAAAAGCTCACCGCCGCCGCCTTCGGCCAGCGCCGCAAGATGCTGCGCTCGTCGCTGAAAAGCGTCGGCGGCGAAGCCCTGCTCGACAAGGCCGGCATCGATCCGACGGCGCGCGCCGAAACCGTCGCTCCCGAAGCCTTCCTCAAAATGGCGGAAATCAGCCTCAGATAGCTCGCGCCACGGTCACGATCAGCAGCGCCGCCGGCAGCAGAAGGACCTGCGCCAACACCGTCCCCGCCAGACGGCTGCCGACCAGCCACACCACGGCCTTGCGGAACTGCGGTTCCGACACACGCCCGTCGATGACGTCATCGGTCATGCCCGACATGTGCGGATCGATGAACAACGCCATCACGATGGTCGCGGCGCCGTTGATGATGCCCGACAGGCCGCTGGAGGTCAGCCGCACGGCTGGATCGAGCGCCCCGGCATAGTAGGCCGCGAACACGCCTGTCGTCAGCAGCGCCACGGCGCCTACGTTCAGCACTGTGATGCCAGGAGAAATCCCGTGCCCGCGTACAGCGACGACATTGGCCGCGGCCGGAACACACGCCGCGTCGCGGACATAGCCGACC
The DNA here is from genome assembly GCF_052327315.1 of Asticcacaulis solisilvae. Lineage (NCBI taxonomy): Bacteria > Pseudomonadati > Pseudomonadota > Alphaproteobacteria > Caulobacterales > Caulobacteraceae > Asticcacaulis > Asticcacaulis solisilvae. The sequence goes on from NZ_CP166196.1 coordinate 2,663,604, forward strand.
CCGCCCTTGAAGACGGCGTGCATCATCAGCTTCGGGATCGAGCGATGCGCCTGGAAGTGCAGGACCGCACGCGAGAACAGGCGCTGAAAGGTCGGGATCAGCAGCCCGCCGGCGATCGTCGCCAGCGTCGCGGACAGGAGCAGCCACTGGAAGTCGGCGAACAGCGAGCCCGTGCCGCCGGGTACCAGATGCTGCTCGACGCGCTTGCCGAGATAGGGACTGAGGAAGACGTTGGACATGCGCGACAACAGGGCCAGCATGCTGAACAGGGCCAGCGAAACCGCAATGCGCCGCGTGCGCACGCCGGCGATGCGTACCGAATAGGCCAGCGTGCCGATCAGGTGAATGACGAAGGTCAGCCCACACAGGATCAGCAACTGCGCGTCCATGTCAGATCTTCTCGACCATCAGTTCGTCGACGAAGGGCGATATCCACAGGCCGCGCGACCGCCGCGAGATTTCGGCATGATAGATATGGACCAGCTCGGCATAGGAGCGGTCGAAATCGTCGTTGAGGATGACGTAGTCGTATTCCGCCCAGTGCGAGATCTCGCTCTTGGCGCGCGAGATGCGGCGCTGGATGACGTCATCGTCGTCCTGGGCACGCGCCACCAGCCGGCGGTTCAGTTCAGCCATCGACGGCGGCAGGATGAAGACGCGCACCACGTCGGACGGCGCCTTGGCCGAGATGCGCTGCGCCCCCTGCCAGTCGATATCGAACAGCACGTTCTTGCCGTGGCTGAGCGCACGCTCGACCGGCTCTCTCGGCGAACCGTAGCGCGCGTCATGGACAGAGGCGTACTCCAGGAAGGCATGATCCTTGATCAGGCGGTCCATTTCGGCATTGTCGATGAAATGGTATTCGCGGCCGTCCTTTTCGCCCGGACGCGGCCCGCGCGTCGTCACCGAGACCGACAGGTCGAGGTCGGAATGGTCGGCCACCAGGCGGCGGCACAGGGACGTCTTACCGGCGCCCGACGGCGCGGCGACGATGAGCATCAGCCCGCGCCGGATCTTCTGAAAGCCGTGTCCTTCGGGGTTGACGGTCATGGCTTACTCCACATTCTGAATCTGTTCGCGAAACTGGTCGATCACGGCCTTAAGCTCCAGACCGGTTTGCGTCAATTCTATGAAGGCCGATTTCGAACACAGAGTGTTGGCTTCGCGCATGAATTCCTGCGCCAGGAAGTCGAGCTTGCGTCCGGGTGCGCTTTCCGCGTCGATCAGGGTGTGCGCCTGTTCGAGGTGCGAGGTCAGGCGGTCCAGTTCCTCGCGTACATCGGCCTTGCCGGCCAGCATGGCGGCTTCCTGCACGATGCGGTCCTCGACGGTCTCCTTCATCTCGACCGGCAGGATGTCGTCGAGACGGCGGGTGAAGCGTTCGCGGATGACGTCGACCTGTTGGTCCGCCAGGACTTTGGCGCGCTCGACGGCGGCGGCCATGGTGACCAGATGGCCCTTGAGCACGATCTCCAGCGCCCGGCCTTCGCCGTCGCGCGCCGCCTTCAGGCGGTCGAACAGGACGGCGAGATCGCCCGCCAATGCGGCTTCGCCGGCCTCGTCGAGCTCGGTGCGGTCCTCACCCGAGGTCTCGATGACCCCACGCAAGCCCAAAAGACCGTCAGCCGACGGGGTCGTCGCCTTGCCTTCCTCGACCAGGGCCTGGCTGGCCGCCAGATAGACTTCGAGGACGTCACGGTTCAGGCTGACACCGGTCTGCGCGGCGGCAGACGAGACCGACAGGTTGAGATTCATCTGGCCGCGGGTAAAGCGCGCCTTCGACAGTTCGCGCCCAAGCCGCTCGGCAGCCTCGAAGCCCGGCGGCGTGCGGTACTTGATATCGAGGTTGCGGCCATTGACGCTCTTGACCTCAAGCGTCCAGGCGATCCCGCCGTACGTACCGTCGCAACGGGCAAAGCCGGTCATGCTGGAAATGGCCATGGACTTACCTCCCGGGCGGATAGAGTCAGGATTTGGCGCGCAGGCGCACCGCCGGCGCGGCCGGCGTCGACGGCTTGATCTCGGCCATGGTTCCGGCGGCTGAAACCTGCGCCTGGGCGGAAGACGCATCGTAGGCCGGCGTCGAATAGTGGTTCACCTGGCCTTCGATCTGGCGCCAGTGGGCGACATTGGCCAGGTGCTGTTCATAGGTGGCCGCGAAAACGTGGCCGCCCGTGCCGTCGGCGACGAAGTACAGGTCTTCGGTCTTGGCGGGATTGAGCACGGCGGCAATCGAGGCGCGGCCCGGATTGCCGATCGGCGTCACCGGCAGGCCGCTGTTGGTATAGGTGTTCCACGGCGTCGGGGTTTCGATCTCGGACTTGAGCAGCCCGCGGCCCAGCGGTTCGCCATGCGACACGCCATAGATGACGGTCGGATCGGATTCGAGGCGCATGCCCTTCTTCAGGCGGTTGACGAACACGGCGGCGACGCGCGGACGCTCGGCCGGCAGGCCGGTTTCGCGTTCGACCACCGACGCCATGATCAGGGCCTGTTCCTTGGTAGAGAACGGCAGTCCCTTGGCCCGCGTCGCCCACAGTTCGTCAAGCGTCTTGCGCCCGGCCTGCAGCATGCGGTCCAGCACCGCCTGGCGCGTCTCGCCGCGCTGGTAAAGATAGCTTTCCGGCAGGATAGAGCCTTCCGGCGGCACGTCGACGTCGCCGGTCAGCCCCTGCGTCGCCATCAGCACGCGCACGGCCTGGGCCGAGGTGCGGCCTTCGGGGATGGTCACATAGGTCTGCTCGACGCGCGCGTCTTCGATCTGCTTGAGGACAGCCATCATCGAGGCGCCCTTGGGGAAGAGGTAGGTGCCGGCGTGCAGGCCCTTGGACCGGCCGCCCATCTTGGCGGCGACACGGAACACCAGGGCCGAATGAATGACGCCCTGCTTTTCGAGTTGCTGCCCCATGCCAGCGACGCTCATGCCGCGCGGGAAGGTGACTTCGGTATCGGCGCGCGGCCCGGGGCTGAACAGCAGCGAATAGCTGAACAGGATCAGGGCCAGGGTCAGCAGGACGACGCCCCCCGCAAGACCGGCCAGCGGCGCCAGAAGGCTGCGTTTCGAAGGTTCCCCGCCCCGCGCCACGACCTTAACCCTCGACCTGGCCGAGGATCAGCGCGGCATTGGTGCCGCCGAAACCGAACGAATTCGACATGACCTTGCGGATCGTCATCTTTTTCGCCTTGTGCGGAACCAGGTCGATGGCGGTTTCGACATCAGGATTGTCGAGATTGAGCGTCGGCGGCACGATCTGGTCGCGCAGCGCCAGGGTGCAGAAGATGGCTTCGACGGCGCCGGCGCCGCCCAGCAGGTGGCCAACCGCCGACTTGGTCGACGAAACCGTCCCTGTCTTGGCGCGTTCGCCCCAGAAGCGCTCGATGGCCCTGAGCTCGATACCGTCGGCCATGGTGGAAGTGCCGTGCGAATTGACGTAGTCGATTTCCGACGGATCGACGCCGGCGTCCTTGGCCGCGGCGACCATGGCGCGGTAGCCGCCGTCGCCGTCTTCCGACGGGGCGGTGATGTGGTAGGCGTCGCCCGACAGGGCATAGCCCAGGACTTCGGCGTAGATCTTCGCGCCGCGCGCCTTGGCGTGTTCGTATTCTTCCAGCACGACGATGCCGGCGCCTTCGCCCATGACGAAGCCGTCACGGTCCTTGTCGTAGGGGCGCGACGCCTTGGTCGGTTCGTCGTTGAAGGCCGTGCACAGGGCGCGGCAGGCGATGAAGCCCGCGATGCCGATCGGCACGATCGCCGATTCCGCGCCGCCGGCCACCATGACGTCGGCGTCGCCGTGGGCGATCAGACGCGCGGCGTCGCCGATGGCGTGGGCGCCCGTGGCGCAGGCCGTGACAACCGAGTGGTTCGGGCCCTTGAGGCCGTGGCGGATCGACACCTGGCCCGACGCCAGGTTGATCAGCGAGGACGGGATGAAGAAGGGCGAAATGCGCTTCGGCCCCTTGTCGCGCAGTTCCAGCGCGGTTTCGGCGATGATGCCGAGGCCGCCGATGCCCGAACCGATCATCACGCCGGTACGGACCTGGTCTTCCTGCGCTTCAGGGTGCCAATTGGCGTCGTTCAGCGCCTCATCCGAGGCCGCGATGGCGTACAGGATGAAGTCGTCGATCTTGCGCCGTTCCTTGTTGGACAGCACCTTGGACGGGTCGAAGGAGCCTTCGATGTCGGGCCCGCCGCCGCCGCGGCCTTCCACGGTCGGCACTTCACAGGCGACCTGGCAGGCATAGTCGGTGGTATCGAAGGCGGTGATCTTGCCTGCACCGGACTGGCCGTCAAGCAGGCGCTTCCAGGTGATGTCGACGCCTGCGCCCAGAGGCGAGATCAGGCCCAGACCGGTAATGACGACGCGACGAACCATGTAGTTTCCACCCTTTGCGGCCGTCCCTGACTTCCCGGGAGGACGGCTGCGTCCCTATATATCTTACGCTCAAAACGAACAGAGCGCGGCCAAACCCCGTGAAATTCAAGGGCCTGTGAACCGCGCTCCGTGAAAAGCCATGGTCAGGCCTTAGGCAGCCAGCTTTTCCTGGATGTAGTTGACGGCGTCGCCGACCGTCAGGATGTGCTCGGCCGAGTCATCGGGGATTTCGATATCGAATTCCTCTTCGAAAGCCATGACCAGTTCGACGATGTCGAGGCTGTCGGCTTCCAGATCGTCGATGAAGCTCGCCTTTTCCGTGACCTTGTCCGGATCAGCATCCAGGTGGTCGATCACAATCTTGCGAACACGTTCAAGAACATCAGACATTTATAGTCCCTTCAGAGGTTTAGACTTTTCAGATCCCTCGTCCGGGGTGGCCAATGCCTAGACCCGCCGGGGCAATCAGAATCCGGTTTCGACTTGTATTCACACATACGGCGCGATTCAAGCCATTTCGCGCCTTCTTACCCCAAACGCTCAAGGGGTTGCAACATATGAAGCCTTTACCGGCCTCAGATCATCGAAGCGATGATCTGATTTTCGCTTGTCGCGCATCTTTGTCCGAAAAGTGCGTCACACTTTTCGGGATGCGCTTAGATCATCGCCATACCGCCGTTGACGTGAAGCGTCTGGCCGGTGACGTAGCCCGCCTCGGCGCTGGCCAGGTACACGGCCGCCGCGGCGATATCCGTGCCGGCGCCAAGCGCGCCCGCCGGTATCCGTCCCAAGATGGTGGCGCGCTGGGCGTCATTCAACTCGTCTGTCATCGGCGAGGCGATAAAACCGGGCGCGATGCAGTTGACGGTGATGTTGCGCGAGGCGACTTCCTGGGCCAGGGCCTTGGAGAAACCGATCATGCCGGCCTTGGACGCCGCGTAGTTGGTCTGGCCGGGATTGCCGGTGACGCCGACGACCGAGGTGATGCCGATGATACGGCCGAAGCGGCGCTTCATCATGCCCTTGGTGGCGGCGCGCGCCAGGCGGAAATAGGCTTCCAGGTTGACCTTGATGACCGTTTCCCAGTCCTCGTCCTTCATGCGCAGGATCAGGCCGTCGCGCGTGATGCCGGCATTGGCGATCAGGATGTCGAGGCCTGCGCCCGCGGCCTCTTCGGCCTTGGCGACCAGGCCGTCGACCTGGGCGGCGTCCGACAGGTTGGCGGCGGCGACCACGGCACGGTCGCCCAGTTCGGCGGCCAGGTCGTTCAGCACGGCTTCGCGCGTGCCGGACAGCACGACCTTGGCGCCCTGGGCATGGAGCGCGCGGGCGATCTCGGCGCCCAGGCCTCCGGTGGCGCCCGTTACCAGGGCAGTCTTGCCGGTCAGTTCGAACATGCGATTCCTCTCGCGTTTTGGATTTGCGCGCCTTTAGGCCAATGTCTTCCGAAGGGCAAGGCCGAAGGTTAACGCAAGGTCTTATTTAAGCGACTGGGCGAAGGCCTCGAAATCGGCGGCCGAATTGAGCGCCACGGCGGAAACTTCGGGAGCGATACGCTTGATCATGCCGGTCAGCACCTTGCCGGCGCCCAGTTCGGCGACACGGGTCGCCCCGCCTTCGCCGCCCAGCCATTCGACGGACTCGCGCCAGCGTACGCGGCCGGTGACCTGCCGGACCAGAAGGGCCGCGATCTCGGACGCATCGCCGACCGGGCGCGCCGTGACATTGGCGACCAGGGTCGAGACCGGCGCATTGATCGTCACTTTCGAAAGCGCCTCGCGCATCTCGTCGGCGGCCGGCTGCATCAACGGACAATGGAACGGCGCCGAGACATTAAGCATGGCGGCCTTGGCGCCCAGTTCCTTGGCCTTTTCGACCGCCAGGTCGACGGCGGCCCTTTCGCCCGAGATGACGATCTGGCCGGCATTGTTGTCATTGGCGACGACCACGACGCCCACCGCCTGGCCGGCCTCGCAGGCGGCTTCGGCCAGGGCCAGGTCGGCCTTGCCGATCAGGGCCGCCATGGCGCCGACGCCCACGGGCACGGCGCGCTGCATAGCCTGGCCGCGCAGCTTCAGGAGCCGGGCGGTGTCGGCCAGGGAAAAGGTGCCGGAGGCCGCATGCGCCGAATATTCACCCAGGGAATGGCCGGCGACATATTTCGCGGCGGAACAGGCCACGCCGAAATCGCCTTCCAGTACGCGCGCCACGGCCAGCGACACCGCCATGATGGCCGGCTGGGCGTTCTCGGTCAGGGTCAACTGGTCTTCGGGCCCCTCGCGCATCAGGGCGAACAGATTCTGGCCCAGCGCCTCGTCGACGGCGTCGAACACCTCGCGGGCGCGCGGGAAGTTATCATAGAGGTCGGCGCCCATGCCGACGCTCTGCGAGCCCTGACCGGGGAAAACAAAGGCCAAAGTCATACATCACCTATCAGGCTTCAAAAAACGGCACTGGTTAGGACAATCCGCCGGGAAGAGCAAGATTTTCAACGCGATTCGGCGAACTGCACGAAATCGAGGCTTGCGGAACCCGTTACATTTGCATTTATTATGGAGTCTCTTCAGGATGATGTGCGCGTAAGGGGGTACCAGGCGATGCGTTTTTATGCTTCGACCGCTCTATCGGTCTTTTCTCTCGGGTTGGCCTTGACCGCACAAGCGCAGACGCCTGCGCCACAGAGTCCGCCGCCACCATTGTCGGCTTTCGGCAAGCTGCCGGCCGTCGACCAGGTCGCCTTGTCGCCGGACGGCAACCACATCGCCATGATACTGCAGAAGGCGACAGGCCCCGTCATCGTCGATTTCGACGTGAAAGCGGGCACACCCAAGGTCCAGCCGCTGGGGGACGTCAAGATCCGCGACCTCATGTGGGCGGACAACGAACACCTTGTCGTGGAAACCTCACTGACGACCGAGATCGAGTACTATACCAACACCCGGTCGGAGCTTTTCACGGCCTTCATATATACGCCGCGGACGGGCAAGAGCGTGTCGCTGTACAATGCCTGGCCCGACTATTTCCCGGTGATCAGCGGCGGTGTGTCGCTCATAACACGTCAGGGAAAGGCCTATGTGGTGGCTCCCGGCGTCATCCGCGCCCACTACTTCCTCAATCTGAACGCTTTCGATGCCTCGAACGGGCAGGCGATGCCGTTGGACCAGGGCGACGACAATACCGACGGTTGGATCTTCGACAATCAGGGCAAGATGGTTGCCCGCAGCGAGTACCAGCAGGACAAAAATCTCTGGTCGCTCCAACTGCCGTCCCCCTCATGGAAAACAGCCTTTTCCCTTACCAACAGCATCGATACGCCCAGCCTTGAGGGGCTTGGCCGCACAGCCAACACGGCCCTCCTCTACTACCCGGTCGGCGAAAAGGCACAACGCTATTTCGAGGTCGCGCCCGACGGCTCGCAAACCGAGCTGAAGTTCGATCCCGAAGACCGGATGTCCACGCTGCACAACCCGCAGACTCATACGTTGGCCGGCTTCAGCTATTCGGACGACTGGATCCACTACGACTATTTCGACCCTGAGCTGAAGCCCCTGCCCGGCCTTGTCGAACACGCCTTTCCCGGATACCGGACGCGTATCAGCGCGATCGCGCGGGATGATCTGAAAAAGACCGTGGTCTACAGCGAAGGTTCGGACGATTCCGGAACCTATACCTATATCGACTTCGGTAGCGGCCAGACGCTTCAGGTCGGCCAGGCCTATCCCGACGTTCCACCGGAATGGATCACCGAAAAGAAGCCCATCGAATACAAGGCCGCCGACGGCACCGTCATCCATGGCTATCTGACCCTGCCCCCCGGAAAGGCCGCCAAGAACCTGCCGCTGATCGTCCTGCCGCACGGCGGGCCCGAAGCGCGGGACGACCTGGGCTATCAGTGGGACGTCAATGCCTACGCGTCGCGCGGCTATGCCGTCCTGCAACCGAACTTCCGGGGCTCGTCCGGATATGGCCGTGCCTTCGTCACCGCCGGCTACGGCCAATGGGGCAAGACAATGGAAACCGACCTCAGCGACGGCGTCCGCTTCCTCGCGTCACAGGGAACGATCGACTCCAAGCGCGTCTGCATCGTCGGCTATTCATATGGCGGCTACGCGGCGTTGGCGGGGCCGACTCTCGATCCCGGTGTTTACCGGTGCGCCGTATCCTATGCCGGCATATCCGACATCGCCGACATGGTCAGCGCCGTGGGCCAGAAAGGCGCCAGTCAGGAAAACCAGACTGTGCTTTACTGGAAACGCTATCTGGGCGATCCGGCGAACTGGGCCGATGCCTCTCCGATCCGTCATATCGATCGCGTCACCGTGCCTATCCTGCTTATTCACGGCAAGGATGACACGACAGTGCCCTATCAGCAGAGCAAATCAATGGCGGACGCCCTGAAGGCCGCCGGGAAGCCGGTCGAATTCGTCACCCTGAAGGGCGAAGATCATTGGCTGTCAACCGGCGAAACCCGCCTTCAAATGCTGACCGCAACCATGGACTTCCTGCTTAAAAACAATCCGCCGGACTGACGGCGCCCGTTGCCTCTTGCTGTGCGAACCCAACGGGTTTAGTCATGTCATCGTTTACAAGAGGAGACGTCTGATGAAACGCTTTGTCCTTACGTTCGCCGCCATGTCCCTGGTGGCTGCCTCGCCGGCCCTGGCCGCGCTCAAGGTCGGCGACACCGCTCCTGTCTTCAAGCGCAACGCCGCCACAGACGGCAAGGTCGACAGCTTCTCGCTGGCCGACGCGCTCAAGTCCGGCCCCGTCGTGGTCTACTTCTATCCCAAGGCTTTCACCGGCGGCTGCTCGCTGGAAGCGCACCAGTTTTCCGAAGCCGTCGACAAGTTCAAAACGAAGCACGTCACCGTGGTCGGCGTCTCGACCGACGACATGGGCACCCTGCAACGGTTCTCGGCCCAGACGTGCCAGGGCAAGTTCACGGTCGTCTCTGACCTCAATGGCGACGTGACCAAGTCCTACGACGCCCAGATGGCCGGCATGAACATGGCCAACCGCATCTCATACGTCGTCGGCCAGGACGGCAAGATCGCCTTTGTCCACGCCGACGGCGACGCTTCGACCCACGTCCCGGCCCTGCTCAAGGCCGTCGGCGCCGACTAAGGAAGCGATACCTGTTCTGAACGTCCAGCGGCGAAGGCGCCGCTGGCAAGGGCGCCAATCTTTTCGGTCTTTGGCCGCCGCGCACGTTTGTGCGAGCCCCTGCGGCGCTTGAGCCGGTTAAACCCTTGCGTTTCGGGAGCGTCTCGTCTATGAGGGCGCTCCCCTGAAGGGTGGTCAGCCGCATTCGCGGATCCACTGAACCATCGTGCCTCAAGAGACTTCCGCTCAGAGGCATGCCACCCTTCTCATCGGAAGAGGATACAAATGCCGTATTACGAACATGTCGTGATCGCACGACAAGACGTTTCGCCGCAACAGGCCGAAGCGCTCAACGACCAGCTCAAGCACCTCATCGAAGAAAATGGCGGCCACATCGCCAAGATTGAATACTGGGGTCTGCGCAACCTGACCTACCGCGTCAAGAAGAACCGCAAGGGCCACTATTCGCTCCTCGCCATCGACGCCCCGGCTGCCGCCGTCAAGGAAATGGAACGCCAGCTGTCGATCAACGAAGACGTCATCCGTTACATGACCGTCCGCGTCGAAGAGCTCGACCTCGAACTGTCGCCGATCCTGGCCCGCCGCGACCGTCCGGAACGCCCCGAGCGTTCGGACCGTGGCCCCTCCGAAACCACCTTTGCTGAGTAAGGACATCGACAATGGCTGAAGATACCGCTCCCGCCGCCGTCGGTTCGCCCGTCGGCAATAGCCCCGCCCGCCGTCCGTTCTTCCGTCGCCGCAAGGTGTGCCCGTTCTCGGGCGCCAACGCGCCGAAGATCGACTACAAGGACGTCAAGCTCCTGCAGCGCTACATTTCCGAGCGCGGCAAGATCGTGCCGTCGCGCATCACGGCTGTCAGCCAGAAGAAGCAACGCGAACTGGCCAAGGCCATCAAGCGCGCCCGCTTCCTCGCGCTCCTGCCTTACGTCGTGAAGTAAGGAGAGACGCATATGAAAGTTGTTCTGCTTGAACGCGTGGAAAACCTCGGCACCATCGGCGACGTCGTCGGTGTCAAGGACGGTTTTGCCCGCAACTACCTCCTGCCCCGCCACAAGGCCCTGCGCGCCACGGCTGCCAACCTGAAGGTCTTCGAGGCCCAGAAGGAACAGATCGTCGCCCGTAACGCCGCCGCCAAGTCGGCTGCCGAAAAGTCGGCCGAGGCGCTGGACGGTTCGACCTACGTGATCATCCGCCAGGCCGGCGACACCGGCCAGCTCTACGGTTCGGTCAACGCCCGTGACGTCGCGGACGCCATCGCCGAAGCCGGCAGCAAGGTCGAGCGCAACCAGATCGTTCTGGATACGCCGATCAAGACCCTGGGCGTCCACAGCCTGAAGGTCCGCCTGCACGCCGAAGTCGCGATCACCCTCTCGGTGAACGTGGCCCGCAGCCAGGACGAAGCCGATCGCCAGGCCGCCGGTGAAAACGTCATCGCGTCGCAATTCGAGGAAGACCGCCTGGCTGACGAAGCCGCCGCGGCCGACATGCTCGAAGGCGGCGCCGGCGCTGCCATGGCCGACGCGCCCTACGAAGCCTAAGCCTCACCGGCTTATCCGGCCTGAAAAGCCAAAGCCCCGCGAGTCGCACTCGCGGGGCTTTTTCTTGGTCAAAATCCGGCCAGATGCGCCCCGTGTTCGTGTTCGGCGAACGCCCTTTTTCATTTACCGCAACATTCCTACGAATATGCGCGCCTTGCGGGAGGCAAGCTCGCGCCAATGGGGAAGACATGAAAACCCTGCAATAACAAGGACTTTCACGTCACGGATTTGGTCTCAATTGCGACGGTTAGAATTTCTAAGGTCTTATTTTAATTTTTTTCTGATCAAACGGCCCTTTAAACCACGGCGCTATGGGTCCAAATATGGCGCAATTAAAACCGAACATGTCGGAAATAAGACGCACATACCCCGTAGAGCAATAAGGACCTCCCCCCTATGCGTACCTCAGCCATCCTCACCACAACGGCGCTCAGCCTGACCCTGGCCCTGTCGTTCGGCGCGCAAGCCGCGTTCGCCCAAACGGCCGCCCCGCAAAACACCTCGGGCGCCGAAGCCGCCCAGACCGGCGACGTCGTCGTCACCGGCAGCCGCGCCCAGCACCGTTCGCGCCTGTCGAGCGTCGTGCCTGTCGACGTCGTGACCAGCCAGAGCCTGCAGAACCAGGGCTCGACCGAACTGGCGCAAGGCCTGTCGCGCGTCGCCCCCAGCCTGAACTTCCCCCGTCCCTCCGGCACGGATGCTACCGACAGCGTCCGCCCGGCGACGCTCCGCGGCCTGTCGCCCGACCAGACCCTGGTGCTGGTGGACGGCAAGCGCCGCCACACCTCGGCCCTGGTCAACATCAACGGTTCGGCCGGCCGGGGTTCGGCCGCCACCGACCTCAACGCCATTCCGGAAGTCGCGCTCGACCGCATCGAAGTGCTGCGTGACGGCGCCTCGGCGCAATACGGTTCGGACGCCATCGCCGGCGTCGTCAACCTGCACCTGCGCGAAGCCAATCACGGCGGCGGCGTCAATGTTTCGTACGGCGAATACGATACCGACGTGAAGCCGGCCAATTCGTCGCGCACCGCCCACGACGGCGCCACCACCGACGTCAGCGGCTGGGTCGGCCTGCCGCTCGGTTCGGACGGCTTCGTCACCCTGTCGGCAGATCTGAAAAAGCGTGAAGCCACCAGCCGCGGCGATGTCGATCCGCTGGTCTCGCCGGCCACCGTTACCACGCGCTACGGCGATCCGGACCAGAAGTCGGGCGCTATCTTCGCCAATTTCGGCAAGCCGATCAACGATGCCTGGAAGATCTACGGCAATGCCGGCTTTGCCTCGAACGACAGCAAGAGCGCGGCCTTCTTCCGCCATGCCACGGCCTCGGGCAATGTCGCGTCCATCTATCCCAACGGCTTCCAGCCGATCATCAATCTGAAGTCGCGCGACGCCTCGGCCACCGTCGGCCTGCACGGCCAGACCGGTGACTGGACGCAGGACTACAGCCTGACCGCCGGCGGCAACGAACTCAACTTCTACACCCGCAACAGCGTCAACGCGTCCTACGGCGCCGCCTCGCAGACCAGCTTCTATGACGGCCAGCTGCGCTATAACCAGCTGGTATTCAACGCCGACATCAGCCGTCCGTTCAATGTCGGCCTGTCGAGCCCGCTGACCCTGGCCTTCGGTCTCGAAGCGCGCAAGGAAGGCTATCGCATCGAAGCCGGCGAGCTGGAATCCTATGCGCTTGGCCCGCTGACCACCAAGTCGGCCGGCGCGCAAGGCTTCCCGGGCTTCCTGCCGAGCAACGAAATCAACCAGCACCGGTCCAACATCGGCGTCTATGTCGATGCTGCCGGCAACTTCACCGACAAGTTCAGCTACGACGCCGCCCTGCGCTTCGAAAACTATTCGGATTTCGGCAGCAACACGTCGGGCAAGCTGGCCTTGCGCTACGACCTGACCGATGCCTTCGCCGTCCGCGGCTCGGTGTCGACCGGCTTCCGCGCGCCGTCGCTGCAACAGCAGTACTTCACCTCGACCGCCTCCGTCCTGGATACGAGCGGCCCCAGCGCGATCATCGTCCAGACCGGGACCTTCCCGGCGACCAGCAACGTCGCCGAGACCCTGGGCGGCAAGGCGCTGGAACCTGAAAAATCGACCAGCACGACGCTCGGCTTCGTTTTCCACAAGGGCCCGTTCGAAGTGACGGTCGACGGCTATCATATCGACCTGAACAACCGCATCGTCCTGTCGGAAAACCTGAGCGGCGCTGATATCACCACGCTCCTGGCGCCTTACGGTGTCACCGCGGCGCGCTTCTTCATCAACGGCGTCGATACGACGACCGACGGCGTCGACCTGGTGGCGAACTATCGCTTCCCGGCGACCGATATCGGCCGCTTCAACCTGTCCTTCGCCTATAACACCACCAACACCACGATCGACGCCCTGCCGACGTCGTCGCTCACCACGCCCCACGTCCTGTTCGCCCGCGTCCGCCAGTACATCCTGACCAATTCGTCGCCGGAAAACAAAGGCACGCTGGGTCTCGACTGGTCGCGCAGCGGCTGGTCAGCCACGGCCCGCGCCACCTATTACGGCGACGTCATCGACCCGAACGCCGACTACACGAAGGATATCCATACAGGCAAGAAGACCCTGGTCGACGTTTCGGCCAGCTATCGCTTCAAGACCAATACAACGCTGACCTTCGGCGCGGACAACCTGTTCGACGTCTATCCGGACAAGACCCTGGCCGCGCTCAATGTCACCAGCGGCAATGGCGCCGGCGCGCTCGCCTTCACGCGCTTCTCGCCATTCGGCTTCAACGGCCGCTACCTCTACGGCAAGCTGAGCCAAACTTTCTAAGCCTTTGGCACTGCTGAACAAAAGCCCTTCCGGTCCACCGGGAGGGCTTTTTTGTGATTGGTGTCCTGCCCTCGATTGCCCATAATATCCCCGTAATCCACAGATTGTGGACAGGCGATGTGTGGGCAACTGCCCGACCATACGCGACTCATGCCACACTTCCTGCTTTAAGCTTTATCATGCCGACCATGCTGGATAGTCCCTTCCCCCTCACCGCTTCAGGCGGCTCAGACGGCACCTTGCCGCCCACCCTGCCGCACAATCTGGAAGCGGAGCAGGCGCTCATCGGCTGCCTGATGTTCGACAACGGCGCCTATGAACGCCTGTACGACGGCCTGCAGGCCCAGCACTTCTACGAGCCCTTCCACCAGCGCCTGTTCTCGATGATCGAGGAGCAGATCCGCGTCGGCCACCTGGCCGAGCCGATCACCATGCTCGACAAGTTCAAGAACGACCAGGCCTTCCAGGACCTGGGCGGCATCCGCTACTTCGCCGACCTGGTCGACCGCGCCCCGCCGGCGGCCAATGCCAACGACTATGCCCGCGTCATCTACGACCTGGCCATCCGCCGCAACCTGATCCGCCTGGGCGGCGAGATCGCCAAATCGGCCGCTACCGACAATGCCGCCGCGCGCGAACAGATCGAAGTCGCCGAAGCGCAACTGTTCGCCATGGCGGAAAAGGGCGCGTCCTCGACCGGCTTCGTCCCCTTTTCCGAGGCCGTTTCGACCGCGCTTCAGGTCGCCGAAGAAGCCTTCCACCGCGACGGCGGCCTGGCGGGTACCGCCACGCGCCTGGCCGACCTCGACAAGCAGATCGGCGGCCTGCACAAGTCCGACCTGATTATCCTGGCCGGCCGTCCCTCGATGGGGAAGACGGCGCTCGCCACCAACATCGCCATGAACGTGGCGCGCAACTATCGTTACGAGCCGCAGCCGGACGGCACGCGCAAGACCGCCGACGGCGGCGTCGTCGCCTTCTACTCGCTCGAAATGTCGGCCGACCAATTGGCGACGCGTCTGCTGGCCGATGCGTCGGGCGTGTCGGGCGACCGCCTGCGCAAGGGCGAGATCGACATGAGCGAGTTCGCGCGCCTGAAGGAAGCCGCCATGGAGATCGGCGCCTCGCCGCTCTATATCGACGATACCGGCGGTATCTCGCTGGCCAAGCTGACGGCGCGCGCTCGCCGTCTGAAACGCACGGTCGGCCTCGACTGCATCATCGTCGACTACCTTCAGCTCGTCACGGTCGGCGAGGCCGGCGGCGCCATGAACCGCGTGCAGGAAGTCTCGACCATCACCATGGGGCTGAAATCGCTGGCCAAGGAACTGGCCGTGCCGGTCATCGCCCTGTCGCAGCTGTCGCGTCAGGTCGAACAGCGCGACGACAAGCGCCCGCAGCTCAGCGACCTTCGCGAATCGGGCTCGATCGAACAGGACGCCGATATCGTCATGTTCGTGTACCGCGAAAGCTATTATCTCGGCCGCGCCGAGCCGCGCGAAGGCACCGAAGAGCACCTGAAGTGGCAGGAGGACATGGACCGCGTGCGCGGCACCGCCGAGGTCATCATCGGCAAGCAGCGTCACGGCCCCATCGGCACGGTCCGTCTGTCGTTCGACGAGAATGTGACGCGCTTCGGCAATCTGGCGAATCCCGAACGGTATGCCTCCTATTCGAATGAATAATGTCAGGCGGCGGTATTCCGTATATATTGAACAAAATCGCCGCTTGGATAGCCCTCGCCGCGGTGGTCCTGCTGGTAATTTCCTTCCTGCTGCCTTACGTCGTCTCGCATCAGGGCGAACGACCGATGATTGATGCGCCGGGGGTTCTTATCAATGGCGAATGCTGCACGGAAGCGCCTTGGCATTACATTCAGCGCGTCCTTTGGCTTCCAGTCGTCCCCCTGCTTACGCTCGTCAGCCTGGCTATCTGGGCCGTGGCCGTGATCGTCGGCCTGTATCGCCGAATTCGTATAAAACCGACCGGCTCCGGCCGCCCATAGAGCACATTCTCGTAAAGCACTGAGATAGCGCTTTTCCCTTTTGCGGTGCCGTGTTACGCGCCGGATATGCTGACCCGACCTTCAGACGCCACGGCTACGGCCCGCCTGGACATCGACCTTTCCGCGCTGCTGCACAATTACCAGACGCTGCGGCAACGCGCCGGCACGGCCGAGGTCGCGCCGGTCGTCAAGGCCGACGGTTACGGCCTTGGCGCCGGTCCGATCGCCGGGCACCTGGCCCGCAACGGCGCCAGGACCTTTTTCGTGGCGCGCCTGTCGGAAGGCGTCGACCTGCGCAAGGCGCTGGGCGCCGGCCCCGTCATCTATGTCCTCGACGGACTGAGCGATCCCTCCGTCTTCTCGGCCCACGACCTGAGACCGGTCATCAACACGGCCGAACAGTATCAACGATGGATTTCGGCGCCGGACACACTCGCCGCCGCGCTCCATATCGATACCGGCATGAACCGGCTGGGTGTGCGCGCAGGCGATCTCGACGCCCTGCCCGCTCGCGGCCGCCGGCCGCTGACGCTGGTCATGAGCCATCTGGTCTGCGGCGACGAACCCAACAGCCCCATTAATCCTCAACAGTTGACGGCGTTCAGGCAGATCATCGAACGCTTCCCCGGCGTCCCACGCTCGCTCGCCAACAGCGGCGGCCATTTCCTTGGCCCCGACTACGCTTTCGACCTGACGCGCCCGGGCATCAGCCTCTATGGCGGCGGACCGTTCGGCAAGACCGTGCCCGATATCCGCCAGGTCGCCACCCTGAAAGCCCAGGTGCTGCAGGTCGGCCCTATCGACGCCGGCGAAACCGTCGGCTACGGCGCCTCTTTCAAGGCGCGGAATCCCATGTGGATCGCCACGCTCGGCATCGGCTATGCCGATGGTCTGATGCGCAGCTTCGGCGCCTACGGCTTCGCCACTGTCAACGGTGAACGACGGCACCTGGCAGGCCGTATCTCGATGGACCTGTGCTGCCTCGACGTCACCGACCTCGATGTCGCAGTCGGCGATCTCGTCGAAATCCTCGGTCCCGCCCAGCCGGTCGACGAGGTCGCGCACGCCTCTTCCACCATCAGCTACGAGATCCTGACGCGCATCGCGCCGCGCGTTGAACGGCACTACATCTAAACCCTTGACACCCGCGCCAAACGGGAACATATGCGGAACATTACGTATTGAAGGTGTTCCATGGCCCGTGATTCCGCTGTCTATGTCTGCCAGGCCTGTGGCAGCGTCCATAACAAGTGGGCCGGCCAGTGTTCGTCCTGCCAGGCGTGGAACACGCTTGTACAGGAAGCCTTCTCGACTCCGCCCGGCGGCCTGAAGCCCGAAGCCGGCAAGATTTCCCGCCTGAACAAACTTCAGTTCGAGACGCTCGACAGCATAGACGAAGCGCCGGAACGGATGATCACCGGCATCGAGGAATTCGACCGCGTGTGCGGCGGCGGCATCGTGCCGGGCTCGGCCATCCTGATCGCCGGCGACCCGGGCGTCGGCAAGTCGACCCTGCTGTTGCAGGTCACCGCCCAGGCGGCGTCGAAGGGCCTGCGCGTCGCCTATATCTCGGGCGAAGAAGCGGTGGAACAGATTCGCGGGCGCGCGGCGCGCATGGGGCTGTCCAAGGCGCCGGTCGAGCTGGCGACCGAGACGGGGCTGCGCGCCATCCTCGAGGCCCTGAAGCGCGAGCCCTTCGACCTCGTCATCATCGATTCGATCCAGACCCTGTGGAGCGACGCCGTGGAGGCGGCGCAGGGCTCGGTGTCGCAGGTCCGCGCCTGCGCCGGCGAACTGGTGCGCCTGGCCAAGAAGAAGCGCACTTCGGTCATCCTGGTCGGCCACGTCACCAAGGAAGGCCAGATCGCCGGGCCGCGCGTCGTCGAGCACATGGTCGATGCCGTGCTGTCCTTTGAGGGCGAGCGCGGCTATCCGTTCCGGATCCTGCGCGGCACCAAGAACCGCTTCGGCGCCACCGACGAAATCGGTGTCTTCGAAATGGGTGATTCCGGCCTGCGCGAAGTGCCCAATCCTTCCGCCCTTTTCCTCGGCGACCGGCACGAGCGGGCCTCGGGTTCCGCGGTCTTCGCCGGCATCGAAGGCTCACGGCCTGTCCTCGTCGAGGTCCAGGCCCTGGTGGCGCCATCGGCCTACGGCACGCCGCGCCGCGCCGTCGTCGGCTGGGATTCGGGGCGCCTGGCCATGATCCTGGCGGTGCTGGAGGCGCGCTGCGGCGTGTCCTTCGCCCAGAAGGACGTCTATCTCAACGTCGCCGGCGGCCTGCGCGTCTCGGAACCCGCCGCCGACCTGTGCGCCGCCATGGCGCTGGTCTCGGCCCTGACCGATACGGCCCTGCCGCACGACTGCGTCGTCTTCGGCGAAATCAGCCTGTCGGGCGAGGTCCGTACCGTCAGCCGCACCGAAGCGCGCCTCAAGGAGGCCCTGAAGCTCGGTTTCGCCAGCGCGATATCGGCACAGAACGCCATGGATAATCCGCCGCTGAAACTGCGCGGATTCAATACCTTGAGCGATGCCATCAGCCAGCTGGTGCCGGCGGATGCATGACGGACCGTTGTTAACCAAACCGATTGATGTTATCCAATAGGCCGGGCGATGTGCCGTTACGCGTAAACCTCCGGGGGCTTGAATGACGCTGTACGACCTTATTTTCCTGGCCATGCTGGCAGTCTTCTGCTTCTACGGCTTCTCGACCGGGGCCCTGCGCCAGGTCGTCAACCTGCTCTCCTTCTTCATCGCCATCACCCTGTCGGCGATTTCGCGCAACTTCATGGCGCGGGCCTTCCACCTCGACACCATCACGGCCTATGTCGCCGCCTTTATCGTCTTCGTCGCCCTGTTCATCGGCATCCGCTATCTCGGTCATGCCCTGTCGGACAAGCTCCACAAGCAGAAGGCTGCCGGCTATGTCGACCGCGGCCTGGGCGTTGCGGTCGGAGTGCTCTGGACCCTGACGATTTTGGGCGTATTCCATTTGATTTTCTCGTACGTAACGCCTATTGAGCGCCAACCGCGATGGTTCGTCGACGCCAAGATCCATCCGCTTAGCGTCCAATGCGCCAAGACCATCCAGGCCGTCCTGCCGAAAGGCACCGGAATGGCCGACAAGGTGGCGCCGGAAGTGTAAAATCAAGATTCTGTCCCTATATTGCGGGTTCAGTGTCTTTCGCGTTTTTGAAAAGAGCAGTCATGTCGTTTGAGCCCGCCGGCCTGTCCGATCTTACCGATACCCAGAGTGTTTCCCGTGACAGGGATGACGACCGGCCCCGCCTCGAGTGCGGGGTTTTCGGTATCCATGGCATGGCGGACGCCAGCGCCGTCGCCGTCCTCGGGCTGCACGCCCTGCAACACCGCGGCCAGGAAGCCTGCGGCGTCGCCTCGTGCGACGGCCGCCGTTTCTATACCGAGCGCCAGCACGGACTGGTCGGCGACGTCTTCACCAGCCACGACCTGACGACCAAGCTGCCCGGCAATGCAGCCATCGGCCACACACGCTATTCGACGGCGGGCGGTTCGTTCATCCGCAACGTCCAGCCGATGTTCGCCGACCTCGATTCCGGCGGCATCGCCATTGCCCACAACGGCAATCTCACCAATTTCATGCACCTGCGGACCAAGCTGGTCGCCGAGGGCTCCATCTTCCAGTCGACCTCCGATTCGGAGGTCATTTTGCATCTGATCGCCCGTTCGCGGCAGTTGAAGATCATCGACCGTTTCCTGGAAGCCCTGGCCCACCTCGAGGGCGGCTTCGCCCTGGTGGCCCTGACCCGCAAGATGCTGATCGGCGCGCGCGACCCGCTGGGCATCCGCCCGCTGGTCATCGGCAAGCTGGCCGGCTCCTACGTTCTCGCCTCGGAAACCTGCGCGCTCGACATGATCGGCGCGACTTTCGTGCGCGATGTCGAGCACGGCGAAGTCGTACAGATCGACGAGCATGGCCTGAAGTCGTTCAAGCCGTTCGACGCCCGCAGCGCCCGCCCCTGCCTGTTCGAATATGTCTACTTCGCCCGTCCCGACTCGGTGGTGAACGGCAAGTCGGTCTATGAGGTCCGCAAGGCCATGGGCCGCCAGCTGGCGCTGGAACATCCGGCCGACGCCGACATCGTCGTCCCCGTCCCCGATTCGGGCGTGCCGGCCTCGCTCGGCTTCTCGGAACAGTCGGGCCTGCCGTTCGAGCTTGGCATCATCCGCAACCACTATGTCGGCCGTACCTTTATCCAGCCGACCCAGAACATCCGCGACCTGGGCGTGCGCAAGAAGCACTCGCCCAACCGCGTCGTGCTGGAAGGCAAGCGCGTCATCCTGATCGACGACTCGATCGTGCGCGGCACGACCTCGGTCAAGATCGTGCGCATGGTGCGCGAAGCCGGCGCCAAGGAAGTCCACCTGCGCTCGGCCTCACCGCCCATCATGTTCCCGGACTTCTACGGCATCGATATGCCCGACCGCGACAAGCTGATGGCCGCCAACCACAGCCTGGAAGAGATGCGCCAGATGCTGGAATGCGATTCACTTGGCTTCCTGTCGGTCGACGGCCTCTACAAGGCCATGGGGCATAACCGCCGCGATCCGGAAAGCCCGCAGTTCACCGACCATTATTTTACCGGCGACTATCCGACGCGTCTCACCGACCGCGAAAATGCGCTGGATGAGGCGGACTCGCCCGGTCACCAGCTGTCGCTGCTGGCCAGCGCCAACTAATACCCGCCGCGAAGTCCCACTTCGCGGCATTCTTTTGTAAACAGGCGCCGCGAAGGTCTTAGCGGCCTTTCCTTTAAAGAGCCCGGACATGTCTCTTCTCTCGCCCACGCAAACAGGACGCATCGCCCTTGTGACCGGCGCCTCGCGCGGGATCGGCCGCGCCTGCGCCCTCGGTCTGGCCCGCGCCGGCGCCCAGGTCATCGCCTGCGCGCGCTCGAAGGCCGGCCTGGAAGAGCTGGATGACGAAATCTTCGCAGCCACGGGCCAGCACGCCACGCTGATCCCGTTCGACATCACCGACGGTGACGCCTGCGACCGCCTGTCGGCCGCCCTGCTCGACCGCTTCGGCCGCGTCGACACCTTCGTACACTGCGCGGCGATCCTGGGCCAGCTCAGCCCTGTCACGCACCACGAACCCAAGGACTTCGACAAGATCGTGGCTGTCAACCTGACGGCCACCTGGCGGCTGCTCCGCGCGCTGGAGCCGTTGCTGCGCCAGTCGCAAACCGGCCGCGCCGTCTTCCTGACGACCGGCGCCACCGCCACGCGCGGCCGCGCCTTCTGGGGGCCTTACGGCGCCACCAAAGCCGCCATGGAAAGCCTGGTCCGGTCGTGGGCCGACGAAATCGAGATCACGCCGATCCGCGCCGCCATCGTGTCGCCGGGCGCCATGCGCACCCGCATGCGCGCCTCGGCCTTCCCCGGCGAAGACCCTATGTCGCTGCCGCATCCCGACGCCTTCGTGCCGCTGATGCTCGAACTGGCCGATCCGACGCGCGAACCGCCACTCGACACGGTCGACTTCCGCGACTGGCAAGCGGCGCACTCGCAACAGATTGCCTAATTATTTTTACAATCTGTTCGATTTAACTTTCAATTTGTAAATTTTGACGTTCATATAGACTTATGAACGCCAATTCCCGTATGCGCAGCGCCAACATGCTGGCCGAACTGTCCAACTATGTCATCGCCGAACCCTACCCGTTCTGCGTCGATCTCGAACGGTCGCGCGGCATGACGCTGGCCACGGTCGACGGCGATATGATCTTCGACTGGTGCGGCCTCTATGGTTCGAAGCTGATCGGCTACAACCATCCGCGCCTGTTCGAGCCGGACTATGTCAGGCAACTGGTCCTGGCCGCCAATACCAAGATGGCCAATCCCGACTTCCTGACGCCGCAGTGCCTGGATTATTATCGGCTGCTGCATCGCCTTGCGCCGAAATGCATGGCCCGCAACGGGCGCGTCGAGGTCTACGCCGTCAATTCCGGCGCCGAAGCCGTGGAGAACATGATGAAATACCTCATCAATCTCCACCATCACAAACAGCGCGCGCGCGGGCATAATACGCTCAATCACCGCTTCATCTATTTCGACCAGGCCTTCCACGGCCGCACCGTCTACACGCTCAACATCACCAAGCTGAGCAACGATCCCATCGCCACGCGCGACTTCCACGGCCTGATCCAGGGCAATCTGCAAATGCCCTTCCCGGAGTTCGACGCGCGCCGGTCGGATGCCGAAAACGACCACGAAGTCGATGTCGTGCTGAACAACCTCGAACTCGTCATGCGCCACCACGGCGATGAGATCAGCGGCGTCATCCTGGAGCCCCTGCAAGGCGCCGGCGGCCATCGCCTGGCCCTGCCGCGCTTTTATCGCGGCCTTTCGGAGCTTTGCCACCGCTACGACATCGGCTGGGGGCTCGACGAGGTCCAGACCTCGGGCGGACAGACCGGCGACGTCTTCGCCATCGACCTGTTCGACGTCCCCTACCCGCCGCAGGCCGTGGCCGTCGCCAAGAAGTTCGGCAACGGCGCGGTCTACATGCTCAATCCCATGGAGGATATAGGCGTGCTCGACTCGACCTGGGGCGGGGCGTTGACCGACATGGTGCGCTTCGTCGCGGAGTGGAAGATCGTCGAGGACGAGGGCCTGCTCGAAGCCGTGCCGGAAAAGACCGCGCATCTGGTTGCCGGACTTCAGGCCCTGGTGGCACGCTTCCCGGGAAAGATAAGCAATGTTCGAGGCCTCGGCCTCTATCAGGGGTTTACGGTCATGGGCGCCGGCAACAAGGGCCGGCTTGTCGATCTGGCGCTGGAGACAGAAAGCCTGCTGTTGCTCGGCGCGGGTTCCGACAGCATCCGTTTCCGTCCGCCGCTCGACGTCACATTGGCCGATATCGACGAACTGATGATCCGCCTCGGCCGTGTGCTGGAACGGCTTTAAAGCCTGCATTCGAAATAGCGTACGCTCTTGCCGCTGTCGAAGGCCTGCTCACCTATAGCGGCGAAGCCCAGACGCTCATGGAAGGCCAGCGACGTAGGGTTAGGCGGGACGGCATTGACCTCGGCGACGACGCGCTCGAAGCCGGAAGCCTTGGCGTCTTTGAACATGCGCTCGTATAGCGCGCGCCCCAGCCCTTGCCCGTGCGCCGAGGCGGCAATCACAATACGATCGACATAGGCGAAACGATCGAAGCGCGCCTTGAACCACAGGAAGTTCGGGCTTTGGTAGTCGGCGCCCTGGTCCATGCCGATCAGAAAACCAGCCGCCGGCGGCACCGCATAGCCGAAACGCGCCTGGCCAATGAGCCGCGTCCAGTCGTCTTCCGACTGGTACGAGGTCTCAGCGGCGAAGGCGTTATTCAGGGTTCGCAGGTCGTCTTGCGAGGCAGATTGGAGGGCGACGATTTCAGCCATGCTCAGGTCGGATAGATTTCAATGCCCTTGAGGCTCGCCATTGCAAATTGTCTTCGGCGCTTCCGGAGGCCGCCTCGTCGCCGCTATAACCTTCCGCGAGATGTTCCAATGCCGCGATGAATTCCGGGCGATTCATCGCCAGAACCTCAATCCCCCACGCGGCGTCGTATTGCACCCAAGGCTCAGCATCGTTCAGGCCTCGTAACAGCAAAGCCGCCATTGCATCCGCATCGTAAGCCGTCTTCCCCATGAACTTAATCATGAGGAAGAACACCCGACGCACGTGAAGGCTTTCATGCCCCGGCAGTACCCGCGCGGTCACGGCGATTGTATTTTCTCTGTCCTTAAGATCAGAAAGCGAACTGGCTAGGCGGAGAATTTCAACCGGCATGATGACCGTCCGCGTGCTCAGCGCAACGGTCATCTCGATCAAATGCTCAATCTTGCTTTTGAACAGCTTCCGAAACAGATTCATTCCGCCCTCAAAACGAGATCTTGACCACTTAGCGATCTATCGCCGTCCGCCCGGCTTGCCGCTACGCCCGCCAGGACCGGCGGCGCCGGGCTTGGTGCTGGGGCCGGAAGGCTTCGCGCGGAAGCTCTTGACCTTGGCGGCTTCGGAGCGCGGCTTGGCCTTGACCGTCGCCTTCGGCTTAGCCGCAGGGGCCGTGCCCTTCGGCTTTTGCCGCACGCGGCCGGGGTGCGCCGGCTTTTCTCCGGGTTTGGCTTTGGACCGGCTGCGCACCCGTGTCGGGCCGACATAGCCGCCGTCTTCCGCCGCCAGCGGATTGGCATTGGCCTTGACCGTCAAACGGATCGGCACACCCGGCAGGTCGAACGACTCGCGTAAAGAATTGATCAGATAGCGGCGATAATGGTCCGGCATGGCGTAGGCACGCGACGCGAACAGCACGAAGGTCGGCGGCCGCCCCTTGGTCTGCGCCATGTATTTCGGCTTGATACGCTTGCCATCGACCGCGGGGGGCGGATGGCGCTGCACGGCCAGGGCCAGCCAGTCGTTGAGGTCGCGCGTCTTTACCTTGGCCGACCAGTTCTTGTAGGTCTTGAGCACCGCCGGCATCAGCCGGTCGACGCCGCGGCCGGTAGCGCCCGACAGGGTCACCAGCGGCGTGCCGCGCAGCTGAGGCAGCATACGCTCGGACGTCTCGAGGATTTCGGCCAGGCGCGCCTGCGGCTCGTCGACCAGGTCCCATTTGGAAATGACATAGATCAGGGCGCGGCCTTCGCGCTCGACCAGGTCGGCGATCTGCAGGTCCTGGGTCTCGAAGGCGTTGGCCTCGTCCATGACCAGAACCACGACTTCGGCGAAGGTAATGGCGCGGATGGTGTCGGCGGTGGACAGCTTCTCCAGCTTTTCCTGCACGCGCGCCTTACGGCGCAGGCCGGCCGTATCGACCAGGCGAATCTGGCGGCCCTCATACTCCCACTCGACGCTGATCGAGTCGCGCGTGATCCCGGCCTCGGGCCCGGTCAGCAGGCGGTCTTCGCCGAGGATGCGGTTGATCAGGGTCGACTTGCCGGCATTGGGACGGCCGATGATGGCAATGCGGATCGGCTTGGTGTCGTCGTCCTCGTCGCCCTCTTCTTCGGCGCCGATATAGTCGCCTTCGATAAGCTGGCGATAGCGCTCCGTCGCCTCGTAGAGCTCGGAAATACCCTCGCCGTGCTCGGCCGACAGGTGGATCGGCTCACCGAAGCCGAGCACGCGCGCTTCTTCGGCAGTGGCGGCGGCCTGATGGCCTTCGGCCTTGTTGGCGATCATGATGACCGGCCGGTCTCGCTTGCGCAGGATGTCGGCAAAGATGCGATCGAGCGGCGTCACGCCTTCGCGCGCATCGACGACGAAGAAGGCGACGTCGCATTCCTCGATCGCCTTTTCGGTCTGCTGGCGCATACGCGCCTCGAGGCTCTCGTCGGTCAGGTCTTCGAAACCGGCCGTGTCGATCAGCTCCAGCGGGATGTCGCCCAGCTGGCCGGTGGCATAGCGGCGGTCGCGCGTGACGCCTGGCCGGTCATCGACGATGGCCAGCTTCTTGCCGACAAGGCGGTTAAACAGGGTCGATTTGCCGACATTGGGCCGGCCGACGATAGCAACTTTCAAAGGCATTCCGGCCTTATAGCCGAAATGCCTGTAATCGCCACCTTATTCTAATAGAGGTCATCCGGTGACTTCTTGTTGCCCGTCGACGGCGGGGTTTCGTCCCCGGCCGGCGGCGCCTCGTCGTTGCCGCCCTTCCAGGTGTCGAGATAGGGCTTGGGCCCGTCCTCGTCCGGCGAAGAGGTGTAATGCGGCTCGGTCCCCGGCTTGAACGCTTCCTGGATACCGCGGACATAGGCGAAGGTCGCGTCGCGCGGCACGTTGAAGTCGCGCGGCGGCTTCTTGGCATAGGCCTGCTTCATGAAGTCGATCCAGATCGGCAGGGCCGCGACCGCGCCGGTTTCGTGTTCGCCCAGCGAGCGGTTGTCGTCGAAGCCGACATAGACGCCGACGACCAGGTCCGACGTGAAGCCCATGAACCAGGCGGAGCGGAACTCGTTGGTCGTGCCGGTCTTGCCACCGATGGGGAAGCCGAGGGAATGCGCCGCCGCCGCCGTGCCGCGAATGGTCACGCCCTGCAGGAAGGTGTTCATCTGATAGGCGGTGATCGGGTCCATGACCTGAACGCCCTGTTGCAGCAGACGCGGGCTTTCGAGACCGTCGAAGGCGTCGGTGCACGCGGCAGGACACTGGCGCTCGTCGGCGCGGTAGATGACCTTGCCGTCGCGGTCCTGAACCTCGTCGATCAGGTGGGGTTTCACGCGCTTGCCGCCGTTGACGAACATCGAATAGGCGGTGGCCAAGCGATAGGGCTGGACTTCGCCTGCGCCCAGCACCATCGACATTTCCGCCGGCATACTGTCGAGCACGCCATAGTCGTTGACGATCTTCTGGGTGATCGGCTTGATGCCGACCTTCTGCGCCAGGTGCACGGTCATCAGGTTGCGCGACAGCTCGATACCACGGCGGATCGGCTGGGGTCCCATGAAGTCGTGCTCGTAATTCTCGGGCTGCCACAGCTTGCCGTCGCCGCCCATCATCGAAACGGGCGAGTCCTCGACGATCGACGCCGGGGTGAAGTCCTTTTCCAGCGCCACGGCGTAGACGAAGGGCTTGATCGACGAGCCCGGCTGGCGCTGGGCCTGGGTGGCGCGGTTGAACTTGGACAGCGAGAACGAATAGCCGCCGACCATGGCCTCGATACGGCCGGAATAGGGATCGACCGCGACCAGGGCGCCGTTGACGATCGGCACCTGGCGCAGGCGGTAGACGCCCTTTTCCACTTGTTCCACGAAGACGAGGTCGCCGGTCTTCAGGCCGCGTCCGGCCTGCGCCCAGGCCAGGTCGTCGCTGCGGATCGTTCCGGAACCGCCGTCGATCGCACGCACCGAACCGCCCTTGCTGATCAGGCCGACCTGCCAGTTCGGACGTTCGGCCGGGATGCGGGCGTTCTGCGGCAGGCCGTCGAAGGCCGACTCGGCGTCCTTTTCCCAGTTGTCGCTGACGGTGATATTGCCCCATGCGCCGCGCCAGCCATGGCGGCGGTCGTACATTTCAAGGCCGTTCATCAGGGCCTGCAAGGCCGTGGTCTGCAGGCGCGGATCCAGCGTCGTCTTGACGTAATAGCCCTTGGTGTAGATGGCGTCGTGGTCGGCGAACAGGGACTTGGCGCGGCGCTCCACTTCCGACACGAAGAAGTCGGCGTCGTGGTACTTGGCGCGCTCGGGCTTGGCCTGGATGACCAGGTCTTCCTGCATGGCGGTCTGGGCTTCGGCCTTGGGTACCCAGCCGGCGCGGACCATTTCGCCCAACACCCAGTTGCGGCGGGCGATGGCCTGTTCCTTGTGGTTCGAGGGGCGGTAATTCTCCGGCCCCTTAGGCAGGGCGCCGAGATAGCCGATTTCGGCCAGGCTCAGTTCGTCGACCGACTTGCCGAAATAGTTGAACGCCGCGGCGCCGACGCCGTACGAGCGATAGCCGAGATAGATGTCGTTGAGGTACAGTTCGAGGATCTGTTCCTTGGACAGCGAGTTTTCCAGACGCCGCGCCAGGATGACTTCCTTGAGCTTGCGGCCGAGCGTGCGCTCGTTGCCGAGCAGCAGGTTCTTGGCGACCTGCTGGGTGATGGTCGAACCGCCTTCGAAGCGGCGCCCGCGCGCCAGGTTGAAGATGTTCTTGCCCATGGCGCGCGACACGCCGCCGACATCGACGCCGTTGTGCTTGAAGAAGTCACGGTCTTCGGCGGCCATGAAGGCTTCGGCAAGGCGCGGCGGAATGCGGTTGTACGGGATATAGATGCGGCGTTCCTGGCCGTACTCGCCGATCAGCGTGCCGTCCCACGCGAAGACGCGCGCCGAGGTCACCGGGTGGAAATCGGCCAGTTGCGAGCCATCCGGCATGTCGTGGAACAGCCAGGCGGCATAGATGGCAACGGCGAAGCCGGCAAGACCGACGACGGACATCACCACGGCGCCGATCATGGCGAACATACGCTCGGACGACTTTACCAAACGACCTCCAACGGGCGGATATTTCCGGGAGGATAGGAAGCCATCATGCCCCCGTTCCCGTCTCCGTTCCCATTTACCAAATGCCGCCGCGAACGCAAAGCCATTCCGCGAAATTTCGCGGAGTGTTCAGCTGTGTGGCGAAATGGCCCAGGTCCGAGTCCGTCCGACGGTACGATTTAAAGTCTTCCTCGAAAGTGTCGAGGCGACGATCAATCTCTGCCAGTTGGTCCGCTGTCAGGCCGGAAACATCCTTGCGGGACATCGTTTTCATGGAGCGGATTGCAGCTCGCTCAAGCCCTCACGAACACGCCAAAGCAAAACGGCCCCTGTGTTTCCACAGAAGCCGTTTGATTTCATAAGATTGTTGCGTGTCTTAGCGAAAGCCGACCAGCGAGGCGTAGCGCACGTCGTTCTCGAAATACTGGTCGATCGCCTTGGCCACCTGCCCCATCATGACCTGGCGATGGTGCCCGTCATTGAGCATGTCTTCATCGTGGGCGTTGGTGATATAGCCCATTTCCAGCAACACGGCCGGCACGTCTGGCGCCAGCAGGACGACGAATCCGGCCTGGCGCAGATTGCTCTTCAGTAGCGGCGTCGAGTCGCCGATATGGTCCATGACCAGCTGGGCGAAGGTCGCCGAGCGGTTCTTGGTGGCGCGCTGCGTCAGGTCGATCAGGATGCGGTTGACGATCTGGTCGGACGAAGAGCTTTCGGCCAGGGACCAGTCGCCCTTGGTCAGCGCCTTGCGCGCGGCGCGCTCGGTGCCCGAATCGGAAAGCGTATAGATGGACGCGCCCGTGGTTTCGCTGCTGGTGCCGGAATCGGAGTGCAGCGAAATGAACAGGTCGGCATTGGCAGAGCGGGCGATGCGGACACGGGCAGCCAGGTCGACGAAGCTGTCGGTGTCGCGCGTCATGATGACCTTGTAGCGGCCGGTCTTTTCCAGCGCGTCGCGCAACGCCTTGGCGGCCGCGAGATTCGCGTCCTTTTCCCAGGAATAGCTGCCCTTGGCGCCGGGATCCTTGCCGCCGTGGCCGGCATCGATGACGATGATCTTCTTGGCCGACCTGGCCGGCGCCTGGGCCAGGATGGCGTCGACCTGCTGGGTCGGCGTCGTGACGACCGGCGTCGGCGCCGGCGCGGCGTCAGTCTGTACATCGTTCGGCACCACGTCGATGACATAGCGATAGGTGCTGATGCCGTCGGCCGGCGGCAGCAGGAAGCGGCGATAGATGCGCGCGCCCGTCTTGTAGGTGAGCTTGAGCTTGACGGCGCCCAGCTGGCTTTCCAGCTTCCAGTCGGCAATGGCACCCTGCCCGGGGCCGCCCATCGACTGGTCGAGCTGCACGTCGGGCAGCGTGATGACGGTCTTCTTCGCATCGTCGGCATCGCTGCTGAGCTGCGCCGCGACGCTTTTGTCCAGTTCGATGACGATACGGGTGGTCGACCCGCTGCCGCCCAGACGCACCTTCACCACATCGCCGGACGGCGCCTTGGCGAAGGCCGGCGCGGCACAAGCGAGGGTGATGCCGCACACGGCGGAAATCAGGGTTTTGAACGAATGACGGATCGTCCGGTCAGGCATAAGTCAGTCCACGCACCACTGTCGTTTTTGTTGTCTTGCGGCAGGCGCACGCCGCGCCGCTTGGGGCCATCATGCCCTAACGGCGTAGAAATACGATTAAGAGCTATGGTTTACCCGAATCTAACAAATGTGGTTGCCAAACCGTTAAGGCGGCGCACTAAATGCGCAACTTAACGAAGTTTTTCGGGATTGGCCGAAGGCCCCGCGTTCCCAAGATCCGGCAGCCGCATCAGATCTTGGACATCCGCATACTCCGGATCGATACGCTTATCCCTGAAATAAACGATCGATAAAAAGCGGTCAAATATCGCCGGGACCTATTTACTTTAAATTTTCCGTGATCGGCTATCCTTGCCGCGTCCGCTGCAAAGTCAGCGCCTGCAAGGGCCTGCGCGCCGCGGACAGCGATACGGCACAACATAATTTCATTGACGCCAGTGGAATAGTTGCGCCATGTTGCAAATCGGTACCGCCCGCATCTTCGTCCGGCAAAAGCGCTGACTGGCGCATGGACCTTGAAGCACTGGCGGACCTTGTGAAGACGGCAGGGCGGCCTTATCTCGTACCCGTCGTCCGGCATGATGGCCGCGACATGGCATCATGCGGGATACGGAGCGCATTTTGCCGCTGTTGCCATCGTCACGACCCTATACGGGGACGCGCAATCCGAACTGGTCGTCAATGTCCAGGCGGATCAATTGCCCGCCCCACCCCGCGCGGCCGTCACCGGTCCTGCGCGATCTGAGTTGGAACACGTAATCATGGGCTGCGCCTCACCCGTCCGTTCCGGACCCCTTGCGATACCGAGCGTCGTTACCGACGCCGCGGTCGCCAGCGCGCGCCTCACTAACCCATATGAGCGCCACACCTTCCGCCGCGGGCTTCGTACCCGCAGGCCCGCTGTGCCGCGCTCCGGAGATACTTTTAATGGCAAAAACCATGTTAATCGATGCGACGCACACGGAAGAGACCCGTGTCGTCGTGATCAACGGCCAACAAAACGGCCAGGCCAAGGTTGAAGAATTTGATTTTGAATCGCTAAGCCGGAAACAACTGCGCGGGAACATCTATCTCGCAAAAGTCACCCGGGTGGAGCCCTCGCTCCAGGCGGCCTTCGTCGAATATGGCGGCAATCGCCACGGCTTCCTTGCGTTCAACGAAATCCATCCCGACTACTACCAGATCCCGGTCGCCGACCGCGAGAAGCTGATGGCCGAACTGGCCCAGCAGGCCGCGCACAATAACGGCCACGACGACGACGGTTCAGACGACGAGCACGAGGATGACGGCGACGATCTTCCCGACGAAGAACGCCGCCTGCGCCAGCACCTGATCCGCCGCTACAAGATCCAGGAAGTCATCAAGCGCCGCCAGATCCTGCTGGTCCAGGTCGTCAAGGAAGAGCGCGGCAACAAGGGCGCGGCCCTGACCACCTACCTGTCCCTGGCCGGCCGCTACTGCGTGCTGATGCCGAACACGGCGCGTGGCGGCGGAATTTCGCGTAAAATCACCAATGCGGCCGACCGCAAGCGCCTGAAGTCGATGGTGCAGAGCCTCGACGTGCCGCACGGCATGGGCCTGATCGTCCGCACCGCCGGCGCCAAGCGCACCAAGCAGGAAATCAAGCGCGACTACGACTACCTGCTGCGTGTCTGGGAAAACATCCGCGAAACGACCCTGCGTTCCAACGCGCCGGCCCTCATCTATGAGGAAGAGGACCTGGTCAAGCGCGCCATCCGCGACCTGTTCGACAAGGATTTCGACGGCGTGCTGGTCGAAGGCGAAGACGGCTACAGGTCCGCCAAGGACTTCATGCGCATGATCATGCCGTCCCAGGCCAAGAAGATCCAGCTCTACAAGGCGAACTCGCCCCTGTTCGCGCGCTTCGGCGTCGAGGACATGATCTCGAAGATCTATTCGCCTGTCGTGTCGCTGAAATCGGGCGGCTACCTGGTCATCAACCAGACCGAAGCCCTGGTCGCCATCGACGTCAACTCGGGCAAGTCGACCAAGGAACGCAATATCGAGGCGACGGCCCTCAAGACCAATATGGAAGCCGCCGAGGAAGCGGCACGCCAGATGCGCCTGCGGGATCTCGCCGGCCTGGTCGTCATCGACTTCATCGACATGGATGAACCGAAGAACAACCGGTCCGTCGAAAAGAAGCTCAAGGACGCGCTGGCCGAAGACCGCGCCCGCATCCAGATGGGCAAGATTTCGGGCTTCGGCCTGATGGAAATCAGCCGCCAGCGCCGCCGCACCGGCTTCCTGGAAGGCACGACTGTCCCCTGCCCGCACTGCGAAGGCCAGGGCCGCATCCGCTCGGTGGATTCGGCCGCCCTGTCGGCCATGCGCCGGATCGACACCGAAGCCATGCAGAACGGCGCCGGCGCCGTTACCGTCAAGCTGCCGATGGACGTCGCCCTCTATATCCTCAACGAAAAGCAGGGCCACCTGGCCAAGCTGCGCACCGAATGGGGCCTGAAGGTCAATATCGAGATCGATACCGACCTTGGCCACACCGACCTGCAGGTCGTGCGCACCGTCAATGCCGACGAGGTCGAGTTCACGCCGCCGGTCCGTCCCGAACCCGTCTTCGACTTCGGCCCGGACATCGCCGATGAGGACGAGGCCGACGAGGACGAGGACGCCATCGAGCGCGAGGACACGGACGACGACGAGGCTTCGGCGCGCTCGGAACAGTCCGAGGATCGCGACGATCGCCGGGGCGGCCGTGGCCGCCGCCGCCGCCGCCGTGGCGGACGCGACCGCGAACGCCCGGAAGCCGATGCCGAACAGGCCCAGGCCGCCGGCGACGACGAAGGTGAAGGCGACGAAGGCGATGACGACGACGACGGTCAGCGCAATGGCCGTGGCCGCCGCCGCCGTGGCCGTCGTGGCGGCCGCCGCACCGGTTTCGACAGCCGTCCGCGCGAGCCCTATGCCTGGGTGCGCGCCCGCACGCCGTCGCTGGAAGCGCCCTATGTCTGGATCGATCCGTTCGAGGAGCAGCAGCGCCGCTTCGTCGACGGCGGCCGTCCGGCCCGCGCCGAGACCTCGGTCGCAGCCCTTGAATCCGCGCCCGCCGTGTTCGATCCGTCGCAGGCCGTCGAAGGCGCCGCCGCCCTCGCCGCGGCAAAGGTGACCGCCGCCGACGCTGCCCTTGGCGCGGCCTCGACCCAGCCGACCTCGCTGGTGCCCGACGACCTGCGCGACCAGCCGGCGCCCAAGCGCCCGCGTCCGCAGCGCAAGCGCCGCAACGCCGTCAGCGAAGTCGAAGAGACCTCGCCTGCCGCGGAAGTTACCGCGCCCATGCCGCAGACCGCGGATGTCGACGCCGACCCAGCGGTGGCTGAAGCGCCTGAAACCGAACTGCCGCCGGTCGAAGTGACGCCCGCTCCCAAGAAGCGCGCCACGCGCTCGCGCAAGAAGGCCGACACCGCGCCGCTGGCCGCCGCCATCGAACCGGAAAAGACCGAGTTCGAGACGCTGCAGCCCGTGATCGTCGCCCCGGAACCGGTGCTGAGCGTCGCAAAGACGCTGGAGCCGATCGTCGCCGAGCCCGATCCCAACGAGATCGTCGCCCCGCCCGAAAAGCCGAAAAAGGGCTGGTGGCGCCGCTAGCGTGCAATCCGGCAAGGTGGACACCACTTTGCGGATAAATTGCACGACCGCGCAAAGACTGAACAAAAGGCGTCTGCTCCGGCAGACGCCTTTTTTCTGGCCTTAGATTTGTCATCCTTGCTTTCTAAACCTCGTTCGGGCGGCCGCCGTAAACCGCGCTGATAAATCGGTTTTCCGTTCCGGCGGCATGCTGTAGGGTCTGGTTCATGGGTCATCCGATGTCCGTCACGTTTTCACCCGGCCTGCGCCGCGCCGCGGCATCGCTGCTGTGCCTGCTGGCCGTGGCGTCCGCCGCGCCCGTGGCAACCCCGGCCCATGCCCAGGACGATCCCGCCCAGAGCGTTATTCGCGATACCGAGGTCGAACAGTATCTCAAGGACCAGACCCGCCCGGTGCTCAACGCCGCCGGCCTTGATCCCGACAAGGTGCACTACCTGCTGATCGCCAGTGAGGACCTCAACGCCTTTTCGACCTTCCACCTGGTCATCGGCCTCAATACAGGCCTGATCATGGAGGCCGACACGCCCAACCAGCTGTTCGGCGTCATCGCCCACGAAACGGGCCACCTGTCCGGCGGCCACATGATGCGCACCGACGAAGTCGAACGCGCCGCGCGCGTGCCCATGGTCGTGGCGCTGGGTCTCGGTATCGTGGCCATGGCGGCGCGCGCGCCGGACGCCGGCGCGGTGCTGATGGGCAGCTCGACCACCTTCGGCACGCTCAACGCCCTGCACTACATGCAGACCGAGGAATCGGCCGCCGACGTCGCCGGGGCCAAGGCCATGGAAAAGGCCGGCATGTCGGGCAAGGGCCTGGTCGACTTCTTCTACAAGTTCCGCAACGTCGAAACCTTCAGCCACGCCGAGCGCTACGAATTCTTCCGCACCCACCCGCTGTCGCGCGACCGGATTTCGGCGCTCAACGACTTCGTGCGCAAGCAGCCGCACTACGGCGTCACCGACAGCCCCGAAAGCATGGCGAAGTTCGCCGTCATCAAGGCCAAGCTGGCGGGCTTCATGGACGATCCGATCAAGACCTTCAACCTCTACCCCGAAAGCGACACCTCCTACCCCGCCCGCTATGCCCGCGTCATCGCGACCTACAAGCAGGGCAACTGGGACAAGGCGCTGGCGCAGCTCGACGGCCTGCTGAAGGAACAGCCCGACAATCCCTACCTGTGGGAGCTGAAGGGCCAGATCTATTTCGAAACGGCGCGCCCGGCCCTGGCCAAGCCCGCCCATGAACGCTCGGTCGCGCTCATGCCGACGGCGGCGCTGCTGCAGCTCAATCTCGGCCAGACCCTGATCGCGCTCGGCGACAAGGACAGCCTCAACGAGGCCGTCCAGCACCTGCAGGAATCGGTCAAGTACGAGGAAGACGACTCGTTTGCCTGGTCGCAACTGGCCCAGGCCTACGACGCCCTGAAACAGCCGGGGCTGGCACGCCTGGCGACCGCCGAGGCGCAGTTCTACGACGGCGACTACATGTCGGCGCGCAGCTCGGCCGTCTGGTCGCAAAAATACCTGACCGCCAACTCGCCGGAATACCGGCGCGCCCGCGACATCGTCATGGCGACCTCGTCCGAACTAGGCATCGCCCCGGTCGACGGCGAAACGCGGCGCAAGCACAACTAACCCCTACCCGAAAGCCTTATTGTGTCCGACACCGAAACGCCTGCCCAAAAGCCCGAAAAATCCGCCCCCCTGTTCAGCCAGGCCAATATCACCACCGGCCTGGCGGTGCTGGCGGTTATTCTGGCGGCCGCGCCTTACGTCGTGCCGCAGGTCCAGACCCAGCTGGTGCGCAACGGCCTGATGGCGAAGCCCGCCGTGCTCGAGGACGCCATGCAGAAGCTGTCGGCCGATCGCGAGGCCGAGGCCAACCAGTCGACTCAGGCGGCGATCGCCGCACACCACGACTCGATCTTCAACGACAAGGGCGATCCGACGCTCGGCACCGGCCCGATCAAGGTCGTCGAATTCCTCGACTACAATTGCGCCTACTGCCGGCGCGGCGAGCCGGTCATCAAGGCCTTCCTGGCGGAGAACCCGGACGTCACCCTGGTGGTCAAGGAATATCCGGTCGTCCATCCGCCGGAATCGATCGTCCTGGCCAAGTATGCCTTGGCGGCCTACCAGAACGGCAAATACGCCGATATCCACGACGTGTTGCTGACCGATGACCAGAACCTGTCGGATCTCAAGGCGATCTCGGCCAGGGCCGGGCTGGACCTCGCCAAGGTCAGCGCCGACGCGGGCTCGCCGGCCACGGCCGAGCAGATCAAGAAGACCGTGACGCTGGGAACCAATCTCGGCATTTCCGGCACGCCGACCTTCATCGTCGGCGATACCGTCGTGGCGGGGGCCGATCCCGAGAAGCTGCGCGCCGCCGTGGACGCTGAGCGCAAGCGCCTTAAGAAGGGCTGACGCCGCTCAACCCCTCCAAAAAATACCGCCCCATTGAATGGCCGCGAGGTTTGCGATAGCGTTACCATGACGAGCCCGCGGCCATGCAGCCGCCAGCCATCATGGGGAGACCATCATGCGCACCCTGCGACAGGCCTTGCTGGCCGTAACCGCCACTGCCGCCCTCGTATCGGCCGCCCAGGTCCATGCCGAAGCGGTCGTCGTCCACGGCCTCAAGCGCACGCGGCCGGTAGATGTGCCGCCCCCGCTCGAACTCTATGCCAAGATGCCGCATATCGAGCAGATCGCCCTGTCGCCGGACGGGTCCCGCGTGGCCTTCACGACGCGCGAAGACGACCTGCGCATGCTGGCCTATTACCGCTTTTCCGATCGCTCCCGGGGCGCGATCAAGCTGACCGACGGCGATGTGACGGCGCTGGCCTGGGCTGACAACGACCACGTTCTGGCATCGGATTCGCGCATCGCCACGCGCGGTACCTGCGAAGCGGCCGGCCCCCGCACCACGGGCCGCACGGACGCGCGCAGCGCCGTCCAGTCCGTCATCGACACCGCCGCGGCCTCCGGCAAGACTCCGCCCGGAAGTCCCGAGGCCGCTGCCGAACAGGCCGCCGCATTGAGCGCGCTCGATGCCATCCAGTCTCCGCAGTGCGCCTTCTTCGGCATCCGCGGCGAGAACGTCATCACCTCGGTCAATGTCGTCACCGGCACCGGCATGTCGGTCGGCGCCCATATCGGCGACGCGCGCAGCGTGTCCCTGGGTATTCCCACACGGCTTTCGTCCGACGGCCCCACGCAGCTGATGGGGCCGTTCATCGAGCTGCGCAGCCAGTCGGTCGGCAACCAGCCGGCGCAGCGCGTCTATCTGTGGAAGGTCGATCCGGAAACGGGTTCCGGCCGCCTGGTCGACGACGGCGGCGGCGACCTGGACCGCGAAAACCACTATGTCGACGACTGGCTGTTCAACCGCGATGGATCCCTGGTGGCGCGCACCGTCTACGATTTCCGCGACAGCGTCTATCATGTCGAGATGAAGAGCGGCGGGAAGTGGAAATCCGTCCTGAGCCGTGAGATCGTCGCCAACGACCACACCTTCGCGCCGTCCCTGATCGGCGTGACCGAGGACGGCCAGGCGATCGTCATCCTGGACAGCGAAACGCATGGCAGGGATGCGAAGGGCGCCGAACGCCGCTTCCACTATTATCGCCTTGACGCCTCCGGAACCCTGTCGGACAAGCTGGAAGCCGGCGACGCCAGCCAGGATCGCCCCGTCTTCGATCCGCGCTCGGGACGGCTGGCGGGCTTCGCCCACGACGCCGAGGAGCCGCAGTACACCATCAGCGATCCGGACCTCGCCGCCATCTATCGCAAGGCCGGAATTTCCGCGCCGGGCCAGACGGTCGACATCGTGTCGATAACGGACGACCTGCAAAAGGCGCTGATCCGCACCACCGGCGGCGAAGACACCGGCTCGTTCTTCCTGCTCGATTTCGCGAGCGGCAAGGGCACGGCGATCGGCGAGGATTTCCCGCAGGTCCCGACCGACTGGATCGCCGTACAGGAACCCATGACCTACAAGGCGGCGGACGGCCTCGAGATCAACGCCATCGTGACCCTGCCGCCGAAGCCGGCCGCCAAGACCCTGCCCCTGATCGTTCTTCCGCATGACGGGCCGCAGGACCACGACAGCTTCGGTTTCGGCTGGCTGGCCGAGGCCCTGGCGTCACGGGGCTACCTTGTGCTCCAGGCCAATTACCGCGGTTCGGACGGACACGGCGCGGCCTTCGTCGCCGCCGGTTACGGGCAATGGGGCGGCAAGATGCTGTCGGACCTCAAGGACGGCGTCGACGAACTGGTCCGCCAGGGCCTGGCCGATCCCAACCGGGTCTGCGTGATCGGCATCGGCTACGGCGGCTATGCGGCGCTGAGCGCGGCGGAAACGGGCGATGTCCGCTGCGCCGGGGCGATCGGCGGCATTTCCGATGTCGGCAAGTATGTCGCCTGGCGCAACACCATGGCGCCCGTACCCGATCCGGACGCGTTTGCCGGCCTGTCCCCACACCCGCAGTGGCCGCGCGCCTTCCGCGCCGATCCGGCGTCTCCGCGCAGCCTCAACCTCTTCGTGGGCGCGGGCGCGCCGTCGATCTCGGCCGCCGCCGTGAAGGCCCCTGTCCTGCTGATCCACCAGTCCGGCGACAGCGTGGTTCCCGCGGAGCAAAGCCGCACCTTGCATGATGCCCTCACCGCCGCCGGAAAGCGGGTCGATTATGTCGAACTCAAGAGCGGCGGCCATGCGCCCGACACCCAGGCCACACGGCTGGCGACATTGCAGGCCGTCATGAACTTCCTGGCGGTCAATAATCCGGCGAGCAACTAATACCAGCGAATAGCCGTTGGTATTCGTTTGTTTTTTTTCAGCTCAAACACCGCAGGGCTCCTCGCACGCGCCCGGGCGGGCCGCCGCCCCTGCCAACAGCGATCTTGTCAATCGCCGTTGAAGTGTTTACCGCTTGATCACACGTCTTAAAAATTCGTGCTTAACGGCAATTTAAGCGTGTATTTTTACGGATCGCTCGCCTCCTTGCCATAGCGTGGTCCTTGCGGACCAGCGTTTTCCGGCCGCTCCCCGAGTAGAGCCACAGGAATACCCATGCGCAAAGAGAGAACCCTCAACGTCGCCAAGGCCCTGACCGTGCAGTTGCACGCCACCGAAGAAGCCATCGACACCGCGCTCAGCGAGGCGGCACATCTCATCGAGGCCTATGTCACGTCACGGCGCGCCATTCATATGTCGGCGACCGTGCCCGGCCAGGTCCATGAAAACACGTTGAAGGCCATGATGGCGCTCAATACGGCGCAGCAATACATGACCGCGGCCCACGAGGGTCTGGACACGATCCAGAAGCAACTGGGTATCGAAGCCATAGTCGATCCGTACTACACCAAGCCTGACAAGGGCGGCGGCCAGGGTAGCGGAGTGACAAATTCCGAGAGACAGCTTCCACAGTCAGCCTGATCGAAAACCCCGGCCCCGGCCGGGGTTTTTGTTTAGGGACTTGCCTAAACCGCGTCCGGTCTGGTTTAACGGGGCTGGCGTTATCCGCCGGCTGGGGGCAAACCGGACATGTTTCAATCAGTCGTAGCCAAGGCAGGGGCGGTGGCCGTCGTGCTCGTCTGCACGTACGCCCTGATCGCCGGCTCGTGGCGCGAGCGTTTCGCCGGATTCATCTACCTCACCAGCTATCTGATCGTCCTCGGTTTCCAGGTTTCGTCGCCCCTGTACATGCTGACGGCCGACGCACTCTGTATTCCGGCCTTCTTCATCGCCAACTGGAAGTCGCGCCATCCCTGGCCACGATGGGCGCTTGCCGGCCAAATCTTCAGCGTGTCGTTCGATATTGCCGCACTGTTCGTAAACCAGATCAACCGCTGGACGTTCAGCGCAGTCGAATCCGCCGTCGGCTGGGGCGTCCTGCTGGCCATTCTGATCGGCACCATTGCTTACCGCGGCGAACGCCGGACGATGAAGGCCGAGCGGCAGGCCTCATAGAACAGCCGGAACCATGGAAGCGAGCTTTCTGCGGGCACACGTAACCCAGTTCGGCGCCTGCGCGGTTTCGACCATCTGCCTGTACGACGCATCAAGCTTGAAAAAGCAGCCTCTCCGGGCAGGTTTGACACTAAATAAGACGGCGATGCCGCTGTTGACGAAAG
The DNA here is from genome assembly GCF_052327315.1 of Asticcacaulis solisilvae. NCBI lineage: Bacteria > Pseudomonadati > Pseudomonadota > Alphaproteobacteria > Caulobacterales > Caulobacteraceae > Asticcacaulis > Asticcacaulis solisilvae. The sequence continues at coordinate 2,702,803 of NZ_CP166196.1, forward strand.
ATAAGCCGGCCGCCGCACTCTTCGCTTGCACCGCCTGCCCTTTCCCTGCTTTGATCGATGAGAAATTGGAAACAGCCGGGAAATGCTGCATTCGATCGTAACGCAAAGCGGGGCATGCGCCGTGCTGGCCGCGTGCCTGTATGCCCTTGTCGCCGGTTCATGGCGTGAGCGCCTGTGCGGCGGCATGTATCTTATCGGTTATATTGCGCAAGTCTGCTTCATGGCCGTGGCCGACCGCCCGGCCGTGGACATGTTCATCGTCGATATCCTGTGCCTGCCGCCCTTTCTGATCGCAAGCCGGCAATCGCCCCATCCCTGGCTCTGGCTGGCCGTCGTCGGACAGGCGGCAAGCCTCGTCGCCGATCTCACGGCACTAGGGTTCACCGGCCTCAGTCGCTGGACCTATCTGACAATAGAAATAGTCGCCAGCTACAGCGTCCTGCTGGCCCTGACGGGGGCAACCGTCTCGGCCCAACTCCGGCGGCGCCGGGAAAAGGCGGCCGCCGGCCTCGCGTCAGACCCGATCGAAGCCAAGACCATGCAGGCGCCAAAGGGGAGACGATCTTGATCGACGACATTGTCCGGTTCCTGATGCATCGCTTCTGGGCCGAGGTCGGCGAAATCGCCGTGTTTCTGGTTTGCGGCTACGCCCTCATTGCAGGGACCTGGCGGGAACGCTTCGGCGGCGCTATCTATCTCGTGGCCTATGTAATCCCCTGGGTCTTCGCGGCAATATCGATCCGCAGCGTCGGCCTGTATTTTCTGGCCGCGGACGTTCTGCTTCTGCCCGGTTTCTTCACCATCAACCGGAATTCGCCGCAGCCCTGGACCCGATGGGCGCTCGGCAGCCAGGTGCTGAGCGTCGCCCTGGATATTGCCCGGCTGATCTATGACAGCGGCCGATTTGATCCCTTCTACATCATCGTGCAGGCCATCCTCGGATATGTCGTGCTGATTGCGCTGCTGACCGGCACCATTGCCGCACACAGGCTCAACCACCGGAAAAATGTAACGACAGGCGGCACCTGACGTGTTCCACGAGATCATCACCGTCCTGATGCAGCCGTTCTGGATTCCGCTCACGCGGGTGGCCGTATTTGCCGTATGCGGTTATGCCATTCTTTCCGGAAGCTGGCGCGAGCGCTTCGGAGGCCTGACGTACATGGCCTCCTTTGTTCTTCCGTGGTTGTTCTGGCTCGCCTATTCCAGCCGTATCGCGGTCGTGCTGATGCTCATCGCGGATGTTCTGTGTCTTCCGGGCTTCCTGATCATCAACCACAAATCACCGCATGCCTGGACACGGTGGGCCCTGCTGTTTCAGGGACTCAGCATCGTCGGGGATATGGCCGACATGCTGATATACGGTGACAGGCGTCCTCCGGTGTACATTCTGTGGGAAGGCATACTCAGCTATGCCGTCCTGGCCGCGCTACTGGCGGGCACGATATCCGCGCAGGCCGGCCGGCGCAGGGAACGAAAGGCCTCCGTGGACAGTACGGCGGCAGAGTCGGAAGGGTGACCGCGAATGCTACACGACATTACGAGCTTTCTGATGCAGCCCTTTTGGCCGAGTCTCAACCAAGTCGTAACCTTCGTCGTCTGCAGCTATGCAATCCTGGCCGGGCCTTGGCGTGAGCGCTTCCTGGGCTCCGTCTATCTGGCCGCTTACCTTGCAACCGCCGCACTGGCGTTTGCCTCGAGCTGGCATTCCGTGTCGCTGACATTCCTCGCGGACATGCTTTGCCTGCCTGGGTTTCTATGGGCCGACCATAAATCGCCACGGGCCTGGACGCGATGGGCACTGGTTTGCCAGGGCCTCAGCATCGCGGCCGACATAGTGGTCCTGGTCGGTGGACGAGCATATTTCACCGCCTGCATCATAGCGCTGGGTATTTTCAGTTACGGCATCTTGACCGCACTGCTGACCGGTACGATCTCGGCCCAGGTCCGTAAACACCGCGAACGGACGGAAGATCAAGCGTCAGCGCGGAACTGACGATGGCGGAAGGGGGGGCACGCATGTTTCACGAAATCTATATCTTCCTGCTGCAGCCATTCTGGCCGACCGTAAATCAGGCTGCAACCCTCATCGTGTGCAGCTACGCCATCCTTGTCGGATCGTGGCGCGAGCGCTTCGTGGCCTTCGCCTACCTCGTCGCCTATCTCGCCGTGATAGGTTTCGAACTCGTCATGCGCGGGTATGCTACCCCACTTTCATTCCTCGCGGATGTCCTGTGCCTGCCAGCCTTTCTTTGGGCCAATCATAAATCGCTGTATATCTGGACACGGTGGGCGCTTGCTTTTCAGGGCCTCAGTCTCGTGGCCGACATAATCCCACTGCTTGGTGGCCCAGGCTATTTTGCGGCCTGCGTTATCGCACTCGGTGTCCTCAGTTATGGCGTACTGGCCGCACTGCTGACCGGTACGATCTCGGCCCAGGTCCGTAAGCACCGCGAACGGACGGAAGATCAAGCGTCAGCGCGGAACTGACGATAGCAGAAAGGGGGGGACACGCATGTTTCACGAAATCTATATCTTCCTGCTGCAGCCATTCTGGCCGACCATAAACAAGGTCGCGACCGTCCTCATATGCAGTTATGCGATCCTTGCCGGATCCTGGCGCGAGCGCACCGTCGGCTCCGTCTATCTGATTGCGTACCTGTTTTTGGAGTCTTTCGCGGTCGTCTCGCACCGGCTCCCGATATTTCTGGCTTTCCTGGCGGACGTCCTGTGCCTTCCCGGCTTTCTGACAGCGAACCGGACATCGCCCTATCCCTGGACGCGGTGGGCGTTGGCCTGCCAACTCCTCAGCGTCGTCGTCGACATCCTCAACCTGTTGGACGCAAAATATTCTCCACCCTGCCTGATTGCGCTGGGTGTCCTCAGCTATGGCGTCCTGGCCTCTATACTAGCCGGCACGATCTCGGCCCACGCACGCAAACGCCGGGAGCGCCGGTCCGGTCAGATCAACCCGGCCAGCGGCGAGGACGGATCGGCATAGAGCTTGCGCGGCATGCGCCCGGCCAGATAGGCTTGACGGCCGGCAATGACGGCGTGCTTCATCGCCACGGCCATGCGCACCGGCTCCCTGGCCTCGGCGATCGCCGTGTTCATCAGCACCGCGTCGCAGCCCAGCTCCATCGCTTCGGCCGCTTCCGACGCCGTGCCGACGCCGGCGTCGACCAGGACGGGCACCTTGGCGTTCTCGATGATGATGCGCAGGGTCACCGGGTTCTGGATGCCCAGGCCCGAGCCGATCGGCGCGGCCAGCGGCATGATGGCGGCAGCCCCCGCCTCTTCCAGCTTGCGCGCATAGACGGGATCGTCCGAGCAGTAGACCATGACCTGAAAGCCGTCCTTGACCAGCAATTTCAGCGACCGCAGCGTTTCTTCCATGTCGGGATACAGCGTCTTGGGGTCGGACAGGACCTCGAGCTTGACCAGGTCCCAGCCGCCGGCCTCGCGCGCCAGGCGCAGGGTGCGCACCGCGTCTTCACCGGTAAAGCAGCCGGCGGTGTTGGGCAGGTAGGTGAAGCGATCCGGACGGACGAAGTCCATCAGCATGGGCTGGTTGGGATCGGTCAGGTTGACGCGGCGCACGGCGACCGTGACGATCTCGGCGCCCGAGGCCTCGGCGGCGGCGGCGTTCTGGGCATAGTCCTTGTACTTGCCCGTGCCGACGATGAGGCGCGACGAAAAGGTCCGCCCCGCCACCGTCCAGGTGTCCGCGCCGAGCGTGTCTGTCGAAATGTCGCTTGCCATCGTGTCAGCCATAAGTGTCGTCCTTAAATTCCAAAGTTTTCGCGCCGTCGTCGAGGTATCAACCGCCGCCGACGAAGTGCACGATCTCAAAGCGGTCGCCGTCGTCCAACGCCGTCGCCAGGTACTGCGAACGCGGCACGATCTCCAGGTTGCGTTCGACCGCCACCTTGCGGCCGTCCAGCCCGATCTCGTCGATCAGCGCCGTCACCGTGGTGGCTGCGACCTCACGATCCTCGCCGTTCAGCACGATTTTTACCATTTGCGAACCAATTTCTTCCCAAAGACCGGCATTGCTGCACGCTGCCGCTTGTGACCGGGCGCTTGCATTGATACAAGAGCCGTCCCTTAAACGACGTTCGTGAGCTTCATGCCGAAAGCCATATATGTCCTCAATGGCCCCAACCTCAACCTCCTTGGGGTGCGGGAACCTGAAATTTATGGCTATACGACGCTCGCCGACATCGAGGCGAACTGCGCGAAGCGGCTGGAAGGCACCGGGCACGCCCTGGTCTTCCGTCAGAGCAATCACGAGGGCGAGCTGATCGACTGGATTCACGAGGCACGCGAACACGGTTGCGCGCTGATCATCAATCCGGCTGGCTATGGCCACACCTCGGTGGCTCTGCTTGACGCGCTGAAAGCGTTGAGCATCCCGGTCATCGAATGCCACCTGTCCAATCCTCAGACCCGCGAGGCCTTCCGTCATCACTCTTATGTGTCACTGGCGGCCAAGGGCATTATTGCAGGATTTGGCGCAACTGGCTATGAACTGGCGATTCAGGCCGCCCTGTCACTGACCGACAACGCTTAAAATCAAAGTCTTTTCGGGAAAAGACGACTTACAAGGTTATTACATGACGACTTCCAAATCTCCGGCTGAGCCGATCGATCCGAAGCTGGTGCGCAAGCTCGCCGACATCCTCAAGGAAACCGAGCTGACGGAAATCGAGGTAGAGCAAGGCGATCTGAAGATTCGCGTCGCCCGCCAGCTGACCGCTGCACCGGCCGTCGCCTATACCGCCGCCCCTGTCGCGGCGGCACCGGTCGCCGCCGCGCCGGCCGCTGTCGCAGCGCCGGCTGCCGAAGCCGCGCCGACGACCGATTCGGCCGCCAAGAGCCGCAAGGACGCGATCAAGTCGCCCATGGTCGGCACCTGCTATCTGTCGCCCCAGCCGGGCGCCGCCCCCTTCATCAAGGTCGGCGACCGCGTCAAGCAGGGCCAGACCCTGCTGATCATCGAGGCCATGAAGACCATGAACCCGATCCCGTCGCCGCGCGAAGGCGTGGTCGCCGAGATTCTCGTCAACGACGCCCAGCCGGTCGAGTTCGGCGAAGCGCTGGTCGTGTTCGAGTAAGCCCGTCCGATGGTAAAGACCTTCGACAAGATCCTGATCGCCAACCGCGGCGAGATCGCCCTGCGCGTCATCCGCGCCGCCAAGGAAATGGGCATCGCCACCGTCGCGGTCCATTCCGAAGCCGACGCTTCGGCCATGCACGTGCACCTGGCCGATGAAAGCGTCTGCATCGGGCCGGCGCCGGCGTCCAAGTCCTATCTCAACATCCCCTCGATCATCGCGGCGGCCGAAATCACCGGCGCCCAGGCGATCCATCCGGGTTACGGCTTCCTGTCGGAAAACGCCCGCTTCGCCGAAATCGTCGGTGCGCACGGCCTGACCTTCATCGGTCCCAAGCCCGAGCATATCCGCATCATGGGCGACAAGATCACGGCCAAGCAGACCGCCAAGGATTCGGGCATTCCGGTCGTTCCGGGCTCGGACGGCGGTGTCGCCACGGTCGAGGAAGCCATGGCGGCGGCCGAAACCATCGGCTTCCCCGTGCTGATCAAGGCTGCCTCCGGCGGCGGCGGACGCGGCATGAAGGTGGCCAAGGACCGCGATGCCCTGGCTGAAGCCGTCATGTCGGCGCAGTCCGAAGCGGCCGCGGCCTTCGGTGACGGCACCGTCTATATGGAGCGCTATCTCCAGAAGCCGCGCCACATCGAAATCCAGGTCATCGCCGATGCTCACGGCAATGTCTGCCACCTCGGCGAACGCGACTGCTCGCTGCAGCGCCGCCACCAGAAGGTGCTGGAAGAAGCCCCCTCGCCCGTCATCGACAAGGCGGCGCGCGACAAGATCGGCATGATCGTCGTCGATGCCATCAAGAAGATCGGCTATCTCGGCGTCGGCACGATCGAGTTCCTCTATGAGGACGGCGAGTTCTTCTTCATCGAGATGAACACCCGCCTTCAGGTCGAACACCCGGTCACCGAATACGTCACCGATATCGACCTGGTGCGCGAACAGATCCGTATCGCCGAAGGCTATCCGCTGTCGTTCAAGCAGTCGGATATCGACATCAAGACCCACGCGATCGAAGTCCGCATCAACGCCGAAAACGCGCGTACCTTCGTGCCGTCGCCCGGCACGGTCACTGACTTCCATGCCCCTGGCGGCCTGGGCGTGCGCCTGGATTCGGCGATCTACAACGGCTATTCCATCCCGCCCTATTACGACAGCCTGGTCGGCAAGCTGATCGTGCACGGCCGCGACCGCCCCGAAGCCCTGGCCCGCCTCAAGCGCGCGCTCGGTGAAACCGTGGTCACCGGCATCGACACGACGATTCCGCTGTTCCTCGACCTGCTCAACGAGAAGGACATCCAGTCGGGTGACTACAACATCCACTGGCTGGAAAACTGGATCAAGTCGCAGGAAGCGCACTAAGCGCGTCCCCACCGTTTGACAAATCTAAAAAGCCTTGCCGCGTGCAAGGCTTTTTTATTGTCCCTACGGGCCCGCAAAGACGTACCGAAAGGAAGACCATATCCGCAACGCGGTACCGACAGATGTGGAAAGCACCGCACACGCAGCCGTGCACGGCACTTTTCACCGTAAGAAATTTCGGTCAGGCTTCGACCGCGGCGCGCTTGAGGAACGCGTCCTCCTGCTCCGGCCACGGGGCCGCCCACGCCGGGAGGTCCATCAGCCCATCCAACCAGCGCACGATATTGGGATAGGCTTCGAGCGGCATTTCCGCCGTCCGCCAATAGGTCGCCTGCGACGCCAGCTGGAAATCGGCAATGGTCAGCCGGTCGAGCGCAACATGGCTTTTGCCTTGCAACCAGCCATCGAGCACGGCGGCGTGCTTGCGCAAAGGCGCCTCGGCCCCGACCAGGGCGTCGCGGTCGGGTTCGCCGATGCCGAAGGTCGGCTTGACGACGTGCTCGAAATAATACGGCCCCGTGGCGCGGTTCCAGTGCTGGTCGGCCCAGGACAACCAGCGCAGAACCTGCACCTGCCCGGCCGGGTCGTTCGCCGGCCACATGTCCGAGCCCACCTTGGTGCACAGATAGGCATTGATCGCCGACGATTCCCAAAGCACGAAGTCGCCGTCGACCAGGGTCGGCGCGGTCATGTTGGGATTGAGCGCACCATAGTCCGGCGTCTTCAGGCGGCTGATCGGCGTCATCTCGATCAGTTCGGCTTCGATGCCGAGATGCTTGACCAGCGCCATGACGCGGCGCGGGGCCTGGGCCTTGATCCAATAAATTTTCATGGGTTCGTCTCCTGCAATCGGGTTTGCGCGCACACCATGAAGCCGATCTATTTATGTTCAAGAACATAATAAGGAGACTGCTATAGTGCCCGCGCAAGGAGACGGGACATGCCCTATACCGCCGAACACAAGGCCCATACACGCGACCGCATCGTGTCCGCCGCGCGCCGCCTGTTCAACCAGGGTGGCTTTTCACAGGTAACCATCGAGCAGATCATGACCGAAGCCGAACTGACGCGCGGCGGCTTCTATCACCACTTCGGCAGCAAGGAGCAGTTGTTCACCGAGGTCGTCGCCAACTACATCACCTGCAACCCGCTGGCGGTCGAGGCACGCAGGGGCGGTCCGGAATTCGGCAATGCGCATTTTGTGGCGCGACGACTGATCGACCTCTATCTCAGCGACGACGTGTTCGACGATGTCGCCCAGCACTGCCCGCTTTACGCCCTGCCCTCGGACGCCCGCGCGCTGGGGGAAGCCTCACGCGAAGCCTATACCGACCTTCTTCGCGGCATGACGCAGGTCTTTCAACTGGCGCTGAAGGGTCGTGAGGACGGCGACAGCCGCGCCCAGGCCATCATCGCCATGTGCGTCGGCGGTATGGTGCTGTCGCGGACGACACACGATGTAAGTCTACGCACATCACTGAGGGCGTCGGCCCATGCCCAAGCCGTGCGGATGCTTGAAGAATAGGCTTGTGCAAACGGGGCCAGGCGCTATTCAGAAGGCGCTGCTCCGGAAATCCAAGTGCCAGACTTTACGCTCGACGACCTGATTACCTGTTATCGCAACGGCGTCTTTCCGATGTCCGATGCGCGCGACGACGAGTACCTGTTCCTGGTCGATCCGCCGATGCGCGGCGTCCTGCCGCTGGAGGATTTCCACGTTTCGTCGCGCCTGGCGCGCACGGTCCGTCGCGACGACTATGCCGTCCGCGTCGACACCAGTTTCCGGCAGGTCATCGAACTGTGCGCCGAAGCGGCGTCCGACCGGCCGACGACCTGGATATCGCATTCCATCCAGGCGCTTTACCAGGCCCTGTTCGCCCGCGGCCTGGCCCACAGCGTCGAGGTATGGCGCGAGGACCGTCTGATCGGCGGGCTCTACGGCGTCTCGATCGGCGGCGCATTCTTCGGTGAAAGCATGGTGTCGCGCGAGACCGATGCCTCGAAGATCGCCCTGGTCCACCTGGTGGCGCGGCTGAAGGTGGGCGGCTATCATCTGCTCGACTGCCAGTTCCAGACCGAGCACCTGAAGCAGTTCGGCGTCATCGAAATGCCGAAGGCGCGCTATCTCGACCTCCTGGCCGACGCCGTCGACCTCAAGGCGGACTTCTACGCCCTGTCCCGCAAGACGTCGGGCCACGAAGCTTTGAAAGCGATTGCCGAACGTTAGGACGACGTGCCCGGCAGCGGCTTGCGGCAGCCGATCACCCAGGCGTCGTAGATCGGGTGTTGCAACGGGTTCAAGCCCGGCGACGAGGCGTAGGTCCAGCCGTGGAAGATTTCCTTGGACTTGGTCAGCGTGCCGTTGCTGGCCGTAACCGAGCTGGTGCGCACCTGCATCCAGGCCATGGTATCGGACATGGCTTCGTCGTCGGCGGCAGTTTCGCACGCCTTGACCAGGTAGATCAGGCCCTTGTAGCGCACGGGCTGGCCTATCGGCGCCTCGAAGCGGACGCTTTCCGACGAGATCTTGTCGAGCGCCTCGATAATGGCCACGGCGTAACGCGGACGCTTCTTCGGCACGTAGGGCGTTTGCGACGAGCTTGACGACGCAGCCGCCTGCTGGGTCGCGGCCACCGCGGCTTCCGAAGACCGCGCCGCCGATGACGACGAAGCGGCGGCACTGCTGCGCGCCGAGGCCGAGGATGGCGAGAACGGGTGCAGCTCGGTTTCTGGCTGCGGCGCCGGCGTCACGTAGTCCGGCGTGTCGGACGCCTGCTGCTGCGGCTTCGGCGTCTTGACCGTGTCGGCCGCGGCCTTGGCCTTCTTCTTGTTGTCGGCGGCGTACGGCTTGTACTCGACGCCATCGACATAATAGGGCTGGCGGTCGTAGTCGGCGTTGTCGACATAGTGCGGCACCTTGCCGCCTCCGTCGTCATGGCGCGAAGGCGGCGGCACCTGGGCCACGGCCGGCACGATCAGGCACAGGGCCAGGCCCGCTGCGGCAAGGCCGGCGGGACGAAGGCGCATATTATGCCGGAACGGTTTCATGGTGTTACGGGTTCCAGGCCTCGTAGTCGCCGGTCGAAGGCTGGCGCTGCGACGAATCGGTGTTGTTCAGCGAGCCCTGAGGATAGGTGGCGAACGGCGTGCCCGACATGTTGGGCATGTGCGGCTTTTCCCAGGCCTTCTTCGGCAGGGGCTCCTGCGACGGCGGGGTGTCGTAGATATAGTGCATCCAGCCGTGCCAGTCGGGCGGAATCTTCGACGCGTCGGCATAGCCCTTGTACTGCACCCAACGGCGCTTGCGGCCCTTGTCATAGGCGTTCTTGGCGGTACGGTCTTCGTAATAGCGGTTGCCGAACTCGTCGGTCCCGACCTGGCGGCCACGCGTCCAGGTCGTCCAGATCGTACCGATCGTGCCGCTACCGGCCCACCAGGTGAATAAATTTGCCAGCAAGGTCTCAAATCCCAAACTACACGGCGGGCCGACGCCCGCCCGGATATCGCGGCGACTATAAAGACGCGCGCAAACGAGGTAAAGCGCCGCCCCGCAACGCCCGTCAAATATTTTCGCGTGCACGAAAGCCCACCGATCCAACATATTGTGGATGGCTTATGCACAGCCCACCAGATTTATTGAAAGTTCGCGCGACGCACGATAGCCTTACGCGAGTCCTCCTGATTCCGGAAGCGCCATGGTGTATCTTACCCCCAGCCTCAGCCGTCTGATCACCACGGGCGACCTCGAATCGCGCGTCATCGAGCGCGCCGGGACGTTTACCGAGGTGATCTGCCCGCGCAGCCTGACCTCGACCCAGGCCGAAGCCTGGCTCGACTGGGCCGATGCGCGCGCGGCCGACCTGCCGTCCGGCACCTGGGCGCGCAATGGCGACGCCGATACGGACGCCTTCGGCGGCGCCACGGCAGACTATGCGCACCGGCTGTCGCAATGGGGTCTGCGCCTCGGCCATTTCAACGATCCCGAAGACGCGCAGGCCTTCGCCGAAGCGATCGAAGCCACCCTGCTGTCGGGGCTCGCCGCCCCCGCCGCCGGGCTGGCGTCCGGCCACCGCGTCCATCCGACCGCCGGCGACGTGGTGTCGAAGCCCGCGGAAACCGCGCCGATCCATCTCGACGATCACGCCGGCCGGCTGGCGCTGAACCGAATCCTGCGCGACGCCCGGGCCCAAGCCCTGCAGGCCGCTACCCAGGTCAAGCTGGCCGAGGCGCTCGACGCGATCGCATCCGCCGTGCAGCGCGCCGAGGGCGACCACCGCGCCAGCCCGCGTCACAATCCCCTTCTGGCCCGCGCCTGCGCCAGCGCGCGCAAGCTCGGCGCCAGTGACGGCCTGATCGCCCGCCAGATACAACTGGGCCAGGGCGGCGCCGACAGCCCGTGGGGCAGGAGCCAGGGCGCGGCGCCCGCCCCTGTGCGCCACCGTGCCGTGATTGCCGAGCGCGACCTGGTCGGCGCCGGCGATCCGTCGACCGTCATGCTGGCGGAAGCCGCCATGGAGGCCGCCGGGCTGCACCTCGTCTTCTCGCCGCTCGATGCCGAGGCCGTGGAGGCCCAGAACGTCGCAGCCCGCGCCGCCGTCTGCCTGGAACGCTTTGTCGGCGAGGATGGCCTGTTCAATGTCGAAGCCCTCATCGACTGCATTAGCCTGTGGGTGCAAGCTCTTGATATCGAAGCCTCGATTGCCTATTCGGCTGAAGCATCGGATGCGCATGCCCGCCACGCCACGCGGCCGCTCGGCCTGACCGTCGCCGGCCTGGCCGAAGCCGCCATGGCGCACGGCCTGTCGCTGCGCGATCCTTCGGGTCTCGACTTCGCCGCCCACGTCACCGCCCTGTTCGAGGCCGCGGCCGTCCACGCTTCCGCCCGCCTGGCCGCGCGCCTCGGCGCGCACGACGGCTATGCCGCCATCCGGTCGGAGGAACTCGATCGCCTCAGCCGCAATCTCTATGAGACGACGGCGCTGACCGGGGTGTCCGAGTTGAAGAGCCACGCGCTCGAACTGGCGCAGACGGCGCTGAAGCTCGCCAAGGCCACCGGCCTGCGCAACGGCCACGTCACGGCGTTGTACAACGATGCGGAGCTGTCGCTGCGCCTGGGCGTCGGCCTGGGCGACGCCGGACTGGACGATATCCTGACCGTGATGGAAAGCGACGACGGCGTGCTGCTGCCGACGCTCAAGGTCTGCGTCATCCGCGGCCTGCGCGCCTCGGGCGCCGACTGGCGCGCCGTGCGCGACGCGCGCCTCGGTCACCGCACCCTGATCGAAGCGCCTGGCGTCAATGTCGGCACGCTGAAGACCAAGGGCCTGAGCGACTTCGAAATCGGCCGGCTGCAAGACGCTGCGGGCACCGCCAACAGCCTACGGGAAACCGTGGGCGTGCTCGATCCCAACCTGGTCCGCGACCTGTGGGGCATAGACGAAAGCGATCTGTCCGATCCCGCTTTCAACCTCTTGGAAGCGCTCGGTTTTTCGCGCGAGGATATCGCCGCCGCAGACGCCTTCATCTTCGGCAGCCGCGACCTCGACGCCGTACGCGTCAACGATCCGGTCGCCTGGTCTCTGGTCGCCCCGCTCAACGTCAAGGGCCGGCTGATCGTCCGCCAGCGCCTGGAAACCTTCCTGGACACGCCGTCGACCGCGCCCGTCGCCATCGCCTGGGACCAGGGCGCCACCGAGGCCATGCACCTCTATTCGCTGGCCGCCAATATGGGCCTGCGCGCCCTGTCGGTCATGCGTCCCGAGGCGCCGGCCGGCTTCGCGCTCGATATCCCCGAGGTCGAGGACGTCCCGCGCCGCGCCGCGCCGGCGCCCGCAACCGAGCGCGAACCGCAGGGCCCGCGCGTCGTCGAAAAGGTCGTGGAACGCGACCGCTCGCGCCAGAAGCTGCCCGACCGCCGCAAGGGCTATATCCAGAAAGCGGCTGTCGGCGGCCACAAGGTCTATATCCACACCGGCGAATACGGCGACGGCGCGCTCGGCGAAATTTTCATCGACATGCACAAGGAAGGCGCCGCCTTCCGTTCATTGATGAACAACTTCGCCATCGCCGTCTCTATCGGCCTGCAATACGGCGTGCCGCTCGACGAATTCGTCGACGCCTTCGTCTTCACGCGCTTCGAACCGGCGGGCCCTGTCACGGGCAATGACCGCGTGCGCTCGGCGACCTCGATCCTCGACTATATCTTCCGCGAACTGGCGATCTCGTACCTCGACCGCGACGACCTGGCCAATGCCGACCGCGACGCGCTCAATGCCGACGGCCTGGGTCAGGGCGAAAGCAGCGTACCGGACGACGCCCTGCCCGCTTCACGCCTGATCTCGAAAGGCTTTGCGCGCGGCACAACCGACAACCTGGTCGTGGTGCCGTTCGGCCGCCCGCGTGAACAATCGCCCGAAAACCTCAAGGCCATCGAAGAAGACGCCGAGAACGGGTAGACTCAACGGCTCGGAATGAGTCGAAGATATCCACAGATTTCACAGATTATTCAGAATGTTAACGGCTTTTTCGTCTGAGGCCGAAACGATAAAGCGCTTCGCGCGTAGCGCCATCCCGTTTTCATCCCATCTGCGGTGTTACCGACAAGGCACCGAAAATCTGTGAAATCTGTGAAATCTGTGGATCTCTTCCTTCAAAAAGGGCACCGCATTTGCAACGGTCCCGCCAAATTCAGCGAAGGTGTCCCCTTATGAAACGTCTTCTTCCGATCGTCGCCGCCCTGGCGCTCCTGTCGACGCCGGCGTTCGCCCAGAACGCCGCCCAGGTCGACCGCGCGCAGAACGGCGCCTCTTGCCCGCGCTGCAACCTGTTCCAGGCCGACTTCAACAACCGCGAACTCAAGGGCAAGAACTTTGCCGGTGCGCGCCTGCGCCAGTCGGACATGGGCCTCGGCATCTTCAACGGCACGACCTTTGCCGGCGGCGACCTGCGCGACATCAACGGCTCGGGCGCCCTGTTCGGCCACGTCAGCTTCGCAGGAACGAACCTGACCAATGCGAACTTCGTCGGCGCCTATCTGGAGCACGCCAACTTCCGCGGCGCCATCCTCGACGGTGTCAACTTCTCGGGCGCCGAAATGGCGACGGCCACGGGCCTGACGCAGCGCCAGCTCGACCGCACCTGCGGCGACGAAACCACCGAACTGCCGCGCGGTCTGCGCATTCCGCGCTGCCAATCGCGCTAATACCTACGGTATTAGCTCTTTTTCAGCTCAACGCCGCCGGAAAACCTTACAATATAAAAGACCCGCCCCTTCCGGAGCGGGTCTTTTTTACGCGGTACTCAAAACCAAAGCCCTGTCCTTGCGACGGGGAGCAGAGCCTCAGGTGTCCCGGCCGGGCATTGGGGGCGTAGACCCTGTGCCCGGCCGAAAGCGGTTACTGCACGTACGGCCAGCCGGCGGCGTCGAAATAGAGCTTGTTCAGGCCCAGCTTGGGCGCGCCGTTATTGTTGCCGTCGTAGTAGTGGTAGACCAGGTAGGCCTGGCCGCCGACATCGATCACGCTCTCACCGCCCGGTCCGTAGACATAGGAGTGGTTGCTGATGAGGATGGTGCCGCCGCCGCTCGACAGGTCGAGCCCGCCGCGGTCGAGGAATGGCCCGGTCGGAGAGGTCGAACGGCCGGTGATGACGCGGTAGCGGCTGCTGGTGCCGGCGCAGCACACATTGATCGATGCGAAGTAGTAATAGTACTGCGTGCCGCCGACGACGCGCGGGAAGATGAAGGCGCCTTCCTCGCCGGCGCTGCGCGCCGCGACGTTGGAGATGGTCGTGTTCGACGACAGGCGCAGGCCCGTGGCCGGATCGAGCTGGATGACGTGCGTGCCGTCTTCCCACGATCCGAAGACCATCCACCACTTGCCGGACGCGTCGATGAACGGCGCCGGGTCGATGGCGTTGAAGGTCGTCGTACAGCCCGTCTTCTTGCCGCACGATTCGATGATCTTGCCCTTGTCGACCCAGGGCCCGTTGGGCGAGCTTGACGTCGCAAGCGCGATCGCGGCTTCGGCGCCATTATTGGTGCCGGCGACCGACGGCGTGTCGTAGATGGGGATCGAGTAATACTGATAATAGGTGCCGTTGGCGTACATCACGCTGGGCGCCCACAGGTCGGTGCGGCCGCCGGTGCCCGTCGTGTTCAGCGCCGCCCACCAGCTGAAGTCCGACGAGAAAATGCCGGACGACACCGACGTCCAGGTCGTAAGATCGGTCGAGCTGGCCAGGGTATTGTGCGTGCCGTACAGCCAGAACTTGCCCGACGGATCCTGGATCAGGTTCGGGTCGTGCACGGCCGTGCCGCCGCCCGACACCGTCAGTGGCATCGGATAAGCGTCAACATTTGTAGGAGTTATAGTCCATTCCTGCGCCGTACCCGACGTGGCGCGCGCGCCCTGGGTCACGTTGCCGGAGCCGTCGACCTGAAGATAGAGGCCGCTGTTGTAGTTGCGGATCAGGTAGTTGCCGTCGGTCAGCTTGTAGAAGGACCACAGGTGGTCGTTGGTGCCGTTGTCGGCCCACTGCACGGCGGCCGTGCCATCGGTTTTCGACGCGCTGGAAATGCCCGCCACCTGGTGGGTCAGCAGGTTTTCGAAATTGTACTGGCTGGAGCCCATGTCCATGACGTGCCACAGCGTATCGGTATTGCTCGTGTCCGAACCCGTTACGATTGCAGCACCTGCAACCTGGCTTTGGCCGGAAATGGTCAGGTACTGGCCGTTGGAGGCATTCTTGACCTTGAGCTGATAGGTACCGTCCACGGCCGAAACCGTCCCGAGGTCAGGCCCGGAACTGGACGAAGAAGACGAAGAAACGGAACCGCCGGTTCCACCGCCACCGCCGCCCCCACCGCAGCCGGCGAACAGCACGGCCATGAGGGCAAACGAACAGGTGACAGCCATGGCGGACAGAGGCCGCGAGAACGCCCTGCGCATAAAGATACTCCCTGGTAACCGGGCTTTGATCGCCCTTTATATGTCAGACAAATTGACGCTAGACGCCGTAAAAGGCGCTGTCAAGTCGGACAATTGAACCCGCGGTCATATTTTGCAGGGTGATGCACGGATGCAAAAAACCCCCGCCGACGGCCGGCGGGGGTTTTTAAAGATCAGAAAGAAGGTGCGCCTAGACCTTGATCGGCAGGGCTGTGCGGATGTGCAGTTCCTTCAGTTGCTTGTCGAGCGCTTCGGACGGCGCGCTCATCATGACGTCCTGGCCCTGCTGGTTCAGCGGGAAGGCGATGACCTCGCGAATGGCCGTCTGGCCGGCCAGCAGCATGACGATGCGGTCGATGCCGGGCGCCAGTCCGCCGTGCGGCGGCGCGCCGTACTTGAAGGCGTTGAGCATGCCGCCGAACTGGCTTTCGACGACGTCGTGGCCGTAGCCCGCGATCTCGAACGCCTTCAGCATGATCTCCTGCTTGTGGTTCCGGATCGCGCCCGAGCACAGCTCATAACCGTTGCACACGATGTCGTACTGATAGGCCAGGATGTCGAGCGGATCCTTGTTGAGGAGCGCGTCCATCTCGCCCTGCGGCATGGAGAACGGGTTGTGCGAGAAGTCGACCTTCTTTTCGTCCTCGTTCCACTCGAACATCGGAAAGTCGACGATCCAGCAGAAGCGGAACTGGTCTTCGTCGACCAGGTTGAGGTCGGTGCCGACCTTGGTGCGCGCGGAACCGGCGAACTTGTAGAAGACCTTCGGGTCGCCGGCCACGAAGAAGGCGGCGTCGCCCTGTCCCAGGCCGAGCGACGTCATCAGGGCGGCCGTCGGTTCGGCGCCCAGGTTTTTGGCGATCGGGCCGCCCCAGCCGCCCTGGTCGTCCGACCAGAAGATGTAGCCCAGGCCCGGCTGGCCTTCGCCCTGCGCCCACGAATTCATGCGGTCGCAGAAGGCGCGGCTGCCGCCCTTGGGCGCCGGCACGGCCCACACGGCGTTCGACGGTGTTTCGAGGATGCGCGCGAACAGGCCGAAACCGCCGCCGCGGAAGTTGTCGGATACGTCCTGCATCTCGATCGGGTTGCGCAGGTCGGGCTTGTCCGAGCCGTACTTGGCGATCGATTCCTTGTAGGGGATGCGCTGGAACGGATAGGCCGACACGCGCTTGCCTTCGCCGAACTTTTCGAAGACGCCGTGCATGACGGGCTCGATGGCGGCGAAGACGTCTTCCTGCGTGACGAAGCTCATCTCGACGTCGAGCTGATAGAATTCGAGGCTGCGGTCGGCGCGCAGGTCCTCGTCGCGGAAGCAGGGCGCGATCTGAAAGTAGCGGTCGAAGCCTGACACCATCAGAAGCTGCTTGAACTGCTGCGGCGCCTGCGGCAGCGCGTAGAACTTGCCGGCGTGCAGACGCGACGGCACCAGGAAGTCGCGCGCGCCTTCCGGCGACGACGCGGTCAGGATCGGCGTCTGGTATTCCAGGAAACCCTGGTCGATCATGCGCTGGCGGATATCGGCGATGATCTGCGAGCGCAGGACGATGTTGCGGTGAAGCGTTTCGCGGCGCAGGTCGAGGAAGCGGTTCTTGAGGCGGATTTCTTCCGGATAGTCCGGCTCGCCGAACACCGGCAGCGGCAGCTCGGCGGCTTCCGACAGCACCTCGACATTTTCGACGACGACTTCGATCTCGCCGGTCGGCAGGTTCGGATTGACGACGTCGGCATCGCGCGCCACCACCTTGCCGTCGACGCGGATCACGCTTTCGGCCCGCAGGCGCTCGACCTTGGCGAAGCCCGGCGACGACGGATTGAACACCAGCTGCGTCAGGCCGTAATGGTCGCGCAGGTCGATGAAAAGGAGGCCGCCGTGGTCGCGTTTGCGGTGGATCCAGCCCGACAGGCGCACCGACTGCCCGGCGTCGGACAGGCGCAGGGCGCCGCAGGTATGGGAGCGATAGAGATGCATTGGGAAAACCCGGAATCTGATCTTTGAAAGGATGAAACTTTTTGGGGCGGAAGGGCACATGTTGCGCCCCCGATGTCAAGACGAAAACACGGGTTCCGTGTCCACAGAAGCCCGTCAGGCGTCCACAGGCTTGGTACCGGCTGGACGATTGTCATTTGCGCGCGCTTTGCCTAGATTCCTCACATGTCACATCAACTGCCCCTCGATCTGAAAGCGCCTGACCGTTTCAGCCGGGACCGACTGGTCACGGACAGCGCGTTGTCGGCCGTGCTCGACGTGCTTTTGACGCCGCAAGCCTGGATTTCGCCGCACCTGATGCTGCTGGGGCCTTCGGGCAGCGGCAAGACGCATCTGGGCCATGTTTTTGCGGCGGAGACAGGCGCGGCCTTTCTCGACGCCGGCGACACCCTCGGCCTGGACGTGGCCGGCATCCGGACCGGCGTGGTGGTCGACGACGCCGACACCGCTTCCGAAGAGGCGCTGTTCCACCTCTACAACCACCTCCAGATAACTTCGCAACCGCTTGTCCTACTGACAAAAAAACATCCGCGCGAATGGCGCGTAACCGTTGCCGACCTGGCCTCGCGCCTGACCGCCATGCGGATGCTGAGCGTGCCGGAGCCCGGAGAAGACCTGCTGGAAGCCATCCTCAACAAGCTGTTCGCCGAGCGCGCCATCTCGCCCTCCCCCGACGCCGTGGCCTATATTGCCAGCCGCATGGACCGTTCCGTCAGCGCCGCACAAAAAATTGTCATGGAACTGGAGCATTATGCCAACGGACGTGCGTTCAACCGCAGCCTCGTCCGCGACTTCTTCGACGACAGCATGCGGTTCAGTTTCGGCGACGACGACGCTGTTTAAAGCGCGGCAAACCCGGAAATTTTAACCATTCTCTCCGGGAACCGCGTTATAGTGCCGGTTCCGCTCCTCCCCGATTGCCCCAGAACGTTCGCCAATACACACCATGACCGAAACCACTGCCGCCCGCCCCGTCGAGACCGCCGATTCGGCCGAACACGCCCTGGCCGAGGCCCACGCCGGCCTGAGCGAAGCCGTCCCCGAGGTCACACAGGTCGATCTGGCGGCGCTGGAGCGCCTGGGCGGCGCCTTTTATATCAACCGCGAACTGTCGTGGCTGGCCTTTAACAAGCGCGTCATCGAGGAAGCCGAAAACCCGCGCCATCCCCTGCTCGAGCGCTTGCGCTTCCTGTCGATCTCGGCCAACAACCTCGACGAATTCTACATGGTGCGCGTCGCCGGCCTGCAGGGTCAGGTGCGCGAAGGCGTGCGCGTCCTGTCGGAAGACGGCCATACGCCGACGGAACAGCTCGAATCGGTCAACCGCGTCGCCAGCCAGTTGATGGCCAAGCAGCAGGCCATCTGGCTGCAGCTGCGCGAGCAACTGAGCAACGAAGGCCTGATCGTCCTCGACCCCAAGGACGTCAACAAGACGGACAAGGCCTGGCTGGAACGCCAGTTCGAAACCCAGCTCTTCCCGGTGCTGACGCCGCTGGCCATCGATCCCGCCCATCCCTTCCCCTTCATTCCGAACCTCGGCTTCTCGATCGTCCTGAAACTGACGCGCCGTTTCGACAGCAAGGCCATGTACGCCCTGGTGCCGATCCCCACGGGCGTGAAGCGCTTCTGGGAAATCGAGCCGTCTTCGCGCCGCCCGGCCGACGGCGGACCGGTCCGCCGCAAGTTCATCAGCCTGGAAAACTTCGTCTCGTTGTTTCTCAACCAGCTTTTCCCGGGTTTCGACATCACGGCGCGCGGCCTGTTCCGCATCCTGCGCGATTCCGATATCGAGCTGGAAGAAGAAGCCGAAGACCTGGTGCGTGAGTTCGAGGCCCTGATCAAGCAGCGCCGCCTCGGTTCGGTCGTGCGCGTCGAGATCGATTCCGGCATGCCCGACGACCTGCGCAGCTTCATCATGGAACAGCTGCATGTCGCCCCGCAGGACGAGATCCAGATCAACGGCATCCTCGGCATGGCCCAGTTGTCGGCACTCATTCCGTCCGACCGCAACGACCTGAAGTTCAAGCCGTTCGAGCCGCGCTTCCCCGAGCGTATCCGCGACAATGGCGGCGACATGTTCAACGCCATCCGCGAAAAGGACATCCTGGTCCACCACCCGTTCGAAAGCTTCGACGCGGTCGTGCAGTTCCTGCGCCAGGCGGCGCGCGACCCCAACGTCATCGCCATCAAGCAGACGCTCTACCGCACCTCCAAGGACTCGCCGATCGTCGCCGCGCTGATCGAAGCCGCCGAGCAGGGCAAGAACGTCACCGCCCTGATCGAAATCAAGGCGCGCTTCGACGAGGAAGCCAACCTGCGCTGGGCGCGCGCCATGGAGCGCGCCGGCGTCCACGTCGTCTACGGCTTCGTCGAGTACAAGACCCACGCCAAGCTGTCGGTCGTTGTCCGCCGCGAGGGCGAGTCCTTGCGGACCTATTGCCACTTCGGCACCGGCAACTACCACCCGATCACCGCCAAGATCTATACCGACCTGTCGCTGTTCACCACCAATGCCGAGATGGGCCGCGACGCGATGCGCGTCTTCAACTTCATCACCGGCTATGCCCGTCCCGAGGTCATGGAGAAGCTCTACTTCTCACCCGTCACCTTGAAACTTGGCCTTATGCACCTGATCGATCAGGAGATTATGAACGCCAAGGCCGGCAAGCCGGCGCAGATCTGGGCCAAGCTCAACGCGCTGGTCGATCCGCCGATCATCCGCAAGCTCTACCAGGCTTCGCAGGCCGGCGTGCAGATCGACCTGGTCATCCGCGGCATATGCTGCCTGCGTCCGGGCGTCCCCGGCATTTCCGAGAACATTCGCGTCAAGTCTATCGTCGGGCGGTTCCTGGAACACACCCGCGTCGTCTGCTTCGCCAACGGTCACGCCCTGCCGTCGGACCAGGCGCGCGTCTTCATGTCGTCGGCCGACTGGATGGGCCGCAATCTCGACCGCCGCGTCGAGGTGCTGATTCCGGTCGAAAATCCGACCGTTCACCGCCAGGTGCTGGACCAGATCATGGTCGCCAACCTCAATGACGAGGTGCAGAGCTGGACGCTGGGCACGGACGGCACCTATTCACGTGTCGACACAAGCCACCTCGACAAACCTTTCTCGGCACACGATTATTTCATGACCAACCCGTCGCTTTCGGGCCGCGGCCGGGGCGCCAAGGTCCTGCCCCAGGCCTTCGACCACGTGGGTGTGCGCAAATAGCGCTTGCTTTTTTAAGGCGCAGGAGCGCAAACCCATTTGAAGAACGGGCCGGGTGACCTGCCCGCGCCCGACCGATCGAGTAAGGCATGCACGATACCGCCCGTACCGCGTCAGAAGATCTTGCAGCGTCTGAAGCCGTGACCGCGCCGCGCGGCCTGGCTCACAATACCGCCGTCATCGATATCGGCTCAAACTCGGTCCGCCTTGTCATCTATCGCGTCGAAGGCCGCTCGATCTGGCCTATCTTCAATGAAAAGGTCCTGGCGGGCCTGGGCCGTGATATGCGCACGACCCGCCGCCTGCACCCCGACGGCGTGCGCGAAAGCCTGATTGCCCTTCGCCGCTTCAAGGCCATACTCGAATCCTACGACCTGGCCGAAATCCACGCCACGGCTACCGCCGCCGTGCGCGAGGCCGCCGACGGCCCGGCCTTCACCGCCAAGGTGCTGGAAGAGACCGGCTTCAGCGTCCGCGTCCTGTCCGGCGCCGAAGAGGCGCACTATTCCGCCCAAGGGGTGCACTGCGGCCACCTCGACGCCAAGGGCGTGGTCGGCGACCTCGGCGGCTCAAGCCTGGAACTGATCCATCTCGAAGGCGAGGCCGGCAATAACGGCATTACCCTGCCGCTGGGCCCGTTCGCGCTGGGCGCCCCCGCTCCCATCGACATGGACAAGACCTACCGCACCGTCATGGCGCAGCTCGAGCCCCTGACGACACGGTTCTCGGGCGGGGAGTTCCACGCCGTCGGCGGCGCGTGGCGGAACCTGGCCCTGATCTGGATGCAAAAGCAGAACTATCCGCTGCATGTCATTCAACAATTTGAACTTCCGGCGCGCGAAGCCATCTCGATCGCCCGCCTGATCGCCAGCCAGTCTGCGTCGTCGCTGGAAAAGGTGCCGGGTGTCACCAAGCGCCGCCTCGACAATATCTCGTACGCCGCCCTGGTCCTGCAGTGCCTGATCGAATCCTTCCGCTTCGATTCGCTGTGTTTCTCCGCCTTCGGGCTGCGCGAAGGCCTCCTGTTCGATTCGCTGCCGGCGGAGCTGAAACTCGACGATCCGCTGATCGCCGGCTGCGCGGCGCTGGGCAACCGTCTCGGGATCAACGACAATCTCGGGCCGGCGCTGGCCGACTGGGCGATCGCCTTCTATGCCGGTGCCGAGGGCCTGTTCGACCGCCCGCCGGAAAAGCTGATCCGCGCCGCCGCGAAGCTGTCGGATATCGGCGCCCGCCTGCACCCCGACCATCGCGCCGACCTGGCGTCAGATCAGGTCCTGCGCGCGCCCATTCCCGGCCAGAGCCACCAGGAGCGCGTCTTCCTGGCCTGCACCCTCTATACGCGCTATAGCGGCGATCCCTACGGCCGCGAACCGGTGCTGATCAGCCGCATCCTCGGCGATGACATGCTGCAGACCGCCACGCAACTGGGCCTGCTGCTGCGGCTGGGCTGCGACCTGTCGGCCAAGTCGGCCAAGCTGTTGTCGCTGGCGCGGCTGCGCCAGCACGACCGGCACCTGACGCTGATGGCGGAAAAGGGGTGGGAAGACCTGCTGCTCGGCGAACAGACGCGCCGGCGCGCCCGGGCGCTGGCCCAGGCGCTAAAGCTGAACCTGACGATCGTAAAAGATTAGAGCGGGCTCTTGAACAGCTTGGCGATATTGAAGCCGAGCCCCATGAAGAACATCACCCACAGCAGCACGATCGCCTCGCCGATCGCCAACCCGACCATGTTGACGTCATAGCCCAGCCGGTGCTGAACGCCCGAGAAGATGATCGCCAGCGCCGCGTCGCCGATGCAGAAGAACAGCGCCGCCAGCCAGCCCGTCGCGTCCTGGCGCGCCGTGTCGACGCGCGAATAGACCCACCAGCCGAACAGGGGCGCCAGCACCACGAGGATCGACATGGTGAAGGGAAACATGGCGATTCCGAAGATGTGGTTCAGCGTCGTTTCGAGGTCCGACAGCTGCGCCGTCTGCAAAAGCGCTCGCAGATGCGGCCGCGCCACCGCCCCCCACCAGGCGCCGAAGACAAAACCGCCGATGCGCACCAGTACAAACAACATTGCCGACATCTTGAGGGCGGTCGCTGCCGCTGAGCCCGTGCCTGCCGCCTTTACACCCGCTACCTGTTCCGCCATCGAAGCCCCCTGTCTGAGTTTGGGATAACAGGGTTAACAGAGCGGTGGGCGACGGCAAGCCTTAATTCGTCAGTCGAGCTCGACGACCTCGACCCTGGTGCCGTTAAGCACCAGCGCCAGCTCGCCGCGCTTCAGGCGCAGCGCGTCCTCGCCGAACACCTTGCGGCGCCAGCCGTGCAGCGCCGGCACGTCGGCATCGTCGTCGAGCGCGATCTTTTCGAGGTCCGAAACCGTGGCCAGCAGCTTGGGCGCCACCCCCTCCTCCTCACAACGGATGCGCAGAAGCACCTTGAGCAGTTCGACCACCGAGGCCGGGACCTGAACCGGCGGCGCGGTCTTTTCGACCTTGGGGGCGTAGGCGTCGGGATTTTTCAGCGTGGCGCGGATGATGTCGGCCAGTTCCTGTCCAAACTTGGACGCGCCGAAGCCTTTCGACGTCGAACGCAGGTGATCGAAGGCGGCGGAATCGGTCGGCGTCTGGGTCGCGATCTCGTCGACGCCCTCGTCCTTCAGGATGCGGCCGCGCGGCATGTCGCGTTCCTGCGCCGTACGCTCGCGCCAGGCGGCGACCTGGGCGAAGACCGCCATGTACTTGACGGAATTCTTGCGCGGCTTGAGGCGCTTCCAGGCGTCTTCGGGGCTGGTCGAATAGAGCGAAGGATGGCTGAGCGCCTTCATTTCCTCGGACACCCAGTCGAGACGGCCCTCGCGCGCCAGTCGGTCGCGCAGGCGGATATAGACCTTGGCCAGGTGCGTCACGTCGCCCAGCGCGTACTGCAACTGCTGCTCGGACAGCGGCCGGCGCGTCCAGTCGGTGAAACGCGAGCCCTTGTCGATATCGATCTTCAGCTTCTGGCGAACCAGCGAATCATAGGCGACCTGGTCGCCGTATCCGGCGGCCATGGCGGCGACCTGGGTGTCGAAGACCGGCGCCGGCGTCACGCCCAGATTGAAGAAGATTTCCATGTCCTGACGGCAGGCATGGAAGACCTTGAGGATCTTTTCATCGGCCAGGATATCCAGAAAAGGCTTTAAATCCAGATCCCTGGCCAGCGGATCGATAATGCCCGCATGATCGGAACTGGCGGCCTGGATCAGGCACAGCTTGGGCCAGTAGGTCGTCTCGCGCATGAACTCGGTATCGACCGTGATGAACGGGGCCGTTTTCAGGAGGTCGCAGAACGCGATCAGGTCATTCGTGTTTGTAATTGGACTCATTTTATAGCTATAGCAAAGCCGAACGGGGCTCCATACCCCAAAAATTCAAGACGTACCGCCAGGAATACCCTATGCCCGAGTCGAAAAACGGCCTCACCTATGCCCAGTCGGGCGTCGATATCGACGCCGGCGAAGCCCTGGTCGACGCCATCAAGCCGCTGGCCAAAGCCACCCGCCGCCCCGGCGCCGAAGCCTCGCTGGGCGGATTTGGCGCCCTGTTCGACCTCAAGGCCGCCGGCTACAACGATCCGCTGATCGTCACGACGACCGACGGCGTCGGCACCAAGCTGCGTATCGCCATCGAGACACACCGCCACGACACGGTCGGCATCGACCTGGTCGCCATGTGCGTCAACGACCTGCTGGCCCAGGGCGCGGAACCGCTGATGTTCCTCGACTATTACGCGACGTCCAAGCTCGACGTCGATACGGCGCGCCGCGTCGTCGCCGGCATTGCCGAAGGCTGCAAGCGAGCGGGCTGCGCGCTGGTCGGCGGCGAAACCGCCGAAATGCCCGGCATGTACGAAGGCGACGACTACGACCTGGCCGGCTTCAGCGTCGGCGCCGTCGACCGCGACAAGGTGCTGCCGCGCCTCGATGACCAGCGCGAAGGCGACGTCATCATCGGCCTGGCCTCGTCCGGCCCGCACTCCAACGGCTATTCGCTGATCCGCAAGGTGGTCGAGGTCTCCGGGCTCGGCTGGTCGGCCGATGCGCCGTTCGCCAAGGACCTGTCGCTGGCCCAGGCGCTGCTTGAGCCGACCAGGATCTACATCAAGCCGGTCCTGCCGCTGATGAAGGCCGGCCTGATCAAGGGCGCTGCGCATATCACCGGCGGCGGCCTGATCGAAAACCCGGACCGCGCCGTGCGCGACGGCCTGACGGCGCAGTTCGACTTCGACGCCTGGGAACTGCCGCCGGTCTTCAAGTGGCTGGGCGAAACCGGCAATATCGAGCGCCGCGAACTGCAACGCACCTTCAACTGCGGCGTCGGCTTCGTGCTCTATGTGTCGCCACGCAATGTCGACACCGTTCTGGCGGCCCTGCTCGATGCCGGCGAGGACGCCTTCGTTTGCGGTCAACTGGCGGCGAAGTAGAATGACGAAGACAAAGGCCGCCATCTTCATCTCCGGCCGGGGCTCGAACATGATGGCCCTGGTCGAAGCGGCCAAGGTGCCCGACTTTCCGGCGGACTTCGTCGTCGTCGTGTCGAACGACCCCGCGGCCAAGGGGCTGGAGTGGGCGCAGTCGCAAGGTATCGAGGCCCTGGCCGTCGATCATAAGGCGTATGGCAAGGACCGGGAGGCGCACGAACGCGCTATCGATGCGGCTTTGCGTGAGCGTGGCGTCGAATTCATCTGTCTCGCCGGCTATATGCGCATTTTGACGCCGTGGCTGGTCGAGCAGTGGCAAGGCCGGATGATCAACATCCACCCTGCCCTGCTGCCCGACTTCAAGGGCCTGCACACGCACGAGCGTGCGCTTGAGGCCGAGGTCAAGGAGCACGGCGCCACCGTTCACTGGGTGACGCCGGGTGTCGATGAAGGCGAGATCATCGCCCAGGCGCGCGTTCCGGTCTTCGCCGATGACAGCGCCGAAAAGCTGGCGGCGCGGGTGCTGATCGAAGAGCATCGCCTGTACCCGGCCGCCGTGCGCAAGGTGCTGGCTAACTATTCTTCCGGGAATAAAAGCGCTTCATAATCCTGTGCGGCGTTCAGAATTCGCTGGACGACGATGCTGTCGTGCCGGACGGCGTAGAGGATAAGGTAATTTCCGTACGGTCGACGACGAATGCCCCGGCCTTCGTACCTGGGAACAAACGGATAGGCTGTTGGGTAGTCCCCAAGCCCGAGAGCAGCCTTCAAAAGCTCACGCACGAACGTTACGGCCCGCCTCGGACTGTCCAGCGCGATGAAATCCGCAATCGCAACGAGGTCTGCTTCCGCAGTGCCAGTGATGACGACTTTCACGCGTCCCCGCGCTCATCGGCCAGCCGGCCATATTTGGCGATAAGCCGATCGGCGACCTCCTCAATCGGCTTAACCCGGCCAGCGGCTTCATCGGCCAGCCCGCTTTCCAGTGCACGATCAAGCGCATTCATACGACGCTCGCGGGCCTCAACCATACGAAGCCCGTCACGCACCACTTCGCTGGCATTGTTATAACGCCCACTCTCCAGCAAGCGCTTGACGAGGCCTTCAAAGTGATCGCCCAGACTTACGCTTGTGCCCATAACAACCTCATTTGTGTTATTAGATAGTACTCCATTTGCTTAAGCACGCAAGGCGTTCCTGCCGCCAACCGCAGGACCGTTGGCGGCAGGATCGTGTGTTACAGCAGCTCTGCAATCTGCACCGCGTTAAGCGCCGCGCCCTTCAACAGCTGATCGGCGGCGACGAACATCGATATCGAACGCCCCGACGCGTCCGACAGGTCACGGCGAATACGGCCGGCCAGGACGTTGTCCTGGCCCGAAGCGTCGCGCGGCATGGGGAAATAGTTGTTTTCCCAGTCGTCGACCAGGCGCACGCCCGGCGCGTTCGCCAGGATTTCGCGCACCTCCTGCGGTGAAATCGGCCGTTCGCATTCGAAGGTGATCGACACGGAATGCGCGCGCAGGACCGGCACGCGCACGCAGGTGGCGCTGACGGCGATCGAAGGATCGTCGAAAATCTTCTTCGTCTCCTTCATCACCTTGGTCTCTTCGTCGTTATAGCCGGTGTCGGGATCGATCGCCGTATTGTGGCTGAAGACATTGAAGGCATAGGGATACTTGACGACCTTGGGCGCATA
Organism: Asticcacaulis solisilvae; assembly: GCF_052327315.1. Taxonomy (NCBI): domain Bacteria; kingdom Pseudomonadati; phylum Pseudomonadota; class Alphaproteobacteria; order Caulobacterales; family Caulobacteraceae; genus Asticcacaulis; species Asticcacaulis solisilvae. The sequence continues at coordinate 2,729,588 of NZ_CP166196.1, forward strand.
GTCGCGGCCGTCGAGATAGGCGCGGGTCGACTCTTCCAATTCTTCCATCAAGGCCGCCCCGCCGCCCGACGCCGCCTGATAGGTCGAGATGATCAGGCGCTTCACCGGGTTGATCTGGTGCACCGGCCACAGCGGCACCAGGGCCGTAATCGCCGAACAGTTGGGATTGGCGATGACCCCCTTGTGATCCTGGATGCGCCCGGCGTTGATTTCGGGGATGACCAGCGGAATTTCCGGATCGGCGCGGAAGGCCGAGGAGTTGTCGACCACGACGGCGCCCGCCTTGACGGCAATCGGCGCATATTCTTTCGAAATGCCGCTGCCGGCCGAGAACAGCGCGATATCGACGCCTTCGAAGGCTTCCGGCGTCGTTTCCTCGACCACCAGCTGTCCCCCGCGAAAGTCGTAGGCCTTGCCCGCCGAACGCGCGCTGGCCAGCAGCTTCAGCGACTTCAGCGGAATACCGCGGCGTTCGATGCAGCCGATGAATTCGCGGCCCACGGCGCCGGTGGCGCCAACGATGGCGACGGTCTTGTTACGCATGATAAAGGTCCCCTTCAGGCAATAAAAAAGCCCCGGCCGATCGGACGGGGCGTGTTCGGAAGATGTGCTTGGCGTGACAGTTTTACGCGCGCGCGACGGCTCCCGGCCCCTGGGCCATGGTTTTCGTCGTTGTCGTTGTGCGCACGATAAAGGTCATCGGCGACGCTTTACGCGAGAGAGGCTCCCCGCGTCAAGGCGTCGCCGGATGTAAACTTATTCCAACGGCGATCGACTTTGGCTCGATCGCCGTTGGCAAGGGCGACCGCCCGCCGCCGCTCGTGCGGCGAGCCATGCGGCGCTTGAGCTGAAAAAAGCTAATATCAACGGTCATTCTTTATGACCGTTGATATTAGCTGATCGCGACCAGCTTGCCGTCTGACGTGACGACGAACAGCTTGTCGCCGACGGCGATCGGCGCGATGAAGGCCGCGCCGCCAAGGTTGAGAGTGGCAGTCTGCGCGCCCGTCTTGGGGTCGAGCGTCACGGCCTGGCCCAGCGAATTGACGACCACCAGGCGGTTCGAGGCCATGAAAGGCCCGGTCCACTGCGGCAGAACTTTCTTCTTGCCACCGCCCATGCCCAGGAAGCCCTTGGACACCTTCTCCGCCTGCGGCAATGCGGCGTTCAGGTCCTTGATCCAGTAGACCTGGCCGCTTTCGCGGCTGACGCAGACCAGTTCGCCCTGCAGGTCGATGAGGTAGACGACGTCTCCGGCAACCCACGGGGAGTTGAGGCTTTCGGCCTGCACGGTCCACACCGGCTCACCGGTCTTGGCGTTCATGGCCTGGAAGACGCCGGCGTGCGATGCCGCGAAGACCGTGCCGTTATACAAGGTCGGACGGCCGGCGATGTCGCGGATTTCCGACAGGGCGTTGGTGCGGGTCGACTGCGCCAGCACCTGATCCCAGACAGCGGCCCCGGTGTCCGCATTGAGCGCAACCAGTTCGCCCGACGAGAACGGCGCATAAACCGTGCCGTCCGCCACGATCGGCGTTGCGGTCTTCAGGATACGCGCCGGTTCGGCGATGGCCTGGTAGGTCCAGTTCATCTCGCCGTCAGCGGTACCGAAGGCGAATATCTGGTTGTCGACGTCGGTGACATAGACATACTTGTCGCCGACGACCGGCGCCGAGTGCAATTGCGTGTCGACCGCCTTCTTCCACAACGTCTTGCCCGTCGCCGGATCGAGCGCGGCAATGAAGCGATATCCCGAGGCGACGTAAAGCTTGCCGTCGCCGGACAGCGCCAGACCGCCGCCGAAGCCGACCTTGTCGCGCTTGACGTGCGGGTTGAAGTCGACCGTCCATACCTGGTTGCCGCTATTGACGTCGAACGCCGTCACTCGCGCCTGGCCGTCCAGCGTATAGATCAGGCGGCCGTCGGACACGGGCTGGGCCAGGACTTCGGTTTCGTCCTTGGTGCCGGCGCCGATGGGCTTGCTCCAGGCGACGCGGAAGGCCTTGGCGGCGTCGGCGTTCTGGACCAGCGCGTCCTGCGGACCACCGGCGACGGGCCACGAGGCGACGGGCTGCACCGGCGGCAGGTAGTAGCCGACGCCCTTGAGCGTCTTGGAAGGCTCGAGCTTCTGCTGGAAGGCCAGGATCGACAGCCGTTGGCCCTGCGAAGCGACGGCGCGATCTTCGGCGTCGGGCTTCTTGAAGGCGTGTTTAACGGTCGAACAGCCGCCAAGGGCCAGGGCGCAGCTGAGGCCGAGCATCGCAAGGCTTGCAGCCGTCTTCTGTCCTCTGAAGGCGGGGATCCGGTTGGCGGTCATTCGAGCTGTTCCCTAGTAAATAAAGGCGTTGTTATTGAGCGGCGGGCGCCATGCCCTGCATTTGCGGCATGATCGGCGCCTTGGCCTCGGGCAGGGCCAGCGCGGCCTTGGCCGACGCGAAGGCGCCCGAATCGATGACCTGGATGAGATCGCCGGCGCGCTGCTTGACGCCGTCCGGCGTGCCCAGCGTCAGCGTCAGTATCTGCAGGTCGGCGCGCGCGCCCTTGACGTCGCCCGATTGCAGCTTGGCGATGGCCAATGCTTCCTTGGCCATCGGCGCGAACGGGCGCTTGTCGCCGGTCAGCGGGGTCAGGCGGGCCTTGATGTCGTCGAACTTGGCGGTGTCGATCTGCAGCATGGCCGACTTCAGCACGGCCATGTCCTTGAGCGCGGGCGTCGGCGCGGCACTGGCGGCCTGGTCGAAGTCCTTGATGGCCTCGGCATTGTTGTTGTCGGTGATCGCCATGCCGCCCAGTTCCATCAGCGCCATCGACTTGTAGGCGGCGTTACCCGACTTGGCGACGTCCTGGAACTTGGTCTTGGCGCCGGCGACGTCGCCCTTGTTGCCGGCATCGAGCGCGGCCTGGAAGGTTTCCGACGACCTGGCCGATACGCCGGCTTCATATTTCTGCCAGCCCCAGACGCCCAGGGCCAGGACGAGCGCGCCGCCGAGGGCGACACCGACGATGGGAAGCGCCGTCTTGACGATGGCGACCCACTTATCGGCACGCAGGTTTTCCTCGGTTTCGTCGAAAATATCGCTCACGGCGGTTCCTTAAACTTCAATTTCGGTTTTTCGGGGGAAAGGCTTGCACCTTTTCGAGGCGGCGAACCTAGCCGTTGCGCAGCTTTTGCGCAACCGGATACGCACGCTCACGCGTCCTCCCCCGGCCGAAACCGATGGGCGTAAGTTTATTTCGCAAAATATGTCTCTTCTTGGGCGGGGAAGCTTCGGTCCCGGACATCTTTGGCATAAGACGCGACCGCATCGCCGATTTCGGTGCGCAGTTCGGCATAATGGCGCACGAATTTCGGCGTCCAGTCGAACAGGCCCAGCATGTCGTCGCTGACCAGTATCTGGCCGTCGCAGGCGTTGGATGCGCCGATACCGATGGTCGGCGCCGAGACGCGCCGGGTGATTTCCTCGGCCAGGTCGGCGGCCACGCCCTCGACGACGATGGCAAACGCCCCGGCCTCGTCGGTCGAGACGGCTTCCAGGATGACCTTTTCGCGCTCGGCGTCGTTGCGGCCCTTGGCCTTGAAGCCGCCGTCGACATTGATCGCCTGGGGCCGCAGGCCGACATGGCCCATGACCGGAATGCCGCGCTGGACGAGATAGCGGATGGTGTCGGCGACCGTCGGCCCCGATTCCAGCTTCACCGCCTGGGCGCCCGTCTCTTTAAGAATGCGCACGGCGTTTTCGAACGCCTGTTCCGGCCCGGCCTCGTAAGAGCCGAACGGCATGTCGACGACGACCAGGGCCTGGGTAGCGCCGCGCATCACCGCCTGGCCGTGCAGAATCATCATGTCCAACGTCACGCCGATGGTATTGGGCAGGCCGTGCACCACCATGCCGACGCTGTCGCCGACCAGCAGCACGTCACAGTGCGGGTCCATGATGCGGGCGGTCGGCGCGCTGTAGCAGGTCAGGCAGACCAGCGGCGTCTTCCCCTTGCGGTTGCGGATATCGGGAACGGTCAGGCGCTTTACGCCCTGGGTCTGGCTGCTCACGCGGGCCTCATACTGTTGCGAGGCCCTTTAGATGGAGATCGAACCGGCGAATCGCCAGCGCGTCACAGGGCCTCTTCCTGCGAATAGGCGTAATACAGCCCCACGAACATCAGACATAGCGAAAAACTGACCCAGAAGAAGGCCGGGGTCTGCATCATGCCGAGATAGTGCCCCCACTGGTCGGTGAAGTTCGACATGGTCTTGCCGGCGACGTCCATGGCCTGGATGCCGGCATTGAGGGTATGATCGGTGCGGACGGCGGCACTGTGCAGCGACTGTGCGCTCAGGTCCGGCACGCGCACGATCTGCGCCAGGGCGTAGATACCGCCGACAAAGCCGGCCAGCACGACCAGCCAGTGGCGCATCCACAGGCGCATGGACAGGCCGCGCACAACCTTGGCTTCGAAGCGCGGGGCGTCCTCAAACGTCAGGGGCTGGGCAAACAGTTCGGCCAGATCGCTGTCTTTGAGCGCATCGCCAACGGGGTCGCCAATATGGTCCTTCGCACGCTCGCGGGTCATGATCCAGTATCCAATGCAATCGAATTGACGGTTGGCGGAGTTACGGTTGGGACGGCTAACGCGGACTTCAACTGATCCAGAGCGCGCCGAATATGGCTTTTTACAGTGCCGAGCGGGATTTTGAGCTCGTCGGCGATATCCTGATGCGACAGGTCTCCGCTGAAATTCAGCGTGACGCACAACTGTTCGACGGGTTTCAATCTTTGCAGGGCAGCATCGAGATTGTGCGCCTTCAGGCCAGGATCGGCCTGCGCCTCGGGCTCATAGGCACTCATATCGTCGCTGAGCACATAGCGGGCATCCTTGCGCACCTTCTTGAGGTAGCGCCGGGAGGCGATCCGCTTCAGCCAGGCCGAGAACGGCCCGTCGAAACGGTATTCGGCCAGATGCTCATACGCCGCGATAAAGGCCTCCTGGGCCATATCGTCGGCGTCGGCGCCCTGCGCCCCCATCCGCCGCAGATGCGTGCGCAGGACGGGACCATGACGCCTTACCAGTTCGGCAAAGGCACGCCGGTCGCCGGCCTGGCATAGGCGTACCAGGTCGACATCGCCATTACGCGTCAAGTCTGGGCGTGTCAGGTCTGTGGTGGCGGAAGAGGCCATGGAGAGCAGGTCCGGATTGCCGCAGCTTGGCTCAGTTCGGCTTACGCGTATTCAGGCCGACAATGCCAAGGATCAGCAGCGCCAGGCCGATAAAGCCCGGAATCGCCGCGACGCCCGCCAGATGGCCGAAGATGAAGTCGTGGCTCATATAGTCCATGACAGCCAGTCCGGCGGCAACGGCCAGCAGAACAAGGCCCGCCCGCACATCGTTCATCGGATTCTTGGCCTTGGGCACCGACCGCTGGATGCTCTCGACGAATTCGGGCGGCAGGGGCTGCCCCTTCTCGATCGACATGCGCAGGGTCTTTTGCAGCTCGGCGTTATTACGCGCCTTGTTCATCTGGACGATGAAGACAATGGCAATCGGCATGCCGAACACCATGACGACGGAAATAATCGGAACGAGGATGCCTATATCCATAGGTGAACTCCTTTGTCTTTTTTGCCGCGTGGCTGCGGCTACTGGAGACAAGAGCCTCCAGCCCCACGTTTCGGATGCAAGGATTCGCATTAAGTTTTCGTAATGCGAAGCCCCCTTGCATTCGATACGATTTAGATATATCTAATTAGCATCGAAACCGATCGAGATTGCAGTTGCATCGGAAATCGAATTTCGATATATCTAGTTATAGTACGATACAGGAGACAAGCCATGAAGGGCTTTTTTCATCACCGCCATCACCATGATCCCCGCCATATGGGACACCGCGACGGCTTCGGACGCGGCCCGTTCGGCCGTTTCGGCAATCTTTTTGAAGGCGCGTCCTTCGAAGGCAACCCGTTCGAGCGCGGACGCGGCGGCCGGGGCCGCGACGGACGCGGCTTCGGTCACGGCGGCCTGCGCCTGGTCATTCTCAAGCTGCTCGCCGAAAAGACGAGCCACGGCTATGAGCTGATCAAGGAAATCGAGGAGCGTTTCAATGGCGCCTACACCCCCTCGCCCGGCGTCATCTATCCGACCCTGAGCTGGCTGGAAGACGAAGGCTACATCACCGTCCTGCGCGGCGACGACGGCCGCAAGCAGGCCGAGATCACCGACGCCGGCCGCGCCCACCTGACCGAAAAGGCCGAAGAGGTCGAACGCCTGTTCAGCATGATGAGCCAGGAACGCGCCGAACACGGCGACTATGCGCCTCTGTTCCGCGCCATGCACAACCTCAAGGCCGCGCTGCGCTCGCGGGGCATGCGCCCCCTGGGCAAAACCGAAATCGAAGCCATTGTCGACATGATCGACGACCTGGCCAAGAAGATCGAAAGGTCGTGACATGCACGGGGGGACTGACATCCAGGGCGGCAATCATCTGCTGATCGGCGATACCGCCGCCCTCCCCGCCCTGATGCGGAAACTGGACGGTCTGCCAGCGGGCGCCCGCGCCATCGCCGTCATCAAGGCGGAATACGACGAACGCCCGCAGGTCGGAACCGGGGCCGACCTGTCGGTCCACTGGGCCGACGAATACCGTGGGCTCAACGATGTGGTGCGCGGGCTGTTCCTGCCGCAGGACCAGTTGAATGCCTGGGTCGCCTGCGAGGCCACGGAAGCCCGCCTGATCTGCACGCAGCTGGTCGAAGACCACGGCGTCGATCCCAGCCGGCTTTATACCCTTATCTGGTAGCCGTTATCGCTTGAGGGCGGCCGCCTCGAGGGCAGCACGCTCGGGGCTGCCCGGCTTGAAACCGGCGAAGACCTTGCCGTCCGCCTCGACCACCGGCCGGCGGATCAGTGAAGGATTGGCCGCCATAAGCTTCAAAGCTTTCGCTTCGCTCAGGTCGGCCTTGTCGGCTTCGGCCAAGGCGCGAAAGGTCGTTCCGGTCCTGTTGACCAGCTTTTCCCAGCCGATCGCCTTCACCCACGATTTCAGTGTCGCGGTATCGATGCCGTCTGTCTTGTAGTTATGGAAGTCGTAGGCGACGCCGTTGTCCGACAGCCAGTCGAACGCCTTCTTCATGGTGTCGCAGTTCTTGATGCCATAGATCTTGACGGTCATGGAGGGCTCCGGGGCGCGCAAAACGATTGTCTCCGTGCCTGAAAGATTCGCTCCGGCCAGGCAAGCCGATTATACCCTGAAGGACGTTTCGATTCAGGGGATATCGATCATGGAAAAGACGCTTCCCGGTCCAGACGGCCGCCCTCGCTGCCGCTGGTGCGTGGGGACACCGGACTACCTGGCCTATCACGACACCGAATGGGGTTTTCCGGTCGCCGACGACCATCGCCTGTTCGAAAAGCTGTGCCTGGAAGGCTTCCAGTCCGGCTTAAGCTGGCGCACCATCCTGACCAAGCGCGAGAACTTCCGCAAAGCCTTTGCCGGCTTCGATTTCAACACGGTCGCCGCCTTCGACCAAACCGATGTCGAGCGACTGATGCAGGATGCCGGCATCGTCCGCCATCGCGGCAAGATCGAAGCCGTCATCAACAATGCCCGCCGCGCCCAGGACCTGGTAAAGACCGAAGGGTCGCTCGCCGCCTATGCCTGGCGCTTCGAGCCGCACCCGGAAACGCTGGGCACGCCGCAATCGGCCTCGACCTCGGCGGCATCGGTCGCCATGTCGAAGGACCTGAAGAAGCGCGGCTGGGGCTTTGTCGGCCCGACGACGGTCTACGCGTTCATGCAGGCCATGGGGTTATTCAACGACCACGCCGAGGGCTGCGTCGTCCGCGACGAAGTGAAGGCGGCGCGCGAGGCGTTCACACCGCCGGTCGCAAAGCGATAAACAGGGCGGGCACGGCAGCATGAACACGCCCTTGATACCGGCTAACGTCGCCGCCGTCCTGGAAGGCTTCCCCGATCCCGTGCGTCTGCGTCTGCTCGACACCCGGGCGCTGATCTTCCGCACGGCGGCCCGGATCGACGGTGTCGGCCCGCTGGAAGAAACGCTGAAATGGGGTGAGCCTGCCTACCTGACCGCCGTCTCGAAAAGCGGCACGACGATCAGGCTCGGCTGGCCCAAGGCCTCGCCGCGGCATTGCGCCGTCTATTTCAATTGCCAGACCTCGCTGGTCGATGAGTTCCGGACCCAGTTCGGCGACACCTTTACCTTCGAAGGCAACCGCGCCCTGTGGCTAGATCCGGTGGCGCCACTGCCGGAAGCACCGCTCAGCCTTTGCCTTGCGGCGGCGCTGACCTATCACCGGCGCAAGTGAACCGCCGATCACTTTGATCCGTAGTGCCTATCCAGCTTATCCAGGATATCCAGCCCCAACGTCTTATCACCACGCGCGGCGCGCAACTTGAAGCGGGTTTCGGCGTCGAACTCGGCCAAGGCTTTCGTGGAAAACGCTTCGAACAGCTTGTTGAGGCTGATGCCCTGCGACTCTGCCAGCGCCTTCAGGCGTTCGTGCTGATCGTCAGGCAAACGAATGGTCAATGTGCTCATCTATTGCCTCCATCTGGCAAGAAAGTCTCCGGCGTTGCAAACTTCCAATTGCGGAAACAACAACGACGAATTTTTAAAATCCCGGACATTGGCCGTGACAATCGCTCGCGCTCCGCCGGCAATTGCTAGCTCCACCAAATGATTGTCGCCTTCGTCACGCAGATTGGGGCGCCAAAGATAATAAATCGGCGTCCAAACGCACACACTCAAGAAAGCATCTAGCAGATCGTCGCGCTCCGTTTTCGACAGGATCGCCTCATCGAACAAAGCCTTACGCGAGCACACATCCTCAAATTCCGCGAACAATGCATTGCCCATCAGAGGCCTCACATGTCCCTGAAGACATAATCGAATGACCTGCCTTGGCGCGGTCGAAGCATTCATGATCGCAGAAACAAAGACGTTGGTATCAACGACGATTCTCATAAAAAATTCTGATAGCATATATGCCATCACGATGCAATTCACCTTGAACTGGCAACGGCGCTTGCGCCATCTAAAATGGAAAAAGTCGGCACACGACAGTCACTAAAGTGTCCCTAAAACGAGCCATTAAATCTCCTTCCAATTGAATTTTTCGTTGGATTTTCAACAAAAGGAAGAAAAATGGCTTACGATCAAAGGCTTTTGGACGCTATTACAGGTAGCGACATCCGGATTTGGAAACATGGCGAATTTCCAATGCCGGATTGGGTTACGCCCCTTATGGCCAGCGGCATAGAGGCTAACGGCACTTTTGCGATGGATACGGATTTAGGCCGCGCTAGGGTTCATATTGGGCATGTAATTATTGAAAAGGCGGGAAAAGCGTGGGTATGCCAGACCGATGAGGTCGTTTTGTTCGTCGAGCATCTGAGATCAGCTATTGACGCGCCAATAACTAATATCGGCCCCGGAAAAGTGCATCAATTCGGAAGCACAAAGAAAGAGAAGACTAAACCTAAACAAATAGGTGGCAGCAGTCGCCCTCCTTCTTTTCCCAAAATTTCAGGCACCATGCCGACAATTGAATGGATCCATGTTCAAGACCTTTCAGTTGACGCGTCTTATCAAAGATCCACCGACAACGTTTCCTCAAGGCGATTGATCTCCAGCATCGCCAACCGATTTGACTGGCGGCTACGCTGTCGGCCTAAATAGAGGACACGCGCGGGCCAATGCGCTTCACGACGCTATTATCGCGGCATATGGAAGCTTCGGCGCCTCTTCAGAAAATGACGGCCAACAATAAAAAAGCGCTCCGGACGATTCCGGAGCGCACATAAATTACTCCGGCTTAATCATCGGCAACGTTCAAGAAACCAAATAACGATCCGTTGGTGCAATAGCCTCATCAATACGAGCCTTATGCGAAGTGTCAGCGGCGTTATTGCCTCCTACCCCTCCGGATGTAACCCCGGCGCTTCCTGGCCGGTGCGGGCGACGTATTCCGTATAACCGCCGCCGTACTGGTGGATGCCTTCGGGCGTCAGTTCCAGCACACGGTTCGACAGGGCCGCCAGGAAATGACGGTCGTGCGACACGAACAGCATGGTGCCTTCGAAGTCCTTCAGCGCCTCAACCAGCATCTCCTTGGTGACCATGTCGAGGTGGTTGGTCGGTTCGTCGAGCACCAGGAGGTTGGGCGGATCGAACAGCATCTTGGCCATGACCAGGCGCGCCTTTTCGCCGCCCGACAGCACGCGGCACGGCTTTTCGACGTCGTCGCCCGAGAAGCCGAAACAGCCCGCGAGCGTGCGCAATGCCCCCTGCCCCGCCTGCGGGAACGAACCGTCGAGTGATTCAAAGATCGTCTCTTCGCCGTCGAGCAGGTCCATGGAGTGCTGGGCGAAATACCCCATCTTGACCGAGGCGCCGACCGTCACCGTGCCCTGGTCGGGCTGGGTGGCGCCGGCCACCAGCTTCAGCAGGGTCGACTTGCCCGCCCCGTTGGCGCCGAGCACGCACCAGCGCTCCTTGCGGCGGACCAGGAAGTCGAGGCCCGAATAGATGGGTTGCGTGCCATAGCCCTTATGGACGTTCTTCAGGTTCAGCACGTCGTCACCCGAACGCGGCGGGCTGCGGAATTCGAACTGGACCGATTGTCGGCGGCGCGGTGCCTCGACGCGTTCGATCTTGTCGAGCTTCTTCACCCGGCTCTGCACCTGCGCCGCGTGGCTGGCGCGCGCCTTGAAGCGTTCGATGAACTTGATTTCCTTGGCCAGCATGGCCTGCTGGCGCTCGTACTGCGCCTGGCGTTGCGCTTCGGTCAGCGCGCGCTGCTGGTCATAGAAGTCGAGATCACCCGAATAGGTGATGAGCGAACCGGCGTCGATTTCGACGACCTTGCCGATGATGCGGTTCATGAAGGCGCGGTCGTGCGACGTCATCAGCAGCGCGCCGTCATAGTCCTTGAGGAAGGCTTCGAGCCAGATCAGGCTTTCGAGGTCCAGGTGGTTGGACGGTTCGTCGAGCAGCATGCCGTCGGGCCGCATCAGCAGGATGCGGGCCAGGGCCACGCGCATCTTCCAGCCGCCGGACAAGAGGCCGACATCGCCATCCATGCGTTCCTGGGTGAAGCTCAAGCCCGCCAGGACTTCGCGCGCCCGGGCGTCGAGCGAATAGCCGTCGAGCTCCTCGAAGCGCCCCTGCACCTCGCCATAGCGTTCGATGATGGCGTCGAGCTGGTCGGCCTGGTCGGGATCGACCATGGCGGCTTCGAGCTCAGCCATCTCGGTCGCCAGCGCGCTGACCGGACCGACGCCGTCCATCACCGCGGCGACGGCGCTCTGGCCCGACATCTCGCCGACCTCCTGGCTGAAATAGCCGATCGTCATGCCGGCATCGATCGCCACCTGGCCGTCGTCGGGCTGCTCCTTGCCGGTGATCATGCGGAAAAGCGTCGTCTTGCCGGCGCCGTTCGGCCCGACCAGCCCCACCTTCTCGCCCTTCATGATGCCCATCGAGGCGTCGATAAACAGGATCTGGTGGCCGTTCTGCTTGCTGATATTGTCGAGGCGGATCATGGGGTCTTCACTGGCAAAAAAGGACGCGGTCCGAGCAGGACCGCGCCGATACTAAACGATTAAAATGACGGGAATTTATTCCCACTCGATCGTGCCGGGAGGCTTGGACGTCACGTCGTAGACGACACGGTTGACGCCCCGGACTTCGTTGACGATACGCGTGGCGCAGCGTCCCAGCACCGGCCAGGGGAATTCGAAGAAGTCGGCCGTCATGCCGTCGGACGAGGTCACGGCGCGCAGGGCCAGTACGTCTTCGTAGGTGCGGGCGTCGCCCATCACCCCCACCGTCTTGACCGGCAACAGCACGGCGAAGGCCTGCCAGATCTGGTCGTAGAGGCCCGCCTTACGGATTTCTTCCAGGTAGATGGCGTCGGCGTCCTGTAGCGTCTTGACCTTTTCCGGCGTCACTTCGCCCGGAATGCGGATGGCGAGGCCGGGTCCCGGGAAGGGATGGCGGCCGACGAAGGCGTCCGACAGCCCCAATTCCTTGCCGAGCGCGCGGACCTCGTCCTTGAACAGTTCGCGCAGGGGCTCGACCAGTTTCAGCTTCATATAGTCGGGCAGGCCGCCGACATTGTGGTGCGACTTGATGACCGCCGACGGACCGCCCGACGGCGACACGCTTTCGACCACGTCCGGGTAAAGCGTGCCCTGGGCCAGGAATTCGGCGCCTTCAATCTTGGCGGCTTCCGCGTCGAAGACGTCGATGAACAGCTTGCCGATCGTCTTGCGCTTGGTCTCGGGGTCCGACACGCCCTTGAGTTCGCCCAGGAAAAGCTCTTGCGCTTCAACATGGATCAGCGGGATGTTGTAGTGATCGCGGAAGAGCGACACGACTTGCGCGCCCTCGTCCTTGCGCAGCAGGCCGGTATCGACGAAGACGCAGGTCAGCTGTTCGCCGATCGCTTCGTGGATCAGCACGGCCGCGACCGACGAATCGACCCCGCCCGACAGGCCGCAAATAACCTTGCCCTTGCCGACCTGCTTGCGGATCTTGTCGATCGCTTCGTCGCGGAAGGCGGCCATCGACCAGTCGCCGGTAAAGCCCGCGATTTCGAACAGGAAGTTGCGGATCATGTCGGTGCCGCGTTTCGTATGCACCACCTCCGGGTGGAATTGCACGGCGTAGAATTTGCGGCTTTCGTCGGCGATGGCGGCGAACGGCGCGCCTTCCGACGTGGCAATCACTTCGAAGCCTTCGGGGATCGCGGTGACGCGGTCACCGTGGCTCATCCAGACGGTCTCTTTCGGGTCCAGGCCCTTGAAGATCGGTGACGGTTTCAGCACGTCGATCTCGGCGCGGCCGAATTCGCGGTGATGGCCGCCTTCGACCTTGCCGCCCAGCAACTCACACATCAGCTGTTCGCCGTAACATATTCCGAAGACAGGAATATTCATCTCGAACAGGGTCGCGTCGATGCGCGGTCCCTGATCGATGACGCTGTGCGGCGACCCCGACAGGATGACGGCCTTGGGCTTCAGGGCCTCGATGGCGGCACCGGCCTTGGTAAAGGGATGGATTTCGCAATAGACGCCGCATTCGCGGACGCGGCGGGCGATAAGCTGGGTGACCTGCGATCCGAAATCGACGATCAGCAGTTTTTCATGGTGCGACATGTTTGCTTCCGTTTACGCCTTGCGGCGGTAGAGCGAGACGAAGAAACCATCCGTGTGGCTGGTTCCCGGGCTTAAGCGCAGGCGGTGGCCCTGCGCCAGGGTTTCGAGGGTTTTTGCCCCCTCAGGCGTAATGGCGGGTGTGTCGAGCGCCTCAGAGATGGCGCGCGGTGCAAATTCGGGGTGGGAACCTTCAAACGCGTCGGCGGTGGCCTCGTTCTCATCCGGCAGGATCGAACAGGTGGCGTAGGCCAGCAGACCACCGGGCTTCACCAGCTTGGCCGCGCGGCCGAGAATAGCCGATTGCAAAGCGTGCAGGCGCGCGACTTCGGCCTCTTCCAGGCGATGCGCGGTTTCCGGCCGGCGACGCCACACGCCCGAGCCCGAGCACGGGGCGTCGACCAGCACCAGATCGGCCTGGCCTTCCAGGTCCTCCATGCCTTCGCCCTCCGGCCCCAGTTGCCGCAGGTCGGCTTCGAGCCCGGCGCGCGCCAGGCGCGGCTTGATATTGTTGAGGCGTGTGCGTTCCACGTCCGAAGCGATCAGCCGCCCCTGCCCGTCCATGGCTTGCAGCAGGGCCAGCGTCTTGCCGCCACCACCGGCGCAATAGTCGACGACCGTCATGCCGGGTTTGGCGCCGGCCAGGAAGCCCGCCAGTTGCGAGCCCTCGTCCTGGATCTCGATCTGGCCCTGGCGGAAGGCCGGCAGGGCGCGGACATTGGGTGGCGGTTCGGCCGGCAACCGAATCCCAAAGGCGGAAAACGGTGTCGCTTCAGGGCGATAGCCCAGCATCTCAAGACCCGAGATGAGCGGCGCGCGGTCGCCGTTGACGCGCAGGTCGATCGGCGCGCGCGGCAGCATCAGCGCCTCGGCCTCGTTCAGCCAGCGATCGCCGTAGACAGCTTTCAGGCGTTCGGCGGCAAAGGCCGGCATGCCCGTATCGATCCAGCCCGGAGCTTCGCCCTCACCCGCCGACGACAAACGCGCACGTTCTTCGCCCGTCAGGGGCTTGGGCCCATAGCCCGTGCCGCTGAACAGGTCTTCGATATCGGAAAGCGGCAGGCCGTCGATCAGCGACAGCGACGCCAGCACCATGGCTCTACCGCCGTCCTTGGCTTTCTCGTCCTTGCCCATGGCCCACAACAGACGGGCCTTGGCGCGAAGGCAGGCATAGACGCGGTCGGCAATGGCACGGCGATCCTTGGAACCGGCGTAGCGGTTGTTCTGGCCCCAGGTTTTCAAGACAAGTTCAGCGCTCGCACGCGTGCCGCTCATCTGGTCGAGAATGTCGGCGGTGGCCTGGAGACGGGCGGCGGGGGTCAATGCAAATCCTTTAAAACAACAAACTGCAGGCGGTCATCAGAATGCCGGCAAGCGACACGATCCAGACCAGCGAGCGGACGTAGGTGACGGCGAAGGCGTAAAGCGGGACATAGACGATGCGGGCGATCAGATAGGTCCAGGCGCCCGCCAGCGACAGGGCGTCGGACTTATGCATGAAAGCCAGGGCAACGACGATAACCGCAAAGAAAACATAGGTTTCCATGAAGTTCGCGAAGGCCCGCTTGAGCCGGCCCGCTTTTGCGCCGGTCTCGAACGGTTTATCGCGCGGTCCGGCGTTCCACTTCATGTAGCCCGGCGTGAACAGCGGCCACTCCGCGGCCAGCAGCAACTGGAAAATCCCCAATCCCGCCGCGTAAACCGCGATGCGTAGTTCCTCTGTCATCCAGACTCCTATTGCCGGTAATTCGGCGCCTCACGCGTGATCATGACATCGTGGACGTGACTTTCGCGCAGGCCCGCACCGGTGATGCGGACGAAGCGCGCGCGTTCCTGGAAGGCATCCACGGTTGGGGCGCCGACATAACCCATGGCGGCGCGAAGGCCGCCCACCAGCTGGTGGATAACCGGGGCGATCGGGCCCTTGTAAGGCACCTGGCCTTCGATGCCTTCCGGCACCAGCTTCATCGAGTCGCGGACCTCCTTCTGGAAGTAGCGGTCGGCGGAGCCCGACGTCATGGCACCGACGCTGCCCATGCCGCGGTACGATTTGTACGAACGGCCCTGGTACAGGATGACCTCGCCCGGCGCCTCTTCGGTGCCGGCAAACATCGACCCCAACATGGCGGTCGAGGCCCCGGCGGCGATGGCCTTGGCCAGGTCGCCCGACAGCTTGATGCCGCCGTCGGCGATGATGGGCACGCCCGCGTCGCGCGCCGCGCGGACGCTGTCGATGATGGCGGTCAGCTGCGGCACGCCGACACCGGCGACCATGCGCGTGGTGCAGATCGAGCCCGGGCCGATGCCGACCTTGACGGCGTCGGCGCCGGCGTCGATCAGGGCGCGCGTGGCGTCGAAGGTGGCGACATTGCCGGCGACGATCTGGACGTGGTTGTATTCGCGCTTGATGCGGCGAACGGCTTCGCTGACCAGGCTGGAGTGGCCGTGGGCGGTGTCGATGACGACGACGTCGGCGCCGGCGTCGATCAGGGCCTGCGAACGCTCATAGCCGGCATCGCCGACGGTCGAGGCGCCCCCCACCAGCAGGCGCCCGGCGGCGTCCTTGGCGGCGTTGGGATAGGCCTGCGACTTTTCCATGTCCTTGACGGTGATCAGCCCGACCGCGCGATAGGCTTCGTCGACGACGATGATGCGCTCGATACGGTGCAGGGCCATCAGGCCCCGCGCCTTTTCCTGGTCGACGCCTTCGGTGACGGTGATCAGGCCGTCGCGCGTCATCAGGTCGGCCGCGGTCTTGGAGCCGTCGCCCTCAAACCGGATGTCGCGATTGGTCAGTATGCCGACCAGCTTTTTCGTCTCGCGCTCGATCACCGGGAAGCCCGAGATATGTCGGCGCGCGATGATGTCGCGGATTTCGGCGACCTTGGTATCGGGATGGATGGTGATCGGGTTGATGACCATGCCCGACTCGAAGCGCTTCACGGCGCGGATCTCGTCGGCCTGCTCCTCGTTGGTCAGGTTGCGGTGGACGATGCCCATGCCGCCGGCCTGGGCCATGGCGACCGCCAGGCGCGCCTCGGTGACCGTATCCATGGCGGACGAGACGAGCGGGATGTTCAGCGTGATGTCGCGGGTGAACTTCGTACGTGTGTCAACCTGGGTCGGCATCACGTCGGACGGACCCGGTTCGAGCAAAACGTCGTCGAAGGTTAGGCCTTCGCGTATATCCATAAGGACTCTCCATTTTGCGGGCTGTGCATAGGTCAAACCGCCGGAGAGGTAAAGAGGCTCAGGTCAAAAAGTTTCAGATCGCGATGACATGTCATTTCGGCCTGAAATGTTTCGTTTATGCCGAAGCCGTCGCCTTGAGGCCGACGATCGCGCCCAGCAGCATGACCATGAAAAAGACCCTGAGCGGCGTCACCGGCTCATGGAACAGGACGATGCCCAGCACCGCCGCCCCGAAAGCGCCGATGCCGACCCAGACGGCGTAGGCCGTGCCGATCGGCAGGCTGTCGGCCGCCCTGGCCAGCAGGACCATGGAAAGGATCAGCGTCACGGCGGTAAAGATCGTCGGGACGGGCCTGGTGAAACCCTGGCTGTATTTCAGCCCGATCGCCCAGCAGGTCTCAAGCAGCCCCGCGATCCCGAGATATATCCAAGGCAGCACGTCATTGCCCCTTGTAGCCCAGGGCGACGATATAGATTTCCGAGCTGTCGGCACGGCTGGACTTGGGCTTGAAGTGCTTGACCGTGTCGAAGCTGAGCTTGAGCTTGAGCAGAAGGTGCTCGGTCTCGCCACCCTGGAAGGCCTTGGCGACGAAGGCGCCGCCGGGCTTCAGGTTATCGAGCGCGAAGTCCGACGCCATTTCCAGCAGCCCCATGATCTTCAGGTGGTCGGTCTGCTTGTGGCCCACCGTATTGTGCGCCAGGTCCGACAGGATGACGTCGGGCGCGCCGTGCATCAGATCCATCAGTTGCCGGCTGACCGCCGGGTCGGTGAAGTCGGCCTGCAGCAGCTCGGCACCCGGGATCGGATCGACGGGCAGAAGATCGACACCGGCGACGAAGGCCGCTCCGCGCTTAAGCGCCACCTGCACCCAGCCGCCCGGCGCGCAGCCGAGGTCGACGATACGGTTGCCACGCTTCAGTACATGGAAGCGATCGTCGATTTCCATCAGCTTGAAGGCGGCGCGCGACCGCCAGCCCTCGGCCTTGGCCTGGGCGACATACGGGTCGTTCAGCTGCCGTTCCAGCCACTTCTGCGACGAGGTCGTGCGGTCCTTGGCGGTCTTCAGCTTGGTGTGGCCGATGCCGCGCCCGGCCGCCTTTCCGCTGGTCGGCGGCTTGACCATCCGCCGGCGCTCATTATCTGGAGTATCATTCATGCGCGCCGCTATACCCGCATTTGCCCTGACGGGGAAACGCTTTTGCTGTACGGTGCGCCCGTTGACCATCGCCGGAGGCCGGTATGCGTCCAGTGCGTTTGAGCGCCCTTCTCCTGTTGTGCCTGATCGTGCCCGCGTGCAAGCCGAGCCCCAAGCCCGTCGTCGCCCAGTCGCCCACCCAGACCGCGCCCCAGGCGCCCGGCCTGCCCAACGGCACATTGACCGGACCGGCCGGCGCGCCACCACCGGCAGTCACCGCGCCTTCGGCCACCTCGGCTTCGGCGGACAAGGATTCCCTGCGTTGCGACCAGCAGATCGGCAAGGCGGCGGCCAAACGCCTGACCGAGCGCTGCCTGATGGTCAGCCCGGCCAGTCATCCACCGTGCAATGTCGCCAATGCGTGCGGGATGATCCGCGACGAGATCACGCGGTCATGCGCCCTGTTCGGCGCCGACAAGCCGAAAGAATGCGCGGGCTGATCCTCATTCGACTTTTATTTGAAATGCCTGCGATGTTGGCCTATGTCGGCCGTACCAATCAAGGAGCCCCACATGGCCGAAGACCTCGAAAACACTCTGATCCTCACGCTCGACACCGGCCCGGTGACGATCCGCCTGCGTCCTGACCTGGCGCCGAACCACGTCGCGCGCATCAAGGAGCTGGCGCGCGAAGGCTTCTATGACGGCATCGTCTTCCACCGCGTCATCCCGGGCTTCATGGCTCAGGGCGGCGATCCCCAGGGCCAGGGCTTCGGCGGTTCGGGCAAGAAGCTGAAGGCGGAATTCAACGACGAACCGCACGTGCGCGGCACCTGCTCGATGGCGCGTTCGCAGAACCCCGACTCGGCCGACAGCCAGTTCTTCATCTGCTTCGCCGACGCCCGCTTCCTCGACCGCCAGTACACGGTGTGGGGCGAAGTCACCGACGGCATGGACAATGTCGACGCCCTGCCGAAGGGCGAGCCGCCGCGCACGCCCGGCAAGATCGTCACCATGCGCGTCGCCGCCGACGTCGAGGCGTAACGCCTGCGTAACCCCGGGTCATAACCATGGGTTAAGCCGTTTATGATAACAACGAACCGGAGCGTGCCCGCGCTCCGGTTTTTTGTTTTTCGTATTTCCGCGCCATGACCCGATCCCGCCTGACCCTGTCGGTCGACAATTCGAACCGCATCATCCTGTTCCGCTATATCGGCGGCATAGACGGCGCGGACATCAATGTCAGCATGATCGACCAACTCAGCCAGGTCGATCAGCCGTGGAAGTACGACAACATCGTCGATCTGCGTCGCCACGAAGGCCTGGTCACCGCCGACGAAATCGAAGAGCTCGGGCGGCGCTGGCAGATGCTGGCGCAGGGGCGCGATGCCGGCACCTGCATCGGTATCGTGACCGACGATCCCCTGGTTCACGCCCGCCTGCCGATCACGCGCGGCGCCTTCCCTGGACGCACCGTCGAAGGCTTTGCCCTGGTCGAGGAAGCCATGTGCTGGATCGAAGACCAGCGGCGCCAACGCCGCGCCATCGCATAACAAACTTGACCTGACGGGTTTTTGCGCGCTTTGACACGGACCGATTTTCAAGGTCCGCCCATGCTTGTTTCCGATTTCGATTTCGACCTCCCTCCCGACAGCATCGCCCTGCGTCCCGCCGAGCCGCGCGAAAGCGCGCGCCTGCTTCGCGTCGACGGCGCGACGCTTACCGACGCCCATGTCGGCGATATCGGCGATTTCCTGAAGGCCGGCGACCTTCTGGTCGTCAACGATACGCGCGTCCTGCCGGTGCAGCTTCATGGCGTCCGCCGCCGCGACGGCGCCGAGACGCCCATCGAGGCGACGCTGATCAAGTCGCTGGAACCGACGCGCTGGCAGGCCTTCGTCAAGCCAGGACGCCGCGTGCGCCCTGGCGATACATTGCATTTTACAAGTCCAGAGAATTCGACCTTCAGCTTGCAAGCCGAAACCGAATCCAAAGGCGAGGACGGCGCCTACGTTTTAAGCTTCGATTGCGAACCGCAAGACATGATTGGGAACTTGCAGACGGTTGGCGCCATGCCCCTGCCGCCTTATATTCGCTCGAAGCGCCGCGAGGACGAGCAGGACAAAAGCGACTACCAGACCATCTTTGCCAACGAGGCCGGCTCGGTCGCCGCGCCGACAGCCGGCTTGCACTTCACCCCCAGCCTGCTCGACCAGTTGCAAAAGAAAAGCGTGCAGGTCGAACGCGTGACGCTGCACGTCGGCGCGGGCACCTTCCTGCCGGTCAAGGTCGAGGACACGAAGGACCACGTCATGCACGCCGAATTCGGCGTGGTGACGCCTGAGACCGCGGATCGTATCAACGCCGCGCGCCGGAACGGCGGCCGCATCGTCTGCGTCGGCACGACGTCCTTACGCCTGATCGAAAGCGCGTGCGACGACAATGGTGCCATCCATCCGTTCGCCGCCGAGACTGCCATCTTCATTACGCCGGGCGTACGCGTGCGGTCGTGCGATCTTCTGCTCACCAACTTCCACCTGCCGAAATCGACCCTGTTCATGCTGGTGTGCGCGCTGGCCGGCACCGACAATATGCGCGCGGCCTATGACCACGCCATCGCCTCGGGCTATCGCTTCTTCAGCTATGGCGACGCGTGTTTGCTGACCAACACGTCCAGGAAGTAAGTGAAATCCACAGATTACACAGATTTCACAGATTAGATTTTACCACGGATGACACGGATAGGCGCTGCGCGCCAACACGGATAAGAAGCGCGAAGCGCATTCAACTCAGCAACGGGCACGCCAATCGACCTTTAGTATGAAATCCGTGTCGCCGCGAAGCGGCGTATCCGTGTCATCCGTGGTCAATCTTACGACCGCGGCCTCAACCTCGGAATAATCTGTGTAATCTGTGGACCTCTTATAACTTCGCCGCTATGACGCCGCGATGAGTGCTTTTCCGTTCGAAATCCACGCCCACGACGGCCAGGCCCGCACGGGCGTTTTGAAAACGCCGCGCGGCGATATCCCAACCCCCATCTTCATGCCCGTCGGCACGGCCGCCACGGTCAAGGCGCTGACGCTCGACATGGTGCGGCAGGCCCACGCCAGGATCATCCTCGGCAACACCTATCACCTGATGCTTCGCCCGGGGCCCGAGCGCGTCAAACGCCTGGGCGGCTTGCATAAGTTCATGGGCTGGGACGGCCCGATCCTGACCGACAGCGGCGGCTTCCAGGTGATGAGCCTGTCGAACATTTCCAAGGTCAAGGAAGACGCCGTCACCTTCGCCTCGCATATCGATGGCTCGAAGCACGTCCTGTCGCCGGAACGCTCGATCGAAATCCAGGCCGACCTTCTCGGCTCCGATATCGTCATGCAGCTCGACGAATGCGTTGCTTACCCCGCCGAGGAAAAGCGCGCGCAACAGGCGCTGCAATTGTCGGCACGCTGGGGCCTGCGGTCGAAACAGGCCTTCGGCACGCGCGATACTCAGGCCCTGTTCGGCATCCAGCAGGGCTCGACCTTCGAACACCTGCGCCGGGAATCGACCGAACGCCTGCTCGATATCGGCTTCGACGGCTACGCCATCGGCGGCCTGGCGGTTGGCGAAGGCCACCAGGCCATGTGCGACACGCTCGATTTCTGCACCCCGCTGCTGCCGTGGGACCGGCCACGCTACCTGATGGGCGTGGGCAAGCCGATCGACCTGCTGGAAGGCGTCGCCCGCGGCGTCGACATGTTCGACTGCGTGCTGCCGACGCGTTCGGGCCGCCACGGCCAGGTGTGGACGTGGGACGGGCCGATCAACATGAAGAATGCCCGCTTCGCCGAGGACGACACACCGCTCGATGCGGCCTCGGACTGCCCGGCCAGCCGCGACTATTCCAAGGCCTATCTGCACCACTTGGTGCGGGCCGAGGAAATTCTCGGCCAGGTGCTTTTGTCGTGGCACAACATCGCCTTCTTCCAGGCGCTGATGATCCGCATGCGTGCCGCCATCGCTGACGGCACGTTCCAGGTTTTGCGCCGCGACCTGCTCAGCCGCTGGTCGAAGGACTGAGCTTTTTCGGGCTGTTGAGCAGAGGCGAACCGGTCTCGATCAGGCCGTTTTCACGGGCCACCAGGGTGGCGACCAGGATCTGGCTGGTCACATTGGTCGCCGTGCGCATCATGTCGAGGATACGGTCGATCGCCGCCAGGATGGCCAGCCCTTCCAGCGGCAGGCCCGCCGCCGACAGGGTCACGGTCAGCATGACGGTCGCCACGCCGGGCACGCCGGCGGTGGCCAGCGACCCCAGGATCGAGCTCAACGCGATAATGACATAGTGGGTCGGCGTCAGGTGGATACCGAAATAGTTGGCGATGAAGATCGACGAGATCGCCGGATAGATGGCGCCGCAGCCGTCCATCTTCATATTGGCGCCCAGCGGCAGGGCGAAGCCGGCAAACGACTTGGGCAGCTTCAGGTTATCGACCGCGACCTGCAGCGACACCGGCAGGGTGCCGATCGACGAGCAGGTAAAGAAGGCCGTCTGCTGGGCGGTGAAGATGCCCTTGTAGAAGCCCCTGACTCGCAGGCCGTGGATCTTCAAAAGTGTCGGATAGACGATGAAGATTTCGATCAGGCAGCCGAGATAGATCAGGCCGATATAGGGGATCAGCGGCTTCAACGCCTCAAGCCCGTACGACGCCACCACCGAACCGATCAGGCCGAAGACGCCGATCGGCGTCAGTTGGATGATCCAGCGCGTCAGCTTGAACATGACCTGCGAACCCTGGTCGATCAGGGTCGACAGTTCGCGCGTCTTCTGGCCGAGCGCGCCCAGCGCCGCGCCGACCAGGATGGCGAAGACGACGATGCTGAGGACTTTTCCCTCGGCAAAGCTCTGGAAGATGTTCGACGGTACAATGCCGGTCAGAACCTCGACGGGGCCCGGCACGGCCTTGATAGGCGACGGATCGACCGGCAGCACGCCGACGCCATGGCCCGGCTGGAAGTAGATGCCGATCGCCAGGCCCACCGACACGGCAATGGCAGACGTGATCATGAACCAGCCGATCGTATAGGCGCCCAGACGCAACGCCCGGCCGCCTGAGCCGTTTTCGTGATCGCCCTCGCCGTGACCCAGCCGCGCGATCGACGCCGCGATGGTGAAGAAGACCAGCGGCGCCACCAGCATCTTGATGGCGCGGATATAGGTGTTGCCGATGGGATCGAAGACGGCGACCGCGTCCTTGCCCCAGCACAGCGCGACAGCGACACCGGCGGCGAAGGCGACCAGGGTCTTCATCCAGAACGGAATTTTGCCCAACAGTTTCAGCATGGAGCCTCCGGCCGCGACCGCAAAAGTTTCACACGCAAACATATGGCGCGGGGACGGGAATTTGCGAACGAAAAAAATTGTCGCGACGGATAAATGGATTTAAACCGTGAAATTGTCCTACAATAGAGGAAAATGCTATGCGCGCGATCGCCCTGACAGGTTTGCTGCTTTTGACCACCGCACCCGCCCTGGCGGCAACCGCGCCCAAGCCGCTCTATCGCGATCCGGTCTATGATGGCGCCGCCGACGTATCGACCGTCTATGACAGCGCACACAAGCGCTGGGCCATGTTCTACACCAACCGCCGCGCGACGCTGAAACTGCCGGACCCTAAGGACGTGTCCTGGGTGCACGGCACGCCTATCGGCATCGCCACATCGAAGGATGGCATGAAGTGGACGTATGGCGGTATGGCGAAAATCCCGGAAAGCTGTACGGGCGCCACGCTGTGGGCGCCGGAAATCTATTACGAATCCGGCACCTATCATATGTGGCTGACCGTCGTGCCGGGCGTTTTCAAAACCTGGAACGGCGATCGAAAGATCGTGCACCTGACCAGTCCGGACCTCGAACACTGGGCGTGCGGCGATACGCTGGATGTGGGATCGGACCGCATCATCGACGCCAGCGTCGTCAAGCTGGATAGCGGCACGTACCGCATCTGGTTCAAGGACGAGCGCAAGAGCAGCCGCATCTTCGCGGCCGACTCGACCGACCTTGTCCACTGGACGCGGCAGGCGGCGCCGGTCGTCGATATGTCCGCCGAAGGTCCCAAGGTGTTCCGCTTCAAGGGATTCTACTGGATGGTCGCCGACGCCTGGAAGGGCCTGATCGTATTGCGATCCGACGACGCCCAGACCTGGACCCTGCAGGACAGCCGATTGCTGGAAGCGCCCGGCCACGCCGCGACCGACACCGCCAAAGGCCAGCACGCCGACGTCGTGGTCAACGGCGACCGCGCCTTCATCTACTATTTCGTTCATCAGGAGGCCGAGCCCGAAGCGAAGACCGATCCGTACTGGCACCAGCGTACGGTCATCCAGGTCGCCGAGCTGAAATACGCCGACGGCAAGCTCAGCGTCGACCGCGACACGCCGGTGGACGCGACGTTGAAGGCATCGCGATAGATTTTTTTTAGCGGGTCGAATTCGGCCCTCCCCGTTTATGGGGTGAGCGCGGCGAAAGTATAGCTTTCGCAAGCGAAGGGACCGCCGTCAGGCGGTGGGCGGGGCTCTTGCGACGGACGCAACAAGCGCAGCCTCATCAATTCCATATAATATATTGTTTTATAAAGAAAATTAAAACCCAACGTTAAAGCAAAGCAAGAGCCCCGCCCACCACCCTTCGGGTGGTCCCCCCTCCCCATAAATGGGGCGGGCGAAATTCGATGGCGCTTTCCGTTCATACAGGCCCTGCAAAACGCCCGAACGGTGAAATGCCCTAGATTGCCTACACCATCATAATCCGCTAAGCGAACGCCAGTTTCCGCAGGCGAATTCCTCATGTCCCACAATACCTTCGGCCATCTTTTCCGTGTCACCACCTGGGGCGAAAGCCACGGACCGGCGCTGGGCTGCGTCATCGACGGCTGCCCGCCGGGCGTGCCCCTGTCGGAAGACGATATCCAATGGGCCATGGACCGCCGCAAGCCCGGCGGCTCGCGCTTCGTCACCCAGCGCAAGGAAGAAGACCTGGCCCGGATCATGAGCGGCGTCTTCGAAGGCGTCACCACCGGCACGCCGATCTCGATCCTGATCGAAAACACCGACCAGCGCTCGAAGGACTATGGCGAGATCGCCAGACAGTTCCGTCCCGGCCACGCCGACTACACCTATTTCGCCAAGTACGGCGTGCGCGACTATCGCGGCGGCGGCCGCTCATCCGCGCGCGAAACCGCGGCGCGTGTCGCCGCCGGCGCCGTGGCGCTCAAGGTCCTGCAAACCCTCGTCGGCGGTCTGACCGTCCGTGGCGCCCTAGTACAGTTGGGCGTCCACAAGGTCGAACGCGGCAACTGGGACTGGGAGGCGATCGGCCAGAACCCATTCTTCTGCCCCGATCCGTCGGCGGTTGCCGGCTGGGAAGACTATCTCGACGGCATCCGCAAGGCGGGATCGTCGATCGGCGCCGTCGTCGAGGTCCAGGCCGAAGGCGTGCCCGCCGGCTGGGGCACGCCGCTCTACGGCAAGCTCGACTCGGAACTCGCCTCGGCGCTGATGAGCATCAATGCCGTCAAGGGCGTCGAGATCGGCGAAGGCTTCGGCTCGGCCATGTTGTCGGGCGAGGAAAACGCCGACGAAATGCGCATGGGTGAAAACGGCCCGGAATTCCGCTCGAACCACGCCGGCGGCATCCTGGGCGGCATTTCGACCGGCCAGACCGTCGTGGCGCGCATGGCGCTGAAGCCGACCTCATCCATCCTGACGACACGCGAAAGCATCGATGTCGAGGGCCATGAAGTCGAGCTGCGCACCAAGGGCCGCCACGATCCGTGTGTCGGTATCCGCGCCGTGCCGGTAGCCGAAGCCATGATGTCGTGCGTGCTGCTCGACGCCTATCTGCGTCACCGCGGTCAGACGGGGGGCAAGGTGTTTACGCCGGGCGCTTAGCTAATGATTAAGTGCCCTTTTGCATGGGAATACTAAGCCCCTGCTTGAGCGCTAGCGCATTGATATCATTTTTAAATTTTATATAATCCGCCTTCTTATGTATGCTCATATACTCAGCATATAACCTATTATATGAAGCGTCATCTAATGCTGACCGAACAATTGCTAAACTAATTTCTGCTTTATTTTCAATTCCCGATATAAATTCATACCTTGCACTAACAAGTGAAATCATAAAAAGGCCAAAAGAAAACAAAGAAATCAAAGCAAATCGTATCATTTTTATTCTAAATTTTAGCCTCTTCGCCCTGGCATGTAGACAACCGTCAGAGCCATATTCATCAAAATTCTCAGCTTTTGAATCTTCAGATGCCTTTTTCAATAACCTGAATATTGATCCGGCTCGCCTTTCAACATCCAATACTTCTTTATCCATAAATAGAAATATAAGAAATCCAATAAAAAGCGTATCTCCCAACGGAGCTCCCAACAAATCTCCATAAGTCACGCGATACGGTATCCTGCTATACAAGCTATTTTCATAAGACACATTCAATGTAGAAAAAACATAAACAAATAAAGAACCAAAATACTTAAACAAAGGAGAGAACACAACTTCCCAAAGGCCACTCCCAATAGCACCAACCACAACAGCGCCAACAACACCCAATAAAATTTTAACGTACCGATTCATCGTCCACCCTATTTTCCCCCAAAGGTGGTATCGTCAATTTTCAATTTGGTCAATTGTACCAATCTGAGCAAAAAAATAAGTCACATCTTTAAGCCGCCACGACCCGTGCCGGTAGCCGAAGCCATGATGTCGTGAGTGCTGCTCGACGCCTATCTGCGCCATCGTGGTCAGACCGGCGGCAAGGTCTTTACGCCGGGCGCTTAATCCCCAAGCGTTACCTGACCCAACAACTGATCGGGCTCGGTCGGCCCGCGATAGACCACCGAATAGGTGCCCGTCTTGATCTTTCCGAGCTTCGCCGCCGGGCAGCTCGCCTGCGCCTGCCCCATGGCGACGCTGGTGACGGCAGTCACATAGATGGTGGTCTGGCTATGCGACGTCTTGATCGCCGTACAGACGATACCGGAATTCATCCCGGTGACGCCGGGTTTTCCGGCCATATTGATCCCTGTCGGCAGGTACCATTGGCCGGCGTCGATATAGGCCTTGCCCAGATCCGCACCGCCGACCGCCCTGACCGAAGACCAGGACGCGTCGTTGACCGGCGCCAGCGATGACAGTCCGCCGGCAAGGGCGGCAATTGCCAGGATAGACATCATGATCGGCTCCTCCAGCTTTAGGTGGACGCTACAAGCCAACTGTGGCGAAAGATGGATAACGCGGTTCCGCAGATATAATCCTGTTTGCCGCCGCTGGCCAGCCGCAGTAGGCTGATCGCATGCACAAGGGGGGCTTTCATGCGTACATTGATTTCGACTTTTGCCGTGGCCGCCATGCTGGCCGGTGCGCCGGCGTTCGCGCAGACTGCCGCTGAGCCGCAGCCGGCGGATGCCTGTCAGGCAACGGCCTGCCGGACGGGTGGTTTCGACGCCGTCGTACTCGTCGACAAGGACCATTACCGGACCGTTCCCATCACCCACTCGCCCTACGTCCTGCCGGACGGCTCGATCCTGATTTTCCCGGGCGAGACGATCGCCATCCAGTTCAGGCGCGATGGCGACACCCTGTCGGCACCAACCTTTTACCGCCGGTTTGCCCCCGCCCTGCCAGCCCGGATCGAAACCGGCGATAAGGTCGGCGACGATCCGGCCAATGCCGGCCTGCCGGTGATCAAGGGCGATGTGTCCAAGGACAAGGTGGCCGGCCTGCCGCCCGACACGCTTCTGCTGTCCTACGGGCAAGCCAATGGCCAGCCCGGCATGATGCTCTTCGTCGACCACACCTTCGCCAGGACGCTGAAGCTTGACGCCACCATGTCCCTTATCGGCAAGGGGCGCTACGAGCAGCGCCCGACCTCGACCTGTCCCATCCTGCCAGGCGTGTCCAGTTTCGAAAGCTGGCCCAACCCGCTCGGACCGATGATCTTAAAGGGCTTCAGGCTGCTGCCGGCCAGCGACAAGATCGTGTGTCAGTAAGACTCGCCTATTGTAACTTATACAATTACACTTATATACGGCCTCAGGATCGCATATCGAATTTTGCGACAGGAGATAGACCGATGATCGACAAGAGACCCTTTTCAGGCCTCGGCGGCGCCGACCATGGCTGGCTGAACGCCCACCACCACTTCTCGTTCGCCAGCTATTACGACCCGAACAAGATGGGCTGGGGCTCGATCCGCGTATGGAACGACGACGTCATCCAGCCGCAGACCGGCTTCCCGCCCCACCCGCATGACAATATGGAAATCATCACCTACGTGCGTAAGGGCGCCATCACCCACCAGGATTCCTTGGGCAACAAAGGCCGCACCGAGGCCGGCGACGTCCAGGTGATGTCGGCCGGCACCGGCATCCGCCATTCCGAGTACAATCTCGAAAACGAGGCGACCGAGATTTTCCAGATCTGGGTGCTGCCGTCCGAACGCGGCCACGCGCCGGCCTGGGGCGCCAAGCCCTTCCCCAAGGCCGATAACTCGGGGCAGTTCGTGACGCTGGCCTCGGGTTTCGAAAGCGACGCCGACGCGCTGAAGATCCGCACACCGGCGCGGCTGCTGGGCGCGACCCTGCTCAAGGACCAGTCGCAGAGCTATCGCCCGCTGGCGACGAACCCGCACACCGACCGCCACCTCTACATCGTGGTCGCCAAGGGCCGCGTCAGCGTCAACGGCGTCGAACTCGACGCCCGCGACGGCGCAGCCATCAAGGACGAGGCGGAGCTGACCATCACCGCGCTCGACGACGCCGAGGTCGTTCTGCTCGACGCGGCCTGAATCAAAGGGCGGTCATCCGGCCGCCCTTCATTTTCGCGCGTAGTCGCGGATCCAGGAAGGCGGCTCCTGCTCCAGGGAGCCGTCGATGTGCACGCCCTTTTCCTTCGCCCAGCGGTACGGCCACATCGGGCCGAAGCGCGTGGCGTAGGTCGTCGGTATCGCATAGGCAGGATCGGCCTGCGCCGCTTCGAGCGTCACGAAACCAAAACCTCGCCGGACGTAGAGATCGAGGACACGACCAAGCGTATCGGCGTTGATCCGGTTGAGGTGAAGCAGGGCAATCTGCGGCGGTTCATAGCCCAGGACCTTTTGGCTCAGCGCAATGTAATAGTCGATCTCGGTTTCCGAATAAGCCACATAGGCGTCGGCAATTCGCCCGGCCGCGTTGCCGTCGCCTGCCTGCAACGCCTTGGCATAGGCTGCCTCGAACGCGTAGTCAGACGTATCGATGGTCGAGGCCGCGGGTACGTATCCGCGACGGCGCAGCATGGCTTCGATCGCCAGACTCTTGTCGAGCGGATCGCCCGTATGGTTCATCGCGAACCTGACGAAGCGCAAAGGCTTTCCAGCGGCGTCCATGAGCGGCCGGATACTGGCCTCGCCATCGGCGACTTCGCGCTCGATCCCGGCCAGGTCGAGATTATTGGTATCGGCGTGCGAATAGGTATGGTTGCCGAGACTGAAGCCGCCTTCGGTCCACGCATTCAGGATGCCGCGGGCTGCGTCGCGCCCGTAGTGTTCGACCGTCTTCTCGATGACAAAACCGGTTGCCGGCGCGTTGAACCGCCGCAGCGTATCGAGAACCTTGCGGTTGCGGACGGAAACCTCTTCCAGCGACGCGTCGCCGGCAAACGGCAGGTCGTCGAAAGTGATAGCCACGGTCCTTCTGGAGCTGGCCTCCGCGCGGCGCGCCAGGGCAGAGAGACTGAGGGTGGCAGCAAGACCACCCAACATGCAGCGTCGATCGAAATTTGACGGCAAAACAACCTCCCTCGTCCTGTTAACGCGGCCGTCGCTTTTCTTTGGTGACGACCTGATCGAGCGTTTGCAGAAACTTCGACCGGTCGGACTGCGAGAACGGCGGCGGCCCGCCGGTGATCTCTCCCGTAGAGCGGATATGCTCCATCAGGGCACGCTGGGCCAGGGCCGCACCGATCGAGTCAGGCGTAAAGGCCCGGCCGTTCGGCGCGATGGCGTGGGCGTCCTTCGCCAGGACGCGCCCGGCCAAAGGAATATCGTTTGTGATGACGATGTCGCCGGTTACAGCCTGTTCCGCGATCCAGTCGTCGGCGATATCCGGCCCGGCATCTACGATCATGCGTTCGATGATCGGCGACTTCGGTATCTGGATAAAACTGTTGGAGACCACGAAGGTTTTGAGGCCGTAGCGGGCAGCGACCTTATAGGTCTCGTCCTTGACCGGACAGGCGTCGGCGTCGATGAAGATGGTGATCATATCACCTCTCCTATCCGGCCCACGCCGGTCCGTCCACCTATTGCGCGGGCGATGCCCCGATCGAGCTTTGCGCCTGCATCATCGCCAGGCATGGCAAAACCTACTTCAGCCCCACCAGCTTGTGCGTCTGGACGCTCATCCGCCATTGCGGGTGCTTGAGGCAATAATCGATGACCATCTGCGTATGGCCCGGAGCGTCAGACTTGTCGAGCCCCAGCGGGTCTTTCGGTTGCAGGTAGAAGCGCTCGAAGTCGAGGCCGGCGAACTCCGCCGGATCGATCCCCGCCTGCGGCCAGACCAGTTTCAGCTCCTGGCCGCGCGTCTGTTTCAGCCGGTTCTGGCCCTTGGGGCTGACGCAGATCCAGTCGATGCCATCGGGCGCCGCGATCGTCCCGTTGCTTTCGACCGCGATGAAATAGCCCGCCGCCTTGACGGCAGTGATCAGATCGGGATCCAGTTGCAGCAGGGGCTCGCCGCCGGTGAACACCACGGCCTTGTCGGCAGCGTCGATCGCGCCCCAGGTGGTGTCCAGAGCCGCCACGACCTCGGCCGGTGTCGCGAACTTGCCGCCGCCCTCACCGTCCGTGCCGACGAAATCGGTATCGCAAAAATCGCAGGCGGCCGTGGCGCGGTCCTGTTCGCGGCCGCTCCACAGATTGCAGCCGGCAAAGCGCGCAAAGACATTGACCCGGCCGGCCTGGCCGCCTTCGCCCTGAAGCGTCAGGAAGATTTCCTTGAAACTGTACATGGCCATGCCTCTAAAACATTTCAGGCCAGGCGGAAACCGCCTGGCCTGTAAAATGTAGGTAATGCCGCTGCCGGCTATTCCTGTCCGGCGGCCTCAGGCGCTTCCGGGGCGTCCGGCGTTTCGGCCACCGCACCCTCGTCCTCGGCACTTTCGGCCAGGCGCTCCACCGACACGACGCGCTCGCCGCTGGTGCGGAAGATGGTCACGCCCTGGGTGTTGCGGCCGGCGATGCGGACCTGGGCCACCGGCGTGCGGATCAGCTGACCGCCGTCGGTGACCAGCAGAATGCCGTCGGTCGCCTCGATCGGGAAGGACGCCGCCAGCTTGCCGCCGCGCTTCGACAGGTCGATGGCGACGATGCCCTGGCCGCCCCGGCCGGTGCGGCGGTATTCGTAGGACGAAGTCCGCTTGCCAAAGCCGGTGTCGGCGACCGTCAGGATGAATTCTTCGGCCGTCTGGAGTTCGGTGATGCGTTCCGGCGTCAGTTGCGCCTCGTCGCCGCCCTCTTCGGCGTCGTCCTCGACAGTCGTGGTTTCCTCGGCTTCACCCGAAGCCGCCGCACGCTGCTGCGACGCCCATTTCAGGTAGGCGGCGCGTTCGGCCGGGCTGGCCTCGATACCGTGCAGGATGGCCATGGAGATGACGGTATCATCGCCGTTCAGGCGCACGCCGCGCACGCCGGTCGAGTCGCGGCCCTTGAAGACGCGGACCTCATCGACGGCGAAGCGGATCGAGCGGCCCGACGTCGTCGACAGCAGCACGTCCTGGGCGTCGGTGCAGACCGCCACGCCGATAATGCCGTCGCCGTCTTCCAGCTTCATGGCGATCTTGCCGGCGCGGTTGACGTTGACGAAGTCCGACAGCTTGTTGCGGCGGACGTCGCCCGAGCGCGTGGCGAACATGACATCGAGGCGATCCCAGGCGGCTTCCTCTTCCGGAAGCGCCAGGATGTTGGTGATGGTTTCACCGGCGTCGAGCGGCAGCAGGTTGACGAAGGCCTTGCCCTTGGACTGCGGATTGCCGAGCGGCAGGCGCCAGACCTTGAGCTTGTAGACCTTGCCGACCGACGAGAAGAACAGCATGGGCTGGTGCGTCGTCGCCGAATAGACGCCGGTGATCGCATCCTCGTCCTTCATCGCCATGCCAGAGCGGCCCTTGCCGCCACGGTGCTGCGAGCGGTAGGCCGCCAGCGGCGTACGCTTGACGTAGCCCGAATGCGTCACGGTGACGACCATGTCGTCGCGCGGAATCAGGTCTTCGTCCTCGATATCGCCTTCGCCGTCAAGAATGGCCGTGCGGCGCGGGATGGCGAACTGGGTGCGGACCTCGATCAGTTCTTCGCGCACGATCCCAAGGATGCGCTCGCGCGACGACAGGATGGCCAGGTATTCGGCGATCGCCTCGGCCAGGGCCTTGACCTCGTCGCCGATTTCATCGCGGCCGAGGCCGGTCAGGCGCGACAGGGTCAGGGCCAGGATGGCGCGGGCCTGTTCGTCGGTCAGGCGAACGCTGAGGTCCTCCAGCACGATCGAGCGCGGATCGGCGATCAGCTCGATCAGCGGCGCCATATCGCCGGACGGCCAGGTGCGGGCGCACAGGCGTTCGCGGGCCTGAGCCGGATCGGCCGAAGACCGGATGATATGGATGACTTCGTCGATATTGGCGACGGCGATCGACAGGCCGACCAGCACGTGGCCACGGTCGCGCGCCTTGTTGAGCTCGAAGCGCGTCCGGCGCACGACGACCTCTTCCCGGAACT
The DNA here is from genome assembly GCF_052327315.1 of Asticcacaulis solisilvae. NCBI lineage: Bacteria > Pseudomonadati > Pseudomonadota > Alphaproteobacteria > Caulobacterales > Caulobacteraceae > Asticcacaulis > Asticcacaulis solisilvae. The sequence continues at coordinate 2,761,890 of NZ_CP166196.1, forward strand.
CCAGGAAGATTTCGAGCAGCTTCTTCAGGCCCATCTGCTGCGGGCGGCCATGGTTCAGCGCCAGCATGTTGACGCCGAAGCTCGATTGCAGCGCCGTGTAGCGATAGAGCTGGTTGAGAATGACGTCGCCCGAGGCGTCGCGCTTCAGCTCGACGACGATGCGCATGCCCTGGCGGTCGGATTCGTCGCGGATATCGGCAATGCCTTCGATGCGCTTGTCGCGCACCAGTTCGGCGACGTGCTCGATCAGCGCGGCCTTGTTGACCTGGTACGGAATCTCGGTGACGACGATGGCTTCGCGGTCCTTGCGGATCGTTTCGACCGACGCCTTGCCGCGCGTCACGACCGAGCCGCGGCCCGTCATAAGGGCCTGGCGCGCGCCCGAGCGGCCGAGGATTTCACCGCCCGTCGGATAGTCGGGGCCCGGCACGATGTCGAGCAGCTCTTCCAGCGAAATGCCGGGATTGTCGAGCATGGCGACGCAGGCGTCGACGACTTCGCCCAGATTGTGCGGCGGAATATTGGTCGCCATGCCGACGGCGATGCCGCCGGCGCCGTTGATCAGCAGGTTCGGAATGCGCGACGGCAGGACGGTCGGCTCTTCTTCCTTGCCGTCGTAGTTCGGCTGGAAATCGACCGTGTCCTTGTCGATGTCGGCCAGAAGCGGCATGGCCGGCTTTGCCAGGCGGCATTCGGTGTAACGCATGGCGGCCGGCATATCGCCATCGACCGAACCGAAATTGCCCTGGCCGTCGATCAGCACCAGGCCCATCGAGAAGGGCTGCGCCATGCGCACCAGGGCCATGTAGATGGCGGCGTCGCCGTGCGGGTGCAGCCGGCCCATGACGTCGCCCACGGGACGGGCGCACTTCACATAGGAGCGCTCGGGCGTATAGCCCGAAGCCTGCATCATGTAGAGGATGCGGCGGTGAACGGGTTTCAGGCCGTCGCGCGCGTCCGGCAAGGCGCGCGAAACGATGACGCTCATGGCGTAGTCGAGATAGGAGCGCTTGAGCTCGTCTTCGATCGAAACGTGGCCGATGCCCTGGGGCGGTGTGCCCGTAGGAATCATTCCACCGTTACCGATATCACCGCCGTTTTCCGTTTCGCTCATGAATTCTGATTCTTATTTCTAAAACTTGCCATACTGGTTGCGATGTTGCAGCGCCTGAAATACCGGAAGTCGTACATCAACAAACAGCGCCATATGTTTGAAAATCCGCCGCTTTCGGATCACATTCAGATCCAGGGCCATGGCATTGTAAGCGCTACGATTTTCGGCTTGAAGCAGCCCGTTCGCACGTCGCACGATTTCGCGGAATCGCACACTTAACTTCTAGAGGATCGGCGCGTCGCAATCAAAGCATTTCGGCAGCGAAAGCCGGTGTTTAGCGTTGGAAGCCCAGGGCCGTGGCCAGGACGGCGAAGCCGCCCGTGCGGTCAGGCACGGACGGCTTTTGTCATTTGGCAATCGGTTGAAGAAAACGCTCTTCCCCGGATTTCAGCCTCAGTAGCTGAGATCGAAGCCCAGGCGCACATAGCGCGGCTTGTTGTAGTTTGTCGGATAGCCGTAAGCCGTGTTCAGCTTGCCGATGCCGGTGGTTTCATAGGTGACGCGGCGAGTCAGTATGCTATGGGTATCGAACAGGTTGAAGATATCGGCGCGCAGGATCAGCTTGCCGCCCAGGGCGTAGTGTTGCGGGACGGCATAGCGCAGCGACAGGTCGACAGTCCGGGTCCAGTCGGACTTCAGCCCCTTGCCTTCCGGCGCCGGCTGGCCGTTGCAGTAGTGCGAGTAAGGGCCGACGGCAAAGGCCGCTGCATCGACCGGATTCAAGCCATAGCACGAGAAGTGCGCCGGCGATATGACCTGGATATTGGTCCCGACGGTGACATCCGGCGTGACGGCATAGGATCCCCACATCTTGAACTGATGCGTGCGATCGTTCGACAGCAGGCCAGTGGCATAGGTTTCGAAGCTCGGCATATCGTAGTCGAGCGTGCCGCCCGCATCGGCCTGGACGGCGTTGCCGACATCCGAACGCACCGTGCCTTCATAATTCCCGTACGACCGCGACCATGTGTAGGAGCCTTGCAGTCCCCACTTGCCGTCGAAGGCGCGCCTGAAATCGAAGGTCAGTGCGCTGTAATCGCGCTTCGCATCGGGGAAGTGGCCCAGTTGCGCCGCCGTCAGGGTGATGACGCGCTGTCCGGTTTCATTCGGCAGCGGATCCTTCAGGCGGATGGTTACGTCATGATCGCCGACATTCCAGATATAGAAGCTGGTGGCGATGGCGCCGGTCGTATATTGCGAGGCGTCGAGCCCGTTGGCCTGGAGATAGCTGATGATGGCCTTCTGGAAGTCCGAATCCTCGGAAACGCGCTTCAGCGTCCGGTTGGTATAGGTCACGCCGAAGGTCCACAGGTCGTTTGCCTTCCAGCTGGTCCCAAGGATGAATTCGTCTTCTTCGGTCGCCTTCAGCCCCAGCGCCGTCTTGGAATTGGCGCCTTCCTGCGTGCCGTTGCCGGCGACATAGCAGACATTCTGCCCGGCCACCACCGAGGACAACCCCGGAGCCGAAGACAGGTTCGAAGCCGGGCACGGCGACGTGAAACCGTCGTCGGCGGCCAGAACAGCCGCCGCGCCGACGCTGGCCGGCAGGCCGGTCGTGGGGTCGGTGACCCAGCCGCCGGCAGGCGCATGGAAATATTCCTGGAAGTACATGTCCTTGCCGCGATAACCCATGTTCATCGCCGGCGGAATGAAGTTGGCGCCGTAGGAGCCGAAGATCTTCCAGTCCCCCTGCCCGCCCGGCAGCCAGGCAAAGCCCAGGCGCGGCGCGACATTGCCCTTGAGGTCCAGATAACGCTGACCGGACAGGTTGTTTTGCGCGAAGGCATCGTCGCGCACGCCGACCTGGACGTTCAGGGCTTCGGTGATATCCCACGAATCCTGGATATAGGCGGCGCTGTTGCTGGCGCTGACCTTGCCGCCGAACACCTGATAGGTGACCAGCAGCAACTCATCCGGATTGTCATCGTCCGCCGAATCCGGATCGGGCGCGAACTGGTAATTTACGGGCACGGTCCCTGTCAGCGTGCTGACGTGGTGCATGGAATTGTCTTCGCGGTCATAGCCAAAGCGCACATGGTGGCGCCCGGCCGCTTCGAAGCGCACGTCGCCGTCAAGCCGCCAGAACCTGCGCTCGACGCTGTCGGCGGAAATCGTCGGGCTGGGCTGATTGGTCGAGGTCGTGGCCAGGACCCCGCAATATCCGGTCGTTACCGTCGCGTCGACGCACGACGGCGAATAGTAGCTCTGGACATAGTAGCTGGCCGTATCGGCCGGTATGACGTCGTTGCGGCCCTTCATATCGCCATAGGCGGCCGACACCGAAAACGCATCCGTGACCTTGCCCGAGTAGTTGAGCACCCAGCTCTTGCCGCCAAGCGTATTGTCCTGGCCGCTGGTCAGGCCGCCGATCGTCTGCGTATCTCCGACCGGATTGAGCGCCTTGGACAAATCCGTGAAGCTGTAATATTGCGACCGGTTCTCCACGGTCGTATCGAACCAGGTCAGCGAAATATGCTGGGTCGGCGTGATAAAGCCGTCGATCTTCGCGCCCATGAAGGGCGAGGTATTTTTCACGATCGCATAGACGCCGGTCCGGTAGGCCGCGTTGCGCGATTCGGTGTCGTTGGCCTGATAGAGGCCGTAGGCGAACAGGTGGTCCCTGATGATCGGGCCGCCCAGCTCAACCGACAGCGAATTGTTCTGCGTCTTCGCATAGGCGCCGCGGCTGGCATAGGTGTTCAACTGGTCGTTCTGCAGCTGCATCGGCTGATAGTTGCCGTGAACCGCCATCGTGAAGGTGTTGGTGCCCGACTTGGTCGTGGCGTTGACGACACCGCCCGTCGCGCGGCCGAATTCCGCCTGGTAGCCGCCGGTCTTGACTTCGATCGTCTTGTAGAAGTCGAACGGTACATTGACCGCGCCGACATAGTTGTCGGGGTTGGTGATGTTGAGGCCGTCAATATAATAGGCGTTTTCGGCGACCGAACCGCCGCCGAACGACGCGACGGCATAATCGTCGCTGCCGACCGTAAATCCGGGATTGCCCGCGACAACGCCCGGCGCCAGCAGGGTCACCCCCGACAGGGTGCGCGCGATCGGCTGGCGCGCGGCCAGGGTATCGACATCGACCGTCAACCCGGTCGTCGTCCGGGTGAAGTCCTGGCGCGCCCTGCCCTTGACGACGACCGTCGGCTGAGAGCCCGTGGCGGTCAGGGGAACGGAAAGCCGCGCTTCCTCGGAGATGACGATTGTCAGGCCCGTCTTGTAGTCGTCGTAACCAGGCGCCCGGACAGTAACGTCGTAGTCGCCGGGCTCCAGCCCGGTGCCCGAAAACCGGCCTGAAGCGCTCGATGTCAGGGTCAGCGCCAGTCTGCGGGCCCGGGAGGTCAACACCAGGGTCGCACCGTTTACAGGTTTGCCGGACGCATCGGTGACACGGCCGGAAACGGCGCCTGACGTATAGTCCTGGGCGCTCGCCACCGTCGGCCCGAGGCTTGAAAGCATGACCAACGGCAGGGCCAGCCCGGTCAGCATGCCGCCGCACAAGGTCGTAACCGTCAACGCCTTGCGCGCCGATGTCGTTTTCGCAAATTTCATAAATGTCCCACCGGCGTGACCGGCAGCTCCACAAGAGGCTCAAACCCGCCGGGGACAATAGTAACAATCGCCACCACTTTCCTCCAGGCCAGAGGAAAGCGTTACATAAAATGGTGAATCTTCCGCAAATTTCAGAAAAACGGCGCGATCAAGAGATTAAACGAGAAATAATTACTGTATAGTATTTTAAGATACTACATCCTCAGCCGGGTTGCACCAAAACAAAGGCCCGGCAGTCACGAACTACCGGGCCCGCTCAGCAATGATAAACGCCGGGTCTAGAACGGAATTTCGTCGTCGAGATCGAAGCTCTGGGCCGGCTGCTTGGAGGTCTGCTTCGGACCGGCCGAGGCCGGGGCGCCGCCACCGTAGGAATCTTCATAGTCGTTGTAGCCGCCGCCGGACGAGGCGCCACCACCGCCCTGGTCACCGCGGCCACCGAGCAGCGTCAGGTTGCCATTGAAGCGTTGCAGGACGATTTCGGTCGTGTACTTTTCCTGGCCCTGCTGGTCGGTCCACTTGCGCGTTTGCAGGCTGCCCTCCAGATAGACGGTCGAGCCCTTGCGCAAGTATTGCTCGGCGATCTTAGCCAGGTTGTCGTTGAAAATGACGACGCGGTGCCATTCGGTCTTTTCCTTGCGCTCGCCGGTCGCCTTGTCGCGCCACTGTTCCGACGTAGCGACCGTCAGGTTGGCGACGCGCTCGCCCGAGTTCAGGGTGCGGATTTCCGGATCCTTGCCCAGATTGCCGATGATGATGACCTTGTTGACGCTTCCCGCCATTTGACTTGCCTTTCCGAACTGCCGCACCAGGCTTTTTGCCCGCCACGACACACATGCGGTGAAAATCCGCGAATCTGACCGAGACTAGAACCTTCCGGAGCGAATTCCAACGCATCGCCCGTGGATGAATTAACTTTCCTGTTAATCATTTGTTCCCTATTTGTACCACACCGCGATGAAGGCCGCCAGCAAAAAAGAAAGCGCCTCCCGAAAGGGAGGCGCTCTGTCAGCACAAAATAGGGTGCGTCTACTTGGCCGGCGCCGCGTCCGGCGCCTTGGGAAGATCCTTGGGCACAACGATGGTTTCCGGTTTACCGCCATCGGTCTGGGTGTCGTCGACATGGGCGGCGCTGGGCGAAACCAGCTGGTTGCCGGCGACGACCAGGAACGGGAACTGCGGCCCGTCATACTTGGTCGCCATGCGCACTTCGCCATTGGCTGCGAACAGGAAGGTGCCCTGATAGACGCCTTCGGTCACCGGGCCCGCCGTGCCCGTCGTCATGAAGCCGCGGCGGACATTGTAGATTTCGACGGCGCAGTGCTCCAGATCCGGCACATTGCGCCTGACCTCGTTGAACTTGAGCTTGTCGTGGCCGTTCTTGTCCTTGCCGACATGGCCGATGAAGTAGCAGACGCCTTCGTCGCGCGGCGGCTTGACCTCGTCGCAGGCCGAAAGCGTCACAAGTCCCATGCCCATAAGGCTGAAAAGCACGACTGATGAAATGCGCATGGGGGTCCCCGTGAATCTTGTAATCCGTACCGGTACTTAATCACGCCCCGGGAGGAAAGTCAGCCCCTACTTCACCATGGGGACGGCACAGCCCTGCCCCTGGTCGACCAGGGTGCGGAAGGTCGCATTGTCGTCCGAAACCTCGACGCGGTGCGGCACCAGGCGCAGGGTCTTTTCGCCCCAGCGGCCGTATTGGGCCGAGCCCGGCGACACGCAGCGGCCGTCGTAAAGCAGGCGCGCGCACTGGCCGAGCGTCAGCGAATCCGACAGGCGGTTCCATTCGTTGCCGCTGTAGCGCAGGCAGGCAGCCGTCGGTCCTTGCGCGGCTTGGGTATCCGGCACCACTTCGGCCGCATCGCCCGGCGCCGCCGGATTGGCGGTGGCCGAGGTCGGCGCGCCCGGAACCGGCGTCAGCGAGCCCGTGGGCGCCGCCACGACATTGCCGTTGTCATCCAGGCCGACATCAAGCGCCTGGGCCGCGACGCCGTTCTTCTTGGCGCAATCGGCCAGGGTCAGGTCACCGACATAGGCGCCGTTGACGTAGCAACGCAGCGGCTTCTTGGAATCGAGCGTGGCCGGCGTATCGGCGACGGTGAAGGTCAGCCCGGGGGGCTGATCGTTCATCTTCTTGTCGTCCTTGTGGCCCTTGGACAAACCGAGCGCCAGAAAGACCGCGATCGCGATCGCGACCGCCGCACCGACGGAAATGCCGATCCAGCGTTTCTGATTCATGCCTGCCATAAGTTCCCCCTTCGACGACGTTTCTGCCCGGGCCATTTCGCGCACTCTACGCGAGGCCGCAGGGCCGCTCAAGCACCATGAGCAAGCGATCGTCTAATTCCGCTGTGCGGCTTTTTTATGATAGGCGTACGCGTCAACCGCCCAGCAGCAGGCTGGCCGTGCTGGTCGGCTGGCCGCCGGACAGGCGCGCCAGGGCCGCCTGGTAGTTCGATATCTGGCTGGTCAGGTAGGCCGGCGCGACACCGCTGCCGTTGCCCTTGGTCTTGCTGTCGCTTTCCTGCGGGTCGCCGTACTTCAGGTAGGTATAGACCCGCTGGACGCCCTTGATCGAGGCCGCCAGCTTGTCGAGGGCGTTGGAGATCGCGCTGTCCGAATTGAGGGTCAGCGACGTATCGAAGTCCAGGCCCATATTCTTCTGCGACTTGAGATAATCGACCGCCTTCGAATCCATCAGGCTGCCGGCCGTCGAGCTGACGATACCCGGCTCGAGGCCGAGGCCTGCCAGGGCGTCACGGCCGGTCGGACCGGCGACGAACTCCATCTTGCTCGACCCGTTGGCCGGCTTGATGTCGAGCTGGTTCTGCTGCTTGCCCAGCACCTTGGAGACGCTGACGTCGAGCTTGTAGCCCGAGGCGCGCACGATCTTCTTGGCCAGGGTGTCCAGCGTCTCGTTGGCGTCGATGGTTATGGTCTTCTTCACGCCGGAATCGGGATCGACCATGTAGAACTGGTCGCCGGTGCGCACGCTGGTGCCGGCGGTGATCTGGTTGGAATCCGTATAGAGCAGCTTGCCCTGCGGCAGGCCCAGGCGGTCGAGCACGCTGGAAGCGCCGGGCGCAACAGCGATGGCGTTCGGCGTGACCTTGCCGTCGGTGCCGGTGAAGCGCGCCACGACCGTGCCGGTCCCCGTCGCGATGTCGAGCTTGGCCAGGTATCCGTCCTGCGCCTTGGTCGCCGTCGACAGCATGGTGGTGCCGTTAAGCTCCCCCGTCGTCGAGCCGGCAATCCATGCCGTGCCGTTGTTGAACTGGACCTTGGCGTCCTTTTCGACGCCCGTGCCGCCGAAATAGGCGATGGTGTCCGTGCCGGTATTGGCAAGATTGGAGTCGATCGACAGGGCATAGGCGTCATAACCGCCGGAGTAGCCGTGGGTGACAGTGCCGCTGGCCAGCAGCTTGTCCGAACCGGCCGAGCCGCCGAGATAGATCTTGCCGTTATACAGCGACATGCCGCTGATATTGCCGCCGCCGATGCCGCCGAGGTCACGCGAAGACGCCAAGGTCGCGGTCGTCTTGGTCGTCGACACGCCATTGGCGTCCGTGCTGGTCGCGGAACCGATCGTGTAGGACTTGACGACCGCGTCGCCGTTTTCGACGCCCGACGTATAGACCGTATTGCCGTTGACCACGATGTTGGCCACCGTATCGCTGCCCGTCGTTCCGCCCTGGGTGGTAAAGGCCGGCTTGCCGTCGCCCGAGAAGCCCATCAGGTACGAATCCCAACTGCCGACCTGGCCGCCGGAAGCGCCCGGCATGGTCGACTTGGTGCGGCCGCCGACATAGACCGAGCCGTCGGCGCCGAAGGCCACGGCTGTCGCTTCGTCCTCGGCCGAGGCGCCGCGGCGCTGCGTCCATTGTTCGACGCCCGACGAGTCGAGCACGGTGACGAAACTGTCCGAGGTCGTCGGGCTGGCGCCCGTGGTGCTGACATTGCTGGTCGAGGTGGACGACACCGCCGTGCTGCCCGTCCCGTAGGTCCGCGTCGTCGTCTGCGAAATATCGAGTGCGCCCGTCACCGAGCCGGTGATCGCCACCTTGCCGTCCGACGACACCGCCATATTATAACCGGTCGCCGTTTCGGACGCGCCGAGCGTCCGCGTATAGACGAGGTTTCCGGCGGAATCGTACTTCATCAGGGCGACGTCCTGCGTGCCCTTGATATCCTGGCTCGACACCGTGCCGTTGACGTCGGCCAGCACATAGACCGAGCCGTCGGCGCCCGCCACCGACTGGCGGACATTGGCCACCGTGTCGGGCAGCGCCGTCTGTTCGGATTCGCCCTGCACCCAGTACTTGTCGCCGACCTTGGAGATCGGATCGGCCAGGGCCGTGCCCTGCGCGCCATCGGTCGTCTGGAACTTCATCAGTGACGAGGTCACGTCGGTCGACTTCGTCTTGTCGGTCGACGACGTGGTGGTCGAACTGGTCGTAGAGTCGGTCGATGTCTTGCTGGTCGATGTGATCTTCTTGGTCGGATCGCCCGTCGTCTGCATGACATAGACGGCGTCGGACGTGTCCGGCGCGCTGAAGGTCACCTGTTCGTACGACACGCCCTTGATCTGCAGGCCATAGCTGTCCTGGCCGGAGGCGATCGTCACCGATTTGCCGTTGACCGTCTGGGTCGTCGGCTGCGCCGGCGTGCGGTTGACGGCGAACTTGGTCGACAGCCCCTGCTCTTTCAGCTTGTCGTTGATGAAGCTGACGACATTCGACATCGACCGCGTCTGCCCCGTGGGCATCTTGCTGAGATCGATATTGACCTCGAACGGCGTCGCCGTACCGGTCTTCTTGATCGTCATCTTGAACTGGACGTCGCCCTCGAAAGCCTTGACCGACGACGAGGCCGAGCCGGTCGAGATCGCGTCGGCCGTATAGGTCGTATTGGTCTTGGCGACGCCGACCGTGTTCTTCAGTTCCTTGGTCAGCGTGCCTTCGGTCAGGTTGACGTGGTCGAACTTGGTGTCCGAAATATAGGCGTCGACTTCCTTCATGCCGGCCGTGAAACGGCGCTGCACCTGGGCCAGCGCATTGTCCGACAGCTTGCCGTCCTTGGCCTTCTGCGCCAGTCCCTGCAGGGCGCTCATGCCCTGGTAAAGGCTGAAAAGCTTGTTGTAGTCGGGGGAAGCGCCTTCGATGCTCGACTGCGACGAGCTGTCGATGAACTTGTGGCCCGACAGGATCCTGGTGACCAGGCTATTCTCGTCGGCATCCGCGGTGCTGGAATTCCACGGCGCGCGCGGCGCCGTATCCGAACCGGTGGGCGAGTTGGTTTTATCCGAGGACGAGGTGCTGGATGAAGACGCGCCGGAAGAGGACGCCGAGGCCCCTGCTACACCGGCCTTGGCGTTGTAGTAGGACGTCAGGAGGCTCGAATCAAACGAGATCGTCACGACAGGTTACCTTACAACACGCCCTGTCAGTATCTTTTAACAGCCTTTAAGAGTCGTAAATTTTAGACAATTCTTTTCGGCAATTCTTTGAAAAACAAAGGCCTGCGCCGTATCAAAACGGCACAGGCCCATGCGAAATCATAGTAAAGGGGGCTGTTTACTTGAACAGCGCCAGGATTTGCTGCGGCGACTGGTTGGCGATCGACAGCGATTGCGTGCCCAGTTGCTGCTGAACCTGCAAGGCCTGCAGCTTCGAGCTTTCCACGGCCATGTCGGCGTCGACCAGGTTGCCGATACCGCCGGTGATGGCGTCGGTCAGCTTGTCGACGAAGCCCAGGTGGCCTTCGATCTGCTTGGCCTGCGAACCCAGGGCGCCGAGATTGGCGTTGAGGTTCAGGATCGAGGTGTCGACCTGGCTCAGGATCTGCGAGGCGATGGTCGGCGTCGACAGCGCCGACTGCGACGTCACCGTCAGGATCGGACCGCCCAGCGACATGGTGCGGACGCTCAGCGTAATGACCGAATTGGCGTCGGCATTGGCGATGAACTGGATATTGGTCGACAGCGATCCGTTAAGGATGTTCGAGCCGTTGAAGGTGGCGTTTTCGACGATGTGCTGGATCTGCCCCAGGATCGACTGGAAGTCGCCGTTCAGGGCATTGCGCGATGTGGTGTCGATCGACGTATCCATTGCGCCGACGACCTTTTCGCGCAACTGGTTCATCAGGTCGGACACGGACTCGCCGGCCGCCATGGACACGTCCGCGATGGAGGACGCCCGGTGCAGACTGTCCTTGACGGCGTTGAGACCGCCGAGATCCGCCCTCTGCCCCTGAGCGATGGCGTAGACCGAAGCGTTGTCCTTGGCAGTCGAAACGGCGAGACCGGTGGAAATTTTTTGTTGTACGTCTTCGAGCTGCTTGTTCGACGCATTCAAATTCTGAAGCGCGATCATAGCGGACGTATTGGTGTGAATGCTTACGGACATTGCCCGTATAACCTCCATTTTGGACGACTCACTCGAGTCTTAACCAATATGGTAAGCAAAAGGTTAACGGACGCAAACGGGTTTTGCCGCGCATTAACCATACGCGGTGGACAATTTTACAGGCAGATTTTCAGGGAGAACCCTAAACGTCTGTTTTAATTACAGATCCCGCCTTGTAATCGCTGGAATTTCTCATATCGAGAAGTTCCTGCCGCGGCAACTGTTTAACCACTTCACCCGTAGCGCGGTCGATGGCCTTGTAGATCCACTCGCCCGACTTGGGGTCCTTGTCGACGGTCAGACGCAGTTGATAATCGGGAATCGATTCCTTTGCGCTGCTGTTGCCGCCGCCGCCGAGATCGCTTTGATCGCCGGCATCCTTGGATTTACCACTACCTTCCGCAGCCGTAACCGCCTTGGGCGCATCCGTCTTTTCGGGACGAACGTACGCCGGATCGGGGGTCTGCGGGAAATTCACGACATTATTGATCATCTCCGTATTGCGTCCGGCCTTGGGGAGAAACCGAAACGCCCTCTGCTAGAAAGGCGGGAGGGACAGCGCCGGAATGGCGCCGCCCCTCTTCGCCGGTTAACGGAACAGGCTGAGCACCGTTCCCGTCGATTGGTTCGCGATCGACAACGCCTGGACGCCCAGTTGCTGCTTGGTTTGCAGCGACTGCAGCTTGGCGCTTTCCTTGGCCATGTCGGCGTCGACCAGGTTACCGATACCGGCCTGGATGGAGTCCTGGAGCTTGCCGACGAACGACAGGTGGTTATCCAGGGCCTTCGAGGAGGTACCGAGGCTGGCCAGCGCGGACGAAACGTTGCTGATCGAGGTGTCGATAGTGGTCAGAAGCGCCGCGGCCGAGGTCGCGGTCGTGAAGCCGGCCGCAGCCGACAGACTGACGATGGAGCCGCCCAGCGACATATCCTGGCCCGACACCGTGATCTTGCCGGAGCCGTCGGCATTGGCGAGCGCGGTGATGTTGGCCTTGGAGCCGTCGACCAGGTTGATGCCGTTGAACGTGGCGTTCGACAGCGTCTTGGTGATCTGGTCGCGGATCGAGGTAAAGTCGGAGTTCAGGGCCGCGCGCGACGTGGTGTCGAGCGACGTGTCCGAGGCGGCAAGAGCCTTTTCCTTCAGCTGGGTCAGCATGTCCGAGACCGAGGAACCGGCCGACATGGCGACGTCAACCACCGAAGTGCCGCGCGACAGCGAGTCCTTGACGGCGTCAAGCGACGAAACGGTAGCGCGTTGGGTCTGGGCGATGGCGTAAGCGGCACCGTCATCCTTGGCGTTGGCGACTTTCAGGCCCGTCGAAATGCGGGTCTGGGTGGCCATCAGGTCGGAAGAGGTGGCATTGAGGTTTTGCAGGGCAACCATGGCCCCGACATTGGTATTAACCGAAGAAGACATTTCGTCTCTATCCTTCATTCTTGAAAATCCGGTGACATTTTGTCGACCGGCGGCATTTTGCCTGCGCACGTAACTGCAAACCCGGGGCCAGACCGGCCACCGGTGACAGCGCACCGCAAAGTTTTGATTAAATTGATTTTAACCCGCCATTAACCCCGCCTTAAGTCGGCAAAATTTGCCGGGCGCGGGCGCCATTTCGGCAATATTTGCCGAGGCGGGCAGAATTTGCCGCGCAAAACGGGCGGAAAACGCCGCTTTTTATCGAATTCCGGATGCAAAAAACCGCCCCGTGCCAAAGGCATGGGAGCGGCGCCAAAAGAATGGGCGGCCGGGTTCGGGACGACGTCCCTCCCCCGGCCTGTCTGGTCGCGTTTCTCGCGTTCGCTTACCCGGCCGCGACGTTTTCACGCCGCTCCAGGTGCTTACTTGAACAGGCTCAACGTCATCTGCGGCGCCTGGTTGGCGATCGAGAGGGCCTGGACACCCAGCTGCTGCTTCGTCTGCAGCGCCTGGAGCTTGGCACTTTCCTTCGCCATGTCGGCGTCGACCAGATTGCCGATACCGGCCGTGATCGAGTCCTGCAGCTTGCCGATGAAGTTCATGTGCGCCGCCAACGACTTCGACGAGGTGCCGAACTGGGCGAGCGAGCTGGAGACGTTGGTGATCGAGCTGTCGATCGTCGTCAGCAGTGCGCTGGCCGAAGTGGCGGTCGTGAAGCCGGCCGCAGCCGACAGGGTGACAACCGAACCGCCGAGGCTCAGGTCCTGGGCGTTGACGGTCAGGTTTTGCGACCCCTGGGCATTGGCCAGGACAGTCAGCACGGTCAGCGAGCCATTGATCAGATTGATACCGTTGAACGTCGCATTGCTGATCGTCTTGGTGATCTGATCGCGCAGGGCCTGAAAATCGACATTCAGGGCCGAGCGGCTGGTCGTGTCCAGCGAAGTGTCCGAAGCGGCGAGAGCCTTCTCCTTCATCTGCGTAAGCATGTCCGAAATGCTCTCCCCCGCAGACATGGCGACGTCGACGGAAGAGGTACCCCGGTTGAGCGAATCCTTAACGGCATCCAGCGACGAAACCGTGGCGCGTTGGGTCTGCGCAATTGCGTAGGCCGCACCGTCATCCTTGGCGCTGGCCACCTTCAACCCGGTAGAGATCCGGTTCTGGGTGTCCTGCAGCATCGTGCTGGTGGCATTCAGGTTTTGAAGCGCGACCATCGCGCCCACGTTGGTGTTAACCGAAACGTTCGACATTCGGTGGTTCCTTTCCATTCTGGACGGGGATTTGAACGGCTTTTGCCGCAAGGCCATTTTGGCCTGCCCATGCAGGAGCAAGGCCGGGGCCACCCGGGCCATCCGTCAGAAAAAATTTACCACGTTGATTAACCTTGATTTTTTACGCTTGCCGCAAGGAGAATCGGCACAAGCATTTGATCCGGCACGGAAAAAGAACCGGCAATTTGTGCCCGGCGGGCAATTTTGGCAGTCTTTGCGCGGCCCGGACGCCGAATGGCGCGCGTATTATCATGCCCTGTTTGAGAGCAGTGCGCGGCGGACGGCAAAAAGCCCGGGCGCTTCCACCCGGGCTTTTCGATATTTCTGCGGTTCGTATCAGACCGCCGAAGGACGGAAGTTGGCGGTCCCGGAGGCCACCGGATCGTCCTGAGCGCCCTGCGGCGCCAGGCCCTGCATGATGATGCGGTTGATCTCGATCAGCGGCCCGATCTCTTCCTGGCTGCGCATGACCAGGGAGGTATGCTTGTTGACCCAGATCGACAGCGAGATGATGTTGGCGCGGACCTGGACGGGAAGGCCATTGCCTTCGACCGAGCAGTCAGCCGCCAGGACCGACCACATGCGGCGGTTCCAGTCGAGCGCCTCCATGCGTTCGGCAATCTTCGACTTGTCCATCTTTTCCGCGTCGAGCAGGGCCCGGGTCACCTGACCGAACAGGCGATACTCGGTCTGGCGCGGGTTTTCGGCGCGGGCCGCTGTATTTTGATACGCCTTGAGCGACATGGTTACTCCGGTTTCCTTCCGAGTCGTTCGTCTTCGTAGTCGATGAGCTTGCGGCAGCCCATCAGCGCCTTGTAGTATTCCTTGACCATGATGCCCTTGGAGACGACGACGCACTCGGCAAGGACGTTCGGGTTCGAGATCGCGCTCATGAACTCGGTCATGCGGCGCAGGAATTCATCGTAGTATTTGTCGGCCCCGGCTTCATCCAGGTACATCATCATCACGGGGAAATAGACGTGACGCGCCGGGGAATCGACTTCCTCGGACTGCATGATGTCCTTTTCACGCAGGACCGACGCCTTGTTCTGCAGCACCAGTGAACAGCGGCGATCGCCATTCTGAACCACGGCCCCGTTGAGGACAAACCTCTCTCCGGGCTTGAGCGACAGTTTTAAAGGCATTGGTTTTCCTTCATGTTTCCGGCCGCATTCAGTCTCTTGCGAGGGCACGCAGGACGGAAACCGTTCCGGCCTGTATAACCCCCCGCAAGTTAACATCAGGTTTTCGACACCGCGAATTCCCCTGGACGCCCCATTCACGCGGACCGCAAAAGGTTAATCCACGTATTTCGATTAAGGGAGTCTTAAGCGGCGCGATTGTTAACAAAAAGAGTTGAAATCCTGCCCGGCGCGCCCCTAATCCCACGATGAGCTCCGACGCCGACGCCCCCTCGCCCGCCGCCCCCCAGACCGAGGCCCTCGCCGAAGCCCTGGCGGCTTTGCGCACCAGCGACTGGGCTGGCGCGTCGGATGCCGCTATGCGCGCCCTGCATTTCGACGACCGGCTGGCCCCCGCCTGGCACGCCCTGGCCGTGGCCCGCGAACGTCAGGGCGATCTCGATACGGCCTTCACCTGCTATCAGTCGGCGCTGCGGCTGGCGCCGGACGACGCCATCGTCGCCACTGATCTCGGCCGGCTGGCTTACCGCACCGGCCATCTCGAACTGGCTGAAAAATTCTTCGTCCACGTCCTGACCCTGCGGCCGGGCGACGCCGACAGCGCCGCCGCCCTGGCCAGTGTCCTGCGCGACCAGGGCCGGTTCGACGAAGCCGGACGGATGCTGACGCAGATCATCGAAACACGGGGCGGCAGCGCGCCGCTGTGGAACGGGCTGGGCACTATCCTCGACGCGCGCGGCGACGCCGATGCGGCCAGCGTCGCCTATGCCGAGGCCCTGCGCCTTTTTCCGGGCCACGCCCACGCGCTGAACAACCTCGGCCACAACCTGATTTTTCGCGGTCACGTCGCCCAGGGCCGCGACTGCCTGGTCCAGGCCCTGCCGGGGCTGGGCGGACCCGACAATATCCGCACCTGTTCGATGGGCATCGCCCATGCCGGTTTCAGCCTGGGCGATCTCGAAAGCGGCTGGCAATGGTACCGGGCGCGCGAAACGCCCGGCACGATCGAAAGCCTGGATTACGATATCGCCTGCCCGCGCCTGGGCGAGGAGCCGGTCGCCGGAAAGCGCCTGTTCGTGTCGGCGGAACAGGGCCTGGGCGACGAGATCATGTTCGCCGGCATCCTGCCCGACCTGCTCGAAGAGGTCGGCCCGGAAGGACACGTCACCATCGGCGTCGAACCGAGGCTGGTATCGTTGTTTCGGCGGTCTTTTCCAAAGTGTTCAGTGACGCACCATCACACGACACGGCTGAAGACGGGGCCCGCGCGTCTTTTCCCGGAAATCGAGGACTGGTCGCAATACCACGCCTGGGCGATCATGGGGCAGTTCCTGCCGCGCTATCGGCCTGCCGTCGCCGATTTCGAAAAGCCGGCCTTCCTGAAGGCCGATCCCGGGCGAGTCGGCTATTGGAAGGCACAGCTAGCCGGCCTGAACGACCTGCCCAAGGTCGGCCTGCTGTGGAAGTCGCGGGTCCGGCATTCGCGCCGCGACCGTTACTACGCGCCATTTGCCGAATGGCTGGACGTCCTGGCAGTGCCCGGCGTGCAGTTCGTCAATCTGCAATACGGCGATACGGCAGAAGAGATGGAACAGGCCCTGGCCACGGGCCGCGATATCTGGACGCCGCCGGGCATAGATTTGATGCACGATCTCGATGACCTGGCTGCGCTAATGTCGGCGCTGGACTGCGTGCTGGGCCCGGCCAACGCGGCCAGCAATATCGCGGGCGCCGTGGGCACCGAAATCTGGATCGTCTCTCCGGCCAATGCCTGGACGAGCCTCGGCACCGATCGCTTCCCCTGGTATCCCAAGTCAAAGGTCTTCTTCTCGTCGTCGATGACCGACTGGACGGAAGTCATGGCAGAGGTCAAGGCGGCAGTCATGAAGCGGTTTGCGCCAGAATAAGTAAGTGAAATCCACAGATTACACAGATTTCACAGATTGGGTCGCTGCCACGGACGACACGGATAACAAAGGCGCGAAGCGCACTCTATTCAATTTCCACAGACAGGGTGCCCAGCTCGGACATCCGTGGCTAAACCCTTAAAAAATCTGTGTAATCCGTGGATCCCCTTTACCGATCAGTGCGCCATATACAGGTTCAGGCCGGTATTCTGCAGCAGGTACCGCGTTGTGCCTCCGAACGCGAATTCGCGGATGCGCGACCGGCCATAGGCGCCGGCGACCATATAGTCGGCGCCGTGGCGTTCCGCGGCCTCGACCAGGGTCGTATGGATCTCGCCCTTTTGCAGCACGTCGACTTCAGCGGCGATGCCGTGGGCGGCGTAATAGGCTGCCAGCCGGTCGAGCTTCGGCGGATTGTCGCCAGACGGCGCGCCGATCACCACGACCCTGGACGCCTTTTTCAGGATGGCGACGGCCCGGCGGGCGGCGCGCGACGACGGCTCCTTGCCGTCCCAGGCGACCACCGCCGTGCCGGTGATTTCAAACGGCTGACGCGCCACGAAGACCGCCGCGCGCTCTTCCATCAACACCTGCTGGAAGGCTTCGGCCAGCATGCCCTGGCCCTTGGCGCTGTTTTCGCCGAACACGACGAGGTCCGACAGCCGCGTCTCGGCCGCCAGATCCTGCCACACGGGCGATTCCAGGGCGGCAAAGGTCTTTTCGCCATAAGCGACAGCGGAAAAATGCGAGCGCGCCATCAGTTCGGATTCTTCGGTGGCGGCCTTCAGGCTGTCGAGCGTCGACATCTGCACCGTGCCCATGAAGCCTTCGCCCAGCCAGGGCGATAGTTCGGCCGGATCGGGCGGCGCGAACAGGACGTTGAGCTCGGCTTCGAACGATTCGGCGATGCCGGCGGCGATCTGCAGCGTCTTGACCTCGGTGGCTGCGCCGCTCACCGGAATGGTAATCCGCGACCACGCCTGTCCCTTGTTGGCCATCTTCGCCTCCGTCTTTTTCTTGCGCCTACGGCTTATTGTGCACAGTTTGTGATTCGCGTAAGCCTTGGCCTTTGCCGCTTATGGATTATACCGCCGCATCGATAAAATCCCGATGTGACATTTCGCCTGTATTCGTATCATGCCCACAGCCCGATCCATCGCCAAATCTTCAGCGAAAACAAAGGACCAGCCACCGCGTGCCTGGCAGCGCATGCTGTCCGGCCGCAGGCTGGACCTGCTCGATCCGCACGCCATCGATATCGAGATCGACGATATCGCGCTGGGCCTGTCGCGCGTGGCGCGCTGGAACGGCCAGACGGTCGGCGAACACGGCTTCAGCGTCGCCCAGCACTGCCTGGTCGTCGAGGACATCTGCGCCCATATCAAACCCGGCATGACGCCGGCCGAACGGCTGATGGCCGTCATGCACGACGCGCCGGAATACGTGATCGGCGACATGATCTCACCGTTCAAGGCGGCGCTGGGCTTCGACTACAAGCGCTTCGAAGCGCATCTCGAACAGGCTATTCACATCCGCTTCGGCCTGCCGCCGCTGATGCCCCAGGCCCTGAAAGTGCTGATCAAGCGCGCCGACCACGCCTGCGCCTATTTCGAGGCGACGCAACTGGTCGGCTTCAGCGAGAGCGAGGCGCGGCAATTCTTCGGCGAGCCGCCCGACGGCTATGACCTGACGATCGTGCCCCTGCCGCCGCGCGAAGCCCAGATCGCTTTCGTCGCGCGCGTCGAGGCCCTGCTCAAGCAGATGGGAAAATAGGCATGGCGCTGGCGATCGAACTGTCCGTGGTGGTCGTGGCGGTCCAGGACAACGAGGCCGTCGTCCTGTGCCGCAACCTGCCGCGCGACGGCGCAGGCCCCGCCTACGCCCTGCCCTCCGGCCCGTTCGTGCCGAAGAGCCACCGCACCTTCGACCTGGCGCTCAAGGCCTTCGTGCGCGAGCAGACGGGGTTCGACATCGGCTATGCCGAGCAGCTCTACAGTTTCGGCGATGTCGGTCGAGAAACCGTGCTCGACGGCGCCAATGCCGGCGACCATATCATATCGGTCGGCTACCTGGGCCTGACCAACAATCGCGCCTTCCAGGCGGGCTTCGACGCCGCCTGGGTGCCGTTCAACCGCTTCTTCCCGTGGGAAGACTGGCGCGGCGGCGGTAACGTACCGCTTGAGCGCCTGCGCCCGGCGCTCGACGCCTGGGTGGCGGCCGACGAAACCGGCGTACGGGACCTGCGTGTCGAGACCCTGTTTCCCCGCGACTTCGACCTGTGGAACGAAGAGCGCGTGCTCGACCGTTATGAATTGCTGTATGACGCCGGCCTGACGCGCGAGGCGCGCCGCGCGCAGGGCTTGAGCGACGGCGACGGTTTAAGCGGCGAGCCGATGGCGTCCGACCACCGCCGTATCGCCGCCACGGGGCTGTCGCGCCTGCGCGGCAAGCTGAAATACCGTCCGGTGATTTTCGAACTGATGCCCGAGCGCTTTACCCTGCTGGAGTTGCAACGCTCGCTCGAAGCCCTGTCGGGGATCGGCCTTCACAAGCAGAACTTCCGCCGGGCTTTGGAGAGAACAGGCTTTGTCACGCCGCTCGGCGCCATGCGGGAAGACACGGGTGGCCGCCCCGCCGAACTGCACAGCTATAACCGCGAACAGTTCCGCTTCAGTCCCTCACTGGGCCTGAGCCTGCCGAGAGCGTAAGCCTACTGAAGGCGCGCCAGGCGCGCGGCCTGCGACATCCAGTTTTCGCGCACGATACGCTTGGGGAAGCGGACGCGGTTCGACACCCAGGCAACGTTTTCGGGCGTCCAGCCGGCGATCTGCCAGTAGTGATAGACGCCGAGCGCGTTCAGTTCCTGCTGGTTGCCGGGCCCGATGCCCGAAATAACCGTCAGGTCGTCGACCGGGCCGCGCGGGCTGTCGAGACGCATGGGCTCAAGGCCGCTGCCGGCCTGCTGCACGGCGGCCTCGACACTGTCGGGCGTCATGCTGGCCAGGCTCGACACGCGGCCACGCAGATTGGGATCGAGGCGCGCGGGCTGAGCCGCCGGCGACGGCGTAAAGCGCGAGGCCGCCATGTCGAAGGCATAGGCCGGACGGTCTTCGCGGCCGGGCTGCGGTTGCGGCGCCGGCGTTTCGGCCTTGGGCTCGGGCGCGACGGGCATCTTGAACGGCACGACGACGCCCGAGGTAAACTGCTCGGCAGCCCTGGCGACATCGTACTGATAGACTTCCGGCTCGGCGGCCGGGACGGCGTCTTCGATCGCAGGCTCGTCAAATACGCTGACGCGCTTGACGGCCTTGCGCTTGCCGGCCATGAGCCAGCCGATCGCGGCGAACATTGCAAAAGCCGCGACGAGCAGCGCGGCCGATTCTGCAGCCATGGTCAGCATGACAATCCCCTACCCTAACTTCCGCGCGACGAAACCGGTGATCAGGCCAAGCCCGGCAGCCGCCAGGAGCAGCCAGCGCAGTTCTATGATCAGATGCAGCACGTCCGCCCCCTTTAGTCGTTTGAAACCAGGATGACGACGCGGCGGTTTTCCGCGCGGCCTTCCGCTGTCGAATTATCGGCGATCGGCGCCGCCGCGCCGTAACCGGCGGCCGCGACACGCTCAGCCGGCAAGCCGCGCTTGACCAGGGCGTCGGCCGCGGCCTGGGCGCGCGCCTTGGAAATCAGCTGGTTGGCGACGGCGTCGCCGGCATTGTCGGTATAACCCGCCACCGTGACCTTGAGCGTCGACGGGCAGGTCGCCAGGACCTTGTAAACGTCGTCGAGCACGGGCTGGCTGTCGGTCGTCAGGTCGTAGCCGCCGAAGACATAGCTGAGCTTGCGCGTGCCCATGGCCTTGTAGACGCGCTCTTCGCAGCCCTGGGCCGCATTGTTGCTGATCGGCATGGGCTCGCTGCCGGCCACGGCCGGATGGTCGCTCGACAGGCTGTCGATGCTGGTGGCCTTTTCGCCGGAAATCGCCACGGGCGCGTCGGCGCCGCCGGCCGCCAGCGGCGCATCGGCAGCGGCCATCATGGCCTTGGGCGCGGTGTTCGGGGCGGATTCGATGACCGGGCCGACATCGATGCGCGACACGACCTTGACCCAGGAACTGCCGTTGTCGATCGACGCGATGGCGGCCTTGGCCTCATTGAGCTTGGCCTTGGACTGGGGGTCGTTGTCCATGGCGGTCAGCGTCACGGTCTGGCCGTCGACACGGGCGCGGACATCGTCCAGCCCCTTGTCGGCCAGGGTGCGCGTTACCTTCGAGCGTACGCCTTGTTCGACCTCGGGCAGGGTCTTGTAGAGACCGACAGCCCCCAGCAGGGCCAGGCCCGACAGCCCCAATACCCATACCGCCTTACCACGCATGGAACACCCCTCAACTGATGCCTGAAGGGTTTGTATCGTGTTTACCAACAGTTAACAACCGGACTCGCGCGGACCGGCCGGACAAATTTGCGCGGATGTGCGCAAAGCGCCGCCGGTGTGGCGCAGGTCACGCAGTTCCCGTTTGTGCTTTTCGCGCAATGCGGGCGCCCCGCCCCTTACACCATGATACGCGTGCGCCTATCCGGGTATAAAACCTACCCGGCCCTGACCGCGTCTTCGGGCTCCACCTTGCCCAGCGTCTTGGCGACAAGGTGGATCAGGTCGGACATGTGGAACGGCTTGGCCAGGTGCTCGACCGCGCCGACATGCCGCGACGCCGCCAGCACCTTGTTGGCGTCCATCTTCTCGTCCTTGCCGGCCGACATGGCCAGGATGTGAATGTGCGGCCAGCCCTGGCGGATCTTCATGATGCCTTCGATCCCGCCCATGCCGGGCATGAAGATGTCGTTGACCACCAGGTCGACCATGTCGAGATCGACGCGGGCGAAGGCTTCTTCCATGTTTTCCGCCAGCGAGATCTGATAGCCCATCTCGCCCAGGACTTTGCCGATCATGGTGCGCAGGTTGGCGTTGTCCTCGACGACCAGCAGATGCTTGGTCGAGCGGCGTTCGCGATGGAAGCGCGTCGTGTCCTTGAGCAGGCCCTTGAGGCGCTCGACGGAAAACGGCTTCTGCAGGATGAATTCGGCGCCCGCGGACTTGGCCTGGTCCATGGTGATGTCGACGGCATGGCGGCCGTAGACATTGTCGGTCATGATGGTCAGAGGCGTCGCCGGCGCGCGTTCGCGGATTTCGGGGATCATGGCCAGCATGCTGGCCTGGCCGACATAGGCGTCAACCATCAGGAGGTGAAAACGCGTGGCGCGCATCATGGACAGCGCCATCTTCTGGTCGAACGCCAGGATGGCGCTCCACTTTTCGCGCTCAAGCATCTTCGAGATATGTTGGGCCTGGGCGCCGTTCGCATCCAGAACCAGTACGCTACCTACACTCATGACCCGCTCCGGAGCCGTTTATCCCTGGCTGTGGATAAAATTAAAGTCAAAGGTCTTAAAAAGTATGTAACGGTCAAGTCCAGCCACCTTGTGTCGAAATGATACAGCCGGCCAAAACTGGCCTGACCAGATTTACGCGGCGGATGATCTTTCGCTCAGCACCGCTTCGACAAGAACAACCACGTCGGAAGCGGTAAAAGGCTTGGGCAGGAGGGCGTGGGCCCCCATGTGCTTGGCGGCGGACAGGACCTGGGTGTTGGCGACCTTCTGTTCGACGCCGGCCGACATGGCGACGATCGAGACGTCGGGCCAGGTCGACTGGATGATCTGGATGCCCTCGATGCCGCCCATGCCGGGCATGAAGATGTCGGTGATGACGATATCGACGTGGGCGATGTCGACGCGCTCGAACGCCTCTTCCATCGACTTGGCCTCGCTGATGCGATAGCCCTCGCCGGCCAGCGCCTGGGCGGTCAGCATGCGCACGACGCGGCAGTCGTCGACAACCAGCACGTGCCTGGGCCGCACGGGCGCCTTCCGCATCTTCGCCGTCTCTTCGAGGATGGTCACGAGCGTTTCCGGACCGAAGGGCTTCGGCAACACGAAATCAGCCTGGGCGCGGCGGGCGGCATTGAGCGTATCGTTGAGCGCGGCCCCGCCGGCCCCGCCGGCCGTCATGATGGCCACGGGCACGCCCGGCGCCAGCTGGCGGATCTCGGGCAGGTGCATCAGCGTATTGCCGGTCTCGAGATACACATCGAACAACAGAAGGTCGACGCGGCTGGTGCGCAACTGCGCAAAGGCGCTCTTGTGATCGAACACCAGGATGGCGGACCAGCCCAGATTGGCCAGCAGCCGCGAGATAAGCTGAGCCTGCGTACGGCTGTCTTCAAGGACCAGAACGGTGCCCTTCGACATGGTTTATCCCCTCAATTATAATTATTATGTCCGCCGGCTTTGCGCCGCCGTTTCGATACGCCACTCCCATAACGCACGGCCTTATCAGGCTATTGCCAGCCCTCGTCCAAGCCGCCTATACCCGTAAGGTCTCGTCACCTTAGCCGATAAGCGTAAAAAATCTGTCATGCTGACCCTGCTCTCTCCCGCCAAGTCCCTGGACACGTCTCCGCTCGCCGGCGCACCCGACGCGACGGCGCCGCTTTTTCCGGAGGAGACGGCGAAGCTGCTGACCAGGATGAAGACGCTGAAGCCCGCGGCCATCGGCAAGCTGATGGATATTTCCAAGGCCCTGTCCGAGCTCAACCATGGCCGCTACCAGGGCTTCGAAGCGCAGGACCCGATGAGCGCGGTCTTCCTGTTCGACGGCGACGTCTATGATGGACTGCAGGCGCGCACGCTCGACGCGGATGCGCTTAAATGGGCGCAGGATCACGTCCGCATCCTGTCCGGGCTTTACGGCGTGCTGCGTCCGCTCGACGCCATCCGCCCGTATCGCCTGGAGATGGGTACGCAGCTGAAGGTCGGCCGGGCGAACTCGCTCTACGCCTTCTGGGCCGACCGTCTGGCCAAGGCCTTGCTTGAGGAAAGCCGCGCGCAGGGATCGGACGCCATCGTCAACCTTGCCAGCACCGAATATTCGCGCGCGGCCCTGACGCCGGCGCTGAAGCTCAGGGTGATCAGTCCGCGCTTTCTCGAGGTCAAGGGCAACGAGGCCAAGATCATTTCCTTCTTCGCCAAGAAGGCGCGCGGCCTGATGGCGCGCTACATGGTCGATCACCGCGTCGACCGCATCGAAGGACTGAAGGATTTCCGCGTCGCGGGCTACGAATTCCGCGCCGACCTGTCGAAGGACAATGACTGGGTGTTCAGCCGCCCGCAACCCGCGCCCATGTCGGCGAAGGCGGCTTAGCCCACAAACCCCGCCGCGCGCTTCAATCTATCATTGATGGCTTCGCCGATGCCGTCCTGCGGGATAGGCGCCACCTCGATCACCGGCGGATAGAGCTTGTCGGCAGCGCGCAAGGCGCTGAACAGCCGGGCGGCGGCCTCATTGACATCGCGCGCCCCGCTCAACTGCACCACCGGCCCATCGTAAGTGACAGGCCCGAAAGCGAGATAGGCGCTGCCCGGCGACGGGTTTTCAACATTGATCCTGACGGGCGCGTCGGGGGCGTAGTGCAGGCTTAGCCTGCCGGGAGAGCGGTGGCCTTCGGCTTCGTCAGCCGCCAAAGGACCGATCACGGCTTCGACCTGAGCGCGCGTCACGGCGCCCGCACGGAGATAGCGGGCGTCGCCCAACAGGCTGACAACGGTTGATTCCACACCGACAGGGCACGCGCCGCCATCGAGCGTCACATCGACAAAGGCGCCCGTCTCGTCGGCGGCATCGGCGGCGGTCGTCGGACTGGGGCGGCCCGAGCGATTGGCCGACGGCGCCACGACGCCGAAAGCGACACCTTTCAGGACCTCAAGCGCCTGCGGATGCGCCGGCATGCGCAGGGCGACGCTGTCGAGCCCAGCGCGCGCCAGATCGCAGGCAGCGTTCGTATCTTTGGCGGGCACGACCAGGGTCAGCGGCCCCGGCCAGAAGGCCTTAGCCAAAACACGGGCACGATCGTCGAAAGCGCCAATGGCTTCGGCCTGTTCCAACGTTCCGACATGGACGATCAGGGGATTGAACCGCGGCCGGCCCTTGGCTTCGAACACCTTGATCACCGCCGCCGGGTCGTCGGCGCGCGCACCGAGACCATAGACGGTTTCGGTCGGCAGATGGATCAGGTTTCCGGCGGTCAGGGCACGGATGGCGTCGGCAGTACTCATTTCTGAGGCTGTGCCTTGGCCTTTATCGTGATGTCAACCTTGACCTTGGCCGGAATGGCGTCGGTCGCCGCATAGTCGCCGGAACCGACGCCAAAAACTGTGCGGTCGAGCGTGGCCGTGCCCTTCATGTCGGCAACGCCATTCTTGATCGTCAGCATAAACGGCAGTTCCTGCGCCTTGGTTACACCGTGCAGGGTCAGCTTGCCGTGGGCGACGAAGTGCGTCGCGTCCGTCTTGCTGAACGATTTCGCTTCGAACACCGCCTTGGGCGTGGCGGCGACGTTGAAGAAGGAATCCCCTTTCAAGGTCCCGTCGCGATCGTTATCACCCGAAGCCACGGAAGCCAGGTCGATCGTCACCTTGACGTGGGATCTGGCCAACTGCGCCGGGTCGAACGCGATAGCGGCCGTATAGGCGCTGAAACCGCCATTGATGGCCTCGCCCTGGAAGGTCGTCGAGAAGGCGATCTTCGAGGCAGTCTTATCGACCGCCCATTCGGTCACCGCGGCCGCCGAAGACGACGAAGACGCGCTTTCGGATGTGACCGAAGAGGAGTCGGCCAAGGCCGACGATACGGTTTCGGCGGCGGCCGACGCCATGGCCGGCGGCGACGACTCGACAGGCGTGTGACCCGCCTTTTGCGGGCCACCGCGATAGATACCTTCGGCCAGCCCGACCGCCAGCAGCACCACGCCCAGGGGCACGATCCAGCGCCAGTTGACCACCGGCTTGGACTTCAGGCCCGGCACCATGCGCTCGAACAGCGAATCCTTGTCGACGAACTGGTGCTTCAGCGCCGCCAGGACATGCAGCGGGATCATACCGTATATGAGGATTTTGGCGCCAAGCTTATGAAAAAACTCGAAAAACTCATGCACCGGATTTTCCATGTCGGCCGACACCGGCACGAACGGCATATGCGGCCACGACAGGCCGAAAAAGGGGATTTCGCGCGCCGAAGTCGACACCATCGCCCAGCCGGTCAGCGGCATGCCGATCATCGCGACGTAAAAGAGGACATGCAAGGCCTTGGCGGCCACAGCCTGCCATTTGGGCATGGGTGGCTCGGGCGGCGCCTTATAAGCCAGGCGGACACCGATCCGCGCCAGGCTGAGCAACAGGATCAGGATGCCGACCGACTTGTGCCAGAAGAACAGGTTGAGCGCGTGCGGGTCCTTGGGATCGAGCCGCCAGCCCAGGAAGATCATGAACAGGATCAGCCCGGCGATAAGCCAGTGCAGCCATCGGCTGTAGCGATTGTAGGAATTGGTGTCCATCTGCCCTCTCCGGCATGGTTGCGCTTGGCATATACCCGTTTGCACGATGCGTCAGCGCCAAATCATATGTAACCATATTTATTACATATCAAGAGGCAATGTGATTTTGCTTTTACGTGTTCGAAAAAGTTGACGTTAACGTAAAATAGACTTGCCTGCCGTAGCGTCATAGGCGTTACATGCCGGCAAATGACCGGCGGGTTCATTGCCGGCATACAGATTCGCAGGGACGCCATGACCTATCGCCCTTCCGTCAAGGACATCAGCTTCTGCCTCGACCACGTGCTCGGCATGGACGGGCATTACGGCAGCGCAGCCTTCCCCGACTTCGACAAGGACCTGCGCGACGCGGTGCTCGAGGCCGCCGGGCAACTGGCCGGCGAAGTGCTGGCCCCGCTCAATCGCGTCGGCGACGCAAACGGTACGAAACTCAACGGCGACCGCGTCGAGGTCGCGCCGGGCTTTGTCGATGCCATTCACGCCTATGCCGAAGGCGGCTGGTACGGCGTCGCGGCCGATCCCGCCTATGGCGGCCAGGGCCTGCCGAAGATGCTGGAACAGGCCTGTTTCGACATGTTCCACGGCGCCAACATGGCGTTTACGCTTCTGCCGACGCTGAGCCAGGGCGCCATCGAAGCCATCCACGAGCACGGCACGCAAGGACAGAAGGACCTCTATCTGCCGAAGCTGATCGCGGGCCAGTGGTCGGGGACGATGAACCTCACCGAGCCCCAGGCCGGGTCGGACCTGGCGGCGCTGACGACGAAGGCCGAACCCAATGGCGACGGCACCTATGCGATTACCGGCCAGAAGATCTTCATCACCTGGGGCGAGCACGACGGCAGCGAAAATATCGTCCACCTCGTCCTGGCGCGCCTGCCGGATGCGCCCAAGGGCACACGCGGCATCTCGCTCTTCCTCTGCCCCAAGTTCATCCTCGATTCGGACGGCAATCCGGGCGAACGCAACGCCGCGCGCTGCGTCGGCCTGGAACACAAGATGGGCATCCACGCTTCGCCCACCTGCGTCATGGCGTTCGAAGGCGCCACGGCCGAGTTGATCGGTCCGCCGCACGGTGGGCTGGCGGCCATGTTCACCATGATGAATGCTGCCCGCCTGGCCGTCGGCTTCGAAGGCGTCGGCATAGCCGATGCCGCCTGGCAAAAGGCCCGCGCCTATGCCGCCGAACGCCGCCAGGGCCGGTCTGCCATTACCGGCGCCGACAACGCCGTCATCTACGACCACCCCGACGTCCGCCTGATGCTGGCCCTGATGAAGGCCAGGGTCGAGGCTGGCCGCGCCATATGCATGGCCACGGCCGCCGCTATCGATGCGGGCCGGTTGGGCGGCGGGGATGCGGCCCGGCGCCGCGAAGACTTCCTGGTGCCGATCGCCAAGGCATGGTCGACCGATATGGCGGTCGAGGTCGCCTCGCTGGGCGTTCAGGTCCACGGCGGCATGGGCTTTATCGAGGAAACGGGCGCGGCCCAGTATTATCGCGACTCCCGCATCGCGCCGATCTACGAAGGCACCAACGGCATACAGGCCGCCGACCTGGTCGGCCGCAAGCTGGGCCAAGACGGCATGGCTGCGAAAGAACTGGAATCGGATATCAAATCCTTCCTATCCAACAGTGCTTTGGCGGCGAATTTTAAAGTCGAAGCTGAACTCTTATCGCAGGCGATGACCGCCTTTTCCGAGGCGACGGCGCACTTGCTGGCGCAAAAGACCGCTCAGCCGCTCGACGTGGCGGCTGGAGCGACGACCTATCTCAAACTGTGTGGCGATCTGGTCGGCGGCTGGCTGCTGCTCAAGGGCGCGGTGGCAGCGAAATCGATGATCGACGCGGGCGAAGGCGATACGGTGTGGCTGGGCGACCGCATCCGGCTGATGCGCGTCTTCTTTGCCCACGTCCTGCCGCACGCCGGGGCGCACCTGGCAGCGATCCGCTCGGGTTTCGGGGCCCTTGGGGGCCTGGAAATCCCAGTGGATTGAGAAGAGTATCCACAGATTTCACAGATTATTCAGCGCCCTATGGCTGCCGCATTGCGTTCGACTTGAAACGAAAAAAGACGGCGCATAGCGCCGTCCTCAATCGATTTTAATCTGACCTCAGCAGATCGACCACGCCCGGCCCAATCTGTGAAATCTGTGTAATCTGTGGATCGCTTCCTTACTGACCGTCGATTGTCTCACCGCTGGTCGGCTTGGCGGCCTGGGTGGCGGTGCCGGTATTGGAATTGCCCGTCATGTCCGTCGTGTCGGTCGCCGCACCGCCCGGCACGTCGCGCGCCGCCGCCACAGGCTTGACCGCGCGCAGGGGCGCCACGCCCGAGGACTGCGCCTTCAGCATCAGGTCGATGGTCTGGCGCACGAAGACGGCGTCGGTGACCACGCCCAGCTCAAGCCGCTGGTTCTCATCCTCGACCTGCTTGATCAGGATGCCCGCGACAAAGCCCCCCGCCTTCGAGCCGTTCTTGACGAAGACCGGGCCGCCGGAATTGCCCGGCACCGCGGTCAGGTCGATCAGGAAGGTCGGATAGGTGCCGGTCGGCGACACCGGATACGAAGCCAGCTTGCCGGCGCGCAGGATCGGAAAGCCCGAAATATTGGCTGACAGCCCGTGCGGATAACCCAGCGTCATCATCTCGTCGCCCGGATCGATGTGCTGGGCGTCGAAGGTCGCGTCGTCGGCCAACAGGCTTTCCGGAATAACCTGGTCGCGGATGCTGTCGGGCACCTTGACCGGGATCACTGCGATGTCCTGCGTCGGATGCTGGGTGTAGATCGCCCCGTCCTTGCCGCGGATAATGATGTTGGAGGGCATGTAGGACCAGTTGCCCTTGGCGCCCGGCACCCGCCAGCCGACGCGCACTTCGGGCGCCGGCATCTTTTCGAAGACGTGGGCAGCCGTGACCAGCACGACCTGCGGCGCACCGCCGGGCGTGGGCACGGACACAAGGAATCCGGTCCCGACCATGCGCTTGGCATCGCTGATCGGCTGGTCAATCTGCACCGTGGCCTTGATCAGCGCCACTGTCAGGTCGGCATCAATCATCCCTGATTATCCCCCGTACTCCGCTTGAAACTCATCGATCGATGACGCCCATATAGGGGCGCCGGCGTCAAACGCATCGCGCAACCATAAACATATTTGACGCTTTTGCGCGAATGGGTCAAACGGTTAACCCAATCTGACCCAGCTTGTCGCCCCTGAAAAGCCATCCTGACGCACATTGACGCGGTTTCGCGCCAGGTCTGGCTTTGCCGCCACACTATATCCTATTGCGAGATTTTCGAACGTGACCAAGGTATTGCCGATCGCCCCCCGCCCTGCCCGCATTCCGCATGAAATCGAACAGCTGGGGTTCAAGCGGATCGACGAATACCACTGGATGAAGGACGACAACTGGCAGGCGGTCCTGCGCGACCCAGGGCAGATCAAGGCCGACGTCAAGACCGCGCTGGAAGCCGAGAACGCCTATTCGGCCGAAATGCTTTCCGAAACAAAGGCTTTGCAGGACCAGATCTTCCAGGAGATGAAGGGGCGGATCAAGGAGGACGACGCCGGTGTGCCATCGCCCGATGGTCCGTTCGAGTACTACAGCCGCTACGATATCGGCGGCCAGCACCCGGTCATCGCGCGCCGCCCGCGCTTTGATGCCGCATTCGGCACGCCCCTGCCTTCGGTCGAGGAGACCCGGCCCCAGGAAGACGTCCTGCTCGACGAAGACGCCCGCGCCAAGGCGATGAAGGCGCAGGGCTTCGACTTCTATGAGACCGCCGACGCCCAGCATAGCCCCGATCATGCCCTGTTCGCCTGGGGTGAAGACACGCAAGGCTCCGAATATTTCCGCGTCTACGTCAAGGACCTGAAAACCGGCGAAATCCTTCCCGACCCGATCGAAAGCTGCAACGGCGGCTTTACCTTCTCGCCGTGCTCGCAATGGATATTCTGGGTGTGGCGCGACGAGAATTCGCGCCCGGCCAGGATCTTCCGGCGCCCGGCACGCGGCGGCGAGGACGTCCTGGTCTACGACGAGCCCGACGACGGCTTCTTCATCCATGTCGGCACGCTCAGCTCGGACGCCTTTATTTCGATCGGCACCGGCAACCACGAAACCAGCGAGACCTGGCTGATCCCGGCCGCCGATCCGACCGCCGCGCCCGCCTGCGTCGCCGAACGCGTCGACGGCGTGCAGTACGACGTCGACCACTGGGACGACCGCTTCATCATCCGCACCAATGCAGACGGCGCCATCGACTTCAAGGTCATGGAATCGATGGCTGCGCACCCGTCACGGGAGACCTGGACCGACCGCGTGCCGTATCGCCCCGGCGTCTACGTCACCGGCGCCGGCGTCTTCAAGCGCCACATGGTCCGCGTCGAACGCCACAACGCCAATACGCGCATCGTCATCACCCGCAAGGCCGACGGCGCCGAGCACACCATCGCGGTGGCCGAAGAGGCCTACAGCCTCGGCATGTCGGGCGGCTACGAATACGACACAGAGGTCCTGCGCTACGGCTACACCTCGCCGACCACGCCCGCCCAGACCTTCGACTACAATATGGAGACGCGCGAACAGGTTCTGCGCAAAACCCAGGTCATTCCGTCAGGGCATAACCCCAAGGACTATGTCGCCCGCCGCCTGTACGCCAAGGCGCCCGATGGCGAGGACGTGCCGGTGACCGTGCTGATGAAGGCCAGCATCAAGCTCGACGGCTCGGCGCCGATCCTGCTCTACGGCTACGGCTCCTACGGCATGTCGATGGATCCGGGCTTCTCGATCCGTTCGCTCAGCCTCGTCAATCGTGGATGGATCTACGCCATCGCCCATATCCGCGGCGGCACCGAAAAGGGCTACGGCTGGTTTCTCGACGGGCGCAAGGATAAAAAGACCAATACGTTCATCGACTTCATTGCCTGTGCTGAAGCATTGGTTAAGGACGGTTACGGCTCGGCCGGACGCATCGTGGCCTATGGTGGCTCGGCCGGCGGCATGCTGATGGGCGCGGTCGCCAATATGCGCCCTGAGCTGTGGGCCGGCGTCATCGGAGCCGTGCCGTTCGTCGATGTGCTCAACACGATGAGCGACACGACCCTGCCGCTGACGCCACCGGAATGGCCGGAATGGGGCAATCCGCTGGAAGACAAGACAGCCTATGAAACGATCCGCGCCTACAGCCCCTACGACAATATCGACGCTCGCGCCTATCCGCCCGTCCTGGCGACGGGTGGCCTGAGCGATCCGCGCGTCACCTACTGGGAGCCGATGAAATGGATCGCGCGCCTGCGTGAGAAGTCGACCTCGGACGCGCCCATGCTGCTGAAAATCAACATGGACGCCGGTCACGGCGGCGCGTCGGGGCGCTTCGATTTCCTCAAGGAGATCGCCTTCGACTACGCCTTCGCTATCTGGGCCGTCGAGAAGGGCTGGCAATGATGGACATCCGCAACGCCACCGAAGCCGATTTCACGGCCATCACCGCCATCTATGCCTGGAACGTGCTCAACGGCACCGGCACCTTCGCACTGGAGCCGCCGTCGCGGGATGAGATGGTGTCGAGCTTCCACAGCATCGCCGCCATGCGCCTGCCCTATATCGTCGCCGTCGATGGCGAGACGGTTCTGGGCTATGCCTATGCCGCGCCCTTCCGCACGCGCCCGGCCTATCGCTACGGAGTCGAGGACAGCATCTACCTGGCGCCGGAAGCCGTCGGCAAGGGTGTCGGCAAGGCGCTGCTCGCTCGTCTGATCGAGATGTGCACGGCGCGCGGCCTCTATTCGATGATTGCCGTCATCGGCGACAGCGCCAATGCCGCCTCAATCGGCGTCCATCGGTCCAGCGGTTTTACGCAGACGGGGACTCTCCCCAATGCCGGCTTCAAGTTCGGTCGCTGGCTGGATGTCGTCTTCATGACGAAGGACCTGCGCGCGCTGGACGCCGTGCCCGAGGGCGACGGCTGGGCGGATTAGATGTCGGAAGAAAGTGTGGCTGGGGAACTAGGACTCGAACCTAGAAAAACGGTACCAAAAACCGGTGTGTTACCATTACACCATTCCCCAGCAGGAATGTGCCGACCGAAGCCGGCAGCGGCTCGCTTGTATTCGCGAAGGCGGCTTCACTAGCGCAGGCGGATGAAGCTTGCAATCCCCTTCCTGCGCTTTTACGTCAAATTTTCAACAGCCTTTTTGATAACCGCAATGTCCGAACCCGCCTTGCCCCGCCTGATCCTGTTTCCGGGCCTTTCCGGGGGCGAGACTTTCTTTGAGCCTTTGATTTCCGCATTGCGCGGAAAGGCAGACGCAAGTGTCGTCACATACCCGGCTGACCCGCTGAGCTTTGATGCGCTCGCCGACCATGTGGTGGCGTTACTGCCCCAAAAGGGGCCGTACGCCATTATCGCCGAGTCCTTCGGCGGCCCGCTGGCGGTCCTGGCGGCTAGCCGCGCCGCGCATAAGCCGATGGGGCTGGTCCTGGCCGCGACCTTTGCGACCAATCCCCTGCCATTGATGGGTATGATCCTGAAGACCGCCCTGCCCGGCTTCCTGGCGTCGAAGCCCGTGCCCGTCATCGAGGCCATGCTGCTCCGGTCCGGCGACCATATGACGGCCTTGCACATTTTCGAGGCCGTCTCGGCCCTGCCGCAGGACGTGCTGATGTCGCGCCTGAATGCCGCCTTGAAGTGCGACATCCGAAAATCCCTGGCCGCCCTTGATATGCCGATGCTTTATCTTCAGCGCACCAAGGACAAGCTGATGCCGGCAGCTCAGGCGGTCCTGATGCAGAAGACAGCCAAAAATCTCCGCGTTATCAAGGTCGATCGCCCGCACTTTGTCCTGCAATACGAGGCTGAGGCACTCGTTGCCGACGTGATTGCGCCCTTCCTGAAGACTTTGAAATGACACCTCATCTTCTTTCAGAGGTTCAGGCTTATAGCCAATTGCTTTCAGAGAGTTTTCTCCGCTTAACCGGCCGGCCGATCCTGGAGGATTTGCCTTCCGGCGCCGAAGCCCTGTTCGAAGCGTCCTGCCCAATTGTGTCCCATGGCACGCAGGCCGATCCGATCTTTTGCTACGCCAATCGGGCCGCGCTCGACCTTTGGGAAATGGACTGGGACAGCTTCACGCGCCTGCCATCGCGCCTGAGCGCCGAGACCAACACCGAGACGCAAGCCGATCGCAACGGCCATCTTGAAGAGGCGCTGAAACACGGCTTTGTTGAAGGCCTTTCCGGCATCCGCATCTCCAGCACCGGCCGGCGGTTCGAGATTCGCGACACCGTCCTGTGGAACGTCGTGGACGCGCAAGGCGTCCGCCACGGCCAGGCGGCGATCATCGGCGGCTGGCAATACCTTTAAATACAGGCTTCACCGTGCTAAAGCGCGGCCATGTTCGAGCCCCAAAACTTGCCCTTCGTCATAGCCGCCTTCTATCATTTCTTCGACTTCCCGGAGTTCGAGGCGCGCCAGGCCGAGCTTCAGGAGCGCATGAAAGCGCTTGAGATCAAGGGCTCGCTGCTCATCACGCGCGAAGGCATCAATTCGACCCTGTCGGGCACGCGCGCCAATGTCGACGCCTTCCTGGCCTACCTTCAGGCCGATATCGTCCATGGCCCGTTTCAATGGAAAGAGTCGCTGGCCGAGTTCCAGCCCTTCGGCAAGGCGCGCGTCCGGCTGAAAAAGGAGACCATTTCGCTGGGCGAGCCCGTGTCGATGAAGCGCTTCGGCCAGTATGTCGAACCCGCCGACTGGAACGAACTGATCAGCCGCGACGACGTCGTCATCATCGACACGCGTAACGATTACGAGGTCAATCTCGGCACATTCAAGGGCGCCATCGATCCGCTTATTCCCAACTTCAAGCACCTGCCGCAATGGACGCGCGACAACGCCGATGCCCTCAAGGGCAAGACGATCGCCACCTTCTGCACCGGCGGCATCCGCTGTGAGAAATATACGTCGTGGCTGATCGATCAGGGCTTTGACGACATCCACCACCTCAAAGGCGGCATCCTGCAATATCTTGAAGATGTGCCGGAAACGGACTCGCTGTGGACCGGCGAGTGTTTCGTTTTCGACGAGCGAATCGCCGTTGACCACAGCCTCCAGCCGTCGAAGACCGCCTTGCTCTGCCTTTACTGCGACCACGCCCTGACGCCGGAAGACCAGCAAAGCCCGCTTTATGTCAAAGGCCAGTCCTGCCCGCACTGCAAGGGCCTGGCGGAAAACGCCCATGACGAACCCAAAATGCGCCGCGCCTTCCCCGGACGCACGAAGTTTTAGGGCTACTGCCCCAGAGTCCGGTTGTAGCCGGGCCACATGGCTGTCATTTCCGGCGAAATCCGGCGTAAATGACAGCCTCTTCATTTGACCTTGGCGCATTAACCATTATGCTGGCGCGCAAGGCATGACTTTTGCACGCCGCGGGGGATGCCGCACCGTTCTTGTACGGTCGGGACAGCAGGGGATTTTGGGGTTCTTATGAAGCAGTTTCTGATCACCTTGACGGCCGCGATCGTCGCTCTGATCATTGTCCTGGTCGCCCTGCCCATCGGCGTAATCGCCCTTCTGGCGTCTTCGCATCCTCACACCAACGGCGACATCGTCGTCTCGCTCGACCTGCGCGACAAGATGAGCGACCAGTCGCGGACGGCACCGTTCGACTTCCTGACCGGCAAGAATATGTCGACGCTGGAAATCGTGCAGACCCTGCACCACGCCGCCGACGACACCCACGTCAAGGCCGTCTTCATCCGCCTCCCCGAAGGCGGCATGTCGCCCGCCGCCGCCGAAGAAATCCGCGACGCCATCATCTACGTCCGCCGCGCCTCCAAGCCCGTGATCGCCCACAGCCAGGGCCTGTATCCGGACACGATGGTCGTCGCCTCCTACATGCTGGGCTCGGCCGCCAGCGAACTGTGGATGCAGCCGCGCGCCTCGCTCCAGGTCACCGGCATCTCGACCTCGACCATGTTCATGAAGCGCGCCTTCGACAAGTATGGCGTCCAGGCGCAGTACGAGCAGCGCTACGAATTCAAGAACGCGGTCAACCCGTATCTCTATGACGACTATACGCCGGCGCACCGCGAGGCCACCCTGTCGTGGATGGACAGCATCTACCAGTCGATGCTGAGCAATATCGCCCATGACCGCCGCATCGACCAGGCCAAGCTGCAGCAGACCCTGGAAGCTGGCCCGTACGGCGCCGAACAGGCGCTCGATCTCGGCCTTGTCACCCATCTCGGCCAGGTGCACGACGCCCAACAGGCGGCGATAAAGCGCGGCAACGAAAACACCCAGGTCGTCGACCTGCGCGACTATGAACGCACGATCGAGCCCGAAACGGGTGGCGACACGATCGCCGTCATCGACGGCGAAGGCGCCATCATGACCGGCAAGGGCGGCGGCGGCTTCGGCAATTCGCCGACCATGCTGTCGGACGACATTTCGAACGCCTTCTACACAGCCGCCAAGGATCCGAAGGTCCGCGCCATCGTCTTCCGCGTCTCTTCGCCCGGCGGTTCCGACACCGCTTCGGAGCAGATCGCCAATGCCATGCAGGCGGCCAAGGAAGCCGGCAAGCCGGTCGTCGTCTCGATGGGCGAATACGCGGCCTCGGGCGGCTACTGGGTGTCTTCGGGCGCGTCGTCGATCGTCGCCAATCCCTCGACCCTGACCGGCTCGATCGGCGTATTTGGCGGCAAGTTCGCCTATGGCGACGCCCTGGCGCGCTTCGGCATCGACGTCCGCGACATCTCGGTCGGCAGCGATTACAGCTCGGCCTTCAGCGCGGCGAAGGGCTTCTCACCCGAACAGCGCGCCGCCCTGTCGTCCTGGATCGACCAGATCTATAACGGCTTCATTGTTCACGTCGCTTCGGGCCGCAATATCCCGGTCGAGCAGGTCCAGCAGATCGCCAAGGGCCGCGTCTGGACCGGCCAGCAAGCCCTGGGCCTGCACCTGGTCGACAAGACCGGCGGCTTCTACGACGCCGTCGACGAAGCCAAGCGCCTGGCCAAGATCGATGCAGCCGCCGACGTACAACTGGTCAACTACGACAACCGGCCGGGCAAGTTCGGCAGCTTCGGCACCAGCGTGCAGATGGCCATGTCGGGCCTGAAGACCCTGTCCTTCCTGGGCTGGGCCATGCAGGACCCGAAAGCCGAGGCCGCCATGAACGCCGTCGCCGACGAACGCCTGCGCGAAGAAGGCGCCACCGTCATGGCGCCCAAGGCTTACGAGCCCTCGACGCGATAAGCGTAGACAATCAATAGCAAAAGCGCGGCTGACACCAGTCGCGCTTTTTTGTGCGCTATTCGCCGGACATTGCCATACCCACATGCGACTATAGGCATGTTTCGCCGTATCGAAAGATGAGCCTAATCGGCAGGCCGTCACTGGAGATTGGTCGCCCTTCTCTTTCCCCGGCTTAATCCAGCGCTGCGTTCCAAGCCGCAAATATGGGGCCTTCATAGCGACGGATCGCAAGTCGCCTAGCCCTGCAT
Organism: Asticcacaulis solisilvae; assembly: GCF_052327315.1. Classification (NCBI taxonomy): domain Bacteria; kingdom Pseudomonadati; phylum Pseudomonadota; class Alphaproteobacteria; order Caulobacterales; family Caulobacteraceae; genus Asticcacaulis; species Asticcacaulis solisilvae. Next base: position 2,798,668 of record NZ_CP166196.1, read on the forward strand.
CTTGCCAGCCAGGCCACTGTATGCTGTTCGCAGGCTCACCTTCCCCTTCCTCAAGAAGAGAGAAAACGGATGCGCAAAGACCTGTGTCCTTAAGGCGCACAAAAAGAGACGGCGGAAGGTTGCCCTTCCGCCGTCGATACCGTTTGCGAAGTCCGTCCTGTTAGAACGAGTACTTCACGCTCAGTTGCACGTAGCGCGGCTCTTGGTAATAGAGCGGCTTCTTGTAGTTCAGGTTCGGCGTATTCGGACCGCTGATTTCGCCGAATTCGCCGTATTGCGAGACGCCCTGAGCGTCCAGCACGTTGAAGATATCGACGCCCAGGCGGATCTTGCCGAAGGCCACCGGAATGTCGTAACCGGCGCTGACATCCAGGGTATTGATCCAGTCGCCCTTGAACTGCGAACCGCGCGGCGTCAGCTTGCCGTTGCAGTACCAGGCCGTCAGGGTCTTGCTGTCAGCACGATCCGGGTCAGCCGTCGTCGGGTAGTAGCCGATGCAGCCGTAGTGGCGCGGCGAAACCATGCTGTAGTTGAAGCCGAAACGCAACTTGTCGTTCAGATGGTAGGTGCCGTGCGTCTTGAAGACGATGCCGTGGTGGTTCGGCAGCAGGCCGGTCGAACCGTCCATCCAGCCAACCTGGTCGAAGTCCTGCGTCAGGCCGGTGTCGGTCTGGCCGTTGTCGGACTTCACGCCGCCTTCGTCGTTACCGTAGTCGCGCGACAGAACCAGCGAACCGCCGAGGGCCCACTTGCCGTTGTCCGGGCGCTCGAAGTCGAACTCGAGCGACGAGTAGTCGCGCTTTGCCGCCGGCATGCCGACAACCGAATTCGGGATCGTGACCGTCTTGCCGGCCCAGCCGCCACCGAAATCGCTACCCAGGGTGATGACGTAGTCCTTACCCGGATTGTTCAGGACGTAGCCCGAGCTGCCGAAGGTGCCGCAATCGGCGTTGCTGATGCCGAGGTAGCCGCAGACCGGAGTGTTCGAGTAGTCAAGGTCGGTATCTTCCATGACGTTGTTCAGCTTGCGGAACAGGGCATGGACGCCGATGCGCCAACCGTTGTCCAGGCGCTTTTCGTAGCCGAGAACGAACTCGTCTTCCGACTGCGGCTGGATGTTGTGGCTGACCAGGGTGTCCGCGCTCGGAACCTGACCGTCTTCGAGGACGTAGTCGGACGGATCCGGGTTCAGCCAGGTGCCGAGAGTCGGAACCAGGGTGGTCGCGTCGCGGCCGCTGTAGGTGTAGTACTTTTCCGTGAAGGATTCACCGCCGGCCATGCGGAGGTTGGTATTGGCCGCGATCGGCAGGTAGTAGCGGCCGACGAACGCGGTGACCTTGGTCGTCTTGTCGCCAAGCAGGTCATACGAAACGCCGAGGCGCGGCGAAACCAGATTCTCGCTCTTGATAAACGACTTGTTGGCGGCGTTGCGGTTGTCGAACGTATCGTTGCGCAGACCGATGTTCAGGTTGATGCGATCCGTGATCGTCCAGTCGTCTTCGAGGTAAGCCGAGTCGTTGATGACGTTGAACGAACCACCGCCGAAGATCTGGCGAACGCGGACGCAGGTCGAGGTCGTTGCGAAGCCGCCGCAGCTGACCGTCGTATTGCCGGCGGTCGGGTAATAATAGCGGTAGTAGGTGCCACCCGAATACTGCGTCACGTCGACGGCATTCAACTTCTCTTCGTCGGCGCCGATACGCAGGTGGTGACGGCCCGCCAGGTTGAAGTAGAAGTCGGCGTCGACACGCATGTTCTTGCGGTAGTCCTTGCCGGCCTCGACGGTCAGGTTCGGGTTACCGCGAACGACGATACCGTTGTCGTACACAGCGGCGACGTTGTCGACGGTCGAGCTGCTGGTCTGGTTGTACCCCGAGCTGCCGTACATGGCGGTCAGGCTGAACCAGTCGGTGAAGCGGCCGGTATACTTGACGATACGGGTCAGACCGCCCTGGCCGTTAAGGCCGAGGCTGGAGCCGTTGCCCACGATATCGTCGTGGAAATACTGAGTTTCGTTGTCGTCGATATAGGTGAAGTCGACGCGGTGCTGCGGGTTCAGCTGGAAGGTCAGCTTGCCGCCGTAGAACGGATTTTTGTTAACGTAGGTTTCGGTTTCGGTGACATTGCCGGACAGATCGTACTTCTGCAGCGACGTCGTCGTCAGGTCGCGCGGATTGTAGAAGCCGAAGAAGAAGATGTGATCCTTCCAGAGCGGCCCGGACAGCCAGAAGACCGACTCGTTCATATCGCCGCCATTGTAGTTCTGGACGTTCTGCGGCGTGGTACCGTTGTGGTCGTAATAGGCAATGCTGCCCTTGGTTTGCATGCTCTTCGGCGACGAATAGTAGCTGAGGCCGCCGTGGAAGGTGTTCGAGCCCGAACGGCTGGTCGCGATCAGCGCGCCGCCGGTGGCGCGGCCGAATTCAGCGCTGTAGCCGCCGGTCTTGACTTCGATCTGGTCGTAGAAGTCGAACGGAATGGTCGAACCGCCCAGGAAGTTACGGAAGTTCGTAACGTTCATGCCGTCGATGTAATAGATGTTTTCGCCGGGCGAAGCGCCCGAAATCGACGGCTGGCCGACCGGGGGCGTGCCGAAGTTGGCGTTGATCGAGATGCCCGGGACGGTATCGACGACCGACGCCAGATTACGCGCGATCGGGATATTGTCCGCCATGGCCTGGACGTCGACGACCTGGCCGGTGGTGGTGCGGTTGAAATCGATATTGCGGCGGGCCTTGCCGCGGACGATGACTTCGCCGGTCGAAGAGCCGGTCGTGAAATCGTAGTTCGACACCGCACCCAGGGTAACCGTGACGGATTCCGACGCCTTGCCGCCGCTGGCGGTCACGATGTCGACGGTGTAGTGGCCGGGAGGAATCTGGTTCAGGTGGAAGGTACCGTCGGCCGCCGTCTTGGTCGACACGGTGTAGCCGTTCGTCGTGCCGGTAATCGTGACTTTCGCACCGGCCGCAGCCTGGCCGCCGTCCGACTTGACGGTACCCGACAGTGCACCGTTGGTAAGGTCCTGGGCTTCGGCTGCCGTCGGCAGCGAGACTGCGACACCCGCTACCAGCGCGGGGATCGCGAACGACGACAGAAGCGTCGTCGTGGCCAGAAGGCCACTTCGCAAAGTAATCTTTTTCACTCTTGTTCTCCGGGTTACGTAGGGGTGTAGGCGCACCCACCGCAGCATCCAGCATTACACGCTGTTAATAAACTTAAATCCTGCCGTCGCGAATCCGTCAATCACACGACATATTTTTGTCGATATCAATTGAAACGTGTTTCAATTAAGTCACAGCCGAAACCTTTCCCCAAGGGCAAGTATGCGACGACACGCAAATGATTTTCCCAAGGAAAATCAGCCGTTTCCCAAATGGACGGAGCGAGTTTAGCGTAGGGAAATCAATTTATTGTTTACAGGAGCATTCGGCATATCACGGTTCTTTGTTGGGGAATAAATGACCCCAAATGGCCATGTTGTGCCGAAAATCATTCCCCGGCGGGCAGGCCGGGGCCAAAGCCTGAAGCGGCCCGGAGCACTCGTTTAATGCGAAACCTTAATGCGCACGGCCGCCATGGCATGAGTCGGTTCGGGGGTGCACTGGGCGGCTACGATATTGACCACGGTCAGCGCGATCAGGGCGAACACCACGCGTTGGGCACGGCGGGAAACGTAGATGAACGTGGCAGACATTGGGACACCTGTCGTGAGTACGACAGAACCTCAGCAAGGCCCGGGCCAGACGTTAAGAGACGCTTAACCCTGTTGATCGGATCCGCTCAGAGCGCCTTGATCTTGTTGACCAGTGCCGTCACCCGCCGGCAGTTGGCGCCGAGGTCGGGAATATCGGACCGGCTGACCGAACGGATGTCGATCGTCCGCGGATCGATGCGGATGATGACGTCGGAGCGGAAGCCGTAGAAATTGTCCTGATAGGTGCCTTCGACGCGCCAGGGCGCATGGCCGAAGACGATATAGTGCTCCGACTTGAGCAGATTGACGATCTGGTCTTCGGTCACCGCCTTGTTGACGATCGTCTTCGCTCCGGGACAGGTGGCCTCGTTGATATCGGCGACCGTCCGGCCGCCCCACTCCATCGACTCGTTGCGCGGCACCCGTGGCAGATCGTCGACAGCCTTGGCCTCGCGGCCCCGGTCCTCCATCAGCTTGTCGGAAAAGCCGAGCGGACGGTCCCAGTCGGTCGCCACGTCGGCGATCGGCGGAAAAGCCTTGAGCGCCCTTTGATAGGCGTAAAATCCGCCCATCAGGGCCCCGGAAATGACCAGGCCGCCGATGGCCCAGACCAGGGTCCGGCCCGGCGCCTTGAACACGGCGATCAACAGTGACAGCCCGCAGACGACAAGGGCCGCCATGGCGACTTTCGGGCCGTAGCCCAAGGTGAGCGTGCGGAAACCGAAATCCAGACTGACATAGCCGAGATGCGTCGCCATCATGACCAGCAGCATATAAAGCGCGGCCAGCACGGAGGCGATAAAGGCGATATGGGCGAAGGCCAGTCCCTTCTTTGCCTCGTGGCCGTGGGATGAGTGCTCGGTCAAGGTCGGCGAATCCTTCAGTACGGGACGGTTGGCAGCGGGAAAGACGGCAGAATTGGAGCGCGTTTCACGCGCGTCACGGCCATACCTCGCACAGGCGAAAAAGATATGACACTGCGAAATTTTTTCGCCTGCATGCCCGTACCACTCCCTCAACTTTCGCGCGCAAAAGCTCTATTTTAAAGGGCTTTGTCGCCCTTCCCGGCAGGATCGGCCGGCGCGAAGTCATCGCCCTCAATCTGCCACGTAATCGTGGCCGGATCAATCTCGGCCTGTGCACTTGCAACGGAAGCCGTTGCATCTGAAACATCTCCGCTGCGTGCCGCCACCCGGCGGGCGCGCTCTTCGGCCGGAAGGGAAAGCCAGAGCCCGTCGAAGGCCGCGCCCTTCACCGACGCGACCGATTCGGCGGCGGTGCGAAAGCCGGGCTCACGGAAGGTGGCGTCGAAAACGACCGCCTGCCCCGCCCCCAGGACCGTATCGCCCAGCCCGAACATATGCGCATAGGTCCGCCCGGTCTCGGCCGGATCGTAGGCGGCCCTGGGCAAGGGCTCGCGCGACGGGTGACGCCACAGCCGCTTGCGCAATTCGTCGCTGCGCAGGGTCACGGCGCCCGGCGCCCGGCCACGCCCGGGGGCCAGGGCACGCGCCCTTGTGCTTTTCCCGGAACCGGACAGGCCGCCGACCGCCAGTACGCTGGCAGGCACCGGCCTGAGGAATTCCCGGGCGGCCGCCAGGTACATGCGCGCCGTCTCAGGCTCGCCGGCATTGGCGGTGACGTGGCAGCGGACGCCGGCACGAACCGACATATGAAGCGGCAGAAGACTTAAGCCGCCATAGAGGGCGGCTTCGTCGTCGCGGCGCGCCACGCGTTCCAGCCAGGCATTGAGCACCCGGTTGGCGGCCGCCGTGTAGCCCTTCACCCACAGGTCCATCAATAGAAAGGCCAGGTCGTACAGCACGTCGATCTGGCTGAGCTTCTCGTTGAACTCGATGCAGTCGAACAGGACCGGGCGGCCCTTTTCGATAAGGATATTGCCGAGGTGGAGGTCGCCGTGGCAGCGCCGGATAAGGCCCTGGCCGAAGCGGACGCCCACCACCGCCGACTGGCGCGCCAGCTCGGCATAGAGCTCATCATGATAGGCGTCGACCGCCTCGGCTCCCAGAACCGCGCGGACGCGGCCGATATTGGCGTCGTTGGAATCAATGGTGTAGCGAATGTTTTCCGCATGCTGCGGATCGTGGCAGACCTCGGCGCCGGCGTGGAAATCGGCGATCGCCTCGCCCAGATCGTCCATCTGGCCGAGGTCGGGCGTCCAGTCGGAGCGGGCCGCGCTTTCGCCAAGCACGCAGGCGGTATCGAAACGGCGCATGACCAGCACGCTTTCGCCGCCGATCTCGATCACCTCGTCATAGATGTCGGCGGCCGTCCGCTTGTTGTAGCGCAGTTCGGCCTCCAGGGCATGACGGCGCTTGTCCGCATCGGTGAAATCGAGAAAGCCGTAGTCGACGCTCTTCTTCAGTTTAAAGGCCTTGTCGCCCTTGAGCACGACCGTGGCGCAACTGGTTTCGATCACGCGGTCGGCGTCCCGGCGCAGGATATTGAGGGCGTGTTCGAGCGACACGGCGTGATCCGTAATGTATGGAAGATAATCCGGCCTAGGCGGATTTCACGCCGGACGCAACAGGAATCAGGGGAAAAGCTTGCCGCGCGCCCACGGTCCGCGCGCCTCGGGCCGCGTAAACAGGACTCGGTCGTGCAGGCGGAACGGCCGGTCGCGCCAGAATTCGATGCTGACCGGAGCAATCCGGAAGCCGGTCCAGTGCGCCGGCCGTTCGATCCTGCCCAGGCCGAACTTCAGTGTGAATTCGGCGACGCGCTTTTCCAGCGCGAAGCGGTCAGGCAAGGGTTGAGACTGGTCCGACGCCCAGGCCCCTATCTGGCTCTGGCGGGCGCGGCTCTGGAAATAGGCGTCGGCTTCCGCATCGGACACGGTCGTCACTTCGCCCCGGATGCGCACCTGGCGGCGCAGGGACTTCCAGTGGAACAGCAGGGCCGCCTTGCCCGCGGTCAAGAGTTGCCGCCCCTTGGCGCTGTCCGTGTTGGTATAGAAAACGAAACCCGCGTCGTCGAAATCCTTGAGCAGGACCATGCGGACGTCGGGCATGCCATCGGCATCAACGGTTGATACGGCCATGGCATTCGGATCGTTGGGCTCGGCCTTGCGCGCATCCGCCAGCCATTGCCCGAAAAGGGCGAACGGCTCCGAGGCATCGATTTCCGCCTCATGCGCCGCATGCGCCTTTTCGTATTCGGCTTCGGACGGCGACGGCGGGATCAGGGGGCTGGACATGGTTACCGGCTCTTTAAGACTTTGCAAACGCGTCGTCCGCCATAACGGATTTCATACCGTCACGAAAGCAGTGAAACGTGGATACCGATCCTATTTCCGACCTGCCCCTCACCCACCCCGACGCCATGGCGCGCATCGACGCCCTGGCCGAGCTGGGCCTGAACAGCGGCGCCGACGAAGCCGCTATCCGTAATGCCTTTCGCACGCGCCTGAAGGAGGCCCATCCCGACCTCAACGGCGGTACGGACCTGCTGCTGCGGCGGATCATCCTGGCGCGCGACCTGCTCATGTCGGAAAGCCGCCGGACCGCCGAAAAGACGCGGTGGCTGCAGGATTTCGCCGCCAACGACCACGATCGCGACGGGGCGCTCCTGCTCAACATCACCCTGCAACAGGCCATTTACGGCGGCGAAGTCGTCGAAAGCGTGCCGGCTTTGGAAATATCGACGGTCGACGAGCCGCTGACCTCGCTGACCGACATGAAGCGGCTACGCATCCTGCTGCCGGCCGGCCTGCGCGACGGCGACAAGCTGCGTCTGACGGTGTTCGGCGCCGCCCGCCCGGAGCAATTGTTCCGCATCCATGTCGTCACGGAAGCCAACGCGCACATCGACGGCGACGACATCCATGTCACGGCGAATGTCGAGGCCCGCATCTACTTTGCCGGCGGCCGCGCCGTGATTGCGACGCCGCACGGCCCGCGCGAGGTCGATATCGCTCGCGGACAGACCTCGGTCGTCCTCCCGGGCCTGGGGCTGCCGGCGACCGGCCGTTATGGGCGCGGCGACCTGCACCTGACGCTGAAGCCCGCGGGCGCGGCCCGCAAGCCCTGGACCGAGGCACGCGACGAATTCCGCCGCAAATGGGCCTGCTGACATGCTGCCCTTCGAACGCCTTTCACCGTCGCTGAAGCCACGGCAAGACGGGTTCGGCAACGCGATCGGCCAGGCAATCCCCGACTGGCAGGGCTGCCACCGGTTGCCCGACGTGGCCATGACAGGGCGAACCTGCACGCTGCTGCCGTACGGTCCCGCCTTGGCAGACGGCCTGTTCGAGGCCTTCTCGCTCGACGACGGCGGGATGTGGACCTACCTGCCCTATGGCCCATTCGCCTCTGCGGGCGAACTTGCGGACAGTGTCGAAACCTATCAGCGCCACAGGGACTTCCAGACATTTGTTATCGTAAAGAATGAACGGCCGCTGGGGTTCGCCAGCTATATGCGCTACGACTGCCCGAACGGCAGTGTCGAGGTCGGCGGCGTGACCTTTTCTCCGGCGCTAAGGCGCTCGGTTGTTGCGACCGAGGCCATGTACCTGATGATGAAAGCAGCCTTCGACCACGGCTACCGCCGCTACGAATGGAAGTGCGACCAGTTGAACCGCCCCTCCAACCTGGCGGCGCTGCGCCTCGGCTTCCAGTTCGAGGGCGTCTTTCGCAACGCCACGGTCCCCAAGGGGCGGCGCCGCGACACGGCATGGTATTCGGTGATCGTGGAAGACTGGCCTGGTGTCAAGGCGCGGCTCGAAGCCTGGCTCGATCCTGAAAATTTCGACGAAGGCGGCCGGCAAAGGCAAAGCCTCAGCACGCTTCCCCTGTCACAGGCCGGTTGAAGCCTGGGGCGGCGCGGTCCCGCTGTCGGCGGGTTTTGCGTCGTCGGTCGGGGCCGGTTGTTCCGCTGCCGGTTGTTGCTCCACCGGTGCCTCGGGAGACGATGGCGCGGCTGCTGGCGCTTCGGCTGCTGGCTCCGCCGGAACCACCGGCGTTTCGGGCGCCTGCTCAGCTGTGGCTGACGCATCGGGCATGGCTTCCCCCGATGCCGGCGGCGTACCGCCATCGGGCGTTGATTCCGCCGGCGGGACCGGGGACTGGGCCGGCTCCGCAGGCTTATCCGGACCAGCCGCCCCGCCTACGGGTGCTTGCGGCTGGTCTTCCGTTTTTTCCCCGTGGAACCGTCATCGGTATCGTCGACGGGCTTGGGCTTGAACCAGGCCGGCGCCGCGGGGGGCGCACAGTTCTTGTTCATGCCGACGCCCTTCAGGTAGGCCCGGCGAACCTTGCCCGCCTGAATGGCGGCATTGACTTCCTTATCGTGCTGCTCGGCGCCTGTCATCTGGCGCACAAGGCCCCGGAAGGGGATGACGCTGCGGGTGGCGCCGCGCACGGCGCCCACGGCCGCATTGTTGGCCATGCGGCCGCCCTTCTGGCCCATGGTCGACTTGTCGGGCGGCGGGGGCGGCTCATCCAGGTCGGCGCCCAAAACGGTATCGAGCTTGCGCACCTCGTCCGAGATCGCGTCGCAACGATCGAGACCGTTGAGGTCATAGGGGCGCTGCATGGCGTCGAGCAGGATCTGCGGGATACGCACGCGCTTAAGATTGAGGTCCTGCAGGGGCGCGGTGACCGCATCGCCCCAGTCATTATCGGGATCGGCGGAAGAATGCACGACCTGCGACCTGCCGTCGGCGGCGGCCGGTTTCGCGGCACCGTCGGCCGTATCGTATTTCGGAGACGAAGCGCACCCGGCCAGGGTCAGGCCAGCAAACAAGACCAGCGCCGGTAAACGTACAAATCCCCCCAACAGCCTCGGCGTCATGATCCTACCTTCTGGCATCACAGGCCGTCAGCCTACGCATAAGCTTCTGCCCTGCAATCATTTTTGTGTGCCCGTGGGGGCGGTAAAAAAACAATACATAAAAACCCTCCTGTGCGCTTGCGAAAAACGCGACACCCCTCTATGAAGGCCCCTGCGTTTGATCCACCCTTTTGCGGCCGGGGTCAAGTGTGTGGCGTCTTGACGTGAGCCCGTAGCTCAGCCGGCTAGAGCATCTGACTTTTAATCAGAGGGTCCTGGGTTCGAGTCCCAGCGGGCTCACCAAGACGTGAAATTTCTCCAATCATATCAGCTACCTGCAAAAGGTTAGGCACGGCGATAAGGCAGCCGGCCCTGGCCGGCGCCCGGACACGAATCCGTTTAAGGTCTAAATGACGCACCTCTGTGACGCGGATATTTCAGCACCGAAACAGGGGAAGATTCCCAGGATTTGAGATTGCAGGCTTGGACGCCCGTCAGTTCGACAACCGGTTCTTGGGCAGGTAGCGGCCGTTCTCGAAGCGATCGAACAACAGCGACGCCTGGGGATGGCTGAGCGGCTGGCCGGTGTCGTCGACGCAAAGATTGCCCTCGGACGCGTAGGCCACGTAGTGCGTGTCGCCGTTGACCGCCAGCAGGTGATAAAACGGCTGGTCCTTGGACGGCCGCACGCTTTCCGGAATGGCCTGCCACCACTCGTCCGTATTGGCGAATTCGGGGTCGACGTCGAAAACGACGCCGCGGAAGTCGAACAGGTTGTGCCTGACGACCTGGCCGATACCGAACTTTGCAAGCCTGTGTGCGACTCTCTGTTCCGACATGACACGCCTCGAATCCGTACTTCCGGTCGCCATGTCTACCCTTGCCGATCCGGCCTTACAGCCCCCTTCTCCCTTCGGTTGTCGCCGCGCGCCCATTTTCATGAAACGGATGAGGGACAAAAACGCGCGGCGAATCGCGTGCGGCAAATTCCCCGCATACGGACGTTTTCGGTTGGCACGGGCGGCGGCGCGGCCTACAGTATTGGTGAAGTCGTGCACCCGGCGGGCCCTGCCTGCCGCCCGCATCACGCGTGAACCGGTGCACAATAAGATAAAGGGGTATGAGCCATGGGGGCTCCCTCAAATCTCCGCCGGCCGGGCCAGGGCCCGGTGGCGTCGCGCCGACCGGCCGTGGCCGCATCGGCGCGCGATCCGCAGGTGCTCTATGCGGCGCTCGATCTCGGCACCAACAATTGCCGGCTGATGATCGCCACCCTGCACAACTCACAGTTCAAAATCGTCGAAGCCTTTTCACGCATCGTGCGACTGGGCGAAGGCCTGTCCCTGTCGGGCAAGCTGGCCGACCGGGCCATGGAACGCGCCCTGCGCGCGCTCAAGATCTGCGCCGAAAAGATCGAGAAGCGCGGAGCGGTGCGCATCCGCGCCGTGGCGACCCAGGCCTGCCGCATCGCCAGGAACGGCCGCGACTTCGTCGCCCGGGTCGAACGCGAGACAGGGCTGCGCCTGACCATCATCTCCCCTGAAGAAGAAGCCCGCCTGTCGGTCATGGGCTGCGCCTCCCTGCTGGACGGCACGGGTCTCGATCCCCGTCCGCGCGCGGCCCTGGTCATGGATGTCGGCGGCGGTTCCACCGAGCTTTCCTGGGTCGAGCTCACCGCCGGCGGAAAGCGCGGCCAGCCGCTCAATGCCTCGGGCCAGATGCCGAAGCCCCGTTACTGGATTTCGCTGCCGGTCGGCGTCGTCACCCTGGCCGAGCGCTTTCCGGAACCCGACAGCGGCGGCACGCGCGACTGGTTCGACGGCATGGTGACCGACGTCGCCGATCGCCTGCGTGCCTTTACCGACGCCGACTCCTTGCGCGATGCCTTCGACAGCGGCGAGGCCTATATCGTCGGGACCTCCGGCGCGATCACCTCGCTGGCCGGCATGCATCTCGGCCTCGAACGCTACGACCGCTCCCGGGTCGACGGATTGTGGATGGAAGACAGCCATTGCAAGGACGTCATCCAGCGTCTGCTCGACCTCGGCCGCGAAGGCCGGGAGCAGCAGCCGTGCATCGGCCGCGACCGCGCCGATCTGGTGCTGGCGGGCGCCGCCATCCTGGAAGCCGTACAGATCCTGTGGCCTTGCCAGCGCCTGCGCGTCGCCGACCGCGGTCTGCGCGAAGGCCTGCTGCTGTCGATGGCGCGCAAGAAGCCGCGCCGCCGCCGGGGGCGCGGGCGAACGCGCGCTCCCCAGGCCGCTACGGCTTAAGCCGCGGAAGGCTCGGTCTCGGGCTTTCCATTTGTCAGGCGATGGATAAGCGCGATCAGGCCGGTGACGCCGGTCAGGCAACCGAACAAAAGCATGTCCATGGGCGTGCGGTGCCAGGTCGCGTCGCCGCGAATATTGGCGACGATGCCGTAGCCCAGCCACAGCACGAAGATCCAGGACAGCACGAAGGCTGCCAGCTTGCCGCCGATACGGTGCACGACCGTCATCAGCAAGGCGGCGAACGGCACGATCAGCACCATGTCGTAGTCGAGCAGGCGCGGCGTCATCAGCGGCACCAGCCCTACGCCCAGCACAAGACGCTCATCCGGGTCGAGCCTGCCCCATTGCGCGATGGCCATGCCGGCCAGGGTCATGACCGCCATGAACCCCACCGCCAGTTCGACATTGAGCTGGGACGAACCCGGCACGTGGAAGACGAAGTTGGTCAGTTCGAACCAGCCCATGCCGACCTGGCGCGCCAGCGTCACCGAATGCAGCGTTCTCTGCCAGGCCTTGCCGAAATGGCCGTCGGTCAGAATCATCAGGTATACGACCCCGACGCCGAGGACCGCCCGCCAGGCAAAGGCCAATACGCGCCGCCACAGCGCCACGTCGTCGAGCATGAAGATGACGAAATAGGCCAGGAAGGTCGGTTTGACGCAGGCGCAGGCCAGGACCATCGCCGTGAACGGCCATCGGCTCTTCGGAAAGAAGAACAGGCTGGCCAGCACCATGGCGTGCATGACCAGGCCGACATTGGCGCAGACGAAGGTCATGGAGGTCAGAGCCGAAAACGCCAGGAAGCGATAGCGGTAATCGATGTCCTGAAAACGCTTGCCCAGGGCGAACCACAGGAGGAACAGCGTGGCCGGCGCCAGCAGGACGGCGACGAACAGCCAGCGCGTGCCCGCCACGCCCAGGGCTTTGAGGAAAGGCATGAACAGGTAGGCGACCTGCGGCGCGTAGACATAGGCCGCCGGCCGGATATCGCCGCAGGGGCGCGGGTGGATGGCGTAGGGCGAATGGTTGCTGGCCAGGGTCTTGGCGCCGCACAGCACGGCGTCGATATCCATCAGCATCCAGTGATGACGCGTGATCATCACATAGAGGCCGGCGACCACCGGGTAGACGCAGAATGCGATGAAAAGGCAGCAGCCCAGGACCGGAATCCGGGTCAGCCGCCGCAATACGGACAGTGCGTCCATTCAGTTGCCCCAGCCAGAAAGGTACACAAACAAAAAGGACGCCCACATGGGCGTCCGTCAAGCGCTTATTCCGGGCCCGCGCCGGCCGGCGGCGTCGGCGAAGCCAGGCCTTGGGTGATCAGCGGCGTCGGCGCCGCCTCCGGCTTGTCCTCGACACCGGCGATCTTGACCGGCAGCTTGATGTCGCAGGGGGTGATGTCCGGGCCCTTGCTCTTCTTCATCTGGTCGACCAGCGCCTGGAATTGCGGCGAGCGCGTATCCATGACCTGGACCTTGGGCCGGTCGGCCGGCGCCATGTCGGCCAGCACCTGGACTTTCAACATCTTGTCGGGATTGACCGGCGGTTCGCCGATCTTGATCTTGCGCACGACCTCGCCGCCCGAGATCACCACGCCGAAGGCCGTGTAGTGGGCTTCCAGCGTAGCATTGGTGCCGCGCATCAGGAAGAACTGGCTGTTGCCCGAATTGGGATCGAAGCTGTGGGCCATGCCCAGCACACCCTGGCAGTACAGGCCCCAGGCCGCGGTCTTGCCGTCGGCGGTGATCGCCGACATTTCGCTGACCTGCGACTGAACCGGCATGGCGCCCATGAAACCGGTCACGGCGCCGGCGGGGCGGCCGACGACGGCCAGCGGGAAGGAGGCGTCCTTGCGGATGGTGAATTCAGCCTTCAGGTCGGGCAGGGTCGAGCCGCCCTCGCCCGTGCCCTTGGGATCACCGGTCTGGTCCATGAAGTCTTCGATGACACGATGGAAGATCAGGCCGTCATAGAAGTGCTGGCGCGTCAGGGTGATCAGGCGCTCGACATGAGCCGGCGCCAGCTGCGGATACATCTCGACGATGACGCGGCCCTTGTTGGTGTCGATGACCAGGGTATGGTCCGCGTCCGGCTCGCGATAGCCAGGATCGACCGCGAACGCCGATGTGGACATCATCAAAGCCGCCAGGGCCCCGGCGATGGCGGCTTTTGTTTTCACCCCTGACATATGTGTCCTATTCCTTCATCTTAACCTTGGCCAGCAAGCGATCCGCTACGCTGGGCGCCACAAACGGCGCGATGTTGCCGCCCAATTGGGCTATTTCTTTGACCAATCGTGATGCAATTGCCTGATGGCGCGGATCGGCCATCAGAAAAACCGTTTCGATATCACGATTAAGCTGCTGGTTCATCGCTGTCATCTGAAATTCGTACTCGAAGTCGGCGACGGCGCGCAAACCGCGGATAATGACCGACGCGCCGACCTCCTGGGCGAACTGGATCAGCAGGCTTTCGAACGGCAGGACTTCGACCTTGTCGCCATGGACGGCGATCTGCTCGCGGATCAGCTCGACGCGTTCGTCCAGGCTGAACATCGGCCCCTTGCCGATATTGCGCGCCACCCCGATGACCAGCTTGTCGACCAGCTTGACCGCACGGCCGATAATGTCTGCGTGGCCGTTGGTGATGGGGTCGAACGTGCCCGGATAGAGCCCAATTCTGTATGCGGCTGCCGCCCGATCCTGACCCGCCATTCAGCGCCCTCCTGATGCGATCTGCGCTGATTAGCAGGTTTCTCGATCATGTGAAACGGTTGACGCCACAACGCATGCTATTCTTGTTTAGAATCAAATTTCTCCCGCAAAATATACGGCTGAAAGCGTCGAAAAATATTATGGTAAACAAAACTCACAATCGTCAACGTTTATCGGAGTTTCAGGCTCAGACTGCACTTGATCATTCGCTCGACACATTGAAAGTGTTAACGGAAGCATTTGATTCCGGACGATATGGTGTGGCATTTTCAATGGCAAACGAGATCGTGAAAATCGTTTCCGGCAATGAATTTTGTACTAAGCACCGTGGGGCAAAAAATTTTAAGGTTCCCAATTTACCGATATTAGAAAATAATTTAGCACCACAGACAAGGATAATATTGACGCGAATCCATAATATGGAAGAGCAATATGGAATGTTTTTACCCTTATTTTTACCCGAAAATCTACCAACTACAGTTTTAAAATTTCGCGAATGGTGGAATAGAGATCCTATTTATATTTCAAAGCCAAATATAAAAACTGGTGAGAGGAAAAATTTAACTAGAAGACAATTTATAACGGACGTAAGAAACACTCGAGGATCACATTTTGATTTAAATGAACATGAAGAAATTGAATTACTTCAAAGTGTTGAATCAGTTGGAGTTTATTTCATTGCCGAACGCCCCGACGGCAACGATCTATCGACGGAAGACGGTTCTTTGGAAATCAGAATATCACCGGCCGCAGCAATGATGCGCCAAATATCGTTCGAGCTTTTAAATGCATACGGCATTAAAGACGATGGAATGCAGTACTAACTTTTTTCCGCCGGCTGGCGCTGTTTCATTTCGAGAAAATGCTCGAAGCCGGTTTTGCGCAGCGCGCAGGCCGGGCATTCGCCGCAGCCGTGGCCCCAGGGATGGCGATTGCCGCGTTCGCCCAGGTAACAGGTATGGGTTTCCTCAAGGATCAGATCGATCAGGTCCTGTCCGCCCAGGTCGTCGGCCATGGCCCAGGTCTGGGCCTTGTCGATATACATCAAGGGCGTGTCGATGACGAACGGGCGTTCGACGCCCAGGCGCAGGGTCTGCTCCATCGACTTCAGCGTATCGTTGCGGCAGTCGGGATAGCCGGAAAAGTCGGTTTCGCACATGCCGCCGACCAGGTGGTCGATGCCGCGGCGGTCGGCGACGGCAGCAGCGTAGACGAAGAAAACGAGATTGCGGCCCGGCACGAAGGACGACGGCAGGCCGCGCTCGGTCATGACAATGGCGGTTTCGCGCGTCAGGGCCGATTCGGCGACGGCGCCGAAGCCGCGCATGTCGCAAACATGGTCTTCGCCCAGCTTCGTCCTGGCCGGCGCATAGACGTCACGGAAGCGGTCGAGCACCGTCATGCGCGCCTGCATCTCGATGGCATGTCTTTGACCATAGTCGAAGCCGACCGTCTCGACGCGGTCGAACTGCGTCAGCGCCCAGGCGAGGCATGTCGCGGAATCCTGTCCGCCCGAAAACAGGACAAGCGCGGAACGGGCGGCGGGAACATGGTCCAGGGACGCGGACATGGGAATGGCCTTACAAGCAAAAGAAACGATCCTCTGTAAAAAGGCGCTTCCCGCCGCTTTGGCAAGTTTTTTATGCGCGATATATTTGACGCGAACGTAAAGATCGCCCAAAATCGCCGCGAGCGACTAAAGGGACCACCGCCATGGACAAGCCAGCCTTTTCCGCCATGTTCGGCACCATCGTCGAAAACACCCCCTACATGAAGGCCATCGGCGTCAGTTTCGACGGCGCCGATGCGGACGGCGTCACCCTGCGCCTGCCGTGGCGCGAGGATCTGGTCGGCGATGTCGAAACCGGCATCATTGCGTCGGGCGTCGTCACCGCCCTGCTCGACAATGGCTGCGGCATGGCTGTTTGGGACCTGGTCAACGAATTCAAGCCGATCGCCACGCTCGACCTGCGCATCGACTATATGCGCGCGGCGGTGCCGCACCGCGACCTGCTGGTAACGGCCAAATGCTACAAGCTGACGCGGTCGATCGGTTTCGTGCGCGGCTTCGCCTACGAAGACAGTCCGGACGATCCGGTGGCGGCCGCGCAGTCGGCCTTTATCATCGCCTCGCCCAGCCTGAAGGCCTCCGCCCAATGACCCAGGACATCGAACCCGCACCGCTCCATCCCATCGCGCCCGCCAGCCCGGACGCCGTGTTGCACGACATGCCGTTCGCACGTTTCCTAGGCGTGAAGCTGGCCCTGGCTGGCGACGAGCTGACCGCCCACCTGCCCTATGCCCCGCACCTGATCGGCAATCCGATGATCCCGGCGCTGCACGGCGGCGTCATCGGCGCCTTCATGGAGATCACCGCCATGGCGCAACTGGCGCTGAGCGAAAAGATCGGCCATTTGCCGAAGCCGATCGATGTCAGCGTGCAGTACCTGCGCTCCGGCAAGCCGGTCGAAACCTTCGCCCGCGCCATCGTCAACCGCGTCGGGAAAACCGTGGCCAATGTCGAGGTCCAGGCCTGGCAGGACCTGCGCGGCGAGCCGATCGCGACGCTTCAGGCGCATTTCCTTGTGGCATCGCGGGATTAAGACGTGCCGGCCCTATCGCCGTATTCCCAGTCGTAGGGCACGCCGGTGTCGCCGAGCACGAATTTGACCAGGTCGGCGAAACCCGCTTCGGAGCGGACATCGTTCGACAGGATCAATACGCAACGTTGACTCGTCTCCAGGCAGACCAGGGTATTGGCGGTCTGGCCGTCGTGGCCGCCCTTGAAGAAGCCGTGGCCTTGCGGCCCGTCGAACACGACGACGCCCAGGCCGGCGGCCAGATCCTTGCGTTGTTGTTCGGGCGGCAGTTCGGCCTGGAAGGATGGAAACTGCGTACGCGTCGTGATGTGCAGTTGCGGTTTCGTCATCTCGGCGCGGGACTTGGGTGTAAGGCCCTGCCCTGAAACAAGGGCCGCGGCGAACTTCGATAAATCGTTGATCGTCGTGTCCATCGAGCCGGCAGCGCGGACCTTGGAACGTTCATCGTGGTCCTGCGGCTCGCCCTTGTCATTCCAGCCATCGGCCAGGTTCGGGCGGAAGTCGGCCCGCCACATCAGCGAGGTGCGCGTCATGCCGAGCGGCGTGAACACCGTGTTCTGCGCCAGCTGGCCGACATCGATGCCCAGCCCCTTGTCCTTGCGGCCCTGGTCGATGGCGAATTGTAGCAGGATCATGCCCTCGCCCGCATAGGCGTAACGCGTGCCGGGCGTGAAGTGGATGTGCAGTTTCTGGTCGGGCTCGATCCACCAGAAATTGGCGAAGCCGGTCGAATGGGTCAGCACCATGCGCGGCGTGATCGTCTTCCAGCGCTCGTCACCGGCCAGGTCTTTGTAGGGGCCGTATTTGTCGGGATAGATGGCGTTGGTGTCGTATTCGACCAGCGGCCTGTCGAGGTCGTCCTTGATCGGCGTATCAAGATTGATTTTGCCCTGGTCGACCAGGTGCAGGACCGTATAGGCGAACACGGTCTTCGTCAGGGAGGCGCCATACATGACCGTGTCTGTGGTCAGCGGATCGCCCTTGGCGTCGCGGATACCGTAGGCCTGAACATAGGCGACCTTGCCCTTGTCGATGACGGCTATGGCCATGCCGTTGGCGTGCGTCCCGGCCATCAGGGCCGCGACCCGCGCGTCTATCGCCGCCGGTTTCGGAAGGGGCGCCGCCAGGGACGCGGCGGGAACAAGAGCCAGACTCAACGCAAGCGCACGCAACATGCCGACCTCCATCGCTGACGGAGGCCGACGGTAGCGTGTTGCATGCCGGGTGTCTAGGCGGCAACCAGTTCGCCGGCTACGCCCTGCTCCAGCAGCGCGATGGTGCGTTCAAGGCCGAAGATCGCCACGAACGAACCGAAGCGCGGCCCCTGGCTCTGGCCCAGCAGAACCTCATACAGCGCTTGAAACCATGCGCGCAAGGGCTCGAATTCATGGACCTTTCCGACTTCGAAGACGATGTTTTGCAACGCCTCGGCGTCGCGCGTATCGGCCGGCAGCGCCTTGAACCGCGTGATCAGGTCGAGGAAGGCCGCCTTTTCGCGATCGTCAGGCAGACGGAACGCTTTCGACGGCTTCACGAAGTCCTCGAAATAGTTCAGCGCATAGCCCGCCAGACGATCCAGCACCGGCTCGCTTTCCGGCGTGGCGCCCGGAATATAGGCGCGCAGGAAGCCCCACAAGGTCTCCTTGTCCGACGCATTGGCCGCCGACACGAGGTTCAACATCAGGCCGAACGTCACCGGCGGCGACGTCAGCGCCGTCTGGCCGCGCAGCACGAACCACACCGGGTTCTCGATCTGCTTGGCTTCTTCCTGCTTCGGGAACGCATCCAGTTGCTGGAAGAACTCGTCCGTCGCCCGCGGAATGACGTCGAAATACAGCTTCTTGGCCGACTTCGGCGACTGGAACATGTAGTAGGCCAGGCTTTCCGGCGCGCCGTAGCGCAGCCAGTCCTCCATGGTCAGGCCATTGCCTTTCGACTTGGAGATCTTCTGGCCCTGCTCATCGAGGAAGAGCTCGTAATTGAAGCCCTCCGGCGGCACGCCGCCCAGGATCTTGCACACCTGCGACGACACCTTGACCGAGTCGATCAGATCCTTGCCGGCCATCTCGTAATCGACGCCCAAAGCCGCCCAGCGCATCGCCCAGTCGGGCTTCCACTGCATCTTGACGTGACCGCCGGTCACCGGCACCTCGAAACGCTCGCCGTCCTCCTCGAAGACGATCGTCCCCTGGGCCACGTTGCGCTCCAGCGTCGGCACCTGAAGCACGTGACCGCTCTTCGGCGACACCGGCAGGAAGGGCGAATAGGTCGCGCGGCGGTCGGGCCCCAGCGTCGGCAGCATGACGCCCTGGATCTTGTCGAAGCGATCGAGCGCTGTCAGCAGCGTCTGGTCGAAGACACCGCTCTTGTAGCACTCGGTTGACGACAGGAATTCATACGTAAATCCAAAGCTATCGAGGAATTTCTTAAGGCGCGCATTGTTGTGCGCGCCAAAGCTCGGATACTCACCGAACGGATCGCGCACCACGGTCAGCGGCTTATAGAGGTCCTCGCGCAAAATCTCCGAATTCGGAATGCCTTCCGGCACCTTGCGCAGGCCGTCCATGTCGTCCGAGAAACAGATCAGGCGCGTCTGCCACGCCGAACCCGTCATCGCCTCGAACGCCTGGCGCACCATGGTCGTGCGCGCCACTTCGCCGAAGGTGCCGATGTGCGGCAGCCCCGACGGCCCGTAGCCCGTCTCGAAGATCACCGGACGGTCCAGGCCCTCGAACGCCTTCAGGGCCTCGTCGGTCTTGCCCGCCTCGATCAGGCTCAAGGCCTGTTTCTGGTCCGCCTGGTCCTGCACACGCGATTTGACCAGGCGCGCGATCAATGCGCGGGCCTGTTCGAACGGCCAGGCGCGGCCGGCGTAAGCCAGGGTGGCAAGCGAAGACATCAAATAAGGCTTTCTCAACTGAAAAATGGTGGAGTGGCTTTAAGCTGCGGGGTCCGGTGCGTCAACCGGCCACAAACTTCCCCTAGCGGCAACTTATCGCTTGACCGTTATCTGAAATCACTTTACGTTTACGTCAATGTAAACTACGAGTGTCGGGACACATGGAACTCATCACCAAGGACAACGCCCACAAGGATGGCCACAAGGACAACCATCGCACCTTTTCGATCCGCCAGTTGTCGAAGGAATTCGACGTCACGGCGCGGGCCTTGCGCTTCTATGAAGACAAGGGCCTGATCTCGCCGGAACGCAAGGGCCAGACGCGGCTGTACAGCGCCCGCGACCGCGCCCGCCTGCAACTGATCCTGCGCGGCAAACGCCTCGGCTTCTCGCTGATCGAAATCCACGAAATCCTCGATCTCTATACGCCCAAGGACCATGGCGCGTCGCAGATGAAGGCAACCCTGGTCAAGTACCGCAAGCAGATCGACACCCTGAAGCGCCAGCGCGAGGACATCGACGCCGCCATTCAGGACATGGTCGACGGCTGCACCTGGCTGGAAGGCCAGATCGATATCGTAGAAGCGCAAAACGCCAACGAAAAATCTTAAAGCCACCTATCCACTACAGGGATTACCATGACCTACAAGGCCCCGGTCCGCGACTATCAGTTCCTGATCGAAAACGTCTTCCGCACCGATCAGTATTCCAACCTCAAGGGCTTTGCCGACGCCGACAGCGCGACCGTAATGGCCATCCTGGAAGAAGCGGCCAAGTTCACCGAAGAGGTCGTGGCGCCGCTGAACCATCCAGGCGACCAGGAGGGCTGCGTCCTCAATCCCGACCACACGGTGACCGCGCCCAAGGGCTACAAAGAGGCCTACAAGGCGTTGACCGAGGCGGGCTGGACCGCACTCAGCAACGATCCTGAATACGGCGGCCAGGGCCTGCCCCACTTCGTCAACACGGCTTTCTCGGAAATGCTGTCGGGCGCCTCGTCGGCCTTCGGCATGTATCCCGGCCTGACCGAAGGCGCCATCTCGGCCCTGACCGCCGGCGGCACCGACGACATGAAGGCGCTGTACCTGCCCAAACTGATCTCAGGCGAATGGTCGGGCACGATGAACCTGACCGAGCCGCACTGCGGCACCGACCTCGGCCTGCTGCGTTCGAAAGCCGTGCCGCAAGCCGACGGCAGCTATCATATCTCGGGCCAGAAGATCTGGATCTCGGCCGGCGAACACGACTTCACCGGCAATATCTGCCACCTGGTCCTGGCGCGCATCGAAGGCGCTCCGGAAGGCGTCAAGGGCATCTCGCTCTTCCTGGTGCCGAAATTCCTGCCGGACGCCGATGGCAATCCCGGCGAGCGCAATTCGCTGCAATGCGCCGGCCTGGAACACAAGATGGGCATCCACGGCAATTCGACCTGCGTCATGGTCTACGAAGACGCAAAGGGCTTCCTGCTGGGCCAGCCCAACGAAGGCCTGAAGATCATGTTTTACATGATGAACGCCGCCCGCTACGGCGTCGGCCTGCAAGGCCTTGCGATCGGCCACGCCGCCTATGTCGCCGCCGCCGAATTCGCCAAGGACCGCCTGCAGGGCCGGGCGCTTACCGGCCCCAAGAATCCGAACGGCCCGGCCGATTCGATCCTGGTCCACCCCGACGTCCGCCGCATGCTGCTGGAAAGCCGCGCCTTGATCGAAGGCGGCCGCGCCTTCCTGCTGTGGGGCGGGCTGCAAGCCGACTTCCAGCATATTGCCGAAGACGAAAAAGATCGCGAAAAAGCAAGCGACTACATGGGTCTTTTGACACCCGTGATTAAGGCCTACCTGACCGACAAGGGCCTTAAGGTCACATCCGACGCCATGCAAGTCCACGGCGGTTCCGGCTTTACCGAACACTTCCCCGCCTCGCAGTACATGCGCGACGTCCGCATCACTATGATCTACGAAGGCACCAACGGCGTCCAGGCGCTCGACCTGGTCGGCCGCAAGTTGCCGTCTAAGGGCGGCCGCGCCCTGCAAACCTTCCTGGGCGAGGTCGACGCCTATGTCGCCGCCGAGGAAGCCACCACCAAGGTCCCGGCCTATATCAAGGCGCTGAAGGAGACCAAGGCCAAGCTGATGGACGGCACCATGTGGCTGATGCAGAACGGCATGGGCAATCCCGACAACGCCGCCGCCGGCTCGCTCGACTACCTCCACGTCTTCGGCCTGACCTGCATGAGCTATATGTGGGCCATGATGGCCAAGGCCGCGCAGGAAGAGATCGACAACGGCTCGACCGATCCGTTCTTTGCCTCGAAGCTCAAGGTCGGCCGCGTCTTCCTGGAACGCATCCTGCCGGATGCCGACGCCCACCTCGCCAAGATGAAGGGTGGCGCCGAAGCCTTGATGGCGCTGGAAGACGAGCTTTTCTAAAGCCTTTGAAAAACCAAAAAAAAAGCCGGGTCCTTGCGGGCCCGGCTTTTCCTTTGGCCTGAAGCCGGACTTACAGGTGTTCCAGCACGTATTCGGCGCTCGACACCTTGAACTCGCCCTTGTCCTCGACGAACAGCTTGTCGATGACGCCATTCTTGATGACCGAGGCGTAGCGTTGCGAGCGCGGCCCCATGCCGAAGCCCGAACCGTCCAGCACCAGGCCCATGGCGCGCGCAAAGTCGGCATTGCCGTCGGCCAGCATCACGACTTCGCTTGCGATGCCCTGATCCTTGGCCCAGGCCTTCATGACGAAATAATCATTGACCGCGGTACAGGCGACGACGTCGACACCCTTGGCCGAAAAGTCAGCCGTGTGATCCTTGAAACCCGGCAAATGGCGCGCCGAGCAGGTCGGGGTAAAGGCGCCCGGAACGGCGAACAGTACGACCGTCTTACCGCCGAAGAATTCCTTGGAAGGCACGGACTTGGGACCGTCTTCACCGACCACGGTCAGAGTCAGGTCGGGGATGGCATCGCCGGTTTTCAGCGTCATTGGAGGCTCCGTTACAGGGAAAATTCAAGGGACTCGCGGAGCAGTTGCGTCATGGCCGGATCAAGATTCCATACGGAATACAAAGACTCACAGCCAAATTTTGCGCCCGCGACAGCCTTGCATATATAGGGTACAGTAAACGCCGGCCAAGCGAAAAAGCGCGTCCAATGGCGCAGAGCCGAAAGCCAGAGCTGAAGGGATCGCGCATGATCTACGGAACCGATGGAACCGTGTCGCAACTGGAACAGCCGCTGCCCGGAGACGGCCACCTCTCATTCCAGGGCAGCCTGCTGATCGCCATGCCGGGCGTGACCGAATCCACCTTTGCCCACAGCGTCATCTATATGTGCCGGCACGATGAACTGCACGGCATGGGCCTGGTGCTCAACCAGCCGATCGACGGGCTCAATTTCGGCGTCATGCTGCGCGAATTGAACATTCCCTCGGGCGAAGCCACGCACGACCGCATCATGTCGGGCCGCAAGATTTTCCGCGGCGGCCCCGTGCAGAACGACCGCGGCTTCGTGCTGCACAGCCTCGACTATCGCCTGCATGACGCGACCCTGCCCATAGCGCCCTACGGCACCGGCGACGACAGTATCGACGAGGGCGTCGGCCTGACGGCGTCGCGCGACATCCTGACCGACATGGCGCGCGGATCGGGTCCGCAGCACGCCATCATCGCGCTGGGCTATGCCGGCTGGGGGCCGGGGCAACTGGAAAACGAGCTGGCGCAGAACATCTGGATCGTGGCGCCGGCCAGCTACGACCTGTTGTTTCGCAACGGCTACGACAATCTGTGGGCGCGCGCGCTGTCGAGCCTCGGCATCGAGGCCGGGCATCTGTCCGGGACCGCGGGTCGCGCTTAGGCGGCTTTAGCCTGTTTCAGCGAAGCCGCAAGAAAGGCCTCGGCATCCGGCGCTTTCAACGGCTTGGCGAAACCGTACCCCTGCCCCATGTGACAGCCCAGTTCCGCGAGGCGGTCCGCCAGTCCCTGGTCTTCGACACCTTCCGCCACGACGTCCAGCCCCATATCGCGGCCGAGCGTCAGGATGGCGCGGACGATCTTTTCCGACGACGCCTCATCGCGCATGGTCAGGACGAAGCTTCTGTCGACCTTCAGCGTATCGAAGGGCAGCTTGGCGAGGTAGCTCAACGACGAGAAGCCCGTGCCAAAGTCGTCGAGCGCGACAGCGGCGCCGGCGTCACGCAAGGCGTCCAGCACGCGCGCGGCAGCCACTGGGTCGTGCATGACGTCGCTTTCGGTCACTTCCAGTTTGAGCGCACCGTTCGGCAGGCCGTTGTCGCGGATCAGGCGTGACACATCGTCGATCAGGTTCGGGCGCTCGATTTCCGGCGCCGACAGGTTGACGCTGATGAAGAAGCCTTGCGGCAGGTCATAAGCCGTCATCCACTTCTTCAGCATGCGCACGGACGCCGTCATGATGATGGTGCCAAGGTCGCTCATCAGTCCCAGGTCACGCGCCGCGCCCAGAAAATGATCGGGCGGGATCACGCCGCGCACTGGATGAACCCAGCGCGCCAGGGCTTCGAAGCCGGTGATGACGCCGGTATCGAGATTGATGATCGGCTGGAACCAGGCGTGGATCTCGCCGCTGATAAAGGCCTTGCGCAGTTCGGCCTCGAGCGCCAGCCGGGTCAGGCCGTCGCTTTCCAGGTCGCGCTTGTAGGACGCAACGCCGCCGGCCCCCTTGGACTTGGCGGCTTCGACCGCCATTTCGGCGCGGCGAAGCAGTTCGGCGCTGTCCAGCGCCCCTGCCCCGCCTTCGATCGATACGGCGCCCATGGAGAAGGTCGGGTGGATGTCGAAGCCCGCCACGGACAGGCTGCGTTCCAGCGCACCGCGCATCCGTTCCGACACGCGCGGAAAGCCGCGTTGCGTCAGGACGGCGAACTCGTCTTCGCCCAGGCGCGCCAGCACCGCGGCCTCGCCGAACGCATCGCGCAGGCGTCCGGCCAGCAGCGCCAGCACCATGTCGGCGCGGTCATGGCCCAGAGCCTCGTTCAGCCGCCGGAAGCGGTTGAGATCGGCGACCACCAGGTCGTAGTCACCGTCCTTCGCCAGCAGCGCCCGCGCCGCCAGCAGAAAGCCCGTGCGGTTGCAAAGGCCGGTCAGCGGATCGGTATTGATGTCCTGAAGCGGCAGCCCCTGGCCGCCCTCAGATCTTTGCAGATACAGGTCGCGCGACAGATCCGTGCACGTGCCGACAATGTGCGCCTTGCCCGAGCGCGCCCCCTTGAAATAGACGAGGCGATGGTCCTTCAGGCGCAGCAGGCACTGCACGTGGTCCTGGGCCTCGCGGCCGGTATGCACGTCGAGCGATTTCAGCACGGCTTCAAGACGCTCGCATTCGCCCGCTTCGAACACCGGCGCAAGATCGTCGATAAAGACACGGTTCCACAGCGCCGGCAGGCCGAGGTTTTTCAGATCGCCACGGAATTCGAACAGGCGTTGTTCCATGTCGTACGACCACACCAGGCAATCCGCCGCCTTAAGCGCGGCCATGAGGGCCTGGCGGGCATCGAGGTTGGGCCGGCCGTTGTCGATCGCGTCCTTCAGGATCGCCTCTCCCGATTTTCCAGTCGTTCCGCCCATTTTCCAGCCGAACAGGTTAAGATCGGTCATACATGCCACCTCAATTTTCAAGGTGAATGTTAACCGTGATTTCGTTACACACGTCCTAAAAAAACAGGCCGAACCGCGTTATATCTCGCAATCGCAAAACATCAGGCTGCCGTTTTTGCAAGCGATGGCGGCCCCAGCAGCGCCCGCGCGCGCTGCGGCTGCACAGCCAGGGCCTGGCCGACACGGTGAAGGTCGTCGCGGCCGACCCTGGCGATTTCGGCCTCGACCTCATCGAGGGTGAACACCTTGCCGAAGGTCGAAACCTGGCTGGCAAAGGTGGCGGCGCGCGAAGCGGCATTCTCGTGATTGAGGAACAGGGTCGTCTGGAACTGGGCGCGGGCGCGTTCCAGCTCACGCTGCGACGGATCGCCGGCAAGATCGCCAAGCACGCGCAGGATCAGTTCCGACAACTGCTGCACGTCGCCGGCGGCGCAGCCGGCATAGACGCCGAAGACGCCGCCGTCGCGATAGGGCGTGCACCAGGAATCAATCGTGTACGCCAGTCCCCGCTCCTCGCGCGCCTCCTGGAACAGGCGCGACGCCATGCCGCCGCCGAGGATTTCGCTGAACAGGCGCAGCGGAATGATATCGTCGTTGTAGCGGCTGAGCGCGTCGAACCCGAACGCCATATTGGCCTGTTCGATGCGGCGGCGCTGCAGGCGCTGGCCGGGGGTAAACAGCAGGCGCTCGGGCTCTCCAAACCCTTCGCGCGGCGCGACGCTGTCGATCAGCGGCCTGGCCACCGCCAGAACCTCTTCGACCGTCACGCCGCCCGATACGCAGATGACGATGCGGTGCGGCGCATAAAGCCGGCCGGCGAAATCGCGCAGCAGGCCGGTGTCGGCTTCCTTCAGCGACTGGCGCGTCCCCAGGATCGGCCGGCCCAGCGCCTGGTTTTCGAACATGGCCTCTTGCAACAGGTCGAAGACGTGATCGTCGGGCGTGTCGAAGGCTTCGTTGATCTCCTGCTCGACCACCTTTTTCTCGCGCTTCAGCTCTTCGCCGTCCAGCGTGGCGCGGAACATCAGGTCGGTGACGATCTCGAGCGCCAGGGGCAGCAGGGCCTTCAGCCCCCGCACCTCGAAACGCGTATGTTCGTAGCCGGTCGAGGCGTTGATCGTCCCGCCCTTGTGCTCGATGGCTTCGGCCAGCGTGCGGGCGTCGCGGGCGCCGGCGCCCTTGAACACCATATGTTCGAGCAGATGCGCCCAGCCGCCCTGGACATCGGTTTCGAAGCGGGTGCCGCCGTGGACCAGGGCGTTGAGCGCAAAGGTCTTCACGCCCGGCATGGGATCGACCAGCAGGCGCAGGCCGTTGTCGAAGCGGATCAGGGTCTGGTCGGGAAGCAGGGGTTCGCGCATCGGACTCAAGCGTTGATTTTGGGGGCCATGCGCTGGCGGACCATGACGAAGACGATGCCCGCCATGATCCAGGCCATGCTGAACCAGGTCAGGGCGTATTCGAGGTGGCGATTGGTCAGGGGGGCGGTCAGCGGCCCTTGCTGGAGGCCCGCGTCATCGAGGTGCGAGGCCTTGAGGTCGAGCACCAGGAAGTAGTCGGGGCGCAGTGCATAGCCAAGCGCCTTGCCCATCTCAAGAGTTGATCGCGTATACCAATCATTGGCCGCCGGATTGTTGACGGGCGCGAAGACGCTGGGCTTGTCGGCCGGCCGCAGACGGCCGACGGGGACGAAGCCGAAGACGGACTGGGCCGGCTTTTTTTCCTTGGTAAAACCGAGATCGACCAGCATGTCGCTGCCCGCGCCCGTCGGACAGGCGACCAGGGCGCGATAGCCCGGCACGCCGTCGACTTCGCTATGCATGTAGAGCGCGCGGCCCAGGTCGGCTTGGCACGTCGGCAGGACGGCCGAGCGCCATTGCGGCTTGGCCTCGGCCAACAGGGCCGCCGCCGGCAGCGGCGGCATGGCCTCGGTGCGCGCCATGTCGGCGATCAGCTGTTCTTTCCACTGCAAGCGGCAGAGCTGCCAGATGCCGAGCCCGTTCAGCAGGATAAAGGCAATCAGGGCGCTGATCAGCAGCCCCGGCGCGGCCTTGAAATAGTCGCCCATCCGCATCAGTCGCGAACCCGGTGCCTGAGCTGCGACGCCACCATGACGCCCTTGAGCATCGGCATCAAGACGAGGCTCAAGGCCACCGCCAGGGCCGGCCAGACGCTGAGCAGCTTCCATACCGGCCAGTCCCAGGCCAGGACGCTGACCAGCAGCCCCGTGCAGGCGATGAAACCGGCGATCAGAAGCACAAAGACGACGGGACCGTCACCGGTCTCCGCCGCCTTGAAATTCACGCCGCAGATAGCACAGGCATCCGCGACCTTGAGGTAGGATTTGAACAGCTTGCCCTTGCCGCAGGCGGGACAGCGCCCCAGGACGGCCGCGACGAAATCGGTGCCGCGGCCGGAGGCGCCGTCGCTCATCAGTGCGCGCCGCCGAAGATGACGTAGATGAAGGCGAACAGGAACAGCCAGACCACGTCGACGAAGTGCCAGTACCACGCGGCCGCTTCGAAGCCGAAGTGCTTCTTCGGCGTGAACTGGCCGGCCAGGGCGCGGATCAGGCACACGGCCAGGAAGATGGTGCCGACCAGGACGTGGAAGCCGTGGAAGCCCGTGGCCATGAAGAAGGACGAGCCGTAGAGGTTGGCCGCACCCGTGGCGCCGGCGGCGTCCGGCAGCAGGAAGAAGTGGAAGCGGTGTTCCTTGATGACTTCCATATATTCGTTGGCCTGGACGCAGGTGAACAGCGCGCCGAGGATGATGGTCAGGACCAGGCCCCAGATGGCGCCCTTGCGGTCGCCGTCCTGCAGCGCGTGGTGCGCCCAGGTAACGGTCGTGCCCGAGGTCAGCAGCAGCAGGGTGTTGACCAGCGGCAGCTGCCACGGGTCGAGGGTTTCGACGCCTTCCGGCGGCCAGGTCGACCAGGCCGTCTTGACTTCGTCGATCGCCGAGGCTGCGCCTGAACGGTGGCCGTGGAACAGGGCCATTTCGAAGAAGATCCAGAACCAGGCGACGAAGAACATGACTTCGGACGCGATGAACATGATCATGCCGTAGCGCAGGCCAAGCTGCACGACGGGCGTATGGTCGCCGCGGCGGCTTTCCTTGATGACGTCCAGCCACCAGAAGACCATGGTCAGCAGGATGCCGGCGATGCCGACCCAGAACAGCCACCAGTCACCCTTGTGGATGCCGAGGATACCGCGCAGGGCGGCGACGAGGCCGAGCGCCCATGCGACAGCCGAAGCCGATCCCATCAGGGGCCACGGGCTGGGGTCGATGATGTGGTAGTCGTGCTTAACGCCGTGCTGGGACATGTCGTATTTCGCTCACCTATTTATTGGCCACGCTTTAGAGACGCGAACGTCCCCGCCTGGCTTTTGCCATGGGCATAACAGGAATCCCGTTTATGCCAATTTCCCGTTAAAGACAATGGAGCCCGCCCGATCATGTGCCGGATTTTCCGCCGCCTTTGGATTCAAAAAAAGTATAGGACAAGGTGACGTCGCCAATGCCCTTTGTGTCGTCATCCTTCATCAGTTTCGGATCGAGGAAATAGACGACCTGGAAGTCGCGGCTTTCCCCGGGTTTCAGCGTCTGATCCTGGAAACAGAAGCACTGCAGCTTCATGAAATAGGCGCCCATGGTGTCGGGCAGGACGTTGAAGCTGGCGCGTCCCGTGATTGGATGGTCGGCCATGTTGGTAACGGTAAAGGTCACCAGCTTGGTCTTGCCGACCTGGGTATCGAGATACGGCACCGCCGGCTTGAATTTCCACGGGATGTTGGGCGTGTTGACGTCGAAATGGACGCGCATGACCTTGTTGACGGCATAGCGCGGCGCTTCGCGCGCCCGGCGGGCCTCGCCGTTGAAGCCGGTGGCCGAGCAGAAGGCGCGGTAGAGCGGAACCGACGCATAGGCCAGGCCGACCATCGCCACGAAGGCGCCGACCAGTATCCAGACCGTGCGGAGGTTCTTGTTCATCTGTTCCAACCCAGCTGGCAAGGGCGACCGCCCGCCGCCGCGAATGTGGCGAGCCATGCGGCGCCTGAGCTGAAAAAACGAACGCCACGGATCATTTTTGACCCTTGGTGGTCGAGGCATCGACTGAGGCGGCGACCGAGGACCGGTAATCCTGGCGCATCTGCGCGTCGTGCTTCAATCCGGCCGCCATCCGGGTCATCGAGATGAAGAAGACCAGGACGACGAAGCCCAGAAGGCCCAGCGCGATAAACAGATTCCGTTGCCTCTGCGCCTTCAGGTAGGCGTCGCGGTCCGAAACGGGATCGGGGCTGGCGTCGGTCACAGGTGGAACCCTTTCAGGGCATGTTCGATCAGCAGCGTGGCGAACAGCGCGGTCAGATACATAATGGAGAAGGCGAACAGGTTGCGCGCGGCCAGCGCTTCCTTCTTAACATCGTAAAGGCTCTGTTCCCCACCCTCGGGGTGATCGCCGGCCCGCGACAAAAAGACGCGGAGGGCCAGATAAAGGAACCAGGCGCCGCCGAAGACGGAAACGAGGCCATAGAAAACACCGCCCAGGCCGATCACGGCCGGCACGCAGGCCACCGGCACCATGACCAGGCTGTAGAGCAGGATCAGAAGGCGGGTATGGCGCGCTCCCCTGGCGACCGGCATCATCGGGATGCCGGCATTGGCGTAGTCTTCGCTGGTGTACAGCGCCAGCGCCCAGCTGTGCGGCGGCGTCCACAAAAAGATGATGGCGAACAGCACCCAGGCCTGCCAGGGGGCCTGCCCCGTCGCCGCTGCCCAGCCGATGACCGGCGGGAAGGCCCCGGCCGCACCGCCGATGACAATGTTCTGCGGCGTACGGCGCTTGAGCACCATGGTGTAGAAGACGACATAGTAAACGATGGTCAGGGCCAGCAGGCCCGCCGCCAGCCAGTCGTCGAGCGCCAGCCCCATGGTGATGACCGACAGGAAGGCCAGCACGCCGCCGAAGGTCATGGCGTCGTTCTGGCTGACACGGCCGGACGCGACCGGGCGCTGGCGCGTGCGGCGCATCAAAGCGTCGGTCTTGCCTTCGAGCGCCATGTTGAGCGCGCCGGCCGAACCGGCGCCGAGCGCGATGCACAGGACGGCGACAAAGGCGAGATAGGGGTTCATAGGCGCCGCCTGCCCGCCCTTTTCGGCAATCAGCAGACCGGTCAGCGCCGTGAACACCACCAGCGACATGACGCGCGGCTTGAGCAGCTGGAAATAGTCCCCCGGCAGGCCGCGGCGATCGGTCGCCGCGTAGTCGCGCGCCAGGTCCGACACCAGTTCGGCATCGTTACGCAGCGGCTTCTTTGGCTTTTTGTCGGCGGCGGCCATGGGCAAAACAATACTTCTCAAAGACAGAGGGGGTGAAGACCGTGCGATCTTCACCCCCGGAGTTTAGGCGACGAAGGTCTCGCTTAGTGGTGCGAATCTTCGTCGGTGATGATCGGCAGTTCCGAGAACTGGTGATACGGCGGCGGCGACGACAGGGTCCATTCCAGCGTCGTGGCGCCCTCGCCCCACGGATTGGCTTCACCCTTGCGGCGCACGATCAGCGCTTCGATGAACATGATCAGGAAGACGATGACGCCGACCAGGGTAATAGCGTAGCCCCAGGACGAGATGTTGTTCCAGAAGCTGAAGCCCGTCGGATAGTCGACATAGCGGCGCGGCATGCCTTGCAGGCCCAGGAAGTGCTGCGGGAAGAAGATAACGTTCACGCCGATGAACATGATCCAGAAGTGCAGGCCGCCGAGGAAGCCGTTGTACTTCACGCCGAACATCTTCTCGAACCAGTAGTAGAAACCGGCGAAGATCGAGAACACGGCGCCCAGCGACAGCACGTAGTGGAAGTGCGCGACGACGTAATAGGTGTCCTGCAGGCTGTAGTCGACCGGGGCGTTCGACAGGACGACGCCGGTGACGCCGCCGACCGTGAACAGGAAGATGAAGCCGATGGCCCACAGCATGGGCACCTTGAACTCCACCGAGCCGCCCCACATGGTGGCGATCCACGAGAAGACCTTGACGCCGGTCGGCACCGCGATGACCATCGTGGCCATGACGAAGTAGGCGCGCAGGTCGAAGCTCATGCCGACCGTATACATGTGGTGGGCCCACACGATGAAGCCGACGAAGCCGATGGCGACCATGGCGTAGGCCATCGCCAGATAACCGAAGACGGGCTTCTTCGAGAAGGTCGAGACGATGTGGCTGATGATGCCGAAGCCCGGCAGGATCAGGATGTACACTTCCGGGTGGCCGAAGAACCAGAACAGGTGCTGGAACATGATCGGGTCCCCGCCGCCGGTCGGATCGAAGAAGCTGGTGCCGAAGTTACGGTCGGTCAGCAGCATGGTGATGGCGCCGGCCAGGACGGGCAACGACAGCAGCAGCAGGAAGGCGGTGACCAGCACCGACCAGGCGAACAGCGGCATGCGGTGCAGCGTCATGCCCGGGGCGCGCATGTTGAAGATGGTGGTGATGAAGTTGATGGCGCCGAGGATCGACGAGGCGCCGGCCAGGTGGAAGCTGAGGATCACAAGATCCATGGCCGGCCCGGGCGAGCCCGTATGCGACGACATGGGCGGATACATGGTCCAGCCGCCCCCGAAGCCGTTCTGCCCGTCACCGGGCCCGGACTGGGTAAAGATCGAGGTGCAGAGCAGGATCCACGAGGCGACCAGCAGCCAGAACGAGATGTTGTTGAGGCGCGGGAAGGCCATGTCCGGTGAACCGATCATGATCGGCACGAACCAGTTGCCGAAGCCGCCGATCATGGCCGGCATGACCATGAAGAAGATCATGATGACGGCGTGGGCCGTGACGACCGAGTTGTAGGCGTGCTTGGCGTTGTCGGGGTTCTGCAGGTTGAACAGGCCCATGTGGTCGAGCAGCGACCCCTTGGCGAAGACCTGGAGGCCCGGCTCGGCCAGTTCCCAGCGGATCAGGCCCGAAAAGGCGCCGCCGACCAGGCCCGCCATGATGGCGAACAGCAGATAGAGGGTGCCGATGTCCTTGTGGTTGGTTGTGAACAGCCAACGCTGGGCGAAGTTCGGCTTGTGGTCATGAGCGTGGTCGTCATGTCCGTGAGAGGTGGCGGCAGGGGAAGCCATGTCTGGTGTCTCTCTCTGTACTGTCTTGTTCTTACTGCGACGACGCGGCGGAAGCAGCGGCCGGCTTCGCCGGCGGGGTTTTGGCGGCAGGCGCGGCTGCCGGTGCAGCCGGCGACGCGGACGACGCGGAGGCCGAGCTGGCGGCGGCCGATGCCGTCGCGGCGGCGGAGGCCTGGGCAGCGGCCGAAGCCTGGGCCGAGGCGGCGGCGTCTGCCGCCAGCATGGCCTTGGTCTTGCCGCCCTGCTTGATGATGTAGGCGTCGAATTCGGCGTCGGAGACGACCTGGACTTCGATCGGCATGAAGGCGTGGTCCTTGCCGCACAGTTCCGAGCACTGGCCGTAATAGGTGCCGGTCTTGGTGGCCTTGAACCAGGTGTTGTTCAGGCGGCCCGGCACGGCGTCCATCTTGATGCGGAAAGCGGGGACGGTGAAGGAGTGGATGACGTCGGCGCCGGTCGTCTGGATGTGGACGACGCGGTTGACCGGCACGACCAGCTTGTTGTCGACTTCCAGCAGGTAGGGAATGCCCTTGGCCTCGGACTTCTTGATGTCCTGCGCTTCCGGCAGCAGGCGCGATTCGACGTCGGAGACGCCCAGTTCCGGATAGTCGTAGGTCCAGAACCACTGGTTGCCGGTGACCTTCACGACCACGTCCGGGGTCGGCATATCGTTGAACTGCTTGAGCAGCGGCAGCGAGAAGCAGGCGATGATGACCAGAACGATGACCGGGACGACCGTCCAGATGATCTCGATCAGGGTGTTGTGCGAGAAGCGCGCGGGGTTCGGATTGGCGCGGCGGTTGTAGCGCACCGCGATCCAGACCAGCAGCGCAAGGACCAGCAGCGAGATGACCACGATGATGGGGAACAGCAGGTCGTTGTAGAACCAGGTGACCTTGTTGCCCAGTTCCGTCACCGAAGGCTGGAAGCCCATAGCCTTGTCGGTCGGCTGACCGACGTTCAGCTTTTCTTCGGCGAAGGCCGAGGCCCCGGCCAGCAGCGTGGCCGCGCCCGCGGCGAAGCTCAATAGCGCAGACCTGCCCAATCGCGTCATGCCCATTCGCAATTCCTCGTGTTCCTGACCACCGTTGCCCCAGGCGCCGGCGGGTTACCGTTTTTATTAAACAGCGCGTTCCGGATCAAGCCGCGCCCTGTCGGAGGACACACGGTCCCCTACCCGATCATATCGATCCCATAATGTGTTCGCGAGGAATTGCAAAGGACAAAAACGGCGCTATCTCCAAATCCCAAGGCCCCCGCGGCAAGGCGCGGGCGGCTGTGCGCGCATTTGTCGCATGCCCGCAGCCGCGCGCCTCCGAAAGGACAGGCATCGCCTTTTGCTGGCAATTCCCTTCCGGCGTGCCTAAATAGAGCCCGTTACCGCCAGTTCACGAGATATCCATGCCCCCTGCCGATTCGATTCCGACCACCTCTGCCGCCGATTTCGGGGATTTCGACCTGAGCCTGGCGCAAAGGCTGCTCGACGACGCGCTGACGGGGGCGGACGACGGCGAAATCTTTATCGAAAAGCGCGAGACCGAATCGCTGGTCTATGACGACCGCCGCCTGAAGTCGGCCGGCTACGGCGCCGACCAGGGCTTTGGTTTCCGCGTCGTGGCCGGCGAGACCATCGGTTTCGCCAACAGCGCCGAGTTGTCGGTCGACGCCGTGCGCCGCGCCGCCGAGGCCGCCGTACTGGCCAAGCAGGGCAAGGCGGTCGACGTGACGCTGAAGCACGATAATCCGGTGCGCTCGAACCAGCGCTATTACCAGGCGCACGACCCCTTGAGTGAAATGGATTTCGCCGACAAGATCGCCCTGCTCCAGGCGATCGACGCCTATGCCCGCGACCGCGACCCGAATGTCGTCCAGGTCTCGGCCTCGCTGGCGGCGGAAAAGCGCGCCATCACCATCCTGCGCGGCAACGGCGAGGTCTATCACGACTATCGTCCGCTGGTCCGGCTGTCGATCGGCGTGTCGCTGGAAAAGAACGGTCACCGCGAGTCGGCCTCGTCCGGCGGCGGCGGGCGCATATCCCTGTTCGACATCACCTCGCCCGACAAGTGGCAGGCCCAGGTCGACGAAGCTATCAGGCAGGCTTTGGTCAATCTCGACGCCGTCCCCGCGCCAGCCGGCGAAATGGATATCGTTCTGGGACCAGGCTGGCCGGGCGTGCTGCTGCACGAAGCGGTCGGCCACGGGCTGGAAGGCGACTTCAATCGCAAGGGCACCTCGGCCTTTTCGGGCAAGATGGGTACACAGGTGGCGGCGCGCGGCGTGACCATCGTCGACGACGGCACCATTCCCGACGCGCGCGGCTCGCTTAATATCGACGACGAAGGCACGGCGACCTCGTGCACCACGCTGATCGAGGACGGTATCCTGGTCGGCTATATGCACGACCGGCTGAGCGCCCGTCAGATGGACGCCCGCGCCACCGGCAACGGCCGGCGCCAGTCGTACGCGCATCAGCCCCTGCCCCGCATGACCAACACCTTCATGCGCGGCGGCAAGGACAGGCTCGACGACATGATCGCCAATACGAAGAAGGGCCTCTATGCGGTCAATTTCGGCGGCGGCCAGGTCGACATCACCAACGGCAAGTTCGTCTTCCAGTGCACCGAGGCCTATCTGATCGAGGACGGCAGGATCGGCGCGCCTGTCAAGGGCGCCACCCTGATCGGCGACGGTCCGGGCGCCATGCGCCAGGTCGACATGGTCGGCGACGACTTCAAATTCGACCCCGGCGTCGGCACCTGCGGCAAGGCCGGCCAGTCCCTGCCGGTCGGCATCGGCCAGCCGTCCTTGCGCATCCGCGGCCTGACGGTCGGCGGCACGGGCGCCTGATTCCAACGGCGATTTCAATCGCCGTTGGCAAGCGCGACTGCGCGCCGCCGCTACTGCGGCGAGCCATGCGGCGCTTGAGCTGAAAAAGACAGGCCGTCGGCGGAATTGTAACGCCGCCGGCCCTTTTCCAATTAAATCTTTGTCATGATTGTGGCGCAAAATCTACGAAGATAGCCGTAGTTTAAAATTATACTTCGTTGAAATTTCAGGTAAAAATTTCTCGAAATTCGGCATTCCACCGATTTTCGCCGTAACCAGATTACAGGCATTTAACTTGTATAATTGCGGCTGAAACAGGATCGCTGGGTTCGCGAACGGCGCCGGGCCGCTCGCCAGCTCTCCGACCCAAGACGTAAACTATGCGCGCCTTTTCCCTGAAATCCGCCCTGCTGGCCTGCGCGGCCCTGACAAGCCTTGCCACCCTGCCCGCCACCGTCCGGGCCGAGGACGCCCCGCCCGCCGGACAGGCCGCCGGCAGCGTGGTGCGCTACGAAACCGACTTCTTCAGACAATACCAGGTGTCGACAGCCTTCGACATGGTGCTGCATGTTCCCGGCTTCGTCTTCATCGGCGGCGACAGCGCCCGCGGCTTTTCCGGCACGGCCGGCAACGTCCTGATCGACGGTCAGCGCCCGACGACCAAGGCCGACCTCGGCAACACCCTGTCCAACATCAATTCGTCGCAGGTCGACCACCTGGAACTGATCACCGGCGGTGCGCCGGGCATCGACATGCACGGTCACCGCCAGATCGTCAACGTCATCCGCAAGACCGACGCCAAGCCGGCCTTTTCGCTGCTCGGCATCTATCGCAACATGGACGGGCGGACCAATGCCGGCGTGCTGCTGGCCACCTTCAACAGCAATCATGCCGGCAGGACGACCGACATCACCGCCGACGTCTTCGACTTCTTCGACAACGGCGCCAACAATGGCCGCCGGTATTCGACCGACGCAGCCGGCACCAGCCTGATGAAAATCTATCAGCACGCCGGCGGCGCGGGCATGGAAAGCCAGGCGTCGCATTCCCGGCCGCTGTGGGGCGGCAAGGTCACCGTCAACGGCACCTACAATCCTTCGGTCTACGAACAGGCGACGGCCTATGTCGATCACACCGGCAAGGGCGTCGAGCACTTCACCGAAAAGGACACACCGAGTGAACTGGGCGGCCAGTACGAGCGCAAGCTGGGCCACGGGCTCGACCTCAACCTCAATGTGCTGAACCGCCATGAACGCGTCCACGATATCGACGTCTACAGCGACGCCGGCGGCACGGCCGACTACCGCGCCCTGAACCAGACCAGCGAGCACATCCTCAACGGCCGCCTGTCGTGGGAAAAGCGCGACGGCCTGACCTTCAACATCGGTTCGGAAAGCGTGTTCAACAGCCTGGACCGCGCCTCGACCTTCATCACCAGCTCAAGCCCGCTCAACGTGCCGACCGACACGGTCCGCGTCGAGGAAAATCGCACGGAATCCTTCGTCTCCGCCAACTGGAAGGCCACCCGCAAACTGAGCTTCGAAGGCGAGCTCAAGATCGAGGCCTCGACCATCGCGGTGCCGGCGGCCCACCGCTCGGACTCGTTCACCTATTACAAGCCGCGCTTCCAGGCGGTCTATGCCCTGACCGACACCACCAAGATCAGCTGGAAGACGATCCGCCAGGTCGATCAGCTCAGCTTCAACGGCTTCGCCTCGTCGGTGCAGTTGCAGACCAGCCACGTCACGCTCGGCAACACCGCCCTGGTGCCGCAGAAGGACTGGCTGAACACGATCATCGTCGAGCACACCTTCTGGGACAAGGGCGCGGTCAGCCTGGCGCTGGAACACTACGATTACGAGGACACGTCGGACTTCATCGCCGTGAACGACGGCGCGCAGATCTATACGGCCAACGGCAATATCGGCAATTCCAAGTGGGATTTCGTCCACCTGAAGCTCGACACGCCGCTCGACAAGCTGTGGGTGCCGCACGGCACACTCAGCATCGACTGGCTCTACCGCCAGACCTGTGTCAAGGACCCGATCACCGGCCGGGACC
The DNA here is from genome assembly GCF_052327315.1 of Asticcacaulis solisilvae. NCBI lineage: Bacteria > Pseudomonadati > Pseudomonadota > Alphaproteobacteria > Caulobacterales > Caulobacteraceae > Asticcacaulis > Asticcacaulis solisilvae. The sequence goes on from NZ_CP166196.1 coordinate 2,836,284, forward strand.
GCCGGGTGTCCGGCGTCGAGCCGCACATCTATACGGTCAGTTTCAGCCAGGAGTTCGCCCGGGCAGGCACCAGCTGGGGCTTCGATATTCAGAGCAGCGGCAAGGACCGCAACTACCTGGCCAACGAGCTGGATGACGCCTATTTCGCGCCCTGGACGCAGGTCTGGTTCCAGTACGTCACGCCGAAGAAGCTGACCTTCAAGGTCATGCTGAAGAACCCGTTCGGCATGCATTTCAGTCAGGACCGCATGGTCTATCAGGGGCTGCGCGACCTCTCACCGGTCGTACTGACTCAGAGCACGACGTCCAAGATCCCGCCGATTATCGAAATGCGCCTGAAGAAGGATTTTTAGACGTTCTGTCCGGCCCCGGTGTTTTCCGGGGCCGTGTCGTTTACACCGCCCGCCCAGCCCTTGACGAAGAAGGACAGGACGAACAGGCCGGCGCCGAAGCCGATGACCACCAGGCCGATCGCGTTGAAGACCGACAGCGAAGAGCGCAGCGCCTCGGCGGCATCGACGACGTGGCCGCCGATGGTCAGGGAACTCATCTTCTCGGTGATCAGGCCGCCGAAATACTGCGCCCAGGCCGTGCCGACGAACCACAGGGCCATCATGGTCGATACGGTCATGGCCGGCGACAGCTTGGTCTGCTGCGACAGGCCGACCGGCGACACGGTCATTTCGCCGATCGTCGTCAGCATATAGTTCAGCACCAGGAAGACCAGCGGCAGCTGGAAGGCGGCGTTATGCAGCGGCGCGGCCCATACGAGGACCAGGAAGCCGAGCCCTGTGGCAACGATCCCGAAAGCGAACTTCTTCACCGGATCCGGATCGGCGCCGCGGCGGCCGAGGAAAGCAAACAGCGCAGCAAAGATCGGCGCGAAGATCAGGATCCAGCCGGTATTGATGGACTGGGTCTGCGCGGCGGTAAAGCTCATGTCGATCCACAGCCCGTGCCCCACCTGCCCCCCCATCGCCGCCAGTTGCTCACGCGACGCCAGGAGCACGTGCTGGCCCAGAAGGTCGAAGCGCACCGGCGCCGAAATGATGTCGAGGTCGACATTGCGGTCGGCGAACAGGGACAGGGCCGACCCCGCCAGCTCTTCCAGCGTAAAGAAGACAATCGAGGCGACGCTGAGGATCAGCGCCAGGGCCGTTCGGAAGCTTTCGACCCGGGTGAATTTGGTGAACATGTGCCAGACGATATAACCCAGCATGCCGAGCGAACTGGCCAGCAGGACGTAGAAGACGATGGCGTTCTTCTGCACCAGGAAATAGATGACGGCCACACCGGCAAAGGTCAGAAGGTAGATCAGCCATTCCTTGCTGACGACATTGCCGACCCTGGCCTTCAGGCCTTCGATATCGGGCGCCTCGCCCTTGCCCATCAGCCACGACTTGCCGAGCAGGAAGCCTGCCAGGCCCAGCAGCATGCCGATGCCCGCCGCGCCGAAACCCGCCCACCAGCCGACGGTTTCGCCGAGATAACCGCAGACGATGGCCGCCCAGAAAGAACCGAGATTGATGCCGAAATAATAGAGCTGGAAGCCGGAATCGCGGCGCGGGTCGCGGTCGCGATAAAGCTGGCCGACGATGGTCGACACATTCGGCTTCAGGAAGCCGACGCCCATGATGATCAGCGCGACCGACAGGAAGAAGGCGCTTTCGGCCCAGTTGGTCACGACCTTGCGATCCAGTTTGTAGCTACCGTCCGGGAGGGTCCGGGGCAGAGGTGCCGAGGCCGGCAGGTTGTCGATGGTCAGGCTTTTGTCGGCGCCGGCATGGTAGCTATAGAGCCCCCCGCCGACGTCGAGCTTCGGTTCTTCCATGCCCTTGCGGACGAATTCGTAGGTATGGCCCTGATAGGTCAGGACTTGTTGGGCGGGCTTGCCTTCGAAGGCCATGCCGAAATGCCCGACGACCAGCAGGATGCCGCCGAAGATTGCGGCGCGTCGCGTGCCCAGCCAGCGGTCGGCGACCAGACCACCGACCAGGGGGATCAGGTAGATCAGCGTCATGTATGACGCGTATTGTGCGCTGGCCTGGGCGTCGGTGAACAGGAACTGCTTGGTCAGGTAGTAGATCAACAGCCCGCGCATGCCGTAGAAGGAAAAGCGTTCCCACATCTCCATGAAGAAGCAGACAACGAGCCCCCTGGGGTGGTTGCGCATCTGCAGGGCCACGGGAATCCCCGTCAGGACGGTGATAACGATACCGGCGATGAAGATGAGGTTGAGCATGCTGGTCTCGCAAAGGATCGCGGGTCGTTGTGTGGCACCCGCCGTTTTCCCGAGACAATCAGCAAATCGTATAATATGCAAGCGCACGCGCCGATTTTGTTGCGCGCGAAACCTGTGGAAGCCTAGTAGGCTTCTTCTTCGTACAGATGCCGCAGGTCGCCCTGCCACGGTCCATGATACTTGTCGAGCAGGCGTTCGGCGGGCGTCACCCCCGACTCGGCGATCTCGAACAACTCGCCGAGATAGCCGGTTTCATCGACCAGACCGCCCGAAAGGTAGTTGCGATTCTTCAGACCCTGTTTGGCGATATTCAGCACGTCGACCGCCCACTCCTTGACCGGCCGGCCGGCGATCTCGCCCTTCAGGCCGGTTTTCGCCGCCATACCGCGGAGCGCGTTATGGTCATCGGACGTCCAGCCCTTGACCAGCTCCCACGCCGCTTCCAGCGACGGCTGGTCGTAGAGCAGGCCCGCCCACAAGGCCGGCAGCGCGCACAGGCGGCTCCACGGACCGGCGTCGGCGCCGCGCATTTCCAGGTACTTTTTAAGGCGCACCTCAGGGAACAGGGTCGTCAGGTGGTCGGCCCAGTCGTCCATGGTCGGATACTGGCCCGGCATGGCAGGCAGTTCGCCCTTCATATAGGCTTTGAAATCCTGGCCCGAAGCGTCGATGTAGCCGCCGTTTTCCGGGATATCGCGGTGGACGAAGTACATGGGGACGTCCAGCGCATAACGGGCGTAGCGCTCGAAGCCGAAACCGTCCTCGAAGACGAAATCGAGCATGCCGGTGCGGTCGGCGTCTGTGTCGGTCCACACATTGGCGCGCGCCGACAGAAAGCCGTTGGGCTTGCCTTCGGTAAAGGGCGAATTGGCGAACAGGGCCGTGGCGATCGGCTGAAGGGCCAGCGACGTGCGGAACTTCAGCACCATGTCGGCCTCCGACTCGTAGTCGAGATTGGCCTGGACCGTGCAGGTCCTGAGCATCATGTCGAGGCCCAGTCCACCGACCTTCGGCATATAGGCGCGCATGATATTGTAGCGGCCCTTGGGCATGATCGGCGTCTCTTCGCGCGTCCACAGCGGCGAAAAGCCGACGCCGAGGAAGCCGAGGCCGATTTCCGAGGCGACCGCCTTGACCTCTTCAAGGTGCTGGCCCGTTTCCTCGCAGATATCGTGGATGGTCAGAAGCGGCGCGCCCGACAGTTCGAACTGCCCGCCCGGCTCCAGCGAAACCGACGCGCCCTTGCGCGTCAGGGCGATCAGGGTGTCGTTTTCATAGACGCCGTCCCAGCCGAAACGCATCAGGCCCTTCAGCATGGCCTGGATGCCGTCGGGGCCGGCGTACTGCGGGCGGCGAAGGGTGTCGGTATGGAAGACGAACTTTTCATGCTCGGCGCCGATGCGCCAGCGTTCGCGCGGCTTGCAGCCGGCTTCGAAATAGCCGACGAGCTCGGAAAAGGACCGGAGCGGCTCTGCATCGGTATTGTAAGCCATCTGTCTCCGTTCCTGTTACTGTGTAGCCAAGCCGGGCCTATATGGGCCGCCTGCGGCTGACGTACAAGTCAGCTTTGCTAAATTGGCGGACCTTTTGCGCCGGTTGTCCGATTTAAGTGAAGAAAATCCACAGATTACACAGATTTCACAGATTATTCAGCGCCTTGCCGGGTTCCTGAGCGTAGGCAAAGGAAATGCGCTTCGCGCAATCCTTCCCGACTTTGGCGTGGCCCGTAAGCCTCGGAATAATCTGTGTAATCTGTGGTCCCTTACGTCCAGTCGCCAGCCGCGGCCTGGAAAAGCGTCAGGGCGGAAATGGCCGCCGTATCGGCGCGCAGGATACGCGGGCCCAGATTCACCGGATGAACATTCGGCAGGGCCCGCAGGCGTTGGCGCTCGTCATCATCAAACCCGCCTTCCGGGCCGATCAGGATAGCGGCTCGATCGGGATCAGAACCTTCGACGGCCTTCAGCATCGACAGCGTGGCCTTGTCATCCTCATGCGTCGAATCCTCGTCGCCGAAAAACACCGCCGAATAGTCCAGGCCGTCGAGCAGACGGTCGAGCTTCACCGGGGCCAGGATTTCCGGAACGTCCAGCCGCTCGGTCTGCTCGGCGGCCTCGCGCGCGATCAGGGTCAGGCGCTCGACATTGGTGTGGTCGGAATTGGACCGGTGCGTGATCAGCAGTTGGACCTTGCTGGCGCCTAATTCGGTCGCCTTCTCGACGATGGTCGCCAGCCGCGCGCGCTTGATCAGCGCCACCAGCAGGACCGGCCCCTGCCCTTGCGGCTGCGGACGCGTCCGGCGGTCGGCGATCAGGGTCACGCTCTTCTTGCCCACGGCGTCGATGCGCGCCAGCCATTCGCCGTCGCGGCCATTGAACACGAGGATTTCGTCGCCCGGTCCCTTGCGCATCACGGCCCCCAGGTACCGCGACGGATCGGGCGGCAGGACAATGGAAACGCCTTTGGCAAGGTCGGGGCTGTCGGGAAGAAAGAGACGGATCATAAGCCGCGTTTTAGGCCGCGCCCGCGCCCAACTCAAGCTTGACATAAAGACAGCCTGCGACAGATTACAGTCCCGACTGGAGGGGCTGATGAAAACGCACGACACGCCGGAAAAGACCTACGACCTGGAGCGGCTGATCTTCTTTTCCGACGGCGTCTTCGCCATCGCCATCACCATTCTCGTCATCGAACTGCATCCACCCGAAGGCTGGGACGGATCATGGGGCTCGCTACTGCATACGCTGTTTGGGCGGGTAATCTGCTACGTCATCAGCTTCTCGGCCCTGGCCTGCTTCTGGACCGCGCACCGCTTCATCTTCCGCCACGTGCAGAAGTTCAGCGAGCCCGCCTCGCTGCTCAACTTGGCCTTCCTGCTGGCGATTTCGCTGATGCCCTTCGCCAACGCCATGCTGCTCGAGCATGTCACGCAGCCTGTCGCTGTGCAGGCCTATATCGGCCTGATCTCGATCGCCGGCACGATCATGGCGCTGTTGTGGGCCTATCTCGCCCTGATCGCGCGTCACATCGATTCGCGTATCGGCCTGGGCTTCCGCTGGCTGGTCTTCTTCCGTCTGCTGTTGATGCCACCGCTGCTCAGCTTCTCTTCGGTGTGGGTCGGCCAGCACTTCGGCGTCCTGCCGTCCATTATTTTTACGACGGTGATCGCCGCCGTGGCCGGCCGCTTCGGCTTCAAGCCGATGCCATCGGAGCCGAGCGTCAAGGAGCTCTGACGCCCCGCTACGGACGCTTGCAATCGGTTACGAAGCTATTTATTAAAAACGAAATAATAAATACGAGTCGCCCTGATATGGACGGCCGGTAACAGATGGAGAGGACGACCATGGCCCGTTTCGACAAGCGTACCTTGCTCAAGGCATCCGGCGCAGGCCTGGGCCTGGCCCTGACGCTGGCCCCGACCCTTGAGGCACAAGGCAAGACCGCCCGCAAGCCGGCCGCCGGCAACGGTCCCTTCGAACGTCCGCTTACCGCGCCGTGGCAGTTCCGCCAGGCCGACACGAACGACTGGCTGGCAGCCACCGTGCCGGGAACCGTCCATACCGACCTGCTGGCCAATAAAAAGATCGCCGATCCCTTCTACCGCACCAATGAGCGCGACCAGCAATGGATCGACAAGAAGGATTGGGAATACCGCACCACCGTCACGATCGACGCGGCGACTCTGAAGCGCGACCATGTCGAACTGGTCTTTGCCGGCCTCGATACCTATGCCGACGTTTATCTCAACGACGTCAAGGTTTTGTCCGCCGATAACATGTTCCGCGAATGGACCGCCGATATCAAGGCCCATGCCAAGCCGGGCGCCAACGCGCTCCGCGTCTATTTCCATTCGCCGATCGCGCTGGGCCTCAAGGCGCTCGACGCCTTCGGCTTCATTCCGCCGGCCAGCAACGACCAGAGCGAAAACGGCGGACTTGGCGACAAGAAGGTCAGCGTCTTTACGCGCAAGGCCGGTTACCACTACGGCTGGGACTGGGGCCCGCGGTTTGTCACCTCGGGCCTGTGGCGCCCGGTGACGCTGCGCGCGTGGAACGCAGCACGCATCAGCGACCTCAATATCGTTCAGGACAGCGTGTCGAAGGACGTGGCGCACCTGACTGCCGTCTTCGAAATCCAGGCCGATGCGGCAGGCCAGGCAACGATCCACCTGCAAAGCCCGACCGACGCGTCGATCAAGGGCCAGGCGACGGTCGATCTCAAGCCCGGCCTCAACACGGCCAGCGTCAGCGTCACGGTCAACAAACCGAAACTGTGGTGGTCGAACGGCCTCGGCGACGCCTTCCTCTATACGCTGAAGGGCCAACTGGTCACCGCCGGCACCAGCGACAGCCGCACCGTCAGGACCGGCCTGCGCACGCTGAAGATCGTGCAAAAGCCCGACGCTGACGGCAAGAGCTTCTATGTCGAGCTCAACGGCGTTCCCGTCTTCATGAAGGGCGCCAATTACATCCCCAACGACAACTTCCTGACGCGCGTGACACCGGCCGTCTATGACCGCGTCGTTAAATCGGCCGTCGACACGCATATGAACATGCTGCGCGTATGGGGCGGCGGCGTCTACGAAGACGACTACTTCTACGACCAGTGCGACAGAAACGGCATACTGATCTGGCACGACTTCATGTTTGCCTGCTCGATGTATCCCGACGACCAGGCCTTCCTCGACAATGTGCGGGCCGAAGCCGTCTACAACGTCAAGCGCCTGCGCCACCACGCTTCGATCGCCATCTGGATCGGCAATAACGAGATCGATTCCGCCTGGGAAAACGACGTACCGAACGGCGGCTGGGGCTGGAAGCAGAATTACACCGAGGCCCAGCGAGCCCAGCTGTGGCGCGGTTACGAAGCCATCTTCCACAAGATCCTGCCCGAGACGATCGCGCAATACGACCCGCAACGGACCTACCGCCCGTCATCGCCCCTGGCGGATTGGGACGGCACCAACGTCAAGCATGCCGACCTGAATACGCCGACGCAGTCGGGCGATATCCATTACTGGGACGTGTGGTGGGGCCAGAAGCCCTTCGCCGAATACCGCACGCACATCGGCCGTTTCATGAGCGAGTACGGCTTCCAGTCCTTCCCGGAATTCAGGACGGTCAAGGCTTATGCCGAGCCGCAGGACTACGACATCTTTTCCGAGGTCATGAAGGCGCACCAGCGCTCGTCGATCGGCAACGGCACGATCAAGAACTACATGCAGCGCGACTATAAGGTGCCGGCCGACTTCCGCCAGTTCCTCTATGTCGGCCAGGTCCTGCAGGCCGAGGGCATCAAGGTCGCCATGGAGGCGCACCGCGCGCGCATGCCCTATTGCATGGGCTCGCTGTTCTGGCAGATCAACGACTGCTGGCCGGTCGCCTCGTGGTCCAGCATCGACTATTACGGCCGCTGGAAGGCGCAGCAATATTTCGCGGTCAAGGCCTTCGATGCCGTGCTGGTCTCGCCGGTCATCGATGGCGACAAGCTGACCATCACCGCGATCAGCGACCTGCTCGACGACCGCCGCGCCTTGCTGGTGCTGCGCGTCATGGATTTCAACGGCAATATCCGCTCGCTGAACAGCCAGCATATCGACCTTAAGGCCAATAGCAGCGCCGTGGTCTATGGCGGGACCGTAAAGGATATCCTGAACGGCGCGGCGCCGACGGATGTCCTGTTATCGGTCCAGCTTTACGACCTGACGCGCGGCAAGGTGCCGGCCCTGTCGGCCGTGCGCGGAAAGCCCACCATCGGCGGCACGCTGCTCAACAGCAACATCGTCTATTTCGCGCCCATCAAGGACGTGAAGCTGCCGAACCCCGCCCTCAAGACGACGGTCAAGGCGGTCGGCGGCGACATCGCCATCGGCCTGACCTCGGCGACGCTGGTCAAGAATCTTTGTCTCAGCCACGACGCCGAGGGCCGCTTCAGCGACAACTATTTCGACGTCCTGCCGGGTGAGCCGGTCATCGTCCGCTTTACGCCGGCCAAACCCATGACGGTTAAGGCCTTCGAAGCGGGCCTGTCGACGATGCACATGGCCGAAATCACCTGACGGGCTTGCCGCCGGGCTTCCATTGCGGCGTAAAGTCGCTGTCGGCCAGCCATTTGGCCGGGCCGATCAGCGACTGAATGGCCGCCTTCATGAACGGCAGGTTCAGGTGCGCAAGATCGTCAGTCGGACTGTGATAGGTCGGCGTTGTCGCCCAGCCCGATACGGTGTGCGCAACAATGCCCTGTAACGCCAGCTGATAATTGTCCGAGCGCTCGAAGAAGTGCTCGTCCGGATAGGGATCGCCGGTCACCAGGGCGCCGTGCGCCTTCAGCGCCTCGCCGAGGTCCGAGCGCTCGAACCCCGTCATCATCAGCGTATTCTGCGGCAGCTTCGGATCCTGGGCGCCGATCATCTCGAACTCGATATTGGCGACGATATCGGTCAGCGGCACCGGCGGGTGCTTGCCGAAATAGTTCGAGCCGAACTCGCCGATCTCCTCGGAACCGTAAGCGACGAACAGGATCGAACGGCGCGGCGTGTGACCGGTCGCCAGGGCATGGGCGATTTCCAGCACCGCCGTCGTGCCCGACGCGTCGTCATTCGCCCCGTGCATGATGACGCCGTCGGGACGCACGCCCAAATGATCGAGGTGCGCCGTATATAGGATGACCCCGGCCTTGGGGTCGCTGCCCGGCAAGAAGCCGATGGCATTGGTCGTGGTGCTGCGATCCTCAACGACCGGCGGCAGATTAAGCGCGACATTGACGCCCGGCTGCGCCTTCAGCGCATCAAAGACGGCAGCGGACAGCACGACGATATTGATGCGCGGGCGCTCCGGTGCGTCACCGTCGAGATGCGGCGTCATCGAGGTCTTGTTGCCGAAGACGCCCCAGATCTTTTTGGCCTCCTCGCTTTCGCGCACGATCAGCAGCTTGATGTTTTTGCCCGGCGCCGCGCGCATATAGCCGGTCAGCGCCGCCTGGCTCGACGGCGCCAGCAGCACGACATCGGTCGACGGCAGGGTCTTGGGGTCGTCACCGGTAAAGACGGTCAGTGCACCCGCCGTCGCTTGCCCCGACGAGGTCAGCAGCGTCAACCCGTCCGTTGTCGTGGCCGTGCCGGCCGTCAGGTTGACCGGCCCGTCCAGACGCGGCCGCACGATGACGGCGGACTGCAGATAGCCGGTCATGCCCGGCGCGGTCTTCAGCCCGTAGCCCTGGAACTGCGAGGCGACGTAAGACGCGGCAATGGCTTCGTCGCGCGTCGCGCTGCCGCGGCCGTTCAGGGCATCGGACGCCAGGAAGGCTTCATGCGCCGCCACCCATTCCGGCCGGACGATCCACGGGTCTTCCGCATGGGCCGACGCGGCAAACGACAGAGCCATCACAGCAAGGCCGAGCATAGAACGGATTTTCACTGGAGGCGCCCCCGAAATGGTTACACACCATACTTGTTGCCGGAGCGGACGCCGGTGTCAACGGTCAGGGCTGTGCATCGATCAGATGATAATCCGGCAGGGCCGGCGCCGCCTTGACCTCGGCGTCGCTGCCCAGGCGGATCACCGACGCCTTACCGTCGAAAGCCGGCCATGCGGGCACGCCCGTGCCGTTGGGATTGCCGGTTTTGGCGAAGTTTGTCCAGTAGGTGGCCATGCGGTCGGCCAGTTGGCGATCGTCCGCCGTCCACTGCCGCCGATCTTGCGCCAACTGGTCGAAGGCGTACTGGATTTCGGCGCCGTGCCCTGCTCCGCAGCCATAGCCGCACGGCGTAGCCGGTTCGGCCGGCACATGTACGAATTCGTAGACATAGGCGGGACCGCTTTTCGACGCGCGATGAAGCTTCGCCCACTGCCACATCCGCCAGCCCCAGTAGTCGGTCGTCAGGCGGTTGACCTCAGCCTTCGCCTCGGTGTCGCTCTTCGCCGGATAGGCATCGAGCAGACCTGGCAGCGGCGTGTGCCCCAGCAGGGTTTCGACCAGCGCGGGATAGCGCGCCAGGGTAAAATCGCTGGTGCCGAGGATTTCCGGCGCCAGGTCCTTGCCCTCGTCGGCATTCCAGCCGACCAATAGCGGCACACGGGCCGGCAGCCCCTTGCCATAGGCCGCCGTCATGTCGGCCGGGATCAGATAGTTGTCGACCACCGGACGCGGCGACCAGGCCTGCGCGATGACCGTTTCGGTATCGAGCTTGCGCAGGTCGGCCAGATGCGGCGCGCCCAGCGCCTTGCCCGCCGCCAGTCCGTCGGCTTCGGCCTTCGCCCTGTCGAACCAATGGTATTCGCGGGCGTCGATCGGCATGGCCATGTTGCCGCTTTCGGCGATGGCGCGCTGGAAAAGGCCGCGGGCCAGCGGCGATGTCGTCAATACGGCGACCGATTCCCCACCGGCGGATTCGCCGAAAATGGTGACGCGGGAGGGATCGCCGCCAAAGGCCGCGATATTCTTCTTCACCCATTTCAACGCCGAGACCTGGTCAAGCAGGCCCTGGTTGCCGTCCACCTTGCCTTCGGCGGCCAGCTCGGGATGCGAGAAGAACCCGAAGATGCCGAGGCGGTAATTGATCGTCACGACGATGACGCCCCGGCGCGTCAGGCTTGCGCCATCATAACCGGCTTGCGAGCCCGTGCCGCCGTAATAGCCGCCGCCATGGATCCACACCATGACCGGCAGCCTTTGGCCCTTCGCCGCTTTCGGCGCCCATATGTTGAGATAGAGGCAGTCTTCGCTCTGCGGCTTGGGGATCCAGGTCGCCGTCTGGCGGCAGGCAGGCGAGAACGCTGTCGTGTCCTTCACACCCGCCCAGGCGACGACGGGCTGCGGCGCGCGCCAGCGGTTCTGCCCCACCGGCGGCGCGGCATAGGGCACGCCGAACCAGGTCTTCACCCCGTCCTTTTCGGCGCCGTTGATCAGGCCGCCTTCAACGCGGATCGGTGCGGCGGTAGCCGACGCAGCGGCCAGGGCCAGCGTCGCCAGCAGAGGCATGATGATCTTTTTCATAACGTCCTTCCCCTTCGTTTTCACGGTTGAAGCATTCTTCATGCGCGAAAGGAAGCGCCAAATGCCGCACACTTGACAGGCTGCCCAAACGTGTCAGCCTGATTGGAAATATCGAGGGGGAAGATTATGAAGCGCGCGATTATACACGGCCTGACATCCCTGGCCTTGCTGGCGATGGCTGCGGCGTTCGGCTATTTTTTCTACGTGGAGGTAACCTCCCCGCCGTGGAAGGATCTGGGACTGCCGGCAAGCGTCGTTGCCCTTATCGTCGGCGGCCTCGTCTATCATTTTGCATTCAAAGATTACTATAATCGCGGCGCGACGGACGTTCAGTTCCAGGTGCGCCCGCCGAAACCGGCAGCCCCCTCGACGCCGGCCGTATTTATGGTCGGCGCCACGATATTCATGGTTCTCTTCGGCCTCTACTGGCGCCACACCTTCCATCCGTTGGAAAGGACACTGCTTGTCGACACCTGGTGGCCGGTCGTCCTGCCGGTGGCGACTGGATTGACGGCCACTGCTTGGCTAACAGACACGCTCTTCCTGAAGATCATCAATGGCGCGCACAGCGGCCGGTCACCGGCCGCCCTGCGTTCTGCCCTTGTCGCCAAACGCCTCGCAGTCGCCGCTTTGGCCTTTGCGACCGTCTACGGGCTTGGCATATGGCACCTGGCCGACGCGCAGGACGCCTATAGGTCGCCGCTGGCACAGGCGTGGCTGGCCAGCGCGCCGGCGCTGATGGCCAGCCTGGTCGTTATCCGGCGCTAATCTCTATTTCTTCTCCGCCAGGATATCCGCCCACAGGTCGGGCGTGCCGTCGATGCGCACCAGGTTGGGATAGCGCAGCCCGCCGTGGTAATCGAAGCTGACCGTGCGGAAATGGCCGTCCTTCTTGACCAGCAGTTCGATCGGCGCCTTTGTGCCCTTGGCCGCCTTGATCGCGTCCTTGAGGCTGTCGGCATCGTATTCGTCGCCGTTGACCGCCACGATCGTCGTACCGATGGTCAGGCCGGCCTTGAAGGCCAGGCTGTCCCACAGGACGTTGCGCAGATTGCCGTCCTTGCCGACGGCAAAGCCCAGCGAATAGCTGAAGTCGGTGAATTTCCGCAGGGTTTCGCGGCCTTTGAAATAGTCGTTCGGCGTATCGGTATAGACCAGCTTGTAGCCGGCGCGGGTGATGCCGTCGAAAGGCGGCTTCTGCCCATGGTCCTTCAGGCGCGTTTCCAGGAAGGTTTTCCAGTCGTAGGGATAGATGGCGTTCAGCGTCCTGACGACATCGTCGAACGTATAGGTGACCGTACCCCAATCGCCATTCTTCACGCCGAAGAAGGCCTTGGCGAAATCGTCGAGCGACTTGCTTCCGCCTGTCTTCTGGCGGATCAGCGTATCGGCGTCGAGCCAGATGAAGGCGCCCTGGTCGTAATATTCCTCGGACGCCTGCCAGTTCGGCCACGACTGCGCCGCGCGCTGGGCGATGATCGGATCGTTGGTCGTGTCCTGAAGGTCGCGCCACTGGCGCGCCGCCAGGTTGTCGTAATAGCCGGCCAGCACGGCCAGGCGGCCGAGATACTGGTCCTTGTCGAACAGGCCGGAGCGCGCCGCCAGCACATTGCCCCAGTATTCGGTCTGGCCTTCGTAGACCCACAGCAGCGAGTCGCGCATGGGCATCTGGTAATCCGGCGTCCACAGGTCGTAGGGCCGGCGGAACTTGCCGTTCCACGAATGGGTGAACTCATGCGCCAGCAGGTCGCGGCCGACAAAGGCCGTCTTCCATTCGGTGAAATAGTTGGTCTCGACGCTGTTTTCCGAGCTGCGGTGGTGCTCAAGCCCGATGCCGCCGAGAGAGTCGGTCGCCGCCACCAGGAAGTCGTAGTGGTCGTAGTGGTGCGCGCCATAAAGCTTGTAGGCCTGCTGCACCAGCTTGCGGTGGATGGCCACGACGTCTTCCGGCACCTCCAGGCTCGACGCCTTGTCGGCGACGATATCGAGATGCACCGGCACCGCCGCGCCCGGATCGAGGTCGATGCGCTTGAAATTCCTGCCGGCGAACAAAGGCGAATCGATCAGGGTCTCGAAGCTGACCTGTTTGAAGCTGACCACGTTGTCGGCCGAGGTCGCCGCGACATCCAGGCCCGAACCCTGGCTCCAGCCCGCCGGAAGCCTGACGCTGGCCGTCACCGGAATGCGGCTGACATAATAGCCGGCCGGATAGAGCGTGGCGAACGTCCATTGCAGGTTCAGCATGTCGGGCGTCACCACGACGCGACCAACATCGCCGGTCACCGGCGCCAGGTACTGGAAGTCGGCGGTGATCTCGGTGACGCCGGCGGGAACCGTCAAATGGAAGGCATTGACCTCGACCGTGTCGCGCGTCCAGGCAATGGGGCTGCCATTGCCGGCGAAGGTGAAACCGGCCATCTTGACGACCTCGCCGTCCGGCTCATGGTCGCCCGGCAGCCATTTCGGCGCCAGCAGGACCAGTTCGCCCGGTTTTACCGGGATGGTTTCGTGGATGCGGAAGATGCGGCGCTGGATGTCGGTGGCGTCGACCGCGACCGTCATGACGCCGGGATAGTCGATGTCGCGGGCCGCAGGAACGGCCGGCGGCATGGGGGCCGGCTTCGGGGCGTCCTGGGCCACGGCCTGGACGGCCACCAGCGCAAAAAGGGACGAGGTCAGGACAAGCGCGCGCTTCAGCATGCCGGATGGCTCCGATGAAATAACGTTACATCGTTAACCAACATCACAATTGGCGTTTTGTAAACGGCAAAGCCCGCGAACAGTGTTCGCGGGCCTTCCGATCGGTCTCGCAGCCGGAAACCTAGCGGCCGATTTGGCGGCTGACCCGGTTTTCCTGATGGTTCAGGCGATGCTGTTCGGCGCGCGTCAGGTGGCCGTGATGCCTGGCGGCATCGAAGCGTTCCTCGGCGCGGATGCCGTGCTCTTCCGCGCGGATTTCATGCGCCTGGCGGCGGGTCAGTTCGCCTTCGCGGCGTTGCTCGGCGATGCGGTGATGCTGGTACGCAAGGCGCGCATTGACCTCGACGCGGCGCGGATGTTCGCCTTGCCAGTGCGTCATGGCGGAGGCCGAACCGGCGACAGCGGCCGACGTCAGGGCGGCGGCCAGGGACAGGGTGATCAGGATTTGCTTTTTCATGGCTTGGACCTTTCGAAATCCGCTTCTCATGCGGTGAATGGACCTTAGGACTCAGCACCTGAACGAAACCGGAGGCCTTATATTATTTTGGGTTCATTCGGCCGCCGCCTTCGTGTCCGTAACATTTCAGGCACGACACAATACGATGCTTGGCAAATCGCCGCGGCTGAGGCACCTATTTAATCTGACATAAATAGATAATCCGGCAAACCGGATGCCAAAAGGGAGACCGCCATGACCAAACGCCACCTCTGCGCCGCCATTTCCGTTCTCGCGCTCGCCGCCGCCGGCGCCCATGCTGAGGATTCAGCCCCCAAATTTGCGCGCATCTTCGGCGACCACGCCGTCCTGCAGCGCGGGATGCCGGCCAATGTCTGGGGCACGGCCGCGCCGTCGCAGGCCGTGACGGTCTCGCTCAACGGCCAGTCGGTCACCGCGACCGCCGACGCCAAGGGCAAGTGGCGCGCCGCCCTGCCCGCCCTCAAGCCCGGCGGCCCCTACACCCTGACCGCGACAGCAGGCAATGCGACGACGACGCTCAATGACGTCATGGTCGGCGACGTCTACCTGTGCAGCGGCCAGTCGAACATGCAGTTCCCGGCCCGCCTCTCCACCGGAGCCTGGGGCGAAATCGGCGGCTCCGCCAACAGCAATATCCGTTTCATCAAGATCGAGAACGACAGCGAACCGGCGCCGCTCGACGACCTGAAGACAGCCGCCGCCTGGAAGGTGGCCGGCCCCGACACCACCGGCGATATCTCGGCCGTCTGCTACTACATGTCGAAGACGCTGCAGAAAGAGCAGAACGTCCCCGTAGGATTCATCGACAGCGACTGGGGCGGCACGACCATCCAGGGCTGGATCAGCGCGGGGGCCCTGCGCACCCTTCCCACCTATACCAAGGGCGTCGACATGGTCACGGCCTATGGGGCGTCACCCGAAAAGGCGATGGCGCAACAAGGCGAAGCCGAGGAAGCCTGGTGGGACGCCCACGACGCCACCATGAAGGCGCAGCGCGCCTATATCTCCCCCAAGTTCAATGACACCGCCTGGCCGGGCCTGACCCCAGCCTCGTCGTGGAAAGACACCGGCATTGCCGACTTCAAGGACTTCGACGGCGTCGCCTGGTTCCGCACGACGGTGACGCTCACCGACGCCCAGGCGAAGACCGCCAATGAGTTGACGCTCGGGGCGATCGACACCTACGACACCACCTGGGTCAACGGCGTGCGCGTCGGCGGCGGCGCCATGTCGTGGCTGTGGCGCGACTACAAGGTGCCGGCCGGCGCCTTCAAGCCCGGCGCCAACGTCATTGTCGTGCGCGTCCTGTCGGGCGGCGGCGGCAATGGCGGCCTAACCGGCCAGGTGCAGAACCGCGCCGTAAAGACGAGCGACGGCCAGTACATTCCGCTCAACGCACCGTGGAAGTACAAGGTCACCACCCGCCTGAAGGGCCTGTCGATCCCGCCGGCGCCGTGGGATATCCCGACCAGCTTCACCACCCTCTACAACGGCATGATCGCGCCCCTGGCCGGCTATTCGGTCAAGCTGGCCGCCTGGTACCAGGGCGAGGCCAATACCGGCGCCGGCAAGGAATACCAGACCCTGCTGCCGCTGATGATGAACGACTGGCGCAAGGCCTGGGGCCAGCCCGACATGCCGTTCCTGGTGGCGCAGCTGTCGTCCTACGGCTCGGTGTCGACGCAACCCGGCCCATCCGGCTGGGCGGAACTGCGCGAAGCCCAGGCCCTGGCCGTCAAGGGCGATCCGCACGCCGCGCTGGCCGTCACCATCGATGTCGGCGACCGCAGCGACATCCACCCGACGCAGAAGAATATCGTGGCCCAGCGCCTGGCGCGCGGCGCGCGCGCCGTCGCCTATGGCGAGGCCGTGACGCCGGGCGGGCCGGAGGCCACGGGCGTGACCCGTTCCGGCAGCGACCTGGTCGTCAGCTTCAAGGACACCAATGGCGGCCTGCGCAGCTACAGCTCCGATACCGCCATCGGCTTCGAGGTCTGTGCCGGCGACGCGTGCAAGTTCGCGGTGGCCTGGCCGTCAGGCGATACGGTCGTGCTGAAGGGCGCCAATGCGCCCGAGGTCACGAGCGTGCGCTATGCCTGGTCGGACGCGCCCTATGTCAACCTCTACAGCGCCGACGACCTGCCGGCGGTGCCGTTCCGTCTCGACGTAAAATAACAGCCGCATCACCTTGACGGTGGGGAGCGGGCGGTCCATTGCCACGGCCATGGATACCCCTCCCCTTATCGACATCGCGCCCGATGCCGAAGCCCTGGTCTTCGACTGCGACGGGACGCTGGCCGACACCTTCGCCGCCCATTTCCGCTGTTTTCGCGATGTCATGCGCGCCTTCGATTACGAATTCGAAGCCGAATTCTATGCCGCGCGGCTGGGCCTGTCGCGGACGCTCCTGCTGAAATCCATCCAGGAAACGCATGGCGTCACGCTGGACGACGCCGAAATCGCCCGCCTGACCATCGAAGCCTTCCCCGGCTATGTCAGCGCCGTTACGCCTATCGCCCTCACCTGTGATCTCGCGCGCCGGCACCATGGCAGGCTGAAGATGGCCGTGGCCTCGGCCGGCACGGGCAGGATCGTCCGCGCCATCCTCGACTCCATCGGCGTGTTGCCCCTGTTCGACGCCGTCGTCACCATCGAGGACGTGAACCGCGGCAAGCCGCATCCGGATATATACCTGGCCGCCGCCGACCGGCTGAAGGTCGCCCCTGCCCGCGCCCATGCTTTCGAGGACAGCGACGAAGGCGTGGAAGCGGCCCGGTCAGCGGGTATGCCTGTAACGGATATCCGCCCCTATTACCGCACCGATCCCACCCTCTGGTAGACCACGCAATATTTTTGAACATTGTTCAAAAAATTGTAGCCAGACCATTTCGGCGCTGTTATAGTCGCTTCAGGAAACGCTTTTACCCCCTGGCGCCCTATGACCTATCCCATTGCAGTCGCTATCCGGGGCTGCGGCCACTACCGTCCGGCCCTTATCCAGCCCTCGTCGGCGCTCGACGCCGTCTATGGACAACCGGACGGATGGACCGAAACCCAGTTCGCCATTTCCTCGCGCCGCATCGCCGACCGTGGCGAAACCACCTCCTTCATGGCGGCGCGGGCCTGTGAGGAAGCCCTCAACGAAGCCGGCTGGGCGGCCGATGAGGTCGACGTGCTGGTCGGCGCCTGCGGCGTGATGGAACAGCCCATTCCCGGCACTTCGGTGCTGATCCAGCACGAGCTGGGCCTGACGAAGTCGGGCATTCCCTGTTTCGACGTCAACATGACCTGCCTGTCGTTCCTGAACGCGCTCGACCTGGTCAGCATGGCGATGAAGGCCGGCCGCTTCCGCCGGGCGCTGATCGCGTCGAGCGATATCGCCTCGGCCGGACTCGACTACGGTCACCCCAAGGCGTCGGCCATCTTCGGCGACGGCGCCGCCGCGGTGTGCCTGGAGGCGCACGACGACGCGGACGGCCCGGCGGTGCTGTCGACCGTCTTCCAGACCTTCAGCGCGGGCAAGGACACGGCGCACCTGCGGTCGGGCGGCACCAGGATCCGCGTCGAGGACGGCTTCGACGCCATCGCCGACGGCGCCAAGTTCCACATGGACCCATTCGCCATCTTCAAGGCCGCCGGACGCCACCTGCCGGGCGTGATCGATCGCGCCCTGGCCCAGGCCGGCATCGTGCGCGACCAGGTCGACGCCTTTATCTGCCACCAGGCCAGCGCGCCCGGCCTCGAATATATGCGCCATCTGGTGGGCGAGCGGCCCGACCGCGTCGTCGATATCTTCGCCGATCACGGCAACCAGATCGCGGCCTCGCTGCCCAACGCGCTCTACGCCGCCCGCAAGGATGGCATGCTGGGCGAAGGCCGCCACGCCATGCTGCTCGGAACGTCCGCCGGAATCAGCCTCGGCGCCATGGTAATCCGCACATGAGACGCGTCCTGGTGACGGGAGCCACGGGCGGACTGGGACTGGCGACCGTCGCGGCCTTCCGGGCGCAGGGCTACGCCGTCCGCGCTACGGGCCGCAATCCGGCGGCGGTAGGCCGGCTGGCCGCCATGGGCGCAGAGTTCGCGCCGGCCGAGTTGACCGATCTTTCCGGCTTGCCCGCCCTGTGCCAGGGCATGGACAGCGTCGTCCACGCCGCTGCCCTGTCGAGCCCGTGGGGCACGAAGGCGGACTTCCACCGCATCAATGTCGAGGCGACCCTGGCTTTGCATGAGGCCGCCCAGGCGCAGGGCGCGCGCTTCGTCTTCGTGTCGTCGCCGTCGGTCTATGCCCAGGCCAGGGACCAGATCGGGCTGACCGAGGACAGCCCCCTGCCCCGTCGTTTTCTCAATGCTTACGCCGCCAGCAAGGCCGAGGCCGAGGGCCGGGTGATGGCGAAAGGCGGCGTCGCCATCCGTCCGCGCGCCATTGTCGGTCCGGACGACACCGTCTTGCTGCCGCGGTTCTTGCGCCTGATCGACAAGGGCCGCTTTCCCTTGATCCGCGACGGCCGGGCCCTGGTCGAACTGACCGACGCGCGCGATGTCGCCCATGCATTGCTGCTGGCCGAACAGAAGGCCCCGGAGTTGGCCGGCCAGGTGTTCAACATATCGGGAGGCCGCGCCCTGCCCCTGCGCGATACCGTGTCGGCCATCGCCGGGGCCATGAACAGGCCGGTGCAGTTCCGCAGCCTGCCCTTTACTCCGGTGCGCGCCCTGACCACCCTGGCTGAAGGCATCGCCGCCGCCCTGCCCGGCCGGCCCGAGCCGCCGCTGACCGTCTACGGCCTCTGCGCCATGGCGTTTTCGCAGACCTTTGACCTGACAAGGGCGCGCACCAGCCTGGGCTATGCCCCGCGCCACGATGCGCTCGAAACCGCAATGTCGGTGGCCAGGAGCGCCATCAATGATTGATAGCTGGCAAATCCTGCGCGTCGGCGCCTGCCGCCACCCGGAAGCCATGACGCTGAAGGGCGGGCACTGGTGCCCAGTATCCTTCCCGGCCCTGGTCGGATTGATCCGGCACCGGACGTTCGGCCCCATCCTGTTCGACACCGGCTATGACGATCGCTTCTTCGCCGCTACCGAACCGTTGCCCGAACGTCTCTACCGTCTGGCAACGCCCGTTCAGTTCGACAGCGCCGACAGCCTGCCGGTGCAACTCGCACGCCTCGGTCTGACACCCGACGACATCGCCGGCGTCTTCGTGTCGCACTTCCATGGCGACCATGTGGCCGGGCTGTCGAACTTTCCGAAGGCGCGTATTGTCTGCGCCGGCGAAGGCTTGAAACGGATCCGCGCCGGCAGCCGTTTCGGCCGCGTGCGCAAGGGCCTGCTGAGCGCATTGCTGCCCGGCGATATCGACGGCCGCGCCGCTTTTTTCGAGGCCATGCCGCGGGTGCGCCTTAACAATGACATGGGGCCCTTTACCCATGGGGCCGACGTGCTGGGCGACGGATCGCTGATCGCCGTCGAACTGCCCGGCCATTGCCCGGGGCACTGGGGGTTGCTGATCCGGCCGGAAGGCGGCAAGCCTGTCTTCTTTATCGGCGACGCCGCCTGGTCGATCGCCGCCGTGGCCGACAATCGCCCACCGCCCGCCATTACCACCGCACTTCTGGGCGAAACCGCCACCTACCGCAGGACCCTGTCCGCGCTCAACACCGTGTCGCAAACCGGCGCGGTCGAACTGATCCCGTCGCATTGCGAAGTCACGGCAGCAAAATGGCTGTGACATCCGTTCTTTCGGCCTATGCCACGGCCCGAAGCAGCCGGTCATGGCCGCGCGACCGCATCGAACGCCATCAACAGACCCTGTGGCGCCAAATGCCGCTGGACGACTATCCCGCTCTGAAGGCCTTTGCGGGACAGAAGCTGTCCGACCTGCCGATCGTCGACGTGGCGGACTACCGCGCGCGATTTGCCGCGTTCAACCGCCATGGCCTCACCCAAGCAGCCGCGACAGCCGCCGCCCAGGCTGCGGAAGCCGGGCATCCCGGCGAGTTGCCCGATGGTCTGCGCGCCGGCTTTTCCACGGGAACCTCGGGGACGCAGCGCGGTGTCTTCGTGACCTCGCCGCAGGAACGGAGCACCTATATGGGCAGCCTGCTGGGCAAGCTGATGTCGCCCGCCGACCTTCTGACGACGCAACGCGTGGCGCTATGCCTGCGCGCCGGAAACGATCTCTATCGTCCGGCCATCGGCCCGCGCGTCGGCTTCTTTCCTTTGACGCCCGACCATGGCCCGCTGGTCGAAGCCATCGCCGATTTCAAGCCGCAGGTGCTGATCGCGCCGCCGCAAGTGCTGCTCAGCCTGGCCGAGGCCGGAAAGCCGGCTGGCTGCCGGCGCATCTTCTACGGCGCCGAGGCTCTGAACGACACCGAGCGCGCCTTCATAACCGAACGGCTGGGCGCACGGCCCGATCCGATCTACCAGGCGACCGAAGGCTTCCTGGGCGCACCCTGCCGGCTGGGCACGCTGCACCTCAACGAAGACAGCCTGATCATCGAGCGTGACGACCTGGGCGGCGGCACGTTCCGCCCGATCGTTACCGATCTTAAGCGCCGGACGCAGGCCGTGGTGCGCCTGCGTCTCGATGATGTGCTGTGGGAGATGCGGTGCGCCTGCGGTTCCAGACACGCGGCCGTCAAACCTGTGTGCGGGCGCGTTCAGGACGCCTGGACCGTCGATGGCCGCACGACCGTCTGGCCCGACGGGATCGAGAACGAGGTCGCGCCGCATATCGCCCCGTCCCGGCGCTGGATCGCCACGCAATATCATGACCGGGTGACCGTCGCCTGCCCCGACGCGGGCGACGCCGCCACCATCCACGAGCGCCTGAACTATTTCGGCGTACGGACTGTCGAAGTGCCCTACGATCCGGCGCTGGACTTTCCCAAGCGCCGCCATGTCCGGCGCGTGTCATGAGCCGCATCGTGATCACCGGCGCCCGCGCGCCTGTCACGCGCGACGTGGCCCACGCGCTGGCGGACGCCGGGCACAAGGTCCACCTGGCCGACGTCTTCCGCACGCGTACCGCCGGACGCTTTTCCTGGCACGCCTACGCAGCCCCGGTTCAGGAACCGGCCAGGTTCGCCAGCGATGTCGCCGGATTGAACGCCAGCCTGCAACCCGACCTCATCATTCCCCTGTGCGAGGAGGTCTTCCATCTGGCAAGCCTGCCCGGCCTGCCCCTGTTCGCGCCGGATATCAAAACCTTGCTGCGGCTCCATTCCAAAATGGACTTCATCCAGTGGGCGCAAAGCCTCGGGCTCGATGCACCGCACACCCGCCCAGCCGGCCCCGGGGGCGCGGATAACGCGGCAAGCTCGGTCTTCAAGCCCGAATTCTCGCGCTTCGGCGCGCATTGCCTCATTCGGCCCACGCCGGAAGCCGTGAGAAAGCTCGTCCACGCCCCATCCAATCCGTGGCTGCGGCAGGATTTTATCGCGGGCGACGACCTGTGCTTCCACGCCATCGCCCGTCAGGGCCGGGTGCGCGCCTTTGCCGCCTATCGCTCGGACTGGCGCACATCCGGCGGCGCCAGCTACTATTTCGAGCCCCTGCCAGATCCCCTGTCGCAGCGCCTGCTTGCCATCGCCGAAACCCTGGCCGAAGCCGGGCGTATCACCGGCCAGATCGCCTGCGATGTCCGCCACGACGCCGATGACAGGCTATGGCTGATCGAATGCAATCCGCGCGGCACCAGCGGCCTGCACCTGCTGGCGCACAACCCGGCAGCGCTGGCGAAAGCCTTCCTGAGCGACGGCGACACCGTTCTGACCGGCGTCGATCGGCCCGTTTGCCTCGGCCCCGCCATGCGGCTGTTCGGCTGGCCCAAGGCGCTGGGCAGTGGGCGAATACCTCAGTGGCAACGCGATTTTGGCCGCGCTCGCGACGCTCTGTCGGGCTGTGCCTGGGGCGCGACGATGGACAGCCTGCTCCATGGACTGCGCGCCGCCGCCAGGGGGAAGACCCTGCCGCAAGTCCTGACTGAGGACATAGAATATAACGGGCACGCGCATGTTGGCTAATGCTGACGTCACCTTTCCGATCCCGGGACTTGCGGCTCCGTCGCGCGCCCACAACGAATGCTGGGTCACGTCGCTGACGACCCTGCTGGGGCCGGTGGCGCGTGAGGAAATCCGGCGTGAGATGACAGGACCGGCCGCCGTCGCCGCGCGGATCCTCAGCCATGCCGTCGAAGGATTTGCCCGCCTGACCGGGCTCGACGACGCCGTCTATGCCGGGCACGACCTGCTGACCACCAGCCTCCATGACGATGTCGCCGCGCGACTGGCCGGGCCGCCGCCCGACGGCAAGGCCCTGATCGTGCGATCGCTGACGCGGCATCGCCACGCGGACATCCTGTCAGGCACGCTCTGGCCGGTCCGCGTCGTGTGGATCATCGACGATCCGGCGCGCGACTGGCTTCCGCGCCGCGACGTGCGCCGCGACCGGCAACGGCTGGCCGCCAGCGGTCTCACACGCGGGCACTATACCACCCTGACCGCGCCTCAGCTCGATCGCGTCATGACGCTCTACCGCCGGCTCTACATAACGCGCTACAGCCGCCATAACCCCGACTATCGGCCCGGCTATGTCCGGACCCTGCTGGCCGACGGCCGGCTCGAAATCCTGACGCTGGAACGGGCCGGCGAAATCGTTGCCTTCTGCGCCATCCACTGCAAGGCCAGCACACTCAGCATTCCCATGCTCGGTTATGACGACGCCCAGCCGGACGCAGATGCGCTTTATCGCATGATCATGGTGCCGCCGATCGACGCCGCCCTCGCCCGGGGTCTGAACGTCAATCTCTCGGCTGGCGCCGCGCGCTTCAAGCGCAACCGCGGCGCCAAACCCCACGTCGAATACCTGCTGATCCGCGATGAGCACCTGCCCGCCTGGCGCCGCTTCGGCTACCGCGCCACGGGCTGGCTTCTCCGCCTGCTGGAACCCAAATTGATAAAGGTCGCAACGCAATGACCCTGCCCGCCGGGATCGAGACGACATGGCTGCCGGTGGCGCTCAGCCGCCAGGTTCAGATGAAGCCGCTGAAACGCCGCGTCGCCGGCGAAGCCATCGTGCTGTGGCGGTCGAAGGACGGCATCCGCGCCCTTCGCGACCGCTGCCCGCACCGCAACTATCCCCTGTCGGCCGGCCGAGTCGAGAATGGCAAGCTGACCTGCCCTTATCACGGCTGGCGGTTCGATGGCGACGGCCGCTGCGTCGAAGTGCCGGGCTGTACACTGGACACCCATTCACGGCTCAAGGCCGAAACCATCGCCGTAGCCGAGCTTGACGGCGCGGTCTTTGTCCGCCTGCAGGGCGGCGCGGACGATGGCTGGATCGGCACCCTGCCGCCCATGCCGGACACCCCGGACTTCGATCATTTCTGGTGGGCAATGCGGCCCGAGACGGCACGCGTTTTCGACGCGCTCGACAATGTGCTCGATCCCTTCCACACCAACTTCATCCACGACGGCATCATCCGCGTGAAGCATCGCCGCCAGAGGGTCGAACAGACCATCCGCACGCATGAGCGCAGTTTCGAGGTCACCTACGTCCAGGACACCGACCACGGCTGGATGTCGCGCGCGCTGGAAGGCCCGCGCGCGCAAAGCCGCGGCCACTACTATCCGCCGGTCGCGTTTCAGGGCCGCTGGGAAGGACCGAAGGCGCTGACCCTGTGCGTCACCATCTGGTTCGTGCCCGAGGACGAGCACGCCATCCGGCCCGTCGCGCGCTTTTCAACACCGAAATCGAAGGGGCCGGCCTGGCTGAAGGAGGCGATGATCCGGCTTTTCCTGTTCCAGGTCATAGGCCAGGACGCCGACGCGCTGAAAAGGCTGCACGACAATATCGCGGCCTTCGGCGGGCCGCGCTTTTCCGCCGGCCCGGGCGACCGCCTTGGCGACAAGCTGATGACGCTCTACCAGGGCGGCCGGCTGGTTCCGGGCGAATTCGGCCCGTTCACCATGGACCTCTAACCTATTTTTTCTCAGCGAGAATGTCATCGAGCAGGGCCGGCGTGCCGTCGATCCGCTCCAGGCGCGGATAGCGCAGGCCGTCGTGATAGTCGATCTTGATCGTCTTGACGTAGTCGTCGACCTTGACCACCAGCTCGATCGGATCCTTGCTCGTCTTGGCGTCGGCAATGGCCGCCTTAAGCGTGTCGGCATCGGCGGTACGGCCATTGACGGCGATCAGCGTGCCGCCCGGCGCCATGCCCGCCTTGAAGGCCGGGCTATCCCACAGGACGCTTGAGATCGTCATGTCCTTGGCGACCGAAATCCCGATCGAATAGGCAAAGCTGTTGGCCTTGCGGCGGGCTTCCAGCGCCTTGTAGAAGTCGGTCGGCGTATCGGTATAGGCCAGCCGGTACCCCCCGCGCCTGAAGCCGTCCAGCGGCGCGCCATGCGTATCGTCCGGCCCATGGCCTTCCAGCCGCGTATGCAGGAAGCTGGCCCAGTCGTAGGGATAGACGCTGTTCAGCGTCTTCACGACCTCGTCGAAATTGTAGGTCGTGACGCCCCAGTCGCCGTTCCGGATGCCGAAGAAGGCCTGGGCGAAATCGTCGAGCGATTTCTTGCCGCCGGTCTTTTCACGGATCAGCGTATCGGCGTCGAGCCAGATCAGCAGGCCTTCGTTGTAATAGTCTTCCGAACGCTGGTTGGTCGGCCACGGCAGGGTGGCGCGCTGCGCGATGATCGGGTCGTTGGTGGTATCCTGCAACGGCCGCCACTTGCGCGCCGGCAGGTTGTCGTAGGACGCCGCGATGATCGCCAGGTATTGCAGCGCCTGGTCCTTGGAATAGAGCCCCGAACGCGCCGCCAGCACATTGCCCCAGTACTGGGTCTGGCCTTCGTAGACCCACAGGAGCGAGTCGCGCATCGGCACCTGGAAGTTCGGCGTCCACAGGTCCCAGCCGCGGCGGAACTTGCCGTTCCACGAGTGCGTCATCTCGTGTGCAAGCAGGTCGCGGCCGACATAGGCCGTCTTCCAGTCGGTGAAATAGTTGGTCTGGATGCCGTCTTCCGACGAGCGGTGGTGCTCGAGCCCGATGCCGCCCAGCTTGTCCGACGCCGAAACCAGGAAGTCGTAGTGGTCGTAGTGGTGCGCGCCGTAGAGCTTGTAGGCCTGCTGGATCAGCTTGCGGTGGACGGCCAGCGCCTCGTCGCTGGCCACGATCTGGTCGGGCTTGTCGCCCATGACGTTGAGGCGCACCGGCGCCGGCCCGCCCGGGTCGAGGTCATAGGTCTTGAAATACTTGCCGATATAGACGGGCGAATCGACCAGGGTGTCGTAATCGGTGGTCTTGAAGGTGACCGTACCGTCGCCCCTGGTGGCCGTGTCGAGGGCCGAGGCATAACCCCAGCCCGCCGGGAACCTGATGGTGGCGTTGACCGGGATGCGGCTGGCGTAATAGCCCGCCGGGTACATGGACGCGAAGTTCCATTGCAGGTCGATCATTTCCTGCGTCATGACCACACGCGCCACGGCCGAGGTCGCCGGCGCCAGATAGGTAAAGTCGACGGTGATCGATTTGGCGCCCTGCGGCACATCGACGTGCCAGGCATACATGTCGACCGGATCGCGCATCCATTCCAGGCGCGTGGTCCCGGCCTGGACATAGAGGTCCGCGATACGCTGCAGCTCGGTGCCGGGCGAATGGTGCCCGGGCAGCCACTTCGGCAACATGAAGACGAAGTCGCCGGCCCTGTCGACCGGGATGACCTCATGAACCTTGAACAGGCGGTGATCCAGGTCGGTCATGTCGACCGTGACGTTCAGCGGCGCGACGTAAGGCACGTCCTTCGGCCCGGCGATAGCGGGTGAAGGCGGCGCCATCACCTGCGCCATGGCATGGGACGAAACCAGTCCGGCCATAAGGGCCAGGGTGCTGACGAAAGCCGTGAACTGCCGGGACATGTACGCTCCTGAAACCGTTAAGGGCGGCAGCCAAGCGCAGATCGTTGCAGATGTAAAGATGACGGCGATCACATTACATATCGGTAACATAACGACCCATCGCGACGCCTTTGGACAGGGGGACGGTTTTTCGGTACCATGCCTATGATGCTGCAAGTGGGGGAAGTACATGTGGCCTTTCAAACCAAAGCCCATTCTGGAGCCTGAAACGGCCCAATGGCACGTGCGCAATTTCTGTTGGCTGCTGCGTAATCTTCGCCACACGCCGATGTTCGAGAACACACAGCTGATTCTGCCCCGGCCGGGCTTTTTCACGGCTGATGATGCGGAAGGCCATGCCCGAGGCCAGGCCATTTTCGCCCAGGTCAAGGCCCATGCCGGCATGGCCGAGTGGCCCGTCAGGCTGGTCAGCGACGTCAAGGTCTATGAACCGCACGGCGATCTGGTCCAGGCCACGACACGCAACACGCCGCTGGGCCTGTTCATGCGGGACCACGCTGGGGGCGTTGAGATCGCCTATGCGCCCCGCCTGCTGAAGGATTTCCCCGGCCTCATTTCGACCTTCGCCCACGAACTGGCGCACTATGTCGTGCACTCGATCGAAGACACCCTGCCCTGCGATCCCGCCGAGGAAGAGTTCCTGACCGATCAGACGGCATGCTTCCTTGGCTTCGGCGTATTCCTGGCCAACGGTGCGTTTCAATTCGAGCAATGGCGCGATTCCGGCGCGGGCACGCAAGGATGGCAAACCCGCCGCAGCGGCTACCTGTCGGAACGCGATCTGGTTTTCGACCTTGCCCTTTTCCTGGCGGCCAAGGGACTGCCGGCATCGGAGGCCGCACAATGCCTGAAACCTCATCTCGCCGATCTTCTGAAAGTGGCGATGAAGGATGTCGAAGCCTATCGCATCGAATGGGAAGAGGCCATCCGCACGGCCTATACCGACTAATCCTTATTCCGGCAGCGGAATGAATTCCTGGTCGTCACCCGGCACCTTGGGGAAGCGGCCGTCGCGCCAGTCGGCCTTCGCCTGCTCGATGCGTTCGGGCCGCGACGACACGAAGTTCCAGTAGATGTGGCGCTCGCCGAGATGTTCGCCGCCAATGACGACGAAGTGGGCGCGCGTCGTGGCGTGAATCTGCACGAAGGCGCCCGGCGCCAGCACCGCCATGGTGCCCTTTTCGACCGCCAGCCCGTCGATATCGAGTTCGCCGTCGCAGACATAAATGGCGCGTTCCTCGACGCCCATCGGAACCTGAAGCTGGGCTCCGGCCTTGAGGCGCGCCTCGATATAGAGCGTCCTGGCATAGGTCCTGACCGGCGACGTCAGCCCGAAGGCCTCGCCCATCATGACGCGGACCGTCGCCTGGCCGTCGTCATATTCCGGAATGGCCGACGCTTCGTAATGGAAGAAGGCCGGGTCTGTCTCCTCGTCGGCTTCCGGCAGGGCCAGCCACAGCTGCAGGCCGTCGAGGCGGCGCGGCTGCTGGAAGGTCTCGGGGTTCTCGCGCTCGGAATGGACGATGCCACGGCCCGCCACCATCAGGTTGATGTCACCCGGTGAAATGACGCAGTCCGAACCCAGCGAATCCCGGTGCAGGATATGGCCTTCGAACAGGTAGGTAACGGTCGCCAGGTTGATATGCGGGTGCGGCCGGACGTCGACGCCGTGGCCCGGATCGAAGCTGGCCGGCCCCATATGGTCGAAGAATATCCACGGCCCGACCATGCGGTGCCTGGCAAACGGCAGGACACGGCGGACATGGAAGCCGCCCAGGTCCTTTTCCCGCGCCGGAATGGTTAGGGTGACGCTTTCGGGGAGTACGATATCGCTCATGGATTTGCCTTGTCAGTGCCGGTGGCGCCGGCGGTGTTTTGTCTTGGCCGCAGGCTTCGGGGTATCGGCGGCGGGACTTGCGCTGCTGCTGTCGGCCGACGCCGCCGCCGGCCTGGCGATCAGGTCGATACTGGTCGTCAGCGCCAGGTCGCGCTTGCCCACGGCGTCATGCAGGGTAGCCTTGATCGTATAGGTGCCCGACGGATCGCCCGGATCGAAGCTCATCAGCACGACCTTGGTGCGGTTGTCGAAGACGCCGCCCGCCGGAACCTTGCCATGGACGGCTTCCAGCCCGCGATAGTCGCTGTCGCCGTATGGTTTGCCGTCGGGACGAACAACCTGAAGATCGTAGGTGACGTCGGCGGCGCCCGCCGGATCGGTTTCAGCGCCCGTGAAGACCAGCTTCAGCGCCAGGTCGGCGCCGGGCTCGGCGCGCGCCACGCGGTCGAGATGCCGCGTCCCGGGCTGGCCGAAGTTCGCCATCTCGGACTTGGGAATGACGATCAGCATGCCCGACAACGGCCCGTTACGATCGGGAAAACCGGCCGCCGGATCGTAGGTCGTCGTCCTGGGCGCGTCCGGCGCCGTTTCCGCGGAGGCTGAAGCTGCGGCCGCCGGCGCGGCGGGGACCTGGGTGACGGTCGTCGTCTTCTTCTTGTGATGATGGTGGGTGCGGGCTTCGGCCACACCGGCCAAGGCCATGACGGCCGCCAGACCAAGACATCCGATCAAGACTTGCCGACGCATGCATCACTCCCTCGGTTCGGCGGGACTATGTCACGCGGACCTGGGCCGGACAAGACGGCGAAACAAAAACTCCTGTCAGAACAAGGCCTGCCTGTATCGGCCGTCCTCGAACGCGGCGCCGATCCACTCAGGCCCCAATACCGCCCCCAAGGCCCGTTCCACGGCTTCCCCCATGGCGCGGCTGCCGCAGGTCATTACCGTCCCCGTCCCGCCGAGA
The DNA here is from genome assembly GCF_052327315.1 of Asticcacaulis solisilvae. Taxonomy (NCBI): domain Bacteria; kingdom Pseudomonadati; phylum Pseudomonadota; class Alphaproteobacteria; order Caulobacterales; family Caulobacteraceae; genus Asticcacaulis; species Asticcacaulis solisilvae. Next base: position 2,865,427 of record NZ_CP166196.1, read on the forward strand.
AAGGCCTTGAGGTCGCCGGCATAGCGGGCGACGATGTCCTGGACATAGGTGCCCTGACCGGGTTCGGTGCGCGACAGGGCCAGATTGAACCGGTAGAGCGTCCCGTCCCGATGCCACGCGTTGAGCTCACGGCACAGCCGGTTGTCGCCGTCCGAATGCCGTTCGCCGTAGATAAGCCAGACCGGCCGACGGCCCTCGGCGGCTTCGAGGATATGCGGCCGAAGCCCGGCAAGCCCGGACCCCGCACCGATCAGCAGGACCGGCCCTTCGGATGCCGGCGCCCGAAAGGGTTCATGCGACCGGATACGAAGCGATATGTCATGGCCGGGCTGCAACGCGTGCAGGAGCCAGGCCGCCCCTTGCCCCAGCGTGCCGTCCGGCGTCTTCATCTCACGCACCAGGAGGTCGAGACGGCCTTCCGACGGCATCGAAGAGATCGAATAGCTGCGGGGCTGGCCGTTCGGCAATTCCAGTTCCGCTATATCGCCGGCGCGCCAGACGATGGCGCCGGGCCGGGTGGAGGCAAGGCCGACCCGGAAGAGGCGTTCGCCGCCCGCCGGGTTCAGATGATCCCGCAGGACCAGCCGCCAGGACGGCGGTCCGGCGGCTGGTTCCATGAAGACCGGATGGAGTCGGCTGTCGGTCGGCATGGTATTCGCCGCTAAGCCACGGGCGCGGGTGCGGCTGCAGGCGCGCCACCGTACTCGCGGATATAGGTTTCGTAGTCCGGCAGCCGTGAAAACGAGTCCGCCACCTGGGCACGAAGACTGTCGAGCATGCCGCGCAATTGCGGCTCCTCCACCAGGCGCGCCAGGTGGTGATAGCCTTGCGGCTCGACGCGCTGCCCCGGCAGCACCTGTATCCACGAGTCGAGACGGAAGATTTCGTCTTCCTCCTTGAACGCCTCCCCGGTATCGCGGAACAGCTGGATGCGATGCGCCAGGTCGTCCGGTATGGCCATGTCGCGGCGATCGCGCCAGTATTGCGTGTCGTCACGCTCCGTCAACTTGTAGTGCATGATGACGAAGTTGCGGATTTTCTCGACTTCACGGGTTGTTATCTGGTTGAAATTGGCGACCTGCGACTCGTGGATGCCGCCGAACGGGAACATCTGGACCAGCCGTATCGCGCAGATCTGCATCAGGTGGATATTCGTCGATTCCAGCGGCTCTATGAAACCGCTCGACAAGCCGAAGGCGATGACATTCTTGTTCCATATCTTCTTGCGCCGCCCGGTGCGGAACTTGAGATGGAACGGCTCGTTGATCGGCGGAACCTTGAGCTGCGCCATGAAGGTGGCACGCGCCTCGTCATCGGACATATACTTGCTGCTGTAGACGAAGCCGTTGCCGATACGATGCTGCAACGGGATTTCCCATCGCCAGCCCGCCGTGTGGGCGATGGCGCTGGTATAGGGCGCCAGCGGCCCGTGCAGCCCGGTCTGGCACGCCCAGGCGCGGTCATTGGCCAGCCAGTGGTCCCAGTCTTCGTAACCGGTCTTCAGCGTCTCTTCGATCAGCAGGCCGCGGAAACCGGTGCAGTCGATGAACAGATCGCCTTCGATGCGCTGCCCCGAAGCCAGGGTGATCGCCGTGACATTGCCGGTCGCCGCATCCTGGTCGACGCCGGTGATCCTGCCCTCGATGCGCTTGACGCCTGCCGCCTCCGCATGTTTGCGCAGGTAGGGACCGTAAAGCGCGGTGTCGAAATGGTAGGCGTAGGACAGCGGCCCTTTGTCGCCCGCCTTGAACTTTCCCGCTTCCGCCGCCAGGAGCTCAAGGCAGTAGTCCTTCAGGTCGCCACCAAAGCCGAGCGTCCTGGCGTGCAGCCAGAAATGATGGAACGGCGCCATCCACGGCGACTTGCCGACGGTGCCGAACGAATGGAAGTAGTGGTCGCCCAGTTGCGCCCAGTTGTCGAAACTGATGCCAAGCTTGATCCCTGCCTGGCAGTTGCGCATGAAGTCCTGCTCGTCGATGCCGAGATAACGGTGAAAGGTCCGGATGGTCGGGATGGTCGCCTCGCCGACACCGACAATGCCGATCTCCGCCGACTCGACCAGGGTGATGTCGAGCAGCGGCCCCAGAAGCCTGCCGAGCGCCGTCGCGACGCACCAGCCGGCAGTCCCGCCACCGGCGACGACAACCTTCTTGATGACCTGGCCATCCATGATCGTTCTCCTTGAAGCTTGTATTGCAAGGCCACCCGTATCCTGGGCCGCGGCGCCGGAGGCGCCTTCCAGCCCGCATCCGGCCTGTTCGGCATCGCCGGCGGGCGCGGCGTCTGGCGCGGGGTTCAATGGTAAAAAAGGGGGCGGCGCTTCGGGATGAAAGCGCCGCCCGATCAGCAGTCAGGGGAAGACATTACGCTGCGGCGTTGTCGGGCACTTCGCCCAGTTCGCCGGTCTCGCGCGCCTTCTTGCCGTAGACCAGTTCGAACAGCGGCGAAGCCATGACCGTGGTGATAATGGCCATCATGACCAGCATGGCGAACAGGGGCAGGCCGATTATGCCCTTCTGCAAGCCGATATTGATGATGATCAGCTCCATCAGGCCCCGCGAGTTCATCAGGGCTCCGATGCCGAGCGCGGTGCGGTTGTCTTCGCCGGTCAGGCGTGCGGCCGTGTAGCACGCGCCGAACTTGGCCAGAACCGAGGCCGCGAGAATGGCGCCGGCAACCATGAGCATCGAGGCGGAATTGACCATGTCGAGACGGGTGTTGAGGCCCGAATAGGTGAAGAACATCGGCAGCAGGACGATGACCGCGAACGGCTCGACCTTCTTCTTCAGCTCTTCCACGAACTTGCCGCGCGGCATGGCCGTGCCCAGGATGAAGCCCCCGAAGATGGCGTGGATGCCGACCGCGTCCATGACGAAGGCCGCGATAAAGAAGCAGATCATGGTGATCGCCATGACCGTATATGTCATTTCGCCACGCGCCTCGACCATCTTGCCAAGCGGCGCCAGCAGGTGACGGCCGATGAAAATGCAGAAAAGCGCGAAGGCCAGGCCGCCGCCGATCGCCAGGACCGCGACGCCAGGACCGGCGCCGAAGGTCGCCAGCACGATCGCCAGCACACACCACGAAGCGGCGTCGTCGAAGGCGCCCGCCGTCAGCGAGAGCGTCCCCAGCGACGAATTCGACAGGCCGCGCTCGTTGATGATCCGCGCCAGCATCGGGAAAGCCGTCAGGGCGATACAGGCGCCCATGAACAGCGTCGCCTGCGGCTGAGTGATCTTGTCGCTGAACAGGCCCGGCACCTTCATCAGCCAGGGCGCGATCACGATGGCCAGGGCGAACGGCGTCGCGATGCCGGCCAGCGACACGGCCATGGCGCTCTTGCCCTTGGACTTGAAGTGGTCGCCGCGGAAGGACGTGCCGACCATGAACATGTAGAGGCCGACGCCGAACTGCGCGCCGGTATAGAGGACGTTACGCGTTTCCTTCGGGAACAGCGCCCCCTGGATTTCGGGGAAAAACAGGCCGAGCAGCGACGGCCCGAGCACGACGCCGGCGATCATCTCACCGACGACCTGGGGCTGCCCGAGGAACTTCTGGCCGAGCCAGCCGACGACGCGGCATGTGACGATGATTACGGCCAGTTGCAGGAAGAAGTGCACGGAAAAGTCGCCGGGCGCGTAGGTATGTGTCACGCCATCGGGGCCCAGCGGACCATGCGGTGACAGCACGTTCTGAATTTCGTGGACGGTTTTCGCCCAGGTGTCGGGCGGCAAAATATCGAGCAACACGGATATCTCCCTGTAAGAAACGATCGTTATATGGCGGCTCGGCTGGCAGCCTTGGCTACAGGAAACGTGAAAATCCGTGCCCTCGTCAAACGAAAAGGACAGCGTTACGCTTAAAACAAGCCATTTGTTTTATTGAAAAAAATTTTTGTTGCCGCGGGGCTACACTGTAGTAATGTAGGAACAATGATTTACGATAGATTTGAATCTACGTAGCAACAAATTGGAGGCCTCATGGCAACCATGTCCAGCCGTGAATTCAACCAGGATGTCGGCAAGGCCAAGCGCGTGGCCCGAATCGAGCCGGTCTTCATCACCGACCGTGGCCGCCCGACCCACGTGCTGATGAGCTTCGAGGCCTTCCGGCAGATCAGCGGCCAGACGGAGAGCATTATCGACCTCCTGGCCATGGAGGACGAGGTCGAGGTGGGCGCTGCCGGCGACGCCTGGGACAAGCCACGCCGTACGGGATTGTAAGCGATGTTTCTGCTCGATACACCCGTCATTGCCGAGCTGAGCAAGGCCAAGTCCGGCCGCGCCGACGAACATGTCACCCGCTGGGCGTCCGGCGTGGCCCGCCACCACCTTTTCGTTTCGGTCATGAGCATGATCGAACTCGACGCCGCCATTGCGGAACTGGAAAAAAGCGACCCGGCGCGCGGCGCGGCCGCCCGCACCTGGCTGGAGGAAGCCGTGCCCCATGCCTTCGAAGGCCGCATCCTCAGCGTCGACATGGAGGTGGTGCAGCGCCGCGCTGCGCTGCCCCACGACGGCAAGAGCGACCGCAACGCCGTGCTGGCGGCGACGGCCCTGGCCAACGGCCTGACCCTGGCGACGCGGACGCCGTCGGCCTATCGCTTCAGCCGCATCAAGCTGTTCAATCCCTGGGGCTATACGCCCGAGGATGCCGAGGATATGGGCGAAGACTGGCAGCAGGTCGCCCGGTCGGGTCCGATGTGGCTCAAGAACCTGTTCCTGCGGTTCTAGAGGAAGGGTTTCATCGCCAGCCATTCCGCCAGCTTGGCGTCGAATGGCCTGGTGTAGGCCGCGCTGCTCGACGGCAGGGCGATGAAAGCAAGACCCGTTTCGGCGCCCAGCTGCTTGCAGCCGATCGTCGCCGAGGTCGCGCCGTTGAAGGCGATCGCTTTCAAATCCGGCAGTCCGGCAACAAGGTCAACCAGGGCATTGGGGCTGTGGTCGCGGATATTGCCGTCCAGGCTGCCGGTACGCCGCGCCTGGCGGATGACATCCCACAGCCCGACATGATGCTCAAGCAAGGCCTTCAGCCGCGCCTCGTACGGCAGATGCACCAGATCGGCGCCCACCACCGCGCCGGTCAGGCGCCAGAACTGGTTGGTGGGATGGGCGTAATATTGCTGCCGTTCCAGCGAGACTTCGCCCGGCAGGCTGCCGAGGACCAGCACCCGCACCTGGGCGTCGGTCACCGGAGGAAAGGAGGATTTGAATGGTTCGGACGCCATGGCCTGATCACGGTTTCGCACCTTCCAGCCGGGCCCATCTCCGCCGTTCGGACCGGCGATGACTGATCGTGCCGGCGACGACGGCGATCAACACGCCCTCGCCTCCCCACAAACCCGCGGCAACCGCATAAGGATAAACCCCGAAACCGGCCAGGTGGGCGGCGGCATGGCCGACGACCGTATCGAGTTGCAGCGCGGCGAGGAATATCGACCAGACCTTCCGCGACCACAAGGACAGGCCTACAAACAGGCCCAGGGTAATCACGTCGATGATCTGAACCCAGATGCCGGGCCCCCTGCCGTCGTGGGACTGCACGACCATCGACAAGAGCCATTCCGTAAGCAGAATGATCGCGCCGAGGCGCTCCGCCCGTCCGCCCCACGAAATGCACCAGGCGCAAGCATATGTGGCAATGGCCGTCAAACCATACTGCCAGAAGAAGTTGATGAAATTCATGCGATCGAACAGTTCCGGAAGGGATTCGCGCCAGACGACGGACACTCTAAAGCATATGCGCTTTAAGAAAAGCGTGCGCGCGGCTTAACCAGCTTTTGCGGCCACCCCCAATGAAAACGGCCGCGCCCCTTTTCGGCGCGGCCGCTCAAATCCTTACCCTCGATCTGCTGCGGGATCAGGCCGCCGACCGGCTGTCGCCGACCACGTGGAAGCCTGTCGTTGTGGAGGGATCCGAACCCGTCTTGTCCCAGGTTCCGCCCGCCACGGCGCCGCATCCGATCTGCGTCTTCACGGTATCCAGCGCGCCATGGGCCTTGACCATGGCGCCCCTGGCATTCGACAGCATGGTGATGGTTTCGACCAGGGCGCCCATGGCCTCCTGTCCGATCACCATGGACAGGTTGGACTCGAGCCGCATCCGGCCGAGCGTGCTGGCCAGCGCTGTGACCTCGCACAAGGCGGCCTCGACCGCGTTTTCAGCCTGGATCAGTTGCTCGGCGCCCCGGCGCGCCATTTCTGCTCGCTTCATTCTACTCTCCAAAAGGCCGTCCCGCTGGCCATGAAAGGCCGGCGGCGATGGTCAGCCGGCCTGATGTCTCAACTCCTTGATCGCCTGCATGGTGCCGACGGCTGCTTCGATCATTCCCCCGGTTGCCAACATGATGAGGAAACCGGCGAGAAGGATCAGGCCCAGCCACTGGACCGTGCTGAGCGACTTCAGCCATCGCTCAAACCCGCCCCATCGTCCGTCAGCCAGGCTGTCGCCGCGACCATGGTAAAGATCGCCTTCTCGCTGCCAGCGCTCTTGTCCAGCGTCTGCAGCGTATGGAGCGTATCCTCGATCTGGGCCTGCTTGTCCGGCGTAGCCAGCATCCGCCAGGCGGTCTCGAGGTCGCTCCAGCGGACCAGGAAATATTGTTCGTTCGGGAGATAGGGCGTGTTCATGTCCCGACACTGTCACAGGTGCGGCGGGCTCCGCCATCGGCCTCGGAGACCATCCTCCTTCAGGGAGGATACCCCCCTCCGCCGCGCCCTTGGCCTCATACGCCACAAGGAGTTTCGCCGCATCGCGGCTCGACGCCACGCCCAGGCGCCGGCGGGCGGCATCGGTATGGGTCTTGACCGTACTCTCGCTGATGTCCAGCACGCGGGCCACCTCCTTGGCCTGCAGATGCTGCGCGATCAGCCGCAGGATTTCCTTTTGCCGCTCCGACAACGCCTCGACGCGTGATGCCTGCTCGTTCACTCTGAAACCCCCTGGGCTGGAATCGTCTGCACCGAGAATTGGAGCCCAACTTCCACTTGTAAATGATAATCAGAAAAGACGCCAAATTTCCAGCAGAACCGCAAGGTTCGCACAGCCGTCAGCGCCCGCCCCGCCCCAGGACGGCCAGGACGACCCATTGGGCGGGAGAGCGCCCGAACTGCCGGGCGCCGGGATGGCCGGCATGCGAGCGGCGGCAATCGAACCGCGCCTGGTCCACCTCGACGATCAGCCGCGACGCGCCGGCCTCGATGACGCGGCCGTTGCGGACCAGGCCGCTGTCCGATGTGAAGTCGATCTCGTCGCCCGCATGGACGGGCTCCGCCGGCAGGCTGAACTCGGCGCCGGCCGCCAGGCGTACCGAAAGGAGGGATGCGGCAATGGGCATTGGAACTGAAAGAATTGGGCGAATCGTCAGACTTCACTTGGAGGCCATGGCGGCCCGACTTTCAACTGCGGAAGCGGCTTAAGCGGCGGCAAGCGCCGTTTTGACGCTTCCTCGTTGAATCCGGCCTGGGAGACCGGCCCCAGACTCGCCAGTCCTCTGGGGTCCTCGACCATGTCGAAGATATAGTATTCGGCCGAGCCAGAGTACGCTTTCCGCTTCACCACGACAAGACGGCCGTCGAAACCCAGCTCCGTAACGCCTTCCGGAACGACGCCTATGCAATCTCCCTCGGGCGACTCCCGCAATATACACACAGCCACGCCGCCTTTTGGGCCGGACGGACGGTACAGATACATTTCCCGGGTAACCAGGGCGGACGGACCGGCATCGGGAGGCAGTTGCGGCTGATCATCGATGGCGACGTCGCAGGCGGCCAGTGCAAGCATAAATGAGAATGGCAGTATCGCCGCTAACTTCATCCGTCCCTCCCTGATGGTGCACCACAAATAGAACAAAAACAGAACAATTGCAATGGAAAACTGTGCGAAGGATACCAATTTTCGGCATAGACCATTGTGAATCGAGGGCTATCTGTCAGCTGAAAAACAGTACTCTTCCGTGTCGCTTGATGCGCCCGACGAGAAGCCGCTCCAAGTCGCAAACTCATAACTGAGTACGGAGTATCGTGACGGGCAGATTCGTCCTTAGTGGAAGAGACGATGGGATTGGCTGCGTTCGGCAAGCCTCACTCCGCCGAACTCGCGATTTGCGAGGCAAATCACTCGTTTCGAACCCGATGGGTTCTCAGCCTCATCCTTTCCGCCACAAAAAAGGGCAGGCCGTAAAGGCCTGCCCTTTTTTGTGGCGGAGACGATGGGATTCGAACCCATGGTACCCTTTTAGGGGTACGCTCATTTAGCAAACGAGTGCCTTCAGCCTCTCGGCCACGTCTCCTTCACAGACTGTGCTTAGCCAATTTGTTTTTGAAAGGCAATCCGGCAACGGAAAATGTTCACAGCCGTTGACGCTCCCTAAGGAACATGCGCTGATATTTCCGACCCGAGGGCGGCACCATGAGCGATTCCGATCCGGAAGACGACGAACCCATCGAAGCGGAAACCGTGGAAGCCTTCCATGGAACAGTGGCCACGGACGACGGCCACCACGTCCTTATCAGCATTACCGTCGGCGGCGAGGACAAGGTCCTGGCCTTCCCCGCGGACGAGGCCCTGCCCCTCGCCTTCAGCGTACTCGGCACCGAGGGCACCTGCCGCTCGGTCGCCCATCCCGACAATCGCGGCACGCCGCTGGTCCCGGTCCAGTCCTATCAGCTGGGCCTCGATGCCGACGGCGAGCCCGTGGTGACGTTCGAAGGCCCCAATGGCGGGCACATCTCGTTCCTGCTGCCGCTCGACGCCCTTTCGCGGCTGATCGGCGACCTCGCGACCCTGAAAACCCTGGCCGGAACCGAAGGCCAGACACGACAATAAGGAGATTGCCCGTGTCCGTATTGCGTCTCGCGCCCCTCGCCGGCCTTGTGACGATCCTTGTGGCCGGCCCGGCTTCCGCCCAGATCGAAAGCCCGGTGAAATGGACTTTCACGGCCAGGAAGGTCAATGCCGCAACCTACGAAGTCCATATGACGGCCACCGTCGACGGCGGCTGGCGCCTCTACGCCCAGCAGGCCGGCGAAGGGCCTACGCCGACACGCTTCACCCTCAAGACATCGCCCCAGGTCGCCCTCAAAGGGAGCGTCATGGAGGTCGGCAGACCCATCGTTGCGCAGGACACGGCCTTCAATACCAGGCTGAAATATTATCAGAACCAGGTCGATTTCGTGCAAAAGGTCACGGTCAAGGGCAAGGCGCCCGCCGCACTGAAAGGCAGCGTCGAATTCATGGTCGCCGACGACCATCAGGCCCTGCCGCCCAAGGCCCTCGATTTCAAGGTTGCGCTCAAATAACCGGCCCGTCCACAAAGTCGCGAACAACGCCTTCGATATCGGCAACGCCATATACATGATCGGCGCCGGACGGACACTCGACCACCTTCCCGCGCGCCTGGGCATGCGCCAGAACGACGTCGTACAGGGTCGGTTTACGCTCCCCAAGGCTGAGGACGCTTTGCAGCAGCGTCCTGTGCTTGTCGACCTCGCCGATGACTGCGCCATGGCTGCGGTTGCCGGCCGAGATATCGGAAAAGATCACCTTGCGCTCGATGAGATCGAAGACCAGGGGCATATGCGTTGTGTTCGGCGCTGTCAGATCGAATTTCAGCGCCACCGACTGCGGCTCGTATACCGAGCCGCTTCGTAACGCGTCGCGCTGCATGAAGCCGGCGAAGCACGGAAATTGCGCAAATTTCTGACCGCGGAAGGAGTGCACCGTCGCCGCCACGTAGCGGATATCCTGCGCCACCAGCGATGTAATGTCGAAATCGACGAATTCGGAAGCGCCTTCCGGCGCATCCTGGATGTCGCCGGAATGCACGCAGCCCGGAAACTGGGTGTTGGTAAAGGCGACGTGTCCCTTCTCGGAAAGGCTTTCATCATACATGAGGATCGACAAGTCGACGTCGACATGGCCGACCCAGTAGACGAACAGACGGATGACATCGCCCGCGAACGGATAACGGCTTCCCTTGGTCACGGGGCTCAGGGTCGTGGAATCGCCGCGGCGATTGAAAGGGACCAAATGGTCCTTTAGCCGCGGGTCGATATAGGTTGCGCCCAGTGGTGGCAGGGCGCGCAGCCGCTCCGTCAGCTCGGCCTGCAACATGGCCCTGGCTGCGTCGATCACGCGCCGGTCGATCGCCGGACGCCGGTCGCGCTCGACCTGCATGCGGTTCTCGTTGCCCTTCGGCAGGAAGACCCGCAACGCCTGCTGGTCGCGTGCCCCGAAATATTTATACAGCTCGAACAGACGGGGCGTCGGAATGTCCGGCAGAACCCTGCGCGCCGCCGCCAATACCGTGTCCGGTTCCGGGGCGGACCGGAGCAGTTGATCCAGGCGCCTCATCAGCTCGCCCGGCCGGCGGCTGAGGGTCGTCAGCACCTCCGGCGAAAATGCCTTGGCACGAAGGCCGCGCTCCACGGTCCTGTTGAAGGTTGCAATCGTCTTCGGCGCGTTGCGCAAGGCGTCGAACGCCGCCGCGGCGTTGGGAAACCGGCCTCGGTTGCGCGCCGCCCCCACATGAAACTGTTCCGCCAATCTCAACCACCGCTCGCGATGGCGCAGCAGATCCTCCTGCAGATTTCCCACCGTCTCCAGCATTCCGAGAAGCCTTGCCGTGTGCGCGGTACTCAGCTTGAATTTCACAGACGTCTTCAGCGACAGGTCGGCGTCGGGCGCGCTGACCAAAGCCGCGATACGCAGGATGTCCGTGGCGCTGTTCAGATGCGGACGGACGGCTTCGACGCCGCCCAGCAGATAGACAAAAGGTACGGTTTCGCGAAAACATGAAGCCGGCACGCGCAGAGCAGCGCCCTCACCTATCATTTCCAGCAACCACGCCTTCTCATCCGCCGAAAGCGATGACGGCCGTGCCAGCAGGGCTTCCCCCTTGGCAACGGCGTCCGCAGGCGACAGGTAACCCAATGGCTTAAGTGGCGTCAGTTGCCGGTAATTATAGTGTTGTCCTGACGGTGAGCGCAGTTCGGCGACGCTGAACTGGCAGATGGGACATGCCCCGAAGGCGTCGAGATCGAACTGCTGCAGGTCGATGACATGGCCGCACGACAAGGTGGTGAAGGCTTTCGATCTGACACCCAGCACGGATTTGATCGCACCCACGATGCGATTCACGAAATAATCGTGCTGATCCGGCACATCGTAGGGAAAGCCGCTGAACAGACGGGTATAGTCCACCGTCTTACCCGACAATTTTGCCAGAACATTCAGCAGACGCTTTCGCTCCGCCTGAAAGGCGTCTGTGTCGAGACCAGTAAGCGCCGCCATCAGGTCTCCCGACAGGGTGAACCCCATTGTGGCGATCTCGACGTTCAGTATCTCAACAAGTCTGACCGGCGTCTCGCCGGCTTTACCGTTGATCCGGACTTTCGAAAAAAGCCGGATTTCATTGGCCGTCATAAATCCCCCCGGATGGAAAACAAATCGGGCAGCTAGTTGCGAAAATAGAAGGAAGCGCACCCATGGGTTTTCCACCACCGACGGTATCGGGTGGCGATGCGCGCGTCAACGGGACTACTCTCGCGATTTTTCCACCGGCGTCTTTCCGGCCTGGAGCGACTCATGGTCGGATGGGGCATGGCTTACGACCTCGATACGTTCGGCGACACTTACCTGGCGCGACATCCGTCCGAGCGCGAGACGATCGCACGCAGCCTGGAACAGCTGGGCCGGGTCTCCGACCATTTCGCCCGGTCGAGCTTTCCGGCACACATCACCGCCTCGGTCATCATCCCGCAGGGCCTGGGCCTTTTGACCATATGGCATCCGCTGCTCAAGGCCTGGATCCAGCCCGGCGGCCACGTCGATCCGGGCGAAACCCCGCTCGAAGCCGCGCTGCGCGAGGCGCGCGAGGAGACGGGCTTCGTGTGCGAACTGATGCAGGACGACGCCGTCCCCTACGATATCGACTGCCTGTTCGTACCGCCCAACCCGAAGAAGGGCGAGCCCGAACACTGGCACATCGATTTCCGTTACCTGATGCGCCCCGTCGCGCCCGCCGGCGAACCGGAACTGCCGACGGCATGCATTCCGCTTGAGCATCTCGGCGCCATGAGTCCCTCCCTGGCAAGGCTGGCCGACAAGATGATGGCAGCTGTCTGACCGATGCTGCGTTTACAGCGGGGGCAACAGTCCCGTCCGGCGTTTTTGCAGACCCTTTGCTAATCTGGCTCCATCGCAAACTGCCGAGGAGCCTCCCATGGCCACCGTAGCCACCCAGGGCGGAAACAATACCGCCGTCGTCATCCTGACCATACTGATCGTCGCCATCCTGGCCATCGGCGCCGTCTATCTGATGCAGGACCACCGCACCGGCAGCGAACGCGTCGGCGACGCGGTCGCGGCCCTGCCCCACGGCGTCGGCAAGGCCGCCGACAAGCTGGGCGACCAGGCGCCGGCCCAGAACGTCAAGCGCAACCTGAACGACGCCACGCACTAAGGTCCTTTCAGGTCCATAAAAAAGGCCGCCCCTCCGGGCGGCCTTTTGCGCATTCAGATCTTCGATAGTCTTCGAACGGCCTCGCGGTTGCCTTCGGCCGCGGCCGACATCAGGCCCACCGCCTCGCGCGTCGCATCCTTTATGTCCTGGCCGTCGCGCACGGCGTCGAGACGGTCTTCGAACCAGGCGTCGAGGTGCGGTATCTCGTCTTCCTGAAACAGGGATTCCGGCGCCAGGGCCAGGGTTACGGCCGTCAGCGCGCGGACAGCGTTCGCCTTCTCCACTGCCTTGCCGCGATAGCGATTGAGAATGCTTTCGACGGTGGCGGCAAAAGCCGGAAGGTCGCTGTTGTCGGTCGGCAATGTCATACGCAGCCCTTTATGTTGACGTTGAGGTCAACGTAGCGCGTCCGGCGTAAGAACGGTGTTGGGAAGGGTTGCAGTTTCACAAAGATCGCTGCCGGGGCGCGTCTTTAGGCCGCCTTGTCGAAAAAGCGGCGGACGTTAACCGGCCCCTAAGCGGACCCTGGTAAGCTGTGCCCGTGGCAAAATGCCCGAAAGCCGCCTTGCGAAGGGTCATGAACATCTCCGTCAACGCGCGCGCCGTAAAAACGGCCGCCGAAGCCATCGCACAGAATACCGATCGCCGTGGGCCGTTCCGCCCCAGCCGGCTGGTGTCGGCGCGCGAGCGCAAGAGCGGTGACATGTTCGTGCGCCTGTTCCGCACCATCGACCGCGCGGCCCTGTTCGGCTTCGCCCTGTTCGCCGCGGGCCCCGCCCTGCCCGCCGGCATTTTCCGGAGCCCGCTCGGCGATATCCTGCCCTTTATCGCCGCGACGATCACGGTCTACGTCCTGCTCGACGCCGGCGCCATGTACCGTTTCGGCCGCAAGGCGCGCCTGTCGCGCCACCTGGCCAAGCTGATGTGCATCTTCGCCTTCGCCTTCGTCGTCACGGCCTTCGTCAAGCACTTTTCGCCCAATCACGACGTGGTGGTCGAACGCCTGAAATTCTGGATGATCGCCGCCACCAGCTACTTCATGCTGCAACACCTCTTGTGGTGGCTGATCGTCAGCCGCTGGCGCAGCGAAGGCAAGCTGACCCCGTCGATCGTCATCGTCGGCGCCACGCGCCACGCCGAAAAGCTGATCAAGGCGGCGATCGCCGAGCGCAATGTCAATGTGCTGGGCATTTTCGACGACCGCCTGGCCCGCGCGCCGGAGTCCGTCGCCGGCGTCCCGGTCCTCGGCGACGTTCAGGGCCTGCTGGCCCACAAGATCACGCCCTATGTCGACCAGGTCGTCGTGGCGCTCGATACGTCCGCCAAGGCGCGCGTCAAGACGATCGTCGAAAAGCTGCGCGTCCTGCCGAACGAAGTCTCACTGTTCATCGACGTCGACAACGAAGCCGACGGCCGCACCGCCTGGTCGCGCGTCGCCGACATGCCGCTGGCGCGCGTCTCGGGCATTTCCGACGACGAGCGCAAGGCGCTGGTCAAGCGCGTCCAGGACCTGGTCATCGGCCTTACCGCCCTGGCCGTGTTCACCCCGCTGATGCTGGCGGTCGCCCTGTGGATCAAGCTCGACAGCCCGGGGCCCGTCTTCTTCCGCCAGCGCCGCCACGGCTTCAACAACGAAGCCATCCGCGTATGGAAGTTCCGCTCGATGTACACCCATATGACCGACCACACGGCGGCCCAGCAGGTGACCAAGGGGGATCCGCGCGTCACGCGGGTCGGCCGCTTCATCCGCAAGACCAGCATCGACGAGTTGCCGCAGCTGTTCAACGTCATCAAGGGCGAGATGTCGCTGGTCGGGCCGCGCCCGCACGCCATCGGCATGAAGACCGGCCCCGATGAGTCGGCGCGCCTGGTCGCCGAATACGCCTGGCGACACCGCATGAAGCCGGGCGTCACCGGCTGGGCGGCCATCAAGGGCTCACGCGGGCCCCTCGACCACGCCGACGACGTGCGCCGCCGCATCGCGCTCGATGTCGAATATATCGAGCGCCAGTCCCTGTGGCTCGACCTGTATATTCTGGCCATGACCATTCCGTGCCTGCTGGGCGACGCCGAGACGGTGCGGTGATGTTCTTCAAGGGCCTCTGGGGCTATCTTCCCGCCAATATTCTGCAGGGCATCATCGGCTTCGCGACGCTGATGGTGTTTACGCGCGTTCTGACGCCCGAAGCCTACGGGCAGTACGCGCTCGCCTTCGGCCTGTCGTCGCTGGTCTACACGCTTGTCTTCACCTGGCTTGAAGCCGCCATGGCGCGCTTCTTCATCGCCGAGTCGCGCGATGAGGCCGAAGCCCCGGCCCTCTATGGCACCGTCTATCGCAGTTTCACCGTCGTCGCCGTGGTCTTCGCCGTCGTCGCGACCATCGTCCTTCTGGCCTGGCCATCCAGCGGCAGCCTGAAGACCGCGATCGCCCTGGCGCTGATGACGCTGATCCCGCGCTCGCTGATCCGCCTCGTCCAGGAACAGCGCCGCGCCGAAGGCCGCGTCGGCGCCGCCTCGATCGTCGACATGATCCAGACCGCCGGCGGCTTCGGCATCGGCGTCTGCTGCGCCCTTATCGGCGTCGGCGGCGCGTCGCCCGTCGTCGGTACAGGCCTGATCGCCGCGCTCACCCTGCCCTTCGTCGTGCGCCAGGACTGGGGCCGCGCGGTGCGGGGCCGCTTCGACGGCCTGCGCGCGCAAGCCTATGCCCGCTATGGCTTTCCGCTGGCCGCAAGCCTGGTCCTGACGCTCGCACTCTATACGGCGGATCGCTTCCTGATCGCGGCCTTCCTCAACGAAGCCCAGGCCGGCGCCTATCACGCCGGCTACAGCCTGGCCTCGCGCATCCTCGACGTGCTGTTCATCTGGTTCGGCGCGGCGGGAACCCCCGCCATGGTCCAGGCGCTTGAAACCGGCGGCGAAGGCGCGCTGAAAACCGCCGCGCGCCAGCAACTGACCACCATGGCCTTTATCCTCTTCCCTGCCGTTGGCGGCCTTGTCATGGTGGCGCCGGCGCTCGGCGGCATCGTTATCGGCGAGGGCCTGCGCGACAAGGCGCTGAGCGTCACGCCGCTGATCAGCCTGGGCGCGCTCTTCTCGGGACTCAACACCTATTACTTCCTCCAGGCCTTTACCCTGGCCAAGAAGACGCGGCTGCTGGTCGTCGCCATGGCCGTGCCCGCCGCCGCCAATATCGCACTCAACCTGGCCCTTATCCCGCCCTTCGGCCTGATGGGCGCGGCCTGGGCGACGGCGCTCAGCTTCGGTATCGGGCTTGTCGCGTCGTGGCTGCTGGGCCTTCGCGCCCTGCGCCTGCCGATCGCGGCCGGTGAACTGTTCCTGACCGCCGCCTCTGCCATCTTCATGATGGCCGTGGTGTCGCTGCTGCCGTCGTGCGGCGGCGTCGTCGAGCTGGTCGCCAAGGCCGGCACCGGCGGCATGGTCTATGCTGTATTGGCATGGATATTGAACCTCAACGGTATCCGCGCCGCCGCGGGCCCGCGTTTGGTACAGGTCTATCACCGCTTAAGAGCCAAGGTCTTCGCCTGATGAGCATCCCTTCGCCCCTGCGCAACGCCGCCTTCGAACTGGCGCGGCCGGACCTGTCGGTCCTGATCCCGTTCTACAAGGAATCGCCACTCGGCCTGCTGAAGGCCCTCGCGACGCGCGATCCGCACGCCATCGAGATCATCCTGCTCGACGACGGCTCGGCGCGCCCCGACATCACGGCCGAAGTCACGGCCTTTATCGAGGCCTCGCCGCTGGCCTGCGAACTGATCACCCTGCCGCACAACGAAGGCCGGTCACGCGGGCGCAACCGCCTGACGGCGGCGGCGCGCGGCGAAAGCTTCCTGTTCCTCGATTCCGACATGCTGCCGGACGATGGCGGCTTTCTCGACCGCTGGCTGGCGATGGCGCGCGAAAAGCACGCGGTCGTCTTCGGCGGCTTCTCGCTGCTTCAGGCGCCCCGCGACGCGAAATTCGCCGTCCACCGCCAGATGGCCGGGCACGGCGACTGCCTCCCGGCCGAGGAACGCCTGAAACAGCCCGAAAAATACGTCTTCACCTCCAACCTTCTGGTCCGGCGCGACGTCTTCGACTTCGAAGGCTTCGACCCGAACTTCACCGGCTGGGGCTGGGAAGACGTCGAGTGGGCGATGCGTGTCGCATCGCGCTACGGCGTCGGCCATATCGACAACACTGCCACCCATATGGGGCTGGACACCGCCGACACCCTGGCCCGCAAGTACGAACAGTCGGCCGCCAACTTCGCCCGTGTCATCGCCAAGCACCCGGACGTCGTGTCGCAATACCCCAGCTACAAGGTCGCCAAACTGCTGAAAAAGCTGCCCCTGCGCGGCCTGTTGCGCGGCCTCACCAGGCTGCTGGCCATGATGCCGCTGCCCACGGCGATGCGCGCCCGCCTGCTCAGGCTTTACCGCGCGGCGCTCTACGCCGAGGTCGTGTAATGACGCCCTATTCCGCCGACCGTTCGCTGTACGGCAAGCTGCGCCGCCGCATGGCGCGCCTGGTGACGCAAAAGCCCGCGACGCTGTCCGGCCTGCGCCGCCCGCTGCTGACGATCAGCTTCGACGATGCCCCGGTTTCCAGCGCCCGCGACGGCGCCGCCGTCCTGAAAAAGCACGGCGTCCACGGCACATACTTTATCTCGACCGGCCTGTCGGGCAAGGATAGTCACCTGGGCCAGTACACCACGGCCGACGATATCCGCGCCCTGCACGCGGCAGGACATGAGATCGCCTGCCATACCCATACGCATCTCGACTGCGGCCGCGCGTCATCGCGCGATATCGCCCAGGAACTGCAACGCAACCACGATGCCTTGCGACTTCTCGGCCTGCCGTCGCCGCGCACCTTCGCCTATCCTTACGGCGACGTTTCGCCGGCCGCCAAGGGGCTGCTCAACGACCGCTATCTGGCGGCGCGCGCCCTGCACCACGGCCTGATCACCGCAGGCAGCGACCTCAACCAGGCGCCCGCCGTCGGCATCGAAGGCCAGTGCGGCGAACAGACCGCCATGACCTGGCTCGACAAGGCGGCCAGGACCCGCGACGCCTGGCTGGTCCTTTATACGCACGACGTGCGCGACAATCCGTCGGACTGGGGATGTACTCCGGCCGCGCTCGACCGCATCCTCGACCAGGCGCGCACCATGGGTTTCGAGATCGTCACCTTCGAAGCCGGCGCCCGCCGCGCGCAAGGTTTGCCGCTGGCCCACGCCGCCTGATTTCGCGATTGCACACAAGGACGTGCCGCTCTAAACAGCGGCGACCTTGAACTTAACGCGCGTGTGTGATGAGCCATCCCGAACTGCTGTCCGGCCTGTCGGCCGTTTGCGGGCAATATGATGCCCTGTTCTGCGATATCTGGGGGGTGATCCATAACGGCCGCCAGCACTTTCCGCCCGCCTACGAGGCGCTGAAGCGCTTCAAGGCCGAGCGCGGCCCGGTTATCCTGATCTCGAACTCGCCGCGCCCGCGCGACAGCCTGATCGCGCAGCTGGAATCGCTGGGCATCATGGACGACGGTTTCTCGGCGGTGATTTCGTCGGGCGACGCCACGCGCGAATATCTGCGGGCCTATGCTCCACAGGGCAAGGCCTGGCGCATCGGCGATCCGCGCGAACAGACGCTGTATGACGGTATCGACATCGCGCTCGACGGCACGCCGGAAGACGCCGCCTTCATTTCGTGCACTTCGCCCTATGACGACGAGCACGATACGCTCGACCGCTACCGCGCCGATTTCAAGACGGCGGCGGCGCGCGGCATCCCGATGATCTGCGCCAATCCCGACAAGGTCGTGCAGCGCGGCGACAAGATCATCATGTGCGCCGGTTCGCTGGCCGACCTCTATATGGAGCTGGGCGGCGAATCCATCATGGCGGGCAAGCCCTACGCCCCGATCTATGAACTGTGCTACGGCGCGCTGAAAGGCCTGACGGGCAAGCCGCACGACAAATCGCGTATCCTGGCTATCGGCGATGGTCTGCCGACCGACGTGCTGGGCGCCAATGGCGAGGGGCTCGACCTGCTGTTCATCGCCGCCGGCATCCACGCCGAACAGGCGACCGACGCCGACGGCCGCCTGGATCCGCTGCTGCTGAAAAGCCTGCTCGATCACGAAGGCGCCGAAGCGCGCTACGTTTCCGAAGCGCTTCGTTGGTAGTTAGATTGTCTTGCGATAGACAATGAAGCCGGAGCGCTCGGCCACCGCTTCATAGACGCGGCGCGCCGTCGCATTGGTCTCGTGCGTATGCCAGTAGACGCGCGTGACGCCTTCGGCCTTGGCGGCGGCATAGACGGCCTCGATCAAAGCCTTGCCCCCACCCTGCCCGCGCGCCGTTTGCGTCGTGAAAAGGTCCTGCATGTAACAGGTCCGGTCGCTGGCCGACGTGCTGAGATGGTAGAGATAGTGGGCCATGCCGATCAACTGCCCGTCACGGAGCGCCACCAGGGCATGCACCGGAACAGCGGGATCGAGAAAACGCCGCCATGTCTCGTCCGTCACCGCGCGCGGCAAGGCGGTCCTGCCCTCGCGGCCATAAAAGGCGTTATAGCCGTCCCACAGGGTCAGCCACTGGGCGAAATCACCGGGTTCAACGGAGCGGGTCACAAGAGCCATGGACCGGCATAGCGCGCCACGCCCGGTTCTCAAAATGAACCTTGATTACCAAAAGCAAAAACGCGGCAGCCCTTCGGCCACCGCGCTTTCGTACCATCTTTTACCTGCGGCTCTTCTGGCCGTACGGTGTCTTTGCTTTTCCTGTCCGGGATTAATCGAACAGGGCGTCGATATCGTCCTGGCTGTTCGTCTTGCCCATGTCTTCGGGTGCAATGTCGAACAGGGCGTCGATATCGTCCTGGCTGTTGGCCTTGTCGGCGTCTTCGGGCGCGGGCTGCGGCGCGGGGGCAGGCGCTGCGGCGACGGGCTTCGGAGCCGCCGGCTCTGGGGCCGGAGCGGGTTTGGGTGCCGGCGCGGGCGCCGGTTGCGGGGCGGGTTTAGGCGCCTCGGCAGCGGGTTTCGGAGCCGGCGCGGGCGCAGGCGCCGGAGCCGGTTCAGGAGCCGGTACCGGAGCTTCGGCCGCCGGAGGGGCATTGGCCGGGTCGGCAGCCGGGAATGGCTCGTCGAACATGGCGTCAATGGCGTCCTGGCGCGTTTCCGGACCGCCGATGGCGGGACCGTTGAGCAGCAGGTCGCGGCGACGGATCTCTTCGGCGGACAGGTCGCTCGGCATCGAGTCTTCGACACCCAGCGTATTGGCCAGCCGGCCGACGCGTTCCTCGATCTGCTTCAGGACATTGACGACCTTCGACACGCGCTGGCCGGTGATGTCCTGGAAGCTGCACGCTTCGAAGATCTTCATGATCTCGTCATCGACAGCATTCTTGTACGCCGTATCCGCGCTTTGCATGCCCATGATGGCTTCCGCCGAGTTCATGATGGCGTGCGTGGCGTTTTCGGTGTCGCGGGTAATCGCCTCCAGTTCGGCGCCGGCGGTCGGGATCCGTTCATGCGAAATGTCGTGCGGACGCATTTCGCGAATTTCTTCCTTGGCCTTTGCGATATAGCCGGCGATGACCCGGAATTCATCCGAGCGGCGCTTGTCGAGCTGCTGGAAGAAACCACGCATCAGGGCGACCAGCGCTTCCGACTGCTGCATCAGGTTGATGAGCTTGGGCTCAAGCTCACCGACCATAGCAGGATCGAAATCCATGCCGTCGTCGGGCCTTTTTTCTGCGGGCTGGGCCATAGTAACTATTTCCGAAAAAGGAACTTAAAACTCGCCGAGAACAGCGGTGATCTTCTGCTTCAGAGTCGCCGCGTTGAAAGGCTTAACGATATAGTTGTTAACGCCGGCTTTCTTGGCCGCGATAACGTTCTCGGTCTTGCTTTCGGCGGTGACCATGATGAACGGCGTGCGCTTCAGCACGTCGTCCGCGCGGACCTTGAGCAGAAGCTCGTAGCCCGTCATCGGTTCCATGTTCCAATCCGAGATGACCAGGCCGTAAGAGCCCTTTTTCATCTTTTCCAACGCTTCGGTGCCGTCCGACGCTTCTTCGACGTTTTCGAAGCCAAGCTGCTTCAGAAGATTCGAGATGATGCGCAACATGGTCTTGTAGTCGTCGACCACCAGGACCGGCATGGACATATCAATGGCCATGTGAGTAATGCCCCACTTTTTCTAAGTGAACCTGCAACGTGCAGCTTCTTCGGTTAAGACGTGATCCAATATGAAGCAAACCCGATAAAATCAGGTTAAGACCGTTTTGGAATATTTTTCTTTAAATTCAATGATATAACCCCTATTAACCACGAATATGGTGAAATTTCCGGATCACCCGGACATCTATTTTAAAAACGAACGCCGTTCTTTGGTTAACACCCCGGCGAAGCGGCCGAAAAAAAGCGGTTTCCGTTTTGCATGGGTTTGGATTAGGGGAAAAGCAGCTTCAAATTGGACCGCCCATGCCCTCCGCCTACTATCTCGACGAACTGAGCCTGGAACAGACCGCCTCGCGCACCTTCCTGGTGGACGATGCGGCGATCAACGCCTTTGCCGACGTCTCGACCGACCATAATCCGGTGCACGTCGACGAAGCCTTTGCCCTGGCCTCGCCGTTCAAGGGCCGTATCGCCCACGGCATGCTCATGGGCGCCTATATCTCGGCGACGCTGGCCGGCGAGCTGCCGGGCCAGGGCGCGATCTACGTGTCGCAAAGCCTGAACTTCAAGCGTGCCGTCCGGCCGGGCGACGAAGCGACGGTCATCGTCACCATCACCGCCATCGACGCCAAGTCGGGACATGTGACGCTGTCGACCGTCGTCAAGGTGCGCAACAAGACCTTCGTCGACGGCAGCGCCGTGGTCATCGCCCCGAAGCGCCCTGCGTAAAGAATAGCCCGTGTTCCCTGCCCTCCCCGCAGTCTTTCAGCCGAAATCGATCCAGGTCCACCGCCTGAGCCTGGACGCCGAGCGCCACGTCCATGACGACGCCGAACCGCGCGCCCTGCCCCTGCCGGAAGGCGCCTCGGCGGCGATCGGCAGCTTCGACGGCGTGCATCTGGGGCACCGGCAGGTCATCGGGCTGGCGGTCGAGGCGGCGCGGCGCGACGGCAAGCCGGCTGCCGTCATCTGCTTCGATCCGCATCCGCAGACCTTCTTCCGGCCTGACGCCCCGCCCTTCCACCTGATGGACCTGTCGCAGCAGTTGCGCGCCTTCGAGGTATTGGGCGTCGACTATGCCTATGTGCTGGATTTCGACGCGCGCATGTCACAGATGACAGCCGGGGACTTCGCGCGGCTGGTCCTGCGCGACCAGCTGAAACTAAGCCATGTCTCGGCCGGGTCCGACTTCCATTTCGGGCGCAAGGGCGAAGGCAAGGCCGATGATCTGGTCGCCTTCGGGAAGGACCTCGGCTTTACCGCCGATATCCTGCCGCTGCAGACCGACGCCGCCGGCAACAAGCTGTCGTCCAGCCATGTCCGCCAGGCGCTGCTGGCCGGCGATGTCGTGCGCGCCAATGCCATCCTCGGCCATCCCCAGGCCTATCTCGGCACAGTCCAGCACGGCGCCAAGCTTGGCCGCACCATCGATTTCCCGACGCTGAATTTGACACTGAGCGACTATCAGCGTCCGCGCTACGGCATCTATGTCACCGAAACCGTGCTGGAAGACGGCCGCGTCGTGGCTGGCGTCAGCAATATCGGCGTGCGTCCGACGGTCGGCGGCGATATCGAGTTGCTTGAAACCTATCTCTTCGACTTCTCCGAAGAGGTCTACGGCCAGACGGTCGAAACCCGCCTGCTCGACTTTATCCGGCCTGAAGCCAGGTTCGACTCGTTCGAGGCGCTGAAGGTGGCGATCCAGGACGATGCGGCTAAAGCCCGCACGTGGTTCGCAGGCCGGTAAGAGAAGCGATCCACAGATTACACAGATTTCACAGATTATCCCGAGAGCGTAACGGATAGGTGTGCTGCGCCGCTTCGACCTTTACGCGCGCTCGAAATAATCTGTGTAATCTGTGGATCTCTTCCTTACTTCACTGACCGCAGGCTCGTGGCGTCGAACGGCTGAATTTCGCTGCCGTAGTCGATATAGGAAACCCGGGTCGGATCGTCGGCCATGACTTCGAACAGGCGCGATCCGTCCATGGCCACGCCGAGCGGGCCGCACGGCGGGGTCGCGTCGCCCTCCCCCGTCTTGACGGTCTTTTCCCACGCGGCCTTGGCCGCCCCTGTCGGCGCCAGCTCGAAGACCTTGCGCGGGTGATCGGGATCGAGCGGATCGCCGCCGGGCTGCAAGGTGCACGACGCGGTCGCCGGACCGGGCGACAGCTTGCGGATCTCGGGCAGGATGGCGTCCAGGCCTGCGTCCTTCGCCTTGGTGAAGATACGCACCACCGGCCGATAGGTCATGGCGTCACCGCTGCCTTCGATCAGCGCGAAGCCCGGCAGGGTCTCGTCGGCCACCAGGTGGACATTGCCGAAGTCGGGACCGCAGGCATAGCCGTTCATGGCCACGGTCTCGCCCTTCACTTGCATGTATTTACAGGCCTTGAAGGTGTCGTCCATGGCCTGGGGCGGCTTGGGAAGTTCCGTCGCCTTCGGCTGTGAACAGGCCGCAAGGGCAAACAGGGCCAGAAGACCCGCATTCCTGATGATCATGTGCCCTCTCCCGGCTATGGGCCAAGGTTAACGCACGAAGTCCAATCCCTCAAGAACCACGTCAGGGTCGAGCGCGACAATCCTCAGGCGCACATGGCCGCTGAGCCCGGCCGGCCCCGTGACGCTCAAGGCGTTGTCGAGCACGCCCGCCTGCCAGCCGGCATCGAGCTTCGAACGGTCGAACGTCACGACCATGGGCGTCGCGTCATTGACCTGAACGCCCAGCCGCCAGGCCCTGGCGCCAGTTGTCGGGAAGGTCGGCAGGACGGACAGGCGCAATGTGCCGAAACCTTGCGGGACGTCGGCTTCGACGGTCAGCGATGCGCCCGCCTTGCCCTGCAAGCCCAGTCCCGTCCCGGTCCAGCCGCCGGCGGGCTTGAGCGGAATGGAAACGGCATCGGCCACCGGCGTGGCCGCCATGGGCGGGCTGCCCGGCCATTGCGGTTTGGCGATTCGGAAGCTGGTCCACTGGGCGTCGGCCGGTTCCTCATTGATCAGGCCCGCCCATTTGCCGTGTTGCAGGGCGCCGAACTGCGCCGTCAGGCCTTTCAGCGCGTCGTCGGCCGCATGGGCGGTGCCGGCGCCGCCGAGGTCGCAGCCCTTGGACACGGCGGCGCATTCCAGCGCGAAATAGCGCTGGTTGGCCAGGGCCGAGGCTTCGGCCGGATATTGCACCAGTTCGAACAGGGCATCCTCCCGGCCCGGCGCCGCAAGACCGTCCGCCGCCTTGCGCAGATCGTCGAAGGCCGCCATACGCGCGTTGATCCGCGCCGCGGTCCATGGGCTGCTTTTCGGCGTCGAACCCTTGCCCCACCACCATTGCAGGTGCTCGGGCTTGCGCGCGAAATTCAGCCGGTAATATTGATCGAGCACGCCGCCGATGGCCTCCGCCTTGTCCGCACCGAAGGTCTCCTTCGCGAAGCGGTCGAGATACTGGCGTTGCGTAAGCTTACGCGTCGTCTTCACGTCCCACGCCAGATCGAAGACATAGCTCAGCGACACCTCCGCCGGCTTGATGTCGCCGGCATTGATCATCCACAACCGGTCGACGCCATTATCGTAGGCCCGCGTCAGTTCCTCCCTGATCAGGTCCGGCGGCGTGGTCGACAGCCAGATATAGGACAGCGGCGCGCCGAGATAGCTCAGGTGATAATAGACGCCGGAACCGCCCTTGCGCTGGCGTTCGGCCGCCGTCGGAAACTGGCGGATATAGCCGAAATTGTCATCGGGCCAGACCACTGTCACGTCGTCGGGCAGGTCGAGCCCCGTGCGGTAGATGTCGAGCACCTCCTTGTAGGGCACGAAAATCTGCGCCACGGCTTCGGGCGCGCCGATCTCGTCGCGGATCAGCTGGCGCTGGTCGGCCAGGACCTTGTTCAAAAGCTCTCGGCGTTCCTCGGGCGTCTTCGCCCCCATCATCGGCGAGTCGTGGATGCCGCGCATGCCGATCGTGTAGAGGTTCTCGTACCCCTTGTTGGTCTTCAGCCGTTCGCGCCAGTAGGCCTTCACGCCCTCGGGATTGGTGGCGTAGTTGTAGTCGTCCGCCGGCGCCTTCCATTCCCCGACATTGTTCCGCAGCATCGGCTCGGCGTGCGATGCGCCCATGACGATGGCGTATCTGTCGGCGAGCGCCGCATTGGCCGGATCGCCGTTAAACGGCCTGGTCACCGGGTGCATGGCCGGCCATAGCGTATTGGCCCTCAGCCGAAGCATCAGGTCGAAGACGCGTTCATAGGTCTTCGGGCCGATATTGCCATAGGCCGGATCGAAGGTCTTGGCCGCCCACGGTTCCAGCCCCCAGTCTTCGTCATTGATGAACAGGCCGCGATACTTGACGCTGGGCGGGCCGAAACGTTTGAGGCCGGCCGGGATGGTGAGGGTGTCCTGGTGCTCCGGCTTGACGTCGGCCCACCACACCCAGGGCGACACGCCGATCATGCGAGAGACTTCGTAGGCGCCGTAGGCCGCGCCGCGCCGGTCGGAACCCGCGATCACCAGAGCCTGGTCGACGCCGGGTGCGGGATGATCGACCGTCGTGATAACGAAGCATTCCCAGCAGGCTTTCAGCTTATCGGCGCCGATACGGGCGGCAAGGCTGTCGATCAGAGGGCTTTTGCCGATTGTGCCGATCCAGACCTGGCGTCGGGCGGTCGAGCTTTCGGTGATGGCTGGCGCCATGCCGGTGACGCTGGCGATATCGGCGGACAGGTCATGCGCGGCGATCCCGACCACCGGCGCGTCATCCCCGGAGATGACGATATCGGCGGCTGAATGCGTATCGGCCAGGACCATGGATTTCGGTTCCGCCGCCGCCGGCAGGGCGATCAGCAGGCAAAAGAGCGGCAGCAGTCTCATGGCGTTTCCTGATCGAATAAGATCGGAATTGATTATACCACTGCAAACGAATTGGCTAGACCTTAACGGCATATCGGCCCTCCCCGTTTACGGGGAGGGGGGACCACGCGAAGCGTGGTGGGCGGGGATTACGCAATATCAACAGGCTCGATACTCATCATAAAACATCGCTGAGAGTTCAGAACTCCACCGCCAACGCCCTTGGAAATATTGAAGAAGGCCCCCGCCCACCGCCTTCGGCGGTCCCCCCTCCCCGTAAACGGGGAGGGCCAAGAAACCCTTCGTTTCTTATGCTCGGGCTTTATGCCCGCTTCACCGGCTGGCGCAGCAGGGTCCTGAGCTTTTCCGGCACGGTCTTCCTGGGGTCGCTGAGATAGATTTCGTGGTGATGGCCGGTCTCTATCAGACCGTTGGCCGGCAGCCATTCCTCATGCAGCCGCTTCAGCACTGGCCCTTCGTCGTCGTACGATCCGACGTGCAGTATCTGCGCGCACAGGCCTTCCTCCAACGTCTCCAGCCGCGCCTTTTCGATGCCGGGCAGGCCCTTCTTCATCAGCACTTCCG
This sequence comes from Asticcacaulis solisilvae, assembly GCF_052327315.1. Lineage (NCBI taxonomy): Bacteria > Pseudomonadati > Pseudomonadota > Alphaproteobacteria > Caulobacterales > Caulobacteraceae > Asticcacaulis > Asticcacaulis solisilvae. Next base: position 2,891,498 of record NZ_CP166196.1, read on the forward strand.
ACCGCGCGCCCTTGACCATCTCCTCGCAAATCCAGTCGGGCTGGAGAATCATCATGGTCCACGACCATTTGCTTTTCTGGCGCGAAACGAAGGTCGACAGATCGTCCGCGTACCACAGGCCTTCCAGCGGCCCGACGACATAGTCGCGGTCGAAGGCGCGCTTGCTGGTGAATTTCAGCGTATAGGACAGCGAATAGAGCGCTTCGATCGCCTGCTGGTATTCGGGCGCGGTATTGGGATCGCCCTTGCCGTCGAACATCAGGTATTTGAGCGCCGGGACCTCGATCAGCGAAAACTCGCGCGCGGACGCGGAATAGAGCGACTTGTATTCGGTCTTGAGGTCGATCTTGGACATGATGGTGACACTCCCTGATACCGTCACCATAACGCATACGCAGTCAATTGACGTCAGTAGTTGCACCTCCCCGTCGCATAGCGATGGGGAGGGGGACCGCACGAGCGAACCCTTGCAAAGCAAGGGTGAGTGAGATGTGGTGGTGGGGTTTCTTGCTTACTTCCGGACGCCTGTCGTCTTAAAGAAAGCAAGAAGCCCCACCACCACATCTCGTCGCTTCGCTCCTCGTGCGGTCCCCCTCCCCATGCTTCGCACGGGGAGATGCAAGATAGCTGGTGCCTTTTCACTTTCCTCCCCCTGCCCGCTCTGATAAAGCCTGCCCTATGTCACCAGCGGGCCTCTCCATACGAATTATGGCCCCGGCGCGGGTATAACCCCGTGCCGGGCAAAACCCGCCGTGCGCCCTCATAGCGCCTTGACCCCAGACCTTTTTTCTTCGACTGCGATAGCCATGTCCGAATCCGAATCCCATCACCATCTCACCGGCCGCGATTACCGCGAGACCGTCTTCCTGCCCGAGACCGACTTCCCCATGCGCGCCGGTCTGCCCAAGGCCGAGCCCGAAATGCTAAAGGCCTGGGACGAGGCCGATCTCTATCATTCCGTCCGCAAGGCGCGCCAGAACGCGGGCGCCCCGCTGTTCGTGCTGCACGACGGCCCGCCCTACGCCAACGGCAACATCCATATCGGCCACGCGCTCAACAAGATCCTCAAGGACTTCGTCGTGCGCTCTAAGTTCCTGATGGGCTACGACGTCGACTACGTCCCCGGTTGGGACTGCCACGGCCTGCCGATCGAGTGGAAGATCGAGGAAGAGTTCCGCGCCAAGGGCCGCAAGAAGGACGAGGTCCCCGCGGCCGAGTTCCGCAAGGCCTGCCGCGAATACGCCGCGAAGTGGATCGACAGCCAGCGCGAGGAATTCAAGCGCCTGGGCGTGCTGGGCGAATGGGACAAGCGCTACGCCACCATGGACTTCGATACCGAAGCCAGGGTGACGGCGGAATTCCACAAATTCCTGATGTCGGACCAGCTCTATCGCGGTTCCAAGCCCGTCATGTGGTCGCCGGTCGAGCGCACGGCGCTGGCCGACGCCGAGGTCGAATACCATCCGCATGTCAGCCCGACCATCTGGGTCAAGTTCCCGGTAAAGCATACGGCGTCCTCGTCCGTCCTGGGCGACAGCGCGGAAGAGTCCGATGAACTGAACGCCCAACTCGACGGCATGAACGTCGTCATCTGGACGACCACGCCGTGGACCATCCCCGCCAACCGCGCCGTATCGTTCAACCCCAAGATCCGCTATGCGCTCTATCAAGTGACTGCGGTGAAGTCCGAGGAAGAGCTGGGCTTCGCGCCGTGGGTCAAGCCGGGCGACAAGCTGATCCTGGCCGAAAAGCTGGCCGAACAGGTGCTGAGCGCCGCCAATGCCAAAAGCTGGGAAACCGTCATCGACCTGCCGGGTGAAGTCCTCGCCGGCCTGACGCTTTCGCACCCGCTGGCGGCGATCGACGAAGGCTATGGCTTCGACGTGCCGATGCTGGCCGGCGACCACGTCACCGACGACGCCGGTACGGGCTTCGTCCACACCGCGCCCGGCCACGGCGCCGACGACTATATCGTCTGGCTGTCGTCGGGCCGCAGCCTCGACACCATCCCCGACACGGTCGACCCCGACGGCGCCTATTACCCTCACGTGCCTTTGTTCGGTGGCCTCAAGGTGCTGGAAACCGAAGGCAAGAAGGCCGGCAAGTTCGGCCCGGCCAACGGCGCGGTCATGGACAAGCTGATCGAGGCCGGTAATTTGCTTTCGCGCGGCCGCGTCGAGCACTCCTATCCCCATTCGTGGCGCTCCAAGGCCCCGGTCATCTTCCGCAATACGCCGCAGTGGTTCATCCGCATGGACGGCAAGGGTGCGGGCAATACGCTGCGCGACACGGCGCTTGCCGCCATCGCCGCGACGACGTTCTACCCCGAACAGGGCCGCAACCGTATCGGCGCCATGGTCGAGACGCGCCCCGACTGGCTGATCAGCCGCCAGCGCAACTGGGGCACGCCGCTGGCCATGTTCGTCGACAAGAAGACCGGCCAGCCGCTGAAGGACGAAGCCGTCAACCAGCGCATCACGGATTACATCCGCGAGGGCGGCGCCGACGCGTGGTTCACGCGCCCCGACACCGACTTCCTCGGCAACGGCTATAATCCCGACGACTTCGAGAAGGTCACCGACATCCTCGACGTCTGGTTCGATTCGGGCTGCACCCACGCCTTCACGCTGGAAGGCCGCGCCGATTCGCGTTGGCCGGCCGACCTTTATCTCGAAGGCTCGGACCAGCACCGCGGCTGGTTCCAGTCGTCGCTACTGGAAAGCTGCGGCACGCGCGGCCGGGCGCCCTATGAGGCGGTCCTGACCCACGGCTTCGTGCTCGACGAGGCCGGCGAGAAGATGTCGAAGTCCAGGGGCAATGTCACCGCGCCCCAGGATATCGCCAAGGAATCGGGCGTCGAAATCCTGCGCCTGTGGGTCGCCCTGTCCGACTATTCGGAAGACCTGCGCATTGGCAAGCAGATCATCCAGACGACGGTCGACGCCTATCGCAAGCTGCGCAATTCGCTGCGCTACCTCCTGGGCGCGCTCAAGGGCTACGATGCCTCGGAAGCCGTCGACTATGCCGACATGCCGCCGCTGGAACGCTATATCCTGCACGAGGTCCAGCGCCTCGATATCGCCGTGCGCGAAGCCTATGCGGCTTATGACTTTTCCGGCGTCATCCGCCCGGTCAGCGAGTTCTGCTCGCAGACCCTGTCGGCGCTCTATTTCGACATCCGCAAGGACAGCCTGTACTGCGACCGCCCGGGCAGCGTCACGCGCCGCGCCTGCCGTACGGTGATGAACATCCTGTTCGACCGCCTGACCCTGTGGCTGGGCCCGATCATGACCTTCACCATGGAAGAGGCGTGGAAGAGCCGCAACCCGGACGCCGGGGCCAACCTGTTCCGTGTGCTGGCCCCCGCGCCGGAAGCCTGGATCAACAATGCCGAGGCCGACCGCTGGAGCAAGATCGAAACCGTCCTGTCGGTCGTCACCGCCGCCCTGGAAGAGAAACGCCGCGACAAGGTCATCGGTTCGGCGCTGGAAGCCGCGCCGGTGGTGTACCTGAGCGACAACGGCCTGTTCGAAGCCTTCGGCGACAGTCTCGGCCAGGCGGTCGACGCCGCCGAGGTCTTCCGCACCTCGCAGGCGACCATCTGCACCGACACGGCGCCGCACCATGTCTTCCGCCTGGACGGCGTCTCGACCGTGGCGGTCGAGTTCAAGCTGGCCGAGGGCAACAAGTGCCAGCGCTCGTGGCGCATCCTGCCCGAGGTCGGCAGCAATCAACGCTATCCCGACCTGAGCCTTCGCGACGCGGCGGCGGTATTGGAATGGGACGCCAACCACCAGGCGGCCGAACATGCTTGATATCGCCCAATCGACGCTCAAAGCCCCGGTGACCAAGCTCGGCCTGCGCTGCCTTATCGTCCTTGCGGTCATCATCCTGCTCGATCAAGCGTCGAAGGCGTGGGTGCTGTACGGCTTGCGTCTGCCGTCACACGGACCGGTCACGATTTTGCCCTTCTTTTCCTTCACCTATGTCCAGAACACGGGGATGAGCTTCGGGTTGCTCGGCGGCGGACTGTTCCGCTGGGGCCTGACGCTGTTCCAACTGGCGGCGGGCTGCGCGCTCGGCTACGGGGCGTCCAAGCAGACGAAACCCTTGGCCGGGATAGCTTTGGCCTTCATCGCCGGCGGGGCGATCGGCAATGCAATCGACCGCATCCGCTTCGGTTCGGTCGTCGACTTTATCGACTTTTCGGGGACGCATGTCTTCCCGTGGGTCTTCAATGTCGCCGACAGCGCCATTACAATCGGGGTCGCCCTGCTCGCCTGGTATTTCCTGAAGAGCGAAGGCGCCGCAAAGGACCAAGCGTCGCCGCAGGGTTAAGACTTGTGAGCGGACGATAAACCAAGTATCACTTTCGCCGCTGGCGGAGGGAACGGAGCAAATGATGAAGTCGGTTAAGATCGCGGGTCTGGTGGTTCTGGCGGGGTTGTCCCTGTCGGCGTGTGAATCGACCAAGAACGCGCTGGGTCTCAACAAGGTCGTTCCCGACGAATTCCGTGTCGTGACCAAGGCGCCGCTGGTGGTGCCGCCCGACTACGCCCTGCGTCCGCCCGCGCCCGGCGAACCGCGCCCGCAGGAACTGCAGCCGGAAAGCGCCGCCCGTCAGGCTCTGCTGGGTGAACGCGACGCCGTCACGCGCAGCCAGGGCGAGCAGCTTCTGGTCGCCAAGGCCGGCGGCGACAAGGCCGATCCGCTGGCGCGCTATGTCGTCGACGACGAATTCGGCGACCTGGCCTACAAGGAACCCTCTTTCGCCGACAAGGTCATGTTCTGGCACAAGAAGCAGGACAAGTCGGAAGTCAACGTCAACACCCAGATCGCCAACGAATCGACTCCGGTCGACGCCACGGCCGAAAAGACCCGCCTCGAAGCGCTGACCGGCAACCAGCCGATCATCATCGCCCAGAAGAAGGAACAAAAGTTCAAGCTGCCGGGCCTGTAAGGTTCGGGACATCATTGAATTCAGTAAGGCGTTCGGCAACGGACGCCTTTTTTCATATCAGGAGACGCCCATGAAGATGCTGGTTTTGCTGACCACAGCCGCCACCCTCGCCTTTTCCGCCCAGGCTTTTGCCGCGGCTCCTGAATGCGCGGCCAATGCCTCGCTGGATGCGCGCGTCGCGGCGGCCCTGGCCAAACCCGACCGCCCGGCCAGCGAGACGGCGATCGACGACGTTCGCAGGAGCGAGGTCCGCTTCCTGGTGGCGCACGTCAAGCCGGGCGACCATGTGCTCGACCTCGGCGCCGGGGCCGGTTATTCGACCATGATCCTGTCGGCGGCGGTGTGCGACGGCAGCGTCGACTCGCAGAACCCGGAAAAGTGGGACGTGGACTTCAAGGCGCGCCCCGCTCGCGAGGCCCTGGCCAAGGCGCGCCCGAACATCCACCTGCTGACGACCGACTTCGACAAGGTGCCCGTCCCTGCGCCGCTTTACGACGCGATCTTCATCGGCACCATCTATCACGACACCTATAACTTCCCGGGTCACGATGCTGCGGCGGTGACCAAGGACCTGTATTCGACGCTGAAGCCCGGCGGCATCGTCATCGTGGTCGACCACAAGTCGGCCGACGGCAAGGGTGCGGCCGAAACCAATACCCTGCACCGTATCGAAAAGGCGACCGTGCTGACGGACTTCAAGGCGGCCGGTTTCGAGCTGGCCGAGGACAGCGACGCCCTGGCCAATGCGGCGGACGACCATTCGCTGAAGGTATTCGACCCGGTCGTCAAGGGCCATACGGATCGCATGGCGCTGGTGTTCAGGAAGCCGAAGTAGAAGTAGAACGCGAACGCTCCTCCCTGCGCGAAGCGTGGGGAGGAGACGCAAGTCAGGCGGCAACCACCCGCAAATGCCTTACCTGTGCCGGCGCCTCAACCCGCTCCGTGCTGTCCACATCGCCCGGCAGGCTCAGCTTGACCAGCACCATGACCGCCAGGCACCAGTGCAGGTCGTTCCAGCCCAGCGCCATGCTTTCCGTCAGCGTCGCCAGCGAATAGATGCCGATCATCGGCAGGGCGAACACGCCGCCGTCCCCGCGCCAGGTGCGGTAAAACCCCTTCAGCCACATCTCGGCGAACACGCACGCCCACAGGGTCAGGCCGACCCGCCCAAGCCCCAATGGAACCTCGAACCAGGCCGAGTGCGCGTGGTAGGGCCGGAAGCCCGCCACATGGACGATCTTGGCCAGCGGCGCGAACGGATCGGTATCGGTCCACACCACGCCATAGCCGTAGCCCAGCATCGGGCGTTCGGCGATCACGCGCCGGATGCCGTCCCAGATGAAGGTCCGCCCGGTCAGGGTCGGGTCCTTGCCCAGCAGCAAAAACAACTGGTCGGGCGCGGCCAGGGCGAACCCGGCCAGGGCCAGCACGGCGCACACGGCCAGCCAGGTCATGATGATGCCGGTGACCGGCCCCCTGCCCGTCAGATACACAAAGCTGACGCCTGCCACGCCGATCAGGGTCGAGACCAGCGCCGTCTTCGACGTCGACATCAGCATGACGAAGACCATGGCGGCCGACACGCCCCACCAGAACCAGCGCCTTGCGGGATTATGGATCGCCGCCGCGGCGCACGCTGTAAAGCCGATCGCCATGTAGGTGCCCAGCATGTTCTTTTCGATCCACACGCCGCGCCAGGCCCCGGGGAACAGGGTCTGCATCTTGCCCATCATGGGGAAGGCCACGGCCAGCACCATCGAGGCCGCCATCATCAGTCCGAAGGCCACGGCCAGCAGTTCCGACAGCCGCTTCCACGAAAAGCGCGCAGCCAGGGCGTAGGCACACAGCATGGTCATGAACAGGGCCGCCAGCCGGCGCACCGTGCCCGACGGGTCGATCGACCAGATGATCGACGCCACGCACAGGCCGAACAGGCCGAGCAGCAAGGCCGTCCGCCAGGTGGCGCCCGCCAGCCGCCAGCCGCCGCGCCACGCCAGGAACAGGCCGCACAGGTAAAACGGATAATAGAAGTTGCGCATCAGCGCGCCCGCGGCATCGCTCTGCTGGTCGTTATAGCCGAAGAGCGGGGCCTGCCAGGCGGCGGAAAAGGCGAGGATGACGGCGATGCCGCACAGGAGCGACACCCAGGCGTCGCGCCAGTCCTCGATGAAGCCTTTCACAGCACCGCCACCCCGCCGAACGGCCGGCGAAGGGCGGTTTTGGACGGCTGGCGGGCGCGGTTGTAGACCAGGCCCAGCACCTTGCCGCCGACCTGTTCCAGGTCGTTCTTGAGGTCGATGCGCGCCTGCACGTCGCCGTCGCCTTCGCTGACCACCAGGACGACACCGTCCATCAGCGGCGCCAGTTGCAGGGCGGCGGGCGAACGGTCCATGGCCGGGGCGTCGACGATAATCGATTCAGCGTGGCGGCGCAGCGACTGCCAGTAGGTGGTGCGGTCGAACAGCTTGACGCGCTGGCCCGGCGCCATGTTTTTCGCGCGGAACCGCGTCACCCACAGGCGCCGGTCGAGGAAGGGGCGCGCTACCAGATAGGCTTCGTCGGCGATCGGCGCGCCGGCGGCATCGTGGCCGTGCGGCGACAGGGTGAAGAAGGCCGAGCCATCGGGCGTGGCGCGCGACAGCGGACCCGGCGGGCCGAAGCGCTGCGTGTCCTGGCCCATTTCCAGCATCTGGCGCTGGGCGTGCAGGTCGGCGTCGACCAGCCAGACGGGCTTGTTGGCAAAGGCGGCTTCGCAGCGGGCATATTCGCGGGCGACGGTCGATACGCCCTCGCCGGAATAGGCGCTGACGAACAGGACCGCGCGTCCGCCCTTGCCCTGCGGCCGTCCCAGCGCCGACATCAGGTCGGCCATTTCCTTCGTGAGGTCGACCATCAGGCCACCTTCACAGGCGCTTGGGCCAGCACCGGCAGGTCGAGCGCCTTGCCCGCCATGTCGGCCGAGGCGAAGCCCTTGCGAGTATAAACGCGCAGCAGGCCCGCGCACAGGGCGGTAAAGGCCGCGAACAGGAAGGCCATGACCAGCACGACGCGCTTGAGGCTCTTGGGCTTGTCGGGCAGCGACGCCTTTTCGACGACGCGCACGGCGTCTTCGGCGCGGTGGGTCATGTCCTGTTGCGCCTCGTTTTCCTGGATGCGGCGGGCGAAGGTCTTGATGTTGGATTGCAGGGCGTCGCGTTCGGCCGCCAGGGTGTTGTTGGTCGGCTCGATGCCCAGCAGGCCTTGCAGGCGCCGGGTGATCTCGTCGGCCTGGGCCTGCAGTTGCGCCTCGCGGCCCGACAGCGACGCCAGTTCGGCTTCGATCGCCATCTTGGCGGTCAGCTGCGTCTGGTAGATAGGATTGGCGCCCATCTTGTGGTCCTTTTCACCGATGCCGCCGCCCGACGTCATCAGGCTTTGCAGAGAGGCGATCTGGGCGTCGAGATCCTTGACCGGCTGGGCGTCCGGCAGGTAGCGCGCCAGCATTTCCTGCTTCTGCTGCTTCAGCGCCAGGATGCGCGACGGAATCGACAGGTCGAGATTGCGCTCGACGCTCATTTCCGGGCTGAGCTGACCGAGGCTGCGGTCGATTTCGGAAAGCTTGGCGCGGTCGGTCGCCATCTGCGAGCGCGTGGTGAACAGGTCGGCCGTCACCTGGTCATAGATCTTGGTGTAGGTGGCGCGCGCCGTATCGAAGTCGCCGACACCGTTGGCCGCCAGGAAGTCGCGGTACTGGTTGTCGACATCGGCCAGCTGCCGGTCGAAGGCGTCCTTCTGCTTTTGCAGCGCCGGGCCGACCGCGTCGGTATAGACCTCCATGCGATAGGCCTGGTATTCGTCGATCAATGTATTGAGGATCAGCGCCGCCGACATGGCGTTGTCGTGCTTGAAGCTGAGCTTGACGACATTGCTTTGCGGCGCCGACGCCGTGCCCAGCCCCGCCGTCAGCACCTTGACCGCCGCCACGTCAGCCGCCTCGACATCCTTGGGCGTCTGCGGGTTCCACAGTTTCGGGCTCTTCGGCAGGACGATCTTGTAGCCGACCTTGTGAACGACGCGCTTCTTCAGTTCCTGCGAATTGAGGATTTCGACCTCGGACTGCACGACCTGGTCGATGGTGGCGATGGCGCCCGCCGCCTTGTCGCCCGCCAGCGGGTCGTAGACATAGTCCTTGTTGAGCTGCATCAAAAGGCTAGCATTGGCGGTATAGGTCGAGGGCATGGACAGGGCCGCGGCCAGACCCAGCCCGAACAGCACGCAGAAGACGACGATCATCAGGACGGCTTCGCGCTTCAGCAAAGCGGCGATATCGGCCGGCGCCAGATGCGCCGCCGCCTGTCCCTTCCCGATACCGTTCATCGCCCGTCCGCGCCGCCCTTCGCCCGCGCGGCCGATCGGCACGACCTTGGGGTCGTCCTCGTCATTCAGCAACGCATCGCCAGACTGCATCGAGTCTCTCTTCTGTGCCAACGCCAATCAGCCGCGCAAACACCCGCGCGGCATGTTTTGTTAACCTAGGTTGCAATCCGTTAACCAACATTTACCGCTTGGCCGTTTAGGGTGCCGCAAAGAGGCTTTTTTAACGGGATGACGGGTGCGGCCATGGTCACGCGCAGACGCTTTTTTGCCGGGGTTGCGGCGGGTCTGGTTCTGGCCCCTGCCCTGGTCAACGCCCGCCCAGAGCGCCAGGCCGAAGCCGGCCTGATCCGCTTTTCCGACTGGCAGGACGACGAGCCCTACTACCTGTTTTATCCGGGCGACAAGATCGAGATCAATTTCGCCTCGGCGCCCGAGCTGAGCCGCCAGACCCAGGTCGGGCCCGATGGCCGCATCACGCTGGCCGCCATCGGCCAGGTCATGGCGGCCTACAGGTCCGTGCCGGAACTCCAGGCCGAAATCTCGCAGCGCGCCGCAAGCGTCCTGCGCAATCCCGCCGTAACGGTCTTTCCGGGTGAGCTCGGGCCCACGCGCGTCATGGTCGGCGGCGAGGTGAAAAGCCCGGGCTGGGTCGACATGATGGGCGACATCGACGCGCTGCAGGCCGTCATGGCCGCGGGCGGCTTCCTGCATTCGGCCAAGTCGCACCAAGTGGTCATCATCCGCCGCGGCCGCCAGGGCCAGGCGATGCGCCGCGTCATCGACGTCCAGGACATGCTGAGCGGCCGCGCCAGCCAGATGGTGGCGCTACGCCGCTACGACATCGTCTTCGTGCCGCGCACCAATGTCGCCGAAGCCGGCGTCTTCGTCGAACAGTGGGTCAACAACCTGATCCCCGGCGGTATCCTGAACTATTTCACCTACCGCACGTTCAACTAGGTCATGCTGCTTGAAATGGCCATCGGCGATGCCTACGGCGCGGCATTCGAGTTCATGCCCGACGATTTCCTGGCGCGGGAAAACGATCTGTCGGGCTACAAGCGCAATCCGGAAACGCAGCTGGGCGACGGGCGTTATACCGATGACACCCAGATGGCCATCGCCATCGCCGAACATCTGCTCGACGGCGGCGCTTTCGACGCCGAAAGCCTGGCGGCGCGTTTCGTCGCCACCTTCAAACGCGATCCGCGCCGCGGCTACAGCAAGCGGCTTTACGAGGTTCTGCAAGGCGCCGACGACGGCCCGGCCTTCCTGAAGGCCATCGCCCCGGTTTCGGACCGCAGCGGCGCCGCCATGCGCGTGTCGCCGATCGGCCTGCTGCCGGACATCGCGCAGGTCCTCGACCTGGCCGGACGCCAGGCTGCCCTCACCCACGACACGCCCGGCGGCCGGACGAGCGCTGCCGCGGTCGCCGCCATGGTGCACTATCTGGCGCACGATGTCGCGCCGCGCCGCGCCCTCGGCCGCTTTATCGAAAGCCACGTGCCGGGCCACGCCTGGTCCGCCCCCTGGACAGGCCGGGCCGACATGGCGGGCATCAGTTGCGCCCACGCCGCGATATCGCTGGTGGCCGGCGCCACGACGCTCAGCGGTTTGCTGCATGACGCCATAGCGCTCGGCGGCGATACCGACACGGTCGCGGCCATGGCGCTGTTTTCGGGCAGACTCAGCCGCGATATCGCGGCGGACCTGCCGCCGGCGCTTCATGACGGCCTGGAAAACGGGGCTTACGGCGCGGATTTCCTGCGCGGCCTGGATGCCCGCCTCATGATTGCCTTCCCCCGGCGAATACGATAGACGCGGCGAGGATCAGCGTGACAACCCAGCAAGGGCCGATGCGGAAAGCCAGCCCCGCCGACACGACAGCGATACAGCCGGAAACGGAAACGCCGCAGGCGCGCCTGATGCACGCCGTGGCGGAACAGTGGGCCAGCCACGGGCGCGGCCGGATATCGGCGCGCCAGACCGCCGCCGCCGCCGGCGTCACCACCTCGCTGATCAACTATCACTTCGGCTCGTTCGAACGGCTGCTGGAAGCGTCCTTTCGCGATTTCATCGAAAAGTCGGCCGCCTGGTGGCAGCCGCGCCTGGCGGCGCTCGACGGTATCCAGCTGCTCGATCCGCAGGCCGGCGGACATCTCCTGGCCAGCCTGATCGACGAAGCCTGCGAGCAGGCGCGCCCCATGGTCTTCGCCTGGTTCGAATGCCAGGCCATGGCGGCGCGCGATCCGGCCTTTGCGGGCGCCGCCGCCGAGTGGTACGCCGTATGGCGCGACGCGTGGGCAAAGGTCGCCACCGTTGTCCTGCCGGGCGACGCGGCCGGCCTGCTCTATCCATTTGCCGATGGGGAATTGTGCCTGCACCGCCTCGGCGGCCAGCCGCCGCTCGACCGCGCCTGTTTGTTCGAAACCTGCGTCGCCTGGGTGGGGATGGTGACGGAAGGAAAAACCGGACCGATGCCGCTGCGCGAAACCCTGCGGGCGCGGTGTGAAAATCCGGCGCCGCTGCCCTGGGAAGACGACTCGGTCGAGGGAAAAATCGCCCTGGCGGCGGCGGATATCGTGGGAAAGTCGGGGACCGGCGGCATTACGCACCGCGCGGTGGCGGCGGCGACCGAACTCAGCCTGGGCGTGGTCAGCTATCACTTCCCGACGGCCGAGGAACTGGTCCACTCGGCGTTCGCGGCCATATACGGCCAGATCATCCGGGCCGATCAAAGGCAGGCGCAGCCGGCTCCGGCCGGGGCCTATGCGGCGGGCGTCGCGCAACTGGTCGCCCATCCGGACGCCCAAGCCAACTTCCTGTCGCTCGATGAATTCATCAGCGCCGCCGCGCGCGACCCGATGCTGGGGCGATTCGGCGGCACGCTGCGCTATACAAGGGGCCGGACGGTGTCGCGGACCCTGACGGGCCTGCCCTCGCCCCTGGCTGGCGCGCTCATCTCGTCATGGACGAACGGGCTGATCCGGCAGGCGCGCTTCGTCGCGGAAACCGACCGCGAGACGTGGGCCAGGGCCTTGTGCCTTAACCTGTTGACGCGGTCCATGCGAACCTGATCCATTCCGACGGCGATTGCGCTGGAAACACGGAATGCCGCCGGTCACTCATGACCGGTGTATTAAGCCGCGAAGCCGATGCGGCCCTGGTCCAGCCACTGGCGGGCGGCGCGCTGGGCTTCGGCGATGTCCTCGCGGTCCATTTCACGCGACAGTTCGCGGCGGTAGACGCTGGCTTCCATCGAACCGCGCATGGCGGCCAGGTTGAACATCATGTGCGCCGAGATCATGTCGAGCGGCGCACCGCCCTGACCGGTCGAATACATCATGCCCAGGCGGAAAAGGTCGTCGCCGCTCATGTCGGCGGTGGGGAGCGGAAGCGTGTTGCTTTCGGTCGTCATCATTTTGTGTCAATCACGCCGTTCTGGCGTGTCTCCTTGATCTGATGAGACGATTTCACCACCACCCAATAAAATTAGAGTTAACAGCGATATTTAGGTTGAATTTTTTATGTAAACCTCAAGTTAATATTAAAATACACCTTAACCAATATCACAAACATCGCTAATTTTCCGCTAAAAAGTAAGTATTATTTGCTTACAAAATATAAATTACATAATTTTCACTCCCAAAATGCCAATTTTGCACGGTTAACGGCGGCAGTATCCACCGGGCAAAACAGGTCTTCGCCCCCGCCCCCCCCTTCCCCGCCCGGTATTCGCGTACGGCGGTCCGCCTGTTCGGCAGGCTGACAGGGCCGTTCAGCTTCCGTTCAGGCGGCCGCTGTCATAACCGCATCAAGACGATAATGGTTATCGCCCAGCGTCCCAGGTCCGCAAAATTCCCGACCTGGTCTGACAATGAGGACGAAATGACTCGCAAAATGGCAAAGACAGCCGTTTCCGGCCTGGCCCTGGGGCTGGCGCTGGTTGTGTCCGCCGCCGCCGCTACCAGCGCGTCGGCGGAGGACCACGACAAGAACTACGCCAGCCGCCAGCACGCTGCCGCTACCGGCGACCGCAGCGGCCCGATCTGGCGTGATAACAACAACAGCTCCAGTTCCAGCAACGACCGCGGTAACTGGGGCGGTGACCGTGGCCAGCGCGGCGGACAGCCGTCGGGCGGCCAGAACCGCGGCGGCAATGGCGGCGGTAACGGCGGTGGTAACTGGAACGGCGGCGGGCACGCCCAGCCCTCCGGTGGCCAGCCTTCCGGTAACCAGCCTTCGGGCGGCCAACCTTCCGGCGCCCAACCATCGGGCAACCAGGCCCATCCCGACCGCGGCAACGGCGGCTCGGGCTGGAACCGCGGTGGCGGCACCCAGGGCGGATGGACCGGTGGCGACCGCGGCGGCAATACCGACCGTGGCGGCGCCGATCGCGGCGGTGACCGCGACAACAACCGTGGCGGATGGAACGGCGCCGGCCGCGACAACAACGATCGCCACGACAACAACGATCGCCACGACAACAATGACCGTCACGACGACAACAACCGCGGCGGCTGGAACGGCGACCACGACCGTGGCGGCTGGAACGGCAACGACCGCGACCATGGCGGCGGGTGGGATCGGGGCGGCGGCGGGCGCCACTTCGACTATCATAACGACCGCCGCTGGAACGGGTATTCCGGCGTGCGCTTCGGCTTCTACTTCTTCCCGGGCCGGGGCTACTACCACGTGCCGGACCAGTATTATGACCACCGCTGGATGCGCGGCGAGTACCTGCCGAGGGTGTTCTTCGACTACCGCATCTATGATTACGACTATTACGGCCTGCCGACGCCGCCCTATGGCTGCGCCTGGTTCTTCGTCGGCGAGGACGCGGTCCTGATCGACGTGCGCACCGGCGAAGTCATCGATGTGTGGTACGACGTCTGGTAACTGCCGGATACCGTAAAAAGACCCGAAATCCCCGGTGCGTCGCCGCACCGGGGATTTTTATTTCCCGAAACCTCGGTAATAAAAAGTAAGTAAAATTAAGTAAAAAGTGCATAAATTCCCTGAAAAACTTGTATAAAAAGGCGAGAAAACGCGCCCTTATCACTAATTTGTCAAATCTTCGCCCCAAACTGCCTTCCATATTTATCACCTCGCACAGACAATGTTCTCATCAGTGCGGCCACATCCTGCAAAACGGCGGGAAGACGTCGCGGCGGGGCGGGCAACACGCTCTCCCTGGCATAATGTTCGAGAGGAAAGCTTATGAATACCAGTTTCAAGATTACGGCCGTAGCCATCGCCATGGCCGCCATGCCGGCATTGGCGTCGGCGCAGGTATTGGGTGGCGCCCTGGGCGGCGCCGGCAATGCCGGCGGCGGCATCAACGGCGCCATCCAGGGCACGGGCAGCGCCACCGGCAATGCCACCGGTTCGCTCAACAGCACCGTCCCGAACGACATCGCCGGTTCGGCGCAGGATACGGGCAACGCTGTCCGTTCCGACGCCCGCACCCTGCACAAGCAAACCCGCGACATGGCCGGCCAGGCCCGTGACGCCGCCCAGAACACGGCCCAGGCCAATGGCAATGTGACAGGGTCGGCGGCCGGCTCGACGCAGGGCGCCACCGCGACGCTCGGTGCGAACGGCAGCGCGACGGTCAATCCGAATCCGGCCGCCAATGCTGCCGGCAACGCTGCCGCCACCGCTACGGGCGACGCCAGGACGGTAGGTAACCAGGCCGCCACGGCTGCCGGTGAGGTCACCGGCGCCGCCACCAACAGCTCGACCGACGCCACGGTGTCCGGATCGGGCAGCGCCACCGGCGCGGCCGGCACCGGCGTTACGGGCTCCGCGACGCAAAGCGGCACCGCCAAGGCCCACGTCAAGACCAGCAAGCCCAAGGGCTGACGGTTCCAGTACCCGCGTTTTAACAATGGAAAGGGTAGTACTATGAAAAAGACACAGATGATCCTGACCGCGACCGCGCTGACGCTGTCGCTGGCCGTCACCGCCGGCATCGCCGACGCCAAGCCCACGCGCCACCATGCGATGAGCACGGCCAAGGCCAACGCCGTGACGGCCGACCTGAACCGCAAGCAGCTTCAGGGCAGCACCGTGACCGCCAGCGGCACGGACGCCAACGGCAATTCGATGAGCAATTCGACCGGCACCGACATCAACAGCGCCGCCGCGACCACCGACCAGAACTCGGTGCCCGCCGGGTCGATGTCGTCGACGACCAATTCGGCCGTCGCCGGCGACTCCACGCAGGCCTCGCCTCCGCCGGCCGGCCAGCCGACGACCGATTCGACCGTGCCGGCCACCGGCCCGACGATGGACCAGTCGACGACCCAGCCCAAGCCCAGCGAAGACAAGGGCGCGACGGGCAAGAACGCGAACCCGACCGACGCGGCCGACCAGCCGGCGCAATAACCGGCCCGTTCGCATCTTCCAAAGACCCCCGCCTGACCGGCGGGGGTTTTTCTTTTTTGCCCCTTCCCTTTCTGACGCGGATAGGTCATAAGCCGCGCCACAGTCATTGGGGAGTAGCCGCCGTTCCCGCGAACGGAGTGCGCGCCAACATACTTGGAGCCTCAGCTCCATGGTGCGCACAGCGAAGCATCGCTTCGTCAGGCAAGACCTTTGGCCGGGATGCGACGCCTTGCCGGGCGAGCCGCAGCCTGCGCCATTGGTTCATTCGCTTGCCCGGCCCGACAGACTGATGCTCCTTACTCTCGTTCTCTTTCTCGGTTCGGCCGTCGCGATCTATGTGGCGTGCGAATATTTCGTCAACGCCGTTGAATGGTGCGGCAAGCACATGAACCTCGGCGCCACCGCCGTCGGCACGGTGCTGGCAGCCTTCGGCACTGCCCTGCCCGAAAGCGCGGTGACCTTCACCGCCGTCGCCTTCGGCAAGACCCCGCAAGCCCGCGACATCGGCGTCGGGGCCGCCATGGGCGGACCGCTGGTCCTGGCCACCATCGCTTACGGCGTCGTGGGTCTGGCGCTATGGCTCAACCAGAAAAAGCTGAAGCGCGCCGACCACGCCGTGCGCACCAATGCGAAGCGCCTGGCCGGCGACCAGCTGGCGTTTCTGGCCATCTTTATCGTCAAGGTCGGCCTGGGCCTGGTGGCCTTCGCCATCAAGCCCTGGCTGGGCGTGCTGTTCCTGGCGGCCTACGCCCTCTACGTCTGGCGCGAGATCCGTTCGGAAGACGCCGGCGACGATGAGGACGAGGACGAACTGGAGCCGCTGAAGCTCAAGCCCGGCAATCCCAACCTGTTCTGGGCCGGCCTCCAGGCCTGCGCCGCGCTCGGCGTCATCGCCTTCGCCTCGCACCTCTTCGTGGGGCAACTGGAAGCGATCGGCCACTTCGCCGGCCTGTCGCCGCACCTTGTGGCGCTGCTGCTGAGTCCGGTGGCGACGGAGCTTCCCGAAACCATGAATGCCATCATCTGGGTGCGCCAGAGCAAGGAACGGCTGGCCCTGGCCAATATTTCCGGGGCCATGATGATCCAGGCGACCATCCCGTCGGCGCTGGGCATCATCTTCACGCCGTGGCGCTTCGACGCGACCTTGATGGTGTCGGGCGCGGTGACCGCCATCGCCATCGTCGTGCTGTGGGCCATGTTCAAGGCCGGCAAGGTCGACAGCCGGGCGCTGACCGCCATCGGTCTTTTGTACGGCCTGTTCGCGGCATGGCTTGTCTTTGCGCCGCATTTCGGCATTGGATAACCGCATGGCCAGGACAGATGACGCATGCAAACAGGAACCGGGCGTATTCGCGCCCGTCATCGACCGCGCCCGCTGCGAGGGCAAGGCCGACTGCGTGGTCATCTGTCCCTACGACGTCTTCGCGTTGGGAACCTTGCCGCCGGCCGAGCGCGCGGGTTTAAGCTTCCTGTCGAAGGTCAAGGGCACGCTGCACGGCTGGAAGCAGTCGTTCGCCGTCAATGCGGACGCGTGCCGGGCCTGCGGGCTGTGCGTGGAAGCCTGCCCGGAAAAGGCGATCAAGCTGGCCCGAAGATAATCAGGTTTTCGGCTTTTCGTCCGGGAAGTCCGCGCTTTCCAGCACGTTTTCCGCCGCCTCGACCGATTGCGCCACCGTCAGTTCGGCGCCACGGATGGGCTTTTCTTCCATCGACCACAGGATCAGGAAGCTGAGGCCCAGGCCCGCCCCGCCCATGGCGAACAGCGGGCGGAAGATCAGCGGGGCCTCCGGCACGTGGCGCAGCTGGTCGAGCGCCGCCGGCGTCAGTCCGCCCGCCGCCCCTGCCCCCAGTGCGCTGAACAGTTCCGAGAACAGCACCGCCCCGAAGACGGCGACCAGCAACGCGCCGCCGAGGCTTCTGAAGAAGTTCATCATGCCGGTCGCCGTGCCCATCTGGTGGCGCTCGACGACATTCTGGATGGCCGAAACCGTCACCGGGAACATGGTGCCGATACCGGCATTGGCCACCATCAACACGGCGATGAAGCCCCAGAAGGGCAGCCGGTCCGGAAACAGGGCCAACCCGCCATAGACGATCGTGCCGACGAACAGGCCGATCATCGGCGCGGTCTTGTACTTTTCACCCTTGCCGCGCGAGATCAGGCGCCCCGACAGGATCGAGCCACTGACCACGCCGAGGCTGAGCGGCGTCAGGGCCAGACCGGCCTGCGAGGCCGACAGGTTGAAGATCAGCTGGAGGTACAGCGGATTATAGACGCTGAGGCCGATCAATACGCCCATGGCGAGCGTCGAGACCAGGGTGGCGCGCAGCACGATATCGTTCTTCAGCAACCCCGTCGGGATCAGGGGTTCCCTGGCGGTTCCGAGCCTGAGCGCGAACAGCAGCCAGAAGACGATCGACACGGCATAGACGGCCCAGGTCGGCGCGCCCATGACGCCGCCATGGGCGTGCACGGCCAGCAGCAGGCTGACGGCGGCAACCGCCATTACCCCCGCGCCGATCAGGTCGAGCTTGTGCGGCCGCTCATAGCGCGGCAGCTTTTTCAGGCCGTTATAGACGATCCACAGGGCGACGGCGCCGACCGGCAGGTTGATCCAGAAGATGGCCGACCAGTGGATCTTTTCGGCGATGATGCCGCCCAGGATCGGCCCGCCGATGCTCGACGCCGTGAAGACGGCGGCGAAATAGCCCTGGAACTTGCCGCGTTCGCGTAAAGGGACGATGTCGGAAATGACCGTCTGGACCAGCGACATAAGCCCGCCCCCGCCCAGGCCCTGGATGGCGCGCGCGATGATGAGGAACAGCATGGACGGCGCCAGGCCACATAGCGCCGAGCCCGCCAGGAAGACGATAATCGCCCCCATGAGCGTGCGCCTGCGGCCGACAATGTCCGCCAGCTTGCCGTAGAGCGGTGTCACCACGGTCGAGCTGAGCAGATAGCTGGTGACGATCCACGGCAGGGCTTCGATATTGCCGAGGTGGCGGCCGATGGTCGGCATGGCCGTCGACACGATGGTCTGGTCGAGCGCGGCCAGCAGCATGACCATCATCAGGCCGGCGATGACGCCCTTGACCTCTGCCGGCGGCAAAGGCGCGGGCGCGGTATCGGTTGCGGCACTCATGGCAAATCCTCCGGACGCCGGCCTGTCGCGACTCGGCACGCCGCAGCTTATACACAAAGCCGCAGACAGGATTTGATATGTTTTGCGGCTACTTCAGGATGCCCATGGAGCGCTGGGTATCGCGCAGGGCCAGCCGCACCAGGGCCTCCATCGTCCAGCGCGCGTCATTGACGTCGCTTCTGGCAATGGCTTCGTAGACGGCGCGGTGGTCGGGCACGGGGTCGCGGTCGAGCGCCCGGGCGCGCTGCTTGTAGCGCGTGGACCAGGCCACGGCGGCGCCGATCGAGGAACTGAGCGAAGCCAGGGCCTCATTGTTGGCGGCGTCGATCAGGGCGTCGTGGAAGTCGAGGTCGGCCTGGCGGCCGGCTTCGGTGGCCAGGGTTTCTTCGGCCATGACGATCAGGGCGCGGTCCATGGCCTTGAGGTGCGCGTCGGTGCGGCGCTGCGCGGCCAGGGCGGCGGCCGCCGGCTCGGTGATCAGGCGCAGCTCGAACAGGTCCATGATGAAGTCTTCGCTGGGCTCGGTCTCGAACATCCATTTCAGGACTTCGGGATCGAGGATATTCCAGCGCTTGCGTTCGGTGACGCGCGTGCCCGTCTTTGGCCGGCTTTCGACCATGCCCTTGGCGGCGAGGATGCGGATGGCCTCACGGAAGGCCGAACGCGAAATCTCGAGGCTGGAGCTGAACTGGATCTCGTTGGGCAGGGTCTCGCCCGGCGCATAGGCGCCCTTCAGGATATCGACGCCGATCTTGTGCGCCAGCGCCCCGTGCAGCCGCCCCTGCGGCATCAGGTTGCGGAACGAGGTGTCGAGGGGCCCCGTGTCGAGGGCATAGGCCTCATCGTCCGCGTCGTCGGAATCAATCGAAAGGGAATCGTATTCTGAGCCAGCCATGGTTCGACTATGTCATTTTCTCAGACAATTGACAACAACGCCCCCTGTGAACGTGCCCTTGTCTGATGGTCTGTTGATACAGGGCTGCCGGATCAAGGTCCGACCAATATATCTTACGCACATTCCTTAAAACTATGCAGCGCTTTTTCCTTTTTGCGCGACAAAGGTCAGGTCTTTATACGGCAGCAGGCCATCCGTCCGCCGTCCAGTCGAGCGGCCGGATGCGCAGGACCGGCTTTCCGCCATTGTCGGCATCATAGGCATGATAGACGATAAGGTGCCGTCCGGCGTCCTCGAGCACCGCGCAATGGCCGGGACCTTTCCAGCGGTCGCCCGCTTCGGCGCGCAGGACGGTCGTTCCCCCGCCCCTCAGCATGTCCGTGCCGTCGCGGTCGAAATAGGGGCCGCTCACCGATTTCGACCGGCCGACGACCGTATAGTAGCTGCTGTCGGCGCCGCGGCAGCAGAAGTCGAACGAGACGAACAGGTAGTAATCGTCGCCCCGGCGGATGATGAAGGGCGCCTCGATGGCCGAGGGCCTGGAGCGCCCGGCGACCGCCAGGCGTTTGGCGTCGGGCTTCGGCTTGCCGGTCGCCGGATCGAGTTCGATCAGCTTGATGCCGCTCCAGAAACTGCCGAAGCTCAGCCAGTGCCGGCCGTCTGCATCGACGAAGGCATTGGGATCGATGGCGTTGAAATCGTCGCTCTGCATCGACGCCACGACCAGCCCCTCGTCCTTCCAGCCGAAGGCGGGGTCGGCCGGATCGAGCGTCGGCGTGGTCACCAGCCCGATGACCGACTGGTTCTTGCCGAAGGTCGAGGCCGCGTAATAGAGCCGGTAGCGCCCGTGGCTGAACGATATGTCCGGCGCCCAGGCGCCCTTCGTTTCCGGCACCGCCGCCATGACCCAGCCGGGAAAGGCCGGCATGACCGCGCCACGGAAGGTCCAGGTGACCAGGTCGGGCGAAGTCCGCCAATGAATAAGCCCCTTCCCTGCCCGCATCTGGCTGGTGCAGAAGACATGATAGAGCCCGTTCGCCTTGATGATGCACGGATCGTGCACCGGCGAGACATCGCCCGTCATGCGGTCGTTGAGGGTTTGGGCCGACGCAAGACCTGGCCCGGCTGCCAGTCCCGCAACCGTCATCAGAGAAAACTGCCGCCGTGTCAGCATGCCATCCGCCTCCAGAAAAAAGCGCCGGCGCAAAAAACGCCGACGCCGGAAAGTTGGTGGAGAACGCTATACTCGGAACACACCGGCGCGTCTCCGGAAAGACGCGCCGACGATGGGATTACATCTTGTAACGGAAGCCGACGGAGACCGCGCGGCCGATCAGGACGGTACCGAAGTTGGTCGTGTCCTGCGTACCGGCGGAGCCGAAGTGGTAGTATTCCTGCTGCTTCTCGTTGGTGATGTTGACGGCGTCGATGTCGAACGACATGCGGTTGTTAAGCGCGTAGGTCAGTTGGAAGTCGATGTCCTTTTCCTCGCGGCGGTAAACACCGATCGGGTTGGCGAACAGGGCGGCTTCGTTCCGGTCCAGGAACTTCGAGCGCCAGACATAGGACAGGCGCGCCGAGATCGGGCCCTTTTCGTAGGCCAGGGTGGCGTTGTAGGAGTAGCGCGACACGCCGTAGAAGGCCGTCTTGCTGTAGCTGACGATATTGCCGTTGGCGTCGACGTTCGGAATATCCTGCGACGTTTGCAGGAAGGTGGCGCTGCCGTTGAAGCCCAGGCCGTCGAGGATGCCCGGCAGCCCCTTCGGGAACCAGATCGTGCCCAGTTCCAGACCGTCCATCTTGCCGTTCGAGGCATTGTACGGCGTCGAGACGTTATAGTCGTAGCCATTGGCGTGGCTCTTGCCGGTCGTCGAGTTCGGGAACGGATCGTGCGCCGGGTCTTCATGGATCATGTGCGGCAGGTAGACGATGAAGCCGTCGATGCTGCGGTCGAACGCCGTCGCGTAGATGGCGCTGTCGTTCGAGAAGTACCATTCGGCCGTCAGGTCGGTATTCTTCGAGGTGGTGGCTTTCAGATTGGGGTTACCGATGCTGCCGCCGCCGTAACCGACCGCCGTGATATCGTCCGTCGGGTTCAGAGCGCCACCGATAGCGCCGAAGTCCGGACGACGCAGGGTTTCACCGTAGTTGAAGCGCATGTCGAACTGGTTGCTGAGGTCGTAGCGCAGCGTGACGCTGGGCAGCAGCTTGCCGATGGTTTGCTTGTAGTGTTCGGTGTCGTCGATCGCCTGGGTCTGGTTGTTCCAGCGATAGGAGGTGATGAAGGTATCGACCGACACGTAGCGAACGCCGAAATTGCCGCGCAGCTTGTGGCCGAACACTTCGTTCTCGCTGTCCGCCATCAGGTAGGCCGAAGCGTTCTTTTCCTCGACGTCGAACGCCTTGTGCATGGACAGTTGGTTGGTCGTCTTGAAGGTCGAGTCGACCGAGTGGTACAGCGTGCGGATGTCGTCGATGTGGTCGCGCATCCAGTAGCCGTTGGCTTCCATCCAGGTATGCGGGACGTCCGAAATGCCCGACCAGAAGCCGCTGGTCACGAACTGCATGCCGGCATCCATGGTGGAGAGATTGCGGCCAAGGAACGAGCTTTGCGAACGGCTCATTTCGGAGGACTTGCGGTCGTCGTAACGGACGCCGAAGCTCAGCTTGTGGACCGCGCCCCAGTCGGCGTCATAGGTGCCGTCCAGGCTGCCCGTGGCGGCGCTGCCCTTGTTGCGGTTGGCGTTGTCGTAGAACTGGGCCACGTTCCAGGTCGAGGCTTGCGTCAGCAGGCTGTTGTCGTCGAACGAGAAGCAGGCGATGCCGTCCTTGCAGTTGAAGTTGACATTGATCTGATTGGCGACGCGGTCGATACGCTGGGCGGTGAATTCCGAATGGAAGGCCGAAGTCTGGTACGACAGGTCGCCGATCAGGTGCAGCTTGTCACCGATATGCCAGTCGCCGTTCAAGGCGTAGACATACGAATCCGTGGCGTTGGTCGTCAGGTCGCCCGAGTTGAAGCCGTAGACCGCGCCAACGGTCCGGGTCTTCATGATGTCGGTCCCGGGATAGAGCGTGAAGGTCGAGGCCGGGTTCGAGCCCAGGTTGCCCCACCAGTCGACGAAGCTGAACAGCAGGTTGTTGAAGGTCGTGTTGCGATAGCCGTTGTACATGGCTTCGAAGGTGTAGACCTGGTTGTCCGACGGCTTCCATTGCAGGGCGACGTTACCCGAGGTGCGCTTGCGCTCGCCCAGCAGGTCGCTCTGGAAGATGGCGTCGCGCGACAGGTAATACGGATAGGCCGTGCCCGTGCCCAGGAAATCGAGCTTGGAGCCGGCAGCTTCCGGCAGGCCTTCGTTCTGGCCGGCGACCCAGCCGCTGAAGATGCGCTCCAGCGGGGTATAGCCCGGCATAGGATTTTCGGTTGTGAACGGAACCAGGGCGCCCGGCGTGACGCTTTCGTTGCGGTAGTCGTCCTTTTTGTAGCTGAGGTTCACCAGGGCGCCGATTTCGCCGATATTGGTGTTCCAGCGGTCGCTGACCAGGGCGCTGATCTGCGGATTCCACTTCTTGGCCGGATCCAGGTAGGTGTCACGGGCGGCGAAGGACACTTCCGGCCCCTTGAAGTCGAACGGGCGCAGCGACATCACGTTGATGGCGCCGGCGATACCGGCTTCGTTCTGGCTGGCGTCGCGGGTCTTGTACACGTCGATCTGGCGGACCAGGGTCGACGGAATGTCCTGCAGGGCTTCGTAGCGGCCCGAGGCCGTAAAGATGGTGCGGCCGTTCCAGGTCGACGAGATGTCCGACATGCCGCGGATGGCAACGGTGCCGACTTCGCCGCCGGCGCGGTCGGTCACCTGCACGCCCGGAACGCGTTGCAGCGCTTCGACGACATTGTTGTCCGGCAGCTTGCCGATATCCGTCGCGACGATCGAGTCGACGACCTGCGTGCTCTTGCGCTTGATGGCCAGGCTCTTGGTCAGGCTGGCCTTGACGCCGGTGACGATGACGACGTTGGTATCGTCCGGCGCGGCCGGAGCGGTTTGCGCCGAAGCCTGAATGGCGAAACCGAGCGCCAGCGCGGACGCCGCGACGGTCAGGCCCAGACGGGCATAACGAGTGGATGATGACATTTAGATAGTCTCCCTGCCTTGTTTTGTGTTTGAGCTCCCTCTCGAGCTCTTGATGCGGAGTTTTGTCAGACAAAAGACTGAAGTCAAGAGATCATGCCCACCTTTTGTCTGATTTAAGATCGGGCTGTCGCAAATCCGCCACAACAGGCGAAAGCTAAAGTTTCAAAATGAAAAGAACGGCCTTCCCGTTTTTCATTATTGAAAAATCAGGCAAATTTCGCGGCAAAAGTTCGCGTTTCATCATGCCCTTGTCCGACAATCTGATCAGACAAATCTCAATGTGGTCAGGCCACCATGTCCAGCGTGAAAACATTCCACGACAGGGGTTTCAGCCGGGCACTGAAGGCTGGCCCGTCGATTCGCGCCGAAGCGTGGGGCGCCGGGGCGACCGCCTCCGGATTCGCCTTGGAATTGACGGCCTTGCGGTCCGGATGGTGCAGTTCGGCGGCGCTGCCGATTCGGTAACCCGCGCCCATGCCGGAAAGGTCGAAGGACAGGTCCATCGCCTCTTCGCCGCGATTGAGCGCCAGCAGGGTGACGGTCCCTGTCTCCGGATTGCGGATCGCCGAGGCCAACAGGTGCGGCACGTCGCCGTGCATCTTCGTGGTGAAGGTCGAGGTATCGATACCGAGGCGCAACACCTCGCCGTGGCCGGCACGCGACGCATCGGCGAAAGGATGGAAGATGGTCTGGCGCCATGCCGGACCGCCCGTCTCGGTGAAGATGGCGCCGATGACGTTGACCAGTTGCGCCAGGCACGCGACCTTCACGCGGTCGGCATTGTTGAGCATGACGATCAGCACGCCGCCGACCACCAGGGCGTCTTCGAAATTGTAGATTTCCTCGAGCAGTTCGGGCGCCTCGGGCCAGCCCGGCTTCTTGATGCATTCGGGGTGGTGCGTGCGGTACCAAACGTTCCATTCGTCGAACGACAGCATGATGCGCTTCTTGGACCGGCGCTTGGCGGCCACCGCGTCGGCGACGGCGGTGATTTCCTTGATATAGTGCTCGATATTGTCGATTTCGGCGAAGAATTCGGGCAGGTCGTCGGCGTCGTTGCGGAAATAGGCGTGCAGGCTGATGAAATCGACCTGGTCGAAACAGGTGTCCAGCACCTCGTATTCCCAGGCGGCGTAGGTCGGCATGGCGCGCTGCGACGAGCCGCAGGCGGCCAGCACCAGGTCGCTGTCGACCCAGCGCATGACCTTGGCGGTTTCCTGCGCGATGCGGCCATATTCGTGGGCGGTCTTGGCGCAGATCTGCCACGGCCCGTCCATCTCGTTGCCCAGGCACCAGAACTTGATGTTATGCGGCTGCTCGAAGCCATGCGACTTGCGCAGTTCGGAATAATGCGTGCCGCCGGGGTGGTTGCAGTATTCCAGGAAATGGCGCGCCGAATCCGGGCCGCGCGTGCCCAGGTTGACGGCGAACATCGGCTCGACATCGGTCTTGCGGCACCAGGTAATGAATTCGTTGGTGCCGAACTGGTTGGTCTCGGTCGACGCCCAGGCAAGATCCAGGCGCACGGGACGCTGGTCCTTGGGCCCGACCCCGTCTTCCCAATTATAGCCCGACAGGAAGTTGCCGCCGGGATAGCGCACAAGCGTCACGCCCAGTTCTTTTGTAAGGTCCAGAACGTCCTGACGGAAACCGTGTTCGTCGGCCGTGATGTGGCCCGGCTCATAGATGCCGCCGTAGACGCAGCGCCCCAGGTGCTCGACGAAGGTCCCGAACAGGCGGCGGTCGACGGGCGCGATAACGAAGTCGCGATGCGCTGTCAGGGTGGCTTTCAAGGTCATGACGGTCTCGGGTACTTACAGAAGATGGAAAAGGAGGTCGTTGACGCGCGTCTCGGCGTCGGTCAGGGCCTGGTCGATCGGCTTGTGGCCGGTGATGGCGGACGCCATTTCGTCGCCGACAATGTCCTGGATCGGGAACTGGCGCTGCACGCCGGCCGGCAGGGTCTGGCCGACCTGCGACAGGCCGATGATCTCATGGCGATACGGCAGGGCCAGGTATGGCTGACTTTCAGCCACGCTCGACTGGCTGGGGAGGTGGCCGGTGCGCGACCAGTCGTAGTCGTGTGTTTGCAGGAACTTCATCAGGCGCAGCACGGCTTCGCGCTGGGCGGGCGTGCGCTCGCGTTTCGGCATGACCCAGGCGTGGCCGTCGACATAGGCGACCTGGTCGTGGCCGTAGAGCATGGGATAGGGCTTGACCGTATAGCCGTGATAGAGCGGCCGGCCCGGCGTATTGGCCTCGGCGTTGAACGTGCCGATCATCCAGGTTCCGACCAGGCAGACCCCGCCCTGCCCGTTGAGAAACGACGCCATGGCCGCCGGGTAGTCCTGGCCGGGCGCCATAAGGCCCTCGGCATAGATCTGGCGGAACAGCGTGAGGATGCGCTTCGCTTCCGGCGTATTCAGGTGGATATGCTTGGGGTCCGTGAAGAAGACAGCGTGCTGGTCGAGCAGGTACGTATAGAGGTTGCGCGTAAAGGCGGCGCGCTCGTTGTCGGTCGGCTGCAACAGGTACGGCAGCCCGGTCGCGCGTTTGAACTGCCGCGCCTGGGCCAGCAGCTCTTCCGGCGAATGCGGCAGGATGGGCTGGCCATCGCGCACCAGCCCGGCCTTGGCGAACAGGTTCATGTTGACGTGCCAGAGCTGCGTCCAGTTGTCGAACGGCATGCCGTAGACGTGCTTTTGACCGTCCTTGCCCGTGATCGTGACGCCGGCGCGCGCCGCGGGCGTGAAGTTGTTCACATCGATGCCGGTGCGGGCAAAGTCTGCGTCCAGCGGCTCGATCAGGCCACGCGCGGTAAAGTCGGGCATGGCCGACATGTGCATGGTGACGATGTCGGGCGGATCGCCGGCGGCGTACTGCGCCGACAGCTGGTCGTAGCCGGGCCAGGGCGCGATATTGATATCGAGCTTCACATCCGGGTTTTCGGCCTCGAAGCGGTCGAGCAAGCCTGTGACGATCTCGCACTCGCCGTCGGGATTGCGCACCGGCGCCTGCCCCTTCGGCACATTGGCTCGACATTCGCCGAAGATGCGTTGCACGGTGATGTGCGTCACATGGTCCTTGGGGGCGCATGAGGCCAGCACGACGCAGGCCAGCAGGATAAGGGCTCGTCTCATCGCACCGCCGCTCCCGCTACCGCCCGCACGATGTACTTCTGGAAGATGACGTAGACGATCAGGATCGGCACAGCGGCGAACACCGCCTGCGTCATCAGGTAGCCCAGCCCGCTGGTCTGGGCGAAGTTGATCTGCGACGCCGACAGGCCGACGGTCAGGGTGAACATGTCGGCGCGCGTCGCCGAGATCAGCGGCCACCAGTAGTCGTTCCACGACGACAGGAAGGTGAAGATGCCCAAGGTCGCCTGCGCCGGAACGGTCAGCGGCAGCAGCACCTTCCAGAAGACCTGGAGGCGCGAGGCGTTGTCGAGAAGCGCTGCCTCATCCAGTTCCTTAGGGATGGCGCGGAAATACTGCGTCATCAGGAAGACGCCGAAGGGCGCGGCCAGCCCCGGCAGGATCAGGCCGGGATAGGAATTGTGCAGGTGCAGGTGGGTGAACATCTGGTGGCGCGTGATGATCACCGCCTGCTCGGGGATGGCCAGGCCGAACAGGACGAACAGGAACAGCTTGTCGCGGCCCGGAAAGTCCAGCCGCGCAAAGCCATAGCCGGCCAGGGACGACAGGACCAGCACGCCCAGCGTCGTCAGCCCCGACACGACGACCGAGTTCATCAGCCAGCGGAAGACCGCGCTGTTGGTCAGGATGGTGTGGTAGTTTTCGACCGTATAAGGGGCGTGGAAGGCGTTGGCCGTCGAATGCAGCAGGTCGTTGTTCGATTTCAGCGACAGCAGCACCGTCCATATCAACGGCACCAGCATCAGGAAGCCGAGGACGATCAGGACGATCAGCGTCACCGTATCGCGGGTAACCTGGGATTGTTTCGGGCTCATGCCGCCCTCCCCTTGCCGCGCGAGGTGACGACGTACTGGATCAGCGTCGCAATGAGGATGATGGCGAACAGGATCTGCGCGGCTGCGGCGGCATAGCCGACGTCCCAGCGGCGGAAGCCGACTTCGAAGATGAACAGCACGATCGGCCGCGAGGCGCCGTTCGGCCCGCCCTGGGTGATCAGTTGCGGCTGGCCGAACAGCTGGAATTGCAGCACGCACTGCATGATGGCGACCAGCACCACCGTCCGGCTGATGCCGGGAAGCGTAATGCGCGTAAGCGTCCGCCACCACGAGCTGTTGTCGAGGGCAGCGGCCTCATAGATGTCCTGCGGCACCTGTTGCAGCGCCGCCAGGTACATCATCATCGGCAGGCCCAGGCACCACCACACGGTGATGATGGCCATCGACACCATGACGATGCGCGGGTCGCTGAGAAAGGGAATGGCCGGCAGGTGGAAGACCGCCAGGATATCGGTGACCAGGCCGCCGTCTGCCATGAGGATCATGCGCCAGATCAGCGTCACGATGGTCACCGACAGGACGGACGACGAGAAGAAGACACCGCGAAAAAAGGCCGCGACCGCCGTTGTGCGATTGAGCAGCAGGGCGAGGAACAGCGGCAGGACGGTCAGCGGCGGCACGGTCAGCAGCACGAACAAAAACGTATTGGCCACCGATTGCAGGAAAACCGCGTCGCGCATCAGGCGCGCATAGTTCTCGAAGCCGACGAAGACGCCGCCGCCGAACAGATCGGCTTTGAACAGGCTCAGTCCCATGCCGGCGATCAGCGGATAGATCAGCAGGCACAGATAGACGCAGACATAGGGCGCGACGAACAGGGCGTTCGACCAGCGCTTCGTCATCGCGCTCATTGGGCGTCGACAGCGTGGTAACCGCGTCCCTCGCCGTCGAAGAGATGGGCGCGCGCGCCGTCGACATGCAGGCGGATCGTATCGCCCATGGCGACACGGCTGATGCCCTTGTCCTCGGCTGTGACGACCGTGCCGTCGGACAGGCGTGTATAGACCAGGGTCCGCTCACCCAGGCGCTCGACGAATTCCACGGTCGCCGGAAGTTGGCCGGTCTCCGATACGCTGACGCTTTCCGGACGCAGGCCCAGGCGCCAGTCCGAGGTCGCGGGCAGGCCCTTCATGGCCACCTTCGTCGCAACGGCCTGGCCGGCCACGCTGGCCGTGGCGAAGCCGCCCGTATCCGTCACCGCGGCGCGGAAGATGTTCATGGGCGGTGAGCCGACAAAGCCCGCGACGAAGACATTGGCCGGGCGCGTATAGATATCCATGGGCGTGCCGACCTGCTGGACCTTGCGATCCTTCATGACGACGATGCGGTCGGCCAGGGTCATGGCCTCGACCTGGTCGTGCGTCACCAGGATCATGGTGGTCTTGAGCCGCCGGCGCAGTTGCGCCAGTTCCAGCCGCGTGCGCATGCGCAGGGCCGCATCGAGGTTCGACAATGGCTCGTCGAACAGGAAGACATCGGGGTTCTTGACGATGGCGCGGCCGATGGCGACGCGCTGCTTCTGGCCGCCCGACAGTTCGCCCGGCTTGCGCGCCAGAAGGCCGTCGAGTTCCAGGATGCGCGCGGCGTCCTCGATGCGGCGAGTGATTTCGGCCGGCTTGACGCCGGTATTGCGCAGGCCGAACGCCATATTGTCGGCGACCGTCATATGCGGATACAGGGCGTAATTCTGGAAGACCAGGGCGACACCGCGCGCACCGGGCGCCAGGTCGTCGACACGCCTGCCACCAATATGAATCTCGCCGCTGTCCAGCGTCTCCAGCCCGGCAATGATGCGCAAAAGCGTCGTCTTGCCGCAGCCCGAAGGCCCAAGGAAGGCGACGAACTCATCGTCGGCAATCGTCAGGGAAATGTCGTCGAGAACCAGAGTCTGGCCGAAAGCCTTGGAAACGTTCCGGATGTCAATGCCACTCACCGTACCCTCGCCTGCCACATATCCCCGGCCGCCCCCGTGCTTACGGTGACGTCTTCGGCCTCAAGATTTTGTTCTGAACGGCGGCCCGTGGCCGCAGCGCTCCCTGTTCGCCTGAAATGTCAGTATGACGGGGGCCTTCGCGGCCTCATTTACTCAGACAAAATCGATGTAACATTGAAACAGGAGGCCGACAAGGTGAAAATCATATTATATGGGAAAACGCCTTCCCGCCCCTGCACATGCGGAGACACGGCCGGTCAGGCAGCCGCAGTCGCGATCGGCGGCGCCGGCGCGCATTCATTTGTCAGACCTGAACTCAGTCCTGGCGCAGGGCGCGGCCTGGCACGGCAGCCGCCGTCGACCAGGCAATGCCGGCGACGCTGGTCACCGCAAGACACAAGGACACCACGGTCCCGGCAACGAAGAACAGCGGACTTATCGCAATGCGGTCCGGGAATTGCGACAGCCAGCGGCTCAGCACCCACCAGGCGATCGGCCAGGCCAGGCCATTGCCGGCAACAACCGGCCTCAGGAACTGGAAGACCAGCAGACGCAATATCCGCCACCGCGACGCGCCGAAGCTTTTGCGGATACCGATCTCGTGCGCCCGCATCGACGTGCTGAAGGCCGCCATGCCGAACAGGCCGACCGCCGCGATCAGGCCGGCTATTCCCCCGCCCATCATGAACAGCCGAACATCGCGGCGCGGGGCGGCAGTCTCGTCCCGGGCGTCCGGTACGGCGTACGACGTGGCGGGCGCCGGGGCTTCGACGGCGCTTTCAGGCCGTGCCCTGTCCAGGTGGTGAATCTGCGCCGCAAACCCGATAACGACGATAAAGAAGGCACTGGCCGCGGCGAACTGCAGCGCCGACAGGCCTTCGCGCAGCCACCGGCCGTAATGTTCGGCCGACGGCGAGTTCGTCGCCGACAGGATGTGGGTGGGCTGGAACTCCGACAGGACGACCGCCGGATAGGTCCCGGCCAGCAGTCCACACGCCAGGACGCCCAACGACAGGCCGAACAGGACCGGCGCGTCGCGCCCGTAGTCGACCGCCAGGGCAAGGTGTCCGACGCTGTTGACCACGGGCAGCATCAATTCGACGAAGCTGAAGCCAAGAACCAGGGCGCCGGCGCTGAGCAGCAGCCCCTCGACCAGGAACTGCGCCCTCAGCCCCTGAATATTCGCCCCCAGCACCTTGCGCATGGCCACTTCACGCGCCCGCAGTCCCGCCCGCGCCGTCGCCAGGTTCACGTAGTTGACCAGCGCCACCAGAAAGACCAGCACCCCCGTCAGATCGAGCGCGGTAACGGCCTGGTCGCGCTTCGGATCGGCCAGGTGTTGCCGCCAGATGGCGCCGAAGCGGACACCGTCTCCCGGGCGAGCCCCTTCAACCGGAGCATGGCTGCGGGCATAGTCCGCCATCGCACTGTCGAGCCTGCCGTTCAACGCCTTGGCCTGGGCGTCGTCGCGCAGGACGACGAAGGTCTGGCGCAGGCCGGCGTGCGACCATTCCGTCGCATCGGGAGACATCCGCCGCACCAGGTCCATGCGCAGATCCGAATTGCCCGGAACGTCGCGCAGGATGCCGGTGACGCGCCACCGCTCCGCCGTGCCGCCGTCGCGGATGTCGAGATAGCGTCCGACACTGTCGGTACCGCCAAAATACCGCCGCGCCACGCGCTCCGATATGACGACCGCATCCGCTCCGGCCAGCGCCGTTTGCGGGTCGCCCGCCGCGAACCGGAAAGCAAAGACCTTGAAGAAGTCGCCGTCCACCCGCTCGCCCGCTTCCGTCAGCCACTGGTCGCCGTGGCGCACCGACATCGTCACGCCGGCAGCCCGCGTTCCGGTCACCGAAGGGGCGACGGCGTGGACGACATCCAGTATATGGGCCGCCCCGGCATAGGCCGGGGCCCGGGGCGCGGCGGCATCCCCGGACGTGCGGACCGTCGCCACATAAAGCGTGGCCGCGTGAGGCAGCCAGCGGTCGTAACCGGTCTCGAAGCGGACGAACAGGCTTAGGATGATCAGCACCGCTATGCCCGAGGCCAGCCCCAGCAGGTTCAGCGCCGCATAAAGGGGACGGCGCATCAACGACCGGTAGAAGGTCAGGACAGCCGAACGCGCGATCTCGAGGTTCGGGCCGAGCAGGCGCAGACGCCCCGCGGCCCAGGGCGGCAGACGTTCGGAACAACGGCGAAGAAACGTTACGGTGGAACGGATCACAGCGGCTTGAATGGCAAGACAAGGCTGCACACGCTACACAGCTTTGTGCGCCGCGCCAATTCGTTCGCAATAGTATCTTTTAAATACGACCTGTTAAGCAACGCGGTCATCTCGAATTTTTATGCCCGTATTGATAGAGTGGCTAAGTCTTACCAGACCAGAGGGAGTCTGCCATGCAGACGATCGATACCTATATCGACCACGCCGTTTCGGTTTTCCAGCGCACCAATCGCCCCAATATCGTCGTGGGCCTGACCCATGCCGACTGGGATGAACTGTGCGCCGTCCTGATCGAGCGCACGGAACACGACCACAACGACCCCCTGCTGACCAAGAGCAGCTACAAGGGCCTGCGCGTCGTGATGCTGGACGAGAATCAGCTGAGTTTCGTCGCGCACGACTTCGGCAAGCCGGCCGAGCGCCGCTTCCCGATCGAAGCCCTGGCCCCGGCCTGAATCTGATTTTCTGATATCGATTACACCTTTTCGGGCTTCCGTTTCGCGCTATAGATAGAGCGAGCCTCAGCGCGCCGCACAAGACGGCGCGGCAGGCAAATGGGAGACCGAAATGATCCAGCCGATCCTCGCCCGCCTGGCTTGCGCCACGGCAATCGCTACCGTTCTGGCCTGCGCGCCCCCCGTGAGCGCCCAAACCGCCAACGCCCAGACCGCCGGCAAGCCCTGGCTCGATCCGGCGCTGGACGCCGGCACGCGCGCCGACCTGGCCGTCAAGGCGATGACGCAGGATGAAAAGCTGACCCTCGTCTTCGGCTATTTCTCGACCGATGCGCCGTGGAAGAAATTTACCCGCCCCGACGGCTCGTTGCCGGATGCGGCCGGCTTCATCCCCGGCATCGCGCGCCTGGGCATTCCGGCGCAATCGCAGACCGACGCCGGTGTCGGTGTCGCCACCCAGCGGTCGCCGCATCCGCGCGAGCGCACCACCCTGCCCTCGGGCCTGGCGACCGCCGCGACCTGGAGCCCCGAGCGCGCCTTCGACGGCGGCGCCATGATCGGCAACGAAGCGAAACTGTCGGGCTTCAACGTCATGCTGGCGGGCGGCGTTAACCTGCTGCGTGAGCCGCGCAACGGCCGCAACTTCGAATATGGCGGCGAAGATCCCCTGCTGGCCGGCATCATCGTCGGCAACGAAGTGCGCGGCATCCAGTCGAACCACGTCATTTCGACGATGAAACACTATGCGCTCAACGACCAGTCGACCAGCCAGTCGAACCTGGACGGGCGCATCTCGGACGCCAATGCGCGCATGTCGGACCTGCTGGCCTTCCAGTTCGTCAACGAGACCGGGCATCCCGGCTCGGTCATGTGTTCGTACAACATCGTCAACGGAAAGCATTCCTGCGAGAATGCATGGCTGCTCGGCGACGTGCTGAAGACCGACTGGGGCTTCAAGGGTTACGTCATGTCCGATTGGGGCGCGACGCATTCGACTATAGATTCGGCCAATGCCGGGCTCGACCAGGATTCGGGCTTCCCGTTCGACGAAAAGCCCTATTTCGGCGCGCCTTTGAAAGACGCCGTCGCGGCGGGCCAGGTGCCGCAATCGCGGCTGGACGACATGGCGAAGCGCATCCTGACCTCGATGTTCGCCGTCGGTCTGGTCGAAGACCCGATCCAGGGCGACCAGGCGGCGAAGATCGACTATGCGCACAACGAAGCCATCGCGCAGGCCGACGCCGAAGAGGCCATCGTTCTGCTGAAGAATGACGGCCTTCTGCCATTGGCCAAAACGGCGAAGACGATCGCCGTGATCGGCGCGCATGCCGATGTCGGCGTGCTGTCGGGCGGCGGCTCCTCCCAGGTCTATCCGCACGGCGGCTCGGCCGTGCCCAATGAAGGCCCGGACAACTTCCCGGGACCGATGGTCTGGTTCCCGTCGTCGCCGCTGAAGGGTATCGCCAGGCGCACCACCGGCACAGTCACCTTCGCCAGCGGCAAGGACATCCAGGCCGCCGCCGCGCTCGCCGCCAAGAGCGACATCGTCGTCGTCTTCGCCAGCCAGTGGACGGCCGAGGGCATGGACGTGCCCGACCTCAACCTGCCCAACCACCAGGACGATCTCATCAACGCCGTGGCCAGGGCCAATCCGAAGACCGTGGTGGTGCTGGAAACCGGCGGTCCGGTCGTCATGCCGTGGCTGGACCATGTCGGCGCGGTCGTGGAGGCCTGGTTCCCGGGCTCCAACGGCGGCGAGGCCATCGCGCGCGTGCTGACCGGCGAGGTCAACCCGTCGGGCCACCTGCCGGCCACCTTCCCGGCGTCGCTCGACCAGTTGCCGCGCCCGGTGCTCGACGGCGAAAACCACGGGCCGCGCGGCAAGCTCTATACCGCCAATTACGACATCGACGGCGCGGCGGTCGGCTACAAGTGGTTCGACAAAAAGGGCCTTAAGCCGCTCTTCCCGTTCGGATACGGCCTCAGCTACACGCACTTCGAACAGACCGGCCTGACGGCCCAGGCGTCCGGCAAGTCGCTGACGGCAAGCTTCACGGTGAAGAATGCCGGCGATCGCGACGGCAAGGCGGTGGCGCAGGTCTATGTGTCGCCTGTCAGCGAGTCCGGTTGGGAAGCCCCCAAGCGCCTCGGCGGCTGGGCCAAGCTGGATCTCAAGGCGGGCGAAAGCCACAGCGCCACGGTGACGGTCGATCCGCGCCTGCTGGCCGTCTACGATTCGCCCAGCAAGACCTGGCGGATCAAGGCCGGCGACTACAAAGTCATGCTGGCCGGTTCAGCGGCCGATATCGTCGAGACCAAGACCGTGCATCTCGATGCACAGACGCTTGACGTCAACGGGAAATAACCCAAAACAGGGTTATGCTCCGGCTTGAAATAACCTGCGATCCGGCGCGGATCGATTTCGACCGCGTCTATCGCTTTCTCAACGCGCAATCGAACTGGGCGCAGGGTATTCCGCGCGCCCTTTTCGACCGCGCCATGGCCAATTCCCTGTGTTTTGCCGGCAGCCTGGCAGGCGAACAGATCGCCTTTGCTCGCGTCATTTCGGACTACGCCACCTTCGCCAATCTGGTCGACGTCTTCGTCGATGCGGAATTTCGCGGCAACGGCCATGCCTCGACCCTGCTGGCCGAGGTGTTCAAACATCCGGGCCTGCAGGGGCTGCGCCGCTTTACGCTGGCCACCAACCACGCGCACGGCCTCTATCGCCGCTTCGGCTTCCATGCGCCGGCGCGGCCCGACACCCTGATGGAACGCTACGCGCCGGACATGTACAAGCGTTAGACGTCCCGGCGGCCCATGCCGAGCAGAGCGCCCCAGGACAGCTTCTCGCCGGTCAGGGCGCCGTGCCGGAAAGCGCGGCGGCCCATATTGATCATCAGCACGGCGACTACGCCCATCAGGGCCAGCGTGCCGGCGATTTCCCACCATGGCGGATTCTGCACCAGCCTGAGCGGCATCAGGAACGGCGTGAACAACGGGAACCACGACATGTAACGCAGCATCGGCAGATCGGGCGAGGTAAACGCCGTCTGCATGGTGATCATCGGGATCATCAGCACGATCATCGTCGGCCCCATCACCGCCTGCGCGTCCTTCTGCGTTTCGCAGAAGGCGCCGATGGCGGCGAAGAAGATGCCGAACATCAGGTAGCCGCCGACGAAATAGGCCAGCAGCAGCGCCACGCGCTCCGGCGAGAAGATGGCCGACAGCCCCATCATCACCATCTGCGCCTTTTCGGGCGGCAGGAAGCCGAAACCGAAGCGGCTGACCGCGAAGAAGACCGCCGACCACATGGCGGCGACCGTCAGGAGCACGCAGGCCACGCCCAACACCTTGCCGACCAGTATCTGGCCGGTCGAGGCCGAGGCCAGCAGGACCTCGAGGACCTTGCTCGACTTCTCCTCGATGACGGACCCCAGCAGGATCATGGACGACGAGAAGATCGACATCCAGGTGATGTAGCTGATGAAGACGCCCAGGATACGCGGGCCGTGCTCGCGGAAGCCCTCGGCGAACCCGTCCTTCTTCGGTCCGGTGGCCGAGGTCGGCGTCACCGTGTCGATGACGGCACGCGACTCGCGCATGTCGTGCGCCAGGCCGCGGTCGATGCCGTGCATGCCGGCCAGCTTGTAATATTGCAGGCCGTGCAGGTCCCACATGATCGCGTCCTTGACGTCGTCCTTGTGTCCGTCGTTCGACCAGATGCGGAAATGCAGGGTCTGGCCGTGGTCGCTGGCGACGAGGATCGAGCCAACCTTGCCGGCGGCCAGCACCGCCGGAATCCTGGCCTCGGCCGCCTGGGGCGTCGTGGCGGACGACAGCTCAGCCGGCACCGGCACGACGGTCAGCCCGCCGCTGTCGAAAACACCGCCCCCGTTCGGCTTCGGCGCATGCTGGGCGATGAAGCCGCGGATTTCGGGCTCGAGATGGTCGCCGCTCAGGTCGAGGACGGCGACCGTCTGCGGCGGTTCGGAGTGGCGCAGCAGCATCGGAATGAAGATGCTGGCGCTGAAAATCAGCGGCAGGGTGAACAGCGACAGCCAGAAACCGACCGTGCGGACGAAGGCCAGGTATTCGCGGCGAGCGATCAGCAGGGTCTTACGCATGCGCGCCTCCGGTCAGCACGATGAAGGCGTCATGAAGCGTCGGTTCGCGCGCCTCGAAACGGGTGATATCCAGGCCCTTGACGAAGGCCGCCTTGAGCGCCGTGTGCGGGCTGGCGCCGGGGTCGAGTTCACAGCGGTAGAAATGTCCGCCTTCCCCCTCGGCCGCGCCCATATCCTCGACCGAGCGCACGCCCGGCAAGGCGCGGACATCGGCTTCGGACACGTGCCCTTCGATATCCAGCCGGCGGGGCGCCGCGGCGCAGGCTTGTTTCAGCGTGCCTTCGAACACCTTGCGGCCTTTCGACAGCATGACCACGTCCTTGCACAGCCGTTCGGCGTGCGGCATGACGTGGGTCGAGAACAGCACCGTGCCGCCGCGCGCCGCGATGCCGCGAATGACCTCTTCCAGGCTCTGCTGGTTGACGGGATCGAGGCCGGAGAACGGCTCGTCGAGAATGACCAGTTCGGGGTCGTGCACCAGGCAGCCGATCAGCTGGACCTTTTGCGACATGCCCTTCGACAGGTTGCGTATCTGCTTGTGCGCCGAGGCGCCGAGGCCGTGCTGTTCCAGCATTTCAAGCGCGCGCTTCTTAGCGACCGATGCCTTGACACCCTTCAGCCCCGCCAGGAAGACAATGGCGTCGACCGCCGTCATCTTGCGGTACAGGCCGCGTTCTTCCGGCAGGAAGCCGATGCGGTCCATGACGCGTTGGCTGTTGCCGCCCAGGACCGTGATCGCGCCAGCGGTCGGCGCCGACAGGCCCAGGATCATGCGCACGGTCGAGGTCTTGCCCGCGCCGTTCGGCCCCAGGAACCCGCAGATCGTGCCGCGTTTGACGGAAAAGCTGAGGTCCGACACGGCGTGGAAGTCGCCGTAGGTCTTGGATACCCCTGTAAGATTCAGCGCGATGTCGCCGCTCATCTCCCCTCCCCTTATTGGTTTGTGCAACCATACATCCCGGAAAGACGCCGCGGAACCGCAAAAACACGTTACCGCATCCCCAAAACGGAAAAGACGGCGCCCCGGGAAAAGGCACCGTCTACCGTCCAAAATTCATGTGTGGCTAATTCTGCTACAAACCCGCCAGAGCGTCGCTCACAAGCCCGTAACATGCCGATCACCGTTATGTGGGTTTTAAAATAAAAAAGCGATGTGGTTGTGATCACAAATCACAACGCACATCGCTTCAATTCTTCCCGAACTTACAATGCTTTAAAGCGTCCCGCAAGAGCCGCCCGGCGATTGTTTTTCCGTAAGCGCTCACAGACCGAGCTTCTTTTTCAGCAGTTCGTTCACGGTGGCGGGATCGGCCTTGCCCTGCGTCGCCTTCATCACCTGGCCGACGAACCAGCCCAGGGCCTGGGGCTTAGCCGCGACCTCGGCCGCCTTGTCCGGATTGGCCGCGATGATGTCATCGACCGCCTTTTCGATAGCGCCGCTGTCGTTGACCACGGCCAGATCGTATTTTTCGACGATCTCGCGCGGGGTCATGGCGCCCTTGGCCGTCCACATATGCTCGAAAGCTTCCTTGGCGGTCTTGGACGACACGACCTTGGTTTCGATCAGTTCAACCAGTTCGGCGATGTGCGCCGGCGGCAGCGGCGAATCGGTGATGTCCTGACTATCCTTGGTCAGGCGCGCCGACAGCTCGTTGGTCACCCAGTTGGCGACCAGCTTGGCGTCGCGACCCTTGGCGGCAGCTTCGAAATAGTCGGCGCGCGCCTGATCCGAGATCAGCACGCCTGCGTCATAAGAACCCAGGCCGTATTGCGACTGGAAGCGCGCCTTCTTGTCGTCGGGCAGTTCGACCAGGTGCTTGCGGATATCCTCGATCCACGCGTCTTCGAGCTCGACCGGCAGCAGGTCGGGGTCGGGGAAATAGCGGTAGTCGTGCGCCTCTTCCTTGGAGCGCATGGAACGCGTCTCGCCCTTGTTGGCGTCAAACAGGCGCGTTTCCTGGTCGATCTTGCCGCCGTCTTCCAGGATTTCGATCTGGCGGCGCGCCTCGTACTCGATCGCCTGCTGCATGAAACGGAACGAGTTGACGTTCTTGATCTCGCAGCGCGTGCCGAGCGGCTCGCCGGGACGGCGTACGCTGACATTGCAGTCGGCGCGCATATTGCCCTTTTCCATGTCGCCATCGCAGGTGCCCAGATAGACCAGGATGGTGCGCAGCTTCTTGAAATAGGCGACGGCCTCGTCCGACGAGCGGATATCGGGCTTCGACACGATTTCCATCAGGGCCGTGCCGGCGCGGTTCAGGTCGACGTAGGTGGCATTGGGGTCGAGATCGTGGATCGACTTGCCGGCGTCCTGTT
Organism: Asticcacaulis solisilvae; assembly: GCF_052327315.1. Classification (NCBI taxonomy): domain Bacteria; kingdom Pseudomonadati; phylum Pseudomonadota; class Alphaproteobacteria; order Caulobacterales; family Caulobacteraceae; genus Asticcacaulis; species Asticcacaulis solisilvae. The sequence goes on from NZ_CP166196.1 coordinate 2,930,433, forward strand.
CCAGGTGCAGGCGCTCGATGCGCACGGTGAACGACGTCCCGCCCTCTTTATCATCAGGGCGCTCGACCAGCACCTCGCCCTCGCCCACGATCGGGTGGAAGAGCTGCGAAATCTGATAGCCCTGCGGCAGGTCGGGATAGAAGTAGTTCTTGCGGTCGAAGCGCGAATAGCGGTTGATCTGTGCCTTGAGGCCGAGGCCCGTCTTGACCGCCTGCTCGACACAGTAGCGGTTCAGCACCGGCAGCATGCCCGGCATGGCGGCGTCGACCAGGCTGACCTGTTCGTTCGGCCCGGCGCCGAAGCCGACACGCGCGCCGGAAAACAGCTTGGTGTTGCTGGCGACCTGGGCGTGGACTTCCAGCCCGATGATCAGTTCCCATTGGCCCGTCCGGCCCTTGATGAATTTGGCGGGGTCGGCGGGGCGGATATCGAGATCGTTTGTCATAGGACGCGTATAACCGGAAAGGGACAATGACGTGAAGACCTATCGTGACTTCCGGACAGACTTTCCCGCGTCCGTTCTCAGTTGACACGTCGATTGACACGACTGACAAGTCAATTGACCGTACAACGTACGGATGGTATTTTGGGAATAAGGAGTTTGCTAATGGCTGACGATGCCCGCGCCAAGACCGCCAGAATCGACCTGCGCATGACGCCGGCCGCCAAGGGGCTTCTCGAACAGGCCGCCTCTGTCCGACATAAAACGGTCAGTGAGTTCCTGCTCGACAATGCCCTCAAGGCAGCCGAGGAAACCCTGTCCGACCGTCGGCTTTTCCTGCTCGACGATGCGCAATGGCGCGCGTTCAACAACCGCCTGGATGAACCAGCTACCGAAAATCCTGGCCTGAAAGCCCTCGCCGCCGCGAAGCCGCGCTGGGAAAGCTAAGACATGCAAGCGCCGCGTCCGATATCGGTAACCGATGCATTAGACGATTTTGACTGTGGCGCGGAAACACTTAATCTCTGGCTCAAGCAGCGCGCTCTGCAAAACGAGACTTCAGGAGCGTCGCGCACCTTCGTTCTCGAAGAAAACGGCCGGATTATCGGCTACTATACTCTGACCGCCGGCTCAGTGGCTCATGCCATTGCGCCCGGAAAAATCCGCCGAAATATGCCCGACCCGCTACCGGTCGCTATACTCGGTCGCCTTGCCGTAGATAAAACTTGCCAGAGCGGCGGCATTGGCCGGGACCTTTTGAGAGACGCCGCCATTCGCGTCATCCATGCGGCCGAAACGCTGGGAATTCGCGCGCTTCTGATCCATGCCCTGTCGGAACGCGCTCGGAGGTTTTATGAGCGTTACGGTTTCCAGCGCTCACAGTTCGACGAAATGACCCTGATGGCCACCTTGCCGGACCTTCAGAAAGCATTCGGCTAAGGGCCAGGAGGTCAGGCGACCGCCCTGCCCGCTCCGGCTGCGAGATACTCCGCGATCGCTTCCGGCTTCATCGGCCGGGCGAAGTGATAGCCCTGGACGCGGTCGCAGTTCAGCGTCCGCAACAGCGCCAGTTGCTCGGCGGTTTCGACGCCTTCGACCACGCAGGTCAGGCCCATATCGGCGCACAGATTGGCCAGGGACTTGACGATCTTAACGCTGGCCGGGTTGTCGCAGATGTCCTGGATGAAGCTGCGGTCGACCTTCAGGGTGTCGAGGGGCAGGCTGTGGACGTGACTGAGGCTCGAGAAGCCCGTGCCGAAATCGTCGAGCGAGATCCCCGCTCCCAGTGCCTTTAACGTATCGACGCCCATGCGCGCCGCGGCAAAGTCCCGCGCCGTGGCGGTTTCGGTGATTTCGAAATCGATGCGCCTGGCCGGCACGCCTGACGCGTTGACCGCCGCGATGATGGCCAGGATGCTTTCCGGCGAGCACAGGTCGTGCGCCGACAGGTTGAAGGCCAGGCCGATATCCTCGGGCCAGCGCGCGGCTTCCTTCAGCGCCTTGATAAGCAGGCTGCGCGTCAGGCTGAGGATCAGGCCCGTGCGTTCGGCCGCCGGAATAAAGACCGCCGGCGAAACCGGGCCGAGGCTCGGGCTGTCCCAGCGCGCCAGGGCTTCGAAGCCCACGACCCGGCCCTGGCCGACATCGAGGACCGGCTGGAAGACCAGCGAGAATTCACGTTCGATATCGGCGGCCTGGAGGGCGTTTTCGATGACATTGTCGTCGCGGATGCGCGCCTGGTGCTCGGCCGAGAACAGGACGGTCTCGCCGCGCAACTGGCGCTTGGCGAAATAGAGGGCATAGTCGGCGCGCTCGAAGACGGTTTCAAACGTGTCGCCGTGATCGGGATAGATGGCGAAGCCCATCGAACAGCCGATCTGGGCACTCGCGGCGCCGATATTGTAAGGCAGGCGCAGGCGCTCGTGGATGCGGCGGCCTATGATCTTCAGGGCGTCGTCGGACACGTCGCCCGAGACCAGGACAGCGAATTCGTCGCCACCGAGGCGCGCCACGGTCATGCAACTCCCCGCCGCGCCGCCGTCTCTCAGCTCGCGCAGGCGCTTTCCGACCTCGACCAGCAGGCGGTCACCCGTGGCGTGGCCATAGGTGTCGTTGACCGGCTTGAAGCCGTCGAGATCGATGATGCCGACGGCGAAGCGCGTCTTGCGCGCCGCGGCCTGGCGATGGAATTCCTCGAGATTGGCGAAGAACCAGCGGCGGTTGGGCAGGTCCGTCAGGCTGTCGATATTGGCGATGCGGAAGTTTTCGTCGGACAGGCGGCGCATCTCGGCGCGCGATCCGACCAGCCGCACGAAGTCGCGGTTATAGGCCATCAGCACGGCGACCATGGCGGCCGATACCAGCACCAGGTTGATGGCGATGGCGCGATAGGTCTCGTGACCTTCGAAAAAGAAGAAGATCGAAAACGGAATGTCGGCGAAGGTGATGATGCTCAATGCGGCGGCGCGCAGGTGCATCAGGCAGAAGGCGCAGGTGATGACGTTCAGCGCCATGCAGAAGATCATCTGTCCGCGCGCATAATCGTCGCCATAGTGGAACATGGCCAGGCCCCAGGCCGTGAAGCCCAGGGTCAGAACGCCGGCCAGCGCCACGATGCGCTTGACCTGGCGGAGCAACTCGGCGTCGCTGTAGGCTACGTCGCGGGTCCGCCAGAACCAGATGCCGCGCCATACGCAGACGCCGAACAGGACCAGCGGCACGCCGATCGACAGCAGGGGCGGCGCAAACCGCACGAAGGTCCACGCGCTGGCAAGCGAATTGGTGACCAGGATAAAGTACAGGAACGGAATGCGCCGCGCATAGGCCGCGTGCTGGGCACGCATCAACGCCATGTCGCCGGCATCGACCCGGTAGAGGTTCAAAAAACGCGACAGGTAGCGGTGCAGCAAGGCAGGTTTTCCACGGTCCCCGGATTTTCCGGACCTGCCCATCGTAGAACAGCGGCCTAAACATTCCGTTTAGACCGCCGTTACGCGAAACCGTTTTTATTAGAGATTTCCCTTGCCCGGTCAGGCTTCGGGGACGTGCGCCCAGAACTCGATCTCGACCGTCGCGCCATAGGCCAGGCCGCTGACGCCAAGCGCCGTGCGCACCGGCAGGCGGCTGGGGTGGAAGTACGGCTTGTACAGGCGGTTGAAGTCGCTCCACTTGGTGGCGTCGGTCAGCATGACCGTGGCCTTGAAGACGTGCTCCAGACCCAGGCCGTAGCGCTTCAGGATCGCCGCCGTATTGTTCATGATGTACTTGACTTCGTTCTCGAAGCCCTCGGCCAGCTTGCCGTTCTCGTCGAGGCCGATCATGGCCGACAGGTACAGGACATTGCCGACCTGCACCGCTTCCGAAAACGGCGAACGCGGGTGCGGATGGAGGTAATAGGTGATGCCTTCGGCGGGCATCGGCTTGATCTTGGGGAGGTCTTCGGTGTTGCTCATGGTCGTCAAAAATATGTGGCGGTTCGTATGATTGCCGCCAGTCTAGCGAGGTTCGCTGCTGTGCGAAAGGCCCAGCGAAGGGGATGTGAGCACTGTCACGGAAAATTGGTTCCGGCCCGAACGAAAAAGGGCTTCGCGCGAAGCGAAGCCCTTTGGCAAGGTTCGCGAACGGATCAGTTTTCGGTCTCGATCGTCTTCCCCTGCCCCGCCGCCCAGACATAGAGGGCTATGACGATAGCCAGGCCGCCGATCAGCGGGACCAGCATGTCCCAGGGCTTGGGCAACGGGGTTACGAATTGGGACACGATGTTCGGGTTCTGGGTGATCGACACGGCGCCGGCATAGACGACGTTCAGCAGGCTTTCACCGACGATGAAGCCCGACGCCACCAGGACGCTGAGGCGCGAGGCGATTTCCCGGCCTCTCGCGCGGGCGATCGCCCTCTCGAAGAACCAGCCGGCGACGGCGCCCACCACCACCGGCGAGGTCACGGCCGGCGGGAGGTAGATGGCCAGGCCGACACCCAGCGGCGGCAAGGCCATGCGGCCCTTCGTCATGGCGCGCAGGGATTCGTCGATCGCCACAAGGATAGCGCCGATGACCGCGCCAATGGCCAGGAAGCCGACCGGCAGGTGGCCGCCGATGGCGCCCTTGGCCAGGGTCGAGATCAGGCCGGCCTGCGGGGCTTCGAGCTCGGCGCCCGGCTTGATGGCGTGGTGACCGACCTCGCCGGCGAAGCCATAGACGTCGTGCAGCATGTTGAGCGTATAGGGAATCACCGCCGCGCCGGCGATGACGCCGATGATCAGCGCGACCTGCTGCTTCCACGGCGTGGCGTCGACCAGCTGCCCGGTCTTCAGGTCCTGCAGGTTGTCGTTGCCGATGACGGCGACGGCCAGCACCACCGTCGTCACCATCATGCAGAAGGCGACCAGGGCCTGTTCGACATTGGGGCCGGTCAGTTGGCGGCCGATCAGGCCGACGATGATGGCGACGCCCAGCACGGCCAGGATGGCCACGCCCGACACCGGCGAGTTCGACGCGCCGATCAGGCCGGCCATGTAGCCGCAGACGGCCGCGGCCAAGAGGCCCGCGATGATGATATAGGCGACACCGGCGACGATCAGCGGCGTACCGATGGCGGCCAAGGGACCGGAACCGATGAAGTCCATGAGCAGCCAGCCGGCCGGCACCATCGACAGGATGACGACCAGGCCGACGATCCACACCGGCATGTCCTGTTCCGAGCGCGGCAGATCGCCCTCGCCGTTCTTGCGCTTGCGCTGGGCTTCCAGGGCCGACATCAGGCCGGTCCACACGGGAACGATCAGCTTGCCGATGGCCCACAGGGCGGCGACGCCGATGACACCGGCGCCGATGAAACGGACTTCGTTGCCGCGGATATAGCCGGTGCGGGCGGCCGCGTCGGCGAAGACCTGCTCCGGATGCGGATGAATGGTGGTCAGGATGGGCATCAAAAGGCCCCAGGCGATGAACAGGCCGACGAACATGGCGATACCGACGGTGATGCCCATCAGGTGGCCAGCGCCGACCAGGGCCAGCGAGCTGGAGCCCGCCATGCCGGTCGCACCGGTGCCCTTGCCGAACTTGAACGCCGTCGAGATTTCCCCGGCCATCCAGGTCGAAACGGCGGCCGCCGCGTAGACGGCCGAGCTGAGCGCGCCCAGGATGACCGCCCACAGGCCGGCCGCACCTTCGGCGGCGCCTTCGCGCGACGAGGTGCCGACCTTCAGCACCTCGGCGGCGGCGACGCCTTCCGGGTACGGCAGGTCGGAATTGGTGACCAGGGCCCGGCGCAGCGGCATGGTGTACATGACGCCCAGCACGCCGCCGATGGTGCAGGCCAGAAAGGTCGTAAAGAACGGCAGGTGCGCCCACCAGCCGAGAATCAGCAGGCCCGGCAGGGTGAAGACCACCGACGACAGGGTCCCGGCCGACGACGCGATGGTCTGGACGATGTTGTTTTCCTGGATGGTGGCGCTCTTGAAGAAACGCAGAAGCGCCATCGAGATGACGGCGGCGGGGATCGAGGTGGCGAAGGTCAGCCCGACCTTGAGGCCCATATAGACCTGGGACGCCGTGAACAGCAGTGTGATCAGCACGCCGAGGATGATGCCGCGCACCGTAATTTCTACGGGCTTGGCCGAAGGGGTTGTCATGCGGAACTCCGCTTGGTCATGAATGTGACGCGATAGTGCCCCAATGCCAGCGGAAAACAAGAGGATAGATACATTTTCAACCAGTTGGTGGAAAATGGATGCGAAGGTCTGCCCCTTCCGTCTGATCCGGCTTGACGCCGGCTCAGCCACCTTCCCCGCTGCGCAGGGAAGGAATTATGAGTTGAATTTTTCCTACCTTCACCTTTTTAAAGAGCTGGATTTTTCCATATATTTCCTTCCCCGTTTACGGGGAAGGTGGCATCAAGGCCGCTTGCGGCCGCAGATGACGGAAGGGGGACATGCGGAAAGGCGCCAAAATCTCGCAAGCCCGCCGTTTGCGCAAGGCCATGACCAAGCCCGAAATCTGGCTTTGGGGCAGTTTGAAAAGCCAACACGATAGCGGCCTGGTTTTCCGCCGCCAGCATCCGATCGGCCCCTATATTCTCGACTTCTATTGCGTGAAAGCAAAGCTGGCGATCGAGGTCGATGGTGAGCATCATACTCGCGACGAGCAAATCATTCGGGATCAGATCCGCGATGCTTACCTGGCGGATATAGGGATAATGGTTCACCGAGTAATCGCGCGGGACCTGTTGATGGATCCCGACGAGACGATAACCGGTGTGATAAACGTGGTTTTGGCGCGGCTGGCCGAGTTGGGCTTGCCCCTTCCGTCTGATCCGGCTTGACGCCGGCCCAGCCACCTTCCCCGCTGCGCAGGGAAGGAATTACTTTGGGGGATCAATGCGTCTTCGCGCGCTCGATATGCTTGAGCGTTTCGGTCAGTTCCTGCTTGAGCGCCAGCGTCGTGTCCTGGCGCATGCGGCCGTCGACGAAGACCTTGGCGACGATATCGGCATATTCGCGGTAGTTGCGCAGCTCATAGGCCGCCGCCATCTTGGCCGCGGTTTCGCTGTCGGAGCGGCTCAGCTGCTCCATGACCGAGTAGAAACGGCGATAGCGCTCGTGGCGGTTGCGCTCGGCCTCGATCAGCACGCGCCAGGTCAGCGCCCAGGCAATGACGATGAGCGGCAGGACAACCATCCCCCACACGATCCAGTCCTGATAGCTTGAAAACGACATCCGTATCACCACGCGCGACGCCTTGTGCGCCGCGACCGACCTCAAAGTCTAAACGACGGAGGCTTGCGGCGACAAGGGTTTCGCGTAAGGGGGGAGAGCGTCAGGCGCTTACCACCACTTTTCGGGCCTGGCGGTAAAGCCGGCCGCCTGTTCCAGCACATGGCCGACCGTCAGGACAGAGCCTTCGTCGAGCGGCTTGCCGATGACCTGAAGGCCCAGCGGCAGGCCGCTCTGGTCCAGCCCCGCCGGCACGGCCATGCCCGGCAGGCCCGCCAGGTTGGTCGTCACGGTGAAGACGTCGTTGAGGTACATGGCGACCGGATCGGCGGCCTTTTGCGTATCGCCCAGCTCGAAAGCGGCCGACGGCGTGGCCGGCGTCAGCACGACGTCGCAGCTGTTCCAGGCATTGGTGAAGTCCTCGGCGATGCGACGGCGGACCTTGAGCGCCTTGACATAATAGGCGTCGTAGAAGCCGGCCGACAGCACGTAGGTGCCGATCATGATGCGGCGCTTGACTTCCTTGCCGAAGCCTTCCGAACGCGAATTCTCGTAGATGTCGGTCAGCGACTGGCCGTGGTCGGTGCGGTGGCCGTAACGCATGCCGTCGTAGCGCGCCAGGTTCGACGACGCTTCGGCGGGCGCGATGATGTAGTAGCACGGCAGGGCGTATTTGGTATGCGGCAGCGAGATCCTGACGATCTCGGCGCCGGCGTCCTTCAGCCAGGCGATACCCTGCTCCCACAAGGCGTCGATCTCGGCCGGAATGCCGTCGAGGCGGTATTCGTCGGGGATGCCGACGCGCAGGCCCTTCACCGACTTGCCGAGGAAGGCCGAAAAGTCGGGCACAGGCATGTTCAGCGAGGTCGAATCCTTGGCGTCGTGGCTGCACATGGATTGCAGCATCAGGGCCGAATCCGCGACCGTCTTGGTGATCGGGCCGGCCTGGTCGAGCGACGAGGCGAACGCCACCATGCCGTAGCGCGAACAGCGGCCATAGGTCGGCTTGATGCCCACGGTACCGGTGAAGGCGGCCGGCTGGCGGATCGAGCCGCCGGTGTCGGACGCGGTCGCGGCCAGGCACAGGTCGGCGGCGACGGCCGAGGCGGAACCACCCGAAGACCCGCCCGGCGTCAAGGGCGCGTTCGAACCGCGCGACTTCCACGGATTGGTCACCGCGCCCCACTTCGACGTCTCGTTCGACGAGCCCATGGCGAACTCGTCCATGTTGAGCTTGCCCAGCATGACGGCGCCGTCGTCGAACAGGTTCTGCGTGACAGTCGATTCATAGGTCGGCACGAAGTTTTCGAGGATGCCGGAGCACGCCGTCGTGCGCACGCCCTTGGTGCAGTAAAGATCCTTGATGCCGAGCGGCGCGCCTTCCAGGCGTCCGCCCTCGCCCCTGGCCAGCTTCGCATCGGAAGCCTTGGCCTGGTCGCGCGCCAGGTCGAAGGTCGTGGCGACATAGGCGTTGAGCGCCGGATTCGCCGTCTCGATCGCCGAGATGAAGGCGTCGGTCAGCTCGGCCGATGAGAATTGCTTCGACTTCAGGCCCTCGACGGCCGAGGTCAGCGTCAGGCGGGTCAGTTCGGACTTGGACATTATTCAACCACCTTCGGCACGATAAAGAAGCCGTCGACGGACTTCGGCGCATTGGCGACGATATCGGCGACCTTGTCACCGTCAGTGACCACATCGTCGCGCATCGGCGTCGCCAGCTCGACGGCGGTCGTCATGGGCTGCACGCCCTCGACATCGACCTCGTTCAACTGTTCGATCCAGCCGAGAATGCCGTTCAGCTCACCGGCCAGGGCCTGGAGGCGCTCATCGCTCTCACGCAGGCGGGACAGGGTCGCTACCTTTTTGACGGTCGCCACGTCGATGGCCATCATCGGACTCCTTATATTCAAGAGGAAGCCGGTTAGCGACTGGGGACGGATTTGGCAAGCCCAAAGCGGAAACGAAAAAGAGGCCGCACCGGCAGGTCACGGTGCGGCCAGGAACCAAACGCGCAGGGAGGCGCTTTGGATGGGAGGAAATGGTGAGGAGATTACCAGGTGCGCGACGCGGTCTGCGTCACCTTGCCGGCGTCGCGGCGCGCCACGGCCTCTTCGTGCAGACGCGACAGGTGCCAGTCGTGGGTATCGCGCACGGCCTCATCGAGCGCACGGTCGCGGCAGTCCTTGTTGTCCGCCTGCGTTACGAAATCGCCGCCCCGGACATCGCAGACCTTTTCAGCCGCCACGTGCAACGCTTTATAGAAGCGCGCCGTCTGGGCAGGTTGATTGAAATCGACGCCTTGGGTCGTCACCGAGGTTTCGACCACCGTATCGTCGGCGGCGTGCGCCAACCCGGCAAAGGCGGCGGAAGACATAATAGCCGAGGCAATAATAAACCGGATCATGAGAGCACCTTTGATTTTGTTGAATGACCTTAACTGCATTCACATTAGAAAATGGCGCTCAGTAAATCACGTTAAATCGGATTTATATTATTACGTATAGTTCATTAATACTTGTAAATTTAAATAAAAAGGCCGCGCGGATCGCTCCGCGCGGCCTTACACGTCCAGTTAAGGGGCTCTCCTTCCCTTAGTGGCCGCGATCGTTCAGCGCCAGCGCGCTATTGGTACGGCCGTTCTTCTGATCGTCGAGCTGCGTCAGTTGCGGCTGATTGATATCGCGGACAGCATCAGTGACGGCCTGGGCTTCGCAGGCCTTGTCGGCGTCGAGCGTCTGCGGATCGCGCTCGCCTTCACTGCGGCAAACCTCATACGCGACCTGTTGCAGGCGGCTGTACAGGGTCCGGACCTGCGCCGGCTTGCTGAAGTCGATATCACGCGAATAAACCGGGCGCTGATCCGCGCCACGATCTTCCGCCGAGGCGGCAGCGGCAAAACCGGCGGCAGCCAGCATGGTGACCGAAATAAGGGCGATACGGGTACGCATACGGGACATGGCGGAACTCCTCCGGTTGAGGCCTGGGCTCCCAGGCGATGGAGGGGGAATACACGAACCGCGCCACAAACGTAAGTTAAATAGGGTTCATTTTATTACATATGCTTCATACATTAACTCTGTGTAATATATGACACACTTGTAATCTCAAGTATAACCGTCACATAAGTTATAATTACATTTCATACCGTTTTGATTGCAACCAGTAACGGTTGACATTCCGGCCGCGAAGCCGCAAACCCGCCCCTATGGCCGTCCTCGACATTACAGACCTGCACAGCGTATTGCCGCCCCGTACCTGCCTGCTGGGGCTGGACCTTGGCGAAAAGACGATCGGTGTCGCCGTATCGGACCTGACCCTTACCCTGGCCTCGCCGCTGGAGCTGATCCGCAAGACCAAGTTCACGCCCGAGGCCGAGCGCCTGTTCGCCCTGATGGATCAACGCCAGGCGTCGGGTATCGTCATCGGCCTGCCCGTCAATATGGACGGCACCGAAGGTCCGCGCGCCCAGTCGTGCCGGGCGTTCGCGCGCAACCTCCTGCGCCTGCGCGATTTTCCCATCGCCTTCTGGGACGAACGCTGGTCGTCGTCGGTGATGAACCGCTTCCTGATCGAGGAAGCCGACCTGTCGCGCGCCAAACGCGCCGAGGTCATCGATAAAAACGCCGCCGCCTACATCCTGCAAGGCGCGCTCGACCGGATGAAGGACGCCGCCGGGGCATGACCTTCGCCACCATATTGAACGGCATCGTTCCGGTCTTTTTGCTGATCGCGCTCGGCTACGGGCTCAAGAAGTCGAACTTCCTGCCCCTGCCTGTCTGGCCGCCGATCGAGAAGTTCGCCGTCTATGTGCTTTATCCCGGCTGGCTGATCCCAGCCATCTGGCACGCCGACCTGTCGGGCTTTTCCGCCGGCCCGGTCAGTTTCGGCGTCCTGGGCGCCGTCGCCATCGCCAGCGTCCTCGGCTTTTCGCTGAAGCCGGTGCTGAAGCTGTCGGGCCCGACCTTTACCAGCGTCTTCCAGGGGCTGATGCGTTTCAACTCGTTCGTCTTCATCCCCGTCGCCGCCGCCATCTTCGGCGAACGCGCCAATACGGTCGCCGCCGTCGCCATCAGCGCCCTGATCCCTGCCAGCAACATGATCTGCATTCTGGTGCTGGCGCAGTGGGGTGAGCCGCCGCTCGACGAAAAGACGGGGCTTCCGCCCGTGCGCACCCCGGCGTGGATGGCGAAAACGCTACTGACCAACCCGATCTTCGCCTCGTGCCTGATCGGGCTGTTCTTCAACGCCGTCCATCTGCCGTCGATCCCGTTCGCCGACAAATCCTTGAAGATGCTGGGCGAAGCCGCCATCCCGACCGGCCTGATCCTGGCCGGCGCCGGACTGTCCTTCGGCTATATCTACCGCAAGCCCTTCCTGGTCAGCAGCGTGTCGCTGTTCAAGATCCTGGTCATGCCGATCCTGGCCTGGCTGATCTGCAAGGCTTGCGGCGGCGACCAGCTGGCCCAGGGCGTGGCTTTGGCATGCGGCGCGGCCCCCTGCGCCGCGGCCGCCTATGTCCAGGCGCGCTATATGGGCGGCGACGCGCCCCTGATGGCCGGCATTGTCGCCATGACGACGTCTTTAAGCGCCGTCACCATGCCGCTGCTGCTCTTTATCTTCCATCTGGCCTAGGCTTCGCCGGCCTCGAGCAATTGATCGATTTCGCTGCCAGGGATCAGGCCAGGCACAAATCCGAAACCACCGGCTTTGACCTGTTCCGCCGCCCTCACAAACGCCGTCATGGCCTGGGAATGCAACAGGCTGCCGAGGCTGACGCGCCGCACGCCCAGCGCCGCCAGTTCCGCGACCGAAAGGGGATGCGGCCCCAGCCCGCCCAGCACATTGACCGGCCTGTCGACGGCGCGGCAGACGGCGCCGATATCCTCGGCAGTGCTGATGCCAGGCGCATAGAGCACGTCGGCGCCTGCGTCCTGGTAGGCCTGCAAACGCGCGATGGTGTCGTTCAAATCGCGGCGGCCATGAAGGTAGTTCTCGCAGCGCGCCACCAGCATGAACGGAAAGTCGAGCGTTTTCGCGGCCTCCGCCGCCGCGCGGATACGATCGGCGGCGTGGGCGATGTCGTAGATCGGCTTCATATCGTCGCCGCTCGCGTCCTCGATCGACCCGCCCACCAGCCCGGCCTCGGCGCTTAGACGGATCGTCCCGGCGCAGGTTTCCGGATCGTGGCCGAAACCGTTCTCGAGGTCGGCGGCCAGCGGCAGGTCGGTGGCTGTAGCCAGATCGCGGATATGCGCAAGCACGTGGTCTCGCCCGGCATTATAGTCGGCGACGCCCAGCGAGCGCGCATAGCCGGCGCTGGTCGTCGTCAGGGCATGAAAGCCAAGCGCGGCCAGCAATCGCGCCGAACCCCGGTCCCACGGATTGGGGATGACGAAACAACCCTGCTTGTGAAGCCCAGCAAATACAGCCGCTTTTTCCGCTTGAGAAATCATCGGTTATCCTCCGAATCGAGACGCTTAACGCCTGAATTAGTGTCTTTATATGCTTGTACTTTGTGACGTTCTCCGCCAAAACCGCGCAAATTCGTGGAATCCGTCATGTCCGTTACTCTCGATACCGTCAACGAGCTGATCCGCGCGCGCCTCCTGCCCTTCCCCAAGCGGCACTTCCTCGGCGCCCAGGATCTCGATCCGCCCGACATCATGAACCTGCTGGACCTGGCCGACGTCTTCGTCGATCTCAACCGCCAGACCACCAAGAAGATGGACCTGCTGAAAGGCCGGACCATGGTCAACATGTTCTTCGAAAACTCGACGCGGACGCAGTCGAGCTTCGAACTGGCCGGTAAGCGCCTGGGCGCGGATACCGTGAACATGAGCATGAAAACGTCATCAGTCGCCAAGGGCGAGACACTGATCGACACCGCCGTGACGCTGAACGCCATGAAGCCCGACCTGCTGGTCGTGCGCCATTCGGCTTCGGGTGCCGCGGCCCTCCTGTCGCAGAAGGTCGGCTGTTCGGTCATCAATGCCGGCGACGGCCAGCACCAGCACCCGACCCAGGCCCTGCTCGACATGCTGTCGATCCGCCGGGCCTTCGGGCATGTCGACGGCCTGACCATCGCCGTGTGCGGCGACGTCATGCACTCTCGCGTCGCGCGCTCGAACGTCATCCTGTTGAACGCCATGGGCGCGCGCGTCCGCCTGGTCGGCCCGCCGACCCTGATCCCGGGCGACGCCGACCAGTGGGGCACCGAGGTCTATCACGACATGCGCGAAGGCATCGAAGGCGCCAATGTCGTCATGATGCTGCGCCTGCAACTCGAACGCATGGACGGCGCCTTCATCCCGTCGACGCGCGAATATTTCCGCTTCTTCGGGCTCGACCGTGAAAAGCTGGCCGTGGCGGCCAGGGACGTGCGCGTCATGCACCCCGGCCCGATGAACCGCGGCGTCGAGATCGATTCCGACATCGCCGACGACACGTCGATCAGCCTGATCCAGGACCAGGTCGAAATGGGCGTCGCCGCACGCATGGCCGTGCTGGCCAGCCTGGCCGCCCGCCTGGAGAACGACCAATGAGCTTCAGCGATCGGAACATCTTTCCGTTTCCCCCTTCCGTCACTCGCTCCGCTCGCGCCACCTTCCCCGTAAACGGGGAAGGAAAAAGACAATTATTTCCTTCCCCGTTTACGGGGAAGGTGGCTCACCCGAAGCCCTTGCGAAGGGTGAGACGGAAGGGGGGAGCGGCGTTTCAACACACCGCTGACTTCGGCCGCCCGGCCCACGGACAATCGATATGAGCAACACTTCCGCCATCGCCTTCGTCAATGCCCGCCTGATCGATCCGGCGACCGAGTATGACGGCCCGGGCTCGGTCATCGTCGCCGAAGGCGTCATCGCCTCGGTCATCCACGGCCACGATGCGCCGCAGGGCCACGCCGGCATCAGGGTCATCGACTGCGACGGCAATGCGCTGATGCCCGGCCTGATCGATATCCGCGTCCGTACCGGCGAGCCCGGTATGGAGCCCAAGGAGACGCTGAAGTCGGCGTCCTTGGCCGCCGCCGCCGGCGGGGTCACGTCCTTCGTCGTCCAGCCCGACACCGATCCGACGATCGACGAGCCGGCCATGGTCGATTTTATCCTCCGACGCGCCCGCGATATCGAGCTGGTCCACGTCTATCCGGCCGGCGCCGCCACCAAGGGCACCGAAGGCAAGAAGATGGCCGAGATCGGCCTGATGCACGAAGCCGGCGCGCTCTATTTCACCGACGTCGACTCGCCCCTGGTCAATTCCAAGATCATGTCGCGGGTCCTGTCCTACGCCAACGGCTTCAACGCCCTGATCGCCCACCGCCCCAAGGAGCCGTGGCTGTCGGAAGGCGCCGTCGCGACCTCGGGCGAGATGGCGGCGCGCATGGGCCTGTCGGGCGTCCCGGCCCTGTCCGAACGCATTATGCTGGAACGCGACCTGGCCCTGGTCGAACTGACCGGCGCGCGCTTCCTGGTGGACCAGGTGTCGACCGCCGAGGGCCTGGTGTCGATCGAGCGCGCCAAGACCAAGGGTCTGGAAGTCTTTGTTTCCGCCAGCATCAATCACCTGATCTTCAACGAGATCGACATCGGCGACTACCGCACCTTCTACCGCCTCGATCCGCCGCTGCGCGCCGAACGCGACCGCCAGGCGCTGGTCGATGCGCTGGCCACCGGTCTGATCGACGTCGTGGTGTCGAACCATTCGCCTGCGCCTGCCGAAGACAAGCGCCTGCCGTTTTCCGAAGCGGCGCCGGGCGCCATCGGGCTGCAGACGCTTTTGCCGGCGCTGATCGGCCTGCATCTCGACAACGATATCGCCCTGATCGACGCCCTGCGCGCCGTCACCATCAATCCCGCGCAGATGCTGGGCCTGGAAGCCGGCCGTATCGCAGAAGGCGCGCCGGCCGACCTGATCCTGGTCGACGTCGAAGCACCGTTCGCGTTGCGCGAAAAAGACATCCTGTCGAAATCGAAGAACTCGCCCTTTGAAAACCGCACGCTACAGGGCAAGGTGCTGATGACGCTGGTCGACGGTCGAATCGTCTACCAAAGCTAAGAAGAACACAATGCTGTTTGCCACCACCGACCTGCTTGTCTACGCCGCTGCCCTGATCGGCGGCTACCTGCTGGGGTCGATTCCGTTCGGCGTGTTGGCGACGCGCATGGCGGGGATCGACATCCGCGCGATCGGCTCGGGCAATATCGGCGCCACCAACGTGCTGCGTACCGGCCGCAAGGACCTGGCGGCCATGACTTTTGTCGGCGATACCGGCAAGGGCGCCGCCGCCGTCGGGCTGGCCTGTCTGTTACTGTTGCACTCCGATATCGCTGTCCGCCAGACCGCCATGGCGCTGGCTGGCGCCGCTGCCTTTCTGGGCCACCTCTTCCCAGTCTGGCTGAAGTTCAAGGGCGGCAAGGGTGTCGCGACCTTCCTGGGCACCCTGTTCGCCGCCGCCTGGCCGATGGGGCTGATCGCAGGGGGCCTGTGGCTGCTGACCGCCTTCACCTTCCGCATTTCGTCACTGTCGGCTCTGGTAGCAGCAGCGCTGGTCGTGCCGGTCGCCTTCCTGCTGCACGTCGGCGCCTATCCCTTCATGGGCATGGCTTTGTTCATGGCTGTGCTGATCTATATCCGCCACCGCGACAATATCCGCCGCCTGCTCAAGGGCGAAGAACCGAAGATCGGCAAGAAAAAGGACGCTTAAAAACGTCTTCGGGGGAAGAATGAGCTTCGATCGCATAACCGCCGCCGACAGCGAAGCCGAACGCTTTGCCCGCCTGCGCCTGGCGCGCAGCCAGCGCGTCGGCCCGGTCCATTTCGCCCAGCTGATGGTCCGCTTCGGCAGCGCCGTGCGCGCGCTCGAAGCCCTGCCCCACCTCGCTGGCCGCTCGGGCGGCAGCTTTGCCGCGCCGCCGGCCGAACGTGTCGAAGCCGAGATAAGAACCGGCGAGGCGTCCGGAGCGCGCCTGGTCATGGCCGGCGATCCCGACTACCCGGCTCTACTGGCCCAGATCGACGCTGCCCCGCCGGTGCTGTGGACGCTGGGACCGGGGCTGCCGGTGACGCGCAAGGCCGTGGCCGTCGTCGGCGCCCGCAACGCCTCGGCGGCCGGACAAAATATGGCGGGGATGCTGGCGCGCGATCTCGGCGCGGCCGGCTTCACCGTTGTTTCCGGCATGGCGCGCGGTATCGACGCCCGCGCCCACGAGGCCACGCTGAAGACCGGCACCGTCGCCGTGCTGGGCGGCGGAATCGACGACGTCTATCCACCGGAAAATGCCGGGCTTTACGCACAGTTGCGCGAACAGGGTCTCATCGTATCGGAAAGCCCGGCTGGCTACCGCGCCCAGGCGCGCGACTTCCCAAGGCGGAACCGCATCATTTCAGGTCTCAGCCTGGCCACAGTCGTCGTCGAGGCCGAACTGCGTTCCGGCTCGCTGATCACGGCGCGGCTAGCCAACGAACAGAACCGCGAGATATTCGCCGTGCCGGGATCTCCGCTCGATCCGCGCGCCCGCGGCTGCAACGATCTCCTGCGCGCCGGCGCCCATCTGTGCGAATCGGCCGAGGACATCATCCGCGAACTGCAAAATCAGTTCGGGCTGGCGGTCCCGGCCGCCACTGGCGACATTCCGCCCGAACCGCGCCGCTTCGAAGACGATATCGGCCAGGCCGGGCGGACGCTTTTGAAACTGATCGGCCCAGTCCCTGCCAGCCGCGACGAGCTGTTGCGCCTGTCCGGTCTGCCACCCTTCGTGGCGCTGTCGGCCCTGTCCGAATTGGAAATCGCCGGCCGGATTGCGGCCGTCGATGGCGGCGCTTACGTCATCGCCTGAGGGACCGGCAACTGACGATTGCGACGTGACGAATTTTTTCTGCCGTTGACACAGGCGGAATCGATTAGCATGTATGCATGCATTACAGGCGCTTGCCCCGCAATTGGCCGCCGCCTCCTCCCTCCCGCAAAAATCCTGGCATTTGCGCGCGGATATTTCGCCTGAAGAGATTTAATGACCGTCGTTATCGTTGAAAGCCCGGCCAAGGCCAAGACCATCAACAAGTATCTCGGCAAGGGCTATACGGTGCTGGCCAGCTTCGGCCATGTCCGCGACCTGCCGTCGAAGGATGGGTCCGTGCGTCCGGACGAGGACTTTGCGATGACGTGGGAGGTCGACGCCAAGGCCAACAAGCGGCTGTCCGACATCGCCGACGCGATCAAGTCTTCCGACCGCGTCATCCTGGCCACCGACCCGGATCGCGAGGGCGAGGCCATTTCGTGGCACGTGCTGGAAGTCCTGAACAAAAAGCGCGTGCTCAAGGAAAAGCAGATCGAGCGCGTCACCTTCAACGCCATTACCCAGTCGGCGGTCCAGGAGGCCATGGCCAATCCGCGCCAGCTCGACATGGAACTGGTCGAAGCCTACCTCGCCCGCCGCGCGCTCGACTATCTCGTCGGCTTTACCCTGTCGCCGGTCCTGTGGCGCAAGCTGCCGGGCGCGCGTTCGGCCGGCCGCGTGCAGTCCGTGGCGCTGAAGATCGTCGTCGACCGCGAAATCGAGATCGAAAAGTTCAAAACCGAGGAATACTGGACCGTCGACACCGACGTTTCGGCCAATTCGCCGCCCTTCCTGGCGCGCCTGGTGCAACTGAACGGCAAGAAGCTCGGCAAGTTCGACATGCCG
The DNA here is from genome assembly GCF_052327315.1 of Asticcacaulis solisilvae. NCBI lineage: Bacteria > Pseudomonadati > Pseudomonadota > Alphaproteobacteria > Caulobacterales > Caulobacteraceae > Asticcacaulis > Asticcacaulis solisilvae. The sequence goes on from NZ_CP166196.1 coordinate 2,948,269, forward strand.
AACGAAGCCGCCGCCTTTGCGGCGCGCGACACCATCCGCACGTCGCAGTTCACCATCGACGACGTCGAGCAGAAGCCCGGCAAGAAGTCGCCGCCGCCGCCCTTCACGACTTCGACCCTGCAGCAGGAAGCGGCGCGCAAGCTCGGCTTCTCGGCGACGCGCACCATGCAGACGGCGCAGAAGCTGTACGAAGGCGTTGATCTTGGCGGTGAAACGGTCGGCCTGATCACCTATATGCGGACCGACGGCGTCTATGTCGAACCGGGCGCCATCAACGAAATGCGCCGCCTGATCGGCGAACGTTTCGGCGCGTCGTACGTTCCGGAAAGCCCGCGCCACTACAAGGCCAAGGCCAAGAACGCCCAGGAAGCGCACGAAGCCATCCGTCCTACGTCAAGCTATCGCCGCCCCGAGACCCTGCGCCTCGAAGGCGACATGGCGCGCCTGTACGAGCTGATCTGGAAGCGCACCATCGCCTCGCAGATGGAATCGGCCCGCGTCGAAAATACCGTCATCAGCCTGTTGTCGTCCGATCGCCAGACGGGCCTGCGCGCCACCGGCCAGGTCGTGACCTTCGACGGCTACCTGGCCGTCTACGAAGAAGGCAAGGACGACGACGGTGACGACGAAGGCGGCCGCCTGCCCGCCGTCAAGGCCGGCACCATCGCCCAGGTCCACGAGGTTCGCCCGGCCCAGCACTTCACCGAGCCACCCCCGCGTTATTCCGAAGCGACCCTGGTCAAGAAACTGGAAGAGCTCGGCATCGGCCGTCCCTCGACCTATGCCTCGATCCTGGGCGTGCTGCGCGACCGCGCCTATGTGCGCATGGACAAGAACCGCTTCATTCCGGAAGACAAGGGCCGGCTGGTCACGGCCTTCCTCGACCAGTTCTTCCATCGCTACGTCCAGTACGATTTCACCGCCGACCTCGAAGAGAAGCTCGACCTGGTCTCTGATGGCAAGCTCGACTGGAAGGCATTGCTTCGGGATTTCTGGAAAGATTTCCACGCCGCCGCCGAAGGCATGACCGAGCTGCGCGTTTCACAAGTTCTCGATACGTTGAACGAGGCGCTGGGCCCGCACATCTTCCCCGACAAGGGCGACGGCACCAATCCGCGCGCCTGCCCGTCGTGCTCGAACGGCATGCTGAGCCTGAAGACATCGCGCTTCGGCGCCTTCATCGGCTGCTCGAACTACCCGGAGTGCAAGTATACGCGCCCGGTCGGTTCGCCGGACAGCGAAGGCGAAAGCGCGGTCAGCGGCGACAAGGAGCTGGGCACCGATCCGGAAACGGGCAAGGTTGTCGCGCTCAAGATCGGCCGCTTCGGCCCCTATGTGCAGTTGGGCGAGCCCGAATCCAAGGACGACAAGCCGAAGCGTTCCAGCCTGCCCAAGGCCTGGCCGCCGGCGACGATCGACCTCGACCGCGCGCTGAAGCTCCTGTCGCTGCCGCGCCAGGTCGGCACGCACCCCGAGGACAGCAAGCCCATCGTGGCGGGCCTGGGGCGTTTCGGGCCGTTCATCGAGCATGCCGGGACCTACGCCAACCTTTCCAATTTCGATGAAATATTCGAAGTCGGCATCAACCGCGCCGTCACCCTGCTCGCCGAAAAGCGCGCCGGCGGCAAGGGCCGCGCCGGCGCTGCCGCGTCGCTCAAGGACCTGGGCGCGCATCCGGAAAGCGGCGACGCCATCCAGGTCATGGCCGGGCGTTATGGTCCCTACGTCAAGTGCGGCAAGGTCAATGCGACGTTACCAAAGGACGTGACGCCCGAAACCGTGACGCTGGAACTGGCCTTGGCGCTGATCAATGCCAAGGGCGGGGTTGCCAAGAAGGGCGCGGCCAAGAAGGCGCCTGCGAAGAAGGCCGCTGCCAAGACGTCAGCGGCTAAGAAAGCCACCACCACCAAGAAGCCGGCAGCGAAAAAGACTCCGGCCAAAAAGACCGAGACGGCATAGGCCTAAAGAGAACTTCGGCCCTCCCCGTTTACGGGGAGGGGGGACCGCCGAAGGCGGTGGGCGGGGCTCTTGCTCACGTTCAACGCGATGATACCTTCCGCTAAGGTCCCAACATATTGGCTGACTTCGCCACCAAGGCCTTCTGGTGTAAGAAGAGCCCCGCCCACCACGCTTCGCGTGGTCCCCCCTCCCCGTAAACGGGGAGGGCCGAAAGCTGAAGCACTTCGACCCTAATCACGGAGTCTCCGTGTCCGCCCTGCTCGCCCGTCTGAAAACCATTCCCTATCTGCCGCTACTGACAGCCCTGACCGTGCTGCGGCTGGTGACGGCGGCGCGCGCCGATCTTGTGCCGGACGAAAGCTATTACTGGCTGTGGGCCCAGCATCCGGCCTTCGGCTATTTCGACCATCCGCCCATGGTGGCCTGGTGGATCGGCGCCTTCACCACCGTCTTCGGCCATTCCCCCTTTGCTGTCCGCCTTCCCTTCGTCCTGAGCTTCATCGCCGCAAGCTGGCTGATGTACGATGCGGCAAGGCGCCTGTTCGACGCAAATGTCGCCAAACGCACCCTGCTGTGGCTCAACGCCTGCCTGCTGCTCAGCGTCGGCTCGGTCATCGCCACGCCCGATCCGCCGTCGGTGCTGATGTGGGTCTTTGGACTATGGGCCCTGGCGCGGCTGAAGGCTTCCGGCAACGGCGTGTGGTGGCTGGTCTTCGGCCTGGCGGCGGGGCTCGGGATCGAGGCCAAGTACACCAACTTTTTTTTAGGGTTAGGCGTCGTTGCCTGGATGATCCTCGACCGCGATGCGCGGCGCTGGCTGGTTTCGCCTTCGCTATGGCTCGGCGCGCTCGTGGCCATGGCCGCCATGGCGCCGAACCTGATCTGGAACGCGACGCACGGCTACGCCACCCTCGCCAAGCAGTTCGGCCGTATCGACAGCGGCGGGTTCACGCTGAAATTCCTGGTCGAGCTGATCATCTCGCAGCCCCTGCTGCTCAATCCGCTGATCTTCGTTTTCTTCGTGACAGCGATCAAAACCTGGCTGAAAGACCGCGCGTCCACCCTGACGCTGCTGATCGCCCTCCCCGTGCCGCTCGTCGCCTACCTGTTCGTCCACGTCTTTCACGACCGCATCCAGGGCAACTGGCCGGCGCCGGTCTTTCCGGGACTGGTGCTGCTGGCAGCGGCATCGGCGGAAACGGTCACAGGCACATGGCTGCGCCGCCTGCGTGACTGGGCAGCGCCCTTCGGCATCACGATCAGCGTCCTGGCCCTTGTCTATCTCGGTCTCGGCAATCTTGTGTCTTTAAGCGGCGCGGCCGGCCTCAGCCAGGGTTGGGACACGGTGACGGGTCATGTCCGCCTGATGCAGGTAACGCGCGGCGCTGCTTTCGTCGCCACGGTCGATTACGACACCGAAGGCGAACTCAGCTTCCATCTGCCCGACGTGCCGGTGATCGGCATGGCCGAGCGCGAGCGCTATGGCTGGCCGACAAACGAAAAGGCCGGGCAGACGGCTATCATCGTCGTCCCGGCCTCGCATACGCCTGATCTTTACGGCTGTTTCGACGACGTCGCCGATCTCGGACCAACGTCGCGCGGCAGGAAGCCCAATCCGCGATCGGATTTCCACCTGTACAGCGGGCGGCTCAAGGCCGCCGGCTGTGAAATTGCGGATTAAGCCAGAGCCGCTTCCAGGGTGATCGGCACGGCCGACAGCGCCTTCGACACCGGGCAGTTGGCCTTGGCGCCGGCAGCGACCGCGTCGAACTGGTCCTTCGAGATGCCCGGAACGCTGGCCGTCAGCTTCAGCGTGATGCCGGTGATCGAGAAGCCGCCGTCGCCCGGCGTGATCGCGACCTGCGCTTCCGTGTCGAGCGCGGTCGCCGTAAAACCGGCATTGCCGAGCGCGAAGGACAGCGCCATGGTGAAGCACCCGGCGTGGGCCGCGGCGATCAGTTCTTCCGGATTGGTTCCCGCCTTGCCGTCTTCGTTCTGGAAGCGCAGCTTGAAGCTATAGGGCTGGTCGTTGAGCACGCCGCTCTGGGTCGTAAGCGAACCCTGGCCGTCCTGGCCGCTGCCGGCCCAGTGGGCCTTTGCCGTACGCATCATGGGGAACTCTCCTTATGGGTTAAGAGGGGCCTGACTTGTAGCCCGATACCCATCGACCGGCAATTCCAATGACGCAGCGCAATACAGATAAAAAGCGGCCCTCCAGCGCAGACGCCTGGAGGGCCAAATTTGGGGGCCAGCCGGCCAGGGATATAAGCCGGGGCCCGGGGTCGGGCAGCGAAGGGGGATGAGCGCTGCCGAAGGCGGATTTACGGCTTGATCTTCGAAACCTTGGTGCCCTCGATCTGGACACCGGCCATCAGGCCCTTCTGATCGAACGCAAAGGCATAGGCATCGTCCTTGAGCGTGGTGGTCGAAAGGTTGCGCGCCACGCCCTCATTGACGACGACGACGGTCGGGCCGACGCCAATTTCCCAGCCGGCGGTCTTGTGAATGTAATTCACGGCCTTGTCGTTCATCAGGAAGACGGCATAACCGTAGGACTGCGCCCCGGCCTGCAAGCCCCAGGAGCCCGACAGCGAATTGTAGTAGTTGGCGACCCGGCCGTGTTCAAGCAGTTCGCCCTCGCCGTACGCGCCGCCGAACACCAGGCCCGCCTTGACGATCGACGGGAAGATCAGGACCGCCCTGGCCTTGGCGCCGATGGCCTTGGCCGCGGGATTGGCGTTGTAGAGCGTTTGCAGCGCGGCCGAGGACTGTGCATCGAGATCGGCCTTGGTGGCCGCTTCGGCGGTCACGGGCACGATGGCCGGAGCGATCGCCGCCGTGGTCAAGGCAAACGCCAGGGCAAAACCATTGAATTTCAGCTTGAACATGACAGCCGCTTTTCATCTGAGGGTCGATAACCGTGTGACGTAAAGCTTAGGCGCGGACGCGTTTTGCCGCGATGGGCGGAATTGCGCCGGAACATCAGAAAGACGTAAGAATCTATCCGATGAGTTTGCGACTGGAATCCAGCCGCAGGGTCAGGTCGGCACAGGCCGGCATCGAGGCCAGGATGTGCCGCGTCAGGCGTTCGTAATATTGCACGAAGCGTCCGACTTCGGCGTCGCTCATGACATGGCTGCCGTGACGGCCCTCGCGCTTCAGGCGATGTTTCAGCCCGTGTTCCTGCTGGGTGCGCCAATCCCGCACCACTTCGAAGGCAGGCGCCGCCAGAAAGACCAGGCGGTCGAGCCGCGCGAACAGCGCGCTGTAGGCGTCCCCGAGCGCCGCGTTGACCGCGCGCCGCCAGCGCCCGTCGGGATCGTGGTCGCGTTCAAGGTCGTTGATCGGCATCGCCAGTGCGGCATCGGGCTCTGGCCGCGCGCCAACGCACCAGCCTTCGAACAGGACGATATCGACCGGTTTTTCCACCGCCGGCCAGTCCGATCTGGCCACCGGATCGTCCGTGCCCTTGTCGAAGCGCGGCAGATGAACCGTGGCGCCCGCGCGCAATCCGTCGAGGACGGACAGCCCCAGACCGACATCGTGCGTGCCGGGAACACCGCGAGTAGCGAACAGCGGATGCACGTCCACGGCCAACTGCGCACGGGCCTTGCGCGACAGATAGAGGTCGTCGATCGACAGCAGGGCCACGCGCCCGCCCCTGGCCTCGGCGCGCTCGCAAAGATGCCGCGCCAGGGTGCTCTTACCCGAGCCCTGAGCGCCGCAGATGCCGACCACCAGCGGCCGGCGGCTGCCGGCAAGCCAGCCATCCACCGCCGCCGAGGTCACATCCAGCGCGCGGCTCATATCACGCGATACGGTCGGGCGGCGCCTGGCCGGCGAAGAAGGCGTCGAGATTGTGCGCCGCCCGCATACCCATGGCGACGCGCGTCTCAATGGTCGCCGAGCCGAGGTGCGGCAGCAGCGCGACATTGGGCAGGTCGAGCAGGCCGGAATGAACCACCGGCTCCTTTTCAAACACGTCGAGCCCCGCCGCCCAGATGGTGCGCGCCTTCAACGCCTCGACCAGCGCCGCCTCGTCGACCAATGTGCCGCGCGCCGTGTTGATCAGGATCGATGTCGGCTTCATCTGTTTAAGCAGGGCCGCATCGACGGCGTGGTGCGTGCCCGGCCCGCCCGGCGCGTGCAGCGACAACACGTCCGACACTTCGGCCAATGCCTCAAGGCTCGGGTAATAGGTGGCGTCGAGTTCCTGCTCGATTTCGGATGCCACACGATTGCGGCTATGGTAGGCGATCCGCATACCGAAAGCCGACCTGGCCTTGCGCGCCGCCGACTGGCCGATCCGCCCCATGCCGAAAAGCCCCAGCACCTTACCGTCGAGCGACTGCCCCAGCAGGTGCCGCGCGCCCCAGCCGCGCCAGGTGCCCGTCCGCACCTGTTGTTCGCCCTCATAGGCGCGGCGGCTGGTCATCAGCATCAAAAGGATGGCGATGTCGGCCGTGGCGTCGGACAGGACGTCGGGCGTGTTGGTCGCGACAATGCCGGCTGCCTTTGCCGCCGCGACATCGATATGTTCGAAGCCGACGCCGAAATTGGCGACGATCTTCACCCGCGCGCCGGGCGTCCCCAGCACCTCGGCGTCGATCTTGTCGCCGCCGCTGGGACAGATGCCGTCGTATTCGTGCATGGCGGCGATGAGCTGATCCTTGCTCAGCCGCTCGCCCATATTGATCGTCGCGTCATAGTGTTCGCGGACATAGTCTTCGGCCGCGCCGGGCCAGCGCCGTGTTACCAGGATTTTAGGCTTGCTCATTGTTTTAAGGCATCCGAGTACTGCCAGTGGACTGCGTCGTGCAGGTCCTTGCCGGCAAAGGCTTCGATCGTGTTGTCGCCGTCCTTCAGCGATACCTTCCAGCTGGCGATATGGTCCTTCACCGGCTGGGCGGGCAGGTTTTCGCCATTGAGCTGCAACCGCACTTCGTCGGTGTTCGAATAGACCCGCACCGTGACCTCACGCGCCCGCCGCGCCGTATAGCGCGGGCTGGCGATATGGACCATCAGTCTGTCCGACCAGTTGGCCTGGTACCAGAAATAGGCGTCCTTCCTGACCAGACGGTCTTCGGTCACCAGCCCCTTGTCGTTGACCGACGGCCGGTCGCCCTCATTGCGGCTGTAGGACGGGAAGTCGAAGGCCACCCAGATGAAATCCGACCACAGGAAGGGGCGTGTCTTCATCTGGTTCCAGGTCTGTTCATGGAACTGAGCCTGGTACTGTTCGGGGTGCCAGAAGCTGGTCGTGGGCGGGCGGGCGGCGGGATCTTCCTGCTCATGGATGCTGCCGCCGGCGCCGTATTCACTGACGCCGATGGCGCGCTTGGGGAATTTGGCGTGCATGCCGTCGGCCCAGGCGCCGAAGTCCTTGGCGTCGCCCGAATACCAGCCGAAATAGCGGTTGTAGGACGTCACGTCGGCGTGCAGCGCCGTCGGGCTGTCGTCGGGCTGGCAGCAGTGCGAATAGACGGTCGGCCGGGTCGCATCCATGCCCTTGGCCGTTGTCTGCAAGGCGGCCAGCGCGGCATTGCCTTCCGGCGTGTCCTTGCGCACCTCGTTGCCGATACCCCACATGACGATCGACGGGTGGTTATAGTTCTGCGCGATCAGTTCCTGCATCTGCTGGACCAGGTTGTCGCGGAAAGCGTCGCCGGGGCTGGCCTCGTCGACGAAGGGCACTTCGGTCGTCACGACAAAACCCGTGGCGTCCGCATCGTCGTAGACGCGCTGCGGGTGCTGCATGTGCGCCAGGCGGATACCCGTCGCCCCGAGGTCGGCGATCGTCTTCATATCAGCGTCGATTTCATCGGCACTGACGGCCGTGCCCTCGCCCGGCCGGCCAGGCTGCTGCATGTCGACGCCGTGCACCGGATAGGGCTTGCCGTTGAGGATCAGGCCCTTGTCCGGATCGATGCCAATGGTGCGCAGGCCCAGCGGCACGGTGACCGTGTCGTCGCCGACCGTGACTTCGGCATGGTAGAGATACGGATCGGCCCGCCCCTGCCACAGGTGGGGTTTTTTGAGGCTCAGCGGCAGCTCGACCGACGCGTTGCCCGCGACGGTCTGGCTGCGTTGCGCCGTGGCGACGGTCTTGCCCTCGGCGTCGGTGACCTTTACGCGCACCGTGGCGGACGCGGCCTTGCCGTCATTAGCCACCAGGACACGCGCCGTCAGGTCTGCACGGGCGTCGGTCAGGCTTTTCGCGGTGATGTAGACGCCCGGCCCGCCGTGGTCCTTCAGGTCGATATGGACATCGGGCACGGCAATAAGCGACACGCCGCGATAGAGGCCGCCATAGACGTTGAAGTCGCCGTTGAGCGGTGCGATCTGCGGCACCTTCGTATTGTCGACGCGCACGGCGATGGCGTTCGATCCGGGCTTGAGCAGGCTGGTCACGTCGAAGCGGAAGCCGGCGTATCCCCCTTCGTGGTGGCCGGCGAGCTGGCCGTTGACATAGACGTCGGCGATGAGGGCCGCGCCGTCGAACTGCAGATAATAATGCTGGCCGGCCTTCGGCTGGATGTCGAGCGCGTGACGGTACCAGGCCGGTCCACGGTAATAGCCGTTCGGGCTGGGCGCCGCTTGCGGATCATTGAGCGAGCGTACGTCGTGGGCGTTGAAGGTGTGCGGCAGGGATATGCTTTGCCACTGCGCACCGGCCTCGCCGTCCTTGGCAGCCGGGATGTCTTGCCGAACAAAACGCCAGTCGTTGTTGAGCGGGGTAACCGTCCGCGCCCCGGCGCCGAAAGAGACAGCCGCCATCAGCGCCGCCAAACTGATCCATCCCACGCGCATAACGGTCTCCATCCTGATTGTTTTGCGGTGTTATAGGAGGGTTTGCGCCGTGGCTTCAAGCGTTCGTCAAAACGAAGGCGCGCTGATAAAAGTTATGTTTACGCCCGTATCAGGATGCGGGACGACCAGGTGCTCGGCGTGAAGCAACAGGCGTTCGCTCGCCGCGGCGATCTCCGGCGGCGCGTAGAAGACATCGCCGAGGATCGGATGCCCCAGGGCCATCATATGGACGCGCAGCTGGTGCGACCGGCCCGTGACGGGCTCAAGCGCCATCCGCGTCCGCCCCTCTCCGCGACCGACGACGCGGAAGCGCGTCAAGGACGGCTTGCCGATGTCATGGTCGATCATCTGCTTCGGACGGTTCGGCCAGTCGGTGATCAGCGGCAGGTCGATTTCGCCGGTATCGGCGTCTACGGTGCCCGCGACCACCGCGGCATAACGCTTTTCGACCCGACGTTCGCTGAATGCGATCGACAGCCGGCGCTGCGCCTCCGCTCCCCGTCCAAGCACAATCAGGCCCGAGGTCGCCATGTCGAGACGGTGGACCGTCAGGACGTCGGGGAATTCGGCCTGGACCCGCGTGACAAGACAGTCCTGCTTGTCCGGACCGCGCCCGGGCACGCTCAGCAGGCCGGACGGCTTGTCGGCCACCACCATGTAATCGTCGGCGTAAAGGATCACGGCAAAAGGCGGCGCAGGCGGCGTTGCAGGTCTATCCAGACACGGCCCGGCGATGGATCGAGGCGCTTGACGTCAATCAGGGTGACATTGCCGGCCGCCGACAAGGTGTGGAGACCATCGTCCCAGCCGCCGCGCAGGCCCTGCGGCTTCAGGCTCGACACGACCGAGGTCTCGACACGCGTTTCGCTCAGCATATCGAAACGCAGCAGGCTGATCCCACGGCCATAGCCGCCGACGCAGTCCTGGGTCGGCAGATGGAGCGTGCCGTCGTGCTCGAACGGCGTCCCGCCCGGCCGCGCCGAGTCAAGGCCGTTGCGCACCGGATTGGCCGGATGCAGATGCCACGGCCCGTGCAGGCTGTCGGCAAAGGCCACGTGCAATTCGCGCATGGCGCGGTTGTCGTCGCCCGGCAGCGCAAAAAACATCCACCAGCGCCCGCCGTAACGCACAGGACTGGCGTCGATTGCCGGCAGGTCGAGAAGCGTCTGCGCCGGTAGCCAACGGTCGGGAAAATGCTCTGCGCGATAAAGGGTCAGCTTGCCGCTGCGGTGACCTTCCGGCAGCATGAAGACGTCGTCGCCCTCGGTCAGCAGAACCGGATAAGACAGATGAAACGGCTCGCGCAATGCCAGCCCCTGCGCTGCCACGCCCCCCGTTTCGTCGAGGATAAAATAATGGATTTCACCGCGCTTGACCCGGTAGTCCAGCGCCTCGGCCAGGATGGTCAGCCGCCCCTGCCGCCAGATGCCGAACGGATCGGCAATAAAACGAAAGGCTCCGGGATCGGGCAACCAGTGGATTTCCGCCGAATGCAGGGCATCGGACGTCATCAGTCCGGCGATCGGCGCCGCCACGATGCCCGTGTGCCAGAGTTCGGTGGTTTTTCGTGCCAAGGCCGGTCTTCCTGTCCGTTCAACGATTTACGGACAGTCGCCGGCCGCGGCAAGCCTATTCGGCGGCGAAAACGGCATAGGCCGGCGCGGCTGCGGGCGCTTCGATCCAGAAGCTGTCTTCGTGATGCAACTGGCGCAGCGCATCGGTCAGGCGGCGCTGCCCGGCGACGAAACCGTATGTCGCCAGCGCATGGCCCTGGGCCCGGCGCGCGCGGCGCAGGGCGCTGTTCCAGTCGGCAAACACGGCGGTTACCGCCTCGGTCAGGCTGTCGGCATTGCCGCCACGGAACAGCGTGCCGTAGCGGCCGCCTTCCAGGACGGTGCTGGGCCCGTCTATGTCGGCCGAGACGACCGGAACACCGGCCGCCATGGCTTCGACCAGGACAAGGCCGAACGATTCATAGCGCGACGACACGACGAACAGGTCGATTTCCGACAGGAAGGCCTGCGGATCGCCGATCCAGCCGGCGAATTCGACACGGTCGCCAAGGTTCAGGCTGGCGACCAGCGCCTCGAGCGCCGCGCGCTCGGGGCCTTCGCCCGCAATGCGCAGGGTGAAGTCGCAACCGGCATCGCGCAGGCGCGCGGCGGATTCGATCAGCAGGTCGAAGCGCTTGACCTCATGCAGGCGGCCCATGGCGCCGATCACCGGCGGGCGTCCGGGACGCAGCTTGACCGGACGGGCATTGAGGTGGGCGAAGTTGGAGACTTCGATGCGGCGGACCTCAGGATAGGCCTCAGCCAGGCCCTGGCTGACATTGGCGCTGACGCACATGGCGGCATCGACGCGCTTCAGGTGCGGCTTGTAGCAGCGATTGTGCAGGACCTGGACGGTGCGCGCCTCGCCAGCGACGAACGGCATCAGGCAAAGGCCCGTCGCGCGGTTGCCGTGCATCAGGATGGTATCCGGACGGAAGCTGCGAACGATCTGCGCGATACGCAGGGCGGCGATCGGATCATGATTGCAGAGGGTGTCGAGGGCGCTGAAGCGCAGGCCGCCCAGGCCGTCGGCCAGCACACCTTTCGGGTGGCCGATGCTCATGACATCGTAGCCTTCGGCGTGCAGGGCCTCGTGATAGCGGAGCGCCATGGTCTCAACGCCGCCCCGGCCCGAAGCCAGCATGATGTTCAGAATACGCCCGCGCACTGTTGCCACACCCTGTAAAAAGAGGGTGCGCCGGGGTCCCGGCGGTCTGCCCTGACCTCCCCGGCGCATTGTCAGGTCCGCGCCAGCCACGCGAGCCCTTACAATGACGAGACACCGCTACTGGCCCGAACCCGTAAATCGCCGTAAAAATTCTGTAAAAATATTTTTCAGGACACTGCGAACGGCAAATTAATTCATTGAATTAATTTCATTATTTTCCTTGTACCCGTCGAAAAAAATTATAAATTTTCCATAAGACGCCACCTGGCCGCTCGCCTGCCACGGCATCCCGGCTTGTCAGTGTCCTGACGCAATGCCATGAGTTCGCCCCTGCTTCGCCCTTCGGAGATACCGTGTCCTCGTTCTCGCGCGACATTCTGTTCAAGGCCTATGTCGAGAAACGGGACCTGCTCGTGCGCTATTTCACACGGGTGGCCAACGATGCCGCCCTGGCCGAAGATATTGTCCAGGACCTCTATCTCAGGATCGAAGCGATTCCGGCGGACGACACGCGGGTCATAGACGACGCCACCGCCTTTCTTTTCCGCATGGCGCACAATATCCATCGCAACCAGATCCGCACGCTGGACAATAGCCGGCGCCGCGACACGGCCTGGCATTCGGTGCACCACGACGGCCGCGAGGACGCCGCCGACGGCGCGCCGTCCCCCGAAGACGCCGTCAGCGGCCGCCAGCAGATGGCCGAGTTCACAAAAGCGGTCGAGGACCTGCCCGAACGTACCCAAGCCATCTTCCGGCTGCACAAGTTCGATGGCGTTTCGCAGGCCCAGGTTGCGGCCCGGCTCGGTATATCGCTGAGTTCGGTCGAAAAGCATCTCGGCGCCGCGCTCAAGCACCTGACGGCGCGTCTCAGGCCGGGTTCCCGCGCAGGCCCCGGGCCCTGAACCGTTGCAGGGAAACAGCCGTCAACGGCATATTTACGGATTCGGCGTGATTTTTCTTGCGGGTTGTCACAAACGGCGGTGTCTTGTAATCGACAGGCCAAGGTTGGGAGTTCATGGCGCGTAATTCTGGCGATATCGACGAGATCGAACTGGCCGCTGCCCAGTGGGTGGTGCGTAGTCAGAGCGAATCCGTGCGCGAAGCCGAAATCATTGCCCTGACCGACTGGCTGGAGGCGTCCGACGCCCATGCCGACGCGTACCGCCGTGCGCTCAGCACCTGGTACGGGATCGACCTGCAGACCTCGGCTGAACACGCTGTTGCCGAACCTGCCGGCAATGTCGTTTCGCTGTCGCGCGTCCTCGACGGACGCCTGTCCAGAAACGGGGCCGCTCGCCGGACCGTGACCTGGGCCGCAGGCGCCATCGCTGCGACCCTCGTCGCCGTGGCGTGCCTGCCGATGCTGGCCCATCGCGACATTCCCACCACCACCTACGCCACGGCCAAGGGGCAAAAGCAGAGCATCACCCTGGCCGACGGTTCGGTGCTGATGCTCAATACCGATACGCGCGTCTCGGTGCGCATGGAAGACAAGCGCCGCGCCGTCGTGCTTGAGCGCGGTGAAGTGGCCCTGCGCGTCGTTCACGACGAAAAGCATCCGTTCATCGTCGATACCGGCGACGTACGCCTGACCGACATCGGCACCGAATTCAACGTCCTGCGTCAGGCCGGCGCCGTACGCGTAACCGTGCGCGAAGGCGCCGTCAGCCTGGCGCCCCAGGGCTCGGGTGCGGATGTTCTCATGCTTCGCGCCGGCGACACCGGCATGCATACCGATGGTGATACGAGCAGCCGCGTCACCCACGGCGACCCGCAAACGGCCTTTGCGTGGCAAACCTCCCATGCTATCTATAAGGATCAGGCCTTGTCGGACGTGGTCGCGGATCTCAACCGCTACTACGACAAGCCTATTGTTGTAGACGATGCGACCGGGAAGCTGCGGCTTACGGCCATCCTGACCCTGGACTCGGAGAGCTCGGTTGTCGGGCGGCTGGAAGATTTTCTCTCGCTCGATGCCCACGAGACTGCGCAAGGCATTGTCCTTCGCCGTGTCGCTGGTGGTCGTCGCTCTTAGCGGCGGCATTCCGGCGCTGGCCCATGCGGCCGATCCTGCCTATCCCATCGACATTCCGGCCGGCCCCCTGCCCGGCGCCCTCGTGACCCTGGCCACGCAAACCGGCCTGTCGATCGGCGGCGTCGATCCTGCCCGTTGCGAAGGCCGCGCGGCCGCCGTCAAGGGCCGCATGAAGGCGGAACAGGCCCTGCGCCTGCTGCTGAACGGCAGCCGCTGCGACATCCGCCGTTTCAACGCCAATACCTTCCGTCTCGACCTGAAGCCCGAACCGAAGGCCGTGACACCGGTGGCCCGAAAACAGGCGCCCGCACCCGCCCTGGCGCCCGTCGAAGACGTCGTCATCACCCGTCGCCCTGTCGCCCTGACCCGCATCCCCCGGTCTGTCAGCGTGGTGTCCAGCCGCGTGCTCGACGGTGACGACCTGGACCTGCCGCAACTGGCCAGCCGCGTGGCGGGCATGGCGGTCACCAATCTCGGCCCGGGACGCGACAAAATCCTGCTGCGCGGGGTGTCCGACAGCGTCCTGACCGGCCGGACGCAGTCGACGGTCGGGCTCTATCTCGACGACTCCGCCCTGACCTACAACGCGCCGGACCCTGATCTTCTGCTGGTCGACATGGCGCGGGTCGAAGTGCTGAAAGGCCCGCAGGGCGCCCTGTATGGCCAGGGCTCGATGGCCGGCGTGGTCCGCCTGGTGTCCAACAAACCGTTGATCGACCGTTTCGAAGCCGACCTCGGCGCCGGCGTTGGCGCGACCGCGGGCGGCAACATGTCCTGGCGCGGCACGGCGATGATCAACCTGCCTGTGTTCGATCGCCGCGCGGGACTGCGCGCCGTGCTGTACCAGGACCAGACCGGCGGCTTCATCAATGAAGACGTCGCCGGACATCACGCGACCAACACCACCAACCGCTTCGGCGGGAGGCTTTCGTTCGCCTGGCCGGTATCGCCCGACCTGACCGTGACGGCGTCAGCCATCGCCCAGCGCCTCAACTCCGAAAACAGCCAGTATGTTTTCAGCAAACGGCCGCCCTATCATCGCGAAACGGCGCTGGCGGAACCCCATGACAACGGCTTCGAAGACATGTCCGCCGGCGTCGAAGGCAATTGGGGCCGCAATACTTTCAAGCTGAGCCTCAACCATCTCCATCACCGCCTGTCGACGGGATATGACGCGCAACCGGTGCAACGGTATGTCTCGATCCCCAATTCGGGCGTGCTGTTCTACGAGGAAGACCAGTCGATATCGCTGTCGACGGCCGAATTCAGCGTGCTGTCGCCGACGGAGGGACGCCTGCGCTGGCTGGGCGGCGTCTTCCTAGCGCGCAGCGCGGAAAAGTTCCGGCCGAACCTCAGCGACGTCTTCGACCATAACACCCTCTACAGCGAAATGCGCCGCGACGACGTCAATGATGCCGCGCTGTTCGGCGGCCTCAGCTACGACCTGACGAAAGACTGGACGATCGCGGCCAGTCTGCGCGCGACGCAGACCCGGCACGACACCGACAGCCGCATCAGCAATGTTCATCTCATCGGCTACGCGGCTTCGGGCACTATCGATGGCGACATTTATGGCCATCACCTGGCGCACAGCCTCTCCGCCAGCTATCACCCCCGCCCGGGTGTACTGATCTATGTTCAGGCCGCCGACGGTTTCCGCACCGGCGGCTTCAACACGACGACCCAGGTGATGACGCCGATCCCCCAGGTCTACCGCGGCGATGCGCTCGACTGCTATGAGCTCGGCGTGAAGTTCAATACTCCGGACAATCGCTGGCGCCTGAATCTTACGACCTATCAGGTGGAATGGCGCGGCATCCAGAGCGACCAGTTACGCGCAACGGGCCTGCCCATCGTCGTCAACATCGGCGACGGCAATAATACGGGGGCGGAGGCCGAACTGGACTGGACTGTGACTCCGGACGTCCTGTTGCATCTGGCGGCCCAGGTCAACAATCCGCAGCTGACCAAGCCGAACCCTCAGTTCTCGAAGGATGAAGGCGGCGGGATGCCCTATATCGCGCGCACATCGGCTAGCCTTAGCGCCGACTGGTACCAGGCGGTCCTCGGCTACAGGCTCGAGAACAGCGCCACCTTGTCATATCGCGGCCCCTCGCCGCTCAATTATGGTCCGCTGCGCGATGTGCGCATGGATCCCTACACCAATCTGGACCTGTCTTCGACCTTGCCCCTCGGGGCGACGCGCATCGGTGTTCGCGTCACCAATGCGACCGGCGTTCACAGTAACAGCTTCGCCTACGGCAACCCGTTCAGCGTCGATGGCTCCAGCCAGATCACTCCCCTGCGGCCGCGCACCGTCTGGCTATCGGTCAGCCAGCATTTCTGACATGAAAAAGCCGCCCATCCCGGGCGGCTTTCCGTTTTATCAGAGGCTTACTGGCCGTTGACCGGAGCATTATCGGCCGGCGCGGGCGCGGGCTGCGGCGCCGGCTGGGTGGTTTGCACCGGCGGATTGGCAGCATTGTCGGCCGCATTATTGGCCGCGCTGTTGACCGCATTGCCGACCTGCGCCGGAACCTTTTCCACGGTCGTGATGTTGCGTTCGGTATAGGTATCGGTGCTGGTATTGGTGGCCGGCGCATTGCCGTTCTGCATGTAGTAGATGGCGGCCACGGCCAGAGCCGCGATGATGACGACAGCCAGAATGATGATGGCCGTGTTGGAACTGTTCGTGTTGTCCGAGGTATTGATGGTTGCCATGACGTGGCTCCTCCGGTCGAATGATGTGCCGAACGGTAGTGAAACCGCTGCAAAATCGCGCCGGGACAGGGTGGCTGTTGGGCTAAAATCGAGATCAGCAGCCGCCCTTACAAGGGTTTAAGTCGCAGCGCCATCGCAACTATTGCGCCCTGATAGCCATGCCGTCATGGCTAACGCCTTCGCAGTCGTTCCAGGAGACAGATATGTCCGACTTTGAAAGCTTTATGGCCACACGTATCGATGCCGCATCCGCCTATATGCGTGGCGACGGCGACCCCGTCAGCAATCTCTCGACTGCACAGGAACCCGCAACCTTTTTCGGGCCGGACGGAAAGGTGGCCAGGGGAGCGACGACGATCGCCGAATCCTATCGCAAGGGGGCGAAGTCATTCGGCCCCCATGGTGAAAGCCGGCTCGAAATCCTGCAGCAGGCTTCCGACGACAAGATCGCCTATTGGGCCGGACTTCAGCATGCCGTCGTTGAAACGGACGGGAAGTCCACGCCGATGACACTG
Organism: Asticcacaulis solisilvae; assembly: GCF_052327315.1. Taxonomy (NCBI): domain Bacteria; kingdom Pseudomonadati; phylum Pseudomonadota; class Alphaproteobacteria; order Caulobacterales; family Caulobacteraceae; genus Asticcacaulis; species Asticcacaulis solisilvae. The sequence continues at coordinate 2,965,033 of NZ_CP166196.1, forward strand.
CGCATTACGGAACTCTTCCGCAAGGAAGACGATGAATGGAAACTGGTTCACCGGCAGGCAGACATGATGAAGGCGTGAATTTAAACGCAAAAAGCCCCGCTGTTGGCGGGGCTTTTTGCGTAAACGTTGGTTGCGGGAGCAGGATTTGAACCTACGACCTTCAGGTTATGAGCCTGACGAGCTACCGGGCTGCTCCATCCCGCGCCAAGATATTATGAAGAAGGGTTGTGTACACTGTGCTTGGTAGACCTGGCGACGACCTACTCTCCCGCGCCTTAAGACGAAGTACCATTGGCCCAGGAAGGCTTAACGACCGAGTTCGGAATGGGATCGGGTGGGGACCTTCCGGCATAGCCACCAGGTCAACCAAGCACAGTGTGGAGAAGACATTGTTTTAAAGGGAATGCGTTTTGTAGAGGAACGATCAAGCCGATCGGATTATTAGTACCGGTTAGCTTCACCCCTCGCGGGGCTTCCACATCCGGCCTATCAACGTGGTAGTCTTCCACGATCCTCAGCGAGACCTTGTTTTGAGGTGGGTTTCCCGCTTAGATGCTTTCAGCGGTTATCCCGTCCATACTTAGCTACCCTGCTGCGCGGCTGGCGCCACGACAGGTCCACCAGAGGTATGTCCATCCCGGTCCTCTCGTACTAGGGACAGATCCTCTCAAGTCTCGAACACCCACGGCAGATAGGGACCAAACTGTCTCACGACGTTCTGAACCCAGCTCACGTACCACTTTAAATGGCGAACAGCCATACCCTTGGGACCTGCTCCAGCCCCAGGATGTGATGAGCCGACATCGAGGTGCCAAACTTTGCCGTCGATATGGACTCTTGGGCAAAATCAGCCTGTTATCCCTAGAGTACCTTTTATCCGTTGAGCGATGGCCCGTCCACGAAGGACCACCGGATCACTATGGCCGACTTTCGTCTCTGCTCGACTTGTCAGTCTCGCAGTCAGGCGGGCTTATGCCATTGCACTCGTCGAGCGATTTCCGACCGCTCTGAGCCCACCATCGCGCGCCTCCGTTACACTTTGGGAGGCGACCGCCCCAGTCAAACTACCCACCACGCCATGTCCCGGACCCGGATAGACGGATCTCGGTTAGACGTCAGCAGCAATAAGGGTGGTATTTCAAGGATGGCTCCACCGAGACTGGCGCCCCGGTTTCATAGCCTCCCACCTATCCTACACATGTTGCTGCTAACGCCAAGGCGAAGCTATAGTAAAGGTTCATAGGGTCTTTCCGTCTGACCGCGGGAACCCCGCATCTTCACGGGGAATTCAATTTCGCTGAGCCTATGCTGGAGACAGTGGGGAAGTCGTTACGCCATTCGTGCAGGTCGGAACTTACCCGACAAGGAATTTCGCTACCTTAGGACCGTTATAGTTACGGCCGCCGTTTACCGGGGCTTCAATTCGCAGCTTGCACCACTCCTTTTAACCTTCCGGCACCGGGCAGGCGTCAGACCCTATACGTCGCTTTACAGCTTCGCAGAGCCCTGTGTTTTTGATAAACAGTCGCTACCCCCTAGTTTGTGCCACTCAGTCCCGGTTGCCCAGGGTGAGTCACGCTTATCCCGAAGTTACGCGTGTAATTTGCCGAGTTCCTTCAGCATAGTTCTCTCAAGCGCCTTGGTATGCTCTACCTGACCACCTGTGTCGGTTTCGGGTACAGTCTCTGTGTGAGTTATTTCCAGGGACAACGCCCCTGCACGGACAATCCAATAAGCCCGTACAAGTTATGCCATCCGTCACTTCACACTGGCTCCGGAATATTTACCGGATTCCCATCGACTACGCCTTTCGGCCTCGCCTTAGGGGCTGGCTAACCCTGCGCAGATTAGCTTTACGCAGGAACCCTTGGTCTTTCGGCGAGAGTGTCTCTCACACTCTTTATCGCTACTCATGTCAGCATTCTCACTTCCGATACCTCCAGCCAACCTCGCGATTGACCTTCACAGGCTTACGGAACGCTCCGCTACCGCTCACTTACGTGAACCCATATCTTCGGCGTATGGCTTGAGCCCCGTTACATTTTCCGCGCAGGATCGCTTGATCAGTGAGCTGTTACGCTTTCTTTAAAGGATGGCTGCTTCTAAGCCAACCTCCTGATTGTCAAAGCAATCCCACATCGTTTCCCACTTAGCCATAACTTGGGGGCCTTAGATGATGGTTAGGGTTGTTTCCCTTTTCACGACGGACGTTAGCACCCGCCGTGTGTCTGCCAGATAGTACTCTCAGGTATTCGGAGTTTGGTTAGAATTGGTACAGCTCGCGCCGCCCGCATCCATCCAGTGCTCTACCCCCTGAGGTATTCATCTGACGCTCTACCTAAATAGATTTCGCGGAGAACCAGCTATGTCCAGGTTTGATTGGCCTTTCACCCCTATCCACAAGTCATCCGAATCTTTTTCAACAGATATCGGTTCGGTCCTCCAGTAAGTGTTACCTTACCTTCAAC